>CANNCL010000007.1 GCA_947503155.1 uncultured Erythrobacter sp. | reverse complement strand
AAGTCGCCGAATTGCAGCGCGTAGATCGTCTCTAGGCCGTCATGGATCGGCGCTGGATTGCCCGCGACCTCAGAGAGTTCAGAGAGTTCATCTTTGCCCTGTGTCCGTGACACTTCTGCGGTCGATTCTTTATCGTCCGGCTGCGCGTTTGCACTGTTCCCGAACCAATCGCCAAAGGTGCTTTCATCATAGCCATTGGCGGTAAGGTAATCGATCACCTCTTGTTCGCTTTGATAATTCGCATAGCGGATATTGCCGTCCTCATGCATCAGCGCCCGCAGATAAGCGGTGCCATCGGTCAGCGCGAAGAACACTTCTTGGATGCCGTCGCTATCATAGTCGTCTGAACCCAGAACACGGTTGATGTTTTCGATCTCAAGATCGTTTTGGAAACGGCGCTGGCTGTCATTGTCGCTGCCTGCGACCACATCGCCGCTTTCAACCAGCGGATCGATATAAATGCCAGCAACGCGGGTTTCACCAGCCCAGCTGTGATCGTCAAAATATACCAGGCCATCTGGCGCAGTGCCAACGGTCGCAAAGCGCCCAATCGCTTGGTTGACGAGGATCTGATCAATATCACCGTCGCCGTTCACATCAGCTTCGCCAATGCGCAGCCACGAACCATCGCCGCCCAATGCGTTGCCGTCAAAATCGCGAAGGGCGCCCAGAGCATCTTGATACGAAGACACATCAGACGTGTCGAAATTCACCGAAACACCTTGGCCGGGCAACAGACGCATCATCTCATCATCAAATTGCAGAAACTCAACACCGGTAAGCGTGTCCGTGCCGTCCGCACCCGTCACCTGAAACACGCCGCTCGAAGTTTGCGTGACCGTGTAAGCAGAGCTCAATCCGCTAACCACAGCCGTGTCGATATTGCTGCCGCCGTCAATCGTATCGTCGCCAAGACCGCCTGTTAGGATGT
>CANNCL010000006.1 GCA_947503155.1 uncultured Erythrobacter sp. | reverse complement strand
GGCGTGGGAGTAGCCGAGGCTGGCCCCTTCAAAGAGCAGGGCAATTTTTGGCTAGGCGGTGTTTGGCAGCAGGGCTGGCTCGATTACTTCTATGAAGCGATGCATCAGGATTGGCCGCAATTGCCCGCTGGGTTGAGTGACGACGATCGCAAGCGTCAATTGGCGATGACTACGATCCAGAACAAAGGATGGGACACTCCCGACGAACGATATGACGAGACACGCATGCATTTGCCAATGATTGAGATCATGGACCAGTTGAACGCGCCGCGTAATGAAGTCGCCGAATATCTCATGCGTGGCCCCAGCCATCCGGACTGGTCAAAAAATCGTGTCACCAACGAAGATTCAATCTCGATCCCGGGTTACTGGGCGGAGGCAATATACGATATCTCAGCGCGATCGACGGTCGCCTTCTTTGAAAAGACCCGTCAGGATAATCTTCGCAATGGGAAGGATAATCAGAGCCTTAGGTTGACCCAAGGAGGGCATTGTACGTTTGGGCATGAGACCGAAGACTGGAAGGTCGGCGATCTCCCGTTGGGAGATGCACGCTTCTCCTTTGAAGACGAGATTGTTGCCTGGCTCAATGCTTGGATGCCGGTGCTTCCGGATGCCGGTGGTGAACCCGTCTTTACAGGCATACGATCGTATCTGGCGGATGGCACATGGCAGCCGACGAATGCCCTGACCATTGGCGAAGGCGCTATTTGGACCTTGAAGAAAGACGGAGGTTTCGGGACCGGAAATTCTTCCTCGGATCTGCCCGAGGAGCAAAGCTTTGTGTACAATCCAGCCGATCCAGTGCCCAGTATGGGCGGCGGAATTGGAGGGACAGGGACCGACCATCAGTTCGGGAGTTTCGATCAGTCATCTCTTGAGGCGCGACAGGACGTATTGGTGTTTGAGTCGGAGCCAGTGACAGCGCCCCTCGACTTGCTTGGCTATGCGCGAATATTTCTTACCGTTTCTTCGGATCGGCCTGACACTGATTTCACGGTGAAAATCATGGATGTTTATCCTGATGGTCGTGCATTCAACATCGGCGACACCATCGTGCGCATGCGCTATCGTGATGGAACCCAAAGCGCCACATTCATGTCCTTGGGTGAACGGTATGATGTCGAGCTGCCACCCATCTTGTTGAGCCGTAGGATTGAAGAAGGGCACACGATCAAGGTGCATGTCTCCTCCAGCAATTTTCCCAGTTATTCTCGCAACCTGAACATGCAGGCGTCCCCATACACGTCAAGCGAAACGGCAATCGCGACCAACATCGTGTACTTTGGCACCGGCAGCGCCAGCAAGATCGAATGGCCGAAGCTAGTTCGTCCGGCCGACTAAGCGCTTGCTCAGCTTTTCGGGCAATCGATCATGTAACCCTGCCCCACGACGCGGGGCGGACAGACAGGGGGCCTTTCGAACGGCTGTTTCTGGGTCGTT
>CANNCL010000005.1 GCA_947503155.1 uncultured Erythrobacter sp. | reverse complement strand
AATCGATCATGTAACCCTGCCCCACGACGCGGGGCGGACAGACAGGGGGCCTTTCGAACGGCTGTTTCTGGGTCGTTGGCAGTCAGGCTGCTCTCAGCGTCAAAACCTAACTAGCAGCCAGTCAGCAATGAGAACGCACGACATGACCTCTCAGCGGCAGCTTATCGGGTGGGAAGCGGACGAAAGGTAAACTGCGTCGCGCTGGTTCAGTTTTAACTCAATCGGAGTCGCTTGCGTCTGCTAATTTATGTGCTTGCCTGACCTTTTCGCTGAGCAACAGTGAGATCGAACCGGCGACAAACCCCAGTCCAGCGCTTGCACCAAACATCGCTTGATACCCCCCTATCGCCTCCAGCGTAGGCAGGATAGCCGATGCAATCACGAAACCCATTGTTCCCAGAGACAAGAGAACGGACAGCGACGTAGCCGCAGTTGCGGTTGGCGTGACGCGCATCGCGAGCACCAAATTTGCAAGGTAGAACAGGAAAAGCGGCACATTCTTCGTAAAGTACCAGGCCATATACAGCTCGTCCGATTGCCACAGCGCCTCGTCAAGCATGTACCCCGCCATGATCGGCAGAGCCGCCGCGCCTGACCAGAAGGCGATCGGCCCCGGCCCAAAGCGATCCACGAACCAGCCTCCAACAGTAAGGCAAAAGACACCCATCACGACATTTCCAAAGGCGAGCATCGAACCAAATTGCGACTGCGACCAACCCATTTGCCGGATTGCGAAAAGGCTGTCGGTGGTGTCATTTAGATTTTGATGAACGCCATAAGTCATCAACAGCAGTCCGACCAAGAGGGTTTCACGTCGAAAAAGGCTTTTCAGCGCGGCCACCAGAATGGACAGCCAATCCCGATGAGAAACGCCCCCCTGCGCGACGGTTCCTTGGGTCCACGGGAGCATTTTTTCGCCCTTGCGCTCACGTATTAGCACCACGGAAAGCGCTGGCAGCGTGAAGAATGCGATCATGCCAATCATCGCGATGGAAAAACCGTAATACTGTAACAAATAGCTGGTTATCGCAGTCCCTCCGGCGATGCCGAAGACTTTACCTCCGAACATAAAGCCATTCATCCGGCCCATTTCCGCTTCTGGCGTGAGATCAACGACCAATGCGTCGAGGGCAACATCCTGCACCGCCGTCAGAATAGACAGGGTCAGGACCAGACCGATCACAATGGCCGTGTCGCTTGGCGAAGGAGCAATCAATGCGGCAATGATCAACGTGACCACGATGGCCGTTTGCGAACCGATTAGCCAAGGGCGTCGCCGCCCCATCGGGCGCCACGTGTAACGATCGATAAATAGGCCAGCGAGGAATTTCACGCTCCAAGGCAGAGCTGCGGCTGCGGTAGCGGATGCGACGACCGCAGTTGATTGACCGTTTGCCGCAAGCCACGTGGGGATGGCCGCGAAGAAGATTCCTTGAGGGAACCCCTGTGCCAAATAGAGCAATGTACCGAGCAAAAGGCGCAGTTTCGAGTGGTCCGCGAAGGCGGGCAGCTCTCGCGTTTCGCGCCATTCAGCGGCGATACTTGTCATTGCTCAAGATCCTTTGTCGGGGAAGTGGGGGCCACCTGTCACAGCGATCTGCGCTTGCCTTTTGTGTCCGCAATCAGTCCTCATGATTGGTGACCAATTTTTCATCGCCAACGCGGGCGAGCAGGCACAGCAGCAACCCGATCAAGCTGGTTACGCTCATGATGAGATAGGTCGCAGAATAGCCGCCCACCTCAATCACAAGGCCGGAATTCGCTGAGTAGATGGAGCGCGCGAAATTTGCGCTGGCCATAAACAATGCAAATTGCGTTGCGGCGACAGCTGGATTGCAAATGCGCATCGCCCACGTGATCAAAGTGATCAGGCTGGAAAGCGATAGGGCGTAAATCGCCCCTTCGTAGATCATGAACGCGGTGTCCCCCTGCCAATTCTGCAAAGTCAGGCCGGCGGCAGCGGAAAGGATCGCCACGGCGGCCACTTGCACGATTACCGCTCTGGAAAGGCCGA
This sequence comes from uncultured Erythrobacter sp., assembly GCA_947503155.1. Lineage (GTDB taxonomy): Bacteria > Pseudomonadota > Alphaproteobacteria > Sphingomonadales > Sphingomonadaceae > Erythrobacter. Next base: position 120,830 of record CANNCL010000005.1, on the reverse strand, counting down.
GCCACAGAACCAGCGGGACAGGCAGTATTAAGGCCACACCTGCCGCAATCAGATTGAGAAGCCCTCGAAAATTGGAATAGACATCGCTGTCCCAATCCAAGTGTTGCACTGCCAAGGTAGGGGAAACAGAGTCAGCGAACGCAAAGGGCGCTTGGACGAACGCCAAACCTGCAAGGAAAAGCAGAACATAACGATTGGCTAGCGACCGGCCGACGCGACTAATGATGGGCCAGAATGCATCCTGTTGACGCTCTAGACATTCGGGGGAGGCGGTGCCTGTGGACCACGGCATCAGACGTTCGCCGGGGCGTTCTCGAAAGAGGCCAACAAAAACGCTCGCCACTCCGACAAGGCCCGCCAAAACCAGCGCGGTTGTCGTGACATCGCCTGACATCAGCAGGCTGCCGGCAACCACGCTACTCGCCGCAATTCCCGCCGATTGGCTCGCAAACATGACGCTGTTGATGGCGGTGCGTTCGGCGTTCGGAACAATGTCCACCGCCAACCCATCGACCGCCACATCGTTGAACGCGGCGCATAGATTTAAGACAAAGCACAAGCCCGACAGCAGCGCGATATCATTGGCCGTTGGCGAAAGTATCGCCATGACCAACAGCGTCGCCATCATCAGGCCCTGCGCAACAAGGATCCAACTCCGCCTCCGGCCCATTGGCTTGAAGGTGAAACGATCCATCAACAATCCGTTGAAGAGCTTTGACGACCAAGGGAGCAGCGCAAATGCGACAAATGCCCCAATTTCGACCGGCGTGGCGCCTTGCGCTGCAAGCCAAGCGGTCAGAGCGACAGTCGTCAATCCGACGGGCACACCTTGCAGGAAATAAAGCACCATGATCGTCGCAAAGCGCGCTGGCTTGCTTGCCGTGAGTGCTGGAATATTTTCTGTGCGCACAGGCGCTGGCGCCGCAGCCACTGACTGGGTCATGTGATCTCTTGATTGTTGCTAAAAAGGCCGGCGGATACTCGGGACTGGTGAGCATCCGCCGGGCTTAAGGACACTGCGGAATTAGCGCGGTGTGTACTCTTGAAGCAGCATTGAGCTGACCACTGTGCGGTATTCCGCGCGGTCGCCCGATTCTGAAATCATTTGTTGGACGCTTCGTTCGGCAAATTCATTCATCTGCGCGTTACGACTTTCCTGCTCGGCCTTGTCGGCAAACGCAGAAAATGTTGTCGTAAGATAGATGTGCGGTTCGCCTTCACGCGGATTAACGTTGATCAGAATTTCATAGTCTGTGATCCAGCCTTGCGTCTTTGCGTATTCCTGAAAGCGCGCCCAATTATCGGCCAGATGCTGCGCGTATTGGAATTCGGCCCCGTCATTCACAAAGATACCGCTGACTTCCGTATACTCGCCAGCTTCCAACGGAAATTCTTGCGCAGCCGCTGATGTGGCGAAAGGCAGTGTCACTGCCAAAGCGGCAGCCGTCATTAGTGTCTTGAAGGTGTTCATTGGATTCCCCATTCGTTTTGTCGCAATTGATGACCGCGCCAAAAGGCACGCGTCCCAATCAGGTGTGGTGCGACCCACGTGAGGAGCAGGCAAAGCGCTACCCTTGCCCAGTGAACACGCGTTCACAAGGCCCTCATAAAACGGCAATTTTTATATTTCCCCGTTGCGCCGGGAATGCCTTAGCACTGCCTTGATCGTCAACGGGTCGGAGCGTCAAAAAAACGTCAATTAGTGGCTGTTCAGACCAATTGAGCGGCAATCATGCGACACTCAGGACAAGCGGGGGTCCGATGTGATGAGGTCGGGCCAGCCAAACCGATTCCACGCCTCGACCATGCCAATCTTTTCCGCGAAGGTCATGAATTCTGGGTGCCGGATGGTTCGGTTGATCGGATCGATATCAATCCACAAAGTCATCAAACCAAACATGTTGGCTGGGTGGATCCGCTCGGAATAGATCTTCATCATCAAATCACTTTGCCCCATCCAAATCGCTGGAAAGACGATGCTAGAATCGTAAGGGTCTGACATGGTGGCGTGCAGGCCGTAGAGCAGCTGGCTATAGGCGGCGCGATCCTCGTCCTTGCCGCTGAAAATACCGCGCGCAGCGAAACTGAAATAGGCATCCCTTGCCGCATCATCCATCTTGGGCACCCCAGGAGGGCGCATAAAGAGAGTGTCGAGCAAAATTCGGCAGTCAAAGTGGCTTTTTACGGCGGCTTCATGATCGCCCAACGCCATCTGTGCAATTGCCAGCCACATGCCCGGCCCGCCCATATCAACCATCCTCTGGGCGGTAATGCGGGCCTTTTCGAGCTCACCAAGGCTTAGATAGGCCGATGTCAGCATCACCAAATTGCGCCAATAGATCGGATCGCGGTCCACGGCTTCCTCGACATATGGCAAGGCCTCCTTGGTCTTTCCAAGATACAAAAGGCAGGATCCAAGCCGAGAGGCAACGTTCGAACTGTTTGGATCGCGCGAATACGCCTCTAACGACAATTCAAGTGCACGTGCGGGATTGAATTGGGTCCATTCGTGGACCCCCATCACCGAAAAAGCGTGACCTTGACCTGGATCGAGAGCAATAGCGCGCTCGGCGCACGCTGCACCTTTGGTCGATTGCTCAATCCGCTGAAGACTGGGTGTGATCGCAGCAGCCATAATGTGCGCATCGGCCAATGCGGTCCAACATTCGGCAAATTCGGGATCAAGCACCAGCGCCTTCTCCAGCAGATCAATAGCGCTTGCATGCGCGCCCTCGACCCCAATTCGTTGTCCCAATGCGCTGCCCTGAAGATAGAGGGTATAGGCTTCGCGATCTGCGGTCATTCGGCGACTTGGTGCCAGTGCAATCGAGATGCCTAATGCTTTGCCAATCGAAGCGATAACGTTCGAGCCGATCACTTTGCGCCCGTCGAAAAACTCGGAGACGGAACCGATGACCACGTCCGACCACAATTCTGTACCCGATTTCCCTTCGATCAGAGCAACCCGCACTTCCAACTTGTCATGCCTGCGCCGTACGTTCCCCTCGACCATATGGGAGGCACCAAGCGCTGCGGCCATTTGGGGCAGCGTCCCGTTTTCATTGGTGACTTTTGCGATCGAAGTGCGACCAACCAATGCTATCCCTGCGATGCTGCTGAGGCGGGAGGACAGTTCATCGATCACGCCGTCGGCGAGGTGCAATCCATCTACGAGATTCCCGTCTTCACCAAACGGCAGCACAGCGATGACGGTTTGTTTCTGTGCAGGCGCGGTAGCTTTAAGCATCGGAAAGCGTGCCTTCGACGCCTCTAACAAACGTTCTTGTATGGCCGCGTCGGCGCGATCCATCGCAGCCGCCACTGCCGATTTGATCCGCGCGTCAATATGCTCCCGGCGCGCGGCAAGCCAAGCGTCGAACGCAGGGTTGAGCGAAACGCCTTGCAGCAACATCAGATTGCCAATCGCAAGCAAGTGCTCGATCCCTCGATCCCACTCGCCTTCGCTCAGCGCTGTTTCAAGGTCAGTAATGTCGCTGCTCAGGTTATTCGTCAGGAGCGAGACCTCGTTTCGGGCGATGGTAAGCGCGCCAATCCCATGGTCATCCAAATGTTTACGCAAATCGAGCAGGCATTGCCTCAAGCTCGCTTTGGCCTGCGCAGGAAAGCGATCATGCCACAACAACCGGGCCAAGGCGTCACGGTCTATCGAATGGTCTGATTGTAAAAACAGGATCGCCAACACCAACGCCGCGCGGCGGTTCTTAAGCTCTACCGTGCCGCCCGCGCGGCTTCGTAACCGGAATTCTCCGAACAAAGCCCCTCTCAACTCAGCATGCGCGCGAGCCATTGTATTTTTGTGATCCAATATCCCAGTCCCTAGGGAATTGGCATACTGGTCACCTATCTGTTTGCAAGTGTATTTGGGAGTGAAGGAGAGATAGGCGAGAGGCGATGTCAAAGATGCGAACCTTATGGCGGCGCGATGACATCAGGCTCTGTTAGACGACCACGTTCACGAACATCCGCGAGAACATCCAATCCTTTGCGGCAAGGGTTAAGATTTGCGTCGGCAAATGGGTCGTTAGCCGACAGTCCGCTTCTAAGGGTCAGTCAACCAAGAGCGGACGTTCCGCTCTCGGCCCAATTTCAGTCATTCAGCGACAGGGTTCTCCAAAGGTAATTTGTGGGCCACGTTCTGACAGAAGAACTTCAACGTTTCGTAAGCTCAGCAGAAATCCAACATACAGCATCACAACGAGCCGGATGACCTCAGCCACCTCAAACCTCAGTTGGGTTCGTTTGCTCCGACAGCACCTAATAATCTAAGGTCGCCTCCCTGTTGGACGCGCCGTCCAAACCGATATGTAAGAAGGTTTTCCATGGCTATCAAACCCATGTTGCACTCACGTAATCAACACCGGGAGGGGTATGACTTTGAACGTTTGATTGAGCAATCACCTGAACTGGAGGCCTTTACGATCCAAAACCCGCGCGGTCGGACAACGATTGATTTCCAGAATGTGCAGGCAGTCCGCATGCTGAACCGAGCACTTCTGAGCACGCATTACGAAATCGATTTCTGGGATATACCCGCCAGCTACCTATGTCCTCCGATCCCCGGGCGGGTCGATTACATCCACTATCTGGCGGACCTGCTTGCCGAGTGTAATGGCCAAAAGATCCCGCGCGGACCAGATATTCAAGTGCTAGATATCGGGACTGGTGCCAGTCTAGTATATCCTTTGACCGGGCAGCGGGAATATGGCTGGAGCTTCACGGGTGTCGATATCGATCCGCGCGCGATTAAATCGGCGCAGCAGATTTCTCAGCGCAACGGGTTGAATGTACGGCTCAGACATCAGGACAATCCGGCGGATATCTTCGACGGCGTGATCGAACCGAGTGATATCTTCCATGTCACCATGTGTAATCCGCCATTTCATGCTTCCCTTGAACTGGCTGAGAAGGGCACCAGGCGCAAGTGGCGGAACTTGGCCAAAGGACACTCGAAGAAGCTCAACTTTGGGGGTCAGAATACCGAACTATGGTGCCCCGGCGGCGAGATCGGTTTCATAGCCAGAATGATTGAGCAGAGCGTGGATTTTGCCGATCAATGCCTGTGGTTTTCCTCTTTGGTGTCCAAAAAAGACAACCTGCAGCCACTCTCCAGAGTGCTGAAGAAAGCGGGGGTTGCCGAGTTCAAAGTGGTAGAGATGGCGCAAGGGCAGAAGACAAGCCGATTCATTGCTTGGACCTATCGTCATGGACCGATGCTGTCAGTCTAATCGCAACTTATTTCCAATCGGCGCAGCTATAATAACCGCGGGTCGCTATGCGCCAGATTGAGATCGAAAAACGCGGCCGCGCGTGCACTGTCAGAGCAAATGCACCGGTTAGCGGAACGCGCCTGATCGGGTAGGGCGGAGCGATGCCCAGACCTCGCAAACCAGCCAGCCCGTTTCGTTATTTCAACTCATCACCAGAGATCATCCGCCTAGTTGTGATGATGTACGTCCGCTTTCCTCTTTCGCTGCGAAACGTCGAGGACCTGCTGGCTGAGCGCGGGATTGATATTTGCCACGAGACGGTGCGGCATTGGTGGAACCGGTTCGGTCCGCTTTTCGCAGCCGATGTCCAGCGCCAGCGGGTAAGCAGGATGCGCGGTTTCCGGCAGTGGAAATGGCACCTCGACGAGGTCTATGTGAAGATCAACGGCGAGCTGCATTACCTGTGGCGAGCAGTCGACCAAGAGGGCGAGATCCTCGAGAGCTATGTCACCAAGACACGAGACAAGAAGGCCGCGCTGCGGTTCATGAAGAAGGCGCTCAAGCGCCACGGTTCACCCGCTGAGATTATCACCGATGGTCTCACCTCGTACAAAGCTGCGATGCGAGAGCTTGGTAACACCGGCAAACAGGAGGTGGGGCGCTGGGCCAACAATAGGGCGGAGAACAGCCATTTACCGTTCCGTCGACGAGAGCGAGCGATGCTCAGGTTCCGACAGATGAAATCGCTACAGAAGTTCGCTTCCGTCCACGCCAACGTCCACAACCACTTCAACTCCCAACGTCACCTAGTCGATCGCGAAACCTACAAGACCTCCCGCTCAGTCGCCTTGGCTGAGTGGCAAAACCTTATGGCCTGAACTCACATCGGGTAAGGGATAGCTGCGCGGTTCAGAGACTAGTTGCGATTAGACTGACAGCACCTCCACCGCACTTCGCGTGCCAATTAGAGACACTGCGTTCACGGCCATATCCAACCAAGAAACCCTCTGGCAAATGACCGGTTCAAAATGTGCATTGAGGGTAAGATAATGAAATCGACAAAGCAAACACTAGCGGCAGTCGTTGCCTCCATTGGTTTGGTCATCGCTTCGCCTGCAGCAGCCGAGCCCATTCTTTTGGACGGTGGCTCGATTGGCGAAAGCCACACCATCAGCTTCGACGGATTCGTCGATAGCGGCCTTTCGATTGATGGTCTTTCAAGCCAACTTGAACTGACGCTCAACAGCATCGTGAATGGCGTATACAATTTCGATTATTCGCTGACAAACACAGGGGCGAGTGACGATACTGTGTCCTCTCGCGTTTCAAGCTTTGCATTCAACACAGATCCTGAAATCGTCGGAGCGGACAGCACCGGCACATTCAACTTCAGCAATCTCGATAGAAACTATCCGAACGGTATCGGCCGGGTCGATGTTTGTTTCTTGGGAGCGGATACGAACAGCTGCGCCGGAGGCGGCTCGGGCGGCGTATTTGAAGACGAGATCGGCACAGGGACCCTTTCCTTGGATTTTGGCGGTGCCATTGCCGCATTGACACTCGATGACTTTTTCGTGCGCTACCAGTCGATCGATGGGATTGACGGCGTGACATCGGCGAGCGGACGCCAAACCTCCAGTTCCAGTTCGAGCGGTGGCACAGACGTTCCCGCTCCCGGTATGCTGTTGATCTTCGCGATGGCCCTGCTTGGGCTCTTCTTTCCGCGCCTTCGCAAAGCCAAACTTCGCAGCAATAGCGAGGCACACGGCCTGGCCTTCGGCTAATCCCGCAGCACCAAAACTATTTTCATCTAAGGGGCGGGGCCGATGGTCTCGCCCTTAGTCTATTTAAGTACCATTCAGGTGGCACCGGCTTCTGCGAGGTGGCGTTTGATCGTTTGATTGTCTGGGGCGATTGTCGCCGCCTTGCGAAGCATTTCGATACCGCGTTCTCGCTGCCCGTTGGCAACAAGCAACGAGCCAGCCGTGTCGAGTATTGAGGCATTCGAGGGAGCCAGTTCGACAGCGGCGAGCGCGCTTGCGAGAGCCTCATTCTGCTTACCCAGTTCACCCTGTACGAATGCGAGATTGTTGAGGACCATGGCATTGTTAGAGCCGAGCCGTTCTATAATTTCGAGGTAGGCTTCTTCCGCCTGCACCCACTGACGATTTCGCAACGCCCTGTCAGCCTGAGCGATCTGTCCGCCTACCCATTCGGGCGTAGGGGTCCCGATCCGCTGGTTGAACCGTGCAGCATCGGGGTCGCCAGCGTCCTCTGCTATCCTTGTAGCAAGCCGCAACTCTTCAGGAGCTGCATCGGGTCGCTCAGCCAGCGGGCGCATGATCTCAAAAGCTTCTTGGGGTTCTCCGTTTTCGCTCAATGCGCGTGCATAAAGCACTCTGAGGGTCCGCCAACTCGGTTGCCGCTCGAATTGCGGGGCAAGATAGATCACGGCCTGTCCTGGCAAGCCTAGCTCGATCAGCGCCTCGGCATAGTGAATAGCGGCGTCGGGCTGTGCGGCCAGGTCGTTCTCGAAGGATTGAAGGATAGAGCGGACGGTCTCCCAGTCATCCTCCTGAGCGGCCACGCCAGCGCGAACCGTTGCCACCGCAACCGAGTTAGGTGCTTCGCTTTGCATATCTTTTGCGATTTCGAGCGCCTGCTCCCCCATGCCCATTGCGGCCAGCACCCGAGCGTTTCCGAGCTGCGCCTCGAAGTTGGATGGATGAATGCGCAGCGCACTTTGGAAAGCGGCAAGGCTATCCGGCAGCTCGTTGCGGCGTTCGAGAAGCTCAGCCCGGACCAATATCCCATCGATGAGCTGCGGCTCCACCTCCAGCGCATCGGCTGAGAGCTCGTCAGCCCGATTCCATTTGCCGCGCTCGAATTCAAAACGGGCATAAGTTGCAAGAAGCTGTGCGGAGGTGTCCTCACGGTTCATTCCAGCCTCGAGGCTTTCCTCAGCGCTTGCAATGTCGCCTTTGCCGATATGAGCAAGCGCCCGAAGCCGGTCGGCGGAGGCGCTATCTAAATCATTCAACACAACAAGCGCGGAATCAAACTGCCCCCGCAAGACATCCGCTTCGGCTTGCAAAAGCTTGACGAGTTCCTGTGCGCGCAATTCAGGGGGCATATCCTGAATGCTCAAATTGGCCCTTTCGCCGTCGCCAAGCTTGAGAAAGCTGCGGACCAGAAGCACTTGCATTTCAGGATTGTTGGGCTGCTGTTGTAGCCCTGCTGCTATTTGGATCCGAGCGGTACGGTAGTCGTGTGCCTGAAAGGCGGCCTCGCCTTCGGCAAAGAGGGTTTCTGGAGCAGGCGCACACGCGCCAAGTGCCAAGACAAGTGATAGGCTCAGGAAGCAATGGGCAGTTTTCTTCATGCCAACAAACCTACACCGATAGTGGTAATTCTTTCTGAAGCCGCTGAGACTTGCTATTCCGGTACCATTCGCGCCTCACCGATATTCGTACGCACTGCCGGGCCACGCAAGAAGCGTGGCCGATCGCGAGCAGAGTAAGCGATACGTGCTATGCCGAGATCCAGACCATGGTTTCTGAAGCGCAATTGACCCGCAGGAAGAGTTTCGCGCCTTCACCCAGCGAGCCCATGCGGCAAGGTTTTGAGCTGATGGGCTACCCCACGCTGAACATTGCGGCGCCCGTGTTCCTTGGCACTGGCGGCTTGGACAGAGATACACCCCCGCGCATGCAAGCGGCTTTGGCAAATGATCTGTGTGCAGCAGGGACGAAAGTTACCTCGTTCTTCTATCCTGAGCTCAATCATCGCGAGGTGGTGCCCTTTTCGCCTAGAGACTCGATTCCATTTGTGAGGACCGCATTCGCTGGTGGTGAGCAATTGGGCAACTGCGACGATCCACCGGTCAACTGACGGCCCAAAGACGGACGCTGCCATCCTTAAAGCTGAGGTTGAGGCTGACTCCGCTCACAATTATTCAGCAAACGCCGGTAGGATGATATTTGATATTTGGTCCATAATTTGATCATCCCCGTCGTGACCGGTGATCGCTATAACTAGGTCGAGTTCGTCAACCACTATAATGCGCTGTCCGCCGCCGCCCCAAGCAAATGCGGCACTATAGCTTTTGTCATCAACTGCGATGGGCGTTTGATACCAAAAATAGCCGTAGCGGTAAGTCTCGGGCATCCAATCTTGAGTAGGTTTAACAAGCCCACTGGTCGCTCTGGCGAGATATTCTGCTGAGACAAATTGTTCGCCATTCCATTGACCGTCATTGAGGACCACGCTGCCCAATTTGAGCATATCGCGCGATGTGATGCTCACCATCCAGCCCGCTTGCGGCAAGCCGCTGACGTGATCTTGCCAAGTGTAATTGGTAACACCCAATTGATCGAGAATTTCGGTTTTGAGGAAATCCTGAGCGGTGCCCGGCACGACAGCGTCAATGACTGCCATCACCATTATTGGGTTGAAGTTGCCATAGAGGTAAGTCTGAGATTCTGCGGTAATTGGCCCCGTATGTTCCAGAAGGGTTTGGACCAGACCTTGGCCCTGCAGCTGAGCTGGATTTTCCTGAAGCTCTTCCCATTTTTCGTCACTGATGCTGAGCCCGCCCTGCATGGTCAACGCCATATGGAGCGTGAGTCTCTCCGCGCCTTGCGCAAGGTTTGTTCGGTCCACGTCTGGCAGGAAATCAATCAGAGGTTTGTCTAAATCGGCCATGGTCAGATAACCCAGCTCGATAGCGCGACCCAGCGCCAAACTGGTATAGGCCTTCGTCGCCGACGCTTGTGGGTGAGCCAGATTGATGCGACCGCGTGCGTAGTAAGACTCGAACACGAGCTTACCCTCATGGGCAATAAGCAGGCTATCGTAACGACCATGCTGACCCTCACCAATTTCCTCGGCTAATTGGACAATGCTGTCGGTGCTGGCGCTGCCGGCGGCCAGTTCGCCTACTGGAACGGTGCCTTCTCTGGCCGCTGGAGAGATGTCGATAAAGGCACTTTCGAGAATGGCCGTATCTCTGAACGAGAGCTCGGCCTCAGCTTCTGTCGCCTCTGGTGCGCGGTCAGTATTTTCTTGAGCATTTGCCGGGGCAATGCTGGCTACGCCGCCTGATTCTGTTTCTGGATTAGCGCCAAAATATAGTTGCAGCGCCTTGGTCATGGATATTGCGCCATTGCTCGTATGATTGGCGCTATCGTGGACCTCGTGCATGAACCTCACTTCCTGTGGGAGGTGTCGCCTCAACAAGGCAGTTAGACGGTAATATTCCGGAAGGAGATGTGCGTCTGTCAGCGGCCCTGGATACCCGTCTCCCCCCATGCTGAGATAGATAAGTTCAGGGAAATCTTGATCCTGCCCTAGCGTTTGCTCCAGCGACTCAAAGGTCTTGTCGCTCCATTCACCGCTATCTCCAAAAGCCGGGCTGGTTATGAAATAGGCATCAAAAAGCCCAGGTGACTGGCTCATCACATAAGTCAGATATTGACCGCCCCATGAATGTCCAGCAGCGACATTGTTACCATTGGTGTTGAAATGACTGTCTGCAAAAGGGATCAGCTCGTTCTCGATATAGGCGAGAAGTTCGCGACCCTTTCCAGGCACTTGTTGACCGCCGATCTCCCTATTAAAATGGGGGGGGAGTAAATCTATCCCTCCGACATCTCCTAGGCCGATCACAATCAGTTCAGGGATCAAGTCGCCCCAATAGTAGTAGTTGGCTATTTCCGCAGTCAGGCTGAATTTTGGCTTTGCATCCAGCATATAGATGACCGGATAGCCTTCTTCTCGGCCCGGATCATAATTCTCCGGCAAATGAACGACAATCTCTCTGGTTTCTTGCAGGGCGTCAGACTGGATGCTGAACTCTTGCGCCATGGCCGGCGGGACGGATGCAACTGCGAAAGCCATACAAAACAAGATTGCTTTTAATGCGGAAACGCTGAGTCTATGCATGATATACTCTCTTCTTTCTTGCTAAGTATGCTTGTTTGCAAAGCACCTTTTTTGTACGATTTTTTCAACCCAATCGCTGGCAGCGCTGGCGTTCAATTCATTGCAAAACACCGCTCAATGGCTACGGGGCCGATGCTGCCGGGCCAACTCCAATAGTGTATCAGGGTTTCTTGAAATTCGGTTTTGAGACGTTTTGATACAATAAATTATTCGAACGCCTGTTCGTTCGGGTAACACCGTCATCAAATCCCAATTTTGAGATCCATGACAAAACCGCAGAGCAGCCACATTCTGATCATTGATGACGAGCGCGACATCCGTCGTCCGCTCGCAAAATACCTTGCCGAGAGCGGGTACCGGGTCAGCCACGCTGAGAGCGGGCGCAAAATGGACAAGATATTGTCTAAAGCCAACGTTGATCTGATCGTGCTTGATGTAATGATGCCTGGCGAAGACGGCTTTTCTATTTGCAAGCGATTGCAGGCGACCACGCGCATTCCGATCATTTTGTTGACGGCGCTAAAGGACGATACTGATCGAATTGTCGGGTTGGAACTTGGTGCCGACGACTATGTTTCAAAACCCTTTAATCCCAGGGAGCTCAAGGCTCGTATAAAGACAGTGCTTCGGCGCACTCTGATGCTCCCGCCGCGTTCTGAGCGGCTTAATGGTACGGTCAATTTTGATCGCTGGCGTTTCGATCTTTCGCAAAAACAGATTGTCGGTCCAAATGATCTGGTTGTGCCGCTAAGCACCGGAGAACATGATCTCCTTCTGGCTCTGATTGAGCATGCAGGCACCACCCTTTCTAGAGATCAACTCTTGGACCTAACGCGCGGGGTCAGTGCCCCGGTGTTTGATCGCCGGATCGACAACCAGATCAGTCGCCTGCGACGCAAGCTGGAACAAGACACTCGAAATCCGGCGATCATCCAAACCAAATGGGGCGGCGGCTATTCGTTTGCCGCGGAGCTTGTTTGGTCGTGAGTGAGAGGCAATCCCGATTTTCGCTGGCTTCGGCCGAGAACCAGATATTTGTAATTCTGGTTTTGGCTTTCGTCGTTCTGTTGATGGGATCAGCCGCCTACCAGGTTGCTCAAAATCGCACCGCTGAAGAGTGGGCGAAAAGCGAATACACAGCCAAGACAGTCTCGTTCAGACTGTTCAATCTGGACCGTATGAGACCCGAAGAAATGCAAGGGTTTGTGGAGGCGATGTCAACTTGTGATGACGGGTTCACCGTGACGGACGAGCCCTATGCGCCTCCATCGGAAACACAGGTTACTGAGGAGATTAAGCGTTTCATCCTAACCTTCTTAGAAGCGAGTTCGGGCTTTATCTCTTTGGGCAAATCGGCGGACGACATATCGGTTGCAAATGCCACATTCACTGAAGATGATTTTGCCTTCGCCAAATGTGATCCGGAGGAGCTGGACCTTCCGATGGAGGGCATTGTGATCAGCGCTCGCCTTAAAACAGGAGAGTGGTTGAATGTCGGTGTCTCTGAACAAAGATTTGAGTTTGGCGGTGAGTCGATATTCTCTGCAATGCGAATTGACCTGTTTTTCCTCTTGGTCGGTATAATTGCGCTGTTTTTCATTCGCCGCCTTACACGCCCCCTCTCAAACCTGACGACAGCAGTTTCGAGATTCGGCACCAATCTGGAAGTCGAAGAGGTTGAGGAAAGAGGGCCTGCCGATATCAGACATGCCATTCGGCGGTTCAACGCAATGCAACGCGAGGTGCGCGACGAGGTGAAACGGCGCACGCAAATGTTGGCGTCGGTTGGGCATGATATCCGTACGCCGCTTACGGCCCTTCGGGTAAAAGCAGAGCTCATTGAAAATGGTGAGGTCCGTGAAGAAATCATCGCCAGCATTGCAAAGATGGAGCGCATCACCGCCTCTGCGCTTGACTATGTGCGCGGGGAATCAAGGTCTGAACCGATACAATATGTCGATCTGCGGGCTCTCATTGAAAGCGAGTGTAGTGAGTTTGAAGAACTCGGACAAAAAGCTCATTTCAAAGGCGAGGACAACTTGCACTATCACTGCCGGCCCATCGCTCTTGCCCGCGCTATCCGCAACCTGATTGACAACGCCATAAAATATGGTGGCAGCGCAAATGTGGAGCTGGTTAAAGGCGATGAGTACATTCAAATCCAGGTCGTGGATGAGGGGTCTGGAATTCCAGATGATCAGATGGCTGATGTCTTTGACCCTTTTACCCGTCTTTCAGAGGCCCGAGAAAGTGAGCAAGGCGGGCTCGGTCTTGGCCTCGCTATAGCCAAGGCTATTGTCGATGGTCACGGCGGCGTTTTGCAGCTTAAACCGAATGAGCCAAAGGGCTTGAAAGCCATTATTCAGTTGCCTTTTGCTCAGCGCCCGGCGGCATAGAATCGTCAGAACATTGCGGCGGGCACGGTCAGACCAAATGCACCGCCTAGCGAGACGCGCGTGATCGGGTAGGGCGCTTCGATGCCCAAACCTCGCAAACCCGCCGGGCCGTTTCGTTATTTCAATTCAGCGCCAGAGATCATCCGCTTGGTCGTGATGCTGTATGCCCGCTTTCCTTTGTCGTTGCGGAACGCGGGAGGATCTGCTGGCCGAGCGCGGGATTGATGTTTGCCACGAGACGGTGCGGCACTGGTGGAACCGATTTGGCCCGCTGTTCGCTGCCGATATGCGGCGCGAGTGGGTAAGCAGGATGCGTGGTTTCCGACAGCGGAAGTGACACCTCGACGAGGTCTATGTGAAGATCAACGGCGACGCTCACCTCATACAAAGCTGCGATGCGAGAGCGAAGTAACACCGGCAAACAGGAGGTGAGACCTTGGGCCAACAACCGAGCGGAGAACAGCCACTTGCCGTTCCGGCGAAGCGAGCGGGCGAGGCGATAATCTAACCATCGGCCCGCACGGACGTTGATAGCGAGTTAGAAAAAGACCGGATCGTCCGGCATCGCGGCTTTCTCATGATTAATCGTCGCAACGGCAAGCCATTGGAATAGAGGCCTTCTTGGCAGTCAATATATGGACTTCGCGAATTGCAGGGCAAGCGTTTCATTCAGGACCGCAGTATAGCCCAAAATCGCAATTATCCGCTTAATCCTGATAAGCCTGCGTCTTGATGTCCGATCGGCGGAATTCAATCGCCGCATGGATGTTGGCGAAACCATGCGGAGTCCGAATGACTGGACATAGTATTTGAAATATCCAGAGATCGTCTTCAACAGAGGCGCCGAAGTACTTAGTGGAGCTGACAAGGCCCCATTTTTGGATGAGCATAGGTAGACTGTTTATGATGGTGGAGCTTACGGCAAAGGAAGCGTTCGACCGCGCTGGTCGACTGCGGAGCGAGGGTTACGCCTTCGACATTGAAGGTGACGGGTTCGCGCATAAGGCAATTGGTAAGTATCTCGAGGCCCTTGACCTGTATCGCTACGCTTTCGACTCGGCACCTGAGGAACCTGCCTATCGTGGGGGGCTTGAGAGCTGCTTGAGCAGCCTCCATTCGATAGCCAAATATGAAGGTAATGGAATCGCTACGAGGGCAACCGGGAAGGAATTCGTACGCTTGGCGCGCCTTGACCGAGAACAAAACCCGAAAGATCCCGAAACCGCCGTCGCGTTGGCCCAAACGCTGACGGGCCTAATCAGCGACAAAACTATTTGCCAACCTGAATCTCTGCGAAGTGCGAGCGGCGAAACGCTTTCGATTTGGGGTGATCTGCTGACGGCCGATCCAACGAACTTAGATATAGTCGATGGATACCGCGATGCACTTAGGATCGTGAGCGAAGCGTGTGGCAGGGTAGGGCTAGACGATCTGTCGCTGACCTCGGCCCAGTCACTGCTTGAGCAAGATCGTCTCAAACTTGAACGGCAGCCTGATGATCCGCTTAGCTGGCGCAAACTGATCTCCAGCCATCTCAGTCTTGGCCAAAAGGCTTTGAAGAACGGCGATCGTTCCCTCGCGCAAACCAATTTTGACGAAGGTATGCAGCTAGCACGGGCCTCCTATGGTCGAATGGGCCCGAACGATCTGGCGGTTCTTGAAGGCCAAATAGAGTGCTTGATCCGGACTTCTCCTGGCTCTGTTGGTATCATCTGCCCACGTAAGATTGCGCTACTAGTGCTTGAAATCCGGCGTGAGATGGGAAAGAATCCGGATCACGGCGGATTGCATTTTGACAACCTTCTCAAGGCGCTTTCAACCGCCGCTTCGCATCTTCGCGAGGATGGACACCGAGATGAGGCGCGTCGCCTTTACGAAGAACAGCTCGAAATCGGTGCGACCTTGCCCGAAGGCCGCCCCCGCAACGTGGCGAATGAGGCCCATTGGTCGTTAAGCGAGATGGCTCAGGAAGAAGAAAATTGGGCTCTATCGCGCCTCCGGCTTGAGAGCCTCCTTGAAGGACGGCGAGCGAGCGAAGATGAATATAACCGTCTCAATGTTCACAAAAGCGTGGCGGCCTGTTTACAAGAATTGGGCCGAGTGGAGGCGCTTTTGGGCAATGACGTTGCGGCGACTCAGCGCTATCGGGAAAGCGCGGATATCTGCGCACAGCTGGACGCAGAAAACGCTGAAGAGCAGCGCCCATCAACAGTTCAACCAAACTGAATGGAAAAGTGGGCCGCGGGAGAAATTTCGCGATCCGCTTTGTCGTCAGCAATTGGGTCGTTTGCCGACAATTCGCTTTTGGCTGAAAGGCGAAGCTTTGTGCATTCAAGTTGCTCTAAAGATTTGAGAATATGTTGACTGCTGTTTTGAATTGATGTGTGCCTCAATATACAGGGGCAAACATCACAATGGCTAAATTATCGGTTCTCAACCATGCGCGCAAAGCGGCCATGTCGCTCGCTATTATCGGGTCGGCATTGTCGATTACGGCTGCTGCTCAGTCTGATCCTGACCGCGGCGAAGACCGTGCAGTCAATCTCAAGCAGCTTCGCCTCTCTTACGAGGAAGCGCTGGCAACCGAATTCGCTGCTGAAACGCAGAAAATACGCTCATGTGATGATGCAGATGAACTGGCATTGGCTGTTGGTGCGGAAGTTGTGGATCGGACGGACGTACCGCTGTCGGCGCTGCCTGACGGTTTGGCCGAAATGCTGCGGAACACTGCCACTGGGCACGCCACACGGCCATTCGGAAGTGCAGAAGCCGGTGTGCGCGTCTTGGTTGTCTGCGGGGAGGGAACGCTGGCTGGCCAGGTGACTGAACTTGGGCCTGTCGAGCGAGCGGCAAATCTTAACCGACAAGCAGTGAGACTTCAGCAGAATGGACTGCTTGCCGAAGCCCTGCCGTTCTTGGCCGAAGCTTTAAGCCTGCGCCGCGAAGCTCTTGGCAACAACCACCAAGACACCATCATCAGCATCAACAATTACGCCGGCGTCCTGGCCGGTCTGGGCCGTTCCGCAGAGGCTGAACCGCTGATGGCTGAGGCTTTGCGATTGCGCAGGGAAGTTTTGGGTGAGCGGCATCCAGACACCCTCATTCTATTGAACAATCATGCAGGCATTCTGGACAATTTGGGGCGCAAAGCAGAAGCATTGTCCCTCTACTCAGAAACGTTGCGCCTGCGCCGGGAAATTCTGGGAGTCCGGCATCCCGATACGCTGACCAGTCTCCACGATTATGCGATAGTCTTGGACGACATAGGCCGGTTTGAAGAGGCTTTGCCGCTTTATTTTGAAGCCTTGCAGCTGCGCCGCGAGGTGTTGGGCGAGCGGCACATCGATACTCTGGATAACCTGAGTAATTACGCATCTGCCTTGCAGGAGGTGGGCCGATCCGACGAAGCAATTGCTCTGTTGGTGGAGCTCGCGGCGCTAAGCACAGAGGAGCTGGGCGAGTTGCATCCTTTCCGGCTGGACTATCTCAGCAGCTACGCGCGCGCTCTGCGTGATTATGGCGATCTGTCACAGGCTGAACGCTTATTTTCCGATGTGTTGCGTTTGCGGCGCGAGGTTTTCAGCGACCGCGATCCGAGCTTCGTCAGCAGTATGATCGATTACTCGGCCATTCTAGTGAGATTGGGGCGTTTCGAGGAAGCGGAGCCTTTGGCTGCGCAGGCGCTGCGTCTGTCTCGCGAGATATATGGACAAGAAGAACCGAAAACACTGGATGCGCTTGAACACTATGCGGGAATTTTGGATGATCTGGGGCGATCAAGCGAAGCCGAGCCGCTTTATGCCGACGTGCTGCGCCTGCGCCGTGAAGTGCTGGGGGAACGTCATCCCGCCACTCTGACCAGCCTCGGCAATTATGCGTTTATCTTGCAAAGTTTGGGGCGCGATAACGAAGCAGACCCCATCCTTGCGGAGGTGCTCCGCCTGAAGAAAGAGGTTTTAGGTGAGCGTCATATCGATACTTTGCGCAGCCTAAGCAATTACGCAAGCAACCTTGCGAGGTTGGGCCGGCCCGATGAAGCATTGCCGCTGTTTGCCGAAGCCTTGCGCATTTCCCGCGAAACGCTCCCCGAAAACCATCAATTCACCCTCGGCAGGCTCAACAGCTACGGCGCTGTGCTGGCAGACCTTAACATGCACCAAGAAGCTGAACCTTTGATCGCAGAGGCGCTGCGGGCAAGTCGTGAGACACTGGGCGACAGGCATCCAGACACCCTCGAAAGTCTCAGCAGCTATGCGGGGGTACTATTCAGGCTGGGCCGCTTCACCGAGGCCGAACCCCTCGCAGCCGAAGTCGTTCGTTTGCGGCGTGATGTTTTTGGCGGCAGCCATCCCCTAACGCTAAGCAGTCTGGAGACCCATGCCGTCCTTTTGTCGGCACTTGGCCGTGTCGACGATGCGCTGCCACTCTTGCGTGAAGCAGTGCTAACCAGTCGTCAGCGGATCACTACTTTATCCAGCTCCGGGCTGCAGGCTCAGGCGCAGGCACAAAGAGAGAATGCGCAGCTTCGCAGTAACGAGCGCTTTCTGGCCGACTTGATCTACGCGACCGCTTCTGGCGGGCAATTGTTCGGTGAGCCAGAAATTCAAGAAGGTCTCGAGGCGCTTCAATATGCCAGCCGCAGCTCAACCTCGAAAGCCATTACCGAAGCTGCGGCGGCCCGATACGCAAGTGATCAAGGCTTGGATTCCTTGGTTCAGGAACGCCAATCTCTCACGAGCGAATGGGCCCGAGCAGACGCGTCGTTAGTGGAGCAATTGTCAGAAGGCTCACGCAGCAATGCTGACCGCGGCATCCTGCAAAACAGAATTTCGGCTATCGAAACCAGACTGGTGGAGATCGATGATCGTCTCCGATCCGAAGCGCCGCAATATTCTGCTATTCTTAATCAGCCAGCGCTGGATGCAAGAGCCGTGACTGAAACGCTTCAGCCTGGCGAAGCTTTCTTGCTGATCGTGCCGACTCAAATCGGAACCCATGTGATGGTTCTTACCCGAGAATCCGTCCAAT
Organism: uncultured Erythrobacter sp.; assembly: GCA_947503155.1. GTDB lineage: Bacteria > Pseudomonadota > Alphaproteobacteria > Sphingomonadales > Sphingomonadaceae > Erythrobacter. Next base: position 102,235 of record CANNCL010000005.1, on the reverse strand, counting down.
GGGTTCAATCCGACCTAACCGAAAATGAGATCAATGGCGCGGTGCGGAACCTTCGGGAAGGGCTAGAGGTGAGCGATGAGTATCTCCCATACTTCGACTTGGAAGGTGCCAGTGAACTCTATCAGGCGCTTATCGCACCTGTCGAAGAAACGCTTGAGGGCATCGAGCGCCTCTACGTTGTAGCCGATGGAGAATTGTCCCGGCTTCCGTTTGGAGTGTTGGTGGCAAGCGCCCCTCCTGTCGGTGCCGACGCTGACGATCAGGATGTACTACGCTCAACTGACTGGTTAGCCGACCGGTTCGCGTTGGTGCAATTGCCGTCCCTTCAATCTCTCTCCTTCATCCGGAAATACGGCGCCGAAAGGAATGATCAGCCAACAACCAGCTTTATGGGGTTTGGCAATCCCGTTCTCGATGGCGTTGCTCTTCTTAGGGGGGCGAGGTCGGGCGCGATTTCGCCAGTCGACGCAGCAGAACTGATCGGCCCGGCTTTCGGAGGCGATGCGCAGCCTTTGATGGATCCAACATCGTTAAAAAGAATGGCACGACTGCCGGGGACGGAACGTGAATTATTGGACGTTCGGGCCGCACTGGATACAGCTCAAACATCGCTATTTATGGGCGAAGAAATGACAGAAACGGCAATTCGTAGCGTTGATTTGTCGAACGTCGACATCCTTCACTTGGCAACCCACGGCCTCACTAGCGAACAGAGCGGCGCACGAGCGGAACCCGGCCTTGTCTTTACACCTCCTGAGAATGCAACCGCAGCAAATGATGGCTATTTATCTGCGTCGGAAGTTGTCGGACTTGACCTAACAGCAGCGGACTGGGTGATCATGTCGGCTTGCAACACCGCATCGCCTTCAGGGCAAGCGGGCGAAACGGGCCTCTCCGGGCTTAGCAGAGCGTTCTTTTATGCTGGCGCACGCAGTCTATTGGTCAGCCATTGGCCGGTTTTTGATGAGGTTGCTGCGAAACTGACGGTAGGCGTGCTTACCAGAGCAGAAAACGGCCAGCCGCGGGCTGAAGCACTACAGGCAGCAATGATTGAAATTCGGAACGACGAAACGCTTAATGCGTCACATCCGGCGGTCTGGGCGCCATTCACGTTGGTTGGCGAAGGGTTGTGAGGTCCCTGTCAGAGCAAATGCACCTTTTAGCGGAATGCGGATGATCGGGTAGGGCGGTGCGATGCCCAGAGCTCGCAAACCCGCGAGCCGGTTTCGCTATTTCAATTCATCGCCTGAGATTATCCGCCGGGTAGTGATGTTGCTTGTTCGGTTTCCGCTGAGCTTGCGAAACGCTGACGGCTGTTGGCCTCACATTGCACAGGCGAAGTTCTCTGCGCACGGTCTATTCGGGGGCGCTAGCTGATTGTCTGGTTTTGAGAATTAGTGCCGCAGGAGCGGACTGTCGGCAACCGGTCCAGTTTCGGGCGTTTGGACCGGTTTGTGCCGCGTTTGCTTTCACCCCAATTCAAGCTTCAGGACGGCTCAGAACAGCCAGCCAGATTGCCTTGCTGGACGTTAGTGACAAGAAACCTCTCAACTTCATCGAAGTGATCAATCGGTGCCGCGTGCCCGCCCTCGATCGCAACATGTTCGGCAGGATAGGAAAAGCCATTCTCCGCAAGGCGCTGTTCCATTGCGGCTGACATTTGTGTTGATGGCCAGAATTCATCTTTAGTGGCTGACAAGAAAAGCACTGGACCATTGATTTTTTCCACCTCGATTGAGGCTCTCTCTACGGCGCTTTGATTTTTCAGCATCTCTTCCCAAACGGCTCTTAAATCACCTTTGATCAGCGGCCACGTAGCGCTCCAAGGGACGGGAACGAAAGGCAGGTTCTCCCCGTTCGACGTGAATGAGGGCGTGTTCATCGCAATGGTAAGTGCAGGGAACACAGCATTTCCGGGAACGATACCGACTACAGCATCAATATCCGAGTATTGGCTACCGAGCAGCAGGGCCAGTTCCGCGCCCTTGGACCCTCCGATCAAGATGACGCATTCACCGTTTACACTGGGGTCTGCCGCAGCTTCGCGAATTGCTCTGTGCACGCCTCCCAAATCTATACGATCCAGATTTTGCGGCGTCCCCTCTTCGCCAAAATAGGCGACCGCCAGAAACGAGTAACCTTGCGAGATGAAACTGTCGCGCTGTCCCTTCCAGAAATCGCTTGCCCACGCGTTGCCACCTTCTGATCCACCGAACCCGACGATCAGTGGTTGATTGATGCCGTCACCCAGAAACAGCTCAGTATTAACTTTCCCATGGTTCTCTGGCAGCGTCCGATCATCAAAACTGTGAACGAGGTAAGCGTAGAAACTGACCGCCAGCACGATCAACCCAAAGAGCCCGATCCCGCTCCATTTCATTAGTTTGATGGCCTTGGTCATTACGTATCCTTTTGGGGTTTGGGCTGGATGGCGGCGCTTGCGAATTCTGGATCTTTCCAAAAGAATAGCTCATCGACACTGCAATCAAATGTGGCTGCCAACTTCATGGCAAGCTCGAGAGACGGGGCATATCTCCCCGTTTCGAGCGCTACGATTGTCTGACGGGTAACGCCCACGATTTCAGCAAGCCGCGCTTGGGTCATTTCACCTTGGTTGAACCGAAAGCGGCGAATATTGTTACCGATCCGAAGCGCTGTCATTCGCCATCACCGATAGCGCAATTGGCATTCGTATCTTTCGCATATTCAAGCAGTTGCACTGCGTATTTGATCAGCAATGATGCGACTACTATCGCAATTTGAATGTTGCCCGCCATGAAGAGCGTGAGAGATTTCCCCTCAATTGGCGGCAGAAAACCCAGAACAAACGAAAATATGACCAGACCTGCGATCAAGGACAGAAAGCCCGCTTTTGTGCCGCGCGCTTTGATCGTTTCATCACGCTCGTCGCGGATATCGTCAGCTTTGCTCACCACAAAACCAACGGCGATCATCGCGGCAATCATTGTCCACGAATCTATCGCGAGAAAATTTCCGTTACCGACATGGATATCAACGTCTGGAACAGCGAGTGTCGCGACGAGATGTCCAAAAAGTAGCGCAGTCCCTACTGCGTAGAAACGAACAATTCTCTCGGGTGCGCCCGGATCCAATCCGGTTGTCTTTTCCAAAGTGGCCCATCGCCGCCATGCCGACGCAGCCCACCCGGCGAGAGCTAGCGCGCCAATCCAGCCGGTAGGAAAATTGAGTTGCAGCGACGCTAAAGCAAGCAAGACGCCGATGGCTAAGGCCCCAAGAGTGGCAAGGATACTGCGCGGCATAATTTCGTGAACCCTGTGTCTGGTATAGCGAACATAATGTCTGGTGTACCAGACTTCAAGGTTTCAGCAATTGCGCTGCGTTCGGCGTCGCATCTCGGCTATCTCGAACGTCAGCTTCCCGCCCCAATAGGGACCTTCGATCATCCGCGTAGGAATGGCAGTAAAGTTCCGTAAGCAGACTTTAGGTTTCATTCGGATCCGCGGTCGAAAAAGGCGAAATTCGCGCTCTTGAGACCCCGTGGCACTGTTTCGTTCGGCCTTATTGAAAGCCCTTCAGGCACCTCCATCCCGGGGCCCAACAATGGACTCTTTCCATTCCCCATTTTCATAAATGACAGCATGCGTATTGGCGGTGCTCCCGATCACCTGCCGAGCGAAATAAAACTCGTCCATACCCGGTGCCAAGACGCCTTCGATGTCGCCTTCGGATTAACCTCCGCAACCAATAACGAAAACCGTAGACGCCACTGCGAGAGATTGTTGGGAAAGCCTCATTTCATTGCCTTGCCTATTTTAGAATAACTGACCCAACAATCTGCAAAGTTACCAATCTGAAAATCAACGCCAGGGTCATTGTCAGATTTACGGCACTCTGGTTGGTCATTGTTTGTATAGCTGAATTGTACTTATATTCGTTTGGTTTTCTAATACTATACTTGAAAATGGCTTCATCGGCATTTTCCAAAAGAACAATTCATCAACCGCCCAATTGAAAGGCGCTATTGATCAGTCGCCGCATCCATCGTCACTGCGGCAATCTGCCAAGGTCAAAGCGATTCCAACACCAACAGCAACGACAACCAACCCCCCGGCGACTGCTGCGCCCCTTAATATCTTCTTTCCCGTACTGCGCTCACCGCGATTGTCTTCGCTTTCGCCATCGGCATAAATTCGATAATCGCTTTGGAGCATTTGACCGTTCAGCATGAAGCTTGGCTGCTCTTCAATGGTCCAAGACAATGTTGCGCGGCGTATGTTTTGACGGTCAAGATTAATTGGCAGCAAATGGCTTGCCTCGTTCGCGCGGCGCGAACGCTCCGCGCGTTCTACGGTCAAATCAAATCTAGGTTTTGCCTGTGCGGCACGCCGATTTCCTCCGAACGGGATCGTGAATCCGACCATTACTCTGGCTTCAGAGCTCTCGAATTCATTCGCGTTGATGTTCGACTGTGCGCTTAGCGGTGCAGCCGAAAGCAAAGTTGAGGCACATAGGACGCCCATTTTTATTCCAGGTTTCATTTCGTTAGTTCCAATAGCTTGATTTGAAATTTGGCAGTGGCCTGGCAGATCTTCTGCCAAATCCGCCGTGCACGAAGTCAGATCACACTTAAGCGGGCGACGCTCACTCCGCAGACAGACGCTGTTAAATCACTGTCAAATTTGGGTGATTGGCGCGGGCTGTTGGGTTGGTCCGCGCGTGGCAGGGCCCAGCAGCCGGTCATTCGCTAACCGCAAAAGGAGTGATTTGTACTGGCGCCGCTGGCGACAAGGCCGCGGCCAGCCCCCATCCATTGGCTCGTTCCGCCACAAGGACGATAAGCTCGTTGCGGCCCTCTTCGAGCTGCAGGTTAAGCGTTTGCTTTGATGCGTCGAAATCACCCCGGTCAAGCAGACCTTTAGCGCGGAAGCTGTTGTCGAAGGCGAACAGCGCCCGACCGTTGAGCCAAATGGTCGCCATATCGCTAGCGTCGATGCTGAAGGTGGCATCTTGCGCGCGGTCGGAATGGACGGCGACCCCGGCATAGACCCCGTCGATCTGGTTGCGTTCGAAGTTGCCCGAAGACGTCTTCTTTCGATAGCGCGAGATCAGGAGGCGGCCATTCGGTTCGGCCTCCGCAATTCCCCATGCCTCTTCACCGCGCGGATTGGCGCTAAGGGCGTTCCATTCTTCAAGTGGGAAAGCGGCGGAAAGCGACCATTCGCGGATCGTGCCGGTCTCAGCAATTTCTTCATCCGGCACGTTTTCAGAATTGATCAGCGGGGTTGTCGTTGAATATCGGAAATTGGAAAAACAGCCCTCGAACAAGGTGCGCAAACCTATCGCCCCGGCCTGTGCAGGTAAGGTAAGTGTAGTCGTCATAACCGGCTCAGACGGGCCTTGGCCGAGCGATAGATTCATGAGGTCGTCGGCGAAGTCCAATTGCAGAGTGATCCATGGCTCATCGCCAAAATCCGCAGTGGCCTGAGCCTCACGGAACAATTGCCAATTCGTTTCACCGTTCAGATGCGGAGTGTATTGCACTGAATCAGGCTGTCCCGATTTGTGCATACGCAAATAGGCAGTTTCGTATGTTTCTGTGGAAGCAGCACGGAAAATGAGATTGGCGAATCTGCGCCGATCATCATTTGCGATGTCGACTGCAATCGATCCATTTATGAGATTTACATTCCGGACAAAAGCTTCGCCATCAAGGCACAATACCTGTCTGTCGCCGATATTTTCGAACCTCGCCGCAGCGGCGTTGGACGTATCAAAATTCTGAACATTCAGAGGAACACTCGTCCATTCTTGCCCGCTCGCATTTGCGGGCACCGCCGCCGAATAGCCAAGCGTCAATATGCTCAGCGCAAGAAATCGCTCTATTCGCATTTTCACATTTGCCGAATTGTTCATCGAATAGCTCTCATTCAGTGATAGTGGATCTGCGCGTTTTGGAGAGATGCGGCCTTATCGTATTGGAAAAACCGGCCCTAATCCTCAGGTATATAGCGGTCGTTATGTAAAGACCGTCAGTGCCCAGTATATAGCGGTCGTTATCCCGTCAACAGTGATTGGGTTGGTTGCGGACAGTGTTTGAATGTATGAAACGCGAATGGTTGGAACTTACCGCCTTTTTGATCTGCCGGACGCACGGCCAACCGTTCAAGCTTGGTGTCATGGGATACCGGGCGAGATTTCATCGCCGCATCGCATCGTGCCGTTTTGGTATCCATCAATTGTGGTTTGGCGTGAATGGTGCGGCAGGGGGCAAGTCTCTAACGTAAACCTACGTTTCCATGGCCCACAACAGGCCGCATATGTATTTAATCCCGAACGTTCGATCGAGCTTATCGGTGTTGCAATCGCGCCAGAATTCGCGCGTTGTGTCCTGCAATTGTCGAATGAAGAAAGTGTCGGGCAAATTTGCGATTGGCACGATAACCGCTTTGATCAGGCAATGTGCTTGGCGGCTCGGGGATCGGCTGCCAATTTGGTAATTGCCGCGATGGCAAATGCGGTCGGGCGCGCTCTGTGCGAAGAACCCTTCGACGAAATTGACAAAGCAATCGCAATCATTCGCAGAGCAAAAGGGACGGTGTCATTGCGCGCCATTCGAGAGCGCGTTGAGATTAGCGAAAGATACTTTCGAACCCGCTTTAAGGAACGGGTCGGCATATCAGCAAAGGGCTATTCTAGATTATTGCGCGCGAACGCGCTGATCGCGAGCGCAGATAATAGCCCAAATCCGCGCTGGGCAGAGCTGTCCAATCGATATGGCTATTTTGATCAGGCGCACATGATCAATGATCTCCGCCATCTGACAGGCCGCTCACCAGTGCATCTGATTGCAGAACGCCAAGCTGAGGCAGCGCCCAGCCCATGACCCTCGCTGGCATTGAGCGGCGCGCAGGTAAGAGATGTAAATTGCGCGTGGCAGCTGGCGCATTGAGATTTTGAGCCAATCAGGCCGAGATGGATTTGCTCTGGCCAGCCGCTGTTCAATTTCGTTTGGCGGCGTCCAATATTTTTGCTGATAATGCGGGACTGTTCACAGCGCGTGCGAGAGTAACACCGCCGATCAGACTGCTAATATAGAACCAAGCATTAGCGAGCCGTTCCGGTTTGGTTGCTCCGCCCATCTTATCAGCGATCAAGCCGGCAATGGTTTGCATCTTCTGCTCGTAGAGCGCGCGTGTTTGCTCACTTGCACGAACAACCTCCGGAGAAAATGCAGCCATGGCGCATCCGCCTGACAAATTATCGCGATGCGCCGTACCCAGATAATAGTTTGAGAATTCGTTCGTCCAATCATCGCCATGCTTCGATTGATATTCGGGGATGGCTGCAATGACTTCATCGAGGCCAGCCAACAGCGCAGCCTCAAATGCGGCCGCCTTCGAACCGAAATGGGCGTAGAATGCTCCTGATGTGACGCCGGCTCCTTTTGCCAGCCCGTCAACTCCAATGCCGTCATACCCACGACTGCGGAAACCGCGCCCCGCCGCCTGCAGCATCCGCCGCCTTGTTTCCAGCTTGCGCTCGTCCTGCTTCGTCATCTTCGTTTCCTGCTCCAATTCGATTTATTTATAACGACCGTTATATTTATGTTGACGACATAACGATCGCTATATAGTGGTCCTGTACGAGCTTTATATAACGATCTCTATATATTCGCAATGCCGCGATGTATCGCTCGTCGAACAAGGAAAAAATATGCCTTACCTCCAGATCATTGCTCCGCAAGGATTGCTCGACAAAGCAGCGCAGGGCGCGCTGGTGTCGCGTGTCTCTGACGCGATCCTAGCGGCGGAGCGCGCCGATACTCACGACGCCGCGGCGCAATCACTTGTCTGGGCCCATTTCGTAGATCTACCGCAAGACGCGATTTATGTCGGCGGCAAGGTGATCGAAGAACCGCCTGTGCGCATTGCTGTTCACACTCCTGAGGGCGCGCTCACCGATATCACTCGGTGTGAGCTTGTCGCCGCCATCGGGCAAATTGTCGATGATCTCATAGGTCCGATGGAGGGGCGTCTCAACCACTGGGCCATGCTCTACGAGGTTGCCGACGGCAACTGGGGGGCAGGCCAGGTTTTGCGATTGGCCGATATCCAGACCGCCATGAACATCTAGCAAGCGGCTTAATTCAAGCCATACACCTCAGACACACAAAGGAAAAACCATGTTCAAGAAAACAACAATCGGATTCATGACTGCGTCCATTTTGGCCCTTGGTTCCGCATCAACCGCCCATGCGGAAAGCTGTATGCCAATTGGTGGTGTCGCAATACCAAACTTCTTCGCCGAAGGAGAAGGCAGGCCGATGATTATCTCTGCTGCGCTCACGGGCAGTGTGCAAAATGCTGCTGGCAAAATCACCGCGCAACGGGAAACGGCCACCGGTCTCGAAATGGATATGGAGCATTATTTTGGCCGCGATGATGGCGGCGCGTTCTTGACCAAGGATTTGGGTATTCTCACAGCCATTCCCGGTAAGCCGGGGCGCTATATGCTTGAGATCACCTATGATATTCAAGTCGATGTAACTCGAGGAACGCTCAAGGGCTATTACGGCCGCTTCAACAGTTACGGGTTGGTCGATTTGCGTGACCCAGACAATCTTGTGGGCCTCGTCCGCTATAGCGGTTCAATTTGCAAATAGCTCCACTGGCCCGCTCCCCCGCGTCTTGGCCAGGTTGAAAGCTATCGCTGGCGGGCGGTTAAAGCCGCCCGCCAGTGTATTGCGCCAATAAATTTTGAGAAAATCATGCACTCTTCATCTGAACTTTCTGCCGTCCCGTCTGAAATCTTGTACACGATGATCCGCGTAAGCGATCTAGACCAGTCGATTGCGTTCTATCGCGATGCGCTCGGTATGCGCGAGCTGCGCAGAGAAACCTTTACGCAAGGCCGCTTCACATTGGTTTTCATGGGGTATGGAAACGCAAAAAGTGGACCGACGATTGAGCTGACTTGGAACTGGGACGACCAAGAATATTCTCATGGCAACGGATACGGGCACGTCGCAATAGGTGTCGCCGACATTTTTGGCGCCTGCGAACGGCTAAAGGGTATGGGCGTTGCCATAACCCGCGCCGCCGGTCCGATGACATATGCGGTTGATGAAACCGGTCACCGCGAGGATATCGCATTTCTCACAGACCCCGACGGATATAAGATCGAACTTATCGCAGTACATCCCACATAGGTGCAGGGCGCAGATGAAAGCGTCGTCATGATGATGGCGTAGTCGAATGACGGATCGGTCGTGGCTGGTGCACCTGTGACATTGGACTGGTTGCGAGATGACACGAGCCGTTTGTTACAATACTGGCACCTAACGTTCTCATAAAGCTTCGCCTGAAAGGCTCGCGGATCTGCTGCCAGATTATCAAGGCGCATGCGCTCCCTCACATGCTGTTCGGCGCTTTTGCGTGAGTATTTCCACGTTTTGTAAGGAATAAAAATTGATCACGACTGTGTCACTTTTAGCGGCTGCTTCATTAATGGGCCTGATCCAAAATTTGCTCACATCGCGATCCGACAAATTCAGGCAAATCCAGAGGAATTTCAACGAGACTTATTACATAGTAATCATCTGTTTCTTGATCACTCTGGCGCTCGGCAGCATAGGCGACACTGCTCAAAAAGCGGCAGTTTTTTATCTGGTTGGGCGACTATTATATGTCTTGCTGACACTTCTCAATCAGCTCAGGTTGCGCAAGATTGCTTGGGCACTTTCGATTGTTGGTGTGGCGGGCTGGGTCATTGTCGCAATCCGCAGTGCGATCGATCTTTTGCAATAGCAGGCAGATAATCCGTAGGCTCTTCTTGGATGGCGCTGTCAGAGCAAATGCACCGGCTAACGTAGCGCGTGCGGCCGGGTAGGGCAGGGCAATGCTTAGACCTCGCATACCAGCCATTCCGTTCCGCTATTTTGGCTCATCGCCTGACCTTACATTGGGTACCGGATAGCTGCGCCGGGAAGAGGCAGGTTGCGATTAGACTGACAGCACCTCGGCAGGCCCAAAGCCGAAGCAATGATTTCAAAGATTACGGCCTGATCAATCACCCCGCGAACTGTTTCCGACCCGGGGCCCTTTGCAAACAAAGCGACATCTTCTCCACCGTGCGTTTCACCTTCTGAGCGGTTAACCGCGGATTGTTGCCGAAAGTCTTCGTCAGCGACATCCTGATCCGTCAGCGCCGGAGCTCCAGCGCGAGGATTAATTCCGTTCTGATAGCCAAGGGTTGTGTAGGGCAATCCGTCGCCATCCAAATAAGGTGTGGTTTGAGGGTTCATGTCATCGTCAAATGAGCGAACCAGACCTAGGATAGGGTTACCAATGACCGGATAACCAGCAATGGTGAATACGTGCGAATGATCTGCGGTGACGAGAATCAGCGTATCTTCGTCATTTGTAATAGCGTCAATTGCCGCAACTGTGCGCGCCAATTCTTGAGTTTCACTCAGCGCCCGAAATGCGTTGGAGGCGTGGTGGGCATGATCAATTCTGCCGGATTCTATCATCAAGAAATAGCCTGTGCCCCGAGCTGCAAGATTTCGTACCGCAAAGGTTGCAAGTTCGGTCAATCCTGGCTCCTCCGCATTGTCGCGGCTGGTCTCAAAGGATAGATGCGAATCTCTAAACAGACCCAGAACCTGTTGTTTCTCGTCTGGATTTAATGCGCGAAGTTCCATGGCATTCGCGGCGAAGGCATGGTTGTCGCTCATGGCTATCCAAGTGGAAATAAGGTCTGCTCCATCTTCGCGTCTTCCACCATCTTCTGTGGGAAGAAAGCTGCGTTTTCCGCCGCCTAACACGACGTCGATCCCATCGCCTTCGCCGTATTGGATTAATTGTGCGGCAAGGTCGGTGCATCCTCGAGACCTGCCTGTTTCATTCATATCGGTGTCAGTTTCCCAATCGCGATTGAATGCGTGACCGTAGACCGCTGCAGGAGTTGCGTGGGTCACGCGCGCTGTTGAAACGATGCCTGTGGCCATCCCGGCGGCCTCTGCCAAATCGGCAATCAGTGTGGGCGGTGTGCCTTCAATTTCCGCGCAACCGGCAAAGGGAGCATCTGGTTGCACATTGATCTTATTTAATTGGGTTTTGAAGCCTGAATTCATCGCGCTCGCAGTTCCGGCAGAATCTGCAACTTGCGCGTCAAGATTGTAGGTTTTGACAAGCGCGACATTTGGGAATCTTTCAAATGATAACACGTTGTCTTCACCGCTCATTCCCCTCGATTGTCCATCAAATATCCGAGCGGCTGTTATGGTCGAAATACCCATGCCGTCGCCAATGATCAAAATCACGTTTTTGGCCTTGGGGGGCGGGAGAGCCTCTGCAAGGTTCGGCGTTGATGCGGCTTGGCATGATGCCAGCGCCGCAGTGCCAATCATTAAGAAAAGTGACGGGATCAGGCGTTTGAAGTTCATGATGTCATCTCAGTGTTATCCTAAGGTAGTCGTTGAAAATGCTCAATTTAGGAGGATTGTTCACAACCCCTCCAGCCTTGCCCGCCGCCAAAAATAGATTGCGGAAATCCAAACGATTATCGGAATCATCAAACCATATTCATTTGCCCAAAATGCCGAGACTTCGGTTTCAATGGTGATGGGTGTAAATATCTGTTGAATATAGACATTATTGGCACAGTGCAGCGTTACAGCAGGCCAAATGTTTCCAGATTTGAACGTGAAGTAGGTCATTATGACCGACATTCCGACGATCATAATCGTAAAGAACGCGATATGCCTAAATGCGTCCTCGCCCCCGTAGGCATAAATAATCGGATAATGCCAACATGCCCAGATTAGGCCGCTGATTATGGAAACCCAGCCAAAGGAAAAGAGCTTTCTGAGCTCCCAAATCAAAAGCCCCCTCCATCCTATTTCCTCACCAATAATCGTGGGGGCGGCGTTCAGAACCCCGATCAGTGCAAGTAACAAGATCATCAAAAACAGCGCGCCTGGCTGATTTGTTTCTGCCAATCCCAATTCGGCAGCCCAGTTTTCTATTGCCAGCCCGTTTGGAAAGTCAGCCATACCCAATGACCAAATTAGCAAATAGGCCGTCGTCACGTACAAAACCGGCACAAGATAGGCCTTAAGAGCAAGCTTTCCGGTCCCGGGTCTCCAGGAAAGGATTGAGGGCGAGGCCCCTCGAACCTTCCAGGTAACAAAGGCCGCCGCCGCTGGACACCACATCAGCGCCCCAACATATAGATCAGACGGGCTCAGCGCGATCACCGCGAAATGCGCGGCGGCGCTGAGCCCAATTAAGATGAGCATGAACGTTGAAATTGTTTTCCATGCATCATGGCGGATCGATGGAGTTTCGGTTGTCATATTATGCTTTTTTACAATTGGTTGAGGGGCGTATCGGAGCTTGAATCTGTGGCGGTGTGCCGTGGAGAGGGGCTGTTATCAGTAGAGGCGCCGTGGCTTTGACGGCCCGTTCAAACGGGAGGCTGTGTTTGCAACCATGCCTGCAATCGGATGGTTGTTAGGCCGTCTGCTTGTGGTTCTTTTTAGGGTGCGGGGAGGGGGCATGGCGGGGCACCAAATTGTGGTGGACGCCGAGCATCGAGTTTGGTGACCGTCAGATAGCTCCGCCAATCGGAGCTACGTTGCGATTGGACTGACAGCACCTGCCGCTCGCCCTCGCTCTCATTCGATCGCTTCGCCTTCGCTGCTTGCACGCCGCGCATCAAAGATCTGCATCAGCGCTACGATATGGAAGCAGATCCAGAGCGGCACAGCAAAACAAGGAACCAGCAAAAGCGGTAACTGCGCAAGCGCTGTCGTCGGTTCAGGGTTTTCGAGTAGGGGGATGGTGCCGCGCGCGATGAGGCCGGATCCGACCGCACCGACGAAATCGAGTAGGCCGAGATAATGAAATCTTTCGAGCGATCGAGATTTCAGGAAGCCCCGGTTCATGGCAAGCTTAGCCGTCACGATGGGGGCCAGCAGTGCGACAATAATATCGCCATAACCGGCAACAAAGGCAAAAAGGGCTGGCAAATGCCCGAACGCGTAAACAAAGAGAAAACCGCCCCCCAATATTCGGAGGCCCTGCATGGCAGTGATCCAGATCGGATTGATTTTAAGCACTTCTTCGCGAACGCCCTTGAGGCGCAAGAGCGCCAAGAACAGGAGTGGTGGGCCGACGAGGGCAGCAAGTGTGGCAATCGGGGGCTGACCCATCCCAGCGTCAAAATGACCAAAGCGCCCGGCCATTACGATTAGAAGAAACCAAGCGGAAATGACGGCGAGTAGGATGAATTGAGTCGAAACCCGCGGGGCGCCGAGTGACTGCCAAGAGGCGGTATGTGAAGAATTCATGGGTGCGTCCTAACCATACTAAAATACGTCATGACGTGTATATACACTATATGGTTTCAGTATCAACAATGTTTGACGCTGAACATCGCGGCGTGCATATACACCTCAGAAGGACATGCTCTGATTTTAAAGACAGAAGATATGCTGGACGATGTGATCACGCGCTGCGCTGGTGTGCGCACACTGAGTGCTGCCCGGGCTGTAAATCGGTATTTTGACGCCGCACTTCGGCCAGCAGAACTCACTATCACGCAGTTTACCTTGCTTGTTATAATCGCGGCCAGGTCACCGGATTCAATTTCACAGATTGGCGATTGGTTATCGATCGAACGCACCAGCGTTACTCGCAATCTCAAACCTCTGGAGCGGCGGGGCTTCGTCGCGCGCGGTGCAGAAGGAGCGGCCCGTATGCGGGCTGTCTCGCTCACCAAAGAAGGGCTTAAAAAGCTGAAGGCGGCTTATCCGCTTTGGAAGGTCGCTCAGGGTGAATTGGAGAGCGCCCTCGATGGTGACTTTCAAAGCGCGATGAAATCTCTGGCTGCGCTACGGCGTCTGGATACCAGTGTTGCGCCGCGCGCCGCTGATTAGGGCAATCCGCTCACAATCTTGGCCGCCAATACGTCGTCACGGGCTGATAGGGATTGATGCCCCTATTTGCGAAAGAGACCGCCCTCTCCATCGCGGCAAGCGTAACTTTACGCGTGAAAGCGGGCAGCGCTGATCCATGGATGACAAGATTCATATTGATGTCTCGGACTGCTGAGCGAGCGCGCGCCACCCAAGAAGGAGGAGCCCGCTGATCACTGCAACGCCGACCACCACAACGCTCACTCCGCCGACCGTGAAATTGGTGCCGTCTGAATGAACCATCGATCCGCCATAAAGCGGGCCAGCAGCCCATGCGATTAAGAACGATGAGCTCAAAATTAGACCGAGCAAAAGACCGAGGCGCGGAGCGATGCCCTTCCAAACCAATATGAGTGCAAGATTGGAAACAGCTGCATTCCCGATCAGTTGCCAGGCCTCATGAAGGCGCGCGTGGCTAGGCCATTCGGGATTGAACAAGTGTGAGCCACTAATTTCCATGAATGGTATCACAACAGACAACACGAAAGCACAAAGTGCGACGGACAGGATCGTGATCTTTGGCATTCGTTGGGTCCATTTTTATAGCTAAATTGACGGTGTCTATATTGACTATCAAATAGGCGGTGTCAATATGGGGCGTGTCCAAAGCGAAAAAATTCCACCACGGCGATCTGAAACGAGTGCTTTTTGATGTGGCTCTTCAGTTGCTGGATCGGGGCGGCGCCGAAGGCGTGACAATCAGAGCGGTGGCTCGTGAAGCAGGCGTCTCGCACGGCGCTCCGGTAAATCATTATCGCGATCGCGAGGCCTTATTGACCGCGCTGGTCAAAAGTCAGTTTGAAACGATCTTGAATACCGTTGAAGAGGGGCTCTCTGTGGCATCGGCCGGGTCCAATGTCTGGATCGAGGTGTTCGCGACAGCATTGTTGGATTTCGGGTTTCAATATCCGCACCGCTACAAGCTGTTGTGGCGGGGCGATTTGATCAATTTGCAGGATCCCGAACTTTCGAAGACCATGGATCAAATCTATGACAAGCTCTGCGATGAAATTGAGCGCTCTTTGCCAGCGACCAAGTTTGATCGTGATACTGTGGCGGTAGGCTTGTGGGCCATGATACATGGCTATCTGGACATGCGGCTTTCAGGGATGTTCGTCCCGCTAGATGATAAGGTAAGCGGGAAGCCGCGCGATGCAGCGCTGATCGACCTTTTCAAAATGCTCATGCCTCAGGCGGATAGTGTCAAAGCAGATGCACTGGCGACGAAATAGACGGTTTCTGGCCAATGTCGAACATTAGGAAACGCCAGAAAACTGCCATTCAATCTCTCTTGTGAGCGACTTAAAAGAAGTCAGATAGCGGAAAGTGCATTCGTTTCGACAGTAAAGGCGCGTTCAGCCGCACTGGATGAACAGCAAACCTCATGGCCTGAAATATGCCGGGGCAGGGGACGTCTACGCCAATCGAAGTCATGTTGCGATCAGACTGGCAGCACCGAGAAAGTTGTTAAGCATCAAGTCTCTCAACTTTGCCGGAAAACATCTTTGCCTGAAAACATCGTCCGCGTCTGTCCGCCGACCCAGATATCACTATCGACAAAATCAATGTCGATATGGCCATCGCGGCCAATCCGAGTGCCCTGCGATGCGCGGTAATTGCCTGTAACATATCCTTTTTTATGGAGCCAATGAGCGACAGCGGCATTTAAACTGCCCGTAGCTGGGTCCTCCACAATATTGCCATTATGGTCGCTGAAGAGCGCGCGTAGTTCGAATGCGCTCTCATGCCCCTGCGGGTGGGGGCCGACCAGGCCGACATCGATACGGCGCGGAAAATTCCGCAGTGGTTCGGCGGCCAGTACAGCCTCGGCAGAATCGAGCATTACGGCGATCCAGCCCGGACCATTATCAGCCCATGTGGCGTCGACCACCTGCGACCGATCAAGCTGAAGCAGCTCGAGGACATCGGCCAAGTCGGACTCGCTAACAACGCCGCTGCGGATTAACGGCGGGGCCTTGAAGGCTAGCGACCCATCCGAACCAGGCCGCCGGCGGATAGGCACCAAACCTGCGCCGCACTCTTGAATGACATAGTCGGTGTGCTTTGCGGGCGCACCTGTTCTAAGCCATGCATGGCAGGATCCGAGTGTGGGATGACCCGCAAAAGGCATCTCGCGTTCAAGCGTGAATATGCGCACCCGGTAATCCGCATCAGGATGCGTTGGCGGCAAAATGAAGGCCGTTTCGGACAGATTAAGCCACTGTGTGATGCGCTGGAACAGTGCGGGATCGAGGTTTTCCGCATCACCCACGACAGCAACAGGATTGCCCGAAAACAAGCCGCTGCCAAAAACGTCTACCAACTCGAATTGCATAAACTTGCCCTTTTGTCGGCCATACGGATTCCCAGTCAAAGTTGAGGCCGAGCCTCAGGAAAAATGGAGCCTATTTATTGGTCCCCAGCTGGAAATCGACCGCAGCATTTGCGTGTATGTGGGTGGAATCGAAAATTGGCAGACGGTGATGTGATTGGTTGAGTAACAAGCAATGCTCCGTGCAACCAAGGATCACACTGTCGGCTCCGGCAGCCTCGGCCTTATCGATGATACCTAGGTAAACTTGCCGGGAAGCATCAGAGAATACGCCGTTTGCAAGCTCTGAAAAGAGGATGTCATTTGCTATCTTGCAGTCGTCACGGTTGGGCACCAATGTTTTGCCATCCAGCAGCCGGTCAAGGTGCCCACGATAGTAGTCGCCTTCCATCACGAAATCTGTGCCAAGCAAAAGTGGCTGCTTTGCACGCGCTGAATTGATGGTTGCTGCTAACGCATCCAGAATATGAATTACCGGCATTCCTGTGGCATCGGACAAATTTTGTGCGCCCATATGAGCCGTGTTTGACAAGATCATGAGGCCATCTGCACCGGCCTTCTTTAGCCGCTGTCCTGCATCCGCTATGGCGTCGATAAATTTGGGCTTAGCATTCAAATATAGTGGCATTACATCGGCCAAGTTGAACGACGAGAGCATTATTTTCGACGAAGTTCCCGGCCCTAGTCTGTCTCGCACGAGCTGATTCAGTACGCGGTAATACACCGCCGTACTTTCGGGTGTGAGCCCGCCGATTAATCCGATCATCTTCATGGGGAAACCTTCCAATTTGCGTCCAACCCTAGTGTTACATTTTGTCATCGCACGCGCGTCAAACACAGGCTGAGTTGCCGATTCAACCGGCGATTTGCGCCCTTGGCCTAGCGGCGCGAGAAATGGATAGAACTTGCCGAGTGGGCCGCCCAAGCCCTGATGCGTCTGCTGAGGCGACTAAGGCAGCGTTTGCGCCACTGGCAGCCGATCCCACGGCACCTTGGTTCAGCCGATTGCAGATTGCTCCAATATCTTCTCCAACACAGGCAGATGAGGCAGGGGGTCAATGTCAAATACCTCGTCGAGTGTGCTCGCCATTTGGTCGACACTTTTCATGAATTCGATGATCGTTTCCCCGCCTCGCCGCCTCGAAAGTCTTGTGTCGAACAGACCGTCCCGGCCATCTTTTCGAAACACCCCCACAAACAGGTGATGGCGAAAATGAGAGGATGGCGCAGTAGACTGGTAAAAGTTCGCAACCTCTAGATCGGACGCATGAGCAGCGGCCGGCTCCAGACTGAACTGGTTCCGCCAAATCCCTTCGATTCTGCGTTGCACCATGACGCCGTATTCGCCTGCTTCGATGAGCTGCAAGGGTTCTTCTGCCGCATCTGAGTCATCAATCGATTGGTCGAGCAGTGCCAGATCAAGCGGTAGGCGAGGCGCACGGCCGCCAAACCCAACATCCGCGATGACTTCAGATCCATTTATACGGACAATGTGTGTGCCGTGATTGCGCGGCGGAACTTCTTCAGGGTCGCGCAGCCAGACGCGGCCCATACGAAATTCAATTTCGAAGCCTATCTCACGCAAGAGCCAACCAAATAATGTGTTGAGTTCAAAACAATAGCCGCCTCTTCTGCCAATAATTATCTTCTCGAATAAATCAGCGGGGTCGAGCGAAATGCTATGGCCTTCTAAGACATCTAAATTCTCGTAGGGGATAGTCTCAACATGAGCGCGCTGAAGCCGCTGAAGCAGATCAAAACTTGGGCCATCCTTCGCACTTACCCCAAGGCGCTGAAGATAGAGCTTGCGCATGTTTTCAGGGGTCGCAACTGGCTTATCTTGTTGATTGATAGGCTTAATCACATTTTCCAGCATTTTCTCGGTCATTGTCATCAGAGCCTTTTCTTTCTCGAAAGTGTACATGCACTACGCAGGTAGGTCAAACCTTCCTGTCGGTCTCTGTTTCGATAGAACTGCAATTCCAACCCCAACTAGCGCCATAAAAGACCCTCAGGGACATTCGCGTCTAAGCACTACCATTGGTTCAAATTCTGACTTTATACCGTTTGTGAAAGTGCTTCGCCCGATTTCGGAAAATCCCCATTTCTTATATGCCTTCCATGCCCATGGGGCCTCCAACATAGCGTCCAGCCATAAATGCTTCGCTCCCATTTCGAGGGCGTAACTTTCCATTTCAGCCAGCATCGCTTTACCGAGTCCTCTGCCTTGTGCCGGGGATAAAAGGTAGATGCGCGGGATTTCCGCCCCGTCGGTTCTACCGTCAATCGGATCGGGCGAGCCTAACACGAGCGTTGCAAATCCAGCGATCTGTTGCCCGATCTCTACCACCCAGAGTGCGGTGTCAGGCCGCGCGAGGAAGCGCTTCGTTGCTGCCAGACCAAATGTCGACAACTGCGCCGCATATGCCTGCGCATCCTCCCACATATGCCCGTAAGTCTCAGCGTAAATCGCAGGGCCGACGGTGCCAATTTGATCGGCATCCGATGGCTCAGCCAGCCTGATAAAAAAAGCTCGTTTCATTGAAGCTGCCTTTAATATTGATGCGCCGTTGATTTTATGACCGCTAGCGGGGCGATCGCGGCGTGCCGGCTTTTAGTTTTCTGCTGCCGAAGCCGAATGCCTGCTGCTGTGCGGGAAACGTGCTGCAAATGGTTCTGTGGGCAATTGAGCAACATTCGCGACGAAACTGATTGTGTTGTAGGTGCCGACTAAGGCAAGAATTTCGAGCTGTTGCTCTTTGCTCCAACCAGATTGGAACGCCTCAAGCACCGGTTTGTCGAGCTTGCCGGTCGCGCATAATTGGTCAATCGCGAGGATCAACTGAGCCTCATTCTCCGTCCAGCAGTCACTTCGGTCAAGTACCGTCGCCGCGACCTGCTCCGCATCCAATTTTGCTGCCTCCGCGAAGATGGAGACATGCACGCCCCACTCATACTCGCATCCGCGATTGGCGGTGGTTCGTAAGATGGTGATTTCACGCGTGCGCAAGTCGAGTGGACTGTCTTTGTCCAAGAGGTTTGGAACCGCCTTGCTCAAGAAGCGCGTGCTGTTCGCGAAGGTTCTGAACAAAGAAAGGATGTACCCGTCTTGCGTTGGATACTTGGCGAGAATTGCATCAACATCTTTGGGAAAAGGGCGAGAAAGCGGCGCGAGCTGATTGGACATACAGAGTTCCTGTGCTACAAGTTCAGTAGCAACATGCGCTACATTTTTAGTAGCGTCAAGAGGTGAAATCCATGACGAAGCTTCCCGGTCAGTCCATACGCAGCTCAACCACTGGTCGTCCGATAATGGTGCTGCTCGATGCGCTGGGGAAACGCTGGACCCTACGTGTGATCTGGGAGCTAAATAGAAATGGATCTAGCAGTTTTCGAGAGCTACAAACTCAGTGTGAAGATGTCTCTCCCACTTCTTTGAATCAGCGCTTGAAGGATCTACGGGAACTGGGCTTGGTCGAACTCGGCGCTCACGGTTACATGCTGACGGACCAAGGTAGGTCACTTTCAAAGCTGTTGTTGCCACTCGATAAGTGGGCGACCAACTGGGCAAGTTCATTTAGTGATGACGACCAGCGGAGATGACGACTCCCGCTGTTTTTGCCGGTTCAACGTCATCGACCGGGGCGGGAAGCGGACATGAAAAGATGGTCGATACTGACCTAAGCCGTGTTGTGGGGGACATAGCAGATTGACCCCTGTCCGATTATGCCCTGCATGGACGAAGGGGCGGCGACGTTTTAACTCAGCCAGTCAACTCATAGGGCGAAGCCGATTTTATGCGGCAATTGTCGCAGCGCGGCTTAGTATCTAAACAATGGGCCATTCCCTCTCAAAGCGAGATTGCAATTTGTGGGAAAGCAACCGCACCCGCAGCGGTCAATCATTCGAAAATTCGCATCGCCCAAGGCTGCCCAAGGCCGCTCAAGACCGCCCGAGGCCGTTAAGCCCCGCTTGGGCTCAAGCTGCTGCATCACAGTATCTTCAGACGCTATGACAATAAGCAGTTCGCCGTTTAACGCCCGCCGCGTCCATGCGATTTCATCCAGTTTTGGTGCAACGTTGGAATGCACTGTCTCGACCTTGATTTCATCGAGAGCGGTGCGTTTTGGGTCAAGGTTTCCTGTAGCACTATAGCCGAAGCACCACCGCGCGCTTGCTAAACTATTGCATGATGTCCTTGCTCTTAAGCTTATGGCCAACTTCGACGATAGACTCGATCGCCGGGATCAACTGCGCACCCAAATCTGTGAGCGCATATTCGACCGACGGCGGTGAGGTGGGCACAACCGTCCTGGTAATGACGCCTCTGCTTTCAAGCTCCCGAAGCCGGGTGGTCAGAACCTTTTGGGAGATTGGAGGAATATCCGCACGCAGCTCGCTGAACCGCCTTGCCTCTGCTCTCAGGCACCAGATAACATTGGGCGTCCATGCTCCGCCAATGATCTTCATACACTCCGTCAAAGGGCACGCCTCAGGAGGCGCCGGGCTAAGGTTCTTCCTCATTTTCAACGGCATATCATTCTCTCGGTTACCAAATGGAAACTCGATACTTGAGTATCTGATGGATACCTAGTTTACAAGAGAAACCCGCATGCATAGTTCTTGGGCATCAAGCAATCGGGAATTACTGATGAAACTCTACTACATGCCTGGGGCGTGCTCTTTGTCGGCTCACATTACGCTGCACGAGATCGGGAAGCCTTTTACGACTGAAAAAGTCGACAAGAACACTAAGAAAACCGCGTCTGGTGAAGACTTCATGCTGATCAACCCGAACGGATATGTCCCCGCGATTAGACTTGGGGATGGGGCGATCCTATTCGAGGCTCCTGCGGTCCTGCAATATCTCGCGGACACCAATCCGGATGCGGGGCTGGCCCCCAATTCCGGGACTATCGAGCGAGCGCGGTTGCAACAATATCTCAACTTCACGGCGTCTGAATTTCATAAGTCGTTTGCCCCGTTCTTTTCCGGCGTGGATATGAGCGTTGAAGAGCGCGAGAATTGCGTCGCAAGGGTCGGCACGCGATTGGATTTTATCGAGCAGATCCTGTCTGATGGCCGCGAATATCTACTGGAAAGCGGGTTTTCTGTCGCGGACACCTATACCTTCACCGTTGCGCGGTGGTCGGGGTCGATAAAAATCTCTCTTGAAAATTGGCCTTCGGTCAAAGCCTATGTTGATCGGGTGTCCAAACGCCCATCAGTAATTCAGGCAATGACCGATGAAGGGCTGCTTTCCTAAGCAGCCCACCCCGTCGTCTCGGTCGAATTGCGCCGCACTTCAGAAAGCCAAACAGGAATCAAGCGTGATGCTGCCTCCGTTTACAGCCAAGTTACAAGATACACTGCAAGATTATTTCGACGCTTTGTATCACTGCGACATGGCGTTGTTGAGAGCAGTGTTTCACCCCGGCGCGATTTATGTTTGCGCAACTGAAGAACCACTCGTTCAACTTACTATGGATGAGTACTTCCCAATTGTGGAAATGCGTGACCCCCCCTCCGCACGTGGTGAGCTACGGCGTGATACGATCGAGACGATATCGTTTGCGGGACCTCGAACGGCGTTTGCGCGCGTTCGCTGCGCGATTGGAAACCGCTACTTCACAGATTTTCTTACACTAATTGAACAGGATGGCCGGTGGCAGATTATTTCAAAGGTCTTCCATTTTGACCTGCTGCCCGACGAGCCACGATGAGGAACCAAGACCGTGCCCTACGTAAACATCAAGATCACGCCGGAAGGCGCAACCGCCGAGAAAAAGGCGGAACTTATATCGGGCGTCACTCAATTGCTCGCGCGCACCTTGGGTAAAAATCCAGAAACCACCCATGTTGTAATCGACGTCGTTGAAACCGAGTCTTGGGGGCTCGGCGGCCTGCCGGTTGATGAATACCGCCGCGCCAAGTCCGGCGGCGGTTAATCGGAGCCAATTGGGATGCCGATTGTCACACGCTTTTCCCTATCTGCATCGTTAGATGCTCCGATAGTGCTGGCCCCTATGGCTGGCGTTTCGGGCGGGGCGCTCGCCGCTTCTGTTACGCGGGCTGGTGGCCTGGGCTTCGTCGCCGCGGGCTATGCAGAACCATCTGAAGTTTTGGAACAGTTCGAACTTGCTGGCGATGCACAGGTTGGTGTCGGCTTTCTGACTTGGCGGCTGGAGGAGGATTGCAGCGCTCTGGATGCAATTCTCGAACGGAAGCCTCCGGCGATCTTTCTGTCGTTTGGCGATGCCAGCGAATACGCAGCGCGCATCAAAGCGTCGGGCGCCATGTTGCATTTGCAGGTTCAAACACTCTCAGCGGCGCGCCAAGCCGCGGAAATAGGTGCCGACGTAATAGTTGTTCAAGGGACCGAGGCGGGCGGCCACGGCGCGCGGCGTGCGCTGGGCCCGCTTTTGCGAGAGATAGTTTGCGCTGATCTTGGCCCCTATGTTCTTGCAGCAGGCGGTATTGGTGACGGACAAAGCTTGGCATCTGCACTGGCACTGGGAGCAGACGGAGTTGTCTGCGGAACGGCATTCTATGCCGCCGCCGAGGCCTTGAGCCACCCGCGTGCCAAACGACGCGCGATCGATCTTGATGGCGACTGTACAAGCCGAGGGGATGTTTTTGATGCCGCGCGAGGAATCCCATGGCCCAGCGGTTGGAGTTTGCGTGCGTACAAGAACGCGTTTGTAACTCGGTGGCGGGATAAAGAGGGTTATGCATTGGCATCTCAGGCTGATCGTGACGCATTTGCGAATGCCACGATTGAGGGCGATTTTGAGATCGCGCCTTTGTTAGTTGGCGAAGGAATCGGGCGTGTTACGCAAACCGAACCGGCTGGCGACATTGTCGAGAGATTTATGTCGGAAGCTGCCGCCACGATCGCTGGGTGCCAAGCGCTGCTGCGGCCTTAATAGGCGCAGATCGGCCAGATTCTAATCCCATCAATAGCATGGCTTTCGATCGCAAACCGTCCGTCAGTTCCCTGAAAAATAAGTCCGAATGGAAATGATAATGACAAAAATACTTGCCCCTCCGTTCACAGAAGAAACCGCGCGCGCCAAAGTGCAAGCTGCAGAAAACGCCTGGAACAGCCGCGATCCAGATCTTGTGGTTCTTGCGTACACACCAGACAGCGAGTGGCGCAATCGCGATAGATTTCTGGCGGGCCGTGAGGAAATCCATGCATTTCTGACAGCAAAATGGATCAAGGAGCGTGAATATAAGCTCAAGAAGGAATTGTGGGCATTCACTGGCAATCGGATCGCCGTTCGGTTTGAATATGAATGGCAGGATCAAGATGATCAATGGTGGCGCAGCTACGGCAACGAGAACTGGGAATTTGATAATGCTGGTTTGATGCAAAAGCGTTTTGCGAGCATCAATGATGTATCAATAAGTGAATTCCAGCGCCGTTTGTGACGTGAGGTAAAAAAGGCCCATCAAATCTGTCCGATTGAGAGGTGGAGGCAACGATCAGCCTCTGTTATTCTCCAAGCCTCCTGTCATGGTTGGAGCGTTGTGGCAGAAACACTGCGGAGTGCATTTTTCCCAGCCCGCTCTAACATTCGCGAAAATCAAGGGGCAAAGGCCGGCAATATCCTCTGTGCTGTGGCCTGCAGAGTGCTATTCTCTCTATCATGTCCAGTAACCACCACCACCAGGTCAAGCTCCTCGATCAGAATGATAAACTGGCCGCCGCCGCCCTGAGCATTTGAAGCGAAATAGCTCCTGTCGCCGGCTTTCATGTCTGCATTCCACCAGAAATAGCCATACCCTTGATTAGTGATATCTGTGCCGCCGCCGAAGACGTCAACGTCATCGCCCGTCATTACGATCCTGCTTGTTGCCCTGGTTACGAACGCTTCTGGAATCAGTTGCTCACCATTCCATTTGCCGTTGTTCATGGCCAAGATACCCAGCTTGACCATATCGCGTGAGGTTATGCTCGAATTTCCTCCGCCAGATGGCAAGCCATCAAATCCAATCCGCCAGTCATAAGTCGTTATGCCTATTCTGGCGAAGAGTTCATTTTTGATAAAATCTTCGGCAGTGCCTGGCACGACTGCGTCAATAACCTGCATCACAAGGCGGCTACTGTGGTTTCCGTATGAAAACGAACCGAGGTTTTCAGCCACGATAGGTTCGCTTTTTTCAAAGAGGGTTTGAACCAATCCTTGGCCTTGTACTTGGTCAGGAAACTCGTCGAATTCTGCTCTTTGTTCGTTGCTGATGCGGATACCTGAACGCATGGTCAGCGCCTGATGCAGCGTAACCTCTTCTGCACCCTCAACAAATTTTGCCGGGTCCAACTCGTTGAAAAAACTGACCAGAGGTTTGTCTAAATCCGCCATGGTCAAATAACCCAGCTGAATGGCACGGCCCAGCGCCAGGCCAGTGTAGGTTTTCGTCGCTGACGCCTGCGGATGGGTCAGGTTGAGGCGGCCACGCAAATAGTAGGATTCAAATACAAGCTCGCCCTGATGCGCGATTAACAGACTATCGATGCTTCCGTGTTGACCGGCCGCAATTTCTTGAGCCAATCCGACAATCATGTCTTTGTTGCCGCCATCGACACCTAACTCGCCAACAGCAAGACCGTCATTTCTATCTGCGGGTGCGACGTTGATAAAGCCTGTTGGCAGTTGCGGAACATCCTGAAATCGAAGGTCGCCGCCGACAGGAACCGATTTCAAGATATGATCCACACTGGGATTGTCCCAGAAATGAGCGCCTTGCGCCGGCTCCAGTGCGGCAGGCGACCTATTAGACGCGCAACCGGCAGCCAGAAAAGCAGATAACAATATTATACTGGGTGAAAAGCGTCTCATAATATGTCCGTTTTTACCGCCACATTCTTGGTTTCAAATTCTTGGGATTCGGCCATCCACCCAGCAATCGCGGTTTTGGCATTGACCTGGGAACAGGGATGCGTGGCAAATTCAACGTGCGGTTTATGCACGCCCCCGTCTCTGCAAACATCATGTGTCAAAATGACCAATCCCAATTTCGCTATATATTGGGGAGCGATCTGTCCGTTGGCCCGTGTATGAGCCATTCCCCTATTCGGCAGAATCTGAACTTGCGATTATAACTAAACCGGTGCCGACAACCAAAAGCCCGGCGCCAAACAGAACCGCGGCACCGATGCCCACTTTCTCCACAGTGCTCGCATTGGCTGTGCTTTCCGGCAAATCAAAGGGTTGGCCGTTCATCATCAAGCGCGGGTTGCGATCCAAAGTGAAACCAATGCGCGTTTCTCGAGGTTGAAAGTCATAGGTATTTGATCTGAGGTCGAAGTTATTCGAAACAAAATTGTGCGGATTTTGTTGGCGACGATGTTGTTGGAAGCTCAGATCAAGCTGGGGTTGGGAAGTCGCAGCATGGCGTTGGCCGCCCAATGGTATCGTCAGTGTTATGGAGCTGCGTAATTCGCGTTCGCCATCGTGATGAAGCGGGTTCGCAGATTGCGCGAGTAAGCTGCCTGAGAACAGCGACGTCGTTGTTATAAGCAGGCTAAAACGTATTAAGTTCCTAATCATTGTGGTTCCTTTTGTGATTTTGTGATCCAATCATTGCCCGTCGTCAGGCAACGCCTTTGACAGCCATCAAACGGGCGGTCTCTTGAGATTCTTGACGGAAAATCGCGGCCATTTTGTCAGCAGTGATTTGGCGAATGACGGCTTCGTCCTGAACCGAATCCCGATTAGAATTTCGGCAATCAACAGGTTCGCGCCCCATGCAAATACCATGACGGCATCGCGCATAGGGCCCACAACTTCCGACCCGTTAATGACTATCCAGCTGATCCCTAGAAACGTCTGTGTCGACGCTCCTTGACCAATGGCATAGGCCCGCAACATTGCGGCGCTATGCTGAAAAATGTTTCTAGATTTGATCGCGATCACGGCCCAGATCAGAAGGCCAATCATCAGTGACCCAAGGGCCATTCTGACCCAATAAAGCAAGTTTCCCTGCAGGTCGCTGGGGAAGGAATAGTAATGGGTCATCCAAAGGCCGCTCACAGCCGATAGACCTCCGGCAATAACAACGGCGCGTCCTATTACGCGGTGTGAACTACGGTGATGGCGCCTTAGGCTCGGCAAGAATTGAAGCGCACCGAGCACCAGAAAAACCGAACTGGCCATGATGTGGGCCGCAATGGGAAAGGGGGCGGATAAGGCGCGCGTATTTGCAGGGCCGATAACTGGGCCGCCTGCCAGTTCAAGCACGCGCATCAACCCGCCGATGGCAGGTATAAAAGAGTACACCATGATCAGTATCAACAGCGCCCATTCGGGGCGGCTTAGCGATTTCATAGCAAGCACGCTTCGGGCAAATCGGCGGAAACTTGCTGTGAGTTTTTCGGTCCCTCATTTGGTTTTTGCGCCCAAAAGGCTGTGCTGCCTCGGCCCGCCCAGGGGCCAAGGTTGACCGGTCGGTATCCAATATAGTTCAGCTGGCAATTACGCAGCCAAGCCGCACCTTGCTTTTCTGTGACCGCCCATGTCCGCCAAAGCAATTGAACGATCGTACCAAATACCGATGGCCGCGTTATGCAGACAAACAGGACACCTCCCGGCCTCAGAACGCGGATCATTTCCTCCAGAGCCAGCTGTGGTTCGGGGAGGTATTCGAGGACGTGGGCGGCCATGACGAGATCGAAGGATTGATCCGCATGGGGTATTGAAAGAATGTTGGCTTGTTGAAGTTCAGGTGTCATCCCGGCTTGGCGCATCTCGACATCCGCTACACCAAGCATCTCATTGGAAACGTCAATTCCGCAAAAAACGGGTTTCACGGTGATGATATTGTTCAGCGCGAGCGAGAGGCTCCCACTTCCAATTCCACAATCAAGCACTCGCGCGCCTGTTGCTCCATCTCCTATGACTGACAAAACGTTGCTGGCGACGAGCGCTTCTCGATAGGTGTTTTCAAGCTGCAAACTGCGGGCGATCTGCACCCACTTTACGGGAGCTGCATCATATTCCCGGGCCAAGTCAGCCGGAGCGCGAACACGGCGATTGATCGCAAACTCCCACGAGCCGATTGAACGGCAGTTCATCGGAACTGTGTTCGGAGCCAGCGGCTCGCAGGGTGAGCCCCTAATTCTCTGCTAATCATCAATGCAACCAACCAATCTGCCAAGGAACGTCCATAGCCAGCATTTAGATCACTCGGTCCAAATACGAAATTGCGCATCAATTTAGTTTTGGTATACGCAAATAATGGAGTGGAGACGATCAGCTTTCGATTGGAATCAGGCGCGCGCGTTTCTTGTGACGGCCGAAGAGGGATCGCTGTCGGCAGCAGCCCGAGCCTTGGGCCTGACACAGCCCACACTTAGCCGACAGGTTGCCGGTATCGAAGAAGCGCTTGGCGTAACATTGTTTGAACGGACATCCCGCGCGCTTATTCTAACGCAGACAGGCACCGAGCTGCTTGAACATTTTCGCAGTATGGGGAGTGCAGCAAACCGCATCTCTCTTACAGCGGCGGGCCAATCCCAGACTGTTACCGGCAAGGTCGTAATCGCTGCAACCAACGGAATGGCGACCTATTTCCTGCCACCCATCCTCGAGAGCTTGCGAACCAAAGCGCCGGAGCTTCAGGTCGAAATCGTTGTTTCGAATGAATTAAGCGACCTACGGCGGCGCGAAGCCGATATCGCAATCAGGCATTCTCGCCCGCAAGATGCCGATCTGATCGCGAAACGGCTTCGCGACACAACCGCACAACTTTACGCCTCAACGCAATACCTTGACGCAGCCGGTCGTCCCTCGCGGGCGGCAGATCTTGCGAAGATGCAATTTGTTGGTTTCGACGATCCTGAACTGCGGCTCGGGCTGATGGTGTCGCGCGGGATAAACCTTACAACAGCGAACTTCAACTTCCTCACATCAAGCACGACACTGTCGCTTGCATTGATTAGGCAAGGCCTTGGAATTGGGTTGCTTCCTGTGCAGATCGGCGAAGCGTATCCAGAGCTGGAAAACCCGTTCCCACCGTTCGAACAGCTAAAGATCGAAACTTGGTTGGTCGCGCATCGGGAACTCAGAACGAATTTGCGAATTCGGGTGGTTTTTGACGTAATAGCGCAAGGCCTTGGAAGGGCGATGTCAGCCTAATCGCAATTTGTGCCCGATTGGCAATGCACCTGATTGACGATCGAGGCGGTGAAGGTGGGGCAGGGCGATGCGCTGACTTCGAAAACCAGCCAGTCCGTTTCGCTATTGCACCTCATCACCCGAGATCATCCGCTTAGTCGTCATGATATACGCCCAGTTCTCACTGTCGCTGCGGAACGTCGAGGATCCGCTGGCTGAGCGCGGGATTGATATCTGACTGTATTTGGACGCCAGGCGGGGTTCACCCCGCGGCGGCTTATGGGGGGCGATCGTTCCATGGCGGTAATTGAGTGAAAACCGGAATGCGCGTTTTGGAACGTTTATCGGCGAAAGCTGACATTCAAACTTGCAGTCGTCTGTGACAGTTTGCTGCCAAATTTCGGCCAATACAATCAGGCTGACATGGCCACCAAACAGCCATGCCGGGCTCTGGGCATTCTGCAGTTTTTTGCATGGGATAGCCTGTCAAATTTATCATGCCGTCGTCCGTTTTTGCGGCATGAAAGCCTTAAACACGAACCAAACAAACGCACACACGCCAACGCTGAAAACGACATCGCCGGGCACGCGCGCCCAGACCAGTGCCTGCATAATTGGACTGTGAATGAATTCAGCCGAGCGGGCGAAGGAATAGCCATACTCGATACTCGTATAGGTCTGCAAAATGCCTTGCGGTAAAAGAGACAGGAATGTCATCATGGCAAGGCCGATATTCAGTGACCAAAAGGATATCTTAATTAGCCTGTTATCCCACACCGCAATGTCAGTGAGCCCGCGCATGCAGTAGAGCGTGAGACCCAATCCAAGCATCCCGTACACGCCGAATAGTGCCGCGTGTCCGTGGTTCGCCGTCAAGTTCAGGCCTTGCATGTAATAGAGCGCGATCGGCGGGTTGATCATAAACCCGAACAAGCCAGCGCCAACCAAATTCCAGAACAGGACTGCGGCGAAGAACATGAACGGCCAGTGGTAATTGCGCTCCCATTCCACTTCATTTTCGACCTTGTGGCGCGTGTAGGCTTCGAACCCCACCACCAAAAGCGGAACAACTTCTAGCGCCGAAAACATCGCACCTACCGCGATAACTGAGGTCGGAGTGCCGCTGAAATAGAGGTGGTGAAACGTCCCGAGCACTCCGCCAAACAGGAAGATTATGGTGGCGAATAACACCATTATCGTGGCGGTGGATGTGCGCAATATTCCCATGCGAACAAACAGCAGCGAGATGATCGCGGTGGCAAAGACTTCGAAGATGCCTTCGACCCACAGATGTACGACCCACCAACGCCAATATTCCATCACCGAAATGTGCGTATGTTGCCCCCACATCAACCCAGCCGCGTAAAGCAGACCGATGGCTATTGCTGAAACCAGAACAAGATAGATCAGCGACTTTCCACCTTTACGCTGCAACACCGGCCATAGGCCGCGCAGCACAAGGCCAACCCACAAGAACAAACCAATGGTCAGGTAAATCTGCCAGAACCGGCCGAGATCGACATATTCATAGCCTTGATGGCCGAACCAGAAGTTCATGGTCAGATCGTTGAAATAGCGGTGCACCGCAGCCCATTGCCCGGCAAATGAGCCGATCACGATGATCAGAAGACTGAAGAACAGGAAATTGACGCCGAAGCGTTGAAATTTTGGTTCGCTTCCGCCGAGCATGGGAGCCACATAAAGCCCGGTGGCCAGCCATGCTGTTGCGATCCACAATACGGCGAGCTGGGTATGCCACGTCCGGGTGACCGAATATGGCAAGTATTCAGCGAAGGGCAGGCCATATAACCCTTGTCCCTCGACCGCATAATGCGCCGTTATGATGCCAAGCAGCACCTGCGCCAGAAACAGCGCGCAAACGCCCCAGAAGTACTTCGCGGTCGCTCTCATCGATGGGGTGATCGCCGCGCTGGCCCAGATATCCGTTTTGGCCATGCCTTCATAGGGAAGGATATCGTCACGCCAGCGATCGAACTGTTTCACATAATAGCCGATCAAAGCACCAGCGGCGGCCAACAAAAGAATGACCGAGGCGATGCTCCACATCAGCAGGCTGGCAGGCGGCACATTGCCGACCAGCGGCTCGTGCGGCCAATTGCTGGTATAAGTGATGTCCTGCCCTGGGCGATTGGTGGTCGCGCCCCATGCGGTCCAGAAATAGAATGCCGAAAGCTGTTTCGCTTCGGCTTCAGTCAATAGGCCGTGCACCGGGAAGGCATAATCGCGCCGCAGGGCGAGCGCCTCTATATTATCACCTTGATACAAGCTGAGATAATGCGCTTCGACTGAGCGAATGGCATCCGCACGCGCGTCAGTAACCGTGATCTCGCCTGTTTCCGGGTCATAGGTGTTGCGGCGCATCTGCGTTTTGAGTTCAGCCAATTGCACCGCGGTCAGCTGGGCCTGCGTAAGCCCCTCGGGTGCGGCCAGCTTACCAGAGGCCAGCAATGCTTCCGCCTCGCGGTGCAGCCAGTCGGCGCTCCAGTCTGGCGCCAGATAACTGCCATGGCCCCAGATAGATCCTTGCTCCATCCCGCCGATCGATTGCCAGACGTTCTGCCCGGTCTCGATGTCATCACGCGTATATAGAATTTCGCCCGAAGCAGAGGTCACGCGCTCCGGCATTGGCGGCGCCTGCTGGTAAATCTGCGCACCCAGCAACAGCAAGATGCCGAACATAAACGCCATGCCAACGCTCAAGATGATCCAGAGCCGCTTGATCGTAAATGTTTCTTGATAGCTATCCATGACGTGTTCCCATCCTCTGAATCAAGTCGGTCGCCGCATGTTGATGCGGAACCATGTGCCGCTGTTTGGCCGCGATACAGCGCGGTCTCGCTAGTGCCTGCCGAGGCTCGGCTGCGTCATTTTCCGCAGCCCTTCGTTTGCGCAAATGGGTCGGAGTGGTGAAATTCGACCTGCATCTTCATTGGCCCCAACAGTTTGACGTAATGGGGCGATTGGGGCGGAATAGGCGCCGGATTGCCCGGCTTAACCCGCCGGTCCTGAGGTGGGTTTAGAAACACCAACTCGACCTCCCCCTCCAACACCTGCAGCAAGCCCCACGTGCCATCCTTGGTCCGATGTTCCTTGCGCAGCGCATGCGGCAAACTGTGTTCGTCAAAAACGGGCGACGTCGCATAAGGGACTGGTGTCATGTCAGTTTGTGTCATCACGCCAGCGCCCGGATGAACGCGAAACTGCATGCAAAGATAACGAGTGATACAGGCACAATTAGGATTTGTGCATTGACGGAATTGTTGCTCATCCAACCCGTATTGGTTCGCATTCCGGTGACCAACGAGACTTTTGCCAAGGTCGCTCGCTCAGGCCCGCTGACGCGATTGAGAATTGAGGCAGTGCCAAAATAGACGGTGGTGTAGCCAATGCTAACGACCAAAGCGAAGATGGCCGCAGTGCTGTGTCCAGTCGCCAGAATAAGTGCGCCGAAGAAAACCGCGTAGCAGGCAAACATCGCCTGCCAGACCGAACCGGAAAGTTCGAACGTCCGAATTTCATGTGCTGGCGAATTGCGACCGCGATCAATGACAGGCGTGCATGCGAGGATCTCAGCAGTTGCTTCGTGGCTGCTCTCGATCTGAAAATCCATCAACATTACTGCTTCTCCTTTGTGGTTAGGACTGCGTCCAAACCGCCTCGGTGAACCTGAATTCCGGTGAGGAGGCTTGAGGCGATGCGCTTGGCAGCTGAGCGGAAGACCTCGGAAGCCCTGTCGTCAGCGACAACAGTTTCAACCGTTTCTTCCCAAAGCTGTAGCCAGCGCTTGAAATGCGCCTCGTCCAATCCCCCCACGGCAATGTGCTTGGCCATCGGGCTCCCGCGAAAGCGGCCTGACTCAAGTGTCACAGAGGCCCAGAAGTCTTTCATTCGCGCCAGATGCACTGGCCAATTCGTGACATGTTTCGAGAAGATCGGACCGAGAAGGCTGTCCTTGCGGATGGCCGCGTAGAAGCGCTCGACCAAGTCGGAGATCAGCGCGTCATGAATGCCGATTGCATGCGCATCAGCGGTCTTTTTCGCCCTGGCTTGCTCGGCATAATTAGCGGAGTTCATGACATCGACTCGGTTAAGATGTATTTCATATGCATCGTTTATGCCTCTTGGAGGCACAATGCAATATATGATATGCATCTTTTATGAGATTATCCGTTCAGACCGATTACGCCTTGCGCACCTTGATGTTTCTTGCGGCCAAGGAGGGGCACCATCCGATCGCTGAAATTGCCAGATCGTATGGAATCTCGAAGAACCACCTTATGAAGGTCGCTCAAAGGTTGGCCGCCGAGGGCTTCATCGAAAGCGTGCGCGGCCGAAGTGGCGGCTTAAAGCTGGCGCGGTCACCCGATGCGCTCAACGTCGGAGCAATCGTCCGGACTATGGAAGAAACCGGCAACTTTGTAGAATGCTTTGACCCTGCGACGAATGCCTGCGTTGTCAGCCCGGCCTGCGGACTACGTCATGCGCTAAGCGGCGCAGTGGAGGCGTTCTTACATCACCTTGACGCGTTTACGGTTTCTGATTTGGTTGGGGATGTTCACGCTTTTCAATTGCTCTTAGATCGCCAATGAATTTCACTGCTTCCGGCCAAACTAACCGCCGGGCCCAGCATAAAAGCAGGCCGACTGGCTTTGGTCAGATATACCTTTGCCCGCCAACCGGCTGCGTATCTCAAGGTAGGTTGGGAAGCGGGGGCTCCAAAGTTTGGTCCGGTTCGGCTCACCCCATCAGCCCGCTCTCGCGTTTAAGCAGCCTGCGCGCCGCGTATCAATTTGCCCGGCAACGCGCCCGTCGATACATCACCCCGGCGGATCACCTTGCCTGAAACAATCGTCGCATCATAACCGGTTGCACGCTGGGTTAGCCTGCGTCCGCCCGCAGGCAAATCGCGGATGATTTCGGGCAGATGGAGCTGCAAGCGCTCCAAATCAATCACGTTGATATCCGCCTTCGCGCCGACTTTCAGCGTGCCCCTGTCGTTCAGGCCAACCGCATTGGCCGCTTTGGCCGACAGCATATGGATCGCTTGCGGCAGATCAAAGCTCAGCCCTTCGCGGTTCTTGCCGCTGACAAATTCGGACAAGAGATAGGTTGAATAGCTGGCATCGCAAATCGCGCCATAATGCGCGCCGCCATCGCCCAATGCCGGGATGCAATTTGCATCGCTAAGCATGGTGTGCGCGCTTTCCAAGCTGGCGTTTTCGTAATTGCCCAGTGCGGCAAGAAAGAAACCTTTGCCCTGTGTTTCGAGCAATCGGTCATAGGCAATCTCTTGCGGTGTGCAGCCTTTTGCGCGGGCCTGGTCGGCCATGCTGAGCGATTTGGGCGGCGCATAATCTGGCGGATTGTCCAGCGGGAACAGCCATTCCCAATTGCGCGCCAATTCGTTGAACGGATGGCCCTCACCGAATTCTTCGGAAAGCAGAGCGGCGCGCATGCCGGGTGTGCGCATGGCCGCAACTTGTTCAGAAACGCTAAGATCGGCGATTTTGGCCCAACTTGGGCACAGCACAAAGGGGTGCACTGTCAGCTCCAACCCTGCGATCAGCCCAATTGGGCGCGGCATGACTTGCGCGGTGACTTGACCGCCTTTGTTGGTGGTCTCCTCCATCATGCTCAGCACATTGCGCCAACGCGGCGGGGCATCATTGCCAGAGGCGAGGGTAAAGGTCGCTGGCCTGCCGCTGGCTGCAACAACCTCTTCGATTACGCGATATTCCTTATCCCACCCCTTGAACGCATCGAGCACAATCTGAAATGTGCCGCTGCCTGCATCGCTCATCCCGCTGCAAATTTCGGACAGCTCGTTGATATCGGTTTCAAAGCTGGGAATGCTGCCGCCATCAGCGGTCTTGTGGATCGAAAGGCGCGATGTGGCGAAACCCAATGCGCCTGCCTCCACCGCTTCTTTCGCTAACCTGCGCATGGTCGCCAAATCTTCGGCCGTTGCAGGTTCTTGGCCCGCGCCGCGCTGTCCCATCGCATAGACACGCAATGGGCTGTGCGGGAGGTAGGCTGCAACATCAATATCGCGCTGGCCAGCATCGACGCGGTCAAGATATTCAGGAAAAGTCTCCCAATCCCATGGCAGACCTTCTGTCATGACAATGCCGGGGATGTCCTCCACCCCTTCCATGACGTTGATCAGCAATTCTTGATCCTCGGCCCGGCAAGGGGCGAAACCAACGCCGCAATTGCCCATCACTACGGTGGTGACGCCATGCGAAGAAGAAGGGCTGAGTTCCTCGCCCCAAATCGATTGCCCGTCATAATGTGTGTGTACATCGACGAAGCCCGGGGTGACGATACGCCCTTTGGCGTCGATTTCCTCGGCGCCTTCGCCTTGCACTTGGCCAATCGCCATGATCGTGCGACCCGATATCGCAATATCGCCGCGCACTGGCTGCGCGCCAGTGCCATCGATTATTGTACCGCCGCGAATGACAAGATCATATTGGGTCATTCTTGCACTTTGCCCTGTATGTTTCGGTGAATGTTTCGGTGAATGTTTCGGTGAATGTTTCGGTGTATGGTTCGGTCTGTGCTCCGGTGTAATTTATGCCGGTGAAGGTTGCTCGCAAACTCTCAATTGTGTGCCTAGCAATGCTCACCCTCAATCCCTGCTCGTCAGTCAGAACCAGATCGAATTTGAGCAAATGATCTGTTTCGCACCAACGCCCGCAACAAGGTTGTTGAGGATAGGTTCGCCGATAGCATTTGGAACTCTTAGCTTGGGCGTCGGCGCTCAGCTTTTGTAAGCAAGTATGGACGCGGAATTATTAGCCCTAGATCGTTGGCAAATTGCTCATGCTCTTCTTTAAACCGAAGGCTCAATTCCTCGACAATTGCCGCATCTTTGGATTCGACGATTTCGCGCACAGGGCCAAATGTTCGGGCGTAGAAGTGCCACAGATGTTCTGTTGAATCGAAATAGCCATAGCTCACTCCTTGCTCAAAACTGAGTTCGAAATGGTCTCCCAGCAATTCGGCCACACCGCTTTCGGTTCCCCAGGCCATAGGTGACGGCTGGTCCTCTGGGCTGGCATCCTGGTATTCACTGAGCAATTCAAACATGCGTCCAACCGCAGGGTCCGGAGCCCAAGATGTTATCACTGCCCGGCCGCCGGGCCTTACTACTCTTGCAAGTTCAGACGCTGCACCTTGTTGGTCTGGCGCAAACATTATCCCGAAGGTCGAAACGGCTCGGTCAAAATGGGAGTCGGGAAATGGGAGGCGCGCCGCATCCGCTTTCAAGAATGCAATTGGCGGATCAATATGCGCCGAAATTTCGCGTGCGGCAGTAAGCAGACCGTCTGCGATGTCGATACCCGTTACATGAGCAGCAAAGCGAGCCGCATTGCGCGCACTCATGCCCGTTCCGGTCGCTATGTCGATGACCCGGTCACCCGGAGACGGATTTAGGCGCATGGCAGTATGGAGCAAGGCGTCTCCAACGCTGAAACTAATGTCGTCATAGTCAGCAGCGGCGCTGCTCCACATACGATCTGCGACTTCTAAATGTTGGTCCGTCAAGAAAGCCTCCCGTCATCAATTTGGATTGAACTGTCAGCTGGTTTGGTGGCTGTGGTTCAGCAGCCGACAAAATATGGCGATAAATTTGGGATGCGGCGTCCGTAAAGGCGCGCTAGCGGGCGCCAAATCGCATCCTAGCCGGTTACTTCCAGAACCATATTTGTAGGAGTTTCGGCCGCTCTTTTGACATTGGCAAACCCGGCTTGATTTAAAACCTTGGTCAAATTCTTCTGCCCCGCTTGCGCGCCTAAACCCAGCCCTACTTCTTGCGCTAAGGATGTTGGGGTGCAGATGGTTGTCGAGAAAGCGTAGTAGATTTGGCCCAGAGGATGAAGATTTTCGCTCATGCTATCTCCAGCCATCGGTTCGACCAGCATGAACGTGCCGTTCGGACTAAGCGATTGCTTTATATGCGCTGCTGCTCCGACCGGATCCCCCATATCGTGCAGCGCGTCAAAAATGCATGCTAGGTCGAAATCTTTGCCGTCAAAATCTTGCGCTTTGGCGAGTTGAAATTCGACATTGCTGACACCGGCTTTTTTGGCTTTGGCGCGCGCTTCATCTATTGATGGGCCATGAAAATCGATCCCGACGATTGTCGAATTTGGATAAGCTTGCGCCATCAAAATTGTTGACGAGCCATGTCCGCACGCAATGTCCGCAACCTTACCTCCAGCTTTTAGCTTCTCTTCAACTCCGTCTAGCGCGGGAATCCAATTATCGACCAAATTGGCGGCATAGCCGGGCCTAAAGAAACGATCTGTTCCGCAGAAACAGCAATTGCTGTGATCACCCCAAGGCCGGCCTGCGCCTGACTTGAAAGTCTCGACCGCCTTCGCTTGTGTTTCATATTGTGAAACCACAGCTTGAAAAAAGCCCTGCATGCACGCGGGCTGACCCTCTTGCGCGAAAATGAGGGCCTGTTCCGGAGATAGAGAAAATCGCTCTTCATCAGCATGGTAGGTTACGTATCCAGCCGCGGCATTTGAGCCGAGCCATTGAAGAAGATACTTTGGATTTAGGCTAGTTTTTGCAGCGAGCTCATCGACGGTTAGGGCGCCCGCACCATCCAAAGCATCATATACCCCGGCCTGATCGCCGAGATAGGCCATGAACAGGCTCATGGCGCTCGCCACATCGCCGATAACTTTGCCTGCAAGGGCCTCAAGCTTTGCTTCGTCAGCTTGCATAGTCATCTTCTCATTCTCCTATTGGGCTTCCAGAAATGGCAGTTCTTGCACCTGATGATAGTTAGGCATTTGTCGTCATTGGATCAGACTATGCGCTCTTGCGCTAGTAATTATCGGTCGCCCGCCGCGCTCTAGCGCTCAACTGGTGATAGGTATGTCTCGACAGCCAAAGCTCCGATTTGCAATCCCATCGCCGTGCCAACCTCAGTCGATGTCCTGTAGTGCACACCATCGTAAATCCGTGCGTTTGCAACCTCTTCGATAAAGCCATCGACACTTGTCCAATGCCTTTGGGTGCCATCGTCGGTATAGCTCACGGTCCAAAGATCCGGGGTCGCATCCTCGCCAATCTCAGCCTTTAAAATGGCACCTACAGTGCCCGCGACCACGCAATGCGCACAGGGATATTCGGGATGCATCGGTGTCGGGATGAACGGTTTCCATGTTGAATCGACCTGAGTCGCCTCGTTTCCATCAATGTCAGCATTGCGAATTGCCGTAATCGGACGCCAGAATTGATAGTGATATTTGGCGTCAAAGACAGCAATCATGGCGTCATCTGTCGCCCTGGTGATTGCCGCAAATAGGCGGGCATTTTGAGTGATGCCGCGCCCTGGCATGTTCGCCACTGAATGCACGACGCCGTGATAGATCGGCGGCAAAGTTGCCTCCCAAAATTTGGCCATATTGGTCTGTTCTTCGGAGCGATGCACGCTATCGCTTTCTCCCATAGCCTGAACCTCAGCGAAGTCTTCGGCCCATGCTTCACTGGTCAATGCTGGCGGAGGCCCCGGGCGGAACTGGGCAGGGTGAGACAATAGCCATGTCTGGCGTTGCGCCCATTGAGGCACAGCAGGTATAGTTGTGGGAACATATATTCCGGCCGCTGTGTAAGGCCTGTACGCCTCTTCGGATCCGCTCCCATCATTTCGCCATGCAGACCAGATCTGCGCGGCAGCCTGCTGCCCAATTTCAATCCCTTGCGTCTTTGCCGTGCTGTCAGCGATGCCGTCCACCGTTTCCGAATAAACGGCTTCTATCGCTGCGTGTTGCTCTGGCATTAGGTGCAACAACGAACTCCTGACGGCCGAAGCAATTGCAGCTTCCACAGACGCGTCATCGGCAGCATTCAGAGACAGTGAGCTAGGATATTCTTTCGTGATGGCGTTCACAGCCTCGAAGACCGAGCTGTGTACAATCGCCAGAGCCCGGTTGGAATGAGGCGTCGGCAATCCGGCATCAACAACCAATTCGCGTGCCTTTATATTCCAATCCGTAACGACGTCAGCACGCGCTTCTGCGCCGTTGCCTAGCAGGACGAGCGCCGCAGATGACCATAGAATCCCGTATTTTTTCCAACTCTTCATGATCATTCCTCATGGGTGTTTCTCCACTTCAAAGACAATCAAAGTGGTGCATCTTGGATGTGTTATAGCGGCTTCAGGATCGGCAATAGTGCGACCATAGTACCATTCAGTACAATTGCTGTACTGGTTGCGGAGCGGCTATTGAATACGAACCCAAGCCTAGCCGATTTTGCGGCCAAAAAATTGAAGGGCAACCATCATGAATAAAGCTTCTGGTTACGGACAATATTGCCCCCTTTCAGTCGCCACAGATATTCTGTGCAAGCGCTGGACGATGTTGATCTTGCGTGAGCTTGTTTTTGGCTACACCTCCTTCAATGACATTAGCCGCGGGGTGCCGCGCATGTCGCGCACGCTGCTTTCGAGCCGATTGAAAGAGCTCACCAATTCGGGCATCATCAAAAAGGAAACATCCTCCAGCCAAAACCACACCAATTACACTTTGACCCCCGCTGGCGAAGCGTTGCGGAAAGTTGTCTTCGGTATGGCGGATTGGGCACAGGAATGGCTGAGGGTGGAACCCTCGTTAGAAAATCTCGACAGCGATCATTTGATGTGGAACATTCGCCACAAAGCGATCCCGCATCCATCGCTTCCTGAACCGTTTATCGTTCACTTCTTTTTGCGCGATCAAACGAAAAACCGTCAGAATAGCTGGCTCATATTCGAAGCCGGCGCGGTCGATTTGTGCATAATTGATCGCGACTTCGACGTTGACGTGCAAATCGATGCCGCCGCGACAACTTTGGCTAAGGTTTTTCTGGGCTGGTCCGACTTTGATGAGGAGATAAGAACCGGTGCGCTCAAAGTGTTTGGGGATGAAAAATACACCAAAATTCTGCCCGAGTGGTTGGGCAAAAGCCGACTGGCTACAATTACTAAGCAACCAGAAGAGTGGCTCGTCTCACCCAGTTAGGCGGAATGCGAGCCATCAAAAATCATAAGAAGGAAACAAAATGAACCTCGAAAGAGCAATCGAAATTGCAGTTGAGGCCCACAAGGGTGTCAAGGACAAGGGCGGCAATCCGTATATTCTCCACCCTTTGCGGGTCATGTTTTCTCTAGCTTCTGAAGACGAGAAAATAGTGGGTGTGCTCCATGATGTCGTGGAAGATTCCCATTGGACGTTTGAGGATCTGGAAAAAGAGGGCTTTTCCTCAGAAGTGGTCGCAGGCTTGAAGTCTGTCACCAAGGCTTCAGATGATGAAGATTATGCAGCGTTCGTGCGCAGGGCGTTGCAAAACGAAATTGGCAGAAACGTCAAAATTGCCGACATAACCGACAACCTTGATGTTAGGCGCATGGGCGATTTGACGCCAAAAGACCTTGAGCGACTGAATAAGTACAAGAAATCGTTGCAAGTTCTATCAAGCACTTGAATGTGACTTGCCGGTCGGTTCTCGTTTCCAAAATCGAGAGAAAGTCACGCGACAGCGAGAAACGAAGCGGCTGAGCATTTGGCGGTGTCAGGTCAATTGCACCTGCTGCTCGGCGCGAATTTCGTCTCCCTCGGAGTCTATCGGCCGCACCGGTTTTGGGCGCCGCATCAACAGATATGCGGCGGGCAGCACAAACATGGACAAAAGCGGCGCGGTGATCATGCCGCCAATCATCGGAGCGGCGATCCGGCTCATAACTTCCGAGCCAGCACCCGTGCCGATTAGAATTGGAAACAGCCCGGCCAGAATGACAGCGACCGTCATCGCCTTAGGCCGCACACGCAGCAATGCGCCTTCTGAAATGGCTTGGGTAATTGCCTCAGCAGAGAGGTCGCCGCCGCGCTTTTCTAGGGCGGACTTTAGATAGATCAGCATGACAACGCCAAACTCCGCAGACACACCTGCCAGAGCGATAAATCCGACTGCGGTCGCGACTGATTGGTTGTAGCCCATCAGGTAGAGAAGCCAGAACCCTCCGGTGAGAGCGAAGGGCAATGTTCCCATCACCAGAAGCGCTTCGTCAAATCGCCTGAAAATCAGATATAGAAGCAGGAATATGATCCCCAGCGTAGCCGGTACGACGATCTGCAACCGTTCATAGGCCCGCGTTAGATATTCGAACTGTCCCGCATAGGACAGGCTAACGCCTGGCGGCAGGTCAACGCCATCGGCAATTGCGCGCTGGAGGTCCTCGACGACTGATGAAAGGTCGCGGCCGCGAACATCCACATAGACGGCGCTCACCAACCGCCCCTGTTCATTTTTGAGCATCGGCGGTCCGTCACTGATGCTTACCTCTGCAACGGAGCCTAACGTGATCTGTTGACCAGAAGGCGTAAGCAAAGGCAGCGTCCTCAGCTCGCCTATGCTGCCGCGAATTTCGCGCGGATAGCGCACATTAATAGGGTAACGCGCCTGACCCTCAATTGTGCGTCCGATATTTGCACCGCCAATCGCACCTGAAACGATCTGCTGTATATCCGCGATATTCAGCCCGTAGCGCGCCGCCGCATTCCGGTTGATATCGACATCGACATAGCGGCCCCCAGAAAGCCTTTCCGCGAGCGCAGAACTTACTCCGGGCACTTGTTTTGCAATGGTTTCGATTTGCAGGGCGACGCGTTCGATTTCGGCGAGATTTTCGCCTGACACTTTCACCCCGATCGGGCTTTTGATCCCGGTGGCAAGCATGTCGATCCGGTTGCGGATCGGGGGCACCCAGACATTGGCAAGTCCCGGAACCTGTACGACCCGGTCTAGCTCCTCGACCAGCTTTTCAGGCGTCATTCCTGCACGCCATTGCTCGCGTGGTTTGAACCGGATCGTTGTCTCGAACATGGTCAGCGGCGCAGGGTCGGTCGCCGTGTCTGCGCGGCCTGCCTTTCCGAACACAGTGTCGACTTCGGGCACCGATTTGATCAGCCTGTCTGTCCGCTGCAACAGCGCCGATGCTTCACCAGGAGACAGACCGGGCAGTGCGCTGGGCATATACAGCAGATCGCCCTCATCGAGCGGTGGCAGAAATTCGCCTCCTAACCGGGTGATCGGGATCGCGGCGGTTAGAAAAATCAGACCTGCGAGCAAGAGCGTGGTTTTAGGGCGGCGGATGACCCAATCGAGACCGGGGCGATACGCCTTTGTCAGCCAGCGGTTCAGGAAATTGGAATCCTCAGACGGGATTTTGCCCCTGATGAGCCAACCCATTAGAACCGGCACCAGAGTGACAGACAAGATTGCTGCAGCCGCCATTGCATATGTCTTGGTAAATGCCAGCGGCGCAAACAGACGCCCTTCCTGCGCTTGCAACGTAAACACCGGCAGGAACGAAAGCGTGATTATCAGCAAGCTGTAAAAGAGCGCAGGCCCGACCTCTTTCGCGGCATCCGCAATCAAATGCCAGCGCTCCTCGTTCGGCAGGTGCGCACCGGGATTTTCGTCTTGCCAGCGCTCCAGATGTTTGTGCGCATTTTCAACCATTACGATTGCCGCATCGACCATCGCCCCGATGGCAATCGCTATCCCGCCAAGCGACATGATATTCGCATCAACCCCTTGAAACCGCATAACGATAAAGGCCGCGAGCACGCCCAATGGCAGGGTGACAATGGCCACAAACGCAGATCGGACATGCCAGAGGAACAGCCCGCAAACGAGCGCGACGATAATAAATTCTGCGATCAGTTTTCCGGTCAGATTGTCGATCGACGCGTCGATGAGTTGCGAACGGTCATAAGTCGTAACGATCTCGACACCGTCAGGCAGGCTGGCTTTTAGCGTTTCCAGCTTTTGTTCAACGGCCGCAATTGTGGCGCGAGCATCCTCGCCCTGACGCAGCACAATGATGCCGCCTGCAACCTCGCCTTCGCCGTTAAGTTCTGCGATCCCGCGCCGCATTTCAGGGCCAATCTGAATGGTCGCAACATCGGAAAGAGTGACAGGAATGCCGTTGCCAACTGTCTTGAGCGGGATCTGACGAAAATCGTCCAGAGTGCTAAGATAGCCAGAGGCGCGGACCATATATTCAGCCTCGCCCAATTCAAGGATCGAGCCGCCAGTTTCCTGATTGGCGCGCTGTATGGCGCTGACGATTTCGGCATGTGTTACGCCGAAGGACGCCATTTTGTAGGGATCGAGAACGACTTGATACTGCTTCACCATCCCGCCAATGCTCGCCACCTCGGCGATACCCGGAATGGTCTGTAATTCGTATCGCAGGAACCAATCTTGCAGGCTTCTGAGGCCGGCCAGATCATTGCCCCCGGTTCGGTCGACCAGCGCATATTCGTAAATCCAACCCACGCCGGTTGCATCGGGACCTAGCGAACTTGTGACACCTTCAGGCAATTCGCTTTGGACCTGATTGAGGTATTCGAGCACGCGCGAGCGGGCCCAATAAAGATCGGTTCCGTCTTCGAATATAATATAGACGTAGCTGTCGCCGAACATCGAATAGCCGCGCACCGTCTCCGCCCCGGGAACGGACAACATTGTGGTGGCGAGCGGGTAGGTCACCTGATCTTCGACAATCTGCGGCGCCTGACCTGCATAATTCGCGCGGACCACCACTTGAACGTCTGATAGATCAGGAATGGCATCGACCGGCGTGGCACGGACGGCCCAAAAACCCGCGAGCATTACCGCAATTGCCGCCAAAATTACCAAGAACCGATTGGCTATCGAAAGGTCGATGATGCGCGCGATCATCGGCCGGCTTTCCTGATGGATTCAATCCTCGGTCCATCGCCATGCTGAGTGAATGTAATTTCGATATTGTCGCCGGGCGCTAGGCCGTGCGCCAAAGACGGTTCGGCAAGTGCGAACGGCATGACCATCGCTGGCCAACTCAGTTCTGGCACTGGGGAATGATCCAGCGTGATCGAATTTCCAGAGATATTTGTGACGCGTCCTGTGGTTCGATAGGATTGTGCGTCCGCCGCCGAACCATCGGACGCTCCGCGCATGGCCGCGCCAATCGGCCTTATGTTCAGGCCAGACAGGCTCGCTTCGGAATCGAGCAGGAATTGTCCTGAAACCACCACTTCTTCGCCTTGTGCGAGGCCTGCCAGAACTTCTGTCTGTCCGCCCGCATCTCGCCCAATTTCGACCTCGGCTGGTATGAAGCCGCCTTCGCCCTGACTGAGCATGACGATTGCTCGCCGCCCGGTCCGAATAACCGCCTCCGACGGCACAAGAAGAGCGCGCCGGGTGCCGGGCGAAACCGAAACTTGTGCGAACATGCCCGGTTTCAATCTGCCGCTCGCATTAGCCAGTTCTGCGCGCACAGTGATTGTGCGGCTTTGAGCATCAGCGCTGGGCAGTATCGCGGTGATACGGCCTGCAAAGCGCTCTTCAGGAAATGCAGCGATCGCGGCATTGATCGTCTGACCAATGCGGATATCCGCCGCCTGTATTTCAGGAACCGATGCCTCTAGCCAGATTGGAGAGAAGCCCGTGATCTCAGCCAGGGTCTGCCCTTCCGCCACTGTCATGCCGGGACGAATGCCTAGCGTGGTGATCGCCCCGCCAATCGGGGCTGTAACTGTGATTGTGGTCTGAGCGCGGCCTGTGCGTCTGACCGAATTGATCATGCCATCAGACATTCCGAGCAACGCCATGCGTTGGCGCATGGCGCCTGCGAGTGCCTCATCTCCGGTGGCTAACACAGCCAAATATTCGCGCTGCGCTCCGCCCCATTCAGGCACGAGAATATCGGCCAGCGGGGCTCCGCGGCTCACCACATCGTCTTGCGCCCGGTCATAAGTGCGCTGAACATAACCGCCAGCGCGAGGTTGGACGATCGCCACGTCTCGCCCATTATAGGCCAGCACGCCGGTAACGATGATCTCCGTTTCCAGAACGCCGAATTCGGCTGGTGCCGTGCGGATGCCGAAATTCTGGACCAAGCCCGGATCGATTTGCACCCCAGCTGCCGCAGTTGCTCCAGCGCATTTGGCCACGAGTTGCATATCCATAAATGGGGATTTGCCCGGTTGGTCGAAACGCTGTGCCGGGACCATGGGATCGTACCAGTAAAGCACCTCCTCGCAGCCACCCTCGGCGGCGGCGGACATGCCCGCAACATCGCTGGTATCGCCTTCACTGCCTCCACTGCCTCCAGCTCCGAAGAGAGTGGATAGGGCGTAGCCGGCAGCGAGGCTGACAAGAGCGACAGCTGCCATTGCGCCATAGGTGCGCTGTGCTGGTGTGAAACGTTTGGTTGTATCGGTCATCGCCGTGCCTCTGCGTAAGTTAGACGAAGTTTCACAGCCTGCTCGGCTGCGGCCGCCTCGCGCTCCAGAATTTCAAGTTCGAGCAGCGCAAGAGCTGCCTTGGCCGTGATCACATCGACCAGATCCGCCCGTCCTGCTGCAAAGCTGGCGATTTCCAATTCTGCACGGTCACGCGCTAGCGGCAGCAATTGATCGCGGGCGCGTTCCCATTGGCGAAAGGCACTGCGCCAAGCGGCAAGGTCAGCTTCAAGCTGGACGCGTAGAGCGCGCAAGCGTTCGTCTC
The DNA here is from genome assembly GCA_947503155.1 of uncultured Erythrobacter sp. Classification (GTDB taxonomy): domain Bacteria; phylum Pseudomonadota; class Alphaproteobacteria; order Sphingomonadales; family Sphingomonadaceae; genus Erythrobacter. The sequence goes on along the minus strand of CANNCL010000005.1, from coordinate 57,240 downwards.
GCTCTGCGATCGCTGCTCCCGCTTCTGCTTCTGCGGCTCGAATGCGCGGTTCTTGCCGGCGGCCTGCGAAGATTGGCAAGGTGACCGATCCCATCACCGAAACGGCGTCGCCAAACCCGGTATCGCGGCGACCGTAATTAACGCTCACCCCGAAATCTGGCCTAAGATTGGAACGGGCCAAATCGGCACCTGCCTCAGCCAGATCGCTTGCTGCATCGGCAAATAGGATTTCGGGGCTGAGCTCCACAATGCTGCGCAAACCCGCAGCGTCGATGTCCGTCATTGGCGGGCTGCCATCGGCGACGGGGTCTGCAATGTCTGTATAGCTCGAAAGCACCGCCTTTGCCGTGTCACGTTCTGCTTCAATACGTGTTATCGCATCGGCAATCCCTATCAATTCGCGGCGGATCGCAAGGCTTTCAGCGGGGCGGGCCGAACCTGAGGCAACGGCGCTGTTGGCCACTGGCACAAGCGCGCGAAGTTCAATCAACGCGGTTTCTGCAACTTCGAGCCGTTCCTGTGCGAAATACAGCTGCATCCATGCCATGCTGGTCGAAACGTCAACACTGCGCTGAGCCAAGCCCAGACGGGTCTGTGCAACGCGAATATCGGAAAATGCCACGCCTTGCCGCGCCCTGCGCCTGGCCAGATTGGGTATCTGTTGTTCGATCCCGATACTGACCTGAGTGGGGAGCTGCTGGCCCAGCTCAAACGCGACTGGCCCAGTTACGGGAAGGTTCGCAATTCCGCCGCGCAGGACCGGATCGGGGAGCTCATCCGCTGCCTGTGACGCTTCGCGTGCTCCGTTGATGCGCATTTCGCCCGCTCGCAATAACGGTTGATCTTCGCGCGCCGCGCGCAAGGCTTCGGCATAGCCAACCGGCTGTTCCGCGGCGACGTGTGCTGGCATAAGGGCCGCAAACAGGGCTCCGCCTATGAACCATTTCATGTGCAATTCTCACTCGATCTTCGGCCCATCGCAGCGCCGCCAAGCCGCTCGAAAGCAGGGCGTGCGCCGTTTTGCGGCCATATGGAGACGGACGCTGAGCGTCCGAGTTACTCACGTTCGAGTTAGTTTCGGGGGGGAGGATAATCCGGGGCAGAAATTTGGCTGCCCAGCTGCCGCTGATATCCCGTCATATAAAGCGCAGGCTCAATAAATTGTTTTGCAATGCGGGGTGCCGGATCGCTTCCCAGCCAGACAGGTGCAACCGCATTCATTGCCTGCATACAAGCGAGCGACATGTCTGTGCATGCCCCGCCAGCATCATCTGTGTGATTGTGCGTTGCCGATTGATCTTCGGAGTGGTGCATCATTTTTGCGCAATCCGACATTTGCATCGGTTCAACCTGCGGCACCACCGAAGCTTGCGCCGAAACCTGAAAGATCAGGCCTGCGCAGAGAGACATCAGGAAAATGGCGCGAAGTATTTGCACAGCGGAAACTTAGGCCCAGGAAACCAGTCCGGCAAGAACGTTATTCATGTCTAGGTTTACCCGTCATGCAGATTGAACTGAGAATTCATCTGTGAGCCATATTGATCGGAACGTCCGCTATCAGCGGTTGGCGGGTGATAGCCTGACGGCCGCGTTTTTTTGGGGGCGGACGTTGTATTGATCCCTACTAACCTCGTGATACTAAGGTCAGACCATCAAATTTCTGTGAGGATGCCGAGTGAAATTCCTTGCCTATCTAATTTTTGTCCCTCTGCAGTTTATCTGGCTTCCGTTCAGCCTTATCGGTGTGATCATGGTGGGATACTGCCAGCTTGCTGTCAGTAAGCGGCTAGGCGTTTCGCAAACGGCCGTTGAGATAATCAATGGACGTTGGGCAATGGATGTCTTTGGACTACGCAGGGACAGAGCAGCGCGAAAACTCGCATCAGCAATTCCCAACAATTCTGTCAGGGGCCTTTGGCTAGCACTCTTTCCGCTGTGGTTAACCCACAAGATACTCGGTGTTCAGTTCCTCTATCCTACGCTGCCCAAGCCAGAGAAAGCTGGTATCGCGAATCTTGTTCCATCAAGGACCATAGTATTCGACGAGTTCATCGAAGCGAATCTTGCGGGAGCCGCCCAGTTTGTGGTTCTTGGAGCGGGATTAGATACCCGCGCCTATGGCACGCTCAGACAGAGCGACGTTGTCATTTATGAACTCGATCAGTCCGTTGATCAGACCCATAAGCGCAAACATCTGACAGCCGCGAAGATCGATTCTTCGCACGTCCGTTTCGTTGAGGTCGACTTTGCCGATCGATGCTGGATCAACTCGCTTCTTGCCACCGACTATGATCCATCCAAGAAGACCATCTTTCTGTGGGAAGGTGTCACGCTATACCTTTCCGAGCGCGCCGTGCGGGCGACCTTGACTGCTTTAGCGGAAAGCAGTGCGGCCGGTAGCGTCGTAGTCGCCGACATCTATGCTGAGCGCCTCGTGAAACTAACGAAAAGCAAGGCTGTTAGCTGGTCGCTTGAGCTAACGGGCGAAGAGATAGTATTTGGCCTAGACTGCTCAACCGATGCTGAGGAGCGGTTGGGACAGTTCGTAGCCTCGCAGGGGCTCAGATTGGGTCGCAATCAGTTTTTGGGAGGTCATCACAAAAAGGGACCGTTCGCCGCAATCGTGGAGATGGTCATTTAGGTTCACACCGCATGGTAGGCAGAATTTCGCTTTGGGCCCCCAATTGAACATTCAAAACTGTTGGCCGGAACCTCCGCAATTGGGTCGCTAGCTGAACGTCCGGGGCCAGCGGGCGGGACGCGAGCACTGCCATCCTAGTCACATTTGCCGCCGCGACCTTAGGATTGTTGACCGCTTTCAACGGAGGCTGTCTTGACGTTCGGCATTTAATTGCATATATTATGAAATATGCAATTAGAGGCAATGGAGCAAACGGCAACGCATGTGAGCGCGCTTTTGAAAGTGCTCTCGCATAGAGGCCGTCTAATGGTGCTTTGCCATTTATCCCAAGGCGAAATGGCAGCCGGCGAGCTTGCTCAGGCTGTTAAGCAAAAGGCTCCGGCAATGTCGCAGCAGCTTGCAATTTTGCGGCGCGAAGGAATGATCGAAGCTCGCCGTGAAGGTCAGTCGATCTACTACCGTATCATTGATGATGACGCTGTCGCGATAATGGGTTTTTTATACGATCGGTTTTGCAGCGACGACGCAGATCCAAGCGTTGAAACGAAACTTGCCAATCAGGGGGAGGCCGCATGATACGCCCCATCGTCACGTCATTCTTTGATGATGCGACCAACAATGTCAGTCACGTGGCCGCTGATCCTGAGACTGGCCAATGTGCGATCATCGATCCTCTGCTGAATTATGATCATGTTTCTGGCCGCACATCGACCAAGTCCGCTGATATGGTCATCGATCACATTGAGAAAGCGGGCCTCTCAGTTGCTTGGATTATTGATACGCATATTCATGCAGATCACCTTTCTGCTGCACAATATTTGAAAGCCAAACTGGGCGGCAAATTGGGTATTGGGGAGCGCATTTCCGAAGTGCAGGCCGTTTTCGGCAAACTCTTCAATGCAGAGGCCGATTTCCGATTTGATGGCGGGCAATTCGATCATCTCTTCTGCGACGGCGAAAAATATCAAATTGGCAATATCGAGGCGCGGGCCATCCATACGCCCGGCCATACTCCGGCCTGCATGACTCATTTGATTGGTGATGCGGCCTTTGTTGGGGATACGCTATTCATGCCTGACTATGGCACGGCGCGCTGTGACTTTCCCGGCGGTAATGCGCGCACGCTGTATCATTCGATCAAACGAGTATTCGAGTTGCCTGATGAAACGAGAGTTTTTCTCAATCACGATTACCTGCCGCCTGAACGCAGCGAGTATTGCTGGCAATCGAGTGTTGGCGAACAGCGCAAGAGCAATATCCATGTCCGCGATGGCATGGGAGAAGAGGCATTTGTGACGATGAGAAATCAGCGCGATACGTTGCTGTCTGCTCCGAGGCTGATGATACCAGCGGTGCAAGTGAACATGCGGGCGGGTGAATTTCCTCCGCCGGAAAGCAATGGCATACGGTACCTCAAAATTCCGTTGGACACGCTGTGACGCTTCCCGGATTTCCTGATGCGATGCCGGCCGAGGGATTGTTGGGCGGCGTCCTTATCGGGCTCGCTGCGGCACTCATGCTGCTTGGATCGGGCCGCATTGCAGGTGTTAGCGGTATCGCTGCGAGAGCTTTCGCGCTGAGTAAATCTAGCCTGCCAATTCCCGTCGCCTGGTTATTCTTGGCAGGGTTGCTTTTGGGAGCGTTTCTCATCCACGCTTTTGTGGCTCCAGTCCAATCGACCTTCCCAAATTCAGTTGCGCTGTTGGCGGCTGGCGGGCTGATTGTGGGTTTTGGCACACGAATGGGAAGCGGTTGCACAAGCGGGCACGGTGTGTGCGGTATGTCGCGGCTGTCGCCTCGCTCGTTGCTTGCGACCATCACCTTCATCGCCAGCGGCATTGTCACCGTTGCTCTCACCAATGCGCTGGGATGGGCTTGGTAATGCGTCAGCCGGTTATTTCCTTGCTATCCGGTGCGTTGTTTGGCGCGGGATTAGCCATTTCAGGCATGATGGACCCAAAACGCGTGAGGGGGTTTCTCGACATTTTTGGCGATTGGGACCCGACGCTGGCATTCGTTATGGGCGGCGCGGTGCTTGTGATGGTTGCTGCTTGGTCTTTGCAAAGGCGCTTGATCAAGCCGGTATTCGCAAACACTTTCAATTTGCCCGGCACGCAATTGATTGACCGAAAGTTGATTGGCGGCGGCGTGCTGTTTGGTGTCGGCTGGGGGTTGGCAGGGTTGTGTCCTGGGCCAGCGATCGGGGCGCTCATCATCGAGCCTTTGTCCGCAGCCATATTTCTCGGCAGCATGTTGCTAGGCATGGCTCTGCACCGTGCGGCAAAGTTGTGAGCAGCCCCTCTGAAACGCGCGAAGGAGGTAAGCCTGAATCCGGCCTGAGGTTGTCACGTTACTTGCCGATCCTTGATTGGGGACGAACCTACAATCGAACGGTTCTCGCAGATGACCTGATGGCGGCTGTCATCGTCACCATCATGCTGATCCCGCAAGGCCTCGCCTACGCATTGCTTGCTGGCTTGCCTCCGGTTGTCGGCCTTTATGCATCCATACTGCCATTGGTGCTCTATGCGATCTTTGGGACCAGCAGGACGCTGGCGGTTGGCCCTGTTGCGGTGATCTCTCTTATGACCGCTTCTGCTGCGGGAGCTGTCGCGGCACAAGGTTCGGCAGAATATCTCGAAGCGGCGATTACGTTAGCAATGCTGTCGGGCATTATGCTGGCAATCTTAGGAATTTTGCGCGCCGGATTTCTGGCCAATCTGCTTTCGCACCCGGTCATAAGCGGCTTTATTACAGCGTCGGGCATTTTGATCGCGACAAGCCAGCTCAAGCATATTCTGGGAATCGAGGCTAGCACTGAAAACTGGCCGGCGATGCTGGGGTCGATCGCGGGCGCGATTGGCAACGCAAATATTTGGACAATGGCAGTCGGCGTCCCGGCGATCATTTTCCTGTTCTGGGTTCGGCGGAGCGGCAAATCTGCGCTGCAGAAAATTGGGTTTAGCGAAAAACCAGCAGATTTGGCCGCGAAAGCGAGTCCGATTGTTGCCGTTGCGCTGTCCATTCTTGCTGTGCTTGTTTTCGATTTGGGGAACAAAGGCGTCAGCTTGGTCGGCGCGATCCCTCAGGGGCTTCCGCCATTCGCATTGCCCAGCACCGACCTATCCCTGATCGAGAAACTTTGGGTTCCCGCCTTGCTGATTTCGATCATTGGCTTTGTTGAAAGTGTTTCGGTCGGCCAAACACTGGCTGCCAAACGCCGTCAGCGTATTGCGCCAGATCAAGAGCTTATCGGACTGGGGACAGCGAACATCGCCAGCGCTTTGTCTGGGGGGTATCCGGTAACCGGAGGGTTCGCGCGTTCTGCTGTCAATTTCGACGCCGGTGCGCAGACGCCCGCAGCCGGAGCATTCACGGCGATCGGCATCGCTCTTGCTACGCTGTTCTTGACGCCGCTATTGTTCAACCTGCCCATTGCTACTCTCGCGGCAACCATAATTGTCGCTGTCTTGAGCCTCGTCGATATTCGGACACCCGGACAGTTATGGCGATATTCCAAGACCGATTTTACGGCACATGTTGTGACAATCACCATCACCCTTTTGGCAGGTGTGGAGATGGGTGTGATTGCCGGTGTCGCGGTCGGATTGCTGCTTTATCTATGGCGCGCAAGCCGGCCTCATGCTGCAATCGTTGGCCGCGTTCCAGAAACTGAACATTTCCGTAACATCAAAAGGCACAAGGTCTTCACGGTGCCGCATGTGCTCTCGATCCGAATTGACGAAGCGCTAACATATCTCAACGCACGGTGGCTGGAAGAATATGTTCTCGAACAGGTCGCCGATCACCCTGAGGTCCGGCACGTTATTATCATGTGCAGTGCGGTGAACGAAGTCGACGCTTCTGGCTTGGAAAGCCTCGAAGCGATCAATCACCGGTTAGGTGATACGGGGATTGGCCTGCACCTCTCAGAGGTCAAAGGGCCGGTCATGGATCGTCTGCAACGAACGCATCTGATTGATGAGCTAAACGGCAAGGTATTCCTTACGCAGGACCGTGCATTTGCCGAAGTATTGAAGGATACAGGCGAACCTCAACCGCCGATTGATCATTACTTGGCACGAGGGCTGATTTGATACGGGGCTTTGCACCCTGAAGCCAAAGGTCGCGAAGCCAAAGGTCGCCTCGCTAAAGGTCGCAATCGGGGTGGAAAGCGGACCGACATTCTTGATCACGCCTGTGCGACAAAAAGGGTGGGGAGGGGGGAGTTTGGTGTCGCTTGAACTTACGAACATCAAAGAGCCTTTTGCTGAATAGTTCAGCAGGTCGCGGTCCTTCTCTAGGGCCGCCTTTCCATAAATTGCGCGAGGCAAGACGGCTGATCCTTTTGGGTAAAACAGACCGCCCGAAAAGGGGCGCTCAAATAAAGCGCAGGATCAGCCGGTTTCCAGAACATTATCGTCCGAATTGCGGTCAATATACTTGTTGTAGGGATCGACGCCGACGAATTCCGGTCGTTCATCTGTGATAATTGTGACCTGCTGCTGGCCACTTTCAATCGAGCGGCGCTCCATCAATAAAACGTTGGAATTGTCGAATGCACCAAGACCCGGCCGCGCTGTGAAGGCACCGATTTCGATCTGGTCTGCAAGAGGCGCCTCGGTTTCGACGCCTTCTCCGTCAGCATAGAACTTGGTCGCCTCAACCGTCATTACAGTCTCCCATTGACCGCTTGGCAATTGCCGGCTTTCAGCGTCTTCGACCTTAAGATCATACAGTGTGATATTTCTCAGCAAGTCTTCGACCAATTGGCGCTCTTCTGCATTGCGAGCAAGGCTCTCGAAACCCTCAACCAGATCGGTGGAAATCGCATAAGGAGGGCCCCTGAAACGGTAACGGTCGAGCAATTCAGAAAGCATTGCATTGACGCGGTCTTCGCCTAGCCGGTCCTGCAGCAGATACATCACCACTGCGCCTTTGCGGTAATGGATATAGCCCTGGTTTTCGACCGATACGAGCGGCATTTCCTCAATCACCTCGCTGCCGCGAGAGGTTAGGTAGCGATCGAGCTCGTATTTGAGAAAGCGCCGCATCTGGTCCTCACCATAGATCGCTTTCATCACCATCATCGCGGAATATTGCGCCATGGTTTCGACCATGATCGTCCCGCCTTGTTGATCGGCGCTTATGATCTGGTGTGCCCAATATTGGTGAGCGACTTCGTGAGCGACAACATATGTCACCCCGTCAATATCACCTTCTTCGGCGAAATCCGCGACAAAGCCGATGCTTTCGGAATAGGGCATTGTCCCAGCAAATGCCTGGGCGAAACTTTCATAACCGGGAAATTCGATGATGCGCGCATGTGGGAATTGGTAGGGGCCAAAATTCGCGCGGTAATAGTCGAGCGATTTTTCCAGAGCATCTAGCATGCGTTCCACATTGGTGTTGTGCGCAGCATGGTAATAGACCTGCAACTCAACTCCATCGACATCGCGCGTTGCGATTTCATATTCGGCGGATTGGATCGAGAAGAACGATAGGATCGGATTTTCCGAGACGAACCGTGCAGTGCGCCGCCCAGCTTCTGTTTCATCGGAAACACGCACACCTGGCGCGATGGGTGTTTGCTCTGCGTCCGTTGTGATCGTGATATCGGCCGTTACCCAGTCCGCACCGACATAGTTGCGTTGGCGCGATGCCTCGTCACCAAGCGGTGCGGGTCGAAGTTCGGCTGGCAAATCATATTCGCGGCGCGTTGCGCGGCTTTGCAACAGGCCTGATCGGTTCATTCCAATCTGCGGTGCGAATTCCGAATTGTTGAGGAACGTACCATTCTTAACAAGGCGCGTATCATTGCCGCGAGCACGAATGCCGCGCTGCCAACGGCGCGTTTGAAACGTCAATTCGCTGGTTGCACCGGGGCCAAGCGGTTCGTCAAACCGATAAATCCGGTACTTGAACTCCTCATCGTTCGTTTCGATGGAGGCGCCGTCTACCTGAATATCGACAATCTCAGCGTCAGGGTCCGGCAGGCGCACGTGAAGAACTTCGATTGCTTCATCAGTGTCGTTGACCATCGCATAGCGCCCGCTCGCTTCCATGCGGGTTTCTTGCGGGTAGAGATCAACTGTGATGTCCACTTCGGTAAGGGTCGGCTGGATCACGGTCTCATATTGGAGATACTTTTTCTCATAGGCAGCAAGCTGCGCATCACCATCATCACTGGTGCGATATTGCTCGACCTGGTTCATCTGGTTGAACAAATATCCGCCAGAGGCAATCGCAGTCAGCATCCCCACAACTAGCACGCCGCCAGCGGAAGTTTTTAGCCCAGCCGGCATACGTTTGAGCCGCGGACTGAGAGCGGTTTCTGTGCCGCGGCGCCACAACAAATGCGCAAGCACAGCCAGCACTAGGGCAACCGCACCCCAATAGAGCCTGAGCCCCCATCCCAGCGCATTGCCGACATCATTGCCGTTGATATCGGATAGCGGGTTCCCGCCGGTCGCTCCGTACAGATATAGTGGATGTTGAAAGCCCAGATTGGACAGCACAGTTTGGGCGACAATATAGACCACCATGATCCCCCAACCGATGAATTTGTTGGGGCTGAGCGCTTGAACAAACACCGCAAGAATTGCGAGGATCAGCATGTCGACAGATTGCGGCAGCAGATACCACTCAAAGAACTTACCAAATTCTGGCGTTACGCCGCGTATCATCTGAACCACCATGGCCGATACAACGCTAGCTAAGAGCGCGGTAAACAGGACGATTGCGACCGCCACGGTCTTTGGCACCATATAGCTCCATCCCGGAACCGAGGTGGAATCGATCAACTCATGCATCTTGCGATCACGATCGCGCCAGACCAGCTCACCCGCATAATAGATGGCGATGATGATCGGAATGATGCTGAACCCGCCTTGCAGGATCGGAATCACCGCAAATGTGAGAGGCAGGCTTGGCGTGCCATAAAGATCGTTGCCGAGGAACAACGCTCCGGTTGTGTTGAACAGACCTATCAAGATCAGAACGAAAAACGCCGGGTGTTTGACGACCTGAGCAACTTCGAAACGGGTGCGAGTGACAAGCCGGGGCCACGCGCTCTTGCCCGGCTGGAGTGCAGGCAGAGTATCGACAATGCCAGGTTCAACTCTGGCCAGCTTCGCCTGTTTCTTCGCCTGCTTGCGCAGTTTGCGTTTAGAAACGCCTTTTTCAGCAAAGCTAAAACGCCAATAAGCAAGGCACAGCATGACGAGCGCAAAACCAGTCCAGATCAGGCGGTTTGCGAGGATCCCCCCTTCGAATGGCGGGATCGTCGTATTGGATTCCGATGCGGTCCAATATTGGGTTTCATTGGCTAATGCGCCCAGTCCGAATGGCTCAAACAAAGCGGCAGTGTCCTGCAGATCAGGCCGCCCTTGCACCGTTGCGATCAAAACCGTCCAAAGGACAAGAAACACAACCACCGCAACATAGGTGTACATCATGGACCGGGTCATGGTGGCGATGGCGAAGAATAGCGCCGAGACCATGAACATACCCGGCAGCGCGAAAAGGAAATACGCGCTTGCATAATAGGCAAGTTTGTTCGGCCCAATCGTTTCCGGATCGACCCACGGCATCAATGAACCAAGCCAGATGGCAAGCGGCACTGTTGCAAATGCGAGCGCGGCGGCAAGAAATGCGCCAGTGAAACGGCCCAGCAAATAATCGAATTTGCGCACTTGTGTAGATCGGACCATTGGCCCGAATCCGCTTTCATCGTCGCGCACGATCACGTTTGCGACAAACGCCGTCGACACAAACATGAAAAACAGCGTCAGGACCAAATGGGTCTGGACGATCGCCAGCGGGCTGTTGGCGTTGATATTTCCGCCACCACCGATTTGGATGTCATCACTGGTCGCAGCGCCAAAGGTCAGCAGAAAGAAGACAATAGCGGCAACCCAGAATACAGGATTGCGCAGCTGGTAACGCAGTTCAAATGCAGTGATCTTGCCAAACATGAGCGCGCTCCTCAGGCTGCAACACTTGCGGAAGGAACCGTGCGGCGGGACTGTGCGAGGGTGGAGAAATAGACATCCTCAAGCCCGCCATCCACTTTTTCAAATCCGTCGCCCGGGTCAGTGTCTGACAGTATGTGGACGATGGTCTGTCCAGCGAAAAGGCGGGTTGAGATCACCTCATGCTTGTCTTTCGCTGCTGCTAGATCTGCACGTTCGATAGTTTTGGCCCACACAGTGCCTCGTGCTTTCTTGATCAGGTCCTTGGGGGCGCCCTCAAGCTTGATCTCGCCTTGCACGATAACGGCCATTTTCGGGCACAGATCGGCCACATCTTCCACGATATGCGTCGACAGAATAACCACCACATTTTCGCCAATTTCGGCCAAGAGGTTGAGGAAGCGATTGCGCTCTTCCGGGTCAAGGCCGGCGGTCGGTTCGTCAACGATGATGAGCTGCGGGTTGCCGATCAAAGCTTGGGCAATGCCAAAGCGCTGACGCATGCCGCCTGAAAAGCCTGCAATCGCTTTTTTACGAACATCCCACAAATTGGTCTGAGCCAGTAGGGTCTCGACCGTATCTTTGCGTTCGGCCGATGACGCGACGCCTTTGAGCACAGCCATATGATCCAGCATGTCATATGCCGAAACGCGCGGGTAAACGCCGAAATCCTGCGGCAGATAACCTAGCGTTTCGCGCAGTTTTTCCGGGTTTTTGAGGACGTCGATATCGCCGCAGACAATCGAACCCTCTGTTGGGGTCTGCAAGGTCGCGACGGTTCGCATAAGCGTGCTCTTGCCTGCACCATTGGGTCCAAGAAGCCCGAACATTCCCTTAGGAACCGCTAGCGACACGTTGTTCAGTGCGCGTGTACCATTGCTATAGACATGTGTGACGTTCTTGAGCTCGAGCATCCGAATTCCTCCATTTAGCGCACGGTAGCAAGGTGTAGTATGGGGGTAAAGCACCTGCGTCGATCAGGATGCGCATTTGGTCCTGACATCCATGTGCTGTGATGCTTACCGTCGGCCCGCTATCGGCCCGCTATCAGCCCAGTTTTTGCCGTGCCGGTCGGTCTATCAATTTACACCGAAAGCCTCGCACAGCTCTGAGCACCTGCGCAGCCACACCCAACCTTGACCTTACGAACTATTCTGAGGCTAGCGGAGTTGACGCCGTGGCGGCAGAAGTGGTGATCAGATAATCGAAACCGAGCACCAAAAACCTTTCCGTAGGTTCGAGTTCAGCCAACCCCCCATTGCCCAGTTTCCGTTTGATAGGTTCAAGATCAATCACGAAATGGCCCTCGCTTGCATCGATCGCATCGACATCAATGCCGCTGCTTCTCAGCAAATCCCGTAAAGCATCCGCCTCGACAGGCTTTTCGCTGAATGCTCCGTCAGGCGATATCCGGATGGCGGTCGTAACCCCGCCAATGGGGATGTACGCGATGTGCAAAGCCTCCAAACCATTAGAAGCCGCCATCCCTTCGATTAGGGAACCCAAATCGAATGTCGACATGGAAGAAGTCGCCCGCCCGCCATGTGTCGCGCCGAATTTCATCAGAACGCGCGGTGGGGCGCCATTTTCTGTGAGAGCGGATTGATAATGCTGCAGAAAGTTACGCCGGATGAGGTCAACACGGTCCAGATTGTTGTCCAGACCACGGCCCATAAAGAAGGACTGATAGATGCCCTGACTGCGTTCCATTGACGCAATCAATGCCAGAGCCTCATCGTTTCCATCGAAAACAGCGCGGAGTTCCGACCATCCGCTGTGATCCATAGTGGCGAACATCACGGCACCTTGGTTTCCGCTGCGGAACGCCTCTCGTTCAGCCAATTCGAGGCGCTCTAATAGGTCTGAATTCGTCGGATTCATGCCCTGCAAGGCTGACAGATGAATTAGCGGTGACCCGATAAACTCTTGGTCGACGCCCCAGAGCCTACCGTTTCTGGCGAAACTCAGCGCCGCGCGCGCTTCCTCGCGCGAACCCAGAAAAGGGATTGCGAGCGGCCGTCCTGATAGCTCTTCGGCCAATCGGGCCACACCTCCTTCTTGCAAGATGCTTTCTAGCCAATCGGCAGAATAAGGGCCGACCTCAATCGCATAATTGTCAAAGCCATAGGCACGCGTTTCTGACGCAAAGGCAGAGACCAATTGCGGAGCCTCAGCATGCCCATGCGCTTCGCCAATCATGACGAATTGGGTTTCGTCCAACCCTTTGCGAAGAAGGTCCGCACCGGGGCCAGAAAACCCTTCTTCAGAAAACTGGATGGGCACAGCGGCGGGCACGGAGGCGATCTCTGCGGCGATCTCGGAATCATGAGAAACCTGGCCATTCTGCGCCAGAGCGATGCTGCTGATCGAACACGCCGTGGCGCTGAGCGCCAAAAGAGCGGACTGCATGACACGCATGAAAAACACCTCCTATTTTGTGGCCTACTGTATTATGTAGCCAATACAGCAGATCACGTCAAATCTCGTGTTGTGATGGTGTTCTGCTTCAAATCCAGAGGCGTTGATGCGCAGCTGCGAGCCGTTCCTATTCCTTCGCCGATTTGAGGGGTTCAAGCCCGGTCAACCATCGCGAAACGGGCCCGACAAATTGTTCGGGTTGGCTCTCGCCGCTTTGCCATGAATACGCCGAAACAGCGTCTGGATAGACTCGCAAACCGTGACCGGCCCCCGGAATTTCGAGCCAAGTGGCTGTATCAGGGCGCAACCGGTTGACCGTATCGACGATCAAACGATGACCGTGACGGCTTTCGAACTGCTCATATTCTCCGTAAACGACCATTACTGGCGCGTTGATAGTTGCCCACGCCGCGAGCCAATTTTGCTCCGCGGCTTGCCAGTGCCAAGAGAATGGCCGCCCATAATGAGGCGCAGTATCGGTTCCGACGAGCGATTCCCAAACATCAGCGAGATCCGGATATTCGGCGGCGATTTGGCGCGGCTCCATCTTTTCGTGAAGGTAATATTGGTGAAACCGCATCCTGCGCCGCATTTCTTCGCCAATCCGCTCTGGCTGAAAATCAGCTTGCCGCTCAAGCTGAAGCCGGTCGAAATGCAACATCCGTTCATAGTAGGTAAGCGCGCCAGCGCCTTGGATTATAACGCCGGCAACCGACTTTCCTTGCGCGACTAGGGGTGCGGTTGTGGACCCAAGACTGGACCCCATGATCACGACACGGTCGCTGTCGATCCATGCGTGGCCAATCAGTTGATCGAAGGCCTCTCGATAATGAGCCACTTCAGTGTCGTAATCGAGTGTGTCGCAACCTGCCCCCTCGCTGTCGCCCGTCCCTGATCGCTCAACCCGGATCAGAGCATAGTTTGAGGCAATTGCGACCCGTTCCTCCATTGATATGCGATCGGGATTGGGCGCTATCGAATAGCAAGAAACAGCCTGCGTATAGAAGATTGCCGGGAGCCTGCCGTCAGCAGAAGCTGGCCTCGAAATATAGGCCGCGAGCCGCAGCCCATCGGAAGTTGTCACCGCGACGCGCTCATGTCGTAATGCGTCAGAATTGGCGATAGCGCTGCTTGGGCTTCCAATGCCAAGAGCAAGCGCTGCCACTGCGAAAATCCATTTTGACCAGTTCATGACGCGATTTTGTGACCGCGCCCGAAACTGGATCAAGTCGATTGGGACGAAGGGACGAGGGAGTTGCCGTCTATCACTTGTGCCCGGTACCGATTTCCGAGGGGGATGCGAGTGCCATCGACAAGTACAATGTTTGTTCGTTCAATTCGGCTAACTGATTGAGGGCAAACTGCAAAACGGCGGTGAACCCGGACCAGACGAGGCCCGGCGCTGCTGATAAATTGCGCTAATGATGAGCGTTCGAGCTTTAACGGTTTGCCGATACAATGGACCTCAACATAGTTGCCAGCTGAGGTCGCCCAGTCGCAGCCGTAATTCGAAGGATCTGGGTTCAGCGATTCAGGGGCGGCGCCAAAAGAGCCGACTCTTTTCATCGCCGGCCTCGTCCGGTCATATGCAAGGACCCCCAGCGCGATAGCGACAAGCAGCGCAGCCGGAATGCGTCTGACGAAATCAAACGTGGCCGGCCATTCTATGTAGAGAACCGCCTCTAGAGCGATGGAAGCGGTGCCGGCCACGAGAAAGAGCACGGCTACGATGGAGAAACGGCGCAAACAGCGCCCAATCTCGAACGCGGCGACCCAAGGGGCAATGTTGATTATTCCCCACGAGAAAGCTTCAAAAAGAGTTGCAGGATTTCCCGACGCATAGCGGTAAATCAAACAGTAAATCGCATTAAGAACGACTGCTGCGCCGATACCGAGGAAAAGCCGATTGCGCAGGGAAAGCCCCAAATAGAATTTCGTGAACCACATAAGTTCTCATTGCTCCTGCTGCGGCACGAAACCAAGCATCCACGAGGAGATGAGCAAAGCTCAGGCTTATTCTCAAAGCGGCAAGTTTCGACAGTATAGAGAAAGGAGATTAGACCAATTCTTCACGAAGTGCAGCATCAAATGCCTCGGACGTTGCGCCTTCAGAATCCGGCGTTTGTGCAGATGGCAGCCATTCGCGTTCTCAAGATTTTCGACACAGATTGAGGGGGAGGGGGGCAGGCGGTGCTCGCAGACTGAACACACGGTCAGCCTATGTGGCTGCATTGCCCTCTGTCCGAAAAGCAAAGCTGGCAAAATTCGTCAATCTCCCTGCGCCAGTCGTCAGAAGAGCAGCACAGGCTATATCTCCGAGAAAAAGCGCTGGTCCAGCTAGGTCGAACATCGAATTTGTGCCGCTCGATCCGCTTGGGCATGAGCGCGGCTGCCCAGTGAATTTTTGACCAGATTTGAACGAGCGTTTAGATTTGGGATATGGCAACAGCAAAATCCTTTTCCCGCAAAACGCAGCAACGCGCGATCGATACACGCGCTTCGATCAAGGCCGCAGGAGCAGAACTGTTTGCAACCCGTGGCTATCGAGCGACCGGGGTTCGGGATATTGCCGATCTTGCGAAATGCAATCAGGCTCTCGTGTCCTACCATTTCAAGGGGAAGGGCGGGCTTTATGACGAGATATTAAGCGACGCAGTGGCCGAGGCTCAGCGGTTGGCGCGTGCAGCTGATCTTGCCGGATCGGAATATCCTGAGCGCGATTTGGTTCGCATTCTATCGCGGGCGATTGCATCCCAAGATCACCTCGCCCCGATGATTTTGCGCGAACAATTGGACCCTGAACGGCTCCTCAATCCCGACACAGCCAATACTCTGCGAAGCTTTATGGCGCTGACAGAGAGTGTGCTTGATGCGCTGCCGCTCGATTCCGCGGCTCGCGCTTGGGATCCGCAGATCGTTCACCTCGTGATTGTCGGACCGTTGATCCACTTCACTGTTGCGCGGCGGATGCGCGAATCGGTCGCGGCATCGCTCAACCAACTCACAAGCACACCTGACCTGAACACCTTTACCGAAACGCTCGCTGCAATGTTGTCGCGCGCCTTGAGACAGGCGGGCTCTACCAGTCGTTAAATTAAACCGTTGCTTAATTTAAAATGCAGTGTATTACTTCTGTACAACACCAGTACGGAGGAGTAGAAGATGCGTGCAAAAACGATCATGCTTGCGGGCTTAGCAGCGCTAGCAACACCGGGAGTGGCAATGGCTCAAAACAACCAAGTGGTAGCGCAAGACACCGTGACCGAGGCCGAAACGGCAAGTGCGGAAGAGATCTTGCGTGATTACGCGAATGACTACGTGAATGATCCAATGGCACTCGATGCCAATTTCGGGATCAAGCTGGGTCAACAGTGGTGGACTGTTTCGGTAGTTAGGAAAGAAACTCCGTCTCAGCGTGGCCGGCTTACCGACCATACATTCGGACCGCATGATGTGCTGCTCGCTCGCGGTATGCCTGCGGAGCCAACTTGGTACTTTGACTTCGCCAGCCTTGATGTGCTGCAGAAGGTCGCAAATGGCGAAGTTAATGCGGGCACAGCGGCGATGCAAAGCTTCGGCAGCGACAGAGTGGGCCTGGAGACCCGCGACATGGAAGGGTTCAATTCGACATCAGGCGATGAGGCAGACAGATACGTCGCGCTCGCGCATTTCTTTACCAAAGGACGCCCAGAAGTCATCCGGTTTGGACGTGACAACGCGCTTCAAACGCACGGTGTTCAGGCCACGGCGATCCATATGGTCAAGGCCGCAAGGATCTTGCATTTCAGCATCAACCGTGACGAGGCCGCCAATGCCGACGAACAGCTTGAGGCCAGTCAGACCCCAAACCTGTTTATCGTAACACATGGCCGAGGCACGATTGAATCGGATGACGGTACCATTCCGGTCGAACCCGGTGTCGCGGTTTATGTGCCGCAATTTACCAAACATGTGATCCGCAATGATGGCGGCGAACCACTTGAAGGCATTTTGATCTTGTATGGCGACAATTCCGATTTCGCATTTGGAACCTCGTTTCCAACCTATGTCACGGACCTAAATGAATGGCACCGTCAGTATGAATTCCGGCAGGGCCAACCAACCACGGAGAATGAAGAATGATTAGCAAACGTCAGGCCTATGCTGCTTTTGCAGTGTTTCTCGTCGCCTTTTCGGTGTTCAAATACACATCCGCGTTACCGGACGGTTTCTCCATCCAATATATGATTTCGGTTTGCATTCTTGTGGTGCTGACAGGCGTGGTGCCATTTGTCCTGGCAAGTTTGGTGGGCAAACGCTTTGCATCCACCGGTATGCGGTGGGCGGCAACGTTTGGTGTCGCCGTCGTCACATGCTGCCTAGGTTATGCCGCCTATTGGGCATTGTTTATCCAGCCGAGCGGCGCGGAGGTGCCCGTCCTCGCTGTTGCGCTGCGCGGCTTGATCGCGGGGCCGATCGAAGGTCTGCTCGCGGGTCTAGTGGTGACAGCACGCGACGCTTAAGATGGACGCAAAACATGTAGCTCCGCTAAATCTTCCAGCGGAGCTGCTTTGCGTGAAAAGGGGCGAGAGGCGGGCGCGCGGGGCGCGGTCTAAGGAAGCAGAAGCCATTGATCCGGACGCAATTGTTCATTCGGCTTGTCTTGCTTCGACAATTTCGCATTCATATTTGATGCGGCCAATTGCTCAATAAAACCGGGGCAAATGCGCTTCGCCCGATAGCGGCCTGTCCGCAGTCAGCCCTTGGCAGGCAATAGCCTAGCGCCTTGATTTAAGAATTGCGTCTTATTCTAGGCCCAAAGATCACCCACGAAACACAGACCAGCCAAACCGCAACCAATATATGGAATATGTGCCAACTCAGTCCGACGCCAAGTAGGGGAGATTGGCGAATTGCAATTATATTGATCACAAAAATCCCGATCAATAGCGCACGGATGATGCGAGTTTGCGCCGTTTGTGCGGGCAATAAAGCTGCGGCTGCGATCGCGAACACAAGCCAAATCAGGAATAGCGGCATCGCCGCGCCAGGCACCAAGAAGATCACGAGCGCGCTGGCAATGACCGCACCGTAGATCGCCATGCGAGCTTTTGGCCGCGCAGGAACACAGAGCATCAGCAATTGACCCGAAATCAACGACATTGCGATTGCGCCGCCGATTTGTGAAAATGCCTGATGGATTGCCTCCAGCGCGTCCATTTCGCCCGAGCCAAATCGGAATGCGCCGATAGCAGCGATCACTCCAAAGAGCAGGCTGCCTGCTGCCCCCAGCCACATGCCCGCCTTGCCGAACTTAACCGCGCAAACCGTTCCCGCCAGGACAATGAGCAATTCCGAAAGCGCGAAGTGGGGGCCGGGGACGTCAAACATGTTTTGCTGTTGTCACTGACATCGGCTCATCGGCAAGTGCGCCATCCGATTGCGACGCCCAATACTCCGCTTTGATCTGCTCGGATGATTGGCGCGAACCATCGTGACACCAGCCCGGCGGAGCGAACAGATACAACAGACGCTGCCAGAATGAGAGGCCGCGCTGTGACACGTCTTTAACGATGTTCCAAAATTCGTGAAAGATAATCACCAAGGGATTGAGCGTATCAAGGTTCTTTACGAGCCCGTAATCAACGCGGTCTTCTTCGTCTTCAGCAACAAAAGTGCCGAACATCCGATCCCAGATAATCAGTGTGCCGGCATAATTGGCGTCAAGATAGCGTGGGTTTCGGCCATGATGTACGCGGTGATGCGAGGGCGTGTTGAAGATAAATTCGAACCAGCGCGGCATCTTGTTCACCAATTCTGTGTGAAGAAAGAACTGATAAGTCGGATTGATCACGCCGCAAAACAGGACAAGGACCGGATCAAAACCAATCAGCACCAGCGGGACCTTGAACATCATCGTTCCCGTGAAATGCTTGGTCCAACCTTGACGAAGCGCGACCGAGAAATTGAATTGCGTGCTGGAATGATGAACGACATGCATGGCCCAAACCCACCGGCAACGATGCGCCACCCGGTGGTGCCAATAAAACCGCATATCATCGAGGACAAAACACAGCGCCAGCGCGCCGATTGTTAGCGGGATTGCATAGAATTGAAATTGCTGCGCCCAGAACAATGCCCCAACCGAGATAAAGGCTGTCGCGCCATTGGTAACCGCGCTGACAAGGCCAAGCCCCATCGAAACGCCATTGTCCTTCAAATCTCCGGCGCCTCTTTCGTGAAAGAAGTGATTGAAGATCGATTCCGCAAATATCGACGCGAAATAAATCGGAATCACGATCATTGCGATGTTGGAATTCACGATATTGTCGAGCGTCATGGCTTGTCCTCTTGGCGTGCACGCCCGGTGTGCCTGTCGGGGATACAAAGAGCTTATGACTCAAAGAACTATTGAGCAAAATTGATAAATGTCGCCAAATTTGTTACTTATTAGAACAAATGGATGATCTGCGTCTCTTGCGGCACTTTGAGGCCGTCTATCGGCTGTCGAGCTTTTCAGCGGCGGCGGATGAGCTGGGGCTGACACATTCTGCGTTGACCAAAAGCATCAAACAAATCGAGCTTGGTTGGGATGTGCAACTGTTTCACCGGACCACACGGACAGTCACCGCAACAGAGGCAGGCAAGAAACTATATCCGATGGCGGTTGAGCTAATGGGGTTTGCCAAGAATGTCCGCGCTTCGATCCAAAGCGGCGAACATGTCCTCAATATTGTCTGCGGCCCCGCCATACTTGAAAGTATGATCCCAGCAGCCATTGAAAAATTCGCGCGCCGCTTTCCTAAGACACGAATTGATGTCGAGACGATGCCGCCGCATTTGGCGATCGAGGAATTGATCCAACGGCGCAAACATCTGGTGCTTTATCACGATTCCACATTACGCGGAGTGGCGCATTTCAATCGTCTGCGGGTTCGCAGGGTCTGCGACGAACCTTACTGGATGTTGTTTCGGCACGGGCATCCGGTCAAAGAAATGGGCACAGAATTAGAAAGTGTCGTTGGTTTCGACTGGGCGATTGCGGGCTTTGATGATCTGTTTGAACAAAGCTTGCCCCCCGAAATCCAATCCTTGCTCCACGAAAACGGTTTCCCCCAATACCGGTTGCTTAGCCAAGCTGCTTGTATTGATCTTGCCGAGCGTTCTGACATTGTTACTGCGGTGCCAGAGACATCGGCGCGCGCATTGATTGCAAAAGGAGCGATTGATGGAGGGCCGCATCCCGGCGGCTTCAACTTCTCGGTCAGCGCAGCGGTCCTTTATGATGCGGGAATAGAACCAACGGTCGAACACTTCGTTGACTGCCTGTGATCGTTAGTTCGAGCCACCAAAATCTGGACCGATTGCGCAGCGCAGGTCCGCGCGATATTCGCTTCACGCAGCGAACCGAACCATTCAGACCCCAGCGTTCAGGAGGCAGCATCAACCGTTTCGGTTGACCGCTTCGTTGAACGCCCGATTGCCTAGGATTTCTCATTTTGAGGTTTTGCCTGAAACGGCATCAATGTTCCGAATACGCCCCTCGGCAATATGGGCGGAACGGCTGCTTGACCCTGCGCCGCGCGTTGTTTACGCGATGCGGTGTTGTTGGGGTGAGACGATAAAACAGTGTTCGTTCGGATTTTACGTGGGGAGACTGTCATTTCGGTGTGCCGGTTCTCTGTTTGTGTTGCCGGCGGTCACATCTCCCGACCTTACGAGCCGCTTGCGTGAGCAGCCTGACAAGGGCTGAGAAAGCCCTTACGAAACTCGGAGAATTTTGCTGGGATCGCCCTTGGCCAGTGCTTGGCGGGTGGTTGATTGCTGCGATTGCATCAGCTTTCCTTATAGGGGCCTTCTCAGACAGAATGGTGAGCGGTGCAGGAAGCATCGCCGGGAGCCAGTCGGAGCGTATCGACGCGGAACTGGCCGACACATTTGGGGTCCGCGATAGCCAAGCATTGGTCTTCACATACAGCGATCCGGAGCTAAATCTCGACGAGGATGCGCGATACGAATTTCTCGGCGAAATAGAGGATGGGTTGTTCGAGATCCCAGCGGTCGAGACTGTCCTGCTCGCCAGCGATCTGGTCGAGCAACCGCGCGATGATAAAGGCCACGCGCTGATCATAGCGCTGGCCACCGAAGACGCACTTGCGGCGGAACAGCAATTGCCAATTATCCGAGAGGCGATTGGCGCGATGTTGCAGGATCGCCCCCAGCTCGAATGGGCAATTACTGGGCGTGGCGCAATCAGCTACGATCTTGCGATTTTCAGCAATGAAGACAGCGTAAATTCTGAATTGCGCGCTTTGCCGCTTGCCTTGCTCGTCTTGCTTTATGCGTTTGGCGCGGTACTGGCGGCGTCGCTGCCCGTCATCTTGGCGATTACTGCGCGAACCACTGCCTTTGCCGCGATCGTCATTTTCGCTGGTTTCTTCGAGATTTCGACCGTCGCTCAGGCAATTGTAACGATGCTCGCACTGGCGCTGGGCATCGATTATTCGCTGTTTGTTTATCACCGCTATCGCCAGCTTCTAAACGATGAGGGCGGATGCGAGCCTGATCAGATTGATCGGCAGCGCCGGGAGGCGCTCGTCGAAACAATGAGGCAGTCGGGCGTGGTCGTCCTCTATAGCGGCGTGGCAGTGGCGATCGGGATGACATCGTTGGTGATCACTCCGATGATGGAAATGCGTTCGATCGGTTTCGGCGGGCTGGCTGCCGTGGTTTTGAGTGTGGCGGTCGCATTGACCATGCTACCGGCCTTGTTGTCGCTTATTGGGGCAAGGGCGCTCGACTGGCCCAATCGTGCAAAGCCGGGGCGCGGCTATACGGTCAACTCCGCGCGATGGAGCAGTTGGGGCAGGTTCGTCGTGCGCCATCCCTGGCTCGCCATTTCGAGCAGTCTGGCGCTCGTGTTGCTGATGGCCACGCCCTCCATCTACACCCAATCGGGTTTTCCTGATGACGAATTCTTTCCGTCCGAACTGGAATCCGTGCGCGGCGTCCAAATGCTCGAGGACATGGAGATAAAGGGGCTGAGTGCCCCTGTGTTCGTGGTCATTTCGCGCGAGGATGGCGGCCAGGTGATTACACCGCAAAGCCTCCCAAAATTGCGTGAACTCAAAGAAGCAATCGAAACCGATCCGCGCATAGCCGAAGTGTCCACACCGCGCCTTTCTAGTCGCGCCTCTCTCATGCCATTTCCGATGTCTGGGACGCGAAACCTAATTAGCGAGGGTGAAGACAAAATCCTCTTCCGCGCGATCCCACAAACAGACACCAGCCTGTTCGCGCTTCGCGGATTGGTGCGCGAGATACCGACTTGGATCGATCTTCCTGGACACACGATCGAAACCGGCGGGCAAGCGCAATTCCTCAACGATTTCGACGATGGTGTGACGGGGAGCTATGCACCTGTCGTTATCATGGTGCTCGCCGCGACCGGCCTTGCCCTATTGTTGATGCTCGGCGCGCCGCTTGCCTCGCTTAAGGCCCTGATCCTCAATCTCCTCTCGGTGGGGGCAGGTTATGGCATGGTCGTTTTCGTGTTCCAATTCGGTTACGGGGCCGAATTGTTCGGCGTGTCCGGTCCGACCGAACTGATCCCTAGCTCTGTTCCGGTTGTGATATTCGCTGTCCTGTTCGGTCTCAGCATGGATTATGAGATATTCCTCGTGAGCCGGATGAAGGACATATATCTTAGCTGCGGTGACAATGAACGGAGCATTGTTGAGGCATTGGGCGATACCGGCTCGGTTATAAGCAGCGCTGCGCTGATCATGGCATTGGTTTTTGGGGCATTCGCCTTTTCGCAGATCGTGATCGTCCAGATGATCGGCTTGGGCTTGGCAATAGCCATACTGGTTGACGCGCTGATTATCAGGACAGTTCTGGGGCCATCATTGATGATGATCGCCGGCAAGTGGAATTGGTGGCCGCTGCGGGTGATGCCGGACTAGCTGCGCGCGCATTACTAGGGCAATCGCACTTTCTTCGCGAACTCCATTTTATGGGGCTTTACCTAAGACGCAAATGCGGAGAAGGTGCTGTCAACGATACAAAGCCATGCGATGCAGGAGCCGGGAACCACTTGGTGCGGCATTGACAAAGGTTCTTGGGAGAATTTGATGGCCGAAGCGACGGTACAAGCACCAACAGAAGCTGTTCCTACATCAGAAGGTTTCGGAACGCCTGGTTATCGCGCCTATGTTCTGGGCGCATTGCTCATCGTCTATATTTTCAATTTCATCGACCGGACGATCATCAATATCCTGACAGAACCAATTAAGCTCTCTTTTGGGCTTGAGGATTGGCAGATGGGTTTGCTCGGCGGGCCTGCTTTCGCGGTGCTTTATACCTTTATCGGCATACCGATTGCGCGCGGTGCCGAACGGCATAACCGCGTGTTGATCATTGCCTTAGCCGTCGCGATTTGGAGCCTGTTTACGGCCCTTTGCGGTTTCGCCATGTCATTCATGATGCTTTTCCTGTTCAGGATTGGTGTCAGCATTGGTGAGGCGGGGTGTACGCCGCCTGCGCAGTCTCTCATCGCCGATTATTTCAAGCCATCACGCCGCGCTACTGCGGTTTCTGTTTACGCTTTGGGCGTGCCGCTCGGCGGAATGCTGGCGTCTGTCTTCGGCGGTCAGCTTGCTGGCTTGGACGGGGCACAATACGGCGCTTGGGTCAGTGCGATGGGCATCGGGTTTCTGTTTGGCGATCTGGACTGGACACAGGTCGAAGGGTGGCGCGTCGCTTTTGTCGTGGTCGGAGTGCCGGGATTGCTGCTGTCGCTGATCGTTTGGCGCACCATAAAGGAACCGCCGCGCGGTTACACTGATCCTGCGGCGCTCCAAGGATTAGAGAAAGCAAGTTTCAAAGAGGCTCTGGCTGTTCTGAGTAAGAAGCCTGCTTACCGGCACATTGTTTTCGGTGCGACGCTCGCCTCTTTTGTCGGTTATGGGGTGGGGCAGTTCACCACATCATTCCTGCTGCGCACACATGGTCTGACCATTCAGCAAGCGTCTTTGCTTTACGGCGTTGTCCTGGGCCTGATGGCCGCGATTGGCGTGTTCAGCTCTGGCTGGCTGGCTGATAAGATGGCGCAGCGCTACCCCAATGCGCTTTCTTGGTTGCCCGGTCTTGGCATGGCGGCATCAGTGCCGCTCTATGCCTTTGGGTTCCTGATGCCCAATCTGTGGCTTGCGGTGCCTGCACTGATGATCGCTGCGATGATCCATTATTTCTACTTAGGGCCTATGTATGCCGTATCGGGAGGCGTGGTCGACAGCCGGATGCGCGCAACGTCGGTTGCTATCACATTATTCGTGGTGAACTTGCTCGGTTACGGTCTTGGACCTCCTTTGATTGGAATACTCTCGACCTTCCTGAAGACTGTATTTCTTGACGGGCAGGCACTCGGTCTGACGCTGGAGGCGTGCAAACCACTCCTTTCGCTGAGCGCAGAAGCTAAGTCGCTTCTGGGTGGTTCGCAGTTAGAACAAGTGACCGCTTGTTCCAGCGCCGAAGCGCGCGGTTTGCAGTGGTCGATTGTCATCTTTAGCTGCGGCTATGGCTGGGCGGCGCTGCATTACTTTCTCGCTGGCCGGACATTGCAGCGCGACATGGTCGCCAATGCCGCGTCCTGACGAACCAGTGGGGGCCGCTTGCCGGCGGCCCCCTTGGGCTCGACTAAACTTTGCGGAAAACTGGTGAGATTGTTGAGACAAATTTCTTCCAAGAACAGATTATGAGCCTGCGGCTGCAAGGTGTGTCGAAAGCAGTCAATGCTGAGACGCACATCCATCCGACCGATCTGGAATTGCAAAAAGGGTCGATGAACGTTCTGCTCGGACCGACATTGGCGGGCAAGACAACCTTGATGCGGCTCATGGCGGGGTTGGACAAGCCCGATACTGGCAAGGTCTATTGGGACGGGAAAGATGTGACCGGTCATCGCGTTCAAGCCCGCGATATCGCGATGGTGTACCAGCAGTTCGTCAATTATCCATCGATGACCGTCTATGACAACATCGCTTCTCCGCTGAAACTCCAGAAGAAATCGCGAGCAACAATCGACGCTAAGGTTCAGGAGATGGCAGAGCTGTTGAAGCTGACGTCCATTCTTGATCGCAAACCCAATGAGATTTCCGGCGGACAACAGCAGAGATGCGCCATAGCGCGTGCTTTGGTGAAGGATGTTGGTTTGGTTTTGATGGACGAACCGTTGGCCAATCTGGATTACAAATTGCGCGAAGAACTTCGCAGCGAAATCCCCCGCTTGTTTGCGGCATCGGGGAGCATTTTTGTTTACGCGACAACCGAACCAGAGGAAGCTTTGTTGCTGGGCGGGAATACCGCGACTCTATGGGAAGGGCGCGTCACACAGTTTGCGCCATCAATGGATGTGTATCGGCGGCCGGTCGATGAGATAACGGCGCGGGTTTACTCTGATCCGCCTATGAATTTTGTGGCGGTTCAAAAAGAGGGAGATGTTGTCCATTTTCCGAATGGGCAATCCATTCCCGCAGGAGGCGATCTGGCTGGTTTGCCGAACGGCGAGTACCGGGCTGGGTTTCGCGCTCACCATCTCGAATTGGGCGAAAACACGTCGGGCAAACTGGTCTTTGATGCGGAGCTGGTTTTTACCGAGCTTACCGGATCTGAGACATATATTCACGTATCGGCGGCAGGCGAAGGGTGGATAGGTTTGATTCCTGGTGTCCACACATTCCAAGTCGGCCAAGCATTCAAGATATGCCTGAATCCGAAAAATATCTTCTACTTTGATCAAGCGGCGAAATTGGCCGCTTCGCCGCGGCCCAAAGCCGCGAAGGCGGGGGCATAGCTTTGGCATCGATAACTCTCGAAAAGCTGGCGCATAGCTATCTTCACAGTCCGCAGGTGCAAGCCGACTTTGCCGTCAAAGAGGTGAACCACACATGGGAGGACGGGCGCGCCTATGCATTGCTAGGCCCCAGCGGATGCGGCAAAACGACCTTGCTCAACATCATGTCTGGCCTGCTCAAACCCACGCGCGGACGCATTCTATTTGGTGATCAGGACGTCACCGCCATATCCACGGCGGAGCGCAATATCGCTCAGGTTTTTCAGTTTCCAGTGGTCTACGATACGATGACGGTGGGCCAAAATCTGGCATTCCCGCTGCGCAATCGGGGTATGGAAGCCAGCTATATCTCAGAGCGCGTGGCGCGCATCTCACAAATGATCGGGCTCGATGCGCACCTTGATCAGAAAGCCCGGGGACTGTCTGCTGATCTGAAGCAGAAAATCTCGCTCGGCCGGGGCGTCGTTCGCGAAGATGTGAATGCTATTTTGTTTGATGAGCCGCTCACCGTGATTGATCCCCACCTGAAGTGGGAGCTTCGGACACAGCTCAAATCGCTGCACCGCGAATTTGGCCACACAATGATCTATGTGACCCATGATCAGACAGAGGCGCTTACTTTTGCAGAAAAAGTGGTGGTCATGCATGACGGGATGGTTGTGCAGATCGGAACGCCGCAAGAGCTGTTCGATGCACCAGCCCATGTGTTTGTCGGATACTTCATTGGCTCACCCGGCATGAATTTCATCCCAGTTTCGCTCGAAGGAAATGTTGCCGAGACTAATGGCCACGCCATCAATCTGGCCAAGGACTATGGGAGACCAAGCGGCAAAGTTGTTTTGGGAATTCGGCCAGAATTTATCCGGCTCGCCAAAGACGGCGGATTGCCGGTTCGCATAAACCACATACGGGATGCGGGCAGGCAAAAGTTTGTGAGCGCCGCTTTGTTGGATGCTGGGCCCAATGCTGGCTCCGATACCGAAATCGATATTGTTGTCGATGCGGATATCGAAATTGGCGAGGACATGACGAATGCCGTGTTTGACCCGGCGAAAGTCAGCGTCTTTTGCGATGATTGGCGCATAGAGGGCGGTTCTTAATGGATAAGCCGGTTAATCAACGCGCTTGGATTTTGGTGCTTCCGGTCGTGATCCTCGTCGCGTTTTCATCGGTGATCCCGATGATGACGGTCGTGAACTACTCCTTTCAAGACACGTTTGGCGGGAATGAATTTTTCTGGGTTGGTCTGGAATGGTACCGCGAATTGCTGCGGTCAGAACGGCTATGGGATGCTCTTGGTCGTCAGCTGCTCTTTTCGGCTATTATTCTGGCGATTGAGATCCCGCTCGGGATATTGGTGGCCTTGTGCATGCCAAAGAAGGGTTGGATTGCCTCCCTTTGCTTGGTTCTCATGGCGCTGCCTCTGCTCATTCCCTACAATGTTGTGGGCACGATCTGGCAGATATTCGGGCGTTCGGACATTGGCCTGCTTGGGCGCATCGTGTCTGACATGGGTATCTCATACAATTACGCGCAGAACGCTTTTGACGCTTGGGTGACAGTGATCGCGATGGATGTCTGGCATTGGACGTCGCTGGTTGCGCTTTTGTCCTATGCTGGATTGCGATCTATCCCGAACGCCTATTATCAGGCGGCGCAGATCGATCAGGCGAGCCGGTGGAGCGTGTTTCGCTATATCGAATTGCCCAAGATGCGCGGCGTCTTAATCATCGCCGTGCTGCTGCGCTTCATGGACAGCTTCATGATCTATACGGAGCCATTTGTGCTTACCGGTGGCGGACCGGGCAATGCGACGACATTCCTGTCGATTGATCTGGTGAAGATGGCGCTTGGGCAATTTGACTTGGGGCCAGCGGCTGCGTTTTCTCTGATGTATTTCCTTGTGATCCTGCTCATTTCCTATGTTTTTTACACCGTGATGATAACCACGGATAAAGATGGGGCGACACAATGAGCGGAAAGCCATCACTCGCAAAACGCATCCCCAAAATTCGATTGTCGGCTGTGATAATGACGGCCTATCTGCTGTTTTTGCTGATCCCGATTTATTGGTTGGTCAGCATGAGCTTTAAATCGAACTCTGAAATTCTGAACTCTTTCACGCTCTTCCCCGCCGATTTCACGCTTAAGAATTACGAGACCATCCTGACCGATCCGTCATGGTATATGGGCTATGTGAACAGCTTCATTTATGTGTCGCTCAACACATTGATTGCGCTGCTCGTCGCATTACCCGCCGCTTATGCATTCAGCCGTTATCGCTTCTACGGCGACAATCACTTATTCTTCTGGTTGCTGACAAATCGCATGGCGCCGCCCGCGGTTTTCGCTCTGCCCTTTTTCCAACTCTATTCCAGCGTTTCCTTGTTCGACACGCATATCGCCGTTGCGCTCGCCCATTGCCTGTTCAACGTACCGCTGGCCGTGTGGATATTGGAAGGTTTCATGCGCGGGGTTCCGCGTGAAATTGACGAAACCGCCTTTATTGACGGTTACGGATTTACGCGCTTTTTCACTCAGATTTTCATCCCGATGATAAAGCCGGGGATCGGAGTGACTGCATTCTTTTGCTTCATGTTCAGCTGGGTCGAACTCTTGCTGAGCCGCACCCTTACGAGCGTGGATGCTAAGCCGATAACCGCTACGATGACGCGCACGGTTTCAGCATCAGGATTGGACTGGGGCGTGCTCGCCGCTGCTGGCGTGTTGACCATCATCCCGGGCGCGATTGTGATCTATTTTGTGCGCAGTTACATTGCCAAAGGCTTTGCCATGGGCCGGGTTTAGGATGGTTTGATATGAAGAGGATATCCTAGATGGAATGGATGGCCTGGACGTGGCCAACGGCGCTGTTTTTCGCAGGTCTTGCCGCTGTGCTCGCTGTCATGGCGGCGCTGCATATAAAGTATCCGAGCACTCCCAAGACTGGTGTGCTTGGCATTGAAACCATGCGCGGAGATCGGCTTTTCATCTCCTTGCTGGGCTCGGCCTTCATCAACCTTGCATGGATTGGTTTGGTGGACGCACCGCAATATGGGGCGCTGATCGTTTGCGGACTATTTGCGCTGTGTGTCTTTCGCTGGGTATGATGACAAAAATGATGGGATGGACGCGATGCAATTCATAAGAACAGCGACGATTTTTGGCGCAAGCGTTGTGCTTGTCTCCTGCTCACAGTCCAATGAAACGAACGGAGTGGTTTTGACCGATGCCGAACGGCAGGCTGCGGCGACAAGTTTTCTTGATGAAGAAATTGGCGAGTTATCTGGCCTCAGCCGCGCGGAGCAAGTTGCGGAACTGACATGGTTTATGGACGCGGCCGAACCGTTCAGGGGCATGGAAATATCGGTCGTGTCCGAGACGATTGCCACCCATGAATACGAATCCAAAGTTCTTGCTCCGGCGTTTTCGGCAATCACTGGGATCACGGTCACGCATGACTTGATCGGCGAAGGTGATGTGGTCGAAAAACTGCAAACCCAAATGCAGTCTGACGAGAATATCTACGATGCATACGTCAACGATTCCGACTTGATCGGGACGCATTGGCGCTATCAACAGGTGCGCAATCTCACAGATTGGATGGCGGGCGAAGGCAGCGACGTCACCAATCCAGAGCTAGACCTTGCGGATTTCATCGGCATTGATTTTACGACCGGCCCAGACGGTAAACTCTACCAATTGCCGGACCAACAATTCGCGAACCTTTATTGGTTCCGATATGATTGGTTCACGGACCCAGCGATCAAAGCCGATTTCAAGGCGGAATATGGCTATGACTTGGGTGTTCCCGTCAATTGGTCGGCTTATGAAGACATCGCGGAATTCTTCACCGGCAGGGAAATTGACGGCCAAGTCGTCTATGGCAGCATGGATTACGGGAAGAAGGACCCATCACTGGGATGGCGTTTCACCGATGCTTGGATGTCGATGGCCGGGATGGGTTCCATTGGTGAACCAAACGGATTGCCGGTCGACGAATGGGGCATCCGTGTAAACGAAAATTCGCAGCCCACCGGCTCGTGCGTTGCAAGGGGCGGGGCCACCAATTCACCTGCCGCCGTGTACGCGCTCGACAAATATGCCAAGTGGCTCAATGAATATTCACCGCCATCAGCCGCGGGAATGACCTTTTCAGAAGCCGGCCCAGTGCCCGCTCAGGGCGCCATCGCGCAGCAGATTTTTTGGTACACCACCTTCACCGCCAATATGGTCGGCGAGGAAGCCTCAGCTGTCCTCTATGACGATGGAACCCCGCGTTGGCGCATGGCGCCCAGCCCGCATGGTGCCTATTGGGAAGAGGGCATGAAAGTCGGGTATCAGGATGCTGGATCTTGGACCCTGATGAAATCCACACCGACTGACCGGGCAAGAGCCGCTTGGCTCTATGCACAGTTCGTGACTTCGAAAACCGTCGACGTCAAAAAGGCTCATGTCGGGCTGACATTTATTCGGGAATCCACGATCCAACATGAGTCGTTTACCGAACGAGCACCCAATTTGGGCGGGCTGGTGGAATTCTACCGTTCGCCTGCGCGTACACAATGGTCACCCACGGGAACCAATGTGCCGGATTACCCGCGTTTGGCGCAGCTATGGTGGCAGAATATCGGTGACGCCTCGTCAGGAACAAAGACATCGCAAGCGGCGCTTGATGCATTGTGCGAGCAACAAGAGCGTGTGCTTGCCAGGCTTGAACGATCCGGTTTGCAGGGCGATCTTGGCCCAAGGCTCAACGAAGAACAGGGCAGCGCCTATTGGCTCAATCAGCCCGGTTCTCCCAAAGCCAAACTGGCAAATGAAGATCCCGAACCGATCACAATTGAATATGATGAATTGCTGGAAACTTGGAGGTAACGCGCGGTGCAGTTTGCCGCCGCTTGCCCATTGGCGCAGCGGTGCATCTAAAGCGCTCGGGCGGATCTTGCACTAATCTGCTAGTTCACGGCAAAGCATGACTGCTTGAGACTCCTGCGCGTGGGCGGCGAATGCGCTGCTGAGCCTGGGAGACAGCAATGGCGGATCATGACCAACGCGAAATCAATCGGACGCTGGCTGATATCTCGAAACAGCCAGAGCCGGAGCTGCGTAACCAGCCGATCTCTCCAGAACGCTACTTTTCGAAGGAGTGGATGGAACGCGAATGGGACACAGTTTGGACCAAGACTTGGCAAATCGCCTGCCTAGAAACTGAACTACCGAACAAAGGCGACTATACGACCACGTCCTTGGGCAGGGAGCGCATTCTTTGCGTTCATGGCGATGACGGCGAAATTCGCGCATTCTACAATGTCTGCCAGCACCGCGGTTTGGAGTTGATGAAGGACGAAAGCGGCAACGCCAAACGGCTGGTTTGCCCCTACCACGCATGGACCTATGACCTTAAAGGCACTTTGAAATCCGTTCCTGACGAAGCTGATTTTGCGCAAGGCAGCCCGTGCGGGAAACTCAACCTCGTTGAAATGAAGTGCGAGGTTTGGGCCGGATTTGTCTGGTACAATATGGACGATGCTTGCGTCCCGCTCCGCGAAAGCCTTGGTCCGATTGCCGATCAGATTGACACGTATCCGATGGCTGAATTTCGGCGGACGCATTGGGTTACGGTGGAGGGTGATTGGAATTGGAAGCTGGTTCAGGACAATTTCAGCGAATCCTACCATGTGCCATTTGTTCATCCTGACGCGAAATTCACGCTCGAATATGGGCGGGAAGACTGCCAGTTCGATCACTATCCGCAAGGGCATTGCCGGATGCTCATGCCCGGCGGCGGCCCAGCAGCGGCGGTCAAAGGCGGAGAGAAAGAAACGATTGAGCGGATGCAGAAAGAGCTGCTTTTCTGGGAGCTAAACCCGGATGATTACAAAGGCGGCAAAACCCGAAACATCCGCAAGGATCTGCAAAAGGCGAAACGCCGGCTTGGGGCTGAGAAGGGGTATGATTTCTCCACTTATCATGACGAACAGCTGACGGATAATTGGCACTATACGATCTTTCCGAACCTTTCATTTAGCCTCAAGCCGGAAAGCAATATCTGGCTGCGCGCGCGGCCCCATCCGAGCGACCCGGAAAAATGCCTGTTCGATATGTGGTTCATGGTTCTCTTTGCCAAAGGGCAGACGGAATATTACTCCTATGTCATGGGCGATACGATTTCGACCGATGCCGAAGTGCCCCATATGCAAGGCAGCGCCGATGAGGTCACGACCGGACCGGCGATTGACGAGGATCTGGAGATCTGGCCGCAACAGCAACGTGGGCTGCATTCGCGCGGCTACAAACGTGATTACTTAGCCAGCCAGGAAAGCCGGATGCGCTATTTCCACGAGACGCTTGAAGACTGGATGGCGCGGTAGATCCAACGCACTTGCCAGAAATCGGCCCGAATTGTTCACGG
Organism: uncultured Erythrobacter sp.; assembly: GCA_947503155.1. Taxonomy (GTDB): domain Bacteria; phylum Pseudomonadota; class Alphaproteobacteria; order Sphingomonadales; family Sphingomonadaceae; genus Erythrobacter. Next base: position 24,961 of record CANNCL010000005.1, on the reverse strand, counting down.
AATGGAGCACACAATGAACCGGTTTGAAATCGCTGCAGACAAGCTCGAATGCGCGGAAGTTGTCGGCCGCCTCGCAAGGGGCATTGATCGCTGCGATGCCGAAATCGTTCGGGAATGTTTCCATCCCGATGCCACCGATGATCACGGATTGTTTAAGGGGTCAGCCGAAGAATTTACCGAATGGGTGATGCCGGTGCTGGCCACAATGAAACGCACTCAGCATGTTATCGGTCAATGCCTCGTCGAAGTCAGCGGAGATCGCGCCGCTTCGGAGAGCTATTTCGTGGCGCAGCACCATATTGATACCGCCGATGGTGAGATTTTAATGATCGCGGCGGGACGATATCTTGACCGGTTTGAGCGCCGCGCAGGGGCGTGGAAAATCAGCCATCGCCATGCGGTTTATGACTGGAACAGCACGGTGCCCGCCACTGACGGTTGGGACCGCGATGATCCAGACAATCCCAGCGCCTATGGGGTGAGAGGCACTGAGGACGCATCCTATGCGCATCTCGCGTCAGTCAGGGATGCGCGTTGACGCCGTCACTGGCGTGACACCCTTAGATCAGCCCATTCTTAGCATTGTCAGCGAGCATCTGCTCATCCCAGCCGAGAACTTCACCAAACACTTCGGCGTTGTGCTGACCGGGGCTTGTTGGTGCGGAACGGCGAAAACCGGAAGTTGATTTGGAAAATCGCGGGAATGCATTTTGCATTTTGATTTTCCCATGCCCTTCGGTTTCGACTTCGATGATTGCCTCGCGTTCGCGGAAATGCGGGTCATCGAGCATGTCTTTCGCGGTATAGACACGTCCGGCAGGAATAGAGTGTTCGATCATTAGCGCATCGACTTCTGCGATCGTTAGCGCGCCTGTCCATTGATTGATCATTTCGTCTAGGATGGTTTGATTGCGGCCGCGTGCCAAATGCGTCTTATATTCAGGATCTTCAGCCAATTCGGGCTGCCCCATTGCCTCTGTCAATCGGGCGAAGATCGCATCGTTATTGGCGCCGATCATGAATGGTCCATCCTTGCAAGAATAGACGTTGCTGGGTGCAATGCCGGGCAAGATGGAGCCAGAGCGTTCGCGGGTGAAGCCGTTATAGTCATATTCGGGCACCAACCCTTCCATGACTTGCAAGACCGCTTCGTACAGGGCGGTATCGATCACCTGACCTTCACCGGTTTTTTCGCGGTGGTGGAGCGCGGCGAGCACGCCCATGGTTCCGTAAGTTGCGCACAAAGTGTCGCCGATGGAAATGCCCATGCGGGCAGGGGGGCGATCAGGGTCGCCGACAATGTAACGCCATCCGCCCATCGCCTCGCCGATCCCGCCAAATCCGGCTCTGGTGGAATAGGGGCCTGTCTGACCATAACCGGACATGCGGGCAACGATTAGGCCAGGATTGATCGCGTGGAGTTCCTCTGGCGAAAGGCTCCATTTTTCCAGTGTTCCGGGTTTGAAATTCTCTACCAAAATATCCGCATTGGCGATCAATTTACGAGCGATATCTTGCCCTTCTGGGACACGCAAATTGCAGGTTACCGAACGCTTGTTGCGAGCGATGACTTCCCATTGCACCTTCTCTTTGCCTTGCCCCCAATCGCGCATCGGGTCGCCTTTGCCGGGGGGTTCTATCTTGATGACATCGGCGCCCATATCGCCAAGCAACTGACCGCAGAAGGGGCCGGCGAGCAGCTGACCCATTTCCACGACGCGCAGTCCCTTTAGAGCGCCATTATTGGCAGTCTCGCTCATTCTGCGGCCTCTGCGATATACCTATCTTTCCAGACGGGCTGAATTGGTGCGGGCAGGCCCGTTTCTTCTTCGCAGGCTTTACGCAGAGCCTCTATTCCCGGACCATAATCAAACAACTCCAATTCGCCGCGTGTGCTGAGAATTTCGGTGCGAAGAGCATCGGTTGCAGAAGTATCGGCCGTATGATCGGCCTTGATGACCACGCCGTATTCGCGTGCGCCTTCTATCGTGACGAGACCCTGACGCACTTCCAGCGCCACTAGTTCCGGGTCACGTTCCAGCGGATCGCCCCATCCGCCGCCGCCCCAAGTGATGAAGTGCAATTGCTCGCCCTCTTTCACTTCGACATCTTCGACTTTGTTGCCGACGATTTCAGTGGTCCCGTCGAGCCGTTCGAGCACTTTGGTCGCGCGTTTGCCCGGATGGCCGCCATTCACGCCCCAAGGGGGGACGAACCAGCGATCATCATGGATCGCGACCGCACCATCGGCCAGAAAACGGTAAGTCATATGGATGCCGTTTCCGCCGCGATGCAGGCCCGCGCCGCCGCTGTCAGGTTCGGTTTCATAACGCTCAATCCGAAGCGGGAAATACCTCTCCAAGAATTCATTCGGGACATTGGTAAAGCCGGGCCATAGCGAATGACCATCCGGGCCATCACCCAGCGGCCTGCCCGGAATTCCGCCAAATCCAATTTGGAAGAGTTGGAACCAGTCGCCCTCTCTTCCCTTGCGATTATCCCAACCGGAATAGAACATGTGAGGCGACGATGAAAATCCAGCTGCATTGAGGAATTCCGGTGTCCCCTGGCCCAGCAGCCCGCCAAGAATATCGAAAATCCGGCCCAGCGCATGGGTCCGACCAGAAAGCGCAGCCGGGAATTTCGGCTTAAGCAGCGACCCTTCTGGGATGCGAACCTCGATCAGGTCGTAGAACCCATCGTTGAACAGGATTTGCGGGTCGAAGACCATGATCATGTAGATGCCGAAGAACATCTTGAACATGTTTTCATTGAGGTAGAAATTGATCGAAGCAATGGATTGCGGATCGGTGCCGTCAAAGTCGAGAATGACTTTTTCGCCGTCGCGCCACATCGTGCATTTAATTTTGTACGGGCCAAAGCCTTTGCCATCATCGCAGATGTAGTCTTCAAAGCTGGCCTTGTTGGTGGGGATTGCCTGACCGATCAACGCCTTCATCGCGCGGTGATTGCGCGCCAGCAATTCCTGCGTTGCCGAATAATAGACATCGTCGCCAAAGCGCCCAGCGATTTCGACCACGCGGTTTGCAGCAACCCGGCAACTGGCGATCAGCGCGTTCAGGTCGGCCTGACACCAGTCCGGCTTGCGCGTTTGGTGCATCACCAACTTCATCAGGTCTTCGTTATATTCGCCCTTCTTCCAGATTTTGACGGGCGGGATGCGAACGCCCTCTTGAAAGATAGACGTCGCCTCGATTGGCATTGATCCCGGCACCATGCCGCCAATGTCGGATTGGTGACCAAACATCGCGGTATAAGCGATAAGGCGGCCATCCTTGAACACAGGCAACATCACCAGCCAATCATTGGAGTGGCTAATCGCGCCTTCACAGGAATAGGGGTCGGATAGGAAAATCATGTCCCCGTCTTCGATGGTCCCATCAAAGCTTTTGAGGAACCCGCCAATAAAGCTGCCAAATTGGCCCACGATCATCTTGCCCGCGGGGTCAGCGATCAGCGGAAAGGCATCGCCTTGTTCGCGAATACCCGGCGACATAGCGGTGCGCACTAAGGTGGCATCCATTTCGATCCGCGCATTGCGTAAGGCATTCTCGATAATGTCGAGCGTGACCGGATCGAGGTCTAGCTTGTTGAAGGACAGGGCGTTTGTTTCGACGATTTGTGCTGGCATGGTTCAGCTCCCCGTTCCTGAATTGCTCTTTGGATTGATGAGGATGTTGCCGGCCGCATCAATGACCGCGCTGCAGTCATTTTCGATCAATGTGGTCGAATCCATTTCGGTGATGATGGCCGGGCCATCGATCATGTCGCCTTGGCGAAGTTTGGCGCGATCATAGATAATGGCCGCTCGTTCTTCGCCATCCATCCAAAGCGTGTGGTCACGAATTTTCGCCGCTGACGGATCGCCATCGCCTTTCTCAAGTTCGGTCGTTTCAAGCTCAAGCGCTTCGCCCATGGCCACAGCGCGCAGGTTCACAATCTCGTGCGGCGTATCCATGTTAAACGTGAATAAGCGGCGATGCTCTTCATTGAATCGGGCGAGAATTCCATCAATGCCTTTTTCCTGCAGCGCCGTTTGATCAATCGTCAGCGGCACTTCGAAAGCTTGCCCCGCATATCGGACATCGACCTCAAACTCGCTCGTGATACTGTCGGGCGGAATGCCGTCCGCCTCCAGTTCCGCGCGTGTTTGCGCCGCCATTTCATTGAGCAGAGCAACAAGCTCACTGACATCGGTCTGCGTCGCCAAGCGACTAAAGCTCCGCGCGGTTTCTGTGCGCATTCGGGTCGTCGCATCGCCCAATGCGCACAGCACACCGGGTGAAACGGGGCTGATTGCGGGCCAACTGCCCATCAGTTTAGCGACCGCATTCACATGCAGCGGACCTGCGCCGCCAAATCCCATCAACGCGAAATGCCGCGGGTCATAGCCCTGCTGAACACTGATCATGCGCAGCGCGCCGAACATGTTTTCATTCACAATGTCGATGATGCCGCGGGCGGCCTCCATCAATCCTACGCCAAGAGCGTCGGCGATTGTTTGGACCGCCTTGGTTGCGCCTTCTCGGTCAAGCTGGAACGATCCGCCCAGCAAATCCTCTGGCAGATAGCCGAGAACAACATTGGCGTCCGTCACCGTCGGGACTTGGCCGCCCTTGCCGTAAGCAACAGGGCCGGGGACTGCGCCTGCGCTTTCGGGACCAACCCGCAATGCGCCGGTCAGTTCAGGAACATGCGCGATAGAGCCGCCGCCTGCGCCAACGGTCTTCACATCGAGTGATGATGCGCGGACGGATAGATGACCAACATCGGTCGATCTCACGCGGCGCGGTTCGAGGTTTTCGATCAATGCGACGTCGGTAGAGGTCCCGCCAACATCGAGCGTCAGGATGTTCTTGTGCCCAGCATTCTTGGCAACCCACATCGCGCCGGTTACGCCGCCCGCCGGGCCGGACATCAGGATGTTGACCGGATGCTCCTCAGCCTTTTGGCTGCTCATCAGGCCGCCATCCGAACGCAGCAGCGACAATTTGCCGGTCACACCGGCATCTTTCAACTTGTCGCGAAGGTTCGAGATGTAGTTGCCGACTACGGGGCGCACCGCTGCATTGGCGACCGTTGTAAGTGTGCGCTCATATTCCTGCATTTCAGGCAGCACTTCATGGCTAAGCGAGATGGGAATATCGCCGAAAACTTCCGCTGCTATCTCGCCAATGCGTTTTTCATGCGCGCCGTTCACATAAGCATTGATGAGGCTGACGGTGACAGCCTCAACACCTTGCGCTTTGAGTTGTTCCATGACGCCGCGCGCTTGCGCTTCGTCGATTGGGCGCACTTCATTGCCGTCGGCATCCATCCGGCCAGCGACAGTCAATGTGTCTTCGAGCGCGGCGAGCGGCTTAGGCTTTGGCCACACAATCCAGGCAGCCAATCCGCCCGGAACAAAACTGCGCGCGATCTGCATGATGTCGCGGTAACCTTCGGTGGTGATCAAACCGACCCGTGCGCCTTTCCCTTCCAGCACAGCATTCGTTGCAACCGTGGTGCCGTGCAGGAAGAATTCAATTTCGCTCGGATCGATGCCTGCATCTGCTGTGATGGCATTGACGCCGTTCAGGATGCCCTCTGAACTATCATGCGGGGTCGACGGGGTTTTGTGACGCCAGAAATTCCCCGTGCTGGTGTCGAACAACAGCAAATCCGTGAACGTCCCACCGACATCCACCCCAAGACGATAGCGCATTAGGCCACTTCCTTATTCTGATTACTAGGGACGGGAAAACCGCCCGATTTTGCCACCATTGCGGGCAGCTCTTTTTGCATGATTTTGCCCAGCCAAGCGTTGGTTTGGATGAGCGAGTTAAGATCAAGGCCGGTCGCAATTTGCGCGCGTTCCAGCATGTAAACAACGTCTTCTGTTGCGACGTTGCCCGCCGCGCCGGGCGCAAATGGGCAACCGCCCAATCCGCCTATCGACGCATCAACACTCGATGCTCCAGCACCGATCGCGGCCCACACATTGGCCAGGCCCGTGCCGCGCGTGTTGTGAAAATGAACGCGGACCGGCAGCGATCCGATCACGTCTTTAACCTTGCTCACTAACCGCGCGACATGCGCTGGATTTCCGACCCCAATCGTATCAGCCAGCGCGATTTCGACGGGGCCAGATTTCACCAATTCTTTTGCCATTGCGACAACACGGTCTTCGGCCACTTCCCCCTCGAACGGACAGCCAAAACTCGCCGCGATCGTCGCTTGGGCGGTCTTGCCAGCGGACTTCGCGCTTTCGATGATGGATTTTGCCGCTTGAACAGAGCCGTCTGACGTCTGACCTTGATTGGCCATCGCGAACGTATCTGTGCTTACGCAGACTGCGCCCAACTGATCGATTCTACCCGTAGCAAGCGCTCTGTCTGCGCCCCTTTGGTTCATTACTAAGCCGATATAGGTAACGTCGCCGCGTTCAGGCAGGCGTGCGCAAACATCATCCGCGTCTGCCATTTGCGGCACGGCGCGCGGATTGACGAAGCTGGTCACTTCGATGCGCCGAACTCCCGCTTCGATGGCGCCCTCTATTAGGCTGATTTTGTCATTCGTGCTGATCTGGGTTGGTTCGTTTTGAAGGCCGTCGCGCGGGCTCACCTCAACAATTTCGATAGGTAATGTATACATTTCATCCATCAAGCCGCACCTCGTTCCTGCGCCTTCATGTCCAGATGCGCATCTGAATAGGCGTGAAAGGCTCTGCGAATATGACCAGCCATAATGGTTTCTGCCCAGGCCCCATCGCGGCGTCCAAATGCGGCGAGCAAGTCGTCATGTTCGCTATGTGAACGGCGAAAAGCTTCGGGGCTGTAATGATGCGCTGTGCGCCAGACGACCGGTTGCTCGATCAAGGCGGTAAGCAGGGTCGTAAGGCGGCGCGAACCGGCGGTTTTGAGCACAAGCGCGTGAAATTCTCGGTTGCGATCAAGGAACGTTGCAACATCCGGTTTTCTGCCCGAAATCGCTGCTTCAATTGCTGTGTTGCAAGAGCGCAACTGCTTCAAAACGTCATCTGTCATGTTCCGCGCCGCGCGCTTCGCCGCGTGGCCTTCTAGCATGGCGCGCAGTTCGAACGCATCTCCAACATCATCGAGCGACCAGTCGGCGACAAAACTGCGTTGTGAGTCGGTTTTGCGGATCATGAGGTCCACTTCGAGTCGGCGCAATGCCTCTCTCACAGGGGTGCGCGATACCCCGCAGCGTTCCGCCAATGCTTCCTCCCGGACAGGATCGCCTGCGACCAATTCGCCCGAAAGGATCATCGCTCTGATCATGCTGTATGCGCGGTCTGACGCTTTGGTCATTGTCAGGGTCTCACTTATCAATTGCGACAGTGCTTGCAGTGGTGGTTGAAGCTTGACTCACCCAAATTGTATACAATACAGAATGGTCAACGCAAGCTGCCAATTTGTGCCGAATTGCCCGTGAGCTTTGCTTCGAGGCAGGGATGACAAGGCCGCAGTTTGCAATTCGAGGGATCGGAACAAACACTGCCCCGACTTCAGGGGGACAGCCAAAGGGGTACTTTTTCCATGCGTCACTACAGCCTTATGGCCGCAGCTTCATTTGCGGCCATCGCATGTGCATCCACGCCAGCATTCGCACAATCTGCATCCGCTAACCCGGCCGCAGAAGAGGATGATGACAATGCGATCATCGTAACGGCGCGCCGGCAAAGCGAGCGCTTGCAGGACGTGCCTGCATCGGTTTCGGTCCTCACGGCAGACGCATTGGAGAAAACCGGGGCTGAAAATGCGCAGGATTTCGCTCAATTGACGGCGGGTGTGACAATCGTAACGGGGACAGCGGAGGCTGGCGATACGCAGATTAACATTCGCGGCATCAATGGCGCGCGCGACGCGGAAAGCTCAGTCGCGCTTGTCGTCGACGGTATTTTGAAAACAAATACGGCGCAGCTGAACCAAAATCAGGGCACGCTAAGGCAGGTTGAGATCCTAAAGGGGCCGCAAGGCGCGCTGTATGGCCGCAACGCAGCAGCGGGCGCAATTGTTCTCACCACCCAGCGCCCCGGCGACCGGTTCGAGGGCGCGGTCCGGGCGTCCTATGCAAATGAGAGCACGGCGGAGGGGACAGCCTTCATCTCAGGCCCTCTCGCGGACAATTTGGGCTTCGTCCTGTCCGGATATTACCGCACGACCGACGGTTTCTTCCGCAATGAATTCCTAGATGCCGATGTAGTTGATGATCAGGAAGTTTGGACGATCGATGGGCGCATTATCGCCGATCTTAGCGAAACCACAGAGCTGGACGTGAAGGCGCGGTATTCGCAGCTTCGCGGCGCATCAATTAATTTCAATTCGTCATTCCACCTCCCCAACTTTGCGGGTGTGAACCCGGCATTCTTTGAAGATGTGAACGAGCATCCGTTCCGCTATTACGGGAATATCCGCCCGACAAACGAGCAAGACAGTTTCGATATTTCGGCCAAGGTTGAACACGATTTTGGCGGTGTCGCCCTCACCGCATGGGCGCTATATTCCGATGTTCAGCAGGAATTGACCGCCGATGGCACGTCGGCTGACTTTGCGCGCTTCATCTCAGCAGTTGACCCCGCGGCGAGCAATGTTGTCGACAGTTGTTTCGCCAGCACCGCCAACCTAACCGGATTTCCCGTCAATCAACCAGGAGCGGTGGGGCAAATTCCGGTCCCCTTCATCTTCGCGCCGGCAAACGGCTCCACATTCGGCGCGTACAGCCCGACGACCTGCGATGGCACACAGCTGCAAATTCGAAATCAGTCTGACATTAGCGGCGAAATCCGGCTCGCATCGAGCGGCGGCGGCGATCTGAATTGGCAAATTGGCGCGTATTTCCTCAGCATTGATCGCGAAACCGGTGTTAGTATTGGCGGCGACACCGGAGCAGGGGTCAGCCGCGAGCTGTTCAATGCACCGGGCAGCGCGAACCCAACTTCGCTGCTATTGGCGGATTCCTTCGATACGACCGTTTTTGCGGCGTTTGGGAGTGCGGAATATTCCTCTGGTGACTTCACTGCGGGGCTCGCGCTGCGGTACGATATCGAGGATCGTTCGTCAGAATCGCAAGTGCCAGCAGGCGCTCTTGATCCCTTCACCGGCGGTCCGATCAATCCTGGCCTTGCCTTTGGAAACTTTGCGCCGGTGCAAGAAACATTCAAGCAATTGCAACCCAAAGTCAGCCTGAGCTGGCAGCCCAATCCTGATCTCAATTTCTATGCGAACTGGGGCATCGGTTTCAAATCGGGCGGCTTTAACAACCAAGGGTCTTCGGCGATCATTGATGCCAACTTTGTGCAATTCATCGGCGCAGATGTGAGCATCGAAGACCAATATGACAAAGAGGTTTCTTCCGCATTCGAAGTCGGCGTGAAGGGCGAGATTGCCAATGGGGCAATCACGTTCGACCTCGCGGGTTATTACACTGACATCGAAGACATGCAGTTCTTCGAATTCTTCGTCGGGCCGTTCGGCCTGCTGCGCGTGGTTTCCAATATCGACGAGGTTGATGTTTACGGGATCGAATTCAACACCTCTGCTGAGGTGGTTGAGGGCTGGACATTCTTTGGGTCTATCAACGTCACGGAATCGGAAATTCAAGCCAACAGCTCACGCCCGTCAACAGTCGGTAATAAGTCGCCATACACCGCGGATTACACGATCAACTTGGGCACAGAGATCGATGTGCCGATGAACGATAGTGTCGATCTTATCATGCGGGCCGATTACCGGATCACCGGGCCTACATGGTTCCATTCTTTCCAAGATCAGGAGGCGCCCACTTTGTTCTCTGGCCTTCTGCCAATCTCCGCCTTGGCGCTGCCCGATTTCGTTGGGAACGCGAATTACGGAGTGGCTAGGCGCGACGCTTTTGGTGTGCTCAACCTTCGTGCTGGCGTAGAAGTTGGCGATTTCCGGGCGACGATATTCGCGGAAAATGCCCTCAACCGTAAATATCTGAATGAGGTGATCCCCGCGATTGAATTTGGCGGGTCTTTCATCTCACCGGGGGCGAGGCGCTTGGTTGGCGTAGAGGTCGGCTACCGCTTCTAAAACTGGCCGCTTGGACGTTCATCTGGCAAAGGCAATTGCATGAGTGATTTGAACCCCGGCTACGCAAATTCTGAAGGAAATAGGGCAGGTTTCGGCAAACGGCCTGCCCTTATTCTAATCGATTTCGTCCGGGCCTATTTCGACCCCGAATGCGATCTTTACGCAGGCGTCGAGGAAACGTTGGCATCCGCGCTGAGGGTCCGCGCGGCGGCGCATTCTGCCGGCGTTCCGGTTGTGCTCACCAATGTGGTCTATCACCCCGGCGCGATGGATGGCGGACGGTTCGTTGAAAAGTTGAAGCCGCTGCGCTGTTTTGAAGCTGGCAATCCGATGGGGGGCTGGGCGGAAGGGTTGGAACCGGCAAAAACCGATCTGGTCATCACCAAACAATATCCCAGCGCGTTTTTCGGAACGTCTCTCGCTTCGACGTTGACCGCATTGGGCGTCGATCAGGTCATCCTGACCGGTCTTACGACGAGTGGATGTGTCCGCGCGACGTGTGTGGATTCCATGTCGCATGGCTTCATCACGACAATCGCACGCGACGCCGTGGGGGATCGCCATTCCGATCCGCATGAATCCAATTTGTTCGATATGGACGCGAAATACGCCGATGTCGTCAGTGAAGCGCAGATCATAGAACACTTGATTTCACTCTAACTTACGCGGGTCATTAAGACGCCTCAGATCGCGGTCTCTTGGAAAACACCTCTCATGCAATGGTTCGAACTCATCGCCGAACCGTAGCCGCCCGCGTTGATCAGAGCGACGAAATCGCCCTCTTGTGTGGGCGGAAAGGCGATGTCTTCGCCCCATAGGTCGAGCGCTTCGTTGATGTTGCCGGCGATTGTTGCGCGCTGCCAATCTGAAGGGGCTCTGCTCTTGAGAACACAGGCGGCAGGTGCGCATGGTAGATCGTAAAATGCCGGTTCTGGATGCAGGTTGAAGCCGCCATCAAGGCTGATGAAGAGCGTGTCGCGTTTGGTTTCCGCATCGGTGACGCTGAGCACAAGAACTCCAGCGTCTTTGACCAGAAAATCGCCGGGTTCGGCCGCTATAACGATGCCGCGTCCTTGGAATTTCGACCGAAGAATACCCGACCATTTTTCAAGGTCGAGTGCGTCATCTTCCTCGCGGTGCGGCAGGCCAAGGCCGCCGCCAATATTGACGGTTTTGAGGTCGGGCAAGTCTGACATGAATGCGCAAGCCGCATCAAAAGCGGCCTGCCAGCTTTGAAGCTCTCTGGTCAGATAGCCGCAGCCAACATGGAAATGCAGCGTCTCTATTTTCAATCCAAAACTGCGCGCTGTTTCCAGCGCCTCGGCCCATTGTTCGCGGTAAATACCGAACTTCGTTGTGCGACCGCCCGAATAGGTCAAAATATCGCTGTCGCCGTAACCGGTCCCCAGGCGCGGATTGACGCGAATACCGATGGAACGGCCGGGCTGTCGCTGTCCGATCCGGCGGATCATTCCAATCGTGTCGCAATTGATCGTCATCTCAGGATAGGTGCAAATTCGGTCCAGATCACGGTTGGAAACGCCAGTACCGGTGAAGCTGATCTGATGCGGCTGAAACCCGCATTCCAGAGCAAGGTCCATTTCGCCAGGGGAGCAGATGTCCACGCCGCATTTACCCGACGCCGCCATCATTTTCAGGATTGGCGCGAAGCGGTTGGCTTTCATCGCGTAGAATATGCGGTGGTCACATTTCGTGGTCGCTAGCGCGTCTAAAAGCCGATCCAGCTTTGCCTCTATGCGTGCGAGCGAATACACGTAAAGCGGCGCGTTCGCATGTGCCGCGAGCTTGCCAAGGTCATAGCCGGCAAGATGGAGGCGGTTCTGTTTGTAACAAAGGTCGCTGCGTTCCCACCAGAACTGATCGACTAAACCCTCGGCAGAAGCGGAGATCACGGGTTCTTCATCGCCAATCGGCCAGTGATTTGCCCGCGGCATTGAGACGCTCCGCAAGCGCAATCGAAGTCTTTGAAGAGCGTGTCTTCCGTTATTGAATAATCGATCAACAGCAATTCTCCTGCTGCGATATCCCTCAGCGCAATAAGGCGGCGCGTTTCCATGTCGAGCGCGCAGTTTGGATCGCATCCATGCGATAGAAATCCGACAAATTGGGTTTCAGAAATATGCTCGCCGCGCCCGACTTGCAGGCTGTGTTGAGAGATGTGCTGATCGATACGGCCATCGAAATGATCGAGAACTTCGCCTTTCGAGAACGCGACCACGCTGCGCACGGCAAGTCCGACTTGATCACAATGGCAAAGCTCCAAGCGTGCGTCTTGGTCGCTGCTCGCAAGCATTTGTGCCGATTTGACCGGATACATCTCTGGCCTGCTCCTTTGGTTTCCCAATTTTGCGATCAATGACAAGGCGGTCATCTGCTCGTCCGATCATTCTAGTTCAAAGGTCTTAGAAAATCGTAGCCTGTTCCATCCATTTTCGCGCGCATAGGTCACATCCGTCATCAAGTTTCGCACAAGGTGGACGCCTAAACCTCCGATTTCCCGCTCTTCTGCAGACAGGTCCGTATCGGGTTCTGGCAAAGATAACGGGTCAAAGGCTGGGCCGTTATCAGCAATTTCTGCGGACACCTTGCCGTGCTCGACCTCAATCCTGACGGTCAATTTCGGTTCGACGGCGTCGTTTTCACCATGTTCAGCGCTAGGTTTTTTTCGATTATTCAGTATGTTACTGATAAGCTCATCAAAGGCGATCATCACTTGCGCCGCCGCTGCTGGAGAGACGGGCTGAGATTCTAGGCAATCCGCGATGGCCCCGTCCAAATCCGCAAAATCGCGGTCCCCGGCTGTGAAGTCATGCTCGAAGTGAAAGATCATTCGTGCCGATCCCGGGTTGTCGGAAAGGTTTATCCGCGTCGATCATAATCGAGTGGAATAATTTCTCAAACCCTTCAATATAGAGCAGCGCACAGAATTGATCGTGATCGGAGTGGCGACGAAGATGCAAGTCAGCGAAGAAACCCATGGCAGCGTGTTGGTAATCACTGCTTCTGGAAGGATAGACAGCAACACGGCCGGCGAATTGGAAGCGGTATTGCCGGGTCGGGTGGAAACCAATCCGGCAACGGTAATGGACCTCGGGGACGTCGCCTATGTCAGCTCTGCTGGATTGCGGGTTCTGCTCAAAGGCGCAAAGATAGCGAAGTCGACAGGCAACAAATTGGTGCTGTGCGGCCTCGATCCATCGGTTCAAGAAGTCTTCGATATCAGCGGGTTCACCAGTATTTTTGCGATTGAGCCTGATGTGGAAAAGGCTCTCATCGCTGCGGCTTGATCTGACCCGCACTGTTATTCCGGCGGCCTAGGGTGACGAAAATACCGACTGGGTTTAACAGGGATTCGATTGCATTGAGCGTCTGATCGGGTGTCAAATCCCCGCTATTTTGAACAATGCGGTGGGCGTTGGAGGCTGTTTGCTCCTCGGTGTCGCATAGCAATGCAGTGTGATGCTGATCTGTCTGTGCGCCGGGGCATGCAATCCAATCAAGAGTTTCGATCTCAAACGCTTGCTTTGCCAGCGAAAGGCACCGCTCGCGTCCAAGAGTGACAAAATTGTCCTCGATAAAGCGGCGCGCCGCCGCAGCATTGGCCAAATCTGTGTCTGGTTCGCTTGCGAGGCAGCGGCCAATGACGACATGCGTGCTGCCGCACTCGTCATCGGCGGTCGCTAAGGCGTAGAAAGCGCCCGGCGGAACATTCCCGCATATGCGGACAGCGATTTCGGTGTCGCCAATAACAAAGGCGCCGTTCGGAAATGTCTCTGTGTGAAGCTGTCTAGATGCGGTGTGAATGTCGCGTCTTTGGTTGCTGCGTTCTGCGTCACGGCGGTGGCGCGTTTCGGCTGCTTCGCGGCTGGCATTCATCAAAGCTGCCGCATCGGAAAGATCGCGCGTTTCGCGGATTTTCAATTGGGCCGCGCCGGCTGTTTGTTCTGGTCCGGGGAAAGCGGCAGAATTCGCAAGATACAGCCCATTCCATCGCAATTCGCGGACAATGCGCTGCGCAACGAACCAACTTAGCGCGGCTGCGAAGACGCTCACTCCAAGGATAATGGACAAAATGATCTGTATTATTTCCGCCCTGTTGGCGAGCAGCGGTGCAGCGTCGATCCGTGCTGCCACAGCCCTGCCTTCTCCGGCGGGATGGATGGCTGCGAAAAAGGATGCTTCGCTCGTGTCGTCTTGGAGCACAGTAGCTTGTGCGTTGACACCGGACCATTGAACTGGCGGTGACCACGGCATTGATCCAGCGGCCAATGGGGTGAGCGTCCCTGACCGCTCGACAAGATACAGGCCCTGAAGCCCAACAATATGGTCTGATGCGGCGTTGATTGCATCTTGCCGCAAAGGTGCCGTTAGTTCTGCGCCCGGATCGTCCATTTCTGCGATGAATTCTGCGGTCACAATCGCTGCTGCGCGGGCTTGCTCAGTAAGCGCCCGCGACATTTCGGATTGTTCCTGAAAATACAAAACCGCCCCGTTGACCGCCGCCATGAGCAGGAACAGCGGGACGGATAGCGCCATGAAGATCGTGCGCACTGTCATAACGCAGCGGCCCGATAAAGATCAGTCAGTCCGACAACGAAATCAGGGCATTCGCGTGCAATCGTGAACAGATGCGGCTTAGCGAGGCACAGCGCGTCCACGCCTTCAGGACCTGCGAAAACGCTCTCATCAATCGGCAAGCTGAACAATATCGAAGGCGCCCCGACAATCGCCGGGAGGGCGCGCTGATCATTGACGCCCCCGCAAAGGGCGGTGCCTGATGCGGCGATAATCACCATTTCAGCGACATGGCCGCCGGCAAGAATCAATTCGCCAGCCGAATAGCTGCGCGGATGCAAATGCTGTGCAACGAGCAGCAACTCGCTTTCCTTAAGCACGTTAAAGGGCGGGATGCTTGTCAAGGTCAACATCCTATCGACTGCATCACCGGTGATCATGGCTGCCCATCTTTCTGTGCGGCAGGGTGGGGGAGTAGAAACGCCGAACCATCGCCAATCTTCACATGGTCAGTGGCCGAAGAAAATAACTGCGGCGTGCCTGGTTTCAAAACCGTTTCTGTGCCGCCGCGAATGATTGTTACGGCGGTGTTTCCGACCAATTCGATGGTGCCAGCCGCGCATTTTGACGCGATGCACACGCCGTTTTGCGTGTCGGCCAATAACCGCCATTCCTTGGCCAATTCGGCATCTCCGGCGAAACGCTGGGCCAGATGCCTCATGGCGAGACTGGTTAGCGCGGCTTTGGCGCAATCTGCCGCAATCGGCAGCCAGAACACTTTGCTCTCACCATGTTCCAGAATCTGCAAGATTTCGCCATCAACGTTGTCACTAACGCCCAAAATTAGATCCGCATTTGCTCGGCGATTTTGTTCCGCTGAGATGCGCTCACGTTCGGTGGCAGATCGCTCAAACCCTGCCGCCATTTCTGAAAGCTCGCGCGATAGCTGTACGACTTCTCGCGGGCCTTTTGCTTCGCTGGAAGAATGGCTTTCACCTGCAGCAATGCTCAGGGCTTGATCCTTCAGCGCTTCAATGGGCTGGGCGACCTTTCGAACAATTGCAAAGGTGATGAGCAAACAAAGCGCGATTGATCCAAGGCCGATTAGCGTGCTGGCAAACAGGGCATTTTGCGTGGCGATTAAGATGACAGAGATATCCACGTCCGCGCCGGCGGTTGCGCTGATGCCGCCCCCGCTGTCATAAACAGGCGCAGCTGCTGTTTTCAGCAATCCCCACTGCTCCTGATATTCTATCGGCGATACGAAAATGCTGCCATCGTCTTCGGCGCTGAGAATTCCGTTCAGCGTTTGCGTCGTCAGGTCATCTGGCGTTCCGATCGGGGAATGTTCATCACCAATCGAGCCGTCGAGGACATAGACGATATCCGATGTCTGCGCGGTTGCTTGGCTGTATAGATAGGTCAGATCTAGCTGCGTCAGGATGCGCCTGATTGGCGCGGCATTGCGTTCATATTCGCGTGTTTGCTCAGTCGCATCGGGATCAGCCCCGCTGCGCGCCGCGTCGATCAGACGGTCGTGATCTTCGGGATTAATCATCGCGCCAGTGAGCGCGCTGGTCGTGACCAGTTTTCGGTCAAACCCTTCCAGAATGGTCGCATAGTGCCAATTATATGCGAATACGGCGAGCAACGCTGCGACAAGCAAAACGGCAGGCAGGAATATCCGCAGGAGCAGTGTTTTTATTGGGCGTGTCTCAAGCCGCATGACGAGCCCCTACTTGCGATCTTAGGAGGACCAACGCCAGCGCTGGAAAACGCGCGGCAATCTCGTCCAAGTCGCTTTGAAGGATCCAAACGGACAATGAGCCAGCGGTTTCGCAATGCGCTGGTGCGCTGGGGCTTTCAAAATGCGCCCGCTGAGCCAGGGCCAATAGCGATTGCAGCGGCGCCGCGCCAAAAGTCGCAGACGCTGAAAACGCTTTTAGAATATCGAGCAGACTATGCGTGTCAGTTTCGTTCAAACCATAGATGCCGCCGATCACGTTGCGCAAAAGCGGGTGTATATTGGGCGTGAGGACTGGTTCGATCATCCGTGAAAGATCGGCACTGGATACTCGCTTGGACAGTGCGGCGATTGCACCGGCGGCTTCAATCGGGCGACGTTCCAACAGGGCGTCTTGCAAGACCTCATTGGCAGATAGTTCCAAGCCATCAATGTGCTGACCCTTATCCGCCTGCAACAAGGGGCGTAACAGGCGAAAAGTTTGTTGGTCGACACCGTTCTCTATAGATTCGATCGCATTCCCTCGAACCTTGGTATTGGAGGAATGGAGCGACACAATCAGCAAATCGGCATCGGGTAATTTTTGACCGAGCGATAACAGTTCAAGCGCAAAATCCACTGATGCCCCGGCCCGTTCACGCCGAGCGCGGGCGATCAATGCGCATGTACCCTCCGGATCGGGTTGCGCCTCCAGCGCCTGCGCGGATTTAAGTAACCTGCCTGTGTTCCCGAGCTCTGATTGCACCAAGCGGTTAAGCTGAGAGGAATATTGTGCGTAGGATAGCTGCGCCAATGCCTGAGCCGCGAGCAAGCGGAAGCGATATGTTTGCGCCTTGTCACCGATCCCGCGTGTGAGGTGGGGGATGGCAGTTTCTCTCATATCAACCAGAATTCCCGCAACTGCGCGCCGATCACGCGGCGCCAATTCTGCGGCCATGGACAGGATTTCAGGGATCATTTCGGTGTCGCTGATCTGGCCGATGATGGCGATGGCTGCAAAACGGTCCTCCGCGGTCAGATGCGGGATGGCCCGTGCTATTTCAGGAAACAGATGAAAATGCCCTGGCCCCGCCGACATACGAAGTGTCTCCAAAGCTCGCACGCGTCCCTCTGGCGGGCCGGTAAGGTTCGCGATCACCGTTTCTGGATCGCTTTCCGAGTTCTCAAATTGGGCGGCGTTATATTGTGCGAGTAACAAGCGATTGGCGGCGATGCCAGAGGGTGCCTGATCATCCTCCGCCGCGGCTTCCAAGCGTTGCAGCGCCTGACTATCGAAGCGGAGCGCGCCAGAGCCAAACCGGCCAAAATTCAGCCACCCTCTTTTCATGTTTGCCGCCATCGCGCCGGGATATTGGCCGCGCAAGGCAAAGACGACAGCGATCAAGCAGAAGCTGATGATGATGCCGATTCCGGACAATTCGCGAATGTCGAGAAGGTCAGACCAATAGAGCAAGAACCCGCCCGCAACGAGGCTGGCTAGCGGTTCGCACAAGCCTTCTATGACTGTGCGAAGTGGCCGCTTCACATGCGATGGCACCGCGTTGAACAATAGGTTTTCATTGTTGTATTGGATCGATGTCAGCACGCCGTGATAGGCGAAAAACGCCGCGAGAGCCGCCAATGTGCTCCCTTCAAGAAAGAAATATCCGAATACCGCGAAATATGTGAGCGGCTGGATTAGCGCGACATTGCGCACACCTATGCGCGCAACCAACCTGTTAAACACGAGCAAACAGACCAGCATGTTGAAGATATTGGCCCCGGCATAAAGCGCGCCGAGCAATGCGGCGAGTTCCGCCTCGCTGCGCCCTTCTTGCAGGATCATCGAATATTGAAATTCTGCCAGATTGGTCATCAGCAAGGTCACAAACAATGTGAGCGCCAGAATCATCGCAAAGCGTGACCCTTTAAAGGCGCGGCCAACACCTGCGAATTTTTCCATCGTGCTGGCGGGCTTCTCACCCGTTACGATGTCGCTCTCTGCGATTTGTGTCCATCTTGTCTGAAGGAACCGGGCGACCGGCGCAGTTGCGAATGCGATCACGGACCATAAGAGGAAGAGGTAGTGCATCGGCACAGTGCCCGCGAGCACGCTGACGAGCAATGCCCCCGTCGCTGTCCCAGACGCGCAGAATGCGGCGAACAGCGGGAATAGGCGCTTAGCATCTTGAATATCGAAATAGGTGTCGGTGAAGTTCCAAAACAGTGTGTAGAGCCCGATATACCAGACCGCCAAGTAAAGCTTGATCGCGAAATAAACCGCCGGTTGCCAATCGGGCGGCAGGCCGATGTCGATTAAGGCCCACAACGTCGCACCTCCCGCGATAAGCAGCGCGAGCGTGATGTTGACGATAAAACCGATTGCGAACCGGATCATCAGATAGGAAAATACCGCCGTGTAGAGCAGCATCACGATCGGCGTCAGCAAGAAGATCACCGGCAGGCTGCTGGCGCCAACATTGCTGAGGAAGGCCGCGTCGCCGGCGCTAAAGCCTATGCCCATGCCTGTCTGAAGCAAAAATCCGAACAGGCCAAACTGTAGCAGCTTGGGCCACTCACCCGGTTCCAACCGAAACAGACGGTTTACGAATTGCCGCAAAATGTCCCCCCGGATCACGCCGCCAAATCTGGCCCTACCGCATCGCTTTATTGCCAATGCGAGGCCCTTAATGAATTTTTGTCACTAACATCTCCATAACGCGGTATAAACTCGCGTGATATTGCGAGTGTAATGTGGGCGGGTGCTGCGATGGCGAATGATGATCAGAATGTAGCTTCCAAACGCAAGTTTGGACTAAAGCCGCAATTGCTGCTGCTGTTGGTCGCGCTCAATTTGGTTTCGGCGATGGCATATACAGCCGCGCTGTATCAAACGAGCCGGACGGAAATCATGTCCGGGATTGATGGGCGATTGACCGCCGGGGTCAATGCGGCGCGAGAGATCATCCCTGACAATTACCATGCGCGCATTGATGACGAAGATTCCATTCCCGCCGATGAATATTTGGCTTTGCAGGAACGCTTGTCGCGCTTCGCTGACGAATCCGGCTTTGTATACGTCTATTCATATATGGAATTTGACGACGGAATTCGCACCGTTTCCACAAGCGCCACCCCAGACGAAGAGGCCAGCGGAACTCAAACGGGTTTCTTCACAATGTACGATACCGCTCCGGTGGAATTGTATCGCAGCTTTGAAGACGGCGAGGTCCGGTTTGATGAATATTACGATTCCTTCGGATCATTCCGTTCGATGTATCTGCCGCTGAGCAGCGCAGACGGGCGGACCTATGTGATCGGCGCGGACATTGATCTGGCCACGTTGGGCGCGCGGCTGAACGAGGCGCTGACGAAATCGATCCTGATCGGACTTGCGATGTTCGCGCTCACGATGGCGGTCGGTTGGATCGTGGTCATGCGGATTGTCGATCCGTTGGTTCGCCTGACGGCGTTTACGCGCAACATCGAACAACGCAGTTTTGTAGCGGATGACCAAGAGCTTGAGGCGATGGGCCAGATCAGCCGAAAGCGAGGGGACGAAGTGGGCAGCCTCGCCGAAGCGATGGCCGCTATGATTTCCCGGCTTCAGAGATATTTGGTCGAGATAGAGGCGGCCACGGCTGCGCGGGTGCGGGTGGAAAGCGAGCTATCTACGGCGCGCGACATTCAGGTCGGTATGCTGCCGCGCACATTTCCGCCATTTCCTGACAAGGGCGAGCTCGACGTTTTTGCCATGTTGGAATCGGCCAAAGAAGTGGGCGGCGATTTATATGATTATTTCCTGATCGACGATCACCGACTGTTCTTTGTGGTCGGCGATGTGTCGGGCAAGGGTGTGCCAGCCGCGCTGTTTATGGCGATGACCACCAGCCTATTTAAGGCCCACGCAATGTCAGCCAAATCAACTGGCGAGATCATGCAGCGGGTCAACGAAGAGCTGTCGCGGGACAATGCGGCAGAAATGTTCGTCACTGTCTTTGCTTGCATCCTCGACATGCGTGACGGCTCGGTCGAATATAGCGACGGTGGGCATGAGGCACCATTTATCGTCCGCCGTGATCGGCCCGTTGAGCGGCTGAAGAAGCATCAAGGAATGGCGCTGGGTGTCTTTGGTGACACGCCATACCAGACGGGACGTTTTCAGCTTGAGCGCGGCGATGCGCTCGTGTTGTTCACAGACGGCGTGTCAGAGGCGACCGATGCAGACGACAAGCTGTTCACGATAGGCCGAATTGAGACTGCGCTCGACGATACTCGCTCGCAGGTTTCAGCGCGGCGTATTGCCGAAGGGTTGTCCGAAAGTGTCAGTGCGTTTGTCGGAGCCGTTCCGCAATCCGACGATATTGCCATTCTCGTGGTCGGTTTCGATGGCGAAACCGCGCAATCGGACTAGCAACCGATTTTGAACGGAGGGCGTTCGGCGCCGTGCATTTTGGAAAGGTAGTGCCGCATATCGCCGATGACTTTGCGCAGATCGTCATGCGAGGTCGGATCGGCCTTAACGACCGCAGCCGATAGATCGCATGTATCCAGTTCCCACGGGAGGAAATCGAAACCAGTTTCGGGGTCCGGCATCCAAATGATGGGATAGGGGCGGCCAAACATAACACCTTTTAGCGGTTCGGCGCCGACCCAATAGAGATTGAGCGAAGCGGCATCGTCGCAATTGAGCAGGATTTCGACCAGATCAAGCGACAGCGTCAAAGTGGCAGGTTTCGCAAATTTGGAAATCCGGAAACCCAGATCGAGATCGGGTCCGATAAAATCGGTGTGCGGCGGCCCTTCGCCGGTAGTCAGCTCAGGAATGTCGAGCTCAATATTCTCTTCGCCAAATTCGGCGACCCACGCCGTCCCCTTCAGGCGCAATGGCAGCTTTTGGTAATGCTGCTCTTCGAACAGCCTCATCGTGCGCAACACCGCGCGCAGAATGGCGGTGACTTCCTCGGCGCTGTTTGGCTCTGCGATGAAAATAAGCTCATCGCCCATGACTTTCCAGATATCGACCGCCGGGGTTTCATCGCGGTCGAGGAATTCAAACCCGACCTGGCCCGCAACCATTAACGGCAAATGGGTGAAGAATGTACGAAACGTATCAAGCCAACCGCCGGCGCCGCTGCCGCTGCATTTGGCTTTAAATTGGGTCGAGCCGACCATGTCGATGGAAAGGAAAAGGCGCAGCATTGTCTGTCTCTTTCGTCAGAAACTCGCGATCAGTGAGGCGACTACCCCAGACTGGCCTAATCTACCAGATTGGGCCGGACCGCCAGCGTCGCTGTCGACGTAAGACAGTGATGTAGAGAAGGGGCCATGATCGTATGAAATACCGGCTTCCCAGTCCCATTTCTTGGACACCGCGCTGGCCTCTCGCCCCAATCTGGCTGTCAGCGAAATCGGCGTATCTGGAATGGCGTAACCCGCCGTGCCGGAAATGTAGAGATTATCGCCGGGGAAATTGGTTTGATCTGGGACATAGCCAACCAGAATGCCGACACTTGCCGCACCCACGGTTTTTTCGGCAGCCGCGGTGAATTCGTAATAATTCACGCCAGTGCCGCCCGGGTAAACGTAGGCGATGGCCGTCACCGTGTAGTCCAGGCCGGCTGCTGAACCGGAATAGCCGCCGTAAATGTCGACTTCTGCATTGGAGCCGCCAGTATCCGAAACGCTCGATGCCCAAGTTCCTACGAACAGGCCGTTGTCCATCGAGATGTCAAAACCGCCTTGGATTGCTGGGTTTCGGTTTGACAGGCTGAGCCCTCGGAAACGGTAATCAGATACGATTCCGATATTGGCTGAGAATTCAATCTGAGGGCTGTCTGAGGAATCCTCGACGGTTTGCACCGGCTCTTCGCTCGATTGGGCTGAAGCTGACATTGGGATTGTCGCAAACAGCGCGGCTCCCAACAACAGACCTAAATTGGACCGCATACTCAATTCCCTCGTGATCGTTCGTTTACAGCGTGATCGTTCGTTTACAGCTAGTAGCGTAACAGCAATAAAATTCGGTGAATAAGAAGCCGAGACGATGGCGGACGGCTTTCTTTGCTTGTGGGTGCCCGGGTCAGGTTGTTCGCCATAACGGCAAGTGTGACAGGGAGTAAATATTGGGGTGATCCTTGCCAAATTTTCGCCCAAGTGTGCTTGGATTGCGCGGGTCAGGGGCGGCGTCGGGTTTCAAATCCCACACGTTTTGGTCTAGTATCAGGTCAATTAAGCATCTGCGCATGGCTTTTGGTAACCCGGCTGCGGATAGCATCAAGACTTCAAAGGAAGGCTGCAGAGCCGGTTATGTCAGGGAAAACCACATTATCAGTTTTCATTTCCCTTTTTGCTGGGTTGTTGCAGACGGGCTGTATGACCAGTCAAAGTGATGAAACCTGCCGCGTTGATGGCGCACGTCATCTTTCGGAGAGCGCGACAGACGCGGAAATTTGCAACCGATTTCAGGGGCGCTTTTTTGCCTCGCTGGACGGGGCAACCGGACGCGATCAGATGTCCTTTGCGATCACAATCGCCAAGAGCGGGACGATCGACGCTGTCGTCACTCAAACTTTGGACGGCGTCCAAACGGCCTATCCTAGCGTATCTGTTGACGTGATGGACCGCGGATTGAATTTGAGTGATGTCGAGCGGCTTGCGGGTGCGGCTGCTCAAATGATGACAAACGAGCAGGCTAGCCCTTCGGCCCCCGGCTCATAGAATTACATCTTAGAAATAAAGTGAGTGCTGCGTGTTTAGAGAAACCTCATTCGAAATCGATTCTGCCAATTGGACGCCAGTATGGGACCGCACCGACAGTGTGGTTGAATTTGACGATGTTCTAAAGAACGCCGTCCACACCCACAGTTGTGCGTGTCTCGCGTGTCACGGTGAAAAGGCCGATGGTATCACCACCATCGTCATTCCCGGTGGGGGATCTCAGGAAGATGTAGAAGCCGGCACGAATACCACCGAATCAATCACGCCCGGCTCCTTTGCTGCCAGCGAAATTGATACGGCTGGCGACCATGACTGGTTCAGCATCAATCTGACCGAGGGTGAGACTTACACTTTCACGACGTTCCTGCCGGGCGGCGGACTTTCCGACAGTATCCTGACGCTGCGCGATGCCGCGGGCGTGGAAATTTCGACGAATGACGATGTAAACACCAATGCACGGCTGCTCTATTCAGAGATCACTTTTACCGCTGATACGACGGGGACGTTCTATCTCGATGTGAGCGGATTCGGGACTGCGACAGGCAATTATTTCATTTCCAGTTCGCGCCCAGTCGATGATGCGGCCGCAGGCGACGCCTCGACCAATGCATCGCTAACCATTGGCGACCCGGCAACGTCGGCTGCACTTGAGGAAACAGGTGACCGCGATTGGTATGAGGTCACGCTAGTTGCCGGTGAACGGTACGAGTTTACCACGTCGGCCACAGGCGGCGCGAATGATGTCGATACGACACTCACTTTGCGCACTGCATCGGGCGATGTTGTCGCCTATAATGATGACAGTGTCGGCACCTATTCAAACATTCGTTTCACCGCCACGACAAGCGGAACGTTCTATCTTGACCTTGGCGGTTGGGCAGATGGCGAGCAGGGCGATTATCAGGTTACCGCGACTATCGCGGCTCCGCTTGAAGCATTTACGAATGACCAAATTGCGTCGCAACTCTTGTATGGTTCGACCGGCAGCACTGCCAATTTGCGCCGCTTTGATGCGAGCGAAGGCGATACGATCACGGTCAATTTGACCACCTTGTCTGCCGACGGCATGTTCCTGGCCCGCGAAGCGCTCGCACTTTGGACAGATTCCACCGGTATCAGTTTCAGCGAAGTGACCGGTACGGCTCAGATCACATTCCAAGATACCGAAGACGGTGCATTTGCGCAGTCAACTCGGTCAGGCACGACTATCACGAGCGCGACCGTCAATGTGTCGACCCAATGGTTGGTCAATTCCGGGACGACTTTGGACAGCTATTCATTCCAAACATATATCCATGAAATTGGTCACGCGCTCGGTCTGAGGCATGGCGGTAACTACAACGGCGATGCCAATTATGATCAGGATGCTTTGTATCTGAACGATTCCTGGGCCACGACTGTGATGTCCTATTTCAGCCAGACGGAAAATTCGTTCTTTTCCGGCCAAAACTTCAGCCGCGTGTTCACATTGACCCCGATGATTGCTGACCTTGTCGCAATTCAAGAGGCCTACGGGACGGTGACAACCACGCGGACTGGCGACAACACGTATGGTGTTGGCAATGACACGGGCCGGACGGTCTTTGGCGTGAGCGCCGAAGCGACCAACAATAACGGCAATCTGCTGGCCTTCACGATCATCGACAATGGCGGCACCGATACGCTTAATTATTCGAGTTTCTCCGCGCAGCAATTGATCAATCTGAACGCTGAAACATTCTCTAATGTGGGCGGCAGCACCGGCAATATGAGCATTGCGCGCGGCACAGTGATCGAGAATGCGGTCGCCGGGGCTGGCAATGATGAATTGATCGGAAACAGCGTCGGTAACATCCTAACAGGCGGTCTTGGCGACGATACGATTGACGGCGGCAGCAATATCGACACGGCTGTGGTTAGCGGATTG
>CANNCL010000004.1 GCA_947503155.1 uncultured Erythrobacter sp. | reverse complement strand
GCGACGCGATTTCCTCGCGCCTTTGGCGCTGCGGGCGGGCGGTCGCCCTTGCGGTCGCTGCGCGACCGAATTGTGTTATCCAGCTTGATCGTGAGTTCAACGGTGCCTCACGCGCCCAAACTTGAGCAATTTGATTCGCTGCTCTACTCCAGTTTCAAAGTACAACTGTTCTGGAAAAAACCTCATGCTCAACACCCCGCTGACCTTGCCTTGCGGCGCTGTTCTTCCCAATCGCATTGCGAAAGCGGCGATGACAGAGGGGCTGGCGACGCCGGACGGACGCCCAACGCCGGAACTGGAACGGCTGTATGGCATTTGGTCCGATGGCGGCGCGGGGATGCTGCTTACGGGCAATGTCATCGTGGATAAGGACCATTTGGAACGCCCCGGCAATGTCATCATCGACCGCGAACCGGACGCCGATATGGCCGCGCGGCTGAAAAGCTGGGCGCAGGCCGGCACTAGGAACAACACCCATCTTTGGGCGCAGATCAGCCATGGCGGGCGGCAAACGCAGAAACTGGTGAACCCCTCGCCCAAATCCTCTTCCGATGTCGCCTTGGCGCTTCCGGGCGGTCAATTTGGCAAGCCATCCCCGCTCACAACCGGCGAAATTGCCGACCTCGTAAATCGCTGGGCAATCGCGGCGCGCGCGCTGAAAGATGCGGGCTTTACCGGCGTACAAATCCACGCGGCACATGGCTATTTGGTGTCGCAATTCCTTTCGCCGCGCGTCAATTTACGCACGGACGAATATGGCGGAACCCTAGAAAACCGTGCGCGGTTCCTGCGCGAAATCGTCACAGCAACACGCGCCGCCGTCGGCCCTGAATTTCCAATCTCAGTCAAACTCAACAGCGCCGATTTCCAAAAAGGCGGCTTTGATTTTGAAGACAGTTTGCAGGTCGTCAAATGGTTGGAGGAAGACACAGCCGACCTCATCGAAATTTCCGGCGGCACCTATGAACAGCCCAAACTGATGGGGGCCGAAGGCATGGAGGATGTCGAAGAGCAAAACGTCGCCCCATCCACCGCCGCGCGCGAGGCGTATTTTGTCGATTTCGCTCAGGCGATGCAGGCGCATGTAAACGTGCCGCTGATGGTCACTGGCGGTTTCCGCAGCCGCGCCGCGATGGAACAGGCATTGGATCAAAAAGCCGCCGATGTGATCGGATTGGGCCGCCCCTTATGCGTGATCACCGATGCGCCGAAACAGCTCATCGAAGGCCGCGACGATCTGCCGCGTTATGAGGACCGGCTTGACCTCATCCCCGGTTGGCTGAGTTTCCTAAAGCGTTTTCAAATGATCAAAGCGATCAACGGTTTTGCGGGCGTGTATTGGTTCTATGAACAGCTTTGGACGCTGGGCCGCGAAGGGCGCGTGGATGAAAACGTGCCGCCCTTCACCGCGTTTAAGCGGGTCGATGCGCGCAGCAAAGCGATCCAAAAGCAGCGCGCCTGATTACGCTGCGTCCTTTTACTGAACGCTTGCGGCTTCATGGCTACCGAAAGCAAGCCGTGCGCTATTGCCAAACACCGCGCGGTTAATGAACAGCGAGGTGAACACCGCGAGCAGCAAGGTGCAAGCCATCCAGTGAATGTAATGCACATTTAGCAAAGAACCGCCGCCGATTGCCTCCATCGCTGCACCGCGCAAGGCGATTACCCAGTCGAGCGGCGCCGCCCAAAAACCGTAAAAAACAACGCCCGTGACCACGCCGACCATCGATGCTCGCGCCTCGACCCCTTTAAACGCAAGGCCGACTATGAACGCCGAAAGGATCGGCATGGAAAGCAGGCCGTAGAGCTCTTGCACCGTGTTGATCAGGCTTTCCTGACTGGCGAAAAACGGCACGAGCGCGAGCGCGAATAGGCTCATCACGATCGACACAATCGCGCCCAACCGCCCGACGCTTTTGGCTTTCCCAACATACGCCTCGTGCATGTCGCACACATAGAGCGCAGCCGATGCGTTGAGGATCGAGTTAAACGTCGTCAGCACCGCCGCGAACAAGGCCGCCGCAAAGGCGCCCGATAGCCACAGCGGCAGGACTTCTGCGACGATCATTCCATAGGCGCCGTCTTGCGGCACATCGCCAAACAATTTGTACGACACGATCCCCGGCACCACCACGATCAGCGGCACGATCAGCAACCGAATGCCTGCTGCCGCCATCACGCCCTTTTGCGCCTCACCCACGCTGGGCGATGCCATTGCGCGCTGAGTTATGGTTTGATTGGTCGACCAATAAAATGTCTGAATGAAGATCATCCCCGTCAACAATGTGTGCCACGGAATGTCGGAATCGTTATCCCCGATCAGCGTCAAACGCTCCGCCGGGATGCCGCTGAGATCGAAATCTATCGCTTTGAGCGCGAGGAACACCACCACCAGAGCGAGGCTGAGGATCAGCACACCCGAATAGGTATCCGACACCGCCACCGCGCGCAGACCGCCGAAAATCGCATAGGCCGCGCCGACCAAGGCGAGCACCACAGAGAACAGCATCAGGTTTTCGATCCCCTGATCCATGCCCAGCATCGACAGGAAAAACTTCGATCCGCCGTAAAGAATTGCAGGCAGGAAAATGAACAGATTGCCGGCCAGAAACAGCAAGCTGATCAGCGCGCGAATATGCTTATCGCCGTATTTTTTCTGCAACAGCTCCGTCGTCGTGGTGCAGTTGTTTTTGTAATAAACCGGCAGGAAAACGAAGGCGAGAATGAACAGGCCCACCACCGCGGCAAATTCCCACCACGCAACCAGCAGCATCTGATTGCCGTTCATGCTGACCAATTGATCGGTCGACAGGTTCGTCAGCGTGATCGAACCAGCGACAAAATACCAAGCAAGCCCGCCATTGGCGAGGAAGTAGTCTTTCTCATCACCAGACCCGGTTCCGCGCTTGCCCCGGCAATGCAGATATGTGGCAAAAGCGATAAAGGCGGTGATCGCCAAGAAAACCGCGGCCTGAGTGATATCCATTCTCTTCCCTTTTAGTTTCCGCATCTTCGGCGGATTGGGATTGCCCTATCGCAAGTGGTGACGCATTGCGATGGGCGATGACGGAGCAGACTGACGATATTCCCCGGCATGTTGACCGCCGCGACCGCCACGTCTCTGTGCGAGCGGGCGGCACTTTGTTGGCGGTGGAGGCTGGCATCGGCGAGCGGGCAAAGGTCCTCTATGCCGGTGACGATTTACCCGGAGCGAACGCAGGGGAATTGGCGTTGCTGGCGACCCGGCAACATGCGCCGGGCGGCGCGGCGGTTCCGCTGGACGGGTCATTGTTGCACGAAACAGGAACCGGCATTCCGGGGCCGTCTGGATTAATCGGACACCGCGATGGGGCGGATTGGGCGATTGATCTGCGGGTGACGGCGACCGAAAATCCGGATGAAAATAGTCTGAGGATCTGCTGCGAAGACGCGAATTTTGGCATTGGCGCGGTTCACAATTTTACCCTGGATGCCGCCACCGGATTGCTCGCCTGCAACACCGTGATTGAGAACCGCGCAGAGGGGGCGTTCACCCTCGATTGGTGCGCCGCGCTTTGCCTGCCCTTCGATGCACAGCTCAGCCGGTTTTTAAGCTTCACAGGCCGGTGGGCGGGCGAATTTCACATCGAAGAAGTGCCCGCTTTCCAAGGCAGTATCCTGCGCGAAAACAAAGCCGGACGCACCAGCCACGACGTGTTTCCCGGCGGCATCTTGGCCGCGCCGCAGACGACCCAGAACAGCGGCCCGGCCGCCGCATTCCATCTGGCGTGGAGCGGCAATCACCGCCTGCGCATAGACCGCCACAGCGATGGCCGCAGTTTCGTTCAGATGGGCGAGATGGGCTTTCCGGGCGAAATCCGATTGGGCAAAGGTGACAGCTACCAAACGCCCGATTTCCTGATCGCGTGGTCACGCCGCGGCTTAAACGGCGCCTCGCACGCATTTCACGATTATTTGAAGGCGCAGGTGATGGAACCGCGCAGCCGCGCCAAACCGCGCCCCGTCCATTACAATACGTGGGAGGCGGTCTATTTCTTCCATGATGAAGGCACCCTGATCGAATTGGCTGAGGCCGCAGCGGGCGTCGGCGCGGAACGGTTTGTGCTGGACGATGGCTGGTTCGGCGGGCGGCGGCATGATGGCGCGGGCCTGGGCGATTGGTTTGTGTCTGAGGATGTCTATCCAAATGGGCTTGGCCCGTTGGTTAGCCGCGTCAAAGCGCTGGGCATGGAATTCGGCCTGTGGTTTGAGCCCGAAATGGTCAATCCCGACAGCGACCTTTACCGCGCCCACCCCGATTGGGTGCTGGGCGTAGAGGGCGTAGAAACCGTCCCGTCGCGGGGTCAATTGACGCTGGACCTGACCAAGCGCGCGGTGACCGAGTATCTGTTTGAAAAGATCAGTGCGCTCGTGACCGAATACGGTATCGACTACATCAAATGGGACATGAACCGCGACACGCATCACCCGGCCAGCGGCGGGCGCGGCGCGATGCATGATCAAACCCGCGCGGTGTACAAATTGCTCCAAAGCCTGCGCATCGCCCATCCGGCGCTGGAGATCGAAAGCTGTTCCTCTGGCGGTGCGCGCGCGGATTTTGGCATTATGCGCCATGCGGACCGCATCTGGACATCGGACAATAATGACGCGCGCGCCCGCCACGCAATCATGCGCGGGGCATCGCATTTCTTCCCGCTATCCGTGCTGGGCAATCATGTCGGGCCAAAGACGTGCCATATTACGGGCCGCAAATTCCCAATGGCGTTCCGCGTCGCCAGCGCGGTGTTTGGCCATATGGGGATGGAGCTTGATCTGCGCCGGGAAAATGCGCGCGATCTGGCGACCTTGAAGGCGGGGATTGCGCTTCACAAGAAACACCGCGCTTTGATCCATGATGGGCGGTTTTTGCGGCTCGGCGCGCAGGCGCATATCAATCTGGTGGGCTGCGTTTCGAAAGATCAGCAAGAGGCGCTGTTTTGCTATGCCAAGCTTGAAACAGAGATAGCGACCTTGCCAAGGCGCATTCAATTTGCGGGCCTCGATCCAGCGGCGCGTTACCGGGTGCAGATGGTGTGGCCGTTGCAAAACCCGTCGATCAGCACGCCGTCAATTGTGGATGCCGCCGATTTGCAAGGCGAAGGGGCGGTGTTCTCAGGCGCTTCATTGATGGGGCACGGGATTCAACCGCCGCTCATATTCCCTGACACCTGCCTGTTCTATCACCTGAAATCCTGCGAAGGGGCGGCATGAACGAAATCGTATCATTGCCGCGCTCGGTCGGCGCGGCGCCCACTTATCGCCGCGATTTTCGTAAGGCCGACGGGCGGTTGCTGCGGCTGTATGGGCGCGCGCAACATGTGGCCGGCCCGTTGCCCCAAAGCGCAGATGACCTTGCCCAAGGCGGCGAGCTGCGACTGCATCCGCTGCGCGGGGAATGGAATGTCTATGCCGCGCACCGGCAAAACCGGACATTTAAACCCTCCGCCGCCGATGATCCGCTCGCGCCCTCCACACAAAGCGGGCCTGAGACTGAAATCCCGTTCACCGATTTTGAACTGGCGGTGTTTGAGAATAAATTTGCCGCGTTTCACCGCGATGCTGCTTATGCCGCAAATATCGCCGGGGTAGAGACGCAGCCTGCACGCGGAGCCTGCGACGTGGTCGTCTATGATCCGGCGGGCACCGGCAATTTGGCCAGCATTGGCGCAGATCGCCGCCAAGTTTTGGTCGCGGCGCTGATCGACAGGTATGACGCCTTGTTTGCAGCCGGGTGCAATTATGTCCTGCCGTTTGAAAACCGGGGCGATGCGGTTGGCGTGACTTTGCACCATCCCCACGGACAGATTTACGGTTTTGAACAAGTGCCGCTGGTTCAACAGCGCGCCGCCGACGCCTTCGCAGGCGGTTATGACCTCGCCGCTGAAATGGCCGCCGCTTTGCCCGATTACGGCATTGCAGAGGCCGGCAATGTCGCCGCCTTTGTGCCGCGATTTGCGCGGTTCCCGTATGAGGTTTGGATCGCGCCAAAGCAGCGGCGCGAGGGGCCGTGGGATTGCACGGACGGCGAATTGGAAGGGCTGTCAGAGATGCTGGGCGAGGTTACGCGGCGCTATGACGCGCTGTTTCAGCAACCCGCAGCGACTATGATGGCGTTTCATGCTGCGCCGCGTGGGGGTTCCAGCAATTACCATTTCACGGTGCAATTCTACCCCTTGCTGCGCGCGCCGGGCCGGGTGAAATATCTCGCCTCGGTTGAGCAACATACCGGCGTTTTCACCGTCGATGTGATGCCAGAAAGCGCCGTCAAAGCTCTGCGCGAGGTTTGAGGGTCATGGACACCGCCCAAACTTTCATTGGACGCGCACCGGGCCGGGTCAATTTGATTGGCGAACATATTGATTACAACGGTGGAATGGTCCTGCCCGCGGCGCTTTCCATCGGGTTAGAGGTCAGCCTTGCGCCCCGCGCTGACAACACCGTGACCATGCGCGCCGATCATTACGATGAAGCCGCGCGGCGCGATTTGAAAGAGGATGCCAGCGGCCATTGGTCCGACCCCGCGCTGGGCGCTGCGCGTCAGGCGCGCGCGATGGGATTGCTTGCCGGGGGCGCAGACCTCACCATCCGTTCCGCCATCCCACAAGGGTCCGGCCTCTCTTCGTCTGCCGCGCTGATTGTCGCGATCCTCAAGGCGGCGCGCGCCGCCGCTGGCTCCGACATGACCGACACCGAAATCGCTGTCGCCGCCCGCGCGGTTGAGAACGGTTTTATGGGCGTGCCTTGCGGGATTATGGACCAAATGGCCGTGGCGTTGGCCGCGCCGGGCACCGCCATGGCGCTCAACACGCGCGATCTGACACATGAAATTGTCGATCTGCCACAAACCCATGCGGTCGTGGTGGTCCATTCGGGGCTGACCCGGCGTTTGATTGATGGGCGTTACGCCGCACTCAAAGGGGAATGCGACACCGCAAAGGCGCATTTCGGCACCGATGATCTGTGCTTGCTCGACCCCGCCGATATTGCCCGGTCCGATTTGGCCCAGCCGTTTCGCAAACGCGCCCTGCATTGCGCGACAGAACACCGCCGCGTGTTGGATGCGATTGCGGCCTTGCAGGCGCGCGATGTCGCGGCATTGGGACAGGCGATGAATGACAGCCATATCTCTATGCGCGATGATTTTGAGATGTCGCTGCCGGTCATCGACGCATTGGTCGCGGATGCGGCGGAATTGGGCGCCGCCGGTGCGCGGCTGACGGGCGGCGGGTTTGGCGGATGCATCGTTGCGGTGGTGGAAAAGGGCCGCCAAGACGCATGGCTCGCCGCATTGCTAGATCGCCATCCCGGCGCGCATTTTATCGGCGCGGTTTAGCAGGCACAAAAAGGGGCCAGCCGCTTGCGCCGCCAGCCCCTTCCTTGGTGCAACCAAATTGGCTTGCTTAGAACGCCAACCGCGCAGAAATCTGCGCCGAATGCGCGGTGTAACCGTCGCTGTAATCGCCCAAATAACCGGCTTCGATGGTGAAGCTTTCCGACACATCAACCGATGCCCCGGCGGCCAATTCAAAGCGGTTTTGCTCGCGTTCCGGCAGCGCAACTGAGAACGCGCCCAGCTCGGTCGATGTCAGATTAAACGTCCGCGCGTCATCTTCGAGGTCATAGACCGCCGTGCCGCGAACAAATCCGTTCACGCGCGGCGACATTTGCGCCGCCACTTCGATGCCAGCGCGCAATTCCATGAAGTCTGCATCTCCGCGCGACACGCCCAATCCAAATCCGCCCGCTTCGACAGTGTCGTCAAAGCTGAGGCTTGCACCGTTCAGACCAATAGACGGGGTCACCGACACATTCGCATCCGGCAACAGGTCGTATCCGGCGACCACGCGGTAAGCCAGACCATCGAAATCGTAAGACGCGTTGATCGGACCAAGCAAGCCGCTGCGGGCATCGTCAACTTCGCCGGTTAGATAAGCGACCTCGCCGTTCAAGAACCCGCGTTCCGCAAATGTGGTGGCCACATAGAGGCCAACCTTGATGCTTTCCACGTCGGTTTGGCCGCGCTGTCCATTGCCGGTGAAATCGTCATTTTCAATGTCGGCATAGCTGGCAAGCAAACCGATCCGGCCGCGTTCGCCAAACACGAAATCGCCGCCAACGGTAAAGACCGTCTGATCACTGTCATAGCCGCCAGCGGATGGCGAAACCCCGTCTTGGTCTGCACCGCGCAGGATAAACTCGCCCCACACGCCGGAACTGTCGCCCAGCAAATGGCGGTTGAGAGCATCGCTGGCCGCGCTGGAGGTTTCGAAGATCTCGCGGGCCGCGCCGTCGCTGAGCGAAGGCAGCGCATCGAGAGCCAGAGCTTCGAATGCGGCATTGTCAGGCAGGTCATTGATCAGATCGAAATTCGCTTGGCTAAGCGTGCCGGCATTCAGCGCCGCCGTTACCGCCGCGCCGAATGTGACGAGGTTGCTATCCGCCGATGTGATCAATTGATTGACCGCATTCACTTGAACCGACAGCGATCCAACAATCGGCACATAATCAACGAGCAAATCGTCATCGATAATGTTGATCGTGCCGCCATTATCGGTGAAGCCCGTGCCGTCTTGCAGCACCAGAACCGTCTGACCCACCAATGCGACATCCAGCGGCGTTTCAATGGTGATAGTGCCGGTGTTTTCCAGCACCATCGCGCCTGTCGAAGTCAGCGTATCCACGCCGAGACCGAGGATGATATTGCCATCAATCGTCACATCGCCTTGCAATGTCCGGTCGCCCGAAATGCGCAGGTCGCTTTGCGTGCCAAGGGTGGTGCTTTCGAACCCCACCAGATTATCCGCATCCAGCGTTCCGCCAAGTATCGCCGTATCGTTGCCCGCACCGCCATCGACAGTGCCCGCAATAGAGGACGCGGTCCAAGCGAGGATGAATGTATCATCACCCCCTTCGAGATTGACATTGCCGGTGACAGAGCCGCCCATATTCTGAGTGAATGTACCGTTCCCGCCGCCCAGCAGAACCGCATCGCCGGACGTGCCGGTGATGGAGCCGGAATTGAACACGCTAAGCGCGCCCGTTCCCGTGCTGGTAATGCCGGATGCACCGCCCGTGATCGAACCACCAGCCGCATTGGTGATCGTGCCGCTATCGGCCGCGGCACCGATAAAGGTGGCGGAAATCGCGCCATTATTGACCACGGTGACATCGCTGATGCCATCTGCATTCACGCCAAATGCCGCCGCGCCAGTGGTGCCGATTGTGCCATCATTGGTCAGCGACGAACCATCCGTGCCAAACCGCACCGCGTCATCGCCGCCCGAATTGATCGTGCCGCTATTGCTGACAGTGCTCAGCCCGGCCAGATCAAATCCGCGCGCCAAAGCCGCATCGACGCTGCCCGAATTGTTGACGGTTGATGCGCCGGTGATTGTCACCGCCTGAGCGCCGTCGCCAAGCGTTGCAATCGATCCCGCGTTGGAGAAATCGCCCGCGCCAAGCATCACAACACCGCCGGAAAATTCGCCTTCGGTGGTGAGGCTGCTATTCGCAGTCAGCGACACGGCCGAACCATCCCCGGCGATAATGCCAATCGCATCGTCGCCAGTGGTGGCAATCGACCCGTCACTATCGACGGTGCTGCCCTCGCCAACGATCACCGCCGCCAATCCGTCGCCATCTGCCGAAACAGAGCCGCCAGCCGCGTTGGTGAAGGCGCTATTGTCCAGCATATTCACGCCAATCGCCAGATCGCCTGCTGTGATGATCGACCCGGTGTTTACGACCGTGCCGCCATCAAGCGTGTCGATCCCGATCCCGGCCAGAGCCGAGGTCTGCACAAGGCCATCGTTTTGAACGATCGCGCCGTTTTCAAGCGAAACGCCAAAGCCGCCATCGCCATTGGTGATAATCTCACCATCGGCCGTATTGGTAACGGTGATCCCGTCGCCCCGGCCAAACACCCCAATCGAGCTTTCGCCATCCGTTTGGATGAGGCCCGCATTGGTGAGCACCGAATTGTCGCGGATTTCAACTGCATCGGCGGCATCTGCGCCTGTCGTAGTGATCGAACCATTATTGGTGAGGTTTGTATCAGCGAGCGAACGAATGCCGTTTGCTTCATCACCCGTCGTTGCGATCGTGCCATCATTGATGATCGTCGAACCGATCAACATGGTGACGCCGTGCGCCTCTAGGCCGGTGGTGGAAACGGTGCCGCCTGCGCCATTGGTGAAGCTGCTATTGTCGCGCGCACCGACGCCGTAAGCGAGCTCTCCGGTGGTCAGAATATCGCCATTATTGACGATGGTGCCATCATTTTGAACGTCCACACCGATCCCAAAATCGCCAGCGGTCTGAACTAGTCCGTCATTCTGAACAGTGGCGCCGCCGAGCGCCAAGATGCCAAAGCTGGCAATGCCATTGGCGGTGATTTCGCCGGTGGCAGAATTTGTGACCGAGACATTGCTGCCAAAGCCAAACACGCCGGAGGATTCCGCGCCGTCCGTCTGGATCAGGCCGTTATTGGTGATCACACCATTATTGCGAACCGTAACCGCATCCGACAGATTGTCGCCTGTCGTCGTGATGCTGCCATTATTGGTGATATTGGCATCCGTCAGAGCATAGACTGCGCCCGCATCCTCGCCCGTGGTCGCAATCGTGCCGTCATTCACCAATGTCCCGCGCAGCAGCAGTGAAACACCGCGTGCCTCATCGCCTGATGTCGAAACCAATCCGCCCGCGCTGTTGGTGAAACTCGCATCATTGCGCATCCCAACGCCGAACGCATTTGTGCCTGCGGTGACGATATTGCCCGAATTGATGACTGTGCCGTTTTCCTGCGTGTCCACGCCGATTGCGAAATCGCCAAAGGTCTGGATCAGACCGGCATTGGTGATGCTCGCATCATTCAGAACCGCGACGCCAAAGCTGGCCTCTCCGCTGGTGACGATAATGCCGGTCACAGCGTTGACGACCGTGATGTTATCGCCCGCACCAAAGATACCGAAGGATTCCGCCCCATCTGTTTGCACAAGGCCGGTATTGGTGAATGTGCTGCCCGCGGCGAGCGAGATCGCGTCGGAGAAATTGTCGCCGCTTGTGTAGATCGTGCCGTCATTGGTCAGCTGGCCATTTTCGCCCATTTCGACGCCAACGGAAAACTGGCCAGTGGTCTGAACAAAGCCGCCAATTGTCACATCTGATCCGACCCCGATAAGCAATCCGCCATCGAAATCATTGCTGGTCTGGATCGACCCGTCGACCGTTCCCAGGACGGCGCCCGTTACAATAATTGGCCCCTGAACCACCGAACCGGTTTGCACATCAATGCCCAGCGGATCATCGGTCAGGTCCACAAAACCATCCGCATCGGTTCCCGGCGCGCATGTAATTGTGCCTGCGATCACCGTGCATTCTTCTGCATTGGCCGGGGCCGCTGGCGCCGTTGGGGTAGGAGCAGCGATGAGCGGTGCAGGCGCCATTTGCGCCAATGCTGTGCCGGTCAGGCTCACCGAAAGGGCGAGCACAGATGCGCCGCCGATTGCGCGAATTTTGGTCGAAGTGGAAATTGTCATCTTGTAAGCCTCTTGGATGGCTGAGGAGGATTAGCGCATTGAGGGTTACGTCCGCGCAGATGGTGCGAATGACGGTGCGACCCTTCGTTCCAAGGTGCCTATGCGGCGAAAGTTTCCGGAAAATTAAGACATTATTTGCCCGTATCTGCGCGGCGGAAGCAGCAGATTAACCACAGGTTTTTCGATGAAATTAGGGCTTCAGTGAAGCCGCAAAACGGCTGCGCTTACTCAGCCGCGGCCTCTATAGGGCGCAACGCCTTGATCAGGCAGCCACAGATCCGCCGGCGGCGCACCCGTTTGCCAGAACACATCGATCGGAATGCCGCCGCGCGGATACCAATATCCGCCAATCCTTAACCATGCCGGGCGCATTTCTTCGGCCAAACGTTGCCCGATTCCCACAGTCACATCCTCATGAAAGCCGTTGTGATTGCGGAAACTACCTAGGAACAGTTTTAGACTTTTCGATTCGACGATTGTGTCACCCGGCGCATAATCAATGACCAAATGCGCGAAGTCAGGTTGGTCAGTCACCGGACATAGCGATGTAAATTCCGGCGCAGCAAAGCGCACCAAATAGAGCGATCCAGGCCTAGGATTGGGCACATAATCCAGCCGCGCCTCTTCTGGCGATTTGGGCAAAGGCGTGTCTTTACCCAGAAATTCGGGCGTGCCAGGCGTTTGAGGGGCGTTTGCAGGTGTGCTTTCCATGCCGCGCTGTTGCCGTGAAAGATGGCCCCTTGCAAGCGAGTAACTGGACGCAGGCGAATTGCGACTTATGTCACAGCGTATCCCGCCCCTGCGGCACCCCTAACGTTCAACCGAATTTTACGCATGATGCGCGCGCACTTTTCCTTTTCCCGCCCCTCCGCCAAACCGCTGGCTGCGCGCGCTCTGATAGAGCGCTCTCTAGCCGTATCCAGCGTCATCGCGGTTGCATTGGTTATCGGCGCGTACGGCGCGGCGCCGGCAGCGGCGCAAGGATCGCCGGGCGGGTTTTCTCTTCCTGAACCCTCGCCCACTCCGACACCGGCCCCGCAAGGTCCGGCCGATGAACGATCCGGCGTGCGCATCAACCCGCGAACAATCCCGCAAACACGGCCCACCCCTACGCCAACGGCAACGCAGGCCCCTGTCGCTGCGCCCACTCCTGCGCCAACCCGCGCGCCCGCAACGACGCCCGCGCCCACACCAACTCCAACGCCAACTCCCGTTCCAACATCTGCGCCCGCATCGCGTAGCGCCGCACCGCAAACGCGTGACGTTGCACCAACGCCGCGTTCTTCTGCGCCATCTCAATCATCTTCTGTTCCAGCGCGGCGGCAAACCCAGACCGCGCCAGAGCCGCAACGCCCGCTCCCCAGCGGGGCCGCATCTGGCCCTGTTACTGGCCCCGGCTTTGACACCGATCTGATCCCAGACAGCAATGACGGCCCGATTGGCCCGGATGGCTGGTACGATGTCAGCCCCGATGGCGGCACAGGTTCCGCCGCCCAGTCTTCGGCGAACCGCGGCAATGCCGCGCCAATTGGCACAAATGACCGCGGCGCCAACGCATCAGCGCCGATCCGCAACAGCGTCTATATCGGCCTTGCCTTGATGGCGTTGTTAAGCGCGGCGCTGGCTTGGTTGTTTTGGCGGCGGCGCAAACAGGACCGGGTTGAACCGGAGGCCGATGGCCCGTCACTGGCCTTTGGCGTGCACCGGGTGATTGCAGAAACAGTCCCATCCGTTTCTGAAAAAGCCGCCGAGCGTGATGCCGCAGCAGTGCGCAAAACCGCAGCCGCACCTACGCCTGTGCCTGCGCCAACGCCTGCGCCTGCGCCAACGCCTGAACAGGCACCCGCGCCAGTGACGCCGCCAGCAACGCCGCAACCCGCACCTCCGGCATCCGCCCCTTCGGCACCCATCATTCCCGCAGCATCGCCTTCGACCGCACCAGATCGCGACCCAGCGCGCATCGATTTGGGCATAGAAATTGTCGGCGGCACGCGCAGCCTGATGATGTTTTCGCTCGATTTCCGTCTCGACATCGCGAACCGTTCCGATTTCGCGGTGCGCGCCCTGAATATCACAGCACAGCTTGCTTGCGCGCAAAGCGGCGGCGCGGGCATTGCGCCTGCCAATCCCGGTCAACCAATCTCGCAAATCGAACGGATCGGGCCGCAACAAAGCCAGCGCGTCTCAGGCCAATTGCAGTTGCCGCTGAGCGCGGTCAAACCCTTGCAACAGGGATCAAAGCCGCTTTTCATCCCAATGCTGCATATCACCGTGCAAGGTGACGGTTTTGCGCCGATCCACCGAAGCTTTGTTGTCGGCGCGCCCAGCGCGTCCAGCCAGACCCGCGTTCACCCATTGCCGCTTGATGGCCCGCCAGGCGGCCTGCCATCCTTGCGCGCG
This sequence comes from uncultured Erythrobacter sp., assembly GCA_947503155.1. GTDB lineage: Bacteria > Pseudomonadota > Alphaproteobacteria > Sphingomonadales > Sphingomonadaceae > Erythrobacter. Next base: position 327,419 of record CANNCL010000004.1, on the reverse strand, counting down.
CAGTTGATCAAGCAAGCGGCCCCGGCTTAGCCCCCTAAATTCCCGGTGCGAAATCCTTGGTGCCAAATCCTTGGCTAGAGCCGATGACCCCGCTACGCCGGTGCCGGAATTGATTTGGGAGTGCAGCAATTGGATAGCCTCGTTTCCACCGACTGGCTCGCAGCACGCGCGGGGGCCGATGGCATCGCCATTCTTGATGCCTCGCGCCATTTGCCCGGTGCAGGCCGCGATCCTTTGGCCGAATTCGAAGCGGGTCATATTCCGGGCGCGCGGTTCCTTGCGCTTGCCAGCCTAACCGACGCCGCTTCCCAAGTGCCAGCCGCTTTGCCCAATGCGCAGCAATTGGCGGAGCGTCTGGCTGAATTGGGCATCGCGCCCGACATGCAAATTGTCCTCTATGATGACAGCGCGGTAAAGACCGCCGCGCGCGGTTGGTTCATGCTTAGGGCGCATGGTCTGCGCAATGTCGCTCTGCTCGATGGCGGCCTTGCCAAATGGCGCAGCGAAGGCCGAGCATTGGAAAGCGGGACCGGTGCAAATGCGCCCATTAGCCCCGCCAAATTCCCCCCTGCCGCAGGCGTGGCCACCAAAGCCGACATGCTCGCCAATATCGGTAGCGGCGCAGAACAAGTGCTCGATGCGCGCGCGGCGGACCGCGTTTTCGGCAGCGGTATTGATCCTGTGCATGGCGGCCAGAGCGGCCGCATCCCCGGCGCGCTCAACCTGCCATTTGGCAAGGTCTTCGGCGAAGATGGCACGTTCAAAACACCGGCCGAACTGCGCGCGACATTCGAAGCGGCGGGGGTCGATTTGGACGCACCGGTCACCGCCACCTGCGGCAGCGGCGTAACCGCCAGTGTGCTGTTATTTGCGCTCCATCTCACCGGGAAATCAGATCTGCGCCTGTATGATGGCAGTTGGCAGGAATGGGAAGCAGACCCCGAAACTCCAAAACATCAGGGGCCAGCATGAGCGGCAGTGACGACAAAACGGGCGACAAAAACACACTTGGTTCAAGCACACGCGCGGCCCATGCCGGGCGCCGCGCGGAATGGACCGGTGCGGTTGTAAATCCGCCCGTATGGCGCGCCTCCACGCATCTTTACGCGACCGAGGCAGCGCGCAAGGCCGCGCTTAAATCCAACCAAGATGGCGATTTCTTTTACGGCAGACGCGGCGCGCCGACACAATGGGCGCTGGCCGATGCGCTGACCGAAATTGAGCCGGGCGCGCATGGCACTGTGCTCTATCCCAGCGGCGTCGCGGCTATAGCAGGGTGCTTGCTGGCGGTTCTGAAACCCGGCGATCATTTGCTGATGAGCGACAATGCCTATGATCCAACACGCAGCATGGCGACCGGGTTGCTCGCGCGCATGGGCATCACGCATAGTTTTTTCGACCCGCTTGATCTGCCCGCATTTGACGCGTTGATGGATCAACACAGCCCGCGCGCCGTGTGGCTGGAATGCCCCGGCAGTCTGACAATGGATGTGTCCGACATCCCTGCGCTCACCGCCGCCGCGCGGGCGGGCGGCGCGGTCAGTATGCTCGATAACACCTGGGCCAGCGCGCTGGGTTTTGCCGGCCTTACGCATGGCTGTGATATCGTGATGCAGAGCCTGTCGAAACATGTCGGCGGGCATTCGGATTTGATGATGGGCTCCGCCAGTGCAGGAGAGCGCTGGTACCGCGCATTGCGCCGCACGTCTCAGCAATTGGGGCAGGTCGTCTCGCCCGACGATGCCGCTTTGGCAGCGCGCGGCTTGCGGACGATGCCGATCAGGTTGAAACAATCGACCACAAGCGCCGCGGCCATCGCTGCTTGGCTGGCCCAGCAACCTCAAATCGGGCGCGTTATGTGCCCGATGCTGCCGTCCGATCCCGGTCACGAGGTCTGGAGCCGTGATTTCACCGGCGGATGCGGCCTGTTTAGTTTCGTATTAAACGACGGGCGCGAGGACAAAGTTGCCCGCCTTGTGGACGCATTGGAATTGTTCGGGATTGGTTATAGCTGGGGCGGTTTCGAAAGCCTCGCTTTGCCGATCTTCCCCCATGAATACCGCACAGTGATGCCCAGCCCCACCACCAGCGAGGCTGGTCAGGGCGCGGCCATTCGACTATCAATCGGCCTCGAAGATACCGAAGACCTGATCGCGGATCTCGCACAGGCATTGACCGGAATTGGATAATTGATGACCGCCGCAACTTCGCTTCCCGCCGATGTTACCGAAACGACTGACCCATCCGCAGAAGCGCAGAGCGAGGGCAGTGAAACAACCGGAGAGGCAGGCGGCGAAGAAAGCGGCACACAAAGCGCCGACGCAGACGTCGAAGCCGATGCACCAGCGGAAAATGAGGCCGTCGATGTCGTCGAAGTGTCAGATGGGCTGGTCGAAGGCGTAGGCGCTCAGAACGAAACCGCAGGCGCGTTCCTCGAAAAACTGCAATCCTTTGCCTTTGAACTTGGCGACATGCGAATTTCGCTGCTCGATGTGTTGTTGGTGATCAGCGTTATTCTGCTGGTCATAACCGCCGCATGGATCGCCACCCGCCTAAGCCGCGGCCTCATTCAAAAAATTTCGAAATTTGACAGCACGCAAAAACTGCTCGCCGAAAAGCTCAGCACGATCCTGATCTGGGCGCTCGCCTTTTTGATCGGGATCGACATGCTGGGCATCGACCTGACCGCGCTGGCATTCTTTGGCGGCGCGTTTGGTTTGGCGATTGGTTTCGGTCTGCAGAAAACTTTCGGCAACCTCATCTCCGGCATCCTGCTGTTGCTGGATAAGTCGATTAAGCCCGGCGATGTGATCTCTGTCACCGATCAAGCAGGCAATGAGGCGATCGGCCAAATCCGCAAGATCGGCATCCGCGCCATTTCCGTGATCACACGCGATCAAACCGAACATTTGATCCCGAATGAAAACCTGATGATCAATCAAGTGGTCAACTGGTCCTATAGCTCTCGCGAGGTTCGCGTCCGTGCGCCGGTCGGGGTTTCCTATGACAGCGATCTCGAACTGGTGACGGAGCTGTTATATAAGGCGGTGGATGATACGCCGCGTGTTTTGAAACAACCCAAGCCGCGCGTTAATCTGATGGGATTTGGCGACAATTCGGTCGATTTTGAACTGCGCTTTTGGATTTTGGACCCAGAAGAAGGGCTCGCGAATATCCGCTCCAACGTTTACATGCGGGTGTGGCAATTGTTCAAAGAGAGCGGCGTCGAAATCCCGTTCCCGCAACGCGATTTGCATTTGCGATCATCCAAACAGCTCGATCAAATTGTCGAATTGATGACTGCAGGCAAGGTCGACGCGGAATAGTCCGGGCCGGTAAATGCGGCGCGCAATAGCTTTGCTTAAGACGCCCCAATCCATTCTCGCTGGTGCCTTGGCGCGAGGCGGGCCATTTCGGCCCCATGAAAACAGGCACCATATTTCTAGTGGGCGCAGGGCCCGGCGATCCTGACCTTTTGACGTTGCGCGCGGCGCGGCTGATCGAGCGGGCGCGGGTGATTGTCCATGACGGGCTCGTCAGCGGCGAAATCCTCAGCATGGCGTCCCCCAATGCGCGGCTCATCAGCGTCGCGAAACAACGCGCCCGGCACACTCTGCCACAAGATGACATCAACCAATTGCTTATCAATGAGGCGCTGTCAGGACATGACGTCGTGCGTCTGAAAGGCGGCGATCCGCTCATCTTTGGGCGCGGCGGCGAAGAGGCCGAAGACGCCCGCGCGGCCGGCGTTGCGGTCGAAATCGTGCCGGGGATCAGCGCCGCAAATGGCGCCGCTGCGGCGGCTCAGATTGCCCTGACACACCGCGATGCGGCCAGCATCGTCAGCTTTGTCGCGGGCCAATGCAAAGGGCTGTCGGACCAAGATTGGTCGGGTCTCGCCGGGAAAGGGCGCACGCTTGTCATCTATATGGGCGTCAAAACCGCGCCCGATATTGCCGAAAAACTGATGGCCGACGGCCTCGCCCCGGACATGCCCATCGCGGTAATCGAAAACGCCGCGCGCCCCGAAATGCGCGTTTTGCGCGGCCCGCTCGCGGGCCTTCCCGATCTGGTGGAGAGCGAAGCGGTGCAAAGCCCGGCCTTAATCGTGATTGGCGAAGTGACCGCCCGCGACAATGTCGCACTCGCTCAAACCGCATTGGAGGCGGCCCAGTGAAAATTCTAACCGGAAATGATTTGAGGACCGGCGCGGTCACTTGGTGGGACGGGACCAATTGGTCGCTGCATGTCGACGCCGCCGCAGATGTCGGCGAACACGGCGATGAAATTCTGGCGCGCGAAGAAGCGCTGCGCCGGGTCAATGTCCCCTATATCATCGAGGCAGAAGCGAGCGCGGAAGGTGTTCGCCCCGCCCATATCAAAGACCGCGTGCGCGCGCTCGGGCCGACAGTGCGGCCCGACCTGACGCTCAAACCCAAAGACCCTGAAGCCATCGACTGGGTAATCTGACATGTATCAATATGACCAATATGACCAACAAATGGTCGATGCCCGCGTTGAAGAATTCCGCGATCAGGCGCGCCGCCGCCTCGACGGGAAACTGACCGAGGATCAATTCAAGCCCTTGCGGTTGATGAACGGCCTGTATCTGCAATTGCACGCTTATATGCTGCGCGTGGCGATCCCTTACGGGACGCTCAACAGCCGCCAGATGATCGCGCTGGGCGATATTGCGGACAAATATGACCGGGGTTACGGGCACTTCACCACGCGCCAAAACCTGCAATATAATTGGATCAAGCTGGAGGATGCCGCCGATATCCTCGCGGACCTCGCCAAGGTCGAAATGCACGCGATCCAGACCAGCGGGAATTGCATTCGCAACATCTCGTCCGATCACTTTGCCGGCGCGGCTGCCGATGAATTGGTCGATCCGCGCCCCTATGCCGAATTGCTACGCCAATGGTCGAGCTTCCACCCGGAATTCACCTATTTGCCGCGCAAATTTAAGATCGCTGTGATCGCGGCGGAAAAAGACCGCGCGGCGATGCGGTTGCACGATATTGGCATTCAAATTGTTGAGAAAGACGGCGAGATTGGCGCGCGTTTCTATGTCGGCGGCGGCATGGGCCGCACCCCGATGATTGCGCCGATGATCCGCGATTTTGTGCCTCTGGATCAGTTGATTACATATTCGGAGGCCTGTTTACGGGTCTATAATCGCTACGGACGGCGCGACAATAAATACAAAGCGCGGATCAAGATCCTCGTCCACGAATTGGGCGCGGAAGAATATACGCGCCAAGTCGAGCAAGAATTTGCGCATATGTTGGAGCAAGGCGTTGAGCCGCCGCGCGAGGAATTGGAACGGATCAAACCGTTCTTCGCCGATCCTGCATTCGAAGACGGCGCGAAGAATGTCGACCGCTCCGACCCCGATTTCGCGCTGTGGGTGGATCGCAACACGCACCGGCATAAGCATGACAGCTATGTCAGCGCGGTCATCTCGCTCAAGCCGGTCGGCGGTATCCCCGGCGATGCGACCGGGACACAAATTCGGATCATGGCGAAGCTGGCCGAGCAATATAGCTTTGACGAATTGCGCATCATGCACACGCAAAACGTGGTCCTGCCGCATGTGAAAATCGCCGATCTCCATGCGCTTTGGACCGCGCTGGATGCTGCCGATCTGGGCGCGCCGAACATGGATTCGATTGAGGACATGATTGCATGTCCCGGCCTTGATTATTGCGCGCTCGCCAATGCCCGTTCGATCCCGCTGGCTCAGCGGATTTCGGAGAAATTCGACGCCAGCGGCAAGACCGCGAAATTGGGCGAATTGAAGCTCAAAATCTCTGGCTGCATCAATGCCTGCGGCCACCACCATGCGGGCCATATCGGCATCCTTGGCGTGGACCGCAAAGGCGTTGAGAATTACCAGCTTTCACTCGGCGGGAGCGAGGCGGAAGACACCGCTCTGGCTAAGATCACAGGCCCCGGTTTTACCGAAGACGGCGTGATCGACGCGGTTGAAAAAGTCACCGACCTTTACCTCGATGTGCGGGAGGATGGGGAGCGTTTCCTCGACACATACCGCCGCATCGGCATGGCTCCTTTCAAGGAGGCGCTTTATGATTGAGCGAGGCCTCAGGACCGCACCGGATGCGGTCAGCACCCTACATTTCAACAAACATACCGCCAGCGCGAAACCAGCAATAGGAGGCCGGGATGACTGATGATCTAGGCACCAGCCCTGACGAAGTGCAATTCCGTTTTCGCGATGACGAACCCGCCGATCACGGCACCGTCACCGTGGATGCGTGCTGCGATCAAACCAACGCGGCCGCCGTTCGGATTGAGCCGGGTGATGATGCGCGCACTCTCCTGCCGTTCCTTGACCGGCTTGCGCTGATTGAGGTCAATTTCCCCGCTTACGGCGATGGGCGCGGCTATTCCTCTGCCCGGATTCTGCGCGAAGCGGGTTATGCCGGCGAATTGCGCGCGGTTGGCGATGTCTTGATTGATCAACTCAGCCACATGCGGCGCTGCGGATTTGACGCCTTTGCGCCGGACGCACGTTTGGATGAAGAAGACGCCGCGCGCGCCTTTGCGACATGGGAAAACGTCTATCAACGCACAGTGGACGGACGCCGCACCATTCAGGAGAGCCGCCATGAATGAAGTCCGCAAAATCGACCGGCTTGATGCTGGCCCGCGATTCTCGGAACATGATGCGGTGCGCCTCAATCGGATGTTCCGTGGTTCTTCGACGCAGGAAATGCTCGACGGTGTGATTAAAGGCAATCTTGCTGGCGAGGTTGCGACCGTTTCCAGCTTTGGCGCGGAAAGCGCGGTTCTGCTGCACTTGATCGCGCAGGTTGATCCCAGCGTGCCGGTCATCTTCCTCGACACAGGCAAGCATTTTACCGAAACATTGCAGTACCGCGATGATCTGGTCGCGCGGCTCGGCCTGACCAATCTGCAAATCCTGACGCCTGAAACCGCAGACATTGCGAAGCAGGACGAAACCGGCTTGCGCTGGTCCTACGATCCCGATGGCTGCTGCGAAATTCGCAAGGTGAAACCGCTGGCCAAAGCGTTGGAGCAGATCGACGCGAGTTTCACCGGGCGCAAAGCGTTTCAATCCTCCACCCGCGCAAATCTGCCGCGTTTTGAGGTTGATACTTCCGATGCTCAGGGCCGCCTGAAGATCAATCCGCTGATCGATTGGAGTGCGCAGGACATCGCCGCCTATATCGAGGAACACGGCCTGCCCCGGCACCCGCTGGTGGCGAAGGGTTTCCCCTCTATCGGATGCGAGCCGTGCACGCATAAAGTCGCGCCGGGCGAAGACCCGCGTTCGGGCCGCTGGAAAGGCTGGGACAAGACCGAATGCGGTATCCACAAGCCGGGCGAGGAACCGTTCCTGTAACTGCAAACAGAAACGGGGCGCTGCGCGTATCACTACACACAGCGCCCCGTTAATTTTATCTTGGACTTAAAAAGGCCAAACTGGCCTTCTGTGATGTTCGCTTAGTCTTCTACACGCACAACCGTCGAGACTTCGCCGTCATCCGGATCGGTTGAGGTCCATACGCCATCTTCGTTCACGGCTTCAGCATAGCAAGTCATCTCTTCCTTTTCGGAAGAATTTGCGCAGAATTCGTTGGGGGACTTTTGCTCCCAGACGCCAGTGGTCACTTCACCTGCAGCATCAGTGCTGGTGTAGGTGCCGTCCTCAGCGAGAACTTCCGTGCTTACTTCGCCAGCAGCGTTGGTGACGGTGAAAGTGCCGGTCGATGGGCCGCCATCAGCAGCGGTTGTGGCAACCACTTCGGTCGCTACCGTTTCGGTTGTTTCTGCCGGTGCCGCTTCTTCAGTAGCAGCGCCGCCGCACGCAGACAGACCCGCAAATGCAGCCAAGAGAACAAGTTTCTTCATAATAAATTTCCCCCCAAAATATCGTTGGATTTCACCGACTCGAGAATGAGCAGCCCATGCAACCACTGCCTATTACAATCACAAACCCGAATGACCAATTCAATTCAAAGCCAGCCTTGCGCGCGGTACCAATCGGCGGTCTGCTTTAACCCGTCTTCACCGCTGATCTGCGGCTGCCACACATCGCCCGGCACCGCGCGATCGGACCGCGCAACCCAATTGGGGTGGCTCATATACCCAACCCGGTCAGCGGTCAGCTTGGCCTTATCCCCGCGCAGCAATTTGTCCGCATTGGCAGCCAGCGACAGCAGCGATTTGGGCAGATGCGGAGCAAACACGTTGCGCCGGCCCACCGCGCGTCCGATGGCCTGGGCCATTTCCTTGTGCGACCACCCGCCCTCGCGCCCATCATCTGGCTCATAAATGGCCCTGAGCGATTTACGCTCGGCAAGCGCCACCAACAACCGCGCCAAATCATCGACATGGATCATCGACGTTGCCCCGCCCGGTGGCAGCGGGACCACGCCCCATTTGGCCGAACGGAACAATTCGAACATATCGCCATCACGCGGGCCGTAAACGGCAGGCGGGCGGACGATCGTCCAATCGAGGCGGCTTTCTTGCACCAGCGTTTCCGCCCGCGCTTTCGATGCGCCATAGGCCGACAATTGCGGTTCGCGCGCGGATAGCGAGGAGACGAAGACAAAGCGTTTGACCCCGCCTTTCTTCGCCGCCGCTTTCGCCGCCGCAATCATTGCCGCCGTGCCGGTGACATTGGCGGTTTCGAATTCCGCCGGATCAGGCGTGTTGGTCAGGCCCGCAATATGGATCACGGCATCCGCGCCGCCGACCAATTCCGCAAGCGCCGCGTCATCGCCCAACGTCCCTTGCGCCCACACCGCGCCATCGCGGTCCGGCTGAGGCTTACGCGTTAAAGCGCGGCATTCATGCCCAGCAGCCAGCGCATGATCGAGCACCGCGCTGCCGACAAAGCCGGTGCCCCCGGTGATCGCCAGCCGCATTATCCGCGCACCATATGATCGCGGTGAACGACTGCTGCGCGCGGGGCATAGCCCAAACGCGCCTCTTGCTCCGCCTGTTTCAGGCCCGCAATCGCGCGGCATTCGGCGGCGCTATATTCTACGAGCCCCTGCCCCAATCGCTCGCCTTTCGGGCCGTGCAGGCTGACGAGAGCGCCGCGAGCAAACTCACCTTCAACCTCGGTAAGGCCCGCCGCCAGCAGGCTCGCGCCGTCGGACAAAGCGCTCACGCATCCTGCATCCACGCTCAACACACCCTCCGGCGCCAATCGCCCGCCCAGCCACGCTTTGCGGGCATTGTCGCTGCGCACGGGCAAGAATACGGTGCCGCGCCCCTCTTCAATCGCTTTCGATATCGGCTTTTCAGGGGTGCCATTGATAATCGCCAAGGCAATTCCCGCGCGCTCCGCAATCCGCGCCGCCTGAAGCTTCGCCAGCATTCCGCCGGAACCCATGCCCGAGGATGAACTTGTGTCCGCCATCGCGATCACTTCGGGCGTTACCCCCTCAACCCGCTCAATCAGCGTGGCATCGCCGCCCGATGGGTCGCGGTCATACAGGCCGTCAACATCAGAGAGCAGCAACACTGCGTCCGCATTCGCCGCCTGCGCCACCCGCGCGGCGAGCCGGTCATTGTCACCGAAACGGATTTCTTCGGTCGCCACGCTGTCATTCTCGTTGACGACGGGGATCACGCCTGCCTCCAACAACCGCTCCAAAGTCGCAGCGGCGTTGAGGTAGCGTTTGCGCTCTTCCAGATCATCGAGCGTGACCAGCATTTGCGCAGAGATGATCCCGTGCTGCGAGAGCGCCTCGCCCCATAATTGCGCCAAAGCAACCTGACCGACAGACGCCGCCGCCTGCGCATCGGCCAAGCTTGCGCGCCCACCTTTCGGCAGGTCGAGCCGCGCCGCACCCAAAGCGATTGCGCCCGATGAAACCACGATGATCTGTGTGCCCTTGGCGCGCAGCTCAGCGATCTCTTGGGCGAGAGAGCCGAGCCGCGAATGCGCCGGCTTGCCATCCTCAATCAGCAGCGCGCTGCCAATCTTAATGACGAGCCGCCCGCACGAGCCAATTTCCAGAAGCGAGTTCACCGCCATCGGCTCAGATAGGCGACCATTCTGCTGTGTCTTCGTCATGCTCTTCGACTTCGGCGGCGTTGGTTTCGGTCGATGTCCGGTCCGGCAAATAGCCAAGCACCGCATCCATCAGCGCATCGACGCCCGCACCGGTTGCGCCAGACACATTGAAGACCTGATCAGCGCCCGCCGCGAGCAGTTCATCGGCAAAGGCTTTGCCCAGTTCCTCATCCGCCAGATCGAGCTTGTTAAGCGCGACCAGCTGTTTCTTGTCCTCAAGCCCGGCACCGTAAGCGATAAGCTCTTCTTGCACGACCCGCATTGCCTCAACCGGATCATCACCAGCAATGTCGATCAGATGGATCAACACCCGGCACCGTTCAATATGCCCTAGAAACCGGTCGCCAATCCCCGCGCCATCCGCCGCGCCTTCGATCAGGCCGGGAATATCCGCGAGCACAAATTCGCGTTGGCGATGACGCACTACGCCCAATTTCGGCACAAGCGTGGTGAAGGCATAATCGCCGACTTTCGCCTGAGCGTTGGAGACGACATTGATAAAGGTCGACTTGCCCGCATTGGGCAGACCCACCAATCCGACATCCGCGAGCAATTTCAGCCGCAGCCACACCCACATCTCTTCGCCCGGTTCGCCCTGTTGGTGCTGGCGCGGGGCGCGGTTGGTAGAGCTTTTGTATGACGCATTGCCGCGTCCGCCCATCCCGCCTTCGATGAAGGTGATCGTCTGACCGACTTCGGTGAAATCCGCGAGGATCTCTTCCTTATCCTCAGACAGAACCTGAGTGCCGACGGGGACTTGGACGACCAGATCGGGCGCCCCTGCGCCGGTCTTGTCCTTACCTTGTCCATGACTGCCGCGTTTGGCTTTGAAATGCTGCGCATAGCGGAAGTCGATCAGGGTGTTGAGACCCTGAACTGCCACCAGAATAATATCGCCGCCTTTACCGCCGCGTCCGCCATCGGGACCGCCATATTCGATATACTTCTCACGCCGAAAACTGACCGCGCCGGGTCCGCCTCCGCCTGATTTGAGATAGATTTTTGCCTGATCGAGGAAATGCATGGGTTCCCCCTATGCATTTCCCCATCAGATTGCGAGTTGTTCTTGCTTGCGCAGCCTATCCGGGCTGCGGTTTCCTCGCTCTTGCGATCTAAAGATCGCGTCGCTGCGGGCGGCTGGTCAGCCTTGCGGCCCGTGGGGCAGTCCGGCGCATTCTTCTAAAAAACAACTTCGAACCCGGCGATCACGGTCCGCCCCGGTGAAACGAAGCTGAAGACCTGCTCATAGCGTTCGTCGAGCAAGTTTTCGGCCCGCGCAAACAAGCCGATGCCTTCCGCCAAACGCATCCGTGCGTTGAAATTCACCAGCGTATAATCGTCCAGCGTCACGCGCACCGGCACAAAGCTGGGATCGGTGAACGCCAAATCCGGGGTCGCTCCATTGCGGCGGACGACCAATGTGGCTGACGCGGCATCGCGCGGCGCGCTCCATGTCAGCGCGGCGCTGGCAATGCTTTGAGGGCGGCGAACTTCTTCCACCCCGTTTTCCTCTGCATCGAGATAGGCATAGGCCGCATGGAGGCTCCATTGCGGGCCAATCTGCGCAGATAGCGCAAGCTCAACGCCCTTTTGATTGCTGTCGGTCACCGCATTGGCCGGGGTCGCGGTGAATGTTGGCGCCGGGAAAGTGGTGAAGATTTCACCTTCCAGCTCAGCATCGAAATAGGTCGCCGAAATCGTGACCGCGCCGTCTGCAAAGTCCTGATCGACGCCCACTTCCCAGCTTGTCGATTTTTCCGGCGACAGGTCTTCATTGCCGATGAATGTGCCGTCGACAAAACCGAACAGTTCGAAAAAGCCCGGATTTTTGATACCCGAACCGGCGTTGGCGCGGATGCGGGTATTTTCCGCCACGCGGTATCCCGCGCCGATATTGAATGTCGTCTCGTTGGCGAAGCGGTCGTTGATATCGTGGCGGATCGCAGCGGAGAAATCGAAGCGGTCGCCGTCATAACGATATTCGCCGACCAGCCCGGTGTTCTCAATCTGCCGCCGCCCGGTGAAAGCAAAACCGCCCGGCGTGGTGTTGCGGAACCGTTCGCGTTCATGGTCGGCGGCAAACGTCACTGAATGATCGCTGCCGCCGAAATTATAGGCGGTGACATAGGATGCTTTGAGCCGGTTTCCTTCGCTTGAATTGCTCGGACCAAATGGGCCAAGCGTGTCGCGGGTGATGTCCGCAATTTGCGCAGAGATATCATGTGTCCAACTGCCATCAGCCGCCGAAAACCGAGCGCCGACTAAGCCGTAAAACGCTTCGTTTTTAAAGCTTGTATCCGGGCTGTCGATGATCAGGCCAAAGGTCGGATTGGCAGAATTGAAATCGGAATTGTTGAACTCGCCTTGAGTCCGAATGTAACGGCCCACGGCGCGCAAAGTCAGGCCATCTGTGACCGCGACCTCCGCCTTTCCTGACAATGTGTAGCTATCGCGGCCAATATCGCGCGTGCCGCCTCTCGCATTGGGTTCGCCGTCCGTGCTGACCAATGTTGCGGAGACAGAGGCGCTAACAGTGTCTCCGACATAGCCATAGCGCGCCGCGCCGTTGACCGTGTTGTTCGATCCGCCCTCGGCGCGCGCGCCAAAGCCCGCATTTGCGCTGCTTTCATAGGCGACCACGCCGCCGATCGCGTCAGAGCCATAGAGTGCGGATTGCGGGCCGCGTAGCACTTCGACACGGCTGCCCGGTTCTGCTTGCAATGTGCCAATATCAAATTCGCCGCCAAACGGGTCGGACACTTCGATCCCGTCGACCAGAACCAGGACGTGATTGGCCTCTGATCCGCGCAGCCTAATTTGCGTCTGTCCAGCCACGCTAGAGACAGCCACACCGGGTACATCGCGGAGCACGTCGGCGATGTCGCGGACCTGACGTTGGTCGATTTGCTCAGGACTTATAAGCGTCACCGATCCGGTGTAATCATCTGCGGTGATTGCGGGCACCCGGCTCGCGCTGACAATTATGGGCGATACGCCTCCGGGTAGGACCAAACTGCGATCCGAAGGTCCATCAGCCGCATCAGCCACATCAGCCTCATCGTCATAATCGGCGCTATTCTGAGCAAATACAGGGGCATGAGTTGCGAGGGCAAGCGTCGCCGCCCCGCTCAACAAAGTTATCAATTTCATGTTCGAAATCCCTTTCGAATAAGCAACAACATTGGCCGCGGGGAACGCCCCACGGTCATCTCAGTCGTCGCTCGAAACGAAAGTTTTCCGCGCCGGATCAATCCCTGAACCAAGCCACAAGCGACACGCTTCGGTCGGTCTCCTGGCTCACGGGTCGATATCGCTGTCTCACCTTCCCAAACTTGCGTTCAGTGGCTGTGCGCCTTGCCGGCGTACATGAGACAAAAACTCACCGCTTACAGTTGCAGGGACAGCCGCGGATTTGCACATTTGCCAAAAGGCACAGCGCGCACCGCATTCCCGTTACCGAAGTGTGCTTTGGCGGTTAAACGTCCTTAGACGCCTTCGCAAGCCCGCCTATTGCGAAGAACTGCTTTGATCGCCGCCTTCATCGCTTGCCACGGGTTCGACCACAGGTTGCGAGATGAAGCCTTCCTCCACTGGCACAACAGGAACCGCCGCACCGGTTGCTGGATCGACGACAGCGCTGGCCGGGGCCGAAGGCGATGCCAAAGTGGATGCAGGGCTGCTGGTGACGGTTGGCACAGCGATGCCGTTGGCGCGCGCGCGTTGAACGGCGACCCAGCCGGGCTGTGACGGGCCGAAACGGTCGCCATATCGCGCATCCCAAGCGGCCGAATTGCGCTGATATTGCTCATATTCTTCGAAGAAGGTTTCAAACGGCTCCTCAATCGTGTCGAAATTGTCTTTCGCAAATTCGATTGGGTCCATTGGTGCCAACATCGCCCGGTTTGAGATATCAAGCGCCGCCCGGCAAAAACGCGAACGCGCAGGCGGCAAGGCAAAGAAATTATAGACCGAAGTCATTTGTTCTTCGCGCGCGAGAATACCCGCACGCCGTGCGCCTTCTTCGCGGCGATATTCGGCATCGATCCGGTCGTTCACTTCGCCCAGCGCATCGGCATGGTCGCTGATATAGGCGCTGTAGGCGGTGAGGATGGGTTCATAGCGCGCGGCAACACAATTGAGCGCGGCGACGTTCCAAGCCGACCGAAAGTGCCAAACACGCTCATCTGACGATAGTCCGCGATTGATGGTTTGACGCTTACCAAACAAATTCTTGCCCGGAATGGTCATCACATAAGCAGCCCCGCCCGGTGGCAGCGGGCGATACGGTGTCGTTTGAACCGGCGGCGGCGGCGGGGGAGGAGGGGGCGGAGGCGGAGGCAGCGGCGCGGGCGCCGTGCATGCCCCGAGCAAAGCAATCGTCACCGCAGTCGCAGTGATCTTTACCGGCGCACCAGAAATCGCCTTCTTGACCGTATTTATCATACCAGAACCGTCTCTCAAATCATTGCCCCAACACCCAAAGCTGCGCGGCCATCAAAGCGCGCTCAACTTCGCAAACCAACCATCGCGCCCCAACCCTTGCTCTGGGCTGAAGCATCGGCCCTGCAAGTCTGTAACACCTGCGGCGGTCCACTGTTAGTCTGCCTTGTTAGATTGGACGGATAACAAAACAAATGCCCGGAAGCCTATGAAAGGCCCCGGGCATCGTTGTTTCAACAGTTTGCTTGGGAATGTGGTCCCAAGCGAGCGCCTTGCGCCAGCGACTTACTCGCGGCTGCCGAGGAAGTTCAGCAGGAACATGAACATGTTGACGAAGTCGAGATACAAATTGACCGCCCCCATAATCACGGCCTTACCCATCATCTCCGTTCCTTGGAGATATTGGTATTGGTTCTTCAGACGCTGCGTATCATAGGCGGTGAGGCCAGCGAAGATCAGCACACCGAGGCCGCTGATCACGAAGCTCATCGTTTCAGAAGCGAGGAATATGTTGATGACCATGGCGATGATCAATCCGATCACACCCATGATGAGGAAGCTGCCCCAACCTGAGATGTCTTTCTTCGTCGTGTAACCCCACAGCGAAAGCCCTGCGAACGCGCCAGCGGTTGCGAAGAACGTCACCGCGATGGAATCGATCGTATAGATCAGGAAGATCGTCGAGATCGACACGCCCATAACGGTCGCAAATGCCCAGAAGACCATCTGAAGCGTCGTTTGGCTCATCTTGTGAAGGCCGAAATTCATCACGAGGATAAAGGCCAGCGGAGCCAGAGCAATAACCCATTGCAGCGGCGTTCCGATGAACGCCATCGTCAGCCCAGTCGTCGCCGTCAGCATCGCAACGATACCGGTCAGCAAAACGCCAGAGGCCATGTAGTTGTAGATTGAGAGCATGTATGAACGCAGGCCCTCATCATAATTCGCGCGGCTTTGCATATCGCCGCCCGCGCGCGGAACTGAACCAAAACCTTGGCCAGAGCGCTGCGTATCTTTCCAATCAGCCATTATGGATCCCTTATCTTGCAATCCGGACGCGACGATACGCGTCATATACTCATCAATATCGGTGTTTTGTGACGCTTTTTCAAGCAAAACCACACGCACTTCGTCGAAATTCGTTCAGTTTCATAGATGATATGCTTAACGGCGTGTTTAGTTCCCGCCCGCTGACAATTCTGCGCCGCGATTGCTGGTCGCGCGCAAAGTGCGCGTCAACAGCTCTGCAAGCGCCTGATCTGCGTCGAGCACATTCAGCCCCTCGCGCGTCATCCCGCCCGGACTGGCAACGCGGTCGGCCAGCTCTGCCGGTGAAATATCGGCCCCCGCAGCCAGCGACGCAGCCCCGTCGACCATTGCAAGCGCCAGACTGCCGGCTTGCTCTGCATCCAGCCCCAATTGCGCCCCGGCCGCCGCCAGCGCGTCAATAAAGCGGTACACAAATCCCGGCCCCGATCCGGCCAGCGCAGTGGCAAGGTCAAACTTGCTCTCATCCGCCAACCAAACCGCGTTTCCGAGCATATCGAAGAATGCGAACGCGCCGCCGCGCTGTTCCTCAGTTAGCCCGCTTTCAAACAAGATGATCGGCGATTTGTTGATGCGGCAGGCAAGGTTGGGCATCACCCGAATATGCGCAGCGGCCTCTGGAAAAGCGCGGCTGAGCTGATCTGCCGTCAATCCGGCCAGCAGCGAATAGACCGGCTTGCCGCGCGCCAATCCCTGAAAATCAGGAGCAACATCGCCCAATTGGTGCGGTTTAAATCCCAGCATGATCGCGTCATGTGTGCCCGCGCGCTGCGCTTCTTCAACGCTGCGATATTGCGTCACGCCCTCTGGCACGTCCTTTTGCGACCGGTTGAGCACCGCAAACCGGGCTGGCTCCACCCCAGCGGACAGCCATCCCGCGAGCATTGCGCCCGACATATTGCCATATCCGATAATCAGAAGCTGATTGAACTGAGCCATAGCGCCGTCCACCTTTCATCTCTCAGATGGCTACGCTTCCCCTGCCGCGTCAACCATCGCCGCATCCAAGGCTTCGCGCGGGCTCTTGTCGCCCCACAGCACAAATTGGAACGCTGGATAGAAACGGTCGCATTCATCAATCGCGCATTCCACCAAAGCTTGAGCCTGCTGGAGCGAAAGCGTCCCCTCATCCCCCAACAAAACCCCGTGGCGATAGAGCAGCACATCGCCGTTCGACCAAATGTCGAAATGGCCCAGCCACATCTGTTCATTCACAAGGGTGAGCAATTCATGCGCATTGGTGCGTTTGTCATCCGTGACGCGAATATCGGGCAAACAGAGAAATTGCAGGACATTGTCACCGCGGCGCCAAACCGCGCGCAACTGATATTTGGTCCAGCTGCCCTGCACTTCGCCGACCATCTCATCATCGGCGACCACTTCGCAGTCCCAACCGCGCGCCTCAAACAGGGCGGCGAGCATGTCGACCGGTGCGGCGTCTTCATTCGCTGTATATTCGGCCTCGCGCTGTCTCATGACCGAACCATTGGCGTGGCAAGGGCGGCCCGAAGACAGGCTGATGGCCAAGAAGCGGCGAATAGGGGGGCTGTGTTTTGCATCGGCAATGCAAATGCCCGTTAACCCCGCACCTTGGCAATGCGGCGGGTTCGGCGCGCTGGGGAGAACCCATTTCACCTGTTCAAAGCTTGTGCAAAGAAAGCCGGGGATGACCTCGATTTTCTATCTAAGCTGCTGTATTTCCGTGCCTTCTGGACTTGTATAGGCGAAAGTGTCCACACCCTCTTGCGCCAGAGCATTGATCAATGCCCGCGCATCGGCGCGGCTATCCAGCGGACCTGCCAACAAACGGTTAGCCTGGCCCCACGGGGTAACATGCGGCTCAAAATTACCGAGCAAGTCTGGTGCGCGCCGGTTAAAACGCCGCCAATCAAACCGCAATGCCGAAACATCGCGCCCGGTGGCCAATTGCACCCAGATGCGGCGCGGATGTTCTGGCTCTGCTGGTTCGGCAGCCTCCGGTTCTGGGCGCGCCTCTCGCGGGACATCGATGGCGGCGATATCAACCGCTTGGCCGGTTGGCCGTGCATTCGGCATTTCGCCGCCGCCAAGATCGGCGAATGCGTCTGCAACGCTTGCGGCGGGTTGCTGAACGGTTTCTGCGGTTTGCGTGGTTTGCGTGGTTTGCGTGGTCGCAATCTGGGGCAAAGCGGCACTCGCTGGCGCAGTCTCAGTCGAACGCGCTAAGTCAAAGCCGGGACGCGCGGACGGATCAGGCACATTTTGGGGCTCTGCCGCGGCGAAAACCGCATTTGTGTCAGCCGGTTCGGGTTGCGATTGCACAACCTCCTGCGTGACGGTTTCGATGGCGCTGCTTTGAGTGCTGCTTGCATCGGCGGCAATGGGCGGCGACCCCAATGGCGTGCCAGCCGGTTCCAACAGCGCGCCCGCCGCGCCTTCGCGGGCAAAGCGGGCAATTCGCGGATTTTCGCGCCCGATATCGGCGGCGCGCGGGAATATGCCGAGATTGGCTGCGGCGGCCTGTTGCGCCGGTGTGAGGCGCGGCATATAGGCGAGATAAGGATTGATCCGCGTCGCCAGATCGCGCGGCATCACCGCATCAACGATACCTTCCGCACGTTCTTGTTCCCCCATAATCGCAAGGCCAAAGGCGCGCGCACGAAATGCCGCAACGTCGCGCGCTTCTATGAGCGGGGCCAGAATGGTTTGAAAGCCATCTTCATTGCCGGAAATCGCGTAGCTGAGCGCCAATCGGCGGCGCGCTTCATCGTCGCCGGGGTTCAGTTCGATCGCGCGGGCATAAGCGGTCTGAGCCGACGCCTGATCGCCGACCAAATCGAAAGCGAGCGCAGAATCGCTCAGCACATCGCGCGCGGGCGCTCCGGCGCTGCGCGCGGCGTTGAACAATGGGATCGCCTCTACCGGACGGCCAGAGCGCAAATAAACCCGCGCCAAACCCAGCTTAACGCGCGGATCGTCCGGTTCAATTTCTGCCGCGCGGCCATAAAAACCAATCGCCGCGTCATGATCATTGACCGCCAGCGAAGCATCTCCGGCTTCGAGCAGAGCGCTCAATCGGCGCGGTCGGCGAGCCAATTCCAGAAGTGCGCGGTTAAGGCGTTGCACTTCTGGCGATGGGAGCGGCTGCACTACTTCGCGCGCAGTTGGGGCCTGTGCGCGCAGCGGTGCTGGCGCAATCTGAGGCGCGGCAAATACGGCCAAGCTGGCCAAGATAAAAAAGGTTCTCACAAACAGGTCCGCTAACCGAAATTTGGATCAAGGCTAGCCCGCGCGCCCTGAACGCAGGGCGAACCGCACGGCGCGCCGGGTAAAGCGACTTTCAGCCCGGCTCAGAATTCCGTTTTAGAATTCCGCGCGCGAATTATTGATTGTTTTGCCGGCCCAGAAAACGCGGGATGCTGAGTGCGGGCGCATCATCGCCGTCTTCATCATCATCGTCTTCGTCAGAGCTGGATGAACGCGAGAGATTGGCCATGCGTTCGAACAGGGTGCTGCCGCCAGCGGCTCCCCCACCTGATCCGCTTCCACCAGAAGACGCAGCGCCGCCCGCATCTGCGGCATCGCCGCCAGACCCCAGAATACCAGCACGGCGTCCGCCGCCAAGGCGCGCCTCAACCGGCTTATTCTCCGCAGCCAATCGGTCGGCATCGGCAAGCAAGTCATCTTGCGCTTCGCCTAGTTCGCCATCGCTTTGCTCATCGGTGCCAAGCTCTTGATATTCGGCATAGTCGCCGCCGAGTTCGAGCGTTTCGCCGCCATCTTCGCTATCTGTTTCGGCCGCTGGCCCATCTAGGCTGCCGGAAAACCCGTCATCGGCTGCGCTGCCAAAATGGCTGTCATCAGCAGGATCATCGAGTGTTTCGTCGAGACCATCCTCTTCCTCCGCCCCGCGAAGCCCGGCCAGTGGATCGACAATACCGTCCACATCATCGCCGTCGTCACCCATTTCATCGCCGGCCTGCATACCGCTCAGATCGAAGGGTTCATTCCCCGCACTAGGGCCGTCGTCAGCCTCAAGCTCGTCAGAATGCTCCTCAGCGTGATCGTCATCTTGGTCGTCAGCGTGATCCTGATCGTCATATTCGTCTTCAGCCGCCATCGCTTCTGTGACCGGGTCGGGAATGACCGGCGCGCTTGGGGGTGTAAGCTCGATGACCGGCTCTGATGCGGGCTCAGGCTCAGCGTCCAAAGCCATTTCAGCCGCGCTTGCCGCTGCGCCCTCAGTGCCGCCCGTCAGGTCCAACACAGGCCGTTTTGGCGCGCGCGAGCTAGACAAAGACGAAGGATTGGTCCGCGGTGTTTCACCGCCCGCGGTCTGTTCAATGCCGGTTGCCACCACAGAAACGCGGATTTTGCCGGAAAGGTCAGGGTTAAATGCGCTGCCCCAAATAATGTTGGCATCTTCGTCAACCAGATCGCGAATATGGTTCGCGGCCTCATCCACTTCCATCAGCTTCATATCTTCGCCGCCGATGATCGAGATGATTACACCTTTGGCTCCTTGCATACTGACACCGTCGAGCAGCGGGTTGGCGATCGCCATTTCCGCCGCGTCGAGCGCGCGGTTCTCGCCCTCGCCCTCGCCTGTGCCCATCATCGCCTTGCCCATTTCGCTCATGACAGAGCGGACATCAGCGAAATCGAGATTGATGAGGCCCGGCATCACCATCAGATCGGTGATCGAACGAACGCCTTGTTGCAGAACTTCGTCGGCAAGTTCGAACGCTTCTTTGAATGTTGTCTCTGGTTTCGCGACCAAGAACAGGTTTTGGTTCGGGATCACGATCAGCGTGTCGACGTGATCCTGCAATTCGGCGATGCCAGCCTCTGCCGCGCGCATCCGCCGCGTGCCTTCGAACAGGAACGGTTTCGTCACCACACCTACGGTCAACACGCCTTTGCGCCGTGCCGCTTCCGCGATCACGGGCGCAGCGCCGGTGCCGGTGCCGCCGCCCATACCTGCGGCGATGAAGACCATGTTCACGCCTTCGAGCGCGGCTTCGATGTCAGCGACCGTCTCTTCGGCGGCTGCTTTGCCGACTTCGGGCCGGGCACCCGCGCCCAAACCACCAGTGATGTCTGGCCCAAGCTGAATGCGCGTTTCGGCAGAGCTGGTGCTCAATGCCTGCGCGTCAGTGTTGACGACGATAAATTCGACGCCTTCGATTTCAGAGGCGATCATGTTGCCAATCGCATTGCCGCCTGCGCCGCCAACCCCGATTACGGTGATCTTAGGGCGCAGATCGTCAGTGCCTGCTGGTCCAATATTGATGCTCATCGCTTTATTCCTCCAGACGCAGTTTCGGGCATTAGCGCTCCGAATTTTGCGCGGCTTTCCTACGTCTTAATGTCTGTGACACATTCGCAATGCGCCTGTTATCCCGCAGAATTCCTTATCCACAGGCGACTATTAACCCTCATACACCATAGAGCGCGGTGTTTGAATCCCTACGCTTGTAACAAGTTGGCAAATTCTAGAAATATTCACGCACCGCTCTAAACCAACGGGACAGCGCAAATGTCGCTCCGATCGAGCTGCCGAACGCGGCGCCGCTGGTGAAACGCGCACCGATTGTGCGGATGTCGATGGGGTCCTCTGCGGCGTAAAGGCATAGGCCGGCCAATCCCGCAAAGCCCGGCGTCGCATGCGCTTCTGGCAGGCCGGTTAACGTTGGCGCGCGCCCGATCCGCACCGGCATTGCCAGCGCGCTTTGTGTAAATTCGGCAAGTCCGGCAAGCTCTGCGCCGCCGCCGGTTAGCACAACCTGACCCGCGCGCGCCCCCGTAAAGCCCATTTCTTTCAGAGCTTTACCGATTTCACCGATGATCTGCGCTTGGCTTTGCGTGATAACCGATATGAGTTCGGCGCGGGCAATGCGGTTCTTATCATCCGCTCCGCGTGCTTGCGGGCCGGACGGTTCGCCGCCTGCCCCTTCATTGGGTCCGTGTACCGGGATCATTTCGCGGTGATCGCTGGGCGATGCGATGGCGGAGCCGGAGACGCATTTCAAACGCTCTGCCTGAAAGCGGCGGATGCCAAATGCACTCGCAACCGCATCCGTAATATCGCCCGACCCCATCGGGATCGCGCGCAGGCCCAGCAACATTCCAGCGGCAAAGACCGACACATTGGTGACATCGCTGCCGATTTCCACCAGAGCCACGCCAAGTTCGCGCTCTTCCTCAGAAAGACACGCATAACCAGACGCAAGCGGCGCCGCGACAACCGCTTCGACCTCAAGATGCGCGTTCTGGACCGCTTCCATCAGGTTGCGCACCGGCGCGCCATCGGCCAGCATCACATGCACATCCACGCCAAGCCGTTCAGCATGAAGCCCGCGCGGATTGGCAACGCCATGCGCCCCGTCCAATGTGTAATGCGCAGGCTGTGCATGCAGAACTGTCCGCCCATCAGGCTGAATCATATCGCGCGCTTCGATCAGCAGATGCTCAACATCTTCCTCTTCAATACGCCGCCCGCCGATCTCAATTTCGACATTGGAGACTGTGCTTTTCAGCCCCGCACCGGCGCAAGCGATCCAAACGCTCTGCACGCTGGTCCCAGCGTTCTTTTCCGCGCGTTCCACCGCATCGCGGATCGCATAGGTCGCCGCCTTCATATCGGTGACATAGCCGCGTTTGATACCCTGACTGGCGCGGTGACCCGATCCCAGCACAACCAGATCACCGGTTTCGGTTTCCCCCATGATCATCGCAGAAATGCGGAATGACCCGACATTCACAGCGCCGAAAATCTTGGCAAGGCGCGCCTTTGCGGCGACTGATTTGGAGGCGGATTTGGAGGCGGATTTGGAGGCGGCTTTACTGTTGGCCATTACCGGTTCTCAGCCGCGCTGAGTTCGACCGCATCCGCGCGGCCCGGCACGCGCATATAGATACGCGGCGGCGACCGCATATCGAATGTCGCGACCTGTCCGCCAAGCAAGCGGTTTTGGCCATCCATGCGCGCAAATTTCACCAGCGCGCTGGCGGATTCATCTTTACCCTCTGGCAAAGCGAGCACCTGACCGCTTCTAAAAGAAAGGTTCCAGCGGCGATTGCCGACCCATTCTGCGCCTTCGACTTGCGGACCTAGAGCGGGCGCAGAGGCGAGCAATCGGTCAAGCGGGGCGACCTGCTTTGCAGCGCCGGGACCAGAGATACGCAGCATTTCAGCGGCCGCATCCTGTGTTACCGGTTCCAATTCTGCGCCCTCGGCATCAATCAGCACCAAACGGTCTGGCTTTTGCAAAACCGCATGCGGTTCGCGCTCAACAATATCGATGGCCAGCGTCGATGGCAGCTGGATCGAAACCCGCGCATCCTTGACCCAAGGCAGGTCCAGCAATTCATCGCGCAGCGCCTCTATCTCGACTTGCGGCATGGGCCGGTCTTTTTGAGCCAGTGCGCGGGCATAGACTTGGCGTTCGTCCATCCGGTTCGTGCCGGTTACGCGGACATGCTTCACCTCAAACCCGGCATCTGATGCCATCGCTGATACTTGAGCATGAGCCATTGCGGGCACGCCGGCGAGATTGGCGATTACGAATGCAAGGCCGACTGCGCCGCCAATGATCAGCGTCAGCCAGATCGTGCTCCATTGTTCCTCGGTGAAAGGCAGAACGCCCATCATCCGGTCGACAATGCTGCTTGTTTTGGCCTTGGCACGGCGCGCACCGGCGGCGCGGCTTTGCGATTTAGCGGCGCGGCGCACACCGGTGCCGCCGCTGCGTTTAATCTTCGCCATGCCCGCCTCCCTTTGTGTCTTCGGCTTTTATGCCGTGAACGCGGATCGCTTCCATCACGATCAATTCCACCAATTCCGCATATCCAATGCCAGCATGGCGGGCCTGTTCTGGCACTAGGCTGAGCGGGGTCATGCCCGGCTGTGTGTTGGTTTCGAGAACGAACAGACCGTCTTCGCCTTGTTCGTCATCCCAGCGGTAATCGGTGCGGCTGGTGCCGTTGCAGCCAAGGACTTCATGCGCTTTGATCGCATATTCTTCGCACAATGCCGCGATTTCGGGCGGGATGTTGGCGGGGCACACATGCTGTGTGCGCCCTTCGGTGTATTTGTGTTCGTAATCGTAAAAACCGGTGTCGATAATCAATTCGGTCACGCCCAAAGCGCGCGGCCCGCCTGCTCCGTCAATAACGGCGGTGGTAAGCTCGCGCCCTTTGATGAAAGGTTCGGCAAGCAATTGGTCAAATTCCTGCCACGGCCCCGCCGCATCGCGCGCAATCGGATTGCCGACATTGCTGTCTTGCGTGACGATCGCGACGCCTACGGACGACCCTTCATTGACCGGTTTCAACACATAAGGGCGCGGCAGTGGGTCTTTCTCAAACAATTCTGCGCACGATACAATTCGCCCGCCCGGCATCGGTATGCCATGCGGGACCAAGGCTTGCTTCGTCAGTTGTTTATCAATCGCAATGACCGACGTGGCGAGGCCAGAATGGGTGTAAGCGATGCCCATCAGGTCGAGCATCCCTTGGACGCTGCCATCTTCGCCCGGCACGCCGTGCAAAGCGTTGAACACAATATCGGGTTTCGCCTCAGCGAGCCGCTGGGCAATGTCGCGGCCCATGTCGATTTGCGTCACGCGGTGGCCATTCATCTCCAGCGCATCGGCGATCCCGGCTCCGCTCATCAGCGAAACCTCACGCTCATTGGCCCAGCCACCCATCAAAACGGCGATATGGAGAGGCGGTTTGTGAGCCATTATGGACGCCCTACCCGCTTGATTTCCCATTCCAATTGGATGCCGCAATTCGCATAGACTTTCTCGCGTACCATCTCGCCCAGCCCTTCGATCTGCGTGCTGGTCGCGCCGCCAGTGTTGATCAGGAAATTGCAGTGTTTTTCGCTAACCTGCGCTTTGCCATTCATCAGGCCTCGGCATCCGGCATCATCGATCAATTTCCAGCTGCTGTGACCCTCTGGATTTTTGAACGTCGATCCGCCGGTCATGCTGCCGATTGGCTGCGCGCCTTTGCGTTGATCGGAAATGCGGGTCATTTCGGCTTTGATCGTATCGGGATCACCGGGAATGCCTTCAAACCGCACCGCAACCACAACCGCGCCGTCTGGCAAGGCAGAATGGCGATAGGAATATTGCAATTCGGCATTGGTCAGCGTCACGAATTCACCGCCCGGCAAGATCACATCGCAATCGACCAGAACATCGCATGTTTCGCGCCCGTAACAACCGCCATTCATACGCGTGACGCCGCCGACCGAACCGGGAATGCCGGTAAGGAATGCCAGCCCGTCAATCCCCGCCTTCGCCGCGCGCCGCGCCACCATATTGGCTGGCGCCGCCGATCCAGCGGTCAGCGTGGTCGGTCCGGTGACTTCGACATTTGCAAACGGCGCGCCCAGTTTGATGACCACACCCGGCACGCCGCCATCGCGGATGATCATGTTGGAACCAACGCCCAGCGCCATGACCGGAATTTGCCCGTCCAGATTTTCGCAAAAGCTTTTAAGGTCCTCAAGATCAGCCGGTTCAAACAGCCAATCCGCCGCCCCGCCCGCTTTGAACCAGACATGTTTGGCCAACGAAGCGCCCTGTGTCAGACGCCCGCGAATATTCTCAATCGGCACCGGCGCGCTGGTGTCGCCATCCACCGCGCAAGTCGGAGCCATGCCGCTATCCCGGTCATTCCAATCGTCAGGTTGCATCATATCCCTCATGCGCCCCGCTTTGATTCAATCGCGCCTGCAAGGGTAGCCGCCCATTTGGTGATATCCCCCGCGCCGAGACATACGATGATATCGCCCGGTGCAATTTCCTCTGCCAATGTCTCTGCCAGTTCGTTGTGGCCAGCAATGGTGCGCGCGCTGCGATGGCCGCGTGATTTAAGGCCCGCGACGAGCGATTCCGAATTGACGCCCTCAATCGGGTCTTCGCCTGCCTCATAAACCGGGGTGATGAACACCATATCGGCATCGTTGAAACAGGTTTGGAAGTCTTCCATCAAATCATTCAGGCGGCTGTAGCGATGCGGCTGAGCCACGGCGATGACGCGGCCTTCTGGGACGGCTTCTCTTGCTGCGCCCAATACCGCGCGGATTTCGACCGGGTGGTGGGCGTAATCGTCGATAACGCTAACCGATCCGCCATCCAATTGAACCACGCCCGCTTTGGTAAAACGGCGGCGCACCCCGCTGAAACTGCCAAAACCTTCGCGGATGACGCTATCGGCGCATCCCATTTCGACCGCGACCGCGATTGCGGCGAGCGCGTTTTGAACATTATGGCGCCCCGGCATGGGCAAGTGGACGCCTTCGATCCGGCGATCCTCTTCGCCGCGTTGGCGCACGATCACATCGAATGTGTTGCCGCCTTCATTGGGGCGGACATTCACGCCGCAAATATCGGCCTGCAATGAAAAACCGTAGGTCACAACCTTGCGGTCGCGCACCAGGCCGATCACCGCCTGAACCTCTGGGTGGTCGACGCACAGCACCGCCGCGCCGTAAAACGGGACGTTGTGAATGAATTCAATAAAGGCGCGTTTCACCCCGTCGAAATCGCCATAATGGTCGAGATGTTCGGGATCGATATTGGTGACAACAGCTATCGTTCCGTCGAGCCGCAGGAAGCTGCCATCGCTTTCATCGGCCTCCACCACCATCCAATCGCTATCACCTAGACGCGCGTTGGAACCATATTGTTCGATGATCCCGCCATTGATGACGGTCGGATCAATATCGCCTTTATCAAGCAAGCTGGCGATCATGCTGGTCGTGGTTGTTTTGCCATGCGTTCCGGCGACCGCGACGGTCGATTTCAAACGCATCAATTCCGCGAGCATTTCCGCACGGCGCACCACCGGAATGCGCGCTTCTAATGCGGCGGCGACCTCTGGGTTGGTCCGGCGAACTGCGGTAGAGGTGACGACGACGGCGGCGCCTTCGACATTCTCTTTCGCGTGGCCGATATGCACCGCAATGCCGCGCGCGCGCAGGCGTTCAACGCTGGGCCCTTCGGCAAGGTCGCTGCCTTGCACAGTGTAGCCAAGGTTGCCCATAACCTCTGCGATGCCGGACATGCCAATCCCGCCAATGCCGACGAAATGGATCGTCCCGATGTCAGTGCCGACGCCTTTCATCAGGACGCATCCTCACTGGAATCTCGCGTCGCCGCTTGGGGCTTTGGCGCGCTCGCCGCTTTCTTAGGAGCAGCGTCACCAACGCGGATCACATCCATCAGGTCGATCCCCCCCATGCTTTCCATCAAATCGGCCAAGTCCTTTGCCGCTTTGGGCCGCCCGCAATTCCACGCGCCGTGCGCTGCGTTAGATAGGCTGGCGGGGTTTTGCGCTAAGGCTTGGATTTGTTTGGCAAGTTCCTTGGGCGTAAAATTAACCTGCCGGATCATCCGCGCCCCGCCCGCTTTGGTAATCTCGCGCGTATTTGCGGCCTGATGATCATCGGTGGCAATCGGAAGCGGCACCAGGATCGCCGGGCGGCCAACCGCGGTCAATTCCGCTATGGTCGAAGCGCCCGCGCGCCCGATAA
Source organism: uncultured Erythrobacter sp. (assembly GCA_947503155.1). GTDB lineage: Bacteria > Pseudomonadota > Alphaproteobacteria > Sphingomonadales > Sphingomonadaceae > Erythrobacter. The sequence continues at coordinate 300,318 of CANNCL010000004.1, read as the reverse complement.
ACAGATGCGTATCCGCAAGCCGTTCATGCATATCCTCAAAATAGGTGCCCAGCTCTGCGGGAATGTCGTGATTGGCATAGCGTTCGCGCACGGCATCGACATCTTCTGACCGGCATTGCTGCGTAACTTGCAAACGCGTGCACAAAGCGGGCGGCAACATTGCGAGGCCATCGGGCACCACTTCGGAAAGCACGCTCGCCCCCTGACTGCCGCCTGTGATGAGCACCCTCAGCAGACCTTCATCGGTCAGCGTGGGAAAGTCTTGATCGCGCAAAGCCAGCACATCTTCGCGCACCGGATTGCCCACCAAATGGGTCTTTTCGCCATGCTTGGGCTTTAACCGAGCAACTTGCGGATAGGATGTCGCAATCGCCTGAACCCGGCCCGCCAACAGGCGGTTCACCCGGCCCAATACGGCGTTTTGTTCATGCACGGCGCTGGGAATTTTTGCCGATGTCGCCGCGAGCAAAGCGGGCAGCGCCGGATAGCCGCCAAAGCCGATCACCGCGCTGGGTTCAAAACTTTCAAACAGCCGCAGCGCCATATTGCGCCCTTCGATAATGGCGCGCACCCCGCCGATCCAACGCAGCGGGTTTTTACCAAAGCGCCCCGCAGGTAGGACATGTGCGGTCAGAAATTCGGGCTTACCCGGAATATTCGCGCCGCGCTCATCCGTGATGAGGGCCACATGATGGCCGCGCGCGTGCAATTCCTCCGCCAAAGCGAAAGCCGGGATCAAATGACCGCCCGTGCCCCCTGCGGCGAGGACGAAATGGCGGCTTGCGCCTGTTGCCACATGCTGCACCGTTTGGCTGTTCATGCGCTGGGTTCCTTACTCTGACCGGCGTCCTTACGTTCGAACAAGTTCTTGATCCCCGGTTTTTCCCGTTCAAGGAACGGATTGCGGCGGGTAATCGCCAACAATAGCCCAAATGTGAAGCATACCGCCAATGTCGATGACCCGCCGTAGCTTACCAGCGGCAATGTCATACCTTTTGACGGAAACAATTGCAGGTTTACGAGCATATTGATGAATGCCTGCCCGCCAATTTGGGTGGCCAGACCCGCGCCTGCAAGCAGGACGAACAGGTTCTCTTCATCAACCAAGCGGACCAATGCCCGCGCGATGATCGCCACAAACAGCACCATGATAAGCGCGCAGGCCAGCAGACCGAATTCTTCGCCGATGACCGAGAAAATGTAATCGGTATGCGCCTCTGGCAGGTTCATTTTACGCGTACCCAGCCACAGTCCGCTGCCGGTCCAACCGCCCGCGAGCAAAGTACGCTGAGCCAGATCGACCTGATCAAAAGCCGTGCCGCCGCCAAAGAAACTGTCAATCCGGTAGCGCGCATTGTCATAGAGGAAATAGGCCGCCGTGATTGACGCCAGCCCGCCCACAATCAGTGCGCCTACACGCTGAATCGATACACCCGACAACAACACCAGCACAAACCACACCCCGCCAAACAGGATCGTCGCGCCAAGGTTGGGTTGCAGCATCAAGAGCGCCCCCACCAGCGCCATCGTGAGCGTCGCATAGCCCAGCACCGGCAGGCCCGGATCGCGCAGCCGCCATGACAACATCCATGCCAACAAGATTGCAAATCCGGGTTTCAAAAACTCACTGGGTTGCAGCGACATGCCGAGGTCGAGCCAGCGCCGCGCGCCGTTTTTCTCTTCTCCGAAAATCGGCACCAGAAACAAGAGGAACAACATCCCCACTGCCATCAAAATTCCGATCCGCCTTGCGTCTTCGCGGCTGGCGAAAGACACCGCGATCATCACCGCGATGCCGAGCAATTGAAAGATGACATGCCGCCGGAAAAACGCCAATTCCGCAACATCATATTGATTGCCCGCCGCCGGTGAAGCCGCCGCAACCGCCACTGTGCCCAGCGCCATCAGCAACAGCACCAGCCCGAGCAGCCACTTGTCGATCTCACGCCACCAGACCCGCACTTTCTCGCTCAGGCCGCGCCTTGTCGGCACAGGTGCGTGGAATTTTGCATCGCCGCGCGGGGTGGAAATGGAACCGCTCATGCCGCATCATCCCCAGCGTGGGAGGATGGAGAACAATCCACCGCGTCCTCTGCGATCACGCCGACAAGCTGGCGGAAATGTTCGCCGCGTTTTTCGTAATCACGAAATTGGTCAAAACTGGCGCAAGCGGGCGAAAACAGCACCACATCGCCGGGCTGTGATGCCTCGCGCGCGCGGCGCACCGCTTCGCTGATCAATTCGCAGCGTTCGACATTGGGAACCGCACCCTCCAGCAATTCGGCAAAACGCGGGCCCGCTTCGCCCACTGTATAGGCCGCCGCAACGCCGCCAAGATGGTCGGCGCATTCGCCCAGCCCGTCTTCTTTGGCCAGCCCGCCCACGATCCAATGGACACGCGCAGTGCCCGCATGGATTTTCGCATCGGGCATAAAGGCGGCGAGCGCGGGGGCGGTGGAGGCGGTGTTGGTCGCCTTGCTATCATTGACAAACAAAACCCCGTCTTCTTCGCACACACGCTCCATCCGGTGCGGCAATCCGCGAAACCGGGGCAGAGCATGGCGCCATTGCGCAGCGGTCACGCCCAATTCTTCGGCCAATGCAATTGCGACGGCGGCATTTTCGAGATTGTGCGGGCCTTGCAGGCTGGGCCATTGCAGCTGCAACTCTGCGAGCGCGCCGAGATCGGCTGCAATCGCGCGGCCTTCGGCGCGGCGCCCTTGCTCCGCCCGAAAAATCGCGCCGGCTGGCTCTGCAAGCGCGCCGAACACCGCCAAATTTTGCGCAGATTGCGCCGCGAATAACCGCGCTTTCGATGCGGCATAGGCGGCAAAGCCATCATAGCGGTCGAGATGATCGGGCGTGATATTGGTCAGCGCGGCCGCATCGCAATCGAGCCCAAATGTGAGATCAATCTGATAGCTCGACAATTCGAGCACATAGACCGGTTCGCCGTTCTCATTGGGCGTGAGCGGTTGCTGCGCCAAAATCGGTTCGCCAATATTCCCGCCGAGAACCGATGGAATGCCCGCCATGATAAGGATGTGATGGATCAGCGCGACGCAGGTTGATTTGCCATTGGTCCCGGTGACGCCAACAACCCGGTGCGATGGCAAATCGGGCCGGGCGAGTGCAAACAATTCGATATCGCCAATCACCGGCACGCCATATTTGGCGGCATGGGCGGCAATCGGATGGGTGTTAAGCGGCACGCCGGGCGATACAATCACCCCATCAAATCCGGTCAGGTTCAGCACCAGCGGATCTGCGATCTCGCAGCGCCCCTCAAATGCCTCGCGCGGACCGGGTTGCCGGTCCCACACCGTCACTTGCGCACCGCTGGCCAGCAACGCCTCTGCCGCCGCCGCGCCGGATCGCGCGAGTCCGAGGATCGCGTATCGTTTTCCGGCAAAGGCGGCTGAGGTGATCACAGGATGCGCGCTACCTCAGTTTCAAAGTGGCAAGGCCGATCATCGCGAGGATGATGGCGATGATCCAAAACCGGATCACAACTTTGCTCTCGCTCCAACCGAGCTGTTCGAAATGGTGATGGATCGGCGCCATGCGGAACACCCGCTTACCCGTCCGTTTGAACCAAAACACTTGAATGATGACACTGGCGGTTTCGGCCACGAACAATCCGCCTACGATCAGCAGCACGACCTCATGATGCGCCGCCACCGCAATCGCGCCGAGCGCTCCGCCCAATGCAAGCGAACCGGTGTCGCCCATGAAAACGGCCGCGGGCGGCGCGTTGAACCATAAGAACGCCAGCCCGCCGCCCATTATCGCGGCACAGAATATCGCCAATTCCCCCGCACCCGGTACGTGAGGAATGCCCAGATATTCGCTGAAATCGGCGCGTCCCACGAGATAGGCGATGATCGCAAAAGCGCCCGCCGCGATGATAACAGGCATGATCGCCAACCCGTCCAGACCATCGGTCAGGTTCACCGCATTGCCGAACCCGACAATAAACACCGCCGCGAACACGTAATAAAACGGCCCGAGCGGGATGCTGACATCAGAGAAAAACGGGATGTAGAGATTGGTGTTGATCTGGCTGACGATCAAATATGACGCCACGCCCGCAACGATAAATTCCGCAAGCAAGCGCACTTTAGCCGAGACGCCAGCATGGCTGTTTTTGGTCACTTTGTCATAATCATCCATGAACCCGATCAAGCCAAAACCGATCGTGACCGCCAGACATGCCCAGACAAGCGGGCTGCGCAAATCCATCCAGAGCAATAGCGAAAATGCCAGCGCAACAAGGATCATCAAGCCGCCCATCGTGGGCGTACCCACTTTCGCCTGATGGCTTTCCGGGCCGTCGGCGCGGATCGGTTGCCCCTTACCCTGGCGAACGCGCAGCATATTGATGAATTTGGGGCCAATAATCAGGCCAAAGACAAGCGCCGTCATCAACGTCGCGCCGGAACGGAACGTCTGGTATCGCACCAGATTAAGCAGCCCTTCAAAGCCAAGCCATTCCGCGATCAGGTAAAGCATTCAGTTCCCTTGGCGCCGCTCATTCAGGCGCGCTGGTAAAGTGTGACACAAGTTTGCCAAGACCATGGAAGTTGGAGCCCTTGACGAGCACAACATCTCCATTGGCAAGTCCGAATTGTTCGAGTTCGGCAATCGCTCCAACAGTGTCGCCGCAGTGCGCGAACACGGGAGGAAAGCCAAGCGTGCCGCGGCCCAGTTTCCCCAATTCGGCTGCAAGGTGACGCATATCGTCGCCAACAAGGATCACTTGGTCAATTTTGGCATCAATAATCGGCTGCGCGAGTTGACGATGAAAGCTCTCGGCAAAGTCTCCCAGCTCTCCCATACTTCCCAATACAGCAACGCGGCGATGTGCAGGTGTTTGCCCCAAAACTCTCAGCGTCGCCCGCATTGAAGCCGGGTTGGCATTGTAGCTTTCATCAAGAAGAAGCGCTTTCCCGCCAGCAGCCGCAATGTCAAAGCGCGCGCCGCGCCCCTTCAATCCGCCCATTTCTGCAAGCGCAAGTCCTGCGCTAGCAAGATCGCCGCCAGCTGCCTTTACCGCCGCCATGACGCCCAGCGAATTGGTTATCCAATGGTCGCCCGGTTCAGCGATTGAGTAACACAGACGCTTGTCGCCAAGATCGGCGGTCACAATGGAACCGCCATTGGGTGTCGTGATCGCATCGAGCAAACGGACATCGGCATTCTCGCCGCGCCCAAAGGTCACAACATTCACGCCGATTGCGCGAGCATGGGCGACGATCTGATCTGTGTATTCGCTGTCAGCAGGAATCACCGCTGTTCCGCCGTCGACAAGGCCCGTAAATATCTGTGCCTTCTCATCCGCAATCGCCTCCATACTGCCGAGATTTTCGATATGGGCGGGCGCGATGGTGGTGATGAGCGCAACGTCGGGGCGGACATGGGCGGCCAAGGGAGCGATCTCGCCCTCATGGTTCATACCCATCTCGAACACACCATATTCCGCGCGTGCAGGCATCCGCGCGAGGCTGAGCGGGACGCCGACATGGTTGTTGTAACTGCGAACACTGCGATGCGCTGCGCCTCTGCTGGCCCGGTCTAGGCTGGCGAAGATCGCTTCTTTAACGCCGGTTTTGCCGACTGATCCGGTGACAGCGATGCGTTTTGCGGTGCTGCGATCACGCGCGGCATGGGCCAGCGCGATGAGCGCTTGGGTGGTGTCCGCCACTTGCACATGCGGGAAATCAACCGGGCGGTCTGTGATCGCGGCCGCCGCGCCTTTGGCAAAGGCGGCGGCGATGAATTTGTGGCCGTCCATCGCTTCGCCTTTGAGCGCAACAAACAGATCGCCGGGACGCACATCGCGGCTGTCCATTTCGACGCCGGATGCTCTGAAATCGTGACTGGCGGTGCCGCCTGTGGCTGCTTCGATGCTTTGCGCATCCCACAAGGCCATCGGCATTGCGTCGCGCGGATCGGCGGGCCAACTGCGCAGTAATGCATGTGCATTTGCTTGGGCGCGGCTCATGCTGCGCCCCCTGCTGCTGCGCATTCCCGCGCTACCTGCACATCGTCAAATGGCAAAATTCGCATTGTGTCTCCCGACCCGATTATCTGTCCTTGCTCATGGCCCTTCCCGGCGATGAGGATGATGTCGTTGGCGCTGGCCTCCGCAATGGCAGCGGCGATGGCTTCGCGGCGCCCGGCGATCATGCGCACATGTTTTGCGCCTGCTGCGCCGGCCAGAACTGCGGCGCGGATCGCGCCGGGTTCTTCGCCGCGCGGATTGTCATCTGTGATGATCACAATGTCAGCGGCCTCGGCGGCGACGGCGCCCATTGGTGCGCGTTTGCCGGTATCGCGGTCCCCGCCTGCACCAAATACCGCGATCAACCTGCCCCCGCGCGCCGCATCAACATGCGGGCGCAATGCCGCAATCGCCGCTTCGAGCGCATCTGGAGTATGCGCATAATCAACATAGGCCGGTGCGCCGCTGGGTGTGATAACCGCGCGTTCCAAGCGTCCGCGCACGGGCTGTAACCGGGCCACAGCATCGAAAACCTGCCCTGCATCTGCGCCAGTTGTGAGCGCGAATGCCGCCGAAACCATCGCATTTGCCGCCTGATACGCACCGATCAACGGCAATTTGACGTTCCGCGTCTGGCCGTCATGCTCGATCGTCAACATCTGCCCCAATTGGGTCGCCTCGCGGGCGGCAAGGCGCAGGAATGTCCCTCGTTCGCCCACACTGTGAACGCGCAGATTTCGCGTCGTGGCATGTTCGATGGCGCGGCGGGTCCACTCGCATTTTTCGCCGCCGTCCCAGATGATCGCCGCACCGCCATCTTCGACAACTTCGTCGAACAGGCGCATTTTGCAGGCGAAATATTCATCCATTGAATTGTGATAGTCGAGATGATCACGGCTGAAATTCGTGAAAGCCCCTGCTTGCACGTTCAGCCCTTCATTACGGAATTGCGAGAGGCCGTGGCTGGACGCTTCGTAAGCGACATGCGTTACGCCCTCGCGCGCCAGCCCGCTCATATTGCCCAGAAAAGTGACAATGTCCGGCGTGGTTAGGCCAGTCGAAACGCTCTCATCCGGCGTCGTTACGCCCAAAGTCCCGATGCTGGCCGCGCGTTCGCCGCACATGCGCCAGATTTGCCGAGTCATTTCCACACAGGAGGTTTTGCCATTGGTCCCCGTTACCGCGACCACATGTTCCGGCACCGGCGTGAAAAAGCCGGCCGCCAAATTTGCAAAGGCACGGCGCGGTTCTTCGCTGGCGATATGCAGCGCGCCTGTCACCTGAGCGCCGGGAGAAGCGACCACAGCCACTGCGCCCGCTTCGATTGCGGCGGGAATGAAATCTTCGGCGTTGAACCGCGCGCCTTTGAACGCGCCGAACACCGTGCCCGGCGCGACCTTGCGATGGTCGATTGCAAAACCCGTCACCGTGAGGTCTTCGGCCCCGCTCAGCTCCAGCCCCGCTCGCTTGATGAGCCCCGCCAGCTTCATCGCCGGCCCTCGACCAAGAAACGCAGATCGGAAATATCAACATCGCGGTTCGCATCAGGCAACACACCCAGCATCGGCCCAATGCGCGGCACCAGCTCTTTAACAATCGGCGCCGCGTTAAACGCCGCCGTACGTTGGCCCTGAGCGGCGATAGTTCCGCGCGGTTCATCCAGCACCGTCACCACAACATAACGCGGGCGGTCCATCGGGAAAGCTGCGGCGAATGACGATATCAGCGCCGTTTCGCGGTATCCGCCGCCCGATGCTTTTTCCGCAGAGCCCGTCTTACCGCCCACACGGTAACCCGGCGCATCGGCGCTGCGCCCGGTGCCATACATCGAAATCATCCGCAGCAATTGGCGCATCCGCGAAGACGTGGACGCCTTAAACACCCGCCGACCGCGCGGCGCATCACCGGCGGCGACTTTACGCAATGTCGCCGGACGCCAGATCCCGCCATTGACCATCGCAGCATAGGCGCTGGCCAAATGCAGCGGCGTCACCGAAATGCCGTGGCCATAGCTGACCGTCATATTGCTCAGGCGTGACCAGCGACCGCTTGGTTGAACTTCGGGCAATTGCGGGTTTCCGCGCGCTTGCAATTCAATCTGTGTCGGGACCGTCATGCCCAGATCGGTCATCACCTGGCGCAGCCGCTCTGCCCCCAATTCATCCGCGACCCGCGCGGTGACAGTGTTGGACGAATAAACCAGCGCCTCTGGCACATTCAGCGTCGCGCCTTTTGGATGCAGATCGCGAATGGTGCGCCCTGACATTTCCACATTGGACGCATCCCATTCGCGCCCAAAATTGCGCACGACGCCCGCATCAATCGCCGCGGCGATACTCAACGGTTTAAAGGTTGATCCAAGTTCGTATGTCGCATTGGTCGCGCGGTTGTAGATATTCGGAGAATGCTGAACATTGGCGCGATTGGGATCGAATGACGGCAACGAAGCCATCGCCATGATCTCGCCCGTATCCACATCCAACACGATGCCCGCCGCACCTTTTGCGTCGGTCGCGAGCATCCCCTTGCCCAGTTCATCCTCCAGCGCGCCTTGCACACGCAGATCAATCGACAATGCCACCGGTTCACCGCGCAAGGCAGGATCGGACAGCTGATCATCGAGCACTTGCTCCATCCCCAACTGGCCCGCCAAATCGCGGCTGTCGGTTTCCATGACATAGCCTAGGATATGTGCGCCCAGCGACCCTTGCGGATAATGCCGGTCCTGTTCGCGCGGGATTTCCAGCGCCACTTCGCCAAGCTGAAACACGCGGTTCGCGTCCTCTGGCAGAACCCGGCGCATTAAATATCCACCCCGGTCCGATGACAAAACGCGCACGGTGCGCTCTATATCAATATCGGGGAAAATCGTCTGAAGCCGCGCCGCCACATCGGCCGGTTCCGCCACCAAAGGCGAGCCATCATCTTCCATCGCGCGCGGGTTAAACCACAGCGCATAGGCCGGAAATGTCCGCGCCAACGGCGTGCCGTTCCGATCGGTGATTTCGCCGCGCGGGGGCAACAGCGCTTCGGCAAGGCTGGTCGTGCTGGGCGGCGCACCGACAAAGCCGAGATAACCGATCCGCCCCAAAGCGATCGCTGCGAGCAGGACAAATCCGCCCGCAATAACAAGCAAGCGCAAACGCGCCGTCACCAGCAAGCTGTAGCGCATATGTACGAATTTGACGCGCCCCACGGGAATGGCGGGGCGCGATTCGCGTGCATCTGCTCGGTTGCCAGCAAAACTGGCGCCCGAATTGGCTGTTGGCGCTGCGGCGGGGCCGTGCCCAGCTCGAAGCGCGAATGCCGTCATTCGCCGGTCTCTGCGCTTGCGTCTAAGATCGTATCGCTGACCGCCTGCGACAGGGATGATTGCGATAATGGCGTCTGGGCGTTGGCCGCGCGGATCGGAGACGCTTCGATCAGAAACTCGCCAAATGCCTCGGTAAACACCGCGCCCGCATCTTCGCTCGCGCCAACCGATGCAAGCGTGATCGGAGCGCCGGTGAGCGGAGAAACCATTGCGCGCGGTTCTGCGTCGGCGCTGTCCAGATCGGCGCGCGCCACGCGGATCGGCGCAGGCGCATCGGGGCCAAGCGGCTGGCCGAGGCTGGCAAGCTGACGATCATTGTCCAAATATTGATCCGCACGCGGCGCTTCATAGCCAAGCTCAACCGCGTTCCATTCGGAAAGCTGGCGCTGGCTCGCGCGGGTTTGGAATTCTGTTTCCAGCATCAAAGTTTCGCGTTCCAGAGCGATGATCTGACGCTCAGCAAGCGACACTTCGCTCTTCACCGCATGGACGTTCACGCTCAGCACCGCGAACAGCGCAATACAGGTCGCGAGCACCGCAACCCAGCCGATTTGGCGAATACGGGAGCCGTTGGCGATCATGCGATGTTCCTTTCTTGCGCTGGAGCGCCCCGAGCTGGGGCAGAGGTGCGGATGGCGTGGCGCAGGATGGATGATCGGCTGCGCGGATTGGTTTCGATTTCGGCCTCACTGGGCCGGATGGCTTTGGACAGTTGAGCGAAAGTTGGCGGGGGTCCGGGGATTTCTCCGGGCAGATGCCGCGATACGGCCCGGCCGCCGCCTGACGCTTCGCGTAGGAAGCGTTTAACGATCCGATCTTCGAGGCTGTGAAAGCTGACCACGGCCAAAATGCCGCCTTCGCGTAGCAAGGTTTCCGCCGCGTTCAGCCCGGCACGCAATTCGCCAAGTTCATCATTCACATGGATGCGAACCGCCTGAAAACTGCGGGTGGCGGGGTCTTTCTTGTCATGCGGCTTATGCCCCAATGCGCGGCGAACCACGCGGGCCAGGTCGCTGGTCGTCTCCAGCGGGCGCGCAGCGACAATGGCGCGGGCCACACGGCGCGACTGGCGTTCTTCGCCATATTGATACAATATATCGGCAATTGCGGCTTCGTCGGCATTGTTGAGGAAATCCGCCGCGCTCTCGCCGTCTTGGCTCATGCGCATGTCGAGCGGCCCGCCCAGCGAAAACGCAAAGCCGCGCTCCCCTTGATCCAGCTGCATCGAAGACACGCCAATATCCATCACGATGGCATCGACCTGAGGCACGCCGATCCGCGTCATCTCTGCGCGCATTTCGGCAAAGCGTTCCGCGTGCAGCGAAAGCCGTCCGTCAAATTCTGCGACCATGCCCGCCCCGTCGCGGATCGCGTTGGGATCGCGGTCAAAAGCGTAAACCCGCGCACCAGACGCCAGCAATGCGCGCGAATATCCGCCCGCGCCGAATGTGGCATCGATGATCGACATGTCCGGTTTTGGCTGAATTGCCGCGACGACTTCATCGAGCAAGACTGGAATGTGGGGCGCGATTTGGGGCGCGTTTTGAGGAGAGGTCACTTGCCCGCCCCCTTCTTCGCGGCTTTGGCCTTGGCCTCTGCCATCATTCGTTTGCACGTCGCCTGCGCGCCCTTCCACGAAATATCCATCCGCGCCAGTTCAGCCGGGTTCCACACAAAGAAGAATTCACCAGCGCCCTGAAAATACAGGCCGTCTTCGACCTTGCCGAGCTCTTTTAGATGCTCTGGCATCACGAACCGGCCGCTATCGTCGAAGGGCAATTGTTCAAACTGGAACAGCTGACCGGCGCGAACATCGCGGTCAAAATCGTTGAGCTTCAGCCGCATTGCGCGCTCTTCTTCGCGGTCTAATTGCGCGTGCAAACCATCGATGCGCGAAAGGCCAAATCCGACAAGGCAATCAAACCGCTCATGCGCGAGCAGGCACAGCGTCTTAGAGCCGCCAGATGCCTCTTTTACAGCCTTGCGAAATGCTGGGGGCAGGACAAAGCGGCCCTTATCGCCAATCGGCGAATAGGCTTGTCCATTATATGCTCCCTGCACAGGCACGCGTGTTCCCCGACCTCTCTTTAACCGGCGCAAAACCGGTTCCCAATTCCTCTTCAAACACTGCCGAAACCCACAACCTCTCCGCCGCCAAACCCGCGCGAACGGGATCGGCACGCCGGCCCAAATGGGCGACGCGGGGCAAACCGGCATGTTTGATAGGACCCGGTAATATCCGGGAAGCAAGGTGGTGACTAGGGTTTTTCTAGGAAAATCACGGGATTAAACGGTAAATTACTGATTAATAATGATTTCTATCTTTCAATTTCAACAGATGAAATCTCATTGCACTGCGATGTTCCCGCAATATTCCGTAGCACTGCCTTGAAATTGGGGTCGATTCCCGAAAAAAACCAATCGAGTCCCCGATCAGATGCGGAATTGCGCTAGCCTTCCCGCAATATTCCCAAATGGCGAATTGAGCCGGACTTTGCTGAATTGACATCAGCGATCAAACGCAAAGGCCAATAGCGCATGAATGGCCTCTGCGCCGCTGCCTGCCAAATCCTGATCCTCAAAGATCGCGGCATCAGCGACGAGTGTCACTGAGCCTTCGCCAATTGCGCATTTTTGGATCGGCGATTGCTCTTCGATTACGCAATCGCCGCCGGTGCCGGTGCTGGTGCCGGTCGCGGCGATGTTACCAGCCAACAAGACCTGCATTTCCAGACCTGCGACCGAAATTTGGCGCGGCGCAAACATCTGATCCTCATCATAGATCACCGTCATTCCCCAGCGTTCGACCACTGGCGGTATGAACGCCACCGCCCCCGGTCGGCGCGGATCGCCCAGCGGCAAATCATATTCGCCGGTCAGCATCGGATCGAGCACCAACAGCAATTTGCCCCCTGCCCGCACCCAATCATCCAGCGCCACATTGTCACGCGGCGACAGCCCGCGCGGCTGGATCACCGCCACATAACTCAGGCCGGATAGCGGGTTGGTTGCAGGCGCACCGGGATCAAGCCCGCCGATGGGCGCCAACGTATCGAGCGGCATCGCCGTGTAGCATTGGCTCAGCGCTTCACCCTGCCACGTCCGCTCCACCTCGCCCCGCGCAAACGCCGCAAAATCAGCGTCTAGCGGGTAGGTCAGCGGCAGGCTGGTCATCAGCCCCAGTGCTGGCGGCGCGCCCCCTTGGGCGGCGGGCGTCGTTTGGGCACAGCGCACTGTTCGCTCTGCGCCAAGGCCGGCTTCGGGAACGGGCGGGTCATCTTTGCACCCGGCCAAAATCAAAATTGTGAGCGCGCCAATATAGGCGCGTATCGAAGCGCTCTTCTTAGCGTGCGACATCGGCAGTGGGTTCGGCGCCCTCAGCAGATTGCAGCTCAAGCTCTAGCGGGTCTGCGGCCACGCTCGGACTTGGCTCCGCCGGGATATCGGGCACAATTCCCGCATCGGCGAGCGGATCACGCTGCGCCGGGGCGGCGGTTGGCTCGGTCGTCGGCGCGGCCTCCGGCACGGAACCTTCTTCGGTCAGGTCCGCTTGATTGCCAAGGATGCTAGCCAAGCCGACCAGCAGCACCATTGACCCGATGCCGAACAATCCAACCTGCAAACGCTGCGCCGCCTCAGATTTGGTTCCGCCCAGCGGCGCGCCTTCTGGCGGTGCATCGCCGTCTGCTAAACCTTGAGAGTTCACTTGCCCATTTAAACGCGATTCTGCCCGCGCTTGTGAGACACGTCTGGAAAATTTGCCGCCTGCCATGCGCGTGTATCTAGCGGCGCATAGCTAGCTTGTCGATTAACAGTGCGCGGTTGATAGCGTGCGGTTGATAGTGCGCGGTTGATAGTGCGCGGATGGATAGCGTGCGACTAATCGCTCAAACCTTGGTTCAACCAATCGAACACCGGCAAACCTTTCGCAGCCAACCATTCGGAATTGTAGAGCGTGGAGAGATAACGGAATCCCGTGTCACACAGGATCGTCGCGACTTGAGGGTTTTCGTGCCCCTCGGCCACCAATTGCTTGCCCAATTCAATTGCGCCGGCAACATTGATACCGCTCGACAGGCCCAAACACAGCCCTTCTTCGCGCAGCAATTGCGCCACCCATGCCAGACCATCTTCGTCCGAAATGCGGAATTGCGTGTCGATCGGCGCGCCTTCGAGGTTGGCGGTGATCCGCCCTTGGCCAATCCCTTCGGCAACGGATGACCCTTCGCCTTTCAGCTCTCCGTTCGCGTAATAATTATACAGCGCCGCGCCATGCGGATCGGTCAATGCGATGCGAATATCGGGGTTCTTTTCCTTCAGCCCCATACCAACACCCGCAATTGTTCCGCCCGTGCCAGCGGCGCAGGTAAAGCCATCAATCTTGCCGCCGGTCTGTTCCCACAGCTCCATCGCCGTGGTTTCGATATGTGCGCGGCGATTGGCGGTGTTGTCGAATTGCCCAGCCCAAATCGCCCCCTCAGTCTCACCGGCCATCCGGCGCGAGACATGCTGAAAATGGCACGGATCGGCATATTTGGTCGGCGGCACCAATTCCAGCCGCGCGCCGAGCGCCCTCAGCGTGTCCATTTTCTCTTTGGATTGATTGTCCGGCATGACGATAATCGTCTTATAGCCCAGCGCGTTTGCCACCAGCGCAATGCCGATACCCGTGTTACCCGCAGTGCCCTCAATCACCGTTCCGCCGGGCGTTAGCTCGCCGCGTTCTTCCGCATCGCGGATCATGTAAAGCGCCGCGCGGTCCTTCACCGAGGATCCGGGATTGGCAAATTCGCATTTGCCCCAGATGTCGCATCCGGCCGCCTTGCTGGCCCCGGTCAAGCGGACAAGCGGCGTGTTGCCGATCAAGGCGAGCGTATCGCCGATAGGTTGAGTGATATTCATGAATGCGGATTTAGGGCCTAGTCCCCGCACCCGCAAACAAGTTTAATCTTCAGGCGCAATAGTCACCTTCAACCCATCAAGTTCCGCCGTGAACGGGATCTGGCAAGACAGGCGCGAACCTTCTTTGCGGTGATCGGAAGATTCCAGCAGATCGTCTTCGTCTTCGCTGACCGCAGGCAGGCCCGAAACCGAGCTGTCGTCGATCACAATGTGGCATGTCGCGCAGGAACAGCACCCGCCGCACAGCGCCAGCAGTTCATCAAAGCCATTGTCGCGGATGGCTTCCATTACGGTGAGACCATCTTCAACGTCGATTTCGCTTGTTTCGCCTTCGCGATTGGTAACGACCAGCTTTGGCATGGGGTTTCGTGTCCTCTTCGATACATTGAGCGCAAGGCGCATTTGCCCCGCGCGCTTGGATAAAATCGAAAGCGCGCTAGGACGTTCCGACAAATATGGCAACCTAACGGTAGTGCCAAGGGGATACGAAATGGGACTGACCGCACAAGCTATTCGTAGCGAAATGGATGCACTGGGCGCGAAGGATGCGCGGGTTGGCGAGGAATTGGCGCGCATCGGCTATCCAGAGCCGCGTTTGCGCGATCGGGGTTATAAAACACTGCTGCGCACGATCGTGGGACAGCAAGTGTCGGTCGCGGCGGCGGCATCTATGTGGAATAAACTGATCGCAGAAGTGGGCGAGGATTTTCAGCCGAGCTGCATTTTGGAGCGTGATTTCGACACATTGCGCGCCTGCGGATTGTCGCGCCAGAAACAGGGCTATGCCCGGTCTTTGTGCGAATTGTTGGAGGCGGGCGAATTGGATTTCGGCGCAATTCCTGCCGATGATGAAGAAGCCATCGAACTGCTGACCCGGATCAAAGGGATCGGGCGGTGGTCGGCAGAGATTTACTTGCTGTTCGCAGAGGGCCGCAAAGACGTGTGGCCCGCCGGTGATCTGGCGGTGCAGGAGGGCGTGAAGCGCTTGCTCGACATGGAAGAGCGCCCGAAGGAAAAAGAATGCCGCGAGCTGGGTGAGCGCTGGTCACCGCACCGGGGCGCGATGGCGATCTTTACGTGGCATTTCTATGCGAACCCGGCGCTTTAGAAGGTGTGCAACTGGGCCGAAAGCGAGCATTGGCAGACGCTCAGAAAGACGGCATTTTCTCAAAATTGAAAAGCTTTTTGTCTGGCTCGATCCAACCTGCAGCTTCTGATAAATACACATTGGATATCGGCTCGAAGTTTGATGCATCATCAAGCGTGGACGCAAATATGTTCATCAGTTGTTTGTTGCCGTCGCTCTGGGCGCAAAGCCGTGTGCCGCAATTAGAACAATGAAATGTTGAAACCGTGTGTCCGCTGTCCGCTTCTCTTGAAAAACTGATCACATCGCCGGTGACAATGTCGAATGCATTAGCCGGAACAGAAAATGCCGAAACAAACGGCGCTCCACTCAATTTTTGGCATGATTTGCAATGGCAGTTCACAGACCACACCGGCGATTTCGAACATTGATACGTCACTTTCCCGCACAAGCAACTTCCGCGGATTGGTGACTTCATCTTCTTTAATTGTTCCATGCTTGATCTCCTTGGAATCTCACAGTCACCAATGTTCCGCCAACTGTCGCTGACTAGGGCTCTGCGCGAAAGTAGAACAGATTAGAATGAACGGCCACAATTCAGCCATTAGCCACCACCCAAAACCCAGCAAGAATTTGCATTCCGCCAGCCGCTCCCCAACTGTCACCCTAACCCAAGGGAGACACCATGACCGCCACTACACCAGCATTGGGCACCATTCCGCTCATTCCGCGCGACCATTTGTTCGGTAACCCCAGCAAAGCGCAGGGGCGGATCAGCCCTGATGGCGAATGGCTCAGCTGGCTCGCGCCTCATAATGACGTGATGAATATCTGGATCGCGCCCCGAAATGATCTGGCGGCGGCGAAAGTTATCTCCAAATCCACCGACCGACCGATCCCAAGCTATCTGTGGTCGCCCGATGGCACGAGCATCCTGTATGTTCAGGATAAAGGAGGGGATGAGAATATCCTGCTGTACCGGATCGACATTGCCAGCGGCGAAGAAATGTCGCTCACCCCGTTTGAAAATACGCGGGTGCAAATTGTCGGCGTGTCGGAGAAGATCAAAGACCGCGTTCTGGTCGGCCTCAACAACCGCGATCCGCAATTTCATGATGTCCATTCGCTCAACCTGACCACTGGCGAATTGACACTGGTGCTCGAAAACAATGGCTATGCCGGGTTTGAGACGGATGACGCGCTGAATGTGCGTCTCGCGATGCGTCAAAACGAGGCGGGCGGTGCCGACTATTTCCGCGTGACCGAAAACGTGATCGAGGATGAACCGTTTGAGAGCACCGCCATGGAAGATTCCATGACCACATCGCCCGCCGGATACACGCATGATGGGCAGGTCCTCTATTGGCTCGACAGCCGGGGCCGCAACACCGCCGCTCTGTACGCACAAGACACCGCGACCGGGAAACGGACCTTGGTGGCGGAAGATGACAAGGCCGATTTGGGCGGCACTTTGCGCGATCAGAAAACCGGCGAAGTGCTCGCCTATTCTGTCAATTACCTGACCACACGCTGGCATGCGATTGATCCAACGATCGGCGCGTCATTCGATTGGCTGGATGCTCAGTTGGAGGGCCGATCCGGCGTCATGTCGCGCAGCGATGATGACCGGACATGGATCGTGTGGAACGATCCGCTCAACGCCCCGATCAGCACCTATATTTACGACCGCGATGCAGGCACGCTCACGCCGTTCTACACCACACGGCCAGAGCTTGAGGGCGCCCCGCTCCAGCCGATGCACATCGTTGAAATTGCATCGCGCGACGGGCTGACTTTGCCGTCCTACCTGACGCTGGCCGCAGGCAGCGACACCGATGGTTCCGGTAGGCCAGACGCGCCGACACCAATGGTGCTGTTGGTTCACGGCGGACCTTGGGCGCGCGACACCTATGGCTTTAGTTCGATCCACCAAATGCTGGCCAATCGCGGCTATGCGGTGCTGTCGGTGAATTTCCGCGGATCGACCGGATTTGGCAAAGACTTCATCAATGCTGGTAACAAGCAATGGGGTCTGGCGATGCATGACGACCTGATTGATGCGGTTGAATGGGCGATTGGCGAAGGCATCGCGCCGCGTGATCAGGTTGCAATTATGGGCGGTTCTTACGGCGGCTATGCGACGCTGGCGGGTCTGGCATTTACGCCGGACGTGTTCGCCTGCGGGGTCGATATTGTTGGCCCCTCCAACCTTGAGACATTGCTGGGCACGATCCCGCCATATTGGGCGCCGATGGTCAAAATCTTCCACGAACGGATGGGCAATCCGGGGACCGAAGAAGGGCTTGCCATGCTCAAAGCCGCCAGCCCGCTTAACAAAGCGGGTGCAATCACAAAGCCGCTATTGATTGCGCAAGGGGCGAATGATCCGCGCGTCAAACAGGATGAAAGCGATCAGATCGTTGGCGCGATGAAAAACGCCGGGATCCCGGTCACCTATGTGCTCTACCCGGATGAAGGGCACGGTTTTGCCAAGCCTGACAATTCCGTCTCCTTTTTCGCGATTGCCGAGAATTTCCTAGCAGAAACTCTGGGCGGGCGCGCAGAGGAATTGGGCGATGTGCTGGAGCCTTCGACGGCGCAAATCGTCGAAGGGGCAGAGCATGTGAAGGGGCTTGCTGGGTAGAACTCTGCACCCTAAACCAGTTGCAAACAGCAATCGGAGAGGGATCACCAAAATGAGCGCATCACAGGCCAAGCAGCGCCGCAACATTTTCATCACAGGCGGCGCATCGGGCATTGGCCGCGCTGTCGCGCGCTATTTTGGCGAACGTGACTGGTTCGTCTCCATCGCCGATGTCAACGCCGCTGGCATGGAAGACACGCTCGGCCTGATCCCCGGCGGATATAAATATTCGCATAATCTCGACGTGCGCGACCGTGATGCTTGGGATGTAGCATTAGAGGCCGCCTCCACCGCAGCGGGCGGGCGCATTGATGTGATGTTCAACAATGCCGGGATCGGCACGGGCGGCGCGCTCTCCGAATTAGAGGTTGAAGAGATCGACCGCTGCCTCGATATCAATCTCAAAGGCGTCCTGTACGGCGCGCAAGCGGTCTATCCGCATCTGAAGAAAACCGCGCCCGGCTCCGCACTGGTCAACACTGCCAGTGCGGCGGGACTAACCGGCGGCAGCGGGATGAGCGTCTATAGCGCCACCAAATTTGCCGTCCGCGGGATCGCGGAAAGCTTGGATGCGGAATGGGCCGGCGACGGCATCAAAGTTTCATCAATCTGCCCCAGCTTTATCGAAACCCCGCTGCTCGATGGGACCGGCAATCGCGGGTCTAACGAAGACATTCGCACACGCGTTACCGAAGCGGGTCTGGAAATCACACCGGTCGAAGAAGTGGCCGAAACGGTCTGGAACGCGGTCCACGGTGATGATCTGCATTATCTTGTCGGGAAAACCGCAAAACAGATCAATTTCGCAAAACGCTGGATGCCGGGCCGTGTGCGCAAGCAACAGCGCGAAGCGGGCAGTTTGCTTGGAGGGGGCAATTGATGAGCATGTCAGAAACACAGCGTTCGATATTTATCACTGGCGGCGCATCGGGCATTGGCCGCGCCGTGGCGGTGTTCTTTGCGGAACGCGGCTGGTTCGTTGGCATCGCCGACATTGACCAAGCCGGTATGGCCGAAACTATGGGCATGATCAGGGATGGCGGCGCGACCACGCACACGCTCGATGTGCGCGACCGCGCGGCTTGGGATGCGGCGCTCGCGGAATTTGCGAAAGCCGCTGGTGACCGGATTGATGTCGTCTTCAACAATGCCGGGATCGGCGATGGCGGGCCGCTGGTGGATCAGGATGAGGGCGAATTGACCCGCATGCTCGACATCAACCTAAAAGGCGTGATCTTCGGCGCACAAGCATCGCACCCTTATCTTGTTAAAACCGCGCCCGGTTCGGTGTTGCTCAACACTGCCAGCCTTGCCGGGATTATCGGCGCGCCCGGTCTGGCTGCTTATTGCGCAACCAAATGGGCCGTGCGCGGTTTGACCGAAAGCCTCGATGCGGAATGGGCGGCCGACGGTATCAAAGTCAGCGCGCTGTGCCCCGGATTTATCGACACGCCGATCATTGGCAAAGTGAGCGACGCATCCAACCAGACCGCCAAAGAAACCCTGATCGAAAACGGCGTGGAAGTATCCCCCGTCAGCATCGTGCCAGAGGTCGTATGGCGCGCCGTTCACGGCGATGATCTGCATTACACCGTCGGCAAAATGGCCAAACGCCTGCGCCGGATGCAGCGTTGGATGCCGGGATTGGTGCGCAAGGAAATGCGCAAAGGCGGAATTGGGGCCGAAATTTAGCGCCGCGCGTTAAAGCAGCCCATCAATCGCCCGCGCCATTTTCGCATCGCGCAATGACAATCCCCCGCTTAGCCCCGCATCATGCGTGGTCAGCGTGATTTCGACCTTGGCATAGACATTGAACCATTCGGGATGGTGGTCATGACTGTCCGCGATCAACGCGACGCGGCTCATAAAGCCCCAGGCTTCTGAGAAATCGCTAAACTGAAAGGTGCGCGTGATCGCCGTGCCTTCGCGCGCCAATGCCCAATCGGGATTGTCCGACAACAAACGCGCGCGGTCAGTGTCATCAAGTTCTGGAACAGCAGGCATCAGTGAAAGCTCCCTTAAGCGAAGTGTTGTAGCGAAAGGCGCTTTTGCCTAACGCAGAGCTTCATGCAAGCTCCTGCTTCATCCACACTTTGCGCAAATGCACTGGCTTGCCGGCGCGGCGACCGTCTGCTGTTTCGCGCCCTGTCGTTCGAATTGACGGGCGGAGAGGCTCTGCACGTGACCGGCGCGAATGGGACGGGCAAGACGACATTGATCCGGGTTCTGGCCGGCCTAACCACGCCCTATGCCGGGGATGTGGTGCGCGAGGGGATGGTCGGACTGCTGGATGAACGCCCCGCCCTCGACCCCGATCGGCCGCTGGGCAAAGCGCTGGCATTTTGGACTCATATTGATGAGCGGATAGATGCGCGGATTGATGGCGGCCATGATGCCGCGCAGGCGCAGCGGGCCTTGGGATTGGAGCCATTGATGGAAGTGCCCGTGCGGTATCTTTCCACCGGTCAGCGAAAGCGCGCCGGGCTGGCGGCATTGATCGGACGCGGCGCGGGGATTTGGTTGCTCGATGAACCGTTGAGCGGGCTGGATGCGGCGGCAATTGAGCAAGTGACCGCTCTGATTGCAGGCCATGTGAGCGGCGGCGGCATTGCGCTGATCGCGTCGCATCAAGCGCTAGAGATTGACGGGCTGCGCTCACTAGAGCTGGGCGATTATGTCCCCTCAAAAAGAACGGGCCATACCGAAAGCGCGCCCGCATGATCGCCGCCCTGCTGCGCCGCGATTTGGGCAAGTTTTTTCCGTTTGCGGGCGGCGGCGCGGCTCTCCCCGTGGTGTTCTTCGTGGCTGTGGCGATGCTGTATCCTTTTGCCGTGGGGCCGGATGCAAACCTGCTATCGCGCACGGGCGGCGGCGTCGTTTGGATCGCAGCATTGCTCGCCGCTATCCTGCCGCTCGAAAAGCTGGTGGCAGAGGATATTGAAATCGGCACATTTGACCAATTGCGGCTGAGAGGGATCACTGAAGAGACGATGATGGCGGTGCGGCTGCTCGCGCATTGGCTCAGTTTCGGCCCGCCGCTGGTGCTGGCCGCGTTTCCGGCGGCGGCGCTGCTGAATTTAGACGGGCCGACGCTGCATCTGCTGCTGATCGGATTGCTGGTCGGAACGCCGGGTCTGGCGGCGATTGGATTGATGATCGCGGCTTTGACGGCAAGCTTGCGCGCGGGCGCTGCTCTGTCAGGGCTGCTGCTGGTGCCGCTGGCTTTGCCGATCTTGATATTCGGAGCAGGCGCATTGGCGCGGCAAGATGCGGCGAGTTTGGGTTTTGTGGCGGCGATCAGCTTGTTGTTGGTTGCGATTGCGCCCTTTGCGGCGGGGGCAGCGATCCGGGCGGCGCGGGAGGTTTAGGGATGTTCAATTTAGGTAAAAGATCAGCATTTGCGTTGGGCGTGGCCGTTATCGCATCGTCAACGATCACCGTGAACGCGCAGGAGGCACAGGAAACGCAGGAAACGCAGGAAGCGTTAGGTGAAGCAGGCGCAGAGCGCGACCTTCACCTGTCTTGCGAAAGTTTGACCGAAAATGTGGTCGATATCTTGATCGCAATTGACGCTGAACGCGCAAGGGCACGCGCACGGCCCCGCAACGCCCGGCGGCCTCAGCCGACCTATGGGGTCGCCTACACACCTACCCATATCCGCCTTTACCCAAACAGGCAGGCCCCAAACCCGCCGCCGGTTCATTTTGAAATTGATCGCGCTGACCTGTCACTGGTGCTGTTCAAGCGCACTTTTCCGGACACGGGGGAACGCAATGTTGTCGGCCGGGCACAATGCACGCAAAGCGAACCGGATCCGGAGCTGGCGCGTTAGGCAATCAATGCAGAATTAAACGCGAAACCATCAATAAGGCGGCTTATCCCGCCCGGTCGGGCTCTTCGTGAAAATCTCCACGCCGTCCTCGGTAATCGCCATTGAATGCTCAAATTGCGCGCTCAGCGATTTGTCGCGGGTCACCGCGGTCCAGCCATCACCCAAGACCTTAGCCCAAGGTTTGCCGAGATTGATCATCGGTTCGATGGTGAAGAACATGCCGGGTTTTAGCTCCGGTCCCGTGCCCGCTTTCGCCGCATGGACAACCTCTGGCGCATCATGGAACAACCGCCCCAGCCCGTGCCCACAAAATTCGCGCACCACGCCGTAACGAAACTGCCGCGCATGGGCCTCGATAGCCGCGCCGATATCGCCCAGCCGCGCGCCGGGTTTTGACGCCGCATCAATGCCCAGCATCAGGCAATCATAGGTCACATCGACCAACCGCCGCGCCTTAATCGACGGTTCGCCAGCATAGAACATGCGCGATGTATCGCCGTGCCAACCATTCAGCAGCGGGGTCACATCGACGTTTAGAATGTCGCCATCCTTCAACACTTTTGGACCCGGAATGCCGTGGCAGATCACATGGTTGATCGAGATACAGCTGGAATGCGTATAGCCGCGATATCCCAAAGTCGCAGGCACGGACCCGCCATCCAGCATCATCTCGCGGATTGCGGTGTCGATGCTTTCGGTGGTGACGCCGGGCTGTACCAGATTTGCGACCTCATCAAGGATCGTCGCAGCCAGCCTTCCGGCGGCGCGCATCCCTTCGAAGCCTTCTTCGGTGTGCAGTTTGATCGTGCCGTCACGGTAAACGGTCTGATCGCCTTCGATGAGTTGGTATTCTGTCATGGCGGGTCATATAGCGAAGGAAGGCGCGGATTGCGAGTGGTTGTGCGCTTCAATTGGGCCCCTTACGCGGCGCCCTATTGCGGCCCCTGTGCTGGCCCCTTTACTGGCCCCTATTCTTGCCCCTGCTCCTTTACGGCAAATGCGCCGCGATATTTGGGCCGAACCACGTCCATCAAAGCCGCCGTCATCGGGATTGAAAACTCATACGGCCCCTCTGCATAGGACCCCGCCACATATGGCGCGGCAAGGAAATCAAGCCGGTCCAATGTTTCGCCATTGGTAGAGGTTGGCACCACCACCAATTCCTCAACACCGGGGCAATTCTCGAATTTGCTGACCCCCTCAATATTCATCTCCAGCCGCTCGCCGCGCGCCTCGAGCAATGCCTGACAATATTCTGCGTAAGCCGCGTTTTGAAGCGCCGCCTCGCTTGCGAACAAAGCGATTGGCCGGAGCGCCGCACCCTCGCCATCATTGGCCTGCCGGTCCCACATCAGTGCATCGAAATTCGAATTGCCATGCGCCCCGCCAGTATAGGCCCATTTGTTCGCGCGCAGGATCAGGAATCGCGGAATATCAGCGGCGATCTGCCAATCGGCAGAATAAGACCGGTTGATACAGCTGACGCAGCCAGCGTTTGGCGTGCCCGGTCCAAATTCGGTGATTGATTGTTCCCATTCTTCCTTTTGCGCCGCCAATGCCGCGTCCCGTGTCAGGGTAAGCATTGCGGCAAAAGCAGGGATCTCATCCGCCTGAGCCGGCCAGCCATAGGCAAAATCGCGGGACGCCTCGCCGCGCGTTTCCTCATCGCGGAATTCCGTTCGTGCTGATCCGGGCGCAAGCCGCCGCTCCAATGTCGCAGTAACGCTTTCGCCGCTGGCCTCACCGACCTGATCAGGCACTTGCTCGGCCACATCCTGCGGAGAGGAACATGCCAGCAGAACCGGCAATGATCCCGCGATAAACACCCAGCGAACCATATAATCTAAGCCCCTCAATCCCAATTGATGCGTGACAAGCTTGCGCCCGTGATTATGGACACACCATGACCGATATCAAAGACTTGATCCAGCCCGACCGGGGCCAGGACGCGACCGCCATTCACCTCACCACTAAGCCGGGTTTTGACGACCTTGCCAAAACGCTTTCCGCTGGACAGCGCGCGGCCTTGGCAGCGCAGAAATTTGAAGGCGCACCCGGCAGCGTCGGGATCGTGCCAGACGGAGACGGCGTCTTTGCCGTCGGCGGCGTCGCCAATCCCGAAGAGCTATCGAGCTATTGCCTAGCCGCTCTGGCGGAACGCTTGCCCGAAGGCACATACCGTTTGGTCGATCATCAGCCGGGCGCAGGCGCGTTTGGATGGATCACCGCGCATTACAGTTTCACCCGTTACCGCAAGGATGAAAACGCGACCGGGCCGCGCATCTTGTTGACGCAGCAAGTCGGACGGATGCCGGGCCTGATCGCAGAAGCCGAAGCGGACATGTTGGTGCGCGACCTTGTGAACACGCCAGCAGAAGATATGGGGCCAGCCGCGCTGGAGGCGGAGTTTGAAAAACTCGCCAAGACCTATGGCGGCGAATTGACCACGACCAAAGGCGATGCGCTGGAGCAGGGCTATCCCATGGTTCACGCCGTTGGCCGCGCGGCGACCCGGCATCACGCGCCGCGGATTATGCACCTTGAATGGGGTCCAAAGGACGCGCCAGTTTTGGCGTTAATCGGCAAAGGCGTGTGTTTCGATTCGGGCGGGCTGGATATCAAACCCGCCGCCGGAATGCGGTTGATGAAGAAAGATATGGGCGGCGCGGCGCATGTGATTGCGCTCGCGGGGCTGGTGATGAATGCGGGGCTGAAAGTGCGTTTGCACGTCCTTGTCCCAGCAGTTGAGAACGCGATTGCCGGTTCCGCATTCCGTCCCGGCGATGTGCTGTCCAGCCGCAAGGGATTGTCGGTCGAAATTCACAACACCGATGCCGAAGGGCGCCTTGTGCTGGGCGATGCTTTGACGCGGGCGAGCGAAGAAAAACCCGATCTGGTGATTGATTTCGCCACGCTGACGGGCGCGGCGCGGATCGCGCTTGGCCCCGATTATGCCGCGATGATGACCCGGCGCGATGGCACCGCGCAGGAAATGATCGACGCAGGGCGCGCCAATGATGATGAGCCGTGGCGTTTGCCTCTGCCAGAGGCGTACCGCGAATATTTGAAATCGGACATTGCCGACATCGTGAATGCGCAAAGCAACCCCTATGCCGGGGCCAGCGTCGCAGGCCTGTTCCTCGACCGGTTTGTCGAAGATGGCGTGGACTGGGTCCACTTCGACACGTTCGGTTGGTGCCCCTTCCCCAAACCCGGCCGATCAAAGGGCGGTGCCGCTTACGGTTTGCGCGCGGCTTTCCACATGCTGAAGGCGCGCTACGCTGGCTAACTTGCTCAGACGCGCCGGTGCCGCTAAGCGCTGGCGCACAAAGTTCCAATCTATGGGACTGGAGAAGACCAGAAGACATGAGCGGGGCGGCAAGCCAAAGCGATAAATACGACGTGCCAGCCGGCGTGCTGGGCCTAACCGGTCCAGTGACTAAGCCTGCGCCCGGCACGCTGCCGCTGCGCGGGGATTTGGCACATATCGCATTGGCGGGCGTCCATTTGGCCGTGCATTATGTTATCCCGCAAATACGGATTATCGGCGCGGACGGCGCGGATGTGATGGAAAACACCCGCGATGATAGCCCGGTTCTGAACCACTTTGCCCCCGGCACGCAGATCGAAGTGCTCGACGCGTCAGGCGAATGGATATGGGGCTGCCTCGGCCCCGATGGCCCCAGCGGATATATGAAGGCCAGTAGCCTCGCGGAATAAACCGGGTTAAGCGCGCGCAATGACCACACGTATTTTCATCGATGGAGCCGCCGGAACAACCGGCCTCGAAATCCGCGAACGGCTTGCTGGGCGCAGCGAGTTTGAATTGCTGGTCCTGGACGATGCGCAGCGCAAAGACGTGGCCGCGCGCAAAGACGCTTTGCATGAGGCCGATGCCGCGATCCTGTGCTTGCCCGATGCGGCGGCTGTCGAAGCGGTGAAGCTGGCCGAGGGATCAGACACGCGGATCATTGATGCATCCAGCGCGCACCGGGTCGCCGATGGCTGGACTTACGGTTTTCCTGAATTGATCGGGCGCGAACGCGTTGCGAATGCGCAATTTGTGTCAAATCCGGGATGCTATCCGACGGGGTTTCTGGCGTTGGTGGCACCATTGGTGCGGGCCGGGTTGCTGCCTGCCGCTTGGCCGATCACGGTCAACGCCGTGAGCGGATATTCCGGCGGCGGAAATGCCCTGATTGACCGGTTTCATAGTGAAAGCGACCTTGCCTTTCGCACGTACGGACTGGCGCATGGTCACAAACATTTGCCCGAAATGCTTGCCTATTCCGGTATGGAATTTGCGCCGGTCTTTTCGCCCAGCGTCATCGCAGCGCATCGCGGAATGGTGGTCGATGTCCCGCTTAATATGTTGCCGATGCAAGGCGCAGGCCGGCCGAGTGATTTCCTCCAAACGCTTGAGGTGTTTTACGCTGACGCTCCCGTCGTCACGGTTTGCGGCGAAGTTCCCGCTGAAATACTTCTGCGCGAAGATGCTGCGCCAACAGATGGCATGGACCTGTTTGTGTCGATCGCCGAAGATAACGGCCATGTCCGCCTGATCGCCCGGCTCGACAATCTCGGCAAAGGCGCGTCCGGCGCGGCGATCCAAAACCTCAATATCATGTGCGGACTGCCCGAAACGACCGGCCTGCGGCTCTAATTTCAACTTTAGGAGACGCGCCGGTCTGCCTAATTTTTAAGCACCACTCGCCGCGCCTTTGGGCACGGTTGCGCTGCTCTGCACAATATTGCTACTTCCTTGGGCACACGCGATGATTCTTGCGCCTCTGCGGGGATCGGGCACCGATAAATTATAACGCATTGGCACGATTCTTGATCATGTAAGAATGAACAGAGCGGGCAGAGCGGGCAATTTGTCGCCGATAGGAAGAGAGTATTCGTGAAGAAGATCGAAGCGATCATCAAACCCTTCAAACTCGATGAAGTGAAGGAGGCGCTGCATGAAATTGGCGTATCCGGCATCACCGTCACCGAAGCACGCGGCTTTGGCCGGCAAAAGGGGCATACGGAGCTGTATCGCGGCGCCGAATATGTCGTCGATTTCCTGCCTAAGGTAAAACTCGAAGTGATCGTCGCCGATGACCAAGCCGACCGTGTGGTCGAAGCAGTCGCCGCAGCCGCGCAAACCGGGCGGATCGGTGACGGCAAAATCTTCGTGTCGCCGATTGAGCGCGCCTTGCGCATCCGCACAGGCGAAACCGACGAAGACGCGATCTAACGAATTTGCACATCAATTTCGGCCCGCCAAAGACGCAGGCCGCCTTTCGTATACACAGATGGAGATTACATAATGGCCACCCCAAAAGACGTCCTCAAACAAATCAAGGACGAAGAAATTGAATGGGTCGATCTGCGTTTTACCGATCCCAAAGGTAAATGGCAGCACCTCACGATGGCTGCGGTCGCCATGGACGAAGACGCGCTCGAAGACGGCTTGATGTTTGATGGTTCCTCAATCGAGGGCTGGAAGGCGATCAATGAAAGCGACATGATCCTGAAACCGGACATGGACGCCGCCTATATCGATCCGTTCAGTGCGACCCCGATGCTGGTCCTGTTCTGCAACGTCGTCGAACCATCCGACGGCCAGCTTTACGCCCGCGACCCGCGCTCCACCGCGAAACGCGCAGAGGCGTACCTTGCCTCCACCGGCATTGGCGACACTGTCTATGTTGGGCCGGAACCTGAATTCTTCATGTTCGACGATGTCCGTTTCGAAGACGGCTATGCCGGCAGCGGGTTCAGCATCGACGACATCGAATTGCCGACCAATACTGGCACCGAAATGGAAATGGGCAATATGGGCCACCGTCCGCGCGCAAAGGGGGGGTATTTCCCAGTTGCACCGGTCGATAGCGCCGTTGATATCCGCGCAGAGATGGTTTCGACCATGCTCGACATGGGCCTCAACATGGACAAGCACCACCACGAAGTGGCGGCTGCGCAGCATGAGCTTGGCATAACCTATTCCTCGCTCACCACGGCCGCTGACCAAGTGCAGGTCTATAAATATGTCGTGCAGCAAGTTGCCCATGCATACGGCAAAACCGCGACATTCATGCCCAAGCCGATCAAGGACGATAACGGGTCCGGCATGCACAGCCACATGTCGATCTGGAAAGATGGCAAGCCAACATTCGCCGGTAATGAATATGCCGGACTGTCGGAAAATTGCCTGTATTACATTGGCGGCGTGATCAAACATGCCAAGGCCGTGAACGCCTTCACCAATTCGACCACCAACAGCTACAAACGTTTGGTCCCCGGTTTCGAAGCCCCCGTATTGCTCGCATATTCGGCGCGCAACCGGTCCGCATCGTGCCGCATCCCATACGGTGCAGGCGACAAGGCGAAACGCGTCGAATTCCGTTTCCCTGATGCGATTGCCAATCCATATCTCGCATTCTCAGCGCTGCTGATGGCGGGCCTTGATGGGATCGAGAACAAGATCCATCCGGGTGAAGCAATGGATAAAAACCTGTATGATCTGCCGCCAGCCGAGCTCGCTGATGTGCCGACCGTTTGCGGGTCTTTGCGTGAGGCTCTCGAAGCGCTTGAGGCTGATCACGAATTCCTGCTGAAAGGCGACGTGTTCTCGCTCGACCAGATCGAAGCTTACATGGAACTGAAATGGGAAGAGGTTCTGCGCCTCGAAACCACGCCGTCACCGGTTGAATATGATATGTATTACAGCGCCTGATCGCTGTCCGCTTACCGCCAAAAACAGGGGCTCGGCCAATCGCCGGGCCCCTTTTTTGTGGGCTTGGCCGGCCTCAGCGCATTTTGCCATGCCGGGCCGCCCGGTTGAAATGAACACCGTTTCACGCCCGGTCATAGCGCTTCCGGCCACGCGCCAATGTTCCTAAACGGAACCAAAATTCCAT
The DNA here is from genome assembly GCA_947503155.1 of uncultured Erythrobacter sp. Taxonomy (GTDB): domain Bacteria; phylum Pseudomonadota; class Alphaproteobacteria; order Sphingomonadales; family Sphingomonadaceae; genus Erythrobacter. The sequence goes on along the minus strand of CANNCL010000004.1, from coordinate 271,628 downwards.
TGCAGCAGATCAATCTCGCTGAGCGTCGCACGCACATCAGGATGTTGCTGCGCGATTGCCTTGGCCGCCTTTTTCATTCCGCCTCGCAGATAAGGCTTTAACGCTGGCATCGCGCGGACGGCGTCATAGTCATGCAGAGCCGCGAATAAGGCCGCCGCCGTGACCAAGCTTTGTTCTGACAAATAGCCATTGGCCGAAGCGCGCCAACCGGACATTTGACCATCGCTCCATTGTTCAAATGTCCGCGCGGAATTGGCCAACAATACTCCAAAACCAATATAGGCAGCGGCACAATCGGTCGCATGTTCCATCAGGTCAGGCCCGCCGGGCGGATCGCCCGCATTCACCAAGAGATAGTGACACAGTTCATGCGCAAAGGTCGCCGCCAGCGCATCGGGATCACGCAACATTGCAGAAGAATAGCGGATGATCGCCTCTCCGTTTTCAATTGAAAACGTGCCGCAGGCCGCAGAACCCGCATGGATCACCTGATCGGCGGGGTTGCTCAAATGGTGATCATCAACCTCGACCTTTTCGAGGCGGCACGGCCAATCTTCCATGCCCGCGATAATCCGAACGGCTTGAAACAATTCCGGCGCTGTGCGCGCGCCGAGCAATTTCGGATTATCCGGCAAAACGAATTCAGGGCGGACCTGCGCATCCTCCAAAACGGTGCGGAGCCATGCAAAGCAAGCCAAGAGCCATTCGAATTCATCTTTATCAATCGGGGGTTTAGCGCGGAAAAATACCATACAAGATCGTGCGCATGGCGCCCCGTTTGGTCAATACCGCGGGCGGTTTGCATTTTCCTACACGTCCCATTTGTGCCTAATACTCCGGCCTCGCAATTTTGCTTTCCCTAGATTCTGAGGTCCGCCCCATGCCGAATGTCCCTTCTGATTCCACGCCCCCTTCTAATGGCCGCAAACCCATTTTCGACGCCGTGCGCCGGATACTTGGGCGCGGCTTTCGCCAAGCTGAGGTCGATACGATCGATGATGCGTTCGATAATTCTGCTGAAACTTGCCATGATACGGGCCTTGAAACCCGCGCCGATGGCCCTGCCAATTTTTCGCCCCTGGACAGTGTGTCAGGTGTGTCAGGTGTGTCAGGCGTGCCGCTAATTCGGCGTGACAAACGCTCAGAAAACGGCGCTCCCATGGCCATAGGAGCGGAGGGGATTGCCCTCATCAAACGCTTCGAAGGGTGTGCGCGGCTGCGGCGCGATGGTTTGATAGAGGCCTATCCCGATCCGGGCACAGGCGGTGATCCATGGACCATTGGCTGGGGCGCGACGGGCGCTGATGATCAAAGTGCACAAGAACTTGGCCATAAACAGAAAGCGCGTATCGGCCCCGGAACCGTGTGGACACAGGCGCAATGCGACGCTCGGCTGGCAAGCGATCTGGTGCGCTATGCCCGCGATGTTGCCCGCGCGATTGGTAAGACGCCGACAACGCAGGCGCAATTCGATGCTCTGGTCAGCTTTCACTACAATACCGGCGCGATCGCCCGCGCTACCCTGACCAAACGCCACAATGCGCGTGACTATGCCGCCGCAGCCGCAGAATTTGCGCGCTGGAACAAAGCGGGCGGGAAGGTGCTGAAAGGTCTGGTGCGTAGGCGCGCAGAAGAGGCGAAGCTTTATGTCAGCAAGTAAGTGTCAGCTAGTAATCGCGGCTGATTTCAGCCAGCACGCTGTCGCGCCCAACGGTGGTGATACTGCCCAGCAAGGCAAGCCAAGACGTGATCCGGTATTCGACCTGTGTCGCGCTATAGCCCTGACCATCAGTGACCAGTTCGATGTAAACCCGGCGGCCTAGGTTCTTGCCCAAGGCAACGCCCGTGCCCCGGCCCAAAGCGGGATCAGCGCTGACGATGCGAAGCTGGTCAAGGCCGATGGAACGGCGCAGCTGACCAATCGGGTCCAGCCCGCCGCCGCCGCCCTGCAAAGCGGCCAGCGCAGCGCCAAGTTGAACGGCATCGGTGGCCGAAAGCGAGGTAACCGACCCGCCGAATAACAGTTGAGCGAGGATCTCCTCCTCCGGCAAAGCGGGGACGGAAGAGAAGGCGATTTGCGGGGTTTGGGCGTTGCCGGTGATGTCGATTGTCACGTTCGTACCATTGGCGCTCGCCTCGGCCTCGATATCAAGGCGGGGATCAATCGGGCGAGTTTGGTCAAACTCGATCCGGCCCTCGGTCAGTTCAAACCGGGTTCCGGCAAAAGTGTAGTCGCCGCGAACAAGCCGCGCCTCTCCGCCGATGCGCGGGTCGTCAACGGTGCCTCGCAAAGCGATGTCCGCGCCCCATTCGCTGTCGAGGCCCAGCCCATCGACCGCAATCCTGCTGGGGGAACGGGCATCGACGAGGTAACGCCACGCGCCGGTAACGGTGGAACGTTCGGTGGAGCTTTGATCGGGTCGGTTGATTTCACGCGTTGGGATTGTCGGCAGGCGCAGATCCTCTGCTGCAATGCCCAGTTTCCAACTGGCGCGGTTGATCTCCACCCGCCCAGCAATCGCGCCGCCTGCGCCGTCAGACACGATGCGCAGCGGGCCGGTGATGGTGGCATCGAGGCCATTGGCATTGAGCAACCGGGCGCGCTCCACCGCGGCGCGAATGTCGATCCGCGGACCGCGGCTGGCGGACATATCAGCAAGGTCGATAAAGCCGCTGCCATTGACCGTGCCGCCGCCATCGGTGGTCCCGGCAAAACGGGTGAGTTCAAGACGCGAACCGGCGAAACGTCCGCGCGCGGTGATATCGTCAATGTCAGTGCCAGAGATCGCGCTTTGGAGCCGCAAATCATCGCTGGCGAGAGTGCCGGTGATGCGCGGATCGGCCAAAGTGCCCGATGCGCGCGCGGCGACGCTGAGCGGTCCGGTCAGATCGAACGTCTCGATCGCAGCCAGCCGCCAAAGCGATTGCGCGGGGCCTTCATAACCCAGCTCTCCCGCGAGCCGCCCGCGCATGATCCTGCGCGAAAGGTCACCAGAGCGCGGCATATTGGTGATGCGCGCGTCGATTTGGCCAAGTTGGTTGTCACCCTCACGCAGCCGCGCGCCGATTGCGAGCTGGCTGGCGCTGAGATCAGCGACCGCGAAGACATCGATGGGCCGGGACGACAAAACGAGGCCGCTGCGGGTGAAGTCATCAATACGAAGACGCGCATTGCCTGTCGGCGGGCCGCTGCCGCGCTGGTTCCAAGTGGCGACACCCGACAATCGCCCGCCCAGCCCCAGTTCCGCCCCTGCGAGGTCAATGAGCCTCAGCGGCATCCGCGCCAACCGGGCCTCAATCGATGTCTGTTCGGCGGTCAGTTCGCCCTCAATGATCGTATAGCCTTGCGCAAAACCAATCTGCGTCGGGGCAAGTCTGTATCCGCCGCCGGCCAGCACAGTGATAACCGCCCGGCGCGGCATCGTGATCGGGCGACCGCCATATTCACCCTGAGCGATCACCGCGATGCGTTCAGGCGTGAAATCACCGTCGAGCTGCAACGCAAACCGGTCCGCACGGCGTCCCGCGATCGAGGCTTGCACATCGCCGCGGCCATCCACAATCGCGGCTTCTGCGGCAAAGCTAGCCAGCGACAACGCGCCATATTCAAATCCGGTGCCGCTAATGTCGGCATCGATCCGGCTGCTACCGGCGTCGAAACTGCCGCTGGCGGCGATGTCTGCAAAGGCGAGCGCGATTGGTATCTCGCCGCCAAAGCGCGCCTGACGCGCGGCGAGGTTGAGGTCGAAACCTTGCGAACCACCCGTGCCCGGCGTCAGCGAAACTGTCCCGTTCAAACCGCCGCCGCTCAGCGCCAGATCACCGGCGATGCCGCTGTCCAACAAAGTGAACGCGCCGGTTGCATTGGTCCGGTAGATCTCAAGTGCGTCAATATCGATCCGTGTCGGTGCCTCGGGTGGAAAAACCAGTCCGAGTGCCCCTTCAAACGGACCGAGCAGCGATCCCCCCGCGACATCAATCGCAAAGCCATCATCACTCGGCGCAATGCCGACCCGCACATCTTTCAGGCCCGCCGAAGGCAGCGGGTCGGCGAGGACCAATACCGCGCGCGGACCATCGCCCGCCAATTCAGCGTCGAAAGTAAACGCCCCATATTCGGTGTGCGCGCCCGCTCCAGCCAAGCTGGTGCGGCCTGCGACAATCTGGCTATCGAGCCGCGCACTCAAACGCTCGCTTTCAAGCGTCACATCGCGCAAGACAATCGGACTGTTCCTGCCCATTCCCAAACTGCCATCAAAGCGCACTTGCTCGCCTGCGATATTGGCGATGCTGGCATTGGTGACGTTGCTGAGGACACCAGAAAGATTGGCGCGCACGCTCCACGGAGCAGCGGTCCCGAATTTGACGAGAATTTTGGAATTTGCGTTGAGGCGGCCCGCGCCGTCTATCTCAATCCCGCGCGCGTCGACGGGTCCAGCGATTGCATAAGTGCCGCGGGCCGTATCGCCGCGCAAGGTCAGCTGCGCCGACAGGCCGGGAAATTGAAGCTGCGTGTTATCGGCCAGCAACCGCGTGCCCGAATATGTGAGCGTCCCGGTGAGGGTGCCCCCGGTCAATTGCGGATCAATATAAGCGCTGCCCGTCACAACCCGCTGTGCAGTGACATTGAGCGGCAAACGGAATGTTTCCCCATCAAACGTCGCGGTTCCCGATTGGGTAAGGCCCTGCGCAGTCACCGTTCCTGCCGCATCCAGCGTTTGAACCGTCAGTTTATGTTCGATGGCCAAATCGCGAAATGGCCCGTCCAGCACCGCCATTAGCCGGGTATTTTCGAACCGCGCAGCGTCTCCCAAAAGGTCGGGATCGCGCAAGAATGCGCGCAGCTCAAATTCGTCAACGCTGTTCCCTGCCAGATCAAGAGCGCCGTTCGCGCGCAGGTCTAGCGCCGAAGTCACCGCCGCAATATCGCCGCTAAATTCGCTCTCTTCGAGCGTGCCCGAAACCGCGAGCGAGACCGCTTCGCCAAGCGCCCGGTCGAGCACAGAACCATCAGAGATTGGAGGGGTAGCCTGCCCAAGAAGGCCATAGACGCCCGCATCATTGGTCAGACGAAACGCCGCCACGCGCTCAGCTGCCGGATATGCCTCTTCCGCGCCCCGCCGAGTGACGAGCGCGTGACCGAGCCAGGTTGTCCACGTCCCTTCACCCTCTATCCGTGCCCGATAGGCGGCATTTAACCCAGCCAATGCCGCAATCGGACCATCAGCAGCAGCGCGGTAATCGAGCGCCAAATCGAAGACATCGCCATCTGGCTCTGCATCGATCAGCAAAGCGATCTTATCTTCGGGGCCAAGCGATCCTTGCGCATCAAGCAATGCGCGGCCTTGCCGAATATCGACCTTCGCGGCAAAATTCACGCGCTGCGCCGTATCGCCGGCCACGCCCTGTGCCAATGTCAGATTGTCGATTTCAAACCGGTCGATGCGAATGTCGAAATCGGGCAGGAGCGGTGCATCAGGATCACCGGGCAGCAATTCGGGCAAACGCAGCAATGTGCCGCGCCGCGCGGTCAGTTCGCGGATGTCGATGCCGCTCCACAACCATGCGAGCGGACGCCAATCAAGCTCAACTTCTGGGATCGTTAGAAACGTCCCTTCTGGGTCTTTGACGGTCACATCATGCAGGGTTGCCTGACCATAAATGTCACCTTCGATCCGTCCGACCTCAAACTTCAATCCCGAAGCCGGAGAGACTTGCGCGATTTGATCGGTGACCAAACGTTTGCCGATCGGAGTGCTGAAAAACGCCGCTGCCAGCACGAACGGCGCCAGCAGAATCGCTAGGAACCAACCCAGCCGCTTGGCCCAGCGGCGCTTGCGTTTGCGCACTGGCGTGTCTGCCACAACCGCTTGCGTGTTTCCGGGTTCAGCCATCAGAACGCCTGACCCAGCGAAACATAGACCACAACCGGCGCGTCAAATTCGGTCGGGTTCAGCGGCACGCCGACATCCACGCGGATCGGACCAAAGCTGGTTTTATAGCGCACGCCTACGCCAGCCCCATACTGGATCGTACCGAAATTTGGGGCCGATCCGCTCGCAACCGACCCTGCATCAATGAACGGCACGACATCCACCGCACCATCCAGCAGGCCGGTTTGTATCCGTGCCTCTAGCGCAAATTCCACCAGCGATCCGCCGCCTGTGGGTTCGCCAAATTGGTTGCGCGGGCCGATTGCTTGGAAACCGTAACCGCGCACCGAACCGCCGCCCCCTGCATAGAGCCTGCGCGAAGGGGCGATGTCCGCAGCATCCGCGCCTTGGATAGTCGCTGCCCTTACCCGGCCCGCGACGACCGCCTTGCCAAGGTCGTAATAATAGGCCGCATCCGCCTGCGCGCGCAGGTAAAAACTCTGCGTGCGCAATGATCGCGAAACCTCAGGGGCCAAGAAACCGGTTAGCCGATATCCGTTTTTGGGATCGAGCAAATCATCGCTGGAATCGAGGGTAGCACTGCCAAACAATCCGGCGATCAAATATGTCTGACGCGGGCGCTGAACACCATTTGTTACGCGGTTTCGTTCGTCGGTATAGAGCACCTCCGCGCCCAGCTGCCAGCTCAATGGCTTTTGGAATAAGAGGTTCGATATCCGCTCAAACGACGTGCGCAGCGCAACCGTGCGCGCATCGACCGCCTCGGTTTCAATATCGCTCGCATATGCGTCGATTGTGAAAACCTGATCCCGCGAACGGAAATTGTTTCGGCGATAGGTGATGCTAGCGAGCTGTTCACGCGTCCCGACAATTCCGCGCAGCCTCAGCGCCCCTTCTGGCGGAAACAGGTTGCGATGTTCCCATGCCGCCTCGACCTTGATCCCATCCTCAGTCCCGTAACCAATCGCGCCCGAAATCGTTCGCAAAGGTGCGCGTTCCATTTCGACATCCAAGACCGCCTCGCCCGGCTGGTCACCCGATGGCGCAGAGGTCTCGCGCGGGGTGATTACAACGCTGGAGACTAGGCCAGTGGCCAGCACCGCACGGCGAAGGTCCGATTGCAGGCTGGTCTGATATGTTTCGCCCGGATCAAACCGGGCAATGCGTTGCAGATGGCGATCGGATAGAAAATCGGGGTCGCTGCTGACGATGCCGCTAAATACATATTTGCCGCCCGGTTCAACCGGTAGCGAGAGGTCACCTTCCTCCCTTGCATGGTCGATTAGCAATTCAGGATCGCCGACATCAGCAAATGGAAAACCATTTTCGCCAAGCGCCAAACGCAGAACAACATTCTGCGCAACTATCCGGTCGGCATAAAGCGGATCACCGGGCCGAATGCCAAACGCTTCGCGCAGCCTCACCGCATCATCGCTTTCCAGCCGGTCCAGCGCGCCCAAATCGACCGCGCCAAACTGGTAACGTGTGCCGGGAAGGATATCGAATTGCACTTTGGGATCGGTATCGGCGTTGCGGCGGGCATCATTTTGATCTTGGTCCGAAAAGCCGCGCCGTCCGCCCGACAATTGCCGCACCACTTCGCCCCCATAATACCCATAAGTGCGCAGGATCTGCGTCAGAAGTTCTTCGTCCGAACGCGCGCGGGCGGCGAGTTGCGGGACAGTGTCATCGTCGGAATCCAGCGCCTCGATGGAGGATAAAGCACGGAATCGAGCGATGAATTCGGCTTCTTCTGGGAAGCGATCGGCGGCGGCTGGAAAAGCGAGAACGAGTTCGTCGCTGACTACATATTCCAGAAGGTCCTCGATCTCGATCAGGCCGGGCGCGTCAATATCGGCAAAACGCGGCCGCTCAGCATCAGGCTCAAGCGGTTCGGGTGTCGGAATCGCAAGCCGATTTAGCGCGCCGTCTAGGTCAAAGGGTGCGGCTGCGGGGGCTGGCGACGTGTCAGACGCCGCTTCTGCTACGTCTTCGGCTGGCGCCGCCGCTTCTTCTTCTGACATGCGGACCGCTTCGGTCGACGCCGCGCCGTCAGCGGCCCAGCTTTGCGCATCACCAACCGCGCTTTGCGGGATCAGATCATTCAAAGATGGAAGATTTCGCGCATTCGAACGAGCAGGTTCGGGCGCTTGCTCTGCTTGCTCAGCTTGCTCTGCTTGCTCTGCGACCTCAGGCGGCGGCTGGTCTTCAGGCGTTTCTTGGCGCGCGTCCGCAATCGGCGCGGCTTCTTGGCTGGCGGCTGGGGCACCAGATGCAATCAGCCCGGCCGCAAGGGCCAGATTGAACCATAGAAATCGCAAAAAAGAACTCAGCTCGCTGGGAATTTAACGGGTTGCCCGTCCTTACCCCTTGCCCCGCCTATTGCACCAGCGCTTTTGTCGCGCGGTGCTGTGGCTGCGGCGATTAGCTTAGTCTGTTCCTCATCATCCATACGTTGCCACCCTTCACGGGTCAGGCGTTCGAGCGGGCGATAGCGCACCTTATACTGCATACGCGGGCTGCCATCGACCCAGTAACCCAGGTAAACATAAGGCAATCCGTCATCTGCTGCGCGCAGGATGTGATCGAGGATGATGTAATTGCCCAGGCCAACACGGTCCGTGTGATCAGGGTCGTAAAACGAATAGATCATCGACAGACCATCACCCTGACGATCCGTCAGACATGCCCCCACAAGCCGGCCCGGTTCGCCGGTCTCGGTTGGCTCGCGATATTCGACCAGAGTGCTGGTGACCGGCGTATGCTCGACCATGTCGGCATAATCCATCTCATCCATGGTCGACATTCCGCCATCGGGATGCCGCACGCTGAGATATTTGGTGAGCAATTCGAACTGTTCATCGGTGGCCCAAGGGCGGCATTCGGTCGCGATCAGGTCGCGGTTGCGTTTGATTTCGCGCTTTTGCGTAGAGGAGGGCTTAAATTCACTCGCCACCACCCGAACCGATACACACGCCTGACAATCGAGACAGCTGGGGCGATAAGCCACCGTCTGGCTGCGGCGAAAACCAATCCGGCCAAGCGCTTCATTCAACTGATCCGAATGCGCGCCCTTCAATTCTGTGAAGACTTTACGCTCGCTCCGCCCAGGAAGATACGGGCACGGCGCAGGGCTCGTCACGAAAAAACGGGGGAAGCGGATCGGGGCCGTCACGGGTCTGGCTTCATCCTCAAAAGCGAAGTCGCCCATATGGGCGGGGAATCAAACGATGCGTTTGTTAAGACATCGTTATGACCATTCCGCCCCGTCGGTAAAAGACCCTTAACCACAAAACAGGGTGAATAAACGGTTACTTTGCACAAAATGGCGCAAAGAACTGATCCGGATCGGAGCTATGATTAGCGACCTTGGCGCCATTCGCCCTATTGTGGGACAAGCGCACAAGCGGTCCTAATTTTTCAGTTTTTAACCGGCTTTGCCCACATGAAAAGATGCGCGAATCACTCCCGCGCACGCCATCATCCCAGCTCGACGACCTGAACGGTATAATTCGCGCCGCGCAGCGCCTCCACCAACCGTTCAACCTGATCCGCATCGCGCGCTTCGCATTCGATATCGGTGATCAAACCCTTGGCCGGTAGCGTGGTGAAAATGCGCTGATGGTAGATTTCGATGATATTGACGTTGTGCGCATCGAACAATCGCATGACTTTGAACAGAGCGCCGGGGCGGTCCTGCAACGTCACGCGCAACCGCGCCAAGCGCCCTTGCCGCGCCAGATCGCGCAGCAGCACATTGGCAAGCAGCCGCGTATCGATATTGCCGCCGCACAAAACCAATCCGATTGACTTGCCCTTAAACCGCTCAGGATTGTCGAGCACCGCTGCCAGCCCAGCTGCGCCCGCGCCTTCGACCACGGTTTTCTCAATCTGGAGCAGCAAAGCGACCGCTTTTTCCAGCACCGGTTCACCCACGAGCAGGATGTCATCGACCCGTTCTGCGATCACTTGGCTGGTGAATGCGCCCGGTTTTTTGACCGCAATCCCCTCTGCCAAAGTGTCACCGCCGCAATCGCGGGTTTCGCCCTTGATATGGGCAAACATGCTGGGGAACAGGCCCGCTTGCACGCCGACGACTTCGGTATCGGGGTTGAGCGCCCGGGCGACTGTCGACATGCCGGAAATCAAGCCGCCGCCGCCAATTGGCGTGACGATGCAGTCAAAATCCTGCTTTTGTTCAAACATTTCCAGCGCGACCGTGCCGGCACCTGCGGCGACATGCGGATCATCAAACGGATGAACAAAGGTCAGCCCGCGTTCTTCTTTCAATACAAGCGCGTGGGCGTAGGCCTCGTCAAAGGTCTCACCTTCTAACACGACATTGCCGCCCACGCTTTCGGTCTGCATCACTTTCACAGTCGGCGTGGTCTTGGGCATGACGATGGTGACTGGTACGCCCAGCCGAGTGCCATGATACGACAGGCCTTGGCTGTGATTGCCAGCCGATGCGGCGATAACGCCGCGCCGCATTTGCTCATCGGTCAATTGCAACAAAGCATTGAGTGCGCCGCGCTCTTTATAAGCGGCGGTGAATTGCAGGTTTTCAAATTTCAACCAGATATCCGCGCCAGTGATCTCTGATAAAGTGATCGAATGCATCAGCGGCGTTTTTACAACGGCGCCGTCAATCCGCGCAGCAGCGGCGCGGACATCGTCGATGGTGAGATCTGCCGGCGTTGGCGCGGCTTTGAGGCTGTTATCGGGCGCGTTCATAATAATCGCGCACCTAAGCCACAGCGACCGTAAGGGCAATTCGATTTCGTTGGCAATCGGGGCATTACCCATTAGTCATCGCCGCCTATGAGCGAGACAATCAGAACTGCCTTTATCGGGCTAGGTGTGATGGGCGGTCCAATGACCGGTCATTTGGCACGCGCGGGCCGCGCAGTGACCGCGTTTAACCGTTCGCCGGAACGCGCGCAAAATTGGGCCAGCATTTGGACCGCAGAGGGCCTCAAAGTCGGTTTTGCGGACACGCCGCGCGATGCGGCTGCTGATGCCGATATCGTGATGATCTGCGTCGGCAATGACGAAGACTTAGCCAGTGTCACCGCCGCCGAAACGGGCGTGCTTGCCTCAATGCGGGCAGGCTCGCTGCTGATCGATCACACCACCACTTCGGCTGACATGGCGCGGCAATTGGGCGATGCCTGCGCCGCTAAGGGGATTGCATTCGTCGATGCTCCTGTCAGCGGCGGGCAAGCGGGCGCTGAAAACGGCCAATTGGCGATCATGTGCGGCGGCAGCGAAGAGGCAATGGCGCGCGCCGCCCCGGTGATGGGGGCCTATGCAAAATCGGTCGTGCATGTCGGGGAAATCGGCGCTGGCCAGACCGCAAAAATGGCCAATCAAATGTGTATTGCAGGTGTGCTTGCGGGGCTTTCCGAAGCAATCCGTTTGGCGCAGGGCGCTGGCCTAGATTTGGACAAAACTTACGAGGCGATTTCCGGCGGCGCGGCGCAAAGCTGGCAGATGGACAATCGCTGGGCGACGATGACAGCGGACACGTTCGATTTTGGCTTTGCGATTGATTGGATGCGCAAAGATTTGGGCTATGCTCTGGATGAGGCACGGCGGCTGGGGCTGTCATCACCGATCACCGCATTGGTCGATCAATTCTACGCCGATGTTCAGGCGCAGGGCGGCAATAGGCTCGATACCAGCGCGCTCATCACGCGCCTACCCAAAGCTCCTGATTCAAAATGAGAAATCAAATGATCCGTACATTCTTGACCGCCCCGCTGTTCATTGGTGCTGTGCTCTTCGCAGTCCCGGCCGCCGCGGACACGTTGATCTACAATGTCGACGGCGTGACGATTGACGAACAGGGCGACGTCAAACGCTTCACCGCTTTGGTGTTCGACGATGAGGGCCGGATAACGCACACGCTTGAACGCGGCGAAGAGCGGCCGGAAAATATTGAATTCGCCGTGGATGGGGAGGGTCAGGTGATGCTGCCCGGCATGATCGACGCGCATGTCCATGTGATGGATATCGGCTTCGCCGCGCTCACCCTCGATCTGTCGGATACGGTTAGCCTCGAAGACGCCCTGGCCAAGATCGCGGCCTTCGCAGAGGAAAATCCAGGGCGGCCGTGGATATTGGGACGCGGGTGGAATCAAGAGAAATGGGGGCTTGGCCGCTTTCCAACCGCCGCAGAACTGGATGCTATTGTACAAGATCGCCCGGTCTGGCTCGAACGCGCGGATAACCATGCCAATTGGGCCAATAGCTTGGCGATGGAAGTTGCCGGTGTGACCGCCGACACGCGCGATCCAGAAGGCGGGCGGGTTATCCGCGATGCAGCGGGCAATCCCACCGGCATTTTTATCGACAACGCCATTTCACTTGTCGGAAACACGGTCCCGGCACCGCGCCCAAGGGATCGCGACGCCGCTTTTGCCTTGGCGCAACAACGCTTGCTTGCAAACGGGATCACGGCGGTCGCCGATATGGGCACGTCGATAGAGGATTGGCATACATTCCGCCGCTCCGCTGATCTGGGCCAAATGCGCATTCGCATCATGTCATATGCAGACGACCCGGAAACCATGGATTTAATCGGAGGTCCCGGCCCCACACCGTGGCTGTATGAGGACCGTTTGCGATTGAACGGGATTAAACTCTATCTCGACGGCGCGCTTGGCTCTCGCGGGGCGGTGCTGAAACAACCTTATGAAGATGAACCGAGCACCAGCGGCAACGCGCTCACCACACCGGCGCAATTGCGCAACCGGATGAGCCGCGCCGCGATGGGCAATTTCCAGACCGCCGTGCACGCGATTGGCGACGCGGCCAATGCCGACGTTCTTATGGCAATTGCGGAATTGTCCGAAAGCTATACCGGCGATCGGCGCTGGCGGATCGAACATGCGCAGATTGTCGATGTTGCTGACCTTGCCCAGTTTGGCGAACACGGCGTAATCGCTTCGATGCAGCCCCTGCACCAAACATCCGACCGCACAATGGCAGAAACACGGCTGGGCGAAGACCGGCTTGGCGGCGCCTATGCATGGCGCAGCGTGATCGAAGTTGGCGGACGGCTGGCATTTGGCTCCGATTCGCCAGTTGAACCGGCGGACGCATTTGCTGGCCTAGCCGTCGCGATCAGCCGCACTGACGCCGATGGACAGCCATTTGGCGGATGGCGAGCACAAGAAACCGTGAGCCGCGAACAAGCCCTCGCCGCATACACATCGGGCGCGGCCTATGCTGGATTTGCAGATGGCCGGTTTGGCCGATTGATCCCCGGAGAACGCGCCGATTTCCTATTCGTAGATCGCGACCCCTTGCTCGCATCGCCAAGCGACATCCGCGCAACCCGGGTCAACGAAGTATGGCTGGGCGGGACCCGCGTCTTCTCTCGCTAGACGGCATTTCCGCTGGTCAAAGGCCACACTGGCGCCCTTAGTGAACGCTATCGCTGACCTAGGTACTACACCCTAGGGTCTTGATTTGCCTCGTAAGTTTCATAATTTGGTCATGCTTTGGAATCATAGAGAGCGCGACGGGATTCGGAACTCAACCGGTTTCCAGCGTTTTGTATGAATGAAATGGTCTTTCCGACCGAATTTATTGTGCATGTGCGAGATACCGCCCGTGCGCTTGACCATTTGGTAAGTGAGGCAATTGGGTCACATTGGACCTAACATATTGAATTCAAGCTGTTCTGCTGACACCCACAGATGCAGTTTATTACAAACTTAGGGTTGTCACAAATGGCACGCTCGCATAATAAAGCCGCGAGTTTAGTCGCAGAAACTCAAAGTAGACTATTCAATGACATTCCGTAATATCGCCATGGCGACTGCAGCGCTTTCGCTCGCAGCTTCCCCTGCCATCGCAGAATCCGCGTTTGAGCGTACAATTGCACCCGTAGAGGGCGAGAGTGAAGTTGCTGGGGGTTCAACCCTGCTCATCGCTCTGCTTGCTGCCGCAGCAGTTGTTGCCGGCGTGATCGTTATCGCCGATGGCGACGATGATGATTCGGTTAGCGCTGGCTAATCCGGACGCCTTTTTCGAAAGGCATCCTGTCATACAGTTTTAAAGAGGCCCCTTAACCGGGGCCTCTTTTTTATGCGCAATCGCAATTTGGCGGACTAACTCGGCGTGCGCCTTTGCGATTCTATCTATTCGCTTGAGATACTGGCGCTTTCGCCGTTGTCAGCTTTGCCGGTCCCGCCATCGCTGGCCCCATCCAAGCCATCGGCGTCATCCGCGCGCTTCATCGTCCGCTCTTGCAAACGCATCAGCAACAATGACCCCTCAAACAAAAGCAATAAAGGTATCGCCAAGATCACCTGACTGCCCGGATCAGGCGGCGTCACAATCGCGCCCAGCGCGACAATCCCAACGATGACATAGCGCCGCGCGCCGGCAAGCTGCGCCCGCGTAACAATCCCGGCGCGGTGAAGCAGCATCAGCAAAACCGGAAGCAAGAACGTCACGCCGAACGCTAGAATAAACTGCATTACCAAACTGAGGTAATCGCCCGCCGACGGAAGCGCTTGGACCTCCAGCCCGCCAGCCTCCCCGCCAAAGCCCAAAAACCACCTAAACGCAGTCGGCATCACGACATAATAGGCCAATGATGCACCGCCAATAAACAAGACCGGAGTGGCGAGAAGGAAAGGCAAAAATGCCTTCTTTTCTTTCGCATAAAGGCCCGGCGCGACAAACGCCCACAACTGGTTTGCGATAATCGGAAAGCTGATCATAAAGCCCGCAAACAGCGCGACCCGCAGCTCTACAAAGAAAATTTCGGGCAATTTGGTGAAGATCAACTGCCCCTCTCCATCAGGAAAAGCGTCTTTCAGCGGTTGGACAAGAAAGCCCAAAATTGGATCGGCAAAATACAGGCACACCGCAAAGGCAATCACCAGCGCGATAACTGATCGGACCAGACGTCCGCGCAGCTCAATCAGATGATCGAGCAGCGGCGCGCGAGATTCGTCGATATCGTCTATCTCAAATGCCATCGTCGCCGCCTATTCGCTTGGCTTTTGCGGTGAAAGTGGCGGCGCAGAAGTTGTTGATGAGCCATCTGCGGTATCGTTCACATTCTTTGGTTCGATCGCCTTGCTCTCCGCAATCGGCGGCGGCCCTGTCATAACCGGTTCACCCGCATCAGCCTCGCTGGTGGCGGCGGAGCTTTTCATGATCGCTTCGTTCTGCGCTTTCCACTTGGCTTCCATATCCTCAAGCTCGGCTTCGCGGACCATTGCGTCGACGCCGGTTCGGAAATGAGAGGAAACTTTGCGCACTTTGCCGATCCAGCGCCCTGCGGTGCGCATGGCAAGCGGCATGTCTTTCGGCCCGATCACAAGGATCGCGACGATGACAATGACCAACAGCTCAATGGCGCCAATATCGAACATTTCGTGCCTTTATGGACGCAAAACCGCGCGCAATTACAATTAGGTCAGCCCGCTCCGTCGGAGGATTCGCCGGCCTTCGTTTCGGTTGCGTTCGCCGGTGTAGAAGCGGGTGTAGAAGTGGGAGCAGCAGTGGGAGCAGCATCCTGAACGGGCGCTTCGATCTGAGCCTTAGGCGCAGGCGTTTCAGACGGCGTTTCGGCATCAGCTTCACTCATGCCCTTTTTAAAGCTTGAGATACCTTTGCCGAAATCGCCCATCATTTCGGCGATCCGCCCTCGTCCAAACAGGACCAAGACGACGAGTGCAATAATCAAAAGCTGCGGCCAACCGATGCCCATGCGAATTCTCTCTCAAATGCCCCTTTCGGGTGCGACTGTGTGCAACATAGGGATGAAGATCGCCGGACGCTAGCCTCGAAGAGTATCAGCCAGTCTCGTCAGCGTCAGTATGCGGCTGTGATACTGTCTCACGCGCCGCTTCAAGATCAGTGTTAGGATCAGTGTCAGGATCAGTATTAGGATCAGTGTCAGGATCGGCTTCGCATTCTCCGCCGCCCATCAAATCGTCAAATGCATCATCCACCGGGTCGAGCAATCCAGAGGCGCGCAATTCGTCCATTCCCGGCAAATCACGGCGTGAAGCCAAGCCGAAATGGTCAAGGAAATCCGGCGTTGTGGAATAGATCACCGGGCGCCCCGGCACTTCGCGGCGGCCGGCCAACTTAATCCAACCCGCCTCCATCAGCACATCCAGCGTGCCTGCACTGGTCTGCACACCCCGGATCGATTCGATTTCGGCGCGGCTAACCGGCTCGTGATAGGCGATGATGGAAAGAACCTCAGTAGCCGCGCGGCTCAGGCGGCGAACTTGCTCCTTTTCGCGGCGTAGCAGATGCGCAAGGTCTGGCGCTGTTTCGAAATGCCAGCGCTTGCCGCGCTCCACCAAATGCACACCGCGTTTTGCGTAATGCGCGGCCAATGCGGTCAGAGCATCGCGGATCAATGCCTTGTCCAGCCCGCCCAAATGCGCCGCAATCGCATCCACGCTCAGCGGTTCTTCCGACGCAAACAAAGTCGCCTCCAACCCGCGTTCAATATCGTCGGGGATGTTTGGATCGCCATCACTCATGCCGGTGCCGCCTCGCGCTCGCTCTGTTTCAGGCGGCGGATACGCAGGGGCTCAAACGCCCCCTCCTGAGCGATTTCCGCGCGTCCCAACCGCGCCAATTCGAGCGCCGCCACAAAACTGGAAGCGAGCGCCGATTTGCGCAGCGCAGGTTCCGCATGGCGAGGCAAAAAGTCACGGATTTCCATCCATTCCAGCGTCACGCCCAGCATCGCTGAAACCCGATCGAGGGCGCTATCCAGCGTCATAACCGGACGATCCGACACGTGATAAATACGCGGAGCGGTCCGGGCTTTCACTTGGCCATAAGCCTGAATCAGCGAGAATGCGTCACTCTTCCATAAGGTCTTGCGGTCCGTGCGCAGCCCCTCCGGCGCACCGCGCACAAAAATGTCACGCCCGATCCGGTCGCGAGCCATAAGCCGCGCCGCCGCTTCGCGCATCGCGCCGAGCCGTTGAAGCCGCAATTGCAATCGCACCGCGAGCTCTTCAGGGCTAGGGTCTTCCTGTTCATCTTTGGGCAGTAGCAGCGCGGATTTGAGGTAAGCAAGCCACGCCGCCATCACGAGGTAATCGGCCGCCAATTCCAGCCGCAGATCCTGCGCGCGTTCAATATAACCGAGATATTGATCGACCAGTTCGAGGATGGAAATCGCTCGCAAATCGACCTTTTGCCGGCGAGAAAGATCGAGCAAAAGGTCGAGCGGCCCCTCCCATCCATCAAGTTCCAGATAGAGCGCTTCATCGCCAGACTTCGCGCCCGGCACACCGGCTTCATCAGCCCAGCCATCGGGCATGTCTGCCGTCGGTTCGGAGGCGCGCATCGCGCCGCCTGTTAGCATGAAGCCGTCTTCGCTCTCGGTCATGCCGCTATCCCGGTCAGCGCCAAGAGTGCATCGCGCTTGGCCAGCAGCTCCGCTTGTTCGTCCGCAATGGCATCAGCGACCCGGGTATGCTCCAGCGCGCGGTCGAGCCGTGTGGTTGTGACATCGGACATACTGGGAAGAGCGCCGCAAATACCCTCCATATGATCCATCTTTGCCCAGCAATTGAGGATAATGTCGCACCCGGCAGCATGCGCCTTTGCCGATCGCTGCGGGATGGTGCCCTCTAGCGCCTCCATATCAATATCATCGGTCAGCAGCAGGCCATCAAACCCGATGGCTCCGCGAATGATATCACCGATGATTGTGGGAGAGAGCGTGGCGGGTTCGTCTTGATCCCAAACGGGAAATTTGAGGTGTCCGGTCATCCCGATCAAAGCGGAGTTTAGCGCGCGGAACGGCGCGATGTCGTGCTCAAGCTCTTCCGCGCTCGCATGGACTGTCGGCATTTCTTTATGCGTATCGACCATGCTGCGCCCGTGGCCGGGCATATGTTTGATGCAGCCCGTCACGCCGCCTGCCGCCAATCCATCGAGGATCGCGCGGCCAATTGCCGCAACCTGCACGGGATCGCTGCCCAGAGACCGGTCGCCAATCACGTCATGTGCCCCCGGTTGCCGCACGTCGAGCGGTGGATGGTAATCAACCGTGATGCCCATCGCCGACAATTCGAGCGCCATCGCTTTCGCCCCGGCCCGCGCCGCTTCGATCGCACTGGCGGGGGCAAGATCATAGAGCCGGTCAAACGCCTCGCCTGCGGGATATGCGGACCAATGCGGCGGCCTGAGGCGCGCGACGCGGCCGCCCTCTTGATCGATGGAAATCAGCAAACGCTCCCGCCCATGCAAACCGCGCAGATCATCGGTCAGCGCGCGCAGCTGAACCGGGTCCACACAATTGCGCCCAAACAGGATATAGCCAGCCGGATCCGCCTCGCGGAAGAAAGCGCGCTCATCAGCCGTCAGTTCTGGGCCGGAGCATCCGAAAATTGCCGGAATCATGGTGAAAGCTTTGCAGCGGGCGGACGATCAGGCAAGCGCGCTAACCATCCACATCCGACATTTCCGGGGGAATTGCGGGCGAAATCTCAGATTTTCATCAATTTCGGGTCGTTTACGGCTTAACCTGACAATCCAGACCATCGGCTTTCAACGCTGCGCACATCCGATCCGCCGCTGCTCGGTCGCTGGCGACAGCTTGGAGCCGGTATACGGTGCCGATATCGACGGTGCCTTCTTCGATGCGATAACGCGCACCAGAAAGCGCATCAGTGCGGCGACTGAGATCGCTCCAACCTTGTTCAGCGCGCGCGCGTGAACTGTAAGCCGCGAGCTGCACGCCGACGCCCGAAGCGCTACCGGTCGCAGCCGCTGTGCCAGCGTCCGAGCCGTCTCCGCCGTCAGAACCGGCACCCGATGCGGCATCGGCACCATTGGCACCATCTGTTCCATCAGTGTCCATTACGCCTTCACGCGTTCCGCCCTCACCCACAACAGGTGCGACATTGCCGGTGCCAGCAAATTCTTTGCCGCCCGGATCGTCAGGGCGCGTTTTAATCGGGCCCTCTGGTGCTTCGATAGTGCTGCCATCGGCAACCAGATCGGCATCGCCGCTCTTATTGCTAAAGTGCCAGACCGCGCCAACCACGCAAGCCAGGATCGCGAGCAGGATCAGAGCAAAGCCGATGACCTGAGCGATATCCACGCCGCTGGCGCCATCGTCATCCTCATCCGCCTCAAGCCAAGGCAGGCTGTCATCCTCTGTGAGGTCCAGTTCACCGTCAGACGGCTCGACTTCCTCGTATTCGGCTTCAATAATCACCGATCCTGCACCTTTTTACATTCGCTCAACGGCTTCGACGCCCAATACGCGAAGCCCATTGCGCAAAACCTGCCCGATTGCTTGGCCGAGGAAAAGCCGCGATGCGGATAAACCCTTATCCTGTTTCAGGATGAACCGCTTTTCTAGGTCAGTGTTACCAAGACTATAGAAGGCGTTGAGGTCGGTTGCGAGGTCATAGAGGTAAAACGCAATCCGGTGGGGTTCGCGCGCTTTCGCAGCCGCTTCGACCTCGCGCGGGAATTGCGCGGCGCGCCGAATCAGCGCAATTTCCTCTGATCCAAGTTGATTGAGCGCGTCCACCGAGGGCACAACGCCCTGTTCCTCTAGCGCTTTGCGCAAGGTCGATTGGATCCGCGCATGGGCATATTGGACATACCAGACGGGGTTGTCTTTCGACGCCTCGACAACTTTGGCGAAATCAAATTCCATCTGCGCTTCGGGTTTGCGGGTCAGCATGGTGAAACGCACCACGTCTTTGCCCACTTCCTCGATCATATCGGCGATCGTGATGAAATTGCCCGACCGTTTGGACATTTTCACCGGCTCACCGCCGCGCATCAATTGCACCATTTGAACCAGTTTGACGTCAAACGGTGTGACCTTGCCTTTCCCTTCGGAAAGCGCCGCCACTGCCGCCTTGATCCGCTTGACCGTGCCGGCGTGATCCGCGCCCCAAATATCAATCAGCTCATCGGCGCTTTCGGCCTTTTGCATGTGATAGGCGAGATCGGCGCCAAAATAGGTCCACGCGCCGTTCGATTTCTTGATCGGGCGGTCTTGGTCATCGCCAAATTTGGTGGAGCGGAACAGCGGCAGCTCAACCGCCTCCCAATCTTCTGGCGGGGCCTTGCCCTTCGGCGCTTCGAGCACACCGTCATAGACAAAATCATGCTCGCGCAGCCACGCCTCTGCCTCGTCCGGCTTCTTGGCGAGGTGCAAGGCGGCCTCTGACGAAAACAAATCGTGATGAATGCCCAGCATCGCAAGGTCGCCCTTGATCAGCTCCATCATCCGCGTGACCGCTTCTGCGCGGAACACCGGCAACCATTCATCTTCGGCGGCGTCTTTGAACTTATCGCCCAATTCGCTGGCAAGCCCTTCGCCGACCGGCACCAGATAGTCGCCGGGATACAGTCCCTCTGGGATCGCGCCAATGTCGTCGCCAAGCGCCTCGCGGTAACGCAGATGAGCAGAGCGGGCGAGGACATCGACCTGACCGCCAGCATCATTTATGTAATATTCGCGGGTGACATCATGGCCCGCAAATTCAAGCAGGCTGGCAAGCGCATCGCCGACAACCGCGCCGCGGCAATGGCCCATATGCATCGGGCCGGTGGGGTTTGCCGAAACATATTCGACATTCACCTTTGTCCCGGCACCCATTGCAGAGCGCCCGTAATCATCCGCGAGCCGGTCAATCGCCTGCAATTCTTCGAGCCAAACAGCGGGATCAAGACGCAAATTGATGAAGCCCGGTCCGGCGATCTGAGCGCTGGCGATCCCCGCTTCGGCTTCTAGCTTCGCCGCGATCTGCTGCGCCAAAACGCGAGGATTTGTTTTGGCCTGTTTCGCCAACACCATCGCCGCATTGGTCGCCATATCGCCATGCGAGGGATCGCGCGGCGGCTCCAACGTCACATTCTTGAATGAGGTATCAGCGGGCAAAACCCCCTCAGCCAAAAGCGCAGCAAGCACGCTATCAACGGTGCCTGAAAAGGCGGCATATATAGTTTTCATATCAGTCATATTGCGGGCGCGATTAGCCTGTTTGTCCAAAACTTGAAAGCACGACTCTTGCCAAACCCTGGCTCTGGTGCATCTTGCTCCTGCCCTGCCCTAATTCTTGGGTGGCAATGCAATGGGGAAGATCAATGGAAATCAAGAACTATGCGAAAGTCATTTTTGTCGGCTTTGTAAGTGGAGCAATCGGTCTTGGCGCTGCAAGCTTGTCTGCTCAGTCAAGTTCAGGGGCCAATTCTTCTACTTCACTCGTCGTCGATCGCGATGGCCGGGTTTGGCACGCGCATGGCGGCCGAGTTCGGTATTGCATCGCCTCGTCGGGAATAAATAGTCGTCCGCTCTGCTCAGAAGCGCGCTAACCACTCAGCGCGTGGCGTTATAGGCCAACTGTTCCTCTGTCAGCTGAAAGCCAACCAGCATTTCAAACCGGGTGCGCGCAATTGCGGCGCGCACTTCGGGATTGGCCAGCGGGTCGAGCGCGGCCTCTGGGTCGCCAGCACGGCGGCGGCGCGTGATGCGTTCGCGAATATCTTCGGGCAAAGAAGCCGCTGCGCGGTCCACAAATGATCCGGCCTTGGCGCTGGTTTCGGCGCGTTCCTGACCATCGGCAAAGGTCAAAGTAACCTCGCCAATACGCTTGGTCACCACCGCGCTGCCGCCTTGCAGAACTGTCACGAAATACGGCAATGTCACCGTGCGCGCGCCCCGAACATCGGTGCGGCGGGCTTGAATGTCGAATGTTGCCTCGGAATAAACACGCTCTGCACCGTCATCACAGGTCGCACGCAGGTTTGTCATCGAGGCAGACACGTCGAGGCTTGCTGTGCTCGAATCGCCAGCGGTGCGGAATGTCGTCACATCGCCAGTGTAGTTGGGAATGCCAACCGCGGGGCAAGATGTCAGGACCGACGTAACGCCAACGCCCTGATCCACGACCAGCGCGCCTTCTTGCGAGCAGGCGCCAAGGGCAGCGAACATGGCAAAAGCCGATACAGCACGGGTGCGAAACATCATTGAACGAAAACTCTCGATTTTTGTATTGAAGCGATCACGCCCTAGCGAGACGCGGACCAAAGCGCTAGAGGAAGCCGCATGAACGCGCCCTTTCAAGATTCCGATACCGCAGCAAGTGGCACCCCCGCCTCTGCCGCACCGCTCAACCTGCTAATCGCGGCCCCGCGCGGTTTTTGCGCGGGCGTTGATAGAGCCATCGAAATCGTGGAAAAATCGCTCGAACGTTACGGCGCACCGGTCTATGTTCGCCATGAAATCGTCCACAACAAATATGTTGTCGAAGGGTTGAAGGCCAAAGGCGCGATTTTCGTCAAAGAATTGGACGAAGTGCCCGGCGATGCCCCAGTTGTCTTTAGCGCGCACGGCGTACCCAAAGCGGTTCCGGCAGAAGCTGAGCGGCGCAATATGATCTATTTGGATGCGACCTGCCCGCTGGTCTCCAAAGTTCACCGCCAAGCGGAGCGTCAGCTCGAAAAAGGGCGGCACATTATCTTTGTGGGCCACGAAGGGCACCCCGAAGTCATCGGCACTATGGGACAGGTCGCTCCGGGGGAAATGACCCTGGTTGAGAATCTCGAAGATGTCGGCAAACTTCCCTTCGACACCGATGAGAAGCTTGCCTATCTCACGCAGACCACCTTGTCGGTTGATGACACGCGCGAGGTGATTAATGCGCTGGAATTGCGCTATCCCAATATCAGCGGACCTAAGGCGGAGGATATTTGTTACGCCACCTCCAATCGTCAGGCGGCGGTTAAAGATTTGGCGCGCGATTGCGATTTGGTGTTGGTCGTCGGCGCACCGAACAGCTCCAATTCATTGCGTCTGGTCGAAGTGGCTGAACGCCTAGGCACACCGGGAAAACTGATCCAGCGCGCCAGCGAAATTGACCCAGCTTGGCTCGACGGCGTCGAAACGATCGGCCTCACTGCCGGGGCTTCTGCACCGGAAATCTTGGTTCGCGAAGTCGTCGACGCATTGGCGAAATTGCGTCCAGTGAAAGAGCAGACGATCACCGCAGTCGAAGAAAAAATGGTCTTCAAACTGCCGCGTCAGCTGACCGAATAAACCCAAAGGTTCACGCGAAATGGCGGTTTACACCCATCTTGGCGCCGAAGAGCTAGCCGACCTCATCGCTCATTACGATGTCGGCACGCTCGTATCGGCCAAGGGAATTGCAGAAGGTGTCTCCAATTCCAATTGGCTGATCGAAACATGCGGCGCAGACGGCAATGGCGCGCGCTACATTCTGACGATGTACGAGCGCAGAATAGAGCTTGCTGACCTGCCCTATTTCCTTGGCCTGCTGGATCATCTGTCGGCCAAAGATTGCCCCGTACCGCGCACAATCCATGACCGCGAAGGCGCGGCGTTTCGGATGCTGGACGGCAAAGCGGTGGCTCTCATTGAATTTCTGCCCGGCATCTCTCCTACCCGCCCCGAACAGCCCCAAGCCTTTGCGGTTGGGCAGACACTGGCGCGGATGCACGCAGCGAGCAGCGATTTCCCGCTGAACCGCGTCAATACGATGGGTTTTGCGGACAATTTGGCGCTTTTGGAGAAATGCGGGGCGGACGCGCTGGCATCAATCCACGCCGATCTGCCCGCAATTTTGGGACCGGCGCGCGAAGCCGCCGCGATGGACCTCAGTGATCTGCCACAGGCACAAATTCACGCCGATTTGTTTCCCGATAATGTGTTGATGCTGGGCAATGAAGTCACCGGACTGATTGATTTCTACTTTGCTTGTACCGGCGCGATGGCGCTTGATCTGGCGGTTACACATGCAGCGTGGGGCTTTGATCCCGCCAGCAATGAATATCATGCGGGATGCGGAGCCGCGATCCTGCGCGGATATGAAAGCGTTAGGCCGCTAACATCAGCGGAACGCGCCGCTATGCCCGCCATTGCAAAAGGTGCCGCCTTGCGATTCGTCGCCAGCCGCGCCGAAGATTGGCTCGACACGCCAGATGACGCATTGGTCACACGCAAAGACCCCATGCAGTTCGTCTCTCGCTGGCGCTTTTACGACGAACAGGGCGCAGATTTATTTGCCTGACGCGGCAAGTTCAGGAATGAATTGAGTTATGAAACAGGTTGAAATTTACACCGATGGCGCGTGCAAAGGCAATCCGGGGCCCGGCGGCTGGGGCGTGCTGCTGCGGATGGGCGGCCATGAAAAGGAATTGGCAGGGGCAGAAGCCGACACCACCAATAACCGCATGGAATTGACCGCAGCGATTCAGGGTCTGACGGCTTTGATCGAACCCTGCAAAGTCGATCTGTATTCCGACAGCAAATATGTCCTCGACGGGATGACAAAGTGGGTTGAGGGATGGAAGCGCCGAGGCTGGATCAATGCCAGCAAGAAACCGGTGCGCAATTCCGATCTTTGGCATGACCTCATCGATGTATCAGCGAAGCATGACGTGTCATGGCATTGGGTAAAGGGGCATTCTGGACACCCTGAAAACGACCGCGTGGATCAGCTTGCCAGCGACGAAGCCGATCGGATCGCGGCAGAAGCATAAGTTCTCAAACAAAACGGGCGCTCCGGTTGCCCGGAACGCCCGTTTCAAAAATTCAACGAAGCAGCAGCTTAGCTGTTGTCTTCGGTTGGCGCGCCGGGGCCATTTTTCTGGATCGAAGCAATCGCGTTCTTCGCGCTATCCTTGCTCGAATAACCCTGCGTCGAGAACATCACTTCGGAATTGTAGCTGAAACGTACGCGGTATTCGTCGGCTTTGTCTTTGTAGATTTCGAACTTGTGAGCCATGTCGGCCTCCCTCTGTATCGTGTTAAACTTGGCATATATCTTACAGACCCATCGGCCTGTGGCTAGCCCGCCTGCCGTGCTTTCTCCTCGAAAAACCGCGCCGGGGCGTAATTTGATGTATCAATTCCTGCGGTCAGGGCATCTGCGCCCTGCCCCAACATGATTTGCGCCCCTAACCGCGCGGCGGCTGGCGCAGTTTGGATACCGAATCCGCCTTGCCCGGCAAACCAGATAAAATCGGGCACCTGTGGGTCCGCTCCATAGACCGGCAAGCGATCTGGGGCGAAGCTTCTAAGGCCAGCCCAGCGCCGTTCCACCGCCTCGACTCGCCAATTGGTCACACTTTGAAACCGGTCAATTGCGCGCGCGACGTCAATTTCATCGGGGGCAGCATCGCATGGGCGGCTCGGAATTTCGTCATGCGGGCTAAGCCACAATCGGCCATTGTCGGATTTGAAATAGAACCCCCCGGATATATCAAGCACCAGCGGCAAATCGTCGGGCGCGGCTGGGTCAACCCGCAACTGCGCCACTGTGCGGCGTTTGGGATCGATTCCCAGCGGGTTTGCACCGGCTCGCGTAGCAATCACGTCTGCCCATGCCCCGGCGGCGTTGACCACTTTTGCAGCGCGGTACACCGCGCCGGCCTCAGTGAGTATCCGCCAGCCGCCCGGTTCACGCTCAAACCCGCTAACCGCCGCCCGGCAAACTAGGTCCGCCCCGCCGCGCTTTAGCGAACTGAGATAATGTTGGTGCAGCGCGGCTACGTCGATATCCGCGCAGGCCGGTTCCCATATCGCGTCGTTCCATTCGCTGCGGATTTGCGGGATGCGCGCGGAAAGGTCGCTGCGCGCCAACCGCTCAATCGTGACGCCAGTTCCGGCAAAGCGGTCCTGAAAACCATCCATCGCCGGTTTGTCTTCGCCGCGCCCAATATATAGCGCGCCGCGCTGCCGCAAAAAACCGCCTTCGCGCAGGTAATTGCCTGACGCCAACGTCAGCGGAACCACGCCCGGCCCGCCGTAACATTCCTCCCAAAACGCAGCAGAGCGCCCGGTGGAATGATAGCCCGGAATATCTTCCGCTTCGAGCACCAAAACGCGGGCATAGGGTGCAAGTTCGGCGGCAAGGCTCGCGCCTGCCATCCCCGCTCCGACAATAGCAAAATCGTAGAGTGTTTCGCTCATTTAGGAGGCGCGACCTCGTCCAGAAACGCCGCGATCCCATCCATCACCGCGCCGCGCACCTCGTCAACCTCGCGCAGGATTTCGTGATGCGCTTCTTCGCCAAATTCCATCAGTTTGCCATTGGGCAACCGCTGCGCCCCGCGCATATTGGCGGCGTGGCTCACAAGTTTATCCGTCGAAGTTGAGATGATAAGAACCGGCACTTCAACAGCCTCCAGCGCGCCCGGAGCCTCCAGCACTCGCCATGATGCATAAGCGCGCTCAACCCAGTGCCAACTTGCCGGACCCATGACCAATTCCGGGCGTGCGTCACGCCACCAAGCTTCGTCAGAATAGCGGTCCAGATCATGCGTAAGCAGTTCGGCACGGCCCGCTGGCAATTCGCCGGGCTTCTCGCTCCATTTCCATGCTTGGCGTAGAGGATCACCGACAAAGTTCATCAGTTTTGCCGCGCCATGCAAAATCGGCAGCGGCAATGGCGGGCCGTTCATGCCAAGCATAGGCGCGCTCAAGAACACCGCGTCCGGTGCAAATTTACCGTCTAGCATTCCATCGACCAGCGCGCGCATGATCACATGCCCGCCCATCGAATGGCCGGACAGAACATGCGGCCCCGGAGTTTCCGAAACCCAGTCGCGCCAAAACCCGGCCAAATCATCGGTCCAGGTCGAAAAATCATCAATGTGCCCCGTCACCGCGTCACCTGCGAGACGCCCCGATCCGGCCTGTCCGCGCCAATCCGCAGCGGTAACGCGCCAACCAGCGCGGTGCCATTCTTCTAGGCTCTCAAGATATTTTTCATAATTATCGCCCCGTCCCGGCATGAACAGAATGGATCCACGCGGTTTATCTCCCGGTGAAACCCGGCCGGGCCAATCGATCCGGCGCAGCACGTGACCATCTTTCGCCGCCCACGTGTCCTCGCGCGCATCTGAAGGAATAGCGCGGCGGTCGATAGGGCCGGTTTGTTCAGGGTTAGCCGCCGCGGTTTCGCTT
Organism: uncultured Erythrobacter sp.; assembly: GCA_947503155.1. GTDB lineage: Bacteria > Pseudomonadota > Alphaproteobacteria > Sphingomonadales > Sphingomonadaceae > Erythrobacter. The sequence continues at coordinate 244,772 of CANNCL010000004.1, read as the reverse complement.
TTGGCTGGGTTGGGGTTGCTAATGAGGAGGCTCCGAACTTGGTTACTATTTGGTAAGCACTCGCCTGTAGCACCCCGGCTCATGAAAGATCGCAGCGGACATTCCCGCGCAAAACTTTCGCCTGAAACCGTTCGGGGGCCTTATGCTGACGACCTATGTTCAATACGGACTGCTGATTGCCTTGGCAATTGCGCTGGTCTTTGCCGCTATCACCGATATTCAGCGCCGCCAGATCGACAATTGGCTCAATGGTGCAATTGTCATCGCCGCGCCTGTGTTTTGGTGGGCAAGCGGCATGTCGCTCTGGCCAGATGTGGCGCTTCAGCTCGGTATTGCGGTTCTTGCGTTCGCCTTTTTTGCAGGGCTTTTCGCGCTCCGTCTAATGGGCGGCGGCGATGTCAAATTGCTGACTGCGCTGGCGCTTTGGATCGAACCGAATGCATTTTTGCAATTGCTCCTGATCATGGCGCTTGCCGGCGGTGCGCTCACGATCGTGATGGGCGCCTACCACTTCTTGCAACAAGAAAAAGAGCGCCTCGCGATTCCTTATGGTGTCGCGATTGCGTTCGGGGCGCTGTGGGTTCTTTTTCCAAAACTTATTGCGGTTCCGGCCTTTGCCTAGCGCTCGCCGTGAACCCGATCTTAACCAATTCGGACTTAACCACTGCAACCATACCCGCCCAGAAATTCTTAGGGCCGACATTAGGGGGCTAATTAGCCATGGATAGGAAGAAACTGGTTCTGCTGCTTGGTGCGCTTGTCGTAGCGATTGGCAGTGCGTTCCTTGCTCGTAGTATGTTTGCAGGCGACGCTGCACCGTCAGCAGAGGCCGCTGCGCCGCAACCTGAAGGGCCCAAAGTGTTGGTCGCGAATCGCGCCCTTCCTGTCGGCACGATCATCACTGCAGATGCGATGGGTTATCAAGATTGGCCCGAAGAATTGGTCCAAGACGCCTATTTCATCGAAGGCGAAGCCGACATGAGCGGTTTGCTTGGTACGGTCGTGCGTTTCCCGGTTACCGCTGGTGAGCCTGTTACGCAGGGTTCCTTGGTTAGCCCCGGCGACCGCGGATTTCTTGCTGCGGCGCTTGGCCCTGGTATGCGCGCCGTAACTGTGCCTGTATCTGCTAAGACCGGTGTTGCTGGCTTTGTCTTCCCGGGTGACCGCGTCGACATGGTTCTGACCCAAACCGTCGAAGGTGAAGGCCGCCCATTGAAGGCCGCTGAGACAGTGCTGCGCAATCTGCGTGTGCTCGCCACCGACCAAACCACCGAACAAGTTTCCGACGAAGAAGGTAAGACAATCGTCCGCGCCTTCCGCACGGTCACACTCGAAGTGACACCGGAAATTGCCGAAAAGGTTGCTGTTGCGCAAACGATCGGTCAGCTCACATTGGTTCTGCGTTCGATCGCTGACAACCAAGCTGAACTGGAACGCGCCATCGCCGCTGGTGATGTGCAAATCCCCGAAAACGCTTCTGCTGAAGAAGAAGAGCGGATCCTTCGCAATGCGATGGGTCAGCCGGTGGACACCGGCTCGACCTTCTCAACCGGCGGCGACGTATCCCGTTTCCAACGGCGTAATATTCCAACTCAGGATGACGGCAATCGCCGCGCCCGCGCTACGCCGCCTTCACCCGGAGTGCCTGCACAGGCCGCCGGAGCACCGGTAAACACTGCCCCAACGGTCCGTGTAACCCGCGGCAAGGCCACCACAGAGGTGCCAGTTGGCGGATCATTCAGCACGGCAACCGCCCGCGGTGCAGGTCAAGTCAGCGACACGGTCGCTGCACCCGGCCTGACGGTTCGCTGAGGGGAATGACCATGCGAAGCGCATTCAAAGACGTGAAGATGATGGGCCGCACGGCCCGCCATCAAACAGAGAAATCCACGGGGGGCTCTAAAATGACAGCTCGATTGAAACATAAATCTCTTGCCAAAGCTCTGCTCGCTGGCGCCATCGCAATACCGATGGTCGCAGCACCAGTTGGCACAGCAACAGCTCAACAAACCGTCAGCCCTAGCCAAGAGATCGTGCTGTCAATCGGGCGCGGTGAATTGGTCACCATTCCGGGTTCCATGAGCGATGTGTTTGTGGCCAACGAAAACGTGGCCGACGTGCAGATCAAATCACAACGTCAGCTGTATGTCTTCGGTAAAGCGGGCGGCGAAACGACAATCTATGCGAGCAATGCCCGCGGTGATGTTATTTTCTCGGCCAATATCCGGGTCGGCTCCAACATTGGCAGCATCGATCAGATGATGGCTCTGGCTATGCCGGATGCGCAAGTGAACGTGGCCACGATGGGCACCAACACCGTGCTTCTGACTGGCGTAGTAGGCGCACCAGAGGACGCCGCTGAGGCGGAACGTCTTGTGCAAGCCTTCCTTGGCGAAGATGCCAATGTCATCAGCCGCCTTCGCACCGCGACACCGCTTCAGGTTAACTTGCAAGTGCAATTTGCCGAAGTCAGCCGCAGCCTCGTTCGCACGATCAATGGCAATCTGACCACTGCGGATGGCGGCGTCAGCGGCCTTCGCGGCGCGGTCGGTTCTGGCCGTGTCCTTGGCGGGGGTGAAGACGGTTTCAACTTTGGCGGGCCGCTTTCGGCTGGTCAGGGCGTTGCCGGTGTTACGCGCAACCTTCCTGTTCTCGGCGCAAATGGCTTGCCGCTTGTCGACGCAAACGGACAGATCGTGACACAGGCCATCACCGGTCCTGGAATCGACTCGCAAGGCGGCACATCGATTGCAGCCCTTGGCCGTTTGTTTGGTCTTAACGTGCTGGGCGCGCTTGATCTTTCAGAACGCCTTGGTCTTGTGACCACGCTTTCACGCCCTAACCTGACCGCGCTTTCGGGCGAGACGGCCACGTTCCTTGCGGGCGGTGAATTCCCAATCCCGATTTCTCAGGGCCTCGGCAACGTCGCCATCGAATATCGTGATTTCGGCGTGAGCCTTTCTTACACGCCAACCGTGCTTGCCAATGGCCGCATTTCGCTTCGGGTTCGCCCAGAGGTTTCAGAATTGTCGAGCCAAGGCGCAGTGACGCTTAACGGTTTTCAGGTTCCGGCGCTGACCATTCGCCGCACGGAAACAACCGTGGAACTTGGCTCCGGCCAAAGCTTCATGATTGCTGGTCTGATGAGCAACAATGCACAAAACACGCTGGAAAAGGCCCCCGGCCTTGGCGATGTTCCGATCCTTGGCAATCTGTTCCGTTCGCGCCAGTTTAACCGCGGCGAAACCGAATTGGTCATCATCGTGACACCGTATTTGGTTCAGCCGGTTAATGCGGGCGATATCAGCTTGCCAACCGACGGATATCATTCGGCCAATGAGTTCGAGCAGTTGATCACCTATCAAGACAATTCAGGTGTCAGCGGCGAACAACGTCCCGGACCGACCGCTGCCGATAATGAGGCACCATTGCCTGATGTCAGCAGCGCGAACCCTTCCGCCATCGTCCCAAGTGGTCCGCAGCAACAGCCGCGCCGCGCCGATGATCGCAGCAATCGCAATCGGGACCGCCAGGCAGACGCCGCCGCTCCCGGTTTCAGCCTCTAATTCAAGCGAAAGGTTCGGATGATGAACATTGCACGCAAAAGCAAATTGATGGGCGCAGTCGCTCTCTCGCTCGGTCTGACAGTGGCAGGTTGCGCAGGAATGCCGACCAACACGTCGCTCTACAGCAGCAAACAACCCGTTGTTGAACGCACCAATTTCACCTTGGACGTTGATACGACCCGTTCGGGTATGTCGGTGAGCGAACAACAGCGGCTGAACGGCTGGTTTGAAACGATGGACCTTCGTTACGGCGACCGCGTCACTATCGAAGATCCTGCCAGCAACCCTGCGGTTGCCAGCGCCGTCAATGAACTGGCGGGCCGTTACGGCCTGATCGTCAGCGAAGTTGCTCCAACAACCGCTGGTATGCTCCAGCCGGGTCAGGCGCGCGTTGTTATTACCCGCTCCACCGCTTCGGTTCCGGGTTGCCCCGACTGGTCGGCGCGATCCGACAGCAATTATATGAACGCAACCAGCCCCGGCTATGGCTGCGCGAACAACAGCAATCTGGCCGCAATGATCGCCAATCCCGAAGACCTTCTCGAAGGGCAAAGGGGTAACGGCGAAACCGTTGTCGCGACCGGAACACGGGCCATCCAGACATACCGCGAAGCTGAGCCAACCGGCGCCGCGGGTCTTCAAAACGCAACCGCTGGCGGAGGTAACTGATCCATGAATGCTCCTTGGAAATCGGGTCTCCCCGGCAATCGCGATCCCTTTGCCGCCTATATCTGCGACGATGCAGCGCTCGATGTGCTGCGCCCAATCGTCATCGAAATGGGCTGGCAGCCGGAAAAATGTAACAAAGGCGGTCTGCGCAACGCAGTCCAGTCGCTGTCCGTCAGCGCCAGCCCGGCAATTCTGCTCGTCGATCTGTCAGAAAGCGGCGATCCTCTAAACGACATCAACGCACTCGCAGAAGTTTGCGAGCCGGGAACCGTCGTGATCGCCATCGGCCAAGTCAATGATGTGCGCCTGTACCGCGACCTGCTCGCCAGTGGCATCCATGATTATTTGCTGAAGCCATTGAACGCGCAGGCTGTGCATGACGCGCTAAACGGCGCACTTGCAGTCTTTACCGCGCCAAAGGCCGGCGACGGCGATGCGGTTAAACGCCACATCTCCACCGCCGTTGTTGGCACACGCGGCGGGGTTGGCGCTTCGACGCTGGCCACATCGCTTGCATGGTTGTTCAGTGAGAATCACGGATCGCCGACTGCGCTGCTGGATCTTGATGTGCATTTCGGAACCGGTGCGCTCGCGCTCGACCTAGAGCCGGGCCGCGGCCTGACCGATGCGATCGACAATCCCAGCCGGATTGACGGCCTGTTCATCGAACGTGCCATGATCCGTGCCAATGATAATCTGTCGATCCTGTCGGCAGAAGCTCCGATCAGCCAACCGCTGATGACCGATGGTGCCGCTTTCGTTCAATTGGAGGAAGAATTCCGCCAAGCGTTCGAGATGACCGTCATCGATCTGCCGCGTAACATGCTGATCAACTTCCCGCATTTGCTCGCAGATGTGAACCTTGTGCTGCTGACATGCGAGCTGACGCTGGCATCGGCGCGCGACACGATCCGCATCCTGTCTTGGCTCAAAACCAACGCAGCCCACGCGCATCCGATGATCGTTGCGAACAAGGCTCAGCCAAACATGGCAGAGATCAGCAAGTCCGATTTCGAAGCTTCAATCGAGCGCAAGATCGACTTTATGGTCCCTTACGACATCAAGGCCGCATCCAACGCTGCGAAGCTTGGGCAGGTGTTTGTTGAAGCCAACAAATCATCAAAGGCGACCGCTGCAATCAAACAGATCGCAGAACGCGTGATGGGCGCCAGCGAAGAAGATTTGGCCGCTGTAACCGAAGAGAAAAAATCGCTGCTTGGCGGTTTCGATCTGAAGGGTCTGCTGGCCAAGAAAGACAAAACTGTAGCTGAGCCCGCCGAATAGGTGGGCCGATCCGGAGGGTGATGGCGCACCATGCGCACACCCGCCGGATGATCATACGCAGGCGAAGGATTAACCCTCCCGCGCCTATAGCAAACGCCGATTTGAGCTGCGCCAGTTAGCGCTGCTTAGGAAGAGCCAGGACGAGAGCGACATGGATTTTTTCGATACTCTGCTAATCACGGTAGTGATCTTCTCCGTGCTGGTCGCTGGCTATTTCCTGCTCACCGGTTCGGGCGCCGGCAAGGCGCAGAAACGGCGGTTGGAATCGCTGCGCTATCGCCATTCGGAAAGCACCGACGCAAAGGTTGAATCTCAATTCAAGAAAGCGATCGCCGCGCGCAAACCGAAATCACATCGAATTGCGGGCTCAGGCTCTCGCACCGAAGCATTGGAAATGCGGCTCGACCGGACCGGTAAGGGCTGGAGCGTGTCGCAATACATCTACTCCTCGCTCGGCATCATGATGGTCATTGCGGTTCTGCTATTCCTGCAAAGCGGCGCAATCTTGCTGGCTCTGGGCGTTGGCGCAGTTGTTGGCCTGGGAATTCCGCATTTTGTGGTCGGCTTCTTCATCAACAAACGCACCAATGGGTTTAACGCAAAATTCCCCGATGCGATTGAATTGCTGGTTCGCGGCCTGCGCTCTGGCCTTCCAGTGACCGAAACGCTGGGCGTGGTTGCACAAGAAGTGGACGGCCCGGTTGGCGTGGAATTCAAAGGCATCACCGAACGCATCAAGATCGGCAAAACGATGGAAGATTCGCTCCAGGAAACCGCCGATCGTCTTGGCATCGCAGAATTCAACTTCTTCTGCATCACTTTGGCGATCCAGCGCGAGACCGGCGGTAACTTGGCAGAGACGCTGTCGAACCTCGCCGATGTGCTGCGCAAACGCACCCAGATGAAACTGAAGATCAAAGCAATGAGCTCTGAATCCAAAGCATCTGCCTATATCGTGGGCTCACTGCCCTTCATCGTCTTTGGCCTGATCTATTGGATCAACCCCGATTATATTGGCGGCTTCTTCTATGAAGAGCGCCTGATCGTGGCGGGGCTTGGCGGTCTATGTTGGATGAGCATCGGGGTCTTTATCATGGCCAAGATGGTCAGCTTCGAAATCTGATCCGGGACATATAAAATCATGAACCAGACACCCGGACTTTCACTCCTTGGCTTTGATGTCGTCCTTGTTGGAACGATCCTAGCGGGACTTGCTGCATTCGCCGTAATCATGGCGATTTATGCCGCGATCACGATCAAGGATCCAATGGCAAAGCGCGTCAAATCGCTCAATGAGCGCCGTGACGAACTGAAAGCAGGCATCGTAACTGGCGGCACCAAAAAACGTGCCAGCTTGGTGCGTAAATCCGACACGACTGACAAGGTGAAAGACAGCCTTGGCAAGATGAATGTGCTGGAGCAGAGCCAGATCAAGGCCGTTCAGCAAAAACTTGCTCATGCCGGTTATCGCAACAAAGAACTCGCAGTTATCATCATCGGCTTGCGCGCAATTATGCCGATCGTTTTGGGCCTGATCGGGTTCTTGATGATCTATGTCGTCGAATATTTCCCGGATTGGGGACCGATGACGCGGCTTGGTGCGGTTAGTATGATGCTGTTTCTTGGCTATAAAGGTCCTGAACTGTACCTTTCTAACAAGGCATCAAAGCGCACGAAAGAAATCCAAAAGGGCCTTCCTGATGCGCTCGATCTGTTGGTTATCTGCGCAGAAGCCGGCTTGACCGTCGATGCTGCTTTCAACCGCGTCGCTAAGGAATTGGGCCGCGCTTACCCGGAATTGGGCGATGAATTTGCCCTTACCGCGATTGAGCTCTCTTTCTTGAATGAGCGTAAGATGGCGTTCGATAACTTCGCCTACCGCGTAAACCTTGAAGCGGTAAAAGGCGTGGTGACCACGATGGTCCAAACCGAACGCTATGGTACGCCGCTGGCTTCGGCTTTGCGTGTTCTGTCGGGCGAATTCCGTAATGAACGGATGATGCGCGCAGAAGAGAAAGCCGCGCGTTTGCCGGCGATCATGACCATTCCGCTGATCCTGTTTATTCTGCCGGTGCTCTTCATCGTCATTCTTGGCCCAGCGGCCTGCTCGATCTCCGACGCGCTCATCAACCCAGAGTCGTAGGCTCAGAGCGGCGGGATACGTCCAACAAAAATGGGGCTGGTCCAAAAGGATCGGCCCCATTTTGCGTTTGATGGCGTGCCGCCTTGCGGTTGCTTGGCGCGGCGGTCAGCCCAGTTTTACTGACTCAAAGATGCTGCGCGGGTGCGCATCCGTTCAAGCATTCCGCGCAATGCCGCCTCTTCTTCGAGGTTAAATCCCTCAAACAATTCACGCTCTGTCGCCTTTGCTAGCGGCATGATCTCGCGGTGGATCGCCTGCCCCTCCCCCGTCAGTTCGAGCAAATGCGAGCGGCCATCTTTCTCGTTCTGAGCCCGCGCGATAAGGCCGCGTTGCTCCAGAACTTTACACGCCCGATTGACCGCGACTTTGTCCATCAATGTCGCCTCTGACAGATCACGCTGCGTCAGCGGGCCGCCACTGGGGCCAGCATCGCCCAGGACCGCCATCACGCGCCATTCCATAACCTTCAAACCAAAGCGTTTGCGGTAACGTTCTGCAATCAGACTGCTGACCGCATTGGAGGCAATCGACAGCTGATACGGCAAGAAATCGTTCAACTGATATTCGGCGTCAGCATCCACCGCGGCGCGGGACGTGTTGGTCATGTCATTCATGAAAACTGGTTTCTCATGAAACCAGTGTCAGCGCAAGTGAGAGTGCCGTTTGTTTGATCAGGCCTATTCGTAAGGGCGTTCATCCCACCATGGGTAGAAATCCGGCATGTCCTCGCTCACTTTGCCCGGATAGATCGGCTTGCGCTTCTCTAGGAAACTCGCAATCCCCTCCTTGGCATCTTTCCCTCGCGAAAGGCGATAAATGGCGCGGCTATCGATCTTATGCGCCTCCATCGGATGATCGGTGTTCATCATCCGCCACATCATTGCCCGCGTCATCGCCACCGACACCGCCGATGTATTCTCCGCAATCTCGCTCGCAATGGCATTTGCAGCATGCAACAAATCCTGCGGCTCGTGGATGGACCGAACCAGCCCGCCTGATTTTGCTTCTTCGGCGTCAAACACACGGCCCGAATAACACCATTCGAGCGCCTGACTGATCCCTACGATCCGCGGCAGGAACCAACTCGATGCCGCCTCTGGTACAATCCCGCGCCGTGCGAACACGAAACCAAATCGCGCATGAGACGCCGCCAGCCGGATATCCATCGCCAGTTGCATCGTCGCGCCCACACCCACGGCCACGCCATTACACGCGCTGATCAGCGGTTTCTTGCTCTCAAACAATCGCAAGGTCAGCCGCCCGCCGCCATCGCGCACGCGTTCATCCGACAGGCTTTCGACTTCCGCGCCGTCAGAGAATATCTGCCCTCCGCCTTCGGGGGTGAGGTCGGCGCCTGCGCAAAATGCGCGCTCTCCCGCTCCGGTAAAAATCACCGCGCGCACTGTGTCATCGGCGTCAATATCATCCATCGCCGCCATGATCTCTGCGCCCATTGTGCGGGTATAGGCATTCATCTTGTCGGGGCGGTTCATCGTGATCGTTGCGATCCCGTCGGCCTTGTCGACGATGATCTGTGTATATTGTGTCATGGTGATCTTCTCTCGTTAGTCTTGGGACGCTTTGGCCATTCTTAGAAACATGCGTGTTCTTGTATCATCCTGAAAAACCCAGCGAAACGGCGAAGTCACGCCCGAAACCTGCGGCTTTCGCGTGCGGCGCTCTTGGGCCTGCCTCCGGCCCCGCGCAGAGCCAGAGCTGAAGTCAAACTTAGAGCCGTCATCTTGGGATAGGAAAGCCGCATCGCACATCGCCCAAATGAATAGGCCAATTTTCGCTGCATAGGAAAGCCCTTGGTCGCCGAGCTGTCACCTCTGCGATGCCGGAAAATTCTTGCCGGTCCCGCTCCGTGATCGGCGAAAATATGGATCCAATCATAGGGTTGCCGGGCGTCCGGAGCAGAACGGGCGGTTGGCATGGGTATTGCTGTGATTGGAACATCCCCAACACGCCCAAAGGTGCCCCGCCCTGCCCATGCGCATTCTGTTCTATCTGCCCGTCGTCACCCAATGGTGGTTTTCTCGCATCGTGATCCATGTAATCCGCGCCGCTGCCCGCGATCACGAAGTGCACGTGATGGTCCCGCCGCTGTGGCAAGGCACCGGGATCAGCAAGGATGAAGCCCACCACGTCGCATCTTTGCCGCATGTCCATTGGCACCTGCTGAACGGTCCCGATCACGCTGTGCTGCGCACCGATGCCAGCGCCCAGCATGATTTGCTGGATTTCGTCGGCGCTATCGCCCCTGATCTCACCCTATGCCGCAGTGCCGATCTCAAAACGCCGGCCGCTTTTCCCGGAGAGGTGCGGTTTCTGATGGAAAGCGGTGCGCCGCCATTTGAATTGAGCGTCAGCGACATCACGTTTCAAGCAGGGTTATTTGATCACGGTTTCATGCCGCCTTTCGAAGCCGCAATCGCGTGCCAACTGGATGCGCTTGCCGATCAATTGTGGCCGGACATGCTTGCTCGGCTCAATTTGCCGTCACGCGCGGCCTTTCTGGCTGACGTAAAGCTGGACGCAGGCACCGGCCGAAAACTTATCGCACTGCCACTGGAATATGAGCATCCGGAGAATTTCTTCGGGCAGCACCATGCTTATCCCAGCAACGCCGCGATGATTACCGCCGTGGCAGAGGAAATTGGCGATGCGGCGACATTGCTTGTCACTCATCATCCGCTCACCGAATTGCACGGCGCCACTGGCGCTGCCAATGCTGCGGTTATTCAGCAAGGCGGGCGGGTAAAAATGCTCAGCCGATCCGGCGCAGCTGACCGTTTTGGCGGCGACGCAACATTGGCGATGATCCGGCACTGCGATGCGGCGGTGCTGTCTAATTCTAAATGCTGGTCGATTGCCGCTGCTTTTGGAACACCAATGGCGCGGCTATCTTCGGCGTCAAATGCCGATTGGCTGGGCGCCTATGATGCGATTGCGCCGCTTTTGTCTGACCTTGCAAAGGGCGCCGCCAAAGCGGCTGATCCGGTGCTGACAAGGCGCTGGTTTGCGCATCATATCCTCAACAATGTCGTCGATCCAACTGATCCCAAATTCTGCTCCAACGACATCATCGCGCGCGCGTTTCGGCCAGTCGATCCTGCGCGCTGGGATGGGGCGTTGGCACGCTACCGCGCGCTGCACCCGCCCCTTGCTGCGGCGTCCATTCAGGAGAAATCTTATGCCTAAAACTTATCGCGCCGGTCCGCGTTCCAACGAGGTCGATGATCTGGCGGTAATCGTGCCTGCCCGGCGCGGCAGTTCACGCATTGCGGAGAAATGCCTGCTGCCCTTTGGCGATCAACCGACCTTGATCCATTGGAAACTGTCCCAGCTGGTCAAAGTGATCGATCCTGCGCGGATTTATCTATCCAGCGAAGACGATGAATTTCTGGCGATTGCCGAGAAATTCGGCGTGTCGCAGCATAAACGGGCGCGGCGTATTTCCATCGGACATGAGGCACCGTTTCGCGATGTTATCACTGGCATCGTTGGCGAAATTGAGCACGAACATATCGCCTGGGCCACAGTGGTTTGCCCGCTGATGACGCCGCGCGAATATGCGAACGCCTTTGCCGCCTATGCGCAGCAAGTCATCGGCGGGAATAAGGATTCGCTGCTAGGGGTAAACCGGGTTCAGGATTACTTCTGGTCCGCTGGCGGCGCGCTCAATTATACAGCGGATCGGAACCATACGGTGTCACAAGACCTGCCCGAATGGTTCAAAGTCACCAACAGCCTCTATATGGCCCCGCGATCGGAAATTCTGCGGCGTGCGTATTTTCTGGGGCCTGATCCGGTGTTGTTTGATCTGGCGCGGCTCGCCGGGGTCGATATCGACTATATCGAGGATTACCGCATCGCCCGCGCGCTTTACGCGGTTTATGAAGAGGACGGATTAGGCCAATTCGGCCAAGCATTAGAAGAGCGATCGGAGGCAGCCGCCTAAGCAGCCGCCTCCGACCAATTCTAAATCAGCGCGGTGCCATACGGATCGCACCGTCAAGACGTACATCTTCGCCGTTGAAATAACCGGTTTCGATCATCGTCATCGCAAGTTTCGCGTATTCTTCTGGCAAACCAAGACGTTTTGGGAACGGCACAGACGCGGCAAGCGCTTCTTTCACTTGCGGCGGCGCAGCATTCATCAGCGGGGTTTCGAAAATACCCGGCAGGATGGTGTTCACGCGGATGCCTTCGCGCATCAGATCGCGGGCGATTGGCAAGGTCATGCCAACAACGCCGCCCTTAGACGCAGAATATGCCGCTTGGCCCATTTGGCCGTCTTCTGCTGCAACGCTGGCCGTGTTGACCATTGCGCCGCGCGCGCCGTCTTCATTGATCGGATCGAGGCTCATCATGCCAGCCGCCGATTTGGCGATGCAGCGGAATGTGCCGATCAAGTTCACTTGGATGACAAAGTCGAACGCGCTGATCGGAAAATGCTTGATCTCGCCCGATTGCTTGTCGCGCGATGCGGTTTTGATCGCATTGCCGATCCCGGCACAGTTCACCAGAATACGCTCTTGCCCGTGGGCTGCGCGCGCCTTGGCAAAGCCGGCGTCTACGTCTTCGTCGCTGGTCACATTGACCTTGCAGAAAATGCCGCCAACTTCGGCAGCCATCGCTTCACCCTTTTCCTCGTTCATGTCGAAGATGGCGACTTTCGCGCCCTTTGCCGCCAACGCGCGCACGGTCGCCGCGCCAAGGCCCGAAGCACCGCCAGTGACGACGGCGGGGGTGTTTGCTGAAACTTCCATTATGATATTCCTTACTTGGATTTGAGGGAGTTAAACTTTTGTGTCTTCGTGATCCGCGCAGCTAAACGCGTTCAATAATCGTAACGTTGGCGACGCCGCCGCCTTCGCACATCGTTTGCAGGCCATATTTTTTGCCATGCCGGTGCAGCGCGTGAACCATCGTCGCCATCAGTTTCGTGCCCGACGCGCCCAATGGATGCCCCAAAGCAATCGCCCCGCCATGGACGTTGAGTTTTTCGGGGTCCGCGCCTGTGTGCTTAAGCCAAGCCATTGGAACAGAGGCAAAGGCCTCGTTGACTTCGTAAAGGTCGATATCACCGATCTTCAGGCCGGCGCGCTCCAACGCTTTGTCGGTCGCGAACAATGGCTCTTCCAGCATGATAACCGGGTCACCCGCTGTCACGGTCAAATTGTGGATGCGCGCCATCGGGGTAAGGTTGTGCCGCTTCAACGCTGCTTCCGAAACCACCAGAACCGCGCTCGATCCGTCGCAAATCTGGCTGGCAGAAGCGGCGGTGATCTTACCCTCTGGGGAGATCAGCTTAACACCCGCAATCCCTTCCAGCGTCGCGTCGAAACGGATGCCTTCGTCGATAGTGTGCATTTCGGCGCCTTCGGGTGTTTCGATTTCAATCGGCACCACTTCGCTGTCAAACGCGCCCGCTTTTGTCGCTGCAATCGCGCGCTGATGGCTTTCAAATGCAAATGCATCGAGGTCATCTTTTGAAAAGCCATGTTTGTTCGCGATCATTTCCGCGCCCATAAACTGACTGAACTGGATGTTCGGATATTTTTCCTGAACGCCGGGCGACATGTAATGGCCCAGCCCCTCTTTCATATGCAGCGTCATGTTCGAACCCATCGGCACACGCGTCATGCTTTCAACACCGCTGGCGATCACGGCGTCTTGCGTGCCGCTCATCACGGCCTGCGCGGCGAATTGGATCGCCTGCTGGCTTGAACCGCACTGGCGGTCGATCGAAACCGCCGGAGTGGACTGCGGGAGCAATTTCGAAGCAAGCACACCCATCCGGCCAACTTGCCCGCCCTGCTCGCCTGCTTGGCTGACGCAGCCCGTTACCACATCATCAATTGCCGCGGGATCAATGCCGCTGCGGCCCACCACTGCGTCGAGCGATTGCGCAAGCAGATCGACTGGATGCACGCCTGCTAGACGGCCACCGCGGCGGCCTCCGGCGGTGCGAACGGCGTCGACGATATAGGCAGTTGTCATTGTGAGGCTTCCTCTTTGCAGACACGTTTTAATTTGAGACGGGATTATGGGAGCGTGGGCTGCAAATCAATACTCAAATGAATGGTCAAACCATCTGGCCAATCGGGGTCATTAATCGCTACGTAGTGCGGCATGAAAACGTTGTTTGAACTCAACCCCGTGATCGACCGCAAAGCCCACGCCGCTCAGTTTGCTGAAACTGGCCGTGTGCAAGTGCGCGACGTGCTGACCGAGGAAGCCGCGCGCGAGGTTCTGACCGTGCTGGCGAAGGGTACGCCGTGGGGTATGGCGACCGGAGCTGGTGACGAGAACCGCCAGAGCTTCCGCATGGAAGAGGTCCGCACGCAGGATGGCGCCGCGCGGGTCAATGCCGCCGCAATGGCAGCGCAAAACAATTCGGCGCGCGGCGAATATGGCTTTCGCTTTGCGCACTACCCGATCCTCACGGCAATTCAGGAAGGGTGGGATCCCGGCAGCGCGCATGAAATTTTGCTCGAACATCTCAACGCTGATGACTTCATCAACCTCGCCCGCGACATCACCGGGATAGGCGGATTGATCAAGGCGGACGGACAAGCCAGCCTGTTTGCCCCGAACCATTACTTAGGCCGCCACATTGACAGCCATGTCGCCGAAGGGTGGGAGGTCGCCTATGTATTGAACTTCGCGCCGCCCGATTGGCATCCCGATTGGGGCGGCTATTTGCTCTTCCTCGACGATGATGGCGACGTGGTTCAGGGATTCCGGCCGCGTTACAACGCGCTCAACCTGTTCAAAGTGCCGCAATCACACATGGTCAGTTATGTCCCGCCTTTCGCGCCGGTTGGCCGGATGGCAATTACCGGATGGTTGCGCACGCAATGACCAAAGCGGCCGCCCCGCTGTCTGCGCCAGAGGCGATGATGCGCATTCGCATGGCGATGCAGGCCAATGATGTCGCTGGTGCGCGGCAAATTGCAGAAGCCGCCCGGATCGCGCATCCGAAAGACTCGGCGTTGGCCGATGCGGCCGGTGATCTGGCGCTTAAGTCGGGCGACACTGCGGCGGCGGTTATACATTTCGCGGCTGCCTGCACTCTCGCGCCGGAGATGCTCGATTTTCAGCTCAATCACGCGATTGCTTTGCAAAGTTTGGGCCGGCACGCAGAGGTTGTGTCTGCCCTTGCTCCGCATGAGAAAGCGGGCAGGTCTGTGCCGCGTTATGGCAGCGTGCGCGCCACATCGCACCGTGCGCTGGGCGAATTGGAGCAGGCGGCGCATTGGTATGACGCCGTACTCGCTCTGGACGCGGGCCATTCGCGGGCTTTGCACGGGCGCGCGCGAACCGCGATCGAGCGGGGAGAGGCGGATGCTGTGCAGCGGTTTGACGCCGCAATCGCGGTCAATCAGGGCGACGGCGATCTGTGGCTCGGCAAGGCGCAGGCACTCGAAGTGGCAGGCGACATTGCCGGGGCCCGCGCGATTGCGCAGCAATTGTGCACGCAGGCACCGGGCTTTATTGCTGCCCTATCGTTCCTGTCAGGATTAAAACTGGCCGCAGGAGAGGCCGATTTCGCCGCCCCCTTTCGCGAAGCCGCCGCGCGCATACCGCAAGACCCCAATATTCCCGCGACCCATGCAGAGACCTTAGCCGGGCTGGACCATTCGGCACAGGCTGCAATCGTCGCTGCCGCCGCGCGCGAGCGATTTCCGCATGAACCGCATTTCGCTTTGCTAGAGGCCGTAAATGCCGGTTCTGCTGGCGATTTGGACCGGGCAGAAACCGTGTTTGCGCAGCTCCCCCCCGACATGCCGGGGGTTGCCGTACACGAGGCGCGGCACCGTATTCGCACAGGTGAATTTGCGCGAGCAGATGCGCTGCTTGGCGAGGCGTTGGAGGCTTCGCCTTGGGATATTACCGCATGGTCGCTGCGCGGGATTGTATGGCGATTGGGCGGTGATGCACAATCGGCCGAACGTGCGGCATGGCTGCATGAACAAAGCGGGCTGATCCAGATGCGCCCGCTGGCGGGCCGCGCGGGATTGATCGACGATGCCGTTTCCGAACTACGCGCTCTACACGCAGGGTCGGCAATGCCGCTTGGGCAAAGCCTGCGCGGGGGCACACAGACGCGCGGTATTTTGTTTCACCGGACGGAGCCTTTGCTAGCCGAATTGCGCGAAGCGATCTTGGCGACGCTGGGCGAATATCGCGCGGAATTGCCTAAATTCGATGCCGCTCATCCCATGCTGCGCAGCCGAGATGCTCCGTGGAAATTGGCGGGGTCATGGTCCGTGCGGCTAACCGGCGGCGGCGATCACCACACCGCACATATTCACCCGCAAGGTGTGATTTCATCCGCGCTGTACTTGGTTGTGCCAGACGAAGCGGAACAGGCCGATCAACAAGGCTGGCTAGAGGTTGGGCGCCCCAAAAGCGATCTGGGATTGGACCTTGGCCCGATTAAGAGCATTCAGCCGGTGCCGGGCCATCTCGCACTGTTTCCCAGCACAGCCTATCATGGCACAACCCCCTTCGCATCGGCGGAACGGATGACCGTCGCCTTTGATGTGGTTACCTGAGGAACGACGCAGCAATTATGGCTACAACTGAATCGCAAGACGCCTGGGGCGATTTTTGGGCGCTCAATTCAAAGGGCGGACCAGCAAGCGATAGCGGCGGATGCCTACCGCAGCGCTGGGCCGCCATTGAACAGGCACAGCAGGCCGCGTGGCATGGCTTTGCAAGCGAACTGCCTGAAGGGGCGCAATTGCTCGATCTGGCGACCGGCGATGGGCGCGTTTTGCGCTGGATGCTGGCAAAACGCAGCGATCTGCAATTGATCGGGATCGATCTTGCGCCCCAATTGCCGATGCCGCCCGCTGGCACTGAAACGCGCGGCGGTATTCCCATGGAAGAGCTGCCGTTTGAAGATGGCCGATTTCACGCCGTCACTAGCCAATTTGGCTTTGAATATGGCGATGTGACCAAGGTCGCCGATGAAATCGCGCGAGTGCTCGCACCGGGCGGTAAAGTCGGATTGATGGTCCATCGGGGCGATGGCCCGATCCTTGAACACAACCGCACGCGGCGCAATGAGTTGCTCTGGGCGTTGAAGGAAAAGGCTGTCGCTCGGAAAGTTAAGTCTGCGCTTAAGGGCGGCGCAGCGGGAATTGACCGCGCAGCAAAGATTGCAGGCAAAGTCGCGGAGCAAGGCGCTCAGAAATATGGCCAGCAATCGCCCGCATGGGAAATCCCAGAAGCGATCCGGCGTTCCTGTTTGATGGGACGGCAAGCTGGCGTGGGTTCGATCACGGAGACAATCGGCATTATCGAAGGCCATGCCAAGAACGAGTTGGGCCGGATCAAATCGCTCGCCGGGGCATGCAAGACCGCCGATGCGCGCGGCGTAATCACGGCGGCTTTTGCTGCGCATGATCTGCCGCTGCGCGAAACGCTTCCGATCCGGGAGCCGACGGGGCGTGAACTTGCGGATTTCATCACTTTTGGTTGACCACGCATTCGCTGACCCAAAGCTTGCCTGATACCGGCAAGGCTCAATGAGCAACAAAAAAGGGGCGTCAGGCATAAGCCTGACGCCCCTTTTTGTGGGTGTCCCCCCGACCTAGGCCGGGGGGACCACAATCCGATTAGAAGCGGAACTGTGCCGAGACGAAGAAGTCACGGCCCAGCACGTCATACGTGCTCGGGTAAGTGTTCGACTGCTCAGCGTTGTTGAAATCGCCAAGGAGCAGTGAGTTGGTGTTGTTTGTCACTTGACCAGCTGCATTGAACTCAGGTGTCGACGGAAGGGTATTGAACAGGTTGTTAATACCAGCCGTAACAGTGAAGTTCTCAGTCGCATCAACCGACACAGTCAGATCGATGAGGTCGTAGGCGCTGATGTTTTCAACGATGTAATCTACACCATCATCATCGTCTTCGACGCTCGACAGGTGACGCCAGCGTGTTGTGATCGTCATTGGACCATCGATGTAGCTGAAGCGCGACGTCCATTTGAACGAAGCCTGCGGCTCACCACATGTAAGGCCGAATTCGCCTGCACATGTGTCAACGTTGGTTGGATCCGAAACATCCGGACGGATGTCGAACGATTCAGTCCAAGTACCCAGGAACTGGATGTCGAACCGTGCATCGCCATCACTGATGAGCGAGAACGGCAGGTCAGTTCCGTAGTTGATCTGAAGATCGACGCCCGAGGTGCTGAATTCAGCGATGTTCGCGCCACCAAGAACTGGTGGGTTGTCACGGCCAAATGCGCCTTGGTTGTCACGAGTGCCAACGAAAGTCAGGCAGCGTGGGTCGTTAAGATCTTGAGCTTGGTTGAAGCAAAGATCCAACGCCTGTTGCAGACTGATGGTCACGATGGCGTCATCGACAGTGATGTCGAAATAGTCAGCCGTGATTGTCAGACCTGGCAGGAACGAAGGCTGAAGCACGATACCGAAGGTAAGGCTGTCAGATGTTTCTTCCTGAAGGTTCGGGTTACCACCGAACAGTGCAGCGATCTGGCCATCAGGCTGGAGCACAGCATTGTTACCGATGTTCCCAGCAGGAACGCCGTTTGCTTGGCAGATAGCCAGAAGCGCGCCAGTTGGAATTGGCCCGCCGCCTGCGCCGTCACCAGCACATGGATCGTTCGCGCCTGGGAAGCCAATGGCTGTACCCTGGAACAATTCACCCACGTTCGGTGCACGAACAGCACGCTGATACTGACCACGCAGGGTCACATCAGGAATTGGCGTGAACTGAGCGCCACCGGCGTAAGTCCATACACCGCCAACAGTGCCAAGCGTGTAATCGGAGTAACGAGCAGCGCCGTTAACTTCGAAGCGCATGCCGCTTTCAGTTTCGAACGGAATGTTAACTTCGCCGAACAGTTCCTTAACGCTGTAGCTACCTTCGGTAGGCTGACCGGCGTTAAAGCCAGCAACGTCACCAGAAGCCAGGAATTCGTCAGGAATGAAGCGTGAGCTAACACCGCGATATTCAGCACCGAATGCGAAACCAACTGGCTCAGCAGCACCCAGAGCGAAATCGCCGAAGGAACCAGAGAGAACAGCCGATACGACTTCGAGAGTCGAGATATCGCCATTTTGCGCCTGAATGCGGAACACGTCCACGTCATCAGCAGACAATGTGTTCAGACCAAAGATATTGATCTGATTAGCACCAGTGCCGTTAACAGCAGCCGTGAAGCGCGAAACCGAAGCGTTACCTTGTTGGATGTTCGAGTTACGTGTCCGTGAGAACAGGTAATACGCATCGTAGTTCAGGTATTCGTTGATCTCACCGCGAGCACCAGCAACAACGCGGAATGCGTTACGCTCGTCCAAGTTACGGCGACCGCCTGCTTCTTGCAGACGACGACGGATCTGAACATCGACGAGGCCGTTATTGGCATCGGCACCTGATTCAGAGGCGTCAAGAGCACGAAGCTCAGCTTCAGAACCGGCATCGATGAAGCCATTGGCAACCAATGAGTCGATGTCGAGGAAAGTGTTCACCAGGATCGGAGTTGGCGCCAATTCGGCATCAACACGGTTGTTGACGTAAGTCACTTCACCGTAAACTTCGAGAGCTGACGAAATTTCGTAGCTGGCAATACCACCAAGCAGATACCGCTCTTGTGGGAGCTGCAGGTAGTTAACCGGTGCGTAGTTGTAGAGATCGCGCGGCGTTTCGTATGCACGAAGCGAACCAGGCGAACCAAAGATTGCGAGGTTGTTGTTGGCTTCGAACGAAGTACCAGTCACGTCGCCATCACCGTCGTAACGCAGACGCGTTTCAGGTGGAAGCGAAGAACCGAGCTGCTGAAGTGGGTTACCACCAAGCGCGAAGTTCGAGAACGTACGATCGCCCTGGAAGATTTCTTCGCGGTTGAAGTATTCACCGAACATGGTGACGTTACCGCGGCCATCAGCGAAATCGGAACCGATTGCACCGTGAACCTGATAACGCGAGCCGTCGCCTTCTTCAGTGATCGAGTACTGACCACCGACTTCGACGCCTTCAACTTCCTTCAGACGGAAGTTAACAACACCAGCAAGAGCGTCCGAACCGTAAACGGCCGAAGCACCACCGGTTACAACATCAACCGATTCCAGAAGGAAGCTTGGGATGGTGTTCAAATCGGTGACTTGGTTGGTATCAAAGAACATCCAACGACGGCCATTAACCAGCAGCATTGTGCGGGTCGAGCCGAGGTTACGGAGGTTCAGCGACGCTGTACCGTTACCTGGGTTGTTCGAGAATGATGTGGTGCCCGGAACAACTTGTGGGAGCGTGTTGATCACGTTCTCAACGTTGACGGTACCAGAAAGTTGGAATTCTTCAGCTGCAACGACAGCCACCGGAGCGGCGGTTTCGACGTTACGGCGCTGAATGCGCGAGCCGGTGACAACGATGCGGTTGTCTTCCGATGCACCTTCATTGGTCTCGGAATCTTGAGCCATCGCTGGTGTGGCGATCATGGCACCAGCCATGACGGTGCCAGCCAGGAGCGAGCCCTTGCTAAAGCGGTTCATTTCAGTCCCCTTGGATATGCACGCCAACATGGCGCACAATTCAAACGTACGAGCCAGTGCTCGCATGTTGCGGGCTTATGACATGACATTACGCCTTCGCAATCGCACTCATGCCAGATTTGATAGGTTCGGTTCGACCTGTGGCTTTCACGCTACAGTCTGTACTACCACTTCAGAGCGTTGGGGCTTTATTCCTGTGCCTAGCCGCAATAGAGCATATCTCTCGCCTCCACCGGCTTGCGGTAGGGGCATTTTTTGATCTGTATCTCGCGGAGAATATCCCATGGCTACCACCACGCAGCCGACCGATTCTAGTAAAGCCAACTTGCGGCGCGCAGTTTCCCAGCCGCCGTTCGGGCGTTCGGTCCCGATGCTCTTTGCGGGATTGTTGGCCGTATGTGCTGTGCCGCTGAGCGCACAGGAAGGCCCCGCCGGTGCCGATAGTGATTATCTCGACGGCCTGAAAGCCTGTCAGGTCATTGCTGACAATTCCGAACGATTGGCATGTTTCGACGCAGCGGTCGGCAATATCGTCACCGCAAGTGATGAAGGCGAATTGCAGGTGGTCGACCGCGAAGATGTGCGTCAGACCCGGCGGAGCTTGTTTGGTTTCAACCTGCCCGATCTGGGCATATTTGGCAGTGATGAGGAGGAAGACGAGGACGAACTCTTCACCACGACAATCGAGAGCGTTCGTTACCTTTCGGGCCGCAAAGCACGCTTCACCACAGCAGAAGGGGCCGTTTGGGAGATGAAGAACATTCCCCGGCGACTACGCAGGATACAGCCCGGAGATACAGCAGAGTTTAAACCTGCCGCGCTTGGCTACTTCTTCGTCCGGATCAATGGTCAGCTTGGCGTGAAAGGGCGGCGTGTCGAATAACGCCGCCAGTGACAGAAGAGGTTGAGGTCCGGCGTAAACGCGACCCCGCCAAACAAAACCCCGCCAAACAAAAAAAGGGACCCGGCCAGATAGCCGGGTCCCTTTTTTGTTGTCCGCGGATTAGCGCGGCGACTTAGCGGTTAGAGTCCGCCCGCGCCGCAATCATTTGCAAGGTAATCCAGCATCTTAGTATAAAGTTGCTGCTGATGACCATACATCAAAGTGTTACCGAAGTGATCGGCATCCTCCAGCGTCACGAACTCGCCCGTATTACCCGCTTCTTCAAACGCCTTCTTATAGTCGGTGAAGTGGTAATACAGCACGCGCCGGTCGACATTGCCGTGAACCATCAGAAGCGGAATATTGACCTTATCAACTTCCTCGATCGGGTTAATGCCGATCGAACCGCGGCGCTCCGCCCAATCGATAGTCGCCTTGGCTGCCCGGCTCCCCGCACGGCCAGCACCCTGACGAAACGACTTGGCAGGGTCAGCAACGGCAGCAACCGCAATCGCACATTGGTACAGTTGCTCTTCGCGGCTAAGCGAAACGAGCGCAGCGTAACCGCCATAAGACCAACCAAAGAACGCGACACGATCTGGGTCAACTAGGCCCTGATCGATCAGGTATTTAACACCGTCATCTTTGTCATCCTGCATAGCGAGACCGTGCTCACCATACCCAGCGTCAAAGTGCCGTTGGCCCCAACCAGTCGAAATCCGGTTTTGTGGGTAAAGAACCATGTAACCCGCAGCAGCAAGCATCTGGCTCATCTCTGAGTAACCCTGCACAGCATTCACGTGCGGGCCGCCATTATGTTGCACCACGAGTGGGAATGGACCTTCCCCTTCAGGGATCGTCACATAGCCAGGGATCATCAATCCATCGCGCGCTTCGTAGCGAATGTACTCAACATCTGCGAGGGCCGCTTGGTCGAGCAACGGATTACGGCTGCCCAATTTCGCAAGCTGGCCGTCTTTGACGAGCCAGAATGAACCTGGGTCATGCGGACCGCGATTGCTCACAACCATCGTGCGTCCGTCATACGAACGGCTCGAAATGTTGATCTGATGCGCATAAGGGATTTGCGCTTCGAGCGCTTCGTAAAGCGCCTTTTCTTCCTCATCGAACCAATGACGTTCGCGCTTAGCACCAGGATATTCTGCGTAAGCGAGTTTATCATTGCCCGGGATCGAATGCGTACCAATCCGCATCACATCAGCGTCCGGTGTCGAGAACAATTCCCGGCCATATTCGCCCGTTCCAAAGTCAAACTCCCACAATGATGCCTTATCGGCTCCATTGCGCGCTTCGATTATGTAGGCGATGTCCGGGTTTTCATGATGAAAACCGCGCAGACCCTGAAAACCGCCTAGGAAACGGTAAAGGTTTGCGTGATCATCCTGATCATAGACTTCACCAAATTGGGTCCATGAACCATCGCCCGGCCGACGATAATAGGTCTTCACCGTATTGTCGGTATCTTGCCCCTCGGCGTAACGAGGATTGCCCTGATTATCGAATTGAATACGTCCGTATTTGCTCGTCCCGCGCAGCACCAGGCTGCGTGAACCCGTGCGTAGGTTAAATTTGTAGAACGAACGCGGACGGAATGCTTGGAATGGATCGACACCAAGGTCGGCATTCGCATCAGGCGCAGCAACCAGAACCGAATTTTCTTCGTCTGGGAGCAAATTCACAATCACGAAGTTACCATCGGACTGGCTGAACTTGTTGCCTTCTAGGTCGTAATAATAGTTCGCGTAATTGCGCGTGTCGTCTTCTTGACGCCGCACGGTTCCGCGCACTTGTTCCCAAGCGCGACCAAAGATCACATTGTTGCTTGCCCATTGTGCGCTGATGAGTTCCATCCGGTCACCAGCGAGCGTGCGAAACGGCGTCGACAGATCTTCTGTTTTGTAGATCTGGAGCAAATAGTCGCCATCGCGGCTAGGGTTGATGTGAACCAGCAGATGCTCGCCATCGGGCGAGATTTGCACAGCATTCACGACATCACGCAAGGCCCACACATCGATAGGAACCGACGAGGTCGCTTGCGTTTCGGAGGGTGCGGCTACGCTAAGGCCAAGTGTCGATACACCGAGAATTGCGGCCAAAAGCGGCTTTTTCAAAACATTCATGGTCAAACTCTTTTCAGTTTTGCGTCCGATAGATCCTGCGCCCTCGCGTCACCTCCACTCGGCGAGATCGCACTGGGCCGTACATAAACAAAAAAGCGGCCCCTCGGCAAGTCCGGGGGGCCGCTCTTTGTTAGCCTAAAGCAGCTGTCGTCGCCTTAGAAACGGTACAGAAGCTGACCGAAGAACTCACGTCCATTCAGATCGTAGCCGTTACCGATTGGCGTGTTCGAAATGGCAAGCACTTCGTTGCTATCCACCAGTGGTGGAGCTTCGTCGAAGAGGTTGCGAATACCCGCGATGATGCGGAAATCGCCATTGTCCCAACGAACCGAAGCCGAGCTTTCGAAATACTCGTCAGCGAAACCGACGTCACGGCAGAAGTTGCCATCACCCGGAACGTTGGCGGTACCATCACCGAGGCAGGTATCCGAAAGGAAGCCTGTGCCAAGGTTACCGAAGGCATCGTCGAATTCATCAACGCCCACTGGATCTTGTGCCACAGCGTCGATGTAGCGGGTCTGCCACGTGAAGCGGAAGTCCTTCCAATCAACGTTGAAGGTTACACGGCCAGTCCAGTCTGGGAAGCCGAATTCACCAGCAAAGTCAGCTTCTTCAACCGAACCATCATCGTTTGTGAAGAGGTTCGAACGCTCAATCAGCTTGTTAGCAACGACGTTGAGCTGAAGATCAAACACTTCGCCGCCGATGGTTACTGGGTAACCAAAGGTGGTGTTGATGTCCAAACCACGGACCGATTCTTGATCGAGGTTCAAGAAGCCCTGGAACACACCATCGACCAACATACGGTCAATGCTTTGCGTGCTGATACGGTCACAGAACTGGCTGCGGCTCTCGTCTTCACGAGTGAAGCAGTCATTGATGATGAACTGTGCGCTTGGCTCGATGATCGAGTCCTTCAACTTGATGTCGTAATAGTTGAAGTTGAAGGCAAAATCGAACCCACTTGCAAAGCTCTCTTCGAAAGCAAAGCCGGTTGTGATCGAACGCGACGTTTCTGGGTCGAGATCGAATGTACCGCCCGAGGTGATTTCGCCGCTCGTGATCTGAAGCGTGTTCAGACCTTCGCTGTCGATACCAACCGAAGTAGGATCACGGCCTTCACGTACGCAGTTGTTGAGTACGAATTGGTCACGCTCATCAAGTGTCGCATCATATGCACCGTTGACGAATGCATCGTCTGGAACAGCGCATGGATCGAACAAGTTCAGGAAGCCCGACTGGCTGCGCAGGAAGTTCTCACGCAGGTTCGGAGCACGGAACGATGTGCCGTAGCTGAACTTGAAGAGCAGCGGTGGAACTGGACGCCAACCGCCTTTGATAGCGAAGGTGCCGTTTGAACCGTAGAACTCTTCGTCAGTGTACCGGCCTGAAACATTCAGGGTCAGCTCTTCAACGAGGGTCTCACCCGCCATCAACGGAATGTCGACTTCCGCGAAGGCTTCACGGATGTTCTTCGAACCGCTGGCACCGCCATCGGAGAAGAAGCCAAAGAACAGACCATTCGAAGCCGTAAATGCTGGCTGGGAATCGATCTTATCTTCGCGCCATTCACCGCCGAGCACCACGCCGACTGGGCCGGCTGGCAATTCAAATAGATCGCCTGTGACATATGCGGACAGAAGGATCTGCTCGTATGTGGTGTCAAAGGTACGCTGATCGAACACATAATCGCGTTCAGCTTGGCTGGCGAAATCACCTTGCGCACCGGTCAGCACGCTAGCGTTGAAGAGATCAACTGGCACACAGCCAGCGATCAGATCAGGCGCTGCCAAATCAGGGTTTGCAAGACCTGCGCCGTTGCACTCACCGATGAAGAGCGGGTTGCCGCCGAATACGTCAACATTGTTGTCGTAATCGTCTGCAATGCCGTCACCGTCATTATCGACGATGCCATCGCCATCGTAATCCGCTGTAGGGTCAAGACCCAGAGCAAGCGCTAGGCGATCTTCACGGATACCGTCGCGTGACGATGTACCATCTGAGCGCGAATACGATGCCGAAACTTCAAAGGTCCAGCTCGAACCGATGAAGGGAAGGTCACCGCGCAGACCAAGAACGCCGCGATATTGCTCTTGCGTAACCGCGAAGTTGTTCCGGTCACCAACGATCGAAGTGATCGGCGTGGTCGGAAGCGAGAAGCCGGTCGACAGAGCCACACCAGTGCCGCTGATCCCGAGCAGCTCGTTATCAACTGCACGGCAATCAACACCGTTCGGTTGGTTCAAGTTACAAGGGTTGAACATGTTCGGAGCAGGCACAGATGGGAAAATCTGCGGCAGGCCAGCGCCAGGCGCCGAAATTTCGGCACGCGTATATTGCGCTTCGAAGAACGGCGTTAGGTTGGCTTCACCTGGAAGAGTGTACTCGCCATAGGCGAACACATTGTACAATTCCTGCTGCGAAATGAAGGTCCGGTTGAGCTCCGCTTCGCTGGCATTGGTGTTGACGTTCTGGAAATCGACATCACGGATGCCGTCGCCATTTGTGTCAAGATCCGTACCGAATGCATCGGTGGATTCGCCGAAGTTAAACGGACGCCCGGTGTTTGGATCATTCGGGAAGTTGGCGATGTTGCCATTGCCCGGAAAGTAAACCGAACCAAAGCGCGCAAACGGTTGGAAGATACGGCCGGAAATACCCGAAATCTTACATTCGTTTTCCGAAACGCTGACACCAGGCGTCCGGTTTTGAACCACTGCGTTATCGCGAACACCTGTAGTGAAGATGTTACCGTTCTGGTCCACCTCATAATGGGTGTTACAACCTGAAAGGAAGTCGCGATCACGTGCCCGCACTTCGTCACGGAACTGATATTCCGCGCCGATGCCGAATACGGCCCGGTCAGTGCTGAAGCCCCATGCGGCGCTGACAGTGTAATCTTCGCCGGAACCCATTGGGTTCACGTCGCCGTTCACCTGAAGCTCCAGACCGTCAAAGTCTTTGCGCAGGATGACGTTCACAACACCAGCAACAGCGTCCGAACCGTAAACCGACGAAGCACCGTCGGTCAGGAGGTCGTAGCGATCGACAAGCGATGCAGGGATCAAGTTGATCGATGGGTTAACAGGCGCACCCTCAACACCCGATGGTGCGAGGCGGCGGCCATTCACGAGAACCAAGGTACGGCCAGCGCCGAGACCACGAAGGTTGATCGTTTGCGAACCCGGGCCGTTATCAAGGACGAAGCCTTGGAAGGTCGCGTCGATCTGTTGACCGGCGGCGGCTTCTGACCGTTGCAAAATCTGTGCGGGATCGAATGCACCGACAGCCTGCTGATTTTCAGTGCTAA
The DNA here is from genome assembly GCA_947503155.1 of uncultured Erythrobacter sp. Lineage (GTDB taxonomy): Bacteria > Pseudomonadota > Alphaproteobacteria > Sphingomonadales > Sphingomonadaceae > Erythrobacter. The sequence continues at coordinate 218,240 of CANNCL010000004.1, read as the reverse complement.
GCACCTGCAGCGGGGAGATCGAGCTGTATGTATCACGAACAATGCGTGAACCAGTAACGGTGATACCGCCCTGCCCCCCGGATTGTTGACCAGATGCATCAGTCGTAACGTCGACCTGCTCTTCTTCCTCTTCTTCCTGACCGTCTTCGCCCGTATCTTGAGCGCTGACAGGGCCAGCCATCACGAATGCGATGGCCGATGCGGAGAAGGCGAGTGCCTTCATCGAATTGCTATGAAACTTCTTCATGTTCACTCCAGTTGCGACAACCGAAGCCTTGGTCGTGACCCACTCATTCACCGAAACACAAATTACCCGTTTGTGATTCGAGAATCCCCTTGATGGTCCCGCGACAAAGCCCCTGCGGTGTCGGATGTGTGCAATAGGGGCGTAATTATGTAAATGAGCCGTTCAGGTTACGCCCACTTTTCGGAGGGGTGTTGCGGGAATCCCACAGGCAATATTTCGCAGATGCAACATCGCGTTCGCGCCACTTTTCGAAAAATATAAAACCTTGCCGGTCGCGCGCAACAAATTGCTCCCCCGCCAATTCGGCTACCGATTGGTCAGGCGCCTAGGTGATCGGGCAATTCAGGACTTGGGTCCAGATTGGATCGAATCTGGGAACAAACACCGCCAAAGTCAGCTGCCGAATCTCCGCGCTGGCTTCAGCCAACTTTGATCTGCAATTCACCGTCGCCTTCATCAACTTTCACAGTGACGCCGTCGGTGACACTGCCATCGATCAACATTTCCGCCAGCGGGTCCTGTAAATAACGCTGAACCGCACGTTTCAGGGGCCTTGCGCCGTAAACGGGATCATACCCAACCCGGCCAAGCCACCGCAATGCGGCATCGCTAATGTCCAAGGTGATCTTGCGATCATCGAGCAGTTTCTGGACCCGCTTAACCTGAATGGCGACGATTGGCGCCATGTGTTCCATCGCCAGACGGTGGAACAAGATAATCTCGTCCAACCGGTTAAGGAATTCGGGACGGAAATGTCCGCGCACCACATCCATCACCTTATCTTCGACCTCAGCGACCTTTTGATCGTCGCCCAAATTGGCGAGATGCTGGCTGCCCAAGTTTGATGTCAGGATGATGAGCGTGTTGGAAAAGTCGACCTTACGCCCTTGGCCATCTGTCAGATGCCCATCGTCGAGCACCTGCAGCAGGACGTTGAAGACATCACTATGCGCCTTTTCAACCTCATCGAACAAAACCACCTGATAAGGTCGACGGCGAACGGCTTCGGTCAAAACGCCGCCTTCGTCATAACCAACATAGCCCGGAGGCGCACCGATCAGCCGAGCGACCGAGTGCTTCTCCATAAATTCAGACATATCGATGCGGACCATTGCCTGATCATCGTCAAACAGAAATTCCGCGAGCGCCTTGGTCAGTTCCGTTTTGCCGACACCGGTAGGACCGAGGAATAGGAAACTGCCCAGCGGACGGTTCGGGTCTTGCAAACCGGCGCGCGCACGGCGGACGGCTTTGGACACTGCTTCAATCGGTTGTTCTTGACCGATCACGCGCTTGCCGAGGATCTTTTCCATCTCCATCAGCTTCTCGCGCTCGCCTTCCAGCATCCGCTCCATCGGGATGCCGGTCCAACGCGCGACGACACCGGCAATGTCCTCTTCGGTCACCTCCTCACGCAGCAGGGCGTTTTCGCTTTGGCTTTCTGCCGCGGCGAGGCGTTTTTCGAGGTCGGGAATCGTGCCGTAAGACAGCTCGCCCGCTTTAGCGAGATCGCCCTCGCGCTGCGCCTGCTCCAGCTCAAGCCGTGCATGATCTAGCTCTTCTTTGATCTTGCCTTCGGCTTCAATCTTGTCGCGCTCATTCTGCCACCGAGTGGTGAGTTCCGCGCTTTCCTGTTCAAGGTTCGCCAATTCTTCGCGCAGTGCGACCAGCCGGTCCTTGCTCGCGCGATCATCTTCTTTGGCTAACGCGGATTCCTCGATCTTCAGCTGAATGATCCGGCGATCGAGCTCGTCGATCTCTTCGGGCTTGCTCTCAACCTCCATGCGGATGCGCGATGCGGCCTCGTCCATAAGGTCGATGGCTTTATCGGGCAGGAACCGGTTCTGGATATAACGATCCGACAGCTTCGCCGCCGCGACGATAGAACTGTCTGTAATCCGCACGCCGTGGTGCAATTCATACTTGTCCTTGATCCCTCGCAGGATGGAGATTGTGTCCTCCACGCTCGGCTCATCAATATACACCATCTGGAACCGCCGTTGGAGAGCCGGGTCCTTCTCGACATATTTTTGATATTCATCGAGTGTGGTCGCGCCGATGCAATGCAATTCGCCGCGCGACAAAGCAGGCTTGAGCAAATTGGAGGCATCCATACTGCCTTCGCTCGCGCCTGCACCGATCAATGTGTGCATCTCGTCAATGAACAAGATGATCTGCCCATCGGCATTTTTGACCTCGTCGAGCACCGATTTCAACCGCTCTTCAAATTCGCCGCGATATTTCGCACCCGCAATGAGCGAGCCCATATCGAGGCTCATCAATGTGCGCCCCTTTAAACTGTCGGGCACGTCACCATTGGCGATACGCAGCGCGAGCCCTTCGGCAATCGCGGTCTTACCTGTACCCGGTTCGCCGATTAGCGCGGGATTGTTCTTCGTCCGGCGGGCTAGAATTTGGATGGTGCGCCGGATTTCCTCATCACGGCCAATCACCGGATCAAGTTTACCGTCGCGCGCCGCCTGCGTCAGATCGCGGGCGAATTTTTCCATCGCATCATAGGTCGCCTCCGCATTGGAACTGTCAGCTTTCTTGCCGCCGCGCAGTTTTTCAATGGCAGAGTTTAGGCTTTGCGGGGTGACGCTGGCGGCTTTCATCGCCTCGCCCGTTTTACCGGGGGCAAGTGCCAACGCAGTTAGCAACCGTTCGACCGTCACATAGGCGTCGCCCGCTTTATCAGCGAGCGTTTCCGCACTGTCGAGAACGCGCACTGTGTCATTATCCAGACCCGGCGTATCTTGCGCGCCGCCTCCGGTTACCGCCGGTATCTTGGCAAGGCCTGCATCAACCGCGCTGACCGCCAAACCCGCTTCGCCGCCGCTGCGTTGGATCAGGCCAGCGGCCATACCCTCTTCGTCTTCCAACAGCGCTTTCAGCAAATGGAGCGGCGTAATCCGCTGATGATTCATACGAATCGCAACCGTTTGGGCGCTTTGCAGAAAGCCTTTGGCGCGGTCGGTGAATTTTTCGAGATTCATCTCAAGTCCCTTGGTCGGAGATCATCGTGGTGTGTTACTTAAGTAGGTGGGTCAATCTACCGGGCATTTCAAGGTCTGCTTGACGTGCCCCCTCAGCGCAGCGATTGAGAAGGCAATAGGGTTGGAGAAAACCACAGATGAAATTCCTAAGAGGTGCTGCGATCACAGTCGCAGCTGTGTTGATGATTGCGTTCATCGGATTGGCCACGTGGGAGCCGTTTTTTGCGCGCACCAGCGAAGCACCCGAATATCGCGAATATTCCGCAGAGATTGTCCGCGACGAATTTGGTGTGCCGATGATCTATGGCGAGACAGACGCAGATGTCGCCTTCGGTGTTGCGATTGCCCATGCACAGGATGATTTCTTTACCCTGCAAGACGTCGCCGCCATGTCCAAAGGGCGTTATGGTGCGATTGCTGGCGAAGACGGCGCGACCTTTGATTACGTCTATCACCTGCTCGATGCGCGCGGCACGGCAGAACGCAAATATATGACGTTGCCCGCCGATACGCGGGCTCTGTTCGAAGCGTATGCCGCCGGCCTCAACCAATTTGCCGATGAAAATCCGGACGAAGTTAAACTGTCGGGCCTGTTCCCGGTCAATGGCGAAGATATCGCCGCAGGCTTTGTCCTGCGTCAACCATTTTTCTACGGGCTTGGCAATGTAATCGGCCCACTAGTGGCGGGCGATGATCTGCGCCGAGAATTTGGCGAAGACATCCCCGGATTCCCCCGTGACGCCGCCGCTCCTGAGGGGGGCGCCGAGGCGGCCACGGAAGAAACCGCACGCAGGCATGGCCTTGTGTTGCCTTGGGGCGAAGAGGCCGATCACCTTGGCTCCAACGCTTGGGCTGTCACACCGGAACGCAGCGGCGGACCGACCACATTGATCTCCAACGCGCACCAACCGCTTCGCGGCGGTGTCGCTTGGTATGAATTGGGCGTTCAAAGCGGCGAAGGCTGGCACTTTACCGGCGCGAATTTCCCCGGATCACCGTTCCCATTTCTGGGCCATAATGAAGACTTGGGCTGGACGAACACCGTAAACCGTCCGGATATGGCCGATGTCTATCAGCTCGAAATGAATGAAGCGGGCACACAATATATGCTCGATGGGGAGTGGGTGGACCTCTCCGAAAAGACCGTCACTTTGCCGGTTAAATTTGGCCCTCTCACCTTGCCCGTGCGCCGCAGCGTCTATCGCAGCGTCCACGGACCCGTGATTAAGAATGACAATGGCTATTTCGCCATCCGTTACGGCGCGATGGACACCGTCGATCAACTGGACGCCTATTACCGCATCAACAAGGCGGGAACGCTTGAGGAATGGCAGACGCAAATGGCGCGTATGGCGATCCCCAGCACCAATTTCATCTATGCGGACCGCGAAGGTAACATTGCCTATGTTTACAACGCTGCGATCCCAGACCGGCCAGACCTCGAAGAAGTTCAGGCCAATTGGCGCGGCATTCTGCCGGGCAATCGCAGTGACCTGATCTGGGAAGGGCCGGTTGATTATGCGGAAATTCCCAAGCTGATTAACCCCGCTAGCGGCTGGCTCTACAACGCCAATAACGAACCGTTTACTGCCGCAGGGGCAGGCAGCGATCTCGATCCGGCCGATTTCTCGCCTGTGCTGGGCGTAGAACGCAAACAGACCAACCGGTCACGCCGGGCCTATCAGCTATTGTCGGAGGCCGGTCCGCTGAACCGCGCAGCGTTGGAACGGATCAAATATGACACCGCCTATGTTCGCGAAGGATATGTCGACCGGCTCTGGAGTGACCTGGAGGCATTGGAGGGCAATGCATGGCCTGATCCCGACATGGCTCAGGCTCGTGAATTGCTGCTCAATTGGGATTTTACCGCCGACAATGAAGGGTCAGGGGATGCGCTTGCATTGGTCCTAATCCGTGATTTCATGGGGGCGGAATACAACAACAAGCCATGGCCTGATGTTACAGAGAAGCTTGGCGAGGCCGTCGCTCACCTCAATGAACATTTCGGCACAATTGATCCGCCAATGTCAGACTTGTTGAGGCTGCGTCAGGGCGATGTTGACCTGCCGTTGGATGGCGGGTCGGACACTCTGCGCGCTTCGACGACATGGGAGGTGCATGATGACGGGCGGTTCAGCCTAGTTCACGGCGACAGCTTTATCCAATGGACCGAATGGCCCGCCGACGGATCGCGCGTCACATCACGTTCGATCCAACCGTTCGGGGCGGCGACCACGCGCCCTGACAGCCCGCATTATACTGACCAGATGCAGATTTATGTCGATCATGGCCTGAAGCCTGTGCGGTTCTGGGAGGACGATGTTCGGGCCCATGCGATCAGTACAGTAGCCGTGACAAATGCTCGCTGACCTTCGACCAAAGACATGTGCGCTTCATCGAAGGGCGTGTAAGAACGCTTGATCCCGCGCGCACGTTTGACCACACATAAACGCAGAAACGCGCCAGATATTTTTGAAAACCTAAACTTAGGGGACTTTCACATGAAATTACGTTTTGCCGCCACCAGTATGGCCGCGCTCAGTATCGCAATCGCTGCGCCGTATACGCCCGCTTTTGCGGACGCTCACACAGAAGCCGCGCCAGCAGAAGCAAGCGCGACCGACCTCGCTGAACTCGTCGCGCAGGTCCAAATTCCGTATCAGGAATTTGAGCTTGAAAACGGCCTGACCGTGATCGTCCACGAAGACCGCAAAGCGCCGATCGTCGGTGTCGCGGTTTGGTATAATGTCGGCTCCAAAGACGAGCCTGTTGGCCAGACAGGGTTTGCGCATCTGTTCGAACATTTGATGTTCAATGGCAGCGAAAATGCTCCGGCGGATTACTTCCAATATCTGCAAGAAATGGGCGCGACCGATTATAACGGCACGACGAATTTCGACCGCACCAACTATTTCCAAACCGTGCCCCGCCCGGCGCTTGAACGCGCCTTGTGGCTGGAAAGCGACCGTATGGGCTATCTGCTCGGCGCGGTGACGCAGGAGAAATTGGATAATCAACGCGGCGTTGTTCAGAACGAAAAACGCCAAGGCGATAACCAGCCCGGCGGCCTGGTATTTTACGAAATTCTCGAAACGCTTTTCCCGGAAGGGCACCCGTATCAACACTCTGTGATCGGTTCGATGGCGGATCTGGATGCGGCGTCGATGGACACCGTACAAAACTGGTTCCGTGACCGTTACGGCCCCAACAATGCGACTCTGGTTTTGGCCGGTGATATTTCTGCCGAAGAAGCCCGGCCAATGGTTGAGCAATATTTCGGCCCAATCGCGCGCGGACCGGTTAACACGCAGGCCGCCGCCGATGTGCCAACTTTGTCGGAGCCCGTGCGCACCGTGATGGTTGACCAAGTCGCCGCAACGACGGTTGATTTGTTCTGGCCTGTCCCCGGTATCACCAGCGAGGAGCTGACCGCACTGACCGTCGGCGCGGATGTGCTCGGCGGATTGCTATCAAGCCGTCTCGACCAAATTCTTGTGCGCGAAGAGCAATTGGCTGTCGGCGTTTCGGCAGGCAATTTCGATTTCCAACGTGTTGGTATCCTAAACGTCAGCGCGACCTTGCGCGACGGGGTAGAGCTGGAAACGCTTGAAACCCGTCTCAATGAAATCATCGCCGAATATATCGCAGAAGGGCCAACCGCCGACGAAGTGCGCCGGTCAGCCACCAGCGATTTGGCGGGCACAATCCGCGGCCTGGAACAGGTCGGCGGGTTTGGCGGCAAAGCCGTCGCGCTGGCCCGCGGCGAAGTGTTGGCGGGCGATCCCGGCTTTGCGGTCGCACAGCTCGAAGTGCTCGCCTCGATCACGCCTGAAACCGTGAAAGCAGCGATGCAGCGTTGGATGACACGTCCCGCCTTCACGTTGATCATGGAACCGGGTGAACGCGAAGACACGTATGAAGAAGCCGCCAGCGTTGCCGCAGAGGATGACACTGCCGCTGAAACAGATGCCGCTGAAACAGACGCATCCGCGAACGAAATCACGGTTTCGGTAGTGCGCCCCGCCCCGCCGATTGATTCGGTCGCACAGCTCGATTTCCCAGATTTTCAGCGCACAACGCTCGCGAACGGGATGCAACTGACATACGCTCAGCGTGACGCGGTTCCGGCGACCTACATCACCATGTCATTCGACGCCGGCAGCGCCGCTGATCCGGTGGATATGCGCGGATTGGAAGGGCTGACACTGGGGCTGTACGATGAGGGGACAGCCAACCTCACATCGCAGCAAATTGCCGAGGAACGCGAGCGTTTAGGCGTTAGTATCTCGTTTGGCGGCGGCGATGATCGTTCGACATTCACACTGTCGGCATTGTCCGCTAATTTGGCTCCGTCGCTCGACCTGTATCGTCAGATCATCCGCGAACCGGCCTTTAACGAGGCCGATCTGGAGCGGGTGAAGGCGCAAACCATCACCGGCATCCGTTCGCAAATGCGATCCCCTAGCGGCATCGCTCAGCGTGCGATCGGTACAGAACTGTTCGGCACAATGGCGCCTTATGGCGGGCCAAGCACGATTGAGAGCGTTAGCGTGATCACCCGTGATGATCTGGTGAATTTCAAAGACACATGGCTGCGTCCTGATAACGGCCAAGTCTTCGTCATTTCCAGCCTGCCAATGGAAGAAGTGGTCATGCAAATGAACGCTGCATTCGGCGACTGGGCCGCTCCGGACTCAGAATTAGGCACAAAGGATTTCTCTGCACTTGCCAGCGAAACCACTGATGGCAGCCGGGTTGTCCTGATCAACCGTCCAAACTCGCCTCAGAGTTTTATTCTGGGCGCGCAGGTCACGCCGCTCGATGCAAGTGACCCGGCCTATGTTGATTTCACCAATGCGAACAATTCGCTTGGCGGAAACTTCTTGGCGCGGCTCAATATGAACCTGCGCGAGACGAAGGGCTGGTCCTACGGTGTGCGCGGCGGAACGCAGGCGCGTGAAAACACCGTCGTCTATGCGATCTCTGGCGGGGTCCAAGCGGATCGCACCGGCGATTCGGTGGGTGAGATGATCCGCGAAGTGACCGAATTCCTGACCACCAGCGGCGTCACCGAAGAAGAACTGGCGCGCAATGTTGCCTCAGAAATCGGGGAATTGCCGGGCCGGTTCGAAACCTCGGGCAGCGTCCTTGGGGCGATGCAGGCGATCGCCCTGTATGAGCGTCCCGATGATTATTACGAAGGTCTGGTCGCGCAATATTCGGCGCAAACCGCCAGCAGCCTCGACGCATCCGCGCGCGCAGCTCTGGATGTAGAGGACTTCGTTTGGATCGTTGTCGGCGACGCAGAACAGGTCATGCCGCAATTGGAAGCGCTGGGCATGCCGATTGAAGTTCGCGAATTGGAAACCGGCGAATAAGGGGCGCAGCCCCAGCCGGGCGCACTGACGCTACGGCTTGCTAAAGATTGGGGCGGGATCGGCAAATGCGCCGCTCCCGCCCTTTCTTTGCCCAATCATCGGAGCGCGCCAAAGAGGTTGAACACCCTCGTTTGACGTGTAAGAAATACATCTAAGCCAGCGCGGCATACGCCATGGCGACCGCAATTTATTGGAGACACACAATGTCCGTATCAGGAACTTACAACACCACCGTCAAAAGCCCGATGGGCGATCAAGCCGGCACTTTCACCGTAGTCGACAACGGTGACGGCACATTTGCGGGCAACATGGCCGGCGGCATGGGTTCGATGGATGTCGAAGAAGGCAAAGTCGACGGCAACACCCTCACCTGGAAAATGAACATGACGGTGCCAATGCCGATGACGCTCGATTGTGAAGCGACCATTGAAGGCGATGCTTTGACAGGCAACGTCAATGCTGGTGCTTTTGGTGCGATGCCAGTTTCGGGCACTCGCGCTTAAGTAAGCAAGTTTGCAGAACAATGGGCCGTCTGAGTTTAAGCTCAGGCGGCCTTTTTGTGTCTAACGGATGGCGCTTAACTTTCTGGGCTTTTTGGGCCTTCTGGCAGAACTTCGAATTTCATCAGCAATGTACGCTGACCGCCGGAGAAATTGTCGTCACTGACGATATAGAGGAAGGTACGATCTCCCTCCTCGCGCACGGCCAACCCTTCGAAATTGTCGACGGTTAGCGGCGCCCTCAGCGTGGCGAGATCGGACCGAGTGCCGTCCGCAGCCATCATCGCAATTCCTGCTGTGTTGCCGATCACCGGATCATAGCTGCGAAATAAGATATAAAGCGAGCCATCATTGCCGCGGTCGGCATCAGTAGGCACTGCGGCGAATTCGGCGATGGCAGCGGGTGGTTCCAGCGCCAGAGGTTCCAATTCGCCGCCGCGCGAACGCAGCGCGCAATTGGCGCTTCCCTGACCTCCAACGCCGCGTTCTGCACATAGCAAAAGTGCGTCCTCATTCCCCGCCAACGCTTCCAAGCCGCCATTGTCTTCAAGCGTCCCGAATATGGGCAAAGGCTCGATGTCGGTATCCTGCGCTCGCGCCCCCAAATCGGCGAAGCGTGCGACGCGGTGCTGGCGCTCAAACCCAACGAGCCAGCCGCCATCGGCGCTGCGGGTGAGGCTCTCGCTGTCGCCTTGCTCTTTGCCGGTTAATGGAACCCCATCCGAGCCTAGCATTGGCGAAGACGTGATCGGTCCTATGCCGGTTAGATCGCCTTCACCTTCGAGCGGCGTAATCCAAACCCAGCGCGCATCGTCGGTGATTGCAAGCAACCGCCCACTTTCGGGATCCCAGCGCAGGCCGGATAAGCCGCCAATATTCTGGCCCATGCGCGGAATGTCGACACCGCCCAAAAACAAGAGGTCACCGGCGCGGTCTAGCGCCGGATCATCTTGCGACAGCGAGACAGTCAGAACCTGGGCTGAATCGGCGGCAAGCGGCTTGTGAATATAGGCATAGGCCGCCGCCGCACCCAGAATCAGGAGCACGCAGCAAACCGCAATCCAGCTCCGCGTGCCGCGCATAATCAGCCCAGCTTGTCTTTGAGCAGCTGGTTCACGACTGCCGGGTTCGCCTTACCCTGCATCGCTTTCATCGTTTGGCCGACGAAAAATCCGAACAGCTTGTCTTTGCCGCCCTTATATTGCTCAACCTTATCGCCGTTACCCGCAAGGATTTCGTCAATCGCGGCCTCAATAGCGCCGGTGTCGCTGACCTGTTTGAGGCCTTCGGTGTCCGCAATCTCAGCAGGCTCTCGGCCCGTGCGCAAAACCAGTTCGAAAATTTCCTTCGCCTGACTGCCGCTGATCTCGCCCTTGTCTTGCATTGCCAGAATTGCGGCCTGACGCTCTGCGGTGGCGCGCGATAGGTCGGCTTCGTCTGCGAAGTTCTCTTTGGCCGATTTGAACACGCCAGGCGCGACCGACAATGCCCAATTGGCAACTTGTGTCGCAACCGCCGTTTCAGGCTTACCAATCGCATCAGCCGCGACGCCCAATAGCGTTTCAAACCGCCCAAATGTCTCCACCTCTGCGGTGAGTTCGCGGGCATTGTAAGCCGACAGACCCAGTTCATCAGTATAGCGCACACGCTTAGCATCGGGCAATTCCGGCAGGCTTGCGCGGCATTCAGCGAGGAAGTCATCCTCTAGCACCAGCGGCAACAGATCGGGGTCTGGGAAATAGCGGTAATCATGCGCGTCTTCTTTCGAGCGCATTGTCCGTGTGGTGCCGGTGGCGACATCAAACAGGCGGGTTTCTTGATCGATTGTGCCGCCCGATTCCAGCACATCAACCTGACGCGCGGCCTCATATTCGATGACTTGCATGACAAAGCGCACCGAATTCACATTCTTCGTTTCGGTCCGCGTGCCAAGCTCGTCGCCGACTTTGCGGACGGACACGTTGACGTCTGCGCGCATGGAGCCTTCTTCCATATTCCCATCGCATGAGCCGACATAGCGCAGGATCGAACGCAATTTGCGCACATAGGCACCGGCCTCCGCGGGGGAGCCCATTTCCGGATTGCTGACGATTTCCATCAGCGCAACGCCGCTGCGGTTTAGATCGACATAGGACATGGTCGGGTGCTGATCATGCATCAGCTTGCCCGCGTCTTGTTCGACGTGAATGCGTTCAATCCCGATCACTTTGTCTTCGGGAATGCCGGTCTTTTCATCCGCTTCGATCAGCAGCGATCCCTCACCCACAATTGGGTGATAGAGCTGGCTGATCTGATAGCCCTGCGGCAAATCGGCATAGAAATAATTCTTACGATCAAAACGCGACCAAGCGTTGATCTGAGCCTCAATCGCCATGCCCGTGCGCACGGCCTGACGGATGCATTCGCGGTTAGGCACCGGCAACATTCCGGGCATCGCCGCATCGACGAGCGAAACCTGGCTGTTCGGCTGCGCCCCGAAAGTGGTGGATGCGCCGGAAAACAGTTTGGAATGGGTGGTGATCTGGGCGTGAACCTCTAGGCCGATTACGACCTCCCAATCGCCTGTTTGCCCTTGAACGCGGTAATCACTCATCGTCTTTTGTCCCAATGGGTTTGGTGTCTGTTTCTGGCCGCTCATTAAGCCGCTGTGCCGGCTTGGCAGGGCCGCTGTGTTCAGCGCTTGATGGCGCAGGTTTGTCTTTGATCACTTTGCCGTCGCTATCGAACCGTGCCTCTCCATGCTCAATGGTCTGAGAGAGGTACATGACGACCCCGACCAGCACGACGAAGCAAACAAGGAAGATGGTGACGGCGATCATCGCAAAAGAGCGGCTGACTTACGCATCCGTCGCCTCCAACAGCCCCGCCTCAACCGCTTTCAATTCGGCGCGCACGACGTTGTCGAATTTCTTCGTGCCGGTGACGGTGATCTCTTCGAGGAACAGCACGCTCAGCGTGCGGTATTCTGGGTAATTCCCCAGCTCGCGCACAGTTGCCGCAAATAGCGGGCCGTTGCGCACGGTGCGGGTCTTAATATCCATCTGCGCATGGAGCGATTTGAGCAGCTCTGCATAAGCGAAATAGCGCTTATTCGGCTCCTCCGGCTTCGTCTTGCGCGCGGCAATCAGATACCCGATCGCCAGCAGCCATGCCGGAGCCACAAAGCCAACCGCGACAATCGCAAGGATGCCCCATTCAAACTGGCTCACCACCATTTCTCCGGTTTCGCGGCAAACCCGGCGCGTTCTTGGATCGCAAGACCTGCGTTGAGCACGGTTTGCTCATCAAACGCCTTGCCAACCAATTGCAAGCCAAGCGGCAGGCCGTCGGGGTTCAACCCAGCCGGGACGCTCATCGCAGGCAGGCCCGCCAGCGATGCCGGAACCGCGAAAACGTCGTTCAAATACATCGTCAGCGGATCATCGTTCAGCGATCCCAGCGGGAAAGAAGCCGTCGGCGTGGTCGGCGCGAGGATCACGTCGCATTCGTTCCAAGCGTTGTCGAAATCGCGCGACACCAGAGCGCGGACCTTTTGCGCTTGCGTGTAATAGGCGTCGTAAAAACCGGCGCTCAGCACATAGGTACCGATCAAAATGCGGCGTTTTACCTCGTCACCAAAGCCAGCAGCGCGGGTTTCGGCATACATATCTTGCAAGCCAGCGCCTTCTGGCAGATCGCGCAATCCGTAACGCACGCCGTCATAACGCGCGAGGTTGGATGACGCCTCAGCGGGCGCGATAATGTAATAGGCAGGCAGCGCATATTTTGTGTGAGGCAGCGAGATATCGACGATCTCAGCGCCAGCATCGCGGAGCCATTCTTTGCCCTGTTCCCATGACGCCAAAATCGCATCATCGGTTCCGTCCATCCGGTATTCGCGCGGGATGCCGACCTTTTTGCCTTTAAGGTCGCTCGACAAAGCCGCTTCCCAATCGGGCACATCCATTTGCAGGCTCGTCGCATCTTTCGCGTCAAAGCCCGCCATTGCGCCGAGCATGATCGCGCAGTCTTCTACCGAACGCGCCATCGGCCCCGCTTGGTCGAGCGAAGAAGCAAACGCCACAACGCCCCAGCGTGAGCAGCGGCCATAGGTCGGTTTAATCCCGCAAATGCCGGTGAAGGCAGCAGGCTGACGGATCGAACCGCCTGTGTCGGTGCCGGTTGCGGCAGGCGCTAAACGCGCGGCAACCGCAGTCGATGAGCCGCCCGAAGACCCCCCCGGTGACATCGCCGCATTGCTACCAGCCTTTTGCCAAGGAGAGGATACATTGCCGAAATGGCTTGTCTCATTCGACGAACCCATCGCGAATTGATCGAGGTTCAGCTTCCCCAGCATCCCCGCGCCCGCATCCCAAAGGTTCTGCGAAACTGTGCTCTCATATTGGGGGCTGAAGCCCTCTAGGATATGCGATGCAGCGGTGGTCTGAACGCCGTGCGTGGCGAACAGATCCTTCATTCCAATAGGCACACCGCCCATTGCGCCCAATGGCTTGCCATCAGCGCGCGCTTTATCTGCGGTGTCCGCAGCCGCCAGCGCGTGTTCGGGCGTTGTGACGATAAAAGCATTAAGCTGCGCTGCGCCCGCAACGGCAGCGTTAAAACTCTCCGCCACTTCGCGCGCGGTGAAATCGCCGCCAGCCACGCCGTCGCGGATGGCTTTGACGCCCAATTCGGTAAAGTCAGTCATGTGTTTCGATCACCATCATTCGATAACTTTGGGCACGCCGAAAAAGCCGTGCTCTGCCGCCGGTGCATTGGCGAGCACTTCGTCGCGCTTGCCGCCGCCGGTCTTTGGGTCCGCATCCACTTCGTCCGCGCGCAGGCGCAGCGCGTTGGGGATGACCGCAGACATGGGTTCCACGCCGGAGACGTCAACCTCGCCCAGCTGCTCGACCCAATCGAGGATATTGTTGAGCTCTGGCACAAGCGCCTCAAGCTGCTCGTCACCCATCTTGATCCGGGCAAGGCCTGCGATCTTGGCGACGGTTTGTTTATCAACCGACATGCGTTTCTTCCTTGCAGGCGGAGCGCCTGAGAAGTTGGAGTTGAAGTTAGGGGTTACTCGCCCGGAGGAGGACCAGCCGGTGCATCTTCTGGCCCGCCTGGGCCGCCCAGTCCGCCCGGTCCGCCTGCTTGCATTGCTTGCTGCAAGATCGACAGATTCCGGTCGAACATTTCGCGGCTCATGAAATCGACAACTTCGATCTCGAACAACAGATCGGCGTTCGGCGGGATAGGCGCGCCTTGCGGCGGTTCTGCGCCGTAAGCTTGCTCAGACGGGATAAACAACTCGTACGTCCCGCCCTTCTGCATCTGTTGCAGCCCAAGGTAAAACCCGTCGATCGTCGCGTCTTTTTCGACCGGGAACGGGCTGCCCTCTGGGAACACGCCCTCAATCGGCAATGGGATGTCCTGCGATTCGTCGAACACTTCGCCGTTTGAGGCGAGCATCCCTTTGTACTTAACAAAGACCATATCGCCTTCTTGCGGGTAATCGCCCGTGCCAGCGACAAGCGTATCAACGCTCAGCCCCTTTGGCACAGCCGCCCAAGCAAGGCCGCCGCCCAACAGAATGGCAACAATCACGCCAAGCCATAGCTTGGTCAGCGAGCCCTTAGCGATGGGCAGGATCGGAACGCGAGTGACTTCGGTCATTGTTTTATCTCGTTTGGTTGGGCGCCCAATTGTTTGCAACGCAGTGTGTTAAAACCACGGTCATGCGAAAACCCCCTTTTCCGCATGACAAAAGGGCGCGGAAACGGTCCGCGCCCTGATGGCTTATCCGGTGGTGGGATTCAAGCGCTACTGCATCTGCAAAGCACCTAAATCTCACGCTGGCTTTACTAGACGCCGTCGCGCTCCATGCGCTTACGCTCAAGCTTGCGAGCGCGGCGAACAGCGGCGGCCTTTTCACGGGCGCGCTTTTCGCTTGGCTTTTCATAGTGCCGGCGCAATTTCATTTCGCGATAAACACCTTCGCGCTGCAGCTTTTTCTTAAGCGCGCGGAGGGCCTGATCGACATTGTTATCGCGAACCATGATTTGCATAAACGACGTAACCTTGTTTCAAACTGTTTCAAACGCGGCAAACACCCGGCGAAGCGAATCGCAGGCACGCGCGCAAAATTAACGCTGGAACGGCGCGTTTCTGCCACCTAATGGGCCGAAATCACGCTCAATCTGAGGCGCACATAGCGCCGGGCACTCAATTTGGCAACACAGTTGCGGGCCAAAAATGCCGGCGATGGACGCAAAAGCGAAACCAATGCCCTGTGTGGCATGCACGCAACGCTATGCAGAACACGCCACCCTAGCTAAGAGCGCGCGCAAGGATACACACTGTAATGACCACAAGCACAGCCTCCGCTCCTATGACGGCCTCGCTCTATGTCGCATTTGGCGGCGCGGTGGGTGCTGTGCTGCGCTATCAATTGGGGCGGGCGGTCGATTATCTGTCCGGGTCCAGCGCCGGATTTCCATGGGCGACCATGACGGTCAATGTCTTGGGCAGCCTTTGCATGGGCGTGTTGATGGGATGGCTGGCCAAGAACTCTGATGGCAACAATGAGGCCATCCGACTCTTGATCGGCGTCGGACTGCTCGGCGGATTTACGACGTTCAGCACTTTTAGCGCGGAAATGGTCACTCTGTTTCATCGCGGGCAATTGTTGCTGGGCTTTACCTATGGGTCGGTGTCGATGATCGCGGGAATGGCCGCGCTGTTAATCGGCCTTGTTATGATACAGAGCGCGCCATGAACGATAAAACACCTTTGAATGCCCCTTCCAAAGAAGTCCGCCAATTCACTGTTACAGCAGATGATGATGGTGTGCGGCTCGATCGTTGGTTTAAACGCAATTTGCCGCAAATCGGCTTTGCCACCATCTCTCGTTGGGCGCGGACCGGCCAAATCCGGGTCGATGGGAAACGCGCCAAGCCTGAGGACCGGATCGCACAAGGTCAGGTGCTGCGCGTGCCGCCGGGCGGGGATGTCGTGCGCAAAACGCCTAAGAAAGCCCGCGAGCTCAGCGCCGAAGAGATTGCTGAAGCGCGCGATATGGTAATCCGCGAAACGCCCAGCGCCATCGTGCTGAACAAACCTCCCGGCCTCGCCACCCAAGGCGGCAGCAAGACAACCAAGCATGTCGACGGCTTGCTTGATGCTTTTGTCGAGGATGAAACGGGGCCTGACGGCGAAACACGCCCGGGTATCCGCCCGCGCCTCGTCCACCGGCTCGATAAAGACACAAGCGGCGTCCTTTTGATTGCCCGCACCCCCGGCAGCGCGGCGAATTTTTCGCGCCGGTTTGCGGGACGCAGCGCGCGCAAGGTCTATTGGGCATTGGTCGTCGGTGTGCCTCAAGTGCGCGAAGGGATGATCGACGCTCCACTCGCCAAACAACCGGGGACCGGCGGCGAGAAAATGCATGTCGATGAAGAAGGTGGCGCGATGGCCAAGACCCGGTACCGCGTCGTCGAACGCGCCGGGCAAAAAGCGGCATGGGTCGAGCTAGAGCCGCTAACGGGCCGCACGCACCAATTGCGTGTCCACATGGCGGCCATTGGTCATCCGATTGTGGGCGACGGCAAATATGGCGGTCAGGATGCGTTCCTCACCGGCAGCATCTCACGCAAAATGCATCTCCATGCGCGCCGCCTGATTATCGGGACGCCTGATGCAAAGGATGCAGGGGGGACCGGCGGGGGCAAGCTCGACGTAACCGCCGAACTGCCAGACCATTTCGCTGCCAGCATGGCCGCATTGGGGTTTGAGGAAGGGCAAAGCGATGCCTCCCCAGTGCGCGACGAGGCGCCCGAACGCACTCCGGCAGAAAAGAAACAAGCGGCCCGCCGCCACGCGAAACAATATCGCAAGGATCGCCGCGGCGAACGGCGCGGACGGACCATTTCAGCCGGTACGACAAACCAAGTCGCCAAAGCTAAGGAAAAAGCCAAGGAAGCGGCCAAGAAAAAAGCAGGAAAGCCCTCGTCAAAGGGCGCTCCGAGAGGCCCGCGTAGATGATCGCCGAAAGTGGCCGCCGGCTCGCTGTCTTCGATTGCGACGGCACGTTGGTAGATGGCCAAGCGGACATTTGCGACACAATGGAAGAGGCATTTGCGCATGCCAAGGTCGCCTCACCCAGCCGCGATAATGTGCGCCGGATTGTGGGGCTGAGCTTGCCCGTTGCTATCCGCGAATTGTCGCCGGGATTGGCTGAAGAGCAAGTTGCGACCATCACGGCAGCCTACAAAAACGCTTATTTTGAACGGCGGCAAAAAGGTTTGCTGCACGAACCGCTTTATGACGGCATCGCGCAGCTGCTGCGCGATCTGCACGGTGCCGGGTGGAGCCTTGCGGTGGCAACCGGCAAATCGGATCGCGGGCTGAATGCGGTGCTGGCCGCGCACGGATTGATGGATATGTTCGTCTCACTTCAAACCGCAGATCGTCACCCATCCAAGCCGCATCCCGCCATGCTGGAGGCCGCAGTGTTTGAAGCTGGGGCGCAGACTGCGGATACAGTGATGATCGGCGACACAACTTTCGATATGCAGATGTCGCGCGCGGCGGGCGTGCGTGCGATCGGCGTCGCTTGGGGTTATCATGAACCCGATGAATTGCTGGCCACCGGGGCCGATATGGTCGCGCGCAATGTGGCGCATTTGGGCGAAGAACTAATAGCCAAGATTTGAAGGCTTTCTGATTATGAGCACCTATACTGACGAAGAACGCGAACGCGCGCAGAAGCAATTTTTCCTTCTGCAATTGCTGCGCCTTGCATCACTCGGCCTGTTGCTGGCTGGGATTGCGATCACGCAAGACGCGATCAGTGCGCCTTATGCGGCTGGCATCGTGATGGTCATGATCGGCATGGGCGGATTTTTCTTTGGTCCCCCGCTCCTCGCGCGCAAATTTAAGGCGCGCAATGGCAAGTTGCCGGACCGGATGGGGGAACCGTAAGCGATGAAGCGGTTCTATGACGCGGTTGGTTTTCAAGAAGCCTCACTAAGCGATGGCCCCGGCTGGCAGGTCACACTGGACGGGCGCGGGATTAAGACCGTCAAGGGCACGCCTCAGATCGTCCCAACAAAGGCGCTGGCGCAAGAATTGGCGGATGAATGGATCGCGCAGGGAGAGGAGCTTGACGCTTCGCTATTTCCCAAACGCGATGCGGTGGATTACGCAATCGACATCGTCGCCCCAGATCCAGCCGGGCTGGCCGCCAAATTGGTGGATTATGGCGATACCGACACACTCCTCTACCGCGCCGACCCTGAAGACGCGCTCTATGCGCGCCAACAGGAGGTTTGGGAGCCGATTGTAAGGGGTTTCGAAGCGCGCGAAGGCATCGCATTGACGCGGGTCAACGGCATCATGCACCGCCCGCAAAGCGAGGCAACCATCGCGCATTTGCGCGGACGACTAAGCGCACTCAACCCTTTCGTTCTTGCCGGAGTGGAGGTGATGTCAAACCTCGCCGCGTCGCTCACAATCGGCCTATGTGCCAGCGAGACAGACGAAAGTGACGAGGCGATTGCCCTATGGGCAGCCGCGTGCCTCGAAGAAGAATGGCAATCGGACCTGTGGGGCCGTGATCATGAGGAAGAAGAACGCCGCGCTAGGCGAAAGGCCGACTTCCTCAGCGCCCACGCGGTAACGCGGCTGGCGCTAAGCTAAGGCCTTAGTCCGCGCTCAGAACCCAATCGGCAACATCGCCCGCGACCACATTTGCGGCGCGGTTCATCGCCGGACCGACAAATTCCGCCTCCGCTGGGACATTATCCTCACGCGCTTCGAACCGGCGCGAAGTCACGGTGCCTTCCGCATCGCTGCGGATCGCGTCATATCGGACCACGACCGAACTGCTCGGCGCGTCATAGGTCATATCGAGCAATGTCCCGCGCACGAACTGCGTCGCCAATGTCGGCGTGTCGTCATTGTCGAGGACAAGCGCTCCGCCCCGCACCCGCAAGGTTTCGCCAAGCAAACGGCGGAACAATCGCGCGGGTTTTTCAATCCACACGGCCTCTTGCAAATACGCCACTTCGGTGCCCGACACATTGACCGGGATACGCAGCACATCAAGCTTCGCCGGGGTTTCCGGGGTCAGCACGGCAATCGCTCCTGCGCTGCCCTCTGGTCCCGTTACCGCGCCAGACCCCGCAGGCGCGCTGGCGGTCGAAGAAAGCGTGAGCAGGCTCTCAGGCGGTTCCCCGCCCGCGCCTACGCTGATGCAGCCCGGCAGCGCAAAGAGTGTCGCTGCGGCCAAAAGAACGCGCCCATATTTGATCGAATTCATATTCGGCGTCCTCATCACGGTTCATAATCCGGCAGCGTTTGCCCGCCGATAAGCGCGCCTGCGCCTTGGTTCTCAAGCCGTTCTGTAATCGCGCGCAAAGAACGGCTGGTGGAGCGCAGATCCTGCAAAGTCGCCTCAGCAGCGGGCAAGGTTGATTCGCGCAATTGCCGCGCGGCCGGACGTGTGTCTTCCAAAGTCGCAGCCAGCGCCGCCGCCGCTTCATTCGCAGAACGCAAAGTTCCGCGCAGCTCTTCGGCAAGCAGCGGCCCTTCTTCATTGATCATTTGATCAGTGGAATTGGTGACCTGCTCAAAAGCATTCAGCGCCTCACCAGCCTCTCGCAAGGCCACTTCCAATTCGGCAAAAGTCCCCTCCAAACGCGGCGCAGCCTCGGCCAATTCGCGGGTCAGGCGGTTCGAATTTTCCAGAATGCCTGAAAGTTGCTCCTGATTTTCAGGCCCAAGCAAAATATTGAGGTTCTCCGTCAACGTCGCCAATCGCTCCAACAGAAGCGGCGCATTGTTGAGCAGCGCGTTGATCCCGCCATCCTTCGGAGGGATGACTGGGCGCTCTTCTGGGCAAGCGGTCGTCTCGCACGTAATCGCAGGCGCACCGCCGCGCGCACCATCCAGCAAGATTGTAGACACGCCGGTAAAGCTCGATTGGATTGTCGCGGTGGTTCCGACAAGGATCGGAACCTCATCCCTTACCCGGATGCGAACCCGTACAAATTCAGGATTGTCATCCGACAGGGCAATATCGATTACCTGGCCAACCGGCACACCCGCATAAGCGACTTGGCTCCCTTTACCGAGGCCAGAAACCGACTGCGCATAGAAAATATCATATTCGTTGACCGCGCCCTGCCCCAGCCGGGCGATCCACATGATAGACGCCGCCATGGCCGCCAGCAAAAGCAGCGTGACCGCGCCGACCCAGAGGTGATTTGCTCTCGTCTCCATCGTGTGTCCCTATGAACGCCTTGCGCTGCGCATGTCTATGATCTTGTGCCTTGTCATTATTCACCCGGCCTCGCCGCGTTGATGCGCGGAAAACGCCCCGCGCCCGCGCGGACCGCCAAAATATTCATCAATCCAAGGATGGCCAATTTCCATCAATTCCGGGATCGTGCCCACGGCAATCACCTGTTTATCCGCCAACACCGCCACCCGATCACAAATCTCATACAGGCTGTCGAGGTCATGCGTGATCAGGAACACGGTGAGACCCAAAGTTTCCTTCAGCTCGCGCGTCTGACGGTCAAATTTGGCCGCGCCGATTGGATCCAGTCCGGCGGTGGGCTCATCCAGAAACAGCAATTCCGGGTCCAAAGCCAAAGCCCGCGCCAGACCGGCTCGCTTCTTCATACCCCCCGAAAGCTCGCTGGGATATTTCGCAATCGCTTCTTCCGGCAAGCCCGACAGCAGCACTTTATAACGCGCGATTTCCCTGCGCAGTGGGTCGCTGATCTCAGGATAGAATTGCTTAAGCGGCACTTCGACATTTTCGCCGACTGTCAGCGTCGAAAACAACGCGCCGCCCTGAAACAAAACGCCCCAGCGGCACCGAACGCCGATATTCTGATCGGGGTCTATATCGGTGATGGTTTTACCCAGCACATTGATCCGCCCCGCATCGGGATATTGCAGCCCTATGATCGAGCGCATCAAAACAGATTTACCGGTGCCCGATCCCCCGACCACGCCGATAATCTCTCCGCGATTAACGGTTAGGTTGAGGCCGTCATGGACCGCAAAATCGCCAAACTTATTGACCAGCCCTTCGACCACAATGGGGTGTTCATTCGCATCATCCATGTGCTCACCCCCATCCAATTTCGGTAAAGAACACCGCGAAAAACGCGTCGAGCACGATCACCGCAAAGATCGCCGAGACAACCGCCATCGTCGTGCGCTTGCCCACTTCTTCTGAATTCCCCTGCACTTGCATCCCGTGATAACAACCCGCCAGCGCCACGATCAGCCCAAAAATGGGTGCCTTAACCAACCCAACCCACACATCATGCAGCGGCACGACTTCCTGGATCCGTTCCAGGAACGTGAAGAAAGGAATGCCAAGCGAAACCTGACCGATTACCGCGCCGCCAATGATGCCCACAACCGACGCGTAAAACCCCAGTAGGACCATCATAAAAGTGCTGGCGAGGATGCGCGGGATCACCAATTTTTCAATCGGAGAGATACCAATCGTGCGCATCGCATCGACTTCTTCGGTCAATTTCATAGTACCGATTTGCGCCGCAAAGGCACTGCCCGAACGCCCGGCCACCATGATTGCCGTCATTAAAACGCCCAATTCGCGCAGCGTGATCCGCCCGACCAGATTGACAGTCAACGTCTCCGCGCCAAATTGCGACAATTGCACCGCGCCTTGTTGAGCGATGACGATCCCGATCAGAAAACTCATCAGGCCGATAATCGGCAAAGCCGCCACACCGACCAATTCCATCTGCCGGACAAGTGCGCGCATTGGAAAGCGCGAAGGGTGCCGGATTAAACTGCCAAAGCCGATCAACACCTGACCAAAGAACCCCACGACGCCGAAAATTCCAGATTTGGCAGCATAAACTTGCTCGCCCACACCGACGGGCACGCGTTCCCACACTGGCACACGCGGCGGACAGATATCCGCATCATTGCCTGCGCCTTCGACCGCATCGAGCAAACGCTGAGCCCGGCGACTGGCTCCGGAAATACGGGCCGAATGATGCATCGCGAGGCGGCATGTGACCCACGCCCCAACGGTATCGATCTGATCAACACCGCTGAGATCGATCTCAGTGATCTGTTCGGTTAGCCCGCTAAGTTGCGGTTCAACTGTGCCGATAGTCGAAACCAAATACGGCCCGGACAGCGCCAAAGTCGCGGCACCTGCTTCGTCGGTTTCAAGCGTAAATTGTGCGGCCGCAGTCATCGGCTTCAGATATGCGGCCAATTGCGCTTCACCACAAGTCATGTGTGTCTATTGTTGCACCGCAACCAATGGCTTGGCATGGGGAATGTCTGAATTTTTTCGCCGGGGGCGCCCCTGGCAAATGGCGCGAGCGAGCACACTTAAAATGACCCTTCCCACCACATTTGATCCCGCTGACATTGAAAAACGGTGGTATGCCCACTGGGAAGAAACCGGCGGCTTTCGCCCAGAGCGCCCTGATGCAGAGCCGTTCACCATCGTGAACCCGCCGCCCAATGTGACCGGCAGCCTGCATATCGGCCACGCGCTCGACAACACATTGCAAGATATTGTGATCCGTTATGAACGGATGCGCGGCAAAGACGCATTGTGGGTGGTCGGCACCGATCATGCTGGGATTGCCACGCAAATGGTGGTCGAACGCCAGATGGAAGACCGTCAAGACAAGCGGACCAATTACAGCCGCGAAGAATTTGTCGATAAAGTGTGGGAGTGGAAACACGAAAGCGGCGGGACGATCACCAATCAGCTGCGCCGGTTGGGTTGTTCTATGGATTGGTCCCGCGAACAATTCACGATGGACCCGCATTTCGACAAGGCGGTGCTGAAGACATTCGTGGACCTGTATAATGATGGTCTGATTTACCGCGATAAACGGCTGGTGAACTGGGACCCGAAATTAAAGACCGCGATTTCGGATCTTGAGGTCGAAACACAAACAATCGCGGGCGGCTTTTGGCATTTCCGCTATCCTTTGGCGGATGGCGTGACACTGGCGGATGGCCGCGATTACATTGAGGTCGCGACCACCCGGCCCGAAACGATGCTGGCCGACATGGCCGTCGCGGTGCACCCTACGGATGAACGCTATGCCAGCGTCGTGGGCAAAGAAGTTGTGCTGCCGATTACAGGCCGCCGCATTCCGATTGTGGCTGACGAACACGCCGACCCAGAATTGGGCAGCGGTGCGGTGAAGATCACTCCGGGACATGATTTCAACGATTTTGATGTGGGCAAACGTGCTGGGTTCACGCCCGCTGCGATGCTCAACATGCTCGATGGCAATGCTGATGTCTGCCAAGTTGCAGATGGATTGGTGCCGGACGAATTTGTCGGGCTGCACCGGTTCAAGCGCGATGGCAAAGACGGCGCACGCGAAGCGGTGGTCGCGCGGCTCAAAGCCGATGGATATCTCATCCCTCACATCGCCAAAACGAAAAAGGGCGAAGAGGTCGAACACGACGCCGAACCGCGCCAGATTGCAACGCCATTCGGCGACCGCGGCGGTGTGGTGATTGAGCCATGGCTGACCGATCAGTGGTATGTTGATGCGGAAAAATTGGCTGCAAAACCGATTGAGCAGGTAAAGTCCGGCGAGATCGAAATTGTACCCGCGACGTGGGAGAAGACGTTCTTCAACTGGATGGAGAACATCCAACCTTGGTGCGTTTCGCGCCAATTGTGGTGGGGTCACCGGATTCCGGCATGGTTTGACGCCGATGGAAATGTCTTTGTCGCCGCAAGCGAAGAAGAGGCTCAAGCGCAAGCGGGCGCGGGAATCACGCTGACCCGCGACAGCGACGTCCTAGACACATGGTTCTCATCCGCCTTGTGGCCCTTCGCCACGCTGGGTTGGCCAGACGAAAACCAGCCGCTGCTGGACAAACACTTCCCCAACTCGCTGCTCATTTCTGGCTTCGACATCCTGTTTTTCTGGGATGCGCGGATGATGATGATGGGTCAGTATAATATGGGCCGCGCCCCTTGGCCTAAACTGTATCTGCACGGCCTCGTGCGCGCCGCCGATGGCTCCAAAATGTCGAAGTCAAAGGGCAATGTCGTCGATCCGCTCGGTCTGATCGACCAATATGGCGCGGATGCTTTGCGGTTCTTTATGGCGGCAATGGAAAGCCAAGGCCGCGACATCAAAATGGATGAAAAGCGCGTCGAGGGTTACCGCAATTTCGCCACCAAATTGTGGAATGCGACGAGGTTCTGCCAATCCAACGGCATCGGAGCCTCCACCACAATTAAGGCCCCGCCCGCGCGCCTAGCCGCCAATCAATGGATTATCGGCGAAGTTCAACAGGTTTGCGCGGAAATCGAGCAAGCGATGGCCGATCTGCGTTTCGACGCGGCGTCGAATGCGATCTATCAATTCACATGGAGCAAGTTCTGCGATTGGTATCTGGAGTTGATCAAGCCGATATTTTCTGGCGATGCGGGCAGTCCGCCAGCGGTGGAAACCCGCGCGGTCGCCGGGTGGGCGCTCGATCAAATTCTGGTCATGCTGCACCCGTTCATGCCGTTTATCACGGAGGAATTGTGGCACAGCCAAGCCGCGCATCAGGGGGCAGCGCGCAAATACGACCTGATCACCGCCAGTTGGCCCAACCCGCGCGCTGAGGTTTCCAAGGAAGCCACCGACGCCATCGATTGGGTGATCGAGCTGACCACCAATGTCCGCAGCGCTAAAAACGAGCTTGGCATCCCGCCGGGTGCGAAATTGCCTGCGTTCCTGCCGAAAGCCTCGGCGCTGGCGGCGAGCACAATCGAGCGGTCCTCCGCCGCGATTGAACGCATCGCCCGCCTGACTCCGGTGACCGTGGGCGAAGCGCCCAGCGGCCCAGCGATGCAGATCATCGCGGGCGAAGATGTGTTTATCGTCCCGCTCGAAGGGATCATCGACATTGCCGAGGAAAAGGCGCGGCTGGAAAAAGCGCTGGCCGTGAGCGCGAAGGAAGCCAAATCATTGGAAGGGCGGCTGTCCAACGCCAATTTTGTTGAGCGCGCAAAGCCCGAAGCGGTGGAGAAAGCCAAATCCGATCACGCCCATCACGCCGCAGAAGTGGCGCGGATCGAGGGGGCGTTGGCGCGGCTTGGATAGTTTCCTACACCCAGCAATTCGCGCTATGACACGCCGATGATCACACCCGTATCCCGCAATTTATGTTGGAGAAGTGTCAACTTCCTTCGCATGTGCACAATTGGCGAAATTGCGAGGGTACGGGGCGTTTTGAGTGGGCTTAGAGGCGGATTGCCGATGTCATTTTTGTCAACTTCATTCGCAGGTGCAGCATGGACCTAGTGCTTGCCACCGACGATGCCGCCCAAGGCCAAGGCGGCCCGGAAATTTTCGCAAGCCTGCAAGGCGAAGGGCCAAGCATGGGAATGCCGGTCGCCTTCATCCGCTTATCTCGCTGCAACCTCGCCTGCATTTGGTGCGACACGGCCTACACCTGGAATTTTACAAGGGTTTCCGGGGACGGGGATGCGCCGGGCCAGGATGCGCCGGAACGCCCACACCGCGACGCCGTCACCTATGAACGCAAGGCGAACCAAATAACGCTCAGCCCCAAAGACGCCGCCGCCCACATCGCCACGCTGGGCCAAAGCCGCCTCGTCATCACCGGGGGCGAACCAATGTTGCAAGCGGGCGCTCTGGCCGAAATGCTCGAACATCTGCCCGACATCAGCGTGGAGATCGAAACCAACGGCACAGCCAAGCCGCCCGCGCGGCTCGATATCCGGGTGGATCAATACAATGTCAGCCCCAAACTGGCCCATTCCGGCAATTCGGCTCAGCTTGCCCTGATCCCGGAGCGACTCGAAAGTTATGCCGACGATCCGCGCGCGTTCTTCAAATTCGTGGTTGCACAGCCAGATGATGTCGCAGAAGTTCTAGAATTACAGCGCAAATATCGCTTTAAACCGGGGCACGTTTTCCTGATGGCAGAGGGAACCGATAGCGAAACACTGCGCAATCGGCAGGCATGGCTGAACGGCCTGTGCCTCAAACATGGATTTAGAATGAGCGATCGGATGCATATCCATCTTTACGGAGACGCACGTGCGACGTAATACTGGGAATCGGGGGTAGCCAAGGTGGACATTTTTATCAGTTACTCACGGTCTGACCGTGAGCGGGTTGCACATATTGCACAGGGCCTGATTGACGAAGGGTATTCGGTCTGGTGGGATCGCGATATTCGTGCGGGCGAAGAATTCGACCATGTGATCGACAAGGCAATTAAGAAATCGAAGGCGATCATCGTCGTATGGTCGGACGATTCGATTTCCAGCCGGTGGGTCAAAGAAGAGGCCGAAGACGGGATCGAGGCTGATACGCTCGTCCCGATCACAATCGATCCGATCACAATTCCGCGCGGTTTCCGCCGCATTCAAGCGTGTGAATTGCACGATGGCGGAGACAATCCGACCAACAGCGTCAATTGGCCCGATCTGCTGGACGGGGTCCGCAAACAAGTTGGAATCGGCGAAATTGCCGCTGGCACCGCCGCGGATGATCCCGTGGCGCAGGCGCTCTCTCGCGCTGCAACAGGCGCCGCTGCGCCAACGGCTGCGGCTGCTCCTTCCCCTACCCCTACCGCAAAAAAAACCACAATCGCCGCGACGAGCAGTGGCACAGACGCCCCGATTTGGAAGCGCTATTGGCCTGCCGCAGCAAGCGTCGTGGGCATCGTGGTCGCAGGATTGGTGGCCATGGAAATGTTCGGCGGTCGAAGCGCCCCTCCTCCACCGGATGACATGTCCCCAGTGGTCCTAAGCATTTTCCCCAGTGACGGATTCGGTGTAAACCAAGCGGAAGGGTTGAAAGCGGCCTTCCGCGACACTCCGAACGTCACGATCCGCGATCTGACCGCAACGATCGACGAAATGAAGGGACGCGACGCCGCGGAACTGATGGAAGGATTGCGGACCAATTTGGCGCAACGCAATGTGATTGCGATTGTCGGACCAACGATCACCGAATTCACGCCCAGCGTCCTAGAAGTGGTTGAGGAAAGCGGTCGTTCGCCTGCGATCCTTCTTACAACCGCGGCATCACGCAGGGATCTGGGATGGGAGCAAAGCGACCTGCCGTTGTTCCGCGTCCGGTCCGGCGTTGACGAACGTTCTGAACAATTCGCGCGACTGGCTCAGAACACCATCGAAAGCGGTGTAGAATTGGTATTGATAGTAGAGTCGGTGCCAAATTCCGCAGAACCGAGTTACGGTGAACTGTTTTTCCGCGGCATTACCGACCGTCTGCCGCAATGGGCAGATTGGTACAATGAGGGGCGCGTTCGGACGATCAACTTCCGCCGTGGCCAAATCATGGACAGTTTCGAATTGGACAGTTCGCGTCAGATTTTTGACGAGAACAAGATGATTATCGTCCTAGGCTACAGCACCGATTTTAAGGTCTTGGTCGAAAATTTCTATGCATCTTCGGAGGCGCCGCGCGCCGCATTGTTGGGGGGCTGGAACACAAGCAGAGTGGTTCAGCAAGTCAGCAATGAGATGGATATTCAACACAGTCGTCTGTTCTCAATGGACGAGATACGTCGAAGCCCTGCGGACACGCGCGGCCTTCCGGATTCTCGCCGCTTCGAAGCGGTGTTCGGTCCGTTGACGCCAAGCCTGACATCGGAAGCCATCGCGTTCGATTCCGGTCTTGTAATCAAGCAGGCGATCGCCGACATGGGCGGCGAAATCACCTCCGAACGATTGGTCGAGACCCTTCGCACACGGCGTTTCAACGGGGTCACCGGAGAAATTGCGTTCAACGATCTGGGTCAGAACAGCGGACAGGCAGGCGGCACACGGCCTTTGTACAACCTGCGCTACAACCCGTCCGCGACGGATTGGACCGAGATCGACAATTTCGATGCCTTGTTGGGCCGTGTAGTTGCCAGCAACTAACGCGCTATCGGGTCTTCAGCAGAGCCAGGGCGCCTCTTTCGAAAAGAGCACACCAACGGCGGCTGAATCACCCTTGTGAGCGCCAACGAAGCACGACACGTTCGACCAATTCCTCTTCGCCGCCGCCTTCGTTCCAAAGCTCCGCGAAGCTTGGATCTTCGGATGCAGGGCGTTTGTATTCTTCCAGATTGTCGAAGCTCACGCGGATCGGAATCGCGACGCCTTCGCCGCAAATGATAACTTCCCGGTTGCGCAAGGCAGGGATGGAATCGAGGAAACCGCGCGCACCTTCGGGCATAGCGGCCTTCACGAAAGCCTGATCGCGGTCATTGTTGAGACGCATCGAAAGGATAGTACCGCATTGCGACAACACGCCTTCAGCAAGGTCAGAAGGACGCTGAGTGATGAGGCCAAGTGAGATACCATATTTCCGGCCCTCCTTGGCAATCCGGCTAAGGATTTTGGCAACCGATGACCCATCAGAATTCTTCTCATTCGGAACGTAGCGGTGGGCCTCTTCGCATACGAGCAGGATCGGGCGGGTCTTTTCCTCACGCCCCCAGATCGCAAAATCGAACACCAATCGGCTAAGCACTGCGACCACGGTCGAGGTGATATCCGACGGCACACCGGACACATCGATGATCGAAATAGGTTTGCCGTTGCCCGGCATACGAAAGACTTTGGAGATAAAGTCCGCCATCGTATCGCCGACCAGCATCCCAGAGAACATGAATTGGTATCGCGGATCGTTCTTCAGCTCATCAAGCTTACCCTTGATGCGCATATAAGGCGCAGACGAAGTCGCTTTATCAAGCTTGCCCATCTCATCCTGTAGCTTGGTTGAGAGGTCGGACAGGAGATAGGGAATGGGCGAATCGACGGTGATTTTGCCCATCGTTTCGGCCAGCCGGTTTTTCGACCGTGCGTGCAGGACGCATTTGGCCAAAATATCCATATCGACCTGACGTTCATTTCCGCCGCTAGTCAGGAGCACTTCGCAATGTTCCTCAAAATTCATCAACCAATAGGGCATTTGCAAATTGCCCACGTCGAGAATTTGACCGGTTTGGCGGAATGCGGCTGAATATTCGCCGTGCGGATCGACCATTACAATATGGCCCTGGGGCGCAGCCTCACAAATGCGGTGCAGGATCAGCGCGGCGCTGGTCGATTTACCCGTACCGGTCGACCCTAGCAGGGCAAAGTGTTTGCCCAGCATCGCGTCAATATACAGGCCGGCCCGGATATCCTTTGTCGGAAAAACGGTGCCAATCGTAATGTTTGCGCGTCCATCACTGGCGTAAATTTGTTCGAGATCTCTGGTTGTCGCGGGGTAGATGAGCGCTCCGGGGACCGGGTAACGGGTCACACCGCGCTTAAATCCGTGAATGCGCCCTGTCAGCTTTTCCTCCGCACCCTCACCAAGGAAATCGATATGCGCGATGATCCCGCTTTCATTGCGGCGATCCTTGCGTTGGTCACGAACATTGGCGAGCAACCACGAATTGCCGACGCGGATCTTGATCTGGCTTCCGACTTGTCCGGCGAGAGCGATCGAACGATCCTCGTCTTCCATACATTCGTTGAGGCGTTGGAGATCGAGCGCAATTTGCGACCCTGCGCCCGAGATTTCCAGCACAACGCCGATCGGCTGGCGACCATTGTCGACCGTATTTTGACGCGCGCCAGATGGCGGCGTGTCAGTTTGCCCGGAATTATCCGCAGGTTTGCCTGCTGGCGCAAAATCATGGTTGCCCATATCGGTCATGTGGTCGTCCTCAACCCTTTGGCTTTAGCCAATTGTTTCGTAGCCGGAATTGCTAGATCCAGCCGAATACTCAGCGATCAGCAATGACGGAACGAGGTTAAGATCGGGTCAAGATTTTACTTGGTCGCCGCCTATCAGTTTAATGATCAGGACTTTTTATGATCAGGACTTTGAAAACAGCCGTCCGGCTAGCCAACCCATGCCAACCGACAATATGATCGCGCCCAATCCATAGAACAGCGACCACCGCTGAGCTGCGAAAACCACAGTCCCTTCGAGGCCGACTTTCACCACTTCGATATCGGCAGTGGCGCTGGCAAGGACCCGGCCATTTGCGATGGCGAAAGTTTCTGCGGTGTATTCGCCGGTTGTCACATTTGAAGGAAGCGCAATGCGCGCCTGATACAGCACGCCTTCGCTGATCCGCACACCTTCGGATTCTTCGTTATAAAGCCCAAGCCGCTCTCGCATTTCCACCAGCCCGCGGGCAAATCGCGCTTGTTGCTCAGGCTCAATCTGCCCCGTCGGGCTAAGCTGGATAAACTGCGTCCCCAGCTCGTAAATCGCGGCGGTGCGGGGGTCGACAATATCTTCGATTGGGCTGGAGGCCGCGACCGCGAAAAATGATGGCGCGGATTGAAAGTCGCTTTCACCGGAATTCATCCAGATGCCTGCCAAACGCTCTTTTTCGCGCAAACGGATGCGTTCTGCGGGGCCTTTCAGGACTACGACGATATCGTATTCCGTGTTGCTAGAGGCGCCATCCGGGTCGATCACCGCGCCGTAAAGCAGCAGGTTTGCTCCGGTGAAACCTTGCCGCACCTCGATCCGCGACTGGCTGACCTCGGGGACCAAAACCGGTTCGCGCTGACCCATCAGGAACGGCGCAAGAGCCATCAATGAAAGCGGTGCAAACAGGCGCTTTGCCGGCCCGGTCATAGCGGGCTGACCGTGTAAATCTCATCCGGCTGAACACCCAGACCATAGAGCATCCGCAGCGCCACAAGGATCACGATCCCTGCCAGCACCATCCGCAAAACCTCTGGCCGTGCCTTCATCGCGATCTGCGTCCCGAACTGCGCGCCCAGAACCGATCCCAGCAAGAGCAAACCGGCCAGAACAATATCGACCGATTTGGTGGTGAGCGCATGGGTCATGGTTGTGACCATTGTCACAAACAGAATTTGGAACAGCGACGTGCCCACCACGACATTGCCGCTCATGCCCAAAATATACAGCATCGCAGGCACAAGGATAAATCCGCCGCCAACCCCCATCAGCATCGTCAAAATGCCGACTAGAACGCCCAAAATCGCCGGAGCAATCGGAGAAATATAAAGTCCCGAACCATAGAACCGAACCCGGTAAGGCAGACCAGCAACCAGTGGATGATGGCGCCGCTTGCGCGGTGCCGCGTCGCCTTTTTTGCGGTTGGGCAGCAACGCATCCAGCGCCTCTCGCATCATCAAAGATCCGATTGTCCCCAGCAGGACGACGTAAAGAATGCTGATCACAACGTCGATCTGTCCCAACGCTTGAAGCACCCGGAACAGCACCGCGCCGAGCAACGCGCCAATGACGCCTCCGCCGACCATAACCATACCCATGCGGTAATCGACGCCCTTACGCTTACCATGCGCGATCACGCCTGATACGCTTGCGCCCGTCACCTGCGTTGCAGCAGATGCCGCCGCAACGGTTGGCGGGATGCCGTAAAAGATCAAAAGCGGCGTGGTTAGAAACCCGCCGCCAACCCCGAAAAGCCCAGAAAGTACGCCTGTTAGCCCGCCAAGCAGCACAATGAACAGTCCGTTCACTGACAGATTCGCAATGGGCAAATAAACATCCATACTGATCGACTACCGCAGAGGCGCATGGCTGGGAAGTGAGTGCGTGAATCTGTTCCCCGCCCTATCCGGGATTGGAGTTCAAAAACGTGTCGATAGCGTCGCCGCGATACCGGATTCCGGGGCGGCATCGCCCGCCACACGCTCGCGCCAATCGACCGATAACCGCGCGGGCACTTCACCGAGGGTCAAGTCGAGGCGTATAGTCGGTCCAACATCGAGCCGGCTTGCATCCTTTTGCGCACCGCCCCACGCACCGCCGCCAAAGCTGAGGCGAATGCGCTGATCGCTCGCATTGTTACCGGAGCCAGCAAGAGGACCAGCAAAACTGACCACTTCGCGTGTGATCGCCACTTGGCCATCGACAAAGGCCGTGTCCGCGCTTCCCCCGACATAGCCCGCACCGCCATACGCCTCCATCCGAAGATCAAAGGGCAAGCGCGCGGCCGGTAATTCTGTAACCGCATAGGCGGCTGGGCGAATTTCAGTGCCAAACCTGTTATTTGTGGCCCGCAATTCTGCGGCGACGCGGACAGGCACCGGACCATAAGGGCGCGCCGATAGTCCAACGGCCACTTCGTTCTCTGCATCAGGAACAAACGCACGATAGGCGCGGACATAAGCGCGCGGATCGCGGCGAGAATTGGGATCGATGCGATATTGCAAGTTCACGGCAATTTGGCTGGCCCCATAAACCGGAACACGCCCTTGCGAGATCGAAGTTGAACCGGGCCCCTGACGGTAAAAAGCAAAAGCATCGAGAGACCAGCGGTCGCTGTCATTTGCCGCGCCCCCGGATTGATCGGCAAATGGCGGAGCAACCGGACTGACGCGTGATTGATTGCCGCCTGCAACGCCTGCGGAGGCGTCCGTCCTACCATCGCTCCAATCGACCTTAAATGCCGCCGCCATTAGGAAACTGTGCCCTGCGGCAACAGCAGAAGACATCCCAATGCGCGCAGGCTGTTGCTGGCCGATTGGCTCGCTCACACCGAAAGATCCGGCATCTGCGCCGCGGTATGCCTGCCTGTTTGTAAGAAGCGCGGTCGCTTCGCCTTGGTCATCCCACAGGATTTCGGCGGGCGCGGGCTGGTTTGTGTGAACGCTGGCCCTTTCGGCGAGGAATATTTCAGAAGAAGGCAGCGATATCGGAAAGGGGCTTTCCCAGAGCATCGTGCGACCGGCGCCCCAAATCACAAACAATAGGCCCAACATTGCGAGCGGCCCGCCGCGCCGGCTGTTCTGCTGCGAAGATGCGAGTGCGGACCTCATGACCCGATTGCCGTGAGCTGCATACCATTGGCGGTAATTGGAGGACCATTGCTCGCCCTCTCAAGCCGCGCGGGATGGCGGCTATGGGGCGTTTTATCCCATTCAATCCCGCGGCCGAAAAATGTCCGCGAATAAGCAGCAACGGCGCGCCGTCCGGCCATGATTGCAACCACATTCGTGACAGGAATGCGGAGCACTGCGAACACGCCTTCTACAATACCATAATTGCGCGCGGTGAAGGCAAACCGAAAAACGACCCGCCAGATAAAGAACCCCAGATTGACGATCAGCAAAGTGATCAAACCCGGGCTGAGCGCGGTTGGCTCAGCCAGTCCGAACGAGACCGCCGCTGAAATAACCAGCGTCAGCGCCAGCAATGTATAGCCCAGCATCAACACCAGTGCCGTAAGCGGTCCGCGCCGATCCCGCGCCCGCATCCAGCTTTCGATGATGCCGCCAGACCACCCCGTCCGATCCCACCCTTGAAGCGCGATCCCGTGAACCCACCGTGTTTTCTGCCGCACAATATGATCGAGCCGTGATGGGAAATAGGCGCGCGTCGCGATCAGCAGATCGTCCTCTCCCCGCGCCCGCACAAACCGGCATGTCCCGCCGCCTTCCGCTATTGAGAGGCCGAGTTCATAATCTTCGGTGAGCGATTCCCGTTCAAACGGGCTGCCATCTTCATGCGCCTTGCACAATGTACCGAGCGCCTTGCGGCAATGGCTCGACCGGCAATTGCGCAAAATCCGCTCCGCTTGCAATCGCATGATCAAGCAGACCAAGACCGGCGGGGTCGACCATGTCTTCGGCATCGTGAAAGATGACGCAGGCGAAAGGTATTCCGCTGCGCTGTTCATCTGCGCACATCGCCTCGTACAAGCGGTTGAGGCAATCGGCTTTTGTACTCGGTCCGTTGCGATTATGGATCACCAATCTAAGGCGCGGATCACCGCTTGCGCCGCGCATGGCGGCTTCCAACGTCGCAGGATCATTGCGGTAGATCCCGACATATAGACGCAGCGCATCTTGCGGCCACGCGCTGAGTAGATGCGCGATTGTCTGATCTATGACTTCATCTTCTTGCCATGCCGGAACGAAAATAGCGGCGCGGCCATGCAAGGTGCGGTTCTGCAATTCGCGGCGCTGAACAATCGGTGTCTGCGCGCGGCCCGTCACCTTCAGCCATAGCCAAAGCAAATCGACCGCCAGATCATCCAGCGCCCCGATTAAAAAGAACACACCGGCGAACAGCAGCAGCTCATGCTGGAACACGGCCAGCCATTGCCAGACATCCCAATCAATAAACGACATCAGTAAAAGACAATGCGACCCGTCTCCCCCATTACAAAAATCAGACTAACGCGGGGTGATAAACCTTGCAACCACTGTAACTTTTCTGAAAGGGAAGGTCGCATTATGTCCGATCCGCAAAACACCTCCGCCGCGCCGCTGCGCCGTCTCTTTGCGCCTGTGCGCGCTTTGTTTGTTGGGGATGCATCAGCGGGGGTGCTGCTGATCTTGGTCGCGGCGGCTGCGATGTTGGCGGCAAATTCCGCGTTTGCGGGCGAATATGACGCGCTGATCAACGGCAAATTTGGATGGTATCCGCATCCCAAGCTGAGCTCGCTGCACTATGTCGTCAATGACGGCCTGATGGCGGTGTTCTTCTTTGTCGTCGGCCTCGAAGTGAAACGCGAAATGGTACAGGGGCAATTGGCCGATCCTGCAGCGCGGCGATTGCCAATGGTGGCTGCGGCGGCGGGCATGGCTGTGCCCGCAATCGTTTACATGCTGGTGTCGGGCGGCGGCGAATATACGCGCGGCTGGGCGATCCCGGCGGCGACAGATATTGCCTTTGCGATGGGCGTACTGGGCCTGCTCGGCAACCGGGTGCCTGCGTCGCTGCGCTTGTTCCTTTTGACCGTCGCGATTGTCGATGACATCGGCGCAGTTCTGGTGATCGCGCTGTTTTATACAGAGATCGAATCCATGACATCATTCCTGATGTGGATGGGCGCATCGGCGGCAGTATTGGGCGTGATGATTGCAATGAACCGAGCGCGGGTCAGCGTATTCTGGCCCTATATCCTGCTCGCGATTGCGCTGTGGTTCTGCGTGCTCAACACCGGTATTCATGCCACGATTGCGGGTGTTCTGGCCGCTCTAACGATCCCGCTGCACCGCCGGGATGGCAATTCCATGCTTGAGAAATTGGAACATGGGCTTGCGCCTTGGAGTGCCTATTTGGTGGTGCCTGTGTTTGGTTTTGCCAATGCCGGTGTGTCTTTGGCCGGAATGGGCGTTGCTGATTTGCTTGAACCCTTGCCGCTGGCGGTTGCCGCGGGTCTGGTTGTCGGCAAGCAATTGGGCATTTTCACCACAGTGTTTATCTGTGACAAAACCGGATTTGCGCCGCGACCCGAAAATGCGAGCTGGGCGGAAATTTGGGGCATTTCGATCCTGTGCGGCATCGGCTTTACCATGAGCCTGTTTATCGGATTGCTGGCCTTTAGCGATCAGGAAATGATCAACAGCGCCAAGATCGGGATCCTGACCGGGTCGGCGATTTCGGCAATTATGGGATTTGTGGTTCTGCGCATGACGACGAACCACCCCGATGCCGATTGCGATGACCAAGGCAGCACGCCAAGCGCCGCCTGATTGGTCATCAGACAATCGGCCTTAAATGTTACAGCTGGGGTTGTTTATCGGCTGGGTTTACCAGCTTCCGGTGTTTTCCATGCTGGCCCACGGCTCTTGCGGTTCAAGGTTACCGTCTTGAAGCAGCTCAACTGAAATGCCGTCGGGTGATTTAACAAAAGCCATGTGCCCATCGCGCGGCGGGCGGTGGATGATGTGCCCGGCATCGGCAATCCGCTGGCAGGTCTCATAAATATTGTCGACCCGGTATGCGAGGTGCCCGAAATTGCGCCCGCCATCATAGGTTTCAGGCGCGCTGCCATCTTCGGGGGGCCAATTATGCGTCAGCTCAACCTCAGCCACGCCTTCTTCTCCCGGCGCGGCGAGGAAGATCAGGGTAAAACGCCCCGCTTCAACATCAAAACGGCGGACCTCTTCCAACCCGATCAACTTGAAGAAATCGACCGTCGCCTGCGGGTCGGTGATGCGGATCATGGAATGGAGAAATTTGGTCATTTGGGTGCTCCTTGTGCTGGCCTAGCTAAGAGAGAGCGCGGCGAGCCGCAAGAGCAAGCAAGCACAGCGCGCATACCGAAAAAGGCGCGAGACCAACTCGGTCCCGCGCCCCTTTTCTTCCTGCTTGATCGCGCGATACGCGCCAAAAAACTGGCCGTAGCTTAAAAACTAGCCGCGACGGTCAAGACGACCGCATCGTCAGTGAACGTGCCAGCTGGGTCAATCAGAGCGTCACCTTCAACACCGACATAAGCGACTGTGAAAGTCACCGGCCCTGCCGCTACATCGGCGCCGATTGACCAATCAAACGCTTTGCTGTCGCCAGTAAAGGTCAGAAAGCCATCGGTGTAACCAATGTGACCGTTAATGGTGATCGGCGTATCAGGAATGCCGATGCCAAGATCGGTGTAGAGATAAAGATTATCCGTACTGCCGAGCGAATCTTGATCCGGCGCATAGGCGACACCGCCGGTCAGTGATGCGGGACCGATTGAACCGGTAAGAGAGCCATAGAATTCAACATAGTCGGTCGGTCCCGCTGCGGCAGGCGCATCGGGATAAAGATATCCGATAACGCCAATATCGGCGGTGATCCCGTCGGTTAGATCGCCGCTCCACCCGCCATAGAGATCAAGTTCTGTGGAGCCAAAGCCGACGGTCTGTTCATCAAGATTCGACGCCCAAGTTCCGACATAAAAGCCAGAGGAATGGCCGATATCAAAGCCGCCCTGAACAGCGAAATCGCCGCCGGACAGATCAACGCCGCGGAACCGATATTCGGATGTGAAAGCGATGTTAGCAGAGAATGTGAGGCCGCTTTCGCCGCCAAAATCACTGGCCGCCGTTTCATCAACGGGCTGACCTGTGCGTTCGGCTTGGGTGGACAGAACAACATCGCTGCCATCGGCAGCCGTGTTCTCGAGCGCAGCGGAGGCTGCGATCAATTCTGCACTGATCGTATTATCAGCGGCAGGAACCTCGGAAGAAACTTCCGAAGCGAATGCAGGAACTGCGGATAGGAGCAGACCAGCGGAGAGGGTTGCGGCCGAAAGGCCGCGGATGGACGTGAGCATGACAACTTCCTTGTTGTTTGTTGTTGCTTCGTCCCACCTGCACATTCGTCCGGTTGCGTCTTTTCGTGAACAATCTCGTCCGAATGTGGAACAATCGTGCACACTTATGTTGCACAGCACAAGAGAAATTGTGCGCCGCGGGGCGGGGAGCATTCACAACTGACTTAATGAACGCCCGGCACTGTTGGATTTTTGCCTCACACGGGCGGCTCAGTTGCCGTTCAGCCTTGATCCGCCTAAAGGCACACCGCTGCCCTGCACTAGTCTTCGATCTGCTTCCTCTCTATTCTGGAACGGTGAGGTTGGACCACACGCTTTTCACCGCGCAATAAAGAAAAACCATGCTGAACACCCTTCGCAACATGTTTCGCCCCCGCGCTACGGCTCCGCTGCCTGCGGTGCCGTCAGGCTCGCGCTATTATGTGATCGGCGATATTCACGGACGACTGGACCTATATAACGCATTGATCACCGCGATTGAGGACGATGACGCATCGCGGCCCGATGCAGATACTCACATGATCCTGCTTGGTGATTTGGTTGATCGCGGGCCGGAAAGCGCCGGAGTGATAGCCGCCACGCGCGCTTGGCAGGCCAAACGATCTGTCCGCGTATTGGCGGGCAATCATGAGGAGATGTTCCTCAATTCATTCAAGAAACCAGAGGTTCTGCGCCACTTTCTAAAGCATGGCGGGCGCGAAACGGTGTTGTCCTATGGTCTGTCACGCAAACAATTCAATGCGATGAACCTCGATGAATTGTTCGCTTTGATGCCTCAGCTTATCCCGCAAGCAGACATCGATTACATGAACGATTTCGAAGAGATGATCATCGCGGGTGATTATCTGTTCGTGCATGCAGGGATCGATCCCGCACTGCCTTTGGATCAACAGAAACGCAGCGATATGTTGTGGATCCGCGATCGTTTTCTGGACCATGAAGGCCCGTTGGATAAGGTCGTCGTTCACGGTCACACGATCTTTGACAAGGTCATGGATTGCGGCAACCGGATCGGGATTGATACTGGCGCTTTTCGTTCAGGTGTGCTTACGGCGCTGGTGCTCGAAGATGACCAAAGACGGATCCTTCAGGCCAGCCAAACAGACGGCGGCCCGATAGAAGTCTTTCAGGGCGAACGGGCCTAAAGCGTGTGAACGGATAGCGCGAAACTGCGCATCTTTACGATATTTTTGCGCTCCATCTCTAATCGGCGCGCAACGAAGAATTAGGGGCATTACGCCATGAAAATTGCAATGGTGGGTTCGGGTTACGTCGGGCTGGTATCGGGCGCTTGTTTCGCCGATTTCGGCCATGACGTTGTTTGCATCGACAAAGATCAAAGCAAAATTGACCGGCTGCACGAAGGTGTGATGCCGATTTATGAGCCGGGCCTTGATGCGCTGGTCGAAAGCAATGTGAAGGCGGGCCGCCTGTCATTCACCACTTCTTTAGCCGAAGGGATCAAGGACGCCGCCGCCATCTTCATTGCGGTCGGCACACCAAGCCGCCGCGGCGATGGCCATGCGGATCTTTCGTTCGTTTACGCAGTCGCCGAAGAAGTCGGTGAGAGCCTGGCCAACGACGCCGTTGTCGTGACCAAATCAACCGTACCAGTTGGCACCGGAGACGAGGTTGAACGCATCCTCAAGGATAGCGGTACGACGCATAAATTCTCAGTCGTCTCCAATCCCGAATTCCTGCGCGAAGGCGCAGCGATTGGCGATTTCAAACATCCTGACCGGATCGTGATCGGGGCAGAGGACGATTTTGGCCGCGATGTGATGCACGAAGTGTATCGCCCGCTGTTCTTAAATGAATCGCCCATTTTGTTCACCGAACGCCGCACCAGCGAACTGATCAAATACGCCGCCAACGCTTTTCTCGCGACCAAGATCACCTTCATTAATGAAATGGCGGACCTTTGCGAAAAAGTCGGCGCGAATGTGCAGGATGTCAGCCGGGGGATCGGAATGGACAACCGCATCGGCTCCAAATTCCTCCATGCTGGCCCCGGATATGGCGGATCATGCTTTCCTAAAGACACGCTCGCTTTGCTGAAAACCGCAGAGGATTACGACAGCCCGACCCGCATCGTAGAAGCCGTTGTAAAAACCAATGAAAGCCGCAAACGCGCGATGGGCCGCAAAGTGCTTGATGCATTGGGCGGCGCGGAAAACGCGCGCGGCAAGAAAGCGGCGTTGCTGGGTCTGACATTCAAACCCAACACCGATGATATGCGCGATTCGCCCGCTATTGCAGTGGCGCAAACATTGACCGATGCGGGCGTGATCGTTTCGGCATACGATCCCGAAGGCATGGAGATCGCGAAACCACTCATGCCCGATGTTACGATGTGCGATAACCCATACACCGCCATCGAAGGCGCTGACGTGGTCACGATTGTGACCGAATGGGACGCCTTCCGCGCGCTCGATTTGAACCGGGTGAAAGAGCTTGTCGCGGCGCCGGTGATGATTGATTTGCGTAATATCTACAATCCAGAGGACATGCGCTCAGCCGGATTTACCTATGCGAGCATTGGCCGAAATTAACCTTTCGCACGATTTGCAAACCCATTGCGGCGCTTGATGATACAATCATTAAGCGCCGCTTTTGATTCCAAACCCCATTTATTGCATTTCATGCAAGTGTCTGTGGAACCTCAAAAAAATCGCCCTAAGGGCTTGGGAATCGCCCCTGTGATGGAGTAGCCTCCGAATCGGGCAGGGGTATTAAAAATGGGGGTTAATATGAAACATAGTAAATTTCTCACCGGTGTAGGCATCGTCGCACTTTCGGGAGCGCTGGCGGCATCGCCCGCTTACGCATCCGGCGGCGGGTCGGGTGCAGCGGTTTCGAACGCACCGAATGAGCGGACGCAATGGCGCCTCGATCAGGCCGAAACCACCGCCGAAGAATCAGCGGCGCCGAGCATCACCGCACCAATTGCGACCGGGCCGACCGCGCCGACCGCGCCGACCGCGATAATCGACAGCTTTGCCGGCATTCAATCGGACACTTACACCGCGACGCTTGATCCTTCGATCATCCGCCCATTGCCGCGCTTCACTGGCGATATCAGCGCCACGACCGTCCGGCCCACTCCGCGAATTATTTCGCGCGATGACGTTGGTCTTGATGGGGCGATTGATTTCGACAACACACAGCCATCGGTCGTGCAAATCTTCAGCCAAGACAATGTGAGCGGCGGCGTGTTCTTCAACTGCACCGGCAGTGTGATCAATCCGCGGACCATCTTGACGGCGGCGCACTGCTTGAACTCGCGCTCTTCAGAGGATTACGGCACGGTCGCTTCTGGCGCGGCGCGTACGCAGTTGATCTCTACCGGCGTGGACAGTTCTGGCCGGTTCTTCGAATATATTGGCACCGGGGCAAATTACACAGAAGGCGGCGTGGCGAGCAGCACCGACGTCATCATTCACCCATCGTCCAATCTCGACAATGGCGGGCTGCCATTTCCTTGGGCTGATATTGCACTGATCGCGGTTGATACGCCGATTAC
Source organism: uncultured Erythrobacter sp. (assembly GCA_947503155.1). Classification (GTDB taxonomy): domain Bacteria; phylum Pseudomonadota; class Alphaproteobacteria; order Sphingomonadales; family Sphingomonadaceae; genus Erythrobacter. The sequence goes on along the minus strand of CANNCL010000004.1, from coordinate 177,534 downwards.
CGATGTTCCTGCGCTACCGCTTCTGCTGACACCGCTGACCGAACTCACTCACGTGGTTCAGGTTGGTTATGGCAGCTTTGGCACTGCGGATTCGGCATTGTTCTCTAATCTTCCCATTGGATTTCTTCGCCGGGTTGGCGAAAACATGCTGGGTGCTGTCGCTTCACCGGCAGATTTGATTGATACAATCGCACCCGATTTCGCGCCAACTGCGATCATTTTTGGCGAAGTGTCACAGCCATTTTACTTCACCGATTTCGACAATCCTGACCGCGTTGGTCCGGGCGAAGACCGCTGCACATTTGCTAGCAACGGCGCGATCTCTTGCGAGAGCCTCGATGCGGTTCTGTCTATCGACTGGTTCGACGGCGACGCGCTGCCGAATGAGGTCGCAACCGCTGGCGGTGATAGCGGTTCGCCGCTGATCGCGGATGAGCTGGGCGTGCCGGGCGGGGTGATTACCGCGGTGCTATCGGGCGGCTATGATTTCTTTGGCGTCGGCAACACCTATGGCGACATCAGCTTTTATAACCCGCTCTATCCGTTCTTTGAATTCGTGACGCAAAACACCGCCTATAAATATGTGTCGGCGCGGCGCGGGAATGGCAATTGGTCTGACCCGACGCATTGGACGCAGGATCTTGATCCGGGCTTCTTGGTCGATGATGGCAACGGCAATTTGGTGAACGGCATTCCTACTGGTGATGAGCCGGGCGTATTTGAAACCGCACCGGGCGTTGGCCTGATCCTCGGCAATGACGTGTCGGAATATCCAAGCGATCTGTCATCTTCACTGCCACCCGAAGGCACACCGGATTTCGGCGGCAATATTCCCGAAAGCTCGGTTCTGCTGGGGCCAGGTTCGCGCGGATTTGTTCCGCAAAATACCGATGGGACGCCGGGAACTGCGTTTGAAAATCCGGCGCAATATTTTGAGGTTCACCTCAGCCGGCGCGGAACCACGACAGTTGACCTTGATGTAGAAATTGACCGCTTGGTCATCGACCATCGCCGGGCCGCTTTCGTTCTTCCGGACGAATGGAGCTTCACCAGCCTCATCGGCGTAGAACAGTTCAACGGGGTTGCCGAGATTAACGGCACGCTGAACACCGGCATCTACACATTGGCTGGCGGTGAATTGGTCGGCGATGGCGGCACCATCAACACCAATGTGCTGTTCAACCTAGAAGGCTTGCTCAGCGCAGGCGGGGCCAACAGCTTCGGTTCGCTCAGCATTGACGGCGACTATGTGCAGACCAGCGGCGGTACGCTCTGGAGCGATTTCTCCGTCGGACGCCGGAACATCGTCACCTCTGACAGCTACGACATCTCTGGCGTTGCTGTTCTGGATGGCGACTTGGTTATCTCCAGCCGCGATCGCCGCGTTCGCTTTGGCGCGGAATACACCTTGCTCTCTGCCGGAGCGATCGATGGCGATTTCGCCAGCGTGACATTCCTAAGCCGGTCACCAATCTTGGCGGCTGAGCACCGGATTGAAGGGGGCGATGTCATTGTTGAAGTGACAGCGCGCAGCATCCGCGATCTATTGGGCCGGGGCAGTTCAATGCGCTCGCTTGGTACGGCGCTCGATACATTGCGCGCCTCGCGCTTTGATAGCTTTGCCGATCTGTTCGCCGTTGTTGACAGCGCATCGTTCGACACGCTGGGATCGACCTTGTCGTCGCTCACACCGATCAGCGCGTTCAGCCAGACGTTTACCGCCAACACGTTCTCTCAACGCTTCACCGGTCAAATCGCTCAGCGCACACTTGCGCTGCGCGGCGGATCGCGTGCTGCGGGCGGGTTCTCTGCTGCGGGTAATGCCAGCTTTGCTCTCACCGGAACAACGCCGGGTCAAACCGGCGCATTGGGCATCTATGGCAGCGCCTCTGGCGTTTACCTCAATGGCGGTCAGCAATCGGGCGTTCTTGGCAACGGTATTACCGGCTTCAACACATTTGGGACCAATGGCGTCACAAGCGGCGTTGTCGGTGCAAATGCGTTTGAGCAAGCGTCGCTTACCCAAGCGGGCGAAATGACCATCGGTGCCGATCTGCAAGTCGCCGAAGGGTTCAGCTTTGGTGTCGCGGTGTCGAACATCCGCAACAGCCAGCAATCCACCGGAGCGTTGCAAGCGCAAGAAGACACCAGCCAATCGGTTGCGATCTATGCGACATGGTCTGATGGCGGCCTGTTCGCCGATGGCTATGCCGGTACATCGAGCCAAGAGTTTGGGGTCGAGCGGGCTGCGCAAGGCGATTTCCGCAGCTCGTATGACAACGCTATCGGGCAATCCGATGGTGAACAGACATTCGGCGGAATGCGGCTTGGTTACGCCTTTGATCTGGGACAAGGCTTTGAAGTCGGCCCGGTTGTGAGCATGGATTATGTTCGCAATTCGATCGGCGGCTATGATGAGATCGGCGCGAATGCGTTCGGCCTGTCAGTCGCGGACCGGACCTTTACCTCAATGGGGGCAAAGGCAGGCGCAATGGCGTCATTCGACATCCGCACGGGTGATACCAGCTCGATCCGTGCCTTTGGTTCGGTCGCCTATGCGCGCGAAATGGCGGATACGGCGGATGTGGTGACGGCGAACTTCTTTGGCGCGGCGGACACACCGTTCACCATCGCCAATCAGCTCGACCCGCAATGGGTTTCGGTCAATGCAGGTGCAGAAATGTCCGTGGGCCAGAACCTGAGCGCTTCTGTCTCGGTCACTTCGGACATGGGCCGCGGCGCATTGTCGAATGACCAAGGGCGGGTGTCGCTAAGCTGGCGCTTCTAAGCCAGCACAGACACTGCTCCGGCTAACAAGACGCCGGGTCTTGCCAATGCGGCAAGGCCCGGCGTTTTGGTTTCGGACCGTTAGGCACCGATCCAATGCCGCCGATTGCCCGGTTTAGCGAGTTCGATTGCCATACCCAGCAGCACCAAGGTTCCGGAAAACAGGCAAGCCCACGCAATGCTCTGCGCCTCTTGCCCGCCGCGAAAATAGATCGCGAGCAAAGCCCAGCAGAATACGAGTGAGTACCAAGGATTGCCGCGCGAGCGCGCAACCGCCAGCGCCGCGATTACGCCGCCAATGGCAATCATGCTGGCCGCCGCCAACGGATAGGCAAATCCGCCGCCGATGCCGTAATAGGCGAGCGTGGCAGAGATGTTGACGATGCTGGCGGCAGTCAACCACGCGGCCAGCGCGCTGAGCACAAGTGCCGCGAACCAGCGTTCGCCCGCAGAAAGAGCGTCTTGCTGAACCAAGGCGCGCAGGCATATGAGCAATCCGCCCAGCGATACGAGGATAGTGATCGCAGAAATCGCGGTCAGGTTGGCGAATTGAGTGTAGGTCGCCCACACGCCTTGCGCCGCCAATGCTATCGCTGCGGGCCATGCGATCTGGTTGAGCAGCGCATTGCTGCGCTGCGCTGGCAAGGCCTGCCAGATCGCAAAAACGGCGGAACCAAAGAACAGCGGCCCCCAAATCGCGAATGCCCACCCCGACGGCGTAATGAGCGTACGGATGCTGTCGGACCGGTCGCCAATGGGTTCACCGAAGCCGAGTTGCGGGAGGAATGTCGCGCCGATTTGGATGACGACTGCGAGGAGGACGACCGCGCGTTGGACGGTGCTGCGCTGGAATGCTGAGTTATTTGTCATAAGGCTACAACGGTGCCTGAGAACAGATGTTCCAAATTTTGTGCCCGCCGCTCAGGAAGATGGCCATCAGTTGAAAAACGCCCCTAAAGTAGCGAAGCGGTAGGACGACGAGAACGTCCTCAAATAGCGAAGCGATAGGACAGATATAACGTCCTCAAACAGCGCAGCGGTAGGACAAACAAAAACGTCAGGGGGCGTCATAAGCCGGGTTCTGTCTCCGCACGCGGTATCCGTTCCCGGACCGGCCGCGCGGCGGCAACCATTCATCTGGGCCGTCCATTGCTGAACGGCTCAAGCAGCCAACCCGGATCTCTCGGAGCGAACCACTCCTGCCCTGACCCGAAGGCCGAGCGCGAGACCCCTATTTGGCCTTGCTCCGGGTGGGGTTTACCATGCGGACGCTGTTGCCAGCGGCCCCGGTGCGCTTTTACCGCACCCTTTCACCCTTACCTGTGAGCCCCCTTCGGAAAGGAACCTCCATCGGCGGTTTTCTCTCTGTGGCACTTTCCCTAAACCCGCGCCCATAGACGCGAGCTCGGCGGGCGTTACCCGCCACCCTTGTTTCGTGGAGCCCGGACTTTCCTCGCTTGCCCACAAAAGGGTTCACGCGGCTGCCTCAGCCCCCTGACACCGTGATCCATAGAGACTGGAGCCGAGAAGAGAAAGGGCCGACTTTTACAAAGCCAGCCCCTTCCCATCGTCTTGTCAGATCACGAAAGCTTATTCCTGGCCCCCGATATTATCGAGCGTGTCGTCTGGCGTTAGTATGAACCTCCAGATGAGCGCGCCAATCGCCGCGCCAATCAAAGGTGCAACCCAGAACAGCCACAATTGCGGCACTGCGGCGGTGTCGGCATAGAATGCCACGCTGGTCGAACGCGCCGGGTTTACCGACGTGTTGGTCACTGGGATCGAGATCAAGTGGATCAAGGTCAGCGACAAACCAATCGCAATCGGAGCAAAACCTGCCGGCGCCTTGGCCGAAGTCGCGCCAAGGATCACAATCAAGAAGCCAGCTGTCAGCACAATCTCAATCACCAAAGCCGAAGTCATCGAAAAACCGCCCGGTGACAATTCGCCATATCCGTTGGAGGCAAATCCGCCCGCTTGGAAATCAGCGACGCCGCTGGCGACGACAAACAACATGCCGGCCGCAACGAAAGACCCGAGCAATTGCGCGGCCCAATAGGGCACCAATTCGCCCCAGCTGAACCGATTGCCAATCGCCAATCCCAGCGAAACCGCCGGGTTAAAGTGCCCGCCGGAGATACCGCCGACAGCATAGGCCATCGTCAAAACCGTCAGACCAAAGGCGAGGCTGACACCGACAAAGCCGATACCAAGCTCTGGAAAAGCCGCTGCGAGCACTGCGGAACCGCAGCCCCCAAACACCAACCAAAATGTGCCGACAAATTCGGCTGCTAGTTTTCTCATCATCGCAAATCCCTCCCATGGCGATTTCTGAACCGATTAAAGCATATTCTGGCGCTCTGCGGTGTATCCAGTTGTAAATCGGCGATTGCCGTATTCACTACCGCGCCCACTGCCGCGCCCACTGCCGCACTCACTACCCCACTCACTACCGCGCCGTTCCCCGATCCCGCTCCAGCAGCAAATGCCACAATATCGCGCCCAATTGCGCATCAGGCTTGCCCTCGATTTTGCCCGGACGCCAACGGCGTTCAAACGCTTCGATGGCTTTGCGCCCTTCTGTAATGTCGTAGCCATAGCGTTCCAGCGCGAGGATGAATGCGCCTTCGTTATGAAAGGGATCAACCTGATCAAGCTTCGCCGGGCGCGGCAGGCATAGGCCATATCCCGCGAGCCTATCCCACGGAAACAGTTCGCCTGGGTCAATCTTACGCAGCGGCGCGACATCGGAATGGCCCACGACATTGGCGCGCGGAATGTCGTATTGCCCCGCGATCCGCGCGATCAGTGGCACCAAGGCTGCGAACTGCGCATCGGCAAATTCTCGGTATCCCAGGCCGTGACCGGGGTGATCGAGTTCAATCCCGATGCTGGCCGAGTTTACATCCTTGATCCCGCGCCAATAGGATGTGCCCGCATGCCATGCGCGTTTCGCCTCTGACACAAGCTGCGTGACGACGCCTTCTTCGCTGATGAGGTAATGCGCCGATACGCCCGCATCTGGATCAGTCAGCCGGTCCAAAGCCGCCTCAATCGGCTTCATTTCAGTATAATGCACCACCAACATGGTGATCGGCAATTTTCGTTCGTTGAAATTCGGCGATGGGACAATCGCATGGACCAGCTCGCTGACCTGCATATCGCCGCCTTCGCCGTTTCCTACGCTCACCCAATCATACCCTCAGGCTCCGGCAGCACCGCGCCCAGCACCAATGCGCCGTCCGATGTCTGGTATTGCAACCCGCCGCCCATTTCCTCCGCCAACAAGGCGATCATATGCGCCGCCGCCGTGCGGCTCGAAATCTCTGACGGATCAAGGTCGCCCTGCAGCGCCCTGCCAATCGTCTCATCAAATGCGATCCGGTCGCCGGTTGCGCGCGCGACGATCTCAACATTGCCGTCGCGCCGCTCTGCTCCGATATCCAGCGTCCCGCCGCGGATCAGCGCATCGAGCGCGATTTGCGACAGGTTGAGCAGCACTTTTACCGCCGGTTTCGGCAGGCTGGAGGAGGCAATCGCCCAGTTCAGCTCAACCCGTTTGGCATCAGACGCCAGCGCCGCGATCACTTCTTGCGCTTCTTCGACTGGCACCGCCTCGCCAAATCCGCCTGCCGCGCCAAACGCCAATCGGAAGAATTTGAGTTTATCCGTGCTGATCTTGGCGCTTTGCTCAAGCAATTCGACACAGCGAGCGCGCATTTCGGGATCTTGCTCATCTGCGAGCAATTCAAGGCCGTTTGACAGCGCTCCAACAGGGGACAGCATGTCGTGGCACAGCCGCGAACACATCAATGCGGCAAGGTCGGTTTGTGAGGTCATGAGTTACCGTAATTCCATCCCAAATTTTGGCCCAATTTCAGGTCAAGCCTGACACACCTGACACACTGTCTAGGCGCAAAAATTTCATCCATCCAGCGCCCGATCAATTTGCGTCCCCGAACCGGGATACTGATATCTGGCGATAGGAAAACATGGCGTCATTCTAATCACCGATAACGGCGTAGGAAAGTGCGTTAAACCCCTCTGCCCCATCTTCCCAGAACATGATGTCACGCTCCGCCCCGTTAATCCCTCCGATAATCGCCCATATCCGCCCGTCGCCTGCGCTGCTGGCGCGGTCGGTGGCGGAGGGGCGTGGATCGCCGCTTGGGTGCGAATGGTAATAGCCCAGCAAATTCCGTCCGCCTGATCGTTCATCGCGGTGCGCATCAATCAGCGCGCCGGGATCAATTTCAAAATGCGTGCGGGGTTCCGGGTGAACATTGGCGGTTTGGGTGAATGCGGTGATCGCCGCGCGCCCATTATCACGCGTGCCAAGCAGCAAGCCGCAGGCCTCGTGCGGGTGCGCCGATGCGGCGGCGCTTTGCACCGCGCGCAGCACCTCTCTTGTCACGTCAATATCCATCGCGCATGGCTCTACCAATGTCTGACGCGGAAATCATCAATGGGGTCATCCCTGCCCCGGCCCGGCTCGATAAAGCTCTGGCCGATGCGACCGATCTGTCGCGCGCGCGGGTGCAGGCTTTGATCGCAGAGGGACGCGTCGAAATAGGCGGCGCGCCCGCGGCATCGCCATCCGCCAAAGTCAAAGCGGGCGCGGAATTTCGCATCCATGTGCCCGCCACCATTTCGGCTGAAGCTCTGCCGCAGGATATACCGCTCAATATCGCTTACGAAGACGAACATTTGATCGTCGTGAACAAACCCGCCGGAATGGTGGTCCACCCGGCGGCGGGCAACCCCGATGGCACTTTGGTGAACGCGCTGCTGCACCACTGCGCACGGGACGGCGGCACGTCTTTATCAGGCATTGGCGGCGTCGCCCGCCCCGGCATTGTTCACCGGATCGACAAAGACACATCCGGCCTGCTGGTCGTCGCAAAATCCGACGCCGCGCATGAAGGGTTAGCGGCGCAATTTGCCGAACATTCGGTGCATCGGCGTTATCTTGCGGTGTGCGGCGGTCATCCGCGCCCGGCGCAGGGGATTATCGACGAACGGTTAGGGCGATCAGACAGCAACAGAAAGAAAATGGCTGTCCTTGAAAAGGAAAGCTCACGCGGCAAACATGCGATCACCCATTACAAGCTGATCACACGGCTTGATCAAAGCGCGCTTATCGAATGCCGCTTAGAGACTGGCCGAACACATCAGGTGCGTGTTCACTGCGCATCAATCGGTCATGCTCTATTAGGAGATCAACTTTACGGAAAAACGCCAAAGGCGCTGAAACCCGTTATCGCCCGGCTCGGATTCGCCCGTCAGGCGCTACACGCAGCGGAAATTGGGTTTTTGCATCCGATTCGGCACGAAAATCTAAGGTTTCACGCGGATTTACCTGACGATATGCAGGAACTAATCGACCAACTGGCGCGTTTTAATCCATGAACGACGCGGCTTTTTGCCGAGAACTATCGTAAAACGGATATACGCACTGTATATGTAACCATGTGGCCCAGCAGACCGGATGCCCATTAGGGGTCCGGCATCAGAGGTCGACACTAGAAAGGTTTGGGAAAAAGTGAGCAAGTCAAAAACCACAGTCCCGGCGCTGAGCGGAGAGCAAAGCCTCAACCGCTATTTGTCGGAAATCAAAAAATACCCCGTGCTGACGGCGGAGCAGGAATATATGCTCGCCGTAGCGTATGCCGAACACGAAGATCCGCAGGCTGCATCGCAGCTTGTGTCGAGCCACCTGCGTCTCGTTGCGAAAATCGCGATGGGTTACCGCGGCTATGGTCTGCCCGTGTCCGACCTGATTTCAGAGGGCAATGTTGGCCTGATGCAGGGCGTCAAGAAATTTGAACCTGAACGCGGTTTCCGCCTCGCGACTTACGCGATGTGGTGGATTAAGGCGTCGATTCAGGAATATATTCTGCGTTCGTGGAGCCTTGTTAAAATGGGCACCACGGCGGCTCAGAAAAAGCTGTTTTTCAACCTTCGCCGGATGAAGAAGCAGCTTGAGGCGTATGAAGATTCCGATCTGCACCCTGAAGATGTGACCAAGATCGCAACCGATCTGGGCGTGCCGGAACAAGAAGTCGTCAATATGAACCGCCGGATGATGATGGGCGGCGATGGCTCGCTCAACACGCAGATGCGCGGCGGCGAAGAAGGTGCCGGTGAATGGCAAGATTGGTTGACCGATGATCGTCCTTTGCAGGATGAAACGGTTGCCGATGCCGAAGAAGCCGAAGTGCGCCACACAATGCTGGTCGAGGCGATGGATTCGCTCAATGAGCGGGAACAGCACATCCTGACCGAACGCCGTCTGACAGAAAAGCCGCAAACATTGGAAGAGCTGTCGCAGGTTTACGATGTAAGCCGCGAACGTATCCGCCAGATCGAAGTGCGCGCCTTTGAAAAGCTGCAAAAAGCGATGCAGCGGATCGCGGGCGACCGGTTGATGCCGGGGACGGCGTAATCAGTTAGGCAATCGGCGGAGCAATTCGTCGAACACCGAAACATCGAAGCGCCGGGGGCTCGCCTCCGGCGCTTTTGTTTTGATCTCATCGAGCATATTGCTGACTTCGGGAAAGCCCCAGCGGACATGTCCGGACAGAGGGCCTGACAGCGCGCCGAACCAATCAATCAAATGCGGTTGCAGCGCGAGATGCTGTTCAAAATTGCCGCGCCGCCGTGTCAGATCGCCCTCTTTCTGTGCGCGCGCGGTGTCAGGATCGATCTGCTTCACAAGATAAAGGTCGGCAAAGCCAAGTCTGCGCTCCGCTATGGCCTCTCGAACCACTGGCACGGCGATCTCAAACTTGTCAGGCCAATGGAAGCCAGCGCGTTCCATGCACCACGAAAAATGCACTTTCATGGGATCGGTATCGCAAATCACAAAGCCATGCTTCGCCTCTATTTCCATGGCCAATTGGAAACGGCGGGAATTGTGCCCCGCCCAAAACCGGGCGTGATCAATCAGCGGCGCATCGGCATCTGGCCGCTGCGCTTTTGCCTCAATTTCGGGCAACCAACGGCCATCGCCGAATTGACGCGCGAACGTTGTCTTGCCCGCCGCGCTGATGCCTTCGGCAACGATAATCATGCCGCACCTTTATCGCCGCAACCGGCAAAAATCGCCTTCAAGCGCATTGTCCAGCACCCCGCGATATTCTGCGGAACGGTGGTCGCCTTCGCTGACCAACCCGAATTGCGCGTCCTCGATCTGCGCCATTGGCACCAGCGCAAGCGGGCATGAAACCGGCACCAATTGCGACCCCTGCCCCACTTGCAATGTCGAAAGCAGGCCGAACATCCGCTGATCGCGCGTCGCACGGCCCAGCATGATCATCCGGTATTGCCCCGCTTCGCTCGTCATCAGGTATGTGTGCCCTGAGAGATGCGGCATAGAGACAAAGCCCGCCTGCTGAAACGCTGTGTCGATCCGGTCGCTTTCGGCAAAAACAAGGTGCCCCTTGGCCGCGCTCCAGCGGATTTCGGTGCGATAGGCATAGACCGCGTTTTCTTCACCAAAACTGGCGCGCAAAGTGAGGTATTCTCCCTCAATCCACCGCACCGCTTGCCGGGCGTAAGACCCCATTTCCATCGGAGCCATTTGAGGGCCAACCGCCTCTGGCTCAGGTGCCGCTCGCAAAGAAGCGCCAAGCGCCTCCTCCAGCCGGACAATCGTCGCCAGAGTAAAGGGCCGCCGCCCCGACAATGCCTTTTCCAAAGTCGAAATACTCAGCCGCGCCGTTTCAGCCAGACCAGCCCGCGATAGCCGCCGCCGGGCGATCTCCTCGCGCAGCCGAAACGCCACGTCTGCATTGTCAAAATCACTCATCAGCATCTGATACCCCATTTCTGACCTCCCTGTCTTGTGTCGAACCCTCACGAAACCGCACAATTCCGCACAAATCCCGAAATCCACTCCGGCTTGTCCGCGCAAATGGCGGAAATCGGCCTTTCTTGGCCGTGGTGCGCCGCCGCTTTGACCCGATAAGGGGATAGAAGAGAACGATGAATGGAGGCTTACATGCGACGAATTGCGATGGCTGCGGGCAGATTTCCCGACAAAGATGGATTGGTGGTCCTGCTCATTTTGGGCGTGGTTGCCCTAGGCGTGGTGGCCTCATCGGCGCTTTCATCGCGGGCAACCGCAAACCCGGTCAGCCGCGCGGCGGCCGCGGCAGAACCTTTGCCCGCGAGCTACGCTCCGATGCAATCGGAGGGCGGTCTAATCCTGCGTTCCAGCGCCGACCCCAGATCAGGCGAAGTCGCCGCCAGCGTCCCCGCCATGCGATTGGGCACGGATATTGTCGCCAATGTCGATGGTCAAACCGCGCGGGTGACCGTTACGCAAGCCTTTCGCAACACATCAAACGAATGGATGGAGGCAACCTATCTCTATCCTCTGCCCGATGACGGCGCGGTCGATACGCTGAAAATGGTGGTGGGCGACCGCATTTTCGAAGGCGAGATTAAGCCTAAGGAAGAGGCGCAACAGATATATGAGGAAGCTAAGGCGAGCGGTCAGAAAGCGGGCCTAGTCGAACAATCGCGCCCCAACATGTTCCGCAACTCCATCGCCAATGTCGGCCCGGGCGAGACGGTTCTGGTGCAGATTGAATTTCAAGCGCCCATCGCTCAGGTCGCTGGCGATTATTCGCTGCGCCTGCCGCTGGTTGTGGGGCCGCGCTATATTTCCGGCCAAGATGTCGGCGGCGCTGACAATGTCGGATCGCTGGCCAATGCCGCGATGTTGGCCGGGGCGAGCGATATTCTCGCGCCGACCGCCGATCCAGCAATGGTGGCGCGCGCTGGCGGTGGGCTGAACCCGGTCGCGATCACCGTCAATCTCGATCCCGGCTTTACCGCAGAGGCGATCTCTAGCCCATATCACGCGGTCAATGTGGATGGCAGCGGAGCGGTTCGCACGATCACACTCGCGGATGGCGCGGTCCCTGCGAACCGCGATTTTGAACTGCGGTGGAGCGCGGCGGGGGATGCGCCTGCACTTGGCCTGTTCCGCCAAAGCCATTCCGAACTCGACTATGTAATGGCAACCATCACGCCGCCTTCTGCCGAACGCACAGGCACAGCGCCGCCGCGCGAAATGATCTTTGTCATCGACAATTCGGGATCAATGGCGGGCGAAAGTATGCCCGCCGCCCGCCGGAGCCTGCTCTATGCGCTGGAAACTTTGCGCCCGCAGGACCGGTTCAACATCATCCGTTTCGACGACACGATGACCGAATTGTTCACCAGCGCAGTATTCGCCAGTGACCGCAATATTGAACGAGCAAAGAGCTTTACACACCGGCTTGAGGCAGAAGGCGGCACAGAAATGCTGCCCGCTTTGCGCGCTGCGCTTGGGCCCTGCTCGGCCCGCGGCGATGTAGAAAATGCCGATCACAATGCGGTCGCAATCGCCGCTTGCAAAGCCGCTCACGAAGCCGAAGCGGTGATCGGTGGCAGAGTGCGCCAAGTTATCTTCCTCACCGATGGGTCGCTGTCGAATGAGGCGGCGATGATGGAGGAGATCAACGAGAACCGGGGCCGCAGCCGGGTGTTTATGGTCGGCATTGGTTCTGCCCCCAACACATTCCTGATGCGCCGCATGGCGGAGGCAGGGCGCGGAACCTTCACTCATGTCGGCATGGGGGATGAAGCGGAAAGCCAGATGCAGCGACTGCTCGACCGCCTCGCGCGCCCCGTTGCAACGCAGATCACAGCCAATGTGGATGGCGGCAATATCGACTTTGCGCCGCGCGATCTGCCGGATCTGTATGCGGGAGAGCCGCTGGTGCTGCTGGGCCGGACGCGCCATTTGCAAGGCACTTTGACGGTTAGCGGCCTGATCGATGGGGCACGTTGGAGCCAGAGCGTCGAGCTGAACCAAGCGGCGCAAAGCGATGTTGTTGCCCGATTGTGGGCAGGCCGCCGGATTGCCGAAGTCGAGGCAGAACGCTGGTCCGGGCAAATGTCCTACGATCTTGCTAACATGGCGATTGAGGAACTGGGGATGGATTTCAACATCGTCACCAGCCGGACCAGCCTGATCGCGGTGGATGACACGCCCAGCCGCCCTGACGGCGCGCGGCTGACGCGAGAGGAGCTTCCGCTGCTGCTGCCTGCGGGTTGGGATTTCGATCACCTGTTTGGTGCGCAATCTGCGCAAGGGTCACGCGACATGCCGCTGGAAAGTGACAAAGAGCGCCAGCGGCTGGAGCTGCCCAGCACCTCCACCGGGTACATGCTCACCTTCACGCTTGGGCTTCTCCTTCTCCTATCGGGAGCAGCCGGAGCGGTGTGGATGAGAAGAGAGCGGCTTGCCGCAGGGCTGAACCTGCACAGCCTCCAGCGGGCGATCGCCTGATGGCAGCCGCTCTCACACAGCCGGGCTGCGGCCCTGCCCAATTGGGGCGCGCTGATAAGGAAGGAGAACCACGGCGCGCCCTCCCCCTATTGCTGTTCCTGGCGATTATGGGATGCGGCGGGATGCTGATTGCGCAGGCGCTCTATATCCCGGTGAAAGCGCAAGCCGCGCAAATCCTATTGGCCCGCGCCTTTGACGAGAGCCTAGCCACTGGCGCGCCGGTCAAACCGTGGAGCTGGGCCGACACCGCGCCGATTGCGCGGGTCAGCGCGCCGCGATTGCAAGTGAGCGAAATCGTTCTGTCGGGCGGGTCGGGCGAGGCGATGGCGTTTGGGCCCACAGCGGTCGTGGATGACCGGGCGAACCGCGTCACCGTGCTGGCCGCGCATAGAGACACGCATTTCGAATTTGTTCAAAGGCTGCTGATCGGTGACGATATTTGGATCGAGCGGATTGATGGCACCACCGCCAATTACCGTGTCGCGCGCGTTCAAATCGCGGCATGGGACGAATTCACGCATCCAACAGATGGCGCAGAAGGCTTACTCGCGCTGACCACCTGTTATCCATTCGGCACGCATGAACCGGGACCGCTGCGCTACATTATCTGGGCAGAGCGCGCGCAGGGATAAGTCAGCAATTGCGAAGGGCGGTTTGCGCGCCTAAATCATCGCGCATGGCCATTCGAATTGCCCGCATTTTTGCAAAGATCATCCTATGGTTCATCGGGCTGAGCCTGATTTTGGTCGTGTTGTTCAAATGGGTGCCGATCCCCGTCACCGCGACGATGGTGATGGACGAAAACGGCATTACGAAAGATTGGGAAAGCTTAGAGAATATCGACCCCAATCTGGTCGCAGCGGTCATCGCGGCGGAAGATTCCAAATTCTGCGAACATTGGGGCTTTGACACAGAAGCGATCGAAAAGGCCGCCCGGCAAAATGCACAAGGCGGACGGTTAAGGGGCGGCTCCACCATCTCTCAACAGACCGCAAAGAATGTCTTCCTCTGGCAAGGCGGCGGTTATTTCCGCAAAGCGTTGGAGGCGTGGTTCACATTTTGGATAGAGGCGGTCTGGGGCAAAGAACGCATCATGGAAGTGTATCTCAACGTCGCAGAAACCGGCATCGGCACATATGGCGCAGAAGCCGGTGCGCAGCGTTACTTTCGCCATTCCGCCGCGCGCATGACACCAGACGAAGCAAGCCGCATGGCCGCCGCCCTGCCCCAGCCAAAGAAACGCGCTGTCGTTGGGCCAAGCGGATGGCTGGCCCGCCACGGCAACACCATCGAAAGCCGCATAGGCGTGGTGAAGCGTGACGGGCTGGATTCCTGCGTCTATAATTAGCGCCAATGGGTCACGGGCATTCACATCATCACGGGCATCATCACGGGCACGGGCATAGTCACGGGCATGGCCACGGTCATAGTCACGGGCATGATCACAGCCATGCACCCGCCGATTTCGGACGCGCTTTCGCCATTGGCATCGCGCTCAATGCCGGTTTCGTCGTGGTCGAGGCGAGTTTTGGCTTTCTATATGGATCGATGGCGCTGGTCGCGGATGCTGGGCATAATCTGTCCGATGTCCTCGCACTGACCTTAGCTTGGGGCGCTAGCATCGCCGCGAAACGCGCGCCGACCGAACGTTTTACCTACGGTTTCAAAAGCTCGACGATCTTAGCCGCGCTCGCCAACGCCATGTTGCTAGCGGTCGCGATCGGGGCGATCTTGTTTGAAACCGTGCACCGCATGTTCGAACCAAGCGAACCGCAGGGCATGGTCATGGTGATCGTGGCCGGGATCGGCATCGCAATAAATGCGGCGACAGCGATGCTGTTTATGCGCGGGCAGGATGATCTGAATATTCGCGGCGCATATTTGCACATGGCCGCCGATGCTTTGGTATCGGCGGGCGTGGTGATCGCGGGTCTGGTGATTGTGTTCACCGGCCTATGGTGGATAGACCCGCTGGTAAGCTTTGCGATCGTAGCGATGATCGCTTTCGCCACATGGGGTTTGGCAAAAGACAGCATAAAGATGGGCTTACTTGCGGTTCCTGCAAGTATTGACGTCGGCGAAGTGCGGGCGCATTTGGCAGAGTTAGAGGGGGTGAACGCCGTGCACGATCTGCATATCTGGCCAATGTCGACGACTGAGACTGCGCTGACGGCGCATCTGGTGATGCCTGGCGCGCCGTGTTCGGATGATTTTCTGCGCGATATCGCCGATAATCTGGAGACCCGCTTTGGCATCGGTCATTCGACCATCCAAGTCGAGCGCGGCAGTGACACCTGCGGAGCGGATTGTTGATGGCTGGCGACGCGCGCACTTCTGCAAACGATCCCGCGACCATCGCGCGCGAACGGCTGCGCGCTGCAATGGTGCGTCTCGCCGGCGGCGATAGCGGCGCGCTTGAGGAAATTTATACCGCAACCCGGGTGAAACTGTTCGGCATCTGCTTCCGTATATTAGGGGACAGAAAGGAAGCCGAGGACGCCTTGCAAGACGTCTATGTAAATCTTTGGCAACGCGCCGACCGGTACGACCCGACACGGGCGAGCCCTATTTCGTGGCTGGCTACTTTCGCGCGCAACCGGGCAATTGACCGCCTACGCACCGGCAAAGTGCGCGGCGGAGCGGTGCCGGTGGAAGAGGCGAACCCGCTTCCTGACCAAGCTCCCTTGGCCGACAGTCTTTTGGTCGATGCCGAAAACGCCGCGCAAATCCACACCTGCCTTTCTGCCCTTGATGCGAACACGCAGGGTCACATTCGCGGCGCATTTTTCGACGGCTACACTTATGCCGAGCTCGCCGAAGCGGCAGATGTTCCGCTTGGCACAATGAAAAGCTGGATCCGGCGCGGCCTGCAAAAACTGCGCGCCTGTCTGGAAGCGAGTGAGGCATCATGAGCGATTATCCAGACAATACCGGGCCAGAACCCAAACGCGACGATCCGATGATCGCGGCCGAATATGCGCTGGGCCTGCTCGAAGGCGAAGAGTTAATGAACGCGCGCGGTAAAACCGGCAGCGACGCTGATTTCGCCTGGCGCAAGGAATGGTGGGACAATTGGTTTGCCCCGCTCACCGACGAAATGGCTGGAATGGAGCCAAGTTCGGATGTCTGGACGCGGATTTCTGAAGAAGTGAATGGCGCCAGAAAAGCCGGCGGCGCGCAAGTCATCGATCTCACATCGCGCTTGCGCCGTTGGCAATGGACTGCGGGGATCACCTCCGCTGCGGCTGCGGTATTGATGGCCGTGATGGTGTTTGCACCGGGCAGTGAGCCGGTTACCGCGCCCGGTACCACGCAAACCCCGCAATTGGCGGCGGCCGATCCGCTGGTCGCACAGGTTCCGATTGGCGATACCGGGCTGCGGCTCGACGTCACCTATATTCCCGACAGCGAGAAAATGTTGGTGGCCGCCATCGGCTTAACTGCTGACGGTGTGCATGATCACGAATTGTGGCTGGTCCCTGCCGATGGCAGCGAGTTGCAGTCGCTCGGCGTGGTTGCACCCGGCGAAGTGCGCAGCATGGAATTGCCTGCCAACGTCGCGCGCAATTTGGAAAACGGTGTTCAAATCGTTTTGACCCGCGAACCCATCGGCGGCAAGCCGGAGGGCGTTGACGCCGGTCCGGTCGTTGCACAAGGCGCCTTTTCGCAGGTCTGACCGCCGCGAAATCAGCACTCTATTGGCCGGGTAAATGGCCCGGTTCAAAGCGATCTTTCGCAATTTTCACACAAAATTTCGCAGTGACGCATCCGCTTCATAAGAAGAAGCGTAGCTCCTGCGCAAGATCGGGAGGGCTTGCCTTAAACGAGGAAACCCCAATGCCCATTCCCACCAAGACTATGAAAACTGCTCTGATCGCGGCTGTTGCCGCCGCCACCGGTATGGCCGCCATTGCCGCCGCTCCGGTTGCTGCACATCACCATCACAGCGCGAGCCATCAAGGTCCAAACATCGTGGAAACCGCGCAAAGCACCGGTGTTCATGGCACGCTTGTCGCCGCAGTAACCGCTGCTGATCTTGCGGGCACATTGTCGAATCCCGGCCCGTTCACCGTCTTCGCACCGACAGACACAGCCTTTGCCAAACTGCCCGGTGGCACCGTCGCGGCATTGTTGCGGCCAGAAAACAAGGGCCAGTTGACCAATGTGTTGGTGTATCACGCCGTTTCTGGCTCGGTCACCTCCGCTGATCTGATCGCGCTGATCAACCGTCACGGCGGCGAAGCCACGATCGAAACGCTGGCCGGCCAAAACCTGACCGCGCGGCTGTCTGGCGATACGATTGTCATCACCGATGCTGCGGGCCGCGCGGCCGCCGTGACGGCTGCGGACGTCCAAACATCAAACGGCATAATTCACGTAACCGACGGCGTCTTTCTGCCGGGTTGAACCGTAGCTTGTTTCAGATAGCGCAGCCCCGCCGTTCCCCTCCCAAGAATTGGGGCGGCGCTACAAACAGACCCCGTCCGGCGCTCCTCCAAGCACCGGGCGGGGTTTTGGATTCAGGCGCAGATTTTGTGATGGAGAAGCGAGCAATCGGGAACGGCGCGAATTATTCCGAAAACGCGAACCGCGTCGCAGCCGCCGCATGGAGCGCCGTCGTATCGAACAGCGGCACCGCGCTGTCGCTTTGATCGATCAGCAGCATGATCTCGGTGCAGCCCAAAATTACGCCCTGTGCGCCGCGATCCGCGAGCCGGGCGATTATGTCGCGGTAGGCCGCGCGCGAGCTGCCTAGCACCTTGCCTGACACCAATTCGTCGTAAATCACCCGGTGGACCTCTGCGCGGTCGTCAGCATCGGGTACGATCACGTCTAGGCCGTGCGTTTCGGAAAGACGCCCGCGATAGAAATCCTGCTCCATCGTGAACGCCGTACCGAGCAGTGCAATCGTGCTCAGGCCCTTGTCTTTGATCGCTTCGGCAACCGGATCGGCAATATGGATCAGCGGCAGATCGCAAGCAGCCTCTATCTGCGGGGCCAGTTTGTGCATCGTGTTGGTGCAGATGACGACGCAATCCGCCCCGCCCGCTTTTAACGCACAGGCGCTCTCGCACATGATTTTGCTAAGTTGATCCCATTCGCCCGCGCGTTGAAGCGCGGCGATTTCGCCGAAATCGTGGCTGAGCATCAGTATTTTGGCCGAATGCAATGGTCCCAATCGGTCCCGCACGGCGCGGTTGATCATGCTGTAATACTGGACGGAGCTTTCCCAGCTCATCCCGCCGATTAGGCCGATCGTTTTCACTGTGTGATCACTCAGAAGCGCCCCTTAAGCCGCTTCTTCTTTAGCATCCCCGCCATGAACGCGGACCGGGTCTTTCTTCCCGCCGACAACATCTTCGTCGATCACAATCTCGGTCACGCCGTCCATATCCGGCAGGTCGAACATCGTATCGAGCAGAATGCCTTCGACGATGGACCGAAGCCCGCGCGCACCGGTTTTGCGCAGGATCGCGCGTTCGGCGATGGCTTTCATCGCTTCATCGGTGAAAGTCAGATCGACATCTTCAAGCTCAAACAGCTTGCGATATTGTTTTACCAGAGCGTTCTTCGGCTCCCCAAGGATCGTCACCAGCGCATCGACATCAAGGTCATGCAGCGTCGCGATCACCGGCAGGCGGCCAACAAATTCAGGGATCAGGCCAAATTTCAGCAGATCTTCTGGCTCGCTCTGCTCAAGCAATTCGCCAATATTGCGTTTGTCAGGGTCGGCAACATGCGCGCCAAAACCGATTGAGCGTTTCTGCAGACGATCCGCGATAATCTTATCAAGGCCGGCAAATGCACCGCCGCAAATAAACAGGATGTTTGTCGTGTCGACTTGCAAGAATTCTTGTTGAGGATGCTTACGGCCGCCCTGCGGCGGGACAGAGGCCGTGGTGCCTTCCATCAATTTCAGCAAAGCCTGCTGCACGCCTTCACCCGACACGTCGCGCGTGATGGAGGGGTTTTCGGCCTTGCGCGTGATCTTGTCGATTTCGTCGATATAGACGATCCCGTGCTGCGCCTTTTCGACATTGTAGTCGGACGATTGCAGCAGTTTCAGGATGATATTCTCAACGTCTTCGCCAACATAACCCGCTTCGGTCAGGGTCGTGGCATCGGCCATCGTGAATGGCACGTCGAATGTGCGCGCCAGAGTTTGCGCGAGCAACGTCTTACCCGTGCCGGTCGGACCAACCAACAAAATATTTGACTTCGCGAGCTCAACTTCGCCCGCTTTTCCGCTGTGTTTCAGGCGCTTATAGTGATTGTGAACCGCAACCGCGAGGTTCCGCTTTGCGGAGTTCTGGCCGATCACATAATCATTGAGCGTCGCAAAAATCTCCGACGGAGTGGGGACTTCGCCCTCTTTCTTGCCGGCGATCCCTGCCTTGGTTTCTTCGCGGATAATGTCATTGCACAGCTCAACACACTCATCGCAAATGAAGACCGTCGGCCCTGCGATAAGTTTGCGAACTTCATGCTGAGATTTACCGCAGAAGCTGCAATACAGAGTGCTTTTGCTATCAGATCCGCTCAATTTGGTCATTCCTATAATCCTCGAATCCGAGTCGGGGCGAGGCAACACCATGCCCTCGGATTCGGCAAGTCTATCTTCGCCGCCAAATGAATCAACATGGGGCGGCCAATTTTGGGTCCAGTTAAGTGCTTTTCATGCACCACATAGGCATGACACTCTGAACGTTTCGTAAGCGCGTCCCGCCATGAGGCATTAAACCGCGCAAACTTACCCGTTACAGTGGCCAGTTATTCAGGAGCGCCGCCGGAACCCTTGTCATCTTCCGATTCTTCGCCCTCGGGGCGGGTCTCAAAGACCTTATCGACCAGACCAAATTCCTTGGCTTCGTCTGCCTCAAGGAACGTATCGCGGTCCATCGCCGCTTCGATCACTTTGAGCGTCTTTCCAGTGTATTTCACATACAGATCGTTCATCCGCGATTTGATCCGCAGAATCTCGCGCGCCTGAATTTCGATATCCGACGCCATTCCGCGCGCACCGCCCGAAGGTTGGTGGATCATGATCCGCGCATTCGGCAAAGCAACCCGCATCCCCGGCTCACCCGCGGCCAGCAAGAAACTGCCCATCGAAGCGGCTTGGCCCATGCAGACCGTGGAAACGCGCGGTTTGATATATTGCATTGTGTCATGGATCGCCATGCCAGCCGTCACCACGCCGCCGGGCGAATTGATATACATCGAAATCGGCTTGGACGGGTTTTCGCTTTCAAGGAACAATAGCTGAGCGGTGATCAGCGAAGCCATGCCGTCTTCGACCTGACCCGTCACAAATACGATGCGTTCACGCAGCAAGCGCGAGAAAATATCGAAGCTGCGTTCGCCCCGGCTCGTCTGTTCAACCACCATCGGCACAAGCGCGCCGGTCAGTGGGTCGGTCGTGAATTGACCCTGTGTTCCGTGGGTTTCGCCATCGTTGCCGAACAGATTGATCATGAAAGCAGTCCTTTTTAATCCGAATGAACCATGTCGGTCGCGCCCGCACAGGTTTCAAGGGGGAGCAGGCACACCTTTGGGGATAGGTGCCCTGTTCGCCCGTTTTTTGTCGCCACTTTGGATTGTTTTGGGGCAAAATAATGAAAATCTGATCTGTACATGCCCATGCCTACCGTCGCCCATCCCCGCATATTCGCCGCCTCTTGCGTTCAGTTCGGGATTAGGCGCAATGTGCGGACATGAAAACAAAACCACCATTCTCACCGACGCTCGCACCAACGCTCGCTATTGTGTGCCTTGCCTCGGCCGCCCTCAGCGGCAATCTCGCGCTGGCACAAGACATTGCGGGCGACCGATCGCCTGATGCAGCGGAAGAAAACGGCGCGCCGCACATGCACACATCGTTCGGTGAAACGATGGCGGTGACTGAATATATCCTGCGCATCCAAGCTCTCGACGATAACGGCCCGATGCTGAACGCAGTGATTGACTACAATGTCGAGGCGCCCGTTGAAGCGCGGCGATTGGCCTCCACCGGAATATTGCGCGGGCGCAGCATTTTGGTGAAAGACAATATCGAGACGCGCGAATTCCCCACGACCGCCGGCAGCTTGGCGCTGGCACAAAATATGACAGCGCGTGATGCTCCGCTGATCGCGAATATTCGCGAGGCGGGCGGGGTTATCCTCGGCAAGACCAACCTCAGCGAATGGGCCAATATCCGCAGCAACAATTCAACCAGCGGTTGGAGCGCTATCGAAGGGCTAACCCGCAACCCCCATGCCATTGATCGCAACACTTGCGGATCATCCGCAGGCAGCGGCGCGGCGATTGCGGCGGGTTTTGCATGGGCGGCCATCGGAACAGAGACGAATGGTTCGATCACCTGCCCGGCATCGGTGAACGGTGTTGTCGGGTTTAAACCCAGCGTCGGGGTCATCAGCCGCACGCATATCGTGCCGATATCCTCCACTCAGGACACCGCCGGTCCGATGGCAAAGAACGTCTATGACGCCGCGCTGTTGCTAACGGCAATGGCGGGCGAGGATGCGGCGGACAGCGCAACAATAGGCGCTCAGCGCGCGGCGGATTACACCGCCGGTCTTCGTGACTTTTCGCTCTCCGGCATTCGCATCGGTGTGATGCGCGAACAGATCGGCAGCAATGACGCGGTGGAGGCCGTGTTCGAGGCCGCTCTGGCCGATATGGAGCGTGCCGGTGCAGTGCTGATCGATATCAGCTTTGAACCCAATGCGCAGATGTATGGCGACAGTTACGCTGTGCTGTTGTTCGAATTGCGCGAGGAAATGGGCAAATACCTTTCCTCCATCCCAGAATTCGAAGACGGCGCCACCCCGCGCAGCCTAGCCGACATCATCGCGTTTAACGAAGGCAGTGCCGCAGAAATGCGCTGGTTCGATCAGGGCATTTTCCAAACCGCCGATGGGACCACAGACCGGGAGGCTTACGAAACCGCGCGCGCCAATGCCGTGCGGATTGCGGGCGAAGAAACGCTCGATATGCTGCTCGCGGATAACGACGTGCAATTCTTAGTCGCCCCCACACGCGGCCCGGCATGGATGAGCGACCTTGTGCTGGGCGATCAATTCAACGGTTCGATCGGGTTCGGTTCACCAGCGGCAATCGCGGGTTATCCGCATTTGACCGTGCCGATGGGCGCGGTTGAGGATTTGCCTGTGGGCATCAGCTTCTTCGGCGCAAAATGGGCCGATCACGATGTGCTGAAAGCGGGGGCCGCATATGAAAGGGCGCGAACAGCTGTGCTGCCCGCGCCCTCATTTCGTCGGTGGAGGCCGGAGGAATAAAGCCCCCGGCGCTCCTAAACTGAATTAGCCAGCTTACTTTTTCGCGGCTGGCTTCTTAGCGGGTGCCTTTTTAGCGGCAGGCTTCTTCGCAGGAGCCTTCTTTGCCGCAGCAGGTTTAGCAGCAGGCTTGGCCGCAGCTTTAGCCGGAGCCTTTTTAGCCGGTGCCTTCTTAGCCGGCGCCTTTTTGGCTGCTGGCTTAGCGTCAGCGTCAGCCTTCTTCGCAGCCGGCTTCTTTGCAGCCGCCTTTTTAGCAGGCGCTTTCTTCTTCGGAGCAGCCTTCACCTTTTCAACTTCGGCTTCTTCGTCCGCTTCGATCGCAGCTTGCAGCTCTTCGACCGTCACTTCGCGTTCGGTTACGTCCGCTTGGTCGAACAGATAATCGACGACCTTGTCTTCATAAAGCGGCGCACGCAGCTGAGCGGCGGCCATTGGGTCTTGCTGAATATACTGCAAGAAACGCTCGCGATCTTCTTCGCGATATTGCTGCGATGCCTGCTGAACCAGCATCGACATCTCTTGCTGAGTGACTTCGACGCTGTTCGCTTGGCCGATTTCCGAAAGCAGGAGGCCCAAACGCACGCGGCGCTCGGCAATGCCGCGGTAATCGTCTTTTTCGTCTTCGATCTGCTTCAAAGCCGCTTCGGGATCTTCTTCCTTGGCCGCTTCTTGCTGAAGCTGAGCCCAGATTTGTTCAAACTCAGCGTCAACCATCGTCTCTGGCACGTCGAAATCATGGCCAGCGGCCAATTGATCAAGCAGCGAACGCTTCATCTGTGTGCGCGTCAGGCCAGCGGTCTGCTGTTCCAACTGCGCTTTCATGATTTCTTGCAGTTTTTCGATGCTGTCGAGGCCGAGGTTCTTAGCGAACTCGTCATCGATCTTGGTATCGGTTTCGACCTTCACAGCTTTCACGGTGATGTCAAAAGTCGCTTCTTTACCGGCGAGATGCTCTGCCTGATAATCGGCAGGGAATGTGACCTTGATCACTTTCTCATCGCCGGTTTTCGCGCCGACAAGCTGTTCTTCAAAGCCCGGAATGAATGTACCCGAACCAATGACAAGCGCTGCGTCTTCCGCTGCGCCGCCTTCAAACGGCTCGCCGTCGAGCTTACCGAGGAAATCGATGATCAGCTGATTGCCGTCGCCAGCTTTTTTCGTTTTGGCGGCGTCTTTGTAGCTCTTATTCTGGCCAGCAATGCCGGTGATCGCTTCTTCGATTTGCGCGTCAGTCACTGGGACGACGAGCTTTTCAAGTTTCAGATCATCGGTCGAAGGCGCTTCGACGACAGGCAGAACTTCAAGTTCAACCGTCACCAAGGCGTCTTTGCCTTCTTCGTAATCTTCGCCGAGCGAGATTGCAGGCTGCATCGCAGGACGCAGCTCTTCGCTTTTGAGCAGACCGTCGACCGAATCGCGAATCGTGTCGTTCAGCGTTTGCGCGTGCAATTGTTCGCCGTGCATTTTCTTCACGAGATTCGCTGGAACTTTGCCCGGACGAAAGCCCGGCATTTGAACCTGCGGTGCGACCTTCTTGATCTCGGCTTCGATTTTCGAAGCGATCTCGCCAGCCGTGATGGTGATCAGATAGCCGCGCTTGAGGCCCTCATTTGTGGTCTGCTTGGTTTGCATGAGATTTGAACTGAAGCCTTCTTGAACAAAAATGTCGGATGTCAGAACCCCGGATCGTGGCCGTCACGCAGGGCGGGATTGGTGCGGGCGAAGGGACTCGAACCCCCACATCTTACGATACTGGTACCTAAAACCAGCGCGTCTACCAATTCCGCCACGCCCGCAAAGCCACAAACGAAGCCGCGCGGGTCAGCCAGAGCCTCCCGCGCGTATTACGACGCCGCCTCTATCGCGCCTCTTGCAAAAGGGCAAGCGCAACACGCTTGTTTAGTGAGCGGCAGGGGATTAAGGGCGCGCCATGACTGAAGAAACAACAAATCAAGCCGCCGGCAGCTCTGCCGCCGATACGCCGCCCGATCACGTATCGGTAAACCCGCGCAATGCAAAATTTGACGCAGAAGTTCTGCAACGCGGCATCGGCATTCGGTTCAAGGGCCGCGTGCGCACGGACATCGAAGAATATTCGATTTCCGAAGGCTGGGTCCGTGTCCAAGCCGGCAAGACCGTCGATCGCAAGGGCCAACCCCTTACGATCAAGCTAACCGGTCCCGTCGAAGCATGGTATGAAGACCTCGGCGAAAATCCGCCTGTCGCCAAAAAGGACTAGGTGCCGTCTCGCTTGCCAAGTGGTGAGTGAAACGCCACTTCTTGTGCAAGTATGAAACCTCAGGTCATCATTATCGGACGCCCCAATGTGGGCAAATCCACGCTGTTCAACCGGCTGGTGGGCAAAAAACTCGCGCTGGTCGATGATCAGCCGGGCGTTACCCGTGACCGCCGTATGGGCGATGCAGAGATCGCTGGGCTGCAGTTTACCGTGGTCGATACAGCCGGGTGGGAGGATGAGCATGAGCTCACCCTACCGGGCCGGATGCGCAAACAAACAGAAGCCAGCCTAGAGGGCGCGGATGCGGCGATGTTTGTCGTAGATGCGCGGGCTGGATTGACGCCGCTCGACGAGGAAATCGCCCGCTATTTGCGCGAGCATAACGTTCCGATCGTGCTGGTCGCGAATAAGGCTGAAGGCGCTCAGGGTGAAAGCGGCGTTTTGGAGGCCTATTCACTGGGCTTCGGAGAGCCGGTCGCGGTTTCTGCTGAGCATGGCGAAGGCATCGCGGATCTCTTCGCAGGGCTTTGGCCGGTTATCGGAGAGAAGGCCGATGCCGCTCTAGAAGAAGCGAACCGCCCTCTCGAAGAAGACGAAGAAGCGCCGCTGGGGCCGCTAAAGCTCGCGATTGTGGGCCGCCCCAATGCTGGCAAATCGACGCTGATCAACCGGCTGCTCGATGAAGACCGCCTTTTGACCGGGCCAGAGGCCGGGATCACACGCGATTCGATTGCGATTGATTGGGTTTGGCACGATCCCAAGGCCGAACCTGACGAAGACGGCAATATTGAACACGAACGGCCCATCCGCCTGATCGATACGGCGGGAATGCGCAAAAAACGCAATGTGACAGAAAAGCTTGAAAAGCTTTCTGTCGCCGATGCGCGCCGCGCGGTAGATTTTGCGGAGGTCGTTGTGCTTCTGCTCGATGCCACTCAGGGGCTTGAGCATCAGGATCTCAAAATCGCCGCCCACGCTCTTGAAGAAGGGCGCGCTTTGATGATTGCGATCAACAAATGGGATATCGCTGGCCAACGCGGTCATGAAACGCCCAGCGGCCTGTTTAACGGGATTAAAGGCGCGCTGCATGATGGGCTGGCGCAGGTGCGCGGTGTGCCGTTATTTGCTGTGTCTGCGAAGACCGGCAAGGGCCTGAATGACATGCTCCATGCGGCGTTTGAATTGCGCGCCAATTGGTCGAAACGTGTGCCGACGGCGGCGCTCAATCGCTGGTTTGACGATGCGCTCGACGCCAACCCGCCCCCAGCGCCGGGCGGACGGCGGATTAAACTGCGCTATATCACGCAGGTCGGCACCCGGCCGCCGCGTTTTGTGGTGTTTGGATCGCGGCTCGATGATTTGCCAAAATCTTATGAGCGTTATCTGGTGAACGGCATTCGCGCCAAGCTGGGTTTTGACGCCGTGCCGGTGCGGGTAACGCTGAAATCGCCGAAAAACCCTTACAACGCGAATAAAGGCGGCGGGGGCAATTATTCCGGCGGGTCTAACAAGACATGATCCTCGACTTGCTCAACGCCGGAATTGCGACCGACCTGCTCGAACGAACCGCATCTACCACGCGTGTTCAGCAAGCGGTGGAACTCAGCCTCGCGCCAGCGTTTTTGCTCGTCGGCATCGGCAGCATTATGAATGTGATGATGGCGCGCGTCATTTGGCTTGCGGGCCGAATTGAGCGTCTGGCCGAACCCGTCAATGGCGCCTGCCAAGTTTCGCATGGGCAAGAGCTGGCATGGCTGCGTGCACGGCGGCGGCTGGCGCGGCTTTCGATTAAGTTCTCTACCGGTGCGGCGGTGGTTATCAGCCTCGTGATCGCGGTCTTGTTCCTCTCCGCTTATATTGAGACGCGGATCGGAACATTGGTGGCGGTGCTTTGGGTGGCGACAATCGGCCTTTTGATTGTCGGACTGATTTATTTCCTGCGCGAAACATTGCTCGCGGCGGATGGGTCGAAGGCGATGAAATTCCCCGGCAAACTGGATTAACCGCGCAAACAAAAAGGGCGGAGCATCGCTGCCCCGCCCTTTTGCTTTAATCCTTCGGTGCGACCCGAAAGGCTTACTCGCCCGCTGCCTTGCTTTGCAGTTGGACGTAGTTTTGCAGGCCCATATTTTTGATCATGTCGAATTGCGTTTCGAGAAAATCAGCATGTTCTTCTTCGTTAGAGAGGATACCGGCGAACAGATCGCGGCTGACATAGTCGCGCACGCTCTCGCAATATTCGACCGCATCACGCAGCAAGGGGATCGCGTCTTCCTCTAGCGCCATGTCGGCTTTGAGGATTTCCTCAACATTTTCGCCAACGCGCAAATTATGGATCGCTTGGAAATTGGGCAAGCCGTTCAGGAACAGCACCCGTTCCGCCAATTTATCGGCGTGTTCCATTTCTTCGATGGATTCCTTGCGCTCATATTCGGCAAGTTTCGTCACGCCCCAATCATCCAGCACGCGGTAATGCAGCCAATATTGATTGATCGCCGTCAGCTCATTGGTGAGAGCTTTGTTGAGAAATTCGATGACTTTTGCGTCGCCCTTCATGGGGATGGTTCCTTATTTGAGATCGTTTGAGCCAGATCAATGCAGCGGCTCCGTTGACCCCTAAATAGGACCTCCACCCCTATGATGGCAAGGGGTGAGCAAATATTTTTCGTTTAAAATCAATTGCTTGCGATCCGCTCGCAATAGCGACTTGCCAGTTTATATTGCGACTTTTTCGCAAGAGAACAGCGCGCGTTCCTGATCAAGAATTTTGCCAGCCTTCACAAGGCATTGGCCGCAATTGGGGCGTTTTCCCAAACTCGCATAAGTCGCCTCGACATCGCCGCCCGACGTCAGCGCAGCTTGGCGCAGGTCAGTTTCGCGAATTGCGTTGCATATGCAGATATACATGCTCGGTAATCACTCCTGCGAGTCGTTTGCAATCCCAAGATATGCGAATTAATCGCAATAGCAAGCGCAATTCGACGCCCCGAGTGATCCAGGCCGCTTCGTCCCCAACAAATTTTGACCGTATCGTCACAAAGCTGATGAGAATTCAGGCGCAATTTGTATTGCGGGGCGCGGGCGGTCCATTAGACTGCGCGGCCTGCGGGCAATCAACAGGGATGCAAAAACGTGATCGGACACAAGATTTGGCTATCGGGCGCACGCGGTGCGGCTCTGCTCGCTTTTGCTGCATCACTCGCGGCTTGCGGCATGACACCCGAAGATGAACGCGCCGCGATTGAGCGCGATATTATGAATGCCGCCGAAGGCGCGGAATTGTTTGCCGTTATCAAACAGGAATACCCAGACGATATCGACAATCTGGTGAGCCAAATTCAGGCGGTGCCGGTGTCAGACCGTAGCGAAAGCCGGGGGCGCGACATTGGCGCACAATGGCTGCAGGAATTCATGATCCGGATTGGGCCTGATGCCGTAAAAGCGCCCGCCGACCCGTTGCTTGTCTGGAGCGCGACCGAAGCCGAATTGTATGAAACCCTGCAACGCAGCGCACAGGCCGAATGCGCGACCATGACAATGGGCGGCTGGGTCATTTTAGAAGATGAAAACGCCGCCGCGCGATCAGCGATCCAGCGGCGCAACACCGCGATGATCCGATCCGCAGCAGCCGGGCGTGATAACCCGCAGGAATATGCAGAACCAAGCGAGGCAGAGTTGAACCGCCTTGGCGATTCGATTGCAGCGACAGGGGTCGATCCAGACCTGCAGGCGGTGCTTGGCCTAGTCCCCGAAATGCAAGCCCTGCCGGTGCGTGAACAATGCCAATTGGGCGTGGCCTTTTACCAAGGGATCACCAACCTGCCTGACGATGTGGAGCCGGCGATCGCCGCCTATATGTTGGCGCCGGAATAGGGCCGCGGCCCCGCGTCACCGCTTTAACGGGAATATCTTGCCATAGGTCATGCACCGCCACAGCCATTCGAGCGGGCCGTAACGAAACCGCTCCAACCACGGCTTTGACCATAGCAGCATCAACGCGCAGGTTAGCGCCGTGACCCCGTAAAGTTGCGGACGGTTGAGATCACCAAACAGCCCCAATGCCCATCCGTGGAACAAGAACATCATCACAATCGATGTGCCGAGATAATTGGTAAAGGCCGCGCGCCCCGCCGCAGAAATGCGGCTGCCCAACCAACCGGTCCATCCCCCGGGGCCTGTGGGTGAATAGGCCACCAATAACGCCGCCATGCCCAGTACCATCGCCAAGCGCGGCAGCGGGCTCCAACCGACAAAGCCGGTGAGCGTGCTGTAATAGGTGAACCCCTCCGCTCGAACGAGCAGAGCGATAGCCAGATGCACCAAACCGCCGCCAATCAGCCCGGCCCAGCCCCACTTTTTCATCCGCCCAGTATCGAAACCACCGCTGAAAAAACCTGTCCGGTACAGCGCAATACCCAGCAGCATCAGCGGAAAGGTTTCTAAGCCAAAGAAAAAGACGTTGGCGAGCGGCTCATACCATTGCTCCGTCACCCGGTGTTCGACGAGGCCAGCATAGTCGCCCGTCTCGATCAGAGCCGCCGGTATTGCCCCTTGGGCCAAAGCGTCCACTTTGCCTTGAACCATGCCCCCGCGCATCTCTGCGAGCGCGCCGCCTTCTTCACCAAGCGCAGTGTCCGCCGCGAGATAAAGCGGCGTCATCATCAAAGCATAAAGCAGCGCGCCGGATATATATCCGATGACCCCCACTGCCATTTGCGTTTTTGCGCTCCACCGCAGGCACGGCACGACGACAAAGCCGATCACCGCATAATAGAACAGAATATCGCCCGGCCAGATCAGATAGAAATGCACCATCCCAAACAGCATCAGGATAAACAACCGCCACATTTGCCGCCAGCGTGTCCCGCCGCGCGCCCATGTGCGTTCCATAAATAAGTAAACGCCTGCGCCGAACAGCAAGGTGAAAAGCCCGCGCATCTTACCGTCGATCACGATGAATTGGGTGATCCACTGCCAGCCGCCCGGGTCGCCCGCATCGACCATAAAGGCTGTGGGATACATATAGGCTTCGAAGGGCTGACCAAAGGCGACGATATTCGCCGCGAGGATGCCCATCACGGCAAGGCCGCGGATAAAATCCAGGCTGCTGATACGGTCTGCGCTGCTGACGGGCGCGGCATCTGCCGAATTTTCGGCGAGTGCATCACTCATTGTTTGTCCCCTAATCCCAATGCCGCCACCGTAGCAGCCAGCAAGGTCAGGGAAAGCGCTGATTTATGAACCGGCAACCATGCAGGCCTGCCCCTGCCGTGCCAATGCGTCGCATGCGCGCTGTGCATCGGCGCGGCTGGCGAAACCGACCGCTTGCAACCGCGTGACATTGCCGCTGGGGACCAGCGTTTTACGCGCGCCGGACAATGCTGGGTTAGATTGCAGGCGCGACCACAGGCGATCCGCATTGCCGGACACGCCAAACGCGCCAAGTTGAACGCGCCAATTGCCGTTCATCTGCGCAGATGGCGCGCGCTGAGCCGCCGGAACGGGAACAGGGCGCGTCGGCTGTGCGATCCGTGCAGGAGAAGCGCTTGGCTGCGTGATAGCCGCTGTTCTTACCGGCGCGCTGCTGGCTGGCCGCGAAATCGCAGGCTGAGGCGTGCCCAAATCGACCGCTGCCAATTCTGCTGAGCGGCGCTGAGCGGCCTCTTCGTCCAATCGCCGGGCGAGCGATTGTGCCTGCTGACGCTGTGTCAGCGGAACATAATCGTCCATTTGTGCAAGCGCATTGCCGGCTTGCGGCAGTCCAGCGCCATTTGCCAAAGTCAGCAACGCATAGGCGCGAACCCAATCTTTTTGCGCATAATCGGCGTTAAAATGCGCCAGTCCCAGCACATATTGCGCCCGAGGATCACCGCGCTCGGCGGCTGCGCGGATCAGCGGCATGGCGCTTGTTTGCTCGCCTTGTTGAAACAGCAACAGGCCGTAATTGTCGGCGGCTTTGATGTGGCCCTTATTCGCGGCCTCTGCATACAATTCGCGGGCACGGCCAATATCGGCCTCAACCCCGCGGCCCAGCCGGTATGCCTGTGCCAGATTGAACAAAGCATCCGCATCGCCGTTCTGCGCTGGCCCCTGCCACTGCTCCACAGCGGCGGTGTAATCGCCCGCGCTCCATGCATCGACGCCTGCCTTTACGTCCGCGGCGGCTGGCACGGCGATACACGCCAAAGCAGCTGCGCCCATGCCAGCGGCAAGACGGATGAATTTGGACGAATGATCGAAGCGATTAGCCATGGGAAAGGACTCCTGAACGGGCCTGTGAAAATGTGTCGGACACGCATCATAGTGAAGGAATGGTTATCATTTCGTTGCCCGGCCTATCGCGCACACCCCCCAAGCATCCGCCTGCAGGCATGATCGCCTTACCAGCAGGGGATGCCGACACGGTATGCCGACACGGGATGGCAACGCGGGATGCCCCCGCAGGTTGTCCCGGCAGCTTGTCCGCACAGGTCGCCGCCTTTGGCTGACCGCAAAGGATTCGAGCCTGCGCTGTTAACCCAAAATTAGGGGTAGTCTGCGATTTCAGTCCTCATCCAGTCGCATTTGGGCGGCGAAACAGGTCTATTTATCAGGGGGACCAAGCGTTGCGTGTACTCGCTTTGGCATCGCAGAAAGGCGGATCGGGGAAAACAACCCTATCCGGACATCTGGCCGTTCAAGCCCAGCGCGCTGGCGCTGGACCGGTGGTCCTCATCGATATCGATCCGCAAGGGTCGCTAGCCGATTGGTGGAATGAGCGTGAGGCGGAATATCCCGCCTTTGCCCAAACCACCGTATCGCGGCTTGCGAATGATCTTGCGGTGTTGCGTCAGCAGGGTTTTAAACTCGCTGTCCTCGATACACCGCCCGCCATTACGATGGCGATCCAATCGGTGATCGGCGTTTCAGAACTCATCGTTGTACCGACCCGCCCTAGCCCGCATGATTTGCGCGCTGTTGGCGCGACGGTCGATCTGTGTGAGCGCGCTGGCAAACCGCTCGTGTTCGTGGTCAATGCCGCGACACCGAAAGCCAAAATCACATCAGAGGCCGCCGTTGCGCTATCGCAGCACGGCACGGTTGCTCCGATCACTTTGCACCACCGCACCGATTTCGCTGCCTCTATGATTGATGGCCGCACGGTTATGGAAGTTGATCCCGAAGGGCGCTCCGCTGCGGAAATGACCGCATTGTGGAAATACATCTCGGATCGGCTGGAAAAGAATTTCCGCCGCACTGTCTTCGCAGCTCCGGGCACTGGTCCGGGCGCGGCACATGCAGGATCCAATGGGGTCAATCGCCCCGGCGGCGGCTTTGGCCGCCGAGTAGCGCAGTAAGGCCGCCGCATAATGTCCGACGCCAACTTTGCATCGCTAGGAGCGACCTTGCTCGCCCGAAAGGGCGGCGCGAAGCCTGCCATGCGTCCGCAATGGGGCGAATTGCCGGAATCCGTGGCCGACGAACAGCTTGAAGATTTGGGCTGGAACGACATGGGCGCGGATGACGCGGATGGCCATGCCGGCGCAAATTCTGGGACCGACAATTCTGGGACCGACAATGCCGCTGCTGAAGATGTGATCTCGGCAAATCCAAAGTCCAAAAGCCAGCCCAAGGGTAAAGGCGCGGACATCGTTTCGATAAATCCCGCTGCCAAAATTTCTGGCAAACGTCAGGCGGCCAATGAAGACTGCGACGCGAAAGCGCCGCTGATCAAAGCCAAGCCTGCAAAGAAGAAATCCGCTTCTAAGACGCACAAAGCGCCGAAGAAAAGCGCGAAATCTGCGGCAAGCACTGCTTCGAAAAATTCATCGCGCCGCGCGGCCTTTACGCTGCGGCTCGACGCTGATCGCCACCTCAAACTGCGCCTTGCCGCGACGATGCAAGGGGTGAGTGCGCAGACGCTGGTGACAGAAGCTCTCGATACCATGCTCAGCGAAATCGACGACCTGGATACGTTGGTCGCCAGCATGACAACTCGCATGAAACGACACTGATCTTAGACTGATTTTAAGCTGATCTTAAACAAATCAACGCAGCACGAAGACGCAATTTATCATGGTTAATTTAGAGGAAACGCACATGGCCCGCCGCAATCAAAGCTTGTCCGGCAACCGCAGCATCGGTCCGAAAGTCGGCCTCTTCATGAGCACCGCACTTGTCAGCCTCGCGCTGGTTGGCTGCGCAGCATCTGCTCCAACTGCACAAACATCCTTCGCAAAGGCCCAAGCCGCTCTTGAAGACGGCAAGGTTGATCGCGCGATTACACATGCAGAGGCCGCTGTTCTGGCAGAGCCGCGCAATAGCGGATATCGCGCAATGCTAGGCGCAGCCTATCTAGAAGCGGGCCGTTTTCAATCTGCCTCCACCGCCTTTGGCGAAGCGATTGATTTGGGTGACAGCGATTCGCGCACCATTTTGAGCTTTGCGCTGACCAAGGTCGCGCTGGGCGAGAACGCCGCTGCACTGACTATGCTCTCTGATTTTGAAAGCGCCATTCCGGCGGCTGATCTCGGCCTGGCATTGGCCCTTGCCGGTGAACCAGAGCGCGGCGTTCACCACCTCATCAACACGGTTCGCAATGGCGCAAACAGCGCCAAAGCCCGCCAAAACCTTGCCTATGCCTATGCATTGGCTGGCAATTGGCGCGCAGCCCGCGTGATGGCGGCTGAAGATGTGCCCGCCGATCAGCTTGACGCGCGCCTGTCCGATTGGGCCGCAACCGCGCGTCCAGAGGACTATCAAGTGCGCGTTGCTGGCTTGCTGGGCGTATCGCCCGTCAGCGATGGCGGCCAACCACAATATTTGGCGCTCTCCAACTTCCCTAGCCAGCCGATGATGGTTGCCGAAGCGGAAGAAATGCGCGCCGGTGAATTGAACGCCGATGTCGCCCCGCAAGTTGCGGCGGTAGAGGTCGCCTCAGAACCGAGCGTAAGCGAAGCGATGGCATTTGGCATCGACAACGCCCCAGCTGTGGAAGTTGTTGATCCGACACCAGTCGCGGCCCCAATCCGCGTTGCAGCAGCGCCTGCTCCGGCTCCGGCTCCTTCTCCTGTCCGCGTACCCGCTCCTGCACCAGCAGCAGCTCCAGCTCCGGCTGCGGTCTCGCTGCCTGCGGTCGCCGCAGCGCCGTCGCGCAGCGCGCCGCGCTTCGTTTCGAATGCCGTGGTCCAAAATGTGCCTGCACCTGTTGCTCGCCCAGCCGCGCGCCCTGCGCCAACCCGTGTCGCAGCCGCCGCGCCGCAGCGCCGGATGGCTGTTGCTACCGGTTCTTCGGCCACGCATCTGGTTCAACTCGGCAGCTTTGGTAGCCGCGCGGTTGCTGAGAGCAAGTGGCGCGAAATGAAGAGCCGCTGGCCACAACTTGCCGATCACGACGTTGTGATCACCGAAGCGCAAGTGAACGGTGCCACCTATTTCCGCGTTGCCGCAGCCGGTTTCGGCCGTCGTTCGGCACGCAGCATGTGCAATTCGGTCAAATCCGCTGGTGGTGGCTGCTTCGCCTATGCCGCCAACAGCCCGCCAGCAGGCGCGGTTGATCGCGGCGTACGGATTGCAGCGCGTTAATCTTTGCGCACCCCATCCGGGGTGCGATGTCCTCGGCCCTTGCGGGCCTGTGGGCGCACGGCCGGGCTTGCGGTCAGCTTTGCTGACCGAGCAGCGCTAGCCGGTTCGAATTTTTATTCAGCGAAAATGCTCTCGGAGCTTTGGCTCTGGGGGTGTTTTTTTGCGCTCCATCGCTGGCCGCGCTGGCCGCACCGGTTAAAGCGCGATTTCTACGCCGCCTTTGACGAGTGCTTTCACCCGGCCCTGAGCGCCTTGACGGTCGAAAGGGGTGTTGTCGGCGGTTGCTTCCATCTTGCTGCGATCGATAATCCACGGGGCATCCGGGTCAATGATGGCGATATCCGCCTCCCTGCCCGCCTCGATCACTCCGGCATCGACGCCCAGCAATTGCGCAGGCGCCGCCGCGAGCAAATCATAGGCGCGCGAAATGTCGATCACCTCGTCTCGCACCAAATTCATAACCATCGCCAGCAACGTCTCTGCACCAGCCATACCCGGCTCCGCATCGGCAAATGGCAGGCGTTTATCTTCTGGTCCGCGCGGGTCGTGACCGCTTGAAATGACATCGACTGTACCGTCCGCAATCGCGGCCCGTGCGGCCTGCCGATCCGCTTCGCAGCGCAAAGGAGGAGAGAGGCGCGCAAAGGTTCGGAAATCTGCGGTCGCAAGGTCAGACAGCATGAAATGCGCAGGCGTAATGCCGCAAGTGACTGTTATGCCATTCGCCTTGGCCGCGCGGATCAGATCAAAACCAGCCGCCGTCGTAACTTGGCGAAAATGCACCCTCGCCCCGCTCATCTGCGCCAGCATTATGTCACGGGCCAGCGCAACCGCCTCCGCCTCTGCTGGCGCGCTGGGCAGGCCAAGCCGGGTCGCAATCTCTCCAGAAGTGGCGGCGGCGTCACCTGCAAGCGCGCTGTCCTCTGCATGGGCGACCACAGTGAGGTCGAGCATCGCAGCATATTGGCACAGGCGCAGCATCAAAGCGCTATCGGCGATCCAGCCGCGGCCCGTGGCAACGCCCCGTGCGCCCGCATCCCGCATCAGCGCAATCTCTGCGAGTTCAGCGCCCTCAAGCCCGCGTGTCGCAGCCGCGAGCGGGTGGACCCAAAAATCGGGCTTTCCGCTTTTCGCGACGGACGCGACGCGGCTGGGGTAATCAAGCGGCGGCGATTGATCCGGCATCAAAGCCGCGCGCGTAATCCCGCCAAAATGAAAGGCCGGTTTGTCGATGGCGAACACGCCAAGATCAACGATACCGG
Source organism: uncultured Erythrobacter sp. (assembly GCA_947503155.1). GTDB lineage: Bacteria > Pseudomonadota > Alphaproteobacteria > Sphingomonadales > Sphingomonadaceae > Erythrobacter. The sequence goes on along the minus strand of CANNCL010000004.1, from coordinate 142,038 downwards.
GCACGATATGCTTGCCCTTTGCATGCAGCACCAGATCGCCGTCTTGCGCAGTGACATCGGGCCCGGCCGCTTCGATCAGGCCGCCGGTCATGCGAACCGCGCCCGCTTTGGCACCAGCAGGGGTGACCACCAATCCGCCAGTTATCGTGAGAGGCTGAACCTGTTTCATGACCAGCCCTCCACACCGCGCGCAGACCGAGTGAGCACATCAAGGCAAGCCATGCGGATTGCGACCCCCATCTCCACTTGCTGCGTTATGATCGAACGATCCAGCATATCGGCAACCTCGCTGTCGATCTCCACACCGCGGTTCATCGGGCCGGGATGCATCACAAGCGCGCCCGGCGCAGCCCGTTCGAGCCGCGCTTTGGTCAGACCGTAAAGATGGTGATATTCGCGCGCAGAGGGAATGAATTGCCCCGCCATCCGCTCTTGCTGAAGGCGCAGCATCATGACCACATCTGTCCCCGCAAGCGCGGCGTCAAAGTCGAAAAATGGCTCCGCACCCATCGCCTCAACTCCCGCTGGCATCAAAGCGGGCGGCGAACAAAGGCGAATTGTCGCGCCCAATGCTTGCAGGCACAAAATGTTGGACCGCGCCACCCGGCTATGCAGAATATCGCCGCAAATCGTGACCGTGCGCCCTGTGAAATCCTCGCTCGCCTCGCCGCGTTTCGCCAAAGCCTCTCGCAATGCCAACGCATCAAGCAAGCCTTGTGTCGGGTGCTCATGCTGACCATCGCCCGCATTCAGAACCGGGCAATCGACCTTGTCCGCGATCAATTGCGTCGCCCCGCTCGACCCATGCCGGATAACAATCGCATCCGCGCGCATAGCGTTTAGCGTGATCGCTGTATCGATCAGCGTCTCACCCTTTTTCACAGAGCTTTGCGCGGCATGCATATTGACGACATCCGCGCCCAGCCGCTTGCCCGCAATCTCAAAACTGAGCAGCGTACGCGTCGAGTTTTCAAAGAAAGCGTTTATGATCGTTAGACCGCTGAGCAGCCCGGCATGTTTGGTGCTTTGCCGGTTGAGCGTCACCCATTGTTCTGCTTGATCCAGAAGATACAGAATTTCGTGGCGTTCAAGCTGGCCAATGCCAGTGAGGTCGCGGTGCGGAAATGCGAGACGACCGGCTGGAAAGCGGCCTGACTCATTTTTTGTTGGTATCTGATCCATCAAACGCAAGCCTCTAGTCGAGCCATGTCCAACGCTCAACCTATTCAATGGCAGGTTCGGCATGGAAGTTTGAACAAAGCACGCCTATCTTGCGTGCCAAGCATTTTGCACAAGCAGGGACACATATACGCATGAGCTTCATCGGCAAGGCATGGAAAGTCATCGTCGGGATTAAGGACGCGCTTGTTCTTGTCTTTATGCTATTGTTCTTCCTCGCACTTTTCAGCATTTTGTCAGCCACACCCAATCCCGGTCAAGTCCGCGACGGCGCGCTTTATATTGATCTGTCGGGATACGTTGTGGAGGAACGCGCCGCGGTTGATCCGCTTTCGGCTTTGCTGAGCGGACAGGCCCCGCCGATTGAACATCAGGCCCGCGATCTGGTGCGGGCCTTGGATGCCGCCGCTGGCGATGAACGGATCAAAGCCGTCGTGATCGACATGACAGCCTTTGCCGGCGGCGGGCAAGTTCACTTGCAAGCCATTGGCGAGGCAATGGACCGCGTGCGCCAAACCGAAAAACCGGTGCTGACCTATGCCATTGGTTACGGTGATGACCACATGCATTTGGCCGCACATGCCAGCGAGGTTTGGGCCGATCCGCTCGGCGGCGCGCTGATTGCTGGCCCCGGCGGCAGCAACCTTTATTACGCCGAATTGCTAGACCGGTTGAACATCAACACGCGCGTTTACCGGGTCGGTGAATTTAAATCTGCGGTCGAACCTTACATCCTCAACGGGCCATCAGATGCGGCGCGCGAAAACCTCGCCGGGCTGTACGGCGCGTTGTGGGAAGAATGGCAGGCCAATGTTAAAAAGGCGCGGCCATCGCTCGAATTGGCACGCGTCACCAGCGATCCGGTCGCGTGGGTTGAGGCGTCCTCAGGAGACCTCGCCAAAGCCGCTTTGGAAGCAGGGCTCGTCGATCAATTGGGCGACCGCGTTCAATTCGGCACGCGCGTCGCCGAAATCGCTGGCGATGACAGCTGGAGCACAAAGCCCGGCGCCTATGCAATGAGCGAGCTGACCCCGTACCTCGCCGATATTGGCACCGGGGAAGCAAGCAGCAGCAATGAAATCGCGGTCATCACGGTTGCCGGCGTCATTGTGGACGGTGATGCTGGCCCAGGCTCCGCAGGCGGCACCCGGATCGCGGATTTGCTCGACGATGCGATTGGTGATGATGATATTAAGGGGCTGGTCGTGCGGGTTAATTCCCCGGGCGGATCCGTTCTCGCTTCGGAAGAAATCCGCCGTGCGGTCGAACGGTACCGCGCGAAAGATATCCCTGTCGCGATTTCCTTCGCCAATGTCGCGGCAAGCGGCGGCTATTGGGTGGCAACCGCAGGCGACCGTATCTTTGCGCAACCTGAAACGATCACCGGTTCCATCGGCGTTTTTGCCGTGTTGCCAACTTTTGAGGATGCCGCGGCAGAAATCGGGGTGAACGCCGATGGCTATCGCACCACGCCCCTGTCGGGACAGCCTGACCTGATCGCTGGTCTGTCACCAGAGGTTGATGCCATTTTGCAAGCCGGCGTGACCGACACTTATTCCGACTTTCTTGGCATCGTTGGCGAAGCGCGCGGTATGACGACCGAGCAAGTCGACGCGGTGGCGCAAGGGCGCGTATGGGATGGCGGCACCGCCATGCAAAAGCGTTTGGTCGACCAATTTGGCGGCATGGAAGAGGCGCTGGCATGGGTCGCGGGCCAAGCGGGCCTAGAAGAGAACGATTGGCGCACCCGCTATCTCGGCGCGTCGGAGGCGAATTACAATTCGCTCATCCGCCAATTGGTGAGCAGCGCAGCAACGCCCGCAGCAACAACGCGCGGAGGCGATCTGTTCGCGGTGGCGGCGCAGCGGCGTAACTTGGTCCTCGGCCAACTGACCCGCGATGCGCAGCGGCTTGCGGGGACGCAGGGCATCCAAGCCTATTGCTTAGAATGCCCCATTGAAACCCGCCCCATCAGCGGATCAGAAACCCGCAGCTTGATCGAATTGTTCGGGGTATGGTTCGGACGCTAAAGCGGCGTCAGACAGTCTTGTAGCTAGGCCGGAATAGCGGCTGGATTCGCTTGCAATGCGCCTAAGCGCGCATTAGACGCCCGCCTCTGCCTGAGGGGATCACCCTCGCAAACGGGCGGGCGCGTAGCTCAGTGGTAGAGCACACCCTTCACACGGGTGGGGTCGCAAGTTCAATCCTTGCCGCGCCCACCATTATTTCAATGGTCTGACCGCCCTTCCCGCGCCGCCCATGCAATTCCGTGAAAAACCTGGCTCTATCTCGCCTTCACTCGGGAGCGGCCTTTGCCTTACTTGGAGCTAGAAGCGGTCGCAGGTTCAGGTTCAGCTTCACACATTACGCCCTCTGCGAGTTTAGACGTTTAGAAGCGAGGTTAGGACGATTTCTAAGCGGCAAGCTTGTCTTGCTATTGTGCGCCTCAAACCTCGCTGCAAATGCTTAGCGATACCGCCTCTGCGATTTTGATCCCGTCCACCGCCGCAGACAAAATGCCGCCGGCATAGCCAGCCCCTTCTCCGGCAGGAAACAGTCCGGCGGTGTTCAGACTTTGCAGATCATTGCCCCGTGTGAAGCGGACCGGCGATGAAGTGCGCGTTTCGACGCCGGTCATCATCACATCTGGATGGTCATATCCTGGAATTTGGCGGCCAAATACAGGGAGCGCCTCGCGCATGGCCTCCACCGCAAAAGCGGGCAAACACTCGGCCAAATCGGTCATATGCACGCCGGGCTTGTAAGACGATGCCACCGTTCCCTCTGCCGTGGACGCACGCCCTGCAAGGAAGTCTCCGAGCCTTTGTGCCGGCGCTTTGTAATTTGATCCGCCTGCAACAAAAGCGAGCGATTCCCAGTGGCGTTGCAGGGCAATGCCGGCAAGCGGATCGCCGGGAAAATCGCGTTCCGGGTCAATCGCGACGACCAATCCAGAATTGGCATTGCGCTCGTTCCGCGAATATTGGCTCATGCCGTTAGTGGCCACGCGGCCTTCTTCTGACGTCGCCGCGACAACGGTCCCGCCGGGGCACATGCAGAAACTGTATACCGTCCGGTCATTCTTGCAGTGGTGCGAAATATGATATTCCGCTGCGCCAAGGATCGGGTTTCCAGCGTCCACGCCGAACCGTGATTTGTCGATCCACGATTGCGGGTGTTCGATCCGCACCCCCATCGAGAATGGCTTGGCTTCGGCGTAAACCCCGGCGGCGTGCAGCATCGCAAAAGTGTCACGCGCGCTGTGACCAATTGCGAGCACAATATGGTCCGCCTCCAGAAACTCGCCATTGCTTAATTGGACACCCCGCACACGGCGCTCACCCAGAGCATCGGTCACAATATCGACATCATCAACGCGGGTGGAAAAACGGTACTCGCCGCCCAACTCTTCGATGCTTTTGCGCATACTCTCCACCATCTTCACAAGGCGGAAGGTGCCGATATGCGGATGGGCCTCGGTCAATATCTCCGCCGGTGCGCCTGCCTTCACAAATTCGGTCAGGACTTTGCGGTCGCGGTTGGCCGGGTCTTTGATACGGCTATAGAGCTTTCCATCGGAAAACGTGCCCGCACCGCCTTCGCCAAATTGGGCGTTTGATTCCGGATTGAGAACCCCGCGCCGCCATAGGCCCCAAGTGTCCTTAGTCCGCTCCCTCACCAGCTTGCCGCGATCTAGGATGATCGGGCGGAAACCCATTTGCGCGAGAATGAGCCCGGCAAACAAACCGCATGGCCCTGCGCCTATTACGACAGGCCGCTTGGCCTTGCCCGATCCGTTTGCTTTGGCGACCAAATGATAACGCGGATCTTGCGTAAGTTGGACGTTCTTGTCCTTGCGAAAACGCGTGAGCACCTTCGCTTCGTCCTTCACGTTCACATCAACGGAATAGACCAGCGTGATCTTAGCTTTGTTGCGGGCATCGTGACCGCGGCGCGAGACGGTATATTTCACCAGATCCCGCGGCGAAATCTTCAATCGCTTACAGATCGCAGCGGGCATGGCCTCCTCTGGATGATGGAGGGGCAATGTAAGTTCAGAAATGCGCAACATTCCCCCCCGTTAGATTGTAACAAGGGGGAACGCCACTCAGTCTGTATTATCCGTAAACGGACCGATAGCGCTGGGTCAGCGTTTCAACCGAACGCAAAAAAGCGGCCATGCACTCCGACTATCCCACATCGACGCGCAAGCGATCGCCGGATGGCTCTATCGCTGGACCCGGCCTGATCCATCGCCGCCCATCAGCTTCTCAACCTCAGGAACCGTGACCCGGTTAAAGTCGCCCAGAATTGAATGTTTGAGACAGCTCGCGGCCACCGCAAATTCCAAGCTTTGCTGGCGATCTTCATACGCATTGAGACCATAGATCAATGCCGAGGCGAAGCTGTCGCCGCCGCCAACCCGGTCGACAATATCGGTCATCTCAAAACGCCGCGACAGCTTAAAGCCGTCTTCGCGAGTGCGCAGACACGCCGACCAACCGTTGCGGTCTGCGCTAAAGCTTTCGCGCAAAGTGATCGCGATTGTGCTCATCTCTGGATAGATTTCGAGCACTTTAGCCGACAATGCCTCATATTTGGCGGTATCGAGTTCGGCGCTTTCCACATCGACATCGACAGAGATATCGAGAGATTTTTGGCAATCTTCTTCATTGGCAATGCCAACATCGACATATTTGACCAGCTCGCGCATCACTTCTGGTGCGGTCTTGCCATATTTCCATAGCTTGCCGCGAAAGTTGAAATCGCAAGAGACGGTGACGCCCGCTGCCTGCGCAGCCTTCACACATTCGAGGCTGAGATCGGCGGCAGATTGGCTGAGCGCTGGCGTGATGCCGGTAATGTGCAGCCATTTTGCGCCGTTAAAGATAGTTGGCCAATCGAAGTCGCCCGGCCCCGCTTCGCAGATTGACGAACGATCGCGGTCATAGACCACTTTTGACGGACGCTGGTTCGCGCCCGCTTCGAGATAATAGATGCCAACCCGGTCACCGCTGCGCCGGATCATCGACGTATCGACACCAAAGCCGCGCAATTCACGGATTGCCGCTTCGCCAATGTCATTGTCTGGCAAAGCGCTGACAAAGCCGGAATTCAGGCCGTAATTGCTCAACGCAACCGCGACATTGGCTTCGCCGCCGCCAAAGGTCGCCTCAAAACTGGGTGATTGGAAAAAGCGTTCATGCCCGGAAGTTTTGAGCCGGAGCATGATTTCGCCAAAGGAAAGGAATTCAGCCATGGGGAGGAGCCTTTGGATTCAGCGAGCGGCACGGGCTATCGCAACAGCCTCGCTCGCAAGGTTGGTGATTTGAGCATAGTCGCCCGACGCGACTGCGTCTTTCGGTGTAAGCCAGCTGCCGCCGCAAGCGAGGACGCTGGGTAGTGCAAGGAATTCTGACAGATTTGCCGCTGATACGCCGCCGGTTGGCATGAAACGCATTTCGCGGAAAACCGAACTAAACGCCTTCAGCATGGGGACGCCGCCAGCGAGGCTGGCCGGGAAGAATTTCACTTCCCTAAGGCCAAGCGCATAGGCGCGCTGTACTTCGCCAGCGGTCATCGTGCCGGGAAAAAAGGGGATACCTTCATCCAGGCAATAGAGTGCGATTTCATCGACAAGGCCCGGAGAAACGATGAATTGCGCCCCGCTTGCCACGACCGATTTTGCCTGATCCAAAGTCAGCACAGTGCCTGCGCCAACAATCAAACCCTCCGTCTCAGCAAGGATGGCCTCCATGCCCCTTTGCGCATCAGCAGAGCGCAATACGACTTCGATCACGGTCAAACCGCCATCGGCCAGCGCCTGTGCAGTTTTCACCGCACGCGGCGCATCATTTTCGCCAATGAGCGGGACCACAGGGGCACCCGCCAAACGATTGGACAGATCAGCACTCATCAGATTCTCCGGAATTGATTCGGCTTAAGAGTAAGCCAAGCCGCCATTGATATCGAGATTTGCTCCGGTAATGAAGGACGCTTCGTCCGACGCCAGATAAGCAACTGCATCCGCGGTCTCTTCAGCGCGGCCTTGGCGGCGCAGCGGCGTTGAATTGGCGACATTCTCGCGCGCGGCATCCGGCGTGAATTTGTCATGAAATGTTGTCGCGATCATGCCGGGGCACAATGCGTTGACACGGATGCCTTGCGGGCCAAGCTCTTTGGCAAGGCCGCGAGTCATCGTCATCACGGCGCCTTTCGACGTGGCATAGGCAATCGCCCCGCCGCCGCCGCCATCACGGCCAGCAAGGCTGGCAAGGTTCACGATGGCTGACCCTTCGCTCATATGCGGAACAGCCGCTTGGCAAGCGAGGAATGTCGATGTGACATTGAGCTGCATGACCCAGTTGAAGAATTCTTCGTCCATTTCAGACAGCGTCTTGCGAGCAACCAGGCCGCCCGCATTGTTGACGAGGATGTCGATCTTGCCGCCAAACGCCTCACGCGCAGCAGCCATCAACGCATCAACGTCTGCCGATTTGGTCACATCGCCTTTGACCTTGATGCCCTTACCGCCAGCAGCCTCTACAGCCGCAACGGTTGCATCCGCGTCGGCTTCATTGGTGTTGTAATTGACGACAACGCTCGCGCCTTCGGATGCAAGTTTTACGCACACCGCGCGGCCAATGTCGCGGCTACCGCCGGTTACAACGGCCACTTTACCAGCAAATTTCATTTCTGTTTCCCCCTCAAGGAATTGGTCCGGCCCTAGGCCGATTTTGGTTTCAATGGTTTGATTGTTGGAATGAGCAGCCACACACTGGCGACCGCCAAGACGGCGAGCGCCGCGCCGATCATGAAGGCCGGCATATAGCTGTTTTGTGTCATTGGAGCGATAAACGTCAGGCCGAGGCTTTCGGTCATCTCGTTGAATTTGTCAGCCTCAGTCAAACGCGGGACAATCCAGACCAATCCGGCGGCTGCCAGCTTTGCTGCTGTCCCGGCATAACCCGCCAGTGAGCCGACTGATTTCTTGCTGTAAAGATCGCTCGGCAAGGTTTGGATATTGCCGATCGAGGTTTGGAAACCAAACAGGATGATCGCCATAATCAACACCGCCAAAGTGGGCGTCGATGCAACCGACATGGAGAACAATGCCGGGAGCATTATGAGCCCGCCAAGCGTGATCACCATCTTACGAGTTTTGTCGACAGACCAACCGGAATTCAGCCGATTTTGCGCCAGCAACCCGCCGAACCACGCACCCAGCATCGCGCCGACATAAGGCACCCAGCCATACAGGCCGATATCTTTCACATTAAAGCCGAACGTATCGATCAGATAAATCGGGATCCAGAACACGAACAACCACCAGATCGGGTCGATAAACATCGCCGCCAAGATAGCGCCCCAGCTTTGCTTGCGAGTCAGCATTTCGCCGGTTGACGGGTGATAGCCGTGATCGACTTCTTCGGTTGGGTCAGAACGCTGACCGTTTAAGATGAAGTTGCGCTCATCCTCGGAAAGCCATGGGTGCGTTTCGGGCTCTGATTTGTAAACAATCAGCCACGGCACCAACCACAGCAGACCGACCAAACCGATGACGATAAAGATCGCCTTCCACCCTAGGAACGCCGCAAGCAAAGCGAGCAATGGCGGCGAAATAATACCGCCAATTGCGGCGCCTGAATTGAATATGCCTTGCGCCAAAGCACGCTCATTAATCGGGAACCATTCGGCATTCGCCTTCGCTGCGCCCGGCCAATTGCCAGCCTCTGCAACGCCCAGCAACCCGCGGAAAAGCGCGAAGGAACCAACACCAGCGGCAAGCGCATGGAGCGCGGTCGCAATCGACCAAACACCAATCGACAAAACAAAGCCGATCCGTGTCCCGAGCCAGTCAAAGATTTTGCCAAAAATACCCTGGCCAAACGCATAAGCGAGCACAAAGACAGTGCCGATATTGGCGTAATCTTGGTTTGTGAAGCCAAATTCTGCTTTAATATCAGGCCACAAAACGCCCAACGCACCGCGATCAATATAGTTGATGATCGTAGCGAGAGCGACAAGGCCAACGATCCAAAATCTTAGATTACCCTTGGGCATTTCAGTTCCCCTCACTCAAAAAATCGTCGCGGACCGGGCTGAATGTATCGAGCAGCGATCCTGCCTCTAAACACACAGATCCGTGCCGCAAATTGGGTGCGATATATGTGCTGTCGCCCGCCCCCATAATGCGTTTTTCGCCGTCTATTTCGACCTCAAACCGGCCGCTTTCGATATAGGTGACTTGGCTGTGCGGATGCGAATGCACATCGCCGACGGCGCCGCTATCGAACCACACTTTGACCACCATAATCTCAGGCCCATAGCCAAGAATTTGACGGCTTATCCCGCCGCCTAAATCCTCTTTTTGCGTTTCCTTTGCGACCACAAAGGGCGAGCTAGCTTTGATCAATTGAGTTGCCATTTTAGTCTTCCCCTCCGGCGAGAGCGACAATCGCGGCAAACCCCGTCCAAGTGACAGTTTCACCATCCAGCACGGCTGAATGTTCCTGATCTGGATCGGGATTGTGCGACACGGCAATCGCGTAACGCTGCCCTGATTTTAGGGTCAGGCGCACGATATCGGATGTGCCCGATGCACCGGCACGATCATGCGTAAGGCCAGCGACAAGGCTTTGACTGTCGAGCGTTTGCTCCGCCGCGCCGTCATAGCTGCCATGCGCTTCGAGCAGGCTGGCAAAATGCGCCTCTCCCTCACGCTGCGCGCGCAGCATTAATAGCGGTTCGCGGCGAAGGTTAAACTCTGGATCATTGGCCCCGCTTTCGCCCAGCACCGCGCTGAGCGGTCCATTCCCGGCGAACCGATAGGTGTAAAACCGGCCATCTAGGATCCAAGTTAACGCGCCCATCCCGTCTTCAATCCGGGCCTCTGCATCAACCCAGATATGCTGATAACCATTGTCTGTGCCAAGCACGGGGCGTTCTGTGACATTACCTTGTGCGGTAAAATCATATTCCATGATGTGGCCGGAATAATGGAGCGGCAAATCATATTGATGGGCCTCGCCGCTCACCGCATGGACCAGGTCAATAACGAGCGGTGCCTCAAGTCCGGGAATTTCCGGCATGATCAAGGTGCGGCGCATCGTGACGCCAGGATAGGCATTGCCGATTTGCGCGCTGGAAACCTGAAGGCCCGGCGCGTCGGAGAAATAGAGCTGCTGCGGCCAGTTCGCATTGGCGATGCTGACATCGCCATCAAAATGGCTGGTTTCGTCAACGACCAACGTGTTGTGCGCGACAGATGATTTCGCCCAAGTCGTATTCTCCGGCAGGTAACGGCCCCCGCGTTTGGCCACGATGTTCAGAAACCGCGCGGCGCCGTAATCGCGCACGATTTCATTGCCATTGTCGTAAAGCTGCCATGCAAGCTTATCGAAATGCCCGTGACCCATGCCTTGCGAGCTGTTTTTGGCGATAACGACGGTGGCGGGCTCGCCCTCCGCATTGGTTGCACCTTGGCGCAGAACGGCAACCGCGCCCTGATCGCCATCCGGGCCATCGGTGAGTAGCAATGATCGGAACGGAAACGGTGCGGCCATCCCGGCGGCTAGATCGCTGGCGACCTGCATTCCGTTGGGAGTGAGAACCGTGCGCCCTTGAAAATCGGCAACCGATAAGAGCGAGGGATCACCCGTCTGCGCATAGGCAATCGCAACACCGTCATACAGTTCGGCGGTGCGCAGGCTCTTATCCCGGATCGCGTCGTTGAATGGGAAGAAATACCCGCGATAGCTTAGTTGTACGGTCGTCCGCAGCGCTTTGAGCAGAATGCCGTCACGGTGCTGGAAAATCTGACGCTGCGGCTCATTACGCTCAATCGCATCGGCAAAGACCAAGAACGGCAGCAACGCGAAACGCTGATAATACGGGCCTTCGGTGTAATATCCATCGGGCGAAAACAGCATTTCGGTCTGACGCAGGAAACCCGCTTCGCCGCTTTTGTTCGAGCCGAGCAGCGCCCGGTCGACCATATCTTGATCACCAAGCAGATAGCCCGTCATCCCCACGCCCGCGGTCGCCCAGGTTGCGTGGTTGTGAATCCGGTCAAACGTATTGGCCGATTCCACCGATAGAAAATGCACCGCCGGTCGGAACACATTGTCATCGATATTCTGGCGGTCTTCGGCGCTCAACGTATCGCGGATATCGCCGTAACCCTGCACCGCGTGGACCAGCCACATGGCGTCGTTCAAAACCTGCCAGAAAATCCGGCCCGAATATTGATCGTGGCGTTCGGGGTGATCGCCCAGTGTCGGGTAGAGTTGCGCATATTCAACCAGCATGTCGCGGACATAGTCGCGGTAACGTTCTTCTCCGGTGATCCGAAATATCTGACCGCCAAGATAGATTGCGCGGAAATTGCGCTTATGCTGTTCATGTGTGTAGCCGCCGCCCGGATCTTTGGGCACTGGCACGACGACACCGTCCGCCATCATTGTGTCTACAAATTCGGTCGCCCTTGCGAGTTCGGCGGCATAAAGCGGCGGCAATTCGGTGGCCGCTTCTACGGTTTGAGAATGCCCGTCTGTATGCGCGTCAGCGGCGGCAGGCTGAGAAAGCCCCGCCAGCGAGAATGCGAGTGCCGGTAGGAGGAGTGCCGAGCGCCGCATTATTCTTCCCCACCCGAAAAGACATTGCCCGATTGCGCGGCGCGGTGCTCGCCCTCGTAATTGAGCTCCTCAAGCATGAAACCCGGCGTCTCTGCGAATTGATTGCCGGTCAGCGCGGTAACCGGCGTGCCAACCGTATGGACGACGCGAAACGGCGCGGAACCGGCGACTTGATTGCCAGCGACTTCTGCGATTTGAACGCCGTGCAAGTTAAGCGATGCACCCGATCCGTTAGTCGCAGCGAGGCCAACATTAGCCATTGAATTGCCAGAGAAATTGACGAATGGGCCAAAGGTGCTTTCATCACGTCCGCCGCGATACACATCAATAACAGGCCCCCCGATGCTGGCGAAATTGCTGCCAGTGATGTCGAGATATTCCACATTGTATTGACCGAAATCCTCGGTCTCAGCGGCGGCGGACACAACCGCGCCGGTCACATTGATGAAATTGCTGTTGGTGATCGACACCCGGTCGGCCAGCGCGCTTTTACCCAATGTCAGCACATTGAACGACTTGTTGACCTCTAAATTCTGAACCGTGACCCTGTCCATTTCGACCGTCAGGTTCGATTTGATCGGATAGGTCGTGGTGCGGATCATGGAATTGCCGACCGAATCTGGTGCCAGCGCGCCATCGATGGTCAAATTGGCAAGCTGCAGATTGCCTCCGTCGCGCAGCTCAAACAAATATGGGCGCGTAAAGAAGATGGCCGGCGGTTCAGCACCTTCGGCAGCGGACCCGCGAATTGTCACGGCAACGTCCAGCGGCAGAGTGCGGCTGACGACATATTCGCCGCTGCTGAGCTCTAGGACATCGCCATCTGACGCCGCCAAAAGAGCCGCGACCAACGTGTCATCGCCCGGCGCAACCTGGATCACACTTCCCGATGTGCCGAATACCGGATCATTCCCCGGCTTAGGATACCAATCCGCCCCCACCTGATCGAGCGTCACCGGCATAAGGTCACGGGGGGCACCAAGATGCGCGAATGCTGGATCTACGGGATAAAGGAGACCGTTTTCGGCGCGCTCCATTTCAACAGGTTGCTGGTTGAACGAGGCCAATTCGTCAGCCACGCCGCCCTGCGTCACGATGTTTCCGGCAAAGGTAATACCCGAGACATCATCATACACTTCGAGGAAGGATTCGCCATCGATCCCGCCCAACAAATTGTTCGCAAAACTACTGTCGGAGGGCGCTGCAGAGCGCTCCTCATCGGCGCCCACATTGAAGCCGACACGCCTGCTATCAATGATCGTGTTGCCATCAATTGTCGCGCCGGCCACTTCGACATACCGATTAACCGGCGAATTCGGCACGCCGTTCATGATCGCGAGTGCGCTTGAGAAAGCCTCGCCGCGCAACCCTTCCATGTAATTTCCGCGCACCGTCTGGCCGCGATTAATCACACGAATACCGCCAGTGTAATCCTTGCCGCCGCCAAGAAACACATTGCGTTCAACCACAGCATCATCGCCGTGGCGCAAGGTCAATGTCCCGCGCGATTGCAGGAAAACATTGCCGCGAAATATATTACCGCCGGACTTCGAAGAGATGATTTCAACCTCGCCATCAGTCCGGTCGAAAATGTTGTTTTCAACCGTAGTTTCCGAACGATACATTGAATATCGGCTGGTCCCAATCCGCAAAGTTTCGCCGCCATTCGACCCCAGAACCGGGCGCGGGCCGAAATAATTGTGGTCGATCAGGTGGCCATTGGTCCGGCTCTCTTCGCTATCCAACCGTACAGCTAGCGTGACACCCTTATTCGTCTTGCCGACCAAGTGATTGTGATCGAACCGGTTGTTCTGACCATAAATACCAACCCAATAATCGGATTCGTAGCGATCCGGTTTGCTGAAATTGTCGATAACAACCTCAGTCACACGCGAATTGCTGGTGACGTCGTCCTTGTTCCGCCGGAACGACACGACTTCGCCGCGCGGGCTATAGCCATCGCGGAACACGAGGCCGGTCACGAGGATGTGCTCGCCGCCAATACGCAGGCTCGATTGACCGGTTAGGAAAACCTTCCCCGCCTCTTCAGAAATTACGGTGATTGGTGCGTCCGCACGCCCTTGGCCGGTGATGACGAGATCGAAATCGCGCCACTCGCCATTGGCCAAGATGATAACATCTCCGGCCTCAACTCCGCGCAGTGCAGCGGCATATTCGTTCTGATTTCGGACAAAGTGGTTTTCCGCCAGAGCAGGCACGGCAGATAGCCACGCAGCCAGCACCACAAGGCACAGCCTTGCAAGCATCCCATCAATCCTCTCATCCAATTCTTATTTGACAAACTATAGGCGACGATCCGCCACTGTCAATCAATCTGGCATATAAATGAGGGGTCTAATGTATTACCAATTTGGTTAGCCAATATTTGAAGAAGCAGCAAAGCGCTCGCGGCTCTGAGAAGCCCGTTGCTGAACCTCTTCCAAAGCCATCCGCTCGGTTGCATCGAGCATCGCTTCGATCAACCGATGGAAATGTTCGCGCATTGCATTGCGCGCTCTCGATGGATCACGGTCACGCAGGGCAAAAAAGATCGCCTCATGTTCCGCAGTTCGGGAATCGGCATCATGGACACAGACCGCAGCATAGGTGGCCTTAACGTCCGGGATATCTTCCCGCATCCGCCAAAGTGACTTTACCGTGTGAACCATCGCCGCATTGTTCGAAGCTTCCGCAATGGTCCGGTGGAATTGCTCATCCGCTTCGTTAGCCGCCTCTTCATCACCGGTTCGCATCTGCTCAATCAACTGCTTCAGATGATCAACCGCCTCATCGGTAATATTGTGCGCTGCTAAGGCTGCCGCTTCGGATTCGACGAGCAAACGGGCCTCAGTCACTTCAAATGCGCTGGCGCTGGGCAAAGCGGCGTGTTCTTCGGGTTGCTTTTCGCTGACATACACGCCTGATCCGGTCTTGATTTCAAGCCGGCCGATCGCCTGCAGCGCGATCTCAGCCTCACGGATGGTGACCCGGCTCACACAGAGCCTTTCCGCGAGCTCACGTTCGCCGGGCAGCCGCGTCCCAGGTGGGAACGCGCCCTCGTCGATCAGTTTTGAAATTTGTTCTGCAACTGATTGGAATAGCCGTTTACCGGTCATGCAATACCTCTGGTGCTGATTTGAGCAACATTCTCCGTCATTCGGCACCCCTAGATGGGGCGCGATGGTCAGTCAAAGGACGGGCTGCCGCAGCCCCTCAACAGCGGCAGCCCTAACTGATTAGAAGCGGACGCGAACACCCGCAAAATAGCGGGGACCGTAGACCTGAATGGCCCCAAAATCGTCAGATGCTCCGCGGAAATTGGTGCGCGGTTCATTGAACAGGTTGATCCCTTCAATGGTGAAACGCACGTTCCGGTTCAAAGAATAGGACATCCGCGCCTCAAACACGCCGACATCACCAACGTAACGAATGCGGCCCGGCGTCGAAACGAACTGCTGGAAATATTCGCTGCGATATTTGTAAACACCTTGGAAATCGAAATCTCCGATTTCGTAATAGGCTTGCGCTGACAACACATGTTCTGAGAAGCCAAAGAGGTTCGACGGGGCAATCAGGCCGTTGCTGACGCTGGTCGTACCATCGGCGTTAACGGAGGTGATGGCACCCAGCGAATCGTCTTCAAATTCGAAGTCTGAATCTGCGTAATTGTAGCTCAGCTTGAACCCGAGCCCATCGAGCGGTGCAGGCAGATAACTAAAGCGGTGAGCCGCCGTGATCTCAATGCCGTAAATGGTGCTGGTGTCGTCATTGGTGTTGATCGATGTCACCAACAAGTCAGCTGCGGTGCCGCCAACATTGAATTCCTCAAACACCCCAACCGTTTCAAATCCGCCATTGAAGCTCTTGTAATAAGCGTTGAAGGCAAGGATCGTATCTTCGTTAGGATACCATTCCAGACCTGCGTCAATGTTCCACGAAAGGAGCGGGCTGGTCGCTGGGTTACCTGTTGCCGAAACATTGTTAACCCCGCCAAGCAGCGCCTCTTGCGGCGTGTCGAAATCATCACCGTCATTCACGTTGATAACTCGGCCATCACCCAAATCAGACGGATCAGGACGCGACAGTGAGCGATAGACTGCAAAGCGGCCAAGAATGTCCGGTTGCAATTCCGCCACCAAATTCAGGCTCGGCAGGAATTCAGTGTAAGATGCGTCGGTCGTCCGGATCGACAATTCGCCGGGATTTTCGACCAACGAAAACCCTGCTTCGCCATCATTATCGGCATCGTCTACGATAATGCTAAGCGCCGTGCGGAATGCGCGCGAACGCACCGAAGTGTTCACGACCCGCAGACCAAGATTGCCGCGAATTGGTGTAGAACCAACTTCGCTGTCGAAATCGGCCTGAACATAACCGGCCCAGCTGCGCTCGGTCACGTCGGTGTTTTGGATCGAGTCAAAATCGCCGGTTGGGTAGATCGGAATACCGTCTTCGTCGAAGGTAAGCCCGCGAGGATCTTCGCGTTCCAGCGTTTGCGCCACACACAGCGCGTCAAAGGTAGCAAACGTGTTTGTGCTACCAATCACTGCGCCTGATGCGTCGACATTTGTGACCAAGGCGTTGCCGCCCGAGACGGAAGACAAGAAGCCAGATTCTGGGAAGTTCGTGCGGCATTCTTGGTTCGCAGTCGCCAATGCGGCGTCGCTATAGGTTCGTTCGAAACGGCTGGTTCCGTTGGAGGCACCGGGCACATCGCGGTAAACCAATTCTTGGTAGCGAGTTCCCGCCTGAACCAAGTTGAAGAAACCATCCATTTCATAGGCCACGTCGCCGCGCATTGCCCACACGCTGTTGAAGCGGTCCTGTTCCAGATCGGCCCGCAAACGCGCGGCGTCGCTGAACAAATCGTGGTTGGTCACGTCAAAGTCGCGGACGATGAAATTCAACGCCTGAGAACCGTTTTGCATGATCTGAATGACCGATTCGGGGCGATCAGGGCGAGTCGAACCGTCGCTTTCAACGCCGCCCGTAAATGCACCCGCATTGCCAAAGATGTCTTCTTCGTCATTGGAACGGAACCGGATTTGCACCGCCTCTTCGACACGTTCTGTTTGCGAATAAGAGGCATCGAGCGAAATCGTCAGACGATCAGCTGGCTGAAAATCGATCGAAAGACCGCCGCCAATATATTCTTCGTCGCGCTCCAAATACTCACTCACCGCCTCAATGCGCTGCTCGCTTGTAAACTGACGCAAGGCGCCGCTAGCGGTTGAGATCAGGTCGAAGCCTGCGATGTTATTGCCATCTCCCGGCCCATCAATGCGGCGGCCTTCTGCAAAGTTCAAATCGCTGCGCTGCTCGCGGAAAAGGCGGTTCGAATATTGGAAGTCGGCGTTGATATCGACATCCGGGCTTGGCTGATACTGAACCGCAGCAAAGAACGCATCGCGCGTGTCATCGGTGATGTTCGAACGCACGGCATAACCGTTGCGCGCGATGACGAATGGCAAAGTAACGCTGCCATCACGCAAGCCGTCAATCGTGCCGCTGCTCGTATCGCAATTGCCGTCATCAAATACGCCGTCACTGATGGTCGACGGATCGATTACGCAGGCGCGGATCGTGTTGGAGACATTCGCCTCTTGCTCTGGGTTGGTGCTTTCATTGCGCTGAAAACCCAGCGAAATACCAAATTCTCCGTCCCCTACGGCGAATTGGTCAACATAGCTGAGCGTCCCGCGGAAACCGACATCTTGAAAACGTTGATCCGAATCAAGGTCGAGATTGTCAGGATTGATATTGAGCTTAAGCCCGCCTTGAATCCGCTGACGCCCGTAGTCGATAGGACGCACCGTCTCCAGCACGATTTGCCCAGCGACGCCGCCTTCGATGTAGCTTGCAGCCTGCGTCTTATAGATGCCGACTTTGCTGAAGAGTTCAGACGGGAATTGGCTGAAATTGACCGACCGGTCCCCGCTGCCATTGCTGGCGACGCGGCCATTGATGACGGTCGAACCAAGGAATGGACCAAGGCCGCGGATCGAAATTTCTGTCGCGCCGCCTTGTTCGCGGTGCGAGCCGGCACCGGTCAGCGTTTCGAGCGCCTCACCAATGGAAAGTGCGGGAAGGTCATCAATCTCATTCGAAGAGAGCGCATCAAACACTTCGGTTGAATTGCGCTTTTCGTCGATCGAATTTTGAATTGTCGCGCGAATACCAGAGACGACAATCTCGCCTTCGGTCTGAACGGCCTCATCTTCGGCAACCTCGACCGGTTGTGCTGGGGCATCTTGCGCCATTGCCGGTGACGAAACGAAAGCCGTACCAGCAAGCAAAACAGCTGAAAGCGAAACACGCGAATTGACGCCGTTACGGGCATTATTTCGGGCTGTGCGAAGTACCATGGTCCCCTCCCTTGGGAATTTTTGTTGGCTTCTAACTATCCGGCGAACACACTTTGTCAACCGGAACACTAGTCCCCTTTCGCTATCTTGTTAGTCCAATCGCTGAGAGTGATGCAGAATTGTTACAAACCATAGGCAAAATGCACTCTAATCCAGAAGACCCCTATTCGAGCTTTTGCGCGAACCATCGGTAAAGTCACAATAAATCCACTGGATTGCAAATTGGTAGTACAGTTTCTTGATAACTGGATACCTTCTTTGGTTGACTAACCGATATCCCTACTTACCATCTGGCAAGATCAACCGACAAACGGTGATGGGAGAGAAGAATGACTTATTTGAACAGGGGTTTGGGCCTGTCCGCCACGCGATCACGCATCGTTGCTGGCTTGTTGACCGGTTCTGCGATTGCATTGATTCCCTCGGCGGCGTTCGCGCAGGATGCTGAGGCCGCAGACAGCGATGATAACGAGATTATCGTTTCCGGCATTCGGAGCTCGCTCCAAAGCGCTCTCAACGAGCAGCGCCAAGCCAACAGCCTAGTCGAAGTCATTCAAGCAGAAGATATCGGTAAACTGCCCGATCAAAACCTCGCTGAAGTTCTTGAAAACCTTCCCGGTGTCCAGATCACCCGTACCGCAGGCGTTGGTACTGGCGTCCAGATCCGCGGCACCAATGACAACCGCACCGAAATTAACGGCGTTGGCACGGTCGGTTCCGGCACAGGCCGCGGCGGCATCAACTTTGAAGACATCAACGCCGCGATCATCGCGTCGGTCGAAGTCACTAAGGCGCCAACCGCAGCAACAACCGAAGGTTCGGTTGGCGGTACGATCAACCTGCGCACTATCCGCCCGCTTGATCTGACCGACCAATTGCTGACCGTCCGCGTTCAAGGCGAGCACAGCGACCTTTCCGAAAGCACATCGCCGCGTATCGCGGCCAGCTACGGCAATCGCTGGGCTGCTGGTGACGGCGAAATCGGCATCGTACTTGCCGGTAGCTACACCAAGCAAGAAGCCACTTCGTTCCGCCCTCGCGTCGACCGTGACACGCTGATTTCACAAGGCAGCGGCGTTGCTGCTGATGGCAGCCCTGGGCCAGCGTTTGACTATATCGGTATTCAGTTCCTCAATCAGGAACTCGAAAACTTTGAATTCGAAACGATCAACTTCTCGGGTACGTTGGAATGGGCACCGAGCGCCAATCTGAAATTCTTTGCCGATGTGATCTACAACGACCAAGAACGTCGTCAGGACAGCTCTCGCGTCCAAGGGTCTGGCGTTAGCTCGTTGCGGTTTAACAACGTGCCTGACTCCTTCGAAACCATCAATTACGGAACTCTGGACGGGGTCGATCTGGGCAGCATCCAAGGCGCTCTGACTGGCCGCATCACGCCGAACCTTGCGCGCGATGATGATGATCCAAACCTGCGTTTTTCAAGCGACACAGGCGCGCGTCTGACCGAGACCCAAGTTTACCGGGTTGGCGGCGAATGGGAAAGCGGCGCTCTGCTCGTCCGGGCCGAAGCATCGACGACGAGTTCGAGCACTCGCAACCCGAACTTGAGCACCACGCTCAACTTCATCAACCCGAACCCGTTGACGCCGCTTGATGGCACCAGCAACGATAACAGCGTTCCGTTCATCTATGATCTTTCGGGCGGCGCACTGACATTCGGCGTTGATTTCGATTCGCCATTTGCTCCAACCGTTGCTGATCTGCTCAATCCAGCGAACACCGTGCTTGATGCGATCACAGCGAGCCGCAACGAAACCGAAAACTCCGAAGATGCCTTCCGCATCGATCTGTCTTACGACACGTTCGATACGCTTGGCTTCATCACTTCGGTGGATGTTGGCTATCGTTACAACAGCACATCGACCAGCTTTGACCAAATCCGCTCGACATTCGGCACTGGCGCGATCGCCAACAGCCCGAGCGGTTCGCTGTTCTCAGCATTGCTGGTCCCCGGTCCAAACAACTTCGGCGATGCCGATGGCCGGACGCTGGCATTCCGTAACTTCCTGGTTGTCGACCCGGATGCTGCTTTCAACGATCCCGAAGGCACTTTGGATACGCTTCAGGCCGCATTGGCGACCACAAATGGTTCCATCTCCGATCCAAGCTCTGATCCTGCGGCGTTCTTCGACATCGAAGAAACGACCCACGCCCTATACGGTCAGGTCAATTTCGAGTTTGGCCCTGTTCGCGGCAATATCGGCGCGCGTTACATTGACACGTCAATCGACTCGCTCGGTAACTCGGTCGCGGCCGGAGTGGTTACGCCGCTTTCGTCCTCGGGCAGCTATTCGCAGTTTATGCCGCGTATCAACCTGATCGCAGACCTCACAGACGATCTGGTTCTGCGGGCGAGCTTTGGCGAAGACATCAACCGGCCGGACTTTAATGACCTGTCGCTTTCGGTGAACTTTCCAACCGGGCCGAACAACGCTGTGAATATCGGCAACCCAGGCTTGGCTCCAGAAACGGTGCGCTCGTTTGACGCGTCGCTTGCTTGGTACTTTGCTCCTGCGGCTGTCGTCAGCGTTGGTGTGTTCCATAAGAACCGCACCAATCTGTTCGTCACTCAGCTCGAAGATGCACTCGAAGACGCCAATGGCTTCCGCGACATCACGGCACCATGCGAAGGCGGCGGTATCTTTAACCCGCTTCCAGATCGCAACGTCCTTTCGGATGTTCCGGGCAATGGTCTGTGTGTTCCGATCCTGACGGTCATCAACGATGCCGCAAACACCAAGCAAACCGGCATCGAGGTCGCGTTCCAATACGATCTGTCGGCCTTTGAAGACACACTGGGTTTTGCGTCGGGCTTTGGCGTTATCGCCAACTACACCTACCAAGACTTTAGCGGTGGTCAGGCAAGCAACGGCGCATCAGGCCGCGGTTCTGCCATCCTAGCAGCCAGCAGCGGCCTTCCCGGTCCGTTCTCTGCGGTTCAAGGTCTGCTCGACTTCTCTCAGAATGCGTACAACGTGACGCTGTTCTACGAGAAGTTCGGTATCTCGGCACGGGCGCGCTACACATGGCGTGATGCGTTCCGCACTTTGGATACGGCTGGCGGTGCTAGCCTCAACTCCACCTTGGGCTTCCCAACTGTTACGGAAGCACGCGGACAGCTTAACGCCAGCATCACTTATGACCTGACGGACAACATCAATATCGGTGTGGAAGGTGTGAACCTCACCAAATCCGAGATTGTCCAACGGTGCGTGAATGAAGGCGCTCAGCTTTGCTTCCAAGGCATTCCTGATCGCCGCATCTCGTTCGGTGCGACGTTCCGGTTCTAATCATTTCGTCACCGTAAGGTGGTTTGAATACGCAAAAGCGCCCCGCGAAAGTGGGGCGCTTTTTTGTTTGCATATATGGGGGGGGGGGGGGCAGGAGCCGCCAAAGATCGCAGCTTAACCGGCTGTGCCTTCAGGCAGAAGGCGTGATGTAATGCGTTAGAATCTCCAGAACCCGGTCAACGGCTTGGCCAGCTGGATCTTCCTCTTGTAACAACGCAAAACTACCCGACAGCCACAATGCGCAATGCCCATGGACCGTCGCGATCAACGAGCGGACCAAGCGCCTTACCTCGACATCATCACCAAAATTCAAGGCACTCGCCACTTCGCGATCAACAATCCCGGTCAGCAATTCACGGGCAGCCACATCGTCTTTATCGATCGTGATCGATCGGTCGATCCGGTGGTCATAGATCGCCATCCATGCATTCCGGTGTGCCTCTGCAAAGCCAAAATAGGCGCGGACCAGGGCCTCTATTCGGCCAGCCTGATCGGTCGGCGCGTTTACAAGAGCGGCCTCCAGCCAATCGCTCCACCGCCGAAAAGTGCGGCTGTTGATCGCAATCAGATAGCTGTCGAGACCGCCAAAGACATTGTAGATCGTCCCAACCGTATAGCCCGCTCTGCGTGAAGCTTCTCGCGCAGAGAATTTGGCAAAGCCGCGCTCTGCCATCAAATCATGCCCGCACGAAACGAGCAATTCGCGGAGCTCTTCTGAGGTGTGATCGGATCGCCTTCCCATGAAGATGGTGGATAAAGCATCAATTGAACATTGTCTATTTATTAATTGAACACTGTTTATTTTTATGAGAGTGTATAGGCGAATCGAGTGGAGAAGGTTTTGTGATTAGCAATTTTACCATTTCCGGATGGGGCAGTTATCGCCCGAAAAACGTCCTGACTTCAGACGAGTTGGACAGACGCCACGGACATGTTGCCGGGTGGACCAATCGTGAATTTGGCATCGCATCACGCCCTGTTGCAGATGCAGATGAAACCACTTCGATGATGGCGGCAGAGGCGGCGCGGGCGGCTCTGAGCCGGGCCGATTGGGGGAATGGTTTGCCTGATGTCATCATCGGCGGATGCGGGGTGATGGAACAACCAATCCCTTCAACAGCGGTTTTGGTTCAGGATCGGCTAGGCCTTAGCCGGTCCGGCGTGCCGTGTTTTGACGTCAATCAGACATGCCTATCCTTTGTCGCTGCCCTCGACATTGCCGCAATGGGCATCGCCATTGGCCGGTGGAGGCGCGCATTGGTGTTTGCCAGTGACATTGCCTCTGCCGGTCTCAACCCTGAAAATCCCAAGACACGCTCAATTTTCGGTGACGGCGCAGCCGCGATTGCGATTGAAGCATGTGCGGACCCGGCGCGGGGATTGCTCTCCATCGCCAGCGTCACACATGGCGCTCATCATGGTCTTGCACAATTGCGGTCTGGCGGCACACATTTGCGGGTTGATGAGGGGTATGAGGCGCTGGTGGCGGGTTCGTATTTCGAGATGGACGCTTTTGGTATTTTCAAAGCGGCGGCCAAGGCTCTGCCCGGCACTATTGAGCAGGCTCTAGATCAAGCTGGGATCACGCAAGATGAGCTGGATTGCATCATTTGCCACCAAGCGAGCGCGCCGGGTGTCGAGCATGTAAAGCGCCTGTTCGCGCCGCGAGAGGACCGCGTCGTCAATATCTTTGCCAATACCGGCAACCAGATCGCGGCATCGATCCCGACCGTTTTGGCTCACGCCCTTGAGACCGGTGCGGCTAAACAAGGCGGCACTGTGATGTTGCTAGGAACAGCCGCTGGCATCAGCGCTAGCGCAATGGTGATCCGATTGTGAGCGCGCGCCGTGTCTTAATCACAGGTGCCACTGGCGGGCTCGGCATGGCTTTGGTGCGTGAAGCGCGCGCACGCGGCCTAAATGTGCGCGCAACCGGGCGCAGCGTCGATAGGAGAGAGGCGCTGCAAGAGATCGGCGCAGAATTTGTCCCGCTCGACCTCGAAATGCGCGGTGCCGATCTCGGCGTTCTGCTGGCTGGCTGCGACAGCGTCATCCACGCGGCCGCTTTATCCGCGAGTTGGGGGCAACTCGCGGCCTTTGAAAGCGCCAATGTCGATGTGACACGGCGCCTTTTCGATGCAGCTCTCAGCCGCAATATAGGCCGCTTCGTGTTTGTCTCATCCCCTTCAATCTTTGCGCAATTCGAAGATCGCATCGGCATTGGCGCAAACTCAAAGCCAAATCCGCGCCCGCTCAACCACTATGCCGCCACGAAACTTATCGCCGAACGCATCGTGCTGAACGCGCCGAGCGCTGCGATGAATTGCTGCGTGATCCGGCCACGCGCACTTGTGGGCGACGGCGACCGCGTAATCCTGCCAAAGCTCACCGAACTTGCCAGTCGGCCCAGAATGCCCTTGCCGCGCGGCGGCACCGCGAAAATTGAGCTTACGGATCTGAGGGATGCGGCTTGGGCGATTTGCGAGGCGGAGGAACGCGCAGCGGGCTTACGCGGCCAGGCGATCAACATTTCTGGCGGACAGCCGCACACCGTTCGCGATGTCGCGGAGCAGCTTTCTCAAACATTGGGCAAGGCGCCGCGTTTTGTGGCCGTTCCGCTGATGGCGGCGCATGGTTTGGCCAACTTGTTGGAGCGCATTGCCAAATTGCGCGATTCGCAAACCGAGCCGCTTTTGACGCGCTACACACTGGCAACTTTGGCCTATTCACAGACTTTCGATCTGACACAGGCCAAGCATATGCTGGATTACACGCCGCGCCATGACGCATTGGCGACATTGTTGGATCAAGTGCGCATGATTGCTCACAAGGAGAACACGGCATGACCCGCGTCGGATTTCGCTGGCTGGAACGGGGTTCTTGCCGTCACCCTGAAGTGATGACGATATCGGGCGGCAGTTTGTGCGCGGCCGATTTCCCGGCTTTAGTTGGCGTAATAGAGCACTCCTCGCGCGGGATATTTTTGTTCGACACAGGCTATGACCCCGCATTTGAGGAAGCCACTAGGCCGTTCCCAGAACGCTTCTATCGCTGGACCACCCCCGTCACCATCTCGCAAGATCAAGATTGGCTCACTTGGCTGCGCGCGCATGATATTGATGCAGATGCGATTGCGGGGACAGTGATCTCCCATTTCCACGGCGACCATGTCGCCGGGATGCGCAACCTTGCGGACAAGCCGATTTATTGCGCGCGGGCAGGCTTAGAGGAACTGCGCAAACCGGGACGGATTGGCCGGGTGAGGCAAGGTTTGCTTCCCGCGCTTGTACCGGAACGCGCCGATGCGCAAGCGCACTTTTTTGAGGACGCGGCATCCCGCACTCTGCCGAACGCATTTGCCCCCTTTGCCGAGGGGCGCGACCTTTTAGGCGACGGCAGTATGATTGCGGTCGAGCTTCCGGGACATTGCGCGGGCCATTGGGGGCTTGCCTTTACCACGCAGGATGGACAGCCCGTATTGCTGGCCGCCGATGCGGTTTGGTCGGGCCGTTCCATCACAGAAAACCGGCCCCCGCCCCGCATCACGACTGCATTGCTCGGCAATACTAAGAGCTACCGCGCGACCCTCAATCTGCTGAGCGCAGCGGCGGCGAACAATGGCGAATTGGCAATTCTGCCTTCGCATTGCCGGGCGAGTGCGAAGGCATTTTCGGGCCAAGATGGGGGCTGAGCGCGTCTTCACCGCTTGGCTGCAAACCAAACGCGCCATGTCGATGCCCGCGCCTGCGCTGAAGCGGAGGCGCGCGCGGCTGTGGCGACATCTGCAACCGGCGCTGTCCCGCACCCCTGCTTTGGCCGGTTTTCAAGGCATGGCTTTGGCCGAATATCCGCTCACCAATTCGAATGACTTGCGTGCGGATTATGGCATCTGGAATAGCGCGGGGAAAACCGACGCCGACCTTCGCGCTCTGGCGGACGCTTCGGAGAAAGGCGCGGCGACCGGAGAGCTTTCGGCGGGCTGGTCAAGCGGCAGCGCTGGCAATCGGCGCGGGCTTTTCATTGCCAATCCGCATGAGCGGGCCGACTATCTTGGGCAAAGCCTCGCGCGCCTCTTGCCCGCCGGCGCTCTGTTCAAACGACAGCGGCTGGCGCTCCATTTGCGGGCCAATAATGCTTTGTATAGCGATGTCGAAAGCGGCCGTTTGGCCTTCGCGCATTTTCCGCTGGAGGGGAATGCGAGCGAGACAATGACCGCCCTCGCCGCGTTCGAACCCACCATCCTGATCGCGCCGCCGCACCGGCTTCTCCAATTCGCCAAATCGGGATTGCGATTGCCGTCATTGCGGTATCTGTTTTGCGGGAGTGAGCCGATTAGCATCGCGGAAATCGCCTATCTCACGGAAGGATTTGGGCTGCGTCCGCGCGCGATCTATCAGGCGACCGAGGGATTTCTTGGTGCGGAATGCAGCGAGGGGCGCTTGCACCTCAACGAACACACCATCCATTTCGATTGGGAGCCGGTTCCCGGCACGTCAGGCTTTCGCCCGATCATCACCGATCTACGCCGCAAGAGCCAGCCGATTGTGCGGCTATGCGGGGATGATTTCATAGAGTTTGATGCGCGGCCATGCTCATGCGGATTTGGCGGCAGGATCATTCACGCGCCTCAGGGCCGAGTGCATGATCTTTGGCATTTGAAAAGCCAG
Source organism: uncultured Erythrobacter sp. (assembly GCA_947503155.1). GTDB lineage: Bacteria > Pseudomonadota > Alphaproteobacteria > Sphingomonadales > Sphingomonadaceae > Erythrobacter. The sequence continues at coordinate 115,879 of CANNCL010000004.1, read as the reverse complement.
ATGATTACCCCGCCGCAAGTCGTCGCAGCGATCGAAGGCGTTTTGGGCGGCGCGCATGACTGGCAGGCCGCCGCCAGCCGCAGCGGTGGAAGCAGCGGTGGAAGCAGCAGTGGAAGCAGCAGTGGAAGCAGCAGTGTCCGCTTGCGACTGGCGCCCACAGTTCCAAAAACGCTTGGGCAAGACGCGGCGCAGGCGCTCCAAGGCCTCACAAAACAGCCGACCGAGACAACCTATGATCTCACCGAATGGCCGGGACCAAAGCGCCGAAAAGTGGTGTGGTCCGATGGTTAAACGGGTGTTGATCACAGGCGCGCGGTCCGCCGCGGCGCTCGACATTGCGCGTGATTTCGCGGCTGCCGGGTGGGAGCCGCATTTGGCGGACTGCGTCACCTCGCGCTTGGCGCGCTGGTCTTCGCTGTCAGCCCATCACCATTCATATCCGCCGCCCCGGCAAGAGGCTGAGGCGTTTCAGCGGCGCATTTTGGCCTTGGTCCAAACCCGTGAAATCGACCTGATCGTGCCAACTTGCGAGGAAGTTTTCCACCTTGCCGCCCCTACTTTACATGCGAGGATTGGCGAGCGGCTGTTTGCGCCAAACTTGGCACATCTCAGGACGCTTCATGATAAACTGGCCTTTGCCCGCGCGGTTCAAGAATGGGGATTGAACGCACCGGAAAGTGTCCCGATCGAAACATCGCAGGACCTTGAAACGCTCGCGGATACATGCAGAGAATGGGTGTTCAAACCGCGCTTCACCCGGTTTGGCGAGGCAGCCATAATAGCGCCTGATCGGCAAACCCTGAAAAAGGTGCGCCCTTCACCAGAACAGCAATGGATGGCGCAGCGATATATTGCCGGGCAAGAGGTCTGCTTCCACGCCGCTGTGCACCGGGGCAAGCTCACTGCTTTTTGCGCCTATACGTCGCGTTGGAGGCTGTCTGGCGGTGCATGTTATGCCTTTGAACCCGCCGGGCCTGATCGCCGCGCACCGCTTCTTGAAATGGCGACCCAAATTGCGGACCAATTGCAACTACACGGGCAATTCGGCTGCGATGTTATCTTCGATGCGCGCGGCATTGCGCACGTGATTGAATGCAACCCACGCGCAACCAGCGGGGTGCACATGATCGCAAATGAGGGGGATTTGGCACGGGCGATTGCGGGGGATGGCGCCGCATTAGACGGGGCACGCTGCGCTGCTTACCTCGCGCCAGCCATGTGGTTTTTCGGCCTGCCCACTGCGATAAAACAAGGGCGCATACGCGAATGGCATAGATGTCTAAACGCCGGCCGCGATGCGATTTCGCGGCCCGGTGATCGGCTGCCTTTTGCGGGCGCAATTGTGGATACGGCCCGCTTCGCGCTTAAGGGATTGCGCCGCAAAATTTCGACGAATGCGGCGACCACTTACGATATCGAATGGAATGGCGAGGATTTGAACCGATGAGCTTTCCTGATGCGGTTTCACAGGCTTGGCACATGGTTGCCTTGTCGCGGAATTTGAAACGCGGCGGCGTGCGCAAAGTGATGCTTTGCAATACGCCCATCGCATTATTCCGCGGCGAGGCGGGGATCGGCGCTTTGATTGATCGCTGTCCGCATCGCAATTACCCCTTATCCGAGGGGCGTGTGCATCACGGCGCGCTAGAATGCCCCTATCACGGATGGCGTTTCGCCCCTGATGGCACATGCCGCGAAGTGCCCGGCTGCGCTGCGCAAACCGGCGAAGACGCGCGGCTTCGAGCGGATGCCGTGCGGGTATTTGAAGCGCATGGCGGAATTTTCGTTGCCCTGTCGGACGCGGCTCCGCCTCAACCCGATCTGCCGCCAGATTTCGCCAATCCCGGCCTTGATCATTTTTGGTGGGAACAAGGAACATGGAAAGGTCGCGCCTTTGACGCGATCGAAAATGTCATGGACCCGTTTCACACCAATCACCTGCATCACGGCTTTATCCGCCGCCGCGACAAACGCCTGCCGGTGAACCTGATCGTGACAAGCCACGCCGACAGTATCGAAATGGCGATTGAACAGACCCAGCCCGATTTGGGTCTGATGTCACGTTTTCTGGAACAAGACAGAACGCGCAGCATCTCGCGATATTACCCGCCCAATACGGTTCAGGCCCGGTGGGAAGGTGAGGCCCAATTGACCCTTTGCGTCACCGCCATTTTCACCCCCGCAACCGCCGATACCTTTACGCCGTTTGCGCGTTTCTCGACGCCCAAGGGCGCATTGCCGGGCTGGCTCAAGCAAGCTGCCATTCGCATGTTCCTCGCGCCAGTGGTGGCGCAGGATCGCCGCGCTCTCGAACGTCAGCACGGCGTGATGGAACATTTCGGGCATCCGCAATTCACCAGCGGCCCCGGTGATATTCTGGGCAACAGGCTGCATCAATTGTGGAGAGGCGAGGCATTGGAGCCAAGCAGCGACCTTCCGGTCAAGGCGATGCTGTAAAAGAGCGACCCAAGCCTAGGCCCCGCTCCACATTCGCAGCAAATTCGAAATTGTCCGATCCAGCGTGAGCAATTCGCCCGATCCGGCGGGCAAATTCTGCCGCAAAGTGACCCGCAGATTTTCCAGATCAAACAGCATTTCGCGGCGCGCCGGGTCTCTGATCATACTCTCGATCCAGCCAATACAGACGATCCGTGTGCCGCCTGTGACCGGGCGGACCTCATGGATGCTGGTGGAGGGATAGAGCACCAGTTCCCCCGCTTTCCCCTTGATCCTCTGCGTCATTCCAGCCGCATGGACGACCAATTCCCCCCCTTCATATTCGTCCGGGTTGGTTAGGAACAATGTGAAGGAAATATCGGTGCGAAGCCGCGCTTCACCCGTTCCCATCAACGCATTATCGACATGCGCGCCGTAATGCCCGTCATTCGCGGTGCGGCTGATCATCGGCGCGGAAATCCGCCGCGGGCGCGCTGCTGCATTCACAACCGGATTTTCAGAAATCAACGGAACCAAAGCGTCGCGCATTTTGCGCCCAGCGGCGTCGTTCATCACCGCTTGCTCATTGACCTTAACCGCCTTGGCCGCGCTCCCGGCGGTCTCTCGCCCGTCTCGCCATGTCAGCGCAGCTAAGCCATCGCGAAGGTCAGCGACGATCTGTGCGTCTTGAATTGCTGCGATGCTTAGGATCATTGACGCCTCTTGAGAATGATTTGCATAAACTGGCCTTGCAGTTAATGCTACGCGCCAAATTCTATCTTCGGAGGATACAAAATGAAAGTCGAGTTGAAGACTTGGGCCGGTCTTGGCCTTGCTACGGCGCTGATGGGTGCAGGTTTGGCAGGGTGTTCCGGTGAAGCGGGCGAAGGCGGAGAAGGCGGCGAGGCGGCTCAGACCTCGCAAGCGGGTGAGGCCGGAGAAGGCGGAGAAGCGGGCGAAGGCGGGGAATCGGGCGAAGGCGGCGAAAGCGGCGCTGCAGCCGCATTGCCGGTGGAACAGCGGCTTGTCTTTATGGCGGGTCATGTCGAGGCGGGCCTTGCGCTCTACCGTGCAGGCGAAAGCGCAATGGCGGCGCCGCATCTGATGCACCCCGTATCGGAAACGCACGCCGATGAACGCGCCGGCCTTGATGCTCTTGGTTTTGATCCGGCCCCTTTTGAAGCGGTGTCGGCCGCGCTCGAAGCGGGACAATCCGCAGCCGAGATAGAGCCGCAGCTCGCCGCAGCAGAGGCCAATTTAGCGGTGATGCGCGATGCCGCAAATGGCGATGCAATCGCGCAAATCCGCTTCCTTATGGAAACAGCAGTCGCGGAATATGGCATTGCCGTTCAGGATGGCAGCGTGACCGATCCGGCTGAGTATCAGGACGCTTGGGGTTTTGTGAAAGTCGCTCGCGGTATTGCCGCGGGGCTTGATGCGCCAAAGGCTGAGGCTGTGCGGGAAACGCTCGACGAGATGCTAGGGCTTTGGCCTGACACTGCGCCAATTCCCACTGGAACGCCCGCGCCAGCAGGGCAAGTTTCCGCGCTCGCATCGCGGGTGATGCTGGACCTGCCGGAATAGGCCGATATCGCCTTCTGAACACAAAAGGGCCCAGCCAGTATCTGGCCGGGCCCTTTTTGTTTTGGATCGCGGGCTAACGCGGCTTAGCTGGCGGCGGATTTATATCGTGCCCGCCGGACTATCAGAGACGTCAGCTGTTCCCACTAGCGTCGCAGGCTGTTCTTCGGCCTCCGCCTTTTTGGTGTCAAAATAACGCTTCGCGGCGTAGCTGCCTGCGCCGATAACCAGCATTGCCGGGATGCTCATGCGAGAAACGATGAATGGCACCGCGGTTGCGATAGCGACGCCAGTGGCACCGCCAATTGCCGGTGCCTGCGCAGCAACTTTTGATCCGAGAGCCGCACCAATGATTTGCCTCAACATAAATGTTTCTCCTTTAGTAAATCAACGGCATGACGCCCATATTGGTTCCGAGAATTACAGTCGGCCCGCCATCACTGCCAGATTGGCAACCGCGTAGGCAAAAGCCACTTTCCTTGCGTCAATCAAGCAGGCATAGGCGGTGTCCATGCATGATATACGATTGATCCGAGACGACCCGCAGCGGTTCGACGCAGGTCTCGCGAAGCGCGGGCTGCCCCCCACTTCCGCCAATATTTTGGCGTTGGATGAAGAGCGCCGGGCGATCTCTACACAGCTGCAAGAGACGCAGAACCGCCGCAACGAAGCCTCCAAGGCGATTGGCGCCGCGATGGGCAAAGGCGACAAAGACGCCGCCGAGGCGTTGAAAGCAGAAGTTGCGCAGATCAAGCAATCTATGCCTGACCTCGAAGAACGCGAACGTGCGTTTGGCGCAAAGCTGCAAGATGCGCTCGCGGTGATCCCCAACATCCCTTTCGATGATGTGCCAGAGGGCGCGGATGAAGCGGATAATGCGGAAGTGTCCACTTGGGGTGAGAAGCCTAGTTTTGATTTTGAACCCAAAGAACACGCCGATTTTGCGCCTGCTCTGGGTATGGATTTTGAAACCGGGACGCTGCTGTCGGGTGCGCGTTTTACGTTCTTGCGCGGCCACATGGCCCGCCTGCACCGCGCGCTGGGTCAATTTATGATCGACCGTCAGGTGAGCGAATATGGCTACACCGAATGCGCGCCGCCGGTTCTGGTGCGCGATGAGGCTATGTATGGCACGGACAAACTGCCGAAGTTTGCAGAGGATAGCTTTCGGACAACCGACGATCGCTGGCTCATCCCGACATCCGAAGTCAGCCTGACCGCAAGCGTTATGGGGCAAATCTTGAGCGAAGCCGCCCTGCCCATCCGCCTCACCGCGCTCACCCAATGTTTCCGCTCCGAAGCGGGATCCGCCGGGCGCGACACGCGCGGTTTTATTCGCCAGCATCAGTTTGAAAAATGCGAATTGGTCAGCATCGTAAAACCCGAAGACAGCGCCGCCGAGCACGAGCGGATGGTGAAAGCCGCCGAAAGCGTGCTCGAAGCGCTAGGCCTTCCCTACCGCAAAGTGCTGCTGTGCACCGGCGACATGGGCTTTGGAGCGCGCAAAACCTACGATCTCGAAGTGTGGCTGCCGGGACAGGATGCTTACCGCGAGATCAGTTCGTGCTCCAACACCGGCGATTTTCAGGCGCTGCGCATGAAGACGCGGTATCGCCCCGCAGGCGAGAAGAAAAAGACCGAACCGGTCCACACCCTCAACGGCTCTGGCCTAGCGGTGGGCCGGACATTGGTGGCGGTGATTGAAAATTACCAACAGGCCGATGGCAGCGTCCTCGTACCCGAAGCGCTTTCGCCCTATATGGGCGGTATCACGAAGCTGGAGCCGCTGACTTAATGCGCATTCTGATCACCAATGACGATGGTATTCATGCGCCCGGTCTTGCTGTGCTCGAAGAGATTGCGCGTGAGTTTTCGGACGATATTTGGGTTTGCGCCCCATCCGAAGAACAATCGGGCGCAGGCCATTCGTTGACGCTCAATCGCCCGGTCCGGTTGCAGAAATTCGCAGAGCGCCGCTTTGCTGTAACGGGCACCCCAACCGATAGCGTGATGATGGCTTTGCGCGAAGTGATGGACAGCCCGCCTGATCTGATCTTGTCCGGCGTCAATCGCGGGGCCAATCTGGGCGATGATGTGACCTATTCGGGCACAGTTTCTGCCGCGATAGAGGGCGCATTGGCGGGCATACGCTCCATCGCATTCTCACAAGTCTACAGCCGAGAAACCGCTGGCACGGATGCGGAATTCGCCGCTGCGCGTCACTGGGGCCCAAAGGTCATCGGTCCGCTGCTCGATGCGCCTTTTGCAGAGCGGACTTTGGTCAATGTGAACTTTCCGCCGCGCGCGCCCGATGCAGTGAAAGGCATCCGCGTTGTGCGCCAAGGGTTCCACGATTATTCGCGCGGTTCCATCGTTGAAGGCGAAGACCCGCGCGGGCACCGTTATTTCTGGTTCGGCTTGCACGCAATTGAACACACTTTGGGCCATCATACCGACCTGGAGGCGATCGATGACGGCTTTGTCGCGGTAACGCCTCTTCAGCTCGACTTCACTCACGACGCCAGTATTACCGCGCTAGCGAGTAGGTTTGCGGATTGAGACGGGGCCGATAAAAACCATTATGGCAAAACGCGAAACTGATCAGATATTCACGGCCAAGCCGGATAAGCGTTCCTCTGCGCGCCGGTTCAAACCGCTGCGCCGCGCGGTGAAGCTGCCGATTTGGGGCGACCTGTCGATCCGTTTGGGCGCGGCTTTGTTCCTCATCATGGTCGTGGTGATGATCCATTGGTTTGATCGCGGCGGGTTGGCCGACAGCGTCGATGGAGACGTAAGCTTTCTCGACATCGTGTATTTCACCATGATTTCCATCACGACGACCGGTTTTGGCGATATCACCCCGGTCACTGACCGCGCGCGTTTGGTGGAGGCGGTTATCGTCACGCCAATTCGGTTCGCGGTGTTTTTCATTTTCGTAGGAACCGCCTACAATTTCATCATTAAACGCAGCTGGGAGAAGTGGCGTATGGCCCGCATTCAGGACAAGCTTTCGGGTCACGTCGTCGTGCTCGGCTACGGTATTTCGGGATCGCAAAGCGTCGAAGAATTGATCGAACGCGGTACGGACCCGAACAATATCGTGGTTGTCGATCCAAGCGAAGAGCGGCTGACCTCAGCGGAGAAATTGGGCGTGAATGTCATGGCCGCCGATGCGACGCGCGATGAGACGATGAAGGCCGTCCGTATCCAAGAGGCGCAGACCGTTTTGGTTTCTGCGGGGCGCGATGACACGTCGATTTTGATTGTCCTGACGGTACGCCACCTTGCACCCAAAGTTCCGATCAGCGTCGTCGTACGCGCTGATGATAACGAGCTGTTGGCGCGGCAAGCCGGGGCCAACAATGTCATCAACCCAGTGCGTTTCACCGGCCTGCTGCTCGCGGGCAGCGCGAAGGGTGCGCATATCGCCGATTACCTCGCCGATCTCGCATCGGTTACAGGCAGGGTTCAATTGGTCGAACGCGTGGTCCGCGAAGAGGAATGCGGCTGCTCTATTTCCGACCTCACCAGCGGCGGGCGGGGCCTGCGCATTTACCGAAATGGCCGCGCCATCGGTTATTGGGAGGATGAATGTGAAAACCTCCAACCCGGCGATGTCATAGTCGAAATCGTGCCGACCGAGAACGGATCGACACGCGGCGACGGCCACAATGGTGGTCACAAAAGTGGCGGCAACGGCGGCGGTAACGGCGGCGGCAAGTAGCGCCCTTTAGAGGAACAGCAAGAACACCCCGCCCATCGCCGCCATGCCGAGGATGAAATGCCCGGCATCAATCGCGAACAGCTTACCGCTCTTGCGTTGATAGAGGTAATTGATCCCTATGGCCGGGATCATCACGCCGACAGCAAAACCGACCGACATCATCATCACCACATGCGGCGCAGCGCCAGTGCGGGCGATTAGATGCCACAGCACCGTCGCAATCAGCATTTCAAACAGGAATGTGAGCCCAAAGATCAGCCCCATATTGCCGCTCTGCACATCCTCATCCGACATGCCCGCGGCATTCTGCCACGCCTTGCCAAACAGCACACCATACCAAAGCGCGCCCACAGCGAAGAACGCGGCAGCGCCGGCCAGTATAGGCCACAATGCAAAATCACTCATGATCATTTCTCCCTAACCACTCTCCCAATAGCGTGCCTGCGCGATGTCGCAAAGCTGGCACTCCGCTGCGAACCGGTGTAGGTGCGCGCCCGTCATGAACACCTCTTCTACAATTCTCCCCGACGCGAAACGCGTTGGCATGGTCTCGCTCGGCTGCCCAAAAGCTTTGGTCGATAGCGAACGCATCCTCACCCGCTTGCGCGCCGATGGCTATGCCATGTCGCCCGATTATGCGGGCGCGGATGTGGTGCTGGTCAACACTTGCGGCTTCCTCGACAGTGCCAAGGAGGAAAGCCTTGCCGCCATCGGAGAGGCAATTGCAGAGAATGGGCGTGTCATCGTCACGGGCTGTATGGGCGAAGAAGCGGACGCAATCCGCGCCGCCCATCCGCAAGTCCTCGCCGTGACCGGAGCGCATCAATATGAGCAAGTGGTGGAGGCCGTGCACGAACATGCGCCGCCAAGCCAAGGGCCGTTCGTCGATCTGATCCCGCAACCCGATATCAAGCTGACCCCGCGCCATTATAGCTATTTGAAGATATCCGAAGGCTGCAATCACTCCTGTTCCTTTTGCATCATCCCGGATCTGCGCGGAAAACTCGCTAGCCGCCGGATCGATGCCGTCTTGCGCGAGGCGGAGAAACTGGTCGCGGCGGGTACGAACGAACTGCTCGTGATCAGCCAGGACACATCAGCCTATGGTGTCGACACCAAACATGACGAGCGAGAATGGAAGGGCAATCCCGTTCGCGCCCACATGACTGACCTCGCGCGTGAGCTCGGCGGTTTGCGCACGGGCGCTGGTACGCCGCCATGGGTCCGCCTCCATTATGTCTATCCCTATCCGCATGTCGATCAGGTCATCCCGCTAATGGCAGAGGGGCTGCTGACGCCTTATCTCGACATCCCATTCCAACACGCCGCGCCGTCTGTTCTCAAACGTATGCGGCGCCCCGCGAATGAAGCAAAAGTCCTCGCTCGGCTGCATAAATGGCGCGATATCTGTCCAGATATCGCCATACGTTCATCCTTCGTGGTCGGCTTTCCTGGCGAGACCGAGGATGATTTCGCCTATCTCATCGACTGGCTGGAAGAAGCGCAGCTCGACCGCGTCGGCGCGTTCCGGTTTGAACCTGTCGAAGGGGCCAAAGCGAACGACCTTCCAGACCCCGTGCCAGAAGCCATCAAGGAAGAACGCTACGCCCGCCTGATGGAAGTCACCGAACGGATCAGCGCCGCTAAGCTTACGGCCAAGATTGGCCGCACCTTGCCCGTCATCATCGACGAGGTTGGCGAAGCAGATGAAGACGGCGATATTGGCGCGACTGGACGGTCTCAAGCTGATGCACCTGAGATCGACGGCGTCGTTTATCTGCGCGATGTTCCCGCCACACTGGCAAAGGGCGACATTATCAATGTCACGGTCGAAGACGCCGATGCCCATGACCTTTATGGCGCGCCCGCCTGATGCCCGAATGAGCATGAACGTCCAAATCACATCGCATTTCGCGTTCACACTGGATCAGCCGACTTCAACTTTGCTCCAATTCGAGGCCGCCGCCTATGGCGAGCAAACGATTGCCGAGAGCGCGATTAAGATTACGCCCACTGACCATTTTGCCAGAGTCCCAGCCCATGACGGGGTTGGAGAGCGAATCTGGTTGAATGCGAATGGCAAGATTGAGGTCGAATATCACGCGCGGGTTCGCACCAATCGCCGGCTTGACCCGATGCGCGAACTTGCCGCGATGCCGCTGCATGAATTGCCCGGCGGGGCGGTGCAATATTTGCTCGATTCGCGGTATTGCCAGGCGGATGAATTTCAGGGCTTAGTCGCGACGGAATTCTCCGGGACGGTGGGCGGCGCACGGATTGATGCGATCCGCGCATGGATAGCGGAGCATTTTGAATATGTGCCCGGCTCCTCTGACACCACGACCGATGCGGCGCAGAGCTTTATCAAACGTCAGGGGATTTGCCGCGATTATGCCCACGTCTTGGTGACGCTGGCCCGCGCTTCGTCAATCCCGGCGCGCTACGTCGCCTGCTATGCGCCCGGCGTAACACCGCAAGATTTCCATGCGGTTGCCGAAGTGTTTTTGGCAGACCCTTCGGGCGCAGGCGGCAAATGGCACTTGGTGGATGCGACCGGCATGGCCGACCTTGCCAATGCTGCCGTGATCGGCGTTGGCCGAGATGCCGCCGACGTGTCTTTCGTAACCAGCTTTGCTCCGATGGCGTTTCACTATAGCAAGGTTGGCGCGGTGCTGACTGCGTGATCATGGCACAGGCTTAGCAGGCCTAGGTTGACCAGACCTGTTTTATATACCAATACCATATACCGATTACGGCCCTTTTCTTGATTTTTTGCAGAAACGAGCCATTGTGAACGGTAACAATTGCGCTATTGATAGGTGAAAGGGGAACGACATGACCGAATTCGCCGCCGATCGATTGCTTTTGTTTGGAGCAACGGGCGACCTTTCACGCCGTAAATTGCTGCCCAGCCTTTGCGCTCTCGATGCCGATGGGCTGCTGCCTGAGAATCTCGCGATCATCGGCACCGCCCGCAGCGATCTGGATGATGCAGGTTTCCGCGACATGGCGCGCGCGGCTCTGGAAGAATTTCTGCCCGCAGAACGGCGCGGCAGCATGGCGACGTTTGTGAACCGGCTCAGCTATCAACAGCTCGACGCCTCGACCCTCGATGGCTTTGAAACGCTGGCGCAAAAAGTGGCGGCGGCTGGCACAGGCAGCGACAATGGCGGCCTCGCGATCTTCCTCTCAACCGCGCCCAGCCTGTTCGGCCCCACAATTGCGGGCCTTGAACATGCTGGCCTGACCGGAGAGCGGGTGCGGATGTGTTTGGAAAAACCGCTCGGCACCGATCTTGGCACGTCGGCTCAGATCAACGACGCCGTCGCCGCGGCGTTTTCCGAAGACCGGATTTTCCGCATCGACCATTATTTGGGCAAAGAGACAGTGCAGAACCTGCTCGCATTGCGGTTTGCCAATATCTTGTTTGAACCGATCTGGAATTCCAATGTCATCGAACATGTTCAGATCACCGTGGCAGAGACGGTCGGCTTAGAAGGCCGCGTGACTTTCTATGACGATGCGGGCGCTTTGCGGGACATGGTGCAAAATCACATGCTGCAATTGCTGGCGCTGGTGGCGATGGAGCCGCCGACCAGTTTCGACGCGACCGCCGTGCGAGATGAAAAAGTCAAAGTGCTGCGCGCGCTGCGTCCGGCCTCCGCCTCTGAAACAGTAACCGGCCAATATCGGGCAGGCGCGGTCAACGGACAGGCTGTGGCAGGTTATGACGAGGAATTGGGCAAGGAATCCGCCACCGAAACCTTCACCGCGATCAAAGCGCATGTCGACAATTGGCGTTGGAAAGGCGTGCCGTTCTATCTGCGCACAGGCAAACGCCTGCCCGAACGCGTGACAGAGATCCTCGTGCAGTTTCGCTGCGTCCCGCATTCAATTTTCGAAGGGAGCAATGCAAATGGCGGAACAGGCTTGCAACCCAACAGCCTGCTGATCGGGATTCAACCGGATGAGGACATTACACTGTCCCTGATGGCGAAAGTTCCCGGATTGGACGAAGACGGGGTGCGCCTGCGCGAAGTACCATTGCAGATCAAAATGCCCGACGCATTCGTCGGTCAGCATCGGCGGATCGCCTATGAACGCTTGCTGCTTGACCTCATCAAAGGGGACCAAACGCTCTTTGTGCGCCGCGACGAAGTGGAGGCGCAGTGGGAATGGGTCGATGCGATCCGCGCCGAATGGGAGGCGCACGGCGTCACGCCAAAGACATATGCCGCCGGCAATTGGGGGCCGAGCGCCGCCATTGCACTGGCCGAACGCGATGGGGTGAGCTGGCATGAGTAAACTGCATGATGTGATCCACCGCGTGACAAGCCGCGTGATCGAAAATTCGCGGAGCGGCCGCACCGCCTATTTGGAATTGATGCAGCGCGAGGCGGATCGCCGCCCAGAGCATAAAGATGTCGCTTGCTCCAACCTCGCCCATGCCTTTGCCGGTGCGTTGGAAGATCAGAGCGCGATGAAAGCCGGTCGCGGCCCAAATATCGGCATTGTCAGCGCTTACAATGACATGCTGTCCGCGCATCAGCCTTATGGCCGCTATCCCGACCGGATGAAAATCTTCGCCCGCGAAGTTGGCGCGACGGCGCAGGTCGCTGGCGGAACCCCTGCTATGTGCGACGGCGTGACGCAAGGTGAGGACGGGATGGAACTGTCCCTCTTCAGCCGCGATACTATCGCAATGGCAACTGGTGTCGCGCTAAGCCACCAAATGTATGACGGCGTCGCGGCGCTGGGCATTTGTGACAAGATCGTGCCCGGCCTGATGATCGGCGCTTTGCGGTTTGGCCATTTGCCTGCGATCTTTGTCCCCTCTGGCCCCATGCCCAGCGGCATTTCGAACAAGCAGAAACAAGACACCCGCCAGAAATACGCCACTGGCGAGATTGGCCGCGATGCTTTGCTGGAAAGCGAGCTGGGGTCGTATCATTCGCCGGGCACTTGCACATTTTTCGGCACCGCCAATTCCAACCAAATGATGATGGAGATGATGGGCCTGCATGTGCCGGGCAGCGCCTTTGTCCAGCCGGGTACGAAACTGCGGCAAGCCTTAGACCGCGCGGCGGTGCATAGGCTCGCTGAATTGGCTGGAACGACGGAGCGGACATTGGCCCAAGTCGTTGATGAAAAAGCGATCATCAACGCCGCTATCGGCCTGCTCGCAACCGGCGGATCAACCAATCATGCGATCCACATTCCGGCCATGGCGCGCGCGGCGGGTATCCGCATCGATTGGAGCGATATGGCAGAATTGTCGAGCGTCGTTCCGCTGCTGGCGCGGGTCTATCCCAACGGCGCGGGCGACGTAAACCAGTTCCACAGCGCAGGCGGCATGGCCTATATAATCAGCGAATTGCTGAACGCGGGATTGGCCCACGGCGATATTCTGACGGTTTGGGATGGCGGACTTGATGCCTACACCGCCGAACCTGTTTGGGCGGATGAGGCGCTGAGCTGGAGCCGTGTTGAAACAAGCCGAGATGACGCGATGCTGAGGCCCGCAGCTGAGCCTTTTCAAAGCGATGGCGGCATGAAATTGCTGACCGGCAATCTGGGGCGGGCGTGTTTCAAAAGCTCTGCCGTGGCCAAAGATCGCTGGACCATAGAGGCACCATGCCGCGTGTTTGAAACACAGGCCGCCGTCAGCGCCGCGTTCAAAGCGGGTGAGCTGGACCAAGATGTCGTCGTGGTCGTCCGGTTCCAAGGGCCACGCGCCAATGGAATGCCGGAATTGCACGCGCTCACACCGTCGCTCGCTGTGTTGCAAGACCGGGGGCACAAAGTCGCTCTGGTCACAGACGGGCGCATGTCCGGCGCATCGGGTAAAGTGCCAGCGGCGATCCACATCACGCCCGAAGCCAAAGGCGGCGGCGCGCTGAGCCTGCTGAAAGACGGCGATATTGTGCGCGTCTGCGCAGCCACAGGAGAGCTGTCCACCAGCGCCGACCTGTCCGCCCGCACCCCTGCCCCTGACCCCAAAATCGAGGCCGGTGTTGGCCGCGAATTGTTCCGCATGTTCCAAGTGTATGCGGACGGCGCGGAACAAGGTGCATCGGCCATGCTAGCGAGCGCAGATCTGTGACCAACACCGCTGCGCCAGAGATCGCTGTCGCAGATATCGGCGGCACCAATGCCCGTTTCGCCCGCGCCCATATGGACAGTGACGGCGCAATCACCCTGAGCGAGCCGACTGTTCTGGGCACTGGCGAATTCCCAAAATTCGCCGATGCATGGCGCGCTTTCCTTGCGCAGCAACCGGATTTCAAACCGCGCGGTGCCTCGCTCGCGCTGGCGGGACCGGCGAGCCGAGGGCGTTTCAAACTCACCAATGCCGATTGGGCATTTGACGCCGCCGATTTGAGCCAAGAAATGGACCTACCGCGCGTCGCTCTGCTCAATGATTTCGAAGCGATCGCCCATGCGGTAGCCGGCCTGAGCGGCGAAGAACATTTGGACCATATTGCCGGGCCAAAGCTGCCCTTGCCTCAAGACGAAACCATCACAATTATCGGGCCAGGAACAGGCCTTGGCATCGCGCATTTTCGGCGGCACCGGGGCGAGGCGATCATTCAAGCGACCGAGGGGTCGCATATCGGCTTTGCGCCTGTGAATGAGATCGACGACCGGATGCTGGCCGCTCTGCGCAAGGTGCATGACCGCGTTTCGCTCGAACGGGTGATCTCTGGCGATGGGATTGCGCATATTTACGCGGCGATTTGCGCGATGGAGGGGCAAATCGCGCCAGCGGGACGTGATCCTTTGTCGATCTGGCAATCCGGGATGAGCGGCGATGAGCCCTTAACCGCGCGCGCCGTTGCGCATTTTGTGAAGACTTTGGGCCGGGTCACGGGTGATTATGCACTCGCCCACGGCGCCAGCGGGATCGTTATGGCAGGCGGAATTGGCCTGCGACTGCGCGACCATTTGAAAGCCCCAGAATTCCATCAGGCCTTCCTCAATAAAGGTCGGTACCGCGCCATGATGGATGCGATACCGATTAAACTCATCACCCATCCGCAGCCCGGTATGCTCGGTGCGGCGACCGCCTATTTTGCAAATCATCACTTGGGATAATCCGGCCAATGACGCTTCCACTTTCCACCATCGCCGATCTGGCCGAGCGCCTAAAGGAATTGCACGTTCGGACGCGGGAGACGCCGCTGTTCAATCCGGTGTTTCAATTGGGGCTGGACCTGTCGCGCAATCTAGAGGGCGGCGCGATGGATTTGGACGCGTTGGAAGGTCTGGTCGAGGAACTGGAATGCGGCAGCCTTAAATCGCGGGCCAAACGGTTAGAGCGGCTGACTGCGCCGCTGGCACCACAGGACAACCGCCGCGATTTGGCAGCAACGTTGGAACGGGACGGCGATTTTGATGCGTTCAAATCGCGTTGGGAAACCGCGCGGCTGCATGCCGTGTTCACCGCGCATCCGACATTCCTGCTGACACCTGCACAAACCGATGCTGTGGCGCAGGCGGCGAGCAAGGGCACCGCCATTCCCAAAGATATTGGCAAAGCGGGCAAAGACCGCCCTCAGGTCACGCTGCAATATGAACACGAACGCGCCATGTCGGCGATTGCCGATGCACAAGATGCGCGCGCCGACATCGTGTCCGAAGCGCTGGCGCATGCCGCGGGAAAATGGCCCGAAGAATGGCAGGATGTCACCCCGTTGCCGTTCCGATTTGCGACTTGGGTCGGGTATGACATGGACGGGCGCACCGATATCAAATGGTACACGTCGATCCTGTTCCGCCTGTCGGAAAAGGCGATGCGGCTGGCCCGGTATGAGACGGCATTGGCTGCGATTGATGGTGCGCACACGCTGATCGCAACATTGCGCGCCGCGCGCGAGCACACCGAAAAATGCGCAGACGCCTTTGCCGGTGATCTGACCGACCCCGCCGATCTATCCCGCGCCGCAAACCAGCTAACCGCCGATCATGCGGACAAGATCACAACACTGACACCGATCATCGCTCAGCTTGAGGATGAAGCCCGCGCCGCCGATAATGTGAGCCATGCGGTCGCGCTCAAGACGCTCGCTGCGACGATGCATGCCGATGGGCTGGGCATGGCGCATGTCCATTTCCGCGTGAATGCCAAACAATTGCACAATGCGATCCGGGTGCATTTGCATGAGACGCCCCAGCTTGATCTTTCCAGCAAAGGCGCGATGGCGATCCTGCGCCGGATGCTCAACGATGTGACGCCGAAACAGACCAATTTCGCCAGCCTTGCGATCGAAAGCAGCACTGCGACGCGGCAATTCCTGGGTATGGCCCAAATCCTTGGGCACATTGATGCCGACACGCCGATCCGCATGTTGATCGCCGAATGCGAACAGCCTTCCACGATCCTAGCGGCCCTGTATTTCTCCAAATTGTTTGGGATCGAAGACAAGGTTGATGTGTCGCCTTTGTTCGAAACCGAAAGCGCGCTCGAACATGGCGGACGGTTTTTGGAGGCTCTGTGCGCAGAGGAGCAATATCAATCCTATGCGAAAAAGCGGGGCCGGGTGTGTATCCAAACCGGATTTTCCGATGCAGGCCGGTTTGTGGGGCAAATCCCAGCAAGCCTCGCGATTGAGCGGCTGCAAGGGCGATTGGCGCAGGCGATGGCGCGCAATGGCCTATCCGAAACGCGCGCGCTGATCTTTAACACCCATGGCGAAAGCATGGGACGCGGCGCCCATCCCAGCAGCTTTGCCGACCGTCTGACATGGCCGATGAGCCCGTGGGCGCGCAGCCGGTTTGAACGCAACAAAATCGCATTAGAACCAGAGGTCAGCTTTCAGGGCGGCGATGGGTATCTGATGTTTGCCGGGCCAGAATTGGCGCGCGCGACCCTCACCCGGATCGTCACTGAAAGCCCGGAGCCTTCCGACGTCTGCGCCGATCCGCTTTACACGCGCACGGACATCAGTCTCGATTTCTACCGCGCGATCCGCGCCCATCAACGCGATCATTTGCGCAGCGTCACCTATTCCCGCGCGGTCACTGCATTTGGATTAGGCTTGCTCAATTCCACCGGCAGCCGCGTATCGCGCCGCCAATCCGACCTATCGGCGGACCGTGATATGAACCTGCGGCAAATTCGCGCGATCCCGCATAACTCGATCCTGCAACAACTGGGTTATCCGGTGAATGTGATCGCCGGGATCGGCAGCGCGGCGGATGGCAATTACGAAGAGGTCGCCGCGCTTTTGACCGAAAGCGAGCGCGGACAGCAATTGCTTCGCCTAGCGCGAACGTCAAATGCATTGGCCAGTGTGAAGACTGTGGCTGCGCATGGGGAATTGTTTAACTCCGCCTATTGGGCAACGCGCCCTTATCGCGGGACAGAGCCGCATTTGTCAGCGGCCTGCGAAGTGCTCGCGGAATATCTCACCAAGGATGACCGAACCGGCGTGTTCCGCCGTCTGGCCTCGCGCTTGCGCGTTGATGCGCTCAAATTTCACCGCTTGCTCGATCATTTACCAGCCGAAGAACCCGAGCCATCGACAGAGAATACCCGCCGCATGATCGGCGCGGCTCAGGCTTTACGCCTTGCCTTGATGCAGCATATTTTCCTCAAAGCGGTGTCCGTCCCGGTGTTTAGCCGCGCCAACGACGTCAGCCGCGAAGACGTGCTGGAAATGGTGTTCAGCTTGCGGATCGAAGACGCGCTCAAGCAATTGCGCCGCGCTTTCCCGGTGCAATTCCCCTCGCTCAGCGATTTTGCCATGGATGCCCCCGCCGATTACCCCGATGCCTCACTCGAAGGCTATGCAAAGATCACGCGCGATTACATCGACCCGATTGAACGGGCCTATGCGCTGATGCTGCGCCTGTCGGTGGGAATCGCCAATCAATTCGGCGCACATGGGTAGAGCTGTACCGAGCATTTTGGAGCTTTAAGAAGCCGTAAGGGGCGGATTGGCGACAAGATTTTACATGTTAACCTTTGCCTAGCCCCCGTCCCCCGCAGGGACGCGGGGATGCTAGCCACTGGCAGTTAACCCCGAAAAGCGGCATAATGCGTTCATCAAGACACAGGCGCATACAACTTTCGGGATTTCGTAAGATGGCATTTAACACCCCCAAGCACGCTGCATTTGTCCGCATCGCGGCATTTGCAGGCTTCGCTGCACTCGCTAGCGGAGCGACTTTGGTTGCGGCGCAGACCGCTGATGATGCCGCTGACGCTGCGGTGGAGGTTGCCGAACAGGCCGCCGCTGCTGAGACAGCCGCGATCCGGGCGATTGACCCGACTACGGGCGGAACCTCGCTGGTGGTCGATCCGAGCTTGCCGCAGCCTTATGACATGCCTGCTGTGTCAGTCGAAGAGCTGCCTGAATTGCCTCCGGTAGAGGCAGCCGCTCCGGGTTTCATAAGCGTGCCTGAACAGGCCGCTCCTACTGATGCGCTGACGACAATCCCGCCGATTGCGGCGCCGCGCGGTCCGGCGGCGCGAATGATTTCGAACCCGCTGGTCCAGGCGGCTCCCGAACCTTCGGCTGTGCCCGCTCCAACCGTTACGCCAGTCAGCGACGATCCTTTTGTAATCAAGAGCATCCTGCCCATCGAGGGGACCATCCGTTACGGCGAATGGTATTGGGACGAATCCCGCGCGCCTGCGACCGGCGAGATTGTAATGACCGTGGACCTTGAAGCACGCGTCATCAGCGTGTTCCGCGATGGTCATGAGATTGGCACTGCGGTTGCTCTGCTTGGAACAACTTCGCATCCGACCCCGCTTGGAACATTCCCAATCCTGACGAAGGAACGCGACAATGTTTCGGAGAAATACAACAATGCTCCGATGCCTTGGACCTTGCGTCTGACATGGGATGGGATCGCGATCCACGGTTCGCCGGTCCAAAACGGCTATGCTTCGCATGGCTGTATCGGAGTGCCTGATCCATTCGCAGAAAAGCTGTTCGAAATCGCCAAGCGCGGCGACCGGGTTGTGATCACACGCGGTCAAATGATCGGCATTGGCGACAGGATTATGTCGTAAACGGACCAGATGCGCCCCAGGAACGTGCCCCTGAATCGCACCTCTGAATCGCACCCCTGAATCGCCAAGACTTAGTGCTGGCGTCTGGGCGGCTCGGTTGAGAACCGCCAAACGCGCATTTCCACGCCAACTTTTGCGACTTTTTCAACACTAGCGGCGGCGAGAACTCCGCCAAGCGAAGCGTTTTGCCCGCGCCATAATCTGTCTGCGGCGCGGCCCGCTTCGCTGCGGGAAACGCGCCCGCCAAGTTCGGAGACAATCCGGCACACAGTCTCTATCTGAATCACACGCGGCACATTGGCGTAATATTGGTAGGTTGGGCCAGACGCGCTGTCCTCGCGCGTCACCATCTCCTCCCAATCCGCCTGCGCATACCATTCAAGCGCCCGCCACCCTTCCGCCAAATGCCCCGCGCTCGCCGCGAGCGCTTCTGCATCCAGCCAATCATGTTCCGCGAGATGTTGCCGCACCCGCACCCGGTCAAAGGCGCGGTTGGCGTTGGAAGGGTCGAGCGCGGGCGTTATACCAGCATCTGCGACCAGAGCTTCTAATTCGGTTTTACGCGCCCAGAGCAGGGGCCGGATAAGCGGTGTCTCGCAATCAGGCAGGCTACCCCATGACCGTACCCCCGCAAGCCCCGCCAGCCCGCTTCCCCGCGCCAGCCGCATAAGCAGCGTTTCGGCCTGATCATCGGCATGATGCGCGGTCGCGACTGCGCCAATATCTAGGGCACCTGACCATTTTCGCAGAGCCGCATAACGAGCATCGCGCGCCTTGGCTTGGACATTGCCGGGGCCGACAGCGACTGTCATCGCGGTGAAGGGGACATCGAGCTGGGCGCAAATTTCCCCAACCATCGCGGCCTCCTCGGCGGCGGCGGCGCGCAGGCCGTGATCAATGCTCAGAACCGAAATCTCGCCCGGCATCGCCGCCTGAGCCAATAGCAGCAGCGCCAAACTGTCCGGCCCGCCTGACACCGCCAAGCCCAATGGGCCAGTTCGAATGTCACGCGGCCATAGCGCCTCGGTCTCTTCGCCAAATCGCGCGATCAGGTCAGGATTAAGCCTCGAAATGTCGATCGGCGTATCAATCAGTGCCTCCTCGCCGCGAAATTTATTCGCAGGTGATGTTGCGCAGATTGCTCTCATACTGATCAGCCAACCGCCCAGACGCGACCGCCGGATATGTATCGCCAAACTCTGCCAAAGCTATGCAGGCCCGGCGAGTGTCTCCCATCGCGATCATGGATTCTGCGAGGTACAGCAAGCTGTCGGGCGCACGGCGCGCGGTCCGGTCGGCCTGATAATTGCGCAAGAACCAGCGCGCGGCTTCTTCTGGCATACCATCATCAAGGAACGCCCGGCCCAGCAAATTGCGGCCATAAGTCAGGCGGAAATGCTCAGGATATCCCTCTACATAAGAGGCAAGCTGTTGCCGCGCTTCGGGGAAAAAGCCCGCATTCCAAAGGCGGAAGCCATAGGAATATTCGTCATCGCCCGGATCTTCGGATTGCGGCTTTGTAATCTCTTGCACAGCGGCAAGGCGTTCAGGCGTTGGCCCTGTGACGGTATTTGTCGACGCAGGCGCATCTTGGGTGAGCGCTGCGCCGCTATTTCCGGTTGCATTCCCTGTCATCGCCGAAAGGTTGGTATCGGTCGCGCCGAGATCGCCAGAGGCATTACCGGCGGCCGGAATTGCGCTGGCGCCGCTGCTTTCCAATGCGGTCACCCGTACATCCAACCCGCTGAGTGAATTGGTGTTTTCTTCCGTCAGAGCGGTCAAGCGTTGCAATTGAATTTCAAGCGCGTCGAGCCGCGCCAGAATATCTGTGACAGCCGTGGTCGAAGGGGCGCTGACGCCTGCTCCGCCCGAGACCGCACGCGGGGTTCCATCGGCGGAAATCTGTGGCTCAAAAAAGCGCCCATCGCCGCCCGGAAATACGGTGCGCTGCAACGCCCGGATCTCTGCTTCTGCTCGGCGAAGCCGCGCCTCAGTGTCATCTTGCGCCATTGCGGGGATTGGCGTGGTTGCGACCACAGCCGCGCAAACAAACGCCGCCAGAGCCGGCGCCGCCGCGCGCAATGTTGATGGCAGGGTTAGAGGCAGGGTTAAAGGCAGGGTTAAAGGCAGGGTCGAAATCAGTTTCGCAGGGCTCATATCAGGTCGGGCTCCCGTAATCAGTGCCGGTTCAAATCTCTGTACTCAAATCTCTGTACTCAGGTCGCAATAGAGGATTGCCGCAGAGCACATGAATATACAGGGAATCTGTGCCCAACCCCCCGCGTCAAGTCGACCCCGGATGATGACTTATCGGGGGAATGCCCCCAGAATTGAGATCAGTGCTTCGGTAAGAGCCGATCAGGTCAGTTATTGGCGGAACCCGGCGCGGCCGCAATGTCGGCGCGCGCAAGCAAGGCATCGGCGGAAACTGGCGTGTCGCCCATAGTCACCGGCTCGTCGGACAATTTTGCCACCGAACGCCCGCCAATCGTGATCGAAAAGGCATCAGGGCGGCCCGTGTTAATCCGCGGATCGCTTGCGCTTACGGGCAATTCAAACCGGTCACCTGTGGCCATTTGCGCTTCGAACAAACGTTCTCCGCCGTCTTCGTAAAATCGCACCCACACACCGTCTTCCAATGCAGTGAAAACAACTTGGCCGCTGGCAGGAATGACTGGATCTGCTTCGCTAGGCGCGGCACTATCAGCCGCCGCCAATGCGCTGCCTTCGCCCGCCGTATCGTCGCCATCCGCGATCAATGATGCCGGGTCTGCGCCAGCGCCGAAATAGGTGCTGACAAATGCGATCACACCGACCGCCAATGCTAGGGCTGCGAAACCGCCGAACCAAGCGAGACCCGCAGACGGCAATTTGGCCGGATCACCCGGTTCCATCCCACCAGCCATCGCAGACGCGCGCGCATGGCCATCGGCCAGTTCCTCACGCACCAACTGAGCGATTTCTTCGTGATCCAGATCAACCGAGCGCGCATAAGTCTTTGCAAAACCAATCGCGTAAGTGCGCGAGGGCAGCGCGCCAAATTCACCGCTCTCAATCGCTTCGAGATGACGAATAGGGATGCGCGTTTCAGCGGCGACATGCGAAAGTTCCAACCGCTTCGCTTCGCGCGCGGCGCGCAAGCGAGTGCCAGCGGTTTCCGGCGCTGTTTCCACAGGCTCAGTCAGCTCTTCGGCGGTGCTGTCCACTTCGCTATCCATGACCCCATCCACTTTTCGTGGTTTTTGATTTTTCCTAAAGCCGTTGAAACCCCGGCGTTTACCACCTGTCAAGGATTCGCCCCAGAAATTCTCGTAAAATCGTATAATTGCTGACGAAGCGCCCGATAGCGCCGTTAGTCGGTTTCAATATCGCGTTCGCTTGCCCATGCGCTCAGCTCAGCGCGCAGGTCCACACCCGGTTGCGCCAGCCATTCGGTCATCGCTTCGCTAAGTTCTTTCAGATCAACTTTGCGCACCAATTCCTTGATCGGGCCAACGGCTGCTGGTGTGATGGAAAGCCGCCGGAAACCGATGGCCAGTAATGCCAGCGCTTCGAGCCGCCGCCCGCCCATTTCGCCGCACACACCCAATTCCACATTGCTGCCGACTGTGGCGTTCACCACGCGGCGCAGGAACCGCATAATGGCGACGCTGAGCCAATCATAGCGTTCCGCCAAAGCCGGATTGCCCCGGTCAGCGGCGAATAAGAACTGGGTCAGATCATTGGTCCCGACCGAAAGGAATGACAGTTTTGGAATGAGCAGATCAAGCACTTCGGCGAGTGCTGGCACCTCCAGCATTGCGCCGTAGCGGACATGTTCGGGCACCATTTTCTTTTTGGACCGCAGGAATTTCAGTTGATCCTCGAACACAGCCTTGGCCGCATCGAATTCCCACGGTTCGGACACCATCGGGAACATCACATAGAGCGCGCGGCCAGCCGCCGCCTCTAGCAGCGCCCTGGCCTGCGCTTTCATCAACCCTTCGCGGTGGAGAGCGAGCCGGAGCGCGCGCCAGCCCATTGCGGGATTTTCGTCATTCGCAGCGATGTCAGACGTCAAATACGGAACCGCTTTATCGCCGCCAATATCGACCGTGCGGAAGATAACCGGCTTATCGCCAGCCGCATCGAGCACATCTCGGTAAAGGCGCAATTGCCTCTCGCGCGCGGGCAAAGTGGCGGAGACAAGGAACTGAAATTCGGTGCGGAACAGCCCAACCCCGTCCGCTCCGCTTAGTGCCAGCGAGCTCATATCATCACGCAGCCCGGCATTCATCATCACCTGAATGCGGGTGCCGCAGCGGGTGAACGGTTCGACATCACGAAGCGCGGCATAGGCCGCTTGTTTCTCGCGCGATTTTGCAAAACGTTGTGCAAAGGCCTCTGCCATTTGCGAGGATGGCCGAATGGTCGCGCTAGCAGCGCCCGCATCCAGCAATATCTCATCGCCGTCGCGAATAATCCCGCGCAAGCTCTTTGCCCGCCCAATCACGGGCACGCCCATCGCCCGCGCTACAATCACAACATGCGCGGTGAGCGAGCCTTCTTCCAAGATCACGCCTTTGAGGCGCCGCTTATCATATTCCAGCAATTCCGCCGGACCCAAATTGCGCGCGATCAGGATCGTATCTTTGCGCAGACCCTGCTGCGCCGCGGTGCCCAATTGACCCGAAACGATGCGGAGCAATCGGTTGGCCAGATCCTCCAGATCATGCATTCGGTCAGCGAGCAGCGGATCGTCGATCTCGCGCATCCGCATCCGCGTATGCTGCTGAACCCGTTCAATTGCGGCCTCCGCAGTCAGACCCGAATCGATCGATTCATTGATGCGCCGTGACCAGCCTTCGTCATAGGCGAACATCTTATAGGTCTCGAGCACCTCTTCATGTTCGCCGCCTGCGCCGAATTCCGCTTGCCCGGCCAAAGTGTCGATCTGCTCGCGCATCTTGTCAAAAGCGCGGTAAACACGCTCGCGCTCGGCCTCGATATCGTCGGCCATGACCTGTGTGATCTGCACACGCGGTTGGTGATAGGCCGCGAACCCGGCGCCCAATCCTTTCACCAATGTCAGGCCATTAACCGTCTGCGAGCCGGACATTGCGGGCGATAGGCCCAACGCATCTTCTTCATCGACCAATTCAGCATTGGTGATCAGTTCAGAAAGGACCATCGCGGTCGTCTGAAGCGCCTCTATCTCGATCTCTTCATACCGGCGCGGGTCAACATGTTGGACGCAAAGAACGCCCACAGCCCGTTCGCGGTAGACGATCGGCACACCGGCAAAGGAGTGGAATTGCTCTTCGCCTGTTTCCGGGCGGTATTGGAAATCGGGATGCGCTTTGGCTTCAGCGAGGTTCAGCATCGCCGCTTGATCCGCGATTACGCCGGTCAAACCTTCGCCAATGGCCATGCGCGTAACATGGACCGCGCTCTGATTGAGGCCGCGCGTCGCAAAGAGCTCCAGCATCCCTTCGCGCAGGAGGTAAATCGAGCACACTTCTGATGTCAGGCACTCGCCAATAATCTCGACCACCTGATCGAGCTTACCCTGAGCGTGCAGACGCGACGCCATCACCTCGTGCAGACGGGTGAGGATTTGACGGGCAGAGTCGGAAGCGGCGGAGGTCATGGCTCGTCAAAGCCTAGGGTCCGGCGCGCGCTTCTGCAATCCTGTATAGGGCCTAATATAGAAGCAAATGTCAGATCGCGGCGGCGTCTAAGCGCGCGCGATCTCTTCTTTTAATCGCAATTTCTGTTTCTTGATTTCCTGCACCATCTCCGCATCGGGCACTGGGCGGGCCTGTTCATCGCGCAATCGGGCTTCAAGTCCAGCATGTTTCGATTGGAGAGCATTCACGTGAGGTGAGGCTGCGGAAGCTGTTCCTGAAAGTGAAGGTTGGGCCATATGCGTTCTCCTTTGAAGAGCGGGAAACTGCATTATCGACCATCATCGACATCAGCCCCCGCTGGGTTAGCGGCAAGGGCGACTCGGCCTTAGGGCGGCCGGGCCGCGTTTCATGAATTGAACACAGTGAGAGGCTTTTGCAAAGAGTTGATTAAGCGCAAATCGGTGCGTCACCGTATTTCTGCGGCGAGCGCCCCGTGACCAAACCGCGCGCTCAGGAACACTACATAGGGGCGCCAATTACCGCCCAGAGCAAGCCAGTTGAGTGCCAATTCGGTGCCATACTGAACGCCTTGCGCAAAATGGCGTAGTAGCGCAGCAAAATTTGGCGCATGAGAGCGCAATTGGCGTCCAATTTCGGTTAAAGGCGAGTGTTCGAGACATGAATGAGCAAGAGCTCCAGAAACGTGCCGAATTGCTGCGCTCGGAACATCGCGACCTTGATGCGGCGATTTTTGCGTTAACCGAAGCTGGGTCCAGCGATCAGCTGCAAATCGCGCGGCTCAAGAAACGCAAATTGAGGTTGAAAGACCAAATCGCGATCATCGAAGACACGCTATTACCCGACATCATCGCGTAAAAACCACGCTTCGGCGCGGGTTTCCCCCTCAGGCGCCCCACAATCGCCGCCTAAACTTTGCGTTAATGTACGCCCGATAATGTTCCGATACGGGACGCCAAAAAAACATCGCCGGATAGTAACCATAGGCCGCTGGTCAGGCGGCCCAATGGAGCATAGCGCTCTCAATATATGTCACGGACTACCAATCTTTCGCGCCCGATTATCGAGGCGCTGTATAGCGAGGCACTGATCCTTGCGGATGATGTGCGCGCCGTTTTTGCATTGGGCGTGCGCGAGCCGGAGATGGGCGAGGATGCCACAATCCGTCTGGCGCTTTCGACCGAAGGGCTGAAGACCACCACCCGGATGATGCATGTGCTCGCGTGGCTGCTGAACCAACGCGCATTTTTTTCAGGCGAACTGAGCGAGGGTCAGGTGCTGCGCAACGGCACGCTGCCGGCGGACCGCGAGGCCGATCCCAAAGCTTTGGGCGCGCTAGAGCCGGAGACCTGTGAGCTTATCGCGGAAACAGAGCGCCTTCATCAGCGGATTGCCCGGCTTGACGAGGCATGGCGCAGCGGGTTCGAAATGGCCTCGCCCGCGCGCGCAATCCATTCGCGCCTTAAACGGCGATTGGCGGATTTGGGCTGATTGGCGCTTATGCCGCGTTGAGCGCCTTTGCCCAACGCACCAGCCGTTCCTGCCGCACATCATCGGTCATCTTAGGCTCAAAGGTCGTGAGCGTACCGCGCATCGCCTCTGCTGCGCTTTTCAAATCAGGGTAAAGCCCAGCCCCGGCCGCCGCGAGCATTGCCGCGCCCAATGCCGTGGTCTCGACAAATCCTGGCCGCTCCACTGGCATTCCAAGCATGTCGGCCAGATCTTGTGCCATCCAATCATTGGCTGCCATCCCGCCGTCGATCCGTAATGTTCCCCAAGCGGTTCCGTCACCGGCGAATGCCTGCGCCAAATCATGCGTCTGATGCGCCATCGCCTCCAACGCTGCGCGCGCCAATTCGGCCTTACCACTTGCAAAGCTAAGGCCCGTAATCACGCCGCGCGCCTCCGCCCGCCAATGCGGTGCGCCCAAACCGGAAAGCGCAGGAACAATGGTCACCCCGCCGCTATCCGGGATCGACCGCGCCAATGCTTCGGTTTCGCTGGCGACTTCGACTATGCCCAAGGAATCGCGCAGCCATTGCACAAGGCTGCCGGCGACAAAGACCGACCCTTCGATTGCATAGGTCCGCTTGCCGCCGATCTGCGTGAGCACTGTCCCGAGCAAGCGATTTTCAGAATGCGGGATCGTACCGCCTTGGTTGGTCAGCACAAATGCTCCGGTGCCGTAGGTCGCCTTAGTCTCACCGGGGGAAAGACACGCTTGCCCAATCGTCGCCGCCTGCTGATCGCCGGCAAGGCCGGTGATCGGGACCGCGCTGCCGAACAATGCCGCGTCCGTTTCCGCAAGGCTGCCTGACATATCCGTAACCTGAGGCAATGCCTCATGCGGCACGCCCAGCAATCCGCATAGGCCCGTATCAAAGCCCGCTCCGCCCAGTTCCATCAGCAAGGTTCGGCTGGCATTGCTGGCGTCCGTTATGTGCTGCGCTCCGCTGGTCAATTTATAGACCAGCCAGCTTTCCACAGTGCCAAAGGCAAGCGTTCCGGCATCGGCCGCCGCGCGCACTGCGGGGGCATTATCCAGCATCCAACGCATTTTGGTGCCGGAAAAATAGGGGTCAAGCAGCAAGCCTGTGCGCTTTTGGACATCCGCCTCATGGCCAGCTTTGCGCAGCTCAGCACAAAACGGTTCTGTGCGCCGGTCCTGCCAAACGATTGCCCGGGTCAGCGGCTCTCCCGTCTCCTTGTCCCAAGCCACCACTGTCTCGCGCTGATTGGTGATGCCGATCCCCGCGATCATTGCCGCGCCGCCCGCTTTGGGGATGACTTCATTGGCGCAGGCGAGGGTTTTGTCCCAGATTTCCGCCGCATCATGTTCGACCCAGCCGCTTTGCGGATAATGCTGCGTCAATTCCTCTTGCGCGCTGGCGATCAGAACCCCGTCGCTTGCGAACAACATCGCACGGGTGGACGTGGTGCCTTCGTCAAGGACGAGGATGTAGTCGGACATTATTCTCTCCAAGGGTGCCAAGCATCCCGCGCGCTTTTGCTGGATACGGGCCGGACAACCGTCCCTCCCTTATGCGGTAGCCGCCCGTTCCCCCGCCTTTCCGCCCGGAATTGTATCCTAAAGGGCGGCATGGCGGGGGCGGGCGGCTACGGCACGACAAACAAAAACGCGCGCAGCACAGCTTACAAACCAAACTCTTATTCGACATGTGGCATTCTCCCCTCCATATGCAAACCCATGCCTTCTATTCCCCCCAAACCGTGGCCCACCGGGCTGGCCGATCAACTCGAAGAGCTGGTCATCCGCGTCCTTGCGCCCAACCCCTCACCTTACACCTATACTGGCACGCAAACTTATGTGGTGGGTGAGGAGGATGGTCCCGATTGTGCGGTGATTGATCCGGGTCCGAATGATCCGGCGCATATCGACGCCATAGAAGCGGCAATCTGTAACCGCGTCGTGACTGCGATCATGTGTACGCATACACACCGCGATCATTCGCCCGCCGCCTCGCCATTGGCAGAGCGGACCGGAGCGCCGATCGTCGGCTGCGCGCCGCTGGTGCTGAACAGTGATCTGCCGCGCGCTGATGAAGCTTTCGACACCACATACGAACCGGACCGCGTGCTCGAAGATGGCGAACAGATGCGCGGGACCGGCTGGACACTGACCGCGGTCGCGACGCCGGGGCATACATCCAATCATCTGTGTTTTGCGCTGGAGGAAAGCGGATCGCTGTTCACCGGTGATCATGTCATGGGTTGGTCCACCAGCGTCGTCATCCCGCCCGACGGCGATATGGGCGATTACATGGCCAGCCTGGAGAAACTACAGACCCGCGACGACACTCGTTACCACGCCGCCCACGGCGCCGCGATTGAGAAACCGCGCCAATTGGTGCGCGGCATGATCGGCCACCGTCGCCAGCGCGAGAATCAGATTATCCGCCTGATGGGTGAACGCGCGCGGACAGCGGCTGAGTTCATTCCCGATATGTATAAAGGGCTGGATGAACGGCTGATCGGTGCCGCTGAAATGAGCGTGACCGCGCATCTGATCGACCTGGAGAAGCGCGGCCTTGCTGCGAGGGAGGGTGAGATTTGGCGGACGATCTAAAAGAGCGCGATATCTCAAAGCCAGTTGCGGCGCAGGTTCTTCCTCCGGTGCGAAGCGATAACGGGATGCTATCTTCACGCGGAGAAGCAACCTTGGCTCTCCTCGCCGCCATATTATTGGTGGCCGCTTTGGTGTTCGGTTGGCGCGCATATTTCTATCAGGAAGAAGGCGATCCGGTGGCCAGCGCGATGCTGGCGTTTGAAAAACAAAACACGCTCATAGTCTTTTCCAGCCGCTTTGAAGTTGTCGCAGAAAGCGTCGATACGCGCAGTTTTGCGGGCATCGACCTATTGGAAACGCGCCAAGCGGCGATCATCCCGGCAAGCGTTGAATATCGGCTCGATCTATCAAGGATGGATGTGGACGCGTTGTCATGGGACGCTGATAGCCAAGTTTTGGATGTGACATTGCCGCGGCTCCAAACATCGCGCCCCAATTTGGACGAGGCCAAAGCGCGCATATTCACAGAAGGCGTATGGGTAACGCGCGAGGCATCGCTTGACCTTGCCTCTAACAATTCAGAGCAGGCAGAGCGCCGCGCAGTCGAATTCGCCAAAAACCCTGAGGTGCTTTTGCTCGCGCGCACTGCGGCCAAAGAGGCGGTGCGGCAAAACCTCGCCGTGCCTTTGCAAGTGGCAGGATATGAACGCGCACAGGTCCGGGTGCGGTTCGCGGACGAGACGGCACCAGAACTGGCCTCAGACCCTGCATCGGCTGCGCCGGCAAACTGACCGACCATTTGCCAGCAAGGTCATTCTACCCTTAGAACCTCTGGCGGGGAATGAGGGGGAACATCAGTGGCAAGCAAAGCGCAGCAGACGCCGTCTAACACCAGCGGCACAGGCGAAATACGCGGAACGCGCTTCTTCGTCATCATGGCTGTCATCATGGTGCTCGTCGTCATCGTCGGCTTTTCCTGGCAAGCGATTAGGGGCATATCCAGTTTTGATGCGGCATGGCCGTTCCATGTTCACGGCGTGATCTTCATGGCTTGGACCGGTCTGTATCTCGCCCAGCACATGACGATCGCGAAAGGCAACCGCGCGCGCCACGCGAAGTTGGGGAAGCTTGCTTACCTGCTCATTCCGGCGATGCTGGCGGCAGGCGGTCTGGTAATGATGGCCAGCATGCGGACATCTGGTGGGCCATTCTTTTTTGCCGTGAATGAATTCTTTTTGGGCAATCTTGCCGTGCTGCTGTGCTTTGGCGGACTGGCATTTGCTGCGCTAAAATCCCGGCGCAACATTGGCTGGCACCGCCGATTGATGCTGTGTTCCATGGCGGTTTTGACGGGGCCAGCGATAGGACGGTTGCTCCCCCTCCCCTTGGTGATCCCCTATTCGTGGATCGTCGCAACCGCGCCGTGCCTGATCTTCCCGGTGATCGGGATGCTGGCTGACAAGCGCGCCAATGGGGTCGTCCACCCGGCCTATTGGTGGGGTGCTGGCGTTTACGCTGCGGGCTTGGCGGCCGCTTTCGCGCTTGCTTACACACCGTTTGGTTACGCCGTCACAGAATGGATGATTACCGGCACACCGGGTGCGGAACGGCCAATGGAGGCATTCTTGCCGCCCGGTTTTGAAACGTAGAAATTCGGCCATCTTCAATACAAGCCTATCGACCTTCACTCCATAGCCTGAGTGCCCGGCGTGTTTGAGGTCTAGAAGTGGATTGTCGCCATGTCTGACTTTCTGCATTGCCCTTATTCCTGATTGTTTCCGCGCCAGATTTCGGTGGGCTGATGGCAAGATCAGCTTTCGAAATCGCCCCGCGAAAACTGCTCCGCCAAAGCGAATTTCTGGATCTTGCCCGATCCTGTGAGCGGGAATTGCGTCAACCATACCCAATGCGCAGGGGTCTTTTGCGGCGATAAACGCTCACGGATAAACGCTTTCAATTCGTCATCACTCGGACGCTCCGCCCCTTCGGCCAGCCGCATGAAACAGGCGACAATTTCGCCCCATTTCTCGTCCGGGACCCCGGCTACTGCGACTTCGGCGATGGCGGGATGTTCCAGCATCGCCGCCTCAATCTCTGCCGGGAACAGATTTTCACCGCCGCGAATGATCATCTCTTTCACACGGCCTGTGATTTTCACATATCCGCGCGAATTCATGGTGCCCAAATCGCCGGTATGCAGCCATCCCTCAGCATCGATTGTCTCTGCGGTGGCGGCCGGATTGTCGTTATAGCCGACCATCATATTGAACCCGCGCATGCAAATCTCGCCCTGCTCATCGGCGGCGCAAATGCTGCCATCATTAGGCGAGCGGATCGCGACTTCCATGTGCGATCCGGCCTGTCCGATAGTCTCTGTCAAATCCGCGCCGCTATCCGTGGGCCAAGCCGCCGTGATCGTCGGCGACGTCTCTGTCTGGCCATAGACGATCAGGATCGGGACGCCGAATACCTCTTGGGCCGCGCGGTTCAATTCCGGTTGCACCATTGCGCCGCCGCTGATGACTTTCTTGAGGCTGGATACATCAGTGCCGGTCGCCTTGGCCGCCTCGATCACGGCAAAGATCATGGTCGACACCCCGCCCAGCACCTCAGGCTGCTCGCGCTCAATCGCTTTGGCGACCGCAACCGGATCGAACACGGAAACCAGCAATATTGTGCCCCCGCGCGCCAGCACGCCCAGCACGCAAACCGCGCTGCCGGCAGTATGGAACAGCGGAAACGGGCACATCACCGTCTCACCCGCCGACAATCCCCAACGCGCGAACACGTCGTGATTGCTCTGAACCAATCCATGTTGGTGCAGCAAAACACCTTTGGGAAAACCGGTCGTCCCCGATGTGTATTGGATCATGCAAATATCGAGCGGCTTGGTTGCGCGCAGCACACCGTCCCGCTCGCCGGAGAACAGCTCAGCGTGATCCTCAATGTCGATGACAAATTCGCCCGCCTGCGTGCCCGCTGCCGCTTCATCGACCACAGGGCGCAAAGCACTGCCGCGAACATTCGGCTGATAATAGACCGCGCCCGCGCCCGATTGTTCGAGGACATAGCGAACTTCGCGGGCGAGGAAGGATGGATTGACCGTCACAATCACCAACCCGGCCATCGCCGCGCCCAATTGGACCATCACCCATTCCGGGCAATTGCCGCCCATTATCGCGATCCGCGTGCCCGCGACATGCCGCGCCGCCAGCGCCCGGCCGCATTTCTCCGCATCCGATAACAGCTCAGCATATGTCCATTCGCGCCCAATCGCCCCATCTGCGAGCATCTCGCGCAGCGCCATTGCATCGGGCCGCGCGGCGACCTGTTCGCGCAACATCTCCTCGATCGTTCGTTCACGGTAATCGGTGTCTGCCTGAGCCGGGCAATAGGCTTCGGTCAAATTGAGCTGATACATGCTTGTCTCTCCCCGGAATGACGCTAGCACAGCTCTCACGCAAAACGCTCGCAAATCGGCGCATCATTGCCTATGTTAGGCGTAAGATAATTAGTTCAGGATCATTTATGAGCATCGAAACCAAAATCCCATCGGGCACTGAATTGCTTGGCGAAATCGACCGCCTACGCAAAGAGCGCAACGCCGTGATCCTGGCGCATTATTATCAAACCCCCGATATTCAGGATATTGCAGACTTTGTCGGCGACAGCCTTGAACTGTCGCGCAAAGCCGCAGAAACCGACGCGGATGTCATCCTGTTTTGCGGGGTGAAATTCATGGCCGATACGGCCAAAATCCTCTCGCCCGACAAGACCGTAATCCTGCCCGATATGGACGCCGGTTGCTCGCTTGAAGATTCTTGCCCGCCGGAGAAATTCAAAGCCTTCCGCGAGGCGCATCCCGATCACATCGCGCTAACTTACATCAATTGCTCGACCGAGGTGAAGGCGCTGTCCGATATCATCGTGACCTCTTCCAGCGCGGAGACAATCCTTGAGCAAATCCCGCGCGACCAAAAAATCATCTTCGGCCCAGACCGGCACCTTGGCGGGTGGCTGAGCCGGAAATTTGACCGCGAAATGCTGCTATGGCCGGGCGTGTGCATTGTGCACGAAGCGTTTAGCGAAACCGAGCTGCTGAAGCTGAAAGAGAAACACCCCGGCGCGCCGATTGCTGCGCACCCGGAGTGCCCGCCGACCATCGTCGATCACGCCGATTACGTCGGCTCGACCAGCGGCATTTTGAAATTTGCGCAAGGCTTTGAAGGCGACACTCTGATCGTCGCGACCGAACCGCACATCATGCACCAGATGGAAAAAGCGCTGCCGGAAAAAACCTTCATCGGCGCACCGGGCGCGGACGGAAATTGTTCGTGCAATATCTGCCCCTACATGGCGCTCAACACGATGGAGAAAATGTACACCGCCCTGCGCGATCTGGAACCTAGAATCGAGATCGAAGAAGGCATGCGATTGAAGGCAAAAGAGAGCCTCGACCGGATGCTGGGCATGGCCAGCGGGACTGTTGGGCTGGGTGATTTGGGCAAGGTGCCGTTCAGTGCTGGCTAGCTAACGATCGCCCCTTATGGCGGGATTGATCAAGGTTTCAGGGTGGTTCTTCGCGATTGCGTTGTGCGCAGTGTCCTTTGTATGCGTTGCGTCAGCGATCCATGTAAGAAGCGCCGTAGCTGGCGGAGCGTTGGATACCGAATATGGCCCATGCCGGATAGTGAAGGATTATCGGAGCAATCCCTACGTCAAGAACCATATAGATAACGCGATGTGGCGCTCAATCACTGGCCTGCCAACCGATGGAGAGTCCGGTCGCGCTTGGCGGCTCAGAAGTATGTACACGTATCTTGGTATAAGGCTGGCCTATACAGGCGAGGAACGGCTGGAAATTATCCTGCCAAAACTCGAGGCGCTTCCCATTTGCGAGCGTGCTCTTTCGAACTCCTAAACCTCGGCTTTAGCGCGGGAGGCAGGCTTGGCTTGAACTAAACGCGCCGCCACCAGCGCACTCCCGAGCAGCACCATCCCCAGCATGTCCAGCCCGGTAAGCACTTCGCCAAACGCGGCGTATCCGATCACCGCCGCAATCGCGGGCTGCGTCAGCAGCGCCAGCCCGATAATCAGCGGCGGGAAATGGCCCAGCGAATAGACCAGCAGCCCCTGCCCGATCAGCTGGCTGGTGATGAACAGCGCGACCACCGGCGTCCATTCGGTCGGCCAGATCGGCTCTCCCAAAAACACCGCCAGCGCCAGCAAGGCCGGGCACGCAAACACGCTCACCCACACCAGCAGGCTCCACGCCCCAAAACCGCCGCCTTCTTTTTTGGCTCGCTCCCCCTGCAGGGTCAGCAAATACACCGCATAGAGCAGCCCCGCCGTCACGCAGAACAGGTCGCCCACAAATGTCTCGGTCGAAATCTCTAGGCTGCGGCCCAGCAAAATCCCCGCGCCGCCAAGCGCGCAAATAATCGCCAGCCATTCCAGCCCGCGCGGCAACATCCGCGCAATGACAAAGCCCCAGAACAGCAGGATGATCGACCCGGCATTGCCGAACAATGTCGCATTGCCCAGCCGCGTCATGCCGATCCCGATATGCCAGCTGGCAAGATCGCCTGCAAAAGCAAGCGCACCAATCGCCACCAGCACCAATGTCCGGCGCGGCATCCCGCCCAATCGCTGGCCCGCGACCCGCGCAAACACCACCAGAAACGGCAGCGCCAAAAACAATCGCCAAAACGCCGCGCTGACCGGCCCTGTATCCGTTAGCCGCACCAGCCACGGCCCCAATGCGAGCGCAAAATTCCCAGCCAGCAATGCCAGCACCAATAGGGCCGCATGTGGGGCCGCATGTGGCGCGGCACCCAATGGTGCAAGTTTTGCTTGGGAGGCCCCCTCATTTTCCATGCTTGCGGCTTAGCGTCCGCTTCTCCAAGTGAATAGCCAACACAAACACAAAGAGGATTTTCGAATGCATGACGCTCTTTTCCAGCCGCTCACAATGGGCGCGCTTGAGGCTAAGAACCGGATCTTTATGGCTCCGCTCACACGTGGGCGCGCCGCAGAACCGATGTTCACGCCCAATGACATGATGGGCACCTATTACCGCCAACGCGCAGGCGCAGGGATGATCCTGACCGAAGCGACCGGGATTAGCGTCGAAGGGCTGGGCTGGCCTTCTGCACCGGGCATCTGGAGCGATGAACAAACCGAAGCGTGGAAACCGATTGTAAAAGGTGTGCACGATGCTGGCGGTCTGATCGTGATGCAGCTTTGGCATATGGGCCGGATCGTGCACCCGCATTTCCTCGGCGGCGAAGCGCCCTTTTCCGCCAGCGCGACCAAAGCGCCCGGCGAAGCGCATACGCCAGCCGGCAAAAGCGAATATGCCACCGCGCGCGCCATGACGCAGGCCGATATCGACCGCACAATTGGCGATTATCGCCGCGCCGCCGAAAACGCGAAGAAAGCCGGTTTTGACGGTGTGCAACTGCACGGCGCCAATGGATATTTGGTCGATCAATTCCTGCGCGACAAAACCAACCTGCGCACCGACGAATATGGCGGATCACCTGAAAACCGCACCCGTTTCATGCGCGAAGTGTTGGAAGCGATCATCGACGTGTGGGGTTCGGATCGGGTCGGTATTCGCCTGTCACCCAATGGCGATTCCCAAGGGACCGATGACAGCAACCCTGCGGCGACATTCGGCGCGGCATCGAAAGTCTGCGAAGAACTGGGCCTGGCCTTTGTCGAATTGCGCCAACCGGGAGCTGATGGCACGTTTGGCCGCACAGACGTGCCGAAACAGGATGCAGTGATCAGGGCGAACTATACCGGCCCGCTTATCCTAAATTCGGATTACACCGCGCAAGAAGGGGATGATGATGTGTCGAGCGGTCGCTGCGAAGCGATCAGCTATGGTCGCCCCTATATCTCCAATCCCGACCTTGAAAAACGGATCGCGGTTGGCGCGGAGTTTAATCCGAATAAGGACGTTCCGAAAAGCTGGTACTTCCCGATTCCAGAGGGCTACGTCGATTATCCGACGCTAGAGGAAGAACAGGCCGCTTCTGCTGCCTGATCGTCAAAACTAGGCTCGGCTTATTCCGGAACCGCCGGTGTTTCTGGCGGTTCCGGTTCGGCTGGACCATCCGCGCTGGTGACGGTTTGCGTGGTCGTCTCCACCGTGGTTTGACCGCCATCCGAACTGCGCGTTTGCGTCGTTACCGTGGTGCGCTCCGCTGGCGGTGACGTTGAAGTCAATTCCTCCAGCGGCAACATATCATCGCTGATCGTGCCGCCCAGCACCTCGCCCGCCGCTTCGCCCCCCGTGGCGATTGTTTCTGCCTCAGGTTCTGCCGCATCCTCGCAAGCGGATAGGAACAAGAGAGGCGCGATCAGCGCCGGGGCGAGCTTCAATTTCATCGTGTTTCCGATCATTTTGTATTCTTAGCACAGGCCTTGAGCCGGGCCGCCTCCAGCGCGCTGAGGAACCCTTCTGCGCGCGCCATCAGCGCGGCATCCCATTGGTCATTGCTCACGCTTTTACCCAGCCGCGATAGGCTGGTGACGCCAAATTCCTCAAGCCCGCACGGAATAATCCCGCCAAAATGCGACAGGTCCGGATCAAGATTGACCGAAAAACCGTGCATCGTGACCCATCGCCGCACGCGCACGCCGATGGCGCCGATCTTCGCTTCGCGTCCGTCAATATCGCGCGTCCAAATTCCCACGCGCCCCTCTGCGCGCCACGCTTCGACCCCGAAATCGGAAAGCGTATCAATCACCCAGCCTTCGATCGAGTGCACGAAACAGCGCACATCTTTGCCGCGTTTGTTCAGATCGAGCATCAGATAGCCGACCCGCTGCCCCGGCCCATGATAAGTGTAGCGCCCACCCCGCCCGGCCTCGATCACTTCGAAACGCGGATCGACCAGCTCGCTCGGATCGGCGCTGGTTCCGGCTGTGTAAACGGGGGGATGCTCCAAAAGCCACGCGAGTTCGCCAGCCTCGCCAGCGGCGATAGCGCTACCCCGTTCCTCCATTTCCGATAATGCCTGCGCATAAGGCACAATTGTGCTTGCTCGCTGCCATTCAAGGCTGGCCGGAGAGGTCAAAGGGGGCAATTCGGGTGCAGTGCTTGCCATAGGGCCGAGGTGGCGGCATTGGTCAGTTAGATCAAGGGATAACCGCGCGCAGATGCGCTCTGGGGGACACATGAATTTCGACATGAACACAGTTTGGTCGCGCGCAATTGAATTGGTGCGGGACAATTTTCAGCTGCTTATTGTGATCGCTGGGGTGTTTTTGTTGTTGCCGACGATGGCGACGTATTTGCTGATCCCAGACTTTCAGAACTTGATCGATCCCACCGCCGATCAGGCGGCGCTGGAACAACAGATCTCCGCGATGATCGGCCCATTGGTGAGCGTGGGCGTGGTTTCCATGGTGTTCCAATTTGCTGGGTATGGCGCAATGGTTGCGCTGATGGGTGACACCCGCCCCACCGTCGGCCAAGCGTTGGGCACGGGATTTAAGATCGTGCCGAGCGTCTTTGCGGTCATGATCCTGTTCATTATTGCCTATTTCATCGGCGCAATGATCATCGCTTTGCCAATCACATTGATTGCCGGGCTCGCCGGAATACCCGCATTAAGCTTTATCGCG
Organism: uncultured Erythrobacter sp.; assembly: GCA_947503155.1. Taxonomy (GTDB): domain Bacteria; phylum Pseudomonadota; class Alphaproteobacteria; order Sphingomonadales; family Sphingomonadaceae; genus Erythrobacter. Next base: position 78,821 of record CANNCL010000004.1, on the reverse strand, counting down.
GTCATTTTCGTGCTGATCTTCGTTATCTGGTTGATGGCGCGAATGTCACTCAGCATGCCTGCTCTGGTGCTGGGCGAAACGCTCAATCCCTTCACCGCGGTTGCGCGCAGCTTTAAACTAACCGGCCCCAAACAATGGTCGATCTTGCTGTTCTGGGGCGTTTTGCTTGCTGTCTATGTGGTGATTGCATTGCTGCTTACTGGGATTTTCGGCTTGGTCGCGGCTCTGATCGGCAGCGGTACAGCCGCGATGGTTGTGCTTGGCATTGCAAATGGCGCGATGGGGATGGCCATCGGTATGTTGATTTGCGGCGTATCCGTGGCGATGTTCACTCAGCTTTCCGGCCCGAGCACCGCCGCTATCGAGGAAACCTTCGACTAGAGCAGCGGCGATTCTATCAAAAAGGTGCGTCACAGGCTGAAGCCCTGATTGAAAGCGCATCGCCGCTAGCCTAGCGCATCCGCAATGGCCTCTCCTGCCCCTCCTTCCGCGCCCGACGCCTCTCAGCCCGACGCCTCTCAGAACGCATCGAGTCCGATTTCCAGCGGACGCATGACGCTGCTCTTCGTTGTCATGTTGGTGACCGCGGCGGGCAACACCGCAATGCAATCGGTGATGCCGTCGATTGGCACAGCGTTGCAGGTCGACGATGTGTGGATCAGCCTCGCTTATAGCTGGTCGGCATTGCTTTGGGTCGTGTGCGCGCCGATTTGGGCGCGCAGGTCGGACAGGCGCGGTCGCAAGGCAATGATGGCGCTGGGTTTGGTTGGTTTTGTCACCTCAATGGCGCTTTGCGGTCTGGTGTTGTGGGCGGGTCTGACGGGCTGGCTCACGGCATTTTGGGCGCTGATCGCTTTTGCGGCCGCGCGCAGTCTTTATGGCGGTTTCGGCAGCGCCGCGCCGCCTGCGGTGCAGGCCTATGTCGCATCGCGCACGCCGCGCGCTGAGCGTACACAGGCGCTGTCCCTGATCGCATCGAGTTTCGGCCTCGGCACTGTGATCGGCCCAGCGCTCGCGCCGCTAATGGTGCTGCCATTTATGGGGCTTGGTCTCACGGGTCCGTTCATCTGTTTTGCGGCCATCGGTCTGGCGGCGCTCATTTTGCTGCGCCTGAGGCTGCCCAATGACGAACCGCAATTTGCCGCACGCGGGCGCACCGCTGCTTATTCCAGCGGACCGGGCGCGCCCACGGCTCAGGAACATGGCGACGGCGATGACGCGGATGATGATCAAACAGGTGATGCGGAACCAAAGCGGCTGCGCTGGTTTGAACCGCGCCTGCGCCCGTGGGTAATCGCCGGGCTTGTCGGCGGTCACGCACAGGCGATGGTGCTGGGTATTTCGGGGTTCTTAGTGCTCGACCGATTGGGTCTGCGCGATTCCCCGGCAGAGGGCGCAGGACCGGTTGGTCTGGTTCTGATGGCCGGAGCAATTGCGACTTTGTTTGCGCAGTGGGGATTGATCCCGCGCTTCAAACTGGGCCCGCGCGCGGCGACATTATCGGGACTTCTGGTCGCTGCTGCCGGGACCGCTTTGCTGGGCTGGGCCGGCGATCTGCACACGATTGCATTGGGCTATGCGATTGCCTCGCTGGGTTTTGGATTGTTCCGGCCCGGAACCACTGCGGGCACATCTCTGGCCGTCACCCGCGCGGAGCAAGGGCAAGCATCCGGCGTTGTCGCCAGCGTCGCCGGGGCTAGCTTTATCTATGCGCCGGCTTTGGGCGTGCTGCTCTACAACCTCAGCGATTGGATCGGCTTTGGTTTGATCATCGCCCTGTGCTTGGCCGTGTTTGCCTTTGGCTGGTACGGCCTAACGAGCGATGAGGAACTGACCACCGAACGCAAGGTGTCGCAATAGCGCGCTACAACAGTTTCAAGACTTCATCTTGGGGGCGGCAAATCGCGACGCCCTTTTCCGTCTCGACCAAGGGCCGATTGATCAGGATCGGGTCCGCAGCCATCGCGGCCAAGACAGTTTCCGCATCAGCATCTGGCAATCCGCGTTCCTCCGCATCGGTCCCGCGCAGACGCAGCCCCTGCGCCGGAGTGATCCCCGCATCACTGTAAAGCTGCGCGAGCTTTTGAGCGGTTGGAGGATTTTTCAGATATTCGACCACGGTGACGTCAACCTCCGGGCGCTCTTCTAAGATCGCCAATGTCTTGCCCGAGGTACCGCATTTGGGGTTGTGCCAGATTGTCGCTTTCATGCCGGTTCATTCCTTTAGCTAGCAGCGAAAATCATCAGCATTCGCCGCAAATCATCCCTCGATCGCTATCCCATCGGAGGCGCAATTGCCACATCAAGTGTTTTTGCGAATAATTCGCAAGAATGCGCTTGCACTTGCGAGTAGGTTGCAATAGCGACTTACTCATCAGATGGAAGGCACTCAATGACACACACGATTTCGCGCGCTGCACTGCTCCTCACTTGTGCAACAATTGCTTTCCCCGCAGCGGCGGAAAGCAGCGAAGCTCAGCGCGGTGAAATTCTGGCCGATCCCGGCCCGATCATGGAAACACAAGGCGAAGACATCCTTGTGACGGGCGACGTTTTGCAATCGAGTCAGGTCAATTCGGTCAAAACCCCGACACCGATCATCGACATCCCGCAAAGCCTTACCATCACCACGGATGAAGAAATCCGCGAACGCGGCGTGACCAGCGTTGGTCAAATCATCGATTACACGCCGGGCGTAAACACTTCGCAAGGCGAAGGTCACCGCGACGCTATCGTGTTTCGCGGCGTGCGTTCCACCGCTGATTTCTTCATCGACGGTATGCGCGATGACGTCCAATATTACCGCGGCCTCTACAATATCGAACAGGTCGAGATTCTACGCGGGCCCAACGCCTTGTTGTTCGGGCGCGGCGGGACTGGCGGTATTTTGAACCGCGTGACCAAAAAAGGCACTTTGGGTGAAACCTTTGGCGGCGGTCAGGTCGCAATCGAGACATTTGGCGAATTCAGCGTCCAAGGCGACTTCAACCTCTCCTCTAGCGAAAACGCAGCATTCCGCCTCAACGCGTCCTATGAAAGCCTGAGCAATCACCGCGATTTCTACGACGGGGACCGGATTGGCATTAATCCTACGGCGCGCTTTGCACTGGGCGAGGATACGATTGTCGATCTGTCCTACGAATATGCCAATCATGATCGTTTCATTGATCGCGGTATCGTGACCGGCGATGATGGCCGCCCGGTAGAAGCGCTCCAAAATGTCGTCTTTGGCGATGCCGATAACAACTTCCTCGACCTCGAAGCGCATTTGCTGCGCGCCAATGTTCAGCACAATTTTTCCGACAATTGGAAAGGCGTCGTCAGCGCGTTTTACGGCGATTATGAGAAGGTCTATTCCAACTTTTTCGCCAATGATTACGACCCCGCCACAAACCAAGTCGAACTCGACGGCTATATCGACACAACGCAGCGTCAGAACTTTATCCTATCGGGAAATTTGATCGGTGAGTTTGAAACCGGCAGCCTAGGTCACACGCTGCTCGTCGGCGGAGAATTCCTTAGCACATCTTCGGATCAAAACCGGCTCAACACCCGGTTTGACACATCGGTCACCGATGTGGCCGCGTTCGGCATGGATCCCGCGACCAACCCGTTTCCCTTCTTCGGCTCGCCCCGCACAGACCGGGCCGTTTTCGATGCAAGCCGGCCGATTAATTTGCGCGGCAATACTGGCATTTTGGCCGACGGGCGAACCACGAACAACACGTTCAGCGACCTAAATGATTTCACACAGGTCGAGATCGACGTTCTGTCGGTCTACATTCAAGACGAGATTGAACTGACCGATTGGCTCAACGTGGTAATCGGCGGGCGTTTCGACAGTTTCGATATCGAAGTGTTGAATGTCCCGGCTGCTGATCTGCGCAGCCGCAAGGACGAAGAGTTTTCCCCGCGCGGCGGCATCATCATCAAGCCGATGGACAATATCTCAGTCTATGCCAGCTATTCCGAAAGCTTCCTGCCGCGTTCGGGGGAACAGTTTGCGAATATCAATGGCAGCAATAATGCGCTTGATCCCGATACATTCACCAACCTTGAAGCGGGCGTGAAGTGGGATTTTACCACCGGCCTTAGCCTGACGGCAGCGGTGTTTGAAATCGAACAAAGTTCGCCGCAAGTGGATGACAATGACGCCTCCGCCTTTGTCGTCGTGAATTCGAACATCCAAGGTTTTGAGCTTCAGGTTCAAGGGCAGGTTATGCCGGGTTGGTCAGTCTCGGCTGGTTACAGCTTCCTCGACGGCGAACAGGTCAATCAGGCCGGGCCAACAGGCCTTCGCCCGCGCGAATTGCCGGAAAATATGTTCTCTATCTGGAATCAAATTGAGGTCACTGACCGGTTCGGCATCGGACTTGGCCTGACGCATCAGGATGAAAGCTTCATCGACAATGGCAATTCGGCTGTGCTGCCCGCCTATACGCGGATTGATGCCTCGGCCTATTACGACGTGTCGGACAATTTTCGGGTGCAGGTGAATGTCGAAAATCTGACCGACACGCTGTATTTCCCGAACAGCCATTCCGCCCAGCAGGCCAGCGTTGGCGCGCCGCTCAATGCGCGGTTTGCGATCACGGGCCGGTTCTAAACAAACCCGAAAGCGAACTTAATCCTCCGGCGCCTCATCAGAATCCGGAATAACTCTCAGCGCCGGGACGCTTTGCGCGGCATCGGCGGCTTCAATACCCGGGGCGGGGGCCGCGCTGATACTCTCCCGCCTTTGGACAACGCGCCCGGCCCGCTCCACCGCACGGACCAGCCGCGGGTACACGCCGCACCGGCACAAATTTGGGATGGCCGCTTCTATATCAGCTTTGCTCGGTGCGGAATTGCGTTGAAGCAAAGCCGCGCCTGCGATCACAATGCCCGGTGTGCAATATCCGCATTGGATCGCTTGTTCCGCGACCATCGCCTGCTGCATCGGATGCGACCGGTCGCGCGATAGCCCTTCGATTGTGGTGATGAGCCGCCCTTCGGCCTCCGCCAAAGTGATCCGGCACGACCGCAAAGCCGTACCATCCACCAGCACCATACACGCGCCCACACAATCGCCCCCGCCGCAGCTTTTGGTGCCGGTGAGGTTGGCAGCCTCTCTCAGCGCGTAAAGCAGCGGCATATCAGGATCGAGATCAAACTCGATCGGGCGATCATTGATGGTCATGCGCGGCATATGCGCATCCTAACTTAAATGCAGAACCGGAATTACGTGCGCCAGCTGTCGTCGATCTTGTCGACGCGGCGTTTCCACGCTTCGAAATCGAATACGCCCGCGCCGCCTTGGCTGGCCATGACATGCAAATCGCGCTGGTGCACATCGACCACTTCTTGCGGGACAATGTTTGCTTCGCCTTGCGACAAAGTGGCGATCTGAATTTCGCAGGCACGTTGCAGTGCCCACATTTTCACGAACATGCCTTGGATACCCTTATCCATCACAACTGGGCCGTGATTGCGCAGCATCAAGATGGTGTGATTGCCAAGGTTCTGAACCAGCCGTTCACCTTCTTCGGACCGCACAGTGACGCCCTCAAAATCGTGATAGCCGATTTGGTTTTGGAAATTGCAGGCGTAAAAATTGCTTGGGATCAAACCGTCTTTGTGGCTGCTGACGGCCATCGTCGCGGTTGTGTGAACATGGCAAATCGCGTCGGCGCGGCTGCCCAAATGTTTGTGGAAATAGGCGTGCTGGGTGAAGCCCGCTTTGTTCACCATGTAAGGTGATCCGCCGACATTGTTCCCTTCGACGTCGATTTTCACCAGGTTCGATGCGGTCACCTCATCATAGAGCAAACCGAACGGGTTGATGAGGAACGTGTCTTCCTCCCCCGGCACTTTCAAAGAGATGTGGTTATAGATCGATTCCGACCAGCCGAGGTGGTCAAAAATACGGTAACATGCGGCCAGATCGAGGCGCGCCTGCCATTCTTCTTTGCTGACTTGCCCTTCGAGGCTCGTATTAGGCTTAAGCTGCGTTGCCATCCCTGATCCCTTCCATTCTCAATATATTTGCGCCGTCTATCGCATGGCTGCGTGCCCCTGCACAAGTATTTCACCAGCCCGCATCGCGCTTTGGTCCTTTTCGCTTTGCCATGCGCACAGCGCAGGGCTAGGCGCGCGGATAGATGAGCGATGATACAACCAAGCCCGACAAGCCAGTGAGCGCAAAGCTAACGCAGGGCAGCATCACCGGGCATCTTGTCGGACAGACTTTGCCCGCGATCATTGGTGTGGCTGCGATCATGTCGATTGGCCTCGTCGATGCCTATTTCATCGGGCAACTCGGCAGCAAACAACTGGCCGCGATCTCCTTCATCTTTCCGATCACGGTTGCGCTGTCGTCTTTGGGTGTGGGCGTCATGGTCGGGATCAATTCGGTCGTCGCGCGGGCTCTGGGCGAAGGAAATTCGGAGCAAGCGGCGCGGCGCGCCAATTTCGGAATTGCTTTCGCCGTTTTCGCCGGCATCGCGATGGGCCTCATGCTCTTTGCATTGCAAGACCCGCTGTTCAGATTGATGAATGCACCGGATGACCTGCTGCCGCTAATCCGCACCTATATGCAGCCTTTCGCATTGGGTTTTCCGCTGATCCTCGCGATCATGGGCTTTAACGGCGTGCTGCGCGGTCAAGGGGAGGCCCGCAAGACGAGCCTCGTTTCAATCACTTATGCTGCGGTCAATTGGGTGCTCGATCCGATATTGATCACCGGGGCTTTTGGATTTGAGGGGCTAGGCATTCTGGGCGCAGCCTATGCGACCATCATCGGTTGGGGCTTTGGCGTCGTAACCGCAGCATTGTTGATGCGCAAAGCGGCGATCCCGCTCGATCTGTCACTGCTTCGCGGCAGCAATTTGGTTGATCCGGCAAAAGCGATCCTGCGGGTCGCGGGGCCGGCCGCCTTTTCCAATTCGATCAACCCGATTGGCCTGTCGATCCTGACCGCTTTGATTGCGCTAGAAGGCGAAGCAGCGGTTGCCGGTTTTGGTGCGGCCGGGCGATTGCAGAGTTTCGCAACCGTTCCCCTGCTGGCGCTGTCTGGCTCTATCGGGGCGATTGTGGGTCAGAATTGGGGCGCACGCGAATATGGGCGATCCAGACAAGCGGCGGTCTACGCATTCGGGTTCTGCATCGTGTGGGGATTGGGCATTGCGGTCGCGATGGTTTCTGGCGGCGAATTCCTTGCCTATCTGTTCACCGATGACGCCGATGTCGTCGATGAATTCGCACTATATTTAAGCATCGCAGCATGGGGTTATGCCGGGTTCGGATTGCTCATTGTAGCGAATGGCATCCTCAATGCGGTGGACAAGGCGTCCTATGCGCTCATCCAATCGGCTGTGCGTGTGTTCCTTGTGATGTTGCCGGTTGCCTGGTTGTTGGTCGGCGACTGGGGAAGCGAGGCGATCTACACCGCAGAGCTTGCCGCCAATCTGTTTGGCGCGGTGACCGGCGCGATATTGATCTATTGGGTGCTCGTGCGCCGCGCGCCGGACCATTCGCGCGCCTGATCATTCACGCCCTGATCATTCACTCTAGGCCCTCCGGTAGCCTTTCGTTAACCATCCCGCTTCATAAGCCCTACTCGACTACAAAAGGGGCAAGTGTGTCATGGATGACCTGCTGGCGGATTTCGTCGCAGAAACGCGTGAGATGTTGGAGGCTAGCGAAGGCGAGATAATCGCCTGGGAAGCCGATCCATCTGATCGTGCGCGGATCGACACCATTTTCCGTTTCGTTCACACGGTTAAAGGCAATTGCGGCTTTTTCGATTTTCCGCGGCTCGCCGCGCTTAGCCATGTCGCAGAAGACGCCTTGGCCGATTGCCGGTCGGGTCGCCGCGAAGCGGATAGCGCAATGGTTTCGGCCGTGCTCGCCATTATCGACCGGATTGCCCAAATGGCCGATGCAATCGAAGCGGGCGAAGAATTTCCAGAAGGCGGCGATGACGCATTGATCGCTGCTCTCGAACCCGGCGCAGAGCCAGTTGAAACCGCGCCGGATGCTGTTCTTGAAGCTGCGGCCGCGAACGGATCAGAGCCGATCCCCGCACATGAACCCGCAAGCGCATTGCTTAGCGATAGCGACGGTGCATCTGATACCGCGCCAGCGGTCAAGAAACTGGAAAACGGTCCGGCAGCGCAGCGATCCATCCGATTGCCAGTTGACCTTTTAGACCGGGTGATGAGCGGCGTTTCTGACATGGTTTTGGCGCGCAATGATTTGGCGCACCGGCTGCGTCAGGCCGGCACCCAGCCCACGATTGACGGCCCGTTTGAGCGGCTGACAACAATCCTGGCCGATGTGCGCGACGCGATTACACGGATGCGGATGCAGCGGATTGAAACCCTGTTTAGCGCCCTGCCCCGGCTGGTGCGCGATCTGTCCGCTGATCTGGGCAAACAAGTCATGGTCGATTTGGAAGGCGGCGACGTCGAACTTGACCGCGAGATGATCGAAACGATCCGCGACCCCATTACGCACATTATTCGCAATGCAGTTGATCACGGGATGGAAGCGCCCACCGAACGGCGTGCCGCTGGAAAACGCGAAATCGCCCTCCTGTCAATTTCCGCGCGTCAATCGGGCAATACAATTTCGATCGTGCTAAGCGATGATGGGAGCGGCCTCGACGAAGAACGCATTGCGGAGAAAGCGGTCGCGACTGGCCTGATCACCGATGCCCAACGCGCTTCGATGAGCCGCGAAAAAATCCTGCAACTTATCTTTGAACCCGGCTTCTCTACCGCCGAAGCGGTCAGCAACATTTCTGGCCGCGGCGTCGGTCTTGATGTGGTCCGGGAAAATCTGGAAAAAGTCGGCGGCAGCATCAAAGTGACCAGCACGCCGGGTGTCGGCACATTGTTCACAATGCAAATTCCGCTCACGCTCAGCATTATTGCGGGCCTGACGGTCGAATCGCGCGGACAACGTTTCGCTATTCCGCAAAGTTACGTTGAAGAGATTATCCATTCTTCCTCCAAGGCTCTCGATTTCACCCGAGTAGGCGAAACCGCATTGGTTACATTTCGCGGCAACCGCGTCCCGTGCCTAATGCTGACCGATGTCCTCGAATTGCCCAACGCTGTTTCGGATGGCGCCGATGCCCCAATGCCGGCAAGCCAAAGCACAATGGTGATTTTGCGCTTGGCCAGCGGCGATCTGTTCGCTCTGGCCGTCGATAACATCCATTCGCACGGCGATGTGGTGGTCAAACCGTTGGCCCCAGCGATCATGAAAAGTGGTTTCTATGCCGGGTCGACCCTGCTCGATGATGGGCAACCCGTGCTGCTGTTAGATGTGACCAATGTGGCGGCGGCCTATGGGCTCGTCTCCGACGCAAGAGGGCGCGTCTTCAAATCAACAGACGACGATAAAGAGGCGGCTGACCAGACCGCCTGCCGTGCGATGTTGTTTACCGACTTCGCCGGCCGCCGCTGTGCTGTCCGGCTCGAATTGGTGCAACGTATTGAAACCGCGCCAATATCGGCCATCGACCTATCGGCCGGTTCGCCGCGCGCGGTTATTGACGGGGTAATCTTGCCCTTGATCGGCTTGCCCGACGGCCCGTTGCCATCCGACAAACTTCGCTTGCTGCGCCTGACGGATGGTTCATGCGAATTGCTCCATGCAGTAAGAGAGATTGACGACGCAGCCGAGCTAACCGGCGCGCTTAAACCTGCGAATGATGACCCGATGATCGAGGCGCTAACCTTAGTCGACGGTAAGACTGTCGCGCTGATTGATGGCCATCAATTCTTTGCACGTTACGGCGAAGCGCCTGAGGTTGTTTCAAAACCTGTTTGCCGCTTGCCAGAGACCGATTGGGCCAAAACTATCCTTGGTCCGCTGGTCAAATCGGCGGGATATGCCATCGCGCAGGAACCATCGAATTCAGCCGATGCGACCAAACCTGACGCATCGGGCACCTCTGCGGATATCGCGATCTGGTTCGATGACGAATATGAAGCCGCAATTGCGCTCGACATGGATTTTAACACGCCCGTCATCCGCTTACGCGACGTACCTGACAGTTCAGGCGGCGCCGAAAGCATCTATCGTTATGATCGCGAAGCGCTCGTCTTTGCCTTGCAACAAGCCCGCAGTGGCGGAGGAAGACGCTCATGAACGACCTTCTAGTCATGGCCCAAATTGCCGGCCGCCGGTGTGCGTTCCATGCGCATGATGTCAGTTCTGTGATTGAAGTTGGCGCCATCACGCCGGTTCCGCGCGCCCCGGATTTTATCGCCGGGATCACAGCCATGCGCAGTCAAGCTTTGACCGTCATCGAATGCCGCCGCGCGATTGGTTTTGATCCGGGGCGCTGGGCTCTCGATCACCGCGCAGTCGTCGTGACTGTTGCGGATTATTCCTACGCGCTGCGCGTTGATGCGATCGAAGACATCACCTCTGCGATCGGAGAACCGGGGCACGTTCCGGGCGGCTTTGGCCCGGAATGGTCACGTGTTGCCGCCGGTATGATCGAAACTCAAGCCGGGCCTGCCCTGCTGATTGATCTTCCCACTTTAATCGCAGGCCGCGAACCATTCGGGGCGGCAGCTTAATCCAAAACTTACCTTCTGCCCCTAGGTTATGAGAGAAATTGTTTAATGCGCTGATCAAAATGCCTGATTGGCGAAGACTCGTTTGACGTCCTTTATGGATGGGCAAAATCGAAGGATCCGCAATGAAAACCTGCTTAATTGTCGATGATTCCAGAGTGATCCGCAAAGTGTCGAGGCATATCCTTGAGACTTTGGGCTTCACCGTGGCAGAAGCGGAAAATGGTCAATTGGGCCTCGATGCATGTGCGCAAGCCATGCCCGATGTGGTCCTGCTCGATTGGAATATGCCGGTCATGACCGGGATCGAATTTATCGTCCATCTGCGCCAGCGCCCCGGCGGTGAGAAGCCTAAGGTCGTGTTCTGCACCACAGAAAACGATGTCGCCCATATCCGTGAAGCAATCAGCGCAGGCGCCGACGAATATGTCATGAAGCCGTTCGATCACGAAACGCTTCAAATCAAATTGCAATTGGTTGGCTTTGCATGAACGCGCCCGCCTCTTCCCCGGCGCGGCTGTTGCGCAGCGCCAAACCTTTGACCGGCTCTGAAGCGGATAGCTCAGCCGAGCGCAATTCTGCGCGGACAAATGTGCGCCCTGCCGATGCCATCCGCGTGATGCTGATCGACGATTCGCTTACCGTCCGCACCGTGTTCAAGCGCATGGTTGAAAGCGACGGCGCGATGGTTGTCGCCGAAACCGCAAGCAGCGCAGAACGCGGCATTGCGCAATTGAAGAACGCCGATATCGACGTGATCCTGCTCGATCTGGAAATGCCAGGTATGGGCGGACTTGAAGCGTTGCCGATGATCCTCAAAGCTGCGCCTCAGGCGCAAGTTATGGTGGTTTCCTCGCTCACCGAAGATGGTGCAGAAGCAACCGTTCAGGCGCTTTCACAAGGCGCAGCAGAAACGATGCTGAAACCGCGTCCCGGCGCTTTTAACGACGAATATCGCGCGCTGCTGCTTGGCAAAATCCGCGCCTTGGGTTCTACCCCAACCGACAGCGCCAGCGATGCAGCCGGCACAGCCCAAATGGCGGCTCCAACCGAACGCCAGCTGCGCCGGATTAAGCGGCCAGAAGTGTTGGCAATCGGTGCCTCGACCGGCGGAATCCACGCGCTCAATGTTATGCTGCGAGTGTTGACCCCGAATTTTGATCTACCGATCCTCATTACCCAACACCTGCCCAGCTCTTTCATCCCGGTCTTTGCCCGGCAAATCGAAGTCGCCAGCGGCCGCACCACGCATATCGCCGAAGACGGCACCGAAATTCGCAAAGGCGAAATCGCGATTGCCACCGGGCATGGCCACATGGCTGTGCGGCGGACAGGCGACAGATTGGTCACGCGGATCATGGCCGAAGCGGTAAAAAGTGGGTGTATGCCATCGGTTGATCCGATGCTGACCACCCTGGCCGAAGCTTGCGAGGGACGCGTGCTGAGCATCATCCTATCGGGAATGGGCCGCGACGGGTTCGAAGGCGCCGAAATATTAAGCGCGGCAGGCGGCACCATTTGGGCACAAGACGCCGATACCAGCGCGGTCTGGGGTATGCCGGGGGCTGTGACAAAGGCTGGCTTAACCAGTCTTGTCGGATCGCCTGAAGATTTGGGCCAAGCCATCATGAACCAATATGCAAACAACGCCGTGCACACCGGCGCGCCCGCTTAGTCCTGATGGAACTCAACCAGGCATCTTATCAAATCATTGCCGACCTACTGGCCGCGCGGACCGGCCAGCATTTGACTGAGAGCCGCCGTTGGCGCGTGACGACCGCGCTTGCCGGGGTGTTCCGCGAACATGGCATCAGCAATATCGATCAGCTTGTATGTCTGCTCGACGTCCCGCGCCGCCGGGCGACGGATCACGATCTCGCCTCGCAAGTGGTCGAGGCGTTGCTCAACAACGAAACCTATTTCTTTCGCGACAAACCGACCTTTGATCAGATTCCAGAAGACATCCTACCCGACATTGCCCAGCGACGTGCGCATACAAAACGGTTGTCGATTTGGTGCGCAGGGTGCTCGACTGGGCAGGAAGTTCATTCGCTCGCGATGCTGTTCGAAGATCAAAAGGATCGTTGGCAGGGTTGGACGATCGACATTCTGGGCACCGATGTTTCGCATTACGCGATCCGCACCGCGCGCACGGGCCTTTACAGCCAATTTGAGGTGCAGCGCGGTTTAGGTATCGCGCAAATGTTGCGGCATTTCGATGAAACGCCCGAAGGGTGGCAAATTCGCGACCACGTTCGCAGCATCACCCGCTTTCAACAGCACAATGTCTTAACCGAACCGCCTGGAAGGCAGCGTTTCGATTTGGTTCTGTGCCGCAATGTCCTGTTGTATTTTGCCCCAGAAACCCGCGAAGTCGCCTTTCGCCGACTATCCAGCGCCGTTGCACACGACGGTTTCCTCATGCTTGGTGCGGGCGAAACCGTGGTCGGGCAAACCCGCGTCTTTGTACCATCAGCCAAGCGCACCAGCCTTTATCAATTGCAAGACAGCCCCGTGAAATCTGCTGTGCCGGCATTCGGCTAGGCATGCCTGCCGTCTTATGCCGGCGCAAAATTTAACGTCCCTATCTGCAATCTCGCATGGTCTGCGAGCCTACGGTTTACCCCTTATTAGCCATTGCTCTTTAGGAATTACCCGACGCAACGACGCCTCAGGGCGCGATCAAGGGAACAATGGTGCCTGACAAGAGCAAACCTTTACGCTTAACGCCTGCCGGGCTCGTGCTGGTTCCGCTTGCCACAATTTCATTGGTATTTGCGCTCGTCGCGCTGGTCGTGATCGCCAGTGATGTGTTGGCCGTGGCCTCTCCGGGCGCTTTGCTAATTGCCGGCACGCTGCTTTACGCGGCCACAATTTTCCTCCTCAGCCGCACTGGTTTTGCCAATGTGCGCGAGCTTGAGACCCTGAGCATCACCGACACCCTAAGCCAGCTTCCCAATCGCCGGGCATTGCACGCAGATATTGAACAAGTTTCGCAGGGCGATGAGGAAGTCGCGATTGCGCTGATCGATCTCGACAGTTTTAAACAGGTCAATGACCATTACGGCCATTCGGTCGGCGATCAACTGATCCAGGAATGCGCGCGGCTACTGCAAGAAATCTGCGGAGACGAGGCAAAATGTTATCGCCTTGGCGGGGATGAATTTGCGGCCGTGATGCATGGCCGGGTTGCAGGCACTATCTTAGAAGGGATGTGCCGCACGCTGCTCGACCATCTCAAAACACCCGTCGCGGTCGGAAAGCGCCAAATCACAGTCGGCGCGAGCATCGGCCTCGCACGCAGCACCGCCAATGACCGCTTGCTCTCTACCGAGATGCTGCGCCGGTCCGATGTGGCAATGTATATGTCGAAACGCGGCGGCAAAATGCGCTGCACTTGGTTCAATGAGAGTTTCGATCAACGCCGCGAAGCGGTGCGCGAACTGGAAGATGATCTGCGCAATGGATTGTCCGATGGCGAGTTTGAACTGGCCTATCAACCGCTTGTCGATGCCGTCCAAGGCGAGATCGTCGCAGTTGAGGCCTTGCTGCGCTGGAACCGCAAGGATCAGCGCAAGATCGGGCCAAACGTCTTTATCCCGGTTGCCGAGGAATCGGGAATTATCAATCCCATCGGCCTGTGGGTCCTGCGCGAAGCGGTCTGCAACGCGCTACGCTGGCCCAATATTACGCTGTCGGTCAACATTTCTGCGGCGCAGCTGCGCAATCCGGAATTCCCGATCAAATTGGGCGAAATTCTCGAAGAGACCGGTTTTCCCGCTCACATGCTCGAACTTGAAATCACCGAGACATGCCTCGTGCTTGACCCTGTGGTCGCAGAGCGCAGCTTAGATGTGATCCGCAAATTCGGTGTGCGCATTTCGCTCGATGATTTCGGGACCGGCTATGCGTCGATCGGTTTTCTGCGCCAGTTTCGCTTCGAAAAACTCAAACTTGACCGCAGCCTTGTTGTGCAAGCGGGCGAAGATGAGGGCAGCCGCGCTATGATGCTTTCGAGCATTGCAGTGGCGCGTGCGCTCAAGATGGGTGTGACCGCCGAAGGGGTCGAAACCACCGAACAAGCCGACATGGTGCGATTGGCCGGGTGCGATCAAATTCAGGGCTGGCTCTATTACAAAGCTATGCCAGCGGCGGAAATCGATGCGCTGATCAGCGCGCAAGAACAAGCCGCAAATACACATAACGGGCGCGCTGTTCGCAGCGTCAATGGGGAAGGGGAAGCGGCATGAATGCACCGCAAAAATTCGAGATTGCCGATACGTTCGGGATCGACTTTAACGCCGCAGATGCCGCACCATCCGCCGATGCGATGCGTTATGATGAAAGCGTCGATGCCCTGACAGATTGGTACCGCCGCCGCAGCACATCGCAAAAGGTGTTTGTGACGGTCGGAGCGCCTATGGCGCTTGCTTGCCTGAGCGCTGGGTTTGCCTTTTTCGGCCTCGGCCTTGTCGCTGACGCAGCGACCAGCGGCAATACCGATGAAATTGCAAATGTAGGTTCTTCGGTTGAAGTGCTGCGATACGTTATGGCCGGGATACTCGTTGTCAGTTTTGCGCTGACTTTGGCGCTATACAAGGCAATCCAAACCGACGTTATCGGCACATCACGCCAACTCGTTGATTGCCTTCAGCACATTTCAAAAGGTGAAAATGACCTCGTCGTGCCTCATCAGAACCGCAATGATGAATATGGTGAGCTGGCCAAAGTTACCGAAAACCTCAGGGTTACAGGTGTTCAAGTGGTCAAAATGCATGAAAGCCGAGCGAAACGCGCCAAACGCGAATTGCAGCAGCAATCCGATGTCCAGCGGCAAAGAGAAGAGGACCGGTTGGAACGCGAACGCGCATTGCGCGGTATCGCTGATCAATTTGAACGCACCGTCGGCGATGTTGTGAGCGGCGTGGCGAGCGCGTCGAGCCAGTTGCAATCCACATCGACCATGATGGCCGCATCAGCGGAGCAATCCTCCACCCGCACGACAGAAGTCGCTGCTTCTATGGAGGACGCCAATGCTGGGGCGACCGCTGCGGCTGCGGCTTCGGATGAATTTGCCATGTCGATTGGCGAAATCAGCCGTCAGGCGGCTTCTTCTGCAGAGCTGGCGCGCAAAGCGACCATCTCTGCCAATGAAGCCGATGCAACGATTGCCGCGCTGGCCGATTCCGCGCAGCAAGTTGGCCAAATTGTTGAACTCATTCAAACCATCGCTCAGCGAACCAATCTGCTGGCGCTCAACGCCTCAATCGAGGCGGCCCGAGGCGGCGAGGCAGGCCGCGGATTTGCCGTGGTGGCGAGCGAAGTTAAAGAACTGGCCATGCAAACCAGCCGCGCGACAGAGCAGGTCGGCGAACAAATCCTTGCCATGCAGGACACAACCGGCGCCAGCGTAACGGCATTGCGATCGATTGCCCGCGAAGTTGAGCAGTTGGAAACAACCGCCGTATCCATTGCAAGCGCGGTCGACCAACAATCGGTGGCGGGGCAAGATCTGGCGCGTAGCATCGATTTGGCGGCTCGCGGAACGGAACAGGTTTCCGGGCACATCAAAGAAGTGCGCGAGCTTTCGATTTCAACCGGATCCGCGGCGAGCCAAGTCCTCTCCAGCTCGACTGCGTTGGAACAACAGGCATCCACTTTGCGCGCGCAAGTCGACACGTTCCTGGCCAAGGTTCGCGAAAGTTAATCTGCGCGCGCCCTCCCCTGCCCCAGACGGGTTCTCGTCCGCCGTCCTGTTCAATCAACAGGGTTAATACGAGGGGCTCAGAGGCAGAGTTCATAAACTGTTTTCGCCCAGAAACAGAGCATCGCCGCAGCGTATGATCTGCGGGATCGGTGCCGGTCATTTCGCGCACCAAACCGCTCGGGGGTTAGTGCATGAACATGATGATGCTGCGCGAAGAGCGAGAAGAACAAGCCGTTCCAAGTGCGCCTGCCTATCAAGCGCTCGGCTTTGAAACCGAACTCAGCGAAGAGCCCCACTCCGCCTCCCCTTCTGTCAGCCTAATCGCACATTTCGATTGGTTCCGTGACCTTTCCCTGCGCGGCAAAGTAAACGCAATTTTCGGGACATTCTTCGGCATCGGCTTCGCAATGGCGTTGGTGATCGGAATGGGCCTCGGGGAATTGTGGTTACGCTATGCCTCCTCAGTAGAGACCAATAACGCCCTTTATGAAGCGGTCGAATTGCGCGCAGCCGCCGGCGATCTGCGCTACAATTCCGCCAGGTTCTTGTTCTCCGGCGAAGAGGTCGTATTGAGCCGGCAACGCGGCGGGCATGACACCGCGCGCGCGCGCATCGAAGCATTGGAAGCCTTTGCGACCAAGGAATTGCCAAGCTTTCTCCCCGCGATCACCCGGCTTAGCGCTGATCTTGAAGCGTATAATAGCGCGTTTGTTACCGCCAAAACCGCTCAGGCTCAGGGTTCGTCACCTGAAAGATTGGATGTTTTAGGCAACCGTCTCGCTGGGCACGGCGAAGGGTTGGTCGCCGGCAGCCGCGATTTGGTCGACGATTTTGTTGTAGAGCGGGAACGGAGCCGGAAATCTGGCCTCGAATTTTTCAGCTACATGATCGCCGTGCTCGCAGCGTTGGCTATAATTGCAACGATAGTTTTGTTCATGGGGCTGCGGTATCTTTCCTATGATTTTTCGCACAAAATCACAGAGATAACCGACAAGATGACCCGGCTTGCCCAAGGCGAACGCGATTTCGAAATCGAAGGGCATGACCGCAAAGACGAAATCGGAAAAATGTTGCGGGCGCTTGTGATGTTCAAACGCGCGAGTGAGCAGCTTGAGGTGTGGGCAAGAGAGCGCAGTCAGAGAGCCGACGAATCGATCCGTTCTCAGCAAGACAGAGAGCGCGACCGGCGCGAAGCTGAACAGCGCAAGGCCGCGTTGCTACACCAAGTCGCGCAGCAATTCGAAACCACGATCGGCGAAGTGGCTAGCAAAGTCGCCCACGCATCGAGCGAGCTTGGCAACACAGCGTCAAGCATGGCGACAACCGCAGAAGCAGCAAGCGGCCGCACAAGCGAGCTAGCCCAGCACATGGAAGAGGCCAATATCGGCGCAATTGCCGCCGCAGCGGCTAGCGACGAATTTGCCTTATCAATCGGTGAGATTAGCCGTCAGGCGACCTCTTCCAGTGAGATGACGCGGATCGCGAGTGATGCCACCGAAGAAGCCGATGCAACAATTTCCGCCCTCTCTGACTCGGCGCTGCAGGTCGGCAAGATTGTGGAATTAATCCAGACCATCGCGCAGCGCACCAACCTGCTGGCTCTGAACGCCTCGATAGAAGCAGCACGCGGCGGAGAAGCGGGCCGCGGCTTTGCCGTGGTTGCCAGCGAAGTGAAGGAATTGGCGATGCAGACCACCCGCGCGACCGAAGAAGTCGCCGCCCAAATTCGCACAATGCAAGAAACCACCGGAGCCAGCGTGACAGCGCTGCGTTCGATTGCGGTTCAAGTGCGAGACCTCGATTCCACTTCGGTCGCGATTGCCAGCGCGGTCAATCAGCAATCCGTCGCAGGACTAGATTTGGCCCGCAACATCGACCTTGCTGCGCGCGGAACCGATCAGGTCGCAACCCATGTGAAAGACGTGCGCGAGCTTTCGCTCTCGACCGGTGCGGCGGCCAATCAAGTGTTGAAAAGCGCCAATGAACTGGAAAACCAAGCCTCAAAGCTGAGCGAGCAAGCGAAGACCTTCCTGCTACAGGTGCGCGACGCATAGAATCGGGATCTGACCGTTTCAAACGCAAAAAGGCCCCGCTGTTACCAGCAGGGCCTTTTTGTTGAGTGTATTCAACTTGTCGGTGGTTGCGGGAGTTGGATTTGAACCAACGACCTTCAGGTTATGAGCCTGACGAGCTACCGGACTGCTCCATCCCGCGCTACCGAAATTGGCGCAATAGGCACAGCCGAACCGGCGGATTCTAAAGACGCCAAAAGGGCTGCCCGTGAAGGTCAGCCCTTTGACTAGTGAATGGGTTTATTCCCGCGCTATCGCTGGCTTCAATGCCTGGCGGCGACCTACTCTTCCATGCCTTAAGACATAGTACCATCGGCGCAATCTGGTTTCACGGCCGAGTTCGAGATGGGATCGGGTGGGTCACAGACGCCATGACCACCAAGCAATGGGGCCAGCGAAAGTTTGGGTTTAAATCGATGCTTGTACGGAGGGTATCCGTACATGTGTTACTTGGGCGTATCTGGCCGGAGAATCTCTCCACTATCAGACAGCAAAGCTGTCGTTGACAGTGCGAACTCTCAAGCATGATCAGAACTATTAGGACCAGTTAGCTACACGCATTACTGCGCTTCCACACCTGGCCTATCAACGTCGTGGTCTACGACGGTTCGAAGATACCTAATCTCAAGGGAGGCTTCCCGCTTAGATGCTTTCAGCGGTTATCCCGTCCATACATAGCTACCCAGCGGCACGCCTGGCGGCATGACTGGTACACCAGAGGTATGTTCACCCCGGTCCTCTCGTACTAGGGGCAACTCCTTTCAAGTATCGACGCCCACGGCAGATAGGGACCAAACTGTCTCGCGACGTTCTGAACCCAGCTCACGTACCACTTTAATTGGCGAACAGCCAAACCCTTGGGACCTGCTCCAGCCCCAGGATGTGATGAGCCGACATCGAGGTGCCAAACGATTCCGTCGATATGAGCTCTTGGGAATCATCAGCCTGTTATCCCCGGCGTACCTTTTATCCGTTGAGCGATGGCCCTTCCACGAGGGACCACCGGATCACTATGACCGACTTTCGTCTCTGCTCGACCTGTCGGTCTCGCAGTCAGGCAGGCTTATGCCATTGCACTCTCGCAGCCGGTTTCCAACCGGCCTGAGCCTACCATCGCGCGCCTCCGTTACTCTTTAGGAGGCGACCGCCCCAGTCAAACTACCCACCACAGAGGGTCCTACTACCGGATAACGGTAGTTAGTTAGACATCAGAAAACAGCAGGGTGGTATTTCACCTATGGCTCCACTTGGACTGGCGCCCAAGTTTCAAAGCCTCCCACCTATGCTACACAACTCTTTCCTAATGCCACTCTGAAGTTGCAGTAAAGGTGCACGGGGTCTTTCCGTCTAACCGCGGGTACTCCGCATCTTCACGGAGAATTCAATTTCGCTGAGCATATCCTGGAGACAGTGGGGAAGTCGTTACGCCATTCGTGCAGGTCGGAACTTACCCGACAAGGAATTTCGCTACCTTAGGACCGTTATAGTTACGGCCGCCGTTTACTTGGGCTTCAATTCGGAGCTTGCACTCCTCCTCTTAACCTTCAAGCACCGGGCAGGCGTCAGACCCTATACGTCGTCTTGAAGCCGACTTAGCAGAGTCCTGTGTTTTTGATAAACAGTCGCTACCCCCTGGCCTGTGCCCCCTCCACACTGGTTGCCCAGTGAGAGGGCCTCCTTCTTCCGAAGGTACGGAGGCAATTTGCCGAGTTCCTTCAGGATACTTCTCTCAAGCGCCTTGGTATACTCTACCTGACCACCTGTGTCGGTTTCGGGTACGGTTTATATGGAGAGGCTATTTCCTGGAACAGCTTGGCTGCATGACCAATCCAATAAGGCCACACAACTTCCACCATCCGTCACACATCTCCAAGTACAGGAATATTAACCTGTTTCCCATCGACTACCCCCTTCGGGCTCGTCTTAGGGGCCGACTTACCCTGCTCCGATTAGCGTTGAGCAGGAACCCTTGGTCTTTCGGCGAGAGGGCATCTCACCCTCTTTATCGCTACTCATGTCAGCATTCGCACTTCCGATATGTCCACCGTCGGTTACCCTTCGGCTTCAACCACTTACGGAACGCTCCGCTACCGCTCATAGTAAACTATGAACCCTAAGCTTCGGTGCATTACTTTAGCCCCGTTACATCTTCGCCGCAGGAACCCTTATTTAGACCAGTGAGCTGTTACGCTTTCTTTAAAGGATGGCTGCTTCTAAGCCAACCTCCTGGTTGTTTTGGGATTCCCACATGCTTTCCCACTTAGTAATGACTTGGGGACCTTAGCTGTAGGTTAGGGCTGTTTCCCTTTTGACGACGGACCTTAGCACCCGCCGTCTGTCTGCCAGACAAGACTCGATGGTATTCGGAGTTTGGTTAGGTTTGGTACCGCTCGCGCAGCCCTAGCCCATCCAGTGCTCTACCCCCATCGGCATACATCTGACGCTCTACCTCAATAGATTTCGCGGAGAACCAGCTATTTCCCGGCTTGATTGGCCTTTCACCCCTAAACACAACTCATCCGATAATTTTTCAACATTAAACGGTTCGGTCCTCCAGTGCATGTTACTGCACCTTCAACCTGGTCATGCCTAGATCGCCGGGGTTCGGGTCTAATCCAACATACTCAGTCGCCCTATTCAGACTCGCTTTCGCTTCGCCTACACCTAACGGCTTAAGCTTGCATGCTAGATTAAGTCACTGACCCATTATGCAAGAGGTACGCTGTCACCCCCTAAAGGGGCTCCAACTGCTTGTAAGCATCCGGTTTCAGGTACTGTTTCACTCCCCTAATCGGGGTGCTTTTCACCTTTCCCTCACGGTACTGTGTTCGCTATCGGTCATGTACGAGTATTTAGGCTTGGAGGGTGGTCCCCCCATGTTCAGACAGGATTTCACGTGTCCCGCCCTACTCAAGTCCTTTTCTATCACTTTAACATACGGGGCTGTCACCCACTATGGCCGCTCTTTCCAAAGCGTTCTGTTAGTTTAAGAAAAGGCACTGGCCTGGTCCCGGTTCGCTCGCCACTACTACGGGAATCTCTGTTGATGTCTTTTCCTCCGGGTACTGAGATGTTTCAGTTCCCCGGGTTTGCTTCACCAAACCTATATATTCAGTTCGGTAATACCTTATCCACCTCGCTCTGATCACCCGAAGGTAAACAGAAAGAAATGGTGAAGGTGGGTTTCCCCATTCGGAAATCGCCGGATCAAAGTTTGCTCACAACTCCCCGACGCTTATCGCAGCGTGCCACGTCCTTCTTCGCCTGTACATGCCAAGGCATCCACCAAATGCTCTTACCTCACGCTTGAGAATCCACACCATCAACGACAGCCTTGCATAAGGACTGCGCGTCTTAACGATGATGAGGAGAAATTATCTCAGCCAGATAATCATTTTGATTGATTTGTGATGGTATGCGCCGCTTCAGAACTTAGACCCGAAGGTCTAACCCTTTACGACGATACCGCCACGGCATCGATTTAAAAACCCATTCACAATGTCAAACGTTCGGTGACCAAAGTCACCTGACCGGCCGAAGCCGGATCTCTTTCTTTTCATACAATCAGATATGTTTTCGGCGCTCCTGCGAAAAATCGCTACGCGCTGAATGCCTGGTGGAGCCTATCGGACTCGAACCGATCACCTCCTGCTTGCAAAGCAGGCGCTCTCCCAGATGAGCTAAGGCCCCTTAGGTCAGGTAACTTACCAATAAGAGGTGGTGGGCCTGAGAAGATTTGAACTTCTGACCTCACCCTTATCAGGGGTGCGCTCTAACCAACTGAGCTACAGGCCCACATCTACCATTTCCGACCGCCCCTAATGAAAGAGGCTGCCGCAACGGGCGTGAGCCGGCTCAGGCAAACAACGTACACACAGCACCCAAAATTATGGGCGACCAGCGTGACGCTGTATCTGATTGATGAAAGGACATGAGGACGACGGCAATGTTCTTTGGAAGCCATGAAGCACTTCCGATGACTAGCATCGGCGCTTTCATGATTATCCTTAGAAAGGAGGTGATCCAGCCGCAGGTTCCCCTACGGCTACCTTGTTACGACTTCACCCCAGTCGCTGATCCCACCGTGGCTAGCTGCCTCCTGCAAGCAGGTTAGCGCACTATCTTCGGGTGAAACCAACTCCCATGGTGTGACGGGCGGTGTGTACAAGGCCTGGGAACGTATTCACCGCGGCATGCTGATCCGCGATTACTAGCGATTCCGCCTTCATGCTCTCGAGTTGCAGAGAACAATCCGAACTGAGATATCTTTTGGAGATTAGCTAACCCTTGCGGGATCGCTGCTCACTGTAGATACCATTGTAGCACGTGTGTAGCCCAGCCTGTAAGGGCCATGAGGACTTGACGTCATCCCCACCTTCCTCCGGCTTATCACCGGCAGTTTCCTTAAAGTGCCCAACTAAATGATGGCAACTAAGGATGAGGGTTGCGCTCGTTGCGGGACTTAACCCAACATCTCACGACACGAGCTGACGACAGCCATGCAGCACCTGTCACTAGGTCCCCGAAGGGAAGAAATCTGTCTCCAGAAGTCGTCCTAGGATGTCAAAGGCTGGTAAGGTTCTGCGCGTTGCTTCGAATTAAACCACATGCTCCACCGCTTGTGCAGGCCCCCGTCAATTCCTTTGAGTTTTAATCTTGCGACCGTACTCCCCAGGCGGATAACTTAATGCGTTAGCTGCGCCACTCAAGCTCTATGAGCCCGAACAGCTAGTTATCATCGTTTACGGCGTGGACTACCAGGGTATCTAATCCTGTTTGCTCCCCACGCTTTCGAACCTCAGCGTCAATATCTGTCCAGTCAGTCGCCTTCGCCACTGGTGTTCTTCCGAATATCTACGAATTTCACCTCTACACTCGGAATTCCACTAACCTCTCCAGAATTCTAGCTACCTAGTTTCAAGGGCAGTTCCGGGGTTGAGCCCCGGGATTTCACCCCTGACTTGGATAGCCGCCTACGTTCTCTTTACGCCCAGTAATTCCGAACAACGCTAGCTCCCTCCGTATTACCGCGGCTGCTGGCACGGAGTTAGCCGGAGCTTATTCTCTAGGTACTGTCATTATCATCCCTAGTAAAAGAGCTTTACAACCCTAAGGCCTTCATCACTCACGCGGCATTGCTGGATCAGGCTTTCGCCCATTGTCCAATATTCCCCACTGCTGCCTCCCGTAGGAGTCTGGGCCGTGTCTCAGTCCCAGTGTGGCTGATCATCCTCTCAGACCAGCTATAGATCGTCGACTTGGTAGGCCGTTACCCCACCAACTATCTAATCTAACGCGGGCCCATCTAAAGGCGATAAATCTTTGGTCCGAAGACATTATCCGGTATTAGCTCAAATTTCTCTGAGTTATTCCGAACCTAAAGGCAGGTTCCCACGCGTTACGCACCCGTGCGCCACTCACCCCGAAGGGTTCGTTCGACTTGCATGTGTTAGGCATGCCGCCAGCGTTCGTTCTGAGCCAGGATCAAACTCTCAAGTTTGTGATACTAACCTATCAAGCACGGGGCGAACCCCGCTAACTCGACAAGCCAGAATATCAAGGAGCCGATACCTGCACTGTCAAACGTAATGGATACGAATGAACATGTATCATCAAGACCACCTGTGGAGGTGATCAGGATGTGGCATCGGCTTAAATTAACCGGTTACTGGAGCCTTAATATCCCCAGACCGGGCGCCGTCGCCCACATGTCCCTTCATCAAAAACTAACAATGTCAAAGAGCCTACCAGACACAAATGGCGGACAGCTATTGGTTCCCCGATTTACACCGGGGGACCGGCTATCCGTTTTATGTTGGCGACCGCTCGTTGCGAAGGCGGTAGAAACCGTCTGCGCCGCGTCGGTGGAGCTCATCTAGGCGGGGTCTGAGATTCGGTCAACGCCTTTTTGCAATATTATTTCAAAAAAGCGTATTTTTCGCAGAACTCCGCGGTTTAGATGACCTCGGTGCCCCACTGAAATGGGTGTTTGGGCATGGTTTTCAAGGCCTCTGGTCCAATCAACACCCATTCAAACCTCAGATTCGGCTGAGATTCGAGCCGCCTCTTGGCCCATTTATTCACTTTTGGGCCTTATCGGCCTTCAAATGGACTCGAAGGCCCCTTCTCCCGAATCAATTCCGGGTGCGACGACGCACGCGGTGCATGATGATTCGAGCTTTGCGACGCGCGTAAGGGCTGCGGTTGCATGGCGTTGGGGCGCACAGGTCGGCGCGCAGATCATTACATGGACCTCGACCTTCCTTGTCGTGCGCCTGCTCGATCCCACGGATTACGGCCTATTCGCCATGAGCCAGGTGATCGTCACCGCCCTCGCCTTTCTAAACGGCCAAAGTTTCGCGACATCTATTGTCCAAACGGACCACCTTGATGAACGGCGCGTGGGGCAAGTGTTTGGTATGCTACTGCTGGCCAATGGATTGCTAGCCGCCATACAATTCGCCTTCGCCCCTTATGCTGCGGCCTATTTTAATGAACCGATGGTCGCGGACCTACTGCGCGTCCAAGCCGCGATCTTCCTCACCATACCTTTCATTGCCCTGCCGTCCGAATGGTTGGCGCGGCAATTGCAATTCCGCAAACAGGGGCAGGTCAATATGGCCAGCGCGCTTGTCGGGGCGATGACCGCGCTGGTGCTCGCATGGATGGGCTGGGAGGTTTGGGCGCTTATCTATTCCGGCCTGTCGATCTTCGTCACCCGCGCGATTGGCCTAATGATTGCCGCACGCCTGTGGGTGCGGCCTATCTTTAACCCTGCTGGTGCTTGGGACATGTTCACCTTTGGCGGGACGCTTACTCTGTGCCAGCTGTTCTGGATCATTCAGAGCCAGAGCGATGTCGCGATCGCGGGGCGTCTCTTAGAAACCTATGATCTGGGCCTCTACACTCAGGCTTTGTTTTTAGCCCTGATCGTGACGGGACGCTTTATCCCCCCGATCAACGAAGTGGCTTTGGCGGCCTATTCCGAATTGCACCGCGCTAAGAAGCCACTTGCGCCTTACTTCCTTAAAACCGTGCGGCTCGTGATGATGCTTAGCGCGCCTGCTTATATAGGCCTCGCTTTGACGAGCGAAAATGCGATCCTAGTTTTGATGGGCGAAAAATGGATCGGACTGATCCCGATCCTTGCAGGGCTTGCGATTGTCATGCCAGCCTTTGCGCTGCATCTGATCTGTTCGCCGGTCACCAATGCGATGGGACGCCCGCGGGTCTATCTCTTTACCTCTATTGCGGGCGCAGTGATTTTCCCATGCGCGTTTCTATGGGGCGTCGCCAATGGGCCGATGGGGCTTGTCCATGCATGGTGGATCGCGGCGCCTTTGCTCTGCGCAATCACGCTGACAGTCACCCTACCCCGGATCGGCGTTACACCGGCCGCATTGCTGGCCGCCGTCGCGCCTATTGCTTTGGCCTGCGCCGCGATGGCCGCCGCCGTGATCGCGGCGCAGCGTTTCCTCCCGGTCGAAAGCCCTTTGCTCGCGCTGGCATTCCATGCCGGTTTGGGCGCAGTTGTTTATGCGGCGACCTTTTGGTTCGGCTACCGGGGCATCGTCGAGGAAACCTGGGCGCTTTTGCGCAATCGCCAGGCCGAACCCGCCGCCGCATAAGCCGCCTTCGAAGCGCCCATTTTGGTCTGAGCCACTTGTCTGGTACCTTGCGCGCCTGACTCTAGGGCAAGACCGCTCTTCTTGTTGGCGCATTTGAGATCGGATGACATCATGACCTATCTATCGGCCGCATATCTATTGGGAATGCCCGCATTCGCGGCGAGCCTCATTGGATCAAGCGCCAGCACGGTCGCAGTCGAACCGCCTGCGCCAGTTCCCTCCACGGCCGTTGAGGTAGAGGCCATCGCGCCCAGCCTTTCCGACCCCGCAACAGAAGTGTTGGACCTAGACCAAGATCGCAACAACCGCTTCACCGTGCCCGTCATGGTGGAAGGGATGGGGCCGTTCGACTTTATGATCGACACTGGCAGCCAAGCGACCGCCGTCACGCATCAAATCAATGAAGGGTTGCAGCTCACCCCGTTTGGCACCGCGACATTGGTGGGCATGGCCAGCCGCCGCCCGGTCGATGTCGTTGAGGTTAGCTCGATGACCTTCGGCAGCCACACGGTGCAAGACCTGCTCTCTCCGGTGCTCGACCGCCAACATGTCGGCGCGGATGGCATTCTTGGCCTAGACAGTTTGCAAGATTTCCGCGTGCTGATTGATTTTCGCGAAGACACGATTGCCGTCCAAGACGTCTCCACCTTGCGCCGCCAACGTCAGGGTTTTGAGATTATCGTGCGCGCGCGCCAAGAACTGGGCCAATTGTTGATCACTGATGCTCTGGTCGAAGGGGTTCGCACGACTGTAATTATCGACACCGGCGCTCAGGCCAGCTTGGGCAATCTGGCATTGCGCGACCGTATCCGGACCCAGCGTTCCCAAGAAGTCGTCACGACCGATGTAAACGGTGTCGAGATGACAGGGCGGCTTTCCTATGTGCGCTCACTCAACCTTGGCGGGTTGGAGATGCAGAATGTCTCGCTCGCCTTTGCCGATGCGCCTGCTTTCGAGGCGCTTGGGCTGAAGGACACTCCGGTTATCTCGCTTGGGATGCAGCATCTGCGGATGTTCGACCGGGTGGCGATTGATTTCGCCAGTCAGCGGATCTTGTTCGATGTGCCGCGCGATGTTGCCCGCCAATTGCGGCGACAACGCAACCGCAGTTTCAACGCGATTGCACCGTAAAGACCGCGCATAGGTTGAAGTTCAAGCAGTAGCGGCCTTGCCCTAGGGCAGCGGCGCGCCCACATGGAATGGCGACATGCCGCCCGATACCGCTTCTTCCGATAGACCCACCGCCCCCGATGCAGAGGGTTGGAAAACGCTGCGGCGCTTCCTCCCCTATTTGTGGCCAGCGGGGAATCTCGAATTGCGCGTTCGGATTGCGGTGGCGCTCACGCTGGTTCTGTGCGCGAAAGCCGTCACTTTGGCTTTGCCCTTTGCATATAAAGGCGCGGTCAATGCGATGGAGAGCACCGGCGCTGCGGCAGAGATAGCGGCGGGCGCGCAAGTGGCGATGGCGCTGGTCGCGGCATTTGTGCTGGGGCGCTTCACTTCTTTGATGTTCGACAATTTGCGCAATGTCGCATTCGAACGCGTGGGTCAGATGGCGACGCTTAGCCTCGCTCAGGATGTGTTTCACCGGCTGCACCGTTTATCGCTGCGTTTTCACCTGAACCGCCGCACGGGCGAAGTGACCAAGATTATCGAGCGCGGCACAAAGAGCATCGATTCCATGCTCTATTTCCTGCTGTTCAACATCGCACCGACCGCGATTGAGCTGATCGCGGTGGGCGTCATTTTCTACATCAATTTCGGCTGGGAATTGGTCGCGGCAACCGCTTTGACCGTCGTGGCCTATATTTCTGTCACGCGCTGGATCACCGAATGGCGCACCAAACTGCGGCGCGAGATGAATGATCTTGATGGGCAAGCATTGCACCGGGCGGTGGATTCGCTGTTGAATTTCGAAACGGTCAAATATTTCGGCGCCGAAACGCGCGAAGAAGAACGCTATGCCGGGGCGGCGCGCGCTTATGCCGCGGCAGCAGTGAAATCGGAAAACTCGCTCGCCCTGCTGAATGTCGTGCAATCGGCCATCACCAATTCGCTGATGGCGGGCGCAATGGCTTATACGGTGTGGGGCTGGAGCAAGGGCGAGCTGACGGTTGGCGATCTGGTGTTTGTGAACACCTATCTGATGCAGCTGTTCCGCCCGCTTGATCTGCTTGGCTGGGTCTATCGCACGATCCGGCAAGGGCTCGTCGATATGGGCGAAATGTTCCGGTTGATGGATACCCAGGTTGAGGTGGAAGACCCGCCCGGTGCGCCGGCGCTCGTGGTGCGCGAACCCTCGCTCACTTTCGACAATGTGACCTTTGGCTATGATGATGGGCGCACGATCTTAAACGGGCTGAGTTTTGAGGTGCCCGCCGGATCCACCCTCGCCATTGTCGGGCCGTCTGGCGCGGGTAAGAGCACGATTGGGCGGTTGCTGTTTCGTTTCTATGATCCGCAATCCGGGCGCATCCTGATCGACGGGCAAGACATCGCAAAAACGCAGCAAGAAACCGTGCGCGCCGCCATTGGCATCGTTCCGCAAGACAGCGTGCTGTTCAACGACACGCTCGCTTACAATATCGCATATGGCGCAGAAGGTGCCGATCAGAAGGCCGTAGATCAGGCGGCCAGTGACGCCGCTTTGATGCCGCTGATTGAACGATTGCCCGACGGGTTCGAAACCACAGTGGGCGAACGCGGGCTTAAACTATCGGGCGGGGAGAAACAGCGGGTCGCGATTGCGCGGACATTGGTGAAGAACCCGCCGATCTTGCTGCTTGATGAGGCGACCAGCGCGCTGGACACCCGCACGGAGCAGGAGATTCTCGGCACGCTGAGGCGGCTCGCACAGGGGCGCACGACAATTGCGATTGCGCACCGGCTTTCAACGATTGCCGATGCGGACCGTATCATCGTGCTGGATGGCGGCGAATTGACCGAAAGCGGAACCCATGCCGGGCTGCTCGCGCAAGGCGGGCTGTACGCAGAAATGTGGGCGCAGCAGGCGAATGAGAATGTGGAAGAAGAGGCGGCGGAATAAAACCGCCGCCTTCTCCCAAACTCCGCCGTTTATTCTTCCGCCGTTACGGGTTCAGCCTCAGGCGCGCGCCGCAAGGTGGCTGACGCAAGATCCAGCTCATCGGCCGGGATCACCTCAATATTGTCCCGCACCAAAGCGAGGTCTTCGAGGAATTGCGATGCATCCCCGACAATCACCAAGGTCGCAGAATCGGGATCGACATATTGCTGCGCCGCCGCGCTGGCCGCATCGGCATCCACCGCTGAAAGCCGGTCGGCAAACCGCGCGGCTTCGTCTGCGGACAACCCTTGTTGAAGCAATGTCGCCACAATCCGGTTGAACCCGCCGCTTGTCTCTAGCGAGCGAGCATGAGCACCGCTCAGATACAAACGCCGACGTTGCAGCAAATCTTCGGTCAATTCTTCTGATCCAAGCCGGTCAAATTCGCTGAGGAAAATCTGCGCAACCTCGTCCGCCGTGTCGTTCTTCGTCTGCGAACTTGCGGTCAGGATCGAATCATCGCGCCGATCCGCAAATCCGGAATAGGCCCCGTAAGACAGTGAACGTTTGGTGCGAATTTCCTCAAACAAACGCCCGCTCGATCCGCCGCCAAGCACACTGTTGGCGAGTTCCAGCGGGAAGAAATCGGGACTGGTGCGTGACGGCGCGCGCACAGCGGCAACGACCGCCGCCTGACCCGCATCGGGCATATCGACCACGATCGTGCGCACCGGTTGAACCCCGCCCGCCGATTCCGCCGGAATCGGTCCGGGCAGCAAATCCGTGCTCCAATCACCGAACATCGCCTCTGCGGTGGCGATTGCGTCTTCGGGTGCAATGCCGCCGCTGATCACGATCTTCATCCGGTCAGGGTGGAAATAACGTTGGCGGTGTTCCAGCAAATCGTCGCGGGTGATCGCGGCGAGGCTGTCATCGGTTCCGCCCGGCTGCGAGCCATATGGCGCATCGCCATACATCGCGACCCGCGCGATATAACGCGACAGGCCGCCCGGCTCCTGCATTTGGACACGCAGACCATCCAGAGCGCGCGCGCGCTCCAATTCAAATTCGTCATCCGGGTAAATTGCGCCCTTAACGATGCTGGCCGCCAATGCGCCCGCTTCGCCCAAATTCGCGGTTGGTGCGGTCAGGTTGAAACTGGTCCCATCGCTGCCCGCGCCGCCGCCAAAACTTGCGCCCAGGCTTTCGAAACTCGCCGCGATTTGCTCCGCATCCATTCCGTTGATGCCTCGGTCCGCCAAACCCGCCGCCAGTTGCGCGACCCCGGCCCGCTCTCTCGGATCAGTCTTGCTGCCGCCGGGCACAAGCATAGAGATTGTCGCAATCGGAACATTGCCGGTCTGCACTGCGACCACTTCGATACCGTTTGAAAGCGTGGCCTCCACGATTTCGGGCGCGGCGATTTCTGGCGTGGCGCCCGGCGGGGGCGGTGCCATACGCTCGCCTTCGGGCCGCACTTGGCGGATTTCGCCGGTGGCCGCGGGCAGAGTGCGATATTCGGGCATCGGCACCGGATTGGCATAGGTCGCCGGATCATCCTCACCCGCAGTATAGGTGATCGTCACGCGTTTTTCCGGGTCGAGATAGAATGCCGCCACGCGCATCACGTCCTGCGCTGTGACATCGCCAATTGCCGCCATCCGCATATCGGCGGCGTCCGGGTTTCCGGTGGAGACCAATGCCTCCCCCAATTCAAACGCCCGCCCGCGCGCGGTTTCGCGGCGGCGCAAAGTGCTTGCTACGATCTCATTCTTGGCTTCGGCCAGTTCTGCGGGCGTCACCAGCTCTGCGCGGACGCGCTCAATCTCCGCTTCCAAAGTGGCGCCCGCTGCTGCCATCTGCTCCGGCCCGCGCACAATCGCATAGACTTGGATCGCGCCTGCCTCGCGGAACATCGACGTTCCCGATGCGACCTGCACAGCCTGTCCGGTGCGGACCAGCGCATTGTTCAACCGGCTATTGTCACCCCGGTCGAGGATCGAATCGAGCACTTGCAGAGCCGCAGCGTCGGGATGCATTGCGGGCACGCCTTTCCATACGCCTCCGACAACTGGCAAAGGCACGTTTGGCGCGGTCGCATTGACCATGCGCGGACCGGTTACATCCGGCTCGCGCGTTTCAATGGTCAGATCAACTGGGTTCGCGCGGCGCGGAATGTCCGCGAAATATTCGTCAACAAGCCCGCGTAGATCGCCGATCTCAAAATTGCCCGCCACAATCAACGTCGCGGTATCAGGACCGTAATACGCCTCATAAAACGCCCGCGCATCATCCAGCGATGCGTTATCAAGATCATCAATCGAGCCAATCCCCGGACGGCGATGCGGCATCACGTCATAGGCATTTTCGGGCAGGACAAACCGCTGCAACCGGCCATAAGGAGGCGCGAGGACACGCTGGCGCAGTTCCTCCTTCACCACATTGCGTTCGGTCTCGAACACTTCATCATCGACGACAACATTCGCCATGCGTTCGCGGTGCGTCCACAGCATCGTTTCAAGGTATGCGGCGGGGACCTGTTCGAAATAATTGGTGCGGTCGATCCAATTCGACGCATTGCGCGTGCCGCCAATATCGGCGGTCAGGCCGTAAATCATATTATACGGCATATTCTCGGTCTTGCGGCTGAGGATATGTTCAAACAGATGCGCAAATCCGCTGCGCCCTTCGGGGTCAAGCTTTGACCCGATATCGTACCATAGCGACGTGGTGACGGTGCTGGTCGTGTCGTCGGGGATCGCGATGACGCGCAGGCCATTTTCCAGCGTCCACATCGTGTATTCGATTTCCGGGACACTCAATACGGACGCCGCGGCCGCCGGCGCATCTGTATGCGCATCGGCAAGTGCAGGTGCGCTGACGGCAAGGCTGGTGGCTGCAAGGCTGGTGGCGGCGCTCGCGAGCAAGAAAGTGCGGATCATGGAAAGAGGCCCCGTTTTTTAAAAATCTAACGGGATGGTTAGAGCCTGCGAGCGGCCGCGTTTCAACCGCGAATGCGTGTTCTATCAGGCAAAGGCGCGAATTTTATCGACGCGCGTCGAGGCTGAGTTTCCTCAGCAACGCCAAAGCCTCCTCGCGCCGGTCCCATGGCACAAACAAATGATCGTGGTGCAGGCCAGCAATCACATTGCAGGCGATGCCCGATAGGGAAAGCGATGTGGCAACCGCCGCGGTCAGGCCAACGCCTTCAAGGTCTGAGTGGACCTGCAAGGTAATCTTCGCGAATTGCGGCGCATCCCGGGGCGCGGCAGGCGCGGGGATGATACAGCTCATCCCCTCTTCTTCGCGGATCACGGCAAACGCAGTGTCCGGGATAAAGGCAGCATTCGCAATCGCGTGAAAACACCAAGACCGATCGCTGAGTTTGGGGTTCATCCCAGTCAGCATGGCCTTTAGATCGGTGACGGCACCCGGTTTCACAGCGGCCTTTTCATTTACAGAATATATTTCGACAAATCGGTGTTGCCCGCCAAATCACCCAACCGCGCTTGCACATAAGCGGCGTCGATCGTGATCGTTTCGCCGGCATGATCTTCGGCTTCAAAACTAATCTCTTCGAGCAGTTTCTCCATCACCGTCTGCAATCGCCGTGCGCCGATATTCTCCACGCTTTCATTGACCCGCGCGGCAATGCTCGCGACTTCAACAATTGCGTCTTGTGTGATGTCGATCGTGACATTTTCTGTGGCGATCAATGCGCGATATTGCTCAACCAAATTGGCGCGCGTTTCGGATAGGATGCGCACGAAATCTTCTTGCGTGAGCGCGCGCAATTCCACCCTGATGGGCAAACGCCCCTGCAATTCAGGCAGCATGTCGGACGGCTTGGCCAAATGGAACGCGCCCGATCCGATAAACAGGACATGGTCCGTTTTCATCGGGCCATATTTGGTCGAAACCGTGGTCCCTTCGATCAATGGCAACAGATCGCGCTGCACCCCTTCGCGGCTGACGCTGCCGCCGCGCACATCGGATACGGCGATTTTGTCGATCTCATCGAGAAAAACGATGCCATTGGTCTCTGCATTGGCCAGCGC
The DNA here is from genome assembly GCA_947503155.1 of uncultured Erythrobacter sp. Classification (GTDB taxonomy): domain Bacteria; phylum Pseudomonadota; class Alphaproteobacteria; order Sphingomonadales; family Sphingomonadaceae; genus Erythrobacter. The sequence continues at coordinate 45,757 of CANNCL010000004.1, read as the reverse complement.
CACGCGCGCCACATCTTCATCGTCGAGGCGTTTGTCCGCCTCGTCCTCCACCAACTTGTCCCATGCATCGGGGACCCGCAATTTCTGCCTCTTGCTCTTCGCCTTGCCGAACGCTTTGCCCATCATGTCAGACAGGTCGATCATCTGCATATTGCCGCCCGCATTGCCCATATCAAAAGGCATGTTGGGCGCGTCGGTCACTTCAATTTCGACCTCGACCTCATTCATGGCATTTTGCACAATCCGCTCGCGGAAACTCGCGCGCGTGGCCTCGGATGCGTTCTCTCCGCATAGCGCGTTGAGCAAGCGTTCCATCGCCGCCTCTGATGCGGTTTCACGCACGGCCTCGCGGCGGCGCTCTTTTTCCAGACGGATCGCCTCTTCGACAAGATCGCGGGCGATCTGTTCAACATCGCGCCCGACATAGCCGACCTCGGTGAACTTGGTCGCTTCGATTTTCACAAATGGCGCTTCGGCAAGTTTTGCCAGCCGCCGGCTGATTTCGGTTTTGCCGCAGCCGGTTGGGCCGATCATCAGGATGTTTTTGGGCGTCACTTCGTCGCGCAAATCCGCGCCAAGCCGTTGACGACGCCAGCGATTGCGCAACGCCACCGCGACCGCGCGCTTGGCATCTTTCTGCCCGATAATATGCGCGTCGAGAGCCGCGACGATTTGTTTGGGGGTGAGGTTATCTGTCATGGGAACTTTCGAGTGGGACTGGATCGCCGGATCAAACGGTTTCGACAGTCAAATTGCCATTGGTGAAGACGCAAATGTCAGCGGCAACAGCCATCGCCTTGCGCGCGATCTGTTCTGCATCCTCTTCGTAATCGGACAGGGCGCGGGCCGCGGCCAGCGCGTAATTGCCGCCCGATCCAATCGCCGCAATGCCGCCTTCTGGCTCCAGCACATCACCATTACCGGTTAGGACCAGCAAGCATTCGTCATCCGCGACGATCATCAATGCTTCGAGATTGCGGAGATATTTGTCGGTCCGCCAATCCTTTGCCAGCTCCACCGAAGCGCGCATCAATTGGCCGGAATATTGCTCCAACTTGCGCTCAAGCCGCTCAAACAAAGTGAAGGCATCGGCGGTCGCGCCAGCAAAACCGACGATCACTTTGTCGCCTTCGCCAATGCGGCGAACCTTGCGGGCGTTCGGTTTCATCACCGTATTGCCCATCGAAACCTGACCATCGCCCGCAATCACGGTTTGATCCCCGCGTTTGACGCCGATGATGGTGGTGCCGTGCCACTGGATTAGGCCGTGGCTGGAATGTGTGTCTGTCATGCCCAAAGATATGGGCGTTCAAGCAAAGGGATCAAGTTTGAAGCCCATTCGTTTGAAACTGCGCTTTGGACCTCAGGGTCCAGCGCCTGGTCCGCCGCCGGTTCCGACTTGACCGATATTGCCGAACAAATCTTCGAGGAAGCTGCGTTCGCGGCCCAAAGTTGGCGTTATGTCGCCATCAGGTTGCAGATATACGACCTGATCAATCCCGCTGCGATCAACGGACGACACATTGCCTTGCGCATCAAAGCGAACCGCAAGGACCGCGTGATTGTCGATACGCGGACGCACAAACGGGCGGCGGCCCGTAGTGCTTGCGATATAATACCAGACCGGCTCGCCATATTGGCTTTCAAATGTCGGGCGGCCCAAAGTCCCCTCGACCGAACGCCGGTTATCAATCCCCGGCTGAACCGAACGGGTCAGCACCGGGTCATTCACAAAACCGCGCGACTCGCGGATCGATGAACACGCACCCAATGCAACAAACACGCATCCAAGCACCGCCGCTTTTGCGGTTGTGCTCATGCTGCTGCTCTTAAGAAGGCCGCCATTTGCCAATCGGTTATCACCCATTTGTCCGAGAATTCCCGTTAGATCTGTCTCTTGCCGCGCTCACAGCGAAGCCTATATCTGGCGTGCCTTACGGTGTGTCGCAAAACCTTGCAACGTCGCAGCATACCCGCTCAGCTAAATGCGCTGGGACAAGGCCCGTGAATTGTGGATGAATACCGGTCAATCGCATAGCTGCGAATAGAAAGTTCTTTATGTCGTTTATCTCCCGTCTCCTGGGCACTGGCCCTGATCCGCGCGAAGAGGTGCGCCCGCTGTGGCACCGCGTCGTGGAATTGGCGCGCGAGCCGTCATTTTACGCCGATTGCCATGTCGCAGACAGTGTCGGCGGGCGGTTCGACCTGATGACGGCGGTGCTGTGCACGGTGATGGTGCGCGTCGAGGCGAGCGAAATGCGCACCCAAAGCGCCTTGCTCGCGGAATTGTTTGTTGAGGATATGGACGGGCAATTGCGCGAATTTGGCGTCAACGATGTCGTCGTCGGCAAACGCATGGGCAAATTGATGAGCGTGCTCGGCGGCAGGCTGGGCGCGTATCGCAGCGCCTTGGTAGAGCGCGACCGCGCAAAATTGATCGGCGCGGTGTCGCGCAATGTGACCTTTAGCGAAGGCGCAGACGAGGCGGCTGCGTGCGAAGCGGTGGCCGAGAAATTGCTGGCGCTGTCTGAACGGCTGGCGGGTTTTGATGATGAACAGATTTTGAAAGCGAGCGGAATATGGTGAACTCGCTCGGCAATGGCGGCTCTGATTTGACCGCGCCCGAATTGTCACGCCCCATCAAAGTCAAAGGCCTGCCGGGCGACAATGTGGTGGTCGAAGCTGACGCGGCAGAGCGGGCGGCTTTGGCCTTGCGCTTTACCCTGCCCGGTATCGACAATTTGCGGGCCGAGATTGCGTTGGAACAGCGCGGCAAAGCCATCCGAGCAAAGGGCAGTTTAAAAGCCGCCATCCGCCAGACTTGCGCGATTTCGGGCGAGGAATTTCCAGTCGCCATTTCCGAGGCGCTCGACCTGCGCTTTGTCGAAGAAGGCTCAATTACCCCCTCGCAAGACGAAAATGCCGAGATCGAAATTGAGCTGGAGGCCGAAGATTGCGATGAGATCGAATATTCCGGCGGTGCATTCGACCTAGGCGAAGCGGTCGCGCAGTCCCTTGGCCTAGCGATTGATCCGTTCGCCGAAGGCCCAGACGCCGACGCCGCGCGCAAGAAAGCCGGGATTGTTGGCGAAGGCGAGCAGGACGGGCCGATGGCGGAGATGCTCAAGGGGCTTCAGAAGGGGTGAGCTGGAATTGGATGTCCGCTTTTGAGGTGGGAAACGGACCAGCCGCGTCGGCCTGAGACAGGTTGCGATTAGGCTGACAGCGCCGTATTTTTAGACCTTCATTACAGGTTGGAAGCATAGTCGGCTTTGATCGGTTCCCATGATCCTCTTGCTCGAAGCAAGCTTGCCATATCGAACGGCTCTAAGCTCACCAGACGCGCCCAATGATCATCGGCCACTTCATACTCATCCAAGAGACTGAACCACTTCGCTTGGCGTTTGAACCGGCCATGCAGGGCTGATCTATGGCAACGGCGGCACATTCCCACCCATTTGGTCAGATCATAATAATCCTCAGCATGCTCATCATCAGCGGGTGCATCGCAGATATCGCATGTTGCTGGCCGTTCTGTGCTCCCGACCTTCGCCAACCAGTTCGACAGATCAGCAATCCTATACCGCTCACGATGGGTGAAGCCGTTATATGATCGCTCTTCGAATAAAGCCGATCCGTCAGGCACTGCACGTCGACCGGTTGAACGAAACACGACATCCGAGGCTAACGGACGCACTTCACGCCGAGGCAATGCTGCAAGCAATCCATCTGGATCAAATGAGAACGCCAATGATTACCTCCGCGATGGGCAGCAACGACAATTGCGTAACCACCTGTTCGATAACAATCTTATAACATCGTGGGCATCATTGCGAATGATTGAAACTGGGTCGTTTGCGGCCTTCAAGCGTCAGCGCTGGTTCGGCGCCCCGCTTGTCACCGATCAAAACGGGATGTCATCATCCAGATCGTCGTGGCCACCGGCCGAACCGCCGCCTTGGTTGCCGCCGCCACCAGAACCGCCTTGATTCCAGCTGCCGCCACCTGAGCCGCCGCCTTGGCCGCCGCCGCCCTGATTTCCGCCGCCGTAGCCGCCGCCACCTTGACCGCCGCCGCCGCCTGATGCGCCGTCGAGCATAGTCAGCGTGCCGCCGAGACCTTGGATCACCACCTCAGTGCTGTAGCGGTCTTGCCCGCTTTGATCCTGCCATTTGCGGGTCTGCAATTTTCCTTCGACGAAAACTTTGCTGCCTTTCTTGAGATAGCGCTCGACAACACCGACCAGACCTTCGGAAAAAATCGCGACGGTGTGCCACTCGGTCTTTTCCCGGCGTTCCCCGGTGTTTTTGTCTTTCCAATTCTCGCTGGTGGCGATGCGCAGATTGGCGACCCGGCCGCCATTTTGGAAAGACCGGATTTCGGGGTCAGCCCCGAGATTGCCGATAATCATCACCTTGTTAAGCGAACCCGCCATGAAACTGTCCTTCTGATCCAAATAAACGCGGCATGGTGCGCGCGATTCTCCGACGTTTTAGGACAGGTGGACGGGAGAGGCGACTCAGCCCCTGCTCACTATCCACTCCTGCGATGATTTCTTACCGGCTGGGGTAACGCAGCCGGCCCAAAAAGCGGGTCAGACTGGGCATTTCGCGGTCACTATTGGTCAGTTTGTACTTAAACTTCTCAAACCGCATCACGCCATCAATGCGCCGGCCAAGGAATTCATGGCTCTTCGCCTTGCCTTCGCTGTCGTCATTCACAAAGAATGCCAGCGTTGCGGAGTAAATCCCGGCCAAAATCGCACGTTTGGTATAATGGTTGTAATCGGTCGCAGTGTCCCCGGCGAGCCGCCACATAATGTCCGCAGAACGCCAGCCAAGTTGCATCGAACGCGCGGCATTTTGCGGCATCGCCATGATCGCCATCGCGCGGCGCACGGCTTCATCAATATGTTCCACCGCATCAAGGCGGAATGCGACCAGCACCCGGATGCGTTCGCGAATCTTTAGCTCGGCCAGCCGTTCCTGCGGCCATTCCGCCGCCATCGCCTCATCAACCGATGTCACCCATGCCTCGATCATATTCATCGCGCGGCTTCCCGCTAACCCGCTTTCGGGAAAGGCGAGTTTTGCGATATCGACATCAGCGCCCGCCATTTCAGCGGCGGCCACCAATGCGGTTTCATTCCAACCATCGAAAATGGCAGAGGCGGCAATATCGGGGGCAAGCGCAATGCGCAGCTCGTCCAGCGTCATATCGCCGAAATCTGGGGTTTTATCGGGGGTTTGATCGGTCATACTTAGAAAGAAGGCCCGTATTGCTCAGTTGTTCCCTGTCCTTCGCGCGCCGCATCTGCTTCTGCAAATTCGCGGGCCATCAAAGTGTTTCCGCTCATCAGGGTCATATAATCACGCGCGGACCGGCCCGAATTGTCATTGCGGTCGGGATTGGCCCCTTCGGATAACAGCCGGCGAACCAGCGGGATATTGCGCTGATGCACTGCCGCGATCAACGGCGTTTCGCCTTGCTGATCGGCCACGCTTACTTGCGCGCCGCCTTCGATCAGCATCTCGGCCCCTTCGACAAAACCAAGGCGCGTCGCAAGTTGAAGCGGGGTAATCCCTTCATTGTTGCGAATATTGGGATTGGCACCGCGTTGCAGCAGGAATTTCACCCACAACGAATCGCGCCGCGCCGTCACCAGATGCAGGCCGGTATCGCCGCTCGTAATATCGCGGGTGTTCATCACTGTGGTGCCGGGTTCATTCAGCATTTCGGTCGCCGTATCGCCGTCACGGTCTTTGACCGCTTCTAAAAATTCATAGCCCGGCGAATATAGCTGCGCCGCAGCAGGGACCATTGCGGCAAAGGCAAACGCGCCAGTGAACAGACCGGCAAACACCGCACTGGTAACTTGCGCCTTCGACCCTAATTTGCGCAAAACATTAAATGCCACGCTTTGAACCTTTCGCTTTTCCTGCCACATAACTTGGCCACATATTCCCGGACGGCTATCTTCAGATAGGCCCTCCTTGCGAGGACGCAATTAGCAGACCATGAACATCCGCGCCAATCCTAACAAACTGCTCGCCTTTTTCGCAGCTCCCGCCGCACTTTTGCTCGCATCATGCGGTTCACCGCAGGGTGATCCGCAATCCGATCAGATCGAGCCGCCTTTGGCTGGTGCGACAATTGGCGGCGAATTTGAACTGTCAAACAGCGCGGGGGAAACCGTGCGCTGGGCCGATTTTGATGGCAAATACCGGATCGTCTATTTCGGCTATGCCTATTGCCCCGATATTTGCCCCACCGATATGCAGCGGATCACGCAGGGGCTGAATCAATTCGCCGATAATGACCCGGCAATGGCCGCGCAGGTCCAGCCGATCTTTATCACAATCGACCCCGAACGCGACACAGGCGAAGTCTTGGAAGAATTTACCGCCGCCTTTTCCGAAGACCTCATTGGTTTGCGCGGAACGCCAGAGCAGACTGCCGCCGTCGCTGACACATTTAAGGTGTTTTATTCACGCGGCGAAGATTCGCCCGGCGGCGGGTATCTGATGAACCATTCGGGCATCGTCTATCTGTTTGGCCCCGCGGGCGAACCGCTGGCGACTTTGCCCACGGACGAAGGCGCAGATGCCGTGACCGCAGAACTGGCCATTTGGGTTCGCTAAATGGCCACGATCCGAGAAACTGATGCGGGATAAGTTCTGGGAACTTCCATTGGCGCAGCTCACCCGCGCCGAATGGGAAGCGCTGTGCGATGGCTGCGGCAGGTGCTGCCTGCATAAGATCGAGGACGCCGATACTGGCGAGATTGCCGACACGAATGTCGCGTGCAAATTGCTCGATTGCGGCTCGGCCAGCTGTTCCGATTACCGCAACCGCAAGGCATTCGTGCCCGATTGTCTGCGATTGACGCTCGCGATTGTGGAGGATGTGCCGTGGCTCCCCTCCACCTGCGCCTATCGCCGCCGCGCAGAAGGGCGCAGCCTGCCCAGCTGGCATTATTTGATCAGCGGCGACCGCGAAGGTGTGAAACGCGCCGGTGTATCGGTCGCTGGCCGCGTCGTTAGCGAAGTGGATGCCGGGCCGCTGGAACATCACATAATTGATTGGGGCCCGCCCAAATCGCCAATGGGGTTTGATCCCGGCGAAACCGCCGATGACGTGGTTGATGGCGTGGTTGATGACGTGGTTGATGACGCGCCAGAAACGCTCGCATGATCGATTGGCTCAAACGCTCGCATATCGACCCAGAGATTGAACTGAGCGGGGTGAGCTTGCCGATTGCGCTGCGCCGCCACCGCACAGCCAAAAGATTGACCCTGCGCCTTGCTCCCGACGGCAGCGAAGTGCGGATCACCATGCCCGCTTGGGCGCGCAGTGATGAGGCAATTGCCTTTGCCCATGCGCGGACAGAATGGCTGGAGCAGCAATATTCGCGCATCCCTGAACGCTCCGCCCCCGGTCCGGGCAGCGAGGTGCTCTATCGCGGAGAGGCGCTGAGGATCGAATGGGATGAAAGTGCGCCCCGGCGCCCCAAACTAACAAACGATACGCTGCGCATTGGCGGGCCAAAAGCGGGCTTGGAAAAGCGGCTGACACGTTGGCTGGAGCGGGAGGCGCTTGCTTTGTTTGAGAGCGATATGGCCGATTACACCGCCGCCGCCGCGCTAGATCCGGTGCCGGTCGCCTTGTCGCGGGCGCAGCGACGCTGGGGCAGTTGTTCGGAAATGGCCCGCATCCGGGTGAACTGGCGGCTGATCCAAGCGCCCGATTTCGTCCGGCGATCAGTCGTCGCGCATGAGGTCGCGCATTTGGTTCACTTTGACCACAGCCCGGCATTCTATGCGCTGCTGGGCGATATTTACGAAGGCGACCTCAAATCTGCCGATCGCTGGCTGAAAGAACAAGGCCGCTCGCTCTACGCCGCGCTTGGCTGAAACAGCCTCACGCGGAACCACGTAGGCATTCGTTAACCCTGTCCGGTTAAATTGCGGTCATGTTTCGGGCAATTACCCTGATCATGGCCGTCATAAGCCTCACCTTCCCCGCGCTCATTGGAACGGGGATGCAATTGCGTGCGCAAGGCAATTGCCCCAATTGCGATCTGCCGCCCGGTTGCCGCGGTAATGGTAACGGTAACGGCAACGGTAATGGTAACGGCAATGGCAACGGGAACGGCAATCGAAACCGCAATTGCCAACGCCTCAATATTAGCATCGAAAGCGATATCGATTTTGGCCGCGTCGTCATGCTTGGCAATGGCGAGGCACGGGTGCTGCTCGATCTGGAAACCGGACAAACGACCTTAATCGGCGACGTCGATGATCTGGGCGGGATGCCGATCACGGGCCGCGCGATGATCACCGGCGCGCCGTTTGAACAAATCGTTGTCGATTTGCCGAGCGAGGTTGCCATGCGCGATCCGACCGGCGGCAATGCCCGCATCCGCGATTTTGTCAGCGACCTGTCTGGTTTCCCCACATTGGACGCAAACGGCCAGCTGACTTTCAATTTTTCCGGCACTTTGGTGATCGAAGCAGAAGCAGGCGCGCGCGGGAATCTGCGCGGGCGCGTGCCGATCAGCGTGGAATATCCATAAAGGCGTTTATGTTGCGGTTCGCCCCGCCCGCCTTATATTGCCGCTATGGCAAAGTTTGCGAATTCCCGTTTCAATCCCGCGCCGGGCGCACTGGATTTCTGGAACGAGTTTAGAAAACCCAATCCCTACCGCATCCCGTTGTTGATCGCAGCGGCGGTGCCGTTTGCGCTGATCTTCTATGCGCTGGGGTCAGAGACATATTATGTCGCACCTGAACGCCCAACCATCGATTACATCACAACCCTCGATCCCGATCGCAGCGATGCCGAAATCATCGATTCCAACATTGCCAATCAAGAGGTGAAGGACCTGCGCGAACAGCGCGACGCCGACCTCGCACAGCGCAAGCGTGACCTTTACAAAGCTCTTGGAGCCGCAGCCGGTATGGATGTTGAGGAGATCGAACGCCGCGCCGACGAAGAACGCGCCATAGAAGAAGCCGCCGAGGCAGCCGAGCGCGAGGAACTGTTTGGCGCGGGCGGTAATGATCCAGCATCCATTGAAGAAAGCTCGGCGCAATAGCCGCGCCGCTCGCTTTGGAAACGCCCCCTACAGACCATGAATGGATGGCCGCCTGCGCGCGGCTCTCTGCCCGCGCCCGCCCACTATCCCGCCCCAATCCCGGCGTCGCGGCAATATTGGTAAAGGACGGCGCTGTTTTGGCGCGCGGCTGGACACAGGCCGGCGGGCGGCCCCACGCAGAGGCCGCCGCGCTCAGCGCAATAACCGCAGGCGGAGCCAAAGACGCCGCGCTCTATGTCACGCTTGAACCGTGCGCACACGAATCGCAGCGCGGGCCGTCTTGCACCGATCTCGTAATCACCGCGCGGCCATCGCGCGTGGTGATCGGACAGCTCGATCCCGATCCGCGCACCGCTGGGCTGGGCGTAAAACGCCTTCGCCGCGCTGGCATTGCTGTCACCGTGTTAGAGGACGCGCCCTCGCGCAGCAGCCTCAGCGGATATTTCGCCCGCGCTGAATATAATCGCCCGCACGTCACTCTGAAACTGGCGATGAGCCTGGACGGCTGTATCGCGCTTGCCGACGGGACCAGCCAATGGATCACCGGCGACGCCGCGCGCGCCCATGTTCATGCACAGCGCGCCCGCCATGACGCAATATTGGTCGGCGGGGCGACATGGCGCGCGGACCGTCCGCGCCTCGATGTGCGCCTGCCCGGACTGGAGGATCGCAGCCCGGCGCGCGTGCTGCTGACCAGAGGCGTGCCGCCTGATGGTGTTCGGGTGATCAACCGGCCAGAACAAATCGCTGATCTCGAAGACGCGCTTACGCTCTATATCGAAGGGGGCGCAGCGGCGGCGGCGAGTTTCCTGCGCGAAGACCTGATCGACGAAATTCACCTCTACCGCGCGCCCATTGTGATCGGCGACGGGCTACGCAGCCTGAGCGATTTTGGCCTAACCGACCTGCAATCTGCGCATGGACGCTGGCAAATGACCCAGCGGCGGCAGCTTGGCAGCGATGAATTCACCGCCTATCTGCGCGTCAGAGAATAGGAGCAAATATGTTCACCGGCATCGTCACCGCAATCGGCACTATCATTTCTGCACAGCAACGCGGCGATTTGCGGCTGCGCATCAGCGCTCCGCTTGATCCGGCGCGGATCGATATTGGCGCTTCCATCGCCTGTTCCGGCGTGTGCCTGACGGTGGTGGACCGCGGCGGACAGGCCAGTAACGATCAAAACGATGCGTGGTTTGATGTCGATGTGTCCGCCGAAAGCGTCAGCCGCACCCGCCCCGACATGTGGGCAGAGGGCCAGCGCCTGAATATCGAACCATCATTGCGGATGGGTGATGAACTGGGCGGTCATATCGTCACCGGCCATGTCGATTCCATCGGCGAAGTGGTTTTGGCGGAAACATCCGGCGACAGCTGGCGCGTGGTCATCCGCGCGCGCGCGGAAATGGCGCCCTTTATCGCCGAAAAAGGCTCTATCACGGTCGATGGCGTGTCGCTGACCGTTAATGACGTGCGCGACCGGCCTGACAAATCTTGTGATTTCATGCTCAATATCATCCCGCATACCGGCGAAGTGACAACATTGGGCGCGCTACAACCCGGCAGCCAGGTCAATCTAGAGATCGACGTGCTGGCGCGGTATTTGAAGCGGATGCAATCGGTGATGTAAGCCCGATTGGGCCATTACTGATGAGAGGTGGCCGATCAATCTGACCGGCGGTCGGCATCCGATCGCCTGTCGGTCTTTCGCCGATCTTCGCCTGACCTGCGATCACCTTTGCGGCGATCCGGCCCATCAAATGGCTGTTGTGATTTACGGCGATCCCCTTTTCGCCGATCACCGGTTGCCGTGTCTGCGGCGGTCTTGTCTTCTGCGGTCTTGTCTACTGCGGTCATGTCTTCTGCAGTTTTGCGGTTCGGCCTTGGCGTTTCTTTATCGGACAATGTGCACCTCCAATGATCGGCGTATAGCGGAAAACCCTTAACAACTCTTGGCAGAATACGACACAAGCTGCGATAATAGCTCTTCTTTACAGCGCTTTACGCAAACGACCTTCGCACAACGCAGCCTAGCACTGAGCCCAAAAAGAAAGGGCGGGCCAGTGATGCTCCACTGGCCCGCCCTCTAATGGCTCAGATAGTCAGGCCAGCTTACAGCCCGTCGACGCTCTTGCTCACCAGAACATTGACCGCAACGCGGCGGTTCTGTGACTTGCCATAATCGGTGGAATTGTCCGCTGCCGGATCGGCCTCTGCCATGCCGGTTGGGGTTAGCATCCGGTACGGAGCCCAGCCGCATTGCTGCTGAAGATAATTGACCACGCTCGATGCGCGCTCTTCGCTGAGGCGTTGGTTCACTTCTTGGCTGCCGGTCGAATCGGTGTAACCCACCACTAGCAGCAAGGCGTTATCGGTCGCCTCAGCTTGGCTGGCCGCGCTGCACAATTGGTTGCGCGCGCTTGCCGACAGGTTGGAACGGCCCGTGTCGAAATAGACATTGGTCGTGCCGCGAATATTATATTGATCAATATCGCCAAAGCGGCCGCGCAGGGCCTCTGTTGCGGCGGTATTTTCATCAATCGCCATTTCATTTTCGGCAAATCGTTGGGACGTGCCGCTGCGGATCATATTCGCGGTGTCGAGATTATCGTTAGAGAAACGAACACGGCTGGCGACCAAGCCGCCATCCCATTGGCGGGTGCGAACCTGCACCGGCAAACCATTCAAGAGCGCGTCTGCGCCCAATGTGTCACGGCCAAGGCCAAGAAAGCCGCCGCGTGCACGGATGCTGGTTTCGTCGGTAATAGTGACGATCGTATTGGTGCCGTCAGCGGTGGTGACTTGGACCCGGTTGCCATTGCGCGCGGAGATAAAGCCTTCGATCTCTGGCCCTTCGGCAAGCCCGTCCAGCGCAGGCGGCGTCGGTGCGTAAACCGTCGTGAGGACTTCGGCACCAGCAGAGCCTTGCTCAGGCACGGGAACAGGCTGCGCCGAAACGCTTGCGGCGGGCACTGTCAGCATCGCCGCACAAATCAGTGCGCCTGCCGCCTTTGGCATCTTGTTTGTTGTGAATTTCATAGTGGTACTCCTTCGGCTGTTATCCGCCGTATCTTAGACCCGAACAGCCATTACCCTGGCTGCCCCTGTTATTCGTAATTGCCGATACGGGTTGCATAACCCCCTTTGAATCTCGGTTAATTGCTTATCGGGCGAATTGAATTTCACTCATTCCGCTCTCTCGATCGCCAATTGTTGCCAGCATCCTTGCGCTCAAATGAACAAGCAAGAGAGCAAAGCGAATTGTGCGGCTGGCTTGCGCGAGGGATGCGGTGAATTGAGGAATATGCATCAGGATGGGGATGAAAAAAGGGCGCGAAGCTTACCGCTTCGCGCCCTTTTTGTGTTTTGAGAGGTTTCCCTCCAAATTTTGGACCGTCTTACGGGTTTTGGCTAACCGTGGCGGTGTTGCCCGTGCCCGCTTGGTTGACGGTGGAGACATCCATCATCCCGCCCTGAGTGACAGTCGCGGTGTTGGTCGTGCCGCCTTGCGTGATGAAGCTCTCGTTCAACATGCCGCCTTGGTTAAGCGTCGCCGCGTTCGATGTGCCCGATTGCGTCAGTTCCGACAGGCCATCATCGCCCGACTGGTTGATGTCGCCGCTATTGGTCATGCCGCCGGCATTCTGCGTGACCGTCGACATATTGCCGTTGCCGATTTGATCGACAAAGGCGATGTCATCGGTGCCGGACTGGGTCACGCCGGATGTGTTGTCATCACCGGTTTGGGTGGTGCTAGCCCGTGTAGTGAACACGCCTGTCACGGTGCCATTTTGCAAGATTGTTGACGAATTACCGTTGCCCGTCTGGTTTGGCGTCGCAAAAGCGATCCCACCAGGAACGGCCGTCAAAGTTTGAGTGACATTCACCGTGTTTGAATTGCCATTCTGCGTGAAGAGCGTGTCAGAATCATCGCCATTCTGCGTCACCACAGCATTGTTCAATTCGCCCAGTTGGGTGAACCGGCCAATATTGCTCACACCCGATTGATTGAGGGTCGCAGTGTTGGTCGTGCCGTCTTGCGTGATGTTGGCGACTTGACCGGAAGACAGAGGCGAACCGGCGATCACATTGGTGAATGAGCCCAAGCCACCCGATTGGGTGATGCTGGCGGTGTTGCCGTCACCGGTCTGATTAACCTGAGCCGCAGCGTTGAGGTCAGCAAACCCGAGTGGGCCAGGGCTAGACTGGGTGATATTTGCATTCTGGTTGGTGCCGGTCTGATTCACAAGGCTAAGAACTTGATTACCAGTCTGCGTGACAATCGAAGTGCTGTCGTCGCTGACCTGACTCACGGCAATGCCGCCGTCTGCCCCGGATTGGGACGTGACAGACGTGTTATTGTCGCCGTCTTGAAGGACATTGGAATCGTTATCAGCGTTCGACTGTGTGATTGCCGAATTGTTGCCTTCGCCGCCCGATACGAGGGTCGCACTGCCGAACGTGCCGTTCTGCGTGATGGTCGAGATGTTCTCGTCACCCACTTGCGTTGAGTTGGCGGTGTTGCTGGCGCCGTTCTGCGAAACGATGTTGCTGTTGGTAAACCCATTGGCGTTGAGGTCGACCCCTTCCTGAAGGACCGTCGCCTGGTTGAGATCACCCCCTTGATTGACGACAGATTCGCTGTCCGTGCCAACCTGATCGACATCGGCCAGAGCGTTCGTGCCGGTCTGCGTGATGAACGAGAGATTGTCGTCGCTGCTCTGCAAAACGTCCGCGCCGTTGGTTGCGCCGAATTGCGTGGCTTCTGACCGGTTGCCGCCGCCCGATTGTTCGATGGTGGCAGTAGCGTCCGTGCCAAATTGCGCCGTGATCGAGTTGTTTCCGTCACCCGATTGCAGGACAGTCGAAGAACCATTGCTGCTGGTTTGGATCGCGTTCGAGAAGTTGGCCGAACCCGTCTGATCGATGTCAGCGGCGCCGTCAGTGCCGTTTTGCGTCACGAAAGAGAGGTTGTCCGCTGCGCTCTGCAAAACGTTGGCCGTGTTGGTCGCGTTGTTCTGAGTGACCTCAGAGCGGTTGTTCGTGCCGGTCTGCGCGACGGTGGCATCCTGATCTGCGCCAGACTGAGCCACGATCGACGAGGCGTCGTCGCTGCTCTGATCGACATCAATGATGCCATTCGCGCCAGATTGCGTCGTGGTGGACGAGTTGCCATCACCATCTTGCAGGACATCGGACAGGTTTTCTGTGCCAGACTGCGTGATACCCGATGAGTTGTCCGCACCGCCGGAGATAAGGAACGCTTCGTTTAGCGATCCGCTTTGACCGATAAACGACGTGTTGTTGTCGCCCACTTGGTCGGATGTCGCCTCGTTTTGATCGCCCGACTGGTTCACCGTGCTGGAGTTTGCCAGCAGGCTGCCATCAAGATCAAAACCCGTTTGGGTAACCGTGGCGATGTTATTGGTGTCGAGCTGATTGATGGTCGAACTGTCAAATTCGCCATTTTGAATGATCGTCGCCGTGGCGTTGTCAGCCACATCGGTCTCAAGCCCCTGCGTGGTGACGCTGGAGTTGAAATTGCCGGTTTGGGTCAGCGTGACAGTGCTGTTTTCGCTGTCTTGTTCAACAGTGGCGAAGTTATCATCGCCGCCTTGCGTGATCGTGCTGGTGTTGGCGTCATCAGCCGGTCCGCTGGCATCGATCCCTTGGCCCAGAACACGGGCCGTGTTGCGGCTGCCGGTTTGGGTGATCGTGCTGACCTGATCGTCTGAGACATCGCCTTGGATGACGCTGGCAATGTTATCATCGCCGCCTTGCGTGATCGTGCTGAAGCTGTCTTCGGATCCCTGATCGGTGTCGGCGGAGTTACCATTGCCCGTTTGCGTGTGGGTGATGGTCGAATCGTCATCGTCTTGGAAAGCGGTCGATGAGTTGTCGTTTCCGCTTTGCGTGACGAGGATAATACCGCGGTCTGTGTTGCCGTCTTGGTCAACAGAGCTGGTGTTGCCGGTCCCGCTTTGAATGACATCAACGTCGCCTTCTTCGCCATCCTGAAGGATGGTGGACGAATTGCCTGCGGCCGTTTGCAGGACATTGGCGTCATTGGTGTTTTGTGACTGTGTGATGTCGGAGAGATTGTCATCACCGTCTTGGCTGACGGTCGCGACTTGATCATCGCCCGATTGCTCGATCAATGAGGTGGCATCAGCGCCGCCAAGTTGTGTAACCGTTGCGGTCGCTGTGTCGCCGCTCTGAATGACGAGGCTGACAGCATCGGCGGTCAACGCACCTTGATTGACGATCACGGAACCGGCCACGCCGGATTGATCGATGAATGAACCCGTGCCCGAGCCAAAGCCAGAACCAACGCCGTCTTGGGTCACAGAGGCGGTGTTGCTTGTCCCGCCGCCCGCATTCGTTTGGGTGATTTCGGAATTCATTCCGTCGCTACCGGCGGATTGTTCGACGGTGGCGATATTGTCGCCAGTTTGGGTCAGTTCGGAAAAACCGGCGGAGCCGTTCTGATCGATTGTCGCTTCGTTAGCGATACCGTCACCGCCGGTCGCTGTGCCGTCCTGGGTGACCACTGATTCGTTATCAGTGCCGGGCTGGTTCACTGCGGTTTGATTTCCGCTGCCGGATTGCGTGACGGTGCTGTCATTGGACTGCGCAAAGGCCTGCGCCGAAACGCTAAGCGCCAGAACAGACACGCTGGTGAAGATGATATTTTTCACGAAAATTCCCCCAAGGTCGCGGTATGCCGATTGGCATACTGCCTTCAAAATTGTGCGTTTGGACCCTTGGTCAGGCTGTGTCCCTGATACTCAGGACCGCCCGATGTTGAATGACAGTTAACATATTAACCGGACTACGCAATATCCCTTAACCATCCTTCGCCAAAAATTCCGAAAATTTCGCAGGGCCGCTTGGCGCGGGAATAGTCGGCAAGCTTTCCTACAATAGCCCATCTGTGCCTAGTTGCGCGCAATGCCTGAAACGCAACTCCGCCGCTCACCCCCACCAGCGTTTACGCCGGTGAGATTGCGCGTGCGGACAGATGGGTGGAGCCCCGAAGCGCAATGCGTATTTTTGGCGGCTCTGTATGTGACAGGGTCCGCAGCATCGGCGGCAAAGGCGGCGGGGAAAAGCCGCGCGGCGGCCTATGCCCTGAAAAAGCGTGATGGTGCGGAAAGCTTTAGGGCGGCGTGGGATCACATTCTCGCAGGTCCAGCAGAGCAAATAGCGCCAGTAGCGCCCGGCGCCCCGCCAATACGCAGCCGCAAAGTAGCCGACTGGCGAAAGTTGACACTGCGCGACCTGTATTGGCGGCATAAAATCGGCCTGTGGCGGCCAGTCGTCTATCGCGGAAAAATGCGCGGTATCGCGCGAAAACCCGACAATTCCGCGCTTTTGCGGCTGCTACGGCGGTTAGACAGCGTAGCAGCCAGAGCCTCGTATCATGCGGACGAAGCGGCCCCATGAACGCGGCGCGCAATTTTTCGAAAGGCCCCATTTGTGTGTGTCACGAGCGGGCGGCCTTAGTCGCCAAGCCAGCCGTTCGCTTAACCGGTCGCTTAACCGGTCGCTTAGCCGGTCGCTTAGCCGGTAACATCCGCGATAGCGGCGATGAACTTGTCGATATTGTCCATCGTCAGCCCGGCGATGTTGATACGCCCAGAACCAGCCATGTAGATACCGTGATCGCCGCGCAGCTGCGCAACCTGCTCCGTCGACACTGGCAGAACAGAGAACAGCCCGTTCTGAGTGCCCAGCGGGGTCAGATCAACGCTGCCGGTAACGCCTGCCTCGGCCAGCCGCGCGCGGACTTGCCGCATACGGGTGCGCATCTGATCGAGTTCATCGCTCCATTGCGCGGTCATGTCGCTATCGCGCAGGATCAACCGCACCGCCGCCGCACCGTGATCGGGCGGCATAGACCAGCTGGCGCGGGCCAAAGCGTTGGCGTTGGTGAAGGCTTTGTCGAGCGTCTCTGCGCCATCTGCCCCGGTATTCGTCATGATGTAGAACGCGCCAACCCGGTCGCGGTACATGCCGAAATTCTTGTCACAACTATAGGCGATGAACGCCTCAGGCACTTTGGCAAGCAGGCTGCGGAAACCGGCGGCGTCTTCGTCCAGCCCCGCGCCCAGCCCTTGATATGCGACGTCGATGATCGGGAAAACACCGGTCTGTGCCACAGCATCGCCGATCGCATCCCAGTCATCAGCGCTGTAATCAATGCCCGTGGGATTGTGACAGCAACCATGCAGCAAGACGCCCTCTCCCTGACCTGCCCCGCGGATCGCGGCAAGCACCGCATCGAGGTTCGCGGTGCCATCGGGATTGGCGTGATCAAACGGCGTCCACGACATGTCGATATCGCTAAGGATCTGTGCATGGTTGGGCCAGCTGGGCGTGCCCATGTGAAGGCGCGTCATCCCGGCTTTCTGAGCAAGCGCGACGGCCAATCGCACAGCGCCGGTGCCGCCCGGCGTTTGCATACCTGCAATACGTCCGCCCATCGTTGCATCACTGCCAAAAATGTAGGGCATCAATGCATTGACGAAGCCCATATCGCCTTCTGGCCCAAGATAGCTCTTGCTGTCTTGCGTATCGACCAGCCGTTGCTCCGCCGCCTTGATCGCGCCAAAGACGGGCGTTGCGCCATCGCCCGTGCGGTAAACGCCCACCCCCAGATCAATCTTGTCAGGACGATCATCAGCAGCGTGAAGCTTGATCAGCG
This sequence comes from uncultured Erythrobacter sp., assembly GCA_947503155.1. Taxonomy (GTDB): domain Bacteria; phylum Pseudomonadota; class Alphaproteobacteria; order Sphingomonadales; family Sphingomonadaceae; genus Erythrobacter. Next base: position 27,953 of record CANNCL010000004.1, on the reverse strand, counting down.
CAAGCAGCGCATCGGGCGATTGGGGTTCGAGTCGGTTAAGCATGCGCGATGCTCTGCCGTGCGATTGCACGCATCGCAACCGCATTTCGAACCATTTTGCCGCTTGCCTTGCTTTTACGAGGTCAAACGGCGGTTTTACGCGACCTCAGAAGGGCAACCAGCGGTGCTTCTTCGAGAATCTCATATAGCCGGCATTGATGCCCAGCCGCAGACCCGCGCCAACCCGAATCGGGATCAGCACAACATCCCCGCGGCGCATGTAACTGGCATGCAAACCGCCTACGAAATAGGCTTGGCCTTCGCCCGCCGGATAGCGGCGAAAGATGTCCTCGCTATCGTAAAGATTGTAGACGAGCACAAAGGTGTTGCCCGCATTTGCGCCCGCATCAATGCCAAGCGAGGGGCCGGTCCAATAGACCTTGCGCTCACCCTCAATCTTATGATGCAATGTGCCCGAACCATAGCGCGCGCCAAAGATGAACGCGCCGCCCGCTTCGCGCCCGACAATATAGCCATTGGGCTCGCCCTGCTCGCTCAGCAGGTTTTCGATCATCCCCGCAAGGCCTTGCGCACCTTTGCCAAACACGCCTTCGGCCGCGCCGATCAGGTCGTCTTCGCCATATGTGCCGGGATTGGCATCAGCCGACGCCACTTGCTCTTCGGGTACAGGATCAGACCATTCAGGCAGAGCCTCTCCGGTTTGGGTCTGCGCATATTCGGAGAATTCATCGTCGAAACCGGGCTGTCCCGGCGCAGAAGATGGGTTAGCCGAAATCACATCTTGCGGATTTGCCGGTGCGGAAACGCTGGGCCGATCGGGAAGCGCGGACCGCGCGTCACGCAGGCTGGGATCAACCAAATCGGCATCAATCGCACCGCTAGCGCCTGCTTGCGCGGCATCGGTGGCCGTCTCGAACGCCTCATCCGGGTCAAAGCTTTCAACATCTTGAGCGCCCGCCGGTGCAATCGCCAGCATTCCCGCCGCGAGCACAGCAGCGCCCAAGCGCGACCAACCCGTCAGGCGTCGCCAAAATCCAGTTGCTTCGCTTGCATCTGTTTGATGTCCGGTCTTGCGCATATCATGCACCCTTCAAATCGTATCAGTCGTGCCCCTACGGTAACCAGCAAAGTCCTTCATGCGCGCCCGGGCAACGGATCGGCGGCGAAGCGAATCGAAAACGCGGTGAGACGAGTCGATGGAGGCAGGCTTATGTCTGTGCGCCTTAAGCTGGGCTGGCTGAACCTACGGAATACTACGCGGCCCGCCGCGTTCCGGCGCGTGACGAAGCAAAAGCGCACCTTTGACGCCATTCGCCTCTTGCCGCTCCGCCAAAGCCCGCCTATAGCGCGCGGCTCGCAACCAACATGCCCAGCATGTGCGATGCGGAGACGTGGGTGAGTGGCTGAAACCAGTTCCCTGCTAAGGAACCATACCTACTACGGGTATCGAGGGTTCGAATCCCTCCGTCTCCTCCATTTTCCTATCAGGTGCGATGCGTCGCTTACTTGCGCCCCGCCAATGCGCGGTGAGCTGTTTGAAGGCGGCAATCGCGCGCGATCAGCGGTGCCGGTTGGGGATGCATCTGATCGGATAGACGGTTGTACTTTGCATGTGCCGGGACCATCCTGCGAATTCGGGGTGGTTATGCCGGAGAATGCGATGCCGATCACTTGGAGAAGAGCTGGGATGCGCGCTGTGAAACGCGCTGAGGAACGCGCTGGGAAACGCGCAAGGAAACGCGGTGAGCGGCGATCGGCGCGATATACGACATTGGCGCTTGCCGGATTGCTGGCCGTAACAAGCCCTGCTTTAGCCGAAACACAGGATTGCAGCGGCGAAACTTGCCGGACAATCCCTAGCCTTGCTGCTGAACGCGGGGGTTTCGTCTTTTCCGATTGGCAAGGCCCCGATCTGCCGATTTGGACCTATGTGCCAGAGGAAATTGATCGCACCAGCGCCCCGATCGTGTTTGTGATGCACGGCGCGCGGCGCGATCCGCAAAGTTACCGTGAACAGTGGATCGAAGAGGCCGAAGAAGGCGGCTTCATCGTCATAGCGCCCGAATTTTCGCGCGAGGATTTTCCGAGAGCCTGGGGTTACAACCTTGGGGCCATGCTGGAACCGGAAACCGGCGAATGGCGCGAGGAAGGGTTATGGAGCTTCTCCGCAATTGAGCCCATTTTTGACGAGGCCGTCGCGCGGTTGAATGGATCACAAACGCACTATTCGATCTATGGCCATTCCGCCGGTTCGCAATTCGTGCACCGCTTTTTGTTCATGAAACCCAGCACCCGCGCAAACCGCTTCCTTGCCGCAAATGCCGGTTGGTACACATTTGCCGACCCTGCCATCGCATTCCCCTTTGGGCTGGGCGGGATACCGCTTTCCGAGGGCGATTTGCGGGCGGCTTTGGCAAAGGATGTCGTTATCTTGTTGGGGGACGAGGACAATGATCGCAATCACTCGTCGCTCAACCGCAGCGATGGGGCGATGCAGCAAGGTCCGCACCGCCTTGCCCGAGGCAGGGCATTTTTCGCAGCAGCGCGCGATTACGCCGCGGCGCGGGGATGGGAATTTGGCTGGTCACTGCGGGTGATCGAAGGCGTTGCGCATTCCAATGCCGGAATGGCAGCGGGCGCGTTCGATCTTATCGAATAGGCGGCCCAAAGCAGACTAACCGAAATTGAGCCCCAACGCCGCTGCGCCAAGCCAGTAAACAAACCCAGTGACCAGCGCGATGCCGACAAGATTGAGCACAAAACCGCCGCGCGCCATTTGGCGGATCGTCACCGCACCTGTGCTGAACGCGATTGCATTGGGCGGCGTCCCGACCGGCAACATGAATGCGCAAGTCGCTGCCAATGCCGCTGGTACCAACAAGACCATCGGATCGACGCCGACCCCCAACGCCACCCCGCCTAGGACCGGAATAAAGGTCGCCGCGGTCGCGGTGTTGCTGGTGACCTCGGTTAGGAACAGGACAATCGTGACCACGCTGGCGATCAACAACACGATTGGGAGCGCCGAAAGGCCTGAGACTTGCTGACCAAACCAATCATCAAGGCCGGTCCCGGCCACCGCACCGGCAAGGCTAAGCCCGCCGCCAAACAGCAAGAGCACTCCCCAAGGCAGGCCGCTTTCCGCGTCTTTCCAATCGAGCACCATTTCGCCGCTGCCCCGCGCTGGTAACATGAACAGCGCCAGCCCCGCAGCAATTGCGATCACCGCATCGTTTAGCCCGCCAAGCCAAGGCGCGGCGGCGGCGATTGACGGCAATTCAGACAGCAATCCCGGCACAATCCACAGGAAAGCAGCCCCGCCAAAGACGAGCGTAACCATGCGCTCGCCTTGGCTCATATTGCCCAGCTTATTTATCTCATCCCCGATCAGTTTTTCACCGCCGGGGATCTCATCAAGATCAAACGGGTAAAGCACCCGCGTCATCAAAACCCAGCCAATCGCAATAAATGTAATGGCCAGCGGAACGCCAACAATCATCCAATCGACAAAGCCAATATCAACGCCCAACTCATCGCTAGCATAGCCAGCAATGATCGCGTTTGGCGGGCTACCGAGCAATGTCCCAAGGCCGCCCATACTGGCCGACCATGCGATGGCGAGGACCAAGCAGACGCCGAAACTGTCGACCTCTGGATCCGCGTCTTGATCAGCAATAGGCGCAGCGCCCTCGCGCGCATCGGAGCCTGACATTCCCCGGCCAGAAACCAGCGCGAGCACGGAGAAACCGATGGGCAACATCATCAAAGTCGTCGCGGTGTTCGACACCCACATCGACAAGAACCCCGTCGCCAGCATCATGCCAAGAACAATCCGCCGGGGCGAGATGCCCACACGCCGCAGGGTCAGCAGCGCAATGCGCCGGTGCAGCCCCCATTTCTCCATCGCAATCGCGATTAAAAATCCGCCAAGGAATAGGAACACTATCGGGCTGGCATAAGACGCTGTGGTTTCGCCAACACTGCGATCCGTCAGCGCCGGAACCAGAACAATCGGCAGCAAAGACGTCGCCGCGAGCGGCACCGCCTCTGTCATCCACCAAACCGCCATCAGCGATGCAATCGCGGCGACAAACCGCGCATCACCGGACATTTCAGCCGAGCCCAGCAGAGCATAGACCAGCGCCGCCAAAACTAGCCCGCCAAGCCGGAATGCCCAAGTGGCGGAAGCCGAGCGAACCTGCGGCGAAGCGCTCATTGCGCGGCTCCGTCTTGGGCCGCTTCTGCGATAACACGGTCAATCTGTTCAACGGCAGGGGCCGCGATTTGATCCGGGCGCAGCAGCAATTCAATCGCTTCATTGCTGAGATGCGCGGTCACTCGGCTCTGCGCCATCAAGGCCTGCGCGAAGTCACTATCAGCCGCTATCGCATCCGCGATCACCTGTTTCACCAAAGCTTCCGCCTCACTCCTCGGCATGAATTCCGCCAGCGCAAATGCAACGCGCTGCGACATCGCAAATCCGCGCGTGAGATCAATATTCGCCAGCATTCGTTCGCTATCAACCTCAAGCCCAGCCAGCAGCGTGTTGAGAGTGCGTAACGCAGCGACTGAATCGACCGAAATTTGCTCTATCACCGGAGTGAGCCGCGATGTGTTGTCGCGTTCAAACATATTCACCACATCATCGCTCAAAACCTCGGCAAGGCGCGGGATCGTCCGGCCTGCATGGATCAGTCTTTCGGGTGCGCGCGGATTGCGCTTATGCGGCATTGAACTGGACCCGACGACACCGGCGCGCTGCCCTTCGCGCAATTCGCCAATATCCGTCCCTTGCAGCAGAAACAGTTCCTGACCAATCCGCTGATGCGAGCGCGCTATAAGGCCCAGCGTCAGCCCATATTCGGCCAGCACATCGCGCGTACCGCTCCAGTCAGCGGCATAGGGCGCATCAAAACCCAGCTCCGCTGCAAAGCTGAGTTCAACCGCAATCGCCTGGTCGCCCAAGCCAGAATAATTGCCAACCGCGCCTTTCAAAATAGCGGATCGGCGCAGCCTTGCGCGAATTTGCGCGAGACGTTCGCGGTGGCGTGAATATTCGCCGATCCATGCGCTGACTTTCTTGCCAAACGTGATCGGTTGGGCATGTTGGCCAAGCGTGCGCCCAATCATCGGCGTTTCCGCGTGTTCGCTGGCCAGCTGCGTCATGATGTCGATAGTTCCGCCTAAACACGCATCAATTGCCGCCAGTGTCCGATCCGCTTGGATCACCGTGGCCGTGCCGTAAATATCGACGGTGGTCGCGCCGAAATGCACATATTGATCACCGTCAGGGCCAAGACTTTCCCGCCACACATTGAGCAGCGCAACCATTCGGTGCCGCACGACGTCATATTCTGCATCGAAACTTGCCTGCGGGATCAAATCCGCACGCGCATTGGCGGTGATATCGCGCGCCGCTTCCTCTGGGATAACGCCATGTTCGGCCTGCGCCCGCGCCATTGCCGCCTCAACCTCAAGAATGATCTGCGTTTGCTCGCCATAGCCAAACAGGTCGCGAACCGGCGTGACCGAACACGCAGAGGCACTTTGCGGGATGGCTATGAGAATGAGGCAGACACAGCCAATCGGCACCGTTCTGCTGGCCTTTCGGATCATCGCTTTCATATTCGCTGTCGCCGCCCTCATCCCGCTCATCACGCCATAGACCGCATTTATGGCCGCTGCGTCAATCGCTCATGGCCGCACGGGGGTTCTCCCTCCAAACTGGTTGCTATTCTAGGGGGAGAAACAGGCAGTTGGCGCGGACAGCGATCCTTGTTGGAGCGGGCGTTATTGGCGTTTCCTGCGCCTACGCATTGGCGCGTCGGGGCTGGAATGTCACATTGGTCGACGGCGCGAGCGGCCCGGCGATGGGCACCAGTCACGCCAATGGAGCGCAGCTGAGCTATTGCTATACTGATGCTCTGGGTAGTCCCGCAGTCCTCGCATCTTTGCCCCGATTGTTATCCGGAAAAGGCGGGGTGTCGTTCGGCTTGAACTTCAATCCCGCATATTTTCGATGGGCCATGCAATTCGCACTGAATTGTTCCGCCAGTAAATTCCGGTCAAACACGCTGGCTTTGCTCGAATTGGCCGCGCATTCAAAACGCGCGATGGATGCGCTTTGCGATCAGCATGATCTGGACTTTGGCCATCGGATAGCGGGTAAAATCAACTTGCTATATTCGGCAAAGGACCGGGACCACGCGGCCGGCGTGCGCGCTATTAAACAAAGCGCGCAGCACGGCCAATGCGAACAAGACATCATTGACCGCGATGCGCTTTATGCGCTCGACCCTGCGCTGACCGGCCTTGATCCGGATGTGATTGGCGCGGTTTCCACACCGTCAGAAGTGGTGGGCGACCCGTTCCTGTTCTGCACTGCATTGCTCGAAGTGCTGATGCGCGAATACGGCGCCCAAACGCGTTTCGGCAGCGAGGTTGTGTCAGTGCAAGATCGTGCAGGCACGGGCAGCGTTATGCTTGCAAATGGAGAGCGGCTGACCGCTGACCGCGTGGTGATCGCGTCGGGGATCGACAGCAACAGATTGCTCGCACCGCTTGGTGAGGCCGAAGCGATACAGCCGATGAAAGGCTATTCTTTTGAAATGCCGGCCACATCTGGTTCGCCGCGCATTTCGGTGACCGATGGGAAACGCAGGTTGGTGTTCACCAATCTGGGCGAACGGATACGCGTCGCGGGCATCGCGGAGCTGGGCAATGGAACACGAACAATTGATGATGATCGGACCCAATGGCTTATTGATTCCGCGCGCGAATGCCTCCCTAAAGGCGGTGACTATTCGCAAGCTGGGCGTTTTTGGGCTGGTTTGCGGCCCGCCACGCCCAATTCTCAGCCGGTGATCCGGCGCGCAAGCACGGTTTTGGCGATCAATGCCGGCCACGGTGCGCTCGGTTGGACATTGGCAATGGGATCAGCCGAACGGCTGGCGGAACTGCTCAGCGATTAACCAGCCCTGCGCGTAAGGGCGGCCCCCTCAGACATCATCGTCAGAGACATATTCCTCAACATCGATCTCACCCGCCATCCGGCCAACGGCGACCGCGATTGTCGCATCACCGGTCACATTGGTCATCGTGCGCATCATATCCATGATGTGGTTGATCCCTGCGACAAAGGCGATGGTTTCCAGCGGCACACCAATGGCGCTCAGCACGAGGCTCATCATAATCAAGCCAGAGCCCGGAATGCCCGCCGCGCCAACGGAACCCAAAGTGGCCGTTACAGCGATCAGCAGATAAGATGTCGCCGTCAGCTCAATCCCGTAAAGCTGCGCCCCGAACACCGCGACGAGCCCCAAATACATCGCCGTGCCATTCATATTGATGGTCGCGCCTAGCGCCACGACAAAACTCGACACCGACCGCGAGACGCCCAAATTGCGCTGTACACACCGCAAAGTCACCGGCAGCGCGGCATTGGACGACGCCGTCGAAAAGGCCACCGCCTGCGCATCGAAAATCCCGCGATAAAAATCCATGACCGGCAGACGCGCGATAAACCGCAGGATCAACGGATAAACGACAAGAATGATGATGAAACACCCGGCGTAATTCAGCCCTACCATCGTCGCCAGCGGCAACAGCGCTTCGAACCCGAAAGTGCCCGCCACCCATGCCATCAACGCAAACACGCCGAACGGCGTCAGCTCCATCACAATCATCGTCATTTTCTGCATGACCGCCGCGCCGGCATCGACGATTTTGACAATCGGCGCGGCTTCTTCGCCTGCCATCAGCAACGAAATACCGAACAACACCGCAAAGATGATCAGCGGCAATATTTGCCCTTCTGCCATCGTCATTACCGGGTTTTCAGGGATCAGCGCGAGCAGCCGGTCGGTCCAGCTCATATCCGGCGGCGCAATGATATCGCTGCCTTGTGCCAATGCCACATCCAATCCGATGCCCGGTTCAAAAACTGTGCCCATTGTAAGGCCCAAGGATATCGACGCCAAAGCGGTCAGCAGGAACAGCGCCAGTGCCTTGCCCCCGACATCGCCCAACTTCTTAAGGTCGCCCAGCGCCGCAATGCCCGACACCAATGAGAAGAAAATCAGCGGCACGATGAGCATTTTGATGGCGCGGATAAACAGATCGCCGATCCAGCGAATGCTCTGAGCCTCTTCGCCCAGAACAAATCCCGCGATTATACCAAGCACCAGTGCGCCCAGCACTCTCTGCCAAAGTTTGATTGCGAACCACGCTTTTAACATTGCGTATCCTTTAACAGTGGGCGGCCCGAAAGCGTGCCGGTGTAAGCTTCATCGCGGATCATCGCCGCGCCGTTGACGAATAAGTGGATCACTCCGCCCGAATATTCGCGCGGAGCGCTATAGGTCGCACCGGGTGCAAAGCGCGCGGGGTCGAAGATGAGGACATCGGCAAAATACCCCTCACGCAAATAACCGCGCCCCGGCAGCCCGATAATGTCGGCCGTCTGCCCGCTGCTGCGCTGAATGAAGCGCGCCAGATCCATAGCGGCGCTGCCTTGCACCAAATCCCGGTAAGCTTTGGGAAAGCTGCCATATTTGCGCGGATGGCCGTTTGATCCGTCCGATCCGGTTACCACCCAATCCTGCGCGGCGAAGGCGGCAATATCTGCCGGGCTCATATTGAATGACGCAACCCGCGCGTCTCCTTCGAGAAGGATCGCGATGGCTGCATCAACCGGCGCGGTTTCCGCAGTCTCTGCAATATCGGCCAAGGTTTGCCCAACTGGTGCGTTTGACCCGGAAAGCTGCCCTGTGACCAACAACCGATCTGCGCCGCCGCGCCGGGCGATGGATTCGATCATTTCGGCGCGGATGGCCGCGCGCGCTTCTGCTTCGTTCAGCCGCTCACGCAGAGAGGAAAGCCCCCCTTCGAGCGCCCATCGCGGCACCAATGCGTTGGAAATTCGCGTGCCCGACGCCTCCCACGGATATTGATCGGCGGTCACTCGCTGACCTGCGGCGCGTGCCTCTTCGATCATCGCGATCATTTGCGCGCTGTGGCCCCAAACGGCGGGGCCAAGCGCTTTGATATGCGCGATATGAACCGGCAATTCCGCCTCGCGCCCAATCAATAACGCTTCGGATAAGGCGCCTGTCACCGTAACATTATACGTGCTCTCATCGCGAATATGAGTGTCGTAATAACCGCCCAACTCGCCAGCGACCTGCGCGAGCGCGGTCACTTCGGCTGTCTGGGCATAGGTTTGGGGGGCGTAATACAGGCCCGCCGAAAGCCCCCAAGCCCCGTCGCACATCGCGCCGCGAGTAAGGGCCTCCATCTGCGCCAATTCATCTGCGTTTGGCGCGCGGTTTTCTTTGCTAAGGACCGCCTCTCTTACCGGCCCAAAACCCACAAGATAGGCGATATTGGTCCCGATCCCTGCCGCCTGCGCGGATTGAGCCATTGCCGCGATGTCATAATCACCAAACCCATCATTGCCGGTCATCACCGTGGTGACGCCCTGAAATGCAAATGGCAGATTGGCACGGCGGGCTTGATCGTCCGCAGCAAGGTCAGACCCGGCGTGAGTATGCGGGTCGATAAAGCCCGGTGCGACGACCAATCCGCCGGCATCAATCACAATATCAGCGCTAAAGCGGCTAGCTGCGTCTGCTCCGACATAGACAATTTGGTCGCCGCGAATGGCGATATCATGGCTGCGTCCGGGCGCTCCTGACCCATCATAAAGGTCGCCGCCCGCAATGATTACATCGACAACTTGTCTGACGGGCGCAGCAGAAATGTCGCTTTGCAGTTGAGGTGGCACCGATTGACAGGCGGCCAATACCGCCATGGCTGTCGCCGGCAAAAACGCCCGCGCGCGCTTCACTCCGCCGCTTCAGCGATCACAGGCGTTTCCAGCATGGTCGCCATCATCGCAGTCGCGGCTTCGCGGCCGATCCGCTGGATCAAGGCGCGGTCTGTTTCATCACCGATTTCAAACGTGATCCCCGGTGCGCCATATCGGTCGAACGCATAGGCTTTTGAGATCGGGCGACCGACCGCATGGCGTGCGTCGCGATTGACTTCATAATCCGGCATCCGTTCCTGATACCGCGCCAACCAATCGCGCGTGAACAGCGCAGGGTCGGTCGGCAAGTCATCCGGGATCGTGTAAAATACATCGCGGTTGGTGGAGTGAAAATCGATCAGGACGCGCAAATCGCGGGCCGGGTCAGTCTCCACCGCGTCGAGCAAACCGCCCATCAGCGCGGTCTCTGGCTGAGTAAACGGCCCCCAATCGCGGTTCAGATCAACCCCGCCAGTGTTGTGCCGCCAGTGGCCATGCACCACACCATCAGGATTGATCAAAGGTACAACCAAGGTTTCAAAACGGGCCCGGTAAGCCGCCGCTAAATCGCTATCGCCCATAATAGTGTCAACGAAAGCAAACATCGCGAATGCGCCGGTGACTTCGGGAGGATGCTGCCGCCCGGCGAGCACAATTGTCTCGCGCTGTGCGCCGCCGGGCTGAGCGATCCGCATCATTTCGATATCGCGGTTTTCGGCAGAATGGCCGAGCAAACTGCGCGTGACAAACGGCCGATCCTCATGCCCATCCAACCATGCGTCATAAACAGAAGGCGGGAGGATTTCTTGCGCGGCCACAAACACCGGCTCATCCCTGACCCGTAAAACGATCCGCGCGGTTCTTTCCCCGCGCTCGCCGTCAATCTCGACCCGGTTGCGGGGCATCACGGTCCAATTGACGCCGTCAGTGCTGGTCTTGGGCCAATAACGGTGGCCGCAGGTTTCGTATTCCAAATCAATGGTGATGCGCGTGCGGCGCTGCGGCGTGACGCGGAAAGCGTACCATGCGCTGCAATTGATATCGCCGTCATCTTCGGGAGCCATCGTCAGCGTGAAACGCCTGTTGCCAGAGGTTTCGCAAGCGTCAAACGCGCCTGTCGGAAAATCTTGGTCAATACTGGCATAGCTGGTGGAGCAATCGTCATCATCGCCCGGCGAAGCGGCATGATCACTGGCTGAGGCGGGCGAAGCTGAGGCCCCGAACAGCACCGCTGAAAACAGCGCAAAGGCGCTATTCATCGCTCGCATACGCATCAGCCATGCTCCCTTGGCAAACAGATAGGGATGAGGGGCCGCTGCCATTGCTGGCGGCGGCCCCTCATCGGATCAGAAGTTCTTGCGAATATCGAAGGAGAACTGGCGTCCGCGCGCGCTATGCAGGCTGCCGTAAAAACCAAAGCTCTCATCAGCAAGCGGCGGGTCTTCATTGAAGATGTTGTTCACACCAAACCGCAAACGCGTCCCATCAATCGCTGAATCATCATCAATCGTGTAGCTGATGCCGAAATTCAGAGTGAACCAATCGTCGACGCGGAACAGTTCAGCGGTGTCATCTTGCTGAGCGCCCGGATCGAATACGCTATCGACATAACGCCCGAAGAAGTTGACCCGAACCGGGCCGCTTTCCCAAGCCATAGAGCCTGAAAAACGCCATTTGGGACGACCATCGATTTCAAGCAATTCGCCAAACCCGAACGGTTGCAACGCAGCGACATCGCCGACGGACAGCTCAGGAATTTGCTCCAGAAGCGGGGTCAGTTCCGTAAACAGCAGGTCGGCATCAGGTCCAGCGGCCTGCTCAAAACCGATCAAGCGCGCTGCATTGACCTGGAAATCGAACTCACCAAAGCTGGTGTCAAATTCGTACAATACGCTGAAATCGACGCCTTCCGAAGTGCGCTGATCGAGGTTGCGATAAGGGTTCAGAATCTGCTGCAATTCACCCGCTGGGTTGATCCCGGTGCCTGCGTAGAGATCAATATCATCCTGATTAGGTGCATCGCGAATCACAAACGGATTGGAACCGCCCTGAAGACGCAGAAGGAGATCGAGCAGCAATGCGTTCTGATTGCCGAAAATTCCGATGATCCCTTCTTGCTTAACCCGCCAGTAATCGCCGGTAAGCGTCAGACCCGGAATAAAGCTTGGCGTCAGAACAACGCCGAAATTGACGCTTTCTGTATCTTCAGGCTGAAGATCGGACCCGCCTTCGCGGAAATCGATCGTACCTTGCGTACCGCAATCTGGAACATCATCCTCGTCGCCCTGAATAATCTCCGCCACACATTCAACCGCGCGAACGACCGAATTTGAACGGGTCGTGCCCTGATCATTGATCTGGATCAGGTTTGGCGCGCGGAAACCTTGTGACCATGCGCCGCGGAACAGAATGTCGCGCACTGGACGCCATGCCACCGCCGCACGCGGGACAAAGGCGCTGGAACTGTCAGAGAAATCCTCAAACCGCGCAGCAAGCTGCAATTCCAGTGTGTTGATGAGCGGGATATCCATGTCGTCAGACACGACAGGGATCAACGCCTCTGCAAAGGCAGAATACACCTCGCGATTGCCGCTCGTGTCGGGCGACGGGCTGGAACCCAGAACGTCACTGCCGAAGAAATCGCCATTCACCGCATTGGTAAAAGTGATTGAACCATCAAGGCGCGGATCGCGATCATCTTCGAACGTCTCGCGCCGAAACTCGACACCGGCCGCAAAGCCAACACCGCCGCCGGGAACTTGGAACAGATCAGGGCGCGAAACCTTGAAATCGGCAAGCGTCAGTGTCGTTTCGCCTTTGCGGAACACGTCGATTGTGATCGCGTCGATCACCGCTTGCGGATTGGGAGTGCAATCACGCTGGATCGATGGAAAGGCGGGGTCAGGGAAACAGCCCCCATTGAACGGGTTGTAGGCGCTGGCATCGGTGCGGTTGATCGCATCCTGTGCGAGCGTGCTCGAAATGCGATTGCGGGTCAGATCGGTCGTGTTTGCCTGAGCATAAACAAGGCCAGTGTCGTAATCCCAACCGCTAAACTCGCCGCGCAAACCGGCGACAAGGCGGAATTCGTCTTTGGTCACAGAGCCAAGCCGCGGCCCCGCATCGACCCAGCGATAATCTTCGAGCAACAGCGCGCGGCCAGCATCCGTGACGCCGGAGCCAATGCCGTTATCAACCCGGTTAGGGTTAGGCGAACCATCAGCAAGCGTTGTCGCCCCTAGTGGGTTGTAAAACGCGGTAGCCTCAATCCCGAGCGGAACCGCGCTAAGCATCGTGCTTTGCTCGCGCTCACGGAAGTTTTCGGAACGGTAATACGAGCCTTCAAAATAGATCTCAGCGCTGTTGCTGAGTTCATAATTGAACAGCGCCTGCACATTGTAGCGGTCTTTTTCCGAATACAGGAACCGGTCCGCACCAATGTCATGACGCAGCACGCGGTCAACCGTGCCGCCATTATCGGCGCACAATCCATTGCCCAGATCAATCACACGGCCATCGCTGTCCGCGGCACCATTGGGGCCGAAGAGCGAGCATGGTTGAAGGTGGAAATCATCATCACGCAGAGCGGTTGTGTTGGAGGACGTCGCGCTTGAACCTTGAATGTCGAACGCGCCCCAAGGCGTGTTGATCGACCGGTTATCAAATTGCGTATCGCCTTCGAAATCGGTCCCGATCAGGAAACTTCTCAAGTCACTCGAGCGCGAGTAGTCGCGGGCAGTCGATCGCAGGCCATTTTCATGGAAATAGCCGCCATAAACGGTCAAATTGCCCCGCCCATCGGCAAAATCGAAGCCCAGCCCGCCATTGATGCGGTAATTATAAAGGCCCGTTCCGTCCGATGCACGGAAATTGGCTTGCAAGAAGCCGCCGTCGCGGCCCCCGCGCAGGATCGTGTTGACCACGCCCGCCACGGCATCCGCGCCGTAAACCGCCGATGCGCCATCGCGCAGCACTTCTACCCGGCGCACACTGCCCGGTGTAATTGTGTTCGTGTCAGGAGAAACCACAGGGACGAACAATTCGGTCTGGAAACCAGGATTGAGCAGCATCCGCCGACCATTGACCAGCAGCAGCGTGTTGCCCGTACCGAGCCCGCGCAGGTTGATGGAGGCAATATCGCCGCGCGCGCCATTGACGCCGCCTGCGGTGCTTTGTTCGTTGAACTCAACCGAACCGGCCTGCGGGATCGCACGGAAAATTTCATCGCCTGATGATGGGTCAATGGAATCGATCAAATCTTCATCGACAACCGTCACGGGCAAAACATCATCGACTTGCGCGCCGCGAATTTGCGTACCCGTCACAACGATGACCGGGGTTTCGTCAGCGGCGTCAGCGGCGTCAGCTCCGGCCTCGGCAGGTTGAGGCGTGTCTTGAGCGCTGGCATTCGAGCTGGCCATTGCCAATACCGATGCACCTGCAAGTGAGAAAATACGCGATCCAAGTTTCATTTTTTGGCCCCCTAATGGCTCTGATTTCGGTAAAGCCATTTCCCCAAATGGCTGCATTCCCGATCTGTAACTCATAATTTAACGTCAAACCGCCGATTTGCGCAACAGCATCTCAGCATAATGTGACGTTTGTATCATAGCCTTGCGTTATGGCATCACTCGCTCGATCAGAAGACCACTGGGTCGGACCGGCTGCTAGCCAAACAGGTGCCGCAATGTCTTAAGGCTCGCAGTGATCAGCGGCGTATCGCCTTGCTCCGCCAGGGTCATTGCAACAAATGGCAATGTAGGTGCCCCTTGGAGCTTATGTGTGTCCACGGTATCGCTGGCAAATCGGCGCGCGGTAAAGCCATCAACAATGGCGCAGCCTGCGCCCAGTTTCACCAGCTCCGCCGCGACATAATAGGTCTGCGCTGAAACCGTGACCACGGGATCAACCCCGGCCTGTTCCAGATAGGCGTCGATCCGATCAGCCACAGGGCCGCTATCGCGCAGGCCGATCATCTCCTTACCATCCAACATCGCCGGCGAGAGGCCGCTTGATTCTGCGCCGGTTTCACTGTCGGTATCATTGGCGAACATGCCGCGCGGCGCGAGCAGGCTGAGATTGACCGAGTTGATTGTCTGACAACGGATGCGGCTATCAAACTCATCATCAAACCCGATGCACAAATCAAAGCGTTTCTCGAGCAAAGCCGCTGTCATTTCCTCGCTATGCAACGTCGACAAGTCGAAGCTCACATCGGGCTCACTTTCGCGCATCGCCGCGACCATCGGGGGCGCAATCGCGAAACCGAGCGAGGGCAGCACGCCAATGCGCAGATGCCCCCCTTTGCGCCCGCGAATATTATCAGCGGTCCGATCAAGTGCAGAGACCTGCTCGTAGATCGCGCTCACCTCCCTGAACAGCTCGTTCGCTGCTTCTGTCGGATATAACCGCCCCTTTCGGCGGTCGAAAAGCGCAAAGCCCAACTGATCCTCAGCATGGCGCAAAACCTTGCTAACGGACGGTTGAGAAACGAACAGATTGCGCGCCGCCGCACTGATCGAGCCTTCGCGGTAAACATGGTAGAAAACTTCGATATGCCTGATACGCATCGCTTCACTCTATCTGTGCAGTTTTCGTGTGAACGGTCTTCGGCGGAATTTCCATAGGGCTGTAACCGATCGGGCGATTTGAATGAACCTCTTGTTAGGGAGGGGCTTCAAATGAATTTGCGCGACCTTGAATATGTAACGGCGATTGATCGCTATCGGAATTTCGGAAGAGCGGCGGAAGCCTGCAATGTCAGTCAGCCATCGCTGTCTTCGCAGGTCAAAAAGCTAGAAGAGCGTTTGGGTGTGGAGCTGTTTGCGCGCACCAATTCCGGCGTGCAAACAACCGATGCGGGTGCCCGGATTGTCACTACGGCAAAGGAAGTGCTGAGGTCTGCGCAGCGGATCACGGACACTGCCGCCGAATATCATGACCCTCTCGCCGCGCCGCTCACGGTTGGCGTGATTCCAACTTTGGCTCCCTTCGCCCTGCCCTATTTGTCCCAATCGATCACCTCGATCGCTGCGGACCTCTCGGTCATTTACCGCGAACAGCCGACGCAGGTTCTGTGGAACGAACTTGAAAACCGGATCATTGATGTCGCGCTGATGAGCGGGCCAGTAAAAGCGGCGGGTTATCGTTTCACGCCGATTTTCAGAGAACCGTTGGTCTTAATGGTCTCCAAAAACCATCGCCTTGCTAACACCGCCAGCATTTCCGCAACCGATATTCCGATAGAGGAAATGCTGCTACTTAGCGAAGAGCATTGTTTGCGCGCCGACACGGTTGCGCTTTGCCGTGACAAAAACCTTGGCATCGATGTGTCCGATCAAATCTTGGCGACCAATTTCCTGACAATGTCGCATTACCTTTCCGAAGGGGTCGGGTGTTCATTGGTTCCAAAGCTTTCCCGCGCGATCTTGAAATGTGCGAACCCAGACACGCGCTTTATCGAAATTGAAGGCGATGATTATGGACGCGACATCGGATTTGTTTCGCGCACAGGATGCCCGCGTGAACATATTTTGATGGCCCTATGCGACCAAATTCGCACGCATCCTCCCGAGAGTGTAACTTCTTTGGCCTAACTTTCGAACATCAAATTACAGACCATATTTTGACCGCTTAGCCGGCTTGCGATCGCAAGTCGGCTAAGGGTGCTTCTGTATATTTTTGTGTCTATTTTTCAATGCCTTGCTTCATAGCCCGAGCCTATGAGACCCATTGAAACCATGTATTATACAACTAGCATTGATGCCCATATTTGCTCGCTTCGGACGGCGGGCACCCCCTAATTCATTGCCCGCCGCCAACCAATTTTTTGGGAATGAAAGGCAGCACAATGAAAAACTCTAACATGCGCAGGACGATCCTTACTCCAGGACGCTTGCTACTCACTTCATCATCTATCGCACTGCTAACCGCAGGCGCGGCAAACGCACAGCAAACCATCAATGACGGTGACAATATGACTGTCACTTCGGTTGCGGATGGCGAAACCATTTCAGCTGCCGCCGGTGTGACCAGCACAGTTGATGGCGCACCAGTGGTTGTGATCGCAAATAACGATGTAACCTTGGACAATGCAGGCACTCTGGCCACAACCGGCGTGACGCAAACCGTACAGGTAGCGCAAGGGACAACGGGCGCAGCCATTAACAACGCCGCGACAGGCCGCATTGAGGCCGACTCGCGGGCGGTCAACTTCGACGGTAGCGATGCATCGCTGACCAATGACGGCGTGATCCTGGGCACAGGCAGCCAGCGCAACGGCGCAGCTTACGCAAACCGCACTTCGAACAATATCGCAATCACCAATTCGGCAACTGGCACGATTGACGCAGGCGTAGAAGGCGCAGGCATCGCCATCGAAGTCGGCGGCGGCGGAATGCCGCGCGGCGGTTCAATCACCAACGCTGGCACCATCCAAGGACGGGGCCAAGCCTCTCCGATGGGCGGAACCGCCGGTGATGGCGTTCGTTTCTTCGGCCCAGGCCTCGCTCCGCAATATATCTATGAAGGCGACATCACCAATTCGGGTCTGATCAATTCGCAAAGCACCCAAGGCACCGTTGCAGGCATTCGTTTCGCAAATCGCATCGGTTTCCAAGGGACCCTAACAAATGAAGCAGCCGGGACGATTTCTGGCGCGCAAAACGGATTGTATTTCGGAAATGATGCCGATCACACCGGCGGCGTAGTGAACAACCTTGGCACCATTGCATCAGACAGCCGCGCGCTGAACATTGATGGGCTTGGTCTTGTTGTGAACAATGCTGGCACGATCCTGGGCACAGCCAATCAGCGCAATGGTACAGTCTATGCCGACAGCACTGCGCAGAACTTTGAGCTCAACAACCTTGAAACCGGCGTGATTGACGCTGGGATGGGTAATGAAGGCGCTGGTTTTGCGGTTGAACTTGCTTCGGCAGCAACCGGCGGCAACGCATTCACCATCACTAACGCTGGCACGATCCAAGGACGCGGCAACGCTTCTGCTGGAGCAACCACAGCTGGTGACGGCCTGCGCTTTGAACGCACGCGTAATGCGGGCGCTCTTGATGGGACAACAGACGGTCTGTTTGTCGGCGACATCACCAATAGCGGTGTGATCGACAGCGAGGCCGCCAACGGCACCGCAGCGGGCATCCGTTTCGTCAATGGCGTCAGCTTCCAAGGCACGCTCGACAATTCGGGAACGATCTCTGGCATTCAAAACGGCCTGTATTTCGGTAACCCAACACCAGCTGGCGGCGGCGATTTCTCCGCAGCCATCGTCAACAACTCCGGCACCATCTCTTCGGGCAGCCGCGCGCTGAACATCGATGGCAATGGCCTCACCGTGAACAATTCCGGCACCATCATCGGTACTGGGGCTCAACGTAACGGTACGGTCTATGCTGATAGCACGGCGCAGAACTTCACGCTGAACAATGAAGGCGTAATTGACGCTGGGATGGACAATGAAGGTGCTGGTTTTGCGGTTGAGCTCAGCGAAGCTGGCAATGACTTCACCATCACCAACGCTGGCACTATCCAAGGACGCGGACAGGCTTCTGCTGGAGCCGCGACGGCTGGTGACGGTCTGCGGTTTGAACGCACACGTGTCGCCGGAATGTTGGACGGTTCAACCACTGGCCTGTTTACTGGCACAATTGAGAACTCCGGCCTGATCGCTTCTGAAGCGGCTGCGGGTACAACCGGCGGTATTCGCTTTGTAAACGGCGTGTCGTTCCAAGGTGTGCTGAACAATTCTGGCACGATTTCGGGTGTCAATAATGGCCTGTATTTCGGCAACCCAGTTCCTGCTGGCGGCGCTGATCACTCTGGCGGCGTGGTGAACAACCTTGTTGGCGGCGTCATCTCATCAGACAGCCGTGCGCTGAACATTGATGGACTTGGTCTTGTTGTGAACAATGCTGGCACGATCTTGGGCACAGCCAATCAGCGCAATGGTACAGCCTATGCCGACAGCACTGCGCAGAACTTTGAGCTCAACAACCTTGAAACCGGCGTAATTGACGCAGGCATGGGTAATGAAGGCGCTGGTTTTGCGGTTGAACTTGCTTCGGCAGCAACCGGCGGCAACGCTTTCACCATCACTAATGCTGGCACGATCCAAGGACGCGGCAACGCTTCTGCTGGAGCAACCACAGCTGGTGACGGCCTGCGCTTTGAACGCACGCGTAATGCGGGCGCTCTTGATGGGACAACAGACGGTCTGTTTGTCGGCGACATCACCAATAGCGGTGTGATCGACAGCGAGGCCGCCAACGGCACCGCAGCGGGCATCCGTTTCGTCAATGGCGTCAGCTTCCAAGGCACGCTCGACAATTCGGGAACGATCTCTGGCATTCAAAACGGCCTGTATTTCGGTAACCCAACACCAGCTGGCGGCGGCGATTTCTCCGCAGCCATCGTCAACAACTCCGGCACTATTTCATCAGGCAGCCGTGCGCTCAACATCGATGGCAATGGGCTGACCGTGAACAATTCCGGCACCATCATCGGTACTGGGGCTCAACGTAACGGTACGGTCTATGCCGACGCGACTGCGAACGGTTTCACGCTGAACAACACAGGCGTAGTTGACGCCGGTGTCGCCGGTTCCGCCGTTTCACTGCAACTGGGAACGATGGACGGCGACGTCCGCAGCTTCACTATCGTCAATGACGGCACATTTGCTGGCCGCGGCGAAGCGCAAGCTTCGGGTGCATCAGCAGGTCTGAGACTGTTCAGCGGTGCGGGCGCTGGCGCCGCAGTTACTGCCACGCAGGATATCGTCAATAACGGCACAATCTCTTCGGAGAGCGGCGCTGCGGTTGTGATTGAAAACGTCGCCTTTACTGGAACATTCATCAATGCTGGCACCATCACTGGCCCAGTTGCGGTGGACGCTTCAGCGGCTCTATCGGCGCTGAATTTTGTGCAAAATGGCGGCGCACTCGAAGGGGACTTTGTGGGTTCGGCATTTGCTGACACGCTTTCCTTTGGTGCAGGTTCGACCACGTTGAGCGCAGATGTTCTGGGCGGAGTTGATGTGACGAGTGAAGCGGCCAGCACAATAGCTGTGTCAGGTGCGCGTTCGATCGCCGGAAGCCTTACCGCCAATGGCACACTTTCCTTCGACCTCGGCGTAGATACGCTCGCGGTGGCAGGGGACACGGTGCTTGGCGCAGGTAGCGCGGTGAATATTGCCACCACCCAAATCGGACAACCCGATATTGGCACGACAATCAGTGTCCTGTCGGATACCGGCAGCTTCACCGATGCGGGAACAAGTGTGACTGTGATCGAGGATGATTTCTTGATTGATTACACAGTCATTCTTGGTTCAATCGAAGTGGCGGTTTCTGCTGCTAATCTCGGCGGCGTCTCAGGTGATGCCAACATCAACAGCTTTGGTTCCGCCATCACTTCTGCAGCGGCGAATAACCGCCTGTCTGGCGACGTCTTTGCGGCACTGAACGGTTTGGGTTCTGCCGCTGAGTTTGAGGCCACTGCGCTGACATTGCTACCTGCGATCAATAACGGCGTTCAGCGCGAGATTTACGAGACACAGCGTCTTGTAAGTTCGCAAGTCCAAGACCGGCTGCAAGGTGAAGCTCTTGGTCTGTGGGGCGAAGCGTTTTACCGCAACGCCAATGCCGATCAAAGCAGCCTCAGCTCGCTGGGCTATGATGCCGATGCCACCGGTTTCACACTTGGTCTGGACGGAAAAATTGGAGAGACGACCACGATCGGTGTGCTCTTCAACTATTCCGATATCGAGGTTGACGCCTACACCACCGCCAATGGAACAAGCGAAATCGACGCTTTGCAATTCGGTGGCTATGTCGGGTTCGATCTTGGCCAGAGCTTTGTTAACGCCGAAATCGGTTATTCCAGCAACTCGGTTGATAACAGCCGAACCGCATTGGGCGCTCCTATCACTGGGGAAAGCGATGTGGACGGCGTCTATGCCAGCCTGAACGCAGGATATGACATTGATGCTGGCGGAGTGGTCATCACACCGAATGGTGGTTTGCGCTACGCTGAATTGTCGCGTGACACTTTCACGGAAACTGGCGGCCTTGGGCTAACGCTCGACGCAGACAGCGCCGAATTCCTGGAAGCTCGGATTGGTGTCAAAGTCGCAGGAAATGCGGAAACGGGCGTAATTCCGTTCGCTAGCGTCGATTATTCCTACGATCTTAGCAGCGATCCTTTGGCCACGGCCGGATCGTTCAATGGCGGCGCGGACACATTCACAGTAATCGCCGATGAAGCGGGTTCTTCGCGCTTCGACATCGCCGCTGGTGTGGATTTCGTGAACGAAGGCGGCCTGTCGATTGGCGCCGAATATCGCGGGCGCTTCGCCTCTGACTATCAATCACACTCTGGGGGCGTGCGGATCCGCTTCGCATTCTGACCTAGCGACTGATTGATCTAACCAAAGGGCTTGGGCTGCCAAGACCGAGGGAAACCAGCCGGTGCCATCCGCACCGGCTGGTTTTTTCACATTGAAATCTAAGACTACGCGGCGACTATTTACGAAAAGCGATCCGCGCGAACCGACCTAACTTACAGATTCCAATTGCTCGCTCAGCTTGAGCCACTCCGCTTCAACTTCGTCGTTTTTATCAGACAAGTCGGCGCGTTCCGACAACAATTCGCTCATCGATTTGTCGGCATATTTTGAACCCGCCTTTGCCGGTTCAAACATGGCTTTGTCGATCTCGCCGCAGGCGGCCTGCAATTTGGCCATCACCTTCTCTATTCGGCGGATTTCGGACGATACAAATTTCGCCTTCGCACGGTCCTTGGCAGAATTGCCCTTCTTGGCCGCTGCGACCTTTGGCGCGCGTTCCTTTTTCGGTTGGTTCACGCCCAACACAAAGTCGATATAATCGTCCATGCTGCCGCTATATTCTTTGGCGGTGCCGCCATCGACCAAGACCAACCGGTCTGCAGCCAATTCCACCATATGCCGGTCGTGGCTGATCAAAATAACCGCGCCGGTATAGTCGTTGAGAGCTTGCACCAACGCCTCGCGTGCATCGACATCAAGGTGGTTGGTCGGCTCATCCAAGATCAGCAAATGCGGCGCATCGCGGGTGATCAGCGCTAATGCCAATCGCGCGCGTTCACCGCCCGACAATTTACCGACATTCTGCGTCGCCCGGTTGCCCGAAAAACCAAACCGGCCAAGCTGGGCACGGACCGCTCCGGGGGAATGCCCCTCCATAGCGCGGGTCATGTGTTCAAGTGGGGTCGCATCTCCGGCCAATTCTTCGACCTGATATTGAGTGAAATACCCCACCGTCATTTTGCCCGGCGAATTGACCTCACCCTCCATCAAGGGGAGCTGAGCGGCGAGCAACCGCGCCAACGTCGTCTTACCATTGCCATTTCGGCCCAACAGAGCGATCCGATCATCGGGATCAATCCTCAGGCTAACCCGGCGAAGCACTGGATCATCTTGGGCATAGCCCACCGCCGCCATATCCATCGTGATCATGGGCGGTTTCATTTCGGTGGGATTTGGGAAGGCAAAGCTGAGGCTTGGGTCCTCCATCAGCGCCGCAATAGGCTGCATCCGTGCGAGCATTTTTGCGCGCGATTGCGCCTGTTTGGCGGTGGAGGCACGGGCGGAATTGCGCGCCACATAATCTTGCAGCCGTGCTCGCTGCGCATCCTGCGATGCTTTGGCAGAGGCAAGCTGAGCGGCGCGTTCGGCCCGCTGTTTTTCAAAACTGTCATAGCCGCCGGGATAGAGCGTCAGCTTACCGCCTTGCAGATGCAAAATATGATCGACCACTTTGTTGAGCAGGTCGCGTTCGTGGCTGATCACCAACAAGGTCGCCGGATAGCTTTTGAGGAAATTTTCGAGCCACAAGGTCGCCTCGAGATCGAGGTGGTTTGACGGCTCATCCAGGAGCAGCACGTCAGGCGCGGAAAACAGCAAAGCGCCGAGCGCAACGCGCATTTTCCAACCACCAGAAAAATTGTCGAGCGGTTGCGCCTGCATCGCCTCGTCAAAACCTAGCCCGGTCAAAATCCGCGCCGCGCGCGACGGCGCGCTATAGGCATCAATCGCCAATAACCGCTCATGCACTTCGCCCAACCGATCAGGATCAGTGCAATTCTCCGCTTCCTCCAGCAAAGCCGCGCGTTCGGTATCAGCGGCCAACACCGCCTCTTCCGGCGTGGTCAGCCCGCTTGGTGCGTCCTGCGCTATATAACCTAGCCGCACACGCGTTGGCTTTGTGATCTCCCCCTCATCAGGGTCGATCTCGCCGATCAAGGCCTTCATCAAAGTCGACTTGCCTGCACCATTGCGCCCGATCAAGCCGACCCGCGCACCATGCGGGATCGCCGCGCTCGCGCCTTCGAGGATAGGCCGGCCACCAAGCCGCACTGTGATATTATTGATTGAGAGCATGGGCGCGCCCCTAGCAACAAGATGCCCGCACACCAATGCCCTTTGCATCTGCTCTGCACGGGTCTAGCGGGGAGCGATGGATATGGACAATCTGCTTCAGCGTTATTTTGGCACCCGCGATCTGGCACAGGTGCAGGTTGATGCAATCCCTGCGGCCGCCGAACGAATGCAGGTGGACTTAGGCCTAGAAAAGGATCGCGGCAAACGGTTCGCTCTGTGGAGTTTGCTGCACATGCTCGATGCCGCGCCCGATTTGGATGTGGCGTTTGAGGATGAAGCTGACCGCGAAGCGGCGCGCAATTTCATGGACCTGATGGCAGCCACTGGACCGCATGATGAGCCAGAAAGTGCAGCCTGAACCGATGCGCTTTGCCAATTTCGATGCGGCAGAATTTCTGCGCGAATATTGGCAAAAGAAG
The DNA here is from genome assembly GCA_947503155.1 of uncultured Erythrobacter sp. Taxonomy (GTDB): domain Bacteria; phylum Pseudomonadota; class Alphaproteobacteria; order Sphingomonadales; family Sphingomonadaceae; genus Erythrobacter. The sequence goes on along the minus strand of CANNCL010000004.1, from coordinate 4,294 downwards.
CCTCTGCTTATCCGTAATCCTTGGACAGAATGGGCCAACCCGTTGGAGCCGGATGAACTGGCTGGATTGGCATGTGAACCCCAAGTGGAATCGCGTCTGATCACTCAAGACACCGGCGATTTTGCGACGGAGCACGGCCCCCTGCCAGAGGACCGTTTTGGACATTTGGGCGGCGAGACCGCCAGAGAGCCTTGGACCTTGCTGGTCCAAGCAGTGGATCACCATATTTTCGAGGTTGCGAACCTCCTTGAGGCGTTTCGTTTCATTCCCAATTGGCGGGTTGATGACGTGATGGTCAGTTATGCGGTAACCGGCGGCGGCGTGGGCGCGCATTTTGATCAGTATGACGTGTTTCTGGTGCAAGGATTGGGCACGCGCCGCTGGCAAATCGGGGGTCTGTGCGATGATGAAACTGCCCTAATGCCGCATGACGATTTGCGCCTTTTGGCGGATTTTGAGCCCTTGGAAGAGTGGGTGCTCGAACCCGGCGACATGCTCTATGTACCGCCGCGTTTCGCGCATAAAGGCGTCGCCATGAGCGATGATTGCATGACCTATTCGGTCGGTTTTCGCGCTCCCTCGCGCGAGGAACTGATTGAGGGCTATGCCGCACATGTTCTGGACGAATTGGGCGACGATGATCGCTACACCGACCCCTGTTTATCATTGCCTGACAATGCCGGCGAAATCGAAGCAGCGGCATTGTCGCGATTGCATGAGATGATGGCGGAACGAATGGCAGATCGCGGCGCATTTGCACGCTGGTTTGCGGGTTATGCAACCCAGCCAAAGAATGCCGAGATTGATTGGCAGCCAGAGGAGCAGATAATACGCGAAGAACTGGTGCAGCAACTGCGCAGCGGCCATGCCATCATCCGCAATCCCGCCAGCCGTTTTGCCTTTATTCGTCAGGATAATGGGTCGCTGTTATTGTCGGTCGATGGGGAATGCATTGCGCCGCCAAAGGAATGCGACGCGCTCATAGAGGCTCTTTGCGCCGTGCCCCGGATCGAAGACGTTGCAAAATTAGCAGCTTCGCCCGCCGCGGTGTCACTGATTGAGCAATTGCACGGCCAAGGCAGCATCGCATTGGAAGACCCGCACCCCGCCTAGTCCAGAAATCTTAAGCGGCGAATTCAGGGCGGCTAATTCAGGCCAACAAATTCAGGGCGGCGAACCTTCGGCATATTCGCCCAGCGGCAATCCCTCCGCGCTCCAATCACCAATTGACCACCGCACCAATCGCAATGTCGGATGCCCGACCGCAGCGGTCATGCGCCGGACTTGCCGGTTCTTGCCTTCGCGGATTGTCAGCTTGATCCAGCAATCGGCCACGGTCTTGCGCATTCTAATTGGCGGATCACGAGGCCATATCTCTGGCGCATCAATCCGCTCTGCGTCCGCAGGCCGGGTCATTCCATCCTTTAGTCGCACGCCCTGCCGCAAAGATTCTAGCGCCGAGGCGTCCGGTTCCCCTTCGACCTGCACAAGATAGGTTTTGGGCAGTTTAAAACGCGGATCGGCAATGCGGGCCTGCAATTTGCCATCGTCGCAAAGAATCAACAGACCTTCGCTGTCCCGGTCCAGCCGCCCCGCCGGATACACTCCGGGAACATCAATGAAATCCGATAAGGTCTGCCGCTCAGTCGGGCTGCCCTTATCGGTAAATTGCGACAGCACACCGTAAGGTTTGTTGAATAGGATCAGCCGCGACATCGCGGTATCATTCTGCGCTATCGGTTGGTTCTGGTTCCCAGCCATCTGCATATCGTTCGAACCATGCAAGGATCGCAGACGCCTTGGCCGCGCTTTGCGAGGGACGCGCCGCGATACTGCCATGACTGGCCCCCGGCACCCGGATCAACGCGGTCGGAACACCCGCCAATTGCAACGCTGAATAATATTGCACAGCCTCGCTCACCGGCGTCCGGTAATCCTCCGCCCCGACCACCACCAGAGTGGGCGTCTCGACCTCTCCAATCAGCGATAGCGGCGAATGCGCCCAAAATGTCTCCGGGTTCTCCCACGGACGCGCGCCCAACCAATACAGGCCGAAATAGCCCGTTCCATCAGCGGTCAGTGCCTGTGTGGTCCAATTGATCACAGGCTTCTGCGTTGCGGCCGCACGGAACCGGTTGGTCCGGCCCACGATCCATGATGTCAGCACGCCGCCGCCCGAACCGCCGGTGACAAACAACCGATCTGGGTCGGCAATGCCCAGCGCGATGGCGTGATCCACAATGCTGATCAAATCGTCATAATCACGGCCCGGATAATCCTTGTCGATCTCCTGAGCGAATGCCTCACCATAGCTGGTCGAACCGCGCGGATTTGCCGATAGAACGGCATATCCAGCAGCGGCATAGAGTTGATTGTCGGTTGAGAAATGCGGCCCATAGGCGGCGAAAGGCCCGCCGTGGATCTCTAGGATCAGTGGCACTCGTGAGCCCTCAACATAGCCGGGCGGCAGGGTCAGCCACCCTTGCACTTCTTGCCCGTCAAAGCTGGAGCCAACCGTAATCTCGCGAACTTCGCCCATCGTTTTGGTGATGCGCAAATTCGGATTGAGGTCAGTGAGCATCCGCGCATCGCCGCCGCGCGTGATCTGTACATTGGCAGGCATGGCCGCCGTGCCGCCGGTGAAGGCAACCGCATCATTGCCAGCCACCGAAAAACTGCCGCCAGTGTAAGGCCGATCAAACCCGCCTCCGCCAATTCCGGCCGCGACCACGCGCACCTGCCCATCCAATCCAATCCGCGCGACATTGGTTTCGCCGCGTTCATCATATTGAACATAGATGCCGCGCGAATCCGCATCCCAGGCCATCGCATCGACGCTGTAATCCCAATCGGCGCTCAGGACGCGGGCATTGCTGCCGTCGGAATCCATGATCGACAATTCGGCATTCTCATATGCGCGGCCCGCATCCTCAAACCCGATATAAGCAATCTTGCGGCCATCAGGCGACACAAGCGCGCCTGCATCCGGCCCATCACGGTCCGTTAGTTTTGTCACCGCAAGTGTCGCGGTGTTGAGCGCCCATACATCCGCTTCGACCGGATCGGTCTGCCAATTGGCGTTGCGGTTGGCGGTAAAGACAATTGTACCGCCATCTGGCGACCAGCTGAGCGGCCCGCCATCATGCGTGGGACCGAAAGTCATTTGCCGAGGCGCACCGCCAGTGGCCAAAATGACAAATATTTTCGCAAAACCCGGTGTGATCTCACCCGCACCGTCAGCCCGGAAATTGACCAGATCAGTGACTTGCAAAGGCTCCGCCCATTCTGCGCCCTCTGGCCGCCCTGCCGGGGCGGAACCAAAGGATGGCGGGGCATCATTCACCAACATAGTGTAGGCGATTGAGCGACCATCGGGGGACCACGCGATGCTCGAAGGGCTGTTGGCTAATCCCGTGAGCCGAACCGCTTCTCCGCTACCGACCCATTTCACCCACAATTGTGCGCCGCCGCTCTCTGTGGAAACATAAGCAACCCGTGTGCCGTCTGGGGACCATCTGGGCGCGAATGCACCGCCGCTGCGTCCGGCGAATGGCGTTTCGTCTCCGCTAGCGACGTCGATCATCCAGATCGCGCTGATCGCGCGGTCGGCCATGATGTCATTTTGGCGGCGGACATAGGCAATCCGGCTGCCATCGGGGCTGATTTGAGGGTCCGATGCGACAGCCAGATCAAACAGGTCTTCGCCAGAGAAAATACGATTAGGGCCAGTTTGGGCGGAACCCTGTGCGGGGGTCTGCACCGCCGTCGCCGCCGGAGCCGCCTCTTGCGCAGCCAGAGCGCCTGCCCCAAATGAAATGAGCACGGATGCAGCGATGCCGGCTAGTGTCACTGATCTAGACATGAAATTCCCCTGATGCGTTTGCGGTGCGGTTTGGACATTCGCACAAGCGGGGTCAATCATCAGGTTAATGACCGCCGGAAACGCTTCCTTGTGCGCTAGGTCAGTAGAAAGGCGGCTCGGACCTCTTCGCCGCGTGAAAAGCTCCGGCGATCAGCGATTTTGAGCGCATGGGAATGACCGCGAATGCAGGGATCACAACGGTCAACAGCACAGTTCCAGTCAGAACGCCGAGCCCAGATCGCCAGAGCTTTCCCGTTGCTCTTTTTGTTGTCCGCCAAAACCATATTGCAGATTGGGGTTTGGCGCAGTTTACCCGAAGAATTCGACGGGGATTTCTTGGAATGGCTGCGTTTGAAAGTCGCCGAATTGCAGCGCGTAGATCGTCTCTAGGCCGTCATGGATCGGCGCTGGATTGCCCGCGACCTCAGAGAG
>CANNCL010000003.1 GCA_947503155.1 uncultured Erythrobacter sp. | reverse complement strand
CAGCCCTGCTGCCAAACACCGCCTAGCCAAAAATTGCCCTGCTCTTTGAAGGGGCCAGCCTCGGCTACTCCCACGCCTGCTGACAGAGCTACGAAGGCTTGATGGGCTGGATGGTTTGCTGCAGCCAGTTTCAACTGGTTCTCGGCTGATGAGGAACACCCAATCGTCGCGACACGCCCATCAGACCAGGGCTGGTCGGTGATCCAGTCCAACGTGTCCGAGCCGTCTTCAACAGGCCTGGGTATCATCGAGAAGGAGCCTTCGCTAAGATAGCGACCGCGCTCGTGCTGCTCGACAATTGCATAGCCATGTTCAAGCAGCGCCTGATGGAGGGCGACCAGTTCCGTGTCATAGGGCGTACGGATGAGAATGGTCGCGACCGGGTTTTTTCCGTCACTTGGCAAATAGACGTCTGTGTTCAATCGCACGCCGTCCCGCATTCGAACCTGCTCATCCAGAGTAACCAAAACACCCTCGGGAACGGTAAATTCGGGTCGCGCGTCGGGTTCATCAAGACAGGCGGTCGTAAGCATTGCCATGATAAACAACCCGACAGCTCGGAACTTAAGTGCACGCATTTCTTACTCCTTTCAGCGCAATCCGCCTAAATGAGCAGCTAGTGTTATCCATCGAGCATGACCAGATTGAAGATAAAGTCGCTCGGACTTTAGCCCGGAATTTTAATGCAACCTAACCTGATCGAGTGCAAAGAATAAATTCCGAAGGTCAACTCAAGCTCGGGTCTTTCGCTCATGTCCGCTTTCCACCTCATTAGCCGTCCATAAACCGATGCCGGGCCTTCGCCAAAAGCGGACCTTCAATCCTACCCCAATCGCCCCTCAATAGCGTCCCAAATCATCCCCGCCGTATCGGTCCCGTTAAACCCATCAATCGCCACAATCCCGGTCGGCGATGTCACATTGATCTCGGTCAGCCATTTACCGCCGATCACGTCGATGCCCACAAATGTCAGGCCAAGCCGCTTCAATTCCGGCCCCATCGCCTCGCAAATCTCGATCTCGCGCGGGGTCAGCTTGGTCGCCTCCGCGCTGCCGCCCATTGCCAGATTGCTGCGAAATTCGCCCTTGCCCGGAATGCGGTTGATGGCGCCTGCGATCTCTCCGTCGATCAGGACGATCCGTTTGTCGCCCTCGGCCACTTCGGGCAGGAAGGGTTGGACCATATGCGGTTCGGGCCATGTCTGGTTGAACACCTCAAACAGCGCGGTCAGATTGTCCCCGTCGGCTGGCACGCGGAATATCGCTTTGCCGCCATTGCCGTGGATCGGTTTGACCACCACTGCGCCGTGCTGCGCCATAAACCGGCGCACTTCATCAACCGACCGCGTCACCAATGTGGGCGGCATATATTGGCGGTAATCCAGCACCATCACCTTTTCCGGCGCATTGCGGACATTGGCGGGATCGTTGACCACTAGGGTCTCGTCCTTGATCCGCTCCAGCAGATGCGTCGCGGTGATATAACCCATGTGGAACGGCGGATCTTGGCGCATCAGAATCACATCAATGTCTTTGCCCAGATCGAGCCGGACTGCCTCGCCCTTCTCCACATGATCGCCCGCCACACGCTGTAACTTCACCGGATATCCTTGCGCAAACAGCCGGTCATCCGCGTCGAGCGTCAGGCTTTCAACGTGATATTCAAACACCTCATAGCCGCGTTCCTGCGCAGACAGCATCAGCGCGAACGAGCTGTCTCCTGCGATATTGATATCCTCAATTGGGTCCATCTGAACGGCGATTTTCAATGTCATTCGTATTTCCTAAGGCTGCCAGGCATTGGCGATGTGGCGTGGCGGATGGCCGGGCGCAAGGAGCAGCACGTCAATCCGCAAATCTTCGCCGTCTTTTGCATATTCATGTGCGACTATTTCAACAGCCGCCGCAACGCGGGAGAGGCGGCGTTCGTCGATTGCGGCCGCGAGGTCAGCGGCGCGTTTGCGCCATTTCACTTCGATAAAGGCGACCATTCCGGGCCGGCGCGCGATCAGGTCAATCTCGCCAAGCTTGGTTTTGACCCTCTCTGCGACGACTTCCCACCCTTGTTGCATAAGCCACTGCGCGGCTTGCGCCTCAGCCTCGCGCCCTTTGCGTTCGGCAACCTCGCGTTTGGCGGTCATTGCGGTTTGAACTCCGCCTTTAGCTCAACCGCGCGCGCATAGAGCGTTTGGCGGTCCAGCCCCGTCAACTTCGCCACTTTTCCAGCGGCTTTGCTCGCGCTGGCTTCCAGCAGAGCCTCGCGCAGCAATTCATCGGGATCGGCGGTGGAGGCGGCCTCAACAGGCGGGCCGATCAGCAATACAATCTCACCCTTTGGCGGATGCGCTGCGTAATGCTGCGCCAATTCATCGCCTGTACCCGTGCGGCATTCCTCGTGCATCTTGGTGAGCTCACGCGCCACAGCAATTTCGCGGGCCGGCCACATATCCGCAATCGCGCGCAAGGATCGCTCCAATCGCGGCCCTGTCTCGTAAAACACCAAAGTCGTCTGAACGCCGCCCAACTCTTCCAAGACATCGCGCCGGGCCTTGTCCTTCACCGGCAAGAACCCAGCGAACATAAACCGATCATTGGGCAGGCCGGACAAAGTCATGCCCGCCACCGCCGCACATGCGCCGGGAATGGTGGTGACGGTGACCCCGGCCTCGCGCGCCTCGCGAACCAAACGATAGCCCGGATCAGAGATGAGCGGCGTTCCTGCATCACTCACCAATGCCACTGCCTCGCCGCGCGCTCTACCGATCAACCATTCGCGCGTTTCCGCTGATGCGTGGTCATCATAACGCTGCATCCGCGTCGAAACCTCCACCGCTTTCAGCAATTTTCCCGTTACCCGCGTGTCTTCACAGGCAATAATGCCCGCGCGCTGCAATACGTCGACAGCCCGCCTCGTTATATCGCCAAGATTGCCAATCGGCACCGCGACAATATAGAGACCCGGCTCAAGAGGTTCACAATGGACTGATTCAGGGGCTTGCGTGTTCACGTTAGCGTTCATGAAGCAGCGATCAGGGGTCGGCAAGAATGAAGCTAACGGCAACACCGGTTTTTAGCGCGAATTGGATGCGCAAAGTCGGGACAGAGTTTAAACGGTTCAATCGGCGCAATTTGACAATTGCGGGCACGGCTGTGCTGCTGAGCGGGTGTCAAATTGTGCCTAAAACCGAAACTGTGGCGACTGCTCCGCCGCCGACACCGACGCCAGAACCCAGCGCCACGGCGTTGCCGACCGATTCCACGCGTCACCGTGTTGCATTGTTGGTGCCAATGGCGGGCACAACCGCAGAAGTTGGGCAATCGCTCGCCAATGCGACAACGATGGCGTTGCTCGATACGAATGCCGAAAATCTGCGGATCACCACCTATGATACGTCACGCGGGGCCGCCTCTGCGGCGCGTCAGGCGATTGCGGATGGGAATAAATTGATCCTCGGCCCGTTGCTCGCGGACAATGTCCCGGCGGTGCAAGCGGCTGCGCGTCCGGCCAATGTGCCTTCCATCGCTTTCAGCAATGATGCGACCGTGGCCAGCGCCGATGTGTTTGTCGTGGGGCACATTCCCGAACAATCAATCCGCCGATCCATCGCCTATGCCCGGCAAAATGGCTCGACCAACTTTGGCGCATTGCTGCCAGAGGGTGATTATGGTCAGCGTTCCTACAATGCGCTCACCAATTCCTTGCGCGATTACGGCGGCAATCTGATCGCGTTTGAACGCTACGCACGCGGAAACACATCTATCGTGGGCGCGGCGCAGCGGCTGCGTACACGCGGCGGATATGACACCGTATTGATTGCGGATGGCGCGCGGCTTGCGGTGCAAGCTTCGGGTGAATTGCGCAGCGATGGCGCGGGCGGCACCCGGATATTGGGCACTGAATTGTGGAGCGGCGAATCCGCCCTCACCCGCTCGGCTTCGGTTAATGGCGCGCTGTTCTCTGCCGTTTCTGACCGCCGCTTCCGCCGGTTTGCCGATAGTTACGAGGCGCGTTTTGGCACGAAGCCTTACCGTATTGCGACGCTCGGTTACGATTCTGTCCTGCTGACATTGCGGATCGCCCGCGATTGGCGTGTCGGCAGTAATTTCCCGGTGCGGCAAATGTACGATCGCGGTGGTTTCCTCGGTGTGGACGGCCCTTTCCGGTTTAACCGCAACGGCGTGGCGGAACGGGCATTGGAAGTGCGCGAAGTGCGCGGCAACGAAGTTGTCGCTGTGGATGCTGCACCAACCACATTTGGCGACTGATAACGGCGCAAAACGGATGCACCCCTCCTTGTGAGAAGGGCAACGCAGTGCCTATATCACTTCCATGTCCGACGATCTTTTTGAAAACACGCCCACATCCAGCGGTGATTACGACAGCTCCTCCATCGAGGTTCTCGAAGGGTTAGAGCCTGTCCGCCGCCGCCCCGGCATGTATATTGGCGGCACCGATGACCGCGCCTTGCATCATCTGGCCGCCGAAGTGCTGGATAACGCAATGGACGAGGCGGTTGCCGGTCATGCGAGCCGTATCGAAATGCGGCTGGACGAGGCGAACCGGTTGCATATCGCGGATAATGGCCGCGGTATCCCTGTGGATGAACACCCCAAATTTCCGGGCAAATCGACGCTAGAGGTGATCCTCTCGACGCTTCACTCTGGCGGTAAATTTTCTGGCAAAGCATATGCGACCAGCGGCGGCCTGCACGGCGTCGGCGTCAGCGTCGTGAACGCGCTGTCATCGCACACCCGCGTAGAGGTCGCCCGCGACAAACAGTTATATGCGCAGGAATTTTCCAAGGGCCTCGCCACTGGCAAGATCGAAACCGTGGGTTCCGCCCCCAATCGGCGCGGCACCACGGTCAGCTTTACCCCCGACACAGAGATATTCGGCGACCGGCAATTTAAACCGCACCGCCTGTTCAAACTCGCCCGGTCCAAAGCGTATCTGTTCGCTGGCGTGGAAATCCGCTGGAAATGCGCAGAGAGCCTCGTCAGCGAAGACGTGCCAGCAGAGGCAGTGTTCAAATTCCCCGGCGGGCTTGCGGATCACTTGGCCGAACAAGTGGGCGGGCGCGAATGTGTCACGGCTCAGGCATTCACAGGGAAACAGGATTTTCCCGAACAGGACGGCACATCGCAAGGGCGCGTGGAATGGGCGATTGCATGGCCATTATACTCTGACGGTTCGACCAGCTGGTATTGCAACACCGTGCCCACCCCCGATGGCGGCACACACGAACAGGGCCTTCGCGGCGCCCTAACCAAAGGATTGCGCGCCTTTGGCGAGCTGACCGGGGCGAAGAAGGCCAAGGACATCACCGCCGACGATGTGATGACCGGCGGCGAAGTTATGCTCAGCGTGTTTATCCGCGATCCGCAGTTCCAATCGCAGACCAAAGACCGCCTGACATCACCAGAGGCCGCGCGCCTCGTTGAAAATGCCATGCGGGATCATTTCGACCATTTCCTGACGGATAATATGGACCGCGGCAAAGCGCTGCTGGGCGAAGTGATGGAGCGTATGGACGAACGCCTGCGCCGCAAACAAGAACGCGAAATTAAGCGCAAGACCGCCACCAATGCGAAGAAACTGCGCCTGCCGGGCAAGCTGACCGATTGCAGCGGAGAAGGTGACCGCGAAACTGAGCTCTTCATCGTCGAAGGGGACAGCGCCGGAGGCAGCGCGAAACAAGCGCGCGACCGCAAAACTCAGGCGATCCTGCCGATCCGGGGCAAGATCCTCAACGTCGCCAGCGCCACCGCCGACAAGATCCGCGCCAATAGCGAGATCGCCGATCTGACGCTGGCGATGGGTTGCGGGACGCGCAAAGAATGCGATGCGCAAGACCTGCGTTATGACCGCATCATCATCATGACCGATGCCGATGTCGACGGCGCGCATATTGCGACTTTGCTGATGACGTTTTTCTTCCAAGAAATGCCGGATGTCGTGCGCAGCGGATCACTCTATTTGGCGCAGCCGCCGCTCTACCGCCTGACCGCTGGTAAAGAGAGCCGCTATGCCCGCGACGACGCGCACCGGGCGCAATTGGAAGCGACCGTATTCAAAGGCAAAAATGTCGAAGTGGGACGGTTCAAGGGCCTTGGCGAGATGAACCCCAACCAGCTGCGCGAAACTACGATGAACCCGGAAACCCGCTCGCTCATTCGGATCACCTTGCCCGCAGAATTTGAACAACGTGCGGTCGTCAAGGAATTGGTCGATCAATTGATGGGCCGCAATCCAGAACACCGGTTCAATTTCATCCAAAACCGCGCGGGCGAGATGGACCGTGATATGATCGATGCCTGATCAAGAGCCGAGGCAACCGGATCGCAAATACCCAAACCCTCGCGAAGAGGATATTATGGCAGGCGACCGGCGGCTTTCGCGGCCCGACAGTTCGCTGCCGGATTGGGAAATGCCGGATACAGCTTATCGGCCGGTCCCGATTGTTTGGTTCACCGGCGCATTTTTTCTGCACCTCATACTGATCATAGTTTTTGCGGCTATTCTGTTTTCACAGGCGGCGTGGATTAAGGTTGCCCTGACCGCTTTGGCGGCTGGCGCAATCGGTGAATGGACGTGGGAGAGGGGCATGAAAGATGCCGGTTCTGGTTGGAAAATCGCGACCATTATCATGTTGGGGATCAATGTTTTCTTCGTCGTCGCGGCCACTTCGTCATAATAAATTTGCGCGAAGATGTAAGAAATCGGTCCCCGCAAAGACTAAAGGGGCATGACGAAAAGCGCAGACATTCTTTACCGCGAGGCGGGCGAGCAATTCGCCCCAGCCCTAGCGCGCCTAGCCAACGCTGTGGAGCGCAACAGCGATAAAGCGCGCGACCTCGAACAAGACATGCACTGCGCGCTGTGGACCAGCCTTGCCCGGTTTGACGGCAATTGCGCGCTTAAAACTTGGGTGTACCGGGTCGCGCATAATGTCGCCGCCGATCACATTGCCAAATCTGTGCGGGGCCCGAAGAAAGTCCCGCTAGAGGATATCGACACCCTCCCTGCCCCCGAAAACCCGGAAACCGGCGCTGCAGAAGCGTTGGTCATGGCTCAGGTCGCTGAACTGATCCGGCGCCTGCCTGCAATTGATGCGCAGACAATTGTGCTGTGGTTGGAAGGGGAAAGCACCGCCGATATTGCCGATATCACTGGCCTGTCGCCGGGCGCAGTCGGTGTGCGTGTGCACCGCATCAAAGCCCTGCTCGCCGGGCATTTTACCGCTCCGGCGCAATCCGATTCAGGAGAAACCCTATGACAAATGCTTCATCTTCAAACGGCCCTTTGCCGCTGTGGCAATCGGCATCTGGCGATGCCCAATTTTCCGCGCCTGCCGATTGTGCGAAACGTGTGAGAAAATTTGAACAACGCGTGCAAATTCGCAACCTTGTTGAATATGTCGCAGGCGGCTTCGTTGCTGTGCTTTTTACCGGTCTGACCATCGGCGCACTCATAAAGGATGAGCTGGGGATCGCCCTCGCCTCTGCCCTTATCCTTGTTGGTATCGGTGTGCTCCTTTGGAATTTACACCGCCGCGCAGGCAATTTGGATCGCCGCCCTGAGGATGCGTGTATCGCCCATTTGCGGCGTCAATATCATCAGCAATATTCTGCGCTTAGCGCGGTGCCGCGTTGGTATATCGGGCCCCTTATTCCCGGCATTGCGCTGTTTTTTGGAGTGATCACCGCACGAGTTGCCGAAGTCACCGGTTGGGCGCGCGCGATCGAAGGGATCGCCGGGCCAGTGGGCATTGTGCTTGGGGTTTTTGGCTTGATCATGCTCGCCAATTGGATCGCTGCGCGTTCTTTGAGGCACCAGATTGATGCGCTGGATGCGTTGACCTGACGCGCCGACCTGATCCGCTGGCCTGTCGCGCCGGGCTGCCCTATTCATTCTCAAACACTTGGAGACACCCTGATGAAAATCTTTGCTGGATGGAGGCTGTTTGCCGCCGGCCTTAGCGCTGGACTGCTCACAATTCCCGCACTCCCCGCAATGGCGCAAGAAGACGCGCCGGAAGCCATCGAAGAAGAGCGCACCGCGCTGCAAATCAAGGCTGACCAAGTGGTGTCGATCCTGAACGGCGAATTGGACCCGCAGTATGTCTTTACAGACGAGTTCCTCGCCGCCGTCCCGCCCGCGCAATTGGCGGCGATATCTCAGCAGTTCACATCGCAATTCGGCCCTGCTTTATCGGTCGAAAGCCTCGACCCGCCAGAGGGTAACCGCGCCATAATCGCGATACGAATGGAGCGCGCCATCGCTCGCGGACCAATCTCCATTGATCCAGCAGATGATAACCGGATCAGCGAATTGTTGTTCCAATCCTTTGATCCCATTGATGATAGCCCCGCCAAGATCGAAGCCGACCTGTCGGCACTTCCCGGCGGGGTCAGCGCATGGTTTGGCCCCATGGATGGCGGCGATCCGGCAATTGCGCTGAATGAAACAGAGCAAATGCCGCTCGGTTCGACTTTTAAACTCTACATCTTAGCCGCTCTCGCCCGCGACGTGGCAGAGGGGAAACGCGCTTGGGGCGATCAGATCACGCTAACCACGCGCAGTTTTCCCAGCGGGATGATGCAGGATTGGCCAGCGGATGCTCCGGTGACGTTGCAAACGCTCGCCAGCATGATGATTTCCATCAGCGACAATACGGCGACCGACCAATTGCTCGCATTGCTGGGGCGCGATGCTGTTTTGCAAACGGTGATCGACAGCGGCCACAGCGCGCCCCAGCTTAATGACCCCTTCTTATCCACGCGCGAAATGTTCTTGCTCAAAGGCGGATCTGATGACCGCTTGGCCGCCTATCAAAACGCCGATGCTGCGATGCGCGAACAAGTGCTGGACGGAATCGAAAGCGAGGACGTTCCGGCGAGCCAAATTCAATCGGCATTTTCATCCGGTCCAATCGCGCTGGATGTCGAATGGTTTGCCAATGCGCCCGACCTCGCCAACCTGTTCCGTTTCATGCGCATGGCCGCCGATCCGCGCGCTTTTGATATCATGGCGATCAACCCTTCGATGACTGCCGCCACACGCGAACGCTGGGCCTATGTGGGCTATAAAGGCGGCTCTGAACCCGGCGTGCTCAACCTCACTTGGTTGCTGAGCGATGAAGCGGGCCGTGATTATGCGCTGGTCTTGAGCTGGCGCGACGACGAAGCGAGCCTCAATCAAACAGCGCTGGAACTGATTGCGCAGCGCATTCTGTCTCTCCCACGCTGATACCCCTGACAAAAATGGAGGGGGCACCCCTCTTGCGCGGTTCGCCGCATCCCCTTATCGCCGCGCATGAAATTTACGTTTTGAAGGGAAACCCATGAGCGATCAGACTACCGCCCAATCTTCCGCGCAGCAGCGTTTCGAAGGCACCAGCGATTACATTGCGACCGAAGACCTAAAGGTCGCCGTCAACGCCGCCGTGACTTTGCGCCGCCCGTTGCTGGTGAAGGGTGAACCGGGCACTGGTAAGACTGTCCTAGCGCATGAAATCGCGAAGGCGGTCGGTGCGCCGCTGATCGAGTGGAACATCAAATCGACCACTAAGGCTCAGCAAGGGCTGTATGAATATGACGCGGTTGCGCGGTTGCGCGATGGTCAGCTGGGCGAAGAACGCGTTCACGACATCCGCAATTACATCAAGAAAGGTAAGCTTTGGGAGGCGTTTACGTCGCCCGAACTGCCGGTTCTGTTGATTGATGAGATCGATAAGGCCGATATCGAATTCCCGAACGATCTGCTGCAAGAGCTCGATCGGATGAGCTTTGATGTGTACGAAACGCAGGAGCGCGTGACGGCGGTAGAACGCCCCATCGTTGTGATTACGTCGAATAATGAAAAAGAATTGCCCGACGCATTCCTGCGCCGCTGCTTCTTCCACTATATCAAATTCCCAGACCGCGACACGATGCAATCGATCATCGACGTGCACTATCCCGGCATCCAAAAAACTCTGGTGAAGAAGGCGATGGATATCTTTTACGAACTGCGCGAAGTGCCAGGTTTGAAGAAGAAACCATCGACCAGCGAATTGCTCGATTGGCTCAAACTGCTTCTCAACGAAGATATGCCGCTCGAAATTCTGCAAGATGCAAACCCCAACAGCGCCATTCCGCCGCTGCACGGTGCGCTGCTGAAGAATGAGCAAGACGTGATGCTGTTCGAACGCCTCGCCTTTATGGCGCGCCGCAACCCGACCTGATCACGCGCACTTGAACGGTGTTACGATGAAACTATGATCTCTCCCACTAATGGGAGGGATCGCATCGTGGTGTCTATTTTACGAACTGTTTCAAACCTCTGCTTGGGGCTTGCTGGTGCGGTGTTTCTCACCGCAACGGCCTTTGCACAGCCTGCAGAGCTTGCGGTGCCTGCGAACAAGGATTGGCAGCACGATTGGACGCCGATGACATTTCCGGCGCGGATCGGCGATTTTGAACGCGACCGGATTTCGCAAATTGAAGAGCGGCAAACCAATGTCGCTGGCCAGTACACCGACCGCGAAAACGGCACGTTTTTGACCCTCTATATTTACCGTCCGGGCAATGCATCGACAGCGATTTGGTTTGATAGGGCGCTGGTCGCCATCGGCATCGCTGAGACTTACGGCACAGTTGATCTTGATGAGATGAAGATTGGCACATTTGTACCGAACGGCGGCACGGCGCAAAGCGGGCAATTCGCCGTCTTAGAAGTGGATGGTAATATTCGCAGCACCGGTGTCGCCTTGTACCGAACCGGAGAATGGCTTGTAAAACTGCGCATCAGTTCGCCGCAAATGTCGGTCACTCAGATGGATGAGCTGCTAAGAGAGACTTTGACCGAATTACCGGAATTGACGGCGCTGGATAACGGCTCGGCAAAATTCATTAGCGCCTGCGAGGATACGCTCCAATTCGCCGAAACGCGTCCGATCGAGAGCGACCTAGGCGCGGTCGCATTGGGTCAGGCTATAGCGGTCACTGCGGAGCAAAACGTCGCAAACGGTAATTTCGACGACCAAGCAATCGAAGAATTGTCGATAGAGGACCGAGGCGGGCTAAATTATTGCCGTCAAGGAGACCGAAATTACGAATACAATGTCTATCGCCCTGTCGGCACAGATGACCGGTACACGGTCGCCATAAGAGATGCAGGGTTCAGCATTGAAGTCTATCCGGACCTTGTCGCAACCGAGCTGAATAACGACGGCAGCGGGGACACGGCATTCACCGTTCGATCAGCGACAGGGTTGGAAATTGTTTTGCACACGCCGTTCCTCGGTTTGCCAAACCTTGGCCCCGCCTCTCAAAGCGCGTTGAACGGCCCGGTCATCGCTAAAGTGAACCGACCTCTGGCAGACGATGAGGACCCAACAATCACCTTAAGTGTCGGACAGGAATAGAACAGCTGGAACCTTGGGTGGATGTCACTTAGCCTGCGCGGTGTTTTAATCCGCGTAGGCAATTTCAAAATCGCCCCAACGGCGGCCATTGATTATCAGCGGCACATAGATGTTTCGCACCACCACATATTGCGTCCCGTCGCCTTCCTGACGGTAAACCGCCATCATATACGGCGCGGTGCTTTGTTTGGCGCGTTTGTCGATCGGTTCGAGCAAGATACGGCCATTGCGGCAATGTTTGGTGTCATGCGCCAGATCACCCGTCGGCTCGTGCGACATCTCGCTAATATGTGTGGGCAAGAAGCCCTTAATGTCGGTGCAGGCCGCTGCTCTGACGTTTGAATCGCCGTCCTTTGCCGCGTCCAACATCGGCCGCCATTTATGGTCAGCCCAATTGTTGAGCGCCGTGCGGAAACGCGGCGGATTGCTGCCCGCAATGGGTTGATAATTCTGATCGAACAGATGCGCTTCGGAAAGTTCACCGTTCGCGATCGCTTCTTCAGCAGCGGCGGCGACTTCGCGGGCCATTTCCTGCGCGCGTTCAACCATGATGCTGTCTTGCGGGCTGAGGCCGGCTTGAACCAGAGAATCGAACATTTCGCTCGCGGTGAGCTCCAATTCTTCCATCTGAACATGCGCGCCTTGCAGCTGAGATTCGTTCGAATGCGCTGCCGCGTCAAAATTGATGAGAACTTGCTGCACAGCATCAACATGATTGCTGATCGTGCCTGTTGAACGGGCGATCACATCGTTTTGTTTGTCGACCTCTTCGACCAATTCACCAACGCTTGAGATTGTGCTTTCGATGCGCGCCACCGATTCCTTGGCTGCACCGCTGGCCTGCGAACCTTCTTCGATCCGCCCGATTACCATGCTCGCTTCTTCGCCAAGCTTGTCGATTGTAGTTGCGATTTCCACGGTTGCACTGCGCGTATCATTGGCAAGGCTTTTGACCTCGCTCGCAACTACCGCGAATGTCCGGCCGGCATCACCGGCCCGCATCGCTTCGATCGTTGCGTTCAAAGCGAGGATATTGGTCGTCTCGGCAATATCTTCGATGTCTTTGGCACTGCGCCGCACTTGTTCCATCGCGGCAGAGAAACTGGTTACATGCTGACCAAGTGTATCAACCAGTTCGAGCAGTGATCCGATTTGGGTGAGCGAGGATTGGATGAGCGATGTCCCCTCGCCCAATCTTTCAATTGCCCTTTCGGACAAGAGCCGCGCCTCGTCACTGGCTTCGGCAACTTTGGACTGGTCCGCTTCAAGAGCTGTCACCGTGCCGCGCAAAGCTTCATGTTCTTCGCGCAAAACTTCCGAAGACCGAATGACCGCCTCAACCACGCCCGCCACGTCGGAACAGCCCACGGTAACGGCCCCGCATTTTTCGGGTATTTTATCCAAAGCCGAAGCATTGGCGGTATCGATCGCGATCGGTTTCATTTTGGCTCAGTCCCCTGTGTTACCTCCCATTACCGCGAATATGGTTAGCGAACCTTTAAGGGTTTTTGCGGGGTCTTGATCCAAATGTCCGGCCTCACTGGCCCCTCTCACTGCCCCTCTCATTGGCCCATCAAAATGATGGACCCGAAGGGGCTAGTAAGCGCGGCGCAACGCAGTTATCAAACGCCTATGTTTTTCAACTTCATGGACGAGCTGCGCGAATCCGGTATCGGCGCGAGTTTCAAAGAACATCTGACGCTGCTTGAGGCGTTGGATAAGGACGTGATCGAACAGACGCCTGAGGCGTTTTATTACCTGTCACGCGCGACCTTTGTGAAAGACGAAGGGATGCTCGATAAATTCGATCAAGTGTTCCACAAAGTCTTCAAAGGTATCATGACCGATTATGGCCAGAACCCGGTCGATATTCCCGAAGACTGGTTGAAAGCGGTCGCTGAAAAATTCCTCACAGAAGAGGAAATGGCGGAGATCGAATCTCTGGGTGATTGGGACAAGATCATGGAGACGCTGAAAGAGCGTCTGGCCGAGCAGGAAAAGCGCCACGAAGGCGGCAATAAATGGATTGGCACCGGCGGCAAATCGCCGTTTGGCAATTCCGGCTACAACCCAGAAGGCGTGCGGATCGGCGGCGAAAGCAAGCATAAGCGCGCGATCAAAGTTTGGGAAAAGCGAGAGTTTAAGAACCTCGATAACACCAAAGAATTGGGCACTCGCAACATCAAAATGGCGCTGCGCCGGCTGCGCCGATTTGCGCGCGAGGGGGCGCAGGATCAGCTGGATCTGGACGCGACAATTGACGGCACAGCAAAGCAAGGCTGGCTCGACATTCACATGCGCGCAGAACGGCGCAATGCAGTCAAATTGCTGTTGTTCCTAGATGTTGGCGGTTCGATGGACCCCTTCATCAAACTGGTCGAAGAATTGTTCAGCGCGGCCACCGCAGAATTCAAAAACCTCGAATTCTTCTACTTCCACAATTGCCTGTATGAAGGCGTGTGGAAGGACAATAAGCGCCGCTGGCAAGAACGCACCAAGACATGGGACATCCTCCACAAATACGGCCATGATTACAAAGTGATCTTCGTCGGCGATGCCGCGATGAGCCCTTATGAAATCACCCATGCTGGCGGCAGTGTTGAACACATGAACGAAGAGGCGGGCGTGGCGTGGATGAAGCGTGTCACCGACACATATCCCGCAACCGTATGGCTAAACCCGACACCCGAAAAACAGTGGGGCTATTCGCAATCGACCAAGATGATGAAAGAATTGGTCGGAGACCGGATGTATGGCCTGACGCTTGATGGGATGGATGAGGCGATGCGGGAGCTGAGCCGGAAACACGGGCATTGATCCCAGGCGAGGATACGCGGGCGCATCATTCGCGGTTTCGGTATCTTCGAGAGCGGTTAGAGGCGTTTGATCCCGGCACGGGATGGCGTCTGTGGCTTTATGAATTTGTGCTGTTCGGGATCAAGC
The DNA here is from genome assembly GCA_947503155.1 of uncultured Erythrobacter sp. GTDB lineage: Bacteria > Pseudomonadota > Alphaproteobacteria > Sphingomonadales > Sphingomonadaceae > Erythrobacter. The sequence goes on along the minus strand of CANNCL010000003.1, from coordinate 671,788 downwards.
AGGCTTGGGCCTGTTTGTTTGGCGGCTTGCTCTTGTTCCTGCTGCTGGCGACGCATCTGTTTTATCCCGATGATGCGGCTTTGCACCGTTATGATTTTCTGACTTTGGCAGCCTTGGCGATCCAAGCGGCGATGTTGATATTTAAGCTGGAAACTTGGGAAGAAGCCCGCGTCATCTTGCTGTTCCATATTGTCGGGACGGTGATGGAGCTGTTTAAAACCAGCGTAGGATCATGGGCTTACCCAGAGGCAAGTGTGCTGCATATTGGTGCGGTGCCGCTGTTTTCTGGATTTATGTACGCTGCGGTCGGGAGCTATATCGCGCGGGTCTGGCGCATATTCGATTTTCGCTACACCCATTATCCGCCGCGCTGGGCGACGTGGTTGCTGGCTGCGGCGATCTACGCAAATTTCTTCACACATCATTGGACGGTTGATCTGCGCTACGGCTTGTTTGCCCTAACTGCCGTGATGTTTTGGCGTACGCGCGTTTACTTCCGCAATTGGAGGGTGCCGCGCTGGATGCCGCTATTGCTCGGATTTGGGCTGGTCGCGCTGTTTATCTGGTTCGCAGAGAATATCGCGACATTCGCAAATGCGTGGAATTATCCGGGGCAAGAACAGCAATGGGAAATGGTCAGCATTGCCAAATATGGCAGTTGGTATCTGTTAATGCTGATCAGTTTTGTGATGGTTGCCCTGGTGCAGCAAGTTCGGGAACCTGATTAATAAATCACATGTTCCCGCACGGCCTGCGCCCATGCCGCCTCATCATGCGATGCCAGTGCATCCAGCGCCTCCGGCCCCGCATCACCGTCATCGACCCATTCGCGCAGTGACGGCCCGCCATTGATCACATCAATCGCCAGCACATCATTGGTGTATTCATATTTGAATTCCTCACCCCGCCACAGATCATAGTCTGGATAAAGCCGCCGGATCGCTTTGAAAGCGAGCGCCTGCAACCGCCAAGGTTGGAAATTGGTGTGGTCGTAGTTTGGCCCTTCTGCATGCAACATCAATGCATTACACAGCTTTCCTGCGTGTTTGTGGAAGGTTGGTTCAAACCAGCAATCGCGAACGCGCACGCCGCTGCACCATTCGGGCGCGAAGGAAAGCATCTCCGCCATCACCGCTTTGGCGTCGATATCGGGCGCGCCAAACAAAACTTCCAATGGCCGCGTTGTCCCGCGCCCTTCTGAGACCGTGGCGCCTTCGATCATCACCGTGCCGGCGTAACACCGCGCCATATTCACACTGGCGGCATTGGGCGATGGGTTGATCCAGATGCGGTCGGCGGGCCAACCATATCCGCTGCCCACGGATTTATTGCCGGATGCGGGACGCCAACCTTCCATCGGCACCACTTTATAGCTCACATCGAGGTCGAAATGCTCGACAAACCAATTGCCCATTTCGCCTAAGGTCAGGCCGTGCCGCATTGGCATGGGGGCCGCGCCAACAAAGCTTTCATGCCCTGGAACCAACATCGTCCCTTCTACCGGGCGTCCGGCGGGATTCGGACGGTCGAGCACCCATACGTCTTTGTTATGTTTCGCTGCTTCTTCAAGCAGATAGAGCAATGTCGTGACAAAGGTGTAGATGCGGCAGCCAAGGTCTTGCAGGTCGAACAGGAACACATCCGCGCTCGACATCATTTGCCCGGTCGGGCGGCGCACTTCGCCGTAAAGCGAGAAGATCGGAATGCCATATTGCGCATCCATCTCATCACCGGTTTCGACCATATTATCCTGCTTATCCCCCTTCAGCCCGTGTTGCGGGCCAAAGGCGCTGGTCACATTCACACCGGCGGCAATGAGTGCGTCGAGGGTATGGGTGAGGTCTTCGGTCACGCTGGCAGGGTGGGCGACAAGCGCTACGCGGCGCCCCTCCAATTCCTTGAGGAGAGCAGGATCAGCGAGCAACCGGTCTATGCCGAATTTTACAGAAGACGTCATGGCCAACGGTTGGAACAGCGCGGCGGCAAAGGCAATTGCTTTTGCGCCCCTGCGGCGGCGCGCTGCGCATTACGCCCGTCCTTTACGCCCTTTTCCCCCGCCGCTTAGCTGCGTTCCACGGTCATCGTGCGGCAGGCCTCGGCATGAAACTCCGCCTTGCCCGGGCCAAATGCCAGCGCCCAAAATTGCAAACTGCCATCTGCATGTTCGACAATAGCGTTCAAAGCGACCCGCGCTGGTGCGGGCAATTCGGCTGCGATGGATGCTTTTAGGACAAGCTCACCTTCGCCATTCACCGCAGCATGGCTGTTGCTAAGTGAAATGGTATCAATCGGGGCATCGCGCATCCCATCGCGGAAACCATCAAAATCATAGGCGGCCCAGCGGCCCGATGGCGAGAGGTTAAACTCGCGGTACGAAGTCCCGCCAATCGGTTGCCAAAAAATCTCAAAACACGTGGTTTTCCACAAATCGTCAGTGCGCACCGACGGGCCAACAGGCGGCAATATGATCGCATCCACGTCCCCTTCGAGGGTAAATTCCGCCTCGCACCCGGTCGGTGTGGCTTTGATAGAGGCGGTCACAGCCTTGATCGGGCCAAGGTCGCAGGTTTGATGAAGCGTAAGTGGTTGCATGCCGCATCTATTACGCAGGTCGCATGTGTGAGCAAGCCACTAGCAGCCCCCGGCTCACACTGTTAAGCGCATCTCCCATGACCACTTACACATCCGATCTGCTGCGCCTGTTAGAGAGCCGCGGCTATATCCACCAAGCCACTGATCCTGCTGCGCTTGATCAGCTCGCCGCAAAACAAGTTGTGCCGGGATATATCGGCTTTGATGCGACCGCGCCTTCGCTGCATGTTGGCAGTCTGGTACAGATTATGATGCTGCGCCGACTGCAACAGGCCGGGCATAAACCGATCGTGGTGATGGGCGGCGGGACAACTAAGATTGGCGATCCTTCGGGTAAGGATGAAAGCCGCCAAATGCTGACCCCGGCGATTATCGACGATAATATCGCGTCGATCCGCACCGTGTTTGAAAAATTGCTAACATTCGGGGACGGACCGACTGACGCGGTGATGGTCAATAATGACGAATGGCTATCCGCCTTGGGATATGTCGAATTGCTGCGCGATGTTGGCCCGCATTTCACGATCAACCGGATGATGACTTTCGATTCGGTGCGGATCCGCCTCGACCGGGAACAGCCGCTGACATTCCTCGAATTCAATTACATGATCTTGCAGGCCTATGATTTTGTCGAACTGGCGCGGCGTTATGATTGTCAGCTGCAAATGGGCGGCAGCGATCAATGGGGCAATATTGTCAATGGGATGGAATTGGGCCGCCGCATGGAAGGGCGCGAACTGTTCGGATTGACGACACCGTTGCTGACCACCGCTGATGGGGCAAAGATGGGCAAGACTGCGGCGGGCGCGGTGTGGCTGAATGAAGAACAATTGCCTGGTTATGATTTCTGGCAATATTGGCGCAATACGGACGACCGCGATGTTGGCCGTTTCCTGAAACTGTTCACCGATTTGCCGCTGGATGAAATCAGCAGGCTTGAGGCATTGGAAGGCTCAGCGATCAACGACGCGAAAGTCGTTCTTGCCAATGAAGTGACCAAATTGGTTCGGGGCGAAGCGGCCGCGAAGGCAGCAGAGGCAACCGCACGCGAAACTTTTGCAGGCGGCGGCTCCGGCGAAGACTTGCCCACGCTCGCGGTCGGCTCTTCTGGAATGCGGCTTGGTGCGGCGCTGACCGAAATCGGTTTCACCGCGTCGAACAAAGAGGCCAAGCGCAAAATCAGCGAAGGGGCGGTAAAAATCGACGATGATACCATCCTGGACCCGGGATTTGTTGTGATCGCGCATGAAGGGGCGAACCTCAAAATTAGCTTGGGTAAGAAGAAGCACGGCGTAATTACGCGTTAGTCCGTGGCGCCGGCGCGCTCGGCGAACGCAAACCCTCACAAATTTTTACGAATTATCAGCCTTTATACCGCATTACTGCTGATCCCGGACATCATTCGGGACGAGTAATGTTAGTGGAGGGTGCCGATTGTGTCTGCCGGAGCGAATCTAAGCGTAACTGACCTGCGACGCGCCGCGCGCCATCCGGTTGATTTTCCGGTGATCGTTGAGCATTTCGCCCACGGCGATCTCAATTTGCATGTCTGCAACATCTCGGCTCATGGCTTTATGGTCGATGACGCTGGTAAACTGGACCGCGGTGACCGGGTGATTATCCGCCTGCCGATCGTGGGCCGGATCGAAGCATATGTCATCTGGACCCGCGAAGAGCGCGCTGGTTTTCAATTTGAACGGATTATCCGCTTGGATGATTTTGTCGCGATAATTGACACGCTGCAACCAAACCCGCGCCTGCGCCGCGACCGTTAACTCAGCAACCGCGCAACTAAACCACAGTTTTAGCCGATGATAGCTGCACTCGCTTGGCATGCCGCCTTGCGGGTGCCATTGGCGTTGTGGTGAGCACATCTGAACCAACCCACCCGTTTCAATATCACAATTTCCGCGCCTATTGGGCCGCGCGTCTGGCTGTGACGCTGGCGCAATATGCGATGCTGATCGTGATCCAATGGCAGGCGTATAATATCGCGCGCGATAGCGGGATGAATGTGGCTGAGGGGTCCGGTACACTCGCAATTATTGGCTTGTTGCAATTCGTTCCGCTGTTCTTGCTCACACCGTTTACCGGATTGGCGGCTGACAGGTTTGATCGGCGCTTTCTTGGCCTTTTGACGATTGCGGCGCAGTTTGGCTGCGCGGCGGCGCTTGCATGGTTCAGTTGGTACGGCGCGGTGACATTGCCGATATTGTTCGGGATTGCGGTTGTCCTTGGCATTGCGCGCGGATTTGCGGGACCGGCTTTGTCGGCGCTTTCCCCCAATCTCGTTCCCAAAGCGATCCTGCCGACCGCAATCGCGCTTTCGTCAATTTCTTGGCAGGTCGGGATGCTCTCCGGCCCGGCGATCGGCGCGCTGCTTTATGCGGTAGAGCCTGCCCTGCCCTATGCAGCTGCTGCCGGATTGTTCGCCATATCAGCCGCCGCATTGGCGATGGTGGGCAAAGTCCCTCAGCCCGCAATGCGCAAAGATCAGCGCCCCATCGGCGCGATTGTGGATGGATTGCGCTATGTCGTGCAGAACAAAATGGTGCTGAGCGCGATCACGCTCGACCTGTTTGCGGTGTTCCTTGCCGGAGCGAACGCGCTGATCCCGGTGTTTGCGCGCGATATCTTGCACGTTGGAGAGAACGGGCTCGCCATGCTCGCCGCCGCGACGCCAGCGGGCGCGTTGGTCACCGCGATATTCTTTTCCTTCCGGCCGCTCAAAACCCAAGTCGGCCCAAAAATGCTCTGGGCTGTGGCGGTGTTCAGCGTGGCGACCATTGTCTTTGGCCTTTCAACCAGCCTCATCCTCAGCCTTGCGATGCTGTTCATTATTGGCGGCGCGGATATGTTCAGCGTCTATGTTCGCCAATCCCTTATTCAATTGCACACACCCGACGACAAACGCGGCCGCGTTTCTTCGGTCAGCATGATGACGATCAGCGCATCGAACGAAGGCGGCGATGCGTTTTCGGGCAGTTTGGCTTATGTGCTTGGCCCGGTGGCCGCAATTGTGGCCGGGGGTGCTGGCGCGCTTGTAACCGTTTTGCTCTGGAGCCGAATATTTCCCGTACTCAGGACAACGAAGACCTTCGAATCGCCCGAAGACGTGTTAGAAACCTTCAAATAGAAACCCCGGAGAGGCCCGATATGAAAGCTGCAAATATCCTAGAGACCATCGGCAATACGCCGCATGTACGCCTATCGCGGTTGTTCCCGAACCACGAAGTGTGGTTGAAATCAGAACGCTCAAATCCGGGCGGATCGATCAAAGACCGCATCGCTTTGGCGATGGTCGAAGATGCAGAGAACAAGGGTTTGCTCAAACCCGGCGGAACGATTGTAGAGCCGACCAGCGGCAATACCGGCATTGGTTTGGCGATGGTCGCGGCGGTCAAAGGCTATTCGCTGATCCTCGTAATGCCGGAATCCATGTCGATTGAACGGCGGCGGTTGATGCTTGCTTATGGCGCGACATTCGATCTGACACCCAAAGAAAAAGGCATGAAAGGCGCCATCGGACGCGCGACGGAGATTGTCGAAAGCACCGAAGGCGCGTGGATGCCAAGCCAGTTTGATAATGGGGCCAACCCGGCGGTTCACGCGCGCACGACAGCGCATGAAATCTTGAATGATTTTGCCGACACCCCGATTGATGTGATGATCACCGGCGTTGGAACGGGCGGACACCTGACCGGATGCGCTGAGGAACTGAAGAAGCATTGGAGCGGGTTTAAAGCTTATGCGGTGGAACCAGACGGATCCCCGGTTATTAATGGCGGTGAACCTGGCCCTCACCCCATCCAAGGGATCGGCGCGGGCTTCATCCCCGGCAACCTGCACACCAGCGCGATTGATGGCGCCGTGACCGTGGGCGCAGACGCAGCCAAAGAAATGGCGCGCCGCGCAGCCAGTGAAGAAGGGATGTTGGTGGGCATTTCCTCCGGCGCAACCTTGGCCGCGATTGCGAAGAAATTGCCGGACTTGGATGCAGGAACGCGCGTTCTCGGCTTCAATTACGACACCGGTGAACGGTATTTGTCGGTCCCAGATTTCCTACCGGAGTAGTAGGGCGCCAAGACACCCGTCTGGTAAAGACACACCCATGCGGTAAGCATAAAGGCCCGGCTCCCCCCAGAGCCGGGCCTTTTTACATGACGAACCGGGTAACCCGTCAGGCTGCGGTTGCGAAAGCGTCCGCTGGCAGCGCCATCATGTGGTCGCTGCCGGCTTCTAGCTTGCGTCGCAGAGCCCCTGCATCGGGCAAAAACCGCTCTGCATAATAGGACGCAGACGTCATTTTTGCTTCATAGAACGCTTTATCGTCAGTTCCGGCTGCCAAAGTGGATGATGCAACCTTAGCCATTTTCAACCAGAAGAAGCCAAGCGTCACGATACCCATAATGTGCATATAGTGATGCGCGCCTGCGCCGAGGTGGTTCGGGTTGGTCATCGCGTTTTGCATGAACCACATGGTTGCGGCCTTCTGTTCGCCAAGCGCCTTTTCCAGCTTTTCAGCAATAGGTGCGAGCGCTTCGTCGGTCTTGGCCGATGCGATTTCGTCGTCGATCATTTTGAAGAAGGCTTGGACCGCTCGGCCGCCCTTGCTGGCGAGTTTACGTCCGCATAGATCCATCGCCTGCACGCCATTGGTGCCTTCGTAGATCATCGCAATCCGGCTATCGCGGACAAATTGTTCCATGCCCCATTCGCTGACATAGCCGTGGCCGCCATAAACCTGCTGCATATTGTTGGCGATGTCATAGCCTTTGTCGGTGCCGTAACCTTTGATGACCGGGGTCATCAGGCCAATGAGATCGTCGGCAAGCTGTCGCTCTTCCTCGGTCTGAGCCTTATGCGTGAGGTCCACTTGAAGAGCGCCCCACAGAACCAATGCCCGCATGCTCTCGTTGAAGACTTTTGCGTCCATCAACATCCGGCGAACGTCCGGGTGGACGAAAATCGGATCGGCTTGCGCGGCCGGCTCGGCCGGACCTGTCAGAGCGCGGCCCTGACGGCGGTCGAGAGCGTAAGTAACCGCATTCTGATAGGAAACCTCTGCTTGTGCGAGGCCTTGCATCCCAACGCCGAGGCGCGCGGCGTTCATCATGACGAACATTGCGGCGAGGCCCTTATTCTCTTCGCCCACCATATAACCGGTCGCGCCGTCATAGTTGAGAACGCAGGTTGCGTTGCCGTGGATGCCCATCTTTTTCTCGATCGAACCGCAAGACACGCCGTTGCGTTCCCCCGGTTCGCCGTCATCATCCAACAGGAATTTCGGAACGATGAAGAGCGAAATGCCCTTCGAACTATCCGGCGCGCCCGGCGTTTTCCCCAATACGAGGTGGATGATGTTGCTGGTCAGATCGTGCTCACCAGCGGAGATGAAGATTTTCATGCCGGTGATGGCATAGGAGCCATCGGCATTGGGCACCGCTTTGGTGCGGATCATGCCAAGGTCGGTCCCGCAATGCGGCTCCGTCAGGTTCATGGTACCTGACCATTCGCCCGAGATCATTTTCGGCAGATATGTGTCTTTGAGTTCCTGCGATGCAGCCGCTTCGATAGCCGCCGATGCGCCATTGGTGAGGCCGGGATACATGCCGAACGCTTGGTTTGCCGTGGCGGTGAATTCTTCGACTACGAAGCCGAGGACATGCGGCAGACCTTGGCCGCCAAATTCTTCGGATTTGGCAATCGTGCCCCAACCGCTTTCGACATAGGCGTTATACGCTTCTTTAAAGCCGTCCGGCGTTGTGACAGAACCGTCCTCGTGGCGGGTGCACCCTTGTTCATCACCGATTTGGTTGATCGGAGCGAGAACTTCGGAGCAGAATTTGCCGGCTTCGTTCACGACCGTTTCGATCATGTCAGGCGTGGCGTTTTCAAAGCCCGGCAGATCGCCGTAACTTGCCAGATCAAGCATTTCGTTGACGACAAAACGGGTTTCACGGGTGGGTGCGGTATAGGTTGGCATCGGAAGATCCTCTTCGGAAGCGTGAGACGGATTGGGTTTAAAAAAGTGTTGGCTTTAGCCGAGATCGAGGCGTTGAATCTCTGCCACAAAACCAGTCAATTCTTTGATCGAACTGTCGATATCGGCGCGCTGCGCTTTTAACTTTGCGATATGTTCTTTGCACTTTTCGACCGTAACGCGGCGCTGTTCAACGCGGCCATCGTCGAGGTCGTACAGGTCGATCATTTCGCGAATTTCGGTGAGGCTGAACCCGACATTCTTCGCCCGCATAATCCATGCAAGCCGCGTCCGATCACGCTTTGAATAAACGCGCGTCAACCCAACGCGGGCCGGACTGATCAGCCCTTCATCCTCATAGAAACGCAAAGCCCGCGCGGTGCATTCAAACTCAGACGTCAGATCAGAGATTGAATATTGTTCGCGGCTGAGTTTGTCCGGGCGATCCAAATGCGCGCCATTATGGCGCTGATTACCGTTTGAGCCGGTCGCTTGGTCATGGGCGGATTTGTGATCGGGTGCTGTAGCCATGCATTCCGAATTACCTTACCTTTACGTGAGCGTCAAGTGTTGACCTTAACGAGAACCCTTCGAAAGCGCAATTGCATCCTGCGCCGCCGGATCAAGGACCCGGTAGAAGCAGCTAACCTCCCCCGTATGGCATGTAGGCCCAGCAGGAACAGCGAGGATCACCAAGGCATCCTGATCACAATCAACCCGGATTTCCTCAACCCGCAAAACGTTGCCGGATGTCTCGCCTTTCAACCACAGCTTTCCGCGTGACCGCGACCAGAAATGGACCGATCCCGTTTTCCGTGTGAGATCCAGAGCCTCTTGATTCATGAACGCCACAACCAGGACCTCTTTCGTCGCAGCATCGGTCACAACCGCCGTCAACAGACCCGAAGCATCATATCTCGGCGCAAACTGCGTCCCTTGCTCGCGTTGATCGGTCGACAATTGCGTGCCGGGCGTTGGGTGTGTGGGCATGGGGACGCGTTCCTAGGGTTCAAAAATGATCGGACTGGTGGATAGCAAGGCAGACGGTTCATCCTATGCGACAGTTTGTTGCACGATAACAACAGATGCGGGCGAAAATATACGTATCGGGGCCTTTACGCTTCACCATCGGTAAGATGAGTGGAAGAACACCGTCATCGAGCGCGCAAGCGCTCTTCCACCAAACATTGGTATCACAAGATGCCAGGTTCAGGGGGTGATTGATCAGAGTTGGCCGCGGGGGGTCAACATGGTCGATTGAACGATGAGGGATAGGATCCTGATGGCGAAGTTAGGGGGTCGCCATCTGAGCTCTTTAAGAGCGGTTCCGAACCATTTCGTCACGTGGCGCCCGGGGTCTTAACGACCTCGGGCGTTTCGTTTTTTGGGGCCGGATTTTCTTTTAAAGGCCCGCTTTCCAGAACGGATGTGTGCTTTGCAAAGCCGCCCATCCCCCGGCCATCAACCACCCTTGCAAAACACGCGATCCGAACTGACGATGCGCCCGCATCGAGCAATTCTCGGACACAAGCATCGCTGGTCGCGCCGGAGGTAAGCACATCATCGACAAGGATCACCTCGCGGCCCGATATCTGCCGCACGGCCCGCGAGCGAACACCAATTGCGCCAGTGAGCGCGTTTTGGCGCTCTTCTTGTCCCAAACCGCCGAGACTGGGGGTTCGCTTTGTTCGGACCAAGCCATCCACCAGCAATTCACCCTTGCCGCGCTTGGCGATTTCGCGTGCCAACATGGCCGCTTGATTAAAGCCCCGGCGCCATATCCGCCAACGATGCAAAGGGACCGGGATTAGCAATGGCGGCTGTCCGTCCCAATCGGGAATACGGGCCGCCAAAAGCTGAGCAAGCAGCGGGGCGAGCGCGATCTTTGCGCCGTGTTTGTAACTGAGGATAAGCTTGCGAGAGGCATCGTTGTAAAGCGTTGCAGCGATCACCCCTGAATGGAGCGGGGCCTGTGCCGAACAGTCCAAGCATTGTTCAAATTTGATAGCGGCACCGCCGCCCATTGGCCGCTGACAGGTCGAACATGCGGGCTCTCCGGGAACTTCCAACTCGCCCCAACATTCCCCGCACAGCCCCCTGCACCGCGATGGAACCACCGCATAGCGGACAGCGCGGCGGGTAAACCAAGTCGACAACCGGCCTCAAACCCTCCTTTGCGGTGGTGCCAAGATGCGACCTCCAGCCCATGCCGAGTGGTTTGCACCTCTTGCACAAGCGGCGCAAGGTCGGCAGTGGGGCGATCCATGAACTCCGATGCCCCCAAAGTCCCCAAGATATTCTCGCCCGCCCGCGCGCATCAACGACGGCGGCGGATGCTGGCCTCAACCCGGCCTGACCGCGCTACGTTTTTCTTGGATGACAGCGTCGAAGACGTGATCGAGAGGCTGGCATTTGTTCGCCATGAACCAGCGAACTCATTGGTTTTGGGAGATGTGGGCGCGCATCTATCCCGCCATTTGTCGAAGCAAGGCGGTAAGGTGGTCTCCGCCGATATTGTGGGAGATTTCGACCACTTCAGTGTCGATTTGGAGCGACCCTACACCCAATCCGATTTCGACTTTATCGCCGTTTTGGGGCTGCTTGATGGCGTCAACGATCTGCCCGGCGCGCTGATCCATATGCGCAATGCCCTCATCCCCGGAGGCATGATGATCGCTAGCTTTGTCGGCGGCGGCAGCCTTCCCCAATTGCGCGGCGCAATGCTGAACGCGGATGGCGATAGGCCTGCTGCGCGCATCCACCCACTCGTCGATCCAAGAGCCGCCCCCGGCCTGCTTCAACGCGCGGGATGGAAAGACCCGGTGGTGGACACGCACCGGCTGACGGTGCGCTATTCCTCGTTAGACAGACTGGTTCAGGACCTGCGCGAACAGGGCCTCACCAGCGCACTTAACGATGCAGCGCCGCCAATGGGCAAAGCCGCCGTTGCCCGCGCCCGCGCCGCATTCCTCGATCAAGCTGATCCGGACGGCAAAGTGTCCGAAACCTTTGAAATCGTCACCCTTACCGGACGCCGATCACTCGCTGGCAGCTAGGGCAGCCTGAGCCGCCGCAAGCCGTGCAATCGGCACGCGGTATGGAGACGCGCTGACATAGTCCAGACCGACTTCTTCGCAGAACGCGATGCTCGCCGGGTCGCCGCCATGTTCGCCGCAAATCCCTAACTTGATATCAGGCCGCGTCGCCCTGCCCCGCTCTGCCGCCAGCTCGACAAGCTGTCCGACGCCGTCAATATCGAGGCTGACGAAGGGGTCGCGCGGGAAGATGCCTTGATCAACATAAGGTGCCAAGAACCGCGCGGAATCATCGCGCGACACGCCCAATGTCGTTTGCGTCAGATCATTCGTGCCGAAGCTGAAGAACGCGCCCTCATGCGCGATCTCGCCCGCCATCAACGCCGCGCGAGGCAGTTCGATCATCGTGCCGACAAGGTAATCGACCCGCGCGCCTTTCTCAGCGAACACTTCTTCTGCCACCCGTTCAACCAGCGCCCGTAGAATGGCCAGTTCTTTACGTGTGGCCACCAGGGGAACCATGACTTCCGGCAAAGGCGCATCGCCTGATGCCGCTTGCACATCGCAGGCCGCTTCAAAGATGGCGCGCGCCTGCATCTCGTAAATCTCAGGATAGGTAATCCCAAGCCGGCAACCACGGTGACCCAGCATCGGGTTGAATTCGTGCAATTCATCCGCGCGGCGTTTCAGGTGATCTACGCCAAACCCGGTCGCATCGGCTAGGTCCGCAAATTCCTCATCGCGCGTTGGCAGGAATTCATGCAATGGCGGATCGAGCAAGCGGATTGTGCATGGCAGGCCCGTCATAACCTCAAAGATCGCGGTGAAGTCTGCGCGCTGTTCCGGCAGCAATTGCTCAAGCGCGCGCCGCCGTCCGGCTTCGTCTTCGGCTAGGATCATTTGGCGCACTGCGCTGATGCGGGATGCATCGAAGAACATGTGTTCTGTGCGGCAAAGCCCGATACCTTCTGCACCAAACTGACGCGCCATTTTGCAGTCAGTGGGCGTTTCGGCATTGGTGCGCACACCCATGCGGCGGATATCGTCGGCCCATTCCATCAAGACGCCAAAGTCGCCAACCAGTTCAGGCTCTATCGTGGGGACAATGCCAAGCATCACTTGCCCCTTCGCGCCGTCCAGCGTGATCTCGTCACCCTCTTTCAACACAGTCTCGCCAATCCGCAAAGTGCGCGCATCGCGGTCTATCGACACCGCGCTCGCGCCCGATACACAGGGGCGGCCCATTCCGCGCGCCACCACCGCCGCGTGGCTCGTCATGCCGCCTCGCGCGGTCAAGATGCCTTGCGCCGCGTGCATACCGTGAATGTCCTCTGGGCTGGTCTCAACCCGCACCAACACGACTTTGTCCCCGCGTCCGGCCCATTGCTCTGCCGTATCCGCGTCCAGCACGATCTTGCCCGCCGCCGCGCCCGGAGACGCCGGGAGGCCGCTGGTCAACACATTGCGCGGTGCTTTGGGGTCGAGCGTCGGGTGCAACAGTTGATCGAGCGCCATTGGATCAACCCGGCGCACCGCTTCACGTTTGTCGATCAGCTCTTCGCCAACCATGTCGACCGCCATTTTCAGCGCCGCTTTCGCCGTGCGTTTGCCCGATCGCGTTTGCAGCATCCACAGCTTGCCGCGCTCCACCGTGAACTCGATGTCCTGCATATCGCGGTAATGCGCCTCTAACAGGTCGAACACCCGCGCCAGCTCTCCATAAGCGTCCGGCATTGCCTCTTCCATGCTCAGCGGTTTTGCGCCCGCCGCATCGCGCGCGGCTTTCGTCAGATATTGCGGCGTACGGATGCCCGCCACCACGTCTTCGCCTTGGGCGTTGATCAGATACTCGCCGTAATAGGCGCGCTCACCCGTCGCCGGGTCACGCGTAAACGCCACGCCGGTTGCGCTGGTTTCGCCCATATTGCCGAACACCATCGCTTGGACATTGACGGCGGTGCCCCAATCGGCGGGTATGTCGTTCAAACGCCGGTACACTTTGGCCCGGTCCGCGTTCCAGCTGCTGAACACGGCCGCGATTGCGCCCCACAATTGCTCGGTCACATTCTGCGGAAACGGCTTGCCCCATTCCGCCTCTACGATGCCCTTGAACTGGCCCACAATCCCGCGCCAATCGTCAGCGGACAGTTCAGTATCGGCGTAGAAGCCATTGTCTTCTTTGAGGATTTCCAGCGCCTCTTCAAACAGGCCGTGATCCACGCCCAACACCACGTCAGAGTACATCTGTACAAACCGGCGATAGCTGTCCCATGCGAAACGCTCATCACCCGATGCCTGCGCCAGCCCTTCGACAGTCTCATCGTTCAGACCCAGGTTCAGAACCGTGTCCATCATGCCGGGCATAGAGACGCGCGCACCAGAGCGCACCGACACCAATAGCGGATCACCCGCATCGCCAAAGCGCTTACCCGCAGCCGCCTCGATATGGGTCAGCGCAGCCGCCACCTCATCACGCAGCTCAGCGCGGAACGCCTCGCCTTCTTGCAGATAACGCACGCTTTCCTCGGTGCTGATCGTGAAGCCCGGAGGGACCGGCAAGCCAATGCTCGCCATTTCCGCCAAATTCGCGCCCTTGCCGCCCGTGACCGTCTTGTCTTTCTGACGAGGGTCGGTGTGCGGTGCGTTTCCGCCGAAGGTGAAGACCGTATTCATGAGCACTGTTCCTGTTGAAACCGGTTGTGAGCGGTGCGGGTTTGCGCCCTTGGACCCTGCGGGCCTGACACACCTGACACACTGTCTAGGGGCAAAATCATCTTAGCCTTCGATCTTGCTGAAATCGGCAACATTGCTGACCGCGCCAGTAAAGCGCGCGAGCAAATTGAGCCGCGCCTCACGCTTGTCTGCATCATCATCATTGACCGTCACATCCTCAAAAAAGGCATCAATCGGCGCGCGCAAAGTGGCCAGCGCAGACATCGCATCTTCGAAACGCTCTTCGGTTACGGCAGAGGCCGCTTTCGGAGCAGCAGCGTCGAGCGCATCGATCAACGCCTTTTCGGCAGTTTCAGGCGTGTAGGAAATGTCTTTACCAGACGGGTCTTTACCAGACGGGTTTTTGGGCGCTTCCCACTTCTCTTTTTTCAAGATGTTGGAGGCGCGTTTGTAGCCTGCGAGTAGGTTGGTGCCGTTTTCGGTTTCGATGAAACTTTGCAAGGCTTTTACACGGGCGACAACACGCGCGGTGTCGGCATCGCTTTCCACAGGTAAGACCGCATCGATCATATCATGCCGGATTCCGGCTTCACGCTGCTGCACTTTCAGACGATCGATGAGGAAACCGGCAATGTCGCGGCCGGCATCAGGAGAGCCGCCCGCATGCGCGGCCGCTGTGATAAGCTCGCGCATAGTAGTGCGGATATTGTTCGACAGCACGAGTGCAAGAATGCCTAGCCCGGCACGGCGCAATGCGAACGGGTCTTTCGACCCAGTTGGTTTTTCATCATACTGAAAGAACCCTACAAGCGTATCCAACTTATCCGCCAACGATACAGCCACAGTAACCGGCGCAGTAGGCACATCATCGCCCTGCCCCACCGGCTTGTAGTGATCGCGGATCGCGTCTGACACTTCGACTGGCAGGCCTTCTTTGGCGGCGTAATATCCACCCATCAGGCCTTGCAATTCAGGAAATTCGCCGACCATTTCGGTGACCAAATCGGCCTTGCACAAACGCGCCGCTTGCTCGGCCAAGTCCGGATCGCCTTTGACGATATCCTCTTCGCACAGCCACCGAACCAGCTTCGCCACCCGGTCGACCTTATCGGCAACCGTGCCCAGTTTCTCATGGAACGTAATCCGCTCCAGCCCCTTAGCGTGCTGCGCCAACGTCTTCTTCTGATCCAATTCCCAGAAGAACCGCGCATCAGCGAGCCTTGCGGCCAGCACTTTGCGGTTGCCGTCCACCACCACCGCCGGATCATCCGCCGCGATATTCGCGGTGCAGATAAAGGCGTTGGCGAGTTTGCCATCCGGCCCTTCGCACACGAAATATTTCTGGTTCACGCGCGCGGTCAGCTGGATCGTCTCTGGTGGCACGTCGAGGAAATCATCCTCAAACCGGCCCAGCAGCGGCACCGGCCATTCGGTCAGGCCCGCATTTTCAACAACCAAGCCTTCGTCTTCGACCACGGTCAGCCCAGCGGCCTTCGCGGCTTTGCGCGCGCCCTCTCGGATGATCCCGGCGCGCACTTCGTGATCGACGATCACATACGCATCGCGCAGCGTATCGGCATAGTCATCCGCGCCGCTGATCACGATTTCGCCAGACGAGTGGAACCGGTGGCCCATAGTCGTGCGACCGCTGGCAAAACCATCGGTTAGGCACGGCACAACCTCACCATCGAGCAGCGCCACAATGCCGGATAGCGGGCGCACCCATTTCAGGCTCTCATTGCTGATCGAGGCATCGCCCCAGCGCATGCTCTTGGGCCAGCTAAAATCGCGGATGATCGCGGGGATAGCGGCGGCGAGCAGATCGAGGGCCGCTTGCCCCGGTTTTTCGATGACCGCAAAATAGGTCTCGCGGCCCTTCACTTCGCGCACTTCCAATGCGCCGCGTTCAACACCGTTCTTGCGGCAGAAACCGTCAATCGCTTGATCCGGCGCGGCAACAGGAGGCCCCTTGGCCTCCTCTCGCACAGCTTCAGTCGCCGTCGGTAGACCGCGTGCAATCAACGCTAGACGGCGCGGGGTCGACCACACTGTCAGATCGCTGGCCTTAACGCCGCTCGCATCCATTTCGCGCCGAAACAGTTTCTCCAATTCAGCGCGCGCGCCCTTTTGCATCCGCGCCGGGATTTCTTCGCAGCGCAATTCAAGCAGGAAATCAGCCATTAGATCAGGCTCCATTCCGGGTATTTCTCGGCCCATTCGGGGGCCTTCAACTCGGCATATTTCTCACACGACCCGCGCGCCAAATCGCGCACCCGGCCCATATAACTGGCGCGTTCTTGGACGCTGATCACGCCGCGCGCTTGCAGCAGGTTGAAAATGTGGCTGGCCTCCACCGCTTCTTCATACGCAGCGATTGGCACATCATTGTCGATTTGATTGCGGCATTCCTTTTCCGCCATCTCAAACTTCTTAAACAGCAAATCTGTGTCGAAGACCTCAAAATTGGCCTTCGACATCTGCCGTTCGTTTTCAAGGAACACGTCGCCATAGCTCACGCCGTGTTGATTGAAAGCGAGGTCGTAAACGCTGTCCACGCCTTGGATATACATGGCGAGCCGTTCGAGCCCGTAGGTCAATTCGCCCGCAACCGGTTTGCAATCAAACCCGCCCATTTGCTGGAAATAGGTGAACTGGGTGACTTCCATCCCGTCGCACCAGACCTCCCAGCCCAATCCCCACGCGCCGAGCGTGGGCGATTCCCAATCGTCCTCGACAAAACGGATGTCGTGTTTCAGCGGATCGACACCAATCGCCGCGAGGCTTTTGAGGTAGAGTTCCTGAATATCGGACGGCGATGGCTTCAGGATCACCTGATATTGGTAATAATGCTGGAGCCGGTTTGGGTTTTCCCCATAGCGCCCATCGGTCGGGCGCCGGCACGGCTGAACAAAGGCAGCATTCCACGGCTCAGGCCCCAGCGCGCGCAGCGTAGTCGCGGTGTGAAATGTGCCCGCCCCCATGCGCATATCATAGGGTTGCAAGATGACGCAGCCATTCGCGGCCCAGAAATCATGCAGGGTCAGGATCATGTCCTGAAAAGATCGGGTCGGGTCACGCGCCGGAAGCGGCGGTGATTGCAGCTCGGTATCCATGGCGCTGGCCAATGGCTTATGCCCCTTAGCGCGTCAATGGTGCGGCGCAGCAACGGGCGATTTTGCGCTCCGATATTATGCGTTTTTTGGACAGGGAAGCCGCGCGCACCTGACAAAATGTCAGGTATTCTTGACAATGTCAGCGAATCACTACATAAAGTAAAGGAAACCTGACATTGCGACAGGTGGACACGACAATACGATTTTTACAAAGCGAACAACTCACAATGAAAAACCGCCTCAAAGTTCTGCGCGCGGAACGCGATTGGAGCCAAGCCGAATTGGCGGTGCAACTCGATGTGTCGCGCCAAGCGGTCAATGCCATTGAAACCGGCAAACATGATCCCTCGCTCCCCCTTGCCTTCCGCATTTCACGCTTGTTCGAAATGCCCATCGAAGAGATTTTCCATGACCAAGCCTGATCCATCTACCACGCTCGATCATATCGATGACGCCCGCGACTATTCCACTTTCAAACGCATCGCATTGGGCGCTCTGGGCGGGTTTGCGCTCTTATTCCTGCCCGCATTCGCGGTTGGCTTTACCAAAGGAAGATTGGGACAAGGCCCGTTAGAAAACACCGATTTTGCCATCCTGGCCGCGGCCGCATTGCTGTTGATCGTGATCTGCTTTGCGGTCTGGCGATTGTGGCCCGCCGAAAGCGGCGAACCCGAAGCACCGCGCGTAAAACAATCACGTATGGTCATCTTTACCTGCATGGGCGTTGGCGCGTTGCTGGGCATGATCCTCGTATTAACGCAGGAACCCGGCGTTGAGATGTTTTCTGATGGACCGATCAATCCCATAATTGCCGGCGTAGTGATCGCAGTGTGGTTGTTATTTGTTCCCATCGCGACATTGAAGTGGTTGCGCACGGTCGATGAACACGAAGCAGACGCCTACCGAGAGGGCGCATTCATTGCCGGTCACGCATATCTGTTCCTCGCCCCCGCATGGTGGATGGCGCACCATGCCGGGTGGTTGCCGGCGCAAGACCCGATGATTGTCTTCCTCATCATCTGCACGGTGTGGTCCGCCGTTTGGTTCGCCAAACGTTATCTCTAACCGCCCCGCCGCCCGGTTTTGTTCACTTCGCCTATTTATTCACTTCACCTAAATATCTGTAAACGCATATGTTCATCCAAAAGGACCCTCTTATGAAAATTCGCACCCTCATTTCCGCTTCTGTTGCCGCCGCCGCTTTGTTTGCCGCTGGCCCCGCAATGGCCGATGCGCATACCGAAACCCCTGCTGCTCCAACTGCCTTGGCTGACCAAGCGGAACTGCCCAGCGGTCCAGAAGGCCCTGCGCTTTGGAAAGTCGCTGATGAAGACACCACGATTTACCTCTTTGGCACGGTCCACGCTCTGCCTGCCGATTTGGTATGGTACGACGCCGAAATCGACGCCGCGCTTAGCTCGTCCGATACTGTCGTCACCGAAATCCTGATGGACCCGGCCAGCGAGGCTGCGATGCAGGAAATTGCGATTGCAAAAGGAATGTTCACCGATGGAACGACGCTGCGCACGCTGCTGGATGAAGAACAAACCGCCGCTTATGAAGCTGCCCTTGCGTCGCTTGGCGTGCCGCCGGTTGCATTCGATCAGTTCGAACCGTGGATGGCGGGCCTGACGCTCGGCGTTTTGCCGCTGCTCCAACAGGGTTATGATCTGCAAGCGGGCGTTGACAAGATCATCTTGTCCAAGGCTGGCGACACGCCGCAAGCCGCACTTGAAACCGCCGAATTCCAACTCGGCCTCTTCGATGGATTGCCGCAAGATCAGCAGATTGAATTCCTGATGGGCGCGGTCGAAGGAATGGGCGATGCCGCCACAATGCTCGACAGTATGGTTGCAGAATGGGCCGCCGGTGATGCCGATGGTCTGGCCGCGATCATGAATGAAAATATGGATGACGAAGCCTTCGCCGCGGCTCTCTTATATGATCGCAACGCCAATTGGGCAGAATGGATCGAAGAGCGTTTGGACACCGCGCCGGGCACGGTTTTCATCGCGGTTGGCGCCGGGCATCTTGCCGGCGAACGCAGTGTGCAAGATTATCTGGCGCAGCGCGATATCGAAACCACGCGGGTTCAGTAAGTTTGGCGCGCGGCAACCGGCATAGGCTCCGCATTCTCGCCCTCACCGTAACATTCGCTTTGGCGGGTTGCGGTGGGGGCGGACCTGCTTCTGAAACAGATGCGGTAAGCATGGACGGCGCGCCTAGCCCGCCCTTCTTCGAAATCACCAACAGCGTTGGCCTGACCGAAGGGTGGATGCTGGGCACGATCCATGCCCTGCCCGATGGCACCGACTGGCGCACGCCAGCGATTGATGCAGCGATTGAAGATGCCGACCGCGCTGTGGTTGAAGTGGTCAATTTGCGCGACGCAGCGGGCGTTGCAGAGACATTCGCGCGCCTTTCCGCGACACCCGGAATGGGCCCATTGGAACAGCGTGTTGATCCCAGCATTGCCGGTCCTTTGATGGAAATGGCCGAGCTTTCCGGAATTCCGCCCGCACGTTTCAACGACACAGAGACCTGGGGGGCGGCAATTATGCTGGCGCGGGTCGGCGCGGTGGGCGAACCCCGCAACGGGGTGGACCGCTATATCCTCTCTCGGTTTGAAGGACGGCCAACCTATGGATTTGAACTGGCGCGGGAACAATTGGGCATATTCGATGCTTTGGCAGAGGAAGATCAACGCGCTTTGTTAGAAGGAACGGTCGAAGAATGGGAAGCATCGAAAGAGGATCGCGGCCATTTAACCCGGGCGTGGCTAAGCGGGGATGACGCCGCGTTAGAGGCCGCGACGACAACCGGGATAATGGCTGACCCCGAACTGCGCGCCGCATTGCTGGTGGACCGGAACACCAAATGGCTGCGCAATGTGCTTGTGCATTTGGGAGACCGCGAACGGCCACTTTTCGCTGTGGGGGCCGCGCATTTGATTGGCCCTGATGGCCTGCCCGCAATGCTAGAGGAACGCGGCTACACCGTGACCCGTGTGAGATAGAGCGGCGGCGCGTTTCACTTTTTAAGTTGAGTTTTCCTCCGTTCACGCTATTTGCGCGCCCTTCGGCGTTCTGGTCATCCCTGGAGGCGGCGCGCGCGAAAAACCATGAATACGTATTCGAAAGGCTAATGTTATGAGCGACGCTCTCACACTGCCGGCTGAAACGCGCGAACGGGCAGGCAAGGGAGCCTCCCGTGCACTTCGCCGCGAAGGTCGGATCCCCGCTGTTATTTACGGCGGTAAAGAAGAAGCAATCACGATCCACGTGGAAGAGAAAGAATTGACCCGTCAGCTGATGACCGGCCACTTCATGAACTCTATCGTGCAGATCGAGCTTGGCGGCGAAAAAGTTCGCGCCATTCCAAAGGACGTTGCGCTGCATCCGGTCACCGACCGTCCAATCCACGCAGATTTCTTCCGCCTCGCAAAAGGCGGCAAGATCGAAGTCAGCGTTCCAGTGGTCTTCACCAATGAAGAAGAATCCCCCGGCCTCAAGAAGGGCGGCGTTCTTAACGTGGTCCGTCACGAGCTGGAACTGGTCTGCGAAAACGACAAAATTCCTGGTGAGATCGAAATCGATGTCACTGGTAAGGAAGTCGGCGATTCGATCCATATCAGCGAACTGAAACTGCCTGCTGGTAGCGAAAGCGCGATCACAGATCGCGACTTCACTATCGCAACGCTGGTTGCTCCTTCGGCAATGAAGAAGGGCGACGACGAAGAGGAAGAAGAAGGCGAAGAGATTGCAGCAGATGCAGTCGAAGCGACCTCTCAGAAAGCTGAAGAAGAAGGCGGCGGCGAGTAAGCCAGAGCCTTCTCACTTCGAAAAATCACCAAGACACCGGGGTTGGGCAACCAACCCCGGTGTTTTTGTTTTTGGATACCCCATGTCTGACATACCGACATCCGATAAGTTTGTAGACGTTGACCCGGCCGCAGCAGGGCGTTTCTTTGGAACGCCCGATACGGGACCGGTGGTCATGCTGAACTTGATCCGGCTGCGCCCAAAGGCAGATTATTCGTTGGCGCCCGATCTCGAACCAACAGGAGGCATCGACGGCGCTGGCGCATACGACCTTTACATCAAGGGGATAGAACCGCTTTTGAAACAAACTGGCGGTGAGCTGCTCTTTTTGGGTTCTTCGGAAAATTTTCTGATCGGCCCGCAAACAGAGGCATGGGATATTGTCATGCTTGTTCGGCAAACGAGCAAAGCTTCATTCCTGTCATTCGCATCAGACCCAGAGGCGCAGCAGATTACGGCCCATCGCACCGCAGCAGTAGCGGATTCGCGGCTGTTGCCCATCACCCCTGATCCGCGCTTTATCTGATCCCAATCTTTATCGGACGCCAGTGTTGCCCGGGCGCAAATCATAGCTAGAACCCACACGATGCAAATCTGGACAGGCCTTGGAAATCCCGGACCGCGTTATGCGCTCCAACGGCACAATGTCGGCTTTATGGCGATGGATGTGCTGGCCGATATGCACGGTTTTGGACCGATCCAGAAAAAGTTTCAGGGCTGGGTCCAAGAGGGCCGCATCGGCGGCGAAAAAGTCATATTGCTTAAACCCGCCACCTTCATGAATGAAAGCGGGCGCAGCGTTGGCGAGGCGATGCGGTTTTACAAATTGGACACTGACGCGCTCACCGTCTTTCATGACGAGCTCGACATTGATCCTTTCCGCGTGAAGGTGAAACAAGGCGGCGGACATGCCGGGCATAACGGCCTGCGCTCCATCGACCAGCACCTTGGCGCAGAATTTCGCCGGGTCCGGCTTGGCATCGGCCATCCGGGCCACAAAGACCGCGTTCATGGCTATGTGCTGGGCAATTACGGTAAATCTGAACAAGACGGCCTCGCCGCGATGCTGGGCGCGGTCAGTGCAGAGGCACCGTGGCTGGCAGAAGGCAACAATCCGCGTTTCATGAGCGAAGTCGCCATGCGGATGCAAGACGACTAAGCTGCCCAATTCAAAGAGAGAGAACCCCCATCATGCCTCAGATTAATCGCCGCAATCTCCTCGCCGGAGCAGCCGCCACGTCCGTATTGGTCGCCGGTGCCCAAATCGCCGCTCAGGACACGGTCACAGCAGCGCCCAATATCCGCGGCAAGAGCATTCTTATCACTGGCTGTTCGACCGGCTTTGGACGGCTTTCGGCGGAATATTACGCCCGCGAGGGCGCGAAGGTCTTTGCCACCATGCGCAGCCTGCCGCGAACAGAGGCAGATGAGCTGCGCGCCCTCGCCGCGTCTGAAGAGCTCGACCTGCACGTTCTCGAAATCGACGTTCTGTCAGATGACCAAGTCGCCGCCGGTGTGGCGCGGGCCATCGAAATCAATGGCGGGCCGATTGATGTTCTCATCAACAATGCCGGTATTTCATTCGGCGGCCCCATCGAAATTCAGGATTTGGAGGCAACGCAGCTTACCTTCGACACCAACGTCTTTGGCGCTCAGCGGATGATCCGCGCGGTCTTGCCGAGCATGCGAGAGGCGCGCAGCGGGCTCATCCTCAACATTACCAGCCAGCTTGGCCGGGTAATCGCGCCATCATACGGCATGTATTCGCCCAGCAAGTTCGCGCTTGAGGCGTTGAGCGAAGGGCTGGCTTATGAACTTGTCCCGCACGGTATCGATGTGACGATAATCGAACCGGGCGGCTATCCAACGATGATCTGGTCGAATGCCAACACCAATTCAGTCGCGCTGCTTGAACGTTCTGATGAAACACACTTATCGGGTTATCCCGCGCTTATTTCGCAATTGGGCAATCGCACCGGCGGCGGGTCAACCGATCCGATGGATGTGCCGCGCGCGATGGCCGCTGTGATTGCGCAGGCACCGGGTGTTCGGCCCCTGCGTGTCCCCGTCCATCCCGGCGGAAAGCCGCAAATCGCGATCAACGCCCTCACCGCTCAGGTTCAGGTCGATTGGTTGGGAGAGAGCGGATACGGTCCGTGGATCAAGGATGTTCACAACGTGGATTGATGTTCGCGCCCGGGATTGGCGCGGCGCTGCTCTCTAATTCCCTTGTGCCAACCCGGCACATGGGTTGGTCGCCTATTGCGAGAACTGCACCAATTGGCTTTGCTCCTTTTTTCAGGGAGTTACGCCATTATGCTTAAGCCGTTTCGATTGATCGCAATTGCCTGCGGGGTCGCAGCGGCTTCGCTATGCGCGCCCACCATTGTGCTTGCGCAAGATCTGCCGCCAGCCATGGGCGGATCAGTCTCCACCTCCAGCACGACTTCGGGCGCGATTGTCACCGGCGGGACAAGCGGCGGATCGGGCATTAGTTCCACCGGGGGAACATCGACCACATCGGGGTTCTGTATCCCCGGCGGCTTGGGCTGCGGACCCGATAGCGACCTGACCCCGCTCGGCACGCCAGTACCGGAACCATCCAGCGCGGCGCTGCTGCTGATCGGGTTTGGCATTGTCGCAGCCGGTTCGATCAGACGTCGGCGCCGTGCGGCGGCTTAACCGATAATCGCGCGCGAATACCCCGCGCAGCGATTGCCTATCTGCACCACCCCGGTTAAAGGCGCTGCTTCTTCGGCATATTGACAGTTAGAGAGCATAAAATGGGTTTTCGTTGCGGAATTGTGGGCCTGCCCAATGTTGGCAAATCCACGCTGTTTAATGCGCTCACAGAAACGCAGGCCGCGCAGGCTGCGAATTATCCGTTTTGCACGATTGAACCCAATGTCGGCCAAGTTGCCGTGCCGGATGAGCGCTTGGACAAAATCGCCGCCATCGCCAGCAGCGCAAAAATCATCCCAACACAGCTCGGCTTTGTCGACATTGCCGGCCTTGTGAAAGGCGCAAGCGCGGGCGAAGGTTTGGGCAACCAATTCCTCGGCAATATCCGCGAGGTTGATGCGATTGTGCATGTGCTGCGCTGTTTTGAAGATGACGATATTCAGCACGTCTCCAACACGGTCGATCCGTTGACCGATGCAGAGGTTGTAGAGACCGAATTGATGCTGTCCGATCTGGAGAGCCTTGAAAAACGCGTTCCCAATGCGGAGAAACGCGGCAAGAACGGCGACAAAGAAGCCGCCGCGCTCGCCAGCGTGCTGGGCCAAGCGCTCGAATTGCTGAAAGAGGGCAAGCCCGCGCGTTTGACCGTTCCCGAAGGCGAAGAAGAAGAACGCCTGTTTGAACAAGCGCAATTGCTGACCGCGAAACCGGTTCTGTATGTCTGCAACGTGGCCGAAGAAGACGCCGCCGATGGCAATGACATGTCGGCCAAGGTGTTCGCCAAAGCCGCCGCAGAGGGCGCGCAGGCCGTTGTTGTATCCGCCGCAATCGAATCCGAATTGGTCGAAATGCCGATGGAAGACCGCGCCGAATATCTCACCGAATTGGGCCTAACCGAAAGCGGCCTCGCCCGTGTGATCCGCGCTGGATACACATTGCTGGGCCTGCAAACATTCTTCACCGCAGGACCGAAAGAATCGCGCGCATGGACATTCCCCGCGGGTGCAAAGGCACCGCAGGCGGCGGGCGAAATTCACACCGATTTTGAAAAAGGCTTCATCCGCGCAGAGACGATTGCTTACGATGACTACATCGAATTGGGCGGCGAAACGGGCGCGAAAGATGCGGGTAAGATGCGCCAAGAGGGCAAGGATTACGACGTTCAGGACGGCGATGTGATGCTGTTTAAGTTCAACGTTTGAGGGATGTGCTAGCTTAAGCCGTCCCTCGTCTGCTCAAGCTTGCCGATCAGACAGCCAGAATAAGAGAGCTGCTAACGCCGCGGGCAGCAATGAGACGACCGCGAATACCAGATTACCGGTTACGAAAATCATCGCCGCGGATAACAAGAAACCTGCGGCAGCGATGATGGCCCCGAATTTTCTGGATCTTCTAAATATCGTCAAAATACCGCCAACGACCTGCAAAACGCCCATCGGCAGCATCCACCGTATGCTGACCTGCGCATCTTGGAAGAATTGAATTTCCTGCGGAGCCGCTGCAATTTTTGCCGCCCCTGCGGCGAGGCTCAAAAGCGCTAAGACAGCGGCGATTATCCAGATTGAAATTCTCATCATGCTCCGCTCCTATGCACGCGCGGCCAGACATCACTTACAGGGGCCGAATTGGCAAGACTATTGCTGGTTTCCGCAAATCGGCAGGGTGTTGATCTGGCGATGTATTCAAACGGCAGAGATGCGGATTAACGAAACATCCGGTTCAATGCCGCCCGAACAGTTTCTCAACATCGTCCATGCCCAGCTTCACCCAAGTCGGCCGCCCATGATTGCACTGCCCTGACCTCGGCGTTGCTTCCATTTCGCGCAGCAATGCGTTCATTTCCGCCACGTTGAGCACCCGCCCTGCCCGCACCGATCCGTGGCACGCCATTGTCGCCAGCACCAGATCGAGTTTTTCGGAGAGCAGCAGCGATCCGCTATCTTCTTGCTTGCCGTGTTTTGCGATGTCGTCGGCAAGGTCTTGGAGCAATTTGCCGCTGTCCGCTTTGGCGATGGCGGATGGCACGGCGCGCACCAGCATCGCGGCGGGACCGAACCGTTCCACCGTAAGGCCAAAACGCGCCAAACCCTCGGCGGCGTCCTCCAACCGGTCGCAATCGGCCTCGTCCATTTCGACCACGTCGGGCACCAGCAATGCCTGCGAGCGGGTTACGGATTCCTCTGCGCCTGCCGCTTTCAACCGTTCCAGCACGAGCCGTTCATGCGCGGCATGTTGATCGACCAGGATGAGGCCGTCCTTGCTCTCCGCCACGATATAGGTGTTCGCAACCTGCCCGCGTGCAATGCCCAGCGGATAGCGATCAGCATCTTCGGGGATCGGCGCGGCCTCTTCGGCGCGGCCAGTGGGCAATGCGCTGTCGTAAGGTGTGCTTTGCGCCGGTGACCAATCCACGCGCGGTTCGGCGACATGCCCTGCCCCGGAATATGGCGCGGCATTCAAACCGCGTTCCTCAAATATCGAACGCATCGCAGGCTGAGCTTCCGGCTCCTGCTGCCATTTCTCCATCGCCGCGCGGTCCGGCCCCTGCGCGCTGCGCCGGTCACCCGTATCCAAAGCGCGCCGCAAACCCGATACGATAAACCCGCGCACATGCGCCGCATCGCGGAACCGCACTTCGGTTTTCGCGGGATGGACATTCACGTCCACATCTTGCGGCGGAATTTCAAGGAACAGCGCCAGCACCGCGTGACGATCCCGCGCGAGCATATCGGAATAGGCCCCGCGCACCGCCCCGGTCAGCAATCGGTCTTTCACCGGGCGGCCATTCACAAACAGATATTGGTGATCCGCCACGCCGCGATTGTATGTCGGCAGGCCCGCCAGCCCTGTCAGCCGCATCAATCCATGCGGCGTTTCGCGCTCCAGCTCAATTTCGACCGCATTGTCTTTAAGCTCGCGCGCAACGATCTGCGAAACACGCGTTGCCAGCGCCTCATCGGGCTGCGTCGATAAGGCTGTGCGGCTCTTACCCTCCGCGCCGTTCTCCAGCGTGAAGGCAATATCTGGCCGCGCCATCGCAAGCCGGCGGGTTATATCGAGACAGGCAATATATTCACTGCGCGCGGTGCGCAGGAATTTGCGGCGCGCGGGGACTTTGGCAAAAATCTGCTCAACCCGAACGCGGGTTCCCACCGGAACAGCCGCCGGGCCGTCCTCAATCAATTCGCCGTGATCAACGACCCGCCGCCATCCTTGCGAGCTTTGGTCGTCATCCGAACCTCGCACCCGGCTTTCCAGTGTTAAGCGCGCGACACTGGCGATAGACGGCAAAGCCTCCCCGCGAAAACCCAAGGTCGCGACCAATTCAATCGCTTCATCCGGTAATTTCGATGTCGCATGGCGTTCCAGCGCCAACGCCATGTCATCCGCGCTCATTCCGCAACCATCGTCGGTCACTTCCAAACGTGTCAGGCCGCCATCGGTCAACGTCACAGCGATTCGCCGCGCACCAGCATCAATGGCGTTCTCAACCAGTTCTTTAAGCGCAGCAGCAGGCCGTTCGACCACTTCACCAGCGGCAATTCGGTTCACAAGAGCGTTAGGGAGACGGCGGATTTGGGGCATTTGTCGCAAGCTAGCCCGCATGCACCGCAATTTCGAGTGCCGCGGGGGAAAATAACCCCGATCGTCAACAATAATTTTAGCCTTTTTCGCAAGCATTCGCTAGGCGCAAAGGGTCACGTCATTTTCAATATGTGTTGCGGGCCTTCCCGGGCTGCCAGTCCAAGTCTTTATTGGGCGCAAACGCAACATACGGGCATTACGGAAAAACATAAAAATGAGCTTTTTTGCCAATCTGTTCAAATTCGGGTCGCAGAACATGGCCATCGACCTGGGGACAGCCAACACACTGGTCTATGTCGAAGGTCAGGGTATCGTGCTGGACGAACCATCGGTCGTCGCGATTGAAACGATCAATGGGGTCAAACGCGTTAAGGCCGTGGGCGACGATGCCAAGATGATGATGGGCAAGACGCCCGATTCCATCGAAGCAATCCGCCCCCTGCGCGACGGCGTAATTGCCGACATCGAAGTTGCAGAGGAAATGATCAAACATTTCATCCGCAAGGTTCACGGCAAACGTAACATGTTCCGTTTTCCAGAGATCGTGATCTGCGTACCGTCGGGTTCAACATCGGTTGAAAAACGCGCGATCCGCGACGCAGCATCGAATGCGGGTGCATCAGAGGTTTACTTGATCCTTGAACCGATGGCCGCCGCAATTGGCGCGGACATGCCGGTGACAGAGCCTGTGGGCAGCATGGTTGTCGATATTGGCGGCGGGACCACCGAAGTTGCGGTTTTGTCGCTGCGCGGCCTCGCATACACCACCAGCGTTCGGACCGGCGGCGATAAGATGGACGAAGCGATCGTTTCGTATGTCCGCCGTCACCACAATCTGTTGATCGGGGATGCCACGGCGGAACGGATCAAGAAAGATTACGGCATCGCCATGATCCCAGAAGACGGCGTTGGCGAAACAATCACGCTTAAAGGCCGCGATCTGGTCAACGGCGTGCCCAAAGAAATTACGATCAATCAGGCGCATGTCGCAGAGGCTCTGTCAGAACCCATCGGCGCGATTGTCGAAGGTGTACGGATTGCGCTGGAAAACACCGCGCCCGAACTCGCCGCCGATATTGTCGATCAGGGCATCGTCCTTACCGGCGGCGGCGCATTGATCCGCCGCCTTGATGAACATCTGCGCGAAGAGACTGGACTGCCGGTTTCCATCGCAGAGGATCCGCTGACTTGCGTGGCCATCGGTACGGGCCGGGCAATGGAAGATCCGATCTATCGCGGCGTCTTAATGACGGCCTAATTTCGTTCCACGCTTTTCTCGTTTGGGAGACCGCGCGGGGGTTAACACTACTAGGGACTGGATAAACCCATGGCGCCGCCATCATCGCGTCGGTCGGGCTTTTCGAAAAAGCAGCAATATTCGGTCTTCACCGGGTATCTGCTTGCGACGCTTGGCGCGGTGGTGGGGCTTGCCCTTTTGACGATATCTTTGTGGCAGCCATCGGCGTTTCAACCCTTGCGCGGTGCCGCCAGCGATGCGGCTTCTCCGGTTGGTGAGGCAACCGCCACAGTGCGCGCGGGCGGCAACAACACTTGGGACACAATCACAGCATATTGGAATGCGGGCGGCCAAAATGCGCAATTGCGCCGAGAGGTTGAGATTGCCCGCATTCGATTGGCGGAGGCAGAAGCGGTCGAAGCCGAAAACCGGCGGCTAAAGGCGCTTCTAGGGCTTACCGACGAAGAAGAGGTCGATGCCATTGCCGCGACACGCCTGATTGGATCGAGTTCGTCCAGCGCCCGGCGATTTGCCTATATTGGCGTCGGTTCCAGCGACAATGTCGCCATCGGTATGCCGGTCCATTCGGAACGCGGCGTTATTGGTCGTGTTTTGGAAACGGCGCGCGGATCGTCGCGCGTTCTGCTCCTGACTGACAGCGAAAGCGTGTTGCCGGTACGCCGTGCCTCGGATCAAACGGTCGCCTTTGCCGAAGGGCGCGGCGATGGGCTTTTGCGCATTCGCCTGATCAATCTGGGCCTCAACCCGCTCGAAATCGGGGACGTATTCGTGACCAGCGGGGCCGGCGGATATTACCGTCCGGGCGTGGCGGTGGCGGTGCTCAGCGAAATCACCTCAGATGGCGGCATTGCGCGGCTGATCGCGGAACCCTCTGCGACCAATTACGTGGTGGTTGAACCAATTTACGAGCCGCTCGC
Source organism: uncultured Erythrobacter sp. (assembly GCA_947503155.1). Classification (GTDB taxonomy): domain Bacteria; phylum Pseudomonadota; class Alphaproteobacteria; order Sphingomonadales; family Sphingomonadaceae; genus Erythrobacter. Next base: position 642,129 of record CANNCL010000003.1, on the reverse strand, counting down.
AGTGGAAGCGTCAGGCGTGAGTGCGCGCGATGAATTGACGCAGGAAGAGCTGAACGATTGATCGATCGGCTTTCCACACCAAACCAGCGCCGCGCCTATGGCAGCGGCGGTATCAACCGCGTCACGTCACCGTGGCGGGCAAAGTCTGTGCCCTATATCACCATCCTACTGGCATCGCTTCTGCCGATCTGGATGTTGGCCGATGTCATGCCGCTTGCGCCGCCGATTGGGTTTCTCGTATTCCTAGGCTGGCGCATCATGCGGCCCGGCCTGTTGCCGCTTTGGATTGGGGTCCCGCTGGGCGCGTTTGACGATTTATTCAGTGGCCAGCCCTTCGGCAGCGGCATTCTGCTATGGTCGCTGACGATGATCGCGCTTGAAGCCATTGAAGCCCGCTTTCCCTGGCGTGGGTTTTGGCAGGACTGGTTCACCGCCGGTCTAGCCATCGTGCTGTATATCACCGCAGCGATGGTGGTTTCCGGTGCATCTCTCACAGTTCATTTGGCGCTTGCGGCCATCCCTCAGATTATCGTTGGGATCATGCTTTACCCGCTGCTTGCACGGATGATTGCGTGGTTTGACCGGTTCCGCTTGTCCCGGTCGCGGAGGGTCGGGTGAAGCAACTTTTCCGATTGAACAGCGGGGCGAAGAAACGTCAGAAACAGCGCGGATCAATGGTCAACGCCTCGACGTTGAAACACACATTTGATCGCCGCGCCGTGGTTATTGGCGGGCTGCAATACGGGGTTGGTGTGCTGCTCGCGGTGCGCATGGGTTACCTCGCGATTGCGGAGAATGAGAAATACCGGCTGGAATCCGAAAGCAACCGTGTCAATCTGACGCTGATCCCCCCTCGCCGGGGCTGGATACTCGACCGTGACGGCGCGCCGCTCGCATCGAACCGCGCCGATTTCCGCGTCGATGTTATTCCGGAACGGCTGTCCGACCCCGATGCCATGCTTGACCAGATTGGCGGGCTTTTGGGCCTAGAGCCAAACCGGATCGCCGATCTTAAGACCGAAGTTTCGCAATCGCGCGGCTTTGCTCCGATCGAAGTTGCGAGCGGGCTGGATTATGAACAATTCGCCGCGCTCAGCGTGCGGCTGCCGGATTTGCAAGGGGTTGTGCCGCAGCGCGGGTTCTCTCGGTTCTACCCGACCGCATCCTCTGTCGGCCATTTGATCGGTTATGTCGGCCCTGCGAATGCGGAAGAATATGAGCTGGACCGCAATCCGATCCTGATCACTCCGGGCCACAAAATCGGCAAAGATGCGCTGGAGAAACAATTTGAGCAGGAATTGCGCGGTGTACCGGGCGCTCGCCGAGTAGAAGTGACCGCAGGCGGGCGGATCGTGCGCGATTTGGAAACGCGCGACGATATTCAGGGTGATCCGGTGCGCCTAACAATTGACGGGCCGCTGCAAGATTACGCCGCGCGGCGGATCGGGCTGGAAAGCGGGTCTGTCGTGGTTATGGATTGCCAGACCGGTGATCTGCTTTGCATGGCGAGTATGCCGAGCTTCGATCCCAACAGTTTTTCTGACGGGATCGGCAGCGTCGAATATTCGATGCTGCGCGAAGATGCGCGGGTTCCGCTGCGCAACAAAGTGCTCAAGGGATTGTATCCCCCCGGCTCCACCGTCAAACCGATGCATTGCATGGCGTTTTTGAAAGCGGGCGTGCAACCAAGCGAGAGCATCACTTGCGGGGGCGGGCGCCGGATCGGCAACCGGTTTTTCAATTGCTGGAGCAACCATGGCCGCGTCGATATGGCCAAGGCGATCTATCAAAGCTGCGACAGCTATTTCTATCATTTTGCCCAGCAAATCGGCTTCGACAAAGTCGCCGAAATGGCCAAAGATTTGGGACTGGGGCAGGAATTTGAATTGCCTGTCACCAGCCAGTTTTACGGCACCGTCCCCGACCCCGATTGGAAATTCAACAAATTCGGCCGCGAATGGCAATCATTCGATACGGTCAACGCCTCTATCGGTCAGGGGTATTATCTCACCAGCCCGCTGCAACTGGCGGTGATGAGTGCGCGGCTTGCCACGGGGAATCGGTTGAACCCAAGGCTGGTGCTCGATGGCAGCTCGAATGACCCGGTCAGCTATAATTTCAACGCCGACGAAATCGCCTATATCCGCCAAGCGATGAGCGATGTGGTCAATGGCCCCGGCACAGCAGGGCGCGGGCGGCTGCCCTTCCCCGACATCAAAATGGCGGGCAAGACCGGCACGGCGCAGGTTGTCTCGCTCAGCGTGTCCAACGGCCGAACCGGGCCGTGGAAATACCGTGATCACGGGCTGTTTACGTTCTTCGCGCCCACCGAAAATCCGCGTTACGCAGGCGCGGTGGTAATCGAACATGGCGGCGGATCAGGTTCCGCTTACCCGATTGCGCGCGATGTGATGACGTTCATGTTCGACCCGCAAAAGGGCCTCGACGCGCTCAAATCACTGGAGCAGCAATGGGGCGGCACCGCTCAGGAACGCTTGGAACAGCGCTATGCCGCCTATGCGCGCGAACGCGGCGCGACGGTAACGCCCCCACCGCGCCGCGACGAAGATATATTTGACCGGGTCGAAGCCGAAGCCCGCGTCGCCGCTCAGCAATCGGAAGAGATTGCCGATGAATTTGTCGCGCCGCGTCCGATTGCCAATCCGTCAGGCACGCCGCCACCCGATGCGCGGCCGCAAACGCTCGTCCCCGGTATTCAAACGCCTCCATCGCCGCCGCCATCAACGCCCCCGTCAACGCCCCCCCCAACGATGGCGCCCTCACCACTTTCGACCGCAGGCGCGAACTGATGCAGAGCGCGCGCAGCGGTATCATCCCCTATCCCATTGCTCGCCAGCCTTGGAGCATGTTGATCCCGCTATTCATGCTGGTCGCATTTGGCGCGGCGGTTTTGTATTCGGCGGCGGGCGGCTCAATGACGCCTTACGCTTCGTCGCATTTGATCCGCTTCGGCGTGTTTTTGGTGATGGCATCGGTGATTGCGTCGCTGCCGCGCGATTTTGTGCGGTTCATGACCTACCCGGCCTTTATCGTCGTCTTCCTGTTGTTGCTGGCGGTGGAGATTATCGGACAGGTGAACGGCGGCAGTCAGCGCTGGCTCGATCTTGGTTTCATGGTGTTACAACCATCTGAGCTGATGAAGCCCGTGATCGTGGTCACATTGGCGCATTATTTCTCATCCTTGCCGGTTGGGATGATTGCGACTTGGCGCGCCTTGGTTGTGCCGGGAGTGATGATCGGGCTGCCGGTTGGTTTGGTTTTGCTGCAACCTGATTTGGGCACGTCGCTGGCCATCGTCTTTGGCGGCGGCGTTGTGATGCTGCTTGCAGGATTGCCGATGCGTTGGTTCGTCGCCGCTGGTTTGGCCGGGGCTGCGGCGGCGCCGTTGGTGTTTTTCTTCGGCCTGCAAGATTACCAACAGCGGCGCGTCATGACGATGTTCGATCCAGAGGCCGACGCGCTGGGCGCGGGTTATCACATCGCTCAATCCAAAATCGCGATTGGATCAGGCGGTATCTTTGGCAAAGGGTTCAACAACGGATCGCAAAGCCACCTGCAATATCTGCCTGAACCGCACACCGATTTCGTCTTCGCAACGATGGCAGAGGAATGGGGCCTGATTGGCGGTCTGTTCGTGCTCGCCGTATTCAGCATCATATTGCGCTGGGGCATGAATGTCGCGCGCGATTCCCGTGACCGTTTTTCCAACTTGCTGGCCGCCGGGATGAGCGCGACGATATTCTTTTATATCGCCGTCAATTTGCTGATGGTGATGGGCATGGCTCCAGTTGTGGGAATTCCGTTGCCGTTTATGAGCCATGGCGGCTCATCGATGATGACCAATATGATCTGCATCGGCGCGCTGATGATGGTGAACCGTTGGAACCGCAACGCACCGCGCGGCGGGCTTTCGGGCTAATGGCGGCGCGGGCGTTAAACCCGCACCAATCCCAATCGCAGCGCTTTGACGACCGCGCCGACACGGTCCGACACTTCTAGCTTTGCATAGATGCGTTTCGAATAGGTCTTCACAGTATCAGGTGACAGATCAAGGATCGCCGCGATCGAGCTGATGGATTTGCCCCTTGCCGCCCATGTTAGGACTTCGATCTCACGCTCGGACAATGCCGGCACTTTTGAATTTTCGTCCAGAATTACGCAAATGCGCTGATGCCCGGCCTGCGCGACGCTGCGCACAATACCCAAGGGTTCAGGCGCAATCTCGGAAATAGGCCGGCCAAAATCGAACGCAGCATACGCGTCGCGTCCATTCGGCCCAAACAAGGGCACACCAAATCCGTGGATCAGGCCAAATTGCCGCATGGCATCGAAATAGGTGATATTTTCGGGAGTGTTCGGCCCTGCATCCATCGCATCTTGCCAGGTCATCAACCCGCCGTGCCGTATTACACGATTGGGGATGGGATCAGACGCGCGGAAATCCTCGCGGTCGTAACACTCAAGCCATTCTTTGCTAAACCCCTCCGCATAGACGGTGGTCGTTTGCGAAATCGGTTCATCAAATAAAGGTGTGACATGATAACTCATCCGCACGGCGCCCTGACGATCACCTGTATCGCGCGCAAATTGAAGCACGGCTCCAATGTCGGTCAATGCTTCTATCTGATCGTAATAGCGCTGCATGATACATCTTGTTACCAGAAGTCCCCCAAATGGGCGACTTTCCGTAAACGTAAGCATCGGCGATAAGACCGCAGGCTCTGAGGAGCCCGAGCGTTCGGTTCGCATCCGCCAGTTCATTTGGTGATTAGTTGAACGTTCAAGTCCTGACGGCAGACGCGCGCCCCCCAATTTGCGCTGACTGCCGTCAGGCACCCCTTTTTTTGTCGGTAGAGGTTCGCCATGATCCGCTTGCGGAACGCTAAAGCACGTATTTGTCATCGTTTTTCCGCACTACGCCGGAGAAAGCCGGTTGGTCAGAACAAACTAACGATTCAGATGGCGCAGGTTACGTCAGCCGTGCATCAACGCCAATTGGCGGGCATGACCACGACATTGCGCCAACTTCACACAGCGACCGCTTTGGACCAACCTGCGGCGCTCAATCTCGTTGCCGAGTTGGAACGCGCGGGCATCGTTATCATCGACCGGAATATCGGCGACGCTTTCGAATCGACCATCACATTAAGCGAAGAAGCCCGCCAGCAGTTGCAAATGGCTGTTGATCACAATGCGTCGACGGCGGCCGCATAAATGCTTTTCATCTCTTAAGGGCACGCTATACGGCGGCCTTCAGGTGGTTAGGGTCTGATTCGGCACCGAACTCATTCGCTCTACCCGCCTGTGACCATTCTCCGATTGCTAAATCGGTATGGACCCTTAGCTCAGTTGGTAGAGCGTCTGACTCTTAATCAGAATGTCGTTGGTTCGATCCCAACAGGGTCCACCACTTTTCAAACTTCCGGGATTCCATTGGCCACTGCGTTACGCATTGTTCGGTTTGCATTGTCAGGTTTGAAAATTGTCTGGTTTGAAAATTGTCCGGTTTGAAATCTGCACGCCCGATTTCTGACGAAAACACATTGCAATATCACATTAGCTAGCTTGCGATCACACTGTGATGTGATAGTACACCTCCATGACCACATCAATCATCACACGCGTCCGTGACCTGATCGACGCCGGAGACATGACCAAGGCAGGCCTAGCCCGTGCCGCTGGTCTTCATGCTAACACTTTGCGCGATGCGGCGGAGTCCGATTGGAACCCCACCGCTGAAACCCTCGCAAAGCTTGAGACATTTCTCGATTCCAATGACGAGCGCCCAGTGCTGGTCGGGATCGAAGAGATTATCGACGAAGCGCGCAATGGCAGAATGTACATCCTGATCGATGATGAAGACCGCGAGAATGAAGGCGATCTGATTATCCCTGCGCAAATGGCGACGCCTGCTGCGGTAAACTTCATGGCAACCCACGGTCGCGGGCTGATCTGCCTGGCACTCGATAAAACGCGGGTTGATCAACTCGGCCTGGAGCCGATGAGCCGCAACAATAAAGAGAGTATGCAGACCGCCTTCACCATCTCGATCGAGGCAAAAGAAGGCGTGACCACCGGGATATCCGCGGCGGACCGTGCGCGCACGATATCTGTCGCGATTGATGCGGCGAAGGGCGCGGATGATATCGTCACGCCGGGCCATGTCTTTCCCCTGACAGCGCGCGATGGCGGAACGTTGGTCCGTGCTGGTCATACAGAAGCCGCCGTGGACATCTCACGTTTAGCCGGTCTCAATCCAAGCGGCGTGATCTGCGAGATCATGAACGAAGACGGCACAATGGCGCGGCTCGATGATCTGGTGGCCTTTGCGCGCAAACATGACCTCAAAATCGGCACGATCCGTGACCTTATCGCGTACCGGATGCGCAATGATCACTTGGTCGAACGGCTCGGTGAACGCAGTTTTGAAAGCGATTATGGCGGCGATTGGCGGATGATCACTTACCGCGACCGCATCGCCAATAGCGAAGCCTATGTCTTGCAAAAGGGCCATGTCACGCCCGGCGAACCCACCCTCGCCCGTGTCCACCCGATCTCTGTTTTCGACGACGTATTGGGAGCGCCCGGCCCGCGCAAACGCACTTTGCAACGCGCAATGGGCGCTATTGGCGATCATGGGTCCGGCGTTATCGTCATCCTGACCCAGCGCGTCGGATCTAGCGGCGAATGGAGCCAGGACGAAGAGCATCGCAATATCGGTATCGGCAGCCAAATCCTCGCCGATTTGGGTGTTCACGAAATGGTGTTGCTGTCCAATTCACGCCCTGAACTCGTCGCGCTGGATGGTTACGGAATTACCATCACCGATCACCAAGAAATCCCGGAGTAAACCAATGGCCAAATTTCTCATCGTAGAGGCGCGTTTCTACGACCAATTCAACGATATGTTGATCGAAGGCGCAAAGGCGGCGTTGGAAAGTGCCGGACACGAGGCCGAAGTGCTGACTGTGCCGGGCGCTCTTGAAATTCCCGGCGCAATCACACTTGCGGCGGATAGCGGCGAATTTGATGGTTTCGTCGCGATTGGCGTCGTCATTCGGGGTGAAACTTATCATTTCGAAATCGTCGCCGGCGAAAGTGCCCGTGCGATTATGGCACTCACGATGGACGGAATTGCCATCGGCAACGGCATTTTGACGACGGAGAATGAAGCGCAAACTCTGGTCCGCGCGGACCCGGCGCAAAAGGACAAAGGCGGCGAAGCGGCCAAAGCTGCGATTGCTCTGCTTGATCTTGCCCGCCGTTTTGACAGGTAGAAAAGTTAATCACTCATCTCACCGCCCAGACAACTCAGCCGGGCGCGGACTACGTAACTATACGGATACAGTTCTTCATAAGGTCAGCCTATCACGATCCCACCAAGCCGAATTCTCCTAAGACCGGGTCGCACTGGATAGGGATCCCTCGTGATACATCTAACAATTGGCGACACGATTGAATTGCAAGAATGCCGCAAGGTGCTTGAGGGTGCGCTGGCGTCGCTAGATCACTTGGGTGCGGGCCTTGCCGCCATCCACGTAAACGCCGCGATTGAGCAGCTCGCAAGCAATTTGGAAATGATCGAGAAAGCACTCCAAAAGTCAGGTGACCCAAGCTTGTCCTGCCCAAATGGGCGGCCTCAAGTGATTCACTGATTGTAAATTTATTATGCTTTTTTACAGAAACTTACGTCCAATTACCGGTGACCTACGCGCTTTTCCGTAATGCGCAACCGATGCCGATTGACCTAATACGTCGATGGGGCAGCAGGTGATCAGGGGATCACAATGTTTGGCGTGCCTCCGCAACTGGAGACCGTCTTGGCGTTACCCAGATATCCGATGCAGATTGATCCGGCGGCGCCCGGCTCGCTCCGCTACACGCAGGCGCACGCTATAGACGCTGCCGGCGGAAAGCGGCTCGCATGAAAGAGCTAGAGGATGGCCGGATGCTTGCGGGGATACGGATCCGGGAAACGAGTGATGCGGACGGCGCCGGGCTTGATCTCGAACTTCTCGCTGATCAGCTTTCCACCATCGCAAAAGAATTGCGGCAGGGTGGCGGACATTCGGGCGGCAATCTGATCGAAGTTGCTGCAAGCCGATCGCTTCACCGGCGCAATGAAGAACCATTCAGATTGGCAGAAGAGCAGCAACCCCGCTTACCCAGCGCGGAAATAGCGCGGCAGGTCTATGCGAAACGGCGGCGGCGCGCGGCATTGTTCGGCAATGATGAATTGTTCGGAGAACCCGCATGGGACATTCTGCTCGACCTCTACATTGCCCATGCAGAAAACAAGGCGGTTTCTGTGTCGAGCGCATGCATCGGTTCCGCCTCGCCCCCGACAACGGGCCTGCGTTGGCTGGGCGTGCTGGCGGAAAATGGGCTTATCCTGCGCGAACACGATCCCGAAGATCAACGCCGCGTGCTGGTGCGTTTGACCGACCGCGGGATCGCCGCGATGGATGAATATTTCGGCTAGCGCCCGGGCCCCTCACACTTCGCCCACGCCCTTCGCCCTCTTCCTGCGTCAGGCGGAGAGCGATCCGAAACAACCGCGACCCGCATAGACTGCACTATCGCCCAGCTCTTCTTCGATGCGGATCAATTGGTTGTATTTCGCCAATCTGTCGGACCGTGCGAGCGACCCCGTTTTGATCTGACCGCAATTGGTCGCCACCGCGAGATCAGCGATAGTCGCATCTTCTGTTTCGCCCGAACGGTGGCTCATCACAGAAGTGTATCGCGCGCGGGTTGCCATATCGACAGCCGCCAGTGTTTCAGTCAGCGTTCCAATCTGGTTGACCTTTACGAGCAGTGAGTTGGCCAGACCCATTTCGATCCCCTTGGAGAGGCGTTCTGGGTTGGTCACAAACAAATCGTCGCCAACCAATTGCACCCGGTCGCCAATCGCGCGGGTGAGTGCGGCCCAGCCCTCAAAATCATCTTCATCCATGCCGTCTTCGATGGAACGGATCGGGTAATCATCGCATAATTTGGCAAGATAGTCGGCCATCTCAGCGCCGCCCAGGCTCAGCCCCTCGCCCGAGATTTCATACTTGCCGTCGCGGTAATATTCGGTTGCTGCGCAATCGAGCGCCAAAACGATGTCTTCGCCCGGCTTGAAACCAGCTTGCTCAACCGATGCCATAATGAAATCAAGCGCAGCCCGCGTGCTGGCAAGATCAGGCGCAAAGCCGCCTTCATCACCGACACTGGTGGCAAGCCCCTTGTCAGAGAGACCTTTCTTCAGCGTGTGGAACACTTCTGAACCCCAGCGAACCGCCTCTGCCAGATCAGGTGCGCCGACTGGCATGATCATAAATTCCTGAATATCGATCGGATTATCAGCATGTTCGCCGCCATTGATGATATTCATCATCGGCGTTGGAAGAACATGAGCGGACACCCCGCCAAGATAGGAATAAAGCGGCAATCCGCGCGCATTCGCCGCCGCCTTGGCAACCGCCAAGCTGACGCCCAAAATACCGTTCGCGCCAAGCCGCGCCTTATTTGGCGTCCCGTCCAGCGCGATCAACGACAGATCAACGTCGCGCTGATCCTCTGCATCAAACGCCCCGACAAGCAGGTCGCGCATCTCGGTATTGACCGCATCAACCGCCTTCAAAACGCCCTTACCCTTGTACCGCGCAGCATCCCCGTCACGCAGCTCAACCGCCTCATGCGCGCCGGTGGACGCACCCGATGGAACCGCCGCCCGGCCAAAGCTGCCATCATCCAGCAACACGTCCACCTCTACCGTAGGGTTGCCGCGGCTATCGAGAATTTCGCGGGCGTGGATGTCGATAATGGCGGTCATATTTGGCTCCGAACGCAAAGTGTGGTATGTAGGTAAGACACCGGGTTCAATTCAGGGCCCGGAACCCTCGCTTCGCTTTAATTCCGGCATCCCTATATTTCGGAACCAAGCGGCGCAAGCAGCGTATTTCTAGCATATAACAAACAAGCGCTTTCCCACTGGCAAAGCGCACAGATCAAGGGCAAAGAGACACCATGGCAGATACAAAGACAACCAAACCCGCAGCAAAGCGAACAACCCGTAAACCGGCCGCTGCAAAAAAGGCCGCACCAAAGAAGACGGGAGCGACCGCGAAGTCAGCTGAACCAGCATCAGGCACCGCAGAAGCTAAGAGCCGCTTTAACGCAGCCCTAGAAGAAGCAAGAGCCGGCGCTGTTGCCCTGCGCTCAGAAGCGGGCAGCCGTGCGGAAGATTACCGCGAACAGGCCAAGAGCCGAGGAGATGATTTGATGACAGACGCCAAAGCTTACGGCGAAAAGGCCCGCACTCGTGCTGGCGAACTCGCCACCGAAAGCAAAACCGCCACTAGCGACGCAATCGCCTCTTTCGGCAAAGTGGTTGGTGACACCGCTGAACAGATCGACGACCGTTTTGGCGAACAATATGGCGATTACGCCCGTTCTGCATCGCGCACATTGGCGGAAACCTCCGCAAAGCTTGAATCGAAGAGCGTCGAAGAATTGGGCGATGATGCGCGCGAAGCGGTTCGCAAGAGCCCCGGCGTCGCGCTCGGCATTGCTGCGGTTGCAGGCTTCTTGCTGGCACGTTTGTTCCGCGGATCGAACGACTAAAAGGCACACTGAGGTCCAAGGGCAGGGGTAAATGCACGGGATGAATGATGGCAATCGCGCATCGGATGCGCGGACTGCGGATACCGCAAGCGACATCCCTGCCCAATCCTCAACCGCGTCCAATGAAGGCGCAGATTGCGGCGCTTTGCCGGAAACCGAAACGAGTGCTGGGTTTGACGAATCGATTGTGCACGAATTGTCGACATTGATCGACGATGGCCGCACTTACGCTCAGGCAGAGATAGCGTTTCAAAAAATCCGTGCGAAACTTGCCGGTAAGTCGATCGGGATTGCGCTGGCATGCGTGATTGTTGGACTTATCCTGCTGAACATTGCCTTTTTGGCATTGGCAGTGGGCTTGGTGATTGCGCTCGCGCCTCTGGTTACGATCTGGGGCGCGATTGGGATTGTTGTTGGCGTCTTGCTGCTGCTGGTCGCTTGGCTCGGCTACACCGCGATGAAACAAGGCGGAATATTGTCATCGCTGTTTGCCGCAGATGATGGGCAAAATGGCGGGAAAGCGGGTTCCTGATGGGTAAACTCCACCAACGTTTCCTAGAAGATCGCCAAATGCGCGACACCGCCCGGACAATTTTGATGGCGGATATCGCACATGCCCGCACCAGCCTATCGGCAAGGGGCGTCGCGGACCGCATCGGCGGCAGGATTGGCGACGGGGCAAAAGACGTCTTTGAGGTGGCCAAAACCCATTCCGACGACAATCGCGGCATCATCGCGGCTTTGATTGGCGCAGTATTGCTGTGGCTGGCGCGGGAACCGATCTTGGAAATATTGGGCCTATCGCAGGAAGCGGAAAACTTAGATGATGAGCCCGCTGATGAGCCTGAAACCGGCCATAGCGAAGACGGAAACGAAAACGCCGCCAAGGCCGCCAATGAAACACAATCTGAAGACATTTCGGCCAAAGCTGAGCCTCTTCCCCCCGGAGACGACGATGAGCAATAACCTCACCCCTACCCCGTCCGATGACACCAAACGCGATGAACTGCGTGCAAAGATCGAAGCAAGCGAGCGGCGGATTGCGCAACGCACCTTGGCCGATCAAGCGCAAGAAGCGGCTGGAGCGGCAACCAAATATGTTCGTGAAAACCCGCTAACCGTTTTGGGCGGCGCGATCGTTGTGGGTTTACTGATCGGCGGCATGAGCAAGCCCGGTAGGCGCGCCGCAAAGAACGCCGCAACTGGCGCGGCGAGTGCGGTGAGCAGCGCAGCTTCTGGCGCGGCGTCGGGCGCTGTAAAAACAGCCGGAAATGCAGTGAAGAGCCGAGGTTCTGCGTTCGGGGCACTGCTTGCTGATGCGATTGTCGCTTACGGCATTAAGTTGATCGACGACGCGATGGACACCGCTCGTGCTGGCAAAGACACCGCCGAAGACATTGGTGATAGCGCCACTGCCAAAGCGCGCGAGCTGCGCCGAGAAGCGGGTTATGTCGCAGGAAGCGCCGCGGATAAGGGCCGCGCGGTGACACGCCGCACCCGCCGCAGAGCGGAACGCGCCGTGCGAGAATTGACCGACCGGGTTACGAATTAAGCAAGTATTGCGCTCAATTGTACGCGGCCGCGGCTTGCCATAGTGTAACCTTGCGCTAAATGGCGCGCATTCAAGCAACATTGGCACACATTATTGGCCGTATCAGGCCCAGCTCATCAGGGATTATCCATGAAAGAATCTACCCCCGAACAGCGTCTGCACCTCGTCATGGGCGGCAAGGTCACTGACCCGCGCGGACACGATTTCCAAGACCCGGAAAGCTTGCACGTTGTCGGCATTTACACGACCTATGACGACGCCGTTGACGCATGGCGCGCGCAGGCACAGCGCACCGTTGACGATGCAGAAATGAAATATGTGGTCGTCCCGATCCATAAATTGCTGACGCCAGAGGGATAATCTCTGAAGGGAGGCGGCTGAAAGATGGTGAAAGCGGCCGGACGCATGATCTTGTGACCTATGTTCTTCGCCTTTTCCGCTCTGCCGATGCGGCGACCTTGGCTGATCTAACACTCCGCGCCATCCGTGATGTTGGCACACGGCGCTACTCGCCGGTTCAAGTCGCTGCGTGGGCCGCGCGCCATCCAGGGGCTGAGCGATTCTTGGAACGCGCCGAAAACGGCGATTGGATCACTGTGGCGGCGGATACCGATGACACAGCTGTCGCCTATGCGTTGATGGAACAATCCGCCGGAGCATCAGATGGGCATCTCGATATGCTCTATTGCCACCCTGCCCACACCCGCAAAGGATTGGCTGATCGGCTGCTCGCCCACGCGGAAAATCATGCGCGCGATCAAGGGATGAGCCGCCTTTTCACCGAAGCCAGCGAATTGGCCTGCCCAGCATTTGAACGCGCCGGATACGCGGTTACGCACCGCCGAGACTTCGAAATCGAAGGCCTCGATGGATCTGTTTCAATCCACAATTATGCAATGGAAAAACACCTCAGCTGAGGCGTTTCCAACCCATTCTTCAGATGAATTCGATTTTCTGAACGAGGTAGAACCTGTCACCCGAAGGGACCGTCACTTCGATCTCTTCGTCGACTTGTTTGCCGATCAATGCGCGTGCAAGCGGAGAGCTGAATGAAATCCGGCCCCGGCTGGCATCGGCTTCTGTCTCACCAACGATCTGATATTTGATCGGCTTGTCAGCATCATCGAGCAACGTGACCGTCGCTCCGAATACAATCCGGTCGCCGCTTAGCGAAGCTGGATCGATAATCTGTGCGCGGCTGATCTTGCTATCAATGTCGCCGATCATGGCCTCAACTTGGCCCTGACGTTCTTTTGCCGCGTGATATTCGGCATTCTCAGACAGATCGCCATGCGCGCGAGCTTCCTCAATCGCGTCGACAATCGTTGGGCGTTCATCGCGCAGCGCCTTGAGGTCTGTCATCAGACTCTCATACCCCTCCGCGAGCATCGGAACCTTATCCATCGTAGCTATCCGTCTTTCTCTTTTTCGCTGCTCATCCGCCTCAGACCTGATTGCTGATTGGCCATTTCGGCGGTTGCCGCTTTCGTATTGAAGCAGCGCGAGACCATCGAAATGTCGGGAGAACCGGCTTTAATTCTTAGCTATAATAGTCCTGCAATGATCGGACTTCAAGAAGAGCCGGTTTTATTGCTGCAATTGCGGCGGCGGCAGCGCATGAACCGGTGGCCGTGGTGTAATACGGAACCTTCTTTCCAAGAGCCGCCTCGCGGATTGATTTGCTGTCGAGCAGCGACTGCCAACCCTCTGTCGAGTTGAAGATCAATGCGATTTCGCCGTCGATAATCTTGTCGACGATATGCGGCTGGCCTTCTGCGACCTTATTGACCCGTTCCACCGCAAGCCCTTGATCAGCAAGGTAACTCTGCGTCCCGCCGGTGGCGACAATTCGAAAGCCTGCCCCAATCAAATCCTTTATCGCCGGGACAATTACGGGTTTGTCGGAGTTTTTAACGGAGACAAACACCGTTCCTTCATTCGGCAAGATCATCCCTGCCCCCAATTGCGATTTGAAGAAGGCGGCCTCGAAAGTGCTATCGATTCCCATAACTTCGCCGGTCGACTTCATTTCCGGGGTTAGGATCGGATCCGCCCCGGGAAAGCGAGCGAAGGGGAAGACGGCTTCTTTGACGGCCATGTAATCAAATTCGCGCTTAAACGGTTCGAAATTGGCAAGCTTTTCGCCCGCCATCACCCGGCTGGCGATTTTGGCGACAGGCTGTCCGATGGCTTTGGCCACAAACGGCACCGTGCGGCTGGCGCGCGGATTGACCTCAATCAGATAAACATCATCGCCTTTCACCGCGAATTGGATGTTCATCAGGCCCCGCACTTTGAGGGCATGGGCGAGCGCTTCTGCCTGACGCTCCATTTCCGCGATGATTTCTGGCTTGAGCGAATAAGCGGGCAAAGTGCAGGCGCTGTCGCCGGAATGGACACCGGCCTCTTCGATATGCTGCATCACGCCTGCGATGCGCACTTCTTCGCCGTCACACAGGGCATCAACATCGCATTCAATCGCATCGCGCAGATATTGATCGACCAGCACCGGACTGTCGCCCGACACATTGACCGCCGTTTTGATATAATTGTCCAATTGCGCTTCGGAATCGACGATTTCCATCGCCCTCCCGCCCAGCACAAATGACGGGCGCAGCAACACAGGATAGCCAATCCGCGCGGCCACAGCGGCGGCCTCATCACGGGTATAGGCAATGCCATTATCGGGCTGTTTCAAGCCAAGTTGATCGACCAATTTGGCAAACCGTTCGCGGTCTTCGGCATGGTCAATCGCGTCGGGCGAGGTGCCAAGGATCGGGATCCCCTCATCCTCCAACGCCTGCGCCAATTTGAGCGGCGTTTGCCCGCCAAATTGCACCAACACACCGACCAATTCGCCCGACTGCATTTCAACGCGCAAAATTTCGAGCACGTCCTCCGCCGTCAGCGGCTCAAAATACAGGCGGTCCGATGTGTCGTAATCGGTCGATACCGTCTCTGGATTGCAATTGACCATGATCGTTTCATAGCCCTGCTCTGCCAAGGCAAAGCAGGCGTGAACGCAGCAATAATCGAACTCGATCCCCTGCCCGATCCGGTTAGGTCCGCCGCCAAGGATGACGATTTTCTTGCGGTCCGAAGGCGCGGATTCGCACTCCGCCTCTCCAAAGGTCGGCGCCTCGTAAGTCGAATACATATAGGGCGTAATCGCCTCAAATTCCGCCGCGCAGCTGTCGATCCGTTTAAACACCGGCACCACGCCCAACTTGCGGCGCAGTCGCCGCACTTCGTCTTCGCTGGTTGCCCCTGCCATTGCCTGCAATGCATCATGCAGCAATCCCGAACGCTTTGCCTGCGTCTCCGCCATGCCGCCTGCCACGCCGACCGAACGGACCGCCAATGTCGCAAGCCGTTTGTCGGAAAAGCCCATCGATTTCAGCCGCCGCAAGCCCGCCGCATCATTGGGCAGGCCGTCTTTGGCGACCTCACCCTCTGCCGCGATGATCGCTTCTATCTGGCGCAGGAACCACGGGTCATATCCGGTGACATTGTTGATGTCTTCTACGCTCAACCCTTCGCGGAAAGCCTGCGCCACTTGCAACAACCGATCCGGCGTGCGGCGCGAAATCGCGGCGTTGATGACATCGCGGTGGACGCCTTCCAGCTGCGTCACGCGGTTAAACCCGTCGAGGCCGGTTTCGAGCCCGCGCAGAGCTTTCTGCATAGATTCTGCGAAATTGCGGCCAATCGCCATGACTTCGCCAACCGATTTCATCGCGGTCGATAGCGAGGGTTCTGCGCCTTTAAACTTCTCAAATGCAAAACGCGGGATTTTGGTGACGACGTAATCAATCGTCGGCTCAAAACTGGCCGGGGTCGCCCCGGTGATCTCATTCGTGATCTCATCCAGTGTGAAACCGACCGCCAATTTCGCCGCGACGCGGGCAATCGGAAAACCGGTAGCTTTTGATGCGAGCGCCGATGAACGCGACACGCGCGGGTTCATCTCGATCACGATCAATCGGCCATCCGCCGGGTTCACGGCAAATTGCACATTCGACCCGCCGGTCTCCACGCCAATCTCGCGCAGCACCGCAAGCGAGGCGTTGCGCATGATTTGATATTCTTTGTCCGTCAGCGTCAGAGCCGGGGCGACCGTGATCGAATCCCCCGTATGCACGCCCATCGGATCGACGTTTTCGATGGAACAAACGATGATGCAATTGTCGGCGCGGTCGCGCACGACTTCCATCTCAAATTCTTTCCAACCGAGCAGCGATTCCTCGATCAGAACTTCGGTCGTGGGGGACGCATCCAAACCGTCGCGGACGATCTTTTCAAACTCTGCCTTGTTATAGGCGATCCCGCCGCCAGTGCCGCCCATGGTAAAGGAAGGGCGGATAATCGAAGGAAGCCCGGTGCGTTCGAGCACTTCGCGCGCTTCTTCAAGTGTATTGGCGACGCCGCTGCGCGCGCTTTCCAGACCGATCGAATCCATCGCATCGCGGAAACGTTGGCGGTTTTCCGCTTTGTCGATCGCGTCTGCCTTCGCACCGATCATCTCGACGCCGTGTTCGGCCAAAACGCCCATCTCGTCCAAAGCCAGCGCGCAATTCAGCGCCGTCTGCCCGCCCATTGTCGGCAGCAGCGCGTCGGGCTTTTCCTTGGCAATGATCTTTGCGACGATTTCCGGGGTGATCGGTTCGATATAGGTCGCGTCGGCAAATTCCGGATCGGTCATGATCGTCGCCGGATTGCTGTTGACGAGGATGACGCGGTAACCCTCCTCCTTCAGCGCCTTGATCGCCTGAGTGCCCGAATAATCGAACTCGCACGCCTGACCGATAATGATCGGACCAGCGCCAATGACGAGGATGGAGGATATGTCGGTGCGTTTAGGCATCAGCTATTGTTCTCACTATCGCCGTCATTGCTGAGGCTGGTGTCTTCGGAAGTTTCGGGATCGGGAGCGCTGCCAGAGGCTGTTGCCGAATAAGACAATAGCCGCATCCCAACTTTCTGACGCTCGCACCCTGCGGTGACGATTTGATCAAACGCCACTGGCGCGCCGCGCACCCGGTAAAGCGCCGGGTCGCGGCCCATAAAGAACGCGCCTTTTTCATCGACCGATTGCGCCATAAACCGCGCAACGGCGGTGGAGACTTCGTTGGTGGCCGCCATCCCCCGCGATCCGGCGGTCTCGTCGCTGCCGGGGACGGTCAGCTCTTGCAGGTCTTCGAGGCCGACCTTGGTGATGTCGTAAGTGTAGGTCGGCGTGAACATCGCGCCGTCTTCCGCGGTGATATCGGGCGCGTCTTTGGACACACGCGCGGCGCAGGCTTCGAGCGTTTCTGGGCCCTCACGCGGATCAGTGTCGTCGAACAGCGAGCACGCGGGGAGGAGGAGAACGGCTATCGGGACAAAGTAATTGAGTCTCATTGGTTTTCAACCTCGGCATCGCGGCCGTAATCACCCTGCCTTGGACCGTCATCCAGCGGATAAATCCCGGCCTCTACAAGCAGCGCATCTATTGCCAAATATGCAGCGTCGAACCGATGAAAGAATCGATCTTCGAAATTAGCTGAGATCGGACAATCTTCGGCATGTTTCTCAAAGAAATATTGCACTGCCGTCCTCACCTGAACGAGGCGCTCTGAAGGGGTGGAACCGAACACCATCAAAGCTTCAGTTGCGTGAAGTTCTATCGGCCGAACAGTACTACATGTTGGTCTGTTCGTTTCCATAACTACAGGAGAGGCCATCAACGGATCCCCCTTTTTAGCGTGAATCGCGACAAAGACCCCGTCAATGTCTCGAATCATCGCAGCATGATACTCGGGATGCGAACCAACAAACCATTCGTCTGTCTGCGCCAATGCAGGTGCCTGAACAGCGAACAATCCGAAAAAAGTTGTTAGCAGCCAGAGAGCTCGCATCACCCCAGCCCCCCAACAAACTTCTCAAACAGGTAAAAACTATCCTGCGGGCCCGGCGATGCTTCTGGGTGATATTGCACCCCAAACGCGCGCTTACCCTTTACCGCGATGCCGCAGTTTGAGCCGTCGAACAGGCTCACATGCGTTTGTTCCACGCTATCGGGCAATGTGTCGCCATCGACTGCAAAGCCGTGGTTCATGCTGGTTATCTCCACCAGACCGGACGTAGCCCCCCAGCCCTCTCCCACACGTTGCACAGGATGGTTAGCGCCGCGGTGGCCTTGGTGCATCTTGGTGGTCTTTGCGCCTGCGGCCAGCGCCAGCATCTGATGGCCCAAACAAATGCCGAACAGCGGCATATCCGCCTCCAGCAGCGCCTTTATCACCGGCACCGCATATTCGCCCGTCGCCGCCGGATCGCCGGGGCCATTGGACAGGAACACACCGTCGGGTTTTAGCGCATTGATCGCATCTAGCGGGGTTTTGGCCGGTACAATTGTAACCTTGGCACCTGCCCTCACCAGATTGCGGAAGATATTGTCCTTCGCCCCGTAGTCAATCGCCACCACATGCGGCGCGGTGTCTTTAGTGCCCTGCTCATAACCATGACCAAGCCGCCAAAATCCGCCATCCCAGCTTTCCTCAGCCGTGCGCGTTACGCCGATGGCCAAGTCCATATCTTCCAGCCCCGCCCATTCCTGAGCGCGCGCCAGCAAAGCAGGCACATCAAACACGCCGTCCGGCGAATGCGCGATCACAGCATTGGGCGCGCCGATCATGCGGATGCGGCGGGTCAGCGCGCGGGTATCCACGCCCGACAGGCCAATCTTGCCGTGCCGTTCCATCCATGTCGTATAATGTTCAAGGCTGCGGAAATTCGAAGGTGCGGTGACATCTTCGCGCGTGATGCAACCAACCGCGCCTTCGACTGCGCTCTCCACATCCTCTGCATTCGCGCCGACATTGCCGATATGGGGGAACGTGAATGTAACGATCTGCGCCGCGTAAGACGGATCGGTCATCACCTCCTGATAGCCGGTCATCGCGGTGTTAAAGCAAACCTCGCCCACGGCATCCCCGGCCGCGCCAAAGCCCATACCCCAAATGACCGTACCGTCGGCCAGAACAATACATCCGGTCGCATTTTTGGGTTGCGCAGGAGTGGTGGCGGATGGGGCCATTAGGGGCGCTCCGTTCGTGTTAATTTCCAGCAATGTCGCTAAGTCTCAGCAGCTAAGCGGGGGCGGCCCCCGCGTCAAGCTAGGCGCGGGCAAGATGATGCGTTAGAGCGCCCAGCAACGCCAATCATCCACAGCAAAGTTCAAATCTCAGGATTCCCAACACCATGATCAGAGACGACATCAAGGCCGCGACCATCACCGCCATGAAAGCCAAGGAAAAAGAGCGCACCGCCACGCTCCGCCAGGTTTCGGCCAAGATCAAGGACCGCGATATTGAGGAACGCACATCGTCGAAAGAAATTGACGATGATGCTCTGGTGACGTCGGTTTTGCAGAAAATGGCGAAACAACGCCGCGAATCGATTGAGATGTATGAACAAGGCGGGCGCGAAGAATTGGCCGCGAAAGAGCAGGCCGAGCTGGCGCTGATCGAAGAATTCCTGCCGCAAATGATGAGCGAAGCCGACACCAAGGCCGCAATCGAAGCGATCAAGGCGGAAACCGGCGCGCAGAGCATGAAAGATATGGGCACCGTTATGGGCGCGCTTAAGGCGAAGCACGGCGCGGTTCTGGACGGAAAATTGGCCAGCGGATTGGTGAAAGCGGCGCTGAGCTAATTTCGCACACAGATTGTTGGGCAAGGCCGGGTTGAACCCCGGCCGCTTTCGGCGCATTTTATAGAACATGGCCATTACCCCCCAATGGAAGGACGAGCTGCGCGCGCGGATCACGCTATCAACCGTGATTATGCGCACCGAAAAGCTCATCAAAAAAGGGCGGGAATGGTCGGCGTGTTGCCCGTTTCATGACGAGAAAACACCGAGTTTCTACGTCAATGATCAGAAACAATTCTACCACTGTTTTGGCTGCGGCGCGCATGGCGATGTAATCTCGTGGATGACAGAGCAGCGCGGATTGTCCTTCATCGACGCAATCAAAGAATTGGCGGCGGAGGCTGGGATGGAAGTCCCTGCCCCTGATCCAATCGCGGCGCAGCGGGCGGAAAAGCGCGCGGAATTGGTCGATGTCACAACCGAGGCGCAGGATTGGTTCGTGGACAATCTGCGCGGGGCCGAAGGCCGGGAAGCGCTCGGTTATCTCAAGGATCGCGGGTTGAAGCCCGAAATTCTGCGCGAATTTGGTTTTGGCTATGCGCCAGAGAATAAGCAGGCGCTCAACAACGCTTTGACCCGGTTTGATGACCAAATGCTGGTCGAAACCGGGATGCGCATCAAAACCGATGACGGCACAACCTATGACCGTTTTCGTGGCCGGGTCATGTTGCCCATCCAAGACGCTCGCGGGCGGGTCATCGCCTTTGGCGGGCGCATTTTGGGCAAGCGTGACGGCGTTGCGAAATATCTCAACTCCCCTGACACGCCGCTCTTCGACAAAGGGCGCACGCTTTACAATATGCACCGCGCTGCCCCCGCCTCTCGCCAATCGGGCCGCGTGGTTGTTGTCGAGGGATATATGGACGTGGTGGCGCTGGCTCAGGCGGGCTTTGCTGATTCTGTCGCACCGCTAGGCACCGCGCTGACGGAGACGCAGCTCGAATTGCTGTGGCGGATGGTTGAGGTGCCGGTGCTGTGCTTTGATGGCGACGCCGCCGGTCAGAAAGCCGCAATGCGCGCCGTCACGCGCGCGCTGCCTCTGCTCGCCCCGATGCGTTCGCTTTCAATTGTGCGCCTTCCCAGCGGGCTAGACCCCGATGATCTGATCAATCAGCAAGGTCCCGGCGCGATGGAGAAATTACTCGCCGCTCCGCAAAGCCTGCTCGATATGATGTGGGATTATGAGCGCGACTTAAAACCGCTTTCTAGCCCCGAATCGAAGGCCGGCCTCAAAGCGCGTTTGATGGAGCATGTGGATACGATCCAAGACAGCGATATCCGTGCGCTGTACCGGCGCGAATTGCTCGACCGGTTTTCCGCCTTTGCCTATCCGCCGCGTGAACCGCGCAGCAACCAACGCGGCCAATCGCGCAGCCAACCCAAGCGCGGTGATTGGAAAAACCCGGTCCCGCGCACCTTGTCCAATGGCGCGCGCGATGTGCTTAGCCAAGCGATGGCGGGCGGTCAGCGCGCGAAATTCCTGACGGCGGTAATCGCTGGCCTTGTCCGGCATCCTGAGGAAATTAGCCGCCATGCAGAAGCGCTATCGCAGCTCGCACGGCTCGACCCAAATGCCGCGCCTGCAATAGAATCGCTGATAGAATTGTCAGAGACGCTTGATTCGCAGGGGCAAAACGCCATATCGGACATGCAAGGCTATCCTGCCCCACCGGAAGACCAACGTTATTCCTTCCTCAGAGAAGGTACATCCCCCGGTGAAGCGCGCGAGGAATTGGCCGAAGCTGTGTCGTTGCTGGTCCAAAAACCAGCGCTCGAAGCCGCTATGGCGGCAACGGTTACTCGTTTCGACGATGATCCAGAAGGGTCATTTGCGGAGCAAGCACGATTGCGGCAGCAGCTCACGACAGTTGATGAACGCCTAAAAGCATTCGGGCGCAAAAAGGCCGGTTCTCCGGCGACACAGGATTAAGCTGGCTGATCATAGCTGGTATGGGATTAACATCGGTGATTATGAGACTGGCCGGGTGCACCCGCCTTTCCTCTCACACACCAGATAACGGATTGACGATACTTCATGGCCTCAACCGCGAAAACCGCCGATAAAGACGATGCTCCACTGATCGACCTCAATGAGGCGTCAGTGAAGAAGCTGATGACGAAGGCGAAGAAGAAAGGCTACATCACTTATGATGAGCTGAACGAAGCTTTGCCGGATGAGATGGGCTCCGACCAGATCGAAGACGTGCAAACCGCGCTTTCCGAAATGGGCGTGCAGATCGTCGAAAATGACGAAGAGGCCGAAGCCGAGGCGGAGCAAGACGCCGAAGTCGAAGAAATCGACGTCAGCGACAAGAAAACCGCTGCGAAGAAAGACACAAAGGCCCCGGTCCTTAAAAAGGCCGCAGCCGATGGCCGCACCGATGATCCGGTGCGTATGTATCTGCGCGAAATGGGCGCGGTGGAATTGCTCAGCCGCGAAGGCGAAATTGCGATTGCCAAGCGGATCGAATCCGGCCGCGACATGATGATCATGGGCCTGTGCCAAAGCCCGATTACATTCCATGCGATCATCCAGTGGTCCGAAGCGCTCAACAACGAAGACATGCAGCTGCGCGAGATCCTTGATCTGGACGCCATGCTTTCGAAGGAGCCTCCACCTGACAAGATGGAGGAAGAGAACGAAGACGATGACGGCGAAATCTCAGAAGAGACAGCCGGCCCGACCATTCGCGATGATGAAGAAGACGATTCGGACAGCGAAGACGTAGACGCGGAAGAAGGCGAAGACGGCGAATCCAAAAAGGAAGAAGAGGAAGAGGAGGACAACACCCTTTCCCTCGCCCAGATGGAAGCCGCGCTGAAACCCGACGCGATTGAGCGTTTTGCGCGCATTACCAAACTGTTCAAGACGTTTGAGAAACTTCAAGCTGAACGTGTCGACACGCTCGCCGATGGGGGCGAATTCCCTAAGGCTAAGGAAAAGAAATACGAAGCCCTCGGCGATGAACTCACCGCCGAAGTGGAAAGTATGCAATTCCACGCGACCAAGATCGAATTCCTGGTCGACAATCTCTATGCCTTTAACCGCCGTTTGACCGCTTTGGGCGGTCAGATGCTGCGTCTGGCGGAACGTCATAAGATCAAACGCATCGACTTCCTCAATTCCTATGTCGGAAGCGAGATGGACGACGCGTGGATCAAGGCGAACGCGAAAAAAGACAAAAAGTGGAAAGCCTTCGCCGATAAAGAAGCCGATCCGATTGAACGGATCCGCACCGAAATATCCGACATTGCCGCCAATACCGGCATGGCGCTCCCCGAATTCCGCCGCATTGTGAACATGGTGCAAAAGGGCGAACGCGAAGCGCGTATCGCGAAGAAGGAAATGGTTGAGGCGAATCTGCGTCTCGTGATTTCCATTGCGAAGAAATACACCAATCGCGGCCTGCAATTCCTTGATCTTATTCAAGAAGGTAACATCGGCTTGATGAAGGCCGTTGATAAATTTGAATATCGCCGCGGTTACAAATTTTCGACCTATGCGACGTGGTGGATTCGTCAGGCGATCACCCGTTCGATCGCCGACCAAGCCCGCACGATCCGCATTCCGGTCCACATGATCGAGACGATCAACAAGCTGGTTCGTACAAGCCGTCAATTCCTGCACGAGGAAGGCCGCGAGCCGACCCCTGAGGAAATGGCGCAACGTCTATCCATGCCGCTGGAAAAAGTGCGCAAGGTGATGAAAATCGCCAAAGAGCCGATCAGCCTCGAAACGCCAATTGGCGACGAGGAAGATTCGCATCTGGGCGACTTCATCGAGGATAAGAACGCGATCATCCCAGTGGATGCCGCGATCCAAGCAAACCTCAAGGAAACCGTCACCCGCGTCCTCGCATCACTGACCCCGCGTGAAGAACGCGTGCTGCGTATGCGGTTCGGCATCGGCATGAACACCGACCACACTTTGGAAGAAGTGGGCCAGCAGTTCAGCGTGACGCGCGAACGTATCCGCCAGATCGAAGCAAAGGCGCTGCGCAAGCTGAAGCACCCAAGCCGGTCGCGCAAGATGCGGTCGTTCCTGGATCAGTAGGTCCCGTATTTGAGGCTGTGAGAACGGTTATGATGAAGCCAATCCTACGCTTCGCAGTCCTTGGACTGGCCCTCGCTGCGCCGTCGCACATGGCGTCCGCTCAATCGAGCGAGCCAAGCATTGCCTCACCGGATGCAGCGTCGCTGCAACTGGCGCGGGAGATCATTGATCTGGGAATGCCAGAGGAGAACCGCGAGGCGATCTTCTTTACCACTATGGATCAGATGATGTCTCAAATGCGGTCTGCTCAATTGAACACGGGTGTTGAGAACGATCCGAATATTGATGCGATCGTGGATGAGCATCTCGAACGTTTTCGTCTGGACGCGCAAGCGATCCTGTCAGACGAATTGCCAAACATCATGGAAGGGTGGGCGCTTGCTTATGCGAACATTTTTTCCCTGGAAGAGCTCCGTGACATCCGTAATTTTGTGGCGACGCCTTCTGGTCAACGTTTCTTTGAATTGAGCGCAGCCATTGTCGCAGAGCCGAATTTTGCAGCCGCAAATCAGCGATATATGGACAGCATCATGGCACGGCTTCCTTTGATGCAAATCGAACTGCGCGACGCCTTGCTCGAATATCTCTCATCACTCCCGCCGGAAACCGAAGAGAGCTAAACGCGCAGCCATGCCCAAAATCATCGCCATCGTCAGCCAAAAGGGCGGCTCAGGCAAGACCACCCTCGCCGTCCATCTTGCGACACGTGCGGCCCAGGCTAAGCACGAAAGCTGCGTCATCGACACCGATCCGCAGGCGACCGCGGCGGCTTGGGGCGATTGGCGCGGGGATTTTCTGCCGGTTGTTGTGACCGCGCCGCCTGCTCGGCTGGCCCGCACGATTGAAAGCGCGAAGAAAAACGGCGTTGATTTCATCGTGATCGACACTCCGCCCCATGCCGACGCCGCCGCGCGCGAAGCGATTAAGGTGGCGGATGTCGTGCTGATCCCGACAAAGCCGCGTGCTTTTGACCTTCATGCGCTGGAGCCGATTTCCGATCTCGTCAGTTTTGCGAAAAAGCCCGCTTATGTCGTGCTCAATTCCGTGCCCTCTGGCGCCACATTATTGACCGAAGAGGCGCGCGCCACGGCGACGGAGATGGGCCTAGAGATTTGTCCTATTGAATTGGGCGACAGGGCGGCGTTTCACCGGTCCTCTGCCAAGGGCGAAACGGCGGCAGAAGGCGACCCGAATGGGAAAGCTGCGCAGGAGGTCGAGGCATTGTGGAAATGGCTGCGCAAGACCCTGAAAAAGGCGAAGAAGTGAGCGAAGAGCTCAGCGAGCCGAGCGAAGTCACGCAAACACCCGCGCCGCGCCGCGCTGACACTTTTGGCGAATTGCTAGCCAACCGCCCCTTCATTATCTGCGCCCTGTATTTCGGCACATATTTTACCGGGTTTTCCTGCGTCGCTGGCGCCGTGCTCGCGCATTTGTTCAAAGGCGGCCAAGCGGAGGAATGGGAGGAAAGCCATTACGTCTATCTCATCCGCACATTTTGGATTCTTTTTGCAACGGCGCTGATCGCGCTGATCGGCGGAATTGCGCTGGCGGCAATAGCGAAATCGATATGGGTCGCCGTGCTTTTCGGCCTACTGTTCTTCACAGTGCTGATCTTTGGTACGGCGCGCACGGCCTATTCCATGATCAACGCGGTGCGCCATCAACCGATGCCGCGCCCTCGCACTCTTTTGATCTAAGTTTGATTTAGGTTTGATTTAGGCTTGCCGCCGCGCGTTAGTATCGGCGGTTGCGGTCATCTTCATACGTTCGCGCATTCAGGCCGTATTTCAGACGAAATTCCCCAGGAACAACCGGTTCCGGCGCGGTGGGCAATCGGCCAAAGCTCCTGCGTGTGCGGCTCAATTCGCCATGCGGTATCTCTGACCATTCGACCGTGTTGCGCGCCGTCAATGCAAAATCGCCAGCGTAAGTCATCGACCCTGCGACAACCTCAAATGTCGGCGCAATCTCGCTGTAGCCTCTGCTGGGCCGGGACAATTCCTGCGCCCCGGCAATTCCCGGTACGTCGACAAGACACCGCTCGTCCTCTGCCGGGATTTTGGGGCAATTCATTCCGTGTGCGATCAAACGATATGTCCCGGGCCGCAATTGAAATGTGCGGATTTGAAAACTGACCGTGTCATTTCCAAACGCAAAGAATCCCTGACGCCGCTCAAACCGGATGACATCTGCGTCATTGGCTATGCTGCCCCCTTCGCGCAGGAAATAGACATAGAGTGGATCGTCGAGATAGAGTTCGCTGCGGATCGAAATCGTAACCGCACCATAGCCATTATCGACAGACGAAGCGCGCGAAACACGCTCTGCCGATGTGCCGGGATCGGCCAGAGCGGCGCTCCAACCGGGGAGCGCGGCAAAAGCGAAAATGAGCGCAAAAATGTAATGACGCATTGGGATCGGCACCTGATGGCATTGGCAGTAAGCGCAAGAGATGAAACATGCCCGCGCGCAGCACAAGAGCCTCAATTCGCGCATCTGTCCTAAAATCACGCAAAAATCTACGCTGCGTGTGCAAGACACGTCGAAAAGCCGCTTTGCCGGGGTGGCACCCGCGCGCGCCTCCTACTATGTAGCGGCCATGCGTATTGCCATAGCTTCAGATCACGCCGCCACCGACATGAAGGCAGAGATTGCCGAATGGTTGATGGAAGAGGGCCACGAAGTCGCCGATCTAGGCCCCGCGCCTGGTGAGAGCGTCGATTATCCCGATTACGGGTACAAATTGGCAGAGGTCGTCGCCGATGGCACCGCCGAATTTGGCGTTGCCCTATGCGGGTCCGGCATCGGCATTTCGATCAGCGTCAATCGCCACCCGGCCGTGCGCTGCGCTTTGGTATCAGAACCATTGTCCGCTGCATTGTCGCGCGAACATAACAATGCGAACTGCATCGCCCTTGGCGCGCGTTTGACCGGCATCGAAATGGCGAAGTCTTGCGTCGCGACATTCCTCAGCACCGATTTTGCCGATGCCGACGACCCCGAAGGTCGCCACCAACGCCGCGTCGCAAAACTCGGCGTTCCGCCAATTCAAACCGACCATATCGAGACCCATCAATGAGCACCCAACCTTCGCACGCCGCCTCCTCTCCCAATGCAGAGATGGACGGTTTCTGGAATGATGATCTGGCCACCGCAGACCCAGAGATCGCGGCGGCTATCGGCAATGAGCTGAAACGTCAGCAGGACAAGATCGAGTTGATCGCGAGCGAGAATATCGCCTCGAAAGCGGTGCTCGAAGCAACCGGCAGCGTGTTCACCAACAAATATGCAGAAGGCTATCCGGGAAAGCGTTATTACGGCGGCTGTGACTATGCCGACGTGGTAGAAACGCTCGCGATTGACCGCGTTAAACAGCTGTTCGGATGCGAATTTGCCAATGTTCAGCCAAATTCCGGCAGTCAGATGAACCAAGCGGTGTTCCTCGCGCTTTTGCAGCCGGGCGACACATTTATGGGCCTCGACCTCAATTCAGGCGGGCACCTGACGCATGGTTCACCGGTCAATATGTCGGGCAAGTGGTTCAATCCGGTCAGTTACGGCGTGACCGAAGGCGATGAACTGATTGATATGGACGCAGTCGCGGCGACAGCGCGCGAACATAAGCCAAAGATCATCATCTGCGGCGGCACCGCCTATTCGCGCGTCTGGGATTTTGCCGGTTTCCGCAAAATTGCCGATGAAGTTGGCGCGGTCTTGATGTGCGATGTCAGCCACATTTCGGGCCTTGTCGCTGGCGGAGCGCATCCCTCGCCCTTCCCGCATTGCGACATCGTAACATCGACCACGCATAAAAGCCTGCGCGGACCGCGTTCGGGTATCATCCTTTGGAATGATGAGAAGTTTACAAAGCCGCTGAACATGGCGGTTTTCCCCGGTCTGCAAGGCGGGCCGCTCATGCATGTCATCGCGGCCAAAGCGGTTGCGTTCAAAGAGGCTTTGGCCCCTGAGTTCAAAACCTACGCGCACCGCGTTGTTGAAAATGCCCGCGCATTGGCGGCGAGCCTTGAAGAAAACGGTTTGCGGATTGTTTCGGGCGGGACGGACAACCATTCCATGTTGGTCGATCTGACGGCCAAAGGTGTGACGGGTAAAGACGCGGAAAAAGGTCTCGATCGGGCTTGGCTCACTTGCAATAAAAACGGCATTCCGTTCGACACACGCTCTCCCTTCGTCACCAGCGGCATCCGGCTCGGCACACCGGCCGGTACGACGCGCGGCTTTGGCCCGGCGGAATTCCGCATCATCGGCAAATTGATCGCGGAAACGGTAGAAGGCCTCTCCAAGAACGGGGCCGAGGGCGACGCTCAGATTGAGGAAAGCGTGCGCACACGGGTTGCGGCATTATGCGCTGACTTCCCCGTTTATCCGGGCGCATAATGCGCTGCCCATTCTGCGCCAATGACGACACTCAGGTAAAGGACAGCCGTCCGACTGAGGACGCCACCTCTATTCGGAGGCGGCGGCAATGCGGGTCATGCGGCGCGCGTTTTACGACGTTTGAACGCGTACAATTGCGCGAAGTGACGATTGTAAAATCGGGCGCCAAGGGAGAACAGCGCCGTGAATCGTTCGACCGGTCAAAAATCGAACAATCCGTCTCGCTCGCCTGCCGCAAACGCGGCGTGTCGCAGGAACGTATTGATCAGCTAATCTCTGGCATTCAACGACAGGTGGAAACCGCCGGCGAACCCGAAGTCCCCTCCGCCCGAATAGGCGAAATGGTGATGGACGGGCTGAAACAAATCGACAGCGTCGCCTATATCCGTTTCGCCAGCGTCTATCGCGATTTCTCAGAAGCGCGCGATTTTGAAGAATTCGCGAGCTCAGTCGCCGAAGCGGCGAAGGATTAGCCGGGCATGACAGAGCCGGAAAAACCGATCATCGTGCTCGTGCGCCCGCAACTGGGCGAGAATATCGGCAAAGCGGCGCGGGCGATGCTCAATTTCGGCGTCACCGAAATGCGCATCGTCGAACCCCGCGATGGCTGGCCAAACCCATCGGCTGGGCCATCGGCAGCGGGCGCAGATGAAGTGCTTGATGGCGCAAAAATCTACGCCAGCACCGCCGAAGCGGTTGCGGACTGCGAACATGTCTATGCGACCACGGTGCGCAAACGCGGCGTG
This sequence comes from uncultured Erythrobacter sp., assembly GCA_947503155.1. Classification (GTDB taxonomy): domain Bacteria; phylum Pseudomonadota; class Alphaproteobacteria; order Sphingomonadales; family Sphingomonadaceae; genus Erythrobacter. The sequence continues at coordinate 613,055 of CANNCL010000003.1, read as the reverse complement.
ACCAAGCCGGTTGTCGGACCCGGCGGCGCTGCGGCTCTGATCCATTCTGAACCGGGCCGCCATGCGATCTTGTTTGGGCGCGAGGCGTCGGGATTGGCGACCGAAGACGTGGCGCTTGCGCGGTATATATTGACGGTGCCGATCAACCCAGAATTCGGATCGCTCAATCTGGCGCAGGCGGTAATCCTGACTTGTTATGAATGGTCGAAGATCGGGCATGAGGCAGCCGGCGCGGACAGCGCTTTGGTCCAACCCACCGCCGAAGACGAGATCCTGCCCCCGGCACCGCAAAACGAGCTGGATGGGTTGATCGCGCATTTGGAACGCATGTTGGAACCCAGCGGATATTTCTTGCCTGAACCGCGCCGCGCGGCGACGGCGCGGACATTGCGCAGTGTGCTGACCCGGCCCGGCTGGAACCACCTCGAAGTGCGCACTTTACGCGGAGTATTGAGCACTTTGGAGCGCGGACCAAGGGACTGATATTGCGGTCTATATGCCTTGTTGAACCGTTCGTCGGTTGACGGTGGACAAGTGCAGGAACGGTCGCTAGCCCTCCCCTTCCCCAATTCTAGAACCAACGAGACCCCTCATGAAATCGATTCTCTCGCATATTGCGGCTGCCGCTTCGTTTGCCTTTGCCGCGCCGCTTCTTGCGGTATCAGCGCTCGCCAATGATGGCGCGCAGGAAAGCACCGAACAAACCGCTAGCGAGCAGGCCGGGGCGTCCGCTCAAGAAAGCGCCGCTGACACAGCGCCCGCAGCACCTGCAACCGTTGATACGCCCGCCGCACCTGAACCTGCGGAAACGCCTGTCGCTGCGCAAGAGCCGGTGGAAGAAGAGCGCATCTGCCGCAGCATCCGTGTCGATATGTCGAGCCGCCGCAAGACCCGCGTATGCCTGACCGAAGAAGGCTGGCGGAACCTTAACCAGCAACGCTGAGCGCTTGTGTTAGGCGGCTTCCCGCCTTCTAGCGACAACTCTGCTTGACTGGTGCGCCGCTCAAAGCTAACGGCGCATCTTCGCAATTTGGCTCCGCACCCCGGTGAAGCGGCAGCCGCGTAAGAGAATAGCTCTTGCGGTGTGATGCCGGGTTAAATGGTCAGCATTGGGCTGGCTCAACAGATTTGAAGGAAAGACTTATGTCGAAGCGTAAAAGCTCGAAGTACAAACTCGACCGCCGGATGGGTGAAAACATCTGGGGCCGTCCAAATTCCCCAGTAAACAAGCGTTCTTACGGCCCCGGTCAGCACGGTCAGCGTCGCAAGAGCAAGGTCAGCGATTTCGGTCTGCAACTGCGCGCCAAGCAAAAGCTTAAAGGCTATTACGGCGACGTTACAGAGAAACAGTTCCGTTCGACCTATAAAGACGCCACCCGCATGAAGGGTGACACCGGCCAAAACCTGATCGGTCTGCTCGAACGCCGCCTCGATATGATCGTTTACCGCGCCAAATTCGCGCCAACGATCTTCTCCGCGCGTCAAATCGTCAGCCACGGTCACATTTATGTGAACGGTGTGAAGTGCAACATTGCAAGCCGCCGCATCGATCTGAACGATGTCATCAGCCTTGGGCCGAAAGCCAAGGAAATGGCGCTGGTTATCGAAGCACAGAGCCTGCCAGAGCGTGAAGTGCCTGACTATGTTGCCCAAGACGGCAACGACAAGGTGACTTTCACCCGCGTACCAAAGCTCGACGAAGTGCCTTACCCGGTTACGATGGAACCAAACCTCGTGGTCGAGTTCTACTCGCGTTAATTCCTACCGGGAATTTGAGATATGAAAGGGCGGCTCCTCGGGGCCGCCCTTTTCTTTTGCGCGGCTTACAGGCAACAAAGGCGCGCGTTTAGAGGGGCGAGTTTATGAATGTATTACTGATTGATGGTCACCCGGATGAGGGGCGCTATTGTTCGCACCTGCTAGACATTTACGAACGCGCCCTACCCTCCGATTTTGACGTGTCGCGCGTCGCTATACGCGATCTCAGCTTTACCGCGCATCTGCGCCATGGATATCGCAAGCGCACCGATTGGGAACCGGACATTGCCGCGCTCGCAGAGAAGCTCGATGCATGTGACCATGTGGTTTTCGTATTCCCGATGTGGTGGGGGGCGGAGCCTGCTGAACTCAAGGGCTTGCTCGACCGCCTGTTCTTGCCCGGATTCACCTTCGCCTATCATGAGAATGACACTTGGTGGGACAAGAACATGGTGGGCCGGTCCGCCGATACCATCATCACGATGGATACCCCGCCGATTTTCCACCGGCTTGCGCATGGCAATGCGATCATCAACCGGTGGAAGAAACAAATCTTGGAATTTTCAGGGTTCAAACCCGCGCGCATTTTGCCGCTGGGTCAGGTCAAATTTGGCGGCGCGGAAAAACACGCGGCCAAATGGACAGCCAAAATCGAAAAGCTTGCCCGGTCGATCAAGCAAGCGGCACCTGAGAAAAAGGAACCGCGTTTGGACCGGTTTCTAAACGCCGGCGATTAATCCCGCGTCCGGTCCCATTCGTCAAATTCGTAAGCGATGGAGCCTTCTACAAGACGCTCCCAAATATCGCCAATCACAGGCCCGGGCAGGTCCCGCGCCTTCGCATCGGCGACCGCGGCATTGATGACGGACGCCTTGCGTTCCTCATCACGCACAGCGCCCCGGTTTGGTTTGATCCGAGCGGCCGCGCGCATATAGCCAAAACGCTTTTCAAGCAGCGCCACCAATTCGCGGTCTGTCGCATCAACGCCGATGCGAACATCGATCATTGTTTCGCACTTCTCAGGGGATTTCGCCGGTGTATCAGTCATGGCCGCGCACTTGGCCTGATGCGCGTGATTTGTCGAGTGCCTAAGCGCTTTGGAAGCTCTAACAATTCGCCCTCACTCTCCCAATGCGGCTTCGAGAAACTCGTCAATCGCGCTGAGCATCTCCACTCGCGCTTTGCTGTCCCCAAGATTGTGTTGGAGGTCTTCGAACTCGACATAGGTCACGGGCATGTTTTCATCCCTCAACGCATCGGCCATCCCCTGCGAATGGCGCACATCCACATTCGCGTCGAGCGTCCCATGGAACAGCGCCACCGGAGCGCGAAAATTCGCTGCGTGGCGTCGCGGGCTGCCGGCGGCGATATGCGGACCACGGCCCAGCTGCTGGTCGCGGAAACGGAAATTGGTGTAAGCGCGGGCGTCGGTGCGCAAAAATTCAAGGTCAGTAACCGGCGCAATCGCGACGACAGCATTATACAGATCCGGCTCTACCACCTGCGATTGCAGTGCCGCATATCCGCCGTAAGACCACCCAACAATGGCAAGCTGATCGGGATTGGCGATCCCTTCTGACACAAGCCAGCGCCCCGCATCATTCACATCGCCTACGGCAACGTCCCACGCTTGATAACCATTGCGGCCGAACCATGCCTCTCCATAACCCGACGATCCGCGGTAATTGGGTTGAAGCACGGCGTAACCGCGCGCGGTGAAAAATTGCACCAACCAATCAAAACCCCAATAATCGCGCGCCGCAGGTCCGCCATGCGGCAGCACAATCGCGCGCAGCCCCTGACCATCCGATCCCGGCGGCAATGTCAGATAGGCCGGGATTTGAGTGCCATCCGCCGCCGGATAGGTGACAGGGCGCATCGCCCCCATCGGCACCTCAATCAATCGGTCGCGCATGGACAGCAGCACTTCTAAGCTGCGCGTGCCTTTATCGTAGAGATAGACAGTGCCGGGATCGGTATCTGAAGAGGCGATGATCAGAATTTTGCTCTCATCCGAACTGGCGCCTGCAATGTTGATGAGCGGCTGATTGGGCAAAGCTTCTCCTAAAGACCGCGCCAATTCCGCCAGGTCTTCATCGAAATAATCGACGGAGCGTTTTTCGGTGGCATAGCTGACGCCAACCACGCGGCGTTGCCGTCCGATGCGGATCAAGCCGTCGACATCAACATCGCCGCGTCCCGCCGCAATGCGCGCCGCGCCGCTACCATCCAACGGAACTTCGATGACAGCGCGGTATCCGTCGCGGTTGAGAAAGCCGTAAACCACATTGCTACCGGCATCGACGGCGACCGGGCGAAACCCGCCTATTGGCTCGCCGTCCAACGTCACCTCGCCCAGCCTTTCCCAGCGGTTTTCGTCAGGGCCGCGCACCATCACAACGCGCTCTCCCGTCAAAAACCCGCGCGCATCCGTCAGCGCGCGCACTTTCAGCCGCAAATTGCCGTTTTGATCGGCAAGGTAGTAGGACGCATTTTCATCGGGCTGTTCTTCAACCCGGCGGCGTCCGGTATTGATGTTGAGCCGGTCAACACCGATCCCCTCTTTCGTATTGGCAACGCGCGTGCCCATCGTATTTTCTTCGATGTAATTGCGCGTGATCAAAACGGAGCCTTCTGCGCCCGCAACATCCAGCGCGACGATATCGCCGCCATTCTGATTGAAGCGTGTCTGGCGCATCGTGCGGCTGCGGCTGACGCTTTGGGGATCCGTGCCATCAGCATTGATCGCAAACATCCGCGTAAACGGCAGCAAAATGCCATCGCCAGACCGCGTAATGCCGTAAATTTCGCAAATCAGCCGTTCATCCGTCGCCCATTCGCATTGATTCATGTCGCCAATAATCTCTGTATTGGACGCAACCGTTTGAATGCCCGCATCGCCGTTTAGGTCGAAGATATTGAGCACTTCTGTGTGGTTTGGCCCCGGCGCAATCCACGCGACTTTGGTGCCAGATGGTGAAAGACTAATGTCGAGGACTGAGGCACGAATGCCGAAATTCATCGCCGCTTCGGTTAGTTCGTCCGAAGACGTTTCTGCACCGTCTTGTGCGGCCACGGGACTGGCAAAAGCGGCCAAAACCGCTGCGCAAGCGAGCGTGTTTGCGGCGCGATGCGCGGTCCGCGAAAACCTGAGTTTTACAAGAAAAAACATTGATTTGGCCCCCTTGAATACGCGGTTAGCATATTGTCCGTGACACAAAACTCAACGGCTATTTTCGCAAGTAATCACGCCGGAAATCAGCGGCAAACGCGGCAAAGCGTTGCTGAGCAATGGCATCGCGCATCGCCGCCATCAATGATTGGTAAAAGGCCAGATTATGCTCTGTCACCAACATCGCGCCTAGGATCTCACCGCTTTTGATCAGATGGTGGATGTAGGCCCGCGAATATTTACCGCAGGTCGGACATTCACAGCGCTCATCTATCGGTCCGGTGTCTTCGGCATGGCGCGCATTGCGCATATTGAGCGGGCCGCTCCACGTAAACGCCTGACCATTGCGGCCAGAGCGTGTGGGCAAAACGCAATCGAACATGTCGATCCCGCGTTCCACCGCACCGACCAAATCGTCCGGTTTACCAACGCCCATCAAATAGCGCGGACGGTCCTCTGGTAACATGGCGGGCGCGTAATCGAGTACACCGAACATTGCCTCTTGCCCCTCACCCACGGCAAGGCCGCCGACAGCATATCCATCGAAACCAATGTCAGTGAGTTTCTGAGCGCTGATGGCGCGCAATTCCTGATCCAATGACCCTTGTTGAATGCCGAACAATGCTGATCGATCGGCATGTTCTTCGCCGCTGTCGAACCCTTCACGGCTGCGCGCGGCCCAGCGCATGGAAAGCTCCATACTCGCTGCGATTTCATCACGCGGCCGGTCCGCACGCGGGCATTCGTCAAACGCCATGACGATATCAGAACCCAGCAACCGCTGAATTTCCATGGATCGTTCCGGCGTCAGCATGTGTTTGGAGCCATCAATATGGCTGCGAAACTCGACACCCTTTTCGGTGAGCTTGTTGAGGTCGGACAGGCTCATCACCTGATACCCGCCGCTATCGGTCAGGATCGGGCGGTCCCAATTCATAAAATTGTGCAATCCGCCAAGCCGCGCCACACGTTCCGCACCGGGGCGCAGCATCAGGTGATAGGTGTTCCCCAGAATGATGTCCGCGCCTGTCGCGCGCACGGCCTCAGGTTTCATCGCCTTCACCGTCGCGGCGGTGCCGACCGGCATGAACGCAGGCGTGCGAATTTCGCCGCGCATCATTTGGATCGCACCAGTGCGCGCGCGGCCATCCGTGGCGGCGAGTGTGAATTTGAACCGCTGGGTCATTCCCTGAGCCGCCAACCAGTCTTGAAGATATAGGCGATTACTGCGGTGCACAGCGCCAAGAAACCCAATGTCAGCCCCAGCGACGTCCAGATCGACACATCGGACGTGCCGTAAAAAGTCCAGCGCAGCCCGCTCACCAAAAACGCAATCGGATTGGCCAACGCGATCGTATTCCAAGGCTCCGGCAGGTCATCAATCGAATAGAATGTCCCGCCAAGGAATGTCAGCGGCGTAAGGATCAAGAGCGGGATAATTCCAAGTTTTTCAAAGCTATCGGCCCATATTCCCAGAATAAATCCGAACAACGAAAAACTCGCCGTGACCAGCATGATAAACCCTATCGCATAGATCGGATGCTCAATCTGATAATCGACAAAGAATGTCGCCGTGCCCAAGATGATAGCGGCCAGGATCAGCCCCTTCGTGGCCGCCGCGCCGACAAAACCGATTAAAGTCTCCGCCACACCAACTGGCGCGGATAACAGTTCATAAATCGTGCCGGTAAAGCGCGGCATATATATGCCGAAACTGGAATTGCTGGTCGTCTCCCCCAACAATGTCAGCATCAGCAGGCCGGGGATGATAAATGCACCATATGGGACGCCTGCAACCGGCTCCATCCGCGCGCCGATCACGGTGCCGAACACCACGAAATAAAGCGATGTGGTAAGCACCGGGGATAGGATCGATTGAAACGCGGTGCGCATCGCGCGCATCAATTCGCGCTGATAAATCGACCACGCGCCGCGCAGGTTAAATCTCGGATTGAACGACATCACGCGCCCTCCTTCCCGCTGACAAGATCGACAAAAATATCCTCCAAAGAGGAATCGTGAACGTCGATCCCGCGGTAATCTATGCCTGCCGCTATCAACGCTTTGGTTAGCGAGGCGACCTCTTCGCTGCCGCTGCCCGCGCCGCCCGCAGAGACCGCGCCGCCCCGGTAACACAGCTCGCGGCCATCTTCGCTCAGCGTGACTGGATAGGCTGCGATCGCGCTAGGCAATTCGGTTAGCGGCTCGCTCAAAGTGATCAGCGCTTCGGTCGTGCCCATGCGCTGCATTATGGCCGATTTGTCATCCACCATCAAAATGCGCCCGGCCCGGATCACGCCAACCCGGTCGGCCATCAATTCGGCCTCTTCTATGTAATGCGTGGTCAGGATAATTGTTGTCCCGCGTTCGCGCAGAGCCGAAATTTGCTCCCACATACCCTTGCGCAATTCTACATCAACGCCGGCGGTCGGTTCGTCGAGGAACAGCAATTCGGGTTCATGCGCCAAAGCTTTTGCAATCAGCACGCGGCGTTTCATCCCGCCCGACAATTCGCGGATCTGGCTATCGCGCTTTTCATAGAGCGATAGGCTGCGCAATATTTCTGCAATCCGTTCCTTATCCGGGGGGTGTCCAAACAATCCGCGCGAATAGGTAACCGCACGCTCGACCGTCTCAAACATATCAGTGCTAAGTTCTTGAGGAACCAGCCCAATACGCGCCCGCGCGCTGCGCCAATTTTTCGAAAGATCATATCCAAAAGCGGTGATCGAACCAGCGGTCGGCCGCACCAATCCGCACACCGCGCCGATCAGCGTAGTCTTGCCCGCACCATTCGGACCGAGCAGCGCGAAAATTTCGCCCTTACGGATTTCAAGATCAACACCGTCGAGCGCTTTTACGCTTGTGCCTTTGGCGCCGGAATAGACCTTTGTCAGGCCTTCGATTTTCAGGATTGTTTCACTCACCCTCGCCATTTGGCACAGGCGCGCGCGAATGCAAGCGGTGCTCCGCCTAAATCACGGCAACAATAGGGACGAATCCCCGTAAGAATAGAAACGGTATTGTTGCGCGATCGCGTGCTGGTAAGCCGCCATCATCCGGTCCCGCCCCATCAACGCACTGACGAGCATCATCAGCGTTGATTTTGGCAGATGAAAATTCGTCATCAGCCCGCCAACCGCGCGGAATTTGTATCCCGGCGTGATGAAGATATCGGTGTCGTCGGCAAATTCGCGGATCACGCCATCCTCGCCCGCCGCGCTTTCGATCAAGCGTAACGATGTGGTCCCAACCGCAATGATCCGGCCCCCTGCCGCGCGCGCTGCGTTGAGGCGGTCGGCAGTTTCGGCGGTGATGCGGCCAAATTCCGAATGCATCGCGTGATCGTCTGTATCCTGCGCTTTCACCGGCAGAAACGTGCCCGCCCCAACATGCAGCGTCAGCATCTCGCGCTTTACACCGCGCGCATCCAAAGCAGCGATCAAACGGTCCGTAAAATGCAGCGACGCGGTAGGGGCCGCAACCGCGCCATCTTCGGCGGCAAACATCGTCTGATAATCTTCGAGGTCGCGTTCATCGACACCGCGCCGCTGCGCAATATAGGGCGGCAATGGCATCGTGCCCGCACGGTCGAGCAAAATCTCGACCGGTTCATCCCCCTCAAACATCAAGGTGATGGAACCATCGCTATGCCGTTCTTCTGCAATGGCGGTTACCCCGCCGCCAAAGACCAATTGATCATCGATTTTCACACGTTTGGCATTGCGGATAAATGCCTGCCAGCGGCGCAGGTCAATTCGCTTATGCAGGGTCGCACCGATCTTTGCCTCGCCGCCTGCGCGCCGCCCTTCCAATTGTGCAGGAATAACGCGGGTGTCGTTGAAGACCAGCACATCACCAGGCTCCAGCAGATCCGGTAAATCGGCCACGCCCCTATCTTCAAATGCGCCTTCGGATGCGCCTTCGGATGCGCCTTCGGATGCGCCTCCGAATGGCGGTTTTTGACCGCGCACCACCAACATCCGCGACGCATCGCGAGGGCGCACAGGACGCAGGGCTATCCGGTCTTGCGGAAGGTCAAAATCAAACAGGTCAACACGCATAAAGCGCGCCTACCGCCAGAAAGTCTGAGGCGAAAGCCCAAACGTGCTTAAAGAGGCGCGTTCAACAAATCCGCGGTGATATCCTGCTGCTGCGGTGCAGGTGCCGGCGCAGCGGAAGGTGGGCTGCGGTTTTCGCTGGCGAAGGACGCTTGCAATATCCGCGTCGGGTTCTGCGGCGGTTCACCGCGATCAATCGCGTCAACAGCGGCCATATTCTCAATCACGCGGCCAAAATTGGTGTAGCGCTTATCCAAACTAAAGCGCGGATAGAACACGATGAAAAACTGGCTGTTCGCGCTGTTTTCTTCTGTCGCACGCGCCATCGCCAATGATCCGCGAACATGCGGCATTGGATTGAATTCTTCTTCGAGGTCAGGAAGCTCAGAACCGCCCTGCCCCGTGCCGGTTGGGTCGCCGCCTTGGGCCATGAAACCGTCGATTACCCGGTGGAAAATCACACCGTCGTAAAAACCTTGCGCAGTCAGCGTCTTGATCCGTTCGACATGCGTCGGCGCCCATTCGTCCATTAGGCGGATTTTCACACGCTCACCGTTTGACAGGTCGAGTACCCAGATATTCTCTGGCTCTTCGGTCTGATCAAAACTGATCGGCGGATAGGTCCGGCGATCCACGGGCGCGGCGGCTGCTTCTGCGTCAGCGGACAGGTCCATATCGCCCTCATCGCTTTGCGCGAAAGCGGCGGACGGAACGGTGAGCAGAGCCATTGCGGCAATTGCGCTGAGCGATTTTGTAAACATTGGGGTCTTCATAATTTTGCCTCTAACCGGGCCAGCCTGACACTTCAATGAATGATCTGGTGCCAACCGGCAATCACAGCCGCTTTATCGGGTACGGGTATCAATAATCGCCCTTGGGCCCAATCTCTTTAACCCGCGCATTCACTTCATCGCGCACATCCGGGCTGACGAAGGGCGTGATATCCCCGCCATACAGGGCGATTTCTTTCACCAATTTCGACGCAATCGGTTGCAGCGACACATCCGCCATCAAAAACACCGTCTCTATATCATCGTCGAGCTGTTGGTTCATGCCCGCCATTTGATATTCATACTCAAAATCTGCGACCGCCCTCAGCCCCCGGATAATGACATTGGCGCCCTGTTTCTGCGCAAATTTCACCAGCAATGCGTTGAAGCCCACGACTTCGACATTACCCAGGCCCATATCCTTCACCTCACGCTTCACCATCGCAAAGCGTTCTTCGGTGGTGAACATCGGGTTTTTCGATGGGTTGGTGGTCACACCAATGATCAGGTGATCTACCAATTTGGACCCGCGCCGGATAATATCGGCATGGCCCAAAGTGATGGGATCGAATGTTCCGGGATAAATCCCGATGCGGCGTGTCATTTGTGCAATTCCTCTCGCAATCTCAGGTCTTTCGCGCCCAAGTTTACCCTCTACCGATCCCGCTCAACAATAAACCGCGCGAGCGCGCGCAGCATATCGGCCTCTGCGCCGTGGCTGGCCAAATGCGACACCGCTTGATCTACCAATGCGCGGGCTTGTTCGCGGGCCTTGTCGACGCCCATCAATGTCACAAAAGTCTGCTTGCCCTGCACGTCGTCTTTACGCAGCGCCTTGCCTGCCAATTCCGCGTCGCCTTCTACGTCCAGCAGATCGTCGGCAATCTGGAACGCCAAGCCGATATCGCGTGAATAGGCGCGAAGATGCGCGCGGCCCTCTGGCGGAACCTTGCCTAAAACCGCGCCCATTTCGACACTCGCAGCCAGCAGCGCGCCGGTCTTTAATTGCTGCAACCGCGTGATTGTGTGGAGGTCGTAATCCACGCCCTCCTGATCCGCGACCATGTCCATAATTTGCCCGCCTGCCATGCCGTTCATGCCGCTGGCAGAGCCAAGGGTCGCGATCAATTCGCTGCGTACAAACGGATCAGCGCTGGTTTCTGTATCGGCAAGAATTTCAAAGGCCAGCGCATGAAGCGCATCGCCCGCCAGCACCGCGGTTGCTTCGTTATAAACCTTGTGCACTGTCGGTTTGCCGTGGCGCAGATCATCATCATCCATGCAGGGCAAATCGTCATGGATTAGCGAATAGACATGGATCGCCTCCACCGCCGCGCCCGCGCGCAATGCGGATGTTCGGTCAACGCCAAACATTTCCGCCGTGCTTACCACGAGCACAGGCCGAACACGTTTCCCGCCGCCGATTACCGCATATCGCATCGCCTCCACGAGCTGTGCGCTTGTATCATTTGGCAATGGCAAGAATGCGTCGAAAACCGAATCAATCTCTCGCTGAATGCGCTTTAGCCCCTCGCCAAGGATATCGCTTTCGATCCCCACAAGGCTCATCTCAATTGGTGCCGTCCAAAGGCGCTGTGCCTGCGGGGCGCCCGTCCGCACCGGCAACGATTTTCTCAATCCGCGCCTGAGCCGTATCGAGCCGCTGCTGACATGCGCCGCGCAATTTCTCGCCGCGTTCATACAATGTGATTGATTGATCCAACGGCACATCGCCGCGTTCCAATTGCTGCACAATTTCCTCAAGCGCGATCAACGCCTGTTCAAATGTCATATCCGCAATTGCGGCTGCCTGATCGGCAGAACTGTTTCGCTCGTCCATGGCTCAAGCATTGACGCTGACACTCGGCCCGGTCAAGGCTGAGAGGCGGGGCAAATAGGGAATTGATCTGAGATGAAGTGGATTATTGCCGCCCTTGCCGCGGCCGTTATCTTTGGCGCGCTGGATGCGGTGTGGCTGCGTTGGGCCGGGCCGAACCTTTATGAGCCTGAGATTGGCGAACTGATGGCGGACGAGTTTAATCCGATCGCTGCGGGGGCATTCTATCTTATCTATCTGGCAGGAATGGTGTGGTTCGCGATTCGCCCCGGTTTGGAGAGCGGCGAAGTGCGCGTTGCACTCATCAATGGCATTTTGCTGGGGGCACTTTGTTACGCGACCTTTGATTTGACCAGTCAGGCGGTAATGAAGGTGTGGGCGACCAAAATCACGGTGATGGATATTGCATGGGGCGCATTTGCCACTGGCACCACCAGCGCAATCGTGACTTGGATAACATTACGACTGACACCGGATCCGGCGGCAAACCGGACAGAATAAAGAGCAACAGGGGCTCACATCTATGTTTATCGGTCACTTTGCACCGGCTTTCATCGCCGCCGCCGCCTATTCGCGCGGTCCAAAGCTCGGCACTTATTTCGTCGCTGCGCAATTGGTGGATTGGGCATTTTTCGCGCTGGCAATGATTGGTGTGGAGAAAATGCGCATTGATCCGGATGCGACAATCATGGTGCCATTTGACCTATATTACATGCCCTACACCCACAGTATGGCCGCCGTCGCCGCATGGGCGTTGTCATTCGGCATCGTTATCGCGGTTTGGAAAAAGGACGCGCTAGGCGGGGTGCTTACGGCGGCTGTCGTGGCTTCGCATTGGCTGCTCGATTGGATCACGCACAAGCCCGATTTGACGATAGCTGGCGGCGAAGAATTATACGGTCTTGGTCTGTGGAATTTCCCAGAAATTGCCATGCCGTTAGAAATTGGAATCACCGTTGGTGCGTTTCTATTCTACCTCAAGCGTTCTCGCGGGCCGGCGGCTCAACCGCTGATTTTGATCGGGGTATTGCTGGCGTTCCAAGCGATCAACTGGTTCGCCCCTCCCCCAACAGAGGCCAATTTCGTCGTCTATGCCCAATCGCTCTTGGCATTTGGTGTTGCGACCGGATTTGCGGTGTGGGTCGGGGAGAACCGCTATTTTACGCATCGCGGCGGGTTGGCGGCAGCGAGCCTGTAATTTATGGGGTGCTCGCATGAGCGAAATTACCCCAGAGATCGTAGAGCAGCACGGACTGTCCCCCGAAGAATATGAGCGCGTGCTCAGCGGGCTTGGCCGAACCCCCAATCTGGTGGAGCTTGGCATATTCTCCGTCATGTGGTCGGAACATTGCAGCTATAAATCCTCGCGCCTGCATCTGAAGAAATTGCCCACAGAAGCGCCCTGGGTCATTTGCGGCCCCGGCGAGAATGCCGGGATCATCGACATCGGGGATGATCAGGCGGCTATCTTCAAAATGGAAAGCCACAACCACCCCAGCTATATCGAGCCATATCAGGGCGCGGCAACCGGCGTTGGCGGTATCTTGCGCGATGTGTTCACAATGGGCGCGCGGCCTGTGGCCAATATGAATGCGCTGCGTTTTGGCCGTCCTGACCATCCCAAGATGAAGCACCTTGTCCAAGGCGTTGTCGCGGGAATTGGCGGATACGGCAATTGCGTGGGCGTGCCGACAATTGGCGGGGAAACGAACTTTCACCCGGCCTATGATGGCAATATCTTGGTGAACGCCATGACCGTGGGGGTCGCGGACACCGATAAGATTTTCTATTCCGCCGCGACCGGTGTGGGCAATCCGATTGTCTATGTCGGTTCCAAAACCGGGCGCGACGGCATTCACGGTGCGACCATGGCCAGCGCCGATTTTGGCGAAGACACCGAAGCCAAACGGCCAACTGTGCAAGTCGGCGATCCGTTCACGGAAAAACTGTTGATCGAGGCCTGTCTTGAACTGATGGCGACCGATGCGATTGTTGCGATCCAAGATATGGGCGCAGCCGGTCTCACCTCCTCCAGCGTGGAAATGGCGACCAATGGCAAGGCGGGCATCCGGCTCAACATGAATATGGTGCCATGCCGCGAAACCGGCATGACGCCTTACGAAATGATGCTGTCCGAAAGCCAAGAGCGGATGCTGATGGTGCTAAAACCCGGCAAAGAAGCGATGGCTCAGGCGATCTTTGAAAAATGGGAATTGGACTTCGCGATCATTGGCGAAGTGACCGATACGCGCCACATGGTTCTGGAATTTGATGGCGAAGTCGTTTGCGATATTCCGCTCGGCCCGCTTGCGGCTGATGCGCCGGAATATGACCGGCCTTATCTGTCGGTTGACGATTACAAAGCGTGGGCCGGAATCGCCCCGCTCGATCACACGCCTGTTTGCGACAATCCGGGCGCCGATTTGCTCACTATGCTGGCCAGCCCTGCTTTGGGTTCGCGCCGCTGGATTGCGGAACAATATGACAGCCAAGTGATGGCCGACACGCTCCAAACCGGCGGCGATGCGTCGGTTGTGCGGGTCCACGGCACCAAAAAAGCGCTCGCGATCAGCACAGATTGCACGCCGCGTTATGTCCATGCCGACCCGTATGAAGGCGGCAAGCAAGCCATTGCCGAAGCTTACCGCAACCTATGCGCGGTCGGCGCGCGGCCTTTGGCGGTGACCAATTGCCTGAATTTTGCGAACCCGCAGCGGCCAGAGATTATGGCGCAATTCGTCCATGCTTTGGACGGAATGGGCGATGCCTGCCGCGCGCTCGATTTCCCGATCGTGTCCGGCAATGTGTCGCTTTACAATGAAAGCAAGGCGACCGGCGGCGGCAGCGCGATCCTGCCCACCCCGGCGATTGGCGGCGTTGGCTTGATCGACGATGCGGCAAAAATGGTAACGTCTGCGTTCAAATCGGAAGGCGATGCAATCTACCTGATTGCGCCGGAATTTTGGGCGAAGCCTGATCCGACACGTTCGCATTTGGGCAAATCCTTGTGGCTCGATATCGTAAAGGGCCTCGATGCGGGCCGCGCGCCTCCTGTCGACCTGTCCGCAGAACGCGGCGCGGGCGATATTGTGCGGCGCTTGATTGACGCCGGCGTCCTTAGCGCGGTGCACGATTTGTCTGATGGCGGTCTCGCAGTGGCCTTGGCCGAAATGGCGATGTCCGGCGGGATCGGTGCAGAAGTAAGCGCCAATGACGACTACACTGCGGCGCAGTGGTGGTTTGGCGAAGATCAGGCGCGCTATGTCCTGACTGTATCCGCTGAAAATGCCGACGCGTTCAACCGCATGGTCGCCGAAGGGCCGCAAACGCCAGAGACCGAAATGGTGGGTTTCCACCGGATCGGCACGGTTGGCGGCGACAGCCTGCTGGGCGTGTCACTTGCCGACATGCGCAGCGCCCATGAAAGCTTCTTTGCCGATTGGATGGGCGCGTAGAACCCCTCCAATTTGCCCTTCATTATGGCGGGCATTTCCTCGCGCCATTTCTGATCGCTGCCGTTTTCTGGCGAGCGGGTTGGAAACGGGCCGGGGCGGTGATGGTGGCGGCCAATGCGATTGACCTCGATCACTTATTGGCAACGCCAATCTTTGATCCGGGCCGGTGCAGCGTAGGATTTCATCTGCTGCACGGCTGGGAGGCGGCGCTGATTTACACCGCGATGCTACTGATCCCGCGCTGGTGGGCACGCGCCTTTGGATTGGGCGCGCTGTGGCATTTGGCGGTCGATTATGGCGATTGCCAATGGACCGCGTTTTAGGCGGCCTTCGCCTCGCCAATTGCCAATTCTTCGGTCGAATGCCCCTCGGCCTCCAATATCCTCAGACATTCGCGGTAAATCACCGGCTGACCGATATTGAACTGCGCGCGGACTTCACCGATATCTTGGCGCATCACGGCCTCAACATCCATATGCGCCAGCTTCGCAGCGGCTTTCCCCAGCGCGCGACCTTCTTTGATCGCGGCGTAGATTGGCGCTTTCGTGCCAGTCACATTCTTGATCTGCCGCGCGCCGGCATAGGCGATGAATTTCACGCCTAGATTGTGGTTCTGTTCGAAAGAAAAGCCCAGAAGCGCCGCTTCTCCCAAAGCATCGCGGCCATAGGTTGTGAGGACATGAAACAGATCATGCGTGTCGCGCAGACGGCAAAGATACCATTCGATCTGATCATTGGGGCGTTCTTCACGCGGTCGCCATGCATAGCCTTCTTCAACCAGGCCATTCGCGGTCAGCCCTTCGCGTTTCATGAACCGGATGTAGTTTTGCGCCACGCTGTTTTCGGCGCAATCCGCCCAAGCGGCGTGATCGTCGAGCATGTCAGCGATTGGCTTACCGTCTTCGCGCACCATGAAATCTTGCGCTTCGCTTGAACGGATGAACTGTTCCGCTTGGTCTCTGATTTTGCGGCCCTTTAGCGCTTCTATGATGTGGAAGACCTGTTTTGTGTCTTCCTTATCTGCGACCAATTTGCGGAAATGGCCGAGCGCCTTGAACGGTTTAAAACCGGTAAGGTCACGGTCTTCGGCAACTAGAGGCAAATCAATAAGGGCCATGAGATTTTCCTTCGAAACGACTCAATTTAAGTTCATTGATTGCAACCTACATTGATGTCAGTAACGGGTCAAGCACTCTTGCCGTTACGGCTTTAGTCCTTCGCTGACCCTTCACATTCCCGCACGCTCTGGCAATAGGGTCTTATGCAAAATCACGACACTCAACCCTATTCCCTCACCGCCCTGCCGGACGCAGAATCCATTGCCCGCGCGCAGTCGCTGCGTGATCGGCTGAAAGAGCGCCGCACATGCCGGTATTTCACCGACGAACCTGTCCCGCGCGAGGCAATCGAGGCCGCCATCGAAGCCGCCGGTACGGCGCCCAATGGCGCGAACCATCAACCGTGGCATTTCGCGGTGGTGGAAACGGCGGAGAAAAAACGCGCCATCCGCGAAGCAGCCGAGGCCGAAGAGCGCCGGTTTTACGGAGCGGACGGCGATGATCCCAAAGCCAGCGACGAATGGCTCGGCGCGCTAAAGGAATTGGGGACCGATGATGCAAAACCGTTTTTGGAAACCGCGCCGTTCCTGATCGTCGTCTTTGCTCAGCGCAAAGGCGGCATCGAAGAAGACGGCAAGACGCAAAATTATTACGTCAATGAAAGCGTCGGCATCGCTTGCGGGATGTTGATCGCGACCTTGCATGAGGCCGGTTTGGCGACGCTAACGCATACGCCATCACCGATGGGTTTCCTGCGTCAGGCATGCGAGCGGCCCGAATGGGAAAAGCCGCTGATGATCGTAGTTGTGGGCAGACCGAGCGAGGACGCAACCGTCCCCGCCCATGCCCTAAAAAAGAAACCGCTCAGCCAAATTTCAAGCTGGCTTTAGCGAAGACTGGGCGCCTTACGCCGAAACCAATTCGCCGCTCTCATGTTCGCTGGCGAGCAAGTTGTAAGGGTCAATCCCTTCGCTGCGCCACACGCGGTGACATTCGCGGTAAACACTTGGATCCGGGATGTTCATCGCGCTGCGAACCCGGTCAAATGGCTGTTTCAGCAATTCACGGATCGGTTGCTCCATCAATTTTGGTGCGCCGCGGCCCGTGCGTTTGGCTTGCTGAGCTGCGCCCATAATCGGCGCTTTGCTCCCCTTCACCTGCAATTTGATATTCACCGATCCGGCATAACCGATCAGCAAATGTCCATGTGAAGGCGATTGGCCATGAGTAAACAGCAACACGCATTGTTCGCCCAATGCATCGCGGCCATAACCGGTCAGCACGTGAAACAGATCATGCGTATCGCGCGAACGATCGCCGAACCATTGCAGCATATCGTCATACTTTGGTCGCCCAAGGCTTTCCGCTTCGGCGACCAGCCCAGCAGCGGTCAGCCCTTCACTCTCCATAAAATCGCAATATGCATGCGCGAGGCTGCCCTTTGGCGTTTTACGCAGAGCGGCGTGATCGTCGAGAATTTCCGGCAAGCTAGGTTCTGTCCGGCGCAGATATTCGCCTTGCTCAGACAGAGCGAGGTTTTGAACGCGCGGCATGAATTGTTTCGATGGCAGCGATTCGTAGATCTTGAAGACCAAGCTGGTGTCTTCCTTATCCTTCATCAGAAGGCGGAAATTCTTAATCGCGCGCGGCAACGAATAGCGCGGCGCAGGACGATCAGGATGGCGAAGAACGGTGCCGTCAGCGGCAAACTGAGCGGAATAATCGGCGATATTTGTCATGATCGTCGGACCTTTGGGCGTTTAGAATTTTTAAGCACTAAAATGCGAGAGGGTGTGCTCTGGCGCGTTAGCAACCATTACTTACATTTGTGTAAATAAGTGGCTTCAACCTGAAATCCAAGCGTTTTCCAAACCTCTCACCGCACTTCTGGCTCAGCCCGTCACCCAATCTTTCTTATCAATGCCTAGCAGCGAAAGGACCGCGGTGAGATCACCGTGATCCACTCGCCCATTCGCCGCTGCCCGTGCTTTTGGCTTTGCACGGTAAGCAAAACCATAGGTCGCCGCCTCGATCATCGGGATATCATTGGCGCCGTCCCCGGTTGCCAGCACATGCGCCCACTTGCCGAATTGCTCCGCTTCTTGATGCAATGCCGCTTTCTTCGTCCCTGCATCAACAATCGGGCCATCGAGCTTTCCCGTTAGCTTGCCATTGGCAGTGCCAAGCCGGTTGCCAATCACCCGGTCAAAGCCCAGCCATTCGCCCACCACATCACCGAAATGATGAAAGCCGCCTGTGACCAGCACATTGCGGCTGCCATGCGCCTTCAGCGTTTCGGACAATATCTTCGCGCCCGGTGTTGGCGTGATCCGTTCCGCCAGACATTGCTCAATCGCGCTCTCATCCAACCCTTCGAGCAAGGCGACGCGTTCATACAGAGCGGTTTCAAAATCCAATTCGCCCTGCATCGCGCGTTCAGTGATGTCTGCGATCTTCTCTTTCAAACCGGCATAGTCTGCGAGTTCGTCGATGCATTCTTGCCCGATCATGGTCGAATCCATGTCCGAGATAAAAAGCTTAGGGATCAAGATTTCGTCTTTGCTCACTAAGGCATCACAGGAATCAAAGTGCGCGACGATTATATTATACGCCATGCGGGGTTCTTCATCGCCGAAGCGCAATTCAAGCACTGGCACACCCAGATCAAGAAGCTCAGCGTCAGGAGAACCAAGTCCGATATCGGTGTGCATCATTCCATGGTGCATCGCTTCAAGCCGTGTTTGCAGATCAGCCGTTCCATCAGTGTGAGGGTCTGCTATCAGACGCGCAATGAGCACTAAGAAATCTCCTAAACCAATTGCCGACGCGCGGCCTCTCGCGCTCATTGCAGGGCCAACCGCCAGCGGCAAGAGCAGCGTTGCTGTAAAGCTGGCAAAGGCGCTGGCTGAGCAGGACCGCGCCGCAATCGTGATCAATGCCGACAGCGCGCAGGTCTATGCCGATCTTCAAATCCTGTCCGCCCGTCCAGATGACGCAGAAATGGACGGCGTGGAACACCGCCTGTTTGGAACGTGGGACGGCGCGGATGCGTGTTCCGCCGCCGATTGGGCCGCGCGCGCCAAGGCAGAGATCGCCGATTGCCATGCAAACGGCGCAGTACCGATCCTTGTCGGCGGCACCGGCATGTATCTCAAAGTTCTGATCGAAGGGATTGCCCCCATCCCGGCCATCAATCCCGAAACGCGCGAAGTGGTCCGCGCGATGGAAACCCAAACCGCCTATGCCGCGCTGATGATCGAAGACCCTGTGCGCGCGGCAGAGCTTAACCCCGGCGACAGTCAGCGGATCGCGCGCGCGTTGGAGGTAAAACGATCAACCGGCGTCACTTTGGGCGATTGGCAGCAAGCGAAAACCGGCGGGATTGGCGAAGAAGTCGATCTTCATCCGCTTGTCCTGATGCCGCCGCGTCAATGGGTCTATGACCGGTGTGACACGCGGTTTGCCGCGATGCTGGATGATGGCGCGATTGAAGAAGTCGCGGCGTTGCTGAAACGCGAACTATCACCCGACCTGCCCGTCATGCGCGCCATTGGCGTGCCCGAAATCACCGCGCTGATCCGTGAAGAAATGACGCGCGAAGAAGCCCTTGCGGCCGGTTCGCAGGCCACACGCAATTACGCCAAACGGCAATTTACATGGCTGCGCGGTCAATCACCGGCAGAATGGACCAAGGTTGAATCGCAAAACATCGATATTGCGGACAGTTTCGCATCATTATTACAACTTTAATGGTTGACGCGATAGATTCTAACCGTTAGCGAAGAAATCAACCAAGCCCCTAGGGTCGCATTGAATTGTTATAAAAGGCCGCTAAAGGTGGTCACAACGTACAAGGTGAAGGTCCGATTTTGATCATGTCTATTGTCATTCTAGTAGTAGAGACGGGCTGATCGGGGATTCATTCAAATTGGAATACCTGACCGGCCCGACGCGAATATCCGCTTCGGGCCGTTTTCTTTAACGGCCCATTTTCTTAGGCTCGCCGTTTTTATCTGTAGGAGAATTTAAGTGGCGAAGCGCTCTGGGGCCGCCTTGTTGATGGAAAGCCTGGTTGCCCAGGGGGTCGAATATGTATTCGGCTATCCCGGCGGCGCGGTGCTGCCCATTTATGACGAGCTGTTCGGGGATGAACGCATTCGGCATATTCTCGTGCGGCACGAGGCCGGCGCTGCTCACGCAGCAGAAGGATATGCGCGCGCCACAGGCAAACCGGGCGTTGTGCTTGTCACATCCGGCCCGGGCGCGACCAATGCCGTAACCGGGATTGCCGATGCGTGGATGGATTCCATCCCAATGGTGGTCATTACCGGCCAAGTCCCCACAGCGTTGATCGGCACAGATGCGTTTCAAGAAGCGGACACGGTCGGCATCACGCGCCACTGCACAAAACACAATTACCTCGTCAAAGACCCCGCCGATCTAACCGCAACCATCGAAGAAGCGTTCCGCATCGCCACCACAGGCCGCCCCGGCCCGGTTGTGATCGACATCCCAAAAGATGTGCAGATTGCGGTTCCGTCAAAATCGAACGCTTCCATGCGGCCAGCGTCGCATCGTTACGCGCCGGAAATGGCCGCGCCCGCTGATCAAATCGCTGAGGCGATCGATATGATTGCGGCGGCGGATTGCCCTATCCTCTATACAGGCGGCGGCGTGATCAATTCCGGGCCAGAGGCGACACGCCTGCTGCGCCAGTTTCAGGATATGACCAATGCGCCGGTTACATCGACGCTAATGGGCCTCGGCGCGTTTGCCAGCACCCATCCCGATTGGCTGGGAATGCTGGGGATGCACGGCACATACGAAGCCAATATGGCGATGAACAAATGCGACGTGATGGTTTGCATCGGCGCGCGTTTTGATGACCGGGTCACCGGACGACTTGATGCGTTTTCGCCGGATTCTAAAAAAATCCACATCGATATCGACCGTTCTTCCATCAATAAGAACGTGCGGATTGATCTGGGTATTATCGGCGATTGCGCGACAGTCCTCGAACAGATGATAACCGCATGGGGATCACGCGGCGCACGTGATTTGGGCGAATGGAAGGCCCGCATAGCCGGATGGCGCGCGCGCGAATGTTTGGCGTATCCCGAACGATCAAAGAAAAACCCTAAGGCGATCATGCCGCAAAAGGCGGTCGAGCGGCTGCACGCCCTCACCCATGATAAAAAACCGATTATCTCCACCGAGGTCGGCCAGCATCAAATGTGGGCCGCGCAATATTTCGGTTTTGATGATCCGAACAAATGGCTGACCAGCGGCGGTCTGGGCACAATGGGATATGGCCTGCCTGCGGCGATTGGCGCTCAACTTGGTCATCCCGATGCTTTGGTGATCGACATTGCCGGTGAGGCGTCGATCCAGATGAACATTCAGGAATTGGGCACAGCATCGCAATTCCGCCTGCCGGTGAAGGTGTTCATCCTCAACAATGAATATATGGGCATGGTCCGCCAATGGCAGGAACTGACCTATGAAAGCCGCTATTCGAACTCCTATTCAGACAGCCTGCCCGACTTTGTAAAACTGGCCGAGGCTTATGGTTGGAAAGGCATCCGCATTACCGACGAGGCCGATCTTGACGCGGGCATTGTCGCCATGATGGAACATGACGGACCGGTGATGGTCGATTGCTGCGTCGCTCAGGATGCCAATTGCTTGCCGATGATCCCATCGGGCGCCGCGCATACCGAAATGCTGTTATACGGCGATGAAGTCGACGGCACGATGGATGACGAAGCCAAGGCGCTGGTTTAACCGCGCCGCTAAGGAACAACGACACATGAAAATCGAAAACGCCGAAAGCGAACGGCATGTCCTGACAGTTACCGTCGATAATGAGCCGGGGATTCTGGCCAAGATTACCGGCCTGTTCACCGCGCGCGGATACAATATCGACAGCCTGACCGTGGCCGATATTTCGGATGATCATGCGATCAGCCGGATCACCGTCGTCACCAATGGCCCGCCGCAAGTGATTGATCAGATCGAGGCTCAGCTGGAGCGGCTTGTGCCCGTACACAAAGTCACCGACCTCACCGCCGCTGGCCCGCATGTGGAGCGTGAATTGGCGCTCGTGAAGGTCGCAGGCAAAGGCGAATCGCGCGTCGAGGCGCTTCGCATTGCCCAACATTTCCGCGCCAATGTGGTGGACACCACCACTTCCAGCTTCGTTTTTGAGCTGACCGGCGCGCCGGATAAGATTGACAGTTTCATCGTGTTGATGCGCGAACTTGGCCTCGTTTCGGTGGGCCGGTCGGGCGTGGTTGGCATGATGCGCGGCGCGGATGGCAATTAGAGCTGGCGCCTAGTTTTTCACACATTTTGAATTTTACGAACAAAAGGGAATACCCATGAAAGTCTATTACGACGCCGACGCCGATCTGGGCCTCGTCACTTCTAAGAAAATCGCCGTTCTCGGCTATGGCTCACAAGGCCACGCTCATGCGCAAAATCTGCGCGACAGCGGCGTCGGCGAAGTTGCCATTGCCCTGCGCGAAGGGTCAGCCACCGCCAAGAAAGCCGAAGAAGCAGGCTTCAAAGTCCTGACCAACACTGAAGCCGCCAAATGGGCCGATATCCTCATGATCCTCGCCCCTGACGAACATCAGGCCGGCATTTGGGAAGACGACATTAAAGGCCACATGAAGCCCGGCAGCGCGCTGGCCTTTGCGCACGGCCTCAACGTGCATTTCGGCCTGATCGAACCGCAAGACGATATCGACGTTATCATGATCGCGCCCAAAGGCCCCGGCCACACCGTGCGCAGCGAATATGTGCGCGGCGGCGGTGTCCCTTGCCTCATCGCGATCCACCAAGACGCCAGCGGCAGCGCGCATGATGTCGCTCTCGCCTATGCCAGCGGCGTTGGCGGCGGCCGCAGCGGGATCATCGAAACAAACTTCCGCGAAGAATGCGAAACCGATCTGTTCGGCGAACAGGCGGTTCTGTGCGGAGGGATCACACATCTGATCCAAGCGGGTTTTGAGACACTGACAGAAGCGGGATACGCGCCGGAAATGGCGTATTTTGAATGCCTGCACGAAACAAAGCTGATCGTCGATCTGCTGTATGAAGGCGGCATCGCCAATATGCGCTATTCGATCAGCAACACCGCCGAATATGGCGACATCAAAACCGGCCCGCGCATCATCACCGATGAGACGAAAGCCGAAATGAAGCGCGTGCTTGCCGACATTCAATCAGGCCGGTTCGTCAAAGATTTCGTGCTCGATAATCGCGCGGGTCAGCCAGAGCTGAAGGCAAGCCGTAAGGCCGCCGAAGCGCATCCGATTGAAAAGACCGGCGCCGAATTGCGCGCCATGATGCCGTGGATCAGCGCCAATAAGCTGGTCGACAAAGCTAAGAACTAACGCCATCGGGTTGTGGATCATGAACACGTCCACAACCCGTTTCAGCAACACGCAAATTATCTTCGCCCTGATCGCCGTCGCTTGGGTGGTGATCGTCGCGCGTGCTTACATGAACGTGAAAGGCACGGACGCCTTGGTCGCGGTATTGCCGCAATCCGAGGTGCAATCCTTTGCTCGGCAAGAATTGGGCGCGCTCCAAAACCGTTCGTTTCAAGGTGATCTGGAATTGTGCGGCATCATTTTCGAAACATCCGGCGGAGAGCTAGGCGTCTCGCGCCCCACCAGCGGCGATGAAGCCAGCTGCGATATTTCATACTTTGACGAACCCGGAATGGTCCCCGTCGCCAGTTTTCACACACATGGCAAACATTCCGACCAATATGACGGCGAAGTTCCGTCAATCGTCGACATTCAAAGCGATGTAGCGACCGGGATGGACGGATATGTCGCGACGCCGGGCGGACGATTGTGGCATATCGACCATGAAACGGCGACGGCGCGCATGGTCTGCGGCGAAGGCTGCCTGACGCAGGACCCGGCTTATCGAACTTGCGCCAGCGACCAGATCGCGCAAAGCTACACGGTGGATGAGCTGGCGGCGCGTTTCAACGATAGCGACCGAGGTTGCTGAAAGCATAAAACTGCCCGCGAAAGGTCCTCTCTTCCGCGGGCAGCAATGTTACTTGTAGTCAAAAAAGGGCGTGACCAGAGATACTAGGAGGAACGATCTCTAGCCACGCCCAAGCTGCACACCCGTCAGGCAGCGGGTGCGCAAGCCGAAGCTGAGCAAGCAGACGCTTCGCAAGCGCTGGCTGCGCAGGCTGAGGCAGAACAAGCAGAAGCAGAGCAGGCCGACGCGGCACATGCGCTGGCCGCGCAGGCAGAAGCAGAACAAGCAGAAGCAGCGCAGGCATTTGCGGCGCAAGCAGAAGCAGCGCAGGCCGCTTGACGCTCTGCGCGCGCTTGGCGGCGAGCTTCGCGGTTAGCGCGGCGATCTGCGGAACTGGTGTCGATTGAACGCGGCGAGGAATACCCGCTCGGGCCGCAAGGTGCATCGGCAAGCGCAGGCGCGCCAGCGGTGGCAGCAGCAAGGCCGCCAGCAACCATCATCAATTTCGCAAGGTTCAAATTCTTAGCCATAATTCAGTTCCTCTCCAGGGGATTTGTCGTGGGTATTCAGGGGGTTTTGACGTCCCGGCGCATCAGGGGGGTCAGAGAGTCACCGGGACGTCAAACTGGTAAAATTTAGTCGCCGAAACGCTTGCCATCGGGGATTTGCGACCACGCCGGGTCAGACTTCGAAATGAAGCCATCAATGTCACCAAGCCACGTGCTTTGAACATCGCGGTTGAAGTTCAAATAGAGCTTTCCGCCGTGGATTCTGTAGAGCGCGGGGTCACCCGGTGCGAGCGAGCCGCGGCTCATCGCCCATGCGCAGTGGCCGCCATATTGGGGGGCGTATTGATCGGGGTTTTCTTCGAACAAATCCGCGTTTGCTTGGCTTGAAAAATGGAAAGCCGCGCCGTCATGCATCACTTTGAATTGTGCGCTGCCGCGAATGGGAGTGCCGCTGCCTTGGAAATAGCTAACCGTGTCATAGCCGCTAAGCGCAATTGCTCCGCCTTCGACGCCTACAAATACGCCGCCATCGGCCTGTGCTGGCGCGGTCAACGCGATCGGCGCGACAACAGATGCGCCAAACGCAGCGGCGGCAAGAATTAGACTTTTGAACTTCATCGGGGTTCTCCAAAAATTCGTTGGTGCACGGGCCACTTGATCAGCTGTCAGGGCGGGGGTTCGCAGGGGGAAATCAGGGGGCCAATAAGGGGGTAACAAAGGGGGGTAACAAGGGGGATGATTGGCCGCCTGAGGCTCCTGAGAGCCGCCAAGTGGCCGCGCACATCATGGTATTCGCGGCCTTCCCCAAATTGGTGACAGTGCCTGCAAAAAAAGTTTGCGAAATTCACTGCGCCCCGAAAAAACGCGCGGCCCTCGACAGGAAAGGCGCAATCATTCAGAGGTCGCTGCGTTATGTGAAAGGCACCGAAGGGGCGAAAATGCGGCTAAGCGATTGCCACAATATTGATGATTTTCGTGAGCTCGCCAAAAGGCGCCTGCCCTTCCCCGTATTCGATTATATTGACGGCGCCGCCGATGACGAACTGACTAAGGCGCGCAACACCTCCGCCTATGACAGCGCGGATTTGGTGCCGGACATATTGGCGGGCGTGGAAAAGATCGACACGTCCTGCGTAATCTTGGGCCGCAAAAGCGCGTTGCCGCTAATGCTATCGCCAACCGCGGTTCAGCGCGCCTTTCATTGGCAGGGCGAAACGGCGGTGGCGAAGGCGGCTGAGAAATTCGGCCTTTGGTTCGGCATCTCAAGCCTTGCAACACGCAGTATTGAAGAGATCGCCGCGCTCACAAACGGTCCGAAACTGTTCCAACTTTATGTTCACAAAGACACTGGCCTCAACACCAATATGATTGAGCGGTGTCAGGTTTCGGGCTTTGATGCGCTGGCATTGACGGTCGATACGATTGTTTCGGGCAAAAGAGAGCGGTGCCTGCGCAGCGGTTTCACCGCCCCGCCCCGTTTCACGCCAGCCAGCATCTGGAGCTATGCCACGCGTCCGCGCTGGACGATGGATTATGTGTTTCGCGAAAAATTCAGCCTGCCCAATCTGGACACCCATGTCAGCGAAGGATCGAGCAAAGCGGTAAGCATTGCGGAATATTTCAACACGATGCTCGACACGTCGATGAATTGGGACACCGCCGCCGCAATCCGCAATCAATGGGGCGGCAAATTTGTGTTGAAAGGCGTGATGAGCGCAGGTGACGCGCGCCGCGCAGTGGATATCGGCGCGGATGCAATCATGATCTCTAATCATGGAGGCCGCCAATTGGATGGCAGCCGCGCGCCTTTTGATCAGCTGCAAGAGATTGTGGATACCGTTGGCGGCGAGATTGAGATCATTTGCGATGGCGGCGTGCGGCGCGGGACCCATGCGTTAAAAGCCGTGGCAACTGGCGCGGCGGCCGCGTCGGGTGGTCGGCTTTATCTCTATGCGCTCGCGGCGGCGGGTCAGGACGGGGTGGAACGAGCGATCAGCATTCTCAAAGATGAGATTGAACGCGGGATGCGGTTGATGGGTGTGACCAGTATTGATCAATTAACAGCGGACCGGCTGCGGCCCCGCCCGCTCGTCTGAAACGCGTTTTGTTGTATTGCCTCATTCGCCAGAATAGGGCGAATGGCTTATTGCTTTGTGCCCCACGGATATGGCGCCGGATGAGACATTCTATGAAGCTACCCTTGCTGATCGCGGCCACGTTGACTTTAGCTGCTTGCAGCGAAGAAACGCCTCATCGGCCAAGCAGTCAGGCCGATGAGTTCGCGGCGCGGATCAATGGGGATGGTGCTTCGGTTCAGGATGCGCCTGTTCAGCAAAATCCAGCCAGCGATCAGGCGGCACAGCAACCATACAAGCCAGCCCCGCCCACCATCGCTCCGCCTCGCGAAGACATTGCGCCTCGCGAAAACAGCGCGGGAAAAACCGCGGCATTAGGCCCATTCGCGCCCGGCACCGCCACCGATCCCGCCAGCACGACCTGCGGTGCCAATAAAATGGGTCCGTTCATGGGCCGATTGGCCGATGACGCGACCCGCGCCAATGTCGTAAGCGCCGCCGCCGGAGCCGTCGATGTGCGGTTTATCGATGCGGGCAGCACCTATGTCAGAGCGGATGCTGCAAACCCGCGATTAAACATCATGCTGGACGTTCAAGGGATCATCCGCGGCGCGCGCTGTGGGTAAGGGGTGCGGGTGAAAGGTGCGGGTGAGAAATGAAAAACCCCGCCGCTCGGTTAAGCGACGGGGTTTCCAATTTCGATCTGTCAGGGCGATTTAGTCCTGATAGTGTTCGTCAGATGAATGTGCCGGGTAATTCACATCACCGGTTTCAATGAAACCTGGAATATCGACGACCCACTTCTCTTTTACGTCTTCGCTGAAGTTCAAGTAGAGCTTGCCATCAACGATCTCGTAAACCTCTGGGTCACCCGGAGCGAGTGCATCATTCGCACCGATCGCCCAAGCGCAATAACCGCCGTAAGCTGGTGCATATTTGCTAGGCTCTTCGATGAAGGCTTTCGCATTATCTTCGCTGGCGAAGCGGTAATCAAAGCCTTCGAAGCGAACGGTGTATTCCTCTGTACCTTCTACTGGAACGCCGTCACCGACGAAATAGCTGACGGCGTCGTAACCCGACAGGGCCAGCGTATCGCCTTTGGCTTCGCGGTAGACGGGGCCGGCCGGTTCGCCGCCAAGATCCGCATAAACAGCGGCCTGAGTAACGGCTTCGGCAGTCATGCTGTCGCCTTCGGGAGCTTCTGCAGCAGGGGCGCCGCACGCTGCGACAGTGGCCATCAGGGCGATTGCAAAGAGTGATTTCTTCATGAGGTCTTCCTCCTAAAGGGAAAATTTGAATGGGGTTTACGTTCTAATCAATTTTGAACCAGCGCCTGAATGCTGGCTACATCACGTCTTTCGCGCTGCCTGCCCGGATGGTTACAGACGTTTTTGAACAATCTCAAAAAAACCAATTTATCCCTCGCGCATCCCCTGACTTGCACTGCGCCGGATAATCGGCAAAGACTGCGGCAATGGCTTACAGTGCAACCCTACTTCTACGACTTATGCGCCCTTGGGCGTTGTAGGGCCGCGCGCGTGACAATGGCGCGGCCCACCGTCCAAGGGTCCGCCGCCAACACTTTTTCCAAGTCATTTAAAGAGCACGCTCCATGGCCATGCTGAAACAGCCTTCGACGAAATACCGCGCCTTTCCTCAAATCGACCTGCCTGATCGCCAATGGCCGGGCCGCGTGATTGATCACGCGCCGCGTTGGCTTTCGACCGATCTGCGCGACGGCAACCAATCGATTATCGACCCAATGGATGCGGTGAAGAAACGCCGGTTCTTTGATCTGCTGGTGGAGATTGGCGTCAAAGAAATCGAAGTCGGTTTCCCCAGTGCGGGCGCGACCGAATTCGACTTTATCTCTGGCCTCGTGAAATCGGGCGCGATCCCGGATGATGTGACGGTACAAGTCCTGACGCAAAGCCGCGAAGATTTGATCCGCACCTCTTTTGAAAGCCTCTCCGGCGCACGATCCGCCATCGTGCATCTGTATAACGCCGTCAGCCCGGCATGGCGCGACATCGTGTTCCGCATGTCAAAAGACGAAGTGCGCGCAATCGCGGTCGCCGGTGCAAAGGTGATGCGCGATGAAGCGGCCAAGCGTCCCGAAACCGATTGGCATTTCCAATATTCGCCGGAGACATTTTCTACCGCCGAATTGGATTTCAGCATCGAGGTATGCGCGGCGGTGACGGAGGTGCTTCAGCCCTCCCCCGAAAAACCGATTATCCTCAATCTGCCCGCCACCGTCGAAGCGGCTACGCCCAATATTTACGCGGACCAGATCGAATATTTCTGCCGCAATCTGCCGAACCGTGACAGCGCGGTAATCTCGCTTCACACGCATAATGACCGGGGCACCGGCGTTGCGGCGGCGGAGCTTGGATTGATGGCGGGCGCGGACCGGGTTGAGGGGTGCCTGTTTGGCAATGGAGAGCGCACCGGCAATTGCTGCCTCGTGACAATGGGCCTCAATCTCTACACCCAAGGCGTCGACCCACAGCTCGATTTCTCAGATATCGACCGCGTGATTGAGACGGTTGAATATTGCAACGACCTGCCCGTGCATCAGCGGCACCCTTATGGCGGAGAATTGGTCTATACCGCATTCTCCGGCAGCCATCAGGACGCGATCAAGAAAGGCTTTGAGGCGCGCGGCGGCCAGAATGATGAGACATGGCGCGTGCCTTATCTGCCCATCGACCCCGCCGATCTGGGCCGCGATTACGAAGCCGTCATCCGCGTTAACTCGCAAAGCGGCAAAGGCGGCTTTGCTTGGGTTCTGGAACAGGATCAGGGCCTCAAATTGCCCAAAGCGATGCAGGCCGATTTCTCGCGTCACGTTCAGCATCTCGCGGATGATCTTGGCCGGGAATTGAATGCCGCCGATATTTGGGATGCGTTCAAAACCTCTTACCATATCGAAACCGACACGCGTCGGTTCCAATTGGTCGATTATGAAGAAAACCGCGCCGCCGATGGCACCCGCGTATTTGCCGGGAAGATCGCGGTGGATGGCGGCGAACAAAGCGTCTCGGGACGCGGCAACGGTCTTATCTCCAGCGTGGTCAGCACCCTCGAAGGGGCATTCGACCTCGACATCAAAGTGCTCGATTACACCGAACATGCGCTGGGATCTGGCCGCGATGCGCGCGCTGCTGCTTATCTCAAATGCGAAAGCGGCGGGCGCGTTATCTGGGGCTGCGGGATTGACGAAGACATCGCCACCGCCAGCGTGCGTGCCGTGTTGAGCGCGGCGAATTCGGCGGTTGGGGGGTAACGAGCAGGCCGCAGGCTCGCTTAGTCGCGTTTCGATTTGATCAAACCCGAATGCAGGCGTACCCTGCACCCATGCTAAATCAACTTCGCGAACGATATCTTGATCTGCTCGGGTCGATTTACATCTACAACGAACACCGCGGCTATACCGCAATAGACCGGGTGCTGGACGCTATTGTCGCGCGATCGCCAGATGACCATAAATTGATCGCGGCGGTCGAACAGCACAGAGCGGATGAGCGAAAACATTACGTTATGTTTCGCCGCTGGTTCGAATTGCGCGGCGCAATGCCGCTCGCTGTAGGGCGCACATGCGGGCACATTGATCGGTTTGTGGAGATTATGTTTGCACAGCGCATTGATGAACTCGACACCCAAAACATCATTGATAACGACAGTTCGTTTGAGAAATTGTGCCGGGTCATTTCGCTGACCGAAAAACGCGGATTTAAACAGGTCGAGATATTGCTCGATCATCCGCTGGTCCGTCATGACAAAGTGTTGATGAAGATTTTTGCGATCATTCATGAAGACGAACCCAGCCACTGGGCTCCGTATGACGATTGGCTTGCACGCAATGGCAAAAGCGAACCCAAATGGTGGGAACGCGCGGTCGATACCTTTATCCATTCCGAATTGCTGTTCCTCAAATTGCCGGTCTTATTCGTCAATCCGTGGCTCAAACGGCGCAGCGATTGGCCCGATGCATCCGATCCGGCCGAACACGGAGCATCACCGTTTGATCTCTTGGAACCCGCCGAATAATTTGGAGCGATAACACCGAACCTCGCCCGATGGACACGATTTCACCGCCAGAAAAATCGAACATGTTCGAACGCATTTTCTCGCGCAAGGCGGCGGCGATGCTGATGCGGAACACTGTGGTTTCGACAATGGTGTTCGGGATCAGCGTCGCGGTTTTGTGGTTGTTGGTGGAATATGCGGGGTTTGACGAAGTCGTCGCCGCTGCCGCCGGTTTCCTGATCGCCAATCTGGTGCACTATGCCCTTGGCCGCAGTTGGATTTTCCCCGGTTCAGACCGCCATGTCGCAACCGGTTATGCCTATTTTCTCGCCAGTGCGGGGATCGGGCTTAGCCTGACGATTGTGCTCTATGCTGCGCTGCTCCGGTTTACTGCGATTGACTATATCCTTGCGCGCATCTTGGTCTCCATCTTTGCGGGGCTGGCGATGTTCTTGTTCAATGCGTTGATAAATTTTCGGCGATTGTAACAGACTGGCAAAAGCCAGTGTTTCAATGCTGGCGAAATAGGCCAATAGTGACCGAAATCACCACCACCCCAAACGGAGCAAGCTATGCCGGTTGTCACAGTCCAAATGCGCAAAGGGCGTACAAAAGACGCGAAGAAGAAGCTGCTGAGGCAGGTCACAGATGCGGCTGCTGACGCGCTCGAAATTGATGCGGGGCGTATCCGGGTTTTGATCCACGAGGTTGATGATGCGCATTTCTCCGTCGGCGGCGTGAGTTACGAGGATCAAGACAAGGCCAGCAGCAATGGATCTTGAACTGACAGGAAAACGCGCCGTTGTGATCGGGGCAAGCCGGGGTCTTGGCGCGGCGATTGCTCAGGAATTGAGTGATGAGGGCGTACAGGTTTTGGGCGTCTCGCGCAGTGCGGGCGGCGATCTGGCTTGGCCCATGTTCGCCGCCGATCTTGCCTCGCCCGATGCCGCGCAGGCTATTGCCGATCATGCGCAGCGGTCGCTGGGCGGTGTGGATATTCTGGTGAACAATTGCGGCGGCCCTGCCCCGTCGGCTGCGCATGAAACGGATGCCGGGCAATTGCTGGCCGCGGTGCAACCGATGTTGCTGTCCATCACCGAACTTACGCGCATGGCCTTGCCTGCAATGCGCGAAGCGGGGTTTGGCCGAATTTTGACAGTCACCTCTGCCGGCGTGCGCGAACCGATACCGGGATTGGCGCTGTCCAACACTTTGCGATCGGCGGTCCATGCTTGGATGAAAACGCTGTCCAAAGAGGTCGCGGCGGACGGCGTTACGGTCAATATGTTGATGCCGGGACAGATCGACACGGACCGCTTGCGCTCGCTCCACAGCAGCTTTGCAGAGCGGATGGGGATTGAGCCTGAGGCGATGATGGCGAAGGCCGCAGAAGGCATTCCGATGGGCCGCTTTGGTGACCCGCGCGAATTCGGCGCGGTCGCCGCATTTCTGGCCAGTCCGCGCGCATCCTATGTAACGGGGTTAGAAGTGCCGATTGATGGCGGGTTTTTGAAATCGTGACGGGGTTTGGCGCAGCTTAGCTCCGCTGCACATTACGCGTCTGGCGATCAAAGCCCGCGTTCCGCAATCGGCCCAATTGCATTCACATTAGCGGGTATCGCTGGCCCTAAACGCTCGGCACGCTTTGGCTCAAATCTGGCGCTGCCGGCATCCATTTCGAAAGAGTGTTGGCAAGCAAGTTCATCGACATTGGCTTTGAAAGATGATCTTGCATACCGGATTCGAGGCAATCTTGAACGTCGGTTTCGAACGCATTTGCGGTCATCGCAACAATCGGGAGCTGAGCGGGCGAAAATCCAATTTGCCGCAATTTTCGGGCCGCAGAAATACCATCCATTGACGGCATCTGGATATCCATCAGAACCAATGCATAGCCATCTCCGGCTTCTTCCGCCTCCACGATCCCCTTCACAGCCTCCGCGCCATTTTCGAACAATTGCGCTTCTGCGCCAAGGTCTTTCAACATTGAGAGGATGAGCATCTGGTTGATGTCATGATCCTCTGCGACTGCAATTCTCTGGCCGCTCCAGCCTGTATCAGCGCTCATTAAGCTATTATCGTCTGACTTGCCGGAGGCAGCCGATCCATTTTCGGGGATTTCAATTGGATGCGTGAGGACAACCTTCGTCCCCTCGCCCTCAACACTGCTTAGGGCCATCGACCCTTCCAAAAGCTCGATGAGTCTTTTGCTAATATGCAGCCCCAGACCCGATCCGCCATATTGCCTTTGCGTGCTTTCATCCGCTTGCGAAAATTCTCCTAAGACGCTTTTTTGTCTGTTCAGCGGGATTCCAATCCCGGTGTCTTCCACCGAAATCTCCAGTGATCCGTTCCTGACGCCCACCGTGACATCAATCCGTCCGCTATGCGTAAACTTCACCGCATTGCCGATCAGATTGTTCAAAATTTGTCTGAGCCTGAGTTTATCGGTCAGTATTTTTTGCGGCACATCGGCGTCGATATGGCCTTCGAGCACAAGCCCCTTCTTGATCGCAGAAGCGTTA
This sequence comes from uncultured Erythrobacter sp., assembly GCA_947503155.1. GTDB lineage: Bacteria > Pseudomonadota > Alphaproteobacteria > Sphingomonadales > Sphingomonadaceae > Erythrobacter. The sequence goes on along the minus strand of CANNCL010000003.1, from coordinate 579,793 downwards.
AAAAGCCGGACGGCGCTGGCGATCTTATGGCGAATATCGACTGGCTCTCTTTGCATTGCGATATGACCAGTTTCGACCTTTGATAGATCCAAAATATCGTCGATCAATTTGAGCATTGTCTGACCCGATTCCTCAATCAGATTGACCCATTTGCGTTCCTCGGACCGCAGGTCCGCTCTGAGGAGGAGGTCCGAGAAACCAAGGATACCGTTCATGGGCGTGCGGATCTCATGGCTCATATTGGCTAAGAATCGCGTTTTTGCCTGAGACGTGTTCTCGGCCTGCTCCTGCTGGCGCTTTTGCTCTTTGCGTTCGGTTTCTGCTGATGCTGCGCGTGCCAAGGCGGCAGCTGCGCTGATTTCCAGCCTGTTTGATCTGCCTGCATCCCTGAGAAGGATTGATGACAGGCCAACCACCATTCCGGTTGCAAGCAGGCTCAGCCGGAAATTCTCGTCAAACACCTGCTCCTCCATCGCATAGGTGGTCCATAAGATTAGCGCGAGTGGCAGGCCGATAACCAATGGCATCAATCGGCGTAGATCATGCGATCCCCGGCCATCCCCCAGAAGGATTTTCATCCAGCCAAATTCTCGCAAATTGAGCAAAACGGCCACGAACAAAAGCAGGAATGCCACCGCAGTGGGAAGCGACAGGCTGGAATACATTGCGGCAGTGGAAAGCGACCGGGCGTCGAGCGAGAATACAATCAGCGCAAGCAGAGTGATCGCCACTCCGAGCGAAGCAGACGTGATGGCCACCCGGTGAAGGCCCGTCTTGGCAGATATTTGCACCATGCATGTGCCCAGACACAGGAACCCGATTGAGCTCGCCTCTGACATTTGTGCATCAATGAATTCCCACGATCCCGTCCAGATGAGCTGATCAATGCCGGTTTTCCAAGCAGATATCAGGAAAATCAAATTGGTTAGCGCGATGGCAATGACCGCGGTTCCCACAAATCGCACCGCAAAATCCAACCGCGCGCTCTGAGAGAAATGATGAAACAAAAATAGCGATGCAGAAGATGCGAGAAACAGAATGGCCGTGGACGGGGCCATGGCAGAAAACTGATTGCCGAAATTGGTGAATTCCCTTGAGCCAGCGCCCCATCCCAAAGTGAGTACAACCGACGACAAAATCACAACAAATAGCGTGATCAAATACCCGAGTAATTCGAGCGTTTTTCTCAGCCGGTAGCTCTCTGTTTCAGACTGCATAATTGGTTCGCTCTGTACGAAACGCACAAGACGCGTGTGCTGCGATTTCAATCAAAACCAATATTTTACGACGTAACAGAATTGGTGAAACACGTGATCAGCATGACCACGTAAAGCGCCGGACAGGCATCCGGTGATTGAGACGGACAAGCCGCGCATCGTTCCAAGCATGACCGCCGCGATACAGCCGCACCAAAACGCGGCGGCGGCGAATTTTCCTACACCGGATCAGCGCGTTACCAAGCCGGCATGTTCCAATCTTCCCCCTCTCATCTTTCCGCCTTGCGGCCCGCCCCTATCGGCGCTCATATAGAACGCGAAAGTTTACCCCCTGGACTGTGTGTCAGGTGTGTCAGAAGCATCAGGGTGAATATGCGCGCAAAGGCACTTAGAGGCGGGCACAATGGCCCCGAAATGGAGAGATAAGCATGACCACCCCAGCCTTAAAAGCCGTCCAAGAAGCCATCCTAGAACCCGATCTACCGATCATCGACCCGCATCATCACCTGTGGGACCTGCGCGCGATGATGCCGATGTTCCCAGAACCACGGCACCGGTTCATCGATACGCTGGTGCCGGTGGCGCATTACACATTCGATCAGTTCAATGCCGAGGTTGCGGAAAGCGGCCACAATGTGATCGCCACCGTCTTCATGGAATGCGGGGCGTTCTACAATGCGGCCTATGGTGACGCGCTAAAGACGGTGGGCGAAGTTGAGTTCGTCAACGGCGTCGCGGCGCAATCGGCGAGCGGGATGTACGGCAATACGCGCCTATGCGCCGGGATCGTGGGCCATGCAGACCTGTTGCAAGGCGCAGGCGCGGGCGAAGTGCTCGACGCGTTGAAGGCGGCGGCTCCTGACCGGTTCAAGGGCATTCGCCATCAGGGGGCATGGGACGCAGACACAGACGTGCTGGGCCCGCCATTCCATGCCCCGCCCCAGCTATACCGCGATGCCGCGTTCCGCGAAGGGTTTGCCGAACTTGGGAAGCGGGGGATGAGCTTTGATGCGTGGATATTGGAGCCGCAATTGGGCGATGTGATCGACCTCGCTCGTGCATTCCCGGACACTCCGATCTGCCTCGACCATTGCGGCACGCCATTGGGCAGCGCGAGTTACGCGGGCAAGTTGGAGGAACGCTTTGGCATCTGGCGCGAGAGCATCATGGAATTGGGCAAGTGCGAAAACGTGATGGTGAAGCTTGGCGGATTGGCGATGCACAATTGCGCATTGCCAGAGGCTGGTCCGGCGGCGGGTGTTGGCTCAGAAGAACTGGCGGCGCTATGGAAGCCCTATATCGAGACCTGCATCGAGGCATTCGGGACGCAGCGCGCCATGTTTGAGAGCAACTATCCGGTCGACCGGTGGGGCGCGACATACCCGGTGCTGTGGAATGCGTTCAAGCGGATCACGGCCGGCGCGAGCGCGGATGAGAAGGCGGCATTGTATGCCGGAAATGCGGCGCGGTTCTATGACATTGAATAGGCAGCAAATGGAGAGGCTTGCGTAGTTGCAAACTGCAACCTAACGCGCATTCAGACATTCTCTAGGAGATCACCCGTATGCCCCTTCCCGCACCCTTCGACCGCCTTCGCCTGCCGCTGATCGGCTCTCCGCTGTTCATCGTGTCCGGGCCAGAGCTGGTGATTGCACAGTGCAAGGCCGGGATCATCGGGAGCTTTCCGGCGCTGAATGCGCGGCCACAAACGCTGCTCGACGAATGGCTGCATCAGATCACAGAGGAATTGGCGAAGCATAACCGCGAAAACCCGGACAAGCCCGCCGCGCCTTATGCGGTGAACCAAATCGTTCACAAATCGAATGACCGCGTGATGGCGGACATGGCAACTTGTGAGAAATGGCAAGTGCCCATGGTGATCACGTCACTGGGCGCACGCGAAGAGATATTCCAGGCCGTCACCAATTGGGGCGGGATCACGATGCATGATGTGATCAACAACCGTTTTGCAAAGAAAGCGATTGAGAAAGGCGCGGACGGCCTCATTCCGGTCGCTGCGGGCGCAGGGGGACATGCCGGGGCGCTGTCGCCGTTTGCTCTCATGCAGGAAATCCGTGAGTGGTTCGATGGTCTCGTCGCGCTGTCTGGCTCTGTCGCGCACGGTGCCTCGATCCTGTCGGCACAGGCAATGCGCGCCGACTTCGCCTATGCAGGCAGCGCCTTCATCGCGACCGATGAAGCGAATGCTGATCAAGCCTACAAGCAAGGCATCGTTGATGGCGATGCGAGCGGCATCGTTTACACCAACCTGTTCACCGGGGTGCATGGCAATTATCTGCGTTCCTCCATCGAAAAAGCCGGTTTGGATCCAGACGATCTGCCAACTAGCGATCCGTCAAAGATGAACTTTGGATCGGGCGGCAATTCGAAAGCCAAGGCTTGGAAAGACATCTGGGGTTCTGGCCAAGGTGTCGGCGCGGTTAAGTCGGTCGGAAGCGTTGAGCATTTGGTGGCGCGGATGGAGCGCGAATATCACGATGCAAAAGCTCGGCTGCTTGCGAATTCCGACTACTCGCCTTGGCCTGCGTCTTAACAGGAACGATCCCAAAGCGAGCGGTCAGGTCGCATTCCATAGGCTTTCGGCCATTGCGTCGAGTTCGGCGAAATCGAAACCGCTGCCAAGTGGGTCCTTGCGGTTGAGGATCATCCGCCGGCGTTCACTGAGGAGACGCTTGCGCAAAGCGGATTGGAGCAAGGCAAGCCGTTCTAACGCCTCGGCCATCGCTTGTTCGGTGTCCTTGATGCGGCTTTCGGACCAATGCTCTTCAATCCGGCCGACGCGTTCAAGGACCAGCTCGTTATATTGGCGGTGCGGTCCGCGGTGCATCGGCATGCCAGTCCTGCGGCTTGCCTCCTCCGTCGCAGGCAGCAACAGGCCGTTAGCGCGAAAATCGTTGAACCCTACGCGGTCCTGACCAATTGCTTCGAACATGGCACCAAAGCAGCGCCGCGACAGCACTTGGCAGGGTAAAAGATGGTGCCGCTGTAGCCCCGGATCGTAAGACACAGTCCCTGGCCGATTGATCGAGCGAAACGAAATCGGCGGACGCGGCCTCGATCGGACCGAAATTGTGGAGCTAAACCTTGAATTATGAATTGCGGTGCGACCCTGTTTTACCACTAATTATTCACGCCAAACTCTTATAAATTTTCCATTTCGCGACGTGCGCATGACCAACAAATTACCGTCGGGCGCCACGATACGTTCGCTGCCTTCAATCCCGCCGACCAAAATGAGTTGGTTTACCAGCCTAACCCCAAGGCGGGTCGCCGCGACCTTATCAATAGAAAGCGGCGACTCGATGCGAAGTTCCTGATTGATCCAAAAACTAAGGCCAATACTTTGCAGCGCGCCATCTATTGTTTCACGAAAAGCGGTTAGACCAAGAGCGGGGAAAGGCCCGCCTTCCAACCAAGCGGTTGAGACCGATTCGAAGAAGCGGCGTCCAATCGCGCTTTCAGATGGCGGCCAAACGACCGCTTCTATCTCTTCAAAATGTTGCACAAGGTCTCTGGCAAGAGCCATTAGCCCTTTGACGACAGGAGTTGTCCTTTCGCCGCCGGCCAAATGTTGACCAGGTGCCAGTTGCAGCGCTTCATGACGTACCGGATTGGGAGTGTCTTCTAAGTCGAACCGATGCTCAATTTGTGGGAACCCAACCGCATCGCCTGACGCCAGTCCGATGAGGTCAAACGTCAAACCATCGCGCAGCAATTCGAGCCAAGCGAAATCGGCGGTCGGTGCCAGCCCTTGCCCAGCTTGGCGCACTTGCTCACCGTCTGCCGCTACCAATTGGACCGGCGCTTCATCAGCCGGATCATGGCTAAGAGCCACGGCGCGCTGGCCATCGACAAAAGCTCGTATCGCCGCGCGATCGGGTCGTTCACCCTTCGCAAACAGCAGATAAAGCCCTTTGGCATCGGAATCCGATGGCTCAGTGATTGCCTATCATCCCTTCTTCAACCGCAATCGCGATCACCCCGACATCCCTGTCATTCGAACTTGACCCTATTTGCTGTCAACGTCGAGTCCCGATTGCCTAGAACATGAACATTGTGCGCAATAGCTTAGAATACTCCTAGCGACAGGCCTTCAATCATGGCCCGTCCGATTTCGCGACAGTCTTGCAAGACTCTGTCTGCAGGCGATTTTACTGCAAGAATATCTTCGGGACTTTGCGCCGAAAAGTTTACAATCATCGGTTCAGCCACGCGCTTTAATCGCCACCCTTTGACGATCCGGTCAAGCTGCCTTTGCGCGCCCTCCCCGTCGGAACCGGCGGCAATAATCGTGGCGTATGGACGGCCCTCTATCTTCCCAAGGACGCCGTAGTAATTGCTGTCAAACATCTCTTTCATCGCGCCGCTCAGTGCCGCTAAATTTTCAGGGCAAACAAATAGATATCCGGCAGACTTTAATAAGTCCTGAGAAGTTACTTGCTCTGCTTTGATCAACCGCGCGCCATTATGCGCCGCGGCCTCGCGGGCCATTGCCTCGCTCGCGCCGGTTCGGCTGTGCCAGATCACCAGCAAGGTCGGAGAATTAGTCATCGGTTAGCCATTTGTTAGCTGGATTAAGCTGCCTGTCGATTGTCAATTCACGCTCCCTGTCATGAATGACGCCTATCGGCTACTTAGCACATTATGGCCTCACGAACGCTTTCTCATGTACTTGGAGTTTCTCAATCGCTTGCCGGTCGATCATGGCAATGGCGCGGGGGGAATATGGATCTTGCCGATGGCGCCGTTTCCGGCAACGCCTCGCTCGACCGCGACATATTGACCCAATTGTTGATGACGCGCGGTGTTTCAGCCGAAGAGGTGGATAAACACGCAAAGCCTACGATGCGCGAATTCCTGCCTGATCCTTCCGAATTTCGCGACATGGAACGCGCCGCAGAACGCATCGCGAGCGCAGTGGTCAGCCAAGAAAAAATCACGATTTACGGCGACTACGATGTCGATGGCGCGACCAGCGCGGCGCTGTTGGTTGAATTGCTGCGCGGACTTGGGATTGAGGCTGGATATTACATCCCGGACCGCCTGCTGGAAGGGTATGGCCCAACTGGCGAGGCTCTGGTCAAATTGGCGGAGGACGGGTCGAGCTTAATCGTGACCGTCGATTGCGGCGCAATGGCGCATGAGGCGCTGGGCATGGCGCGCGATGCCGGTGTGGACGTCATCGTGGTCGATCACCACAAATGCTCCGCAGACCTGCCGCCGACTGCCGCTTTGGTAAACCCCAACCGCTTAGACGAAAATGATCTTGCGGCGAGCCACGGACATTTGGCGGCGGTGGGTGTCGCGTTCCTATTGGGGATCGCATTGGTGCGCACTTTGCGGGCTCAAGGCTATTTCAAAACCCGCAAAGAGCCAGATTTGATGGCTCTGCTTGATTTGGTCGCGCTGGGCACAGTTGCCGACGTGGCGGCGCTGCATGGTCTTAACCGCGCATTTGTGGCGCAGGGCCTCAAAATATTGGCCCGGCGCGAACGGATTGGGATGGCGGCGCTGATGGATGCCAGTCGGCTGAAACGCGCACCGATTGCCTCTGATCTTGGTTTCGCCTTAGGCCCGAGGATCAATGCCGGCGGCCGGATCGGCGAATCGACCTTGGGCGTGCGTTTGCTGACCACACGCGACCCAGAAGAAGCCCGCGAAATCTCCGAGAAACTCTCTGCCCTCAACGAAGAGCGCCGCGCCATCGAAGCAGAAGTGCAAGAAGCCGCCGAAGAGCAGTTAGAGGGGCAGCACAATATGGCGGTGCAGGTAATCTCCGGCACTGGATGGCATCCCGGCGTGATCGGGATTGTTGCGGGCCGGATCAAAGAGAAGACTGGCAAACCCGCAATCGTCATCGCGCTGGATGAGGACGAGGGTACCGGCAAAGGATCAGGGCGATCGATCAGCGGCGTTGATTTGGGCGCGGCGATTATCGCTGCTCGCGAAGAGAATTTGCTGATCGCGGGCGGCGGTCATGCAATGGCAGCCGGGCTTACTATCCCATCTGACAAATTGGCGGCCTTCACAGAATTTCTCGACACACGATTGGCGCGTGATGTCGAAAACGCGCGCATGGGCCAATCCATGAAGCTCGACCTGTCGCTTGCTCCTGGTGGTCTGACGCCTGATCTGGTGAACACATTAGAGGCCGCAGGGCCATACGGCGTTGGGTGGCCCGCACCGCGTGTTGCGGTGGGTCCGGTGCGGATCATAAAGGCTGATATCGTCGGGAAAGATCATCTGCGCGTGATCGCTGCGGGCGGCGATGGGCGCTCTTTCAAGGCCATCGCCTTTCGCGCAGCCGAGACAGAGATGGCGCAGACCCTGATCCACCGCAGCAAGGGGCGCCAGTTTCATCTGGCTGGCCGCGTAAAGATTGACGATTGGGGGCCACGTCCGGCGGCAGAACTGCACTTAGAAGATGCAGCTTTCGCCGATTGAACACCCGCGCTCACGGCGCATTGCAGAAATTTTCACAAAAGCATCGCAAACGGGGCTTGACCCATCCGGCCCACCCCCCTAGATGCGCGCTCTCGCAAATGAGCGTGGCCCCTTCGTCTAGCGGTTAGGACGCGGCCCTTTCACGGCTGAAACACGGGTTCGATTCCCGTAGGGGTCACCACCTCTCACCACGCTCCAAATCTCATTTGCCCGCCCCCTACACATTCCTATCCCCAAGCGGGGTTTGACCTGTCTGAAACGGACGGTAGAGCGGTGTTTATGGGATCACGGCAGACTATTCCAACAGTAGGCATCCTGCTGGCGTTGGTGACTTTTGTTTCCACGCTGGTGCTGGGGTTGGACCCGGTTATCGCAATTTCAATCCTTGTCTTATGGGTCGGCTCTTTATTGCTCGCGGTGGGCCGCGCGCCAGACCCGGCACCTGCCGCTGTTCCGCAACCCTTCAGCACGGATTCGATGCGGAAGCTGATTGAAAACTCTTCCACACCTTTGCTGGTGACAAAAAAAAATACGATAGCGATCGCGAACCGCACCGCCCGCCGGATGATGGGGCAACACGTTGTTGGTCAGGACGCGCGCGTGGCCTTTCGCCAACCAGAAGCAATCGCCCTCCTTGCAGAAGGCCGCAACGGCCAAGCGATCGTGCGCGGCCTGGTTCGCCGGCAAGATATTTGGCAGATCAACCGTCAGGCTGTGGATGACAAGCTGGCGGTGATCGAGTTGATCAATCGGACTGCGGAGGCAGATATCAGCCGCGCGCACACCGATTTTGTTGCCAATGCGAGCCACGAATTGCGCACGCCGTTATCCGCCATCATTGGCTATGCCGAAACCCTGCGCGAAAGCCACGAGAGCCTCGATTCGCCAACCTCGCAAAAATTCCTCGGGACGATCGAACGAGAAGCTCTGCGGCTTCAAAGCCTAATCAGCGACCTGATGAGTCTTTCGCGAGTTGAGGCGGAAAAACACGATTCGCCGCAGGAATTGCTCGAACTGCTCTCAATCACCGAACGTGCGGCCCGAGATGCGGCGGGGACGGAACGGATCGATCGCCTTGATTTGCAGCTTAACGTCGATCCCTGCATCAAAGGCGATCAGCAACAGATCGAACAAGTTGTGCGCAACTTAGTCGATAATGCGCTGAAATACGGTGCGCCCGATACGCCGGTTAAGGTTCAATTGGATTTGTCGCGCGACGGCATGGCGCGGCTTTCCGTTATTGATCAAGGGGATGGCATTTCGCCGGAACATATTCCGCACCTTACACGCCGGTTCTACCGCACCGACCCGGGGCGCAGCCGTGCTTCAGGAGGGACCGGCCTTGGACTTGCCATCGTCAAACATATCGTCGAACGGCATCGCGGCCGTTTGGACATTGATAGCGGCCTTGGCAAAGGCACAAGTGTCATCGTCCGCATTCCACTGGCAGACCAAGATAGCCGGCGGGCAAATGTGACCGGCAGCGATCCATCATAAAAAGATAAATTGCTCAAAAACCCGATTGAGTCTTAGCGGTGTCTTATTTTTTAAACATTGCCAGATCACAGCAATAAAAGCTGGTCACAATTCGCCTTATCGCATCGTTCAGTTTTGCATCTTTCCTACAGGGGAAATAGGTTCAGTCCATGTCGCCGATTACTCTCATACTGATGGCCATCGGCCTTGGCCTTGCGGGCTGGTTGGCTGGACGGGCAAAGGCGTGGAGTTTCCAGAAAACTGATCCAGATACGCGCCCGGTCGCCCGGCCCGTTTATCATGCATGGTATGTGGCGGTTTGGATTTTCATTCCGGTGCTGGCTTTTGTGACGCTGTGGTCTTTCATCGCGCCGCAATTGGTCACTCAGAGTGTGCTTGCCTCGCCGGGTGCTGCTCAATTGCCGATGTTTGGGTTTGAGCGTGACGCTTGGCTATCCGAAGCGCGCGCCGTGGCAAGCGGCAATTCTCCCGGCGTTTTTAACGAAGGCGCAGAGGCTCTGATCGAGCCTTATCGTGAGGCGATTTCGCGGTATGCGCTGATCGGATATGCTCTGACAGTGTTGATCGCATTTGGTGGCGGAGCGTTTGCTTACACGCGCCTGCGTCCGGATTTCCGCGCTCGTACAAGAGTTGAGCGGACCGTGATGATCGTGCTGCTGCTCGCGTCGCTCGTGGCGATCCTGACCACATTCGGCATCTTTGCCAGCCTTGTGTTCGAAACGGTGCGGTTCTTTGGCATGGTTTCACCGATGGATTTCTTGTTCGGAACCTTTTGGGGACCGGACCCGATGAGCAATCCGGCAAGCCCCGATGGGTCGCGTTACGGCGCCATCCCGCTATTTTGGGGCACGATCTTTATCGGCGCAATTATCGCTATGATCGTCGCCATCCCGCTTGGATTGATGAGTGCGATTTACCTAACGCAATATGCCAATCCCCGCCTGCGCGCTTGGGTTAAACCTGCGCTGGAAATTCTCGCTGGCGTGCCGACCGTGGTTTATGGTTATTTCGCCGCGCTCACGGTGGCCCCCGCGATCCGCGATGCAGCGGTGGCGATTGGAATAACCAACGCCTCGACCGAAAGCGCGCTGGCCGCTGGTGTTGTCATGGGCGTGATGATTATACCATTCGTATCGTCAATGGCCGACGATTCCATTGCCGCTGTGCCCAGCGCGATGCGCGACGGCAGTTATGCGATGGGCGCGACCAAATCCGAAACGATTACCCGCGTCCTATTCCCGGCCGCCCTGCCCGGCATTGTCGCCGGGGTCATGCTCGCGATCAGCCGCGCTATTGGCGAAACGATGATTGTGGTGATGGCCGCGTCGACCGCCGCCAATCTTAGCGCCAATCCGCTCGACCGGATGACCACAGTCACCGTGCAAATCGTCAAAATGCTAACCGGCGAAGGCAGCTTCGACCACCCGGCCACGCTCAGCGCATTCGCTCTTGGTTTCGTGCTCTTTATGGTCACGCTTGCTCTCAACTTCGTCGCCCTGCGCGTCGTTAAACGGTTCCGTGAAGCTTATGAGTGATTCAGCCAAACCCCAGAAACTGGGCCCAACCCGGACCCCGGAATTTGAAAAACGCCTTGCGCGGCGATACCGCAAGGAACGCAATTTTAAACGGATGGGCCAAGGCGCAATCCTGTTTTCGGTTGCGGTCCTGATCTTCTTGCTCGGCAATATGCTGATCAACGGCATTGGCGGGTTTCAACGCGCCGAATTGGCCGTACCAATCGACTTTACGCAAAGCGGGATAACCGGCGACGCCACCTCGCTATCCGCGCCATCATCGATCCAGATCCTCGAAATGCAGGGGATGTCTGACATCGTAACGCGCTTCGCCGAGGAATCATTAGGTGAAGAAGCCGCAAGCCAGCTTGGCCGTGATGCATGGCGCGATGTTGCCGCCGCATTGCAGGCCGATCCGTCGCTCATTTATCGCTCAGAAACGTTCGATCTGCCGGCATCTTCAGACCTTGCCGCGGGCCTAGCGGGCGAAGGGTCGCCGGAATTTCAAGCGCTGGCTCAGCGCCTTGTTAGCGAAGGGAAGCTGTCGGAAAACTGGGACTTTGGTTTCATGACGCGATCCGATGCGACCAGTCCGCAGCAAGTCGGCATTTGGGGTGCGCTTAAAGGCTCCATCCTCACAATGCTGGTGACTTTATCGCTGGCCTTTCCAATCGGCGTTCTGTCGGCGCTGTATCTCGAAGAATACGCACCGAAGAACCGCTGGACCGACCTTATCGAAGTGTCGATCAACAATCTTGCGGCTGTGCCCTCGATTATCTTCGGCTTGCTCGGCCTTGCGGTGTTCTTGACGATATTCCCGAATTTCCGCTCCGCCCCATTAATTGGCGGTCTGACACTGGCGCTAATGACAATGCCGGTGATCGTAATCTCGGGCCGTAACGCGGTTAAGGCTGTGCCGCCTTCGATCCGCGATGGTGCATTGGCGGTTGGGGCTTCTCCGGTTCAGGTGGTGTTTCACCACGTCCTGCCGCTTGCCCTGCCCGGAATGTTGACCGGCACGATTATCGGCATGGCCCGCGCGCTGGGTGAAACCGCGCCGCTGCTGATGATCGGAATGCGCGCCTTTGTCGCCACGCCGCCGGATGGTTTCACCGCGCCTGCGACTGTGCTGCCGGTGCAAATCTTCCTATGGTCAGACGAGATCGACCGCGGTTTTGTCGAGCGCACCAGCGCTGCGATCATAGTTCTATTGCTGTTCCTCCTGTTGATGAACGGCCTCGCCATTTATCTGCGCAACAAGTTTGAGAAATCCTGGTGACACTGATCCACGAAAAGATTCAGCAAGACAAAACCGCGAAGATGATCGCGCGCGATGTGACTGTGTATTACGGCGACAAGAAAGCCATCGACGAAGTGTCGATCGACATCTCGCCGGAATATGTCACCGCTTTCATCGGCCCGTCGGGCTGCGGCAAATCGACATTCCTGCGCTGTTTCAACCGCATGAATGACACGATTCCGGTTGCCAAAGTCAGCGGCCTGATCGAGCTGGAAGGCGAAGATATTCACGGCGACGCGATGGACGTTGTGCAATTGCGCGCCCGGGTCGGGATGGTGTTTCAGAAACCCAACCCCTTTCCAAAAACGATTTATGAAAACATCGCCTACGGTCCCAAAATCCACGGGCTTGGCGAGAAGAAAGCTGACCTCGATGTCATCGTCGAAAGGTCGCTGACGCGCGCGGGTCTCTGGGATGAGGTAAAGGATCGCCTCGAAGATTCCGGTACAGCCCTTTCCGGCGGTCAGCAGCAGCGATTGTGCATCGCGCGCGCCATCGCTGTTGATCCCGAAGTGATCTTGATGGACGAACCCGCATCGGCGCTCGACCCGATTGCGACGGCGAAAATCGAAGAATTGATCGATGAACTCTCCGGCCGCTACGCGATCGTCATCGTCACCCATTCAATGCAGCAAGCCGCGCGCGTCAGCCAACGCACCGCGTTTTTCCACCTTGGCAAGATGGTCGAATACGGCCCGACCTCCGACATCTTCACCAATCCGATTGAAGAGCGGACCAAGGACTATATCACAGGGAGGTACGGCTAATGCCTGACCATACAGTCAAAGCCTTTGACGAGGATATTACTCGTCTGCGCGGATTGATCGCCGAGATGGGCGGTCTCGCAGAAGTGGCCATCCACGAAGCGCTCGACGCGATGATCCGCGGTGACGAAAAGCTCGGTGACGAAGTGGTTGCGCGCGACAAGAAAATCGACGTCCTCGAAACCGAAGTCGATAAGCTAGCAGTTCGCGTCATTGCGTTGCGGGCGCCGCTCGCAGATGATTTGCGCGAAGTGATCGCGGCGTTGAAGATTGCGGGCGTCGTGGAACGGATCGGCGACTATTCGAAAAACATCGCGAAACGCGTCGGCATGATCGAAGGCCGCGACCGGTTTGAACCGCTCACTTTGCTTCACGCAATGGGAGAACTGGCCGGTGAAATGGTGCACGATGTCCTGACCGCCTATTCCTCTCGCGATCCTGATTTGGCCCGCGAAGTCATTGCGACAGACGCCAAAGTCGACGCATTCTACAACAGCATTTTCCGTAATCTTGTCAGCCACATGGTCGAAAACCCTGCAACCATTTCAAGCGCGGCGCAGCTGTTGTTTGTTGCCCGCAATCTGGAACGGATTGGCGACCATGCCACCAATGTGGCAGAAATGGTTCACTATGCGGCGACCGGAACGTACCCACCCGAAGAGGACCGCTAAGAGGCCGCGGCTAGGAGACAGTTACGATGCCCGCTCCCAATTTGCTGCTCGTAGAAGATGATCCGGCACTGTCCGAATTGCTCGAATATCGTTTTCAAAACGAAGGTTATGACGTCCGCAGCACCAGCGACGGCGATGAAGCCTTGGTGTTGGCCGCAGAGGAAGTGCCGGACTTGATCATTCTCGATTGGATGATCGAGGGAACCAGCGGCATCGAAGTGTGCCGCCGCCTGCGCCGCGACAAAGAAACCGCGCATGTTCCGATCATCATGCTCACCGCGCGTGAAGCGGAGGATGACCGTGTGCGCGGGTTGGAAACGGGCGCGGATGATTATCTGACGAAACCATTTAGCCCGCGCGAATTGCTGGCCCGTGTGGCCGCTGTGATGCGCCGCATTCGCCCGGCTTTGGCCGGGGAAACGGTGGAGGTTGGCGACATCATTCTCGACCCTGTCGCGCATAAGGTTCAACGCGCGGGGCAATCGCTTCAACTTGGGCCGACCGAATACCGATTGCTCAAATTCTTTATGGAAAGCCCGGGCCGGGTCTTTAGCCGCGGCCAATTGCTCGACGGTGTTTGGGGCACAGGTTCGGATATTGAGCTGCGCACGGTCGACGTCCATATCCGCCGGCTGCGCAAAGCGATTGGGATTGATGGGGCGGAGGATCCTATCCGTACCGTGCGATCCGCTGGCTATGCGTTAGAGGCGATTTAACGGCACACTCCGGACCAGCGCGGGCTTTGATCAAAATGGAAGTGATCGGCGTGAGCCGCGTTGAAGTCCGGTGAGAGAACAGTGGCATAAACACCGCAAGCATCATCGCGGACGGCCCGCAGGAATTGCGATTTCTCATCCCCTCTATCCCCTCCATCCCAATCATCTAACACGCTAACCCGGCGTCCATCGGCCAGGACGAATGCCGCAATGTCGATGGCATTGGCGGTCGCGTGCTGGCTCCACCCGTTTGATCCGCTTCCGCGCATTCTGCGGCAATTAAACGCGCCGAGGTGTTCGATCCGGGCTATGTCGCTGCCTAAAATCTCCCGTGCTGCCGGGCTCACACTTTTGGCCCGCCACAATTCAAGCGCCGCCGCGACAGGGCACGTCACAGCGGGTTGATTGGGAACAAGTGGAAATTCGGTAAGCTGCGTGCGGTCCGGGCGTGCACATGCCCCCTCGCCCGCCTCCGGTAAGACGGCATAGGCGACATTGCTGCGGGCCAGCACCGCGCGGCATTCGGCCACATCCTGCTTGAGCAAAGCCAGTTTGGGTGCCGTTGCCATTCCAATTGGGTCACGCAAATCAAGCGGGGCCATGGGGTTATGTTCGGGATGCCCCTGCAGCCATATCCACGCGGCAAAAGCGAGCAGAGCAGCAATGGCGATCAAAATCAGCCGACGCTCCGTCCGGTATGTTCCGATCTTGCGCGAAATGCGGAATGCTTTTGGTTTGCGGCCCATCGCGTGTTCTTAGCGTTTCTGTTCAATGAAAGTCGCGCGATTTCGGAATGATCCGGTGATCGCGCGGATGGCCGGTCACATTGGGCAATTCATCGATCAAATCGCGCGGCTTCACAGCCTCTTTGCCCTCCGGTGCTTTGCGTCCAGTCAAGGGTGCATTCACATGATCCGCGCGCGCGACCGGCGCGTTGAGCATATCATCAGACAGTGCATATAATTGCTCACTCGCATCGGTCATATGATGCGCGATCACATGGATCACCTCATCATCATATTCGACCCGTCCGCGCACCTCCATTAACCGCGCGCCCATCACCACGCGCCGCTGTTTCTCTTTAAGGTCGGGCCACACGACAAGGTTCACCACCCCCGTCTCATCCTCCAGCGTAATAAAGCACACGCCCTTCGCGCTGCCGGGCCGCTGACGGATCAGAACCACCCCTGCGACCTGCACCATGCTGCGGAATTTGCGGTCTCTCAAATCACTGGCGCGCACGAAACCGCGCTCCGCCAAAGACGGGCGCAGAAAGGCCAGCGGATGCGCCTTCAGGCTGAGGCGTGTGGTTTGATAATCGGCAACCACCTCCTCAGACAGCGGCATAATGGGCAAATGCGTCTTGGCTCGCTCTGCCCCTTCATCGCGTTCATCCGCCGCGCGGAACAGCGGCAGATCAGGACCAGCAATGAGGCTGCGCGCATCCCACAAGGCTTGTCGCCGCGATAGCGCCATCGATGTGAAACAATCAGCGCTCGCAAGCCGTTCAATATGCGCAGGCGACAATCCAGCACGTTCGCGCAGCTGCGCGACATCGTGATAAGGGCCGTTCTCCAGACGCTCAGAAATCAGCTCAGCTGCGACATGTTCATGCAGGCCATCCACCTGCCTAAGACCGAGCCGCAGAGCGATGTCAGGATCAGACTGACCTGTTTTCATGTCACCGCCCTCGCCCACCTGTTCCAGTGTGCAATCCCAGTTGCTGTGGTTCACATCCGGCGGCAACACCGCCACTCCATGCTCCCTTGCATCGCGCACAATCTGTGCAGGCGCATAAAATCCCATCGGTTGAGAGTTCAGCAGCGCCGCCGCAAAAGCCGCCGGGAAATGACATTTGAGCCAGCTCGACACATAGACCAGATGCGCAAATGACGCCGCATGACTTTCGGGAAAACCATATTCGCCAAAACCTTTGATCTGATTGAAACAGCGCGCCGCGAAATCGGGATCATAGCCCCTATCCACCATCCGCCCGACCATCATGTCTTCCAATTCATGCACCATCCCGCGCGACCGGAAAGTCGCCATTGCCTTGCGCAGCCGATTGGCTTCAACGCTGCTGAACTTCGCCGCATCGAGAGCGATCTTCATCGCTTGCTCTTGAAAAATCGGAACGCCCAATGTGCGATCAAGAATATTGCGCAATTCATCAGGCGGGCCGTGCTGCGGTGATGGCGCAGGAATTCGCACCGGTTCCGCCCCCCGGCGGCGTTTCAGATAGGGGTGCACCATATCCCCTTGGATCGGGCCGGGACGCACGATGGCGACCTGAATCACAAGGTCGTAAAATTCGCGCGGGCGCAGGCGCGGCAACATGTTCATCTGCGCGCGGCTTTCCACCTGAAACACACCAAGGGAATCCCCCTTGCGCAGCATCGCATAAGTATCGGGATCTTCGCGTGGCACCGTCGCCAGCGTCAGGCTGCGCCCGTGATGCGCCTCCAGCAGATCGAGGGATTTCTTTATGCAGGTCAGCATTCCCAGCGCGAGCACATCAATCTTGAGGATGCCGAGCGCTGCGATATCGTCCTTGTCCCACTCGATAAAACTGCGATCCGGCATCGCACCATTGCCGATTGGCACCGTCTCGGTCAGCGCCCCTTCGGTGAGGATAAATCCGCCAACATGCTGCGACAGATGGCGCGGCATTCCAATCATTTGCTCGGTCAATTTGAGCACACGGCGCAAATGCGGATCAGACAGGTCCATGCCGATATCTTCAACATGCGCCTCCCCAATTTCGCGGCCCATCCCGCCCCACACCGTGCGCGCGAGCGAGCTTGTGATGTCCTCTGACAACCCCATCACCTTGCCCACTTCACGGATCGCCATACGCGGGCGGTAATGAATGACAGTTGCGGTCAGACCAGCACGGTGGCGGCCATATTTCTCGTAAATATGCTGAATGACCTCTTCGCGCCGCTCATGTTCAAAATCGACGTCGATATCGGGCGGTTCTTTGCGATCTTCGGAGATAAATCGGTCGAACAACAATTGATGTTTTGCCGGGTCCACCGATGTAATGCCGAGGCAGTAACATACGGCAGAATTGGCCGCGCTGCCCCGCCCTTGGCACAGGATTGGCGGATCGACATCGTTTCGGGCGAAATCGACGATCCCTTTGATAGTGAGGAAATAACGCGAAAGCTCCATCTTCGCGATCAGAGCAAGTTCCTTGTCCAAAGTCTCGCTAACCGAACCGGGGATGCCGTGCGGGTATCGCCAATCTGCGCCTTTCCAAGTTTCACTGACGAGATATTCCTGAGGGGACTTACCGTCCGGGTATTTCTCCTCTGGATATTCATAACGCAGTTCATTGAGGTTGAAATCGCAGGCATCAGCGACGTCGCGTGCGGCGCGAATGGCATGGGGCCAGCGCGCAAACAGACGGAGCATTTCTTGCGGTGATTTAAGGTGTCGTTCGGCATTGGCGTGGAGCAGATGCCCAGCCTCAGCCACAGTCGTCTTATTCGCAATCGCTGTCATCACATCGTGCAAGGGGCGGCGTTCGGGCGCGTGATAATGCACATCATTGGTGGCGAGCAGAGCGAGAGCATTTGCACGCGCTAAGTTATCCAAGCGGTCAATCCGGGCGATATCATTGCTGCGATAGAGGTAACTGGCCGCGAGGTGGCTGAGCGAAGGAAGGCCGCGTGCGAGATGCGGCAACACATCGCCAAACGCGCCTGAGACATCGCCGCGCAATTCGCTACCATCCAAAGCCACAACATTGCTCGCCCAAGCAGGAACGGTGAATTGTGTCTCCAAATCCTCCGGCGGCAGCAAAATCAGCTGCACGTCTTCACAATGTTCGGCCAGCATAGTGAGGTCGATTTCACACACGCCCTTTTCCTGCCACCCCCCGCTCAGCGTCTGCATCCGGCCCGCACTGATCAGGCGGCACAGACGGCCATAAGCGGCGCGATTTTTGGGATAGGCCAGAAAGCCAAACCCCTCCGCCGTCTCAATCCGGCAGCCGATCACAGGGCGCATTTTCAACGTCGCGGCTTCGGTATGGACGCGCACCACGCCAGCAAAGCTGTTGGCATCGGCAATCCCCACCGCGTCATAGCCTTGCATCCGCGCGGTCATGACAAGGTCCACCGCATCCGAAGCCCCGCGTAGAAAGCTAAAACAACTGACAAGGCCAAGCTCCACGAACGGCGCGCGTGGCGGTGTTTCGATCAGGTCGGGATTGATGTCCAACGTGCGTTTATCAGGGGTGAGCGGAGCGTCGGGCATATCACGCGGATATTTCCAAAAGCCGCACCTTCATCGCCGTCCCATAAGGCGCGCAAGACACATCACATTTCGCCGCATCGGCGGGGGCTTTGAGTTTCTGAGTCATCGGAACATCCTTTTTGTTCCTTATATGTTCCGGTGATGCAATCACCAAATGCAAATGTTGCAATTAGGCGGGAACCCCTTTTTCCCTCAAGCGTAATACCGACACGGACCGGGCCCCTCTGGCGAGCAATCGTGCTCGTGATGTCGGACGTAACCTGCGGCAATAGCCGCCGATTTTTAGGGGAGCGCCAATCGCTCCCCGTAAGGGAGTACCAAATGAACAAGTTGATGATTGTCTCTGTGATGGGTGCCAGCACCCTCGCGCTTGCCGCTTGCAACGAGCCTGCAACTGCTGACACCGCTGCGGACGCAGCCAACCCTATCACCGAAGCTGAAGTGGAAGCCGCTCAGATCGCATGGGGCGAAGGCATTGTCGCCATCGGTCAAACATTCACCGAAGAAGGCGATTTCAGCGCACGCGCTGCTGAGCACATTGCCACGCATTACGCTTACGGCGATGATGCAACGATCCTGTTTAAGCCAACTCTGGCCGCAGAAGATCAATTCCGCGAAACCACTGAAGAAGCGTTGAGCTATTTCGTGGGCACAGAAGGCACCGAAGATGGCGGCTTTGCCATCGCGCCTTACACCGCTGTTCGCTGGGAAAATAACGGCACGGTTATCGATGAAGATGGCGACATGGCGGTTGCCATGGGCAATTACTTCTTCACCGGCACTGACGGTGCGGAAACGAAGGTCGAATATTCCTTCGCCTATGAAAAAGATGACGCTGGCGATTTGAAGATCGTTCTGCACCATTCGTCGCTACCATTCAGCGCGAACTGATCTGGTCGATTCGATTTAGGCAAAAGGGGGTCAGGGCACAGCTCTGGCCCCTTTTTTGTGCGCAAAACCTATCCGGTCACAGCCGGTTGAAACGCTGCTTTTCTGGACTGAGATCCGCGCCATTGGCGGTGCAGATATGATCGAGCACAGCCTCGTGCATTTCGCCTTCGAAGGAAACGCCGGCGATCCGTCCCTCGACCCAAGCGACAGTGCCCAAGGGTGCGTTTATGCCGCCAACTTTCATCGTCACGCGGTCGCCAATACTGGCGAAACCGTTGCTCGCCTTAATCTTGCAACCGCCTTCGGAAATGTCGATCATATCGACATAGATCACGCGTGATTGCACCCGGCTCTTCACCATTAGGCTGATCGGCCTGCGCTCTGCTGCGCGGGGAAGTGTGTGCATATTCATGACGCCTGTATCCCACAATTCCGTAAAGGAAAGCTGAGCCGGTCCGTAATATCTGATTAGGGATTTTACGCGGATGCCCCCTCGCGCGGGAGGGCGGTCACGCAAGCAAACCCTGCAAAAACCAATCGGGCGTCCCGCCGCGCCCGTCCCCGGCAATGCCGCAGCGATATATCCAATAGCGCCGCCCCTGTGCATCTTCGATCCGGTAATAATCGCGCAGACGCGCTGTGGATTTTGCCCGCCACCATTCCGGGGCAATGCGTTCAGGCCCTTCTACGCGAGTGACTTCATGGACATTCCCGCGCCAACGAAAGCGCTGCGGATAGCCATCGGGAGAGGCATAGAGAACCGCGATCCTTTCAGGTTCATCGAGCAATTTCAGTGGTTTCGCGTAAAGCTCTAATGCGCCTTGCGAGGCGGGTTCATGCTCAAGCCCGTCTGGTTCAAGCGGACCTCTCCAACGCTGTGAGCGTTCCGGCAAGTGGCTGGCATGGGGCACAGGACGGCGCACCGCATTCGGGCCAAGCCGCACCGTCAGCCGGTCGATACACGCGGAAAGCGAAGTGCCCCGCCGCTGCGCACTCTCCTCAATATCGCACTGAGCAGAGTGGAGCGGTTCAGCCCAACTGGCGCGCAGCCGTATGGTCTCAATCCCGAAACCGGCTTCAATATTCTCAAGCTTATCAGCAAACAGCCGCGTAATATGCGCCGGTTCGCGCGTCGCCGCCGCCAGTTCAAGCCGCCGCACGATCACCTCGCCATCGACTCGCCACAGGCCGAGTTCGAGCCGCCGCGCACCCTCGCCCCGCCCTTCCAATTCACGCGCCATATCCTCCGCCAGATCGCTCAGAACCCGGTCAAGCAGAGAGCGATGGCGCAGCGGTTCCATCAGGCGGCGCTGCACCAGCGGCAAGCGCTGCTGCACAACCGGCAACAAAGGCTCAGGCACGCGGCCAAGCAATTGATCAAGCCGGATTAGCGGATTGGCAGATGGGGATTTGCGATTGCGAAACCGGCGGTGGAGCGCATCTCGGGCGGCGGCCTCAGATCGGCTCGCCGCGCCTTGGGTGATGTCTGAAAGATCGCCCAGTTTCTTAAGACCCAATCGGCGCAGGACAGTCAGGACATCACCATCAAGCCGCAGCGCCGCCACCGGGAGATCAGAAAGGCGGCGCATAGCGTCCTCCTGCGTCCCCAAAATCGCCTTCGCCGGGCCATAATGCGCCAGTGCCCATGCCGCCCCTGCTGTGGGAGCAATGGCTGCGCGCATCGCTAAGCTGCGCTTTGCAAAATTAGCCTCAACATCCGTCAGCAACCGCGTTTCTCCGCCAAACAGATGCGCGGCGCCTGTGACATCGACAAGCAAGCCATCAGGCCGATCAAGCGCACTCCACGGGCCCCAACGCTGCGCCCACACGGCCAGCTTTTCCAGAAAGGCAAGATCGCCCGCCGGGTCCGCCGGGGCGGTCTGTATTTGCGGACATAGTGTGCGCGCATCAGCCAGCATCATTCCCGGCCGCGCACCGGCCTCGCGCGCCGCATCATTCGCCGCTTCGATGCGCGGGCCATGCGCTGTTTCAGCGATGAGGACGGTGGGCTGTGTTTCTAGACCGGATGCGCCCCTCTGCGATTCAGAACCATCCGATTCACGCCCGAGCGACAGCCGCCAGCGATCGACCGACAGTCGGGCGCACCAGATGGCCAATATCCGGCGAGCTGAATTTTGCGGGTTGGGCCGCCCGGAGAGGATCGTTTGCGCAGAGGCATCCTTTGTCATCGCTTAATATCCATTTGCCAGGGGCATGGCGGCGCGCGCGGAACAATTCCGCTTTCCACACGGGCGCACCGGGGGCAGCGGCATTCCAACGCGGCGAAGCGGACGGTGCCGCCTCCACTCGCCAGCGCATTCGCGCCGAGGACAGATCAGCCTCCGCCTCAAGCCGCACCAGCCACAGCGCGGTCCCATGTTTTTCCGCTGCGAGGCTGAGCCTGCGCGAAGCGGTAAAATCGAGCGCGCGCGGATTGCCAGTAATCTCTCCGATCACGCAGGCAAAATCACGGCAACGCAGCCCTTCTTCGAGCGCGAATAACGCATCCTCAGGGCTGCCCGCCTCAACATGGATAAGCCGGTCGCGCATCTCGCGCGGCAACCCTTGGGTATAGGGCCGTCCGCTGCGCTGAATTGCGCGCCTGTCTTGCACCCACAGGACTTGCCTGCGATCCTCCACCTCTGCCAACGTGTCTTGCTGCTGCCCTTCCACCGAAAGAGCATCACGCGCCAAAGCGAGCGCCAATCCAGCCCCGCTCGCATCCGCAGCACCTGTAAAAATCTCACTGTGGAAAGGTTGATCGGTAAGCCCCGGTTGCCAGCGTCCCTCGCGCGCTTTGGACAGCGCAGCAACATCATTGGAGGACAGGTGCAAATCCGCACCCACATATCTTTGCCCTCCCGCTTTCAAACGAGAGGGCACGGGGAAATCATGCAGCGCTTTTGCGCTGGGAGGAAGAATAGAACTTGTCATCAGGAACACCATGAGAGACTCGCCTGAGTTTCATTTGTTCCCACTATGTTCCACAACTAGAGAATCATTGCAATGGGAAGGAGCAGCTATCCAGCGGCCTCCCCAAGTTCAGCGGCCGGCTCAGCCGACAAAAGGTTGAATACCAATTCGGCCTGATCCGGGAAAATCCCAGCGAGCAAAATCACCGTCAACAAAATCGGGCACACAAACCGCACCAATGCGCGCCAAATTTGATGGAGCGCGCCATCAAGGCCATTCTCGTCATCAATAAGCCGCGCATCCGCGATCCACCCGACAAAGATACAAGTCAGGATAGCGCCAATCGGCATAAAGAGTTTCGCAGTTACCCCATCGAGAGCATCAAAGAAGTTCGCCTCTGCAAAGATCGGAATGAACCCGAGCGGGCGGAAATCCGCCAGCTCGTTAAACGACAGCGCCGAAAGAACGCCCAAAATCGCCGCACCGCCGCCAACGATCACAGTGGCTATCGGACGCGGCAATTTACCCGCATCCTTCACAAAGGCGGTTGGAGCTTCCAGCAACGAAACCGAACTCGTAAGCGCCGCAAAGAAAATCATCACAAAGAACAACAGCCCGATCAGCGAGCCAAACGGCATCGCCTGGAAGGCAATCGGCAATGATTGGAACATCAAACCCGGCCCCGCGCTGGCCGAAAGACCAGCCGCAAATACGATCGGGAAGATCGCCAGACCGGCCAGCAAAGCAACCGCCGTGTCAGCGCCAGCGATAATGCCGGATGTCTCGCCCAAATTCGTCTCCCGGCTGGCATAGGCGCCGTAAGTCATCATCCCGGCCACACCCAAGGACAGCGAGAAGAACGCTTGCCCCACTGCCGCCAGCATGACCTCACCGGTCAATTTGGAGAAATCCACCGTAAACAGATAGGTTACCGCTTCGCCGAAATTGCCCGAAAACGCGCCATAGATCGTGATGCAGATGAACAGAACAAAGAACATCGGCATCAGATAAACCGCGACCCATTCAATCCCGCTCGAAACACCGCGCGCAACGAAGAACATCGTCACCGCCAAAAAGCCGAGATTGAGGGCAACCATCAAACCGCCATTGCCAAACAATCCGGGCAGCAGATTTTCAATGTCGCTGGCCGCGCGCCCTTCAAACGCACCGCCTATTAGGCCCGTTTGGAACAGGTCACTGGCGAACACCCCGATGTAATACACGACCCAGCCGCCCACGACGCAGTAAAAGCTGAGGATCAGGAAGGCTGCAAATACGCCCATCTTCCCGAATATGCTCCACCCTTCCGATGCGTTGGAATCGCGTGCAACACGGCGCACGCTTTCCGGTGCAGAAGATTGGCCATGCCGCCCGATCAAAACTTCGGACAACAGAACCGGCAAACCGATCAGCAACACGCAAAAAATGTAGAACAGCACGAATGCGCCGCCGCCATTTTCCCCAGCCTCAGCCGGGAAACGCCACATATTGCCAAGGCCGACCGCCGACCCAACAGCGGCAAGAATAAACGCCTTACGCGAGGACCAACCTTCTCGTTTGCCCGAAACGCTTGATGCTACCATGTCTGAATATACCCTCTTGCCGCGCGTCCCAGTGCGCGATGTCCCGTCTTGCAGCCTTGTGCAATGATTTCGCGGCTACGCCAAGAGGCGAGGCGTAATCTGATCATTTGGTGTTTTCCCGATGGGACGCTAAATGCCGATTTATGTCGACAACATTTCAGCTCGATACGAGCACCAGCCGCGCCAATCCCACCCCAAAGCCGATGCGGCGACTGACTGTCCCGCGTGTCCGGGCGCGTAAAAAGGATGGTGTCACCGAAGAACCGCTTGTGATGCTAACCGCCTATACGGCGCGGCAAGCGCAATTGCTCGATAGCCATTGTGATTTGCTGCTGGTCGGGGATTCGCTGGGTCAGGTGATCTACGGCCTGCCCTCCACCATCCCTGTGACATTGGAAATGATGGCCAATCACGGAGCGGCGGTGGTCCGCGGATCTTACCATTCTGTCGTCGTGGTCGATATGCCCTTTGGTTCTTACGAAGCATCCAAGGAACAAGCGTTTGAAAGCGCCGCCTATCTGCTCAAACAAACCGGCGCAGCTGCGGTGAAGCTTGAGGGCGGCGAAGCGATGGCGGAAACTGTCGAATTCCTCAATTCACGCGGTATCCCTGTAATGGGCCATGTCGGCCTGACGCCTCAGGCAGTGAATGTGCTTGGCGGATATGCGGCGCGCGGGCGCTCTGACAGCGAAGCGGACAAGATCGTCAGTGACGCGGTGGCTCTCGACAAAGCCGGGGCATTCGCAATTGTGATCGAAGGCGTCGTCGAACCCATCGCCATTGAAGCCACACAGGCGGTGTCTTGCCCCACAATCGGCATTGGCGCGTCGGCGCAGTGCGATGGGCAGGTGCTCGTCACCGAAGATATGCTCGGCATGTTTGAACGGGTGCCGCGTTTTGTGAAACGGTATGACGATATTGCCAGCGTGATCGACAAGACGGTTGCGACCTATGCGTCAGAAGTGCGCGATCGCAGCTTCCCTAGCGAAGAGCAGACATATCAGCCCAAAAGCTAACCCCGCGTCAAAATATTCGCGAGCGGCGCGGCGATTATCAATTGCAGCAAATGGTAGAGCAGCAGCGGGGCAATCACAAAGCCTGCGACCTGCGGCGGGAACATAATCGCGGCAAGCGGCGCTCCGATAGCTACGCTCTTTTGCGCCCCTGCAAATAGGAAAGCGATCCGGTCTGAACGCGGCAGGTGCAATGCGCCGCCAGAGAGCCATGCTCCGCCTGTTCCGATGACAAGGTAGGCGATCACCAAACCGATAAGCACCGCCCAACCCAGCGCCCCGAACATGCCCACAAGCCCTTGTTCAACCGCACCGGAAAAAGCGACATAGACGGCGATCCCGATCACGCTTCGGTCAAGCCAAGCAACCTGAGATTTGCGCGATTTGAGCCAATCAATCGTCCAGCCCTGCACCGCTTGACCGATCATAAACGGCAGGATCAAGATTAGGCCGATGCGCATAATCGTTTCGGCCCCGATCTCAGCGGCCTCGCTACCGGCGAGCGCAGCAAAGAGCGGCGCGGTGATAAAGACGCCTGCGATGTTGATAAGCGCCGCCCCAACGACCGAAAGCGCGACATTCCCGCCCGCTAGGCTGGTGTATGATGTCGCCGATTGCACCGTTGACGGCAAAGTGCCTAGGAACAAGAACCCAAGCGCTACGACCGATGGTAGGATCATGCCGGCCAAACTCGACATGCCCAGCCCGATCAGCGGCATCGCCCCAAACACCCATAAGAACAGCGGTAGGAAAAACCGCCAATTGGCAAGGCCGCGAGCAATCTCTGCGCGCGCGATCCGCATTCCATTGACTAGGAACAGCACAAAGATGGCCGCATTCGACACGATCTGCGCTGTTCCGCGCGCTTCACCGCCCGCAGGGATGAAAATCGCAAGCGCTGTCGCGATCAACAGCACCGCAATCATCGGATCAGCCAGTAATGAAAGGCGCGACAACATTATGCGCGGCCCCTGCCCGTTCATACCGCCGATGTCGAGCGCGCCATGCGGCGCGGAGCCTATCCTTGGATGATGTCGCCCGGAGATAGCTCTGTGAGGAGGGATTCAAAGCGCGCGGCTTCTTCGCCGCGTTCCAACCCGCGAGCGGCCTGTGCCCGCAAGGCTAGCACTTCTAGGTCATTGCCCGCGCCCAGTCCGATGGCTGTATCGAGCAAGACTGCAACCCGCAGCCAATCTTCCCCGTCCGCGCTGCGTTTGGCGAGCAACAACAAAGCCGAAATGTTCTGCGGGTCGCCTGCAATATAGCGCGTGAGCAGAACATCCGCCGCGAGGTCATCGCCATAGGCGCGGTAGGCATCAATGATCTTGCGAGTGAGCGGCCAAGACCGGCGAACCCGCGCCGCAACTTCATAATACTCCAGCGCGCCTGCGGCATTTCCGCTAGCCAGCTCCGTATCCGCAGCAAGCGCGTGAAGATCACCGGAATTCGGCAAACGGCCAAGCGCGGTGGTTGCAACGCGCCGAGCGGCGATATTGTTGCCTTCACCTACAAATTCTCTGAGCTGCGTGGTAATATCGGGGATCGTGCCGTTTCCCGACCGATCCAACACAATCCGTCCGTCACTTCGCGCGCTGCGCGCTTTCTGGATCAGCGGGATTGCCCGTTCACGCTCCCCCATCCGCTCAAGACTGCGCCCGACTAGCATCACCAGATAAGGCGACGCTTCGGGCCGCTGCGCTCGCTCAAAAAAGGCGTCCACAATTTCCCGGTCACGCCCGCCGATCCACAATGCGCGGGCATACAATTCGCTGACCCGCATATTTGCAGGTTGCAGCAGTGCGAGTTGTTCCAGCGTTTCTGCCGCGGTGTCCGCATTGCCTTGTTGCAAATTCACGATCGCATCGAGCATCAGCGCCGATGGCACACCATTATTGGCGAGCCCGCTTCGCCCCAGCAGCGTGCTGGCAAGCACAGGATCATCGGCGCGCGCGGCCAAAACCGCCTGAAGATAATGAACCTGCGGATGTCCCGGTGCAAAATCAGCCAGTTCCCGCACGACGACAAGCATGTCTTCATAGCGCCCCAAATCGCCCAAAGTCGCCGCATATTCCGCCATCGCCTCGGCGTTTCGCGGATCGGCTGTCACCGCCGCCTCAAACCACGGTAGCGATTCGCTCAGCCCGTTGGCATCGCGCACCAATTGCGCGCGCAGCAACAGCGCTGGGGCATATTGCGGATTGAGTTCAAGCGCGTAATCCGCCGCCTCAATCGCGATCAGATGTTCCCCCCCGCGAAACCGCAATTGCGCAATATCGACCCACAATCCGGGGTTCTCCGGCTCAATTTCGCGCGCTTCATCATAAAACCGCCCGGCCCTAGCCAAATCGCCATCGCGCACGGCAACCCGTGCATCATCGACCAGCTCAAGAAACGCATCCCCGCCGGTCAAAGCAGAATTGCCATTTGGCTCTTGGTCGGCAGAGCAACTCGCCAGCAATGATGCGGCGGCAAGAATGAGAAATTTACGCATGGAGATCGTATTGCTTTAGCAAATCATACAAAGTCGGACGGCTGATCCCGAGTAGTTTCGCGGTGCTTGAAATATTGCCCTCGCTGCGCGCCAATGCATGACGGATCACGCGCCGGTCCGATTGTTCGCGCGCCGATTTCAAATTGAGCACTTCGGCGGCTTCTTCCCGGTCGCCATCGAAATCGAGATCGCCGGCATTGACGAGTTTGCCATCCGCCATAATGACGGCGCGCTTTACCCGGTTTTCAAGCTCGCGGACATTGCCGGGCCAATCATGGCCATCGATCGCTGTCAGCGCGTCGGGCGCAAACCCAGTGACCGATGGGTTCATCTCAGCCGAGAATCGCTTCAAGAATGCTTTGCCGAGCAGCACCGCATCGCCGTGGCGTTCCGCAAGCCCGGGAATGCGCACCACGATTTCAGCGAGCCGGTAGAATAGATCTTCGCGGAACGTGCCTGCGCCGATCATTTCTTCGAGGTTTTGATGCGTTGCGCAAACGATCCGCGTATCGACAGAAATTGTCTTGCGCCCGCCAATCCGTTCAATCGTCCGCTCTTGCAGGAACCTCAGCAATTTGACCTGCAAAGGCAGCGGAATATCGCCAACCTCGTCAAGGAAGAGCGTGCCGCCATTGGCGCTTTCAATCTTCCCCTCGGTTGTCTTCACTGCGCCGGTAAACGCTCCCTTTTCATGCCCGAACAATTCGCTTTCGAGCAGGTTTTCAGGGATTGCCGCGCAATTGATTGCCACGAACGGTTTGTCCGCCCGGTTGCTGGCATCGTGCAGCCCTTGTGCGAGCAATTCTTTGCCCGTTCCGCTTGCGCCCAAAAGCATGACAGAAACGCTGGTGCTGGCCACGCGTTCGATGGTGCGGGCAACTTTTACCATTTCCGGCGCGCCGGTGATTAGGCGGCCAAGAACGGTCTTATCCTCGCTTGCATGGGCGACAAGGCGGCGGTTTTCTTGCTCTATTTGATGCAAGTTAAACGCACGGCGCACGATCAGGCCAAGCGCGCTGATATCAACCGGCTTTTGATAGAAATCATACGCCCCGCGCTCAATCGCTTGCAACGCGCTTTCCCGCGCACCGTGGCCGCTGGCAACGATCACTTTGGTGTCGGGTTTTAAATCCATGATCGCGTCAAGAACCGCGAATCCTTCGGTCGTGCCATCGGGATCAGGCGGAAGGCCAAGGTCCAATGTCACCACCGCCGGCGTTTCGCTGCGCAGGGCCGCAATGGCGCTGTCGCGGTCGCCTGCGATTACAACCTCAAAATCATCATAGGCCCATTTGAGTTGGGCCTGCAGGCCCTCATCATCCTCAATCACGAGCAATTTCGGTTTTTTATCGGCCATTATGCGACTTCTTTTTCGGTTTGTTCTGATGTTTGTTGCGTGTGTTTTTCGAGCAATTTGGCCGCTTCGGGCACGGGCAATGTCACGCTGAATCGTGTGCCGACATCTTCACGCGATTCCACATTCACGCGCCCGCCCATTGCCTTGATCATTTCACGCGCTTCGAATGCGCCAATCCCAAACCCGCCTTGTTTCGAAGAGACAAAGGGTTTGAACAGGCTGCTGCGTACAAATTCGGGCGACATTCCTTCGCCAGAATCGATCACATCAATCTGTCCCGACAAACCATCGCTGGTCACGCTAAGGAAAACTTGATCGCCCGGATTGCTGGCATCAACTGCGTTCTGGACTAGGTGGATGAGCGCCTGTTCCAAACTCTCAATATCCGCCAGAACCTTCACCGGATCAGCGCGCATCAGCGACACCGGGTGAGCGGCCTTGAACCGGTCCGCAATATCACCAGCAAGGCGCGAAAGATCGACCTCACGCACATCCTGTTTCTGGCCCGAACCATATCGGCTGAGCCGCGCAAGCAGAGCATTCAGCTTGTCCGAAGAATTGCGCAGAGTGACGAGCATATCTTTGCGGAAATCGGGATTATCCGCGTGTTTTTCGGCATTGCCAGACAAGAGCGAGATTTGGCTCGCGAGGTTTTTGATGTCGTGCATCACAAACGCCATGCGGCGGTTGAATTCATCAAATCGGCTCGCATCCATCAACGCTTGCTGGCCCGCTTGTTCAGCAAGATAGCTTGCCAATTGCCGCCCAACGACGCGCAGAAGATCGAAATCTTCCCAATCCAACCCGCGCTCAATACGCGGCCGTGCCAGAACAATCGTGCCGACAAGCCGGTCGAAATGGATGAGCGGCACCACCGCCCACGCATCCTCCGCTTCGCATAGCCATTCTGGCACGTGCTCCAATTCACCGTGGTGATCAATCGCGGCGCGCGCTTCGTCGAGGTCAAGGATATGATTATGCTGTTCGAGCAAACCCGAAAGCGCATAGTCACCCGCCGCTGCGGGAACTTCGATTGTCGCCCAGTTCCACCGCGCAGTCAGCTCCAATTGCGCCTCTTCATTGGGCACAAGCAACAAACCGGCGGGGCTGTCCGTAATGTCGGCAATCGCCTTTACTGCGCGTTCGTGAAACGTAGAATTGGCATTCGACCTGCGGCCGATTGTGCGGGTAAAGCGCAGCCATTCCTCGCGGTAGTCATAGCGGTGCTGAAACAAATGTTTGATCGCCGTGACCCGCAACCACCCGCGAAGGCGTTCCGATGGCAGCCACAATATCGCGCAGGCCCCCGCGAGCACCACGAATACAAGTTGGCTAGCCCGGGCAATATCACCGCCAAGCAAAGCCAATGAGCGTGTGACGAGCACCATAACGAGCAAATAACTGCCGATCAGCAACAAAGAGAGCGTTTGAAACGTTACCGCGCGGCTCGGCCGGAATTGCAGACCAGCATTGGCCGAACTGGCACCCAGCGCCAACAACCCTGCGAATAAGCCAGCGATCAAACCGCGCAACGCCACGAGCACAGTCGAAAATTCTCCGCCAAGATATGCGACGGTAAAAAAGTTGAGGTCGTAGGCAAATATCCCGGCCAGCCCGATCCAGCTCCACCGAATGATCTTTCGCGAAGATGCCGCTGCGCCTGCGTAAAGGTTGTGCAGCAGCACCAAGGCACCAATCGCGACCAACATATTCAGCACTGTGCCGACTTCGAAGATGATCTGAGCAACCTGCGGGAACACGCCCGCTTGTGCATACACAAACAGTAAAACAGGCTGCATCAGCTGAACCAAGACCAGTGACAGGATCACAGGCCGGGTCGGCTTCAAACTCGCATCACGGCCATCGGCAGCAAACAGCCGGAAAATCACAGCGATAAGGGCAAGATTGCGCCCCGTCGCAGCAAGTTCAATTGCCGGTTCGCCGCGCTCAAAACTCACCGAAAGCACGCACCAAACCACCATCATCGCAGTCGCGACCAAGACAGCGCCGCGATCGGGCCGTTCCCGGTCACCAAAGCGCGCAATCCACAGGCCCGCCCCGGCGCTAAGCAGCGCACCGATCAGGTAACACACCTGCATCGCATAAGTTTCAAGGCCGGCGAAACCGAACATTACCGCGCGCCCTCAGGCCACAGAACCACACGCACCGTTTGGAGCAAGATTACAAAATCGAGGAACGGCGTATAATTCTTGGCGTAATACAGATCATATTCGAGTTTTTTGCGGCTATCTTCGGTGGACGCGCCATACGGGTAATTGATCTGAGCCCAGCCCGTGATCCCCGGCTTCACCATGTGGCGTTCCTGATAGAACGGGATTTCTTCTTGAAGCCCGTCAACGAATTGCGGCACTTCTGGGCGCGGGCCGACAAAGCTCATTTCGCCTTTCAAAACGGCCCAAGTTTGCGGCAATTCATCAATGCGAACCTTGCGAATAAAGCGCCCCACACGGGTGATGCGCGGGTCATTTTCTGCCGCCCATTTGGCCCCATCTTTTTCGGCATCTGTGCGCATCGACCGCAATTTGGTGAGGTAGAACGGCTCGCCGAACAATCCGACGCGCTGCTGCCGAAAGAATGCCGGACCTTTGCTGTCCAGTTTTACGATGGCAGCGAACAACAAGATAACCGGGAAAGTAAGCAGCAAAAGGATCAGACTGGCGGTGATATCAAACAGCCGTTTAACCGCGCTCGACAGCACGCGGCTGCTTGAAAATCCATCTGAGAAAATGAGCCAGCTGGGGTTCACCGTATCGAGGTCAACTCGGCCCGTTTCCCTTTCCAGAAAGCTGGAGAAATCATTGACGTGAACGCCTTTCGTTTTGATGCGCAGCAGGTCATTCAGCGGCAAGGCATTCCGGCGCTCTTGCAAGGCCAAAACCACCTCGCTCACGCCGAGATTTTCGACGAACCGGCCAAGATCATGGATCGCCTCGCGCGCAATGGCCTCTTCTACCGTGCGTTCCGGCTCTCCCATCGCAATATAGGATACGATGGCAAAGCCGGCTTCGGGTTGATCGCCCAATTCGCGCAGACGCTGTGCCCGGTCGCCCGCGCCCAGAACCATGACGCGGCGGCGAAAGGATGATGAGCCTAGGAAACTGTTGAGGAGCAACCGGTCCGCCACCAGAACCAGAATCGCAAAACCCATCGAATAAAGCAGCGTTGATCGCCAAAACGTCTCGCCCGGCAAAATCCAATCAATCGCCGCCAATACGATGATGCCCAAACTGATCGCGACCAGTAACCGCGCACCTGCAAATCGCAGGGATCGCAAAGCATAGGGCCCGTAAACCCCGACCGCGATCATCGCGAGCCACACGACGCACGCCGATCCGACCAGAGGTATCCAGCGGTCTGCGATCGGGCCAAGCTCCATGCCGATTTGCGCGGCACGCACCTTCCACGCCAACTCACTCGCGAGCATTAATAGGGCGAAGTCGAGCAAGCCAAGCAGCAGCACGGCATGCGGTATATAGTGCTTGAACAAGCGGATCATCGCGTAAGCTCGGCCTTCATTCAGGTTTCTTCCGATCCCCTCTTTAGGCACGAGTGCTTAAGTGTCGGTAAATTTTACAACACCTCCGCAAAGCCGCCGCTTCTGCGCTGTTGCGCAGTTAACGCGGCGCTAAGCCCTGGCTCATGGCCGCGCGGCTGGCAGAGCAGGTAACAGAGCAGGTAACTAAGCGGGGGAACCTGCCAAACGTGCCGGCGCCGGGGTCAGGCAATCTGCGCGGCCGCAGCGCGGGCAACCCACGCCCAGCGGAACCGCATCCGCCATATCCAGCGAAACGCCGCGCGCATGTGCCAGTTCGCCAGCATATCTCGCCTCAATCCCCAGCACGACAGAACGCCGCGCCGAACAGGCCGCACCATCGACTTCGATTGTTCGCGCGATGGTGAACCAATGACGCTGGGCGCCCTCACCTTCTCCAAATGTCACCGCCTGCATCAACATCGTTCCGCGGCTCTCAAACGCCGCATAGGGCGCCCAAGCGGGCCATCTTGCGCCCTCTAACGGATAGATTGCACCGCTCGCCCCGGCGCTGAAATGCACCATCCGCCCGGTCCGACCGAACCGAGCATTGAAGAACGGCAGACCGCGTTCCCCAACCCGCTGTAGGGTTGTGAGGCGTTGGGCCAGTTGGTCAAAACTGACGGCAAAGCGGCGCTGTAGGACGGCCAGATCATAGCCGGTTTGCTCGCACGCCCGCAGAAAACGGCGATACGGCATCAACAATGCCGCAGCGAGGTAATCTGTTACATGTTCGCGAAACTTGTCGCGGGCTTCGGGCGATGACAAATTCGCCCCGGCAACAAGCGTATCGATCGCTTCGCGTTGTTCCAAAATCCCAACTTGCCGAGCGATTTGAAACCTGCGCGCCGCGCCGGGAAGCATCTCGGAAACTTGCAATTGCCGCGCATGCCAATCGACCCGCTGGACCAGCCCCGGCATAATTTCAGCCGGCAGCCACCGAACCGAAAGCCGGTGCCGTTCGCGCAAACGTTCTATCAATGCCGCGCTGATGTCACCGCGCGACAATCGCAATTCGTCAGCAAGGCTTTCTGCTGCATGATCAAGGTCGGCAAAGTGGTTTTGCCACCGTTCGGCCGCTTGGCGGGCTTCGCCGACAGGGTCTTCGCCGCGTTCTTCGCCGGGATGGGAATTGTCATAGAGCCGCGCGAAAGCAGCCGCGGCCTGCGGGGCCGCTGCGAGGAATTCCTGCACTTCTTCTCGGTCGATCCCAAGGTCGGCAAAGCGTTTGTCGGACATCCGCCGCGCTAAACCATCAATGCCGCCAATCGCCTCATCTTCTCGCAAAGAGCGCGGGTCAAAATCATAGCGCTCAATCACCTGCACCAGCACCCGCGCGGAGAGCGGACGTTGGTTGCGCTCGATCAGGTTGAGATAGCTGGGGCTAATACCGAGCGAGGCGGCCATAGCGGCCTGAGTGAGGCGTTCCCGCTTGCGCAGGCGGCGCAGCGAAGGCCCCGCGAGGAGTGATGTTTCGGACATATCCCGCTTGTAACTATCTTGACAACATTACACAAGAATTACCGAAAAACCGGCGATACAGACACGAAATTCTGTAAGTTTTCCTTTTATGCTGCGCTGCAACAGGGCACAAGGAAGCCAACACCTCCCCTCTCAAAGACACCCGGAGATACCATGACTTATCAAAACACAATCGCGCACATGCAGAAACTCATTTCGTCGAATGGCCCCAGCTGGAGCGCAATTGACGCAGAGAGCGCGGCGCGCATGGCGATCCAAAATCGCTTTCCTACTGGCCTAGACATCGCCAAATACACCGCGAAGATCATGCGCGCAGATATGGACGCCTATGACGCGGATCCTGCCGCTTACACACAATCGCTCGGCTGCTGGCACGGATTTATCGCGCAGCAAAAGATGATTTCGATCAAAAAGCATTTTGGCACAACGAAACAGCGCTACCTCTACCTTTCGGGTTGGATGGTTGCGGCTTTGCGCAGCGAGTTTGGCCCGCTTCCGGATCAATCGATGCATGAAAAAACGACCGTGCCGGAGACTATCGAAGAGCTCTACACCTTCCTTAAGCAAGCCGATGCCCGCGAAATGGGCGGACTGTTCCGCGCTCTTGATGGGGCGCGCGAGGCTGGCGATGAAGTGAAGGCGAAGGACCTGCAAAATCAGATCGACAATTACGAGACGCATGTCGTTCCGATCATTGCCGATATCGATGCCGGCTTCGGCAACGCAGAGGCGACATATTTGCTCGCTAAGAAAATGATCGAAGCCGGTGCATGTGCATTGCAAATCGAGAACCAAGTTTCGGATGAGAAACAATGCGGCCACCAAGACGGTAAGGTTACCGTTCCGCATGAAGACTTCTTGCAAAAAATCCGCGCGATCCGCCACGCATTCCTCGAAATGGGCGTCGAAGACGGCATTATCGTTGCGCGCACTGACTCGCTCGGCGCTGGCCTGACCAAACAGATCGCCTATTCCACCGAGCCGGGCGATCTGGCCGATCAATACAACGCCTTTATCGACGCCGATGAAGTTGATCCGGCAAACATCACAAACGGCCAGGTCTTCATCAGCCGCGACGGCAAATTGATGTCGCCAAAGCGTCTGCCTTCCAACCTGTTCCAGTTCCAAGCTGGCACCGGCGAAGATCGCTGCGTGCTCGATTGCATCACCTCGCTTCAGAACGGCGCGGACTTGCTGTGGATCGAAACCGAAAAGCCGCATGTTGAGCAGATTGCTGGCATGGTGAACCGGGTTCGCGAAGTCGTCCCGAATGCCAAGCTGGTTTACAACAATTCGCCGTCATTCAACTGGACGCTTAGCTTCCGTCAGCAAACCTATGATGCATGGGCAGAAGCAGGCAAAGACATGTCGGCATATGACCGGGCCACGTTGATGAGCGTCGATTATGACACGACTGAACTCGCCATCGAAGCCGATGAGAAGATCCGCACGTTCCAATCGGACGCTTCGCAGCATGCTGGTATTTTCCATCACCTGATCACTCTGCCGACTTATCACACGGCCGCTTTGTCGACTGACAATCTCGCCCGTGAATATTTCGGTGAGCAAGCCATGCTCGGCTACGTCAAGAATGTGCAACGCGAGGAGATCCGCCAAGGCATCGCCTGCGTTAAGCATCAGAACATGGCCGGCAGCGACATGGGCGATGATCACAAGGAATATTTCGCCGGTGAAGCCGCTCTGAAAGCAGGCGGCAAGGACAACACTATGAACCAATTCGCGGCTGCTTAATCAGCAGCCGAGGGGAACCAGTTCGCGGCCGCCTAATCCGAAGCCGAGGGGAACCAGTTCCCGGCCGCCTAATCAGCAGCCAAACGGAACCAGTTCGGCTCAGTTTCAGAGCTGGAGAGGGGACTCGCAAGGTCAGTTGAAAGACTGACCTTGCGGGAACCAACTCGACCCTTCATGGACTACTCCATCATCAAGTCCGAACACCGACCATCGGCAAAAGAGATAGAGAGAGATAATGAGCGACACCGACACTCCTAGCCGCGAGCCATCACGCGCCCGCGCATTGCTATCCACCGCAGACATGAAACTGCTTCGCCGGGCTCTAGAAAGCCATGCGCGCGG
This sequence comes from uncultured Erythrobacter sp., assembly GCA_947503155.1. Lineage (GTDB taxonomy): Bacteria > Pseudomonadota > Alphaproteobacteria > Sphingomonadales > Sphingomonadaceae > Erythrobacter. The sequence continues at coordinate 544,009 of CANNCL010000003.1, read as the reverse complement.
CACCGAAGACCGCGATGAACTTGCGAAGATCAACGCACTGCACCACCGGCTTGGGACTTACGCGCCTGATCCTGAGTAGGAAAACGATTTCCACCAGTTCTCCTGGGGAGGAGAATACGGCCGTCGAGTGGGGAAACCCGCTCGGCGGCCGTTATCGTTTGCGCCCTATCCCCCGGTTTTCGGCATCAGATCGAGCGTCGCCGCTGTCAGCGCTTCTGTCGCTGTTGCGATCACCACTGGGGCGTCAGGCGCCCAGAACGGTGAATGCAAGCTCACCAGCTCCACCTCGCCGCGTTCAGACGCTTCGTATTGGTCCATCGGAACACCGCCAACCCAGAAGATCAGCGATTGCACATTCTCAGGATCAGCGCGGTAGAATTGGCCAAAGTCCTCCCCGCCCATCACGCTCGGCGTTTCCCGCACGCGGTCCCCGAAACGCTCCGCCAACCTGCCCATAACTTCCGCCGTCATCTCGGGCGTGTTGTAGGTTGATGGCGTATATGGGTCTTGCACCGTCACGACCGGCAACAGCTCCTCCGGCATCCCCGCCGCCAGAGCCTCTCCGCGTGCGATCCGGGCGATCCCGTCTAGCAATTGCGCGCGCACTTCATCGGTGTAGCTGCGCACGGTGATCTGCAAATGCGCCTCGTCAGGCACGATGTTGTGCTTTGACCCTGCGCGAAAGCTGCCGACGGTGACCACTGCGGGATCAAGCGGGCTGACCTCGCGGCTCACCAATGTTTGCAAGCGTGTCACGATATGCGCGCCGATCACAACCGGGTCTTTCGTCGTATGCGGATAGGCACCGTGCCCGCCGACACCGGGGATCAACACATCGACGCTGTCGACATTGGCCAGCGCATATCCCGATGAGTAACCGATAAAGCCCGCAGGCGCGCCCGCCGCATCGTGGAACGCCAACACATAGTCCGGCTTTGGAAAGCGTTCGAACAATCCGTCTTCGAGCATCGCGAGAGCGCCCTCGCCCGTCTCCTCCGCCGGTTGCAGGATCATCACCAGTGTGCCTGACCATTCATCCTTGCGCTCAGCCAGCAGCTGCGCCGTGCCGATCCATGCCGCCATATGCGTGTCATGGCCGCAAGCATGCATAACGCCGGTCTCAATCCCGGTCGCAGGAACCGCCGTTCGCGTCGACGCGTAAGGCAGGCCCGTTTGCTCAATCACTGGCAAACCGTCCATATCCGCGCGCAGCATCACTGTCGGCCCCTCGCCATTGCGCATCACCGCAACAACGCCCGTTTGCCCAACACCCTCTGTCACTTCAAAGCCCAGCGCCCGCGCCCGCTCTGCCAGTTTGGCGGCGGTCTCGTGCTCTTGGAAGCTCAGCTCTGGGTTCGCATGGAGATCTTGGTACAGTTCAACCAGACCCGGCATGTCTTCCATCACTGCCGCGCGCAGGCCGTCGCTTTGACTGGCCCCCGCCTCGACATGGCCATCCGCATAAGCCGGAGCGGCGATCATGCCGCTCGACAACGCTGCAAGCGCGCATGCCCCTGTTAGAACCCGTTTAAGCATCACTTTCTCTCCCCATTTGCGAGTTTCCCTGACACACCTGACACACTGTCCAGGGGTCAAATTCTCGCCCAATATAATTCGCCCCAATAAAGCCCGCATCCGCTGCGTTCAAAGGCTGAAAATTCGTCATCGAAACCACATCGCATGGCGGCGCGATGTAGGAAACTTAAAGCCCGTAAAACAGCACCAACAGGATCGACAATGTCGTCACCATCAACACCACGAGCGGCACGCCGGTTCTGATATAATCGACAAATTCATATTGCCCCTCTGCCATGATCAGCATGTTGGTTTGATAGGCAATCGGGGTCGCGTAACACAGGTTGCAACCAAACAGCACGGCCAGCACCAATGGTTCCGCCGGCATTCCCAATTGCGCCGCAATACTAAACGCAATCGGAGTGCCGACCGTGGCCGCCGTCGCATTGCTGGCAAAGTTGGTCAGCACCGCCACAAACGCCATGATCGCCCCCAAGACCAGAGCAGGCGGCAGGAATGCCAGCCCCAGCGATAGCGCCTGACCCAACCAATCGGCCGCGCCGCTTTCATCAATCACCCGGCCAATCGCGATACTGGCCGCGACCAAGACGATCACTTGGCCCGACAATGCCCGGCCCACCCGGTCAAATTTCACGCATCCGGTAACAAACATCAGGATCGCGCCCGCCAGCGCCGAAATCGCAATCGGGAAAATCCCCACCGCCGCCGTGACGACGGAAAAACCCATGATCGCCGCCGCCAGCAAAGCCTTTGAGCGGCGCGGCACTTCGCGTGCCCCCTCTAACATCAACAGACTGTCGGCGCGGGCGAAATCCTGCAAATCGGCCTGCAGGCCCGTCACCAGCAACACGTCGCCTTCTGAAATGCGCAGATCACCGCCGCCGGAATATTGATCTTTCTCACCAATCGTGCGGTTGGGACGGTGAATGCCCAGCACGGCGACACTGTAAAGATCGGCGATCCCTGAACTGGACAAAGTGCGCGTCAACAGGCGCGAATCCGCCGTGACCGTCATTTCCACCACCAAGACATCTTCGCCCCTATTCGACGAAACGCGCTTAATCCGGTCGAGCACCCAGCTCGGCGCAAGTTCGCCTTTAAGCTCGCGAACGGCATCCTCCAGCGCCTCATGACTGCCGGAAATATGCAGGCGTTGTTGCGGTTGCAATTCGCCCGTTGGCGCGTTGTGAAAATTGATGCCCTTAGGCAGTTTTTCTTGGAGCAGCGCCAATTCTGCGCCCGCGAGAATGGATTGATTGCCGAGCCTTAACCGGGTGTGGAACTGGCGCTCCATCACCTCATCCTCTGTGCGATTATCTTTCAGCAATCGCGGCATGACCAGCCACATATAAGGCAGCGCCACCAGCGCCGCGAGCAGGACAATCGGCGTGAAATCAAACACGCCCACTTCGCGCATGCCCAAATCAACCGCGATGGAAACAACCAGAATATTGGTCGATGTGCCGATCGTTGTCGCCAGTCCGCCAATCAAGGACGCCGCATTCAGCGGCATCAACGTCTTAGAGGTCGCCATCGCCCCGCGCTGAGCCAGAGCGGCAAAGATCGGGATCATCAGCACCAGAACCGGCGTGTTGTTGACGAACATCGACAGGATGAGCGCGATCAGCAGCGATACAAGCAAGCCCAATTGCAGATTGAACTTAAACACCCGTTCCAGCACCCGTGCCGACGGCTCCAGCGCGCCGGTGACGACTAAGCCCCGGCCCATAATCATCAGCGCGCAAATTGTGATGAGCGCGTAGTGGCCGAACCCGCCAAATGCGAGCGCGAGCCCGTCAGTCGGGCTCGCCACTTCGACAAGGCCAGTGTCGGGATTGATCGATTGGATGGGAAAGAAATAAAGCCCAACCGCAATCACCGCGATGGTCAATAGCGACACGATCTCGATCGACATCCGCCCGCGAACAAAGCCCACGAACATCCCGATTGTGACGACCATTGCCGCCAAGGCGTGATAGGATGGAAGCTCTAGCATTGTGTCGCTGTAGGATTTCTCAGGGACAGGGGCCAGTGGCAAGTGTTTTGTTTACACCTTGCCCCGCGCGCGCGCCGCAGCAATGGTGCTGCGAAACAGGGATAAGGGATACGACATGCATGGATTGGTGTTCAACGGGCCGCGCGATATTCGCTATGAAAGCTATCCCGACCCCGAATTGCGCAGCGCAAACAGCGCGATCCTAAAGGTCAAAAGCTGTTCCATCTGCGGCAGCGACCTGCACATGTATCACGGCGCGCATATCGGCAACACGCAATATGGCGAAGACACGCCGCACTTTTGCGTGGGCCATGAATTTATCGGCGAAGTGGTCGAAGCCGGCAGCGACGTTCACGGTTTCAAGGTCGGCGATCATGTTTTGGCCGCTGGCGGGACAGGCTGCGGGACTTGCCAAGCCTGCCTGAGCGGCAATGTGCCCGCCTGCCGCGAATTGACCGCATTCGGCCTGAGCAAAGGGCTGGAGGGCGGCCAAGCCGAATTCGTCAACGTGCCCAATGCGGACAAGACTTTGCTTTCCACCGACGGGCTGACCGACGAACAATCATTGCTGCTGACGGACGGGATGGCGACGGCCTATTTCGGCCTTACCCGGGCGGACCCCCAACCCGGCGGGACAGTCGCGGTCGTCGGCCTTGGCCCTATCGGCATTATCGGGGTTGAATTGGCGTTTGTGCTGGGCGCGGCGCGGGTATTCGCCATCGACCCGGTGAAATCACGCCGCGACATGGCGGCGGCTTTGGGCGCAGAGGTGTTCGCCCCCGGCCCGGACATGCACGCGCAGATCATGGAAGCCACAGGCGGCGCCGGAGTTCAATCTGTCTTTGAAGCATCAGGCGCGAAAGGCGCGATCAACGCTGTCCTGCCGCTTGTCGCGCGGCGCGGCACCGCGAGCTTTATCGGCATCCCGGAACCTGACGATGTTTTGCCGCTGCCGCTGATCATGTTCAAAAACGTCACTGTTCGCGGCGGAATTTGCGATGTGCAAAATATGTGGCCGCATCTCGTCCCGCTGGTTCAAAGCGGCCGGGTGAAGGCCGCGAATCTGTTCAGCCATCATTTTGACCTCAGCGAAGGCACCGAAGCCTACCGCTTATTCGACAGCCGCGAAGAAGGCGTGATCAAACTGCGGATTGATGTGGGGTAAGAACAGCCTCGGCGGCCCGCCGCGAGAACGGACCCGCAGCGTTCGCAAGCCCGAACGGGCGCCGGCCGGAAGGCAGCCCCTCGGAGCGTGAGCGAAGCGAATTGCCGTGAGAGAAAACGGAACTCGGACAGCAAAGCTGGCCGCAAGCGCGACCGCGCGCCGACCGGAAGGCCGCCCCTCGGAGGCGTGAGCGAAGCGAATTGCCGTGAGAGAAAACGGAACTCGGACAGCAAAGCTGGCCGCAAGCCCGACCGGGCGCCGGCCAGAAGGCCGCCCCTCAGAGGCGTGAGCGAAGCGAATTGCCGTGAGAGAGAAAATGGTGCCCCTGGCCCGACTCGAACGGGCACTCCGTTAAGAACCGCATTTTGAGTGCGGCGCGTCTACCAATTCCACCACAGGGGCACCCTGCGTGAGCGCAGGCTGTTAGCGAGACGCGCTGCATCCCGCAAGCATTCTAGCGCAGAGAACCTGCCAAAATTTTGTGGAGCCTCGATTGCAGCGGTTGGTTAGCCGCCAAAATCTGCTCCGAATGGATAGGTTTTGTCCGCCCGCGGAAATCGCTGACGAAGCCGCCCGCCTCGCGCACGAGCAAACAGCCCGCCGCCGTGTCCCAATCGCTCAAACCGCTTTCCCAGAACCCGTCAAAGCGCCCTTGCGCGACATAAGCGAGATCGAGCGAAGCCGCACCAAGGCGGCGGATGCCTGCTACTTCGGGGCCGATAGCGCCGAAAATCCGGGTCCATTCGGCAAAATCGCCGTGACCCGCATACGGAATGCCCGTGGCAATCAAGGCATCGCTCAATTGCGACCGCGCCGATACACGCAGCCTTGCGTCCATCAACCACGCACCGCGCGATTTTTCCGCCCAGTAGGTTTGATCATTGACCGGATGATAAATCAGCGCCGATGTCACTTCGTGCCAACCGGTCCGATCAAGCCGCGGTTCTTGCACCGCGATGCTGATCGCGAAATGCGGAATAGCATGCTCGAAATTGCTGACCCCATCGAGCGGATTGATAATCCAGCGCGGCTTATCAGCATCGCCTTCAATAATACCCGCTTCTTCTAGAACAAAGCCCCAACCCGGCCGGGTTACGGTCAGTTCATCGTACAAAATACGCTCTGAGCGCATCTGGGATTTAGTCACAAAATCCGCAGGGCCTTTGTGGCTCACCTGCAAATGTTCAACCTCGCCGAAATCCTTGCGCAATCGCCCGCCCGCTTTACGCGCGGCGCGTTCCATGACGCGGATCAAACCTGAAAACATCGACATTTTGCTTAGCTCGCTTTGCCGACATAGGTTTGTTCGTACACATCGACGATAATCCGAGTGCCGCTGCCAATATGCGGCGGGACCATGATGCGCACACCATTATCCAGAACCGCTGGCTTATAGCTGGACGAGGCGGTCTGCCCCTTCACCACGGCGTCGGCTTCGACGATTTCCGCTTCGATTTGCGAAGGCAGCGCGACCGAAATCGGCTTTTCTTCCCACAATTCGAGCTTCACTTGCATCCCGTCTTGCAGGAACGCCCGCGCATCACCGAGCAAGTCGGCTGGCAGCATGATCTGTTCGTAATTCACCTGATCCATGAAAACGAGCATGTCGCCGTCTTCATACAGGAATTGATAATCCGCCGTATCAAGCCGCACTTTTTCGACCGTATCCGCGCTGCGGAACCGGACATTGGTTTTGCGGCCATCTTGCAGGTTCTTCATCTCGACCTGCATATACGCCCCGCCTTTACCCGGCTGGGTGTGCTGAATTTTGGCAACTTTCCAGATGCCTTTTTCATATTCGATGATGTTGCCGGGACGAATGTCGACGCCGCTGATCTTCATGGGGAGATGCTTTCTACAGGTGGGATAGGCGCGCTCTTGTACCGGCGCGCACCTCTTCAAGCGCGCCCAATAGCCGGTGATGATGGTCACTTCAAGCACACCGACACGCCAAGCGCGGCAATTGCCCCGAATGGGAGAACCGCGCGCCCCCTCTAACGCACGTCAAAACACGCCGTGATACATTTCAGCGGCCCCGCGCGGCGCAGCAAGCGGCCATTCACGATACAAGTCTCATAGTTAACGCATTAGCCTTCGCAGATGCACAATGGTAAAGCGCGCCTTATGAAAACCGTACACGTTATCCTTTTGACCGCCTTTGCCGCTGGCCTTGCCGCTGTGACGCCCGCCATTGGTCAGGAAGAGAACATCGCCACTGAATCGAATGCAGCGACGAACGGCTCTGAGCCACTCGAAGGCGGGCCGCTGCGCACGATGCCGCATGGCACCTATCAATGCGCCCGGCCCGGTGATGCGGGCGGTGCGGCATTCGAAGTGGATGAAGATCAAAGCTTCCGCATTTTCACAGCCTCCCGTTACGAAAGCGGAGACGGCGCGGGCACTTATATCATGCGCGGAACGTCGCTGACCTTCACGCGCGGACCGCGCAATGGTGAACGGTTTGAACGCATTGGCAACAATCAACTGCGCAAACTCGCCGCGGACGGCACCCGCAGCAATCTGCTGTGCACACGGCTCGGGTCACGCTGAAATTTAGCTTTGGCGCATGGCTTTGGCGAAAGCCTCAATCGCGGCGATCTCATCACCGTTCCACACGGCGCCTGATACGGCGATAAAATCTGCACCAGCGGCCACCAAAGGCGCGCAATTGTCCGGCGTGATACCGCCAATCGCTACCATCGGAATTTCAAACAATCCGGCCCAAAATTCGATGATCTCGGTCGTCGGGCGTTCTGCATCGCCCTTGTCTTTCGTGGTTGAGGGGAAGAACGCGCCAAAGGCGACGTAATCCGCGCCCGCCTCGCCCGCTTCCATCGCGAGATGTCTGGACGCATGGCAGGTGACGCCGATTTGCATCGTGCCGCCCAATTCTGCCCCCAATTCCTCGCGCGCTTCGCGGGGATTGCCGTCATCTTGGCCCAAATGCACGCCGTCAGCCTTTAACCGCCGCGCCAATGCGACATCGTCATTGACGATGAAGGCCACATCATGCGCCGCGCAGATCGCTTGCAAAGGAGCCGCCAATTCCGCAGCCTCATGCTGATCCAGCCCCTTCACCCGAAACTGAAAGGCGGTGACGAGGTCTTTGCCTGCCGCCAGAGCATTCTCAAGCCGCGCGGGGAAATCGCCGCCCACTTCGAGCGGCGAAATCAAATAAAGCTGACAGGCTATTTGTGGGAGGGTTTGATCGGCCAAAGTTTTCTCAGCCCGCAACGCTGGCGGCGCTGATCTGGTCGATGGCTTTGCCCAATGTGCCGTTAAATTCGTCGTCCGATTGATCCTTGCGCAAATCTTGCAACAGGCCGCGGCTAAAGCTGGCGATCATACCGGGGTTTTGGCTTAGTTTTTCGCAAGCCTCGTCCGTGGAGAACCCGCCCGACAGCGCCACAACGCGCAAAACATTGGGATGCAAGACCGCTGGGCTATACAGACCCGGCTTTACCGGGATCGACAATTTCAACATGACTTTGCGGCCCGCTGGCAGGCTGTCCAAGCCCTTCAAAATCTCAGCCAACAAAATGTCCTCACCCGCTTCGCGGTCCGCTGCGGTGATATCAAATTCTGGCTCCAGCATCGGCATCAGGCCAGCATCTGCAATCTGGTTTCCGACTTCGAATTGCTGCGCAACAACGGCCGCGATCCCATCTGGGTTGGCGGATTTGATGACAGAACGCATTTTGGTGCCGAACATGCCGTGCTTCACCGATTTTTCGAGCAGTGCGGGCAATTTATCGAGGGGCTTCATCATTTGCGCGCCATTCGCCTCATCCGCGAGGCCTTGGTCGACTTTGATAAACGGAACGATGCCGCGCGCTTTCAATGCGTCTGCGGTGGATTTGCCTTCGACTTCGCTGTCCATTGTGCGTTCGAACAGGATCGCGCCGATCACTTTGCCGCTGCCAAAGCACGGCGTTGTGATCACACGGCTGCGCATTTCGTGGATCGCGCCGAACATTTGATCATCGCCTGACCAATCGCCGTCTTCTACACCGTATCCGCGCAAAGCCTTTGGCGTGGAGCCGCCCGATTGGTCCAATGCTGCGATGAAACCTTGTCCGCCAGCGATCTTGGCGGTCATTTGATCTGTGTTCATGGCGTGAGGGCGCCTTTCTTTGAAAGTTGATATGGTGCCGCGGTGAAGCGTTATGCGGCGGGCTTTAGCCAGCGTTAGGGCGGCAATCAACTGCCCCCGCCGCGCTGCTTCGTTCTAGCGCCCGGTGAGCCTGCGAATAATCCCCGTAAAGCTGAGCGCGGGCGCACCGTCAGCCGTGATAAGCCCGCGTACAAAGATCGTCTTGCCTCCGCCGCGCGTGACCTCGCCGCGCGCCTCCATCAAAGCGCCGGGGCCCGCCGCGCCGAGGAAATCACCCGACAAGTTCATCGTGACCGCGTGGTCGCCCTTCAACTCGTCCATAGCGATCGCGAACAGGGAAAAATCGGCGAAGGTCATCAGGCACCCGCCATGCAGGAACCCGCCGCCATTCATATGCTTATCCTCTGTGCGGAAAGCGCTCAGGAAACCGCCATCCTCCTCGCGCCGCAAGAAAAACGGGCCGGAATGTGTCTCATACGGATCGACCTCCCAATATCGCCAACCGGCAAATTCGCCGTCTTCTTGCAGCACGGTGTTGCCATATCCGCCGTAAGGTTCGTTTTTCTCATTCACGGTACAAAAATCTCCTAAAAACGGCGCGCGCGCTGGCGTCGGTAATCATGCCTGAGGCGGCGCAAAATCACATTCATCATCGGAACACCGCCATGGCTTTGAACAAAATCATGTTTCAGCCATCCTGAAGTTTGCGAGCCGGGATCAGGTTGATTGCCACCGAAATCCGCGTCCCCGTCCCATGAAAGGGCCGCACAGCGTGTTGGAGCCAGCTGGGGAACATCACAATCAAACCGGTGGCAGGGCGCATTGTCGGCTCGCTCTTTTGGGCGATGCCATTCTGATCTTTCAGCCGCAGCGTTGGCGCGGTCATTCGCACCATTGGCATACGCGGGTCCGACAATTGCAATTCCCCGCCCAGCGCCGCGCCTGCTGGCCCGTGCGTTGCTCCGTCATATCCATCGTCGATATAAGCGACGGCTGACCAAAAGCTGCCGGGATGGGTGTGATATTGATTGGCATGGCCGCGCCCGGACACATTGGCCCACATTTCGGGAACCCAGCTCGATTGCGAGGCTTCATCGGGATAGGCAAAACCGGTGGCCTCATCGGCCATCGTCATGGCTTTATGCGCCAATGCGCGCGCCGCTTCTCCGCCCCATTCGAGCATTTTCGTGTTGGAATGCCACCCGCCCAGATTGCTGATCTGAACACCGGCCTGATCGCGCGCTTGCTCTGCCAAAATGGCCTCGCGCAGGGCGCTTATACCCTCCGCGCTTTGGAGGCGGTCTATGACAAACGGAGTGGCGAACAGATGACGAGTTTCACTCATAGATTGCACCCTATTCGCTCGCCTGATTTAGCGCCACAATTGCATCGCGCGGATGGCATCGGACAGGCGTGCGTCGCTCTCGACCGGTGACAGGCTGCGTTCTGCCAAAAGCCAGCGGCGGCGGATCGCGCTTCTGCGCCACAGATCAGTGACGAGGAAATTGCCCTTCCATTCATGGCGGCCCAGCCTGAGTTCCAGTTCGATATGGCCGGAAAACCACACACTCTTGCCATATTTGCGCGCGGTCACTTCGTGAAAACGAAAGGCCTCGCAGGCAAATTCATTCTCCGCACCAACCACAAAGCTGGCGCGGTCGAGCAGGACCGGCGGTTTGATCCCAAACATGAAGATACAATCGCCAGAGATTAGCGAGCGCAAATCGCGCGCATCCCGGTGTACCCATGCGCGCATGAGGCGGTTTTCGAGGACTTCAAAGTCTTGTTCGAGATCAGCCATTATTGCCGGTCAGCCATTATTGGCGGTCAATGCAGCGACGCCGGGCAGTTCTTTGCCCTCCATCCATTCCAAAAACGCGCCGCCTGCGGTGGAGATATAGGTCACATCGCCGGTCACGCCGGCTTGCGCGAGTGCCGCAACAGTGTCGCCGCCGCCCGCAACGCTGATAAGCGAACCTTCCTGCGTCAACGCCGCGACATGGCGGGCCAGCGACATTGTGGCCGCATCAAACGGCTCTGTTTCAAACGCGCCCAGCGGGCCGTTCCACACCAATGTGCGGCATGTCTTGAGCACGTCAGCCAACGCCTCAGCAGCCGAAGCGCCAATGTCGAGGATCATCTCATCCTCTGCCACTTCGTGAACATTGCAGGTCCGCAGACTGGCCGGATTGGCCGCAAATTCTTTTGAGACGACGACATCATAGGGCAAATGCACCGTGCAGCCCGCGTGATCGGCAGTGTCCATGATTTTGGAGGCTTGATCGGTCAGATCATGTTCGCACAAAGATTTGCCAACATTCACCCCGCGCGCGGCAAGGAACGTATTCGCCATTCCGCCGCCAATGATCAGATGCTGCACCCGGCCCACTAAATTTTCCAGCACGGCCAGCTTGGTCGAAACTTTCGCCCCGCCAACAACCGCCGCAACCGGAGCCTCTGGATTGCCGAGCGCCGCGTCGAGCGCCTTCAATTCCGCTTCCATTGCGCGCCCAGCGTAAGACGGGAGGAAATGCGTGATCCCCTCCGTCGTCGCATGGGCGCGGTGCGCGGCGCTGAAAGCGTCATTGACAAAGAAATCGCCATGCGCGGCAATCGCCTGCGCAAAGTTTGGATCGTTCGCCTCTTCACCCGGCCAAAACCGCGTATTGTCCAGCAAGCCGATATCGCCATTGCGCAAAATGCCGATGGATTGTTCCACCACCGGTCCGGCGACCTCTGGGATGAACATCAATTCCTTGCCCAGCACGCCTTCGACGTCGCCAGTCACCATGCTGGTCGAAAGCACGCTTGAACGCTGACCGCCCGGTCGCCCGAAATGCGCGAGCAATAGCACTTTTGCGCCCTTTTTGCTCAGTTCGAGAATCGTCGGCTTGACCGCTTCCACCCGCGTGACGTCCGTCGCAGACCCGCCCTTCATCGGAAGGTTGAGGTCAACCCGGACGAGCGCGACCTTGCCGGTCACATCACCCAGATCATCAAGCGTTTTAAAAGCGGCCATGTGCTTATCCTTTAAAGGAATTTCGCCATCACACCGGCGGTGTCGATCATGCGGTTGGAAAAGCCCCATTCATTGTCATACCAACTGACAACGCGCGCGAGTTTTCCGTCCATGACCGATGTTTCGAGGCTGTCGATGGTCGAGCTGGCTGGATAGTGATTGAAATCAGAAGAAACGAGCGGTTGATCGGTGTAATCCAATACGCCTTTCATCGGTCCATCCGCCGCCGCCTTCAGCGCAGCGTTGAGTTCTTCGGCGCTCGTATCGCGGCCCGGTGTAAACACCAGATCGATCAGCGAGACATTCGGCGTCGGCACCCGGATGCTCGACCCGTCCAACTTGCCCGCCAATTCCGGCAGAACCAGACCAACCGCGCGCGCCGCGCCAGTGGTGGTTGGGATCATGTTTTGCGCGCCGCCGCGTGCCCGGCGCATATCGCCGTGCATCTGATCCAGCATCCGCTGATCATTGGTGTAGGAATGGACCGTGGTCATGAACCCGCGTTCAATACCGACCGTCTCGTTCAGCACCTTGGCAACCGGAGAGAGGCAATTGGTTGTGCAGCTGGCATTGGATACGATCACATCGTCAGCGGTCAGAACATCGTGGTTCACACCGTAAACGACCGTGGCGGATACGCCTTTGGCCGGAGCAGAGATCAGAACACGTTTTGCCCCGGCGGTGATGTGCGGGCGGCATGCTTCGTCGCTTTGGAAGAAGCCTGTGCATTCCAGCACAATGTCGATGCCTTGCGCGCCATGAGGCAAATTGCCGGGGTCACGTTCGGAGGTAACGGCAATGCTCTTGCCATTCACGATCATCGCGCCATCGGCGACCTCTACTGTGCCGGGAAAGCGGCCATGGGTTGAATCATATTGGAACAACAATGCATTGGACTTTGTGTCCGCCAAATCGTTGATCGACACCAATTCCAGATCATCATCATTGCGCTCTAGGATAGCGCGGGCGACGAGGCGGCCGATGCGGCCAAAACCGTTAATGGCAACTTTAGTGGTCATGAGAGGAGCTCCTGCTTAACCGTTCAATTTGTTTTGAATTTGCGGGACAATTGCGTCCGCAGTGAAACCGAAATGCTTGAATAGATCACCGGCCGGGGCAGACCCGCCAAATGTTTCCATACCGATATTGATGCCGTCCCTGCCGGTGTAGCGTTCCCAGCCCAAAGTGCTGCCCGCTTCTATCGACACGATCAGTGCGTCGCGGGGCAGAATATCCGCCTTGTAGGCATCGTCTTGCGCGTCAAACAGTTCGGTGCACGGCATGGAGACGATATCGGCGCCGATGCCGCCCGCCTCCAGCTGATCCGCGCATTCCATCGCCAATTCGACTTCGCTGCCAGAGGCTACGATCACGACTTTACGATCCGCCTTCGCCGCGCGCATTCGGTACCCGCCTTGTGAACAGCGATTGCCGTCCATCGTCCAAGCCTCATCACCCTCGCCCCGCAATTGCGGCAATCCTTGGCGTGACAATGCCAAGACCGACGGCGTTTCCGGCGTTGCCAGCGCATGTGCCCAGCATTCCGCCGTTTCAATCGTGTCGCATGGGCGGAAAGTGTTGAGATTCGGGATCAGACGCAGGCTCATCACCTGTTCCACCGGTTGGTGGGTCGGGCCGTCTTCACCCAGGCCAATACTGTCATGCGTCATGACATAGATCGCCTGCGTCTTTTGCAAAGCCGACAGCCGGATTGCATTGCGGCAATAATCGGAGAAGATCAGGAACGTGCCGCCATATGGCACCACCCCGCCATGCAGCGCCATACCGTTCATCGCGGCGGCCATGCCAAATTCGCGAATGCCGTAATAGACATAGCGGCCCGAATAATCGTCCGCCGTAAACGGCAAAGTGCTTGGTGTCTTGGTGTTGTTCGAACCGGTCAGATCCGCTGATCCGCCGATCATCTGAGGCAAAGCTGCCGTCAGCGGGCCAAGCGCCATTTCAGATGCCTTGCGCGTCGCTACCTTTTGCGGTTCTGCCGCGAGGCCGCGAATATGCCCTTCGATGGCGGGGCCAACTTGCGTGCTTACATCGCCGATTTGGTTTTCAAACGCCGCGCGCTGATCCGATGCGGCAAGCCGCTGTTCCCAAGCGCCATGCGCATCCGCGCCCGCTTCGCCGGTTGAACGCCAATCAGACAGAATTTCCGCCGGCACATCGAAAGGCTCACTGGTCCAACCCAGCACTTCGCGCGCCGCAGCAATTTCATCTGAACCCAAAGGTGCGCCGTGGGTGGCAGAGGTGCCCTGTTTATTTGGAGCACCCTTACCAATCACCGTTTTACACGCAATCAGCGAAGGCCGAGCATCGGCTTTCGCCTCGGAAATCGCGCGTTCAATATCATCAAAATCATGGCCATCACAGCTGACCACATGCCAGCCTGTCGCGGTATAACGGGCCTTCACATCTTCGCTGGTCGACATATCCGCCGGGCCATCGATCGTGATGTTGTTGTCATCCCACAGGACATTGAGCCGCCCGAGATGCAAGTGACCCGCAAGGCCAATCGCCTCGTGATTGATCCCTTCCATCAGGCACCCGTCACCCGCGATCACCCATGTGCGGTGGTCCACCAGATCATCGCCAAAACCGGCGTTTAGATGCCGTTCCGCCATCGCCATACCAACCGCCATCGCCAGCCCTTGACCGAGCGGGCCAGTGGTCGATTCCACACCTTCGAGCAGGAAGTTTTCCGGGTGGCCGGCGCAGGGCGAGCCCATCTGACGGAAATTGCGAATGTCATCCATCGTCGGACGCGCATAGCCCGACAGGTGCAGCAGCGAATACATCAGCATCGAACCGTGTCCGGCGGACAGGACAAACCGGTCCCGGTCCGCCCAATCGGGGCGCGCAGGGTTAAATTTCAAATGCCGCGAAAACAACACAGCGGCCACATCAGCCATGCCCATCGGCATTCCGGGATGGCCGGAATTGGCGGCTTGAACAGCGTCCATCGATAGGGCGCGAATGGCGTTGGCCATCGGAAGGAGGCGGGCGGCATCAATAGTCATGGCGCAGGATATGCTCCGAGCTGGCGCTTTCATGCTCGTGAAAGCTGCAAATTTAAAGCCGGGCCGAGTGGTCGATTCGATCCCTTGAACTCACGGTAAAAGCCATTGCTGAGCGGCCCGACTAGGTCAACACTTTGCCCCTCCAGTTCCCCCGCCCGTTACCCCGCCCGTTCCCCGGCCCGTGCCCCTGCGCATTCAAATTCTGCTCTGGCGCGCGCTAACTTGCACCAAAATTGCGCCAAATTCCGGTGATCACTTATCAACAGGGCCGCGCAACGCTTTGCGAAACCGCATAAACTTGGTAAATTCGCCTTCATTATGAGCACCTCTCGGATCGAAGACGCGATGGCACGCATCAACACCGCAATGGCGCGGATTGATGCTGCGCGCGCGCAGGATGCATCCTCTAAATCGGAAAATTCGGAAAATTCGGGGTCCGCCCGCGTCATGACTTTGGTCAATGCGCATGAGAAGTTGCGTGAGGAAGTCGCTGATACAATTGGCGAACTCGACATTCTGATCGAAGAATTGGAGGGTTAAGGACAATCTTATGAGCGAAGTCCGCATCAAAGTTGGCCCAAAAACCTACCCCATCGCTTGCGGTCCGGGGGAAGAAGAGCAAGTCGCCAAGCTTGGCGGCTTAATCGACGAATATTATGCCAAGCTGGGGACTGCGCGCGCGCCGCTGGAGGCGCATAATCTCGTCTTCGCCGCGCTGTTCATGGCCGACGAATTGACCGAAGCGCGCAAAGCCGCGGGCGATGTCCGCGCCGAAATCGCGGAATTGCGCCAAGAAATGCAGCGCGCATCCGACGATGCAGCCAATGAATTGCGCAAAGCTGAGGCAAGGGTCGATCAGCAAAAAGAAAAATCCGGCGGCAAGAAAGCCGAATTGCGCGAAGAGATCGAAACCTTGCGCAAAGCCGAAGCGCGCGCCCGCAAGGACAATGAAAGCTTGAAGGCGGAATTGGCCGAAGCCACCAAAAGCGCCCGCCATCAACACGACATGTTTGGCGGCCCAGCAGAGGACGCCGCCTTGTCCGAAGCATTGGCGGAAAAACTCGAAGCATTGGCCAAGCGCGCCGAAACCACCGCTAGCGAGCTTGAAGGTCAGGCGACTTCGCACTAGATTGATCCACGGCGGGGCTGCTCGGTACGAGCCATCGAAAATCCCTGGGCTATAAGCAATCCACGGGAGCTGTCCCTTCCTGAGTTTACGGGCCACTGCGTTTCTTCGGAAGCGGAACCTGGGAGCTCGGGTAAACGGCGCCCACCTGACACTTTCGCGTCAGAGGATTTCCAGGCCACCGACCCATAGTGGTTCCGTCATTCTTTTCTGCGCATCGCATCCGCGACGCGGTTTCCTCGGCCCTTGCGGGCCTGCGGGCGGGCGGTCGCCCTTGCGGCCGCTGCGCGACCGGTATCTCTTTTCTGCGCATCGCATCCGGGACGCGATTTCCTCGCTCTCACGCCCTTTGGGCGCGTCACTGCGGGCGGGCGGTCGCCCTTGCGGCCGCTGCGCGACCGGTATTTCTTGCGCATCGCATCCGCGACGCGGTTTCCTCGGCCCTTGCGGGCCTGCGGGCGCCCGGTCGGGCTTGCGGCCGCTGCGCGACCGGTATTTCTTTTCTGCGCATCGCATCCGCGACGCGGTTTCCTCGGCCCTTGCGGGCCTGCGGGCGCCCGGTCGGGCTTGCGGCCGAGCTCAGCCATCAAGGTCTGCCATTTTGATTTATCCGCGCTGCTGGCTCGCGCCCTTGCGGGCCTTTGGCCCGGTCACTACTTCTGCCGCATGGTAGATCAGCCCTCAAAATCGCAGCTTCGCAAAACCCTACTCGCTGCTCGGCGGGAACATGTGGCGGCGCAGTCTTCTGCTATTCAGGCGCTGCTGTTCAATCGCCCACCTGCGCCGCTGGCTGCTAAGATTCGGCCAGAGGCTGTGATCGGGCTTTATCACGCCACCCCCTATGAGGCACCAGCGCGCGGCTATGCGCGGTTCTTTCAAGAGGCAGGGCATGTGATCGCCCTGCCCTATTTCACCGCTGAGGGTGCGGCGATGGAGTTTCGCGTGCATGACGACCCGCATTCCGAAAGCGACCTGTCGCCCGGCCCGTTTGATCTAAAGCAGCCCAGCGCCGACGCAGCCGCAATAACGCCTGACGTGTTATTCGTGCCTCTAGTGGGCTTTACAGCGGATCTTGCGAGGCTTGGCCAAGGCGGGGGGCATTACGACCGGTGGCTGGCGGAAAATCCGGGGCGTATGGCCATTGGGCTGGCTTGGGATGCGCAATGCGTCGATGCATTGCCAATGGAACCCCACGATATCCCGCTGGACGCTGTGATCACCCCCACACGAATATACGGCCTAGACTGACAAATACTGAGAGAAACTGAGAGATGCTGATCTATGCGTGAGACACCAACTTGGCGAATCCCTGTGGGAATCATCGGTCTGTTTATTGGTCTGATGGTCTATGCAATTGTGATTGCGCGCTATGCGCCCGGTATTATCGGCCATTGGTCGGGGCTGGCGCAAACGGCGGTCTATGTCGTGCTCGGCCTGATTTGGCTGCTGCCGCTCAAACGGTTTCTGATCTGGATGGAGACCGGCAGTTGGTCTGCGCCTGCGGTTTCCGCAGAGGACACGGATCAGCCGCGCTAAAACGCGCTTTACCGTTTACAAAACCATGTAAAAGAATTCCCAAGTGGCGCGAGTGACGAGACTTGAACTCGCGACCTCCGGCGTGACAGGCCGGCGCTCTAACCAACTGAGCTACACCCGCTTAAACTTGTTGTTCAAACTGTGGTTTGCACCGCTTGGGAGGGAGGCCATTAGGCCGGGTGAAATTTTCTGTCAACGCCTCTGAGTGCCATTTTGCATCATTTGCGAAAACTTATTCCGAAAGCAGCAAAACTGGCGTCTCAATCACCTTTTTCACGTCCTGAATAAAGCTTGCCGCATCAAACCCGTCCACGACCCGGTGATCGCATGAAATCGAGATATTCATCAGCTTGCGCTTCTCGATTCGTTCCGCGCCATCCGCGCCGGTTACGAACATCGGGCGTTCAATGATCCGATTGGGGCCGATGATCGCAACTTCTGGCCGATTTATGACCGGCGTGGTCGCAACCCCGCCCAGCGGGCCGAGCGATGTGACGGTGATCGTGGAACCCGAAAGCTCCTGCGAAGTGGCGGACCCATCCCGCGCGGCCTGAGCCAAGCGTCCGATCTCTGTCGCCAATTGCCACAAATTGCGGCTCTGCGCGTCGCGGATGACGGGCACCATCAGGCCGGTATCGGTCTGCGTTGCCATGCCAAGATGGATGCTGCCGTGGCGTGTGACGATGTTCGCTTCGTCATCATAACGCGCATTGATCATCGGGTAATTCGGGATCAGCTTGCAGAATGCTGTGATCAGCAGCGGCAGCATCGTAAGTTTAGGCTTCCCGCCGCGCGCAGAATTCAGGTCGGTGCGCATCCGCTCCAGCTCGGTCACATCGCATTCTTCGACATAGGTGAAATGCGGGATGTTGCGTTTCGCCGCGCTCATATTTTGCGCGATGCGTTTGCGCAGGCCGATGACCTTGATCGCTTCATCGGCGCGCGGCGCGCCAGCGGGAGAGAACCCTCCGCCGGAATTATATGCCAGGAATTGGTCGAGATCGCCGTGGCGCAAACGGCCCCCTTCGGCGGGTTTGACTTGCGCAAGATCCACGCCGAGATCGCGCGCACGTTGCCGCACGGCGGGGCTGGCTAGGACTTTGGCAGTTTCGGCGGGTTCGCTAGGTGCGCCGCCGGCGGATGGCGCAGGGTTCTGCGCTGCAACCGGTGCGGGAGCCGCGACCGGTTCAGGTGCCTGTTTTGGTTCGCGCTCAGGAGCGGCAGGCTCAGGAGTGGGGGTTTGTGTTTCAGACTCGTTCGAATCCTCCCCTTCGACCTCAACAACCAACAACATCGCGCCAACAGAGATCGTGTCGCCCACTTCGCCGGCAACCTCGATCACTGTGCCTTCAACAGGGCTTTCAATGTCGATTGTCGCCTTGTCCGTCATGACGTCGACAAGGTGCTGATCTTCTTCGACCCGGTCGCCAACTTTGACCTGCCATTCGACGATTTCCGCCTCGGCCACGCCTTCACCGACATCGGGCATATTGAATGTAAACTTTGCCATGACTTTTAGTCTTTCAAAATCTTGTCGATTGCTTCGCCAATGCGAACAGGACCTGGGAAATAAGCCCATTCGAGGCTGTGCGGATAGGGTGTGTCGAAACCGGTGACGCGTTCAACCGGCGCTTCGAGATGATAAAAACAGCGTTCCGTGACAAGCGCCGATAGTTCCGCGCCAAAACCGGACGTGCGGGTCGCCTCGTGCACGATCAGACACCGGCCAGTTTTCTTCACCGAAGCTTCAATCGCTTCGATATCGAGCGGGACCAGCGTGCGCAGATCGAGAATGTCGGCATCGATGCCTTTCGCTTTGCAGACCGCCTCGGCAACGTGAACCATCGTTCCGTATGCGAGCAC
Source organism: uncultured Erythrobacter sp. (assembly GCA_947503155.1). Classification (GTDB taxonomy): domain Bacteria; phylum Pseudomonadota; class Alphaproteobacteria; order Sphingomonadales; family Sphingomonadaceae; genus Erythrobacter. Next base: position 524,622 of record CANNCL010000003.1, on the reverse strand, counting down.
GGTCAATTCTTCGCCGTCACTGACATGGCGCGCTTTGCCCAGCGGGATTTTGTAATATCCCTCTGGGACGACGCTGTCGGCATGTTTCTTCCACGGCTCCACTGGCTTGTCATAAAAGCCGGTGAACGGGCCGTTATAAATGCGCTTAGGCTCAAAAAAGATCACCGGATCATTGTCTTCGATGCAAGAGATCAACAGGCCTTTTGCATCATAAGGCGTCGCCGGGATCACCGTTTTCAGGCCCGCCACATGGGTGAATAGGCTCTCTGGTGATTGCGAGTGCGTTTGCCCGCCAAAAATACCGCCGCCGAATGGCGAGCGCACCGTCATCGGCGCGATATATTCATTGGCTGACCGGTAACGCAGGCGCGCGGCTTCTGAGATCAGCTGATCGAGGCCGGGATAGATGTAATCGGCAAATTGAATTTCGGGGACCGGGCGCAGGCCGTATGCGCCCATGCCCACAGCGGCACCGATAATGCCGCATTCATTGATCGGCGTATCGAACACGCGGGTTTTGCCGTGTTTTTCTTGCAAGCCCGCGGTGCAGCGGAACACGCCGCCAAAATAGCCGACATCTTCGCCCATGATGACGACATTGGGATCGCGGCCCAGCATGATGTCGAGCGCTTCGTTGATCGCCTCGATCATATTGATCCGTCTGCTTACCGCAGGATTGTCTTGGGTGCTGGTTTCAATGGGAGCGTTCATTTGCCTGCTCCGTCTTTGGGATGGCTGTCTGGCCATTTGATTTTACGCTCGCGCGTCGCTTGTGCCGCTTGCTCTTCCAAATGCCACGGCAATTCTTCGAACACGTCTTCAAACATAGTGTGGAATGGGTGGTGCAGGCCGTGGCCCAGAATGCCGTTCTTTTCAGCTTCCTTGGTGACCGCTTTCACTTCTTCGGCGCATTTCTGATCCATCGCTGCCTGACGATCCTCGTCCCATTCCCCAATTTCAATCAGGTGGTTCTTAAGACGCATCACCGGATCACCCAGCGGCCATTCTTCGCGTTCTTGCGCGCTGCGATAGCCCGATGGATCGTCGGAGGTGGAATGCCCTTCTGCGCGGTAGGTGAAATATTCGATTATCGATGGTCCGTGGTTTGCCCGTGCGCGGTTTGCGGCCCATTGCTGCGCCGCGAAACATGCCAGCGCATCATTGCCGTCGACCCGCAAGGCCGCGATCCCGTAACCCAAACCGCGCGCGGCAAAGGTCGTGCGTTCGCCGCCTGCAAAGCCAGAGAAGCTGCTGATCGCCCATTGGTTGTTGATCACATTCAAGATCACCGGCGCGTTATAGACGGTCGCGAATGTGCAAGCGGAATGGAAATCACCTTCCGCCGTGCTGCCCTCGCCCACCCATGTTGCGGCGATCCGGCTGTCGCCTTTAATCGCGCTTGCCATTGCCCAACCAACCGCTTGCGGCGTTTGGGTGGCAAGGTTGCCAGAGATGCTAAAGAAACTGTGTTCGCGGCTCGAATACATGATCGGCAGCTGGCGACCTTTCAGCTTGTCGCCTTTGTTCGAGTAAATCTGATTGATCATCTCGATAAGCGGGTATCCGCGCGCGATCAGGATGCCTTGCTGGCGATAGCTTGGGAAAACCATATCGTCCGACGCCAGCGCCATCGAAGCGGCAACGCTGGTCGCTTCTTCGCCGGTACACTTCATGTAGAAACTGGTTTTACCCTGCCGCTGACCGCGGAACATGCGTTCATCAAATGCGCGCACCATCGCCATATGGCCCAGCATCGTGCGGAGCGTATCTGCATCCAGCTTTGGATCCCACGGCCCATGCGCCTTATTATCATCGCCCAATACGCGGACGAGATCATAGGCGAGGTCTTTCATCTCTTCAGGCTTTACGCTTTCATCCGGGCGCGGCTGAGCGCCGGCATCGCTGATCGTAACGTCAGCGAAATTGACCGGATCGCCGGGGCGCGAACGCGGCTCTGGCACGTGCAGCGCAAGCGCAGGGCGATTGCCAGCTGATGACTTCGGAGTATCGGCCGCATCGGCCATAAAGCGCTCTCCCAGAGGGTCTAACACCAACATGAAAGCCCGCATGTGCTGCGGTGTTTTCACGCCTGATATTTGGCGCGTATGTCAGCATTTCACCCCGGTCAAGGACGCGCAATCACACCGCAACAGGAGCCTTGATTGGGGGCAGCGGCGCGTAATCATGCACCACGAAATCCTCAATTTTGTAGTCGAAAATTGTTTCAGGCTTTCGGGTGATTTCGAAGGTGGGGCGGCCCTGCGGCTCGCGAGTCAGTTGTTCTTCGATCAAATGCGCGTGGTTGAGATACAGGTGCACGTCCCCGCCCATCCATATTAGCTCACCCGGCTCCAGCCCCGTTTGCTGCGCCATCATCCGCGTTAGCAACGCGGCGGACCACAGGTTGAACGGCAGGCCCAGTGCGACATCGCAGCTGCGTTGATAGAGGACGCAGTTCAGCCTGTTCCCGGCAACATGGAATTGATATGTCTTGTGACACGGCGGCAGTGCCATTTGATCCAGTTCCGCAACATTCCACCCCTCTAGGATGTGGCGGCGGCTGCCGGGATTGGTTTTGAGGCTTTCGACAATTTGCGCGACCTGATTGATGCCCGGTCCGCGTTCATACAGGCCATCTTTGCGATACCGATAGGTCGGCCAATCGACCCATTGTTTGCCATAAACCGGGCCAAGATCGCCCCAGCGCGCGGCGAACGCCTCGTCATCCGCGATCCGCTGTACAAAAGTATCGAGATCAATCTGTTCGCCGGTCTCTTTGACGTAGCGGGCATGGGGCCATTCATTCCAAATCTTCACCCCCTGCAGGACCAGCGGGCGGATATTGGTCTCTCCGGTCAGGAACCACAGCATCTCTCGTGTCGCAGTTTTCCAATAAACCCGCTTTGTCGTCAGCAGCGGCATTGCGCCATCCGCCAAATCATAGCGCAATTGCGCACCGCAGATCGAACGCGTGCCGATACCGGTGCGGTCGGCGCGTTCGCTGCCCTCGCTCCATATCTGGCGCATCAGGTCCAAATATTGCTGTTCGGGATGCGCATTTGGCGGTGAAGTGAGATTCGAAGCACTTGGCATGGGTAAAACTATAAAGCCGATTTGCCCGCTTGCCACCCGCTCATCCACACTTTTGGAAACGAGCCATCCCAATCCGGGCGCTTGCGAGCGAGGCCGAATTGCGCCAACCTTGCGGCCTATGAACATGTTCGATTTATCGGGCCGCGTGGCGGTCATCACGGGCGGCAATGGCGGCCTTGGGCTGGGTATGGCGCGGGGTTTGATTAAGTCAGGCGCGAATGTCGCGATATGGGCGCGCAATGCGGATAAGAACGCGGCGGCATTGGAAGAACTTGGCGGCTTAGGCGGCGGGAAAGCCATCGCGATGCAATGCGATGTTTCCACAGACGCGCAGGTCGAAGCGGCAATGGCAGCCACACTCAGCGCATTTGGGCGGGTCGATGCGGCATTCGCCAATGCCGGGATTTCGGGCGCAGGAACGCGCATACAGGACATCACCACCGATGGGTGGGACGCAACGATGGCCATCAATGCGCGCGGCCCCGCCCTCGTCTATAAACACGCATCCCGCCACATGATTGAACGCGCGGCAAACGGCGATCCGGGCGGCAAATTGGTCGTCACATCCTCTGGCCAATCGATCATGGGGGTCAACAAAAGCTCCGATTATGCGGCATCAAAAGCGGCAGTAAACGGCCTGACGCGGGGCGCGGCGTTTGAACTTGCGCGGCATCAAATCACCGCCAATGCATTGTTGTTTGGGTATTACGAAACCGACATCACCGCCGCCGCCAATCCGAAATTCGCCGCTTGGATGGAACAACGCATTCCGCTGCGCCGGCCGGGCGATCATGAGGGGTTGGAGGGGCTGGCTGTGTTCTTCGCATCGCCGCATAGCGATTATATCACCGGGCAATGCCTGCCGGTCGATGGCGGGCTTTGCATTAGCTAGCGCGTCATCACAGCAACCGATCCCTAACGAACAAGCAAGCAATTGGTTCCCAACACTTTTTCGGAACAACACGGCCATTGTGCGCGTTGATTGGGCAAATGAAGACGCGAAACGGCGTCCCGTGTCACACCCAATCAAGGAAGCAATTTATGCTCGAACTTCTTACACTTGTCGCCACCATCCTCCTCCCCCCATTGGGCGTTGCGATGAAGAAGGGACTGGGTTCCGATTTCTGGATCAACTTGATCCTGACTTTGCTGTTTTTCGTCCCCGGCCTGATCCACGCCGTCTATGTGAACTACGTCGCTGGTGGGAACGCGCGCCTCACGTAAAACCGCGCGGCAAATTTAGTTCGATCATCTGATCGAGCGTTGCGGACCTGGGATACATTCCGGGTCCGCTTTGTTTGTTAGCAGGGTTTGTTAGCAGGGTTTGTTAGCGGGGTTTGTTAGCGGGGTTTGTTGGCGGGGTTTGTTAGCAGGGTTCAAAATGAGTACGGCGCGCATATGGACGATCAAAAGCCTGATAAATCGAGAGAACGCGCCGTGCCATCAGGCCGCTTGGCGCGCTTTGGTACATTTGGGCGGCTGATCGGCGGCGTCGCAGGCGGTATGGCCGCCGAAGGCGCGCGGCGTTTGACGAGCGGAGAACCACTGTCGGCGCGCGATTTGATCCTGACGCCCGGTAATGTTCAACGCATGACCGACCGGCTGGCCCATTTGCGCGGCGCGGCGATGAAGATGGGGCAGATGATCAGCCTGGATTCCGGTGATTTTTTGCCGCCGGAACTTTCCAAAATTCTCGCCACGCTTCGCGATCAGGCGAATTTCATGCCAACCAAACAGCTCGACACCGTGCTGCGCGCGGAATGGGGTAACGATTGGCGCAAGCAATTCAAATGGTTCAACCCGCGCCCCATCGCGGCCGCGTCGATTGGGCAAGTGCATAAAGCGATGACACGGGATGGTCAGGAATTGGCGGTTAAGGTCCAATATCCCGGCGTTGCAAAAAGCATCGATAGCGATGTTGATAATGTGATGACGCTGCTCAAAGTTGCTGGTTTCGCCCCGCCCGAATTGGAAGTCGATAAGCTGCTCGCAGCGGCCAAGAAACAGCTGCACGAAGAGGCCGATTACACCCGCGAAGGCGAACAGATGGCGCTGTACCGAGAGCGTTTGGCGGGCGCCGAAGGGTTCGTTGTGCCAGTGCTACACGAGGGGCTGACGCGCGGTTCCATACTGGCGATGAGTTTTGAAGACGGTGTGTCGATCGAGGAATTGGAAAACGAACCGCCAGAGCGCCGCGATGAGGTGATGACCCGCCTGATGCGCCTAGTTGCGCGCGAATTGTTCGAATTTGGCGTTATGCAGACCGATCCGAATTTCGCCAATTTCCGTTACCGCCGCGAAACAGGAGAGATCGTCTTGCTCGATTTCGGTGCATGCCGCGATGTCGATCCAGATGTGTCGAACGGTTATCGAAAAATGCTGATCGCTGGCCTGAATGGGGGCCGCGAAGAAGTCCTCGCCGCTGCCATCGATGCCGGGTTTATGATGCCAATCGTCGCGGAAAGGCATCCGGAACGCGTGAACCGCATGATTGATATCGTCATCAGCGAAATGCGCGAAGATGCGCCGTTCGATTTTGGCGACCGGGGTTTCGTACAATTGTTGCGCGAAGAAGGCATGGCGATTGCGCAGGATAAGGCCACTTGGGCCTTTCCCCCGATCGAAACCCTCTTCGTTCAGCGCAAAGTGAGCGGCACCGCGCTTCTGGGTGCGCGGTTAAAGGCGAAGGTCAATATCCGCCGCATGACGCAGGAGATGCTCGATTCAACCGAGCCTCTCCCCGCCAAAACGGCATAATCACTCAGCCTGCACCGCCAGTTCTGCCGCGATCCAGCGGTCCACATGCTCCTCCAGCACGGAAAGCGGGATTGATCCGTTTTCCAGCACGGTGTCATGAAATTCGCGCAGGTCGAATTCAGCGCCCAAGGCTTCTTCTGCTCGGCCCCGCAGCTCGCGAATTTTGAGCTCGCCCACTTTGTAAGCCAGCGCTTGGCCCGGCCATGTCATATACCGATTGACCTCCGCATCGACATTCGCCGCCGTCAGGGCCGTGTTGTCGAGCATGTAGGCAACCGCGCGCTCTTTGCTCCACCCTTTTGCATGAAGTCCGGTGTCGACCACCAGACGCGTCGCGCGCCACATCTCATATGACAGCCGCCCCATCTGTTTGGCCGGCGTATCATAAAGCCCCATCTCAATCCCAAGCCGTTCTGAATACAGCCCCCACCCTTCTACAAAAGCGGTGAAAAAGGTGCCGTTTGCGCGCAGCGGATGGATGTCGAGCTCTTGTTGCAAAGCGATCTGGTGGTGATGGCCGGGTACAGCCTCATGCACACCCAAAGCTGGCAATTCCCACAATGGGCGCTGATCCAGCTCTGTCGTGTTGATCCGGTAAATCCCGGCAGCCCCCGTCTCCAACGAACCCGGCTCGTAATAGGCGGTCGTGTTGCCCGGCGCATTGGGCGCAGGGATTGGCGCAACGGTGTAAGGTTGGCGCGGGAGGCGGCCGAACAATTGCGGCATAAAACCATCAATGTGTTTTGCGAGCGCGGCGACATAGGCGACATACTCATCCACATCGGTCATGAAATATTGCGGATCGGTGCGCAGATGTTCGATAAATGCCTCGCGGCTTTCAAACCCGGCTTCGGCGGCGGTTTCGACCATTTCGGCGCGGATGCGCGCGACTTCGGACAGGCCCAGATTGTGGACTTCATCCGGCGTCATGTCGGTCGTGGTGAAACTGCGGACGCGGTATTCGTAATATTCCGCCCCGCCCGGTGTGGCGAGAATGCCGGGCGTCCCGCTGCGGCAATTGGGGGCGTAATCCTCTGTGTAGAATGTCAGAAATTCGCTGTAGGATGGGATCACCACCCCTTCGATCAATGCCTGTGCGGAGGATTTTAGCTCCGCCCATTTCTCTTCTGAAATTGATCCCGGTTTCTCACCAGCAAATGGCTGCCAAAACGGCGACGCGGTGTAATCATCGACGATCTGTTGCTCGATGCGGTTCTCAAAACCCTGCATCGGCTCGCATGGCTGCGTCATGCCAAGGGCAATCGCTTGGCGGCTGCGCGCAATGCCTTGATTGTTGACGCTGCGATAGGATTCGAGCCGGCCAAGATAGCTTTCATAATCGGCGGCGGTGAAGAAGGGGGAGCGATAGGGGAGCGAAGCAAATCCAGAGAACCAACCGCCGCGATTGGTGAAGAGGATATAGCGCGTGTGATCATGCTCGCTGGCGGCGATAGAATCTTCGAAACTCTTGAGCATGATCGCGTGATCCACCTGCAGCGCGACCGGCAAAGCATCCGCATCAATCGCATTGAGCCGAGCGAGAAACGCGCTCGTCGCCGCGATTTGGCGGTCATATTCTGCGAGCGACAAATCACCCAGCTGACCATCGCCGCGCCGATCCCCAATGCTGGTGGCCAAAGTTGGCGAGCTGTCGAGCGTCTGCTCCCACACTTCTTCGCGCAAGGTTTCAAAATCTTCGACCGGGCCTGCATATAAAGGAGCAATCGGAAGAGCCGCCAGAATTAGGCCTGAGATAAATGTGCGCGTCAATTTTCTTCCCCTGTCAATGTCTTGTGTCAGCTTCTTGCATATCGCAATTTGCAATTTGCAACTTGCAACTTGCATGCCATGATTGGCTCCTATTAATACGCAGGCATGACTCAAGCGCCAGACAATAAAATCTCTGTTCTGTTTGTCTGCCTCGGCAATATCTGCCGATCACCGATGGCCGAAGGGGCATTGCGCGATGCAGCGGCGCGGGCCGGTTTGGACATCAGCGTCGATTCTGCGGGCACGGCGGATTACCATATTGGATCGCCGCCTGATCCCCGTGCCATTGCCGCCGCGCGCAGACATGGCGTGGATATTGGCAGCGCATGTGGGCGGCAATTGTCGCAGAGTGATTTCTTTGATTTCACCCATATCTTCGCGCTCGACACCGCGAATATGGTCGGGATCAAAGCGTGCGCCCCGCGGCATGGGACCGCGCATGTCGCGATGCTGCTCGATGTGCTTGATCGCGCCGGGGAACCGGTTCCCGATCCCTATTACGGCGATGATGCGGGGTTTGACGAATGTTGGAGCATTGTCAGCGAAGCCGCCAATGCGTTGGTGCAGCGCTTCTTGAAAGACCGAATAGCGGCGCGGTTCTAAGACTGCGCAGAACGCCGCGCCTCAGGCACTTTTCCCAAACGGTTTTCCGCCATATTTACGCTGAAAATACCAATGCATGGCGATAGCCAGTGCAATCGGGCCGATCACCACAGCAGGTGCGGGGATTGGAATACCAGCCGCCGCAATCTCAACCATCGGCGCTCTTAGCACCACAACGAAGGCCCAAATCATGCAGGACAAGTGGCGTGCGACACGCCTGCTCCCACGCTTCGCCGGATTTAGGAACCAATACAGATCGCCGGCCAGCAATATGACCGGGATTATTGCGATGATAGCTGGAGCCGCCAGCGGAATGCGCCCGGACAAAGCCTCAGGCACCGCAATAGATAGAAAAACAACCAATCCGGTCAGCTGAAATAAGCTCAATGCATATTCGCCCGCTTTGACCCGGGCTGATCCGTTTTGAAGCGCCAGATATGCCCCGCCAATCGCGCTAATCGAAGTCACAACCGCCATCATCAATGGCGGGATCATCCGTTCTGACAACATGGAAATTGAGGTGAGACTGAGCACGGCGATCGCGGCGATATAAATGAGGCCTGCGACACGGTGTTTGCCCTTCCCCTTCTTCACCGCAAACGCGGTAATAGCGGCTACAAGCGCAATGGTTCCAAGCAGATAGTGGCCGTAATAGGCAAGCGCCCCGTAGGGCGCAGGATCAAAGAAATCGATTGGATCATACCCGAACATTCGCTTACCCCCCGCGCAGCAATTGGACGCCCCAATCGCGTTCAAACAAATATAGCAGAATACGCGCCGCCTCACCGCGTTCGCTCTTTAGCCCCCCATCACGGTCGATCAGCATCCGTGCATCGGCATGTGCGACCGGCAGCAGTTTTTGAACTTGCTCCAAATCCGCGATCCGAAATGCCGCCTCGCCCGATTGCCGCGTGCCCAGCAATTCGCCGCCGCCGCGCAGCTCAAGGTCTTCTTCTGCAATACGAAACCCGTCCTGCGTCTCTCGCATCAAGGCGAGTCGTTTCTGCGCCGTCTCACTGAGTTCACTGCCGCGCAGCAGCAAACACCGGCTCTTCTCGCTTCCCCGCCCAACGCGCCCGCGCAATTGGTGCAGCTGCGCCAGACCAAAACGTTCCGCCTGTTCGATGACCATCAAGGTTGAGGATGGCACATCAACGCCCACTTCGATGACTGTCGTTGCCACGAGTAATTTCGCAGCCCCGCTGGCGAAACGTTCCATATTGGCGTCTTTGATTTCTGGTTTTAGCTGTCCGTGGACCATCACGACATCGTCGCCGAAACGCTCTTTTAGCTCAGCATAGCGCGCCTCTGCGGCGGCAATGTCGCCGGTTTGCCAGCTGCCATTTGCCTCTCGCACCATCGGACACACCCAATAGGCCTGCTGACCGGTGGCCAGATGCCGCCCTACCCCGGCGATCACATCGTCTGCTCGGTCTTGCGAGACGACCAAAGTTTCAATCGCCTGCCTGCCCGGCGGCAATTCATCCAGACGGCTCACATCCATCTCGCCATATTGCGCCAGCGTCAGGCTGCGCGGGATCGGCGTTGCTGTCATAGCCAGCGTATGCGGCGCGCGCCGCCCCTTCCCCGCCAGCGCAAGCCGCTGCGCCACGCCGAAACGGTGCTGCTCATCAATCACGACCAGACCGAGATCTTTGTAATTCACCGTGTCTTGGAAAATTGCATGGGTGCCGATCAAAATATCAATCGACCCGTCGAGCAATCCCATAAGAATGCCCTCGCGCTCTTTACCTTTGGCGCGCCCGGTCAGCAACGCGACCTCTACGCCGGTGGGTGCGGCCATATTGCGGATGGTTTCAAAATGCTGGCGCGCAAGGATTTCGGTGGGAGCCAGCAATGCGGCTTGCTTGCCCGCCTCATTCGCGATCAGCATCGCCTCCAACGCGACCACAGTTTTACCCGCACCCACATCCCCCTGCAGCAATCGCAGCATTGGCGATTCCTGCTGAAGATCGCCCTCAATCTCGCTGACAGAACGTTTCTGCGCGCCGGTCATCTCAAACGGCAATTTGAGAAGGGCGCGCAGCGTCCCGTCCCCGTTCAGCGCCTGACCCCTTCGGCGGCGCCCTTCGGCTTTCACCATCAACAGCGCGAGAGAATTTGCCAGCAATTCATCATAGGCAAGCCGGTCGCGCGCTTTTTCATGCACGTCCTTATGCGCCAGATGGATCGCATCGCGCCAAGCGGGCCAACCGGCCCTTTCAAACTGGCTAGGCTCAATCCACTCCGGCAATTCCGGCAGCCGTTCCACCGATTGTGCCACCAGCGATCCCAGCTTGGGCTGTGTCAGCCCCTCCGACAGCGAATAGACCGGCTCGTTAAGCCGCGCCAAATGCGCCGCGCTGTCTTCTTCCACATGATCAGGATGCACGATCTGAAGCATATCGCCATACCGGTCGAGCCGCCCGGCGACCCAGCGTTTCTCACCCACCGGGAACAGTTTTTTTGCGCTATAGGATGCGCGGCCAAAATAGGTCAGCGCGCATATATTGCCCGCCTCATCCTGAGCCATCACCCGGTACGGGCCGCGACCCGGATTATACGGCGCACGGTGTTCGGTCGCGGTGAGCGCGACGATCACCTGTTCGCCCTCCGCCCCTTCATCCAGATCACTCAATGCCCGCCGCGTCACAAAACGTTCGGGCAGATGATAGGCAACATCCTTCACACGCGTCAGGCCAAGCTTGTCGAGCGGCTTGGCCATTTTCGGGCCAACACCATCCAACGTTTTGCTTTCGGCAAAGATCGGGTTGAGAATATCAGGACGCATCATAGCCACTTATAGCCGGTTGCGCCCATTCTGCGAGTGCCTTACCTCTGCGTCCATGAACGATATGCCCACATTCGAAAATCGTCTCGCCAGAGCAAAATTCCGCAGCTGGCATCGCGGCACGCGAGAGGCGGATTATATGATTGGCGGTTTTTTTGATCGCTATCACGCCGAATGGGGCGAGGCAGAAATGGATTGGTTCGAGGACCTGCTGGCCGAAGACGATGTGGATATCATGGCGTGGGGCCTGCAAACGCAGGATGTGCCGGAGAAATTCCGAGGCGCGCTCATCGAAAAAATGCAAAAACTCGACTACGTTGACATCCCAAGCTAGGGCCGCGCATCCTTTCACCCTCGTGGGAACTTCCGCGCGCCACCGGCCTTTGAACTAGACAGCTATGCCCGACCTAAATCGCATCCTTTCCGCGAGCGTTCCGCTGACGCTGTCATCGCTGCCTCGCGGGGCTCAGCCGTTAGTGATGAGCGATCTTGCCCGCGCCGCCAAACATCGCGCCGTGTTTATCGCGCCGGACGACGCCGCCATGCGCAGCGTCGCAGAGGCCGCGCAGTTCTTCGCGCCAGAGGTTGAGGTTTTGGAATTTCCCGCATGGGATTGCCTGCCCTATGACCGCGCCAGCCCGGCTTTGACCGTCAGCGCGGCGCGGCTTTCGGCGCTGTTCCGCCTGCAGCGTCCGGCCTCTGGTTCGCAATTGTTGGTCACAACCGTCAACGCCGCCTTGCAACGTGTGCTTACCCCGTTCCGCATTCGTGAAAGCGTGCGCGAGTTTAAACCGGGCATGACAATCGGGCATGACAGCCTCGCCGCGCTGCTGACGCGGCAGGGATATTCGCGCACTGACACCGTGATCGACCACGGCGAATTTGCGGTGCGCGGGTCGATTGTCGATATTTTCCCCTCCTCGCTCGAAGAAGGGCTGCGGCTCGATTTCTTTGGTGATGAGCTGGAAAGCTTGCGCCTGTTCGACACCAGCACTCAGCGTTCGACCGGGCGGCTTGATGCGCATCTATTGCTGCCTGCATCCGAGGCTTTGCTCGATGATGAAAGCATCAAACGTTTTCGATCGCGCTACCGCGAATTGTTCGGCGCTGCGGCGACACAGGACCCGCTTTATGAGGCGGTGAGCGACGGGCGCCGATTGGCCGGTATGGAACATTGGTTGCCGCTATTTGAGGACAAGTTGAGCACTTTGTTTGATCACCTCAGCGATGATGACGTGGTGGTGATCGACCAATCGGCCTTGGGCGCAGCGGACGAACGCGTTTCTGATATCGGCGACTATTTCGACCAACGCGGGCGGGTTTCCAGCGAGAAAACCGGCAGCTACCGCCCGCTCGCAAAAGACGCTTTATACGTGACCGATGGTGAGTTTAAAGCCGCCGTCGCCGCAGCGCCCGCCCACCGCGCCAGCGTGTTTGCCGCACCGGAAAGCGACACCAATTTGGATTTTGGTTTCAAGGCGGCCCGCGATTTCGCACCGGAGCGCGCCCGCGGTGACAATGTCTACGAAGCCGCTGCGAAACACCTCGCCGCGATCGCCAAATCGGGGCGCAAACCTTTACTCGCGGCCTATTCCACCGGCAGCCGTTCGCGCATCGCCTCAATCCTAGAGGAAGCCGGCGCGCCTGCTGTGCTTGCGGATAATTGGCAAGAGGCGCTGGGCCTGTCCGCCAAAGGAAAGACCGCCGCGATGGTGCTGCCGCTTGAGGCAGGTTTCGCCAATGACGATCTGGAAATCCTCACAGAACAAGACGTGTTGGGTGACCGGCTGGTCCGGCGCAAGAAGAAGCGCAAGGATTCCGACGCCTTCCTGGCTGAGCTGCAAGCGCTGGCGAGAGGCGATTTGGTTGTCCATGTCGAACACGGCATCGGCAAATATCTCGGCCTCGACCCGGTGCCCGTTGGCAAGAGCCAGCATGATTGCGTCAGCCTAGAATATCGCGGCGGCGACAAATTGTTCATTCCGGTCGAGAATATCGACGTTCTTTCGCGATACGGATCATCCGAAGAAAGCGTTCAGCTAGACCGGCTCGGCGGGGAAGCATGGCAGAAACGCCGATCCAAGCTGAAAGAACGCATCACCGCAATCGCGGGCGAACTGATGAAAATCGCCGCCGAACGCGCTTTGAAAAAGGCCCCGATATTCGAAGCAGAAGAGGCCAGCTTCAACCAATTCGTCGACCGTTTCCCGTGGGAGGAAACCGACGATCAAGACGCCGCTATCGCCGATGTTCTGCGCGACTTGGAAAGCGGAAAGCCGATGGACCGGCTCGTTTGCGGCGATGTTGGTTTTGGCAAAACCGAAGTCGCTTTGCGCGCGGCATTCGTCGCGGCGATGTCGGGACAACAAGTGGCCATTGTTGCGCCCACCACGCTGCTGGCGCGCCAACATTATCAGAACTTCGTCGAACGTTTTGCAGGCTTCCCGTTGAATGTCGGGCGGCTTTCGCGGCTGGTATCTTCAAAAGAGGTCGCTGAGACCCGCGAAGGTCTGGCCAATGGCACGGTCGATCTTATCATTGGCACCCATGCGATCCTGTCGAAATCAACCGAGTTTAAGAATCTCGGTCTGGTGATTGTCGATGAAGAACAACGCTTTGGTGTCACTCATAAGGAAAAACTGAAGCAGCTGCGCTCCGATGTGCATATGCTGACCCTGACCGCGACGCCGATCCCGCGCACTTTGCAAATGGCGATGACGGGATTGCGCGAACTTTCGACGATCCAAACCCCTCCGGTCGACCGCCTCGCGGTGCGGACTTATGTGATGGAGTGGGACGATATGGTCATGCGCGAGGCGTTGCTGCGCGAACATCACCGCGGCGGGCAAAGCTTTATCGTTGTCCCGCGCATTTCCGATATGGCCGAAGTGGAAGAATGGCTGCACGAAAATGTGCCAGAGGTGAAAGCGATCTCCGCCCATGGGCAAATGGGCGCGGGCGAAATCGAAGAGCGCATGAGCGCGTTTTACGACGGCAAATATGAAGTGCTGCTTTCCACAACGATCGTCGAAAGCGGCCTCGACCTGCCCAGTGCCAACACGATTATCATCCACCGCGCCGACCGCTTTGGCCTTGCGCAATTGTATCAATTACGCGGACGTGTGGGCCGGTCAAAATTGCGCGCCTATGCATACCTAACCTACGAAAAAGACGTCCAACTTTCCGAAGTTGCCGAAAAACGTCTGAAGGTCTTGAGCGACCTCGATTCGCTCGGCGCGGGTTTCCAATTGGCCAGCCATGATCTCGACATTCGCGGCGCGGGCAATCTGCTGGGCGATGAACAATCGGGCCATATCCGCGAGGTTGGTTTCGAATTGTACCAGTCGATGTTGGAGGATGCGATCCTTGCGGCCAAGGCAGGCGAAATGGGGCTGGAGAAGGCGAAGGACGCGTTCTCTCCGCAAATTACTGTCGATGCGCCGATTATGATCCCAGAGGAATACGTCCCTGATCTGGCGGTGCGTATGGCGCTGTACCGGCGCCTTAACCAAGCTGCGGATAAGGCCGAGATCGAAAGCCTAGCTGCGGAAATGATTGACCGGTTCGGCGACCTGCCCGGCCCGACTAAGAACCTTGTGCGCCTGATAGAGATTAAGCATCAGGCGATTGAAGCGCATATTTCAAAGATTGATGTCGGCGCACGCGGGACATTGGTGACGTTCCATAAGGACGATTTCCCCGATGGCCCCGGCCTGATCGGTTATGTTGACCGATTGAATGGCGGAGCTGATGGCACCGCCAAACTGCGCCCTGACATGAAATTGGTGATCAACCGCGCATGGAACGATCCGCAAAGCCGCCTCAACGGCCTGTTCCAGCTTACCAAAGGATTGTCCGGTATCGCGCGCAAGGCGCGAAAGGCGAAATAGCAGACGGTCTTGGAACGACCCAATTGCAGTCTTTGAAAAATTCGCTCATTTACAGGACATGTTGGTCAATATCTTTGAAGCTGATGCTCTAGTTGGCGAAGCGCATATCTTTGCTCTCGATCCACCGATGGGTGTTGCAATGGCGAAGTTCCAGCCATCGCAAGCATACGATTCAAAGCGCCATGCCAACGTCATCGATGGTGACTACATTGCGGACCGAGGCGAAATTCTTCGCATGGAGTTGGCGAGTGGGATCAAACTCAAGAGCCAAGCTATTTCGATTCAGGACTTTCCGACACTAAATGAGATCGAGATTTATATCCTTGGTATCTACGAGCCAAGCTTTGAGGAACTCTTTGGAGAGCATCCTGATTTTAAGGCCTACTGGGGGAAAGCATAGCGTCCGCTTTCCACCCCTAATCGGACATAGAGACGGTCAGAGGCCATAACCAAGAGCGATCTGGCCGCTATCTGAGCTTTGCAGCCGGGTGCAGGCCGCCAGCTAGCGGTCCAATTGCGAATGTTGCTGGATCCGTCTGCGGCTGTCGGCGCGCCGGCATTGCACCGCGTTTGTTACGCCTACGCGGTTAAAGCAAATTCGCCTGAGTTTCGTCGCGATGCTTCTTAAGATAGCGCATGAACGGGGTGCCGCCGGTCCCAACTTCAGTATCGTTGCCAGCGGCACGCTTGCCTTGCTTGTTTATGTAACTCGCGGCGTATTCGAGGTGACGCGTTCGAAAATCGGCCACAGCTTGAATATTGGCATTGTACGCCTCGGTCAGCCCAGCTGAACCCGCAGATGCCACGAAACCGCGTAAGGTGCTGTTTGCGCGCACATCATCAACAAAGCGGCGATGCAGGCGAGGCCGATAAGCATGCAATTGATCTAGAAACTCGCGCAGCGGATCGGCGGCGTGCCCCACGCCTAACAATGCGTCCATGCTCGGCACGATCGATGATTGCGACCCTGTTTGCCCGCGAAAGGCCTGCGCCGCTGTTCCATAGCGTTCAACCCCTTCGTAAACCACGCCGCCCGGTAATGCGGGATTGTCTTTCCAACCGTGGATATAGGGCCGCACCCGCTCAAAATAGATATAGGGGTCACACCGTTCGGGCATCCGATCGAACAGCGCGTTGATCTGCGCCCATGTCTCGGCCGTCTGTTCAAGCTGCTCACGCGCTGCTGCTGCTTCTTTGTGTACCGCAGCATCATGGATGTCTGCAAAGCGTGCAAAAACCTTACCCGCACAGGCCTCTATCGCGACATGCACCAGAACGAACCACGCTTCGTCTTGACCGCCTAGGAAATTCTGGATCATCTGGATGTTGTCCAAGCCCAAAGGCTTCGCAGGATCAATCAGTGCCCAATTGTCCAAGACATACGAACTGTAAGTGAGGAGCGGCTGCTGACCCAATCGGTCGGCCAAAGCGACCGTCGGCACCGCTAGAACTGCGGGTAGCCGATCACTGACCTGTGTTTCGCCCCAAACATAGGATTGCACCATAAAGGTATAATGCACGGTGGCCATGCGGGCCTGTTCATCTGTCAGATCAGATGCATCTGAGAGGTCCTCTGGACGCGGCAGGCGCGCCTCTAGAAAGCTGCGCACACGGTTTGAGGGCAGGACTTGTGGGAGCATCTTTGCGACCGCGTCGGCATCGCCCCAGCCGCCCGTTAGATCAACCTTCGAAGCGTCATAGCGGCAGAGAAAACCGCCTTCCCCAGACATATCATATTCGCCAAGCGGCTTGATCGTTGGATTGGAGTTTGATGCGCTTGCCATTGCTAAGTTCCTCTATGATCTTCGGCGCAACAATAACGCGAAAAGAATGAGAGGTGTGTGCAAATTGAGTTGACAATTTCGCCATAATTCATTCGTTATTGCGTCATGGACAGCATTGACCGCAAAATCTTGCAAACGCTCGAACGAGATGGCCGAATCAGCAACACCAACTTGGCCGGGCAAGTGGGGCTTTCGGCTTCTGCGTGCCTGCGTCGGACACAGGATCTAGAACAGAACGGCTATATCAAAGGATATCGTGCGATACTGGATCGCAGCAGGCTTGGCGGGGAGGTAACCGTTTTTGTTATGGTTGGCCTGTCCGCCCAGCTTTCCAAGGATGCGAGAGAGTTTGAGGCCGCGATGGAGGCAGCCGAGGAAGTCCGCGAATGCCACAATATTACCGGGTCGGTGGAATATCTTTTGCGGGTCGAGGTCGACAGTTTGGCGAGCTACAAATCCTTTCACACCGATACGCTGGGTGTCTTACCGCAAGTCGCTCGTATGACCTCGCATATCAGTCTGGGATCATCGAAAGACAAGCGGGCCTAAATCACAAGGTGCAAGGTGCCACCGCGGCGCGGTTTGGCGATGGATTCCATTGCGGCGGGTAACGCCGTTCCAAGGGGGACCGAAAGAGCAAGCAGCCAGCCCAGCTCTGATCAGTTGGTGTGTTTGCCGGTGTCTGACCTAGATCATTTTGCGGCGTTTGAACGAAGTTTGGATTTTTCACGGCATGTCACGGCGTGGCATCCTTGTTGATGGCAATCGCGCTTTGGCTCGCCGTCTTTGTCCCCTAGCGGGATCGTAATTTCCCCGCCGCCGCAAATGTTCATCGTAAGCGTTCGCTCAGTTGGCGGTAACGGGCCGGTCGCCATGGGAATCAGCGCGGCGAGAATGATCGCCTTCATGACAATTCCTCTTCTTCTTCATCGATCAAGATGCGCGCGGCTGAGCCGTCCATATCGTCATACTGCCCCGTGCGCATGGCCCAGAAAAATGCGGCGAGCCCTGCTGCGCCCATTAAAAGCGCGATGGGAATTAGGAAGGCAAGCCCGGTCATAAACGCGCCTCGCTTCCCGCATTTTCCGCACTGCCCGGATATTCAGCACTGCCCGCAAGCCTGAGCGAATTTGCGACCACAATTAGCGAACTAACCGACATCGCAATCGCCGCAATCAACGGCGTGACATAACCGAAAAGCGCCAGCGGCACGGCCAGCGCGTTGTAGAGAATGGCAAGACCGAAATTCTGCCTGACGATTGTCATTGTGCGCCGCGCTACTCTGACCGCCAAAGCGACGGGCATCAATTTCTCGCCAATGAACACCGCATCGGCGGCTTGCTGGCTTGCATCGCTTGCGGTGCCCGGAGTGATCGAAGCATGTGCCGCCGCCAATGCAGGGCCGTCATTGAGGCCGTCGCCGATCATCAGCGGCCTTTTGCCCGCGTTCTGCAAATCGCTGAGCGCGGTGAGCTTGTCCTGAGGCGTGGCTTGGCTTTGCGCGGCGATGCCGAGGCGTTTGGAGGCCGCTTCGACGGGAGCCTTGCGGTCGCCTGAAAGGATACTGGCGCTGATCCCATATGCTTTCAGCGCCGCGAGGGTTTCTGCGCAATCGGATCTCAGCGGATCGCTAAAGGTTATAATCGCTGTGTCACCGCCGATACGCAGGCGCGCCGCGAGATCGCTGTCGCTGGTTTCGGGCCGCTCAAGCGCGACCTCCACACCGTGCCCCGCACCGCTCTTTAAATCGGTCCACATCCCGCGCAGGCCTGCGCCGCTGACCTCGCTGGCATCGCGGATCACAGCAGGCTCAACGCCCTCTTTGCGCAGCGCATCTGCGAGGCCGCGGCTCAGCGGGTGACGGCTGGTTTGGGCAAGTCCCAGCGCGACCGAACGCGCCTGTTCATCAAGCGCCGCAATATCCGGGCGGGGTTCGCCAAGCGTGAGCGTCCCAGTTTTATCGAACAGCGCCGCATCAACCTCGGCCAGCCGCTCCAGCGCGCTGCCATCCTTCACCAACAGCCCGCGTTTGAGCAGCGCACCTGACGCCACCACTTGTGCCGTGGGAACCGCAAGCCCAATCGCACACGGGCAAGTTATGATGAGGACTGCAATCGCGATTACGAGCGATTGGTGCCACCCTGCCCCCGTTAGCATCCAACCAATAAAGGCGAGCGCGGCCAGACTATGCACAACCGGCGCATAGAGGCGCGAGGCGCGGTCTGCGATCCGGACATAGTGGCTGCGCGATTGGCCTGCCTCGTCCATTAATCGGGCAATTTCGGCGAGCGCTGTATCATCCGCCGTGCGGGTCAGTCGCATTTGGAACGGAGCGGTAAGATTGATCGTCCCGGCATGAACTTTGCTGCCGATAAATATGCTTTCAGGGGCGCTTTCCCCCGTCAGCATGGCGTTATCGACCGCACTGCTGCCTTGTTCCACTTCGCCATCGGCGGCAAGCGCTTCTCCGGCGGCTACCAGAACCAGCATTCCCGGTTCTAAATCACCAGCGGCGATCCGCTGGGTCGATCCGTCCGGTCCGATTACGCTGGCGCTTTTGCCCATCCGGCCTAGCAAAGCACCGATCCCGGCGCGCGTCCGGGTGCGCATTTCTGCATCCAAAGCGCGCCCCGCAAGCAGGAAGAACAGCAACATCACCGCGCTTTCAAAATAGGCGTGTTCGCCGCCCGTCACCGTCTCATACAGACTGAGCGCGGTGGCCAAGATAACGCCGATTGAAATCGGCACATCCATATTGGTGCGCCGGTATTTAAGCGCCATCCAAGCAGAGCCGAAAAAGGGCCGCCCCGCATAGGCAATGACCGGCATCGCAATGACCGCAGACAGCCAATGGAAAAGATCGCGTGTCGACCCGTCCGCTCCTGACCAAACGCTGACCGACAGCAGCATGATATTCATCATGCCAAAACCAGCCACACCGAGCGCGCGCAGCAATTTCTTGCGCTCATCCGCCTCCACACCAAGCGGGTTGTCGGCCACTGGCTGCGCCTCAAACCCTAGGCCTAGCAGCGCCTCTGTCAGGTCGTCCTCGTCCAAAGCCGGATCGTGCTGGATCGCCACACGCTTGGCCGAAAAATTGACGCGTGCGGTTTGTATCCCGGTGATTTTGGGCAATTCCCGCTCAATCTTAGCGATACAGCCAGCGCAGCGCATACCGGGCACAGTAAAGCGCGTCCCGATGGCCGAGGCTGCATCAGGCAATGCGAGCGAAGGCGCAGGATTGTTCAACGCAGTTCGCTTTCTTGTGCCCATTCTTGCGCGCCCGATTGGATCAACAAACGCACGGTCCAGCGGCCGTCTGCAACCTGTTCGTTGGAACGATATCGGCCTTCACCCAGCGGCGCGAATGTAAGCGCAGCATATTCATGTGTTCCCAGCGGGCGGCGAAGTTCAGCCGCCAGCACCGCACCTTGCGGGACATCTTGCGTGGTGACCACGACATAGCCCGCCCGGTCGCGAACGGAATGCGCGTCCCAGCCTAGCGCCTCGGCCGTTTCGGCTTCCTCCAGCCACCCGTTAAACTCTTGACTGGCGACATAAGAATTTTCGACCACGACACCGTGAAACCCGCCAATAGCGAGGCCGGCCATGTAGAAATTGACCGCGACAACCACCCCAAATCCGGCGATCAACACGCCTGCCATTTTGCGTCCCGTAAAACGGTTCACTTTGCGCTGCTGCTGATTGCTCTCGCTTGCTTGTATTGGGCTGGTCATCAATCGCCTCCCGGGCCTGAGAATGTTGTTTCAGCGATATCGCGCTCTTGCTGTTCATCCTGCGAAGTGATCTGGAAGAAAAATTCGCCCGCATCACTGCCCGCTGGAACAATTACATAGGCGCGCACTACGCGGGTCTCATCCGCGTTGACCGAAACAATCTGCGCAGGGGCGGCATCTTCTCTGCCGATCCGGTCGGTCCACATAACGGCGCCTTGCGGTAGGCCGATCAGCGCGATTTCCATATCGCGCGGGCGCCCTTCCATATTGCGAAGCCGCAAAGTGTAAGCGTTGCGCACGGTGCCGTCCTTCATCAACATGAAAGACGGGTTTCGGTCAGGTGAAACCGTGAGATCAGTATGCGAGCGTGTGCCAAGTGCGAACAGCATGGCCAGGCCGATACCGCCCCAGCCGCCCAAATAGACAAATGTTCGCGGCCGCATCACCGCCTTCCAAGCCGGCCTAGCAGGCGCACCTGCCGCTTCTGCTTCGCATTGATCGAGCGTGGCGTAATCAATCAGCCCGCGCGGACGGCCAATATCCTTCATCACCCGGTCACATGCATCGATACACAAACCGCAAGTGATGCAGCCGATCTGTTGCCCTTCGCGGATATCAATGCCCGTGGGGCACACCGCGATACATTCGCGGCAATCGACGCAGTCACCGAATTTCTCCGGTTCTTTTTGCGCCTTTTTCAAGCTGCCCCGCTGCTCTCCGCGCCAATCCTTATAGGTGACAATTAGCGATTTTTCATCAAGCATCGCGCCCTGAATGCGCGGCCATGGGCACATATAGATGCACACTTGTTCGCGCATAAATCCGCCAAGCCAAAAGGTCGTACCGGCTAGGATTGCGACGGTCATATAAGCGGCGGCGGACGCTTCGCCGGTGAAAAATTCCCCAAACAATGTCGGCGCATCAGCGAAATAGAGAATCCACGCCCCGCCCGTCACCGTGCTGATCGCGAGATAGACGGTCCATTTGGATGTGCGCCGGGCGAATTTCGATGGCCCCCATGGCGCTTTATCAAGACGGGCGCGGGCGTTGCGATCACCATCAAAAAACCGGTCAAAATGTTGGAACAGATCGGTCCATACTGTCTGAGGGCAGGCATAGCCGCACCACGCCCGGCCAACCGCGCTGGTGACCAAAAACAGGCCAATTCCCGCCATAATGAGCATGCCCGCCACGAAATAAAATTCGTGCGGCCAAATCTCAATATCGAACATATAGAACCGCCGATTAGCGAGATCGATCAGCACCGCTTGATCCGGGGCATAGGGGCCGCGATCCCAACGGATCCACGGCGTCACATAATAGATCGCCAAAGTGACGATCATCACCAGCCATTTGAAGCGCCGGAATGGACCATCAATCCGCTTATTGTGGACCGATTTGCGTTTCTCATAGAGGCTTTCGGGCTGTTGCGGCCCGCCTGATCCACCACTGCGCCCCTTGCCTTTTGCGGGCAAAGCAGCGCCCCAATCGCGCGAGCTTGAAGGGCCGGAGGAAGCGTTAGCGCCTACCATCGCTCCGCTCCGCCACCGCAACCTGTGCGGGCTCATCAACTTCTTCAGGATCGATCTGTGTCACCTCACCGCCGCCGCGCGAATGGACATAAGCCGCCAGCATCCGAATTGTGACGGGATCAAGCTTATCGCTCCATCCCGGCATGGCGCCGTGACGCGGATAAAGGATCTGCTGGCGGATGTTTGCTTTGCTGTTCCCATATAGCCAGATTGCATCGTTCAGTGCGGGTGCGCCTTGGGCCTGGTCACCTTCGCCGCCCGCCTGATGGCAGACCGCGCAATTGGCAGAAAACAGCTGCGCGCCTGATGCGTTGGCTGCGCCGGAATCGCTTAGAGATTGCACATGACTGACCAGTGCATCGACTTGATCCGCATCAAACATACCGCCGAATGCGGGCATAAATGAAATCCGGGTGTCATCCGATCCATCCCAGCGGATACCATGCGTCAATGTGTATTCGATCTCTTCGAGTTGTCCGCCCCAGATCCAGTCATCATCATTGAGATTGGGATAGCCATATTCTTCATAACCAGCCGCGCCCGCACCGTGGCATTGCACGCAATGCTGCTTAAAAGCCGCCGCGCCGCCAGCGATGGCCTGACCCATCAATTCAGGGTCGGCAGACAATTGGCTAATATCTGTCGCCGCGATCCGTTCAAAGGTGCCTTGCCGCGCCAAATCAGCGGCGTTCATTTCGTCAACCAATTCGCCGCGTGACGACCAACCCAAAGTGCCCTCGGTCGCTTGTTTAACCAGTGGCCATGCCGGGTACAGTACGACGTAAACCGCCGACCATGCGATGCTTGCGTAAAAGGTCCACAGCCACCAGCGTGGCAGCGGGGTGTTTAATTCGCGGATTCCGTCCCATTCATGGCCGACAAATTCTGTGCCTGTGGGTTCATCCACATTGTTATCTAAACGGTCCTGATCAGACATAATCGTCTTCCTCAAAAATCGAATTTTTGGCTTTCTCTACTCCGTCGCGCGAACCCGGCAGGAAATGCCAACCGCACAGCAACAAATAGAGTCCGAAAATCACCAGCAGTCCGTAGCTGTCGGCAAAGTGGCGTAGGATTTCGTAAAAACTCATCGGCCTCGCTCCTCTGCCAATTCCGCCTGCGCAGCAGCGCTGTCGACATCGACCAGCGTGCCCAGCATTTGCAGATAAGCGATCAGCGCATCCAATTCGGTCACGCGCGATGGATCGCCGTCAAAATCGCGGATTTGCGCTTTGGGATACCGTTCTTCGAGGTCACCGGGATCAAGTTCCGGATTGGCCTGAGCGAAGAGGTCGCTTTGCGCCATTTCGATGTCGATATCGCTATACGGCACACCGACGCGGGACAGAGCGGTCAACGCAGCAGAGGCATCGGGCACTTTTAAAGTGGTTTCAGCCAGGAACGCATAGGTTGGCATAATGCTTTGCGGCACCACGCTGCGGGGATCTTTCAAATGCTGGACATGCCATTCATCCGAATAGCGACCACCCACGCGCGCCAAATCAGGGCCGGTGCGTTTTGACCCCCATTGGAACGGATGATCGAACATGCTTTCCGCCGCCAAAGAATAATGCCCATACCGTTCAACCTCGTCGCGGAACGGACGGATCATTTGGCTGTGACAGGTATAGCACCCTTCGCGAATATAAACGTCACGCCCGGCCTGTTCGAGCGGAGTATAGGGACGCATCCCGTCAACCTTTTCGATTGTGTTGTCGATCCAAAACAGCGGAGCGATTTCTACAATCCCGCCAATAGCAACGGCGACAAAAGTCCCGATTGCCAGCAACGTGACGTTCTTTTCGATTTTCCTGTGGCCTTCAAAGACCCCCTGATTAGGTGAGTTCGTGCTCATGATGAGGTCTCCTTATTCTGCGGGTTGCGCTTGAGGGTTTGTGACAATCGGCCGGTCAGACGCTTCGTCATATTCGGCGTCACTCATCGCGGCTTCATCGCGGGTGTGCCCCGCAATCGTCATCCAAATATTGTAAGCCATGATGACCGCGCCAGCGAGGTAAAGCCCCCCGCCAAATGCCCGCATCACATACATCGGGTGCAGCGCTTCGACGGTGTCGATGAAGCTGTTCACCAAATAGCCGTCTGAGCCATATTCGCGCCACATCAACCCTTGGGTGATCCCGGCAACCCACATGCTGGCCGCGTAAATCACGATACCCAGCGTCGCGAGCCAGAAATGCCAATTGATCATCCGCAGCGAATAGAGCCGCTTTTTCTGCCACAGACGCGGCACAAGGAAATAGACACAGGCAAAGGTGATCATCCCGTTCCAACCCAATGCGCCGGAATGGACATGGCCGATGGTCCAATCGGTGTAATGCGACAGGCTGTTTACAGCCTTGATCGACAGCATCGGCCCTTCAAATGTGGACATGCCATAAAAGGCGAGCGCCATGACCATCATACGGATGATCGGATCGGTGCGGATCTTGTCCCAAGCGCCGTTCAGCGTCATCAGACCGTTGATCATCCCGCCCCAGCTGGGCATCCACAGCATGATCGAAAACACCATGCCCAATGTCTGCGCCCAATCGGGCAGAGCGGTGTAATGCAAATGGTGCGGACCCGCCCAGATATAGAGGAAGATCAACGACCAAAAGTGGATGATCGACAACCGATAGGAATAGACCGGGCGGTTCGCTTGTTTCGGGACGAAGTAATACATCATCGCGAGGAAGCCTGCGGTAAGGAAGAACCCGACCGCGTTGTGGCCATACCACCACTGCGTCAGCGCATCCTGAACCCCGGCAAAAGCGCTATAACTTTGCGATCCCAACATGCTGACCGGCATCGCCAGATTGTTCACCACATGCAGCATCGCGACCGTTACGATAAAGGCGAGGTAGAACCAGTTGGCGACATAGATATGCGGTTCGTTCCGCCGCAGAAGCGTGCCGACAAATACCGCCAGATAGGCAAGCCAAACAACGGTAAGCCATAGATCGACATACCATTCCGGCTCAGCATATTCTCTCGACTGGGTGACACCGAGCAAATAACCGGTCGCCGCCAAGACGATGAACAATTGATACCCCCAAAACACAAAACGCGCCATTGTGGGGAAGGCCAATGTGGTGCGGCAAGTGCGCTGAACGACGTAAAAACTGGTTGCGATGAGAGCGTTTCCGCCAAAGGCAAAAATCACCGCCGATGTGTGCAGCGGGCGCACGCGGCCAAATGTGAAATAGGGTTCAAGGTTCAGCAGAGGAAACGCCAATTGCAATGCGATAAACAGTCCTGCCAGCAACCCTGCCAGCCCCCAGAACATCGTCGCAATCACGCCCCAGCGCACCACATCATCATCATAGCGCGACGGTCCGGGAGGCATTTTGAAGATGCCTTGCGCCTTAGCCAGAGGGTCAAAGCGCCCAATGGTGACCAGCATAAGCAATCCGGCCACCGCCATGATAATCGCCATATGCACGGCAAATCCGGTGTCCTGCGCCCCCACCAAAGCGGCAAGCGCGGCGCATAAAACGAGCGCCCAGAGCCCGGCCTTCCCCAATACTGATTCCATGATCTAATTTCCTTCCATCAACTCCGCACTACACGTTGATTGGCTGACTCAATTTGATTCAGATCAAATTCCAAACCTTGGCGTAAATTTTTTATCCGGCCTCTAATTTCAACTTCGAAATATCGGATATTCGAAGGCCATTTCGCCCGTTTGTTTCGATCAATTCGGCTTTGTTTAAACTTGCGAGCTGCCGGCTGACCGTCTCGATTGTGAGGCCAAGGCTATCGGCGATATCCGTGCGGGTCATCGGCAAGGAAAATTGGCACGCGCCGCTGGTGCAGCCGCCTATCCGTTCAGCCATAGCGACAAGGAAACCGGCCATCCGTTGACATGCCGATTTGTGCCCAATCTCGATCATTTTTGTCTGAGAGCGGTGAAGAGCTTGGACAGAACGAGACAGGATAATCCTAATGATCGCCGGGTCATCTTGGGCAACGCGCAGGAATTGTTCAGACGAGAACGCCACCAGATCAAGATCAGTTAGCGCAGCCAATCGCAAATCACCGGCGGCTTCATTGACGACAAAAACAAAGTCACCGGGAAAATGGAACGCAAGGATATGCGGGAGCCGAACCGAGCTATTGTCTGCAACCGCCGATGCGCTGTTTTGCGCGATCCTAGCGCTGGGCGTAGCCGCGATCAGCTTCGCCGCGCCGCCAGTAATAAAGATGATGCGATCGCGGTGCCGATGCCCCCGTATCTCATGACCGCACAATAAGCTGCGAGATTGGCCTACCTCACACAGCCGATCCAACGTCCGCTCGCAAGCGGTATTGCCCGGCAGATGGGCCGACAGCGACGCGCGAAACGCATCCATGCCTACGGCTTTGGTTGAGGAGACTTGCATTGCCATCTTGAACAAAGCGGTAGCGCGCTTGGCGAGGCGCCACTTTGATCTCGATCAAATTGGCAAACATTTGATCTGAATCAATGCTCACGCCCGCGAAACTCAGCAAAAGGCCCTATCGACAGCAATCATCCTGAACCACGCCGCGTGGCTGTTGCTGTCTGGAAAAGGACCTATAATGAATCACCTTCTTGCCTCGGCTTGCACCGCGATTGCACTGGCTACAATTGCAGCGGCAACACCCGCAGCGGCTCAGGACCGCGCAGGCGACATCCAAGTCAAACTTGTCGCGACAGGCGTACTCACTGATGGAGAAATCGATCAGTTTAATGTCGACTTGGTCGGATTGCCCGCAGGCACCAACACCGCATCGAACGACAATTTTGTTCCGACCATCGCGGCCGAATATTTCGTAACTGACAATTTTTCGATCGAAACAATCGCCGGGACAACGCAGCACGATGTTGACGCGATTGCTGGCCTGCCGACCGGCGCGCAATTGGTGTCTGATGCGCTTCTTTTACCTGCGACCGTCACGGCCAAATTGCACTTCGATATCCTTGGTATGAAGCCCTATGTCGGCGCGGGCCCTGCCTATTTCATATGGCTCAGCGACAAGCCCGGCGCCGCAACCATTCCGCTTGGAGTGACCGACACCGACCTTTCCGACGAGCTTGGTTTCGCCTTACAAGCGGGCGTCGATGTACCGGTTGGCGATGATGGCTTTGGTGTAACTTTGGACGCAAAGCGGTATTTTATCGGCACCACTGCCCGCTGGTTCGCCGGTGACACTTTGGCGATTGAAACTGAACATAATATCGACCCTTGGGTGCTCAGCGCGGGCGTGTCATATCGTTTTTGAAGACGCGAATTAGAACAGGAGCCCTGCGACCTTGGCGAGCATCGATTCAACACAGCCATTTACGATAGAGGTGAAGGATGACCTGACCCTTCGCGATCTGCGCGAAGCGCTTGCGGCTGGTTGGAACGATTTTCGAACCCATCCGATTTACGGCCTGTTCTTTGCTTCGATCTTTGCGCTTGTGGGGATTTTTCTAACCTATGTAACGGCGGTACGAGGCGAATTCTCGTGGCTGATCCCTGCGGCGGCGGGCTTCCCAATTCTCGCGCCCTTTGCCGCAGTAGGCCTATACGAAGTCAGCCGCCGACGCGATGCCAGTATCGCCATGGCTTGGCCTTCAATCTTGGGTGCGGTTCGCGGGCGCGGCGACGATCAGATATTGAGCATGGGCGTTATAATTTTCGTCGCCTTCGGATTTTGGGTCATCGTTGCTCATGTCATATTTTCCATAGCATTGGTGGAAGCCGGCGCGGGCTCAGAATCGCTTGCCTTCCTCGGATCGAAACCCGGCCTCATCATGCTGTTCATCGGCACCATCATCGGCGGGGTCATGGCGTTCGTTTTCTATGCGGTCACTGTGATGAGCCTGCCGATGCTGGTCGATCGCGAGGTCGATTTTCTTACCGCAGCCATCGCCAGCCTGCGCGCGGTGCGACAAAACAAAGCGATACTCTTAATCTGGGCTGCGTTTATCGGAGTTCTGCTGTTCACCGCTATGATACCGCTCTTCCTCGGCTTGTTCATCGCGTTGCCGGTGCTCGGTCACGCGACGTGGCACCTCTACCGCCGCGCGATCCCGTAGAGAAAACAGGGAAGCCGCGCTGTAGCGCGCCGTGCCCGCTTTCCGCTTCAGAAACAGCCGATCTCATACCCATTGGCATGTTCTGGCAACCTACCGGCCGCTAGATCGACACAGGCGAAGAAAGCGGACTGTCAGCGAGCGACCCAGTGGGAGACGTTGCTCAGTAACTAGAACAGCGGCTACAAAACCGCGATGAATGATCGGTCGAATCTTGATTTTGCCATTGATGGCGCACAGATTTTCAAAGGCGCTTTGATGCCGTGTAAGGCAGAATTAGAGGCGGCGCTTGTGGGACTACCACTTGGCGAAGCTGGCACTCGCATACGCAACTTAGGCGAGCTTTACCCCTTGCTAGCGAGCGACGGGTGTATTGGAGCAGTAGCCGCATCGGTTTTGGGTAAGCAATCGAAACCGGTTCGAGCAATCCTCTTCAACAAGTCTTCAGAAACCAATTGGTCTCTTGCTTGGCATCAGGACCGGACAATCTGCGTGAAGGAAAAGCGGCAGGTGCACGGCTTCGGTCCATGGACAGTCAAGGGGGGCATGCACCACGTCGCTCCTCCATTCGATCTACTGGAGCGAATG
This sequence comes from uncultured Erythrobacter sp., assembly GCA_947503155.1. Lineage (GTDB taxonomy): Bacteria > Pseudomonadota > Alphaproteobacteria > Sphingomonadales > Sphingomonadaceae > Erythrobacter. The sequence continues at coordinate 496,034 of CANNCL010000003.1, read as the reverse complement.
GTCACCCTACGTGCACATCTTGACGATGTGCCTGCTTCCAACGCTCCGCTGCTTATCGCTTCCGGCTCTCATACTCGGGGCCTGATACCTGTTGGCGAAGTCAATGCGACTGCAAAGGATTGCGTCACAAGAACCTGCTTGGCCGAAGCGGGGGATATATGGCTTTACTCAACGCCAATTCTTCACGCGTCAGATGCAGCCGAGAAACCAAGTAGCAGACGGGTGCTCCAAGTTGATTTTGCCGCAGAGCCCCTACCCGGCGGCCTAGAGTGGTTAGGGGTCTAACGTCCGCTTTCCACCTCTATTGCTGACATTGCGGCAAGCTTTGGCTAGTAGGTTGCTGAGACGTGGCAGAGTGGCTGATTGCGGGTGCCACCTTTGGTAGCCAAAGTTATCGAAGGAGCACTCCGGAGCCTAGGCTCCGCGCAGGTTCGAATCCTGTCGTCTCGCTTGTCTAGCAAAACCCTCGCGTCCGCTTTCCACCCCATCCCCGCCATTCGTCAATCCAATCGCGATCACCGATAGCGGGCATTGATGTCGCAAGGCCTGGTCATTGATAACCAGACGGGCTCTTTACCCGTGGCCGCGCCCGCGGGCGGTGCGCGACAGGGCGAGCACCTCTTCGCTTTTCATCGGCTGCGCTCGCAGGAAACCCTGCCAATAATCGCACCCTTCGCTGATGATCGCTGCGCGTTGCAGATCGCTTTCGATACCCTCGGCATAAATGTCGAGGTCGAGCGCTTTACCCAAAGCCATTATCGCGCGCAGGACGGCCAAGGCCTTGCCATCACCGGGCACACCGTCGACCATGATCTTGTCGAGTTTTATGGCGTCCAGCGGCAGTTCGCGCAGATAACGAAAATTGCAAAAACCTGCGCCAAAATCATCCAACGCCGTGCGGAAACCTAGCCCGCGCAGCGCGCTCAACGCTCCTGCCGCTTGCTCCAAATTTCGCAGCAATAGGTCTTCGGTAATCTCCAGCATCAATCGCTCTGGCGCGATATTGCTCTTGCTAATCAGCTCAGCGAAATCTGCGGCAAAACGCGGATCGCCCAGCTCTTCCGGCGTGATATTGAGCGAAAGGGTCAATTCCTGCGGCCAAGCCGCCGCATCTTCCAAAGCGCGCGCCACAACATGGCGTGACAGCGGGGCAACGAGCGCCGCGCGTTCCGCAATTGCGAACAAATCGCGCGCGCCAATCTCCCCTAGAGAAGGATGCTGCCAGCGCGCCAAAGCCTCTGCCCCAACAACCGCGCCGCTCTCACAAGAAAATTGCGGCTGAAACAGCACCTCAATTTCGCGCCGATCCAGCGCCCGCAAGAGATCCGTTTCGAGCGCGGAGGATTTCACACCAGGAAAATTCCCGCGCACCGGGCCGCGCAAAGAGCTTGCTCGCCCCGATGATTGCTTTCCTGCAACGGATGATCCTGCGTTGTTCATGTCAATCGCTCTAAACACACATTACGTGTTTTGCGCTCTCCAATTGCATTCCGCCCAAATTTGGAACATCAGGATAAGTGACTAGCGCCTTGGGGGGCGCGTTTCCAGTCGCGGGTCTAATATTGGGCTAGCCTAACCGAATAACGTAAACGGAACGGCAAAGCGGTAATCTGAAACTGTGGGCGGAAACTGTGGGTGATTTTCTGGCGGAGGGTGTGAATGGGAACTGCTGCAGTGACCATGGCGAAAAACGACATGGATGATGATGGTACCGCGAATGGCGGCTCAAACGGCGGTTTCAAGAAAGTCGCCTTGCTCGCCTCCGAAACTCCGCGCGCGCAAGAGGCATTCTCGATGCTTTGGGCTCAGCGCGATTGGGCCGCTTTAGAAGAGGCGGACGCCGCTGTCGTGCTTGGCGGCGATGGGTTTATGCTGCAAACGCTGCATTCCATGCTCGATGCGAAACGGGTGATCCCGGCTTATGGCATGAACCTTGGCACGGTCGGTTTTCTGATGAACCGGTTTCACAAACGCGCCGCCGTTATGTCACGGGTAAACCGGGCGCGCGGCAAAACGATTGCGCCGCTGAAAATTACGGCGACGACGCAAGATGGCGCCCAACATTCGATGTGCGCGATCAATGAATTGTCGCTGCTGCGCGAAACGCGCCAGACGGCTAAGATCGAAATCACCGTGGGCAGCCGCGTTCGGATCGAGGAATTGGTGGGTGACGGAGTGCTGGTTTCGACGCCAGCAGGTTCCACCGCCTATAATTTGTCGGCCAATGGACCGATCCTGCCGCTCGATAGCGGGATGCTGGCCCTCACCCCAATCAGCCCGTTCCGCCCTAGGCGTTGGCGCGGGGCGATATTGCCAGATGAAATGCCGATCAAATTCCGCGTGCTTGAACCGGCCAAGCGCCCAATCGCCGCTGTCGCGGACCAAAAGGAGCTGCGCGACATCGCCGAAGTCACAATCGAGATAGCCCATGATCTGGAGCTAGAATTGCTGTTTGACCCCGGCCAATCGCTCGCGGACCGCATTGTGGCGGAACAGTTCGCCGTCGATTGAAATTTTCCGTGTTTTGCCCCCTTGCATTACGCGCCCGCGAATCATATACGCGCCCCTCGCACTCGGCAGACAGATCGAGTGATGTTCCCCGATAGCTCAGCGGTAGAGTAGGTGACTGTTAATCACTTGGTCGTTGGTTCGAATCCAACTCGGGGAGCCATTTTCTTCTAATTTGGACAAATACTGACTTACGGTGCTAATACACCGCCGGGACAGTTTTGCATTGGAGGAATATATGATTTTCGCATCTTTCATGGCGGCATCACCGTTATTGCTGGTTTTTGCCAGCGCTGACCTTGACCGCGACACAGAAGATCAATTCGAAAAAATCGCAGATTCCGTGGCGATGGCGCAAACGTGCCGCCAACACGATTTTGACGTGGATGATGCCGGGCTAAGCAATTGGTCGGAGAGCGCCGTTGATCAGGCCGTCCTTGCCGGAGTGGAGCGGGCGGACGCACAAGCCATGCTCGATGAAGAAATCGCCCGCGAATATGCGCATGTTCAAGAATTGTTCGCCAACGCGCAGAACATGTCGCATTCGCGCGACCATGTGACACGTTTCAATCGGCGCATGAAACGGACCTGTGAGCGTTTAAGCAGAGACGATCTCGCCGGGGCCTACTTCACCGAATCAGACGATTAAGCGGATAGGCGTGCGGTTCAAGCGCCAAGCAATAGCCGCACGCCAACCACCGTAACCAATGCCGCCGTGAGCCAGCGGATCCAACGCAGCGGCAACACTCTGAGCGCCATCAGGCTACCGATCTGACCGCCAATGGCGACCGCGAGAAGCAGCGGCAGCGCATCCACCATCGCGCCGCCGAACATTGACGGCCCGTGTTTGAAAAGTTGCCCCGCGAGACCAAACATCGAATTGACCAGAATGAAGAAGCTCGCCGTTGCGGCAATTGCGCGGGCATCGCGCCAACGGGTCAGATGGAGCAATGGCGCGAGGAATATCCCCCCGCCAATGCCAACCAATCCGGCTAAGAACCCAAGTGGTATCGCAGCGAAAGGCATAGCCTTAGACATGCGCGTGGGCTCTCCTACCGCCGCTTCTTTGACCGGGATCAGCATCGTTATGCCGGTGAGCACCAGACTGCCGCCGAGAAGCAGCAAAAACGCCTCGCGCTCAATCGAGATCAAGCCGCCTACAAATGCAGCAGGTGCCGCCAGCGCCGTCAGCAGCAAAGCTCCGCGCCACGGTGTCACCCCGGCGCGGGCGAACCGTATGGTTGCGCCCGCGACCACCACGATATTGCAAGCCAGAGCGACAAGCGGCAGCACCCGGTAATCGAGGCCCGATAGAACAAGCAGCGCCGCATAGGTCGAACCGCCGCCGAACCCGACGCTGGCATAGAGCAGCGCAGCAAGGAAAAACCCGGCGCCGAGCAGTAAGATCAGCGGCACGCAGACGCGCTCCTCACAGCAGTTCCATTATGCCGGAGTACGCGCGCCCGCTGAGCCGTGGCAGTGTTTATATTTGTTACCCGAACCGCATGGGCAAGGCGCATTCCGGCTGACCGCCAGATTGGCATAAGGGTTGTTTGTATTGGACCCGCCCGGCCCCGAAGACGCCGCGCGCGGGCTACCGGCGAGCGAGCCGAACAATTCGGCACGTTCCGCCGAACCATCACCATCATTGGAGTTTTCAAGCCCGGTCAGCGGATCAATATGTCCGGTCAGGAAATCAGGCAGGTCAGGCAGTGCCTCCGGCTCAGGTTGAGCGATGCGCAATTCGGATTTGAACAAGAGCTTGGTCACTTCCTCACGCAAAGTGTCCAGCATCCCTTCAAACAGGCCGAATGCCTCTTGCTTATATTCATTGATCGGCTGTTTCTGTGCGATCCCGCGCATCCAGATCACCTGACGCAGCGCATCGAGCGTCGCAAGGTGTTCTTTCCAATGGAAATCGAGCTGACGCAGCAGGATGTCTTTTTCGACGAGGCGCCAGATACCCGGGTCATTCTTGGCCATCTTGGCGTCCATCATCTCATCGGTTTGAGCGCGGATGCGTTCTTCGATCATTTCCTGCTCAACCTGGTCTTCTTCCAACCATTCATCGAGCGGAGGTGTCAGGCCAAAGACATCTTGGAGTTTTTCCTTCAGCCCCTCGACATCCCATTGTTCGGGATAGGAACCGGGAGGGCAATTGGTCGCGATGATCGAATTGATCGAATCATGGCGCATATCGACGACCACATCATCGACGGCTTCGCTATCCATAATCTCGGCGCGTTGCTCGTAAATAACCTTACGCTGGTCATTCATCACATCATCATATTGGACGACCTGTTTACGCGTATCGTAATTGCGCGCTTCGACCTTTTTCTGAGCGGTCTCGATCGCTTTTGAAAGCCATTTGGACCCAATCGCCTCGCCATCTTCGAGGTTCGAATTCATCATCTTTGAAAACAGCGTGTCTGGGCCAAAAATGCGCAGCAAATCGTCTTCTAGGCACAGGTAAAAGCGTGAAAGCCCCGGATCACCCTGACGGCCCGACCGGCCGCGCAGCTGGTTATCAATCCGGCGGGATTCGTGACGTTCGGTGCCCAGAACGAACAGACCGCCCGCTTCGAGCACTTTCTGCTTTTCCGCCTCAACCTCTTCTTTAAGCTTAGCAATCGCGGCTTCTTTAGCGACACCATCTTCCATCTGGCCGCATTCATCTTCGATCCGGAAATCTAGGTTACCGCCCAGCTGAATATCGGTGCCGCGGCCCGCCATATTGGTGGCAATCGTCACAGCACCAATCCGCCCGGCCTGCGCAACGATATGCGCCTCACGCTCATGCTGGCGGGCGTTCAATATCTCGTGTTTCACACCCTCTTCGTCGAGGAATTTGCTGAGCATTTCGGATTTTTCGATAGACACAGTGCCGACCAAAATTGGCTGACCGATGCGCGATTTTTCCGCAATCGCTTTGGCGATGGCTTGGAATTTATCGACGGTGTTTTTGTAAAATTCGTCCTCTTCATCCACGCGCTTTACAGGCAAGTTGGTCGGGATTTCGACGACGTGGACTTTATAAATGTCCCAAAATTCCGCGGCCTCTGTCGCGGCGGTGCCGGTCATGCCGGAAAGCTTGGGGTACATGCGGAAATAGTTCTGGAATGTGATCGATGCCATCGTCTGGTTCTCTGGCTCGATCTTGACGCCTTCCTTGGCCTCAGCCGCCTGATGCAGGCCATTTGACCAGCGGCGGCCATCCATCATCCGGCCCGTGAATTCATCAATGATGATAACCTTGCCGTCTTTCACGATGTAATTGTCATCGCGCTTGAACATGTGGACAGCCTTGAGCGCCTGATCGAGGTGGTGAACGACCTGCGTGTTTTCGACATCGTAAAGGTTCTCTGTTTCGAGCAGTCCCTTGTCGATCAGCATTTTCTCAACTGATTCCAGCCCGTCTTCGGTCAGCTGGATGTTCTTGGTCTTCTCATCCTTCTCGTACCAATCCTCTGGAATCTCTTTGGCGACTTCGTCGAGTTTTACATAAAGGTCGGACTTATCCTCGGTCGGACCAGAGATGATCAGCGGCGTGCGGGCCTCATCGATCAGGATCGAATCCACCTCATCAACAATCGCGAAATTGAACGGGCGCTGCGCCATTTGGCTGCGCTCATGCTTCATATTGTCGCGCAGGTAATCGAAGCCAAATTCGTTATTCGTGCCGTATGTGATGTCGGCATTGTAGGCGTCACGCTTCGTCGTCTCGTCCATATTGGGCACGATCACGCCGACCGTCAGGCCCAGCCATGTGTAAAGTTGGCCCATCCATTCTGCATCGCGTCGGGCGAGGTAATCATTGACCGTAACGACGTGAACGCCCTTGCCCTCAATCGCGTTGAGATAGGTCGCAAGCGTCGCAACCAGCGTCTTACCCTCACCCGTGCGCATCTCCGAAATTTCGCCCCGGTGCAGCACAATGCCGCCGATCATCTGCGTATCGAAATGCCGCATCCCCAACACCCGCATCGATGCCTCTCGCACAGTGGCGAATGCTTCGGGTAGGATATCGTCAAGCGTGCTGCCGCCGTCCAATTTTTCGCGGAATTTCGTGGTCTGCGCTTGCAACGCTTCGTCGGACAATTCCTGGATCATCGGCTCTAAGGCGTTGATCTGTTCGACAGTTTTGCCGAGCGATTTGACGTAACGGTCGTTGGCGGAGCCGAATACGGATTTGACGAGTTTGTCGAACATGAAAGAGATGCCTTCGGGTGGTGCTTTTATAGAGGCACGGCCCGCGCGAATGCGAAGGCCTTGCAAAATAGCGATTGTAATGAGGGTTCGCGCGGAGACATCCGCGCGTTACGATAGGAATGGTTTACGCGTGGCTACTCTAGCGCGCGTTCACTTCCAAAGATGATTGGCGGGCGCAAAGCCGATAACAGGCGAGACGGCGCACGGCGGCGTTCGCGTGTTGGGCATTTTGCGGTGCTCTGACGGGCTTGCCGCTGACAGGCGCAGCTTTCACTGCTGGCGGTGTCATTAGCCCGTGCAAATGCGCGCGCATCGAACACCAACGATTCCAGCGCGGACGCATGTGCCGGCGCGTGAAGCGCGGCTAGCCCGGTGAAAAGCGCAAACAGAGTGATCAGATGACGACGCATTACGCCGTGTTAGATAGGGTATTCATGGGCATTCGTAAACCGGCCATTGGAACGGTTCAAACATCTTCGTCCGCCCCCCTCATTCGGCAACATCTTCGGTCTGCACCACGATCATCAGATCAACGCGTTTTGCAACAGGATTGCCGTCCTCATCGCGGTATGGTGGCCGGGTCAATCTGCTCATACCGGGGCATGGTTCACGCTCCATCGTATCACGCATGGCGTCGCCGATTTCGCCTGATACTTCAACGACATCGCAATCCGTGATCGCCCCCTGCGCTGTTGTGGTAAAGCGGACGTGAATTGTTGCGCTGCCGGGAAATTGCGGCTCTCGCCTGTTCCAAACTTGAAAATCGCGGTGAGTCCCGGCGATGGGCGATCCTTCGCTGTCGGTGGCTGGGAAAAACGCACCGCGTTCCATCGCAATTTCGCAGGTTTTGGCATCGAGCCTTTCGTGCCCTGTGCTTTCGATAATGGTGCAACCGGTCACGCTGCCATCCGCATCGACCGCCAATTCGTAATAGGCGGTGCCCTCTTCGCCGTTGATCCAAGAGGTTGGCGGATAATCAGCGGGCTTGTTTTGCAACAGGTCAAACTCAGTTAGCTGCGGTGCCATTGGACCGGCATCCGCTCCGACGACGACAACCGCTGCGATTTCGCCAACTTGTGCCGCTGCATCCTCCGCTGCGTCCTCCGCTGCGTCCACAGCCTCATCTGTAGCCCCGGCGGGCGCGTTTTGAGCGTAAGCAGGAGCGAGCGCAAAGAAGCTGAGTGCGGCGGCGGCAAAGGTGGTTGTCATCATGCCGAACAGGTTAGAACCTGCGAGCTGAATTTAAAACAACCAAAGCGCCCAATTGCAGCGCCGCGCTAAGCGCATTAATGCGCGGAGCTATGGATCTGAAACCTTCACCGCTCGCCCTGCCCTTTCCCGATATGCCGGACATTCGCGGCGTCACTTTGCGCACGGCCCGCGCGCAGTACAAAGATTGGGACCGCGCCGATTTGACCTTTATCGAATTGGACGAAGGCACCGCGCTGGCAGGCGTCTTCACGCAAAGCGCCTGCGCCTCCACCGAAGTTGAAATGGGCCGCGAACAGGTCAAAAGCGGCTCGGCGCGCGCATTGATCGTCAATGCCGGCAATTCCAACGCTTTCACCGGATATCGCGGGCGCGAGGCGGTCGAGGCGATTATGTCGCAAGTCGGCGAAGCCTTGAACTGCGCCTCTGATCAAGTGCTCGTGTCCTCGACCGGCGTGATCGGAGTGCCTTTGCCCCAAGACAGAGCGCGCGAGGGCGTTGCTGCTGCTCTCCATGCGCAGCCTTGCGGATGGGAAGATGCCGCAAATGCCATCGGCACCACCGATACTTTTACAAAGGGCGCGCAATCTTCTGCGATGATTGGCGAGACGCGGGTGGAATTGTGCGGGATCATCAAGGGCAGCGGCATGATCGCGCCCGATATGGCGACCATGCTCGGTTATGTGTTTACCGACGCCAATGTCGCGCCTGATTTCCTGCAAACTGTGCTTCTCCGGGCGAATGCTCAAAGCTTCAGCTGCATCACTGTCGATGGCGACACATCGACAAGCGACACCGTATTGGTTTTCGCAACGGGCAAGGCGGACCACCCGCAAATCACCGGATGGGACAGCCCCGGCGCGGATGCTTTTGCCGCCGCGCTAACCGACATCACAAGCAAGCTTGCTCAATTGGTCGTGCGCGATGGCGAAGGCGCATCGAAATTCATCACCGTGCGCGTGTCTGGCGCCGCCAGCGATGACAGCGCCCGGCGTATCGGATTGTCGGTCGCCAATTCGCCCTTGGTCAAAACCGCCATCGCGGGCGAAGACGCAAATTGGGGCCGCGTCGTTATGGCAGTGGGCAAAGCAGGCGAACCAGCGGACCGCGACACGCTCTCCATCGGGTTTGGCGGAATTTGGGCCGCGCGCAATGGTGTGCCTTTGGATGACTATGATGAAGAGCCGGTCGCAAAGCATCTCAAAGATCAGAATATCGACCTAGCGGTGGATATGGGGATCGGTGAAGGCAGCGCCGTCATTTGGACATGCGACCTCACTCATGGGTATATTGCGATCAACGCCGATTATCGGAGCTGATCGTAAGGGAGAGACGCTGTGCCAACTTCAGAAAATCTGAAAGAAGAAGCCAATAATCTTGATAAGAATGCCAACGACCTTTTTATGGAAGCGACCGCATTGCTCACTGACTTGACCACGCGCGGTCAAGAGATCAACGAACCGTATTTATCGGACCTTTTGGAAATTCTGGCGGATGACAATCTTATTGGCGATCTCGATCGGCTTGGAGATTTGCGGGATCGCTTGGGGGCAGAAACCGACAAGCAGAGGTGGCATATTTTCCGGCGAGCAAAGACAGTTGAAAAAGGCAGCGGCATGCTCGAACGCTTTGTTGATGCCTACAATCTCAAAATCGAATGGCTTCATAGATTGGCCAAGATTTGGTCGCTCATTGATATGGCAAAAAGTTACCGCGAATTTGCGATAGGACACCGCGAGATGGCTCGCCTGTTTGAGTTACGAGGATCTTAGACCCGCAATGACCCCGCTCGATGAAGAAATACGCGATCTGATGCGCTTTGCTGCGCAGCGTTCGATGATGCCGCGTTTCCGCGCGTTGGCGGACAGCGAAATCGAGATGAAGGGCGAGGATGATCCCGTCACCATCGTTGACCGCGAGGTCGAAGCGTTCCTGACGGAGGCACTTGGCAAACTTGCGCCCGGTGTAGCTGTGGTGGGCGAAGAAGCGGTGGCGGAGGATGAGAGCGTGCTCGAACATCTATCCGATCAATGCTGGATCATCGACCCGCTGGATGGCACCGCGAATTTTACCGAGGGCAAAGAGCCTTTTGGGATAATCATCGCGCTGGCCGACGCAGGCAAGGCCGTGGCGGGCTGGATGTACGATCCCAATTCGGACCGGTTTTGCCACACGAAAGCCGGCGAAGGCGCATTTGTGAATGGGGAGCGGATCACCGCCCGCACCACCGGACACGCCCAGCCTGTCGCCGCGATCAGCCGCATTTTCCTAACCGAAGAACAATGCGCGATGGTCGATGCGAAACTCGCGCCGCATTATTCGTTGGCCGACATTCCGCGCTGCGCTGCGGAACAATATCCGCGGCTGGCTTTGGGTCAGAATGATGTGTCGAGTTTTAAACGGACGCTGGCATGGGATCATGCGGCGGGCGTCTTGTGGCTGAACGAAGCAGGCGGGAAAGCCGCGCGCCTCGATGGCAGTGAATACCGCGTTGATCAGCACGGATTGCCCGGATTGGTGGGCGCTTCATCACCTGCGATCTGGGATGAATTTGTGGCCAGGGTGCTCGCCTAACAGCGCAGCACCCTGGTCACCCTATCTCACATTAGATTTCGCTTTCGATCCATTCTTTAAGCTGGCTCTTGGGTGCCGCGCCGACTTTGCGAGCAACCGCTTCGCCATTTTTAAACAGCACCATTAGCGGGATCGATTGGACGCCCATTTCCGCTGGTACGCCGGTATTTTCCATAATGTCCATCTTGGCGATGGTCACCGCTTCACCCAGCTCTTCGCTGATTTCTTCGAGAGCCGGTGCGATCATCTTGCACGGCCCGCACCATTCGGCCCAGAAATCGACCAGAACAGGCTTATCGCTGCCCAGTACATCGGTTTTAAAGTTTTCGTCGGTGACGTTGATGGTGGCCATATCGGCTTCTCCTGAAAAGTTTGGGTCTTAGGTTTCGTTGCACTCTATTTAGGCGCGCACGGCGCATCACTCAATATGCGCTGGTGTCTTGGGGCGCATAGGTTTCCTGCGTCTCGCCCAAACGATCCTTTTGCGGGCCTAGTGAAGCGCTGGAAATTTCGAATAATTGCGGCGTCTGTGTGTACAGCACAGCGGCGCGGACCTTGCGTCCGGGATAGATAGCCTCAAGCGCGGCGGCATAGGCGGCCATCTGGCGAATTGTCGCCGCCGGGATGTCCTGTGCGCGCATTGGCGGGCGGCGCGTGGTCTTAAAATCGACCACGGTTACTTCGGTTTCGGTCACCAATAACCGGTCTGCGGTGCCCGCGACAACGATGCCGCCAATTGTTGCAGCAAGCGGTATCTCTGCCAGAGCTGCGGCTGAGAATATGTCGGCAAATTCTGGCTGGGCAAGAACGCTGAGCGCGCTGCTCACCATCTCTGCGCGGATATCGCCCGGCAGATCACCTGCCTGCCGCTCCAACCACGCAGCCGCGGCCTTCTCGCGTTCGGATGCCGCGATATCTGGCAAACGTTCAAGCAGGCTGTGGATCAAAATCCCCCGGCGCGCAGCAATTGCGGCGGCGTCTGGCGCGAGCGGCGGATCGGCGCCTTTATCCTCGCCCGCACTGCTGGGGGCGAGCGGTTTGGGCGGACGCGGCTCTGCACCGATAGGCGTTATTGCCCATGCCGGCAGTTGAGCCGCCATCGGCACATCGGCCCCGCGATCATCACCAACCAAAGGATCGGCCCGCAGTCCATATTCGCGCCGAGCACCCCAAATGGAATCTTCGAGCATTGGACTGTCAAAAACCGGCTCTAGATGGGTGTACCAGCTATCTTCTGGCGCCCCTTTTTTGGCGTGCTTTGGTCCAAGCGACCCGCCGATAAACAGCGCCTGTTCCGCCCGCGTCATCGCCACATAAAGCAGCCGCCAATGCTCCTGCATATCGGCGACCTTGGCCTTTTCATCGGCTGCTGCGACCGGGCCAACACGCTCTTCTTTAGACAGGCCGGGCAGCGGCACTTTCGCCGCATTTTCGCCTTGCGTTCCGACAGGATCATCGCGCAATTCCAGCGATCCTGCCTGCCCTGTATCCCCGGTGGCATCCGCAAGAATGACAATGGGCGCCTGCAGACCTTTCGATCCGTGTACGGTCATCACTCGCACTTGGCCGGTTGCCTCATCCGCGTCGCGTTTCAGATCGGTGGTCCCGGCCTCAAACCATTCGATAAAACCGACGAGGCTGGGCGTATGCGCGCTTTGATAGGCAAAGGCGGCATTCACAAATTCATCTATCGGATCATTGGCCTCGCGCCCCAATCGCGCCACCAATTCCCGCCTTGCGCCCCACGGTCCGGTCAACAGCCAAGCGAGCAAAGCCTGCGGTGTCTCAAAATCCGCGCGCGCCAACAAATCTCGCAATTTGGCGGCACTCTGCGCGATGAAGGGGTGATCAGAGCCGCGCAAATGATCCCACAGACGCACTTTTCGTCCGCGCGGAACATGTTCGAGCAGATCATCCTGCGTCCAGCCCATCAGCGGCGATGCCAGCAAATTGGCAAGGCTCAGATCATCAAGCGGCTGGGCAGCAAAGCGCAATGCCGCCATCAAATCCTTCACCGCTAACGGCTCACCCAGACGCAGCCGGTCAACCCCGGCAACAGCCACGCCCTTTGCGTGCAATTTGGCAACAATTTGCGCGGCGAGGTCTTTGCGTTTGCGCACCAGAACCAGAATGTCGCCGGCCTTTGCTGCTCGCTTTTTCGTACCATTTTGAAGAACGAATGGCCGATAATCTGCGCGGCCTTCCCCAACCCAGCTTTGCACCTGTTTGGCGATATTTTCCGCCAATTGCGTGTCATGAGCAGGAAGCCAATCGCGTTCCTGATCTCCCTCCTGATCACGCTCCTCATCTCCCTCATCACCGCCAGGCAAACCGGTAACCGGATCCCACAAAGCGACCAGTCCCGGCGCGTCCTTGTCGAAAAAGGACACATGTTCCTCTGGCGGTTTGGTGAGGCCAAATGCTTCATGCCCGATGCTGCCCATCGCCTCATTCACAAAGCCTAGGATCGGCGGCGAGCTGCGGAATGACTTGCCCAGATCAAGGTCATTCCAAGTCGGCAATCGCCGCTCTTCGCGCATCTCATGCGCATGTTTGCGCGCCGCTTCGATCTGGCCGTGGACTTTCTCTTTTGCGCGGGCAAAATTCTCTGGACTGGTCCCTTGAAAACCAAAGATCGCCTGTTTGTAATCGCCCACGGTAAAGATCGTGCGCACCGCATCGCCGCGCGCACCTTCGCCGCTGAAGAAATCGTCGATCAAGCCATCAACGATGTTCCATTGCGAACGGTTCGTGTCTTGCGCTTCATCGATCAGGACGTGATCAAAACTGCGATCAAGCTTGTATCTGATCCAATCGGCGGCCCCAGTGCTGCTGAGCAAATGCGCGGCTTTGCGGATGAGATCGTCGAAATCGAGCATCCCCTCACGCGCTTTTGCCGCTTCCCAACGTTCAGCAAAACTGCGGCCCATTTCAAGCGCGGGCGTAAGGAATTGCGCCAGTGATAGCAGCGCGCGGCGTTCCGCCACCATTGCCACCGCCTCTGCGATCATATCTTGGCCCTCGGCAAAGCCGGGGTCGTTTTCACGCGGTTTTTTGAGGTTCATTGCTGGCGTGCCGTCAGCCTTTAGCAATGTGCCGCGAAAACCGGACACCGCCTCTGCCCGCGCGCCTGTATCAAGCGTCAGCCACTCACGCATGAATGCAAGGCATTTATCGGCGGTTTTGGTGCCCCACTCTTCCAAGGCCGGTATCATCGACAGCACATAATCATCAGGGAACAGATCAGGCCCCAGCCCCTCTGTCACCCAATCCTCATCCGCATCCGCAGGCATATCGAGCAGCCGCAATACGCGCGAATGCATCGGCGCTTTCCACGCATTTGGCCCTTCCCATAATTCCGCCGCACCGGCGCATCGCATCAACCAATGGCGCAAAGCATCGGGCTCTTTCACGCAGGCGAAATTCTCTACCGCTGCGATCAGCGCTGTGTCATTCGCCGCCTCGGCAGTGGTGAGCATCTCCGCCAGAACTTCGCGCGCCAAAAGGTCGCGCTCACGGTCCTCCATCGGGCGCGCGCCGGGCGGTAAATCGGCTTCTTCGGGGAAGTTGGCGAGCAGCCATTGCGCAAAAGCGTGGATCGTATCAATCCTGAGGCCGCCGCCCGGACAATCAATCACGCTGGCAAACAAAGTCCGCGCGCGCTCCTGTGTTTCTGGATCAATATCCGCGCCCAGATGCGACAATTCTTTGCCAAGCTGTCCCGGTTCAAGCCGCACCCAGCGCGCCAATACGGCATTGATGCGGTTCGCCATTTCCGCCGCGCCCGCTTTGGTGAAGGTCAGGCACAATATCTGCGCGGGATCGACGCCCGGTGTCAGCAACAGGCGCAGCGCTCGTGCAGACAAAACCTGCGTTTTTCCCGTCCCTGCAGAAGCCGACAGCCAGACATTGTCACGCGGATTGGCCGCGCTCAATTGATTGCCTTCGAGTTTGAAAACCGCGCCGCTCATGCGCCGTCCTCTTCAGGCCGCTCGCTCAGGCGTATCTTCCATTCCTCTAAGCGCATCAATTGATCGAAATCGGAATATCCGGGGTAATCTGGGTTTTCTTTGGCGGTAAACGGCGCGTCGCCCTTGATGTATTTGTCGATGGCTTCGTGCAAGAATTGTTCATGGCGGGGCAGGAATTCCTCGGGCGTTAAACCGCTGCGTTTGCGGCCCGTTTTTGTGGGTTCGTCGCGATATGCAAATTCGCCCTTTTTCTTCGCCAACGACCAATATTCATAGGCGCTGGTATTGCCGGAAATAGTCCGTTTATCCGCCGAAAAACCGCCATCACGCGCGATCAAACCGAGCAATCCCATTTGCAAGGCATAGCCCGCCTCTACCTGAGCCGGGCTGGGTGATCCGCCGGTTTTGTAGTCGACCACGGCAAGCGAACCATCGGGCAATTGGTCGATCCGATCGGCGCGGCCGCGTACCTTCACGCCGTCTATAATCATCTCTCCGCTTGTCTCTGCGGCGATCACTATGCGGCCTTCGCGCGCCGCCTCGTCCACCCATTCCTCAAACCGTTCCAGCGCCGCCTGAATGCGCGGCTGCCACAGTCCTTTGAACAGCGGATGGACCTGAGCCTCTGCAAATTTGCGCTTTGCAAATGGGATCAGAGCAAGGTCTGGCTCGCTCGTCCGGGCCTTATGCCACGCTTCGAGAATATCGTGCACCAATGTCCCGCGTAGCGCCGGATCGCCAAATGGATCGGCGGCGAGTGGTTCGAGTTTTCGCAGACCCAGAATTTCCGCCGCGTAAAACTGATAGGGATCACCCAGCAATCGGTCGAGCGCGGTGACTTTGATATCGACCTTGCGCTGCTCTGCCGAAGGGCGCGGCTTAGGGCGCGGATATTCAGGCGCGGGCGGCGGCGCGCGGTCCAGCGCGCTGACCATATCGGCGACGTGTGTTTCGCGGTGCGACTGCGCCAATTCGCCCAGCAGCGCCTCCACCCGCAGCAAGAAACGCGACGGCAAGGTCGGGCCTTCTGCATCGCGCTGAGCCCGGCTCAGCACAATTTCGGGCGCGCCCAATGCGCCTGCCAAATCATGCGCGGAAAGGCCAATACGAAACTCCGCCCCCGGCACTCCTAAAGCGCGCAAAACGCCCGGTGCAAGCAGTGCATCTGCACCCGGCGGCTGCGGCCAAGTCCCTTCGTTCAATCCGCCGCAAATCACCAGATCAGCGCGCGCCATGCGCGATTCGAGCAAGCCATAAATCGCCACACGCGGATGCCCGCCATAAGGGGGGCGGACGGCAATCTCGTCCAACGCATCGCGCAAAATTCCGGCCAAATCGGCGGGCGCGATTTCTGTGCCAAGCGCGCGGGCATGAAGGCGCAAATCCTCCACCATCGCCGCAAGCGCCCGGCCATCCTCACGCGCCCATACCGCTTCGCCGGCAAGCGATTCCGCAGCAGCAGCGACCAGATCAAGCAGATCAGCAAGCGGCATTTCAGGTGCAAGCGTAAGCAGCGGTGCGAGCACACTCTCGGCCTCTTCCCACCATTCCGCCACGCCCGCTTTGCGCGCAATATCGCGCAAAGGTTCCAGCCCCGGCGCAGGGGTCGGCCCGCGCAATTCGCGGTCAAACACGCGCAAGGAACGCAGCCACTTGCCCCGCGCCTCATCATCGCCCGACCGCACCAGCGGATGCGCCAATGCGCCAACGACGCCCACAGGCGCGTTGCCATGCGACACCAAATCCGCAACCAATCCCAGCAGCCGTCCCGCCGGGGTCAGCGACAATGCCCGCCCTGCCGAATCGTCCGCATCCACATTCCACCGCGCCAAATGCTGCGCGACACGGCGCGCCAGTGACCGATCGGCTGTCACAACCGCGACGCGTTTTTCGGGTTGTTCCAAAGCCTCCCGCACGAGCAGCGCGATGGCCTGCGCTTCTTCTTCGCTGGTGGCGCTTGTCAAAAGGCGCACGCCGGAAAGGCGGCGTTTTTCAGGTGCGAGCGTAATCCATGATTTGCTGGCTTGCGGAGGAAGGAACAGCGAACTGATCGCGTGGCTGCGTTCCGGCGGCGCGGCGGCGATACCTTTGCGGTGCCACGGGCGCACCTCTTCGCGGGCGATGCCCATCCGCTCCAGAAGCAATTTGAGATGATATTGCGGATGGGTCAGCGCATCGCGCGCGCCGAACACTTCCCCCCCCGGCTCCGGCGAAGCGCCAGCGCGGCCCAATTCGTCCCACGCCTCTTGCGTCAGTGATAGATCGAGATCGGGAAGAATCACCGCGCCACCGGGCACGCCAGCAATGACGCGCAGCATCCGCGCAAGCGCGGGCGATGCACTGGTCACACCGGCGGCGATGATCGGCGTTTGCGGCGGGGCGCTGCGCCATTTCTGGGCCGCGCGTTCGAATAAGAGGTTGCGCCGGGTCGCGGCGTCCACTTCGCCGTTCTCCTCCAACCTAGTCCGCCAGCGCGCCTGCACCCGCGCAAACAGCCGCAAGGATCGCTGCCAATGCGCGGATAAATCACCGAGCATATCCAGCACCGCGTCACTGGTCAGATCCTCGGGCGCTTTTTCCTCTACCAACAACCGGTCCATGGTGCGGGCAATGTCGCGAGCAAGCCGCAATCGCGCCGCGCCCGGCAGCGGCGCATCGCCTTGCTCAATGCGCTCAAGCGCAATCATCTCAGCGATTTCGAGCCACCGCCGCGTCGGCTCCACCGCTGGCGGAATATCGCTCGCGCCCAGCGGATCGAGCAGCGCGCCCAAAGCCTCGTCCAAATCGAGATCACCAACGGCAACCATGCGCGGCATCAACATCCCCGCGGCCCCGCTCGTTCCGAGATATCGGATGAATGCCTCTGATATTGTGCGCGCGCTGCGCGAACTTGGCACCAACATCGTGAGCCGCGCCAGACCGACATGGGGATCAGAAAAACGCGGCACGATCCCGGCCACTAACGCATCGGCAAAGCCCCGGTGCGCGGCTATGGAATAAACGTTGAGGCTTTGGCCGTCACCCACGTTTCAGAGCGTCTTCGGTTGGCGCGATGGCTTGCGGAGTGCCCACTTCAAACCATTGTCCGGTGAAAGAAACGCCGTAGAGGCGCTCTTCCGCAATCGCGCGGTTCCATAGGATATTGGTGGAAAATTTCCCCTCTGGCGCATCGCGCAAAAGCCGTTTTGAGACGAGCTGAATGCCTGTATAAATAAACGGCGCGACGCGTTCGGGGCGGCGGCGCAGCAGTTTACCCTCCGGGTCCATATAGAAATCGCCCAGCCCATTGAAATTCGCCGCCCGCGCGTGACCAACCAGCAGCAAAAGCGCGTCCATTTTGTCGGGATCCCAATGCGCCGACAAATCGTGGAACGCATCGCGCGGCCCATCGAGCCAGATATTGTCGGCGTTCAGGCAGAAAAACGGATCGGGCAAATTCTCCATTGCCTTGACCATGCCGCCGCCTGTTTCGAGCAATTGAGCGCGCTCATCCGAAATGACCACTTTGGGTGTAGGCCGGGCAATCACATGCGCCTCAAGCTGATCCGCAAGATAATGAACATTGACCACTGCGCGCGCCACACCAGCATCAGCAAGCCGGTCGAGCGCATGGTCGATCAGCGGTTTTCCCGCAACGCGCACCAATGGTTTTGGCGTCGCGGTGGTGAGCGGCCGCATACGCTTGCCCATCCCGGCGGCCATGATCATCGCGGTATCGCTGACTAGATCGCTCGTTCCTGTCACGCGATGGTCCCCCCGCCGTTTTGGCGCAGGTCATCGGGGATGTTTTTGTCAAACCAGCGGGCGACAGGTGCCAAGGCCGGATGCGCCAAATCACGTTCCATCGCGGTCCAAACACGCGGGATCATGCCGAGATATCGCGGCTTCCCATCGCGCTTATACAACCGCGTGAATATACCCACGATCTTCGCATTTCGTTGAGCGCCGAGCAGCGCATAATCAGCGAGAAAATCACCGTCAGTGCCCGCTTGCTGCGTATAACGTTCTAGCATTGCGGCTTCCAATTCTGGCGAAACATCGCGCCGCGCATCTTGCAGCAGCGACACCAAATCATAGGCCGGATGCCCAACCAAAGCGTCTTGAAAATCAATTATGCCTTGCGCAGATGGATCGCCCAACAGCATGATGTTTTCTGCATGATAATCGCGCAGGACTGTCACGGGCCGCGCAAGCCGCGCGATCATCGGAGCCAGCGCTGCATCCCACGCCGCCATATATCCTTGCGCATCAACCGACAGGCCGTGTGCCGGCGCGTACCATTGCGTCAGCAACGCCGTTTCGCGTTGGTAAACCGCCATATCATAGGCGGGAAACGGGCCAGCAGAACATTTGTGCAATTGAGCAAGAGCATCCACTGCACCGGCATAGGCTGACTGTTCCCCATCCGGGTGCAGGTCGAGCCAATCGCGCATCCGATCATCGCCGAAATCCTCGGTCAGCACCCAGCCATTGGCCGCATCCTGCGCATAAATTGCGGGGCCGCGCATACCTTGCTCACTCAGCCATGCGGCGACCTTTAGGAACGGCAACGGGTCTTCTTCTGGCGGAGGGGCATACATCAGCATGGATGTAGCAGGCGCGTCTTGCCCCCGGCGCAGGCGGAAATATCGGCGGAATGACGCATCACCCGGTATCGGTTCAATCGCAGCCCCGGCCCAGCCAGCATTTGCGACAAATTGGTGGAGACCCTCAGGCAATTCGCTCATGGCAACCGCTCTAGCCAATCTGCGCCCGGTTCCACAATCGCAATCCGGCCTAAATCCGCATCTTTCGATTGCGCCTCTAGCCGAATGGTCAAACAGGTCGGTTCGTGTGCAAATCCGCCGGCATGATCGGGCCATTCTGCGATCAAAGCGGCCCCTTCGCGATATTCATCGAGGCCAATTTCCTCCGCCTCACGCGGGGATTTGAGCCGGTAGAAATCGGCATGCACGATCGGCAATTTAAGCGGCGGCGCATCATAGGTTTCGACGATGGTAAAAGTAGGCGATGGAACCTCGCCCTTATATCCCAGTGCGGCGATAATACCGCGCGCCAAAGTGGTCTTGCCCGCGCCCAATCCCCCTTCGAGCGCGACCACATCGCCCGCGCGCAGCAATCCCGCAATCCGCGCGCCGAAACGCGCCATCGCCGCTAGATCCGGCAGTTCGTGACGGCTTTCGCCTTGCGCTGCGATCGTCATGGCAAAGTAATGGCCGCGACTGTTCCGACACCCTTTTCACTCGCTATCTCAAGTGTCCCGCCATGGGCCTCAACCAATTGCCGGGCAAGGCGGATACCAAGGCCCGATCCCTCGCCCGCCTCGCCGCTGCGCAACGCGCCTTCTGCGCGTGCCAATTCATCGGCGGTCATGCCCTCGCCATTGTCCGTGATGATGATCATAGCGCGCCAATCGTCATCGTCCGTTGGCCTGGGAATTTCGATCACAATCTGGCCGCTTTCCGGCGTGCCTGTGATCGCATTGTCCAGCAAATTGCCAATTGCCCGGCCCAATTGGCGCGGATCGGCATCAACCTTGCGCCCTCGCTTACCCTTCAGATCAAGTCCGAGGCCAGCAGCAATAATTGCCTGTTCGCGGTCGCGCACCTGAGTTGTCAGGAACGGCAGGAGGTCAATCTCCTCCTTATCGATTGGCAAAAGCCCCGCCTCGCTCTGCGACAGGTCGAGGACATTTTCCACTTGATCAGTCAGCCGCGCGACCGCTGTCAGGATCGCATCGACATACTCGCCCGCTTGCTCGTTCACATCCCCGGCCGCGCCGCTTTTGAGCAATTCTGCAAAGCCGCCAATGGTCGTGAGCGGTGTGCGGAATTCATAGGACATATTGGCCAGGAAGCTCGCCTTCACCGCATCCGCCTCCTCCAGCGCAACGGCGCGTTCCCGCAAAGCTTTTTCCGCCTTTTGGGAATCGGTGATGTCGAGCACCGTCAGCAGACCATTGCCATCCGGCAACGGAATCCCGGCAAAGCGCAAAGTCCGACCGTCGGAGAGCCCCGCCCGGCCCTCTTTTTCTTTGCGATCCAATGTCGCCGCGCGCACCACTGCGCCAATTTGCTCGGCATCTTTGGGATCGGCAAGGTTTTGCGCGATCGCCTCTATCAGCCGTTCGGCGCTAGGATGCGTGTCGAGGAATTCGCCGCTCAATCCCCATGTTCCAGCGAAACTGCGGTTCCACAATTGCACCGAACCATCGGGCGCAAAGATCGCCAGCGCCTCAAACAGACTGTCGAGTGTGGCGGTGCGCGTGCGCAGCAAGGTATCGCGGGTGGCCGACAGCGCAAGTTGCTCTGTGCGGTCCTCTGCGAACATGACCAGCCCGCCATCGGGCATCGGCTGTGCAACGATCCGCAAATGCGTGCCGCCTGACAGCGGCCAATTTTCTTCCTGCGTTTCGGCGCTGTCGAACCAAGCGCGATGTTCGCGTCGCCATTCGGGAAAATCGCGAACCTCTGGCGTGCTGCCATTGTCGTGAGCATCGGCGAGAAAGCGTTCGAATGCGATCTGGCTATCCACCACGTCATTGGTGAGGCCAAATTGGCGGCGGAATGGGCGATTGGCGAAGGTCAGCTCTTCGTTGGAGTTAAACTGCGCCACGCCGATGGAAAGCTGATCAAGCATCGCGCGCTGAGCATCGCGGAACGCTTTGAATTCGCGCATCACCTGTTGTTGTTCTTCGATGTCGATGGCGTATCCAGCCACGCCGTCTGTGCCCAGCGGCAGGTCAGTCACACGCAAAGAGCGGCGTTCCCCATCAATCGTAACCGCATCAATCCGCTGAATTTCGTGCTGCTTTTCTAAGGCGTCGCGGGCAATCAATGCCGGCGTCTTGCCGCCCTCCGCTTCAAGCAGTTCGATCTGCCCCTCGATCACTTGCGGCAGACTGTCCGCCCCAACCGCCTCAACATAGGCGTGGTTGACCAAACGCAGGCGCATATCCGCATCGCGGAACCACATTGGCATCGGCGCGGCCTCTATCAGGCCGATCAAAGCAGAGAAATCCGCCTCTGCTCGGCCCGCAGTATCGCGCAATTCGACCAGCTCATCCTCGCTCGCGGTGAAATCGAAGACCCAAACGATCGCCGCTCCGCCGGGTGACACTTGCGGATCGGCCAGCGCGCCTTGCAATGCGAGGCTACGCTTTGACCCTGGCGGGGTCAGAACCATCTGAAACGGCGCGGCGCTTTTCTGCGTGACGCTCACCTTTTCGGCCAGCTCTGCGACTTGAGCCTTGGACAGAGCCTCTTCGCCTGCCCCTTCCAATTCGCTCAAATAATTCGGCATCGCAGACAGGCCGAGCCAGCGCGCCAGCCGCTCTGGCGCTTCGATCCGGCCATCCACACGGACAAGCAACGGGATCGCCGGAGCCGCGTCGAGCATGTGCTGCATCCGCTTTAGCGACGTTTGCAGCGCTTTGGTCCGCCGGGTCTTTGCATTGGCGCGCAAAATCGCGACCGCAGCCGCAATCGTCCACCCTGCCAAAAGCAGTGCGATTCCAATCAGAGCAAGCGGCGAAAATTCCATCCCTTCCAGCTATGCCGGAGAAGCGCGGCTTGCAACCGCCTAAGACGGCAAAAGCCCCCGCAATCTGGATAGATTGCGGGGGCTTTCAGTATTAGTGCGGATACCGCAGGGTTATCGGCGTAATCCTTAGTAGCGGTAATGATCCGGTTTGAACGGTCCAGCCGCAGGCACGCCGATATAATCGGCTTGCTTCTGGCTCAGCTTGCTGAGTTCCACGCCCAGCTTCTCAAGGTGCAAAGCAGCAACCTTCTCATCGAGATGCTTTGGCAGAACATAGACGTCGTTATTGTACTCATCCGCTTTGGTGAACAATTCGATCTGAGCCAGCGTTTGGTTGGTGAAGCTCGCGCTCATCACAAAGCTTGGGTGACCGGTTGCGCAGCCGAGATTTACGAGGCGGCCTTTGGCTAGGATCAGCAGCGAATTGCCGTCTGGCTTGGTCACCATGTCGGTGCCTTCTTTGATTTCCTTCCACTCGTAATTGTCGAGCGAGGAGATCTGAATTTCACTGTCGAAGTGACCGATATTGCAGACGATGGCCATGTTCTTCATCGCCATCATGTGTTCGCCGGTGATCACGTCTTCATTGCCGGTCGCGGTGACAAAGATGTCAGCGCGCTTTGCGCCTTCTTCCATCGACACAACCTCAAATCCGTCCATCGCCGCCTGCAATGCGCAGATCGGATCGATTTCTGTGACCATAACGCGGGCACCGCCATCGCGCAGAGATGCAGCCGAGCCTTTACCAACATCACCGTAACCCGCGACGCAAGCGACCTTACCGGCCAGCATCACGTCCGTGGCGCGGCGGATGGCGTCGACCAGCGATTCTTTACAGCCGTAAAGATTGTCGAATTTCGACTTGGTCACGCTGTCATTCACGTTGATCGCTGGGAAAGGCAGCTTGCCCTGCTTTGCGATCTGGTAAAGGCGCATAACGCCGGTGGTTGTCTCTTCCGATACGCCCTTGATGTTCTGCACCGATTTGGTGAGATAGCCGGGCTTCGCCGCGACATAAGCTTTCAGCGCGCGTTGGAATTCGATTTCTTCGGCATTGGCAGGAGCAGGCATTTCTTCGCCCGCTTCGATCCGAGCGCCCCAGAGCGCAAACATCGTCGCATCGCCGCCATCATCAAGGATGATGTTGGTGGTCAGGTCCGGGTTTTCATCGGTCGACCAGTCAAAGATGCGGCCAACGTAATCCCAATAATCGCTGAGCGTTTCGCCCTTGATCGCAAATACCGGAATGCCTTGGTCAGCAATCGCAGCCGCAGCGTGATCTTGGGTTGAGAAGATGTTGCAAGTGGCCCAGCGGACCTCTGCGCCCAGCGCGATCAGCGTTTCGATCAAAACAGCGGTTTGGATCGTCATGTGCAGCGAACCGGTGATCCGCGCGCCTTTAAGCGGCTGCGATGCGCCATATTCTTCGCGCAGAGCCATCAGGCCCGGCATTTCAATTTCTGCAATGTGAATTTCGTCATGGCCGTATTGAGCCAGCGAAATGTCCTTGATGATGTGTTCCTGAGTGGGGGCTTTGCCCGAAGCTTGGGTCACCATTGAATGTCTCCGTCTAGGGAAATGGGGTAGTAATAATATTACGCGCCCCCTAGCGGCCTCACGGCTGACAAGCAAATATAAACTTTTCTTTATATCTCTATGTCCGGTCTATTTCTCGCTCCTATCGGCTCAATCCGTACCTTCACTCACTACCGGCTACGCGTCATGAAGCCCGCAGGCCCCTTGGCTAAGTCCTGACGTGAACTCAGCTCTCGCCCGGAATTCTCTGGCTGCGTAATGCTGGGATCGGCTTCCACCCATTCCGGCGTAATTGTGGGGCTTGGTGCTGTGGCCACCGGTGCAGGCGTCTTACCCTCCAGCAACCACCCGGCCATCGACGTAAGTGCGCTCCGGTCTTGGCTCATCGCCAGTTCCAGTGTCGCCTCTTTCAAATCAGAACATCCCATCGTCGGATGCCCGTCCCCGTAACTGTTGGCGATCGAAACACCCATCCGGTCCAGCTCACGGTGACTGCCATCCTCCCCATAAGTAGCGACCAAGTCATCGGTCAGTTGATCGCTCGCTTCCTCGATGCTGCGCTGATGGGTGCGGGAGAACATGTCATATTCATTGCGAAAATCATGCGCCCCGGTGCGGCACCGCAGGGAAGTGACCATCAACATGATATTGAGGCTGCGAATGGCCTGAGCGCTGCTCAATTGCTGGGCGATAATCGGGCTCACATATTCGGCACCGCTAACTTGCGCGCCCGGATCAACCCTGATCTGCGATTGTGCCGACGCAGAACCCGCGGCGATCAAAGCCGCCCCTGCAATTATTCCGGCACCCCATTTGTTCACTATCGCCATATTCTTTCTCCGCTGACCCGTATCCTTTCGTAAAGCTAGCGGTGCATGTTTACGCCTTCTTCAAGGCGCACAGTGAAGCGGCCTTAACCGCGTTTAGGGTCACATTAAGGGCATCAGCGAAATTCTCTTTACCGTTGCCGCTTCGCCGCGTGCTCCTATATTGGATAATGAAGCGCGGCGCCCTTTTCCAAACCCTCGCCCCGCGCAATCAGACATTGAATGGAGCATAGGATGACAATCTCAGTAGGCGACAAACTTCCCGACGTGGCGTTGGTCAAGGCCACAGCCGAGGGGCCGCAGCAGGTTCAGGCCAGCGAATATTTCGCCGGTAAAAAAGTGGCGCTGTTTTCGGTGCCGGGCGCTTTCACGCCCACATGCTCGGCAAAACACCTGCCCGGCTTCGTCGAAAAGGCCGCCGATTTGAAAGCCAAAGGCGTTGACGAAATCGTCGGCACCGCGGTGAACGATGCATTTGTTATGGGTGCATGGAATTCTGCCGCCGGGTCAGACGACATCACAATGCTGGCCGATGGCAATGCGGATTTTGCCGAAGCGGTTGGCCTGACGATGGATGGTTCCGGTTTTGGCATGGGCAAACGCGGTCAGCGCTTCTCTATGGTGGTGAATGATGGCGTAGTTGAACAACTCAACGTCGAGGCGCCGGGTGATTTCAAAGTTTCCAGCGCGGAACACATGCTGGATCAGATGTAAGAGAGACAGCATAGCGAAAGAAAAAGGGCGCCGGTTTCGGCGCCCTTTTTTATGGCTGCAAATGGGCCGAGTGGTTCAGCCAGAGCGTGAGTAAGCCTCCGCCACCCAAGCCTTAACCTCATCATCAAAGTCCGCCGGGCTTTCCAAGCGAACACGGTGCGAGCACATCGCATTATAGGTCTCCAAGCGCCCTGCCGCTTCATCCCCCTTCAGCGCGAGCCCCAAATCAATGCGCGTTTTGGTCGCAGGCGTGATCAGCGCGAATTGCTTTGCGCGGCGCAGGCTGACGCTGGCCTTCCTAGGGGCAACTTCGACGTCACCGCCCAGCGTTTGGGCGAATGCCAACACCGCATCATAAATCGGCCTCAATCCAGCCTTCCCGCCGGAATATTGATCCTCCACCGGATCGGTGGGCGTTTCAGATTGCGTCTGCGCTTTTAACGCCTCGGAAGCGATCAGATTGGCAAAACCGTGGCTGACCCCGTGCTCGCCTTTCAGCAGCGCCAAAATCTTACCGTGTTTATCGAGGCCCGACGCCGCAATCAAAGCCAACCACTCGCCCATCGGCTTGCCGGTTTTCTCCGGTACATTTGCGAGCATGGTTGCGAGTTGCTTTTCCGCTGTCGGCATATCTTCTTCCCCTTTTGCCTTCAGACTAAAGAGCCAGAGCGCGCGTTCAAGTCTTGGCAGGAATCGCGTAGGTCACGGTTGATTGCGCTGCGATATTACCGGGATCGCCTTGCCACAGCCGCACATCCACCGTCGCCAGCCTCCGCCCCAGCTTGATCAGTTGAGCATCGGCATAGAACGGCTCTGCCGCGATGCCGCGCAGGAAACTCATATTGAGGTTGCTTGTCACAGCCATCGGTACAATCCCGATATGCGCTAATATCACCGCATAAGCGGCGCGGTCAGCCAGTGCCATCTGTGTCGGGCCGGAAACAATCCCGCCCGGCCGCAGCATCGAACCCGCAGGGGTCTGACGAAGCTGCATAAAGCCCGGTTCCACCCGCACAAATTCCAATGAACTGTGATCGTGCCCCGGAAAAGCTTCGACAAAGAAATCGGCCAATTGCTGCGCCGACAGGACCACTTTGAGTTTCTGAGATGTCATGCCCTAGGCATCGCCCGGAATGCGGTTTCGCTCAACACCTGTTTGAACGCTCAATATCCCATCAGGCTCATGACTTCCTTGCGGCTGCGGTGATCGTCTAGGAAACAGCCCATCATCCGGCTGGTGATCATCTCAACCTCATGCACCTTAACCCCGCGTCCCGTCATGCAGCCATGCTCAGCCTCAATAACAACAGCGACGCCGCGCGGCTCCAGATTGTCCCAGATACATTCGGCAACTTCTGCGGTCAGGCGTTCTTGCACCTGCAACCGATTGGCAAAACCGTGCAACACGCGCGCGAGTTTAGAAATGCCAACCACCTTTTGATCCGGCAGATAGGCGATATGCGCCTTGCCCGTGATCGGTGCCATGTGATGTTCGCAATGCGAATGAAACGGAATGCCTTTCAGCAGCACAATCTCGTCATAGCCGCCAACTTCTTCGAAAATTCGGCTGAGGTGGATGGCGGGATCGCTTTGGTTGCCCTGACAATATTCGAGCCATGCCCGGCCCACGCGCATCGGCGTATCCAGCAACCCCTCACGCGTCGGATCATCGCCCGCCCAGCGCAGGATGGTGCGAACGGCTTCTTGCACTTCTTCGGGCACGTCGGGTTTGCTCAAGGGATTCTCCGGATCAAAACTATCCCGGTCATGCACGTTGATGTCGCTGATGGCACTGTCTTTCTTAAGCGGGCTCAATCAATCGGCGCGCCTTTCGCAAAGCACATTGGCAGATTGCAGCAACAATTCCAAAGCACAAAATCACTCTAATTCAGAAACTTAAGTGCAATATTTGCACCTGACGACCTGGAAAATACATGACGAGCGAGGATCCCCGTTCCAGCGCCGCCCCTTTGTCAGGTAGAATTATGCACGCATTGTCAAAAGAGGCAGGGAAGTAGAATCGCCCCAAAACCAAAAAAGGGACCGCCCATAAGGCAGTCCCTTTTTATGGTGCACCCGGAAGGATTCGAACCTCCGGCCCCCTGATTCGTAGTCAGGTACTCTATCCAGCTGAGCTACGGGTGCACTTGAGGGGCGGCATGTAGGCAGAGACCGCGCGCTTGGCAATCCTCTTTTACCCTTTTTCGAACAGACGCGCCGAAAGCTGCTGATCAAGGGGCGGTTTATCGAGCAAATCGATCTCTTTCGGGGTGAACATCCCGATTCGCCCGCCTTCCAATGCTCGCGGCTGACCGGTCCAAACATCGATAGTGTAAAGAAGGATGACAATCGGTGCGCGCGTCTTGTCGGGCACAGTTTGTTGAGCGCTTTGATCGCCCATTTGGCCGCGATCATTGGTGCCAGCCCACAGCTGTTCCTCGGCGAAACCGGCGGGGATGCAATCCTCTGCGCGGACAGTGATCCCCAGCTCCTCGTGCAGTTCCCGTATCAAAGCTTTCACTGGAATTTCAGCATGTTCGACCTTCCCACCGGGGAATTCCCATAGGCCCCCGTGATGTTTCTCGAAAGGTCTGCGCTGCATAAGCCAAGTGTCTTCTGAAACACCTCCGCTGGCTCTCAGTGCCCCTGCCACCACCCATAAAGGTCCTACCGTCATGTTTGCTGATATCTCCTGTGCCTAGCGGCCCGCCGTGTCGGAATTTTTTCCATAATTGTGCGCTCTCTCAATCTTTTCTTAACCTGACGCGGCGATTTGTAGCTCATCAGGAACGTAGGTGACGGGTGACCTCATGAATTTGACGAAATTCCTTAAGCACATTGGAAACGACAATTCAGGTGCCACCGCCGTTGAATACGGACTGATCGTAAGTCTGATCGTCATTGCGATGATCGGTGCTCTCCAAGGCGTAGCCGAGGCGACCATTGATACATGGAGTGAAGTTGAGACTGCATCTGTGGAGGCAATGGGTAGTTCATAAATTTGAAAGGTTCCAAATTAGGAATTTCTCAAGAGCTACGCATTATCCCCACAAATGTCTGTTCATCACTTTGGGCGGGCACGGGTACCGAAGACCAAACCAGGAGACTACAAATGACATTTTTCAACAAATTGGCTCGTGACGAGCAAGGCGCCACTGCAATCGAGTATGGCCTTATTGCTGCTCTGATCGCTGTTGCTGCAATCACCGCAATGGGTTCACTGGGTAACACCCTTTCGGACACATTCTCGGAAGTGCAGACTGAAATGGCTGCTTAAGTCTAACCGACTTAACCGACAAAAGAGAGCGGCGGGGTTTTGCCCCGCCGCTTTTTTTGTGCGTGCGCAACTGCATTGCACGGCCCTTACCGCTCGAACAAATTTACCTGCCGCGCACGACAATCTTGACCTTGCGCCCGGCGATCAGGCCCTCGTCAGAACGCAGTCCATTGAGCACGCGGAAACGCGCGACTTGCCCATCATCATAAGCCATCCGCCGCGCGAGCCCGGCGACCGTATCGCCGCGCTGGACCGTGACCACATCGAGCCTGCGCGGGATAACCTGCGCTGCTTCGTTCGCGCTTATCCGCTGCATGGATCGGAACATCGTGTTAAATGTGCCCGACCGGCCCGCTGGCGTGATCGCAGCAAAATGATAGGCCCGGTCATTCGCAAATTCATAGGCAAAGATCGTCACGTCCACCTGTGAATTGCCGTTGTTCACGCGCGCTTGACCATAAGCGGCGCGAATGCCGTTTACCGTGGTCCGCTCAATCGATTGCGGCGCGAGATTGTTGCCTTCCCCGCCGAGCGTGGTGAATTGTTGCCGGATATAGCTGTCCAAATCGCCATTATACGGCGCGAGGGTCAGTTTCGCCTGACCGCTTTGGCCGTTCACGCTGACCGCGCTGGACGAATTGACCATGTAGAAACCCTGAGGCGCGGTGAATTTCAGGCGCAATTCGGGGTGAATAAAGTCGCTGCCTTCGATCACGCCCTGCGATGGATCATCGCCGTAGAGCAATCCGTCGATCCGGCTGAGGAATGTGTCGCGATTCGTTACGCTGCCCGGCAGGCCTTGTGCCGCGGATAAGGCGCGCGCCACACGGCTAGCTGGGTCCGGGTGAGTCGATGCCCATTCCGGTACAGAAGCATTATCGCGCCCTTGAAGCTGCGCATCCAAACTGTTTTGCGCGGCAAGGCTAGCCAAAACCGTGCCCATTGCGCGCGGATCATATCCGGCGCTGGTCAGATATTGGATGCCCAAATCATCAGCCTGCGTTTCCTGACTGCGCGAAAAGCGGAGCGTCAATAGCTGCGAGCCCTGCAAAAACCCGCGCGAAAGCGTCTCTCCAATCCCGCTATTACCGAGCAAGACCGAACTGCCGATCGCGCCCAGCACGCCGAGGATTGAATTGCGCTGAGCCGTTTGTTGGCGGCGCTGTGAGTGGCGCGCGGCGACATGGCCAACTTCGTGTCCCATTACGCCGGCCAGCTCCGCCTCGTTATTCATCAAGGTCACAAGTTGCCGCGTGGTGTAAATATACCCGCCCGGAACCGCGAAAGCGTTGTTCACCGGGGAATTTAGCAAGCTAACCGTAAAACTATCGCGCGCATTGCCGAGCCCCGATTGCACCGCGATATTCTTGCCAACCTGTTCGACATATTGCGCCTGAGAACCGCCCATCGCGCCGCCGAATTGTTCGAGCAATTGCGGGTGATATTCCGCGCCTTGCTGCGCCTCGGTCGTGGTGATCGGCGTGGAGGCCGACGGAACCGAGCCCCCGCCCATGCAGCCGCTAAGCGCCAACGCCATTGGCGCTGTGCCTGCAAAAAGGATCTTGCGATTAGTCATGAATGCTCTCCCGATTCTCAGCTTGCCGCGCCTCAGCGTCGGCAGCTTTCATTCGGGATTAACTATCGGGAAAAGCCGCGTTGGGGGCAAGCCCTCTAAACGTCATCCACCGAGCTGAAGGAACCGTTCCTCGCGCAGACGCAGCAAAGTCTCACTGTCCAATTCACTCAGATTATCAAGCTCTTCGGCCAGAACCTTACCAAGGTTTCGCGCCATCCCAGGGCCATCACGGTGAGCGCCGCCGATAGGTTCTTTTACAATTCTGTCGATCACTTTGAGACGTTTGAGGTGCTGAGCCGTGATCCGCATCGCCTGCGCGGCTTCTGCGGCTTTGTCCGCTGTACGCCATAGGATCGACGCGCACCCTTCGGGCGAGATCACCGAATAGACCGCATGTTCGAGCATAAGCACACGCTCTGCGCTCGCCAGCGCAACTGCGCCGCCAGAACCGCCCTCACCCACGACCACCGCCACCATGGGCACCGGCAGCGCAAGGCAGGCCTCTGTCGACCGCGCGATCGCTTCGGCTTGGCCGCGCTCTTCTGCTTCGATCCCCGGAAATGCGCCCGACGTATCCACCAATGTCACCACCGGCAGGCCAAACCGCCCTGCAAGTTCCATCAGACGGATCGCTTTGCGATACCCTTCTGGTTTGCCCATGCCGAAATTGTGTTTGATCCGGGTCTGAGTGTCGTGACCTTTCTCATGCCCAATCAACATCACGCGGCGTCCATCGAGCTTGGCAAAGCCGCCCATGATCGCTTCGTCTTCGCCGTAAAACCGGTCTCCGCCAAGCGGCATGAAATCGGTGAAGGCCCCCGCCACATAGTCGCGAAAATGCGGGCGCTGGGGATGACGCGCGACCTGAGTCTTTTGCCACGGGGTGAGCGAGGCGTAAGTGCTGGCGAGCAATTCGGTGCTTTTCGCCTCTAGCCGCTCAATCTCAGCCGCGACATCAACCTCATGGTTCGCGTCCACCCCGCGCAATTCTTTGATGCGCTCTTCGAGGCTGGAGACGGGTTTCTCAAATTCCAGATAAGAAATCATGGTTTCGCGCTAGTCCGATGTGCGCTTCGGGGCAAGAGCCTAGCGTCGTCCGCCGCATCACGGACACCCAATCCCGGCACAACAAAATCAGCGCCGACGCGTCGCCAGAGGATGCCGCGTATTTACAAGCTCAACAAGGCGCGCGGCATCCACATGAGTGTAGATTTGCGTCGTCGCAATGTCGGCATGACCGAGCAAAGTTTGCAGCACGCGCAAATCCGCGCCGCCTTCCAACAGATGCGTAGCAAAGGCGTGACGCAGGACATGCGGGCTAATCCCAGCGGGATCCAGATCGGCGCGCATGGCGAGTTCTTTGAGCATCTGAAACAGCCGCACACGCGACAAATGCTTGCCGTTTCTCGATGGAAAAAGGTGTTTTGACGGCGGATCATTTGGCCGCAATGCCAGCCAATCACTCAGCGCTTGGCCGGCCCTTTCGCTCACCGGAACCAATCGCGCCTGCCCGCCTTTGCCCATCACCGTGATAAGCGGCGCATCGCGCGGAACAGCGGATAGTGGCAACCCAACCAACTCAGTAGCGCGCAAACCCGATCCATAGAGCAATTCGAGCAGCGCAAGTTGCCGCACCGCCGCCGGCTTTCCGCCCGCGGCCTCCAATTCCGCGCGCGTCAGGAGAGCTTCAACCGCATCATGTCCCAAAATTTTCGGCAAAGGTCGGCGCGTTCGCGGCTGCGGCAGAGCGCCAGAGGGGTCATCTTGGCGCCACCCCTCATCCACGGCAAAGCCGAAATATTGGCGCAATGCCGATGCTTTGCGGGCAACTGTCGAGGGAGCAAGCGCGGCCCATTCGCCCGACAATTTTGCAACCACCGCCCGCGGCGCATCGGCCAAATCGCCCAGCGCCTCCTCCGCACCGGCCAAATCACGCCGATACGCAGCCAGAGTGTTTGCCGCCGCCCCGCGCTCTGCGGCCAGCATGTCCAAAAATGCCTGAGTTGATGCGGACATAGGCGGACCAGCGGCGCGTTAGCCCCGCGCCACCGCCTCTGCGGCTATCATCCGGGCTTCTGCTTCCATCCCGGTGCGGCGAAGGGCTGAGACGATATAATAGAGGTGCAGCGGCGTCATTTGCGACCATTCCTCCCCCTGCATACCCAGTCCCGCAAGCAGCGCGACCATCGCAGAATTTTCGACCTCTGCGGCGCGGTCAATCATCCGGGTCCAGCGTGTTTGGCGTGACAAATCTGCGCCGTAATCGCTAGCATCGCCGACCGGCATCCGCCCCAATCCAGCCAGACCCGCCGCAAGAAACGCCGATTTGCGCGCATCCTCACTGGCATCATCGCTGTAGAAATTGCCCACCGCATCAATATCGGCGTTGCCGGCAGACGGATCGGACAGCGCCACCAATGCCCAGCCCATTGACCCAGGCTCGATCACATCATTCCAAGCCGCCGCATCACGGTCCAGTCCGGCGGTCAGCATGGAGGCAATCAAGTCTCCCGCTGCATCGGCACTCTCAGCCGATGGCTCAATCCGTGCTGCGGCATAGGCGGTGAGGATCTGGCCTGAGAATCCGGCTTCGCCCTCTCCCCAAAGCCCGCGCATCGCGGTCAGGCGAATCGTATCATCGCCGCCGACAAATGCCTCTCGCAATCGCGCGGCGCGGTCTGACGCCTCCCCGCCGATTGCGTTATCGGAATACACCTGACTGTAAATATCGATCATCGCCGCCGCCGAGATGACACCCCTGCTCGCCGCGATTTCCGCATATTTGGCGCGCGCTGCCAATGGCAACATCGGCGCAGAGGCCGCCGCCAATGAATAATATTCACCGCGCGCGCCGTCCAATGCTGCGCTCACCAGATTGTCGGGAATGTCTTCGCCGACCGCATTTGCAATCGCAAAGCGCCACGGGGTCAGCTCCTCCACCCCTTCCCATGAAACAGTCGTCCCGCCCCGCCCGCGTCCGGCGGCCCCTGCGTAACGTTGCGCCAAAAGAATATCGATTTCCGGCGCGATTTCCTCGCTTTGCGCACCGTTTAGCTGTGACCCGGCCAGCGCGCCTTCGCCCGCATAAGCGTTGCAGATCGCCTGCATCATCACCCATTGCGGGTCTTCGCGCGCGCCGCCTTGCAAACGCACGGCCGGGCAAGCGCCAACCAGATCAGAGGACGCGATATAAGCGGTCAGAGCCTGGCTGGTCATGGCCGTGGACCAATTGCCGGTATCGACATCTTGTACCAAGGCGCGGGTCGCGGAATATTCGCCCATCGAATTGAGCACACCCGCGCGCAACGCCGCAAATTCGACCGGGTTCATCCCCTCCGGCGCGGCAAGGCGGCTGACCAAGGCGCGGCGCAGCATGATGTGCCCCCAACGCGAAACGAGCGGTCCTTTGGTCCCAGCCAGAACGGCGCGCACAAGGTTTTGCGGCTGCTTCGCCAGAGCGGCGGTCGGCAATCCGCCTTCTTCTGGTGACAACACGCCTACTTGCGCCAAAGAACGGCGGGCGGCAGGCGGAATGTCATATTGCGGCTTTAGCCCAAGCAGATCATCGAGCTGGTCGGTGGAGAGGTCTTCTAATTCTTCGAGCGATGGCAGGCCGGAAAGATCCGCTTGCGGCACAGGCGGGACATTTCCCGGAATGGGCGGCGGCGCAGCCCCTCCCGCTGGCGAAGATGGCGGCGCGGTTACCGGCGCTGCTGGACCTGCCGGACCTGCCGGACCTGCCGGTGCAGTCGCCGGCTGACGCGCGGGTTGAGGCGCAGGCGTCGGCGCTGGTGCGGGGTCGTCAAACCCCGGCGGTAACAGCGATTCCGGTGCGTCTTGCGCGGTGGCCAAGGTGCTGAGCATTCCGCCGCCCGCCGCCGCAATGGCGATAGCCGCTGCCCCTGCGATCAAACCGGCGCGATTCATTCGCTTGCTCCTGGCCCAGTTGGAAGCGCGATTTGCTGAGAAATCGGATGGATCGGTTCTTCTCCGCCGTCAAAATATGCAAGCGCCAAGAGGCCCGCAACCGCCAGCGCGGCAAAAAACGCCCAGCGGCGATTAGCCAGAGGCCCTTTCGAAGGACCGCGGTGATCAAGGGGGATGATCCGTGATTTTGACATAGTGTTTAGACGCACCGGTTAGACATAATGTTTAGACATATTGCGCGCGCTCTACCCCATCTATAGGCGGTGGGGCAATGACCGCAAACGCACCTTTAACCCGGACCGATATTGACGAGATAGCGAAGCGGCTGGACCGGCCGGTGGTGCTGGTCGGATTGATGGGTGCGGGCAAATCGACCGTGGGCCGGCGGCTGGCGAGTATGCTTGGCCGCAACTTTGTCGATGCTGACGATGCAATCGAACACGCGGCACAGCGCACCATCCCAGAGATTTTCAGCGAATTTGGCGAAGAATATTTTCGCGACGGCGAACGCCGCGTGATCGCGCGTCTGATCGAGGAAGAAGCAGGCGTGATCGCCACTGGCGGCGGAGCATTTGTTGACGATGAAACGCGATCTTTGATCCTAACGCGCGCCGTGGCGGTTTGGATCGACTGCGACATCGACACTTTGGTGGAGCGGACATCGCGGCGCAACACCCGCCCGCTGCTCCAAGGGGGCGATCCCAAGGAAATTCTGACGGCTCTGCTGGAAAAGCGCGGGCCGCTTTATGCAGAGGCGCAGCTGCGCATACGCAGCGAAGACAGCCCCCATGCCGACACCGCACGGGCGATAATAGAGGCGATTGATCAATGGCTGTAATTCATGTTGCGCTGGCCGGGCGCGCTTATGATGTGACGATTGAGGCGGGTTTGCTGGACGATCTGGCGAACCGAGCAGAACCTTTTCTGCGTAGTTTTGGAGGGCGGGCTGTTCCGTTCGTGGCCGATAAGAGCACCCACACGCTTTACGCTTCGCGGGTCGATGCGGCGCTGAGCGCGGCTGGCCACTCGGCCGATTGGTTTATCGTGGAACCGGGCGAAAGTGCAAAGAGTTGGTCCGTTCTGGAGCGCCTCACCGATTGGCTGCTCACGCTCGGCGTCACCCGTTCCGATCATGTCTTTGCGCTGGGCGGAGGGGTCGTTGGCGACCTCACCGGGTTTGCCTGCGCCGTGATGAAACGCGGATGCGGCTTTGTGCAAATTCCCACCACTTTGCTGGCGCAAGTCGACAGTTCGGTCGGCGGAAAAACCGCGATCAACACCAAAGCGGGCAAGAACCTGATCGGGGCTTTCCATCAGCCGTCCGCCGTCTTGATCGACCCTCTGGTTCTGAACACCCTGCCCGACCGCGAAATGCGCGCTGGCTATGCCGAGGTTCTAAAATACGGCCTGCTTGGGGATGCGGAATTCTTCGAATGGCTGGAGGCGAACGGCGCCGATGTGCTTGCGCGCGAACCCGCCGCTTTGTCACATGCCATCGCCACCAGCATCGCCGCCAAAGCGCGGATCGTGGCGGAGGATGAGCGCGAGACGACGGGCGTTCGCGCATTGCTCAATTTGGGTCACACATTCGGACACGCCTTGGAGGCGGAAACCGGTTTTTCCGACCGCCTCCTCCACGGCGAAGCGGTGGCTCTGGGCATGGTGCTTGCCGCG
The DNA here is from genome assembly GCA_947503155.1 of uncultured Erythrobacter sp. Lineage (GTDB taxonomy): Bacteria > Pseudomonadota > Alphaproteobacteria > Sphingomonadales > Sphingomonadaceae > Erythrobacter. The sequence goes on along the minus strand of CANNCL010000003.1, from coordinate 460,490 downwards.
CGATATTCGGTGCGACGCGGCGAAATGTCAGCGGCAGATGCGCAGCGCAGCGCGGCTGTGATTGCGGCGTCCGGCCTGCCGTCCGAAATCGCGGCGCTGGGGATGGAATGCGGCGGCGCGCGATTGGTCGATCACATGCGGCATGACAAGAAGATGGAGGCCGACACGCTGCCCTTCCTTCTGATGAAAGGGATCGGCGCGGCCTATATGGCGCGTGATGTCGAATTGGCCGATGTCGCCGAATTTTTGGACACGGAGCTAAACCGCGCATGACCCGTTTCATCGACCTCTCCATCCCGATCACCAATGATGTGATTTCCGATCCAGAGGTCATGCGGCCCAAAATCCAATATATGACGCATGAGGACACATGGGCGCAGATCGCGATGTTCTTCCCCGGTCTTGAGAAAAACGACCTGCCGGATGGCGAAGGCTGGGCGGTCGAAATGCTCGAATTGTCCACGCATAACGGCACCCATATGGACGCCCCGTGGCATTACCATTCAACCACGGATGACGGCGCCGCCCCCGCGCCCAGCATTGACGAAGCACCGCTCGATCGGTTTTTCAGGCCCGGTGTAAAGCTCGATTTCTCGCATCTTCCCAGCGGTCATGTGGTCACGGCAGCGGAACTTGAGGCGGCATTTTCGGCGATGGATTACGATCTGAAGCCGCTCGACATTGTCCTCATCCAATCGGGTGCGGTTTACGGCACCGATAATTTCACCGATCAAGGCGTCGGATTGGGGGCCGAGGCGACATTGTGGCTGACGCAGCGCGGCGTCGAAGTGGTCGGCACCGATGCGTGGAGCTGGGATGCGCCGTTCAGCCACACGGCAAAGCGCTGGGCCGAAACGCGCGATCCCGCGATCATTTGGGAAGGGCACAAAGCAGGCCGCATCCGTCCCTATTACCAGATCGAAAAGCTTACCAATTTAGAAGCCCTGCCCGCGCATGGTTTCACCTTCAGCTGTTTCCCGGTGAAGATCGAACGCGCCAGCGCCGGATGGATTCGCGCTGTGGCGATGGTTGAGGCTTAGGGATAGAGGCTTAGGTCGCCGCGCCGAGCAGGATCAGGACCGCCAGCCCCAGCATTACCAGCCATGTGGCAATGACACCGATTTGCCGCAACAATGGCGCTTTGCCGGGTGCAGAAGGCTGATGCAGACCCACAGCATGGGCAATTCGGCCAATTACGAACATTGCTGCGATTGCCGTCAACAAACCGCCATTGGCCCCCGCATTTTCAACCAAAGCCAGCATGATCAGAACAATCGGAGCATGTTCCGCCAAGTTGCCGTGACTGCGGCTCGCGGCGATCAATCCGGGGTCTTCTGCATCGCCAAACGCCGCGTTCAACGCCAAACGTTTGCGCACAGTTTGTATCGCCAGCGCTAGCAATAGAAGCGCCAAAAGCGCGGCGGTGATGGAAGTGATGGGAAGCGGCAAATCTGTTCTCCTGTCTTTGGCAGATCCTAGCTTCGCCCAATCGAATCAGCAATCACGCCGCGCAAATGCTCCCCGTTTCCTAACTGGGTGTTTTCTAACTGGCGGAACGCGGCAGTTTTGTGACCTTGTCGGTAATATCGGTCAATTTGGCGCTGCTCGCTGCGGTCTCTTCAGCCATCATCTCGTCATGTTCTGCAAAGAGCCGCTCCACCTCTTTGCGGCGTTCCAGCAGCATGTGCGCGATGCCCGGCGCAAGACTTTCGCCATCACCGATCTGACCGAGCAATGACGCAAGATCGCTCTCCGTGGCTTCTCGGCCAGTTTTAAAGAAATGACCTTTGCGGTCGAAATAACCTGTACCCTTCTTTGCCACGGCGAGATCCTCCTCAGATTGAATTACCGGCCAAATCGAATCAGCTACGCAGGCGATTCTCTCTGAAAAGCGCGCGTGCCGCCAGCGTTGACGTGGACAAAACGTCTTATAAGGCCCGGATTGTCGGATCAGTACAAACAGGTGCACACAATGCACTGCGCCGAAGAAACAAGCTTACGCATTTTACTCAGATTGTAAGCAAATCAGCGCAGGGTCTGCCGCTATTCCAGCTCCAAGATCACTGCATCCACCGCAAGGCTCTCGCCTTCTTTGGCGTTGATAATCGTGACCGTCGCCTCTTTCTCAGCGCGCAAGATGTTCTCCATCTTCATCGCTTCAACAGTTGCCAGCGGCTGTCCGGGCTGAACCACGTCGCCTTCGCTTACATGCAGTTTCATCAGCATTCCGGGCATTGGACAGATCAGCATTTTGGACAGATCAGGCGGCTCTTTTTCGATCATGTGCCGGGCCAACGGAGCAAGCTTGGCAGGCAGAACCAGCGCCTCATGCGAGGCGCCGCGCGTCGTGATCCGCCACCGCACCCCGATCCGGTCGATCTGCACGGTCATTTCATTGTCGCCGGTGACATGCGCAAAGGTGCCGCCAACCTCCCAATCCCATGTGCCATTGATGCGAACGCCATCGACGGTTGCGCCGCCGGCCTCCAGCATTACGTCAAAGGACTGATCACCGATTTTCACCATCCAAGCAGATGGCGGATTATCCGCGCCATTGAGTTGCCCAGATATCTGGCGCGCGCGCACTTGTTGATCAAATTCAGCGCCCGCAAACAGAGCCGCTAACTGGCGCAGCCAAGCCTCATCAGCGGGCGCTCCGGTAAAGCCGTCAGGATATTCCTCTGCGATGAACCCTGTTGTCAGTTCGCCAGAGCGGAACCGGTCATGTTGCATAATGGCGCTGAGGAAATCGACATTGTGGCCCAGCCCTTTGATCCGAAACTTGTCGAGCGCTTCGACTTGCAGATCGGCGGCTTCATCGCGTGTGGGCGCCCATGTGATCAGTTTTGCGATCATCGGGTCATAGAAGATGGAAACCTCGCCCCCTTCGAAAACGCCGTCATCCACGCGGATGCCGCCCGCGCCGTGCTCGACCCCGCGCCGCTCTTTGCCTTGCACCGCGCCGGTGTTGGTCCAGCCAGTGACCGATGGCGAATATTCGACCAAGCGGCCCGTGGACGGCAAAAATCCGCGGTAAGGATCTTCGGCATAGACGCGGTTTTCTATCGACCAACCATCAATGCCGATATCATCCTGCGTCATCGACAATTCTTCACCCGCCGCCACGCGGATCATCTGTTCGACCAGATCAATCCCAGTGATCGCTTCTGTCACAGGATGTTCGACCTGCAAACGGGTGTTCATTTCGAGGAAGTAAAAGCTCTCACCCGACGGATCTGCCCCGCTCACGATCAGCTCGACTGTACCCGCGCTATGATACTCCACCGCGCGCGATAGAGCGACCGATTGCTCCCCCATCGCTTTGCGCATTTTGGGCGTCACAAACGGCGATGGCGCTTCTTCTACGACCTTTTGGTGACGGCGCTGAATGCTGCATTCGCGTTCGTTGAGGTAGAGGATATTGCCGTGTTTATCGCCAAGGATCTGAATTTCGATATGGCGCGGATCTTCGATGAATTTTTCGATGAAAACACGGTCATCACCAAAGGAGTTTAGGCCTTCGCGCCGCGTGGCTTCGAACCCTTCGTTCACATCGGTGTCATTCCACGCAAGGCGCATACCCTTGCCGCCGCCGCCCGCGCTGGCCTTCATCATCACCGGATAACCGATATCGTTGGCCCATTTCAGCGCTTCTTCGGTGCTTTCAATCGCTTCCGGGCTGCCCGGCACGGTGTTGACGCCTGCCGCTTTGGCCAATTTCTTCGATTCAATCTTGTCGCCCATCGCGGCGATTGCGCCAGCAGGCGGCCCGATAAAGGCGATGTTTTCAGCAGCCAAAGCCTCCACAAAACTCGCGCGTTCGGATAGGAAACCATAGCCGGGATGGACCGCCTCTGCGCCCGTTTCTTTGCACGCCGCAATGATCTTTTCCGGGATCAGATAGCTTTCCGCCGCAGGCGAAGCGCCAATATGCACCGCCTCATCCGCCATCCGCACAAAGGGCGCATTTCGATCCGCATCGGAATAGACCGCGACTGTGGCGATCCCCATCTTTTGGGCCGTCTGGATAACGCGGCAGGCAATTTCACCGCGATTGGCAATCAGGATCTTAGAAAACAAACGAGCCTCCGAAGGCAGTGAATCTATGAATGCCTATGCCGCGCGCTTGAGGTCCACGCAACCTAGCTGAATTGTGCCTTTCCTATGGTAGGATCAATTCACGCAATTCCTGAGTGCGGGCATTCGTGAGAGCAGTCTTGCAGGTTGACACCAGCAGCGGCTCCAAACTCCCTCCGCGTGCGCCATAACCCTCGCTGCGGCAGTGCGCGTCGCGGTACTCGATCCAGGCCCGCTGAGCCTCCAGCAGGGTGGCGAAATAACCGGGACGATCATCCCATGACGGGTCCGCATATTGTGCGAAATCCGCGTCGCGCTGCTGCATGTCTTCGCGCGTGATCGACCATTGCGCGTTCAATTCTGCATCAGCGATGAGGTATTCTCTCTGAGCGCAGATGTTCATTTCAATCTGAACGCCGCGTTCCGCTGCTTCTTCGTCGCAGACCGGCAGGTCATCCTTGATGCCCAGCATCATCAATAACAGTGCAGAAATCATGGCTGTGCTCCTTGGTTGGCATATTGCGAGAGCGCATCAGCATAGGCCGGTGCGCCGCGGCGATCACCCTCCCCTTTTACAAGGCTCTGCGCGGCGTCTGCCAGCATTGTGATGTTGCCGGGGTTTAGATGACCAAGCGGCTCCACATAAATGCCGATGGTAAACAGGATCGCACCTGTTTTTGGAAGCCGCCTAAGCGTTTGGCGTTCGGAGCGGACAAACAAAGCCTCCCCCGCATTTTCGGCGGTGACATGCGCGAATGCATCCGCTGGACTGCGATCCTGTAACCAGCGGCGCGCTCTGGTGGCGGCAATAAACCAATTGCAGCGCCCATAGATCGCCCCCGGTTTGAGCGTCGTCATAAAACGGTCCACACCGCTCGCCAGCTGCTCCTCATAGCCAGCAATCGGCGCATGAAGCGCGCGCAGCGGCAGGCCGATCTTGTCCTTAGGGTGCCAGTCAGAGGGCCAAGCGACGGCGGCTCCGATGAGCTTGTAGGGTGCATCATCGCGGTCTTGTATGAGCAGGCACATATCTTCGTGGGCGGATAGCGCCGCCTCAGGCAACGCGCCGGACGTACCAAGCATGGCGGCGAGTTCTTGGCCGGGCGCTTCGGCTTCTGGTGTGAGTTGGATACCTTCGGGCCATTCTGCGAAACCCTTGTGCCGGCCCGCCAGATCGGGCGCGGGTTGAAGCCACTCGCCTTCTTCCAACTTCACCAGCCCCATGCGCAATTGCCCACCTCCGCGCGCCTTTGGCAGCAAAGTGTTGACGCTAAAGCCGAGGCTCACTGCGCCTCGCTGCGCGTCGGCCCACGGCGTTCACAGCGCAGAATCAGGCCGTATTCCGCCAGCCAGTTGGCATCGGTTTCCACTAGGTATTGCAAGGCTTCGGGCAAAAGGCCGTGGAGGCTGTTGGCATGGACCAGGTCGGTCCGGCGATCGGAAAAGCAGAAGGGCTGGGTTGCTGGAAGGCTTGCCAGCAGACGTTCCATACCGCTCTCGGTAGGCCCGCCTTCGTCCGCCAAGGATAGATAAATTTGCGGGCGTATCGTCTCGCCCTCACCTGCCAGACGGCGGCTTAGCGCCTCGCCATCCCATTGCAGGCTGGGAGAGATCGCAGCGTATCCGGTGAACAGGTCGGGCGCATCGGCCCATGTCTCTACCACGAAATGCCCTGCCGCGCTTTCGCCGACCAGATACGCGGTGCCATCGTGGCGATAGCGGGCCTCGATCATGGGTTTGACAATGCCGGTAAGCCATTGGCGGAAACCGGCGCTTTCTCCCGCACTGGGCCAGTTACCCTGCTCATCCGCATCTGCGGTCGGCGGGAGCAATTCGCGCTGGCGGTCTTTCGTCTCGATCCCGACGATAATCGCGTCCTTGTTGCGCCCCCACAACGCACCCCAGCGCATAAGGCCAACCCCCATCATCAGGTCTTGCCGGATTGCTCCGTCCAATTGGTAAATCACCGGCCAGCGCCGCTCCGGCTCGGCATCGTAGTCGGGCGGGAGGATCACATTGACCGTCCGCTCCGCCCCGATGGCCTCAAGCGTATATTGCTCGCCAATCGTCACCGGCTGCGGATCAAGTTGCGGCGGCGTCAGAGAGGCAGCCGCCCCGGCAAGCAATAGCGCAATCACTCCGCCGCCTCGCCCTCAATCCCGTCATCCACCGATTCTCCGGGCGGCGGCATATTATGCCCCAGCAGCGTCAGAATATCCGCCGCGCATTCGATCACATTCGAACCCGGCCCATAGATACCCTGCACCCCTGCTTCGCGCAGGAAGTCATAATCTGACGCCGGGATCACGCCGCCTGCGGTGACTTTGATATCGCTGCGCCCGGCCTCTTTCAGCAATCGGATCAGTTCCGGGATCAAGGTTTTATGACCAGCGGCGAGCGACGAAGCGCCGATCACATCCACATCCTTGCGCAAGGCCATGTCGCGCGTTTCTTCGGGTGTTTGGAACAACGGACCGGAGACGACCTCGAAGCCCATATCGTTAAAAGCTGACGCAATCACATTCGCGCCCCGGTCATGTCCGTCTTGCCCCATTTTGGCGACCATGATGCGCGGTTTGCGGCCCAATCGCCGTTCCACAGCATCGACGCCGCCTGTGACCTGCGCCCAGCGTTGATCAAATTCATACGCGCTTTTGTACACGCCGCTCACCGGTTGAGGCACCGCGTCATGGCGACCGAACACATCGCCCATCGCTGATGATATCTCGCCCAAAGTCGCATCGTGACGCGCGGCGTCCACTGCGCGGGACAGCAGGTTCACATCCGCTTGCTTCTCCAGCTCAGCGATCTTTGACGGAGGAAGCGGAATGCCATTTTCATCGCGGCCACTCTCGATGGCTTCGCGGTGCGTTGCCGGGTTTGCTGATGCCGCCTCGGTCAGAGCCTTCAGAGCCGCCTGACACGCGGCCTCATCGCGGCCTGCGCGAACCTTTGCGATCCGTTCGATCTGACTGCTGCGCACCGCCGCATTATCAATGTCGAGCGTTTCGATCGGGTCTTCTTTGTCTTTGCGGTATTTGTTGACCCCGACGATCACAGTGTCGCCCTTATCCACGCTGGTCTGTTTCTCTGCCGCCGCGCGTTCAATCGCTGCTTTCGGCGCGCCTGTGTCGACATAGGCGGTCATGCCGCCCGCCTGATCTACTTCTGCGATCAGCTTCTCTGCCTCTTCCACCAAAGTCGCGGTCAGCGCCTCAATGTAATGCGAACCACCCAGCGGATCGACGACATTGGTGATCCCGCTTTCTTCTTGCAGCACCAATTGCGTGTTGCGCGCGATCCGGGCGGAGAAATCAGTGGGCAGCGCGATGGCTTCGTCCAGCGCATTGGTGTGCAGCGATTGCGTGCCGCCCAATGTCGCAGCGAGCGCCTCAATCGTGGTGCGCATGACGTTGTTATACGGGTCTTGTTCCTGCAAGCTCACACCAGACGTCTGGCAATGTGTGCGCAGCATTTTTGATCGGTCGCTTTGCGCGCCCAGCCCGTCCATCACCCGGTACCAAAGCGTACGAGCGGCGCGCAGTTTGGCGATCTCCATGAAAAAGTTCATGCCGATCCCAAAGAAGAATGAGAGCCGCCCTGCGAACGCATCAATATCAAGGCCCGTGGCCATCGCGCGGGTCACATATTCTTTGCCGTCCGCAATGGTAAAAGCGAGTTCCTGAACCGCCGTCGCACCGGCCTCATGCATATGATAGCCGCTGATCGAAATACTGTTGAATTTCGGCATGTTGGCGGATGTGTATGCGATGATATCCGACACAATCCGCATACTGGGTTCGGGCGGATAAATGTATGTGTTGCGGACCATGAATTCTTTGAGAATGTCGTTCTGGATCGTGCCTGACAGCTTTTCTGGCCCCACACCCTGACGTTCGCCCGCGACGATATAAAACGCCAGGATCGGGATGACCGCACCGTTCATCGTCATGGAAACAGACATCGTGTCGAGCGGGATTTGATCGAACAGGATCTGCATATCGGCGACCGTATCAATCGCGACGCCCGCCTTGCCGACATCGCCGGTTACGCGCGCATGATCGCTGTCATATCCGCGGTGGGTGGCGAGGTCGAAAGCGACGCTCAGCCCCTTTTGCCCCATCGCCAAATTGCGGCGATAAAATGCGTTGGATTCTTCTGCGGTGGAAAAACCCGCATATTGCCGGATGGTCCACGGACGCCCGGCATACATCGACGCCTTTACACCGCGCGTGAACGGGCCAAATCCGGGCAGGCCGGGATCAAACCCCTCGTGATCTTCCGCTGTATAGAGCGGTTTGATCGCAAATCCTTCTGGCGTTTCCCAAGTGAGATCGCGGCCCCTGCTCTCTTTTTCGGCAAGGGCGTTCCAGTCGGCGGGTGTCGGTTTCTGAGTCATGCGCGTCTCTAAGCACAATCGCTGCACAGGCGAAAGCTACACTAATGAACAGGTTTAGTGAGCGCCCGGCATTAGTGGTCTATGGGGGTTTCCATGATCTCGGTCAGCATACCTTGCATATCTTTGGGATGCAGGAAGAAAATCGGCGTGCCATGCGCGCCGATGCGCGTCGGGCCGAGGATGCGTTTGCCCATCCCTTCAAATTCGGCGCGCGCGGCGGCGATGTCAGGCACTTCGAAACAAACGTGATGCTGCCCGCCCGCCGGGTTTTTGGCGAGGAACCCGTTGATGGGCGAGGCGTCATCGAAAGGTTCGATGAGTTCGATCTGCGTGCCGTTTAGGCCCGTATCCGTAGGCGTATCGACAAAACAGACCTTCACGCCTTGTTCGGGCAAGTCGAACGGCGTGCTGATCGAGGTAGCGCCCATCACATCGCGGTAATGCGTGATGGAATCTGCGATGGAAGGGGTTGCGACCCCGATGTGGTTAAGCCGTCCCAGTTTCAACGCGCATCTCCTGTTCAATTCTTGTCTCAGCCGTATCAGCGGCGACAAAAAACGCACCCCCAAACGCGGCAATCCATCCGCCAAGCCAGATCATCAACGCCACTTGTCGCCATTTGAGCCGCCCGAAAAGCGCGACAACAATAGGCTCAAAAATCAGCAGCCCGCCCAGCCCCGCGAACACCCAGCCCATGATCCGCATTTCGCCGGGCATTTCCGGCGTCGGCTCGACATAGAACCGGGTGAAGAAAATTTGCGAATAGGGATCAAATTGCGGCGCTTTCCACCATGCTAGCGCGACCAGAACAGGCAGACCGATGAAGCCGAAGAACAGGCCCCATGCCAGAGCAATTGGATGCTGTTTACCGCTCAAAAGACCAGCCCCATCATACCGGCCAACAAACACACAGCGCCCATGGCGGCGAATATCCCAATGTCGAGCCAAGCGTGGAACAGCACCTGTTTGGTGTCGCCATCAAGGTGCCAGTTTTCGGGATTTCGCCACGCGCTCATGGCCATAAACGCACAATAGAGCGTCATGAGAAGCATGGCCAAGGCGAATAGGGTCGAGAACATCGAACCTGCGATGTGCGCCGAAATCCAAGAAATTGGCAAGAGTTCAATTAATTTAGCCGGGTGTCACAGATCAATTAAAGCGGAATATTATCGTGCTTCTTCCAAGGGTTTTCCAGCACCTTGGTCCGCAATTTCCTGAGCCCCAAAGCAATCCGCCGCCGCGTCGAATGCGGGTGGATCACTTCGTCGATATAACCGCGTGATGCCGCCACGAATGGGTTGGCAAAGCGGTCTTCATATTCCTTGGTCTTCTCGGCAATCTTCTCCGCATCGCCGCGGTCTTTGCGAAAGATAATCTCCACCGCGCCTTTCGCGCCCATCACCGCGATTTCTGCGGTTGGCCATGCATAGTTCAAATCGCCGCGCAAATGCTTCGACGCCATGACGTCGTATGCGCCGCCATACGCTTTGCGGGTGATGATGGTGATTTTGGGCACGGTCGCCTCCGCATAAGCGAACAGCAATTTCGCGCCGTGTTTGATGATGCCGCCCAGTTCTTGGCTGGTGCCGGGCAGGAAGCCGGGGACATCCACCAAGGTCACAATCGGAATTTCAAACGCATCGCAAAACCGCACAAACCGCGCCGCTTTCTTTGACGAATTGATGTCGAGCACGCCCGCCAGCACCATCGGCTGGTTCGCGACGACGCCTACCGTGCGCCCTTCGACCCGGCCAAATCCGCAGATGATATTTGCCGCATGGGCGGGCTGAATCTCAAAGAAATCGCCGTCATCCAGCACCTTCGAAATCACCTCATGCATATCATAAGGCTGGTTCGCATTATCCGGGATCAGCGTGTCGAGCGATGGCTCCAAACGGTCCCACGGATCGTTGGTGGGCACCGCAGGCGGATCTTCGCGGTTCGATAGCGGAAGGTAATCATAGAACCGCCGGGTCGCGAGCAAAGTTTCAATGTCATTTTCAAAGGCAATATCGGCAACGCTGGTCTTGGTCGTATGCGTGATCGCGCCGCCCAATTCTTCCTGCGTGACTTCTTCATTGGTGACGGTCTTCACCACTTCTGGCCCGGTGACGAACATGTAAGAACTGTCTTTCACCATGAAGATGAAATCGGTCATCGCGGGGGAGTAAACCGCCCCGCCCGCACATGGTCCCATAATCAAGCTGATCTGAGGGATCACACCGCTGGCGAGCGCGTTGCGCTGGAACACTTCGGCATAACCGCCAAGGCTGGCCACGCCTTCCTGAATACGTGCGCCGCCGCTGTCGTTTAGACCGATTACAGGCGCGCCGACCTTCATCGCAGTGTCCATCACTTTGCAGATTTTTTCCGCATGGCGTTTCGATAGCGATCCGCCGAACACGGTGAAATCTTGGCTAAAGACATAGACCAAGCGGCCATTGATCGTGCCAGAGCCGGTAACAACGCCGTCACCCGGAATTTTCTGCTCTTCCATGCCGAAATCAACGCAATCATGTTCGACATAGGTGTCGAGCTCTTCAAAGCTCCCCTCGTCCAGCAACACGTCGAGCCGTTCACGCGCGGTCAGCTTGCCTTTGGCATGCTGTGCATCAATGCGCTTTTGTCCGCCGCCCAATTTGGCAGCTTCGCGGCGGCGTTCCATTTCAGCGATATTGGCAGACATTAAGATGAGGCCTTTGACTTGATGATCAGTTGCCACGGTCGTTGCCGGACAGGTGCCGCAGCGTCAATCGCTGTAAATCGATAGGATTAGCCCGCCGCCCCTTTGCCGCCAGCTTCTTCATCACCCTCATCATTAGGCTGATACTCGAGAATATCGCCCGGCTGACAATCCAACTCTTTGCAAAGCGCCTCCAGCGTCCGGTAACGCACCCCCTGCACCTTGCCCGTTTTCAACAAGGACAAATTGGTGTTGGAAATGCCAATCCGCTCGGCGAGTTCTTTCAAGCTGATCTTGCGCTTGGCCATCATCACATCAAGATTGGTTATGATCGGCATTAAACGACACTCTCGCTGTCTTCGCGATAGGCAAGGCCGCTCCGGAATGCTTCGGAGAAAAGCAACGCGATACAGCCCAGCACAAAGGTGAACAGTGGCACTTCATAGTCGAGCCAAACATTGTCCATACCCGGTGCATCCCAAGATAGCGACGCATGCAAAACACTGCCCACAGGAACATCAACCGCACCCAAAATAATGAACTGGATCACCACCGCGTGAACCAAGGACACCGCGCACACGCCGACCAAAGCCAGCCCCATATTCCGTATTCCGGTTACATTGTCCTGGGTAAATGTCTCACCCTTCGCAAATTGAATTAGCACTTTGCGCAATGTGAAAAGAACGAACAGAAACAGGATCAGCATCGCCAGACTGGCGGCACTATCAAACAACAGAGCGCCGAACTGACCGGTAACGATGAGCTCCGCAGAGGACGATGCAATGGACGCTGCGTCACCGAACGGGACAGCATTATCTGCCGCTGCCGACTGAACCGGCCAATGCAAATTGCCTGCCCCGCCAGAATTTAGAGACGATACGACGCCGAATATTCGTATTCCGATACCGACGCTGAAAACGAGGATGAAGGCATCAACGATGCGGCGGATAAATATTGCAGACATTGGGTTACTCCCTGATTTCAATCTGGGAGCCTCAATACCTTCAGTTTTGCGATTAGCAATAGATAATTTATGTTTTACATAAATTATTTGTCGTTGAAATTCGCATCACTAGAACTTCAACGTCACACTTCGAGCAAGCACAGGCGATACCGATTCCGCAATCCGCAAGGCTTTGGTCAGACCGATATTCGCTTCATCGCGCCCTTTTTCCAATGCCTCTACAATCTGCCGCGCGCATTCTTCGGCTGGCATCTTCTTCATCGGATTGCCGTCATTCATTTGCGTATCGACCACAGGCGGCAAAGCCTCGATGACCGCGATACCGGTCTTGTTCAGCTGCTCACGCCCCGTTTTCTTCAACTGCTCACGCAAGGCCAAAGTGTAGAACCGCAGCCCCGATTTGGTCGCGCAATAGACCGGCTGACGCGCGGCGGGCGCGATGGCGAGGCCGCTGGTGACGTTGATAATGGCGGCCTGCGCGCTGGCGTTCAATTGCTCCATCAGGCCCGCAATCAAGCGGATAGGGGCATTCAAATTGGCATAAATCGCATCATCGGCGGCGTCCGCATCAACGCCGCCTTTGCGGAAATCATGGTCGACCAATTGCCCGGCATTGTTGATCAACACATCAAGCGGTCGCCCGCCCCATGCTGCGATCAAGGCATCGACACCGGCGACGTTTGAAAGGTCGGCGCTGATCACCTCAAACCCCTCCGCCTCCATCGCAGAAACCCGCTCTGGGTTGCGGCCAGTCACAATGACCGCCGCCCCCTTTGCCTTGAGTTGAAGCGCCAATTCGCGCCCAATGCCGTTTGTACCGCCTGTCAGCAGCACCGTCTTACCATCAATATTCATCAACCAATTTCCCCCGACAAAACTATTTAAGCAGCACCAATTCCTCAGCCATGCTGGGGTGAATCGCGGTGGTGGCGTCAAAATCCGCCTTGGTCAGCTTCGCTTTGATGGCGACCGCTGCGGCTTGAATAATCTCTGCTGATTCTGGGCCGATCATGTGCAATCCGATCACCTGGCCCGATTTTCCGTCGCAAATCATTTTATACAGACCGCGCTCTGCCCGGTCAGAAAAGATGTTCTTCATCGGCCGGAAGTCAGAGGTGTAAACCGCCACTTCGGCGTATTGTTCGCGCGCTTCGACCTCTGTCAGGCCAACCGATGCGATGGACGGTTGGGAGAACACCGCCGTTGGGATGCACGAATGATCCACACAGCGCGGATTTCCGCCAAATACCGTATCGGCAAAGGCGTGGCCCTCGCGGATGGCAACCGGCGTCAATTGCACGCGGTCGGTCACGTCGCCCACGGCATAGATGCTGTCGCAGCTCGTCTTGCTATAAGCATCAACCGGGATTTCGCCCTTTTTACCCAGTTCAACACCGGCCGTTTCTAGGCCCAACCCTTCGCTGTTTGGCTTACGCCCGGTAGCGACCAGAATTTGATCAACTTGTTTGGTCACACCGTTGCTTAGGACGACGGTGAGTGACCCATCATCGTTCTTTGTAACGCTTTCGATCTGAGCCGACATTTGCAGGTCAATCCCGCGCCCAGCCATGATCGGAGGCAGCCGGTCAACGACATCCTTTTCATAAGTGCGAAGGATCGTTTCAGAGCGATTGAGAAGCGTCACTTCGCTGCCCAATGCGTTGAAAATCCCGGCGAATTCAACAGCGATATAGCCGCCGCCCATCACCATCAGCCGCTTTGGAAATTCATCGAGGTGGAAAATTTCGTTCGATGTGATGCAATGTTCGTTCCCGGAAAAATCCGGAACAATTGGCCAGCCGCCTGTTGCGATCAGGATGTTTTTAGCGGTGATCTGCGTGCCATCGGCAAGCCGCACATTGTTCGGCCCGGTGATGACCGCACGCTGCGAATGAACCTCAACGCCGGCATTGCCGAGCGTGCCGTCATATAGCCCTTCGAGCCGGTCGACATCGCCGTTTACGAAATCGCGCAAAGTCCCCCAGTCGAAACTGCTCGGCCCCATGGTCCAGCCCTTATGCCCGGCATGGCTCAATTCTTCGGCGAACATTGACGCGTAAACGAGCATTTTCTTGGGCACGCATCCGCGAATAACGCAGGTCCCGCCCATCCGGTATTCTTCCGCAATCGCAACCTTGGCGCCGTGCGATGCCGCAATCCGGCTTGCGCGAACGCCGCCTGAACCACCGCCAATCGTAAAGAGATCGTAGTCGAATTCTGTGCCTGTCATGGCCTATGCTCCCATTCGTTTGCGTCAGCGTATGACGCTCTGCCTGTGAATTGCCAACTGGCAATACGCGGCGCGTGCGGATTGGGTTACAGATGAGCGAAAGACCTGCGAAATTAGCTTTCGAGAAAACGCCCATAATCGCGTAGCAACTCAAACGCTTTCATATTTTCGAGCGTGATCCGGCTTTCATCTTCGATCCCGGTGAGCCGGTAAATGAGGCGCAAAATCGCCTTTTGCTGCGTTTCGCTGATGCCGACCAAGCTGATGAGCATATCGGGATTGTCGTGTTCTAACTCATCAAACAGCATCGCAACATTCATCGGGTCAAACCCAAAACCCAAGAAACCAAGCCGTTTTCCGCGCGACATTTCGCTGCGCAGATAGGATTGGAATTGGCGTGATCCGGCGCGCTGGCTGGCGGTGTAGATGCGTTTGGATAGCGCCACGATATTGGCGGGATCGGTATCGCCCCATGTTGCGCCGTAATCCTCGTCACCCTGCCACGGCAGCCGTCCGGCCACGCCGTAAGGATGCACAATCCGCAGGCGATTGGCGACCAATTCACAAGCTTCTTCGTATGTCATGCCAAAGGCGCGCATCACGACCCACGGCAAATAATGTTCGATCGCGCGGTCGTAATTGAAACACACGATGGAAAGCTTCTCAAAACATTCCTCCGCCCGTGCGCGCGGCACACCCTTCACGATCAACTGGCCCAGCTGGAACAGCCAATTGTCCATCCCGCGCAGGGGCAATTCGCCCGGCCCGCGCGGTTCGATCGCCATCGTGGACTTCGATTCCCCTTGAAGCGTGTAATACACAATCGCCAATTTGCCTGCGGCTAACACCGCCGGATCATGGCCATATTGTTCAAGGATCGCATCAATCGACGTGCTGACCAAAGTCGCATCGCGGATCGCCATCGCGCCTGCGACCAATTCGTCATAAGTCAGATCCAATTGATCAGCGACACGCTGAAACAGGATCGAGAAATTGACGAGATCGCGCGATTTTACTTCGGAATCGAGGCGTTCAAATTCGAACCCAGCCGCAATTTTGGATAGCAGCTCTGGCCCATCGGGCATCTCAACCTCGCGGTTGGCACCGGCTCCGATAATCAGAGTTGTATCGGTTCTGATCATGAAAAAACGGCCCCTATCTAGCGTTATCTGCCAGATAGGGGCCGTATGCTTAATTTTCGCTTAGGCAGAGCCTAGAAAATTGTAGGTTTTTGGCCGCTTAGCCGTTGGCTGAACGAGAGCCGCCGCCCCCGCCCTGACCGCCGCCGCCCTGACCGCCGCCCTGACCGCCACGGCGTCCGCCGCCGCCGCCGCCGCCGCCTGGACGACCACCGGGACGACCGCCACCGGGACGACCTTTACGCGATGGATGCTTTGCGCCTGCGTTCTTGGGCCGCGCAGAACCCTCTACGCCGCCATTACCGCCGCCGCCACTGCGCTGCTTACTGCCGCCAGTTGGCCGCGGCTGCACACGTTTTTGCGAACGGTTTTGACCGCGAGCCGCCGGTTTAGTCGGGCCGACACCTTCCACAACAGCGCGGAAATTCTCCGGCAATTGCAAACGCTCCATCCCAGAGCCGGTCACTTTATGAATGTCTTTCAAATATGCGCGTTCATCCTCGGCGCAGAACGCAATCGCGATACCGTCTTTGCCCGCACGCGCCGTGCGTCCGATGCGGTGAACATATTGTTCAGGCACATTGGGCAGTTCGTAATTGATGACGTGGCTAACACCCGGAATGTCGATCCCGCGCGCGGCAACATCCGTTGCGATCAGAACTTTGGTCTTGCCCTTGCGGAACTCATCAAGAGCGCGCTGACGTTGAGGCTGTGATTTGTTGCCGTGGATTGCATTGGCCGGAATGCCGCACTGGCTCAGCTTTTTAACAACACGGTCCGCGCCATGTTTCGTGCGCGTGAAGATCAGCACACGTTCCAAATCGCCCGGCGTGTTATGGCGTCCCGACAGGATCATTTCGAGCAGAGACTGCTTCTCATCCTGTTGCACCATATAGAGATATTGCTCGACCCGTTCTGCCGTCGTGCTTTCAGGCGTGACCGCCACTTGAACCGGATTATTGCAATAACCCGCGACCAGTTCTTTGATCGCTTTTGGCATTGTCGCGCTGAAGAACAACGTCTGACGCTCTTTCGGGACGAGCTTATTGATAGTGCGCAGCGCATGGATAAAGCCGAGGTCGAGCATTTGATCGGCCTCGTCCAAAACAAGCACTTCGACAGAGCCGAGATTGAACGCTTTTTGATCAATCAGATCGAGCAAACGGCCCGGCGTAGCGACCAGAATGTCGGTGCCGCGGTGCAGTTTGTTGCGGTCTTTATTGACCGATGTACCGCCGACAATCACTTGCACTTTGAGGCCGGCAAGCGCGCCGTAATCCTTTGAACTGTCGGCAATCTGTACCGCCAATTCGCGCGTCGGCGCGAGCACCAACATGCGGCAAGATTTGAACGGAATGTTATTGTCGGACGCACGCAAACGGTCGATTGCAGGCAGCATAAATGCCGCCGTCTTACCGGTGCCGGTCTGCGCAATACCAAGAAGGTCGCGCCCTGCCAAAACCGGCGGGATCGCCTGTTCTTGGATTGGGGTTGGTACGCTGTAACCTTTTAGGTCAAGCGCTTGGAGAACGGGCTGAGACAGCCCGAGGTCTGAGAATTGTGTCATAATAACTCGCAATATGTGCGAAGCGCGCGCGTCCAAATAGACGCACGGTCGCAGGGGTAAAAACCGCCCGCGTGAAAAGGGAAGTAGGGAAAAAACAATCGAGGCGTAGCCGGGGCTGACTGGTTAAAGTCGCCGCTTCACGCTGGCTATGACGCCTCGTGTGAGCGCCAAATAGGGGCAAGGCATTGAAAAGTCAATCGCGATCACGATCACGCGGATCGGGAGCCCCGCGCCGAGCGATAAGCGAGTTATAGTCGATCGTCATCTCGTAACGGCCCGCAATCGCATTCCCAGACATATCGGTGGCCGGTTCAAACCGGGAATAGTTCAAGATCGGACGGCATAGGTCGATTGTCGTCGCTTTGCGCCGGAAATTGCGCGCCGTATCGCATTGGGCTGGAATGCCATCGGCCCCAACGTCAATCCTGAAAGTCAGTTGCTGCGACAATATTCTTTGACGCGATGCGGCGCGCGCCAGCAGGTTTATCCCATCAAATGCAATTAGGCGCGGCGGCTGACGCGGCGGCATCGGATCACTTTGCGCCTCAGACGCAGACGCCGACCCAGACGCAGACGCAGCAAGCGCCAACATAGCTGCCGAAGCAATCAGGAGCCGCATAGCAATCCTTTAATTCAGACGCTCGTACACATCTGCATACGCGATCCGTGCGGAATACTCGCCTGCGATCGGCGTACCGCTTGCATCGTTCGCGGGTTCGAATGTGTGATGCGCGATCAACACTTCGCATAGAGTGTCCGAAATGCGGCGCATCCGGAAAGTCTCTGTCAATTCGCAGCCTGTCGCTTTGCCTTCGGCATCTACACTCAGGTTATACGCGATGTGAGAACGCCAGATGCGCATCCGGCGCGAAGCTTTCATCAGTTCAAAATCGCCGTCCCAAGACACCAGCTGAACCGGCATTTCACCAGTCGCTCGCGCTGCGGCAACAGCGTCTGCTTCGGCGCGAAGGTCGACAATTCGTGCCGCGACGCGCTCTTCCACTGCGGCAACGGCTTCTTCCTCCGTCTGCGCCGCTATGTCAGCCTGTATCTGCGTGTCCGCCTGCGCTGCGGCTTCTGCCTCCACTTGCACGTCCGCTTCTGCACTGACTTCATCAATCACCGTTGCTGGCGTGGGCGTAAGCGCAAGAGCTGCGGCTGACGCAGAGAGAATGGCGAGGGCGTTCATGGAATGACCTTTGAGTGAGAGCGAGGGGGTTCGCGATAGAGCCGGGAAACTACGCAGATTTCGCTAAAGTGCAAATGCGACTCCATTGCTGCGCCGCAGCGAAACTTGCATACAGATTATTCGGAGACTGCGTAACAACATGCTTCAAACATATAATTTTACGTCGCAGGCTTAACGAATCATACCAAATTCGCCGATTGCGTGGCAGCGCAAATTTTTGCGGCCCTTTGGTATTGTGCAATCAAACGACAAACCGCCCAAACCGCCCGAATTCGTTTGTTTTTAAGCCTGTTATTCTGAACTTAGCTTGAAGCGATTGTCCTAAGCCAGACCAGCCGCCGCCATTAATGCCGCCGTGCTTGCGTCGAAATCGCCCTCGCCGCTGTCGATGCTCTTTGCCATTGCCTTGCCCAGTTCGACACCAAATTGATCAAATGGATTGATGCCCATCAACACCGCGCCCGCAAAGGTCCGGTGTTCATGGAAAGCGATCAACGCGCCGAATGTCGCCGCGTCAATGTCGTCAACCAAGAACATCGCAGAAGGCCGATCACCGGGATAATGACGCGCGAGATCGTCTGACGCCTTGCCCGCCATCAATGCCGCGCCCTGCGCCAAGCAATTCATCAACAAGCTGCGGTGATGCGCGGGATCGAGATCATCGCCCGGCGCAATCGCCGCGATAAAATCGACCGGGATCAGATGCGTCCCCTGATGCAGCAATTGGAACACCGCATGTTGTCCATCGGTCCCCACCCCGCCCCATGTTACCGGCGCGGTTGGCCGCTCTACCGGCTTGCCATCGCTGGTCACGCTCTTGCCGTTGCTCTCCATCTCAAGCTGTTGGAGATAGTCCGGCAGCAATGCCAGCCGTTCGTCATAGGCAAACACCGCGCGCGTCTGACACCCGCGAATGCGCGTGTAATAGAGGTCGCCAAATGCCGCGAGCAGCGGCGCATTGGCCCGGCCTTCTGCTTCGCGGAAATGCGTGTCGATCGCCTGTGCGCCCGCCAGCATGGCTTGGAAATCCGCCATCCCCACCGCCATCGCGACCGGAAACCCGATGCTGGACCACAGCGAATAACGCCCGCCGACGCTTTCAGGGAATGGCAGGATGCGCGTTTCATCCACGCCCCATTCAACCGCACCTTCTGGATTGGCGGTCAAGGCGACCACCTGCCCGCTTGGGTCGGCAACATTGTTGTCCGCCAGCCATTTCAAGGCGCTTGTTGCATTGGTCATCGTCTCGGTCGTCGTGAAAGTCTTCGACGCGACCGCAATCAAAGTCGTGGCGGGATCGCACGCGGCAAAGGCCTGTTCCAGCGCCAGCCCATCAATGTTCGACACGACATGCACATCGACCAGTTTCAGATCCCGCGTCAGTGCATCAATCGCCAATGCCGGACCAAGCGCCGATCCGCCAATGCCGATATGGATGAGATGCTTGATCTCCCCCAATGCGCCATCATGGATCGCGCCGACCAACATGCCCATCCGCGCGAGCAAGGCTTCTCCTTCTTCAACATCCGCGTCGGTGCCGCTGCCGCGCATTGCGCCATGCGTCGCGGCCCGCCCTTCGGTGATGTTGACGATGCCGCCGCCAAACAAAGCCTCGCGCGCGGCGCCGAACCCGGCGGCGTCTGCCAATTCTTCAAACGCATCCAAGATCGCGCCGTCCAAATGCGTCTTTGACCAATCGAGCAACATTCCCAGCTCGCCCAATTCGCCCAGATCGGCCTCGATCCGCTGGCTCATCGCGGCCACCCGGCCTGCATCGTCGGCGAACAATTCGGTCAGGGTGCGTTGAGGCTGTTCCTCTAAGCGTTTCGCTAAACGTTCCCAGGCGGTATTAATCGTTGTGTGATCGGTCATTGGGCAAACCCCTTTGCGTGACGTGTGGGCGCGAGTAAGGGGAGCGGTGATGAATGTTAAGACTCAATCTTCCCCGCTCCCCGGTGCTCATGACGCCGCGTCCCCCGATCCCGCTCCTGCCGAGGGCGAGAAGAAGGAGACGCTTGGCAGTTTCCTAAGGTTTCTTGCGATGCTGCTGCTCGCGGTGCTGATGGTGCGCATCTTCTTGTGGTCGCCCTTTTCGATTCCGTCGGAAAGTATGTTGCCGCGTTTGATGAATGGCGATTATCTGATCGCGAATAAATCGGCCTATGGATATTCGAATTATTCGTTGCCGATAGACACGCCGCTTAAACCGGGCCGAATTTTCGCAAGCCAGCCAGAACGCGGCGATATCGTCATATTCAAACATCCGATCGACAAGACCGATTATATCAAACGCGTCATTGGATTGCCCGGTGACAGCGTCGCCTTGGTCGATGGCCAAATTATGCTGAACGGCGAATTGGTCCCGCGAGAGGCCATGCCTGACCTCGAAATACCGATGTCGATCAACACGTCATGCGCATGGGGCGGCGAAGAAGGCACCAATGAGGCTGGCGCCGCCATTTGCAGTTACTCCCGCTTTCGCGAGACATTGCCGGGCGGGCCTAGTTATGACGTGCTCGATTTTGGCAATGTTCCTGCCGACAGTCACCCGCCCAAGATCATCCCAGAAGGGCACATGTTCGTGCTGGGCGATAACCGCGACAATTCGCGCGACAGCCGGTTCGAAGCGCGCGCCGGGGATGCGGTTGGGATCGTGCCGCAAGACAACCTTGTGGGAGAGGCGGCGATACTCATCTGGTCAACCGATGGCAGCGCGGAATGGATTAAGCCGTGGACATGGTTTTCCGCCGCGCGCTGGGATCGGTTCGGTGACGGACTATGACCGATCTTTCGCCGGAAACCCGCGAATGGCTGGCACAAACCGGCTTTACCGTCCGCGATGACAAGGTTTGGCAAGAGGCACTGACCCATGGCAGCGTAAACGCTGGCAATTCAGGAGGCCGCAGCAATTCTGACGATGAGGCAAAGGACTACCAACGCCTCGAATTCCTCGGCGACCGTGTGCTGGGCCTGTCCGTCGCAAGCTGGCTCTACAATGCCAGCGGCAGCCAAGAGGGCAAACTCTCACAGCGGCTCAATGTGCTGGTCAGCGGCGTCACCTGCGCCCGGATCGCCCGCTCCATCGGTATTGGCGGCCACATCCGGCTGGGCAAGCAAGCCCGCGAGGATGGCGGCGCGGATAGCGACAATATTTTAGGCGATGTGATGGAGGCGGTGCTGGGCGCCAGCTTCGTCGACAATGGCTATGACATCACGCGCGATGTCATCTACCAATTGTGGGACGGCGAACTTGGCGGGGATGCGGGCAAATCCAAACATCCCAAAAGCGCGTTGCAAGAATGGGCCGCGGGCAACAAACGCGCCATGCCCAATTATGAAGTGGTCGAACGCAGCGGGCCAGACCATGCCGCGCGTTTCACCGTCGAAGTTAGCGTCAATAATGTCGGCGGCGCATCCGCCACGGCAAACAGCAAAGGCGAAGCAGAAAAGCTCGCCGCGAAAGCATTTTTGGAGGAATTCGGTTGATAATATCTAGGGGTTCACAGACTCGAAACCGGCAGGTTTCGCAAGGGCAAGTCGCCACCCGCAGCCGCTCTGTAGCGGAGCGAAAGAATTGCGGCGAGGAGGTCATGCAATGACCAAACAAAAATGCGGTGTGGTCGCGATTATCGGTGCGCCTAACGCTGGCAAATCGACTTTGGTGAACCAATTGGTCGGCCAAAAGGTCGCCATCACCAGCGCCAAAGCGCAAACCACCCGCGCCCGCATGATGGGCATCGCACTGGCGGGCGATAAAGGGGCCGAACATGTCCAAATGATCCTTGTCGATACGCCGGGTATCTTTGAACCCAAACGGCGGCTGGACCGGGCAATGGTCAGCGCGGCTTGGGAAGGCGCGCAAAGCGCCGATGCCGTTTTGCTGATCGTCGATCCGATCAAACAGCGGCGGCATGAATTGATCCCGTTGTTGGAGACGCTGGAAAAACGCCCTGAGAAGAAGATCCTTGTCCTCAACAAAGTCGACCGTGCGAAAAAAGAGCCGCTGCTCGCGCTCGCTCAGGAAATCGGGGACCGGATCAAGTTTGAGGAGATTTACTTCATCTCCGCGCTAACCGGTGACGGTGTGGAGGAAATGCGCGGCACGTTAGCGGACCTTATGCCAGAAGGTCCGTGGATGTATCCCGATGATGAGGTTTCCAACGTATCAGAGCGCCTGATGGCGACCGAAATCACCCGCGAACAGCTGTATCAGCAGCTCCACGATGAATTGCCCTATGACGCCGCCGTGCGCCCGGAAAGCTACACGGTAAAACCCGACGGCAGCGTCGAGGTCCGCCAGCAAATCGTCATCAGCCGCGACAGCCAAAAACCCATCGTTCTGGGCAAAGGCGGACAGCGGATCAAAGCCATTGGCGAAGCAGCGCGCGCGGAATTGGCCGAGATTTTGGGCGTGAAGGTGCATTTGTTTTTGCACGTGAAGGTCAGCGAAGGGTGGTCCGAGGACAAGGAAGTGTTTGAGGAAATGGGGCTGGACTGGGTTAAGTGACCGTGTCGCCAGCTCAGCCGTTCACAGACACTTTGACTGAGCGAACATAGCGAACCGCATTGCCATCGGCACCAATCATCGGCGCTATGGGGACAGTCAGCAAGTAATCGCAAACAGCTTGCTGCGACGCTTGGTCTGCAACTTCCGGTGCCCGGCGTATTTGACAATGCGTTATGCGCCCATCGGTTTCCACTTCCACCAATGCATGAGCCATGCCGACGATCTGTCGGTTTGGTAGTCGAAGCAACATGTCTGGATATTCGGTGACCAAACCGATGTCGCGATCTTCGCTTGGGAATCTGGTAACGCGAATGCCGATAATACCGTGGATTGGCCGCCCCTCACGATCGCGCGCCATGTCAACGTTCATCATGCTAAATTGGCGGCACAATTGCCTAAACGCGCGTTCGCTTCCCTCAGAATTCTGCGTCGTACACTCAAGAACATCGCCGGTTTGATCGACAAATAAAAGTGCCTCTGTCGACCAAGATGGATCAACATTTGAGACCGGCACTTGGTCAGTCGCTCGGTGGACGGCTTCTGAGTCAATCGAGGGTAAGGCCAACAGGCCTGTCGCCGCCAGTCCGGTCAAAATTGAAGTGAACATTGTTTCCAACCCTAACGCTTCTTAGCCACCTTGATCTTCTGCTGCTTGGCAAAGGTCTTGGTTGAATCCTCGCTCCGCCCCAGCGCTTTGGCGATCTGCTTCAGCCCCTGCCCTTTGGACGCGAGCAATCGCAAGCGGCCCGCTTCTTCGGCGTTCCACGGTTGTTTGTGACGTTCGAAATGTTCTTTGCCCATGCAGGCAGCCTCTAAGCGGTCTGCCGCGTTTTGGCCAATCCGCGCCCAATTGGCGCCCAATTGGCGCCCAATCAGAACTCAATCAGCCTTTGGCGATACGCTCCAACTTCGCGCGCAAAGCCGCCTCATCAAACGGTTTTACGATGTAATCATCCGCGCCCGCCCGAATGCCCTCTTGGATATCCGCCACCTCGCCCTTCGATGTGCAAAACACGACCGTAGGAGCTTTCGGCGTGGGAATAGCGCGCAACAAACGCACAAATTCCAACCCGTCCATCTCCGGCATGTTCCAATCGGTCAGGATCAATTTCGGCATGGCGCGTTTGCACCGGGCCAGCGCCTCTTGGCCGTCCTGAGCCTCCAGCGGCACATAGCCGAGGCTGCGCGCGATTTTGGAGGAAACCTTGCGGATCACGCGGCTGTCATCGACGATCAGACAGATATTGGCCGAAGCCTGCTCCACAGCCTCAGGCGAAATGCCGTCACGCATCGCTTTGGCAGCGCGCACGATTGCATCGACATCCTGCGGCGCGGCGCCGTCAATATCTCTGGCATCCAGTGCATCTTGCACATCGCGCGGCGTTTGGACCGGGGTGCCATCGGGCACATACACCTCGCGCTGATCATGCGCTTGGGCATTCGCCAGCTTCTCCGCCAGCGATTTGCCTTCCAACGCCTGATCACGTTTGCCCGCGCCAGTGGTGCGTTTAATTAGATTTTGAATGGCTCAGCCTCCCCAGCGAGCGAGGCAAATGCGCCCTCTCCGTGCAAATCATGCCCGTCATCTTCGTGGACTTCTTCTTCATAGGCATGAACAGCGCCGGCCTGAATTTCTTGAGCCTGAGCTTGGGCGGCCTGAGCTTGGGCGGCCAAAGCTTCGTGGCCCTGAGCTTCATGAGCGTGAACTTCGTGGGGCTGTTGGCGAGCAAGATGTATCGCTTGCTGCTCAAATGCGGGTTCTACAGCCACTTCCTGCGTGTCTGCCGGTGTCATGCAAATGTGCAGATACGGCGTCCAAATATCGCCAAATTCGGCCTTTTGATACCACACATCGATGACATCGTAGCTCGCCCAAACACCGTCGGGCTCTTTCAGACGGATGCCTTCGCCAATACGCGGAACCGCAGCAAAGCGAATCCGCTCCTGCGTTTGGTGGGTTTCATTCTGAATTTCGACTTCAATCACAGCATTATCCCTGATCTGAATTCAGACCTAGGGGACAATACTAAAGGAAACGTGAGCGCCGGCGATTGCATGGCGCGCAGAGCCTGAACCGCGCGGTTCAGGCTCCGTCGACGCAATTATTCCGCAGGCGCCTCTTTAGCCGGGGCCTTCTTCGCCGCAGCTTTCTTGGCCGCTGGCTTTTTCGCACCCGCCTTCTTGGCTGCTGGTTTCTTCGCAGCTGCCTTCTTTGGAGCAGCCTTCTTCTTCGGCGCGGCTTTCTTGCGGCCCTTCTTCTTGGCCGGGCCTTTTGCGGCGCGCACGTCAATCAACTCAATCGCCTGTGCGGCTTCGATATCCTCTGGCTTCACATCCTTGGGAATGGTCGCATTGGTCGTGCCGTCGGTGACATAGGGACCGTAGCGCCCCGGCATGACCTTGATCTCGCCGCCGCTGGTCGGGTGTTCGCCCAATGTCTTGATCGGCTCCGCCTTGGCGCGTCCGCCGCCTTTGCGGTTTGCGGCCTCTGCCAACAGTGTCACCGCCGCATTCATACCCGTGTCGAACACATCGGCGGTGCTGGTCAATTTGGCATATTTGCCGTCATGGCGCAGATAAGGACCATAGCGGCCAATCGCTGCTTCGATTTCATTGCCGGTTTCGGGATGCGCGCCGATAATACGCGGCAGATCGAGCAATTTCGCCGCCCATTGCAGATCGAAATCGTCCAAATCCTTGGGGATGCTGGCGCGCTTCTTTTTGTCCTCGTGCTCCATTTCCACATAGGGGCCAAAGCGCCCCGTCTTGCGGTGGATATCAGCGCCCGTATCGGGGTGCTGACCCATCAGACCATCTTGGGCGCCGTCATCACCGTCGCTGCCCGGTTGGGCAAAGCGGCGCGTGAATTTGCATTCGGGATAATTCTGACAAGCGACAAACGCACCAAAGCGGCCGCCGCGCAGCGCAATCCGTCCGCCTTCGCGCCCTTCGGTTTCGCATAGCGGGCAATGACGCGGATCTTTGCCGTCTTCGCGCGGGGGAAAGAGGAAATCGGATAGATATTCGTCAAGCTCTTCGGTGACTTCGGAAGGGAGTTTTTCCATGACCTCTTCGGTCTTGGGTTTGAAATCCTTCCAGAATTTCGCGAGCAATGTTTTGTAATCTTCGCGCCCGTCGGAAACCGTGTCGAGCTCGTCCTCCATGCTCGCCGTGAAATCATAGGCGACATAGGTGGGGAAAAAACGTTCGAGGAACGCGGTCAGCAGACGGCCCGATTCCTCTGCGAAGAACCGGTTTTTCTCCATGCGGACATAGTCGCGGTCGCGCACGGTTTGGATGGTGGACGCATAAGTCGAGGGGCGGCCAATGCCGAGCTCTTCGAGGCGTTTGACAAGGCTGGCTTCGGAGAAACGCGGCGGCGGCTGTGTGAAATGCTGGCTCGCCTCCACGCCCTTCTTCGCCGGGACATCGCCGTCTTTGATCGCGGGCAACAATCCGTCTTCATCGTCTTCTTTGTCGTCAAAGCCTTCTTGATAGACCGCGAAAAAGCCGGGGAATTTGATGACTTGTCCGGTGGCGCGCAATTCATGCTGGCCGGTCGCATCGCGCATCGTAACGGTGGTGCGTTCGAGCTGTGCCGCCGACATTTGGCTGGCCATCGCGCGTTTGAAGATTAGCGAATAGAGCTTCGCCTCATCGCCGCTGCCGACGGTATCACGGCTGAAATTCGTGGGCCGGATCGCTTCGTGCGCTTCTTGGGCGTTCTTGGCCTTGGTGCTGTAGAAACGCGGTTTTTCCGGGCGGTATTCGGCGGCAAACCGTTCTTCGATCGCGTCGCGCGCGGCCATGATCGCGCTCATATCCATCTGAACGCCGTCGGTCCGCATGTAAGTGATCGCGCCTTGTTCATAGAGGCGCTGCGCCGTGCTCATCGTTTGGCTGGCGGAAAAACCAAGCTTACGCGCGGCTTCTTGCTGCATGGTCGAGGTTGTAAATGGAGGAGCGGGATTGCGTTTCAGCGGCTTTGTATCGACGCCCTCAACCGTAAAGCGTCCGGCTTCCACGGCGGCCTTAGCCTCCATCGCGGCGCCTTCTTTGCCGAGGCTGAGTTTCTCGAGCTTCTCACCCTTATACCGCACAAGCCGCGCATCAAACGCGGTCCCGGCATGTTCGAGTTTCGCCAGTACGGACCAATATTCGTCGGCCTTAAAAGCCTCAATCTCGCGTTCACGGTCCACGATCAAACGCAGAGCGACGGATTGCACCCGGCCGGCAGATTTTGCACCGGGCAATTTGCGCCACAGCACAGGCGACAGGGTAAAGCCGAACAGATAATCCAGCGCGCGGCGGCCCAGATAGGCATCGATCAGCGGTTGATCGAGCTCACGCGGGGCGGCCATCGCCTCGGTCACGGCTTTTTTCGTGATCGAGTTAAACGTTACCCGGTCGACCTTAGTCGGCAGGCGTTTGCGTTTCCTCAGCAGCTCTTGAACATGCCAGCTGATCGCTTCCCCTTCGCGGTCAGGGTCGGTCGCGAGAATGAGGCGGCTGGCGTCTTTGGCTGCATCGGCGATTTCTTTGAACCGGCTTTGTTTGTCCCGGTACAATTCCCAA
Source organism: uncultured Erythrobacter sp. (assembly GCA_947503155.1). GTDB lineage: Bacteria > Pseudomonadota > Alphaproteobacteria > Sphingomonadales > Sphingomonadaceae > Erythrobacter. Next base: position 433,160 of record CANNCL010000003.1, on the reverse strand, counting down.
TCCATCGCGAAATCCTCGTCCGGGCGCACGCTGCCGTCTTTCGGCGGCAGGTCGCGGACGTGGCCATAGCTGGCGAGGACTTTAAAATCCGCGCCCAGATATTTCTCGATAGTCTTCGCCTTGGCCGGCGATTCAACAATGACAAGCTGCATGGAGTTTTCTGAAATCCCTACGTGTGCCCAGGCATGTGCCCGTTCGTGTGTGTGTACACGCGAGGGTGGAACGGGTTTGGAAGTTCCGTCAACCCACCTCGCACGATTTCAGCGGCCTCTAGCTTTCCTATGCGCCGTTGTCTTCCCCTGTCTGTTCACGAGCCGCCTGAAAATCCGGCGGCAACACACAGCGGCCCGCATCATACTCACCAACAGCGCGCACAATCTCTGCCCGCGCGGGTTCGATCCGGCGGCCCGAAATTTGGCTGTCGATGACCCGGCGCAGCAGGTGATCGAGCCGGGTAACAAGGTAGCAATCGACCGCAGGCGGCGCGTGCGGATTGCCGATCCCGCTATCATCGGTGAGGAATGTGTAACGCGACTGAGTCACCGCCGCCATTGCCCGCATCACATATTCGGCCATGTCCGCGACGCCCGATGCGCCCACCGGGACAATATGCACCCGTTCGCTGCGCAAATGTTCCGCCGCCAACCATGTCTGCGCGACATCGTGATTATGCGGCGGCGCATCGGCGACCAACAACAACGTCTTCACCGCGTCATCGCGCCAATCCATCTGCGCGGCGCGGACCATCGCGTCCTGCATCGCCTCTGGATAATCCCCTCCGCCTGCCGCGCTTTGTTGGCCAATGCGTGTTTGGGCGCGCTGTAAATTGCCGTCAAAACCATAAGTGCGCGTGACGAATTCATCGCCTTCATCGCGGTAAAATGTGAATGCGACCCGCACATCGAGGTCAGAATGCCGCGTTTCGAGCGCGCCGATAATCGATGTGAGTTCGGTTTGGAGATAGCTCAATTCATCGGTCATCGAACCGGTGACATCGACGACCAAAGCAAGGTCAAGTTTTTGCACCTGAGCAGCCGCGCGGCGCTGGGTGATTTGCACCGTCTGCGCGCCGGGATCGCGCGATAGACGCACGCTGCGCCAATCGCTGCCGCCTGCGCGCACCCAAATATCATCGCTCAACCGGTCAAGGCCGGGAAAGAACACCGCCCTCCCATCGGCAACGGTTTTGAGTTTAATTGAATTGCCGTCGGAACAGCGCACTTCAACGTCGCCAAAGGGCACAGCGCGCCCGCGCCGATCACGCAGTTCGACCGTCAGCAACCGTCCAGTGTCCACCACTGGCAGGCTTTGGACCGATTGGCCTAGGTTCGATTTGCTCCGATATTCTTCATACAATTCCGGGTTGAGCAAATCGTCATGCTCGCCCGCTGTGAGCAGTCCGGCTTGTGGTTGCGGTTGCGGCGGGCGCGGCGGGATCGGGCCGGGCATAGGAGGGCGCGGCATAGATCGCACGATATCGCCGGAATATGCGGCGGATACTTCGGCTTCGGACGCGGCGCGGCTGCCGGGTACAGAAATAGCGTCCGCGCTTGCTTCAGCGGGCGCACCAGCGGGAGGCGGCGGCGGCGGCGGCGGCGGCGGCGCTGGCATAACAGCAGGCGCTGCGACGGAAGAATAGGCGCTGCCGCGGCGCTCAAGACGGCCGGGGCGTTGCTGCTGATTAATCACCGCTTCATTGCCCAAATCCGGCAGCGCAGCCGGCCCCCGGCAAAACCCGCGATCTGGCCCAGCAAGGCGCGGTGAATTTGCCGCAGGCGGAACGTCATTACCGCGAGCTTGCCCCGCAAAACTTGGCATAGCGAGGCCGCCCACAGCAAGGCTCGCACAGCACGCAATCGCAACAACCCGTTTCATAAATGACTCCCCGACCAGCAATGTTTGAGGCTGGAGAATTATGGCTGGCGCGATGAACCGTTTATGAGCATCGACGCGCCGTGTTGTTCAGACAACCGCTTGAACTGATCTATTCAAACACTCCGGCCAGCTCTTCTTTGTCGTCGCGCAATTGGTGGTAAACCGTCACAGAAAAAGCCACGAAAACCAGCGTGAAGACGGTCTCCAAAGTCGCGGCGAGGAAGCTCGCAATGAACGAGGCTTCGCCTAAGAAAGCCGCCATAATACCTATGACGATTGCAACTGTGATCAATACGACACCGATGATCAGACCGGCACCAAAAATCGACCAACCATAGCCCTTCGTCATCTCCCAGTTTTCGCCAAACGCATCCATCGCGCCTTCGCTGCGGTTAATTACCGATGGCAACAATGCGATCCAGCGCACGCTCAATATGAAACCGGGAATAATCAGAGCGACAAAACCCAACCCGATGGCAAATGACGACAGGATATAGATGCCTAGATAGGGCCAGAACCGGTCAAAAGACGGCGTTTCAGTGTTCCGCGTCATTCCAGCGAAAAGCCAATAATGCGCCAGCAATCCGACCACGAAAACGCCGATCACCACGATCACAGCAACTGCCCCTTGCGAAAGGAGCGCTTCGTCAATCATCAGCCCGAAATTGAAATTCGAAGCTCTCCCGCCCTGCCCTTCGAAATATAACGACGCGGCCGCCAGCGGGGTCATGATCGCAAGGTAGATTATCGCTAAACGCGAGTGCTGCTGTATCTGATCGATCATGCCCGACAGGATACTGGATAGGTTTACTGAATCATTCATTTGAACACCCCCTTATTCGGACACAGCCTTATTCAGACACAGCATTACTCAAAAACCGAAACATAGTCATTCTCACTATCGCTGAGCGCCCGGTATGCGCTGACCGAAAGCCCCATAAACAGAACCGGAAGCGTGTGCACCAACAGCCAGCCAAACGCATTGGGCGCGCCGCTCCCTCCCGCCGCGCGCGCCGCCGCATTGCCTAAGCCGCCGAGCAGATTGCCGCCAATTCCGAAGATAAAAAACCAGATGATGGTGAGCACGGCGAAGACGACAGACAGCGCCAGCGTGTTCCCGCTGCTGGCCCGCCAGCTTGCACCGATGGCTTCGAACATGTTCATTTCCTCTGCCACCAAAAATGTCGGCGCCATCACCCATTTCGCCGCCAATAAAATACCGGGAATGAAGAAAAAATTCAGGCCGAACAGGATCGGCAAGCTCAGAAACATTGCCATGAAAAACAGGCTGAACACCTTAAAAGATGGGTCATAGATTATCCCAGCTTTGGCCAGCACCGCGCGGTACAGGTAATATTGCCCCGCGAAATACCCGAAAAATGCCGCGGTCCCGGTCAAACCGCGCAACGCGCCGACAAAATCCACCGCCAGACCCGCGATCAAGAACGCACCGAAATACAGAGCGAGTTCCCGCTTGATCCCCGCGATTTCGGTGAATGTGCCCGACAACAGTTCTCCGACATCTGCCCGCCGGTCTTGAATATACGCCATGTACCGTTTGTTTGCCCCGTATTACCTGCTCTAATCGCCGTTCAAGCTAACATGCCCCGCGCTATGGCGTTCGAGCGAGCCGGACAATTCCAATTCCAACAATGCCATCTGAACCGCCGCATTGCTGGCCCCCGATTGGCGGATCAATTCATCAATCGCAATGGGCGCTGCGGATAACATGTCTTCGATGATTCCGGCGTCGATGGGTGCGTCGTCGGTGATCATGGTGTGATCATATTCATCCCCCTCCTCCGCCACACGGTAGGTTGATCGGGGCGCACCAGTGAAACTTTCAAGCAATTCGATCACATCTGCCGGGTCGCTTATCAAAACGGCCCCGTCGCGGATCAATTGGTTGCAACCCAATGACCGTGTGTCGAGCGGTGAGCCAGGGATCGCCATCACCTCGCGCCCTGCCTCTGCCGCCAATCGCGCGGTGATGAGCGAGCCGGATTTGGGCGCGGCCTCCACCACCAAAGTCCCGCTTGATAGCCCGGCAATGATGCGGTTGCGGCTGGGGAAATGTTGTCCGCGCGGCTCTGTGCCGGGTGGTTGTTCGGCGATCAACAAACCCTCCTCAGCGATGCGTTCCTGAAGCTTTTCATGTTGCGGGGGGTAAGCGATGTCGATCCCGCTTGCGATCACGCCGATCGTGCCGCCGCCGCCTGTTTCAGCGTCCAAAGCGCCTTCATGCGCCGCGCCGTCAATGCCCCGCGCCAACCCGGATACGACGGTGAAACCTGCTTGCGCCAATCGGCTGGCAAAGGTCCGCGCCAATTTGATCGAACCCGCAGACGCGCTGCGTGCGCCGACCAAAGCGGCGCAGGGTTTTGACGCCAATTCGAGCCGCCCCCGGCAGGTGATAATCGGCGGCGCGCTGGCCAGCGAACTCAGCAATTCGGGATAATCCGGTTGATCATGGAACAGATACCGTGCGCCTGCCGCGATCACGCCTTCTATTTCGCGTTCGATCCGGTCCTTGGGCGCGGCGCGATACCGAAATTTTCCCCGACTGCCCAATTCAGGCAATGCCTCTATCGCCGCCGCCGCATTGCCGAAACGCGCGATCAATTGGCGATAGGTTACAGGTCCAATATTGGGGGAACGCAGCAAACGGATGCGCGCAAAAGCCTCTTGCTGCGACAGCACCGAGATACTGTTTTCGCGGCTCTGGTCACCTGTCACTTCTTCCCGCCGATTTTGGGCTCCTCACCCTTCATCAACCGACCAATATTGGCTCGGTGGAGATAGATAATCAGCGCCGCAATCGCCGCCAAAACGGGGAAGAATTGCGGAAATCCGAACAAGGGTGCGGCGGCAGCGGCGGCCACAACGGCCGCCATCCCGGCGAGCGAGGAAATGCGGAAAATGCCCAGCATACTGATCCAAATCGCGGCATAGGCCAGCCCAATCGGCCATGCGAGACCAAAGGCGACGCCTGCATTGGTTGCGACGCCTTTGCCGCCCTTAAATTTGAGCCAGACCGGATAACAATGCCCGATAACCGCGCCGCCTGCGGCAAACGCCTTGGCAACATCGCTCATATCCCCGGTCCAGATCATTCCGGCGGCCAAAACTGGCGCCAACCCTTTGAGCAGATCGAGCAGCAACGTGCCCGCCGCTAGCCCTTTATTGCCGGTGCGCAGGACATTCGTCGCGCCAATATTGCCGCTGCCGATGTCGCGCACATCGCCCATTCCCGCCGCCTTTGTCAGGAGCAAGCCGAACGGGATTGAGCCGCATAAATATCCGATAAAAGCTGCGAGAAATGGTTCCATTATATCCCTTTAGCCGGTCGCCCTAGGCAAATGCCCGACTTTCCTTTTTACGATGCCTAAGTAATAGACCGCATTACGGCAAGTTTGCAGACCCTTAGGACGCATCATTTCCAATCCCTCTGCCCCGATTTTACTGTTCGATTCCGGCGTTGGCGGCCTGAGTGTCTTTGATGCTCTGCGCGAAGTGTTGCCCGATGCGCCGATCATTTACGCCGCTGATTTTGCCGGAATGCCATACGGCACCAAATCCGAACCAGAGGTTGCCGCGCGGGTCGCCGGGCTGCTGGGGCGGATGAGCGAGCGGTTCGCGCCGCGCCTCGCCTGCATCGCCTGCAACACCGCCAGTACAATCGCGCTGGGCATGGTGCGCGAAGTGTTGGAGATACCGATTGTCGGCACGGTTCCCGCGATCAAGCCTGCGGCATTAGCCAGCAAATCTGGCGTCATCGGCCTGCTTGGCACGGCGGCGACCATCCGTCAGCGTTACGTTGACGATCTTGAACGCGACTTTGCGGCGGGAAAGACCCTGCTGCGCCATGCCGCGCCTGCTTTGGTGAACGAGGCGGAGAACAAATTGCGCGGCAAACCGGTGGACCGCGCGGTCTTGAAGACTGCTTTGAAGGGGCTTGAAGACAGCGGGACGGGGCCTCGGATCGACCATATCGTGCTGGGCTGCACCCACTTCCCGTTGCTGCGCGAGGAATTGATGGATGTTGCGGTGAAAGATATGGGCCTTTCCGCCGATTTGCGGTTTGTTGACGGCGCGCAAGGGATTGCGCGGCGGATTGCCGAGCGTTTGGAGGGGCAGAGTTTTGCGGCGGCGGCGCCGCGCTTTGTCTTCACCGGAGCGGCTGATGCCGCAAACGGTCTGGAAGCCGCTTTGACCGCGCGCGGATTTGGCGCAGCGGAGCCGTTCTAACCTGCAAACCACTCGCAAAGATCGCGGTTTTCAAATGCGCCGCGCTTGCTAAAACCCGCACCCAAGAAACCGATGGGCCACCAGGGGGTTGTGTGGCCGATGCGATCCGAAATTTGGACGCTAAGAGCCCGCACAAACGGGCCGTCCATTCAGACTAAAGCGTGAGACAAGTGAATTACGATCAAATTTTCGATTCCGCGATTGACCGTCTTCACGAAGAGGGTCGTTACCGCGTCTTTATCGACATCATGCGCAACAAAGGATCCTATCCCAATGCCCGGTGTTTTCACGGGCATAATGGGCCGAAACCGATCACGGTTTGGTGCTCCAACGATTACCTCGCAATGGGTCAGCATGAAAAAGTAATCACCGCGATGGAAGACGCGCTGCATGATGTCGGCGCCGGGTCCGGCGGAACGCGCAATATTGGCGGCAACACGCATTTGCATGTTGAGTTGGAAAATGAGCTGGCCGATCTGCACGGCAAACAAGGCGCTTTGCTGTTCACCAGCGGATATGTCTCCAATGACGCAACTTTGTCGACGCTGGCGAAACTGCTGCCGGGCTGTGTGATTTTCTCCGATGCGCTGAACCATGCGAGCATGATCGCGGGCATCCGCAATTCGGGCTGTGAGAAACAAGTATTCCGCCACAATGATGTCGCGCATCTCGAACAATTGCTGGCAGCACAAGACCCCGCAACGCCAAAAGTAATCGCGTTTGAAAGCGTGTATTCGATGGACGGCGATGTCGCCCCGATCCACGCAATCTGCGATCTCGCGGAAAAATACGGCGCGCTCACCTATATCGACGAAGTTCACGCGGTCGGCATGTATGGCGACCATGGCGGCGGCATTTCGGAACGCGATAATGCCGCAGACCGGATCGACATTATCGAGGGGACTTTGGGCAAAGCGTTCGGCGTGATGGGCGGTTATATTGCGGCCGATACGCGCGTGATTGATTGCATCCGGTCCTATGCCCCCGGGTTCATTTTCACGACGTCTTTATCGCCGGTTTTGGTCGCCGGGGTGCTGGCATCGGTCAAGCATTTGAAAAGCAGCAATGTGGAACGTAACGCGCATCAACAAGCCGCCGCGACGCTGAAACTGAAATTTGCCGAGGCGGGCCTGCCGGTGATGGATTCCACGACGCATATCGTCCCGTTAATGGTGGGCGATCCGGTGCGCGCAAAGAAGATCAGCGACATCCTGTTGGCTGAATACGGCGTCTATGTTCAACCGATCAATTTCCCGACCGTACCGCGCGGTACAGAACGGCTGCGTTTTACCCCCGGCCCGCACCACACAATCGAGTTGATGGATGAGCTGACGCAGGCGCTGGTGGAGATTTGGGACCGGCTCGATATGGCTCTGGCGCAGGCGGCGTAAAACGGGCACAACCTCGCTCAGCCAGCTTTGGGAGAGTAAAATGGCCACCACCTTTGACCGCACAAAACTGGATACCGGAACGCTCAACATCAAACCGATGACGCCGGCTATTGGTGCGGAAATCCTCGATATCGACCTTGGCGCAAACGGCATCGCGGACAGCATCCCGCAAATCCGCAGCGCCTTGCTGAAACACGGTGTTATCTTCTTTCGCGATCAAGATTTGACGCAGGAACAGCACATCGCCTTCGCCCGCCATTTCGGTGCGTTAGAAGTGCATCCAGCGACGCCAAAGGATCAGGTAAACCCAGAGGTCCTGCGCATTTCGCACGGGCCCAAAAGTCGCGGCCAAGAAAATTACTGGCATTCCGATGTGACATGGCGCGGCGAACCCTCGCTTGGTTCCATCCTGCTCGCGCGCGAAGTGCCCGAATGCGGCGGTGATACTCTGTTTGCCAATATGCACCTCGCTTATGAGCGTCTTTCCGAACAGATGCAGCGTTTTTGCGAAGGGCTGACGGCGGTGCATGACATTAGCCGCGTTTTCGCCAAACGGCTGGGCAAAGCGCCAGAGGACTTGCACGAAAAATACCCGCCCATGCGCCATCCGGTGATCCGCACGCATCCCGAAACCGGCGAGCGGGTGATTTACGTCAACACCGCCTTCACCAGCCATATCGAAGGGCTGTCCGCCGGAGAAAGCCGTTGGCTGCTCGATCACCTTTATGCGGCCGCCAAAGATGCTGAGACACAGTGCCGTTTCCGCTGGCGCGCCGGATCAATCGCGTTCTGGGACAATAGGGTTTGCCAACACCTTGCCGTGTCCGATTATTTCCCCGCGCGCCGCGTGATGGAGCGTGTTACGATTGCGGGCGACAAACCCTATTTCGAAGCTTGAATTTCAAAAACTGAAAGACCTATCCAACATGAATTATGATGACGTGGTGCTCGGGCGCCGCTCAATTCGCGGCTATCTCGATAAGCCTGTGGCGCAGTCGGTAATTGAAGAGGTGATTGCCCTCGCGGTCCGCTCCCCCACTTCGATGAACACACAGCCGTGGCATTTCCATGTGATCACAGGCGAACCGCTCGACCGGATCCGCAAAGGCAACACTGAACGCATTTTGGCCGGCGAACCCGACAGCCGCGAATTCCGGCGCGGAGAGCCTTTTGCCGGGATCCACCGCACCCGCCAGATTGACGTGGCAAAACAATTGTTCGGCGCGATGGGGATTGAGCGCGACGACAAAGACGCGCGCCAAGATTGGGTGCTGCGCGGTTTCCGCCAATTCGACGCGCCGGTCTGCGTGATCGTGACCTATGACCGCGAACTCACCACCAGCGACGACACCGCCTTCGATTGCGGAGCCGCCACCACGGCGCTGGTCAACGCCGCATGGTCGCGCGGGCTAGGCTGTGTCATCAATTCGCAAGGGATCATGCAATCGCCGGTCGTGCGCGAACATGCAGGCATCCCAGACGATCAAGTAATAATGAAAGCGGTCGCAATGGGCTGGCCCGACCCGGACTTTCCGGCGAATGCCGTGGTGAGCGAGCGGAAGAGTGTCGAAGAAGCGGCCCGGTTTGTGGGGTTCGATTGAGGGGCGATAATCGGGGCGGTTAGCGGACATCATCCCATTTTGCCTGCTGCTCCAGAGAAACTGTCACAGCTTTGCATGGGGCACTCCGAAAAGGAGCAGAATCAGGGTTCCACTTTCTTGGATTGGAGTCCGAAGTCAGTATGATCGAGGTATCTGTCGCCCACTTTGCCGTTACATCTACGGCGTCATAATGTGCACTCGCAACGCAGCCAGTAAGATACCAGCTTGGGAGCCACCAATCTCGTACGACGACAACAATGATCGGAACACCGCCGACGACCAATTGCTCGACTGTCGCGACGCGCCCACCGTTCGGTGAGATTTGAGTAGCGCGTATCGTGCGCTCAGTAGCGAAAAATACTGCTGGCCCCATCCCCCATATCGGGAGACTGATTAATGCGAATACCGCCATCAGTGTTACGCATCCGAGCTTGTTCATGGGGAAATGAATAAACTCAAACAAGAACGTCCGCAACTGGCTCGCAACCTGCCCCTACCGCAAGCTCACCACATTATCGCTAGCCACACGCTGCCGCGATCCGTCGAACAGGCTCATCATCGGTTCGTCCGTCACCACCACGACTTCCGCGTCGCCGAAACCGTTGAAACCGGTCTTCATCGCCGCGCCGTATGCGCCCAGCATTCCGACCTCGATGTAATCGCCCGCTTGAATATCCCCGGGCAGCGCGAATGGCCCGGCCATGTAATCGGCATCGTCACAGGTTGGGCCGTAAAATGCGAAGTCTTCATCCGCATCGCGCAGGTCATCTTCCAGCGCCTCCACCGGGAAACGCCATGACACATGCGCCGCATCATACAGCGCGCCATAGGCACCGTCATTGATGTAGAGTTCCGTGCCGCGGCGGCGTTCCACTTTCACGATCATTGACGAATATTCCGCCGCCAGCGCCCGGCCCGGCTCGCACCACAATTCTGCGTTGTAGGCGATCGGCAGCGCTTCGAAATGTTGGTGGATGATCGCGAAATAATCCTCCAGCGGGGGCGGTTCCATATCGGGATAGATGCTGGGAAAACCCCCGCCCACGTCGATCATATCGATCACCACGCTGGCCTGAGCAATCGCGGCGCGGGTGCGGTCCAGCGCTTGAACGAAAGCGAACGGCGTCATCGCTTGGCTGCCGACATGGAAACACACGCCCAGCCAATCGCAATGCTGGCGGGCAATTTGCAACAATTCGGGCGCCTCGATCAGGTCGCAGCCGAATTTCGACGCAAGGCTTAGCTCTGAATATTCGCTGGAAACGCGAATCCGCACACACAGGCGCAAATCCTCTGCCGCTTCGCCTGTTTCCGGGTCGCGGCAGGCATCGACGATTTTCTCCAGCTCTTCGACGCTATCGAGGCTGAAGGTGAGGACGCCGTGTTTATGATACGCCTCTGAAATCGCGCGCGGCGTTTTGATTGGGTGCATGAAGCACAGATCGGCATCGGGCAGTGTTTGCCGCACCAACCGCACCTCTGCGATGGATGCAACGTCGTAATGGGTGACGCCAGCGTCCCACAAAACCTCGATCAGATCGGGCGCGGGATTGGCTTTGACGGCATAGAGAACCTTGCCGGGGAATTTTTGGGTAAAGAACTGCGCCGCCCGCCGCGCCGCATGGGGGCGGTTCAGGATAACCGGCTCATCAGGCGATAATGCCCGGGCTACAGTCTTGGCGTTAGGGTAGGTGAGCAATTCAAGGGACCCCCAGAAGGTTTAGTTTCTGACCACTTTCGCGGTGATGGGCTGCCTTGTGGTTGTGTCCCCGCCCTCATTTCACAAAGGGCCCCGGCAGCGAGAGCGCGCATATATATACCATGCGCGCTTTCGCAATCAAAATCGTTCGGAAACACCGGGTAATTCGGTGGTTTTTTACCGCTTGGTCAAAATCCGATTGTTGGCACCTGATCAACGGTGCCGCGCTCGCTATCATCGAGCGTGTTGAAATCGGCCTCTTGAAAACCCAAACCGCCGGCAAACACCACAGCGGGAAACGCCTCGCGCGCGGTGTTAAATTGCGCAACAGCGGCATTGAGCGCGCGGCGAGCAGCGGCCAATTTGTCTTCGATATCGGCCAGCTCGCGCTGCAATTCCTGAAAATTGGTGGAGGCTTTGAGGTCCGGATACGCTTCGCCGAGCGCCAGCAGATTGTCGAGTGCGACCCGAAGGCCCTTCTCGCTGCCGCTGTCGGGCTCGCCTTTTTGGGCGGTGTTGCGGGCCTCGATCACCGCTTCCAAAGTTGATGCCTCGTGTCCGGCATAGCCTTTCACGGTTTCAACTAAGTTGGGGATCAGATCGTGACGTTGGCGCAATTGCGCGTCGATATCCGCTTTGCCTTGCCGCACATTTTGACGCAGCCCAACCAGCCGGTTGTAAATACCAATCACCACAAATGCGGCGACAAGTGCCACACCGATCAAAACAAAACCCAACATTCCCATTTGTTTGCCCCTCCTTTACCGAGCGTCTTTATAGTAGCACCAAGAGGTTAAGGGAAAGAGCCTAGATTGCGGCGGCGTAAGCGAGCGTAATCAGGGCGTTAAACCAGGCGGTAAACAGGGCGGTAAACAGGGGGCAAAATGCAGGCCGATATTCAAACATTGATGGATGGGGAGCTGGGCAACTGGCTCAAAGATCAGGAATCCATGCGCGCAGAGGCGAACAAGAAAAGCCGCGACCGCTGGTTCTATGCCGGGCTTGCCAGCTTGCCGGTCCTCGCCGTCATTTGGTTTGGCCCCTTCTCGCTTGGCATGTTTGGTTTTGCCCTCACCTTCATTGTGCTCGTCGGGATCGGCGCTTGGGGGTACGGCCCAATTGCAGAGGCGAAGAAGGCGATCAAAATCGGGATCAATTCCGCCATCGCGCGCGAATTGGGCATTTCCTACGATCACGACGTGACGCCCGGCGCAGAATATGAGGCCGCGCGCACTTATGGCCTGCTTCCCAGCTGCGACCGTGACAGTTTCGAAGACCGCTGGTTTGGATCGCTGGAGGGGCACGGCTTCGCCTTATACGAAGCGCATTTGGAAGAACGCCGCGGATCGGGCAAGAACCGCCGCTGGGTCACGGTGTTTCGCGGGGCGATCCTGAATATGGATTTTGGCCGAAGCTTTCATTCGACCACCCTTTTGCAACGCAAGGGCAAGCATAAGAAATGGCTGGGGCTTGGCGGGCGCAAGGATCACGTGAGTTTTGGCGGGCACCGTTTGGACTATGTTGATCAGGTTCACCCCGATTTCGAAGATGTGTTTGAGGTCTGGAGCGACGATCAGGTCGAGGCCCGCGTGCTCATTCACCCTTCTTATGTGGAACATCTATTGGCGTTAGAGAGCGCCTTTAACGGCGATGCGGTGCGCGCCTTGTTCCGCGGCGGAGAGGTGATTTTGGCGGTCGAAAGCGGCAATCTGTTCGAAAGCGGGTCTATGAATGCCAGCGAAGATCACGCCCGCGTTGCCGAAGCGGCCGAGCAATTTGGCGCGATGGCACGGTTGGCGCTGGCGATTAATCAGACGGAGCGCGGGCGCGCCATTGGCGGGGCTTATGCGAACAAGGCCAGCGGCTGATTATTATTCGAGCGTCTCTTCGCCGGTCACATATGGGCGCACGACCTGCCAAGCGTCGAACACCAAATCGATGTTCAACGCGACATGTTTCATCGTCACACCGCCATCGGTGATGACATAGCGTTCAGCGACCAAAGCCGAGTTTTCATCGAGATACAGTTTGAGCGAGAGAAATTCTCGCCCGGCTAAGGCGATATTGGCCGGATCAAGCGTCGCCCCATCGGCAAAAAGTCGCGCGATCACCAGACCAGTGCAATTGCGTTCCCGCGCCTCATCCTCGCATGTGCGTGCGCCCAGGACCGCTTGCTCTCCGTGGACATTCTGTATGGTGATGGACGGGGCATTTTCGGGGTCTTCCACCAAGACATACCCGTTCGCCTCGGCAATTGCCGCGATCAAGGGCATCTCGAAATTCTCGATTATCTGCTGATCGCTATAGGCCGGTGCAGGCATATCCTGTGCGGCGAGTTGAGCTGGCAGCAAGGTGGCCGCCGATCCTGCAAGCGTTGCCGCGATCAATAGATGTTCCATAGTATCCCCCCAATGGCAGGCGGCCAATATTGGCCGTCCCCGCCGCCAGCAGGTCTTAGCTCAGCCTGTCACGGAAATCGTTGTAAGAAAACGACTTCACGCATTCCAGCGCGTCGGTTTCGCTGTCCCACAGCCACAGGCTGGGCAATTGCACGCCGTTGAATGTGTTGGTTTTGACCATCGAATAATGCGCCTGATCCAGAAACGCGAACCGCGCGCCCGCCTCCGCCGGGACAGGCAGGCGGTAATCACCGATCACATCGCCGGCGAGACAGGACGGCCCGCCTAGCCGGATCGGGATTGCGTCTTGGTCGGTTAGCTCGCCCAGCATTGCGGGCCGATACGGTGCCTCCAACACGTCGGGCATGTGGCAGGTGGCGGAAACATCGGTGATGCCCAGCGGCACTTCGTTAAAACCGGTATCGAGCAAAGTGCCCACCAAAATTCCGGCATCCAAAGCAATCGCCTCGCCCGGTTCGATGATGATTTGCGCGCCAGTATCGGCGGCCGCATCGCGCAGGAATTCGGTCAGCTCATCGCGCTCATAATCGGCGCGGGTGATGTGGTGTCCGCCGCCCATATTGATCCATTTGATCTGCCCAAACCACGGCTCAATCGCGTCGAAAACTTGATCCCATGTGCGCTTAAGCGGCTCGAATGTCTGCTCGCACAAATTGTGGAAATGGATACCCTCGACGCCTTCCATCGCTTCATCGGTTAGCTGATCGATGGGAAAACCAAGGCGCGATCCCGGCGCGCTTGGGTCATATTTGGGCACTTCGCCGGTCGCGATCATCGGATTGATCCGCAGGCCCGGCGACACATCACCGCCCGTGGTGGCGGCGTGATCTAGGATCAGTGCGGCGCGTTTCATCTGAGCGGGGGAATTGAAGATCACATGTTCGGACAGGCGGCAGATTTCCTCCAATTCCTCCGGCTTAAACGCGGCGGAATAGGTGGCGATTTCGCCGTCGTAAAACTCGGACGCCAACCGGGCCTCCCAAAGGCCACTGGTGGAGGCTCCGTCGAGATATTCGCCAATGATGTGCGCGGTGGACCACATGGAGAACGCCTTGAGCGCGGCGAAGACCTTGATGCTGGCCCCGTCGCTGGCGGCTTCGTCGCGGATTTCGGCGAGTATTTGGCAGTTTTCGCGGATCTTCGCGGCGTCCACCACGAAAGCCGGGCTGTCCACGCGGGAGAGGTCGAATTGGGCGAAGGCGCCGGGGCCGCCTGCTTGGGTTTGCATAGTCATGAAGCACCCCTTAGCGGAATTTTCACGAAGATCACGTGGCTGTGCTAGCAATGCCCAAGAACGGGAGGATCGAATGGTTCGAATTTTGGTAATTTTGGTGTTCGGACTGGCAGTTTCTCTACAGGCCAGCAGCCCGCACAGCTCTATGGACGAATTTTTGACCACCGAAATGTTGGCATCCGGCGCACCCGGATTGTCTTATGGGGTTGCATTAGATGGCGAGATATCGGGCGATCAACGCGGCGTTCTAAAGGTCGGTGAAAACACCCCGGTCGGCCCGGCAACACCCTTTGCAACAGGTTCTGTCTCCAAAAGCTTCACCGCGCTGGGCGTGATGCAATTGGTCGAAGCAGGAAAAGCCGAATTGGATGCGCCGGTCGCGCGCTACCTCTCTGTTTTTGCGGGCAAACCCCACGGCGCGATCACACTTCGCCAATTGCTCAGCCACACAAGCGGCTATTCAACGTTTCAAGGTAATGCCTCCCAAACCGATTTTTCGATGGCCGAAGACGCGTTGGAGCGCCGCGTGGCAAAAGTCGCAGGGATGACACCGCCCCATGCGCCCGGCGAAACATGGGAATATTCCAACGCCAATTATCAAGTGCTGGGCCGCGTGATCGAGGTGTTGAGCGGACAAGATTTTGCCAGCTATATCGAGGGCAACGTCCTCGCGCCTGCGGGAATGACGGACAGTTTTGTCCATCCGGGCGGCGATCCTGCAACATTGGCAGTGGGCCACCGGCCTTGGTTTGGTTCAAAAACCGCCAACCCACAAAAACTGTCCGGCACAGGGTCTGGCCCGCAAGGCGGGATTGTCGCCAGCGGCAGGGATATGGCGAAATATCTGGCGATTATGATGAACGGTGAAGACGACATCTTAAGCGCAGCCGGCAAAGCGCAGATGATGCAACCCGCAAGCAACGCATCGCCTTTTTACGGCTTTGGCTGGTTCATCGATGCTGATCGCGGGACGGTCTATCACTCCGGCTCCAACCCCGGCTATGAAGCATTGGCCACCATGATCCCGGCGCAGAAAAAGGGCGTTGCGGTGCTCGTCAATGCCGGGTCCGGCACCGGATTTGGTAAAACGATCCAATTGCGCAACGGTGTTACCGCAAGAGCGATTGGTCTCGATTATAGCGGCGAGACCGATCCGTGGCAGGCCAAAGCAACCTTTGTTGGCCTGATTTTGATGCCGGTCCTGTTCCTAAGCAGCATGTTCTGGGCTTGGCGGAAACGCGCCGTTATCCGTGCAAAGTCGGGCGCTTTTGGCATATTCAGCCTGTGGTTCCCGCTCGTAATGACACTGGGAATCGGTGGGCTGATTTTTGGACTGATCCCAAGGCTTTTCGGCGCGCCCTTCCCCACGATACGGCTGTTCCAGCCCGACATCGGTCTGGCGATGATCGCCTGCGTCTTTACCGGGATCGCTTGGGCGCTTTGGCGGCTTATCCTCGCCTATGTGCCAAGGCGCGCCAAAAGCTAGGCCGGCCTAACCATCAAAACCCAACCGGGCCATCAAGTTCTTTAACCTGCCATGCCAGCCCATGCGCATTCAGCATGTCCATGAACGGATCGGGGTCCATTTCTTCCATATTGAACACGCCGCCCTCGCCATTCGGCCCGGCCCACTTGCCCGTCACCATCATCGCGGTGCCGATCATTGCGGGAACGCCTGTGGTGTAGCTGACCGCTTGGTTGCCGGTTTCCTCAAACGCGGCCTCATGCGAACAGATATTGTTGATATAGAACGTTTTTTCGCCCGACCCATCCAGCGCCTCGCCGGTCGCAATTACACCGATATTGGTGTTGCCCTTGGTGGTTTCGCCAAGGCTTTCCGGCTTAGGCAGCACGGCCGCGAGGAATTGCAGCGGGATGATGTCTTTGCCTTGATAACGGATCGGTTCGATCCCGGTCATGCCGACATTCTGGAGCACGGTGAGGTGTTTGATATATTCATCGCCAAACGTCATCCAGAACCGCGCACGCTCCATTTCCGGGTTAAATTTGGAGAGGCTTTCCAGCTCTTCGTGATACATCAGATAGGCGTTTTTCTTACCCACCGCTTCGAAATCAAACTCGGTCACGACCTGCATTGCGGGCGTCTCGACCCATGCGCCATCTTCGCCCGGTTTCTTTTCCCAATGACGGGCCGGAGCCGTCACTTCGCGGATGTTGATTTCGGGATTGAAATTGGTCGCAAATGCCTGACCATGATCGCCGCCATTGCAATCGAGAATGTCGAGCGTGCGGATGGTCTTGAGCTTGTGCTTCTTCAGCCACATCGTGAACACGCTGGTTACGCCGGGATCAAACCCTGATCCCAGCAGCGCCATCAGGCCCGCGTCTTTAAACCGGTCGTGATAGGCCCATTGCCAGTGATATTCGAACTTCGCTTCGTCTTTGGGTTCGTAATTGGCCGTGTCGAGATAATGGACGCCCGCCTCCAGACACGCATCCATAATCAGCAAATCTTGGTAAGGCAGCGCAAGGTTCACCACCAAGGTCGCGCCGGTTTTGCGGATGAGGTTCACCAATGCGGGCGTTTCTTCTGCGTCAATTTCATAGGTCGGCACGGTCTGCCCGGTGCGGGTTTTGACAGAGGCCGCAATCGCATCGCATTTTGATTTCGTGCGGCTCGCCAAATGCACTTCGGGAAAAATATCCGCGTTCATGCACATTTTGTGGACGCAGACGGAGCTGACGCCCCCTGCCCCGATTACGAGAATTTTCGACATAGACCTGACCTTCTGGAATTGATTCTTTGGCGAGCTATTAGGGCAATGCGCGGGCAGTCTCAAACGATCCGATGTTTCCTACCATCGCCGCGCGCTGTAATGGGCGAAATATGACCAATTTGAACCACTCACGCCGCCTTGAAAATGGCCGTTTTGGCCAAGACGAGATTTTTGCCCCTAGACTGTGTGTCAGGTGTGTCACGGAGAGCCTGAAATGAGCCGTAATCCGACCAGAGAAGGCGTCCTAGGCGCAGCCGAAGCAGTCGCGGCGATCCTGCCGCCAACCCCGCTATTGCCGGCGGAAATCGGCGGTGTGCGGGCGTGGGTGAAGGCGGAAAACCTGCAACCCATCGGCGCGTTCAAGATCAGAGGGGGCTGGTGGCGGCTCTCAAACCTCTCCGAAGCAGAGCGCGCGGCGGGCGTCGTGGCCGTATCCTCGGGCAACCACGCGCAAGGGGTCGCATGGGCGGCGCGCAGGCTGGGTATCGCGGCGACCATCGTGATGCCCAGCGATGCGCCTGAGGTGAAGCTGGCGAACACGCGGGCACTGGGCGCAGAGGTGGTGCTGTATGAACGTCCCGGAGAGGACCGCGATGCGGTGGCAGAAAAGCTGATCGCGGATCGCGGCGGTGTGCTGGTCCATGCGTTTGGCGATCCGTGGGTGATCGAGGGGCAAGGCAGCGCAGGCATCGAAGCAGCCGCGCAGATGCAGAGCCTAGCAGGGCGAGAACCGTCGCGTTTCATCGTATGCTGCGGCGGCGGCGGACTGGCGGCGGGATTGGCGCTGGCGTGCGGCGATGCGGCAATCAACGTGGTAGAACCGGTGGGCTGGGACATGGTGGGCCGAGCGCTGAGCGCGGGCGAGATCGTCGCGGCAGCGGCGGATGCCCCCTCCACCATATGCGACGCATTGCAACCCAATGCGACGAAGCAGATCAACCTGGACGTGCTGTCGGGCCGTGCGGAGCCGGGCGTGGCGGTCACCGATGACGAAGTGCGAGACGCCCAGCGCTGGGCCTTTGCAAATATGCGCATTGTGGTCGAACCCGGCGGCGCGGCGGCTCTGGCGGCGGCGCTATCGGGTAAGGTGCCGGTCGATGAAGGCACAGTCATCATGGTCACTGGCGGCAATGCCGATCCGGCCCGCTTTGCACAGACGATTGGAGGCACTATCTAGAAACACACAACCGTCGCTAGCCCCCTTTTCGCTGAACAAGGCTCCCCCTCAATGCCTTCAACAATTGTAGAACCCAATCGGATCATCGAAGACGCCGTGGTGCGCAAGGATGCGAGCGCAAAGGACAAGCTGCTCGACAAAGCGTTCGCGCTGGCATTTGGCGGCCTTGTCTATGCCCAGATATGGGAAGACCCGGTGGTTGATATGGAGGGTCTAGCGATCCAGCCCGACAGCCGCGTGATGTGCATCGCCAGCGGGTCGTGCAATGCGCTGTCCTATCTCACGGCGAACCCGGCGCAGGTGACCGCGGTGGATCTCAATAAAGCGCATGTTGCGCTGGGCCAGCTCAAGATAACGGCGATCAAACACCTGCCGAACTATGAACGGTTTCAGCGGTTCTTCGGCCACGCCGATCACAAGGAGAACAAGGCGGTCTATAAAGAGATGATCGCCCCGCATCTGGATATGGCGAGCCGCAAATATTGGGAAAAGCGCGACATCAGAGGGCGCAAACGCATCTCCTACTTCACAAAGGGGCTGTACCGCAAAGGGCTGTTGGGCAACTTCATCGGCCTCGCGCATCTGTTTGCGAAATTGTACAAGGTGGACCTCAATCACCTGCTCGAAGCGGAGACGATTGAGGAGCAGCGCGCGGTGTTCGAAACCGAGCTAGCGCCGGTGTTCGACAAGAAGTTCGTGCGCTGGCTTACCGATCAGCCCGCTTCGCTGTTTGGTCTTGGCATTCCCCCTGCGCAGTTTGACGAACTGGCCGGGGATGAACGCATGGCCGAGGTTTTGCGGCGGCGTTTGGAAAAGCTGGCCTGCGACTTTGAGATCAAGGATAACTACTTCGCATGGCAGGCATTCGGACGCGGTTATGACCGCAAAGAAGAGGCCCCCTTGCCGCCTTATCTGCAACGCCAAAATTGGGACATCATGCGCGAACGTGTCGATCGGCTGGATGTGGTGCGATCGAATATGGTGGAATGGATCGGGGACCGCGAAGAAGCGTCGATGGACCGCTTCGTCCTGCTGGATGCGCAAGATTGGATGAATGACACACAGCTGGATGAATTGTGGAGCCGGATCACCCGCGCCTCGCGTCCGGGCGCGCGGGTGTTGTTCCGTACAGCTGCGGAACCCAGCTTGTTGCCGGGGCGGCTGAATGACGCAATCCTGTCGAAATGGCGGTATTTGGACGAAACGTCAGCTGATCTGACCGCGCGGGATCGGTCGTCGATCTATGGCGGTGTGCATCTGTATGAGCTCGCATGACGGACACTGAGACGGCTCAGGAGGCGGATCATGGGGCGCTGATGGATAGCGTCTATAAGGGGCAGCGCCACATCTATGACCTGACCCGCAAATACTACCTGTTTGGGCGCGACACCCTGATCGAGGGGCTGAATGCTCAGCCGGGAATGCGGGTTTTGGAGGTTGCATGCGGCACCGGGCGCAACCTTGCGAAAGTCGGCAAAGCGTGGCCCGGCGCGCAGCTTTATGGTCTCGATATCTCGGCAGAGATGCTCAAGAATGCAGGCAAAGCATTGGGGCAGCGGGCGTATTTAGGGCAAGGCGATGCTTGCTCGTTTGAACCGCGCGCCGTGTTTGGCGATAACGCGCCAAAGGGTGGTTTCGACCGGATCGCGGTGTCTTATGCGCTCTCTATGATCCCAGATTGGGAGAGCGCGCTTAGCCATGCTGCGGGGCAACTCGCGCCCGGCGGCGAATTGCATCTGGTCGATTTCGGTGATCTGTCAGGTCTGCCGGGACCGCTTGAGCGGATGATGCATAATTGGCTCGCCAAATTCCATGTGCAGACCCGCAACGCATTGCCAAAAGCTGCGGCCAGACTGGCAACAGATAAGGGGATGGACCTGACCTCGACACGCGGAAAGCTTGGCTATTTCCAACTGCACGTGATCAAAGCGCCGTGATCGGTTGCAATTGACAATTCACCCCGGCGCTCGCAAGTTACTGCAAAACAATAAGGGTTTGAGGGGATACCGTTATCATGCAAGCGCAAATGCTCGCGCCTGCCGCCGTCTTGGTGGTTTGGACACTCATCGTCATGCTCTGGATTGTGCCGGTGCGCTTTGGCGCCATTGCCAAGGTCGACAAATCTCAATTCTCCGGCAAAAAAGGGGCACGCGGCCAAGATTTGGAAGGGGTGATCCCTGACAAAGCGAATTGGCCATCGCACAATCACACGCACCTGCATGAACAACCAACCTTGTTCTATGCCGTGGTCGTGATCCTCGCGATTGTCGGGCCAAGCGCGCTCGATATGCTGCTGGCATGGATCTATGTTGGCCTGCGCATTGTCCACTCGCTGTGGCAGATATTGGTCAACAAAGTTCGGCTGCGTTTCGTGCTGTTCCTGCTCAGCTCATTTGTGCTGATCGCGCTCGCTATTCGGGCTGCCATGGCGACGGTTTTTGCTGATCCGAGCATCGCCGCTTAGAACGCCGCCAAATTCGAATTTTTCAAAAGGACATTATTTGACATGATCGGAATGGACATCCTGCAACCGGCGGTTGCGCTGATGATTTGGACGATGATTATCTGGGCGTGGATGTATGCGACCCGCATTCCTGCGATGCAAAAGGCGCAGGTCGATGTGAACAAGTTGGTCAGCGATCCCGATGCCTCGTTAGATCGCAGCCTGCCCGCTAGCGTCCAATGGAAAGCGCATAATTACAACCATTTGCATGAAGCGCCTACGCTGTTTTATGCGGTGGCAATTGTGCTTGCGATTGTTGGCCAAGGCGACGGAATGAACGCATTTCTGGCGTGGATTTACACCGGCCTGCGCGTCGTACATTCACTGGTTCAGGTCACCGCGAATAAGGTGATGGTGCGGTTTATCCTGTTCTTGCTTTCCAGCGTGGTTCTGATCGCGTTGATCGTGAAAGCGGCGCTGGTGGTCTTCGGCTAAAGGAAGGAAGCGGTGGTTATTCCGCCGCTTCCACCGCTGGCTCGGCTGCGTCTTTTAACTCAGCCAAATACCGTTCTCCATCGAGAGCAGCCATGCAGCCCATTCCCGCTGCCGTTACCGCTTGGCGGTAAGTATGATCGGTCACATCGCCTGCGGCAAAGACACCGGGAATGACCGTCTTTGGCGTGCCCGGTTCTGTGTCGAGATAGCCGCCGCCATCCATCGGCAATTTGCCTTTGAACAGTTCTGTCGCGGGCGCGTGGCCGATGGCGACGAATGCGCCGTCGACCTCTAATGTCGATGCTTCGCCTGTCTGCGTATCTTTCAAGGCAAGGTGGTGCAGCGCGCCGCTCTCACCCGCTTCAAAACTCTCAACGGTGGTGTTCCAAAGAACCGAAATCTTGGGGTTCTTCATCAGCCGCTCTTCGAGAATTTTCTCGCTGCGCAATTCATCGCGGCGGTGGATCAGGGTCACATCGTCGGAATGATTGGTGAGGTACAAAGCTTCCTCAACGGCGGTGTTACCCCCGCCGATCACAGCCACTTTCTTGCCGCGATAAAAGAACCCGTCACACGTCGCGCAGGCAGAAACGCCCTTACCGCCCAGCTCTTGTTCACCAGGGGCGCCAAGCCACTTGGCCTGAGCGCCAGTGCAGATAACCAAAGTCTCGCCAATATATTCATCGCCGCTGTCGCCAATGGCTTTGAACGGCGCCCCATTTTCAAGATCGACCGAAACAATCGTATCCCACATCATACGCGTGCCAACATGCTCGGCCTGCGCCTGCATTTCCTCCATCAGCCACGGCCCCTGCACCACGTCGCGGTAACCGGGGTAATTCTCGACATCGGTTGTGATCGTCAACTGACCACCGGGCTGCAATCCTTGCACCACAATCGGCGCCAACATTGCACGCGCGGCATAGATCGCGGCGCTATAACCCGCTGGGCCAGAACCGATGATGAGCATCTTTGTGTGGTGAGTAGCCATTTTGTGTCTCTTCAAATCGTGTTGTTTGTTGCGGTGGATATGGGAACGCACATGCCGCTTGTCACGTCAGGAAACGTTCCCTCAAACGAGCTTTCCTTGCCTCATCCACACCTAAAGTTTGCGCCAGATAGGCATCGACCGATCCATGATCACGCCGAAGCTCACCGAGATATGTCTCAATATATTCGGGCAAAACACCCATCAGATTGCGGATCGCCTGCGGTTCGATTTCGCCGTAATGCGCCTCCATCCGAGGCAGCGACTGCCGCTCCAAAATATGCTGTGTAGGGGCATCATTGGTGCGCAGAAACTCGGCAATGTAATCGTCTTCATGAGCGCCCAAAACATGCAGCAGCAAACTGGCCGCGACCCCGGTGCGATCTTTACCTGCGAAACAATGGACCAAACTGCCGCCATCATTGGCATCCAAGGCGGCGAAATAGCGCGAGAACATGTCGATCATCGCCGGGTTCACAGGCATCCGAGTATAGACCGCGATCATCCGGTCCCGCGCCTTTTCTGCGGTCATTTCTACCGCGCCACCCCCTCCCTCATGCGGAGGAGAGCTGGTGGTTTCGCCATCAAATGCAATCACCTCTGCGCCGAAATTGTCGTGGCGACGACAAGGAAACCCGCTGCGTTCGCTAGTCCCGCGCAAATCGATAATCGTGCGAATATCGAGGCTTTGGATCAAATCCAAATCCCCATCACTAGCCTCCATATGCTGGCCTGATCGAAACAACAGTCCTGTCTTTACACGCGCGCCATCGGCGGCCGTATAGCCCCCGTAATCGCGCAAATTATGGATGCCATCGGTTGGCAAGAACGGCTGTTTTTCTGAGGCTCGAATCATAGCGCTATCAGTGGCATCGCGGCCCCGGCCCCGCAACCGCACAGCCATATCGCTCTGGGATAAATGCCTAAGTAGTCGTGCGAGGGGCGGGCCAAAGGGGGGCTTGGGAGGATTGCGCGTAGAGATATCGGACACAGATCACAGCCGCAACACCCGCCAATTCCCAATGAAGGCACCCAAAGCATGGCCTATATCTTGATCGCCGATGACGACGAATTGATCGCAGAACTTGCCTCACAAGTCTTGATCGATGCAGGCCACGCCTGCGGATGGGTCACAAGCGGAGAAGAGGCTCTCAGCCTGCTTAAACATCGCCGC
Organism: uncultured Erythrobacter sp.; assembly: GCA_947503155.1. Classification (GTDB taxonomy): domain Bacteria; phylum Pseudomonadota; class Alphaproteobacteria; order Sphingomonadales; family Sphingomonadaceae; genus Erythrobacter. Next base: position 409,677 of record CANNCL010000003.1, on the reverse strand, counting down.
CCTGATGTGATGTTGCTGGATCAAAATATGCCGGGAATGACCGGCGTGACATTGCTCCGCAAATTGCGCCAGTCGCCGCAATATTACGACTTGCCCGTGGTGATGTTCACCGCAATGGCCGGAGCGGAGGACGAGGCGCAGGCGATCTATGCCGGAGCGCAGGATTTTGTCCGCAAACCGTTTGATCCGCGCGGCCTAACTAGCCGTGTGCACCGCGTCTTATCAAAGCGCAAAGACGCACCGCGCCATACCGATCTAGAAACCTATTTGGCGAACAGTTCCGGGATGGTTCGGGAGCCAGAACCGGGGCCCCGGCGGTTTATCTAGCCGGTTCATATGGCCGGTTCATATAGCAGCTTGATCCAGCCGCCTCTTTCGAACCTCAACGCAACACATAACTGCGAAGTATCGCTTACTCGATCTCGTATCGCACGCGGATCGTGAAAGTGCTCCCGCCCGCCATTGCGCCGCCCGGACGAACGCGGAAGTCAGTGATCTCGGTGTCGCATCCTTCGCCATCATCGCTCGGGTCGTAATCAAAGGTTGCGCCATCATCGTCGGAAAATTCCAGATCATCATCAACAACCAGTAGATCGCCCGCAATACTGCCAGATCCGCCATAGTCGTAGGTTAGGCCCGTATTGCTGCCCGGATCGCCGAAGATAACCGGCCCGCCGCTTCGCCCCATGAGGCACATTTTCGCATCCGCTGGACCATCGTCCCACACCACGACGGTATCCGCATCGGTGGCCTCAGTACCTGTGTTGTTTACGGTGATCAGATATTCAACCGTCGCACCCGGGATCGCCTTCGGCAAATTACCATCGGCGACAGAGCCGTTGATCGGATCAGAAATGACCGAGCTAATTTTGCTGACAGAGAGCGTCGTAATTGGCCGGCAAACCGTGATATCGTGGATGCCGATGGCCTGTTGGCCGGGATCGACGGGCGCAGTTGTGTGGTTGCCGTAACGCACGGTGATCGTGTCGACCGCCTGTGTGAACGTCACCACGATGTTCCCGAAAGCCTCGTTCGATGCCGAGGCACCGTCACCGATTGCGACATTTCCGCCGGTGACAAAGTTGACGTTGCCATTCGTTACAATCGCATCAAATTCCGCGCCGCCGCCATTGGTGCCGACCACTTCGATCCGGTCTGCGAATTGCCCGCTAAGGAAGTCGACATCGAAGATCGTAAACTGCACGCCTGTTAGAGTGCGCGGCAAGGTGATCGTGATTTCAACATCGTCGGTTTGGTTGGCTTGGTTCGCCAACATATTGAGAGCGGCCTCTGCACTCGCTAATCCGCCGCTAAAAACCGGCTCTATGTTGGGTGATTGTCCGCCAAAGCTGGCATTGTTCAAAAATGCACCATCATTGTCGAGTTCAAAGCGGATTTCACCCAAATTATCAAAATCATAGGTGTTATCAACCGTACCCGGCGTCCAACCCGAAACCGTGTCCCAGTCAAACAATGAGACGCCAACAGGGCAAGATAGAACCGGCGGAACACCGGGTGCCCGGCCGCTTTGAACGACAAAGGATGAGGATGCGAAATCATCCTCTGACGCCGCACCATTATTAGGCGTGGAATCGGAATCGTTTACGCTACTCGCGGTGATTTCTGCTGTGTTGGTGATCGTCGTCCCGGCCGCCGATGACACTGTGCCTGTTATATTCAGAACTGCGCTATCGCCCGGTGCCAGTGTGCCGACATCCCATACGCCGGTGCCCGAGTTGAATGAACCATCACCGCTCGCACTGCTGAATGTGAAACCGGCTGGGAACGTGTCTTCGACCAAAACGCCGTCTGCCGTCAGCAATGATCCTGCATCATTGGTGACCGTTAAGCGCCAGGTTGCAGTGCCCCCGGAAATCGGCGGCGAACCAATCAGAGCTTTAGAAAGCGACAGATCGGCGGCAGGTGAGAAGAAATCCAAATCCGAAATACTAATGAACTGATTGCCCGGATCGCCTGACCCTGTGTAGCTGAAATACACAATCTGGATCCGCTGGACCGCTTGTCCGCCAAAATCGAAATTCACATTGCCATCTGTAGAGGTGAAGCCCGAAGCGGCGGTGCCGCGCCAGCCATTGACCGTCGCATCATTTGTGCGGGTTACAGCCGAACCTGCGGTCCAAAACGACGTGTTGGTCGCAGCGTTGGTAAAACCGCCGCTGGTATTGTCGTCGAAGAACACTTCGACCGCGTCGGTAAATCCGTTTTGATCAACATTGCTGAGCGAGAAATTCAAATCGGTGACAGCCCGGCTCAGCGTGATTGTCATTGTGACTTTATCGAGCGGATCAAATTGAGAATTGTTGAAATTCATGAATAGCGGCGATGGGCCATCGCCGATCGTGCCGTTGAAATAGCTTACAAAACTCGGCGCAAATGGCGGTGTAAACGTGCTCCCGCCGACAGTCTGCGTTGACCACGTTATCGTTGCAACGGTCCCATCAGACCCGGTCGCAGTGGTCCCCGATGGCAGGTTGCCCTGACTGCCAATGCCTGCATCCGCCCAATCGACATCGGCGGTTTGCGCATGTGCAGAACCGGATGCGAGCATCCCTGCCCCAAACAAGACAGCAATTGCGCAAACTAAAACACGCGCAGCAATCAAGAAGCGTTCGGTCATGCCTTGCGAATAGCCCGGCATGGTAAACACAGTGTTTACCTTAGACGCGAAATTGGCGGATTTAGTCATTTTAATCACCGCCTTCCCAAGCCGAGGAAATCAAAAGTGTCGGTGTCGAATTTGAACCGGACCGCCGCGAACACGCCTTTATCGGTGTTGCGCGCTGCGGAGAAATCGCCGTCACGGAACCCTTCGATATTGTAACCCAATGTCAGCAGCATTCCATCAACCGGCACAAAACCAATTGTCGGGCCGTATGCAAAATTGGTGACATTGTCTTCGAGGTTCGCTCGGACTGTGCCGGTCGCACCGATTTCGAAACGCTCACCGATCCCGATGCGCGCATCTGCACCGGCCAGAACCGTAGTGCCGGAAAATTCAGTGCCCTCGAATTCGTCAAAATTGTACCGGCCACCCACGAACAAAGTGTATTCGTCGCGGCGGGTCTGATGCTCGATGCCAAACTCGTCTTCGTCCCAGCCGCGCGGGCTCCAATTGGTGGACCAGCTGCCGACCAGACGGCGCGACACTGCATCACCGTCCACAATCAAAGCGGTGCGCCCTGCGCCGCCGGCTTGGCCTGCAATGCCGCCGGTTACCCGGTCGCTGCGATATTCAAGTTTGCCCAGCATAGCGATTTCTGATGCGTCGGGGCGGTGTGCAAAGGCGATGCTGGCGTCAAAGATTTCTGTGGTGGCGCCGGCGCCGTTAAAGCCATTATCTTGCGCGCGGGTCCAGGTTGCGCCTGACCCCACAATGCTGCCTTCGCCCAATTGACGGATCGCGCCAAAGGTCGCGCCGGTGCGGTTCGCTTGTTCGCCGTCGCGGTGTTCGCCGCGCGCTGTGACGTTCCAGCGATCCTTGCGCCATGCGGCACCGATGGTGAAAGCGTTGAAGTCTTCGAATTGTTGATTGCCGGTCAATTGTCCGCCGCTGGCCGCAGGTTGCAGCGGGTTAACAAGGTCATTGCCATTGGGAACACCGTTCAATGTGCGGTTGCCATCAATTGTCGCATCAAGCGTCAATTCAGTCGTCACTTGCAATGTTTGCGCAAGACCGAATGCTGCGAAAGTTCGGTTGCCAAACTCGCCAATTGTTTCTTGACCCACCGAAGTGATGATCTGGCCGCCCTGCCACGGGGTCGCTTCGATCCCGCCGCGCAATTGGCGTGAATTGACGTTGCCGCCATCGGCGATTTCATACGTTCCGACCAACCGGACATTGCGGGCCACAGCATAGCGGACACCGAGCCGGTGACGCGCAGGCAGATCGACGCTTTCGGCATTGTCCAAAGCGATCGCGCTGGAGACTGACAGTTCCAATGTGTTGTCGAACAGGCGCTGTGTCGCCCCCGCTTCGAGCACGGTTGAAGTGTTGGTCGAGCCATCCACCAACCGGTCATTGAAATGCGTAAGGCCAAGGCGCAGGTCGGTGTCGCGGCGTGTGAAATTAAGTTGAGTTTGAGCAGCGCGGCGGCGCGAACTGTCGGCAAGGCTGTCATCCTGCCAAACGCTGCCGATTACGCTGAGATTGTCGGCCAGGAACACGCGGCCATCAACGCCAACCTTGCGGCGGCCAAGCTCTGCGCCGTTCTGCTGACCGATGCCGTAATCTTGATCAAGCTGACGGGCATAAGCGAGAATGTCGAGTTTTCCGGTCTGGTGCTGCACTTCGGCGATCCAACCGGTGGAAGTTTCACCTTCACTGCGGCTCATCGCGATCTCGCCGCGCACTTCGGTGTTGTTACCGATTTGCGCGCGCAGGTCGAGTGAACCAAGGTCAGTGCGGGCGGCGTCGCCCTTGTCGGTGATGGCATTGGCGCCGATGCGAACACGGCCATCTGTGCTGGTCCAATCGGCGCGCAGGCCGGCGTTGAGTTCACTTTGTCCCAGCCCATCGGTTTCATATTCTACGATAATGAATTGCGGGTTCAGATTGTCATCCCGGCTCAGCACAGGGCGAGCGAACGTGACCGTGCCGGACAGCAGATCAACATCATAATCGAGGAAGCGCGTAAGGGTGCGTGTCGAGACGATCTGTTCCGAACGGAAACGGTCGCGCACTTCGATGGTCACACGCTCGCTATTGGCAAGGATGCTGCGGTTGCCCAGTTGATAGGGACCGCTGATGCCCTGACCTTGAATTTCATCGCGCTGGAGGCGGCTGGAAATCTCGGCGGCAAATCCGGTGGTTTTGATCTGGCCAAAGCGCGCCTCTGCGCGGACGCCAGTGGCGGTGCGGTTGTACCGGGCCAAACGAGTTTGGTCGAAAGCCGTCTCAAAATCGCCGTAGAGCGCAAAGAATGTCGATGTTTCGATGCGAACATACAGGTTTTCGCGGCTCGCAGCGTCAAACCGGCGCGAGGAACCGTCGGCGAAAACTGTGTAATAGGCTTGCGGGTCGATAGTGCCGAGAACACGCTGATCTTCGCGTTGTTTCGCGCTGTCATAGGCAAGCGTCAGCAGAAATTCGCCGAGCACCCGGCCTTTGGCATAGAGCGCCACGCGGGCGTCATCGCCAAGATCGCTGTCGAAACGCCCGGTGCGCTCCATATTGTCTGCCACGCTGCGCGCGCCAACGGTGCCTTCGGCCAGACCAACAATGGTCCACTCGATATCGCCGGGCTCGATCCATGCTTCCAACTGCTGGTCGCGCTCAATTTCGCCATCATCGAAGGCAAAATCGAGGCGCAGCGAGCCGCTGACCATAGTTGGGGCGAGTTCAATCAGAGCAATACCGTCTGTGCCCTCAACAGCCCAGCGGGCGGAACTTGGGGCAAAACCAGTCAGCTGGTTCAATTGTTGGCGATCAACCGCTTCGGCGCTTTCATACGGCGCGTTGAGTTCGAAATTGCCAGAGACACCAGCACGCAGCGGACGATTGTTCCGATCCAATACGCGGATCGCAATGACAGGACGCGTGCGGCCATCGGCGACCAAGTTCGACATTTCTGGCACCAGTTCAACGCGCGTCGGCGTGGTGGTGAAGAACACTTCGCGGGTGAAGGTTTTGCTCACGCTGCCAAAGCTGTTGATGATGTCTGCGGACAATTCAGTACGCTCATTCTCAAGCCGCACGCCGCGCCATGTGCTGACAGCGAACTGACCGCGCTCTGGGTTCAATGTGCCCTCAAATGACAGCCCGCTAACCTCTTCGCCATTGATGCGCAGAACGACGCTCTGCCCCTTGCGGTGACGGATCGCGACGCGAATGGCGGGGGCGCGCGGATTGGCGGTGACACCCGGTGTCAGAAAGCCGTCTTCGCCGTCGCCCAGCGCGATCCAATCGGTGCCGGGTGCATAGGAAGGCAAAGCGGCGTCAGCGGCTTCTGCAGTGCTTTCAGGCACGCCCGCTTCGACAAGTATCTCGCCGTTCAGCGGGGCAACGCCTGCTGGAAGATCACCTGTGATCGCGTTTAGAGCGCGGGCGGTTGCACCGTTAGGGCGCGTTTCAGCGAATTTCGCGGCATCTTGCAGCAAACCTTCGGGAACAATCGCATGGAAATCTGCGACCACCAGGCTGCCGCCCTGTCCGATCACAAAGCGTGAGCTTGCGCTGCCGGCATTGCGTGTGCCGCGGTGGCAATCGACCAGCTGAGTGCCCTCTGGCAAAGTCATGCCAGCGACGGCAACGACATGGGTGCCAGGGACAACGCCTTCGAAGTGATAACGGCCATCTGCATCGGTGATCGCATAGCTGCCGTCCTCCATCACAACCCGCACGCCGGGGATACCCGGACGCGGATCGTCAATTGTGCATGGACCGTCAGTGATACGGCCAATGATGGTCATACGGTCAGCGATGGATTCGCGTTCAATATCAACGGCAACGCTGGTGCGCGACACGCGGCCAACCGAATCCGTGATCGTTGCATCATTCAGCGCCCGGCCCGGAGGGGCATCGGCGCGAACCGTCATCGCATAGGTAACACGGCGTGACGCGCCAGCCGGAATATCGCCCAATGCAACGGTCAAGACGCTGCCATCTGGTGCGATTGTCACGGCGTTTGCTGCCTCTACCCCGTCCACACGGACAGAATCCGGCCGCAGACGCAGGAATGGCGACGGTGTATCTGTCACCACAACATCGCGGCGCGGACGCGAACGGTCTGTGTTGCTCGCAGTGATCGCATAGAACACGACATCGCCGGGCTGTACGCGCTGGCGCGAGGCGGTCTTTACGAGGCCAATATCGAGGCCCGGACGGTCGAGCGGAATGTCCACCTGAACCGGCGTAGGATCGCTGAGCACGAAATTGCCGCCGTAAGACGCATCAAGAATGATAAACCCGCGGCCATCAGGCCGGGTGATTTGCGCAATGTTAGCCGGGCTAACGACAGAAGGTGCGGTGTAAGGCTCTGGCGGCGTGATATCGAGCCGGTAGGTGCCAAGGAACGTCAGCGGGAACCAAAACTCGCCTTCGTCCAAGGTGGTCACGTTGCCCGCACCATCAGTGATCGGCTGACCCGAGATAATGGTCGAGGGCCATGACGTAACACCGTCTTCGGCAAAGACCGTTGCGGGCTGGCCAGTGGCGACGTCGATCAACGTAACAACCGCGCCATCAACCGGTTCGCCGGTTTCACTGTCGAACACCACGCCAAATGGATCGGCAAGCACTTCGACCTGCGTTTCGACCAAGACGCTCGTATCGCCTGGTAGAGATGCCGTGATCGCAATGCCTGCGCCATCAACGATGCTGAGGCGGCAATCGCCCTGCACCGCGCTTGGCGGCATGCGGATCGTATCGATCTGGCCGACAAACACGCCTGTGTTCGCGCCAGTTTCGAATATGGTTTCGTTTTCTACGTCACCCGTCGTGGTGGTGATCGTAATATCAAGCTGATCGACCGCGTTCGGGTCTGTGTTCGCAGCCAAAGCGGTCACTTCGAACAACACCGTCTGCCCTGCCCGCACGGTGCTGGTCTGTTCGACACCGCCTTCTTGCGGGGTTAGCGCGATATTTGAACTTGTGGTCCCGCCTTGCGGGGTTTGGCCGATAACGCTGCATAGCGGCGCGCGGAAATCCAAAGATGTGCCGCCTTGCGTCGTCGGGCGAAACGCCGTGATCGATGGCGGCGGAGTGGTGACATCAATCGTCACCCGGTTGGAGGTGGTTTGCACCGGACGCCCAACCAATTGCCAAGTTGCCTCAGCCGTGTTTTCAATCGTGCGGATCGTGTCGGACCCGCCCGTGTTTTGAGCGCTCGCCCCCTCTTCAAGCACGCCGAATGGCAGCAGCACTAACGAAAGTGCCGCTGCCACGCGCTTAAAAGAGGGGGGAACACGCATGTTCTAAATCCAGCCTTTGATCTTAGTTGATCGTGACGCGGAAATAGAGCGAGCGAGTTGTGCTCGCCGGAAGGTCGCTAAGCAGACCAGTGATCTCGTTGAGACCGCCTGTGCCCGCGCCAGCATTATAGCTGGCATCGCCGCCTTCTTCGTCGGTGCCGCCTGCACACACTGCGATATCGTCAGTGTTGTCGCCTGCGGTGCCGTTGTCATCAATCACAGCGGTGCCGTCGACAAAGATGCCGAAGTCAGTTTCTGTGAAAGTAACGTCAGCCGGAAGGTCATCCGACACGTTCACAGCCGTTGCGGTGGCCGCATCTGCTGCGTTCGAAACTGCGATACAATATTCGATCACAGCGCCCGGAATTGCTTTCGGGTTGGTCGTGCCGTTTACCGGATCGCTGATGATGCGGCTCGATTTGACGACGCTTACAAGCGCGCCAGCCACTTCGAATTGACCCAGAGCAGAATCGTCACCGGCATTGGCGACTTCTTCAGCCGTGCTCGTACCATCGGCAAGGACAGTGTCTTCGCCAGCAGTGTTCGCATCGGTGTCCGCAAGACCAAAGATCTCCGCACCCAGACCAGCAGCGCCAGCTTCGTGTGCGTCAGCGATCAGAACGACGTCGAACGTGTCATCATTGACAGCATTGTTATCGATGTCGGCAACCACAACGACCGAGATAGTCTCGGTGCCAAGGCCATCATCAGCAGCAACTTCGTCAAGGAAGGTGATCGGACCCGCTGCAATTTCAGCCGCGCTCAAGCTGCCATTGCCATCGCTATCGAGGTAGACCTCGAAATTGCTGATGTTTGCAGCAGTACCGTCTGTGAGGACGGTGCTGAGGTCGAGATCGACAATGTCGTTCGACAGGTTGGTCACGTCAAATGCAAGACCGGCCTGCGTTTGACCTGGTGACACGTTGACAGGCGTCGCGCCTGTGAAAGTGACATCGACGTCGATGATGCGGTCAACCGTGAAGGTATCACTCGCGGTCACGTCGTCTTGTTCTTCGCCGCCAACTTCAAAGGAGACCGAGACATTGTTGGTGATGGTATCACCAGCAGTTGTCCCGACCGCCAAAGCCGGCGTGCTGGACATAGCGACGAGCGCGAAAGCGCTCACCGCACCCAGCAGTTGGGTTGTTGTTTTCATGGTAGTGGTCCTCTGCGTGTGCCCCGTGTAAAACTGTCCGCCCACGGAACTTGGCGGTTATCTTCCCCTGTTGGAGGAGGAAATTCGGTCCGCTGATCAGCGGATAATGGCGGGATATTCGAGCCGGCCGCTTTCGCCCGGCGCGATTGATGCAAGTGTCCAGCGGACATGCGTGACATCGGCATTGGTAACCGGCCGCATCGCACCGTCTTCGTCTGCGATCGTGACAGCAGAAAGAGAGCTGATTGTGCCCCAAGTCTCGCCGCCGTCGATCGACACGGTCAATTCCGGATCGGCGTCCGGCGCAAGGCGCACAGCCGATGGGAGCGGGTTGGTGACAACGAAATTCTCCACCGGCTCATCACCGCTATTTGCATAATCGGTGCCAAAGACAAGCCGATCACCCGGTACAATCACGCCCGGCTCGACGAGCTGCGTGGATGTGTTACCGGCATCATCAACCGAAGTTTCTACCGCCATCACATCGCCGGAAAGTGCGACCGGGCTACCGCTTTGCGCATGGGCAGTAAGCGGGATTGCTGAGCTTGAAACGACAAGCAAAGCTGCGACCATTTTTTTGAACGTGTTCATGCTCTTAGGTTCCTGTGCTTGGAAAATGGATTAATCGATTGTGACATCGAATGTGACGGTGCGGACAGTGCCGCCCGCGACCGTGCCGAGATCGACTGAAATGCCGCTGCTGTCTGATCCCTCACCAGCATCGTCGCCGCTGACATCGGTCAGACTGCCGCCATCCAAAGTGATGGTTTCGTCGGAATAGGTTGTGCCCTCTGGAATGGCGTCAGTGACGATCAGGTCATCGACGGATCCGCTGCCCGATACTGTCGCGACAATCGTAAAGGTCGCGATCGATCCCGGAACGGCGCTATCTCCGCCGAACGGGTCTAGGACGCTCACCGACTTGGTGAGATCAACTGTTGTAATCCCGACGATCAATGATCCCGTCGCGCTGTCATCAGCGCCGGTCGTGCCGACAATCGCATCGCCGCCATCAACGCCTTGCCCAGCGAACACAGTGCCCGGTGCGCCGGTGCCGGTTGCGGCTTCTGCGGTAAGTTCAACATCGCTGGCCTGACCATCGGTGACACCATCAGGAACGGTGACGATCACGAATACCGTAAGGGCTTCGTCAGCCTCGAGAACTTGCGTTGTTTCTGGCGCGGTCAAAATTTCATCGACGCCAGCATCATAAGTGCCGTTGCCGTTAGTATCGACCGCGATGTTCACGATGACAGTATCAAAGTCATTGCCAGCAACCGCAGGGTTAGCGGTCAGCTCATACGCTTCTGGACCATTGCCCTGGTTGGTGACTTCGTAAGTGAGAATGGCTTCGCCAGGAGCGGCGCCGATCGGGCCGCCATCAAGCGACGTCACCGTCACATCCAATAGTTCATCCACCCGAACGACGACGGTGTTGGAATCGACCGTCTGCGGCCCGTCCCCATCCTCGTAAGTGGCGGTCGCGGTGTTCTCAATGAGAGTGCCCGCGCTCACGCCATCGGCATAGGCCGGGGCTGAAAGGGTAAACACCGTCACCACAGAGACGGCGAAAAGCGAGTTTTTGATGTTCTGCGTATCCATACTTAGAGCGGATACGAGACAATGGTTATCAACCCGTTAGCAAAATCCCCGAAACGGCGGTTTTCTGCGGGTTAGGACACAAGAGTTTACAGGTTTAATATGGTTAAAGACAGGCGCATTTCGCCCAATATTCGGCCGATTTTTCGCGGAATTCTGGGAAAAATTCTACCACTCGGTCAAAATGAGCGCGCAAAACGGAGTTCTTCGCGCGAACAGGTTGTTTTTGCGGAATTACCGAATTTTTGCCGATCCGGTCGATCATTTGCGGCTTTTTGAAACCTATGGCTGCCGCAGCAATGCCAGCAGTGCAAAGCTGGCCAGCCAATGTTCACCCATATATTCGCCCGCAATATGCGGCATTGCAGCCTCCAAATGAGCCTGCGCGCGGAGCTCGATCAGAGCGTCGGCCTCGCCGCCTACGCCTTCACTTCGCAAAACACGGCCAGCACCGCGTAAACACCACGCCCGGCTTAGATTAAGCCCATCAAGATGCGCGATTTTCCCGTCACTGCGGTCAGAGACGCGGGCCGGATGGCATTCCCGCTCAATCCAGCCATTGTTGACCACTAGGTGATCAAACCAATTCGCAAATACGCGGGGCCGCATGACCCGGCTCATCAACAAAGCCGCAATGAGGACCGGCGAGAGGAACTCATCGCCCCCCGGCTCCCACCCGGAGTAATCCGTCTTGTTTGCGAATGCTGTATCTGACCAAGTCTCAATTGCCGCGGTCAGAGCGGGATCTCGCCCCAGCGCCCATTCATGTGCGAGGACCAAGGCAAACGCCGTATTCCCGTGCGTCCCCACAGTGATAGGATATGTAAGGATTGGCAGATAACCTTTTAAATTATCGGCAAATGCCTGCGCCAATGGCTCCAATAACGCGCCCCATTCACGGTCTTCATGCAAAGCAGCTTCGTGATGCAGATAGAGCAGCCACCCCCAGCCATAGGGCCGTTCAAAACCGCGCGCTTGCGGCTGGCGCATATAGGCCAGCTCGACTGCCAGTTTTTCCTCCGTGAATGTCGTTTGCGCCAATTCATCGATGGCGCGCGCCTCGGGCATATCAGGATAAAGCCGCCTGAGCGTCAGCAGCGTCCACCAGCTGTGAACGCTGGAATGCCAATCGAAACTGCCGAAAAACACCGGATGGAGCGCGCGCGGCCCCATTGCATCCGCGTCACAAGTGAGGACATGATCAAGCTTGTTGGGATATTCCTGCGCGACATGCCCCAGAGCGATTGCAGCAAGCTTGCTAGCGATATCTTGCGTCAATTCCATAGTAAGAACGCCCCGACATAGATGATGACAACGTTGCACACCCATAATGGGACCGCCGTGCCGACCTGTTGCCGGATGACAGCGTTCTGGTCCTTAAGCTCAAGCAAAGCAGCGGGCACGATGTTGAAATTCGCGGCCATCGGAGTGAGCAAAGTCCCGCAGAAACCCGCCAGCATCCCAACCGCGCCGATCACTGCCGGATTGCCGCCATAGGTCTGCACGAGGAGCGGAATGCCAATTGCTGCTGCCATGACCGGGAAGGCCGCAAAGGCATTGCCCATAATCATCGTGAACAGCGCCATCCCTAGCGCGAACACAACCACGGTCAGAAACACGCTGCCTTCTGGGATCAACCCTCCCGCTGCGCCGCCGATAATATCGCCCACCCCAGCAAGCGCGAACACCGCGCCGAGCGCCGCCAGCATTTGCGGCAGGATCGCGGCCCAACCGATTGAATCAATCAATCGGCGCCCTTCCTCTGCCGGAGCAAGAGGTGCCGGCCGCAACCACACCATCGCCGCGATCAAGGCGATGACGACGCCAATGCCAAACAGGATGAGAGTTTCGCGGCGGGGTTCGAATAGGCCCGTTTCGGACAAAGGCGTGTAATTGTAGAGCAACGTACCGGCGACAGCAGTAATCGGTACGATTAAAGCCGGGATAAACAATTTGTTACCGAATGTTTGCGAGAGCTTTTCTCGTTCATCATTCGTCGTTGTTTCAGGCTCGCTCCGCTTCAATCCGCCCAGCCCAGCAATCGCGACCAGCGCCAGAACGAGCACGCCATTGGCCCAATCTGACAAATGCGTACCCAGAAAGAAACTCCCGGCCAAAATCCCCCAAAACGCTGAATTTCCATAGTGTTGATCGCGCAAGCTTAGGATTGACCAGAAGGCGAAGAAGGCTCCTGCAAGCCAATAGAGCCACTCATAGGTGATCATGCCTCGTCCCCCTGATCCGAAATTCGGGTGGCGGGCTTAATATCTTTGCTCCCTGCTAAGAATTCCGATCCGGCTCCGCCTCCTACAAGTTTGCGGTCGAGCGCCATGATCCGCCAGCTATGGATGCCAAATGCACAAATCGCAGTGGGGATTGCCCAAACAGACAATTGCAGCGGCGTCAGTGGGTAACCATATGTTTCGAAAACACCTTGTATCAATAGGATAGAGGCGATTGCGAAGAAAATGTCTTCACCGAAAAATAGGCCGACATTATCCGTCGCAGCCGACATTGCGAGCACTTTTTCGCGCTCTCCCTCCGGCAATTTACCATGCGATTTTTCAGCCGCCGCCTCCGCCATCGGGGCGACCAGAGGCCGCACAGCTTGCGGATGGCCGCCAATGTCTTTCATTCCCAATGCCGCCGTGAGTTGGCGGAACAGCAGGTAGATCACCAGCAGTTTACCCATCGTCGCTCCGCGCATATTTTCGATCACCGCGCGGGCGCGTTGCTGTAATCCGTGACGTTCGAGCAAACCAATAACCGGCAGGATTATCCACGTGACCGAAATATAGCGGTTGTCGTTAAACGCCTTACCCAGCGCCTCCACCACTGCCACAAAATCAAAGCCTGCGAGCAGTCCCGTGACCAGCGCCGCGCCGACCACCACCATGAGCGGGTTGAAGCGCAAGGCAAAGCCAATCACGACCAATGCGATGCCCAAAAGCGGCCAGTAATTCATCGGGAACTCTCCTGCTCTTTTTCGTCAAGCCTGCCGTCCTGACCGCCGCCCTGACCGCCGTCCTGACAGCCGCCGTGACCGCCTCCCTGACCGCCGCCATACCCCCCGCCTCCGGGCGTTAGGATTGCGAACGTATCACCCGGCTGCATTATCGCCGATCCGGTTGCGCCAATTTCTTCGCGCGAACCATCCGCGCGCTCGGTCCAATTGCGGCCCGGCGCCGCATCACCGCCGCCGCAAATCCCGCGCGGAGCGACAGCGCGGCGATTGGCGAGCATATTGGCGCGCATCGGCTCAAGGAACGTCACGCGCCGCTCCACTCCATCGCCGCCGCTATGCCGCCCTTCCCCGCCAGACCCCCTGCGGATCGAAAAACGATCGAGCCGCACCGGAAAGCGTGTTTCGAGGATTTCAGGATCAGTCAGACGGCTATTGGTCATGTGAGTTTGCACCGCGCTGGTCCCATCGTGATCCGGCCCTGCCCCGGATCCACCGCAGATCGTTTCGTAATATTGGTGTGTTTCATTGCCAAAGGTGAAATTGTTCATCGTCCCTTGGCTGGGCGCAAGCCTACCCGTCGCCGCGAATAATGCGTCGGTTACGGCTTGGCTGGTTTCGACATTGCCTGCGACAACCGCAGCGCCGGGCCGAGGGTTCAGCATTGATCCCGCTGGCACGATCAGCTCAACCGGCTTCAAACATCCATCATTCATCGGGATCGCATCGTCGATCAGCGTGCGCAGGACATACAATGCCGCAGCACGGGTAATGGATCGCGGCGCGTTGAAATTGTCGGTCAATTGATCGCTGGTGCCCGTAAAATCAAACACCGCGCTGCGCGCCTTCCGGTCGATACGGATCGCGACTTTCACAACGGCGCCATTGTCCATCGGATAGGCGAATTCACCGCCCTCCATTCGGTCCAGCAACCGCCGCACGCTCTCTTCCGCATTGCTAACAACATGGCGCATATAGGCGGCGACCACCTCTGTCCCTTGATCGCTTGCCGCCCCGGCCAGCAATTCGGCACCGCGCGTGCAAGCGGCAAGCTGTGCGCGCAAGTCGGACAGGTTACGGCCCGGATTGCGCGCGGGATATTCTGCGGAAGCCAGCGCATGACGGATTGCGCCCTCTTGAAAGGCGCCTTCATCAACCATCAAGAGGTTGTCGATCATCACCCCTTCTTCTTCGATTGTGCGGCTTTCGGGCGGCATTGATCCGGGTGCGATCCCGCCAATATCCGCATGATGCCCGCGCGCCGCCACAAACGCATTGGGTTCGGCGGCGGTTTCGTCATAAAACACCGGCACGATCACCGTAATATCGGGCAAATGCGTACCGCCGCGATACGGATCGTTCAGTACATAGGCATCGCCGCGCCGAAACCCCCGGCCATCGCGCTCTGCCCCGCGCGCCTCTATCACCCGCGCAATGCTGTCGCCGATCGATCCCAAATGCACCGGAATATGCGGCGCATTGGCAATCAACGCGCCATCCGCGTCAAACAGTGCGCAGGAGAAATCGAGCCGTTCTTTAATATTCACCGAAGTCGCAGTGGATTGCAGGACCACGCCCATTTCCTCAGCAATGGCCATGAACAGATTGTTGAAAATCTCTAACCGGACGGGATCGACCTCTGTCCCTGCTGCTCGATTGCGTTTGAGCGGGGCTGAACGGGTGAGGACCAAGCTGCCCTCTTCTGCAAGCTGCGCGCGCCAGCCCGGTTCGACAATTGTTGTTGATCCCGGATCGATTATCAAAGCAGGTCCATCGACGCTTTCGCCCACCAGCATCGCGCTGCGTCTCAGAGTGCGCCACTCGCCTGATGGCTCCCCGCCTGTGGTCACCGGCTCCACCTGCGCCGTCCCTAAGCCTCCCGTCATCCCGCTGGCCTCAACGCTCAACGCTTCGATAATGATCGGAGCATTTGCGTCGGAATAGCCAAAACGTTGCCGATGCAGCGCGCGAAAAGCGGCGTCCATGTGGGCTTCTTCGCCGCAAGCGATGGTGAGCATAGAATCGCTACCTTCAAACCTGAGACGCGCCCGGGCTTCTACGGTGATCGCATCACCGGGAATGTCCTGAGCGGCCAACACACCGCGCGCCTGCAACTCCAATTCACGCAGGCTCTCGCCGAAGCCTTCACCCAAAGGCCGGATCAAACTAACCTCTCGGATCGCTTTGACCGGGGCGAGGCCAATTCCATAGGCGGAAAGCATCCCCGCCAATGGATGGACGAGCACCGTTTCCATGCCCAATTGATCCGCGACTTTACAAGCGTGTTGCCCGCCCGCGCCGCCAAAACATGCAAGCGCGTAAGCGGTGACATCATGCCCGCGCGCGACCGATATTTTGCGGATCGCATTCGCCATATTGTCCACCGCGATGGCTAAAAACCCGCGCGCGACTTCCTCAAGCGGCTGCTTTTCAGGCAAGCCTTTTGCAACGCTTTCCAAAGCAGATTTCGCGGCTGCTCGGTCCAGCGGTTCATCGCCGCGGGGGCCAAAGACGCTGGGGAAGAATGCGGGATCAATCCGGTTAAGGAACAGATTGCAATCCGTGACCGTCAGCGGTCCGCCTTTGCGATAACAGGCCGGGCCGGGATTGGCGCCAGCGCTTTCCGGTCCGACACGGAAACGCGCGCCATCAAAGCTGCAAATCGAACCGCCACCGGCCGCCACTGTGTGGATTTGCATCATCGGAGCCGCAACACGGACGCCCGCGACAACGCTGTCGCCCGTCAGCTCCAATTCGCCGGCATAATGCGCAACATCGGTGCTGGTCCCGCCCATGTCGAAACCGATCAGCTTGCCGTGGCCCAAAGGCGCGCACGCCGCGACCATTCCAACCACACCGCCAGCCGGGCCAGACAGGATCGCGTCTTTTCCCCGGAACGCGCCGACCTCGGCCAGGCCGCCATTGGATTGCATAAAGCGGAGTTGCTGCGCGGCCGGCAGCTCAGAGCGCAATGTGTCCGTATAACGCCGCAGGACCGGGGAGAGATAGGCATCGACCACAGTGGTGTCGCCGCGCGGTATCAATTTGATCAGCGGGGCAACCTCATGACTGGTGCTGATCTGAGCAAAGCCAGCATCGCGTGCGATCGCCGCAAGGCGTTGCTCATGCTCGCGATATTTCCATCCATGCATCAGCACGATAGCGATAGCGTCAAAGCCGTCTTTGCGCAGGGCCATGAATTGTTCGTGCGCGGCTGTTTCATTCAGCGCAGTCAGAACCGCTCCATCCACCGCTACGCGTTCTTCGATCTCAACAATGCGCGCGGGCAATTGTTCAGAAAGCACAATATGCCGCGCGAATATTTCTGGCCGCGCCTGTGTCCCAATCCGCAAGGCATCGCCAAACCCAGACGTGATCGCCAATGCCAATCGCTCGCCCTTGCGTTCTAGCAATGCGTTGGTGGCAACCGTTGTCCCGATACGCAGCTCTGCGATCTTGCTGCCGCCATATCGCGCCATCAATCGCCGCACCGCTTCGCTCGCCGCGTCGGGATAGGCACCGGGATTTTCCGAAAGCAGCTTATCCGTCACCAACCGCCCATCCGGGGTAAGCGCAACGACATCGGTAAAAGTCCCCCCGCGATCAATCGCGAAGCGCCAAGCGTTCATGCTGCGTCGTGCCCCTTATGATGCGCCAATCGCGTATCTGCCTTCTTCGCAAGGCCAATCACCTTCGTCAAATGAGTGCGCCGCGCTGTAACCCACAAATTGAGAGGTTGCTTTCTGCAACGAGTTTGGGTGAGACGGATCGCAAGAAACATGCATTCGGGAGAGATACGAAATGGCCGATTACGAAACAATCCGCGTGGAACGCACTGG
This sequence comes from uncultured Erythrobacter sp., assembly GCA_947503155.1. GTDB lineage: Bacteria > Pseudomonadota > Alphaproteobacteria > Sphingomonadales > Sphingomonadaceae > Erythrobacter. Next base: position 392,192 of record CANNCL010000003.1, on the reverse strand, counting down.
CGATGTCGCAAAGCTGACGCTGAACCGGCCAGAACGGCTCAATGCTTGTCCGCCCGCGATGGCCGATGAGATTTTTGCGGCGATCCGCGATCTGGGCGATGCGCGCGCGCTGCTCATTGTTGGCGAGGGCCGCGCTTTTTGCTCGGGCGCTGATTTGGCTGGCGGGCGTGATAGCGACAGTTCCATCTCTGGCGGAGACAGGTCTTTCACCGTCCTCCAGCAAAGCTACAATCCGATGATGGCCGCATTGTGGAACCTGCCCATCCCAGTCGTGACCGCCGTAAATGGCCCTGCCGCTGGGATTGGTTGCTCCATCGCACTGGCTGGCGATTTCGTGATTGCTGGTAAGAGCGGCTATTTCCTCCAGGCCTTCGTCAATATTGGCCTAGTGCCAGACGGCGGATCAAGCTGGATTTTGCCGCGGCTTGCGGGGCTGGCTCAGGCCACGCGCATGATGATGCTGGGCGAACGGATCCACGGTGAAGAGGCCGAGCGGATTGGCCTGATTACCAAATGCGTAGAGGACGATGCGCTTATCAGTGAAGCGACCGCGATTGCCGAAAAGCTTGCTGCGGGGCCGACCGTGGCGCTTGCACGGATGAAAGCGAATTTGCGCAATGGCCTCCAAACCGACCTAAACACCGCGCTTCAAATGGAGGCTGAAGGGCAACGTCTCGCCGGCTCTACCGAAGATTCACGCGAAGGCGGCAAGTCCTTCCTCGAAAAACGCAAGCCGGTCTTCAAAGGCCGCTAAGCACAATTCTGATTATGGGCGCGCGGCCTGACCGTCATGGAGCAGGCCGCGCCCGATAACTTGCGCTTGAATTTCGCCTGCCCCTTCAAAGATGTTGAGGATGCGCGCGTCGCATAGCACCCGGCTGATCGGGTATTCCAAGGCATAGCCATTGCCGCCGTGAACTTGCAGAGCGTTGTCCGCATTGCTCCACGCCGTTCGCGCGGCGAGCAATTTCGCCATGCCCGCTTCGATATCGCAGCGCTCGCCCTTATCCTTGTGGCGCGCCGCAGAATAGGTCAGCTCGCGCGCCATGACGATCTCTGCCACCATCAGCGCCAGCTTGTCCGACACCCGCGGAAAAGCGAGCAGGTTCTTGCCAAATTGCTTGCGTTCCAACGCATAGGAAAGCGCCAGATCAAACGCATTCCAAGCAACCCCGATGGCCCGCGCGGCGGTCTGTATCCGCGCGCCTTCAAAGGTCCGCATCAATTGTTTGAAACCTTGCCCCTGCACACCGCCTAACAATCCGTCCGGGTCCACGGCAAAACCGTCAAAGCCCAGGGCATATTCCTTCATGCCACGGTATCCGAGCACTTCAATCTCACTACCGTCGATCCCCGCATCGGGGAACGGGGCATCATCGTTGCCGCGTGTTTTCGCCGCCAGCAACATCGACAAGCCGCCATATCCCGCCACTCCGGGATCAGTCCGGCACAGCACCGTCATCAAATCGGCGCGCGCCGCGTGGGTGATCCACGTCTTTGCGCCTGTAATATGCCATTCGCCGTCATCCTGCTGGACAGCGCGCGTGCGCACCGAAGCAAGGTCAGACCCTGTGTCCGGCTCTGTAAATACAGCGGTCGGTAAAATTGACCCATCGGCGATCTTGGGCAGAAATTTCGCCTTCTGTGCTTCCGTGCCGTTTTGACCGATCAGATCACCGGCAATTTCCGACCGAGTGCCCAGCGATCCTGCACAAATCCATCCGCGCGACAATTCTTCCGAGACAAGACACATCGCCGTCTTGCCCAACCCCAGCCCGCCGAATTCTTCGGCGATGCAAACACCAAAGACGCCAAGGTCCGCCATCTCCTCCACCACTTCGATCGGGATCAGATCATCGGCCAGGTGCCAGTCATGCGCGTGGGGCGTGATCCGGTCAGCGGTGAATGCACGGAATTGTTCGCGGATCATGTCGAGCGTTTCGTCGCCAAACGCTTCATCAGGGCGTGCGCCTTCGGATAGCAGAGCCGCAAGCCGCGCGCGGTTTTGCGCTGTGTTGCCGCTTGAGAGGAACTGAGCCGCAGCAGCGTCGCGTTTCAGCGCGTCGGCGGCGGCTTCTGCGTCCAATTCTGACGGACGAACATACTCGCTCGCGCTCATCGGCACAGCGCTCACCAATTGGTGGCAATATTCGCCAAACCCAATTTTCAGCGTCAGCTCTTCCGTCTCACCAAAGCGACCGGCATTTTCGGCACGCGCGGCCCAGTCGGTGATGGCTTCCAAAGCGGCCACGGTTGTCCCGATCCACGCCAGCCCGTGGACACGGCGCTGGTGCTGCTCAATCAGCGCAGCATCGGGCTTGCCAGTAGGAGCAGCCACCAGAGCGGTCGCGGAACGAACGGCCTCTTGATATTGTTTGGCCGCATTGCTGGCCTGCTGCGCGAGCGCGATCCATTCCCTCATTTCTTAGCCCGCGCACCCGGTGGCGGCGGATCCTGCGGCGGACCGGCAAAACATTGCGCGGCACCCATCCAGCGGTTTGCATTTGCGCCGCTCACTTTCAAAGATGTGTCGGCGATATTGCGGCACTGCGTGACAACCTGACAAAACTCCTCTGCCGCGCCCTCGATACGCTCTTCACCCGCATCTTCGCCAAATATCTGCACCTTGCCCGATGGCAGGGTCAGCACCAATTGCGGCCTCGGCTCTGGCGCGTCCAATTTGCGATTGGCGAAGGTCCAACCATAAGTGTTGAGACCCAGCACCACGATGTTGGCGACCGCGTCACTCGGTGGGCGATCTTCGCCAAGTTCGTCATAAATTGCTTGGGCATGTGACCATGTTTCCATCAACCGCGCCGTGATGGATGACCGCGCGCTCATGCTTGGCCCCGCCCATGGGAGCCGCGCTTTGGGATCAGCCTCTGCAAATGCATCGGCCAGCTCAAGGTAAAAATCGCGCCATGCATTTAACAGGTCATGCCCGCTCAAACCGCCAGCTTGCTCGCGCTCAAACTCGCGAAAATTGAGGCCGCGCGATGCTCCGACCGATTGCATGAACGCGCCGAATTTTTCCGGCTGCGTCAATGAAAGCGATGCGGCGCGGTTCCACACATGCAGATGGCGCATGATCTCATCAATGGTCCATTGTTTGAACGCTGTCGGCCGCGCGAAATCCGCCTCACTCAATCCTGACAGCAAATCATACAATTGGCCGCAAACGTGGCGAAAATCATCTGCTTGCTGCATCATCTTCCTCTCAATTGCCGCGCGGCCGGGGTGCCTTACTATCGCAGGTCAATCAAGCTGCGCGCGCCTAGCCAAATGATTATTATTGCGCACTGCACCATAAGTAAGCTAGTTGCGCGCTTTAATCGGAGCAATCCGCTCCCGGAGCGATCCACATTCCGCTTCGCATGATCTCAATCGCGCACCATTTACCAGCGCGGATTTTCACTGAAAACTGGTAAGATGCGGCAGAGGCCGCGGATGTTTTCACTCCTCAGCGGCAAAGGGCTTACGCTCTTTTGCCGTTCTGCCGCACGGCAAATGAAAAGCAATTTATGACCTTCGAAGACCTCCCCGCCCGCCTTCGTGATGCACTTGCAGAGCGTGACTATTCTCAGCCCACTGATGTGCAGGCCGCCGTGTTGGAGCCAGAAGCTCTGGGGCGTGATCTGATTGTTTCTGCGCAAACAGGGTCGGGTAAGACGGTTGCCTTTGGCCTCGCAATGGCTGCGGAAATGTTGGACGAGGCCGGCGATCTTCGCCGTGCTAACAGCCCGCTTGCGCTGGTCATTGCACCAACGCGCGAATTGGCATTGCAAGTCAGCCGCGAGCTTGGCTGGCTCTACAGCGCGACCGGCGCACGGGTTGCGACCTGTGTTGGCGGCATGAACCCGTCGCAAGAACGCAAAGTGCTGCGCTCTGGCGCGACCATCGTTGTCGGTACGCCGGGCCGTTTGCGTGACCACCTTGAACGCGGGGCGCTCGACCTTTCGGCGCTGGCGGCGATTGTTCTCGATGAAGCCGATGAAATGCTCGACATGGGCTTTCGCGACGAACTCGAAGCGATCCTAGAATCCGCGCCGGATCAGCGCCGCACGCTGATGTTTTCTGCGACAATGCCTCGTCCTATTGAGGCGCTGGCTCAGCGTTATCAAACCAACGCGCTGCGCATTGCGACGGTCGATAAAGGCCGCAGCCATGAAGACATTTCGTATCAGGCTGTGACCGTTTCCCCGCCTGAGGTGGAAAATGCCGTCGTCAATCTGCTGCGTTTCCACGAGGCGGAGACCGCGATCCTATTCTGCGCGACGCGCGATAGCGTCCGGCGATTGCACGCAACTTTGCAGGAACGCGGCTTTAGCGTGGTGGCATTGTCCGGCGAACATTCTCAGCAAGAACGCAACCAAGCCTTGCAAGCGTTGCGCGACCAGCGCGCGCGTGTTTGCGTGGCCACCGATGTCGCCGCGCGCGGGATTGATTTGCCAAGCCTTAGCTTGGTTGTGCATGTCGAAATCCCCCGCGATGCAGAAACCTTGCAGCACCGTTCTGGCCGCACCGGGCGAGCCGGTAAAAAAGGCACCGCGATCCTGATCGTCCCCTTCCCCCGCCGCAAGCGGGTGGAATCGATGCTGCGCCGCGCCAATATTAAAGCGCAATGGACCGAAGCGCCTGATCGCGACGCGATCATGACGAAGGACCGCGAGCGCTTGCTTGAAAAGCTGATGGAGCCGGTCGAAGTGACCGATGCAGACCGCGAATTGGCCGAAAAGCTGATGACGCAGAAAACTCCAGCGGAACTCGCTGCTATGCTCGTCCATGCGCATCGTTCCAAGATGCCCGCACCCGAAGATTTGATGCCCAACACGCCGGAGGCACGCCGCGCCGCGCAGCAAGAAAAGCATCGTCCCGGCTTTGAAGATACCGTGTGGTTCCGCATGGAAATTGGCCGGAAACAAAATGCCGATCCGCGTTGGATTCTGCCGCTGATTTGCCGCCGTGGTCATGTCACGCGAAACGAAATCGGGGCGATCCGCATCGGGCCGGATGAAACCTATTTCCAGATCCCGCGCCCCCTGGCCGACAAATATGCTGAGGCGGCACTACGCACAGCTGGCGGCGAAGGCGATGAGGAAAACATCCTCATTGAAGTATCCGCAGACGGCCCCCGCGTCGTAGCACGCGAGAACCGCAAGGGGCGTTCAAATAGCGCCCCGCGTGGTGGCGGAAGGCCGCACACGCAGCACACGCCGGGCGCAAGGCCAAAACCTGCACGTAAGCCGTCGCGCGACCCCTTTCAGGGCCCGCAAAGTTCGCAGGCCGGCAAGTATGAAGGCAACCGCAATCGCAGCGAAGGCGGTAACACCGAAGGCAGGAATGACGGCGGCGCAAGGGACGGCAAGCCCTTCAAGAAAAAGCCAAGCGGCAATTTCGCAGGCAAGAGCGATGGCAGGCCCGACGGGAAACCGGCCGGAAAAACCAAATTCAAGCCTAAAGACCGCGGAAAGCCGGGCAATCACAAGAAGCATGGCAAACCAAAACGCCCGTAAAACCCCAATGGGTTGACCGGCATTTCGGCAATCATGCCGGATTGGGCATAAGAGACTGACGAAGCACAATGCTGCGCCGCGCGGTTTAACATTTCAGTGAAAGCTGACCTAGTTAGCGCGCGACGCCAGCGTCTTGAGCGTCTTTTCGTGTTTTGCCCGGTCAATATCGTAAAAACTGATGATCGCGACGACCGACATATACAATGTCAGAACCGTCGGAACAAAAACAGCGCCCAAATTCCAAAGTGTTTCGTCGCTCAATTCACCCTGCTGCGCGCCCGATGCAACACCCACAATCGACAGAACGAAACCGGCGATAACAATGCCGAAACCTTCACCGAATTTGCGCATGAATGTGGCAGCGGCAAAGAACATTCCCTCCGAACGTTTGCCGGTCGATGCTTCCCCTTGCTCCACCAGATCCGCCATCATCGACGCCGCTAGGATTTGGAAGCAAATGATCAGGCCAACATCAATTGTTTGAGCGATCAGCACGATCCAAAAAATCTCAGGCGTTCCGTTTTCTGGCAACACATCAATCAACCGCAGGAATATTGGCAGAGGCGCGCCAATAAAGGCAACAAGCCCGACGATCAGCGCGCCGCGTTTTTTGCCGATCTTTCGAGTGACAATTGGTGCCAACGCACCCCCCATAAAGGCGGAGAGAAACACACCAAACGTCACCGCGCCAATCTGTTCTGGCGTGAAATTCCAGAAATAGGTCGTAAAATAGAAGATCAAACCAGCCGACAGCCCGCTCGCCGTGAAGGCCAATAGCGACGCTGCGAATAGGGCAAAAAACGAGCGACCGGCGATCGTTTGATAGATCTCTTTAAAGATCATCTTCAGCGTCATATCACGTTTTGGCGGGGCGGATCGCAGCCGCGGAATGTAGCTATGCGTGCCCACAGCTGAAATCAGAATCGCAACAAATATCGTGATCGACCCCATCAAGCCGTAGAAAGCGTAAGCGTCCTGATTGAACTGACCATTTGTAATGGCCGCCGTCGCGAAGGCCGGGAAAATCGCCACAAATGCGATGACCGACATGGCGTTGCCGCCGAACCAGCCGAAGAAATAACGAAAACTCAAAATGCTGCTGCGTTCATCATAATCGGCCGTCAGCTCCGGCGCTAAGGCCGTGCTGGGCGTTTCATAAACCGTGATGAACGTGCGGATGGTGATCGCCAAAACCACGATATACCAAAACAGGGCCTCGTCACTCCACCCGGTCGGCGGCGTCCATATGAAATAATAGCTTACCGCAACTGGAATTGCGGCGGCATACATAAAGGGGTGCCGCCTGCCCCATTTCGACCGGAAATTGTCAGACCAATAACCGACAATCGGATCGCTGATCGCATCAAAGATGAGCGCAACAAGGATCGCCAGACTGACGAGCCGCGCATCCATGCCAATAACTTGCGCGTAGAACAGCAAGAGGAAATATTTGAGGCCAGCGTCCTTCGTCCCATAGGCGACGGAGCCAAATCCGTAGGCAAGTTTTGTCCAAAGAGAGGGCCCGTGCATCGGGGCATTTGCCGCCGTAATATTGGTCAAATTTTATCCCCAAACGGCGTCTGGATTGACCGGTCCGCGTCCCCCTCCTGCCCCGACGAAATTCGGTAAGAAAGAGGAGCAAAAAGCCAATCGCTGCGCGCACACTGCCGAATTTTCTCGGCTAGCATTCAGCCATGTCTGCACGACGCGGCTCAGATGAGCAAGGAACACGCCGGTAATAGTGCATCCCTTCGGCAATCACGCCTTAGCTGTTATCGGTTCAAATCCGCCGCTTACTCCGCCGGGAACCAACGCCCCTCGAACACGACGCCAAGGACATTCACTTCCTGCAAAGCCGGCGCCCCGCCGATACGCGGATCGCGGTCGAGCACGGCGAAGTCTGCCTTTTTGCCCGCAGCAATGCTGCCCACGCTTTCATCCATGCCAATCACTTGGGCGGCTTCGATCGTAATTGCCCGTAATGCCTTATCGAGACTCAATCGCTCCGCTGGCGCTCTCACATTGCCCGCCAAGGTCACCCGGTTGCTGGCGACCCATGCCAGATATAATGGATCAATCGGCGCCATGTTGAAATCGCTGTGCAGCCCAAGCGGAACACCTTTGCGCTCCAGAGAACCGAGCCGGCTCATCTGCGAGGCACGGTCCGGTCCAAGGCCGGTTTGCGCATAGGCATCGCCCAGCACTCGGATATAGTTTGGCTGAGCAGAAACCATCATCCCAAGACGCCCGATCCGCCGGTTTTGGGCTTCGGTGGAATATCCCAGATGCTCCAGCACCATGGTTTGGCCATTCTGCGCTGACAGCCGTTCAAAAATGTCGAGCACGGCATCAAGGCCTTTGTCGCCATTTACATGGGTGTGCATTGTCCAACCCGCTTGCCAAAAACGCTCAGCCTGGGCCTCCAACACATCCGGCTCGGTGATCCATTTGCCTTCGTGGCCATCGCTATAACCGGGCGGGTTCATCTGCATATATTGCGCAAAGAATGCGCCATCTGCGAAGAGTTTGACCCGGTTTGAGAAGAAGAATTTCTCACTCCCATATTCCGCCTGCATCTCCGCCAGCCATTCATTGGGATCGCCTGTCACCACGGGGGCAACAGGAATGGCGAGAATGCGCGACGGGGTCGTAGGGAGATCGTACAGGCTCTTGAACAAGGGTGCCTCTAACGCAACGCCGCCAAAGCCGCCAAAGGCGAGATCGGCGCTCGTGGTCACGCCGTTTTCGAGCATCATCTGGCGCATATCGATCAGGCCCTGCTGCACTTTGGCCGGGGGGAACAGATAGGGGCGCAGTTTTTCGATACCGCTGAACAAGGCGGTTTCGTGAATAACACCGGATGCAAAATCGGCATGGCCCGGATCAACTCCGGGGCGGTCGAATTCTTCGGTGAACGCCGCACTGGTTCCGATCTCCAACAGCTCCAATGCTTTGGTGTTGGCGATGATCTCGTGGAAACTGCGCTGCCAGACCACGACTGCTCGGTCCGGTGCAATTTCATCGAGTTTTGCGCGGTTCATCTCGCCATGAAACAACCGGTGATGCCCCCATGTCAGGAACAGCTCTTCATCGCTTTCGGCCAGCACCGCGCGAAGCCGCGCCTCATATTCGTTTTCCCCGACGACCGCGGGATAGGTCTTGCCCGGAAGATCCCACGCCTCAGGACTGATAAACGGGATCGGCAGCATCATCACCGTTTGCATCGGGTGAATATGCGGCTCTATGAATCCCGGCATCAAAATTTGATCCGCGAAGCGGCGGTCCACTGTCACATTGCGCCCGTCAGTCCATGCGGAAAGCTCGTCCATGCTTTGCGCCACGCCCAGGATGATCCCTTCGGATGTGGCGACATATTTCGCTTCTGGATAGCCGGGTTCCATGGTGATGATCGAAGCGGCTTCGAACACAGTCACGTCCTGATAACGCCCTGCCCCCGCGTCAGAGCGCGCATGTGCCAGCCCCGCAAAAATCAAGGAAGACGCGAGCAATATTGTCAAAGCGGTTCTAATCATAATTCCCCCTGACAAACGGCCTATGGGCACCGCAGCATAGATGCAATATTTGTATCGCAGACTTTCCAGCATGAATGTCAGAAGCGAAGGGAAGTCCGCATCAACGAGATATGCGACCTTGGCATCTCTGCCAGTCTCAATAGTGAGCCGAGTATTGATCCCGCTTCCAAAACGGCCTTACCCCCGCCTACGCAGCAATTTGCGCTTCGATATGTGGCTAGGCACAGCTTCATCTGTCTGGCATCTGCGATCTGAATTGGGGGATATCGAATGCAACCATCATCGCAAACAGGGCTGAAGCACAGGCTTGCCCTGTTCCTGCCCGGCATCTTCCTTCTCGGCTTTAATATCGGCACCGGCAGCGTCACGGCGATGACCAAAGCAGGTGCGACTTACGGCATGTCGTTGCTTTGGACGCTGCTCATTTCCTGCGCCGCGACCTACATTATGATCGTCACCTATGGCCGTTACACGCTGGTCACTGGCGAAACCGCGTTGCAGGCATTCCGAAAACACATTCATCCCGCTGTCGGCATATTCTTCATTGTTGCCCTAACCGCTGGCGTCGCCGGCAGTGTGATGGGCGTCATGGGTATCGTCGCCGAAATCAGTCACGAATGGTCTAAGTCATTTGTCACAGGCGGCATCGCGCCGATTTACTGGGCCGCCTTTTTTGTCAGCCTCGTGTATTTCATTTTCTGGAATGGCCGCACCCATGTTTTCGAACGCGCGCTCGCCGTCATTGTCGCGATCATGGCCGCAAGCTTTGTCCTGAATTTCTTTCTGTTGATGCCGCCGCCGGGCGATATCGCAGCGGGTTTGATCCCATCGGTCCCGGATGTTCCAGAAACGGGCGGGCAAGGTCCATTATTGTTGATCGCATCGATGGTCGGGACGACATTGTTTTCTGGCCTGTTCATCATTCGCACGACCTTGGTGAAAGAAGCAGGCTGGACGATCAAAGACGACAAGCAGCAGAAGCGTGATGCCTCGTTTGCTGCCGTAATGATGTTTGTGATCAGCGCCGCTATCATGGCAGCAGCAGCAGGGACTTTGTTCGCTGAAGGGATCGCTCTCGACCGGCCCGCTCAGATGATTGGCCTGTTAGAGCCGCTCGCCGGACCATTGGCAGCCTCTATTTTTGCCATCGGCATTATTGCGGCGGGTGTTTCATCACAATTTCCCAATGTCTTGATGCTGCCATGGCTGCTCTGCGATTATAACGGCACCGAGCGTGACATGACCCTGGGGAAATACCGCGTCATGGTGTTTTTCATCTCATTGCTTGGTTTGGTTGTGCCGCTGATTGGCGCGCGGCCATTATTCGTCATGATCGCGTCCCAGGCCCTCAATGTGGCGATTTTGCCCGCGACCGTGGCGTGCATATTGTATCTTGGTAATCGCAGTGACTTAATGGGCGCGCATCGGCACAGCGGGCCTGTCAATGCGGCATTGGCGGTGATTTTCCTGTTTTCCCTGATGACCAGTTACATGGGCTTTCAGGGGTTTTTGGCGCTGATTGATAGTTGAAGGCTGGAAAGCTGATGGAGAGGCGATTGGATGCGTGAATCATGGCGGTGGTTTGGCCCGAATGATCCGGTCAGTTTGGCAGAGGTACGTCAAACCGGCGCGACTGATATCGTCAGCGCGCTGCACGATATTCCAATCGGCGATGTCTGGCCGCGCACCGCTATTCAAGTTCACAAAAGTCTGATCGAAAAAGACAATGCAGCGATGGCGCCGCTAAATTGGACGGTCGTCGAAAGCATCCCTGTCCATGAAGACATCAAACTGGCGGCTCCGGGGCATGAGACATATATTGATGCTTGGATTGAAACGCTCAAAAATCTCGCAGCGGAGGGTGTCAAAACCGTCTGTTACAATTTCATGCCGGTCATTGATTGGACGCGGACCGACCTAAGATATCAACTGCCCAGCGGCGCATTTTCGCTACGTTTTGATCAAGACAAATTCGCCGCATTCGACTTGTTCGTATTAAAGCGGGCGGGCGCGGAGAATGATTATTCTGGCGATGAATATGAGCGAGCACGGCATCTGTTTGCGGCGATGGCATCCGAAGAAATATCGGACCTAACCCGCACGATAATCGCGGGTCTACCCGGCAAGATGACCGATGCCTATTCGCTTGAAGATTTCCGCAAAGCACTGGCCCGTTATCACGGCGTGGACCATGATGTTTTGCGCAAAAATCTGTTTGGTTTCCTCGCAAAGATATTGCCGCACGCGGAAATGGCCGGCGTAAAACTTGCCATACACCCTGACGATCCGCCTTGGGATATGTTTGGATTGCCGCGCGTCATTTGCACGCCCGATGATCTTGATAAACTCTTCGCCGCATTGCCCAGTCCCGCCAATGGAATGACATTGTGCGTCGGCACTTATGGCAGCCGGCCTGACAATGATCTGCCGCAAATGGCGCTCGATTATTCGGAGCGCATCCATTTTGCACATCTGCGAGGCGTCACCCGTGATCCGCAGGAACAACGTTCATTTTATGAAGCATCCCACCTCGATAGTGACATCGATATGATCAGGGTCGTTCGCCATCTACTCGGCAATGAACAGGCGTTGCAGCGTGAGATTTTCATCCGCCCTGATCATGGTCATTTGATGATGGGCGATGTCAGCCGCACGTCCAACCCCGGCTATTCGGCGATTGGCCGAATGAAGGGATTGGCCGAAATTCGCGGAGTTATCAGAGCGATAGAAGCGACCAACTCACCTTGATATCCCAGCAAGCACCCGGCTCATAAATCCAGCACGTGTTTGGCGATGATATTGCGCTGAATTTCGTTGGTTCCGCCATAAATGCTCTGCGCTCTGGTTCCGAGATATGTGGCCACGCCCGGCGCCGCAAAGGCGGAAATGTCGGTCCATTCCGGGCTGACGCTGTCTTCGAATTTGCGCATCCCATGTTCGGCCGCCGCGACGCAAAACAGACCTGAAATTTCTTGCGCGGTTTCGGTTGCCATAATTTTCAGGATCGATGCTTCTTTTCCCGGAGAACCGCCGTCCTTTACCGAACAAAGCACCCGCAATGTCGTGATTTCCAAAGCATCCACGCGCATTTCCGCCGCACTTAAACGGGCCGCGAATGCGTTATCGTCGATCAAACGCTGGTTACCGCCCGCCGGGATTTGCGAGGCGATGGCACGGATATTGGCCAGCTGTGTTCGCTTGCCGCCTATGCGCGCATAAGACGTCCGCTCATTCCCCAACAAATATTGCGAATAGGTCCAACCTTTGCCCTCTTCGCCAATCCGGTTGAACACCGGCACCCGGACATCGACAAACTCGACTTGGCTCAGGTGGTATTTGCCGTCGATGGAGATAATCGGCTTTACCGTAACACCGGGCTGATCCAACTCAGCGCAAATGAACGTGATGCCCATCTGCTTCTTCGCTTCCTTGGATGTTCGCGTCAGAAGAAAAATCCAATCGGCATGGTTAGCCGCAGAGGTCCATATTTTGGTGCCGTTGAGGACATATTCATCGCCGTCCCGGACCGCTGAAAACTGCAATGAAGCCAAATCGGAACCTGCCTCAGGCTCGCTATAACCCTGCGCCCAGCCAACCGATCCATCGGCAATCCCCGGCAACCAAGCGGCCTTTTGCTCTTCGCTTCCGAACGTATAGACCACAGGCCCGACATAGACGACGCCCATCGGGGTGACCGTCGGCGCACCAGCTCGCTCCAATTCCTCATCAAAGATATATTGCTCTTCGATCGACCAACCCGGCCCGCCATGCTGTGCCGGCCATGCACTGGCCAGCCACCCTTTTGACCCAAGCGCCATTTCAGCCTTGCGAACCTCTGGGGTCGTCAAACTGGCGCCCTTTGCCACTTTTTCGAGGATATCTTTGGGGTAGTCACTCTCAAAATATGACCGAATTTCGGAGCGGAATTTCTGCAATTCGGGTGAGTGATCGAGGTTCATGCGTTGCCACTTTTTCTAGAGAACTGTTGATGCCGCTTTCCTAGCAGACTTCCAAGCTTCAATAAAATGCCAGATCGTCAGCAAACGGCCATCCAATTCGCAGGTTATGGCACCGCTATTGCCGTGCGCGCGCCGCCCAATCACTCGGCTTTGCGGCATTCTCTCCGCGCAATTGCCACGAGACACACCTTACCCCTCTGCCCATATTGCAAACCTGTTCCGACCGAACGGGAATGACCTCTTTATGCCTCGGGAACGATAACTGCGATTCCATTGCCCAGCATCCAACGAAAAAGGGCGGCAAAATGCCGCCCTTTCACATATTGATTTCCTTAAGTTCAGAAGGACTATGCGCCTTCTTCTGAAACCACAGGTGTCACCGTGACCGGATCGCCTTCGTCAGGGGTCGCAGTGAAAGAACCGTCTTCCGCAGGCTCAGTTTCGGTCCAGCACATGGCATCAACGCCTTCAGTGATCGGCTCGAAACACGTCTTGCCATCAACAACGGCCCATGTGCCCTCTGCAACAACCTCTCCGGCTTGATCGAAGTCCTGATAAGTTCCGTCGGCGTTAACGTCCGTGGAACCCAGTGGTTCTCCGGCTGCATTGGTAACTGCACCAGTGCCAGTCGGAGCGCCATTTGCTGTCGTTAAAACCTCAGCGCTTTCGGTTTCGACCACTTCTTCCACGACTTCGGCTTCCTCAGCGCAAGCAACAAGTGCAAGAGGCGCGGCAATCATCAAAAATTTACGCAATTTCATTCCCCCCAAAAATTGACCCTACCGGACAATAACACCTCGTGGTCCATAAAACACGTCAATCTACCGGGAACTGTTTGGTAGCGGAGGAGGGACTTGAACCCCCGACACGCGGATTATGATTCCAACGGAAACGGTTGGTAGACGCGTCTACGTCAACGCCAAGGCACTACCAGATGTCCGTTCCTATTGCGCTCCACCATTCAGTCTGGTGTCCGAAACTGGAGTTGAAAGCGCGCGCGCTAGAGGGATCGGGCAACTTTGCTCACTGGAGAAGGCCACGAACCTTGTCTTTCGCCACTTGCAGAACCTGATCGCGCAGCGGGCCTTCACCCACACCACGAGCAATCACAAGCGCGCCGACTAGCGCACTCAGCAACACTAGGGAGTCGTCCTTGGCTGTCTGCCCCATTCCTTCGCTGAGTTTCGTGACTGTTCGCTCCACTCCTTCCTCGAAGGCGTCCTTCCACTCATCGCTTCCACGCGCAATATCTGCGCTTAACAAGGGGATAGGGCAGGCACCAAAGAGCCCTTCGATGTGATCACCTGAAAGGTATTGCTCGACATATTCTTCAACCTCGTCGGCGGTCGCCGGATGATCCTCGCTGAAGATCCTGAGCCCTGAATCAAAGGCTGCGGAGATCGCTTCGGCGATCAGCGAATCCTTGGAATCAAAGTGACGATAGAAGCCGCCATGGGTGAGGCCAGCGGACTTCATGACCTCGGAAACCCCTGTGGTCTCAATCCCATTTGCACGGATCAATCCCGCCGCTGATTCCAGGATTTTCGCTCGGCTTTCAGCCTTTTCTGACTGCGATCTGCGCACCATGATTTGAGACCTCAAAAAAATGTTATTGACAGCTTAGATGATAGAGAACATCTAAATAGATGACAAGCATCATCCAAATGGAGTCCCCCTCTCATGTCGCTCAAACCAAAAATCCTCGTCACCAGCGCTGCCGGACACGTCGGCATGGCCGCGTGTATTGAACTGCTTCGCACCGGACATAGCGTAAGGGCCTTTGTCCGCTCGCGCGACGCCCGGGCTGCGGCTCTTGAGAAGGCTGGCGCTGAACTCTTCATCGGCGATTTGCGCGACTATCGGGATCTCGAACTTGCGCTGAAGGGTGTCCAACGCGCATTTCACAACCCGCCCTTCTCGCCCAATACGATCTACGATTCGACGATCTTCGCGGTCGCTGCCGAAGAAGCTAAGCTGGAGATGGTTACGCTGATGGGCGCGTGGAACCTGACGCCATCTCACCCTTCGATCCACCAGCGCGGCCATTGGATCGCGCACAATATCTATCGCTGGATGCCCTCGGTTGATGTGGTGCATCTGGCACCCGGCTTGTTTGCATTTCCGTATTTTCTCGGCTTGCCGGCCGTGGTTCACTTCGGACAGCTGATGGCACCCTTTGGCAATGGCAAGAACGCTCCGCCGTCAAACGAAGACATCGCCAGCGTCGCCGCGCACACTTTGGTAAATCCCGCTCCGCACATCGGTCGAAGCTATCGGCCGACCGGGCCCGAACTGCTGAGCCCTGACGATGTCGCGGCGGTCTTCGCCAAGATTCTGGACCGCAACGTGCGCTACAAGGACGTGCCGTTTCAGAACTTTCACAAGGCCGCAATCGCGCTCAGCACCGACCGAGCACGTCGAGCAAGTGACCGGCCGCCCCCCTGAAATCTTCGAGAATACCGCGCGACGATACATCGCCAATCCCTCGCTGGTGAACCCGGGCTTCGTGATCGGTTCGAAAGCTGCCGCGTTCGCGATGCTGTTCCGGATGATGATCGCCCGACCGTTCGATCTGGAAGCGTGGGAACGCGAGCGCGGCTACCCGATGATCGCTGATGCAAAGCTGGCGCATGAATGCCAGCGATGGATGGAAGCGTCTGAGCGCGCTGAGATCAACATCGAGCCTGCTCCACCCACGAGCGACCAGATAACGCTGGTCGCAGCCCAATCCTGATCCCCCGCACCGCCCGATGGTTCCCCTAACCATCGGGCGGCACCCCCTGAAAAGGCATATCTATGAACGACATATCACACGAAACACCTCGCGGCGGCTTCTGGTCACGATTGAACCGAACGCTCGAAGCAATGGAGATGACTGAAGCGGAGATCATCGGAGAAGAACTGCCAATACTGAAGCGTGAGCTGCTCTTGCTCAAAGCCGAAGTGCAACTCCTCGCCGCGAAACAAGGCGCGTGCGAGCAAGATTGAGGGACGATCCAATGTCGAACTGTAATCTTATCCTCGAACGCAATCAGACGTTTGCAAAGGACTACGATCCTAGGCTTTTCTCGTTTGGGCCCAAGCTGCGAACCTTCGTCCTGACTTGCGTTGACGCGCGCGTTGATCCGGCGCACGTGCTTGGGCTGGAACTCGGCGATGCAGTGGTGTTCCGCAACAATGGCGGGCGTGTCACCGAACAGGTCCGCAAAGAGCTCTCAGCGCTCGCATTCATGGTGGCCAAGATGTCCAAGGATGGAAGTGCTGGGTCGTTTGAGCTCATCCTCATGCAACACACGCAATGCGGGGCAGAGCGGTTCGCGGACCCGCAATTGCAAGAAGGCATGAGAAAGTCGATCGGGGTGGATGTGGCGGAGATTGCGATCCACGATCACGCTGATGCATTGAAGGCGGATATTGAGAAGCTGCGGGCAGATCCGACGATCCCGGATCAGGTAATCGTGTCAGGGCTATTATACGATGTCGAGACTGGGAAGGCGCGGGTCGTTGCATCGCCAGAGCCCTTGCGCATAAGCCCTGGGACCCAGCGTGAGCCAGCGGGCCGCTCCGGCACATGGCCGGCTCCCCGGTAGTGCCCGCTCGCTTGAGTAAATCACGGGCTCCAACGGCGCCCTCGGCGAGATCGCCTATCTGGCTAGATATTTGGACACCGTCGCATTCAGCCGCGCTTTCAAGCGATTGACCAGAAGTACGTCAACTGAGGCTAGAGCCAGGAAGAACCGCGCGGACTGACGAGGCAGTGCTTTAAAGGAAGCGGGTGGATCAGGCCTTCTCCACACGCGCCCGCTCGCCCATCTTGCGGGCAGCGATGCGCAATGATTTCGTGTCACGATTGATGTGCCAGATCGTCCAGATCGCGGCAAGCGTGACCAGAGCGTAGACTCCGTATTCGTTCCGCGCCCAGCCCTCATAGGCATAGATCTCGCTAGCGGTGAGCGACTGAGTCAGCCCTGCGGCAAGCAGCCCGAAATAGGACCATCCCATCATCGTCCCGTGGGCGGCGAGGATCCCAGGCGAGCGGGTGCTGCGAAAACGAAAAGCGCAGGCCATCGCCGCGGCGACAGTTGTCAGACTGACCAAAGCCGCGATCACGAAAGGGTCAGAGAGAGTGATTTCTGCCTGGAGAAGAGCGCTGAAGTTCACTGCGAGCATCGCGGCGACGTAGGCATAGCCAATCTGCTTGTGCCGTTTGCCGCCCTTGCGGCGCAGGATAACCACCAATCCGCAGCCCAATGCGACGAATGCGCACACGACATGCAAGCCCGCCATCAACGGGTCATCCCAATATTGAGTGATTGACGAAAGGTACAAGCCAGCCTCCTTTTCAAGCCATGTATTCTATGATAGACTACTGGTCAAGTCTTTACCTTTGTGCCAACGCGCGCGACAGACTGGAAGCGATGCAAAAACCTCGGATGATCGTGCTGGCCTTGATCGGGACCGGCCTGCGCTATGGCTTCGAAATGGAGAGCTTCGCGCGGCGGACAGAGATGCGCCAATGGGCCAAGATCGGCATGTCGACGATCTACAAAACGCTTAAAGACCTGGAGCGCGATGGCGCGATTTCGGTCGAGCTTGAAGAGGGCGACAAAGGCCCTCCGCGCAAATCCTACGCGCTGACTCCAAGCGGCCGTGACCAGATGGCAGAGCTCATTCAAGACGCGCTTGCTTCGCGCGCATCTGTCTATTCAGAGCGCATAGCTGGATTGATTTTTTCGCCTTTGTTGGGAGCCGAGCAATCTCACGCAGCGATCGCCAAAACGATCTCTGGTCTTGAATTTGCCGATACGCAGCTGGCGGAGAGTCTTGACCGGGAAGGCATGGACGCAATCGGTGAGACCATCGTGGAATACTACCGCTCAATCAATGAAGCAGAAATTGCTGCGATGAAGAAGATCATGGCATTGCTTTTGCAAGGCGGCTCATAGATCGCCGATTAGCGCCGAGAACCTTGCCCCTCGTCGAGAGCTTAGCGCCTTCCATCCAGATGAATTTGGTAGCGGAGGAGGGACTTGAACCCCCGACACGCGGATTATGATTCCAACGGGAACGGTTGGTAGACGCGTCTACGCAGGCTTGGATACGAAGTGTATTTAGCTAGTCGGACCATCGTTCCAATTTGCGATAGATGGTCGAGGGGCTGACTCCTAAGCCTTTTGCCGCCTGAACAATATTACCGGTTGTTCGCGAGATAGCTTGCTCAATTACCATCCTCTCTACCTGATCGAGGGTCATTCCAGAGAAATCAATTGCGCCAGAATCACTGGTGAGGACCTCGGGTTTGACAAGTGCAACATCATTCCGAGTCAGAGGCGCTCTGGACTCTATGAGCGCAGTTCGCGGAGCACCGCGAGGCGCACCAACAAGATCAAGCTGGCTGCCGGTTCCCGTAATCACCGCGCGGCGCAGCGCGTTTTGCAGTTCGCGCACGTTACCTGGCCATTGATGCTCAGCCAGGTACGATGCACTCGCTCTGGAGAACCCCGTAACCTTGCGCCCTTCTTCAGCAGCAATCCGTTCGAGTAGGCTTTTCGCGATCAATTCAATATCATTTCCGCGCTCTCGCAAGGCAGGAAGCCAGATCGGAATAACATTGAGGCGGTAATACAGATCTTCGCGGAAACGTCCTTCGGCAACTTCGCGCTCAGGGTCCCGATTGGTCGCGCACACGATCCTCACATTAACAGGCTCAGCAGTCGAAGAACCAACGCGCTGGATCATACTGGTCTGCAAAAAACGTAGCAATTTGACCTGGAGTTTGAGGTCCATTTCGCAGATTTCATCGAGAAAAAGCGTTCCTCCGTCTGCAGCTTTAGCCGACCCGATCCTATTTTCTACAGCGCCTGTAAACGCCCCTTTGACGTGGCCAAACAACTCTGATTCCAGCAAATTTTCCGGAATTGCACCGCAATTGATTGCCACAAATGGACCGCTCCGACGCTTGCTTTCGGCGTGTATCGCCTCCGCGGTCACCTCTTTGCCGGTCCCACTTTCACCAGTGACAAAAACCGTAGCTCTTGAATCCGCAACACTTTCAATCGTGCGGTACACCGCTTGCATCTGCTGCGATTTGCCGATGAAGCCGTGAAAGCTCTCGCTGTCTTCAACCCTTCTTTCCGGTGTTGGCTTGGAACCCTTGTCACCCCCACTCTGTAGGGCAGCGGCAGCCACCGTCGTGATCAATCGCGCGCCAGAAATCGGCTTTACGAGGAAGTCATAGGCGCCCAACCGCATCGCAGCGATCGCGCGGTTGAGCGAACCGTCTGCCGTCACAACAACGACACCCGGATTGCCGGCGGCGTCCCCTAAAGCGTCAAAAATGGTCAAGCCGTCTCCGTCCGGCAACTGCAAATCTAGAAGCACGACATCAAACGTCTCAGCAAGAAGGCTGCGGCGCGCCTCTGCAAGGGTTTCGCACAGAATTACCTCATGCCCCGTATCCTCAAGTTGAGCAGCATAACCAAGCGCCAGCGACGCACTGTCTTCGACGATAAGAACCCGTGCACTATCCATCAATATATCCTGAAATGCGCAGTTTTTCCGGTAGGATCGGGATCGATCCATTCCATCTTCCGCGGATCGCCAAAGTGGCTCATGCAACCGCGAACCAAGCCAGCGGCAATGAAAGCGAACGGCCTATGAGATTCATACTCGACTACAAAATCGTCACCGTCTCTTCGCGCTGACACCCGCGGAGGTTCGGCGTCGGGATAAAGCACCTTCACCTCTTCGTGAATGTGGTCTTCGACGTGATCAAGCATCTTCTCGGCAGTCGGGTACCGGTTGACGATTTCCGTGTACAAAACTGTAAAACGGCCAAACAGATACTGCCCGAATTCTTCGCATAAGGCGTTGGCGTCGGCACCGCTTATCCGCGATGCGGAAGTGACCACTTGGACTGCTTGTTCCCACGGGTAAAGCGACACACGAGAGAATACGCCGCCATGCGGCAGTTCTGCGCCCGCAAGCACTTCTTCTGTGAAGCCGGGGCCCCCTTTTGAATCAAGGAAGCCAATAAGCTCCGCGTAAATAATACCCTTCATTTGACACGTCTCCGATAATTGCCTTGTTTCGCATGTTGCAAGATGAGTGCCGAAATTTGCGGCTCGAAACGGCCTGAATTGGCCTCCCTAGTGACCCATAATGCAAAACATCTTGCAAATTGCAAATATTTGCGTCGCGTTTTGCGAAAACACCTATCCGCACTTTGCGAGAATGGCTGAACTCGGCGGTTTTTGGGGTTTGGCACGGTCCTTGGAATGATTGGACCAAACCAACCCATCGGAGATTGTCATGCCAACCTTCACTAAAACCTCGATCCTCGCGGCAGCTATGTCGGCGACGCTCGTTGCTGGCTGCGTCGCTGGCCCTGCTCCATCCAATCGCGCTTCAGCTGTCTATGGTCCTGGCCAAGTCGCATATGATGGAAGCCGCCAGCCACAGGGGGATTGGATTGAAGAAGCCCCCATGGGCCGCGGTGCGCCGACTTGCGATTGGTCCGTTCCCCGCGAACTGGACACCTTGCAGCGCGTTTCCCCCGCAAGCTTTCTTGATCGCAATGCACCTCTAGGGGCCGGTGACCGCCTAGAGATCTCAATCCTAGGCGATGATGATCGCATCTCCGGTACATATGTAATCGACAGCGATGGCTCACTTGCCCTGCGCGGTCTCCCACCAGTGCGGACATCCAATGCGTCAATCGCTGAACTCACCAATACCCTGCATTCGCAGCTAGTGTCTTCCGGGATCGTACGCCCACTCCGTAATGCCGTTCGGGTCGCTCTGATCGAAGCCAGCGGGGCGTCGGTCGCGGTCAGTGGTGCGGTCTTTCAGCCCGGTTCTGTCCGAGCTGGCGACCGCACCCCTGAAAGCCGCATTGGCCTTAGCGAAGGCGCGGTAAGCGGCGATGACAACACCACTCGCACGATTGCCGGCGCGATCCGTGCCGCCGGCGGCGTTCGCCCAGACGCCGATGTTCAGCGCATTTATCTTGTCCGGGGGCGATCTTATGCGGAATTTGATCTGTCCGGCTTCATCCATGGTTGGGCCAGCCGCGATGCTGGTGTTGCAACCGGTGACCGGATCATAGTGCCAAGCCGGAGATGCTTCGATGCCGATCTTGTTCGCCCCACCCCTCTGACTGCGCCAGGCATCCGAGTGTACATGTCCAACTTGACGCAGAGCGCTAACAACAATGCTGGCGCAGCAATCGGAGAGAAGACCGGCTCGCTGCCTTACGGCACTCGGCTGCTACAAGGGCTGGTCGCGGCCAATTGCGTTGGTGGTAGCTATATGCAGTCGGATCGCCGTGCGGTGCTCATCTCGCGCAATCCGATAAACGGCCAAAGCGTGGTGGTTGAACGCGACATCGAACGTCTCGTTCGCGAAGCCAATCGCGACACCCTCAACCCCTTTCTAATGCCGGGCGATGCGATCGCTTGCTATGATAGTCGGTGGACCAATTTTCGCGAAGCCGTGGGCTTGATTTCTCAAGGTATCAGCACCGCGACACCGGCCATCTTGCTGGATAGTGCGCTATGAAGCCTTTCGCTCTCTCTGCCGAAATTCACGGAGATAATCCGCCGCGTTTCCTGATCCGTTTTTGGGTTTCTGTCCGCGATGGCTTGCCATCGGTTGGCCGGTACAAGCGGTATTTTTCGGCGATCGCAGCGCCTCTTGCATTGATCTGGGCAATCGCGATTGGTTACATCATTCTCGCACCTGACAGCTATGATAGCCGGATGACATTGATCCTTCCGGGTACCGGTGTTGGTGCCAGCTTGAACCTGGAATCGATTGGTCAGGCAACATCAAACACATCCTCAGCATTCTCCTCCACAACTCTAAGCCCAACGGAGAATTACAAACGGTTGTTGATGTCCGATTTGGTGTTGCGCGATGCGGCCGTGATTGCGGGCGAAGAGGAAGGCGACTTTCCTCAGCCAACAATCAAACTTATCGACCAAACCAACTTGATCGAAGTTCGCATGATCGGCTCTACTGCTGAACTCGCTCAGGTACGAATGGCAGCGCTCCAACAGGCCTTTGACGAAGCCCTTGCAAACCTGCGCGAAGATGAGGCGCAGACCCGTGAAGATGCAGATGCCGGACGCATCGCTGAACTCAACGACAAAGTGGACGTCGCGCAGGCGGCTCTGCTCGAATTTCAAGGGGAAACCGGATTGGTTTCACTGGATCAATTTGCAGGGCGCATCACCGCGCTCGATCAATTGAAACAAAATGAGCGGGACAGGCGCGTTCGCCTCGTAGAAAGCGGAGCGGCGACCTCGCGGCTTTCTAGCACCCTTTCAATATCACTACCTCAGGCCCGCCGGGCAATGCAGCTCAAAGCCGACCCGGAATTTCAAGAATTGCTCCGCCGCTACGCCGCGGCGTCTGGCGAACAGAGCGAACGAAGCGGCACGCTGGGCGATGCCCATGGAGCAATGGAACAGCTCGCGGTTGAACGAGAAGCGCTAGAAGCAGACCTCGCTGCGCGCGGTGCCGCCCTCACGGGTATGCCAGGTGACCGTGTTCTTGCATTTGCGGACCTTGCAGCGTCAGACACACGCGAACGTTTGTTTGCCACTCTATCAGAGCGGGACAGCAATAATGCTGGAAACGGAGCTGCATTATCGGAACTGCGCCGCCAGATTACTGCGCAGTCAGCCGATACCGAACGCCAAGTCGGGCAGGCAGCTGAGCTGGCTGATCTGTTGCGCGATTTGCGCGTGGCAGAAGCCGTGTTCAGCTCCGCCCTTGCTCAACTGGACACCAACAAGTCGGATCCCTTCGCCTCCTATCCGCTGGTGCAAACACTTGAATCCCCCTCCCTGCCACGCGCAACATCTGCGCCGTCACCGCTTCTGGTGATCGCAGCGGCAATCGCTGCGAGCATTCTCCTGATCATCGGATTTTTCCTCCTATGGCTTCGCCAACCCATCATCCGCAAACTCCTGCCGAACGCCTAGTCGCGTTCAGTATCGAGTGGACCTGGCCCCTATGGCTGGTCGGCGGGTTGTATATTGCAGGACCCGTGCTTGGCTGGACCTTGACCGGAATGGTTGCGCTCGCGCTGTATCTCGGCGGATTGCCAGGTGCGGGCGGAAAGCCGGTGCCTACCCCTTTCGCGATCAAAGTCTGGATGGTTGGAATGGCGGCAATGCTCGTCATTCTTTGGATCGGACATGCCAATTTTGAACTGGGTATGGGAAAGACGATCAAGTCCAGCATCGGCTGGGCGAAAGGCTGGGCCCTAATAGCGCTCTTCCCATTGGCAGGAGCAGTTCTGAAAGTTCGCACCGAAGTCATTTTCCGCGCAATCTGCAAACTTGGCCTGCACACCCTCATCGCTTTGCCGATATTCCTGATCGCGCCATATATTGGCCTGCCGGAACTTCTGTGGGTGTCGCCGCTTAAGGTGCTCGGAGGGGCTGGCCCAGATTACTTCGCAGCTCAGCTTTATACGATTGAACCTGGCGCGGGGACACCGCGGTGGCAGTTCTTTGCGCCGTGGTCGCCCGCAGCCGGCATGATCGGAGTGATCTGCCTATTGCTCTCAGCCAGAGAGCGGCATGTCGGTTGGAAAAGCATCGGGATCGCAGGCGGTCTGGCGCTGGCCTTGTTCTCTCAATCCCGCCTCGCACTTGTGGCGATCGTAACCGTCTCGCCGTTCGTTTGGGCAGTGGCCAGAATGGATCGCTGGTGGATCTGGCTGATCGGTGCGCCTGTGGCTCTGGCGCTAGGCATTTTCGGCCCCATGCTCCTCGAACTGGCTGACACAGCCATTGGCGAATTCTCTTCTGCCCGCGCAGATTCCACCCGCGTGCGCGAGGCTCTCGGACGGATCGCCGTGGATCGCTGGCAAACGGAGGCATTCTGGTTTGGCCACGGTGTCGTTGAAAACGGCCCGCATTTGGTCGAGTATATGCCAATTGGCAGCCACCACAGCTGGTATGGGTTGTTGTTTGTAAAAGGTCTGGCCGGCGTCGCTGCTATGGCGATACCGATGATTGTGAGTCTTGGGGTGTTCTTTACCCGTGCTATCAAGAGCAAGGACGCGCAAACCGGGCTCGCCATGCTCCTGATTTTGATACTTTATTCCTTCGGAGAGAATCTGGAGATCTTGGCCTATCTGTATTGGCCCGCGCTTGTGGTGATCGGCATCTCTTTGGCGCCAAGAACAGAGCGAACAGAACGAACAGAGAGCCACTGAAGGCAAATGAACTTGGTCGGAGGTGTGTGATGGGTTTTTCTGAACGGACGTTATAGCAGGTCTATGGCCGGCCGTTCGACCGGATCACACTCAGACAAAGCAAGTGGCCGCAGATCCTCCGGGTCGCAGAAAAGAGGATCGACGGCCACCTTAGCAACAAGCACACGCGCCGGCGGCTCAGGCTGCTACCAATTGGAATCATTGTTGCTGCGTGGTGCGTTCGTTCAAGCTCCAGCCATTGCGAAAACTTCCAACCATGCATTGACGATCTGTTCGTGCTGGTCAGCAACCTCTCTTCGGCCATTCGCGCCCATTTGCGCCATCGGAGCTTTGATCGCAGTCCTGATTGCGGACGCGATATCGCGCTCGGTCGTCATGACCGCCGACATTCCCGCGCTTCCAACCTGTTCAGGCAGACCATCAATGTCAGCAACGATGATAGCCCGACCAGCTAGACGGGCTTCTGTCGCGACGAGACCGAACGCTTCATTACGAGATGGCACGATTACCGCATCGCAATGGGCAAGGTGGCTGAATATGTCGTCGCTCGGGCCGTGGATGGTCACGTGCGTCAGCGGCGCAGCGAGCTTTCTAATCAGCGCCCTGTCCGGACCACTTCCGAATAAAGTCAGCTCAGCCTCGTCCGTGGCCAATTGCCCCATTGCTAGAACGAGTCTGTCAAAATTTTTGATGTCGGCGAACCGCCCATAGGCGAGAAGCCGCAAAGGTCGGCCATTACGAGCTCTAGCGGCAGGCACTGCGTTCAGCTCAAACCGGCCACTCCACGGATGAATGCACCGCAATTTATGCTGAGGCAATTTCACCTCTTCGATTAACCAATTCCGCTGCGCATCGGAGACGCAAATGAACTGATCGACCAAACCGGTCGCAACCTTCAGCATTCTGCGAAATCTCCATTGGGTTGCGACATGGTTGGCTTCAAAACTGCGCGTGTAACTGTGTTCAACATGCACAATATGCGCATACGGATTGCGTGCGCGCAGGCTCGTCAAGAAAAGCAAGCGCCTCCAAGACAAGGCCATATGATCGACGATCAGATCGGCCTTGAGCGACGGTGCAAACCGCTGGTCTGGCTTTATAGGCACAATCTTCGAGCACCCGCGCTCAGCAAGCCTGTGATGTTCGAACAGCGTAAGGGCACGCGTCACACCGCCCATTGCGAAATCATCAAGGAGATGGGCGACAGTGATCATGCCGCATTTTTCAAATAAGGTCGCAACAACGCGGTGAAGCGATCAGGGCCGAGCAAAGACCCTGCGAATATCGCCGCTCCTGTAATGGAGGTTTTTAGGGGCTCTTCAACAAAGATACGCGGCTTCAGGCCAATGGATTTTTGCATGAAATCTCTTGCCAGCTTGAAATTGCCTAACTGAACGGATCGACGAGCCAAATAGCGCAGTTGGTAAGCGCGCGCGCTGTCACCATTGGCCGCGACAAAATCAGGAGCATAGGCCTGAAGTTTACGCAGCATTTTGGTCCAACTCAGATACTGCTTCACGACATTGGCTGACAGCGCCCCTGGGATGATCCGGTAGTCAGTCAATAACCCTTCGATGCCAGCGAACTTTACATCGTGTTTCACTGCCAAACGGATCCACATTTCGATGTCCTCTGACTGACGGAATTCTTCATCAAACCAGCATTGTCGCGCCGCATCATCTGGATGAGAGAACTTAGCAAGATCGAGAGCAGACCGGCGCAGAACCGGCGCACTGCCATTGCCAACCGGATTCCGACAAATAATGTCACGCGCCGTCACTCGGCCCAATCTAGGACGCATAGCAACACCGAGCACCTCACCATCACGGTCAATCATGCGAGAGCCCGCATAGCTGACACCGATATCCGCGTTCGCGGTCAGATGGACGTAATGCAACACTAGCTTTTCACGGTGCCAGATATCATCACTATCAAGCAGTGCGATGAAATCACCCCGCGCGTGCGCGATCCCTGTGTTCCGTGCCCCAGCAAGACCGCGATTTGGTTGACACACTATCCGGATGCGCGGATCGGAAAATCCCCGAACGATGTCCATCGAAGTGTCATCACCGCCATCATCGACACAAATCAATTCAAAATCTTTGAAGCTTTGATCGAGCACGGACTGGATCGCTTCTCCAACAAACGCCTCAACGTTATAGATTGGCATTACAACGGATATTCTTGGATTGGTCATGATTGTTCTCCTCGCTAGGATCATTATGCAAAAACGGCACGGCGCATTGATGCCGGCATCATCCCGCCGCCATACGCCCCACAAATAGTTAGAATGCTGCGAGAGCGGGCCGACATGAATGACGAGCGGTGCGCGGCGATTCCTCGGCGCACATAGGATCGGACAGAACGCAAACTGGCACCGGTTCGAAGTGCTCGGCGAGCCAGGTATCGATAATACGTGGCCTCAGCCTGGGCCAAGTTCTCCGCATCGAGCCATTTACCTGCAAATCGGCGCCAACCGGCCAGCATGGCTTCAAGGTTGCTAGAAAGGCCGTCCTCGCTCATCCGGTATTTGACCAAGGTCTGATCAATGCCGCGGAGAATTGCGCCTTGGCTCACCAAACGCGCCAACAACTCTTGATCTTCGGCGTGGCGCAAGGTTTCATCAAAGCCGCCGCAATCCGCAAATGCTTGACGTGAAATGACCAAGTTTGACGTTGTGCAAACTGGATTTTCGACCACCACATCGTTGATGCAATGCTCGCCGTTCTGGGATGCCAAGGTAACTTCGGAATGGCTCCGTCCATGCGACATGACGCCCGATTTATCCGCGCAGAACACGACTTTGGCGAAGCTAGCCTGCACGCTCCCATCGGTTTCGTGCAATTCACGGTGAGTTTCGAGTTTTTGAGGCTCCCACTGATCGTCGGAATCAAGGAACGCTAAAAATTTGCCTCTTGCGAGCGAAGCACCGTAATTGCGCGTAGCTGAGACTCCGGCATTTGGCTGAGAAACAACCCGGACACGCATATCCTTGCAGCCTGCGTCCAACATCGCGCGCAATGTGCCATCGGTCGAGCCATCATCAACAATGATAACTTCTAGGTCTGGGTCACTCTGATTAAGGACGCTCTCAACTGTTGTGCGTAGGGTCGCCTCGGCGTTGTAGGCGGGAATAATGACGGAAAAGGTGGGAGTGAACATCGAATGTCTCCTCAGACTGTAGCCGCATTGGGCTTGGTTATGATGAGCAGCTGAAACGCCGCTGCGGGCAGAAGAATGATTGAGAGGCCAACACCAAAGCCAACGCAGGCAGCCGCAAGGCTGAATTGGGCGCCAGTAGCGAGTCCAATGAGAGCTGCGAGGGTTGCAGCCGCCATCAAACGTGTTTCGGCAAATGGAGTGTTGAGAGCCCGGTACCGCGCGCCCAGAATTGCGCCGGCATAAAGGGGCAGTGCAGCGCAGGCGAGCAGAGCCACGTAAGGCACTGATTGAGACCAATTGTCACCGAAGATGACCGGAATATAGTAAGGTGCCAGCGCCGCCTGAGCGATCACGATTGGGCAAAGAACGATGAACCCCAAAATGAACGAGTAGCGAAACTCATTGCCGATCTGATCGGAGCGCGATTTTGCGAGGTGCGGAAAAAGGACAAGATTACAGGCGGCGACGAATGACTGGGTGATCCCCAACCCTGCGTTGAAGGCAAAATAGTAAAGCCCCAAAGCTTCGGTCCCGAGCAATGCACCTACCAGCAGCTTGTCTCCGTGGATGCGTGCCGCAGCGAGAAGCTCTGATCCCAAAATAGCAGGGCCAAACACCCTAAATTCAGCGAGCGGCGCGGGGGCAATGCTTTTGGAGGGTTTCCATTGATATGTTTTGCGCGCCTCAATCAGCCAAATCGGAGCCGTGAACAGCTTAGGCAATACGATTGCCCAGGCACTTGGCCACATGAGGACCAACACCACCGTCAGAGCAGCGTCCGCAATATTCTGAATCGCAGCAACACGCGCAGTGGCTGCCATCCGTTGATCCCGCATAGCCAGAAATATCTGCACTAGCCCCGCTGGCATAAAGACATAGACGCCAGAAAGAACCGCGAGCATCGCAGCCACTTCTCCTTTGTGAAAGGCCGAAAAGGCGATTGCTGCCACCAACAATTGGATTGCCATCACTGAAAGGCAAACTGCCCAAAAGAGGCGCCGAGCAGCGTTGCATATTGCCGAAAGCTCATAGTCTTTCGCTGCAATAATCCGTTGACCAATTCCCACACTTGTTAGGACGCGAACCAACTCAAACAAGCTCAAAGCGAGCGCAGCAAATCCCAAAAGCGTCGGCGAAATCTGACGGGCTACAATAAGTATGGAGCCGAGACGTACAATGCGTGTCGCAGCCTCTGCTGAACCGTAAGCCAGCATACCGCGCGCAAATGTAGGCAAGCGCTGAAGCGTCATCCATTTGCTTAAAGTGTTGAACATTGTTTCCTCGCGGTTGCGTTTGGGAAAGGTAGTTCAACAACTGTGCCAAATGCCGAGAACCCCGGAATTTGGGGATTCTTGGGCAAATTTGGCCCTTTGATTTGCAAGAATGCGATCCCTTTTTGCAAAATGCAAAGATTCCCTGACGCATTTTGCAAAATTGGCAACCGGCGCACACTTCCCGATCGGTCAGAATAATTTAATTGTTATATTTCAGTTACTAACGAGTTTGGCATGCAGGTTGCGAGGGGAGGAGCACAACCTCTTTTGGGAGCCTGTCCGATGAAACACACGCCTTTGAACGACTTTCGCCTAATCCCGAGTGATGAACTGAACGATCTGATCGGGTCGGTAGATCCGTGGGCAAAAACGACGCTCTTCAACCTACCGTTGTTCTCCACAACTCGCCATGAAGTGGCAAGGCACATCGTGGCTCAGGTTGGTTCGCACAAAAGGAGCACTATCAATTTCGTAAATGCTCATTGCGTTAATATACAACGAGGCGATGCAGAATATCGCAAAGCCCTAGACATGAGCGATCTGCTGCTCCCTGACGGGATTGGTATGGAGGCCGCTGCAAAAATGCACGGTCAAGAGCTTGGTGAAAACCTAAATGGCACCGATCTTTTTCCTGAGCTTTGCCGCGAGGCCGAAGAGCACGGTACTCGTATCTTTTTCTTTGGCGGGCAGACCGGTGTCGCTGACGGAACTGCAGATTGGGCTGCGACGCACTTTTCGGAGCTTCGTATCGCGGGAACGCAATCGGGGTACTATAACCCAGAGGACGAAGAAGCGTTGATCGAACGGATCAATCGTTCACGCGCTGGCATCCTTCTAGTAGGCCTTGGCGTACCGCTTCAGGAAAAGTGGATTGCACGCAATCGGCACCGCCTCAATGCCCCGGTTGTCATGGGGGTCGGCGGCCTGTTCGACTACTACTCGGGTCGTATTCCGCGCGCACCGAAGTTTGTCCGCACTTGTAAAAGCGAATGGATTTGGCGCTTGGCTATGGAGCCCCGCAGGATGGCCAAGAGGTACATCTGGGGCAATGCGACCTTCCTCGTTCACGCCAGCGCTGAGGCTTTGCAGGCCAATGGCAGCGCCCAACGCGCCAACAATATCGCCAAGCGTGCAATCGATATAGTTGGCGCCGCAATGGCCATATTCGCCTTGATGCCGATCTTCATTGCGACAGCAATGTCGATCCGCATTGAACACACGGGGCCAGTTTTCTTTCGCCAGACCAGAATAGGCGCAGACGGCACACCTTTTTCGATGATCAAATTCCGATCGATGTTTGTCGATGCAGAAGCCCGCAGAGCCGCCCTGCTCGCACAATCAAATCGCAGCGGGACGTGCTTCAAAATGCGCGAAGATCCGCGCATTACCCGAACCGGGCGCTTTATCCGCCGCTTTTCCATTGATGAACTCCCCCAGCTCTTAAATGTACTTGGTGGATCAATGTCTCTGGTTGGCCCGCGGCCTGCTCTTCCCAGCGAAGTCAGTGAATATCGTGGTACACATTGGGAAAGGCTTCGCGGTAAACCCGGCATCACCTGTACTTGGCAAGTGAAAGGCCGTGCAGAAATCCCGTTCGAGCGCCAGGCAATCATGGACCGCGCCTATCTCAAGCGCACCAATGTGTGGGTCGATCTGAAATTGCTGCTGTGCACTCCTGGCGCAGTGCTTGGTGGACGCGGAGCTTACTGAGCGTCGCTAACCAAGGCGTGAAAGAGATCGTCGAAAGCCAATAGGCTTGCGGCGATCTCTCTTCGCAGCCCCGCGCTCGAAAACGTCGGATCCTTGATCAACGTTTCCCGGTAGCGACTCAATTCCTCGACGATACCAATGGCCCCAACGTTCAAACACACCCCCTTCAGACTGTGCGCTGCGCGCGAAAGCAATTCATCTTCGCCATCTTTCACAGACTTGAGCACCTCTTCGCCGTAATCGCTGATGTCTTTCTTCGCCGCCTCTCGCATCCTGTCACGGTAAGCTTCGGGCAATTCAAGGAACGCTCTTTGAAAAAGTTCATGATCGAACTTCGCGTTGAGCGGCTGCACCGCTTCCCGGCCGATCAACGCTGTCCTAATCGCCGTTTCGAGAGCATCTCGGCGCACCGGCTTTGCTAAACACGCAGTCATCCCGGCGGACAACAACCGTTCCCGTTCAGCTTGAAGAGAGTGCGCAGTAACACCAATAATCGGAGTGCGTGACGTCGGCCCTTTCAAAGCTCGGATGGCTTGAGTCGCCTGCTCGCCGTCCATAATGGGCATCATCACATCCATCAGAACGACATCGAATGTTTTCTCACGCAGAGCTTCTAAGGCTTCAACACCATTCGTCACTGCAAGCGTTTCACAACCAAGGCTCGCAAGTATTCGCTCGATCACATACCGATTGCTCTCTGTGTCTTCTGCAAGCAATACGCGGGGGGCCTGTTCAAAAAGCTCTTCGGTTAAGATTTCCGCGGCGGGCGCATTGCCAAACCCAGAAAAGTCGGTGTTGGAATCTCCAACTAGATCCGCTTGCTCAATCAACTTCGACGCAATTTTAACAAGCTGGGCGGTTGCTTGCTCTACGACTTCAAAGTCTTTGCTCTGCGTCCGTCCAGCATCAGATAAAAGCTCCACACCGCCACTCAACGAATTGAGTGGGGTGCGGATTTCATGCGCCATCTCGGTCAAAAACCGAGTCTTGGCAGCCAAGGCTGCACCGGTCTTTTGCTGTTCTGCGGAAAGCTGAGAACTCATTCTGTTGAGCTCTTTTACGCGTCGTTCGGCCTTCAGTTGGAGCGATCGAACCGCGCGCTCATTGGTCCGGCTTAATGAGATGTCTCGAGCAGTTCCATAAACGGCAGACGGACGCTTGGCATCGGCAGGATCGCGTCTAATCACCCAGCTAAGCCAATGCGTCGCCCCGTTATCATATCTTACAATACGATGTTCAAACCGGTGGTCGAGGCCAGGCTGCATCTCAGTAAAAAACTCAACAGCGGTCCGCATAATGCGGTCACGATCCAACGGGTGCAGTGCGTTTACCAGAGTTTCGACGGTGGCTTCTTCCCCCTCTGGTAAACCAAGCAGCAAGCCTGACCCGGTTGAAACGCTGAAAGGCTTCTCTTTCTCACCATAGATCGTCGCCATATTCGCGGTCGAAAGAGCGGTGAGAAGTTGGCGACTTTCGATATCGAGCTTCTCAATCAGTTCGCTTTCGCTTTGGCTCAATCGCTTGTTCGCGCTATCAAGTTCGCGCATGCGCGCTTCAAGCGCTGTTTCCGCATCAAGTTGCGCGCGCTCTGCCCGGTCTAACCTAATAGCGAGGATGCGTGCTTGTTCTTTGGGTGGAAGATCTTCAAGTTTCGTCATTGTGAATCTCGCCAAGTACCTCACTGATTGACCGGGCGATTTGCGTGACCCTGACCGTACTCACGGATACTCCAACCGCTTGGGGAGGCATGTCAGAAAGTCCATCGCGATCTGTCACAATTACGATCACGCGCTCGAATTGCTCGAATTGTTCTTTTGAAAACTGATCCAGTTTATCGCTGTCAGCGATGAGAACGATTGGCGATACGTGATCCACGGCCGCTGTGTTTTCACCATACAGATCAATTAAGTCAAACCCGTGTGTGCTGGCAGTGGCTTCTGCTTGGACACGATCCGATGCTCTTTCGACAAGGATAACTGCACTGCCTCGCTTGGATGAGACGGCATGGGTGCCAGCATCGCTAACGGCGTGCTCAAATGGAAGATCGACGGTGAACGTCGATCCCTTGCCCAGTTCGCTCTCAACCTTGATTTTCCCACTTAACGATCCAACCAATTCCCGGGTTATAGATAGCCCCAAGCCTGTTCCTACCTTTCGCCCTAGCGAGTCTGTACTGCTGACTCCGAATGGTTCGAATATGTTGGCGACGCGGCTTTTGTCCATGCCCGCGCCGGTATCTTTGATATCAAAACGCCAGCGGTTAGAGTTGCTTACTGGTGCGCAGACTTCAATTGAGACAATTCCTGACTGCGTGAATTTCACCGCGTTCGACACAAAGTTGGCGATGATCTGCTGCAATCGCGCCGGATCGCCCAACACATAAGCGTCGGACGGTCCATTAACTTCGATGCGCAGACCTTTTCGCCGAGCCAACGGTCGAAACAGTTCAGCTACTCGGTGTGCAACAGAGAGGGGAGCAAAGCGTTTCCTATCGAGATTGCCCGTGTCATTGCCGATCCGCGCCTGTTGCAAAATCGCATCCAAAGTATCGAGTAAAACCTCACTGGAATCCTCAATTAAGACCAGTGCGCGCTCTCGTTCCGCCGCTGAACGTTCACGCTTAAGTTGATCGATAACTCCCAGAATTCCGCCAAGTGGCGTTCGGATCTCATGGCTAACGACGGCCAGAAAATTGGTACGCGCATCCAATTCAGCCTGCGCCGCGTCGCGCGCCGCGCGCAACTCTTCTTTTGAACGCTTCTCGTGAGTGATTTCTTGAAGAATTCCGAAATAACCGATAAGTCCTTCTCGCGTGTGCTCGCTCTCAAAGGCGGTAATCCCGCTGACACGCTGCGTTCGCGCCTTGCCTTTCGCCGTCAAAATAGTGGTTTCGAACGAGAAATTCTCTTTACGTTCGAGTGCTTCTTTAAAGTTCTTGTAGAACTCTTCTCTGCCTTCTTTGACGACGATTTCTGAAAGCCGCGCGAGAGGAATTGGCATATCGTCGAGGCCGATATTGTCCCTAACCCAAGATGAGAACTCGATCGTTTCACGCTTAGGATCGAGCACAAAATGGCCCATGCTGGCAGACGCATGGGCACGTTCTAGCAAAGCCATTCTTTGTTTAAGCTCGTAAATCGATTCCAAATTACAATCCCGCAAGGCACATATTCAAACATCGCATTATAGCCTGCGACTTATTGCCAAGTGCTATATAGAGAACCAAAGCTCGGGAATGCAAAATCGTTGATGAGAGTTAAGCCAACGGAAATCGCAAGAAACGCAGCGCTGTAGGATTCGCCAGCCTGGGAGGAAGCCATCGGGTGTTGGTAGCGGAGGAGGGACTTGAACCCCCGACACGCGGATTATGATTCCAACGGGAACGGCCGATAGACGCGTCTACGTAGACGCGTGAGCACGGTAGCTCAACGTCTGAAATTAGGGCGGAAAGCGGGCATTAGAGCAAGCACCTGCGACCTATGCGAAGTGCCAGCAGCAAAGTCTTCGTTCAAAAAATCATCGCCAGCCCGACACAGAGCAACGTCGCGATCACCGGGACCACCACTGTGACCATGCCAATATCCTTATAGGCTTGTTTGTGGGTGAGGCCGGTAATGGTCAGCATTGCGATCACTGCGCCGCAATGGGGCAGGCTATCAAAGCCTCCACTCGCCATGACAACCAGCCGGTGCAGCTCAGCAGGTTCGATGCCCATGGCGAGATATTTATCGGCCATAGTCGACATGAATATCTGCAAGCCGCCGGATGATGATCCGGTAACTCCGGAGATCACGCTGATCGCGCCGGTCATCGACAAAAGCGGCGGCAGGTTCGAATTGGCAGCAACGTCAATGAAGGCTTGGAAACCGCCGGTTTTCGCGACCACTCCGCCAAAGCCAATCACCGTGGATGTTGCCATCAGCGGCATGATCGCATCCTGCGCGCCTTCGCTGATCGCCGCTATGGGACGCCTGCGAATGGCTGGGAACAGACATGCCGCAAGCACGCTGGCCATGATCAGCGCAATGGAAGGCCACAAAACCGGCTGTGCATTGGCAAACGCAATCACACTGCTTTGCGTGCCGATGCCGAGCAGTCCCGCCATGCGCGGGGCAAGAATGGTTCCGATCACCAATATCAGTGGTATCATCGCGAGCATCGCGCTTGGCCTATCCTTGGCGATACTATCCAGATCAGGAATGTGATCAGTAGCCGCAGGCTCAAACCCTTCGCCATTTGCGGCTGCTTTTTTGCGTTCCCGCTCCAGATAAAGCATGCCGAGCGTGAACATGATCACCCCGCCGATAACGCCCAGCCATGCGCCGGCGAACAGATCGGTTCCCAGCACAGTGGTAGGGATGACATTGTGGATTGAGGGCGTTCCCGGCAAGGCAGTCAAAGTGAAGGTGCCGGCGCCCAAGGCAACCGCCCCGCATAACAATCGCTTTGGGATGTCAGCCTCTTTCAATAGCCGCAGACCGAGCGGATAAATTGCAAAGATCACCACGAACACCACAACGCCGCCATAGGTCAAAAGCCCGCATGCAATGACCGTGATCCACAAGGCGCGTGATGCGCCAAGTTTGTCCACCAATGCCAGGGCAATGCTGGTCGCAGCATGGCTCTCGCCCATCACGCGGCCAAAAATTGCGCCCGCTGCGAACAAGAGAAAGAAACGTCCTGCGAAGGTGAAGGCGCCCAAATCACCGAATGTGAAACTGTCCGACAGGCTTTGCGCAAACGGCATACCGTTGGTGATAATCACGACGATCGAGCAAATGACAGCGGCAAAGATGACATTGATACCGCGCAGTGCCATCCAAATGAGCAGAGCCAGTCCGGCTAGCAGTCCCAGTATTCCAATCATTATGATTTCCAGATCCGTCCCATTGCCGATGCTCGAAATGTTCGGCCCGCTCAGCAGCCTAGCTGATCTGCAAGATCATCGAAACTGTCGGCGACAAAATCAGGCTTGTGATCATTTTTCATAAAGTCTGGCTCGCCCGGCTCGCCCCATTCCATTGGTCTTGCAACGAATGCGGTTTTGTATCCGGCCTTTGCAGCAGCGGCCAAGTCGAGATTGTGAGCGGCCACCATCAGGCATTGCGAAGGTTCAAGCTGAAGCCAGTTGGCGGCTCGCGCATAGGCAAGCTCTCGTGGTTTGTAGACGCCCATCATCTCACAGGAAATTACCGCGTCCCAAAAAACACCAGCAGGCTTGCAAGTGTCGACGATCAAACGGACCGACAGGATCGTCAAGGACGCGGCAATGTATTTGCTCCGCATTCTGGAGGTACCGTCTGCTACATCTGGCCAGCAACCAAGCTCATGCCAAGCGTCTCGGACAGCATCAAAATCATCGTCTGAAAAGGCGGAGATCTGGTTTGCTTCCATGACTTTTTGAATTGCGTCGCGGTGCACATAATCGATATTAAAGTCCGGAGAAAAGTCCTCCGCGCCTGACGTCATCCCCATCAGCGATGCCATGCGATACTCATTGGTAATCGCCGCCCAGTCTGCCTTAATGTCGCGAGCTTGACCAATTTCAGCGAGCTTGGCCGATATACCCGAATGCCAGTCCAAGATTGTCCCGCCAGTGTCGAATGTAAGGGCTTTGATACTGTTCATTATTGTGTGTTCCGTTCTTTGTGTAACCGATCATCCGATCACAATTGCTGCGCCGTCACGGCGCAGCGGTGTGGACAGCCTGAGCGAGGCGATGGCCGCGCCGCCAGCACCGGATAGGACCCGCGTGAAGCGTTCAAAATCTTGCGGCGACATCGCATCAACAATTTCGGTCATAGACTGGTGCATCATAAGAATGTCCGGCCAAGCTTCGCGGGAAATAACCGTTTCCTGTTGAACATGATCAATCATACCCAAATTCTGGCGCAACTTGTTCTCGCAATCAATCGAGACGAGGCTTCCGACTGGGCGGGCTGGGTCAGCATCCAGCCATCGGTGATAGGCAGCAGCTGTCGACGTCAGTTCTGGACCGAAATCGGCGCAGACCAGTTCCAAAAATCCCAGAAATGTCTCCGGCAAGCTTTGGGCATCAAAATATTCGGGCGCTATGTCCCACAATTCCGGATCTCCAATGCCCGGACGGTTCATGGTTTCAGTCCACCGGTGCAGCGCAGGCGCGGTCTCTTTCATGAGTCGCAATGGATAGGGGTCGCGCCCAAGATGCGCGTGCAGCGCCGTCATAAGCCCGCAGTCGGCGACCGATGGTCGTCCCCCCAAGATGTATGGGTAAAGCCGGAAATGCCCGTCGAGCAGTTTGAAGAGCTTTTGGGTTGAAGCCTCTATAGCTGGGATAGTTTTTGGAGTGACGCCGATCCTTGGCAAAGCTGCTACTTTCATCTGCGCGTATTCTTCTGCGCGCGCTCTGCCAATTGCTGTCCCGCGATTTTCTGCCCCGACCAACCCGCGAGAGAATTCGTCAATTATGAACTTGTAATTCTCTGCGCGAAAGTTCCATCGGTAATGCTGCGCAGGCTTGAACAGCCCTTCTGTTCCGTAATTGTGAATCAGCCCGCAAACTGCTCTCAAAACAGGGTCTTCCGGCTGCATGGCTGGCCAGGGATGAGCCGCCTCAAGGTGCTCAATTATAGCGGTCGTATCCTGTACAATCTCGCCATCAAGACATTCGAGAACAGGGATGGAGAAAAAGCCAAATTTGGGGGCAATGACATCGGCAAAATTAGGGTGACCGGGATTGCACTCGGCAAAATTCAATCCCTTCTTAATCAGATAGGACCGCGTCTTTCCGCTGTATAAAGAGCAATGCGCAGACCAATGCAGATACATCTTTTGTGCTGTCTGGCTGTGATCCAATCTATCCTCCTGCTGGCAGGTCTACGCAGATTTTCTGCGACATACCATCCAATCTGACATCTCCTAGTATTGGAAAAATCGAGCTTTGCTCATTGCACTCAATCGGCGGGTTCACGCCCTATTTCTGCCGCCCGGCTTTAATGTCCACAAACGACCCAGTTACAGACATCGGCTCAAATGTAGTTTGCTTCCATTGCAGAAGCTCTCTGACCGCCAACCCCAACCATTGGGAAATTTCCCCAAGTCTTGAGATGCGGCGTCGATTCCCGAATGGCGCCGCTCCGAAAACCCGCAGAATTCCGTCGTGTTTCAAGTTTGGCACGCCTGATGCAGGGTGATTGGCATCAAGCGGAAAACCCCGCCAGACACACAAAACGGAGACCAAAAATGACCAACACCGCCAACAATTTCGCCGCCGCCGCCTTCTCGATCATCATCTCGGCCGGCCTCTTCGCTTACGCCATCATCCCAGCCAGCCCGACATTTCTCGCCTAATCTTATCTGCTTCACAGAGTTGAAGACGATATGAAACGAAAGCTTGCGTTAGCAATCTGCGGAGTCTTCCTCGTCACCGGCCTCATCAGAGTTGGTGTTGGTACGATTGTGATCAGTCAATTGACCGGCTGGTGGCAATTGGGCGGAGAGGCAGCGCTCGCCGTTGCAGAGACACGGCAATTCATCGGTGATGCGAGCACAAATCTCGTCGGATTCACGCCTTTCTCATATTTTGCATTTCTATTGTTCATGGGAGCAATCGTCAGCGCAGGCGCTATCGGGCAAATGTGGCGCAAAAGCTGGGGCCTTGCCATGATCGGCACTTACCTGTGCTGCCAAGCATTCCTGTTTCTCAACTTCATGACGATTAACCCGAAAATCGGATTGCTTGCCCTTGCATTGCTCTTGGCGCTTATTCTCGCATGGGCCAACAAGGATAGTGCACCAGGGCGCGAACCTTCTCCGCTCTAGAAACAATGCGCGGTCTGGCCCGAATGCGAGGGTCCGCCGATATAAAGGATATTGTTACTCTCATGAGTTTCTCACCGCTACGATTTCTCATATTCTCGGTTATCGGCCTACCGATAGGGTTCATCCTGACCGCGCTCGCTTTTGCGGTTTCAGAGCAGCCAATTGTGGCTGCTCAAATCTTTCCATGGGCACTTGGTCTTGCCGCAGTAGTCGGCATTGTCGGAGCGCTCTGGAAGCAAGGGGGCTAAGGGTCCGCTCCCACCCTCAATCTCAGTCACTAGGCGATGGCTCAAGCGGGCCGAAAGCGGACTGTCCTCATTGAGGTAGCATAGACGCGAAAGCGGCCATTCCGCCTTCGACCCAATGGCGGACATAGACAGTGTGCAGAACTCTGCGCCAGCAAATTGATCGAGCGGGCACGAAGCCGCTAAGCGGCCGACCTCAGACGAGGGCGCCCCACAAAAACCACCCGGCGACCGCCAACATCGGGACCGACAATGCCTTGCTGATGTTGCGTGTGCGCCCCGGCTTGGCGAGTGCGCTGCGCGCATGCGATGCGCCGAGGACTAAGGCAATGTGCACCAATGTCGCGATGCTGACGCTTACCATGCCGAGCACCAGAATATCGGACCAGCTGGACTCGCTCGCGCTGACGAATTGCGGGACCACGGTGAGAAAGAACAGCGCGGCTTTTACATTAAGCAGGTTTAGCACAAAGCCGACCGCGAAATACTTTCCAAGCTCGCTTGAGGGCAGGCGTCCGGTACTGCTTTCACCATTGTCGTGCCAGGCATTCCAAGCGAGCCAGACCATCATCGCCGCGCCGGCGAATCCGATCCACCGACTAAGTTCCGGATAGGCGGTGAGCAACGCACTGAGGCCCAAAGAGGAGAGAACAGCGTTGACTGTGAGCCCCATCGCCACCCCTGCAACAGCCGCCAGTCCAGCGCGCGTGCCATGGCCAAGTGACAGTGCAATCAGCCACGCCATATTGGGTCCGGGCGTCAGCTCGATCAGCAGTACGGCCAAGGCAAATCCGGCAATATTCACCAACAACTCCTCTTTGCTGCCAGCTCTGCATTTTCTCCATCTGGTCAGCGCTTCGGAGACGGTTTAATCGATAATGTATGAGCAAAGCTATAGAGCTCACCGAAAGACTGATTGCCGCGCCCAGCGCAATCTTGGCAGCCTTATCCGATTGGTCGTAATAATGTATGTCCGCTTTCTACCCCATAATCAGACATACAGCCGTCGCTCGCTGCCTCCTGAAACCCGACGGTCCGTTATCCGCGCTTTTCAGATCAAAGCGGACTGTCGGCTAACGACCCATTTGCCGACGTCTGGCCAAAGCCTACCGCCTTGAAGCGCAGACGATGCAATAGATCGCTCGACCCATTTGCGAAGGTCTCCTGAAGCGCCACGGCTTGCCCGCTACAATTCCAACAGAAAGCCTTGGGACTTAAAAGGCCGCACTAGCCACAAACAGTTTGCGACCAAATTTGCACGGTCGCGGCCTTTCAAAAATCGCCGTCGTGCGGCGCAATATTGTTGGGTGCATCGACCCATCCGCGCGTGCCATCATAGTCGACCTCGCACCACACCTTACCCAATTGGGTAGTGCACCAATCGATGTAAACCGACCCGGCATCGTGAGGTATCTCGCCGAGCTGGTAGGAATTGACGGAATAATCCGACCAAATTTGAAGCACTTCATTTGGCTGAAGGTTGGTCACATAGCCGAAGTAATCTGCAGTATATGCGTCACCACCACCTGTCCATTCGTCGGCTCTGGGTCCGCAATAGTGGTCTCGCACCTGCAAAAACGCTTCATAGGGCAAGGGAGCGTAGTTGCCGTAGGCGTCGGTGCCGCGTTGAGACCAGCTTTCAGGGTCGGAAAATCTCGTTGAAAAACTACCGTCCCAGTCACCACGGTCCCACTCAGGGTCACTGCCAATTGCTTCACCGCCATTGACAGGTACCCCGGTCAAATCGGCGGGCACGCCCATTTCAAGATCATATTCCCTTATCGTGACAAACCCCAGCGCACGGCACTCGAATTCGACCAAACCGGCAAACACACTCTTCTCATTTGTCTCGACATAGACAGTTCGGCGGTAACCCGCTCGCTCTATTTCGGTCCCGCCCCAAACTGACGAATACGGCGCTTCGAGCTGTTGGGTGTAGATATAATCAAGCATAACCCCATAGCGAAAATCACTGGGATAGGAGCGGGCATCCTGCTGCGCCAAAACTGCTAAAGCCGGAACGCTAATGGATGCTGACAGCAACAACCCAGCCAAAATATGCATTGTTCGCTTAACTCCATCGATACTCATAATTACATTACCCACAAAAAAATTGCCTTCAGCGAACCTGTCGACCCATGCAGAAATACCCTCGGCGACGGTAAGGGCATCGCCTCCCATCGAGCAATCCTAAGGAGGCCAAAGCCACGAACCACCATTGCGAGCACAACCACTGTCATGACGCGGAAGAAACGCTCTCCATTCCGCTTTGCTGACAAAGTTTTGCCGCCTCTGATCGCGTTAGCAAAGCTAAAGGATGGTATTCAAAAGGCAATGGTGAGCAAAACGACGTCCGCTTTCCACCCCTAACCAGACATTCAGCCGTCGCTCGCTGCCTCCTCAAACCGGACTGTCCGTTATCCGCGTTTTTTCAGATAAAAGCAGACCGTCGGCAAGCGACCCAGTTGCGGACATTCGATCAGAACTTTGTCTCAATCTTGGTGTGTAACCCTCTGTGCTTCACTATCAGGAAGCTAACCACTTGATCGCTTCTTCCTGTTGACCGAGATCGAATGCGCGGATTTCGAACTTGAGTAGGGCGTTAGCGGAGCCCGCAAGGTTGCCGATCCAATCCGGGCCGCCGACGATTGCATAACGTTCCAGGTCACTTATCAGCTCAAGCTTACTCGAGAGGACCTTGCGACTGAATAACACCTCGGCATCGAAACCGTGCCAGTTTTTGATCACTAGCATCAGCAGAGAGCAATCGGTTTCCGCAAGCCGCTTGCGCACGATATCGACCCCGCGCTCAGACTCTTCGCGATCCAGACGCCCCAGCAGCTCAAATGCGGCAATTTTGGGGTTTCCGATGTCCAATTCGCGTAGCGCTCCGTTATGGGGAGACTCTATCCTTTCTGACACCCAGGCTCTGGCGGCTTCGGCTTCATCCTCGTCGTAGACCTCGTAAACCACGCCCGGAAGCAGGGCACTTTCGAGCCGAGCCGCCGATCTGATCCACTTCTCGTCAGAAATGATTGCAATACGATCAAGCGAATAGAGCCACTTGAGCAAAGTCGGGATGTGGACCAACTCTTCGCTGACCGCTGCAATCGAAAAGTCGGTCAGCGCGGTGAGATCAATCAATAGGTTCCTACTATTGCCTGCCTCAATACTTTCGTTTGCAAAGTCGATCATGCGCTTGGCATCGGCAGAATAAAATGCGCCAATTACAACCATGCGGTGGGCCGTGGGTGAGATTTGTTCAATATCAATCATGAGATTCTCTATCTCCCAAACTCGGGGTATGTTCATTGACCAAGATCAATCTCAAAAAAATTAGGCCGATGTCCGCTTCCCACCCCAAAAAGCGAACACTATCTGAGAAATTCAGACCTCCTCTGAGTGGCCGGACTGCGTCCGGGTCAATAAGCCCTTATAGCGGCTACTAATGTTTGGCGTATTTTCCCAACTCTAACGAATCGCGCCCGCATCGCAGGAGCGTGATATTTCTTAGAGCATTGAAAATGCAAGACTTCTCTAGTTTGGCACAACTTCTGCATCGTATTGAGCATATAGCGGGGCACCACCGCAAAGCTCTAAACAACGCTTAGGAAATCAACAATGTTCGCTCTCCAAAACACACAGAACCTCTTCGCTGCAGTCATCTCGATCAGCATTTCTGCTGTCCTGTTCGCTACGGCCATCATCCCCGCCAGCCCCGGCCTTCTCGCCTGATCACGGCTTTAACGCTTAAGAATAGGAACTCACCATGTTCAACACCAAAACTGCCAACAACACCCTCGCTGCGGTCTTCTCGCTTGCCGTATCAGCAGTGCTCTATGCCGCGGCGATTGTCCCAGCCAGCCCGACACTCTTCGCCTGACTAGCTCCGTCCCAGAGGTCAGAAAGCACCTAGATGTTCTTAAGCGACTGTCCACGTTCCACCCCAATTGCGGACATCCGCTTTCCACCCTTTACCCCAGAACACCCAGAGCAAGCAGTATCAAAAAGAAAATCAAACCGCTGATGACAGTGAATGCGATAAGGCCTGTTGAGCGGAAAAGAGCTTCAATTCTGGAGAGGCCGTAAGCATGCCGTAACTGACGATACATGTGAACGGGTGGGTAAAATATCGCCAATGAAGCCCATACTGATTCTGGCACCCCAAACGCTGCCAATATCGCGCATATGATAAACAACAGCGACATGAAACTGATTGAGTAGGTCGTGAAGACCGCATGGTCGTAGAAGTGGAAACCACGCCGACCGATCAAGCTCAGCCAATCGACTGAATGCGGATGGCCGCACCGCCCCTCGTGGCGGCAAATGGAGTCCTGCGCAGGTTCGACGTGTGATCAGGAAGTTTGAGAATTGACGCTCGATCACGGTGCGCAAACTGGTAATACGCACCGACCTTGCCACGAACCGGTAATATGGTTTGGGGCAAGGCGATAAGACACAGAACTTGAGATTAGGAGCGTAGCAACATGAGCAAAAGGAAGCGCTACCTCACAGCGGTGATGGCCGATGGCTACAAGAAGACAATCGGCCCCACGTCAGCCCAATTTACGCATTTCTGGCGGATCGTTGCGGCCCTCAATGAGCAGCGAACCGAGGTCTTCTGGGGCCACACTAAATCATTGAAAGAAGCGAAGACTAAGAAGGAGGCAACTGCCGATGCAGCACGTCAGCGCGGCTGGTTGTCCTACGATTTTGAGGTGGTCGAGCTGGTTGAAACTAATCGTTCTGATGAAAGCTCCTGAGCAACCTTCGCAACTCGTT
Source organism: uncultured Erythrobacter sp. (assembly GCA_947503155.1). Lineage (GTDB taxonomy): Bacteria > Pseudomonadota > Alphaproteobacteria > Sphingomonadales > Sphingomonadaceae > Erythrobacter. The sequence goes on along the minus strand of CANNCL010000003.1, from coordinate 348,978 downwards.
CGAAGTAGGCATCAATCAAAACATCTTGCCCCAAAACGGTAACACGCCGCGACCTTGCCTCGAATTGGTAATACGCCGGAAGGCAAGGTGCTGATAGCCACTCCCCCAACCTCAAAACCACGCTAAACGCGCTGAGTGCCCTGAGAATGGCCCAGCTTTGACGCTATTTTTCTCTGAAACCTGTAAGTGCGACCAGTGCCAACATTCCGATTGCTACGGACATTGACGCAGCATAATTCACCACGAGGCTCACCGAAGGAAGTTCCACATTGCGGATTGCGTAGTGAACAAATGGAGTGATCGTCCCGATTGTAGCCAGCACCACCCCTCCCAATGCATATTTGCGCTGCGACTTCTCAATCATCGGAATGCAAATCAGGAACATAACCCCCGCCAGAATGATGCCGAAAAACTGCATCGCTGATTCCAGTGGACTGAAGCCTGCTAGCCTGAGGGTTTCGGCCCCCCTGCCCCATCCGACCACAGCCTCGCTGAAGCTTAGAGTTGCGAAAAGGCTAAGCAAGGAAAGCCCAAATAGGGCAATCCCGCGCATCAAATTCAACTTACCTTGGGCAACTGAGCCTTCAACATCGATTGCAAGAACCTTAGCCAACCGCTCCACATCAAAGGCCCAGCGTTCATCACTGATCGAAATGGCGTTGCGATTGGCAAGATCGGCCAGTTGCGGCGGCAATTCTTCTCTACGAGGCATCGTTGCTCCACCGATCAACACCGGCACGACGATCACGCCACCGTCAAGCGCCGCCTCAATTTCGCGAACCACATAGTCCTCTGGATTGAACAGGCGGGTATTGCCATCCTCGTCAGATGCCGTCAGCCATTTGTCACCAATCACCACGATTATGGCGCAAGCATCATCAATGCGCTGCACGATGACTTGCTCAAAATCCTGTCCGTAATCGATACCGGTGACATCACGAAAAACCCGGTTACTGCCGAAATGTTGCGTCAGTGAATCCGCAAGACGACCAGCGAAACCCTGCGCATCACTTCGTCGGTAATTGACAAAAATCTTGTCTGAAACAGACTTCTTCCAAGGAAGTTTCATTTCGCTTTCCCAATTTTGCCAACCCACTATGGCGTGCTTGCAGTGACGCAGCAATGCATCAGAGGCGCAAATGCAAGACGTATTCGGAAAGTCACCAATTTGTGCGCTCAAAAAAGGTAGTCGAGCATCGTTGGTCGGGAAATTGGTAGCGGAGGAGGGACTTGAACCCCCGACACGCGGATTATGATTTGGGCGGGAACGGCTGGTAGATGTCACTACATAGACGCAGGAACAATATTCTACGACGGCTCAAAGAATGGCGCGCATATCATCGGCTTGGCAGATCGCTGCCCCCTGCCCCGCCAGACCTAGAAACCGAACGACAATCCGATCCTGCCAGCAGTGGTCCCGCGGACAGTCGAGCCGGTCACGCCGCCAGAGATGTAGACCTCATCGGTAACTCTGGTTACGATTGAGGTGGAGAAGCCCTGCTCTCCGTCAAAATTCGCAAGGTTGAACGACATCGACACATCCTTGTCCGGAATGATCGTCGTGCCCGACAATGCGATTGCAGCAGCGATGCCACCGCTTGCGTAACGACGGTTGCGTGCGCTCGAAAGTTCAAGCGCGCCCAATCGCCCATCAACGCCGTCGAGGCGGCTGTCGACGCCGTCCAACCGACCTTCAATACCGTCCAACCGGTCCTGCAGGCCAACAAGCCCATTCGGGTCAATACTCAGCGAAGCAAGGTTGCCGAACGCATCGGTCGTCACAAGGCTAAGCGCGCCTTGTTGGGCAGCGCGGCTCAATTCAGATGGAATGCTCGCAACGCGCACTCGCCCGATAGAGCTTCCAAGCGCAATAAGATTGGTTTCATCGGCAATGGCGCCCGGACCGATCGCGACAGCGCCATCCGCGCTTGCAACAGCGTCATTGCCAAGCGCAACCGCGCCTTCGCCAATTGCTTGGGCACCGCTTGCAATGGCGACGGCGCCCTCTCCGTTGGCAATGTTGTCTGCGCCCAGCGAAACGCTGCCGACGCCATTGGCGGAATTGTCTGCACCGATGGCGAGAGCACCATCACCGGTCGCTGTATTTCTCGCGCCCATTGCAACGCTCCCGATATCTTGTGTTGTGTTGCGGAAACCTATCGCCAAGGATGCATCGCCGGAGGCAATGTTAAGTCGGCCGATGCCAATCGCAGCATCTCCGGTTGCTCCGCTCAATTCGATCCGGACTGCGCCTTCGCCGTTGGGGCCGAAGTCAAACACAGCACCGCTGTTGTCTGCGACTGTGATCGGCTCTCGCATATCATCATCGTCATCGCCGCTACCATCACCACCGTCGCCGCCGTCACCATCGGTGTTACTTAGGATTTCTAATCCGCTGCCCTCGGCGTTGTTAGAGACTATCGGTGAATTGGCTTGGTGCTCTGTTTCCAGCACATCAAGTGCCGGGATCGAAGCAGCGATCGCCTCATCCGGCACAAGCACCCCGCCGCTTTCATCCGCGCCCTCGACAGATTGAAATTTGCTGAAATCATAATCGATAGACTGCGCTGACACTGGCGCGGCAATCGCAAAGGCACCACAGGACGCAATGAGTAAGGGCTTGAGCATAGTATCGGTCCTTGAATGGCGGCGCAGCGTCAAAAACGCTGAGGCAAAAACGTGATTGACCGCGCGTACCAGACCCACCTGCGCCGAAATATGTAGTCGGTCGCACCGTCCAGAAAGAGGACAGTTCTTTTCCAATAAAAAATTCACATTGGTTGAGGCCAGCAAATTCGAGAGGTTTGCCTGCGCGTTCGCGTGTGCGTAGTGTACGTTCGCAAGGCTTTTGAGATTGGATTGCAAAATTCGAGAGCGGTAGTCGCGCAACGACAGCCGAAATTGGGCATTTGATTGCCGAAATAGGCACTGCTTGGAGGGCGAAGGTAATGAAAGCAGGGATCGCAGGCGCGCTTGCGCTTGTTCTAATTTCAACCAGCGCGATGTCGAGCGATACTGAGGTCGCGGCATCTGCTTGCAAGGCCGATTCATCGCTTGAAGAGCTAGGCGTTGCAGCGCGCCTGATTGAAAACGCGCAAACCCTTATCGAAGAAAGGGAATTCGGCGACGCCATTTCCAGCTTGGATGCCGCGATAAGCCTTCGCGAACGACTGCTTGGCGAAGGGCACCCCGATACGCTGGAAGCAATGGAAAGGCTTGCGCGACTGTATCGTTCGCTCGAACGCTTTGCCCCGGCAGAAACCCTTTTCCTCAGAGCCTTGGCCATCCGTGAACGCGAATTTGGCCCCGAGCATCTCGATACAATTTCGCTGATCAATCGGCTGGCGGGCCTCTATCGGGATAACGCCAGATACGAACAGGCCGAAACGCTCTATCTGCGCGCTTTGGAAGCAAGAGAGCGGCTTCTTGGCAGCGATCATCGCCATACCCTGGCTGTCCGCTTCAACCTTGCTGGTCTTTACCAACTTCAGGGAAGGTATTCCGAAGCAGAGCCGATGGTCCTGGGTCTGCTCGAAGCGGATGAACGTCTTCGCGGGCCTGACCATCGCAACACGATTTCATCGCTGAACGCTGTTGGCCGGCTGTACATGCTGCAAGGCCAATATCGCAAAGCCGAACCGTTCCTGCTGCGTGCGCGTGACGGTTATGAGCGTAGTGTCGGCAGCGACGATCGGCGAACATTGATGGTGCTCAACGACCTCGGGCTGCTGTATCGCAGGCAAGCGCGCTTCGGCGAAGCAGAGCCGCTGTATCTGCGCGTTTTATCAGCCCGCGAGGAGAGTTTGGGATCCGAGCACCCGCAAACGCTGGAAGTGCTTAACAACCTAGCCGTCCTCTACAAGGAACAGGGCCGCTTTGAAGAAAGTGAGGCTTTGTTTGAGCGGATGTTAGCCAGCCAGAGGCGTTTATCGGGTGAGGAACATCCGACCACGCTGATTGCGATGGCCAATCTTGCAGGGGTCTATCGCGAGATGGACCAGCTCGAAAAAGCTGCATCACTTTACAGCGATACGCTCTCCTTGCAGGAAAACGTATTCGGCGAGGATCACCCCAACACGCTTGTAACTCTTGCCGACTTTGCCGAGGTTCTGCGCGCGTCGGGCAAGCTGGTCGAGGCAGAGACGCTATTTGCAAGAGGCGTTGCCACAAGCGAGGCGGTGTTCGGCAAGATGCACCCACAAACTCTGAATATCACACACGATCTTGCAAAACTCTACGAACTTCAGGGCCGGCTATCCGAAGCGGAAGCTCTACATTGGCGCGTGTTAAGCGCACGCATGGTGGTCCTGACCGAGCACCACCCCGGCCTTGCCGACAGCTACAGTGCAATTGGGCATGCAATTTTGGAACGAGAGAACTTCCCGTCCAAAGCGGTGCTTTTCTTCAAGAAAGCGGTCAACTCGCTTCAAGGAGTGCGCCAGAACATGGCCGACCTCGATCGCGAGACGCAGCGTTCCTTTCTCGACAAACATCAAGCGAATTACCTCACCTTGCAGGAACTTCTGGTCGATCTGGGACGCTTTGGAGAAGCGGAACTGGTCGGGCGGCTGTTGAAGGATGTCGAATACACCGCCTTCGTTCGTGGAGCAGGCGCGGCCGAGCCCGGAGAAGAGCTGGCACTGAGCGAACAAGAACGCGCGTGGCAGGCACAGCTTTCAGAATGGGTCGAGACACCAAACCGACTTGCAATGGAACGATCCACCCTTGTTGAAAAACGGCGTGAGGGCCCTCTTTCTGCCCTCGAAGAGCAGCAATTGGCCGATCTCAACGCTGCACATGGCGATGCTTACGAGGCGTTCTTTGGTTTGATCGCTGCATGGACAGCGGAAGTGCAAGCCTTTGACAGCGAAGAGGTGGCAAACGAAACGCGCGCGCTCGCGCTCGAAGAATCACGCATGGCAAGCCGGCTGCTCCAAAATATCGGCCCAGATGTCGCGCTCCTTCAGGCAGTAGCTTTCGAGGAAAGCCTGCACCTTTTTTTCATAACGGGAGAGACTTTCGTACATCAGGAAGTCCCCGTTTCACGCAGGGATCTGTTCAACACCATCTTTGATGCAAGAGAGGTCATCGATCAAGCGCGGATATACGAATTCCCAGATGTCGAAGAGCGCAATCAGGAACTACGTGAGCCGCTGGGGCAGCTCCACGATTGGCTTGTCGCGCCGATCGAGGATGAGCTTCGCGCGGCCAATACGAAAACGCTCATGCTTAACCTTCAGGGCCAGATCCGGTATCTGCCCTTTGCCGCATTGTGGGATGGCCAAACCTATCTTACTGAGCGCTATGAACTTGCGCTCTACACCCCTGCGGCCAACACCCGCTATGATGAGCCCGGCCCGATATCGAGTGCGCAAGGGTTCGGGCTAAGCCTCGCGATCGAGGGGTTCAGCCCCTTGCCGAGCGTTCCCAAGGAGCTTGAGTATGTAATCGGCTCCGAGAATGAGCCCGGCATTCTGCCTGGGCAGTATTTCCTTGATGACGGGTTCTCCAGAGCCAGTTTTGAAGATGTGATGCTTTCCCCTCCATCGGTGCTTCACATCGCAACGCATTTCAAACTGATGCCCGGTGATGAGGCGTCATCATATCTTGTTCTTGGGGATGGCAACCGCATCTCAATCGCAGCGATGAATCGTTCCTTCCGATACGACTTTAACGGGGTAGAATTGCTGACCCTCTCAGCGTGTGAAACGGCGCTGGGTTCGGATGGAACCGGAATGGAACTCGAAGGGTTTGGCGCACTTGCTCAAAACAAGGGTGCGAGCAGCGTCGTTGCGACTTTGTGGCAGGTTTCAGACGATGCGACGCCCGATATGATGCGCAATTTCTACCAAGGATTGTTACGCGACGACCTGTCGAAAGCAGGCGCCATCAGAGAAGCCCAGATGCAGATGATCACCTCTCAAGATTACGCAGAGCCCTATTTCTGGGCTCCGTTCGTCATCATGGGCAATTGGCGCTAGTTAGGGCAATCGCTCAACTTTACGCACCGCGATCAACCTTGGGCGCAGGTATGCATCTGCGAATATCAGCAATTGGGGTGGGTAGCCGCAATTCGAGTTATCTGGAAAACGCGATGGTTTCACTAGCTGCGAAAGGCGGCTGCGACACCGAGGCAAACCAATTGGCACGAAAATCTGGAAGCGTCTGTAGGTGATCAATCGGCTGATCCCAACCCGCGAGTTCCTCATGGAAACTCCAGACCTTGCCAGCAACCGTCACATCACAGCAGATTAAATCTGTTGTCACTTCATCGTGCTTGTAGAACGTGACTCTGAAGATCTCTGCTAGCTCGAGTTGATCAAGAACGTTCTTGTTGATGCTGTGCATAAGAACACTTGTGCCCTCACGTTGGAGCGTCCGCAACTGGGCCGAAAGCCAGCGGTCCGTTTTCAGGTAACACAATCAAAATTTGGTAGCGGAGGAGGGACTTGAACCCCCGACACGCGGATTATCCCCTAGCACGCTGGCCAACAATGCTAAAAATAGCGTGAAACCGAGGCACCGACTTCGGTCGCATTTGATTGCCAGACCGGTTCAATGTTCCGATACCGCCAAGACCTCTTTGTTGAACCGCTCTGAAGCTAATTCCCGATCATTCCCGATCCACCACCTTGGCGCTGGCAGGCCGTGTGACCAAGCTATTGCTTCAGTTAGAGTTCCTTGCGTTGAGGGAACGTCAATTGAAGCCGCCAAGGCGTTGATTGGGTCTCTATAAGCCTCGTCAACTGTAATGATTTCCCAACCTTCTTCTCGAAGCGCCTCAACGAGATCGCGTATAAAAAGTGCAGCAATATCAGTCTCATGTAACAAAAGCACGTGTGCAGGAGATCGCCCAAGAGCCTCGACCGCAATTGCATCAAATGCCTCAGCGGCTTCGACATGGCTGTCGACATAAAGTGATCGCAGCCCCTCGAAATCGATCACTTTTCCCTCTCGGATTGCATCGGATGCTAAGCCCTCGATATGCCAGTCGTATGCATCTACGGTGACATAGCCATTGGTAAGCCCGCGCGAAGCAAGTCCGTGCCGAACGGCATCGCGTTTCGCCTTGTCATCTCGTCCTTCATCTAGAAATGGATATCTAAACCACGGCCGATAACCAGCACGCCCGTGCAACCAGTTAGCTGCCATGTCTATGTCTGCAAGATAGGCTTCGACCGTAGTTCCGCTGAGACTGGGATGCGAGAAACTGTGATTGGCGATGACATGGCCTGCCGCGACATACGCGCGAATTCGGTCCTCGCTGCCTGCGGAAGCCTCATTTGCCAAACCGGACGGGTTGATGAAGAATGCGGCCTGCTTAACCTCAGCGCTTTGTAACCCGGCGATGAGGCGAACAGTCCGCTGGTCCGCCGTGAGAAAAGCGCCATCCTGTTTGGGCACGTCATCAAATGTGATTGCGATACTTCGCGCGGCCGCAGGTTGGCTCATCACAGCGAACGAAAGACCTGCTGCTACAATTGTCTGGAAAATCGTTCGGAACGCTTTGTATTTTCTAACAACATTTCTCATCAAGCTAGGCTATCTACTTTTTGACGAAGCGTCCACCCGCATACCACTGGGACTAGACTTGTGAAGTGTTGTGTATGGGATGTCATGGCAGCGCAAGACATCGATAAGATTTCTGCTGTTCCAAAAGCCTAAAGAGAATTCATGATGCTTCAGCAACGCCTGCAGCCGACACAGAGGCTTCTGCTCAGCTACAAATCACACGCAACTTACGAAGGCGTAGAAATCGCCGCAAATGTGTATTTCATGAAAATTTGGTAGCGGATGAGGGACTTAAACCCCCAACACGCGGATTATGACCCCAACGAAAGTGATGGATGAACGGATCGATTTAGATACGAAATTGCGAACGAAAAAGCGGCGTTGATGATCGCGAACGAAGCCATGTGGGTCACTTCATCGCCAGAGCACGGGTGCTGTTCTGCAGCATTTCATCCAGAAAGTTCGAACGTATACTGGCGAGAAGATTGGTGTACAGTCGGACGGCCTTTTGCAACACCGTCACAGCGATCGGCCGAAGCAGATTGCCAATTCTAGGGGAAATTTTCATGCAGAACAGAATTCTACTCACGGCAACTGTCGCACTCGCCGCGCTGGCAGCCACGCCGGTAAATGCGCAGAGCCGCACCATTCAGTTCGGCGACGACACGAGCACTTGGGCAAATGATGGGGAATGCGATGACCCACGGTTTGAGGGGTCCGGGATGGCCAGCTCGGTCGATGTCGTAGACACAGCGAAAGACGCGACTGACTGCCTTGGCCTATACCAGCGTGGGCAGATCCGGTTACGTGCTGACTACGTTGAGTTCGGTGGAAATTCGAGCACCTGGGCAAATGATGGAGAATGCGACGACCCCAGGTTTAGAGGGCCAGGAATGGCGAGCTCCTTAGATGCTTCGGACAGGAATCGTGATGCGAATGACTGCCGCGCACTGTACCGTGTGGGGCAGGTCGAGCTAAGCCAGCCAAATTTGATCAGACGCCCAGTCGCAAGTGCCCGCCCCAATATTTCATCGCCTCCCGAACCGCGATCAAAGCAAAATCAGGCAAGTCAGGGTAATCAAGCAAACCAGCGAATTCAGAATGGGCAACAAGTGCTCAATTTCACGCAATCCACTTCGATGATGCGCGACATTGTCGCCAATCGAGAGGACGACGTGAAATCATACGCTGTGCAAGCCAATTCAACGATGGTTATCGATCTGTATCTTTGCACGGGCACGGTGACGATCGACGTCAATGGCGATGGCGACACTGATGTCGATTATACCGTATTCGATGGACAAGGCGTTCTGGTCCACAGCGACTCCGAACTACACGACGACATGTTTGTTGTTCTCAACACTCAGGCATCGCGCGGATCGTGCGAAACTGTGCGATTGGAAGCCCAAAACCTTGGAAATGTTTTCAACAACGTTACGATCACATTGACCGATAATTGATGCAATAGCTGAGCGCGGCCGGGAAAGGTTCCGGCCGCGAAGCAGTGCATAATTGAAATTTGGTAGCGGAGGAGGGACTTGAACCCCCGACACGCGGATTATGATTCCGCTGCTCTAACCAGCTGAGCTACTCCGCCCCAAGGGGCTCTTGCCTGATGTTTCAAAGGCAAGGATTTGGCCGTACGCCCCCGGCCATTTACCGGTTGCGAGCGGCGCATTTAGGGCGCGACTTGATTGCGGTCAACCACAAGTTTTGCTGTCCATGTTCGCGGCCATGCCCACATCCGCAGCCGCGTTTACATTACCGCGAGCTTTCATTCATCCGCAGCACCTTGACCGCAAGACTGCGATTGAACGCCCGGTCAAGCGCCTTACCAATTTCTGGCAGACTGCGTGCCAATTGCCCCAGAGCATCGCGATCAAGCCGCGCCATACGCATATCCTGCGTAACAGTTACGGTCGCGCTGGCCCGCTCACCGGATACATGGCTCATCTCGCCCAAAAATTCACCAGCCCCGCATTCGCTGACAATTGCTAGGTCGCGCTCAATTTCCGCGCGGCCGCTGGCGATGTAGATTAGCGGTGGGTCCGCCTGACCTTGGCTTATGAGCTGACTGCCAACTTTCACGTCTTCCCAAAGCATCAGATCACGTAAGCGACTTTGCTGCGATGGTTCTTCGATTTGCATCACATGATCGAACAATTCGTGCTCTTCGCGGGTCATCACCCCGCCACGCGCGCGGCGGCGCAGCTCGGTAAGACGGGCAATATTGACGATCACATAGGCGGCGGAGAAAGCGAGCTCAGCGCTTACCCCCTTTGCTAGAGCGAAATAGGCAACCCCAAGTAGGCCCGCTCCGAGGCTGACCCAGCGAATATAGCGTACCTGATGCGGGATCATTGAGGCCATCAGCACCAGCCCAGCCAGTAGGCCAAAAATTGTTGTTAAAACGCTCATGCCAAACTGCCCATTTGTGCCCCACCCACTTCGCTCCGAACTCTCTAAAGCCCGGTCAGCATCTACGCAAACTCCCTAAGCTACAAACGCTCTTTACCGCGAAAGGCACAGCGTTTTACCGGCTCCCAAGGGCCGTCTTTATAGAGATACAGCTCCAACGCAGGGAAGGTGAAAGGCCCCTTTTCGCGTTTTAGTTGAGCAATCGGCGCCAATTCAGCCTGCAGCGCGCGAGCCTCGCGCTTGGTCACTTTGTTTTGGACGGTGATGTGCGGACGCGGTTCATGCAGATCTTGCGCAGTCAGGCTGCCGTGAAAATGCTCTGCGATCATCGCGCGCAAGGTCAAAAGCGGCTCGCTCTGAAGCGCAATGGCGGTTCCCGTGCCGAGGTCGAGTAACCCGCTCACCTCACCTTGTGGCGGCGCGAATTCACGGGTTATTGTCGGCAAGAAATCTCTGAGTTCATCGAGCAGCGACGGCGCAAAGGAATGGAACATCGTGACATGCGCATGAAGGTGATTGCGATACGCAGGATAGTTCTCTCGGCGCAGCGCCTCTGCCCAATCTTGAATGCCCTGCGGAAGGGCAGCAGTGACGATGAAGGGCCGCGCCATAAACTACCGCGTTCTAAGAAGCGCCGCCGCACTCATTCCATCTCACCGCGTTCCCGGCGTAGTTGAAACCACTCCTCCACCGCAGAATTGTGACCGCTCAGGGTCGCGTTGAACTCGTGCCCACCCGTGCCATCGGCGACCATGAATAAGTAATCATGCGCCTCTGGGTTTAAGACCGCAGCAATACTTTCACGCCCCGGATTGGTGATCGGTCCATCTGGCAAACCCAGCATCGTGTAAGTGTTGTAACCGTTCACCATCGCAATCTCGGATTGCCGAATGCGGCGGCCCAGCGGCTTGCCCTTCGTGATCGGATAGATAATTGTCGGGTCAGCCTGCAGCATCATTCCTGTGCGCAATCTGTTGGAATAAAGGCCCGCAATCGTGCCGCGTTCTTCCGGCGTGCCAGTTTCCTTCTCAACGATCGCGGCCAGGATCAACGCCTCTCGCATTGTATCGACCGCCACCGTGTCGGACCGTTCAGCCCATCTCTCCGCCAGATAGAGGTCCATCGCCGCCTGCATTTGTTCAATCAATTCGCCGCGATTTTGTCCGCGTTCAAACGCATAAGTGTCAGGCAGGATCGAACCCTCTGGCGGGATATCCACCTCTCCCGTCAGCAATTCCTCTGCCATCAGCCGTTCCCATACCAATACGGAAGGCATACCCTCTGGAATGGTAATAAAGCGGCGGATGACATCGCCCGATTGAAAAGCAGTCAGGATATCGCCCTGCGACATGCCGGGGCTGAGCGAAAATTCGCCAGCTTGGATTGGATCAGACGAACCAAACAGACGCGCACGCAGAAGGAACCCGTCCGCCGAGGTGATCAGTCCCGCCGTTTCCAAATCCGCAGCAACCGCGCTCAGCGAAGAGCCGGCTGGGATCAGGAACGGGGTTTCTTCATCAACCGTCGCAGAACCCAGCACGCCGCCGCTCAAAAGCAGCGCCGCCGCAGCAGCGAGCGCCAGAACCAGCCCGGCGATGCAACCGAGCTTCTTCATACGCTCAATCGACCTTTTGCATGATGATCGAAGCGTTGGTGCCGCCAAAGCCGAAACTGTTGTTGAGCACCGCGCGCACTTCACGTTTCTTTGCCGTCAGTGGGACCAGATCAATGCCTTCGGTGCCGTCATCGGGATTGTGCAAGTTAAGCGTGGGCGGAACGATACCGTCGCGCATCGCAAGAATGCAGAACACGGCTTCGACCGCGCCAGCGCCGCCCAAAAGGTGGCCGATCGCGCTCTTAGTTGAGCTCATTGATGCGCCGCCAAGGTCTTGGCCCAGAACGCGCATCACCGCAGACAATTCAATCGTGTCCGCCATAGTCGATGTGCCGTGGGCGTTGACATAATCAATGTCGCCCGGCCCTAGTCCCGCTTTCTTAAGCGCCATCCGCATCGCCAATTCCGCACCTCTGCCTTCTGGGTGCGGGGCGGTGACATGGTAGGCATCGCCGGACAGACCGTAACCGGTCACCTCGGCATAGATTTTCGCGCCGCGAGCTTTGGCGCGCTCATATTCTTCAAGCACGACCACGCCTGCGCCCTCGCCCATAACAAAGCCCTCGCGGTCTTTGTCATAGGGCCGGCTTGCTTCTTTTGGGCGGTCGTTGAAACCGGTATTGAGCGCGCGCGCTTGCGCAAAACCGGCAATCCCGAGCGGGTTCACGGTACTTTCCGCGCCGCCTGCCAGCATGACATCGGCGTCGTCCATCATGATCATCCGTGCGGCATCACCAATCGAATGCGCGCCGGTTGAACAGGCGGTAACAACCGCGTGGTTTGGCCCCATAAAGCCGTATTTGATCTGAACTTGGCCAGTGACCAAATTGATCAAACGTCCATGCACGAAATGCGGGCTAACGCGGCTCGGCCCTCGATTTGCCAGAACGAGGCTTTCGCTCTCAATCCCCGGCAACCCGCCAATGCCAGACCCGATGGAGCAACCTGTGCGCTCTTTTTCGGCCTGGGTCATATCGGTGAGGCCAGCGTCTTCGAGCGCTTGGCCCGCTGCGTCGATGCCGAAAATGATGAAAGGGTCGACCTGCCGCTGAACCTTGTGGTCAACGCGTTTGTCAGGATCAAATCCCCATGGGTGATCCTTGTCCTTCACCTCGCAAGCGATGGTGCATTTGTGCCCCTCGGTGTCGAAGCTCTTAATTTGATCCGCGCCGCTTTCGCCCGCGATCAGGTTTTTCCAAGAGGTTTCGACATCACCGCCCAAGGGGGTGACAAGGCCAAGCCCAGTAACAACTACGCGGCGCATTCGGTTCTCCAACGTGCCCAACGGGCATAATGGTGGGCGCAAATTTACTGAGCCCTGAAACACTACAGGCCCGCGCCCTGATAAAAGGGTCGGGCCTGTCGGTCAGATTACCCACCCTTACTTCCAATCAAGGAGGGCAGGCATTCTGAGGGCGATTAGCCCTTGTTCTCTTCGATGAATTTCGTCGCATCGCCAACGGTGCTGATTTTCTCAGCTGCATCGTCGGGGATTTCAACGCCAAATTCTTCTTCGAAAGCCATCACCAGCTCAACAATGTCGAGGCTGTCAGCGCCCAAATCATCGATGAAGCTTGCTTCTTGAGTGACTTTGTCACCTTCGACGCCGAGATGCTCGACGACGATCTTCTGCACGCGGTCGGCAGTATCGCTCATGTGTTTCCCTCTTAAGACTGGGGTTTAAATTACGTTATCTGCCCTAAAGGTCGGTTCGATCTAGCGCAAGTCAAGATGCACCAGATGACATCAGGAAAAAAGCGAGCGCGTATCCTGCAGCTCAATATCATCGCGATTTCGGATGCTGCGCAGGATTTTATACTTATGTGCGGTGCCGAATGTGACGAGCGCGGATAGGCCCTGTCCACTGATATCATCCAGAGCGGAATTGATGAGTTCGGTGTGCGCTGCGTTGATCTGCGTCCATCCCCCTGGGCCAAGGTCGGCATCGAAATATTGTTCATACGGACGGCGCGAAGCCTCCACGATACGGTCAAATTCTTCGGTGTGGATAAAGCGCGGATCATCGCCTCTTCCTGCAATTTCGCGCGAATAATTGCGCTGCGCGGCGCGATGCTCTGCCCATTGCTGCGCGCGCGCCGGGTCGCTTTGGATGCGAGTGAGCGCCTCTCGGCGATTGTCTGCAATTTCGCGGGTCCAACCGGCAGTTCCGCGGATTTCAAACCCCATCTCGCGGCTCAATGGGAAAACGGCGCCGGTATATTCGGGAAACACCTGTGTGCGCGGTTCATCAATTTCACCGGCCGATTGGAAGGACGCGATGGCCTGCCCTATCCGGTCCGGCGGAATTTCGGTGAGGATGATATCCGGCGATGCCGCGCGGATCGCGGTGCGTAGAACGCCTAAAGAATACCGTTCGCTCTCAAGGTGATTCGAATGGATCGTGCCCATTACATAGAGCTTTGTTGCGCGCGGCGTCGGCGCTGCGGCACAGCCCGTTAAAGGGTGCGCTGCAGCTGCCAATGCTAGGCTACCAAGAATGGCGGCGCGGCGATCTATTTCCATGCTGGATAGCTAGCACAGATCGCGCGACGGATAGAGGGCTATTGGCCCGCTTGTTCTTTCTTGGGTTGCTCAACCAACCTCAATTGCAGCTCGCGCAATTGCGCAGGCTCGGCCTTGTTTGGCGCGCCCATCATCAGGTCTTCGCCCTTTTGGTTCATCGGGAAAGCGATAACTTCGCGGATCGCTTCTTCGCCGGCGAGCAGCATCACAATCCGGTCAATCCCCGGTGCAGAACCGCCATGCGGGGGCGCACCCAACTTGAACGCTTCGATCATGCCGCCAAATTCGCGGTCAACGTCTTCATTGGTGTAACCAGCGAGTTCGAACGCTTTGTACATGATGTCCGGGCGGTGGTTCCGGATGGCGCCCGACGACAGTTCATAGCCGTTGCAGACGATGTCATATTGCCACGCCTTAATCTCTAACGGATCCATCGTCTCAAGTGCCTCCATTTCGCCTTGCGGCATGGAGAACGGGTTGTGAGAGAAATCGACCTTCTTTGCGTCTTCATCCCATTCATACATCGGGAAATCGACGATCCAGCAGAATTTGAAACAGCCTTCTTCGATCAAGCCGAGCTGCTCGCCGACTTGCGTGCGCGCGGCACCGGCCAGTTTTGCAGCGTCTTTTTCCTTGCCCGCAGCAAAGAACAACCCGTCATCCGGACCAAGGCCGAGCTCATCATAAAGCTGCGCCATCAAATCGGGGCCGTGGTTTTTAGCAATCGGACCGCCAAATTCGCCGCCCTTGCGGGTGACATAACCAAGACCTGCAAAGCCCTCGCTACGTGCCCAATTGTTCATGTCATCGAAGAATTTGCGGCTCTTCTCATTGGTCTTTGGCGCTGGGACCACGCGGACAACGCCGCCGCCGCCAACGATTTTCTCAAACAAGCCAAAACCTGATTTCTCAAAATGACTTGTCACATCGCTGATGATCAGCGGGTTGCGCAGATCGGGTTTGTCACTGCCATATTTCAGCATCGCTTCTGCATAAGGGATGCGCGGGAAATCGCCGCTAGCGGTGACGGTCTTACCATCGGCAAATTCCGCAAATACGCCGGCAAGGACCGGTTCAAGCGCCTGAAACACGTCTTCCTGCGTAACAAAGCTCATTTCAAAATCGAGCTGATAGAATTCTAGGCTGCGATCTGCACGCAGATCTTCATCGCGGAAACACGGCGCGATCTGAAAATAACGGTCAAAACCGCTGACCATCAGCATCTGTTTGAACATTTGCGGCGCCTGCGGCAGCGCGTAAAATTTGTTCGGGTGCATCCGGCTGGGCACGAGGAAATCGCGCGCGCCCTCTGGCGAGGATGCGGTGAGGATCGGGGTTTGGAATTCAGTGAAGCCCTGCCCTGTCATCCGCTGACGCAGCGACGTTATAACCTGCGAACGCAGCATCACATTGCGGTGCATGGTTTCGCGGCGCAGATCGAGGAAACGGTATTTGAGACGAATATCCTCCGGATATTCTTGCTCGCCCGCGACCGGCATCGGCAGCTCTTCGGCCGCGCTTTGCACGGTGATAGAGCGCACAAAGACTTCGATCGCGCCGGTTGGCAAATCAGCGTTCACGGTTTCGGCCGTGCGTGCCTTTACTTCGCCGTCAATTGTGATGACAGATTCACTGCGCAGCTTTTCAAGATCAGCAAGCGCTGGCGAATCCTCATCCGCGACAAGCTGAGTGATTCCGTAATGATCGCGCAAATCGACGAACAAAACGCCGCCGTGATCGCGCTTTCTGTGCATCCAACCGGAAAGACGGACGGTTTCGCCGACATTTTGGGCTGAAAGCTGTGCGCAAGTGTGTGAACGATAGACGTGCATCTAAACTCTTGTCCTATTCAAAGGTATGGCCCAAAGGACCGAGGCGCTGGCGCGCGCCGAAGGAATTTTGGCGTTTCGCGGGCCAAGTGAGCCTCGCGAGATATGCGCGCGCTAACAGGGCAAGACCTGCACTTTGTCAAGTCGCGCAGCAGTCTGAAACAGGGCCAGATACCGGTCCGAGAGCGGCACTCCGCTCAAAACGATAAGAAGAAACATGAAAATACATGACCTAATTACCACGACCGACGCGCTTACTGAATTGTGTGATCGACTGGCAGAATCCGAATTCGTCGCTGTCGATACCGAGTTTATGCGCGAGAACACATATTGGCCGGAACTGTGCCTGGTACAGATCGCCAACACCGAAGAAGCCGCCGCGATTGATCCGTTGGCGAGCGGCATCGACCTGACCCCGCTGCTCGATTTGCTTTGCGAAAATGATGACGTGCTCAAAGTATTTCACGCTGGCGGACAAGATGTTGAGATCATCGTCAATCTAACGGGCAAAACCCCCTTCCCCATTTTTGACACTCAAATCGCGATGATGGCGATCAGCCAATCTGAACAGATCGGCTATGCCAATCTGGTCGATCACTGGCTGGGCATTCAGGTCGATAAAGGCGCGCGCTTCACCGATTGGAGCCGCCGCCCGCTGACAGAGCGCCAGATTGAATACGCCATTGGTGATGTCACGCATCTTTCGGTGATCTTCCCGAAAATGCTGAAAAAGCTGATCAAGACCGGACGCGGCAATTGGCTCAATGCCGAGATGGAAAAGCTCGCCGACGCATCCAATTACATCACTGATCCTGACACTGCGTGGAAACGGATCCGCCAGCCGGGCCGCAACCCTCAGGCGCTTGGCCGTCTCAAAGCTCTGGCCGCATGGCGCGAAGGCGAAGCGCAGCACAAAGATATCCCGCGCGGGCGAATTATGCGCGATGAGACATTGGCGGATATTGCCAGCCATCCGCCCAAGAAACAGTCCGATCTGGCCAAAGTTCGCGGTCTTTCCAATGCATGGCGCGACAATGATATCGGTAAACGTTTGCTGAAAGTCATCGACGAGGCAGAGCCGCTTTCTAAAGAAGAAATGCCGGAAAAAATGAAGCGCGGCGCGCCGCTGGGTAAAGAAGGCGCTTTGGTCGCTGACTTGCTCAAATTGCTCCTCAAAATCCGTGCGCGCGAAATTGATGTGGCCTCGCGGCTGCTGACCCGTGCTGACGAGATGGAGGCTCTGGCCGCGGGCGTGCGCGATCTCAAAGTGCTGCAAGGTTGGCGCTACGAAGTGTTTGGCAAAGACGCGCTTGAGCTGGTCGAAGGGCGCACCGGCTTTGCAGTCAAAGGCGGCAAACTTTCCATGACCCATATCGACGATATGCAAGCCAGCATGGAAGAAGGATTGGCTGCTGATGAGGCGGCGCAGAACGCCGATGCTCTTGAGGGCACTGTTGAGCAGTCTGCTGAGAATCCTGCTGAAAGCCCGGTCGAATAAGGCATGCTGTGAATTGAGCACCTATCTGCCCACAATTAAGCAGCTGCAATATCTCGTCGCATTGCACGAACATGGCCATTTCGGCCGCGCTGCGGATGCCAGCTTTGTGTCCCAATCAACTTTGTCCGCCGGTATTCGCGAGCTGGAATCGCTGCTGGGTGTGACTTTGGTGGAGCGTTCGCGCCGGGTTGTGCGGTTCACATCCTTGGGTGATCAGGTTGTGGCGAAAGCGAACCGGTTGCTGCGCGAGGCAGAGGAACTGTCGGATCTCGTGCAAGCAGCGGGTAAGCCGCTCTCAGGCCAGCTTCGTATGGGCGTCATCCCTACAATCGCCCCGTTCATGATCCCGCGCATTCTGCCGCGCCTGCGCAAAGAGCGTCCTGATTTGCAGCTGATGATGCGCGAAGAAACCAGTCAGGACGCGATTGAATCGCTTCAACATGGACGGGTGGACTGTGTGCTGCTCGCTTTACCATTCGACACCGGCGACGTGGATGTCGAACATATCGCTGATGACGCGTTGTTCGTGGCCTTTCCCAAAGACGATCCGCGCGACCCTCCGGCCCAAATCCCTCCAGAAATGATCGATTACGGGCGCTTATTGCTGCTCGAAGATGGCCATTGCCTGCGCGATCACGCCCTTGCCGCATGCAACCGCAGCGAATTGCGCGCCAGCGCCAGCATGATCGGCACCAGTCTGCATACTTTGGTGCAAATGGTCGACCATGATTTGGGCCTCACCATGCTGCCTGAAATGGCGATAGATGCCGGAATCTTGAGCGGGACGCAGGTCGTCGCCCGCCCGGTTAAAAGCGACACAGCCAAACGTGAAATCGCGTTGGTGTGGCGCAAGAATTCACCGCGAGAGGCAGATTTCCGGCTGTTAGCGGAAGAGCTTAGGGCAGGTTGACGCAAAGCCCCCGGTTTGCATCCTCGCCCCAACTCCCTATGGTAATTCCCGATAGCGCTACCATTCGGTAAGCTGCGCGTCTGTACTCAGGCGGCCAAAACTAGAAAAATGCTCGGGAAGAACAATCTCAGATTCTGCTGCGCCCATTGAGGCTGAACACCCTATCGACCCACCTGTGGTCGATTTGCCCATCAACACCCATGATCGCGGTTTTTACAACGGGTTCAGCAGAGAGGTTTCGATTCCCGGTAAGATCATTGTTGCGCTCATTATTATGTGGGCAATCTTCTTTCCTGTGCGGGCGATGGAAACCTTGCAGGTCGCCAATTCAACGATCATCGCATCGTTCAGCGGGTGGTATATTTACCTTGTCGCCACGTTAGTCGTGGTGTGCGGCATTATCGCTCTGTTTCCGAAAAGCGGCGCTTTGCGCATCGGCGCGCCTGACGAGAAACCAGAATTTTCGCGTTTTTCATGGTTCTCTATGCTATTTGGCGCGGGGATTGGCATTGGGATGCTGACCTATTCAACAGGCGAACCGCTCGCACATTTTGCGAACAACCCAGACATTATCCGCGGAACAATCGAGGCGGCATCGGCAGAAGCTGTGCGTCCGGCATTTATGTGGACATTCCTGCATTGGGGCTTTGGCGCCTGGTGTACCTATGCGCTGGTAGGGCTGGCGATTGGATATGTTTCGCATCGGCGCGGTCTGCCACTGACGATCCGCTCCAGCCTCGTGCCGTTATTCGGTAAAGCGATGTCGGGCACTGCGGGACATATTGTCGATATTGTCGCGGTTGTTGCGACCATTCTTGGCGTCGCAGTCACGATGGGATTGGGAGTGCAGCAATTTGTGGCCGGGCTTCACCGGATCGGCCTAGGCGATTGGTTGATGGTTCCGACCGATGATGGCGGGATGACAGCATCTGCAATCGCTATTGTTATTGCACTCGTGGTGTTGGTGGGCGCCTCTACTTTGAGCGCGCTTTCGGGGGTTGGCCGCGGGATTAAGTGGCTATCAAACATCAATATGGGGCTGTCTTTTGGTCTGCTCGCGCTTTTCGCGGTTGCCGGATCGGGGCTTTATGGCCTCAAATTGCTGGGCGTGGGCATCTGGGATTACATCGTCACTCTGCCGGCCAATTCGCTAACACTGTTTTCTTCCGATGGCAGCGATGCAGGCGATGCATTGGTCCAATGGCAGCTTGATTGGTCGGTTTTTTATTGGGCTTGGTGGATCGCATTTGCGCCGTTTGTGGGCATGTTCATCGCGCGTATTTCTCGCGGACGCACGATCCGTGAATATGTGCTGGGCGTGGCGTTGGTGCCTGCGCTCATGTGCTTCTTGTGGATGGGCCTCGCCGGCGGGACAGCAATTGATCTGGAGCTAAGCGGTGTAGCGCAGGGCGCGATCCTCAACACTGGAATTTCGGATCAGCTTTATGCGACGCTCGCAGTGTTGCTCAATCCGACGGCGGCATTGATTGTCTCGTGCCTCGTCGTGGTGCTGTTGATGACCTATCTCATTACCTCCGTCGACAGCGCGATCCTGATCGTCAACACGATCAACGGAGCGGGCGAAGACGAAGGCAGCCGCCGCTATCACATCCTATTCTGGGGTGTGGCGCTTTCCTTTGTCGTGGGTTCCATGCTGATCCTAGGCGGGATTGAGGCGATCCGGATCACGATGATCATTGGCGCTTTGCCGTTCTCGCTAGTCGTGACGTTGATGTGCATTTCGATCATCAAGGCGGTTGTGTACGACCTCATCCGCAAACGGCACGGCGTGCCCACTACGGAAGAAGCGTGCTTGGAATGGGCCGAGGAGCAAGCAGCCTAAGGACAGGTTTGCTGAGGACTTTCGGCAACACATGAATTTTTGAAGTAAAACTCGCTCTACACTTGCGGCTATTTGAATAGGTCTTTGCTTGCCTTGCGAAATTGAAGTGCAAGTTAAAGTATATTGACCACTTGCAAAACTATGAATGAACTCTTCTGCATATATATTTCAGAATGATTTCGGTGTTGTTATTCTGCAACAAGCTTTCGTAGCTTACTGAAAACTCAAGGGTTCACTGTGGCCACCTTACTGACCACTTGGTAACGCCCCTTTGCGCGCGGCATCACCTCTGACTGCATGCGCGCAATTCTTGGGCAAACGCTGATGCAGTTCCGCATCGCGACCCGCAAGAAAGCTCAAAAGGGGCATTGAATGTCAAAGTATATAAGCGGGGCGTCGATTGGCGCACTCGCAGTCGCAATTGCATCGCCTGTTGTCGCCCAAACGGCTGACACACCAACGCCAGTCACGCAAGAACGCGAAGGCGGCGTCGGCACTATCGTCGTTACCGCTCAGCGTCGCAGCGAAGATCTGCAAGATGTGCCGGTTTCGGTTACCGCCATCGGTGCAGAGCAGCTCGATGAACTGAATATCGATACATTCGAAGATTACCTCGAACAGATCCCAACCGTAACATCGGGCGGCAATGGTCCAGGTCAGAGCACGATCTACATTCGCGGCCTTGCCTCCACCACGCCAAATATCACGGTTGCCGGTGTTGCCGGTCTTGCCCCGAACGTGGCGCTGTATTTGAATGATCAGCCGCTCTCGCAGCCGGGACGTAACCTCGACGTTTACGCCGCCGACCTTGAGCGGATCGAAGTTCTGTCTGGCCCGCAAGGCACGCTCTTCGGCGCCAGTTCACAAGCGGGCGTTGTGCGCCTGATCACCAACAAACCTGATCTGTCCGGCTATGATGCGGCGGCATCTGCTGGCGTGTCCTTCACCCGCGGCGGCGAAGCCAGCTATCAGGGCGAAGTCATGATTAACGTGCCTGTCAGCGATACAATCGCGCTGCGCGGCGTGGTTTATCTCGACGATCAAGGCGGCTATATCGACAATGTCGCTGGCACTCGCAATCTGAGCGAAAGCGCGCGTTTCCGTCCAGAAGGGTTTGTTCGCGAAAACGGCGTTCCCGTAAACGCCAACCGTGCCGGTTTCCAAGCCGGTGCCGACCTGTCGGCCGTTACCTTCCTTGATGCTGACAATGCCGGCATCGCAGAAGATGACTTCAACGACACGCAATATGCCGGTTTCCGCATTAGCGGGCTTTGGGAAGTAACTCCCGATTGGACCGTCAATGTGTCGCACCAACGCCAAAGCCTCGAATCAGACGGCGTGTTCTTCGCCGATCCTGAACTGGGCGGGCTCGACGATCTTCAGATCGAACGGTATGAAACAGACAGCCTTCAGGACGATTTCTCCAACACAAGTTGGACCGTCGAAGGCCGGATCGCGATGCTCGATGTCGTGTACACCGGCGCCTATACCGAACGTGACAGCGAACAGCGCGCGGATTACACCGACTATCTGTTTGCTGGTCAGTATCTGCCCTATTACATCTGTGATGGTTCGGTCAGCTATCCCGGCGCAGCCGCACCAAGCGGCACGTGCCAAGCTCCAAATCTGTTCGTGAATTCGGTTTCTAAGACAGAAGTCTTCACTCAGGAACTGCGTTTCAGCACACCTGACGATTGGCGCATTCGTTTCCAAGGCGGCGGTTTCTATTCGGACCTTAGCCTCGAAGAGCGCGTTGATTTTGCTTACCCTGGCAACACTATCGCACAGCCATTTGGCGCCTTCCCGGAAAACTTCCCGCAAACAACCGGCTTTGTTTCCGATCCCGGCCCATTCCCGGCTTCGACGATCTTCCGCAACGACATTCGCCGGACCGATGAACAATACGGCATCTTTGGCGAAGCCAGCTTTGACCTTGTGCCCGACATTTTGACGGTCACTCTCGGCGCGCGCTATTACGACGTTGAGGTTGATTTTGAAGGCAGCGCGAACGGGTCCTTCTGTAACTCAGGCGGCACCGATCAAAACGCGTTCGGCACCGACATTAGCGACCTCTATAATGGCGATGGTCAGTTCACCTTCATCGGATCGTGCAATGCGGCATTGCGCCAGACATTCGATCTGGGTGACAGTTTGGCGGACATTCAGGCGGCCGGCCTTTCTGCTGCGCAAGCACAGCAAGTCTTCAACGCCGTTCGTGCCCCAGACACCGCGTCAACTGACGGCCTAATCTACAAGGGTACGGTCACACTGACCCCGACACCCGATCTGCTGTTCTACGCAACCTATTCCGAGGGCTTCCGCCCTGGCCTGTTGAACCGTCCAGGCGGCGCAGTGGCATCGGGCACAGGTTTCGTGGTTCCGTTTGAGGTCGAAACCGATGAAGTGAAAAACTATGAATTCGGTTGGAAAATGGATCTGATCGACGGTCAGTTCCGCTTCAACGGTTCGGCATTCTTCGTCGACATTTCGAACCTGCAAACGCAGATTTTCGATCCGTCGATCACCAACCTCTTCTTCTCGTCCAACGCGGCGGATGCAGAGATTTACGGGATTGAGGCCGATTTTGTGATCGCGCCTTACTCCACGCCGGGTCTGACGATTGCTGGTGCGTTTTCGATCCTCGATACGGAAATTACCGAAGTTCTGATCCCGACCACTGACGTGATCGAAGGCGAAGAGCTGGCTTATGCGCCGGGCTTCCAAGGCAATATTCGCGCTCGTTATGAGTGGGATCTGTCCGACAGCCTAGAGGCATATATCCAACCTCAGTTCAGCTATTCTGCGTCGAAGAACACCGACATTATTGAAATCAACAAGATCCGGCTCGACAGCTACACCTTGTTTGATCTGTCGGTCGGCGTGGTCGCGGATCAATGGCGCTTTGAAATCTTCGGTGACAACCTCACCGATGAACGCGCCGAGGTTTCCGGCATCTTTGGTAATGACCGCGAACGCATCATCACCAACCGTCCGCGCACCATCGGGGCGCGGGTGTCGTTCAACTATTGATCGAACCACAGTGTTAAAGGCGGCGGGAGTGACATTGTTCACTCCCGCCGTTTTGCTGTCTAAGGCACAGATATGACTACCCGCGAAACCAAGTTGAAAAACGCGCAAAGCGCGCTCCAATCCGGTCAGTTTGAGGCCGGACTCAGCGCCGCGAATGCGCTTTTGTCCGATGATCCGAGCGATGGCGAGGCGCTGTATATGGCGGCGGTCGCCGCGCGATATCTGAAACGGATGGATCAAGCCGCCTCGCATCTCGCCGCTTTGCACGATGCAATGCCGGAATATGGACGCGCGTGGCAGGAACAGGGACATCTGGCTCTGGCTCGCGGTGACAACGCCGGGGCGCTTGATGCTTTTGCGCGCGCAACACGGTTCAACCCAGCTTTAGAGGCAAGTTGGCGTGAACAGGCGCGCTTGCAGAATGCAGCCGGACGTCCAGGCGAAGCGCAAGCCGCCGCCGCTCAGCAGCAGCGGTTGGCCGCGCTCCCAAAAGAACTGATCGCGGTCACTAATCATTTGGCGGAGGGGCGGCTGGTCCGGGCGGAGGAAATTTGCCGCCATTTCCTGCGCACACACCCGAAAAATGTCGAAGGGATGCGGCTGCTGGCCAAGATCGGGATCGAATTGGGGATTCTTGATGATGCGGAATTTCTGCTTGAAAGCGCGGTGAGCTTTGCGCCCGATGATATCCAATTGCGCTTTGATTATATTGATGCGCTGCGCCGGCGGCAGAAATCAGCCGAAGCGCGTGAACAGGCAGAGGCGCTGTATGCGCGCGATCCGTCCAATGTGCTGTTCCAATCACGCCTCGCGATCGAATGCATTCAAACGGGCGATTACGACCGAGGTCTGGAATTGTTTGAAAGCGTGCTGGAAAAACTGCCCGGCGATCCAGCCAGCCTGACCAGCCGCGGCCACGCGCTTAAAACCAAAGGCGACCGCGCCCAAGCAGAGGCAAGTTACCGCGCCGCCATTGCGTCAAAACCCGGCCACGGAGACGCCTATTACGCCCTAGCCAATCTCAAAACGTACCGTTTTAGCGCAAGTGAACTCGCAGCTATGAAAGCACAGATCGAACGCAGCGATCTCGCCTTTATGGACCGTGTGCACCTCAATTTCGCGCTCGCCAAAGCGTTGGAAGACACTGGCGATTATGAAGGCGCATTCCGATGCTATGACGAAGGCAACGCGCTAAAGCGTGCCCAAACCCGCTACAGCGCCGACGCGATGACCGGCGAACTCGCGAAGCAAAAGGCGGCCTGCACGGCGGAATTGTTCGCTCAGCATGAAGGAGCAGGTCACGCCGCGCCTGACCCGATCTTCATACTTGGCCTTCCCCGCGCAGGTTCGACCTTGCTCGAACAAATCCTCGCCAGCCATTCACAGATCGACGGGACGCTGGAACTTCCCAATATCCTCGCGCTCGCTCACCGGCTGCGCGGGCGCAAGGCGGGGCAATCACGCTATCCAGAAATTTTGGATGATCTAACGCATGAACAGCTTGCGCAATTTGGCGCAGATTTCATCGAGAACACTCGTATCCACCGCGCAGGTGCGCCGTTCTTTATTGATAAGATGCCCAACAATTTCCGGCATGTCGGCTTAATCCACCTCATCTTACCCAATGCCAAAATCATCGACGCCCGCCGCGCGCCGATGGATTGCTGCTTTTCCGGCTTCAAACAGCTTTTCGCAGAGGGGCAGGAATTCACTTATGGCCTGACAGAAATAGGCCGATATTATTCCGATTATGTCGATCTGATGGACCATTGGGACAGCGTGCTGCCCGGCAAAGTCTTGCGAGTGCAGCACGAGGATGTGCTGGACGACTTAGAGGGACAGACACGCCGAATGCTCGATTTCCTAGAAGTGCCGTTCGAGGAGCAATGCCTCGCTTTCCACCAAACCGATCGCGCTGTGCGTACCGCATCATCGGAACAAGTGCGCGAACCGATCAACCGCAAGGGGCAGGATGCGTGGAAACCGTTTGAGCCGTGGCTGGGCGAGCTAAAATTGGCGCTAGGCCAATGAACCTTACTCCATGTGTTTGAGGCCAACGCGCAGGTAATCCCAGCCGGTCACACACGTCAGGACGGCTGCCGCCCAAAGGGTTGCAAGGCCGATCACATGGACCCAGCTTTCCGCGACGGTCAAACACGCCGTATCGCTTAGCGATTGGCATGGCTGTCCGTGAACCGCGCCGCCCAAAATCAATGCGCCCAGCGAGACCAACTGAAATGTCGTCTTCCATTTCGCCAGTTTCGATACCGGCACAGACACCTGAATGCCGCCCAAAAATTCGCGCAGGCCAGAGACAGCGATCTCTCGAATCAGGATAACTGTGCCCGCAATCACATGCATATCGCCGACATACGGCCCGCGCAGATACCCTTGCGCCGTTAGGATCAGGATGACCGACGCGACCATGATCTTATCCGCGATCGGATCGAGGAAAATGCCCAATTTCGATACAGTTCCCTGCGCGCGCGCCAGATAACCGTCGAAGAAATCGGTCACTGCAATCAGGGCGTACAACAAGAAACCGATCAGATAACCGAGCTGCCAATCGGGCCACCACAGGAAAAAGCCCAGCAGCGGCACCGCGAATATCCGCGATAGGGTGAGAATGTTTGGCAGCGTCAACATAGCTTGCACCCCCTTAGCGCGTCCCGCGCCACATCGAAACACTAACCATTGTGTGCATGCACAAGACTTGTGCCTAGCGGCCTTATCGCTATGCAGTCGTCTCTCGGGGAAACTGCTGGGCGCCGCCTTTACGCATGACAACAACGACGCACCTTATGCGCCAAAAGCGCTTCTTGCCGCTAATGGTTACGCAATTCTTCAACGCTTTTAACGACAATCTGTACAAGACCGCGCTGGTCCTATTTGTCGTCTATTCCGTTTATAATGATGAGCAGCAAGAGGCCCTTTTTAGCGGCCTTGCATCGGTTATTTTCATCGTGCCATTTGTGGTGCTGTCGGCGCTGGCGGGGCAACTCGCAGATACGCATGATAAAGCCCGCATCATACGCATCGTGAAATTGTGCGAGATCGGCTGGGCTTCGCTCGGTGCGATCGGCCTATTTATGGCGTGGCAAGGGATCATGGTGCACAGCGTCGCCATTCCATTGCTGCTATTTGTGGTGTTTTTGGCGGCGGCTCAGTCGACGTTCTTAGGACCGATTAAATACGCGATTCTGCCGCAACATTTGAAAAAAGAAGAGGTCCTGCCCGGCACCGGATTGGTAGAAGCAGGGACCTATATCGCGATCCTGACCGGAACGATCCTAGCCGGGTTTATCGTGGTCGAAATCGCGATGGTGCTGGTCGTTCTAACGTCAATTGTCGGATATTTCGTCAGTCGGTGGGTGCCAGACGCCCCGCCGCAAAGCGATTATGAGATGCACTACCCATTGCTAGAACCGTATGCGCGAAAGGTCAGCAATCCGATCCTGCGCTGGCTGGGTTATGCACCTGTCGCGATTGCCGATCAGGTTGTGATGAGCTGGAAATTGGTGCGCAACACCATGGACAATCGCGAGATATGGCTTGCGATTGTCGCGATCAGTTTCTTTTGGACCATCGGCGCTGTCCTGTTCATTCAATTCCCGCCGCTCGCAAAAAACCAGCTTCTGGCCAGCAAAGAAGTTGCCAGCCTGTTTCTCGTCATCTTCTCCGTCGGAATTGCGATCGGATCGGTCGGTATCAATGCCTTGCTAAAGGGCGAGGTTTCGGCCCGGTATTCACCCATTTCGGTGATGATCATGGGGCTGTTTGTGGTCGGGTTTTATATCGTTGCAAAGGCGTGGACACCCAATGCTGCGGGTGAATTGCTGCCGATCCAAATGTGGATTTTGGAGCCCTTGGCAATCCCGCTCTCATTGATGTTGTTAGGCATCTCAACGGCGGGGGGATTCTTTGTCGTCCCGCTCTATGCGTTTCTAACAACCCGCTGTGCCGATGACGCAGCAGCTCGCACCATTGCGGCAAACAATATCGTCAATTCATTGGCGATGGTGCTGGGTTCGTTGATGGCGATTGGACTGACCAGTTTCGGCATCCCGGTGGTCGATCAATTGCTGTTCGCAGGCGTGATGTCGGTTGTGGCCGCTTGGCTTGGGTGGAACCTGTTTAAAGCAGAGAAAGCCGCAGCGGCACTGACCGCCGACACGCCCACCTAAAACCGCTCACATGATAAAGACGAGAACCGCCGCCATTGTCGCCACATAAGTGCTGGCGACGCCGCGAACATCATCCACCGTCAGCCGCCATAGGCTCTCTGCTGGAATGTCGTGCAATTCGCTGCGCACACTGGGCGGCAAAGTCGCACGGAACGGATGGCGCGCGCTTTCATCGGTCAGAACCAAACTGCGGCGTTTGTGTGCCTCGCGGTTTGGAATGCGTTTTACAGCGAACTGAGTGAGTGTTGCATAAGTCATATTCAGCGGAGTTAACGAATTCTTAACTCTTGCCCAGCGCAGCCTATACCCTGCCCTGAAAAGGGACAGTAAGGCTGGGTTGTGGTTAATCTCCAGACGACCTAAGCGCCGGTAATAGCGGGCAATGAATCGGAGAATTTGCAGCGTGACTAAAACCACTCAGACTGCGGCAGAATTGCTAGTCGATTGCCTTGCCGAACAAGGCACGGACCGTGTGTTCACCGTCCCGGGTGAAAGCTTCTTGGCGGTGCTGGACGCCTTGCACGAACGATCTGACATAGAAACTGTCATCTGCCGCCAAGAAGGCGGCGCAGCATTTATGGCCTGCGCGGACGGGGCCATGAGCGCATCCGATATAACGCGCCCCGGCATCGCCTTTGTCACGCGCGGTCCCGGAGCAACCAATGCCAGCATTGGCGTCCATGTCGCACATCAAGATTCGCAGCCGATGATCCTGTTTGTCGGTGACGTGGCGCGGCCAATGCGTGACCGCGAAGGGTTTCAAGAGATCAATTTTGAGGCATTCTTTGGCCCGATCTGCAAATGGGCCGCCCGGATCGACGACCCCGCGCGCGTTCCCGAATACATTGCGCGCGCTTATTCTGTCGCGCTCAGCGGACGCCCCGGCCCCGTGGTGCTCGCTCTACCCGAAGACATGCTGTGCGACCCAGTGGACGCAGCGATTAAGCCCCGGCCTGTTGTCACTCGTCCTGCTCAAGCGGTTTGCCCTGACGCGGTGCAAGCTTTGTTCGCGATGATCGCCGATGCCGCCAGCCCTATTGCGATTATCGGCGGTGCCGGGTGGAACGCGAAAGCGCGCGCGCATTTCCAACAATTTGCTGAGGCCATTGGAATGCCAGTCGCCACCGCCTTTCGCCGCCAAGATGCGATTGATCCCGCCTCGCCCGTCTATGCGGGCAATCTGGGATACGGCCCGAACCCTAAGCTCGTGCAACGGGTCAAAGATGCGGATCTTGTTCTAACGGTCGGAGCGCGGCTCGGCGAAGCGACCACGGATGGTTACACAGTGCCCACATTGGAACATCCCGATCAATTGCTGGTCCATATCCATCCCGACCCGAACGAATTGGGCCGGGTTTACCGCACGGATTTAGGTCTTGCCTGTTCGGTCGACGAATTCGCTGAAGCAGCCTCCTTGTGGGAAGATCATTCGATCATTCCGTTTGACGCGGGGGCCGATGCGCACCGTGAATGGCAGGAATGGGCGACATATGCGCCCTCGCAAACTGCACCCCCGCAAACTGCACCCTCACAAACCCTGCCGGCGTTAGACATGGCCGCCTGCGTCACCGCGATGCGAGAGGCGCTGCCTGCTGACAGCATCATCTGCAACGGCGCGGGCAATTTCGCTGGCTGGTGGCACCGATATTGGCGCTATGCTGGCTATCCAAGCCAGCTTGCGCCCACCGCCGGTGCAATGGGTTACGGCGTCCCTGCCAGCATCGCAGCGGCGCTGCGCCACCCAGATCGCACCGTGGTCGCAGTCGCCGGAGACGGCGATTTCCTGATGAACGGTCAGGAATTGGCGACCGCCGTCCAGCACGGGGCAAACTTACTCGTATTGGTGGTCGACAACGGCGCCTACGGCACAATCCGTATGCATCAAGAACGCGAATATCCCGGCCGCGTCTCTGGCACCCACCTCGCCAATCCCGACTTCGCCGCGCTCGGCGCTGCATTCGGCGGATGGAGCGCAACTGCGACCACCACGGCGCAGTTCACCGACGCCTTGGCACAGGCACAAACTCGCAAAGGGCTGCGCGTGATCCACATAAAGATCGACGTTGAACAACTCGCCGCCAGCGGCGCGACGGTCAGCGGGTTGCGGGCAAAAGCATAAAAAACGCCAGGAACGGCGGCCCTCTATCCTTCTGCCATCTCGCAAATCAATTTCCACTCATCAGGCTTGATTTTCGCAACGGATAATCGTGACAGCCGCACAAGTTCGCATTCCGCAAGGCGCGGCTCGGCCTTAATCTGTTTTAGCGTTACGAAGTTATCGAACTTGCGTTTGGGCTTTACCTTCACCGCGTCCCATTTTCCGGTTTCATCGGTGGGATCCATAATTCCCGAAACCGAAACTTCGCAAATGCCGACAATCTCCAGCCCCTCGCGTGAGTGGTAGAAGAAACACTCATCACCGACTTCCATGGCGCGCAGGTTCAGTTTTGCCGAATGGTTGCGAACCCCGTCCCACGTTCCCTCGACTTCTTCGACGAGGTCATCCCAACTGTATTTGAAGGGCTCCGACTTCACCAACCAATAGTTTGGCACGCTCATTCTCCTAGTCCGGCCCGGTTTGGGCGCTGATGCGTCGCAAAGATACTAAGAGCGCGCCTTTCCGACCACCCCAGATGCGCTGAATCCCCACACAATTAACTCAATTTTCAGCAAGCGCTCGCATAGCGGATCGTAACAACAGCGCGCACCTGAGGGGGGAGACGTGCCGGTCCGAACTGGGGAACGCTTACGGTGGCAGAAACAAAGCTGACAGAACAGTCCGCCAAACGGACAGACACGCGCTTGGGCCCAGACACTCGCTTGGGCAATGCCGACCGCGACCTTGTCGCGCTGGGTATCGCCACCGCTGCGATCATTCTGTTTGTGGCCACGGGCAGTTCAGTCCTCCCCAGCGCAATTGATGCGATATTCTCCAATGGCAAGGGGCCGGACCATCTGCTGGTCAATGCCCTGCTACTCAATGTCGTGCTCATCATTTTTGGCTGGCGCCGTTACCGCGAATTGCAAGATGAGATAGGCGAACGCCGCCGCGCAGAGGGGCTTGCGCGCGAGTTGGCAGAGACCGATCCGCTAACTGGTTGCCTAAACCGGCGCAGCATGGCCGCGGCGACAACCGCGCTACGCCGGCGCGCACAGGCGCATGGATCAGCGGTTGCATATTGCATGATTGATCTCGATAATTTTAAACAAATCAATGATATGCACGGCCATTCGGTCGGTGACGCTGTCTTGGTGGAGCTTGCCAAACGGATCACCGATCAGTTGCCAAAGAGTGCGAGTCTTGCCCGATTGGGCGGCGATGAATTCGCGTTTGTCACCTTGCATGAAGGACCAAACCGCGACCGGATCGATGACCTAGTTATCCGGTTGTATGAACAAGTGTCGCTGCCGTTTGAAATGGATGGCATCACCATCGACGCAACGATTTCAATCGGTGTGTCCACAGATCACAACCCAGAGGGTTCCGGCGCATCGCAGGCCAACAGCCCCCAAGGCGGCACGGAATCCTCCGACGCGTTGATGCACCGCGCAGATATCGCGATGTACACGGCCAAGAAACAGGGCAAAAATCGTTATTTCTGGTTCGAAGCGACGATGGAAAACGAACTTCGTTTCCGCAATGAATTGGAAGCGGGCATTCGGCGCGGACTGAACAATCACGAATTCGTGCCGTTTTACGAACAACAAGTGGACTTGGAATCGGGCGAGCTGGTCGGGTTTGAAATGCTAGCCCGCTGGCGCTCTACCGATATGGGCATCGTGAGCCCGGAAATCTTCATCCCTATCGCCGAAGAAATCGGATTGATCACCCAATTGTCCGACCAATTGATGGATCAGGCATTTGTCGACGCGCGAGATTGGGATGATGCGCTCACTTTGTCGATCAACATATCACCCATTCAATTGCGCGATCCATGGTTCGCGCAAAAGCTGCTTAAACTGCTCGTAAAGCACAATTTTCCTGCTCAGCGCCTCGAAGTGGAGATCACCGAAAGTTGCTTGCATGAGAATATCGGGATGGTTCGTTCGATCATCACCAGCTTACGCAATCAAGGCGTACGGATCAGCCTTGACGATTTTGGCACTGGCTATTCATCGCTCGAACAATTGCGCACATTGACATTTGACCGGCTCAAGATCGACCGTAGCTTTGTAAGCGAACTCAAAGAACCGGGTGCCAATTCCAAGATTGTCGATGCAATTGTGTCGCTTGGCCGCGGGCTTGAGCTGCCGATCACAGCAGAAGGGATCGAAGACGAAGCGATCCTCAAAGCTCTAAAATCGATGGGTAAGCTAAAAGGTCAGGGCTATTTATACGGCCAACCAGAAAGCAGCGAAGATGTCCGCACGCGTCTGGCCAATGCGGGCAAACTCTCTGGCAATGACGATCGGAATGCACTGTTGCCGGCAACTTCTGCTGAGGCCGATAGTGACGAACCCGAATTGCCAAAAATCGTCAATCAGTGACTGCCATTTTCTTGGCCGCGCACACCGTAGGTTAGACGGGGCCTAGACGGAGCCGCTATGGGTGCATAGATGCAGGCCGCTATGCGCATAGACTTTGTAAAAATGCACGGACTAGGCAACGATTTCATCGTGCTTGATGCGCGAGGGATTGATCTGCCTACGATGACGGCAAATGCGGCGCGTGCTTTGGCGGATCGGCGCGAGGGGATCGGATGCGACCAACTTGTGCTGCTCGAACCAAGTGAGCGCGAGGCGTTCCGCATGCGCATCTTTAATTCTGACGGCAGCGAAGTCGAAGCCTGCGGCAATGCCGCGCGCGCGGTGGCGATGCTGCATGGTGAACCCGCACGGATTGAGACCGGCGGCGGGACGATCATGCTGGAGCCGTCAATTGGCGGAGCGAGCGTCGATATGGGCAGCCCCCGGTTCGAATGGGAAGCAATTCCGCTAGATTATGCCATGGATACAGCCGCTATGCCGGTTTCTTGGGGGCCACTTGAAAACCCGGTTGCGGTGAATGTCGGCAATCCGCATGTCGTGTTTTTCAACGCCGATACCGGCGCGGTTGATTTGGCGGATTTAGGCCCCGAAATTGAGAACGATCCGCTGTTCCCGCAAGGCATCAACGTCAACGTTGCCAGTGTGATCGGCACCGATCATCTCCGCCTGAATGTATGGGAGCGCGGTGCCGGCCTAACCCGGGCCTGCGGAACCGGCGCCTGCGCTACCGCTGTCGCAGCGATACAGCGCGGCCTGACCGGGCGGCGCGTTACGGTGACTTTGCCGGGCGGCGACCTCGTGATTGAATGGCCAGAAGGCGGCACGATCAAGATGACGGGGCCAGCGACAGAGGCCTATCGCGGAACATTCGAATGGGATGATTTCGCGTGAATGCTCCCGCTGCCCTTAAACCCGAAGTCATAAGCTTAGGCTGCCGACTTAACATCGCCGAAAGTGAGCGGATGAAAGCCATGCTCGCCGATGCAGGCGATGTCGTCGTGGTGAATTCATGCGCGGTTACATCCGAAGCCGTACGCCAAACCCGCCAGGCCATCCGCAAGGCTCGGCGCGCGCGCCCCGATGCGCGCTTAATCGTAACGGGATGCGCAGCGGATATTGAGCGCGACCAAATCGCGGACATGCCAGAAGTCGACGGGCTCATCGCCAACCAATCGAAACTTGATCCGCGCGCTTGGAATGTTCCTTTGCCTGAGGCGCCGCCTGCGCCCACGCGGACCCGCGCCTTTATCGCGGTGCAAAATGGTTGCGACCACGCCTGCACCTTCTGTGTTATCCCGCAAGGGCGCGGCGTCAGCCGTTCGATGACCATTGCCGAGGTTTTGCGCGAGGTTGAGCATCATCTGGCCTTGGGCGCGCAAGAAGTCGTCTTGACCGGCGTCGATGTCACCAGTTGGGGGCATGATCTGCCGTCTACACCGCCGCTGGGCGCGCTTGTGGCGGCTGTGCTGGACCGGTTTCCCGAATTGCCCAGGCTGCGCATGTCGTCGCTCGATGGGATTGAAATTGACGATGCGCTGTTTGAACTGTTCGCCAGCGAAACACGGTTGATGCCGCATCTGCATCTATCGCTGCAACATGGGCACGATTTGATCCTAAAGCGCATGAAAAGGCGTCACAGCCGGGCAGACGCCGCGGATCTCGTGCGCCGTCTCAAATCACGCCGCCCAGACATTGCGATCGGCGCGGACCTCATTGCAGGCTTTCCAACTGAGACCGATGAACACCACGCCGCGAACCTGTCTATTATTGATGAGTTGGACATCGTTCACGGCCACATCTTCCCATATTCGCCCCGCCCCGGCACGCCCGCAGCCCGAATGCCGCAACTGGACCGCGCGGTCATAAAATCCCGCGCGGCCGAATTGCGCGCCGCTGTCGCTGATCGCCGTGCCGTTTGGCTGAATTCGTTTGTGGGAGAAACGCTGTCCGTGCTCGCAGAACGCGACGGCACCGGCTATGCGCCCCACTATGCGCGGGTCGATTTGCCTGAGGCCGCCGCCGCTAGCACGCTGGTCGATGTGACTGTGCGCAGCGTTGAAGGGGGTCTTTTGAAATGAGTGCCACTGATGGTGCCACTGATCGTGGCAGCTGGAGCGAGCGCGTTCTTGGCGGGTTTCGCAAGACATCCGAACGCCTTGGCAGCAATCTTACAGGCGTTGCGGCACGGCTGGATGACGCCGCGCTAGATGATGTCGAAGACGCGCTCATCACTTCGGATCTTGGCCCTGCCGCAGCCGGGCGTATCCGTGCGCGATTGGCTGATAAGAGCTTTGGTCTCGAAATCACGCAGCAGGAATTGAAAGAAGCCGTCGCAGAAGAGATCGCCGAAATTCTCCGGCCAGTTGCAAAACCGCTCGAAGTGACCGCTTTCCCGCGTCCACAAGTTATCCTCGTGATCGGCGTGAATGGATCGGGCAAGACCACCACTATCGCTAAGCTGGCGCATCTGTTCACAGAGGATGATTACGGCGTTCTGCTGGCCGCAGGAGACACATTCCGCGCCGCAGCCATAGGTCAGCTTGCCACTTGGGCGGACCGTGCCGGTGTCGACCTCGTGCGCGGGCCAGAAGGCGGTGATCCGGCCTCTATTGTCTTTGACGCGGTCAAACAGGCAACCGACACCGGTATCGACGCTCTGATTGTGGACACAGCCGGGCGGTTACAGAATAAAAAAGAACTGATGGAAGAACTGGCGAAAATCCGCCGCGTCCTTGGTAAACTCAACGAAGAAGCACCGCATGATGTTGTGTTGGTGCTCGACGCTACCAATGGGCAAAACGCTCTTTCGCAGATTGACGTGTTCAAAGAAGTCGCCGGCGTCACGGGTCTGATTATGACCAAGCTCGATGGTACAGCGCGCGGCGGTGTGCTGGTCGCGGCGGCAGAGCAATATGGCTTGCCGATCCATGCCATCGGTGTGGGCGAAAAGATGGAAGATTTGCGCCCATTCGATCCCGATCTGGTGGCGCGCGTGATTGCAGGAGTGGCCTGATGGCTGAAGCTGAAAAGCCTAAAAGTGAAGCCAAGAAAGCCGGGTCAAGCTGGCTCAGCGTCGCGGTTGATTATGGGCCGCTGCTCGTCTTCCTAGGCGTCTATCGTTTCTACGCGCCCGACGACCCCAACCCCGCAGGAGAGATCGCGGCTATCATTCGCGGCACGGGGGCCTTCATGGTCGCGGCGATTACTGCGCTGCTGATTTCCAAATTGCGGCTCGGCAAAATTTCACCAATGCTGTGGTTCTCAACCGCGCTGATCGTTGGGTTCGGGGCGCTTACGATCTTCTTTGGCGAACCGCGCTTTGTGCAGATGAAGCCCACCATCATCTATTCGGGTTTTGGCGTGGCGTTGCTGGCCGGATTTTTCATGGGCCGCGCCTTGCTCAAAATCTTGCTTGAGGCCGCTTTTGAAGGATTGAGCGACGAAGGTTGGCTCAAACTCTCACGCAATTGGGGGGTGTTCTTTCTCGTTCTTGCTGGGCTGAACGAAGTGCTGGTTTCGCAGATGAGCTTCGAAGGCTGGCTCTGGGCGAAGCTGTGGGTGTTCCTGCCGCTGACATTCCTATTCACTTTTGCCAATATCCCGATGCTGCTGAAGCATGGGTTGGATATTGGGCAAGAGGATGAAAACTCGGACAAAGGCTCAGACGACAAATCTGCGGCGGAATAGATTGGAATAATTCGATATTCTGCTCAGTGTGAATTGGGCTTCCAAGTTTCACTGACACTTGACGATCACGGTAATCGCCGTGATGTTACCTTCGGTAAACGATATTTCCGGGGGGATAATCTGATGAATTCCAACACGCTGACGGGCGCACTTTTCTTTTTCGGCGGGCTCTTCGTCACATTCTGGTCCTATGCGGACGCGTCTGGCGGGGGCAGCTATGTCTTTGCTTGGGGAGCGATCCTGTTTGGCGGCTTCCAGTTGTTCAGAGGGCTGTCGGAAGAGACCGAAACGGAATCTATCGCAGAATATACAGATGAACAAATCGAGCGGGCTGGCACCTCCATTATCCTTCGCGGGATGATCAGTATGGCAGCAGCAGACGGCGTGCTCGATGACAGCGAGGTCGCAATGATCCGCATCGTCAGCCGGTCCGTTTTCGGATCTGATCTGCCCGAAGAAGAAATCCGCAAACGCGCAGGTGAAATGCTGAGCAGGGGCAGCGACATTCGCGCGGAACTCGTTTCGCTGCAACAGGCTGTAACGTGGGATGATGCGAATCTGGCGATTACAGGAATGGCTATGATCGCCATGTCAGACGGCGAAATGGACGCCCAAGAAACCGCGCGGCTTGAAGATTATGCCGGCGCATT
The DNA here is from genome assembly GCA_947503155.1 of uncultured Erythrobacter sp. Classification (GTDB taxonomy): domain Bacteria; phylum Pseudomonadota; class Alphaproteobacteria; order Sphingomonadales; family Sphingomonadaceae; genus Erythrobacter. The sequence continues at coordinate 312,791 of CANNCL010000003.1, read as the reverse complement.
GGAAATGGATCAGGACCGTTTTGACGAAAGCCTCAGCAAAGCGCGGCAAGCCATTGCAGAGCTGTTTGGTGCGAAGGGCGCGGAAACGCCACCGGCTTCAACGCCACCGGCTTCAACTGGGCCTGCTCCGGCAACCTAAGCCGGCCGGGGGGCTGCGCATTTCGGTGCGCTAGATCTCGACCTGGCTGCCAAGTTCCACAACCCGGTTCGTCGGCAGTTTAAAGAAGTCCATCGCGCTTGCTGAATTCATCAGCATCCAGGCAAAAATTCTCTCTCGCCAAATCGGCATTGCCGGATTTTTGGACGGCAACAAGGTTTGGCGCGATAGGAAGAAGCTGGTGTGCATCATATCGAACTCACCGCCGCATCGTTCCATCTCTTTCAGACCAACCGGAACGTCGGTTTCTTCCATAAAGCCGTAATGCAACACCGCGCGGTAAAACCCGTCGCCCATATCTTTATATTCGCAGCGTTGCGCGCGGTCGACATAGGGCACATCGGCGATGTCCACGGTCAGGATCACGACACGCTCATGCAGCACTTTGTTGTGTTTTATATTGTGCAGCAATGCGGACGGAACGCCGGATGATGCGCTGGCCATAAAGATAGCGGTGCCCGGCACACGCAAAGCGGAATTTTTGGCCGACTTTGCGAATATCTCCATCGGCAGCGCATGTTCGCTCATCCGCTCGCGCATCACTTTGCGCCCCCGCGCCCATGTGGTCAGCAGCAAGAATGCGACAAAGCCGACCGCCAGCGGGAACCAGCCCCCATCGGGAACCTTGGTGAGGTTCGCGGCAAAGTAGGCACCATCCACGATCAGGAAGACGATGACGACCGGTGCGGCATACCACCACTTCCATTTCCACACACCGACCAACAACACCGCCATCAGGAGCGTATCAATCGTCACCGCCCCAGTAACCGCGATGCCATAAGCGTTCGCAAGGTTGGAAGAATTTTGGAACGTCAGCACCAGAATGATAACCGCGATCATCAGCGCCCAATTGACCGCTGGAATATAGATCTGGCCGCCTTCTGTTTCCGACGTATGCCGGATTTTCAAACGCGGAATATAGCCCATCTGGATTGCTTGGCTCGTGATCGAGAACGCGCCGGAAATGACCGCTTGGCTGGCGATGAAGGTCGCAACGGTCGCTAAGAACACAAGCGGCAGGCGCCATTCTTCGGTCGCGAGGAAGAAGAACGGGTTTTGAATGGCTTCGGCGGCTTGCTCTGGCGGCAAACCGATCACCATTGCCCCTTGCCCAAAGTAATTGAGCAGCAGGCATGGCATCACAAAGCCGAACCAAGACAGGCGCATCGGACCGCGCCCAAAATGCCCCATGTCGGAATAAAGCGCCTCTGAACCGGTCACCGCCAGCACGACGCTGCCCAAGGCGAGAAAAGCGAACCAGCCATCGAGAATGAAGAAGTTGACCGCGTGATATGGGTTGAGCGCCCACAAAATCTCTGGCGTGCCGATAATCTGCCACAATCCCAGCGCGGCGATGACGGTGAAATAGACGATCATTACCGGAGCAAAGAGCGCGCCGACTTTGGCCGTCCCGCGCTTTTGCAGCACGAACAGGAATACCAGCAGGCCCAGAGCAATCGGGATCACATATTGTTGCAGCCCTGGGTCGACAACCGTCAATCCTTCCACCGCCGACAGGACCGAAATTGCAGGCGTAATCATGCTGTCGCCATAGAATAGCGCCGTTGCAAACACCCCGAGAAGGATCGCTACCCAGCCATATTTCGATTTTGACAGGCTGCGCGAGATTAGCGCCACCAGAGCGAGGCTGCCGCCCTGCCCTTTGTTATCGGCGCGCATCAGGATCGTGACATATTGGATCGCCACAACCAACGTCATCGACCAGAAAATGAGACTGATCACGCCGAGGACATGCGCGGTATCCAGCTGAACAGTCGCGCGGCCTACAAAAGTTTCGCGGAAAGCATAGAGCGGGCTGGTGCCGATATCGCCAAACACGATACCGATCGCACCAACAGCCAGCGCGCTCTTCGACGCGCTGTGGCCTTTACCGCTGGTCGGCGGTTGGTGGGCCGGAGTGGCTGCTGTTTCGCTCATAAAGTGCGACTATCCCGAGTGGCTGGGCATTTATCTGTCACGCCCGATCCAAGGTCGCGGCACCTAGCACCGCACTGTGCCCCCTGCAACATCGCGCTAACGGCGTCTCGGCGCGGGACTATTGCAACATCGGTGCGTTGGCGATCATCTCATCAAGCCGGGCGACGCGCGCCTCGATCTCTTCACGCCAAGGGGCATCGGCCGGTGAACGTTCAAGCAACCCGGCCCAAGTGTCGCGCGCCGCGCGGATTTGACCGGTTTGCAGGAAAGAGAAGCCGAGGAAAAAGTCCGCGCCGGGATTGGCAGGATCAAGGTCGCGGGCCTTACCGTACGCGTAGAAAGCCGCAGGAGTGATATTGCCATCCGCATGTCCGGTAAGCGCCATGCCTAGCGCCAGCCACCCTTCGAGGTGGTCAGGGTTTTCGTTCAAACCGCCGCGCAGCAAGCCTGCGGCATCGCCAAACTTGCCGCGCCGAGCAAATCCATCGGACAGGACGAGATAATCGGGTTTCGGAACAGTTTCATCGAACAGCTGTCGCCGCGCGGTTACCATTTCGTCCCCGGATTGCTGATCAACGGCAAGGTCTGGTTCTTTCGGGCTGCCGGGCTGTCCGGGCGATCCTTGCCATGCGTAACCCACGAGACCCAAAAGCAAGACAGCGCCGAACACGGCGAACCCTTCTTTCGGCAGGCGCAATGTAAAGGCAGCGATTGCGAAGCTAACCAGCGTGAGCGACAAAATTGCGAGCCATCCGCCCATCAGCTTGCCTCCCCACTAACAGGGCCATCGGAACGGCGCTTGCCCAGCCGCCGGAGCAGAACAAGCCCGACCACGCATAGCAGCAAGAGCGGGATCGCAAAAAGCGGCCAAGTGGTTGAAGAAACCTCCGGTTCGTAACTGACATAGTCGCCGTACCGCTCCACCAACCAAGAGCGGATTTGTGCGGGACTTTCGCCTGCCAGAATGCGCGAGCGCACCTGATGGCGCATATCGCCCGCCATAGGGGCATCGCTGTCATTGATGCTTTGCGATTGGCATTTGAGACAGCGCAATGTCTCCATCAATGCCGCAGCCTCCGCTTCCAAGGCAGGGTCTTCAAGCTGAACGTATGCGTATGGCGCCGGGGGCATAGCTTGCTGAGCATAGACCGATTGCGAAACTATAGGCGCCGCAAAGAGCGCCAGAGCGGCCAATATCAACCGCATCATCGCGCATTCTCCAATTGCTCAAGCAGCAGCGGCACTGTGTTTGCCCGCACATCGCCAATGTGCTGGTAACGAATGTTGCCTTGTGCATCGATCACATAGGTCTCTGGCACGCCCGACGCGCCGATTTCGAGCATGAGTGCTGAGATATCATCTGCGCCGACGCGGGTGTACGGATTGCCGTAACGGTTCAGAAAATCCGCCACCGCTTCCGGCCTGTCGCGCACGGCAATACCGATAATCTCGACGCCTTCTTCCTTAAGCCGCTCCAAATGCGGAGCCTCTGCGATACACGGCAAGCACCAGCTCGCCCAGATATTGAGCAAGCGCGGTTCGCCGCCAATGAAATCGGAACGCGACGCACCCGGCATATTTTCCAAAGCAGGCGCGAGCGAGAATTCAGGCAGCGGTTCCTCGATCATTTGCGAAGGGATCGTCTGCATCTTCGGCTGCGTAAGCTGATAGCCAGCGACCCCGGCGAAAAACAGAAACAGCGCGAGCGGAATGAGATAGATCGGGCGCATTATTCAGCAGGCTCCGGCTCAGCGGCACTGGTGTTCCCGCCCGTCCCGCCTTTTCCATCAATCGCATCGCCCTCTGCCAACGCATCCATGTCTTCGCGGCGCTCCTTACCCATCTCCACCGCTTTGCGGCGTTTCAAATCCACACGGACACGGCCCGCAATCGAAAGGATGCCGCCAAAAGCGACCAACAATCCGCCATACCAAATGAAGGTCACAAACGGTTTCCACCACACCCGCAATTGCCAGCGATTGTTGCCATTCGCGTCCGTCCCGGCTTGATCGCCGATCACCACGTATAATTGACCATCCCAGCGGGTGATCAGCGCACTTTCGCTGGTGGGTTGAGGCGGGGACCAGAAATTGCGGGATTGCGGCGCCAGAATGGTGGGTTCTTCGTCCCCGCGCGCCGCCAAGATGCGCGCTTCGATTGCGGTCCAATTGGGTCCAGCGACGGGATCGACGCTTTCCATTTGAATGTTCCAACCGGCCACCTCAACGGTGTCTCCCGGAGCAACAGCGGCAAGCTTTTCGCTCGTAAACGCGCTTTCACTAGCCATCCCGAACAAGGCGACTGCGATACCGAAATGCGCACATATCATGCCCCAAGTCGCCACCGGCACCCTGCGAATATTGCGCCCCCTCAAAGGCAAAAGCGCCGCAATCGCAAGCGCAATTGAAAGCGCCAAGCCAAGCACCGCCAAAATGCTATAATCACCAAAGATCGCCACCAACGCGATGACCGCGATCACGACCGACGCAAGCAAAGCCAGTTCAAATTGAATGCGCGCTGGCTTGTCATCCTTCCACCGTAGCAATGGGCCAATTGCCATCACCACAAACATCGGGATCGCAAAAATAGCGCCCGCTGGATTGAAGTAAGGCGGCCCGACGCTAACACGCACATCAAACGCCTCGGTCAAAAGCGGGTAGAGCGTGCCGAGCAGCACGATCGCAAGGATTGCCGACAGCATCACATTGTTAAACACCAACGCGCCTTCGCGGCTAGTCACAGTAAAGCGTTTGCCTTCTGAAATACTGCCTGCTCGAAGGGCGAATATCACCAGGGCCCCGCCAATATACAGGCCAAGCAGCGCGAGGATAAAGCTTCCCCGCTCAGGATCGACAGCGAACGCATGGACGCTGGTCAAAACGCCGGAGCGCACCAGGAACGTCCCGAGCATCGACATCGAAAATGCCAGCACACCCAGCATGATGGTCCATGTCCGCAAAGCATCGCGCGCAGCCAATACGCTGACCGAATGCAGCAGCGCCGTCGCCGCCAGCCACGGCATCAGCGAAGCATTCTCCACCGGATCCCAAAACCACCAGCCGCCCCAGCCCAGTTCGTAATAAGCCCAGTAAGACCCCGCCGTGATGCCAAATGTCAGGAACACCCAAGCACCCAGCACCCACGGGCGCAGGACTTTTGCAAAATCAGGGGTAACTTGCCGAGTAATCAGCGCACCCATTGCTAAGCTGAACGCCACGGACAGGCCAACATAGCCGATATAAAGCGTAGGCGGATGGATCGCGAGGCCGATGTCCTGAAGCAACGGATTGAGACCGCCGCCTTCAACCGCAGGTATTGGCAAGCGTTCAAACGGGTTCGAGGACAGCAACAAAAAGGCGTAGAAACCAAGCGCCACAAAACCTTGCACCGCCAAAGTAGCGCTCATGGTCTTTTCAGGCAGCCGCCGCTCCATCCCCGCGAGCAAGCCGCCAGATAGCGCGAGCACGCCGACCCACAGCAGCATCGACCCTTCGTGATTGCCCCAAGTGCCGGTCAGTTTGTAAATAAGCGGCTTTGCCGAATGCGAATTTGTCGCGACCAGTTTGATCGAAAGATCGGTGACCGCAAAAGCGTAAAGCAATAGGAAGAACGCCAGCACAGCGAGAAACGCTTGCACAACCGCGGCCGGGCGCGCGTATATCGCGAATGGCGAATTGGCGCCGTCTCGCATGCCCATCGCGCCTGAAACCATCTGTAACACGGCAAGCGCGGTCGATAGCCACAGGGCTGCTAATCCGAGTTCAGCGATCATTATCTTTGCCCCAAAGCTCCACCGAGCGTCCTATTCCAGCCCAGCGACGGTTTCAGCGTAAGCGTCATTGCCGCCATTGCCGCCATTGCCGTCATGCCCCTCAAGCCCTTCAAGCTCGCGCGGAACGTAGTTTTCATCATGCTTGGCGAGCAAATTGGTCGCTTGAAACACGCCATCAGCGCCCAGATGGCCTTCTGCGACCACACCGGAACCTTCTACAAAAAGGTCAGGCAGGATACCGCTATAGCGCACAGGAACCGTGCTCTCTTCATTGCCGGTAACAACGAAATTGACGGTGATCCCATCGGGCTGTGTCGCGATAGATCCGGGCTGAACCATGCCGCCTAAACGCACCGCTTGACCAATGTCTGGCGGGGTTTGTGACATTTGTTCTGGCAGGTAAAAATAGTTCGCTTGGCTGCGCAAGGCCCATGCCGCGATCAGACCCGCTGCCAAAATCGCGGCAAGCGCGAGAATGACCAAAGTCATACGCTGATGTTTGGCTTTCATTTGTACCGGCATCGGGACTTCAACTCCGCTTGATTTCTTCGCGGCGTTTTTCTGCGCGCCGCATATTGCGATAGCTCCACCATGCCAGCAGAGCGAGCGCTATCAGACCAACTGCATAAGCGCCGATCACAAAGGGCCATGGGTCCAGTGCTTCGCGCATCACGCAGTCTCCGCCGGAGTGGAATTAACAGGAGCGGGATTTGCCGCAGCGCCCAGCGGGGCATCATCGTCGAGCGCCCGGCGGCGCAAGCGCGCCTCCACCTGAGCCTCTGCGATAAGCGCGCGCATCCGCATCAGCACAATGCCGCCAAAGAGTAGCGAGAAACCCAAAACCGCAATCAGCAACGGCCACAGAAACACGCCGTCAATGGCGCTCTTACCCGCGGTCAGGCTGGGTGGTTGATGGAGCGAATTCCACCACACTACGCTGCGATTGATGATCGGCACATTGATTGCGCCGACAAGGCCAAAAATTGCCGCGATCTTATATGAGCTTCCCTCTCGCGCGGCAGCTTGAGCCAGCGCGATATATCCGCCGTAAAGGAACAGCAGGACGAGCATCGACGTCAACCGACCATCCCATTCCCACCAAGTGCCCCATGTCGGACGCCCCCAGATCGAACCGGTCGCAAGGCAAATCGCGCAAAACACCATCCCCGGCACCGCAATTGCGCGCGCCGCAATCCCAGCGAGCGGATGCTTCCAAATGAGCAAGGCGGCGCTGGAAATCGCAATTCCAGTCCATCCCCCCATGCCCAACCAAGCCGCAGGCACATGGATGAATAGAATGCGCACAGTCTCGCCCATCAAGCGGTCTTGGGGGACCATAAATAGCCCCCAAGCGACAGCGCCCAGCGACAGGACCAGACCGCTCCAGAAAAGGAGCGGCGTCAGCCACTTGGCGAGCGACAAAAAGCGCTTTGGATTGGCGTAAATATGCACGTGTTTTTCCCCAAGCCCGTATTACCGGCCTTGGCGCACCTCGCAAGGGCGCAAAAGACGCAAGCGCCGAATTATTCTATGCAAGTTCGCAATTGCGCGGCGATGGTAGGCCAATCAGCCGCGCCCAATGAGTTCCTGCGCCATCCGGTCGGCAACGATATCAGGCGACGTTCCGCCGGCATCGCTTGTCTGCCAAATTTGAGTGAGCCGCCCTGGAATTTGCTCGATTAAGGCGTTCACATCATCGACTGTGCCCGGTTTTCCATCGCGGCGGCCCAGATATTCGGTCGCTACCGAAATGATCCCGCCCGCATTGATCACATAATCAGGCGCATAAAGAATACCGCGCTCAAACAACACTTTGCCATGCCCCGCACGCGCCAGTTGATTGTTTGCTCCGCCCGCGACGATTTGGGTTTGCAGGCCAGCGATGCTGTCATCATCCAAGATCGCGCCCAAAGCATTGGGACTGAGCACATCGCAAGGCGTAGTAAGAATGGCATCGGGTGCCGCAACCTCAGCGCCCAATTCTTCGGCCAGCGCCTTAACACCGTCCGCATGAATATCCGCCAATGTCAGCCGCGCGCCGTCTTTAGCCAGCAATCTTGCGACACCGCCGCCGACGCTGCCTGTGCCCTGCACCGCGACGTGGACACCGGCCATATTGTCTGTGCCCAGCTTATGCTGAACCGCGGCCTTGATGCCGAGATAGATGCCGTAGGAGGTGAACGGTCCGGGGTCGCCGCCGGCCGCGTTTTCACCCGATACTGGCAGGCCAGAGACATGCGCCGTGCGTTTGGACACAGCGACCATATCCGCTTCGCTAATGCCAACATCCTCTGCCGTAACATAACGACCGCCCAGCCCCTCAACCGCATCGCCAAATGCGGCGAGCAATTCAGGTGTCTTTGTGCGCGTATCATCGGCCAAAATGACCGCTTTGCCCCCGCCCATAGGCAGGCCGGCCATCGCATTCTTGTAACTCATCCCGCGTGACAAACGCAGCGCATCGCGCAGGCCATCTTTCGGATTGGGATAATGCCAAAACCGCGTGCCACCCGCGCCGGGGCCGAGATGCGAAGAATGAACCGCGATAATCGCCATCAATCCCGATGCACGGTCGCGCACGACATGCACCATTTCATGGTCGTCAAAATCGGGTTCGGTCCAAAAAGCAGTCATTCGCGTGCCTCACATGCCCGCGCGGGAAACTTGAACCATTTGGGGGAAGTGGGGCGGCCGACGGGACTTGAACCCGCAACCTCCGGCATCACAAGCCGGCATTCTAACCAATTGAACTACGGTCGCCACATTTTCCGCCCCAGCCTAACCTTCCGACAATCGCCGTGACGATCACAATAACAATCGCAAGGTCAGCGCCAAGTCCGCGCAAGAGCGGCGGTGTACGCAGCTCTGTGTGCCGGTCAAGACCACTGTGGGTGGGCGCGAGCCAATTGCACAAAGTACCCGTAATGGGAAGCGAAAATTAGCCTTAGCTTTCGCCAGCGCAAGATTATGTCGCGCCCGCCTGCCCTTGCCTGACCCGGCCGCGCGAGTAAGTTTGGCAAGTATGAGCAGCGCACCTGATTCTATGGACGATTCTAACGGCGGCTTTGTTGGCGCGAAGCTCGGCAAAATTGCTGGCATACAGCGAATTCCCCATCCCAAGATTGAATTGTTCCAAGGTAAAAACTTTATCACGCCTCAGCTGTGTCAGGCATTGATCAAACTCATCGACAAAGACCGCCGCCCTTCCACAATTGCGGACGCCAATGGCGATGACTATTTTCGCACCAGCGAAACATGCGATCTCGATGCTGCTGAACCGGCGGTGGAGCAATTGGAGGCGCTGTTTGCAACGCTAGGCGGGATCGACCCTATGCTGGGAGAGCCCTGCCAAGGGCAGCGCTATGACATCGGGCAAGAATTCAAACCGCATACCGATTATTTCACACCCGGCGGCCCTGACTACGAACAATTCTGCTCCGTCAGCGGACAGCGAACGTGGACATTTATGATCTATTTGAACGCGGTGGAGGCAGGCGGGGCAACCCGGTTCAAGGTCATCGGCAAGACCTTTCAACCTGAACCGGGAAAGCTGCTGTGCTGGAACAATGCGCGCGGTGACGGCAGCGTGAATCCGGCGACGCTCCACCACGGGATGAAGGTGCGCAAAGGCGTGAAATACGTGATCACGAAATGGTACCGAGAGAAGCCTTGGGGATGGTGAGCCGCAAGGTCTTTACCAGGATTGGCGGCGGGCTCGGGATCGTCGTCGCGGCGCTCATCGCGTTGGCATTCTTGACTTGGCCCGCCCTTCCTATGGGCATTGCGGTTTCAAATTCGCAGCCCGCTCCAGAGCTTTTGCGCGACATCCAATGGCCAAATACCTTGCAATCGGCCCAATTCGCGCAGCGTTTTGCAACTGGCACCGATGAAATTCTGCTGGTGGAATGGCTTGAAGATGAGGAGTTTGTGCTGGGCGGTGCTGCGACAATCGCGGAGCGGAGTTACGAAAGTATACCCTGCCTGCGCTCTTACCGAGTGATCTGGTCGAGTGAAAACGGCAAGCTGACGGAACCCGCCGTCGGCATGTTGACAAATTATGCCTGCCTATAACGAAAAAGGGCGGCCCTCAGGACCGCCCTCTTCATACGCCGTGAAAGGCGCAAAGCTTCGTTGAAGCTTATTTCTTGAGGCTGAGCCCGCCGAAACGCTTGTTGAACGCAGCAACACGGCCGCCTTCTTGAAGCTGTTGACGGCCGCCGGTCCATGCTGGGTGGCTGGTCGGGTCAATATCAAGGGCAAGCGTGTCGCCCTCTTTGCCCCAAGTAGAGCGGGTTTGAAATTCGGTGCCATCGGTCATTTTGACGTTGATGGTGTGGTATTCCGGGTGGCCTTCGGGTTTCATCGTAAATTCCTTTGAGCTTCCACCGGTACCGACCGGCGTTGCTATAAAATCTGGAAGCGGCGCAAATAGCGGCGCCAGAAAAAAATGCAAGTGGTCTCGTTCCTAAGTCTTAGGAGCGTCCGCAATCATTGCGGTGAATTCCGCATCGCAACTTGTCTTGCCCTCAACGCTGGCCTTACCCTTGAATTTGTAAACGCGGCTGCGCTTTTGCAGGAACTCAACCTCTAGATCGAGCAAACAACCCGGCGTCACAGGTGCGCGGAATTTGGCCGCTTCGATGCCCATAAAGATCACCAGCTTGCCCGTGCCAGCCAGCTCCAGCGTCTCGATACCCAAGATTGCCGCAGCCTGCGCCAACGCTTCGATTTGGAGCACGCCGGGCATGATCGGCGCGCCGGGGAAATGGCCTTGGAAAAACTCTTCATTCATGCTCACGGCTTTCACCGCATGAATGCGTTCCCCGAGGTGAATTTCCTTCACCCGATCAACAAGCAATAGCGGGTAACGGTGAGGCAGGGCTTTCAGCACCTTATGGATATCATAATCCACAATCGGTTCTTTCGGCGCTTCCGAAGAAGTGTCGGTATCGCTCATGCCCTGCCCCATATTACCTTTGCGCGTGATCTTAACGTTGCGCTTTGCGTTTTAGCGTCCCGACGGAGCCGGAGCGGCTGGCTGCGCACCGGCTGCTGCTGCTTGCTGCTGCTGAAGCAGTTGTGCTTGCAGCAAAGTCTGCTGGATATCTTGAAAGATCTGCGCCGCATTGCGTGATGGGCGCCAATCGGCGGGCGGTACGATCGCAACCGAAGGGACTTTGGTGTTGAGCGATGCCGTGATCAACGCAGTGATATCGGCACCCTCAGCCGCGAATTGCAGCGCTTCTGGTTGAAGCACAACGCCGATTTGCTGGGCTGTTGTCACTTCGGACATGGCCGCTGGATATTGCGCAAAAATCTGCTCAACGGCGTAAACGCGCGCAGCATTCACTTGGTTGGTCAAAGCGCCAACTTCTTGCTCAAGCGTTTGAATTTGCGGAAAACTCGCCGCCGCTTGCACCGCAGGCAATTCGGTTTCGTCAAGCTGGCCATTGCCGTTCGTGTCAAACGGCTGAAGCAACGCGGTTAGTTCCTGTTGTTTCGTCTGACGCTGTTCGATCTGCGCCTGATAGGTCGTGCCGATTTGGTTGTATGCGGTCTGCAATGCCGTCGTGCCGATAATGGCGCGGCTGATATCAGCGGTGGCGATCCGGCCCTCAACCTGAGCGGATGCAGGAGCGGCAGCGGTCATAGCGCACAGCGCAGCGGCGCCAGTAGCGAGCAATTTGGTAGAGAGTTTCATTAGAATTGTGTTCCTACGTTGAACGTGAATGTTTTGTCGTCATCGCCTTCGATCTTGCGGATCGTTTGGGCGAAATCGATGCGGAACGGGCCGAATGGCGAGTTCCAGTTTACGCCGATACCGGCGGTAATACGCGGACTAGGCGAATCGCCGAGGAAAACCTCGCGAATGGCGCTGCCCGTGCGGATGAGGCGGGTATTGGCGGTTACGCCATCCGCCGCCAGCGGATCAACGGTCAATTGGCCATCGTCTGCGCTAATGAACAAGGCATTCCCATCGCCATCAACAGTCGGGATCCCTAGCGGGTTATCCTGCAAGACGGGCCGATCAACGCCCCATAGCGAGCCGACATCAAGGAAGATGGACGGACGCAAGCCAAGCTCACGCGCGCCAGTTCCCAATGGAATTTCGATCTCTGCTCGGCCCAGATAGTAATTGCGACCGCCGATCGAATCGTCACGGATCGAATCGCGATCAGTGATCAGCGTCGGATTGCCCGCATCATCCAGCACATTGTTGTTTGTACCGTCGAGAATATAACGCTGCGTCAGGATACGCGGGCCAACGCCGCGAATACCAAAGCCGCGGAATTGCGGTTCGCCCAAGAAAAATCTGTCGGTGAGCAAAATGTCATCGACAGCCGGCCCGCCGCGATCTTGCAACGGAATGATCGTTCCGCCTTCGAGCGATAGCGAGAAAATGAAGCCTGTGTTTGCGACATTCCAGAATTGCTGAGCGCGCCCGCGGAAACGCGCATAACGCACATCCCCGCCCAAACCGGCAATTTCCGTACTGAGCGAAACAGTCCGGCCGCGCGTCGGGCGCAGGCGCGAATTGAGCGAGTTGTAACTCAGGCTAAGGCCAAGGATCGAGCTCAAACGATTGCCAAGCGAATCGCACAAGAAACGGCCAGCCAAGAGCGGATCGCATTCCGCCACTCCGTCTCCATCGAGATCGGAGAAGAACAGATTTTCCGCCAAATTCACTTCGTCATAATTCAGCGTGTAGCTGCCGATCAATGACATGAATTCGGTAAGCGGCACGCCGACGCGGACTGCCCCGCCTGTCGTTGACTGTTCAAAAGTCGTGTTGCGGCTATTATTCGTAAAGTTAAAGCTGCTGAAATCGCGCCGGTAAATATCTGCACCGGCGGAGATATTGCGATCGAACAAATACGGTTCGGTGAAGCTGATTTGTGCCGATTGCTGGAACTGCGAATAATTGAGGCTCAACCCAATCGTCTGACCGCGTCCGCGGAAATTGCGTTGCCGGATAGAGCCAGCCAAAATGAACTGTTCAATCGAAGAGAAACCCGCGGAGAATTGCAATTCGCCGGTTGGCTGTTCTTCGACATTCGCCTCTAGGATAATCCGGTCTGGCGCGCTGCCTTGGACCTGGCTTACTTCGAAGTTCTCTTGGAAATAACCCAGCGAATTGATCCGCGCCGTTGTCCGCTGAACGCCTAGCGAATTAAACGCATCCCCTTCGGATAGACGGAATTCGCGGCGGGCAACCTTGTCCTGCGTCAGGGTGTTGCCGTTAATATCAACCCGTTCAATATAAACGCGCGGCGCCTGACGCAGAATGAACGTGATATCCATCGTCAGGTCTTCGGGATTGCGATTAAAGCGCGGCTGAACATCTGCAAAGGCGTAACCAAAGCGCCCGGCCAGCTCAGTCAATTGCTCGACTGTGTCTTCCACCGTCTTGGCGTTGTAAAAATCGCCGCTTTGCATGACGAGGCCCGCTTGCAAGCTGTCGCTGTCAAAGTCGCGCAGCTGGCTCTCAACCTCGACATTGCCGAAACTGTAACGCTCACCTTCTTCAACCACATATGTGATAATGAAATCGCGTTGATCTGGGGTCAGCTCAGCGACAGCGGAGACAACGCGGAAATCGGCGTAACCTTCTGTCAGATAGAACTGGCGCAGCTTTTGTTGGTCAAAGGCAAGGCGGTCAGGATCGTAGCTGGTGTTGGAGCTGAAGAAGCGGAAGAAGCGCGATTGCTTCGTCACCATCTCGCCGCGCAAATCGCCGTCTGAGAACACTTCGTTGCCGATAATGTTGATCTGGCGAACTTTGGATTTCGGCCCTTCAACAATTTCAAAAACAACATCGACACGGTTCTGGGGCAACTGAACCATCTTTGGTTCGACTGTCGCAGCAAACCGGCCCTGACGTTTATACAGCTCAATAATGCGGGCCACATCGGCGCGCACTTTAGAACGGGTAAAGATCTGGCGCGGTGACAGGCGGATTTCCGGGAGAATTTTCTCCGCATCCAGCCGGTCATTGCCTTCCAAAACAATGCGGTTGATCACCGGGTTTTCGGTAACCGTGATAACAACATTGCCGGCATCATTACGGATAGAGAAATTCGAAAACAGCTCTGTCGCGCCGAGGTCTCTCAACGCTTCATCCGCGCCAGCAGAGGTGTATTCCTGACCCACGCGAAGGCGGATATAGGACAGAATCGTGGTCGGTTCGAGGCGCTCTGCCCCGGCGACGCTGATCGTGCGAATGACATCGGCGGCGGGCGCAGGAGCGGGTGCCGGCGTAGCAGCAGATTGAGCCGCTGGAGCCGCCGCAGGAGCGGCCTCGGGTGCCTCATCTTGCGCAAACGCAGCTGCCGGAACTCCCGCCAGAATTGTGGCGCAGCTCAATGCGACCGTTAAGCGGCCAATGGCGCTCTTGGAACTCACAGGCCCAGTTGCAGACGGCGCGCCTGTATCGTTGCTTCGATTCATGGAGTTAATGTTCCCGTCCAACTCATATTCAAAGCGCCAGCCCCTCGGCGCGTGATGCAAGGCTGCCCCCAGCCTCATGATATTGGCGCAATGCCAGCTCGTATTCCTTCGCCTCTGCCCGATGCGGAACGCGCAATCAAGCAGCGAGGCCGGACAATCTCCACCCTGGGCCCTTCCCAAGGCGGACCATCCGTTCCCTTTCCCCGACAAACTGACCGCGAAGCTGCATCAGTGTGTAGAGGCAAGGCCCCTAACCCTAACCACCGATAGGCAGCAAAGAGCCAACATCATTGAATGTGACGACCACCATAAAGATCAGCACAAATCCGATACCGATCCGATACGCCCATTCCGTCGTCTGCGGTCCGGCCGGTTTGCGGCGGATCGCTTCTACGGCATAGAAAGCGAGGTGTCCGCCATCGAGTGCAGGGATTGGCAAGATGTTGATGAATGCCAAATTAAGCGAGATGAGCGCAGCGAAACTTACAAACGCAACCAGCCCTAAACTCATCTGTTCACCAGAGAATTTTGCGATCTTAATGGGCCCGCCCAATTCTTTGATAGAGCGTTCGCCAACCAATATCTGTTTAATCCCGGTTACCATCATGCCGGTAATCTCCCAGCAACGGTCCACCGCCAATGGGATCGATTCGAAGACACCAACCTCTTCAAACACATATTCCCCGCCAGCAGGGCCGACACCGATGCGGCCCACCGCACCGGAATTGCCAAAGCTATCAACCGCTTCAACGCGGGCGGTGGTGATCGGGATTTCTATCTCTGCGCCGTCCCGTTCGACGGTGAAGATCATATCACGACCGGGACGCAAGAGGACATAATTGCGGATCGCGTCAAAATCTTCGACCGCGCTTCCATCAACGGAGATGATCGTATCGCGCACTTCCATTCCCGCGTCGCGTGCGGCGGATTCTTCGGCAAACACGCCGACAGTGCGAGAATCCTCGGCGCCGCTGATGACAGGGTTGCCATAGATGGTGAAAAACACGGCAAAAATACCAACCGCCAACACCAAATTCGTCACTGGCCCCGCCGCCACAATCAACGCACGCCGCCAAAGGCTGGCGCTTTGAAAGCTGCCGTCATTGGTTACTTCTGGCACTGGGGCGTTCGCGTCGGGGATGCTGGCCGGATTCATATCGCCGCGAAATTGCACATAGCCGCCCAGCGGGAGTGCCGAGAGTTTCCAGCGTGTGCCGTGCCGATCGGTGCGTCCGAGCAATTCTTTGCCGAAACCAACCGAAAACGCGTCCGCCTTAACCCCAAGCCAGCGGCCCACGAGGTAATGGCCCAGCTCATGCACGGTGACCAACGGGCCCAGCACAAGCAGGAAACCGACAAAATACATCCAGAAAGGGGGCGAATCAAACAATGAGGTGGCTCTCCAAAATGCAGCGCAGCTAAGCGTAGCAGGCCAAGGCTTCGCGCGCATATTGCCGCGCCTCGCCATCAATCGCGAGCACTTCTTCCAAAGCGCTTGGTGCAGGAGCGTTATAACGCTGCAAAGTGTCTTCTACCAATGCGGTAATCCGGGTGAACCCGATGTGACCAGCCAAAAATGCCTCAACCGCCACTTCGTTCGCCGCATTAAGCGTCGCCGGCGCTGCCCCGCCCGCTTCTATGGCTTCACGCGCAATACGGGTTGCGGGAAAACGATCTTCGTCCGGGGCAAAAAATGTCAACTCACCGATCTTCGCAAGGTCCAGCGGCTCCAATGGTGTTTCCATCCGTGCGGGCCATGCCAAACATGACGCAATCGGCACGCGCATGTCAGAAGGGCCAAGCTGCGCCAAAGTTGAACGATCGCGATATTCGACCATGGAGTGAATGACGCTTTGCGGGTGAACGACGATTTTTAACCGGTCCAGCCCGACCGGGAACAGGTGATGCGCCTCGATATACTCAAGACCTTTATTCATCATCGTCGCGCTGTCGACGCTGATTTTCGCGCCCATTGACCAATTGGGATGCGCGACCGCTTGCGCAGGCGTCGCGGCTTCGATCTGTTCCTTGGACCAAGTTCGCAAAGGCCCGCCGCTCGCGGTTAGCGTGATGCGCGCGACATCTTCGATATTGCTGCCGGCGAGGCACTGAAAAATCGCATTATGCTCGCTGTCGGTCGGCAACAAAGTTGCACCGTGGCGCGCGACCGCTGATGTCATGACGTCGCCTGCGGAAACAAGCGCTTCTTTGTTTGCCAGAGCGATCGTGCCGCCGCGCTGCACCGCCGACATAGTTGGGGCAAGCCCAGCGCATCCGACAATCGCCGCGACCGTCATGTCGACCGGGCGCGCCGCCGCATCGCACAAGGCCTGAGCGCCGCCCGCGGCCTCAATCCCGCTTCCCGCCAAAGCGTCCCGCAATTCCGATAGGCAGGCCTCATCACCCACAACCGCGGTTTTCGCGCCAAATTCGCGCGCGAGCATCGCCAATTCTTTCGCGCTACAATTTGCGGTCAATGTATCGACTTGCCAATCGCTCGGATTGCGGCGGATCAGGTCGAGCGTCGATGCTCCAATTGACCCTGTCGCGCCCAGCAAAGACAGCGTTCGCGCCATATTAGGCAAGCCCGATATAGGCAGGGACGACCGCGATCAGGAACAGCACAAAGAACACCGCCAAAAACCCGTCCAGCCGGTCAAAGATACCGCCATGACCGGGGATGAGATTGCTCGAATCCTTCACATCCGCGCGGCGTTTCATCCAGCTTTCGAAGAAGTCACCGGTTTGCGCGATTGCTCCAACAATCACGCCGGTCACAAAAGCGCTTCCGATACTTGCCGCACTATAGCCAGTGACGAAAGCGCCGGGGCCAATATCCGCGATTTCGCACGCAATGCAGACGATCCCCGCAACAACAGCGCCGCCCGCCAGCCCGGACCATGTTTTCGATGGGCTGATCGAAGGCGCTATCCGAGGGCCGCCAAATGTGCGGCCTGTAAAGTAAGCGCCAACATCAACCGCAATAACCGGAGCCAGAAACGCCAGCAATACGGGCCACATTTCATAATTGAGCCGCACTTGGATCATCGCAAGCGCGGCCGCACCAACATACAAAGCGCCAACGAATTGCCACGCGACCTGCGACAATGCCGACACGCCGAACTTGCTCACCATCAAGTTCCATTCCCACAGAACCAATCCCGCGAGCAGAACGACAAAGCCAATCCAGACCCAAGACCCGAAATAGAGCGCGATGATCGACACGCCCATCATCGCCACGGCAGAGATAAAGCGCACCAACAGGTCGCTCATGCCGCTAATTTCTTGCGCCGAATTCCCAGATGCCCCGTCCCCAGATACCTCTTCCCCAGCCGCCTCTTCCCCAGCTGCCTCTACCATCGCGCCCCGCGTCAGCTCTGCGAGCCGTTTGTCCACGGTGTCGCTTGTGGAATTGCTCTTATCGCCCTCCATAGCGGCGCTCCCTTTGCGCAAAATCGTCCAGCGCGCGCTCTAGGTGCTCTGGCTTAAAATCGGGCCATAGCGTGTCGACAAACAGCATCTCTGCATAGGCGGCCTGCCACAGTAGGAAATTCGAAAGCCTGATTTCCCCGCTCGTGCGGATCAGCAGATCGAGCGGAGGAAGGCCCGCCGTGTCGAGATTGGCTGAGATAGAATCAGGCGTGATCTCGCCGTTTTCCGCCGCCCTCGCCGCAGCGCGCGCGATCTCATTTTGGGCACCGTAATTCAGCGCCACCGCCAGTTTGCGCTTACCATTCGCGGTCTGCGCCAGCGCATCCTCCAGCATCGCGACGATATCCGGCGCAAGCGAGCGCCAATCGCCGATGATGTTGAGTTGAACATCGTTTTCGATGAATTCGCGCAGATCAGATTTGATGAATTTGCGCATCAAATTCATGAGGTCATCAACCTCAGTTTCCGACCGTTTCCAATTTTCCGAACTGAACGCATAAAGCGTCAGGCAATCGAGCTCCATCGGCTCCAGCCCGCGCACCAGCCGCCGAACTGCCTCAACCCCGCGTTGATGCCCGAGGGCGCGGGGTAAGGCGCGCTTTTTCGCCCAGCGGCCATTGCCGTCCATAATGATGGCGACATGGCGCGCGCGGCCAGACGCGCGGTCACCACCGGCACCTGCTCCGCTTGATTGCGTAGTGTCAGGGCTATCGCCCATCCTGCCTCCCCTAAAATCCTGCGCCCTTATTGGGTCAGGATTTCCGTTTCTTTCTTGGCCGATGCTTCGTCGGCCCCGGCGACGTGTTTGTCGGTCAGCTTCTGGACGTCATCTTCCATCCGCTTGCGCTCATCTTCAGAGATCTCTTTCTTCTTCTCATCGGTTTTGAGGCTCTCCATCGCGTCGCGGCGCACATTGCGGATCGCAATCTTCGCTTTCTCAGCATACTGCCCGGCAAGCTTCGCAAGTTCCTTGCGCCGTTCTTCTGTCAAATCGGGCATTGGCAAACGCAGCGTCTGCCCATCGGTCATGGGATTGAGGCCAAGATTCGCGTGGGCAATGCCCTTTTCAACAGCCGTCACGTTCGATTTGTCCCAAACCTGCACGCTCAGCATTCGCGGCTCTGGCGCCGAAACGGTAGCGACTTGGCTTAGCGGCATCATCGCGCCGTAAACCTCGCACATCACCGGATCGAGCAATGCGGTGTTGGCGCGTCCTGTGCGCAAGCCGCCTAGGTCGCTCTTAAGTGATTCCACAGCGCCGTTCATCCGGCGGTCGATATCTGCCTTGTCATATTGCGGCATGGATCAGCTGTCCTTCTGTACTATTGTCTGAGTGCCTTCGCCCGAAAGGACGGTGGCAACATTGCCTTTTTCACGGATCGAAAACACCACTATCGGAATGTGGTTCTCCCGGCAAAGCGCCACGGCGGTTGCGTCCATAACCTTGAGGTTCTGCGACAGAACATGATCGTAGGAGATCGTCTCAAACCGGGTCGCTTCGGGATTGTGTTTGGGATCGCTGTCATAGACGCCGTCAACGCTGGTGCCCTTTAACAGCGCATCGCAGTTCATCTCTGCCGCACGCAAGGCCGCGCCCGTATCGGTAGTGAAGAACGGATTGCCTGTGCCAGCGGCAAAGATCACGATGCGCCCTTTTTCGAGGTGCCGTTCTGCACGCCTGCGGATATACGGCTCGCAAACACTGCTCATCGGGATTGCGCTCTGCACGCGGGTTTGCACGCCCAATTGCTCCAACGCGTTTTGCATCGCCAGCGCGTTCATCACCGTGGCCAGCATACCCATGTAATCGCCAGTCGTGCGGTCCAGCCCCTTGGCCGCCGCGCTGATACCGCGAAAGATGTTGCCGCCGCCGATGACAAGGCACACTTCGATGCCGCTATCCTTGGCCGCTTTCACTTCCTCTGCGAGGCGCGCGACATAGACCGGATCGATGCCGTATTCCTGTTCCCCCATCAGAACCTCGCCCGACAGTTTGAGCAATACGCGCTTGATTTCGGGAAGAGCCATGGTCGGGTGTGTCTCCGGCAGTCTAGTGAGCTGTGTGTTGGGCTTTCGCAGCCCTTATCCGGCAGCCACCAACCTGCCAAGGGGTAAGCGCATGGCCTGTTTATCAAATTGACCCATCCACCGCGTCAAAACGGGCCGCCCGTGGCACATCAATGCCCCCTCTTTGCAAAAATTGCGAAACCCGCAAAATCAAAACAATTCATGGTCTTGATCCCAAAACACGGGCCGAAAGTGTCAACTTCCAATTTTCACTCCAACCCAATGGCAATGGTATCAAAGCTGAGAAAGAGCCAGAATATCAGCGCAAATCGTACCGCAACCGGCACATGTAGGAAAATGATGCGAGCGCGCCGCATGGTCCCAGCGCTCCCAAAGCCTGCCCGCATCCACACGCGTACCATCAAGTGTTGCCATCCCGCTCTGCCTTGCTCCAAAGCGCCGGGATGAAAGCTTTGCTGCGCGCATTATTGCATAACAAATGGGTGAGGGGCGCGCTGGCGCTGGGCGTGGCCCTTGGTCTGAGCCTGATGGTGAAGGTCTGGTATGACACGATGCGTGATCCGGTGGTGAAACGGCTCACGATTGAAAGCTCTGCCCTGCCCGCTGGCTCTGCCCCGGTCACGATAGCATTTCTAACCGACATCCATGTCGCCGGACCGGATATGCCGCCATCCCGGCTGGCGCGGATCGTCGATCAGGTGAACGCATTACAGCCGGACCTGATCGCAATCACGGGCGATTTGGTCAGCGAGAAACGCGCCGCGACCAAGGTCTATTCTGCCGAAGAAATCATCACGCCGCTGGGCGGATTGCAGGCCACTTATGGCGTCGCACTCGTGCCCGGCAATCACGATCACTGGTTCGGCTGGCCAGACCTAGAGGCGCAGCTTGCCCGTCACAGTCAGATCACCGTGCTGGTGAACGACGCCGCGCAAATGGGGCCGTTCGCCGTTGCCGGATTGGACGATGATTTTACAGGCCGCGCCGATGTCGAAGCCGCCGCCGCCGCCGCAGCCCCGCTGACCGGCATCCGCCTATGGCTATCGCATAGCCCCGATGTCTTTCCCTCCGTCCCCGTCAGCGCCGATCTGGTGGTCGCCGGACACACACATTGCGGACAGATCGCCTATCCGTGGGGCGGATCGCCAGCGACGATGTCGGATTTTGGAGAGACATTCGCATGCGGGGTGAGCGAGCTGCACGGTAAAACATTGGTCACAGGCGCAGGGATTGGCACCAGCTTGCTACCGGTGCGGCTGTTCACCCAACCGGAAATTTGGGTGATTGAGGTGCGCGCGGCGCGGTAAGTCTCAAGATGAATGTCGGGGCGCAGACCCCTCGCCCGTCGGCAAATCTCAGGCAATGAACGAACACTAAATGTTGCCGGTCAAGAACTTAGACGTGCCCCGGTCTAAGGCTCATCATGGTTAACCGCATTGCAATCGTTAGCTTACGTGTTAGTCCTTATGACAGAATCCGAGTCGCACCATTCGCGTTAGATCACCACAGTGACGGCGCTTTTGACAATTTACGAGGCGAGCTTTGGATCGTGCCCTGTCTGTAAAATGACCGGCATTTACCCGACTTCGCTGCACTTTTTGGGGCTTCACTTTTTGGGGCTTCGCATTCGAGGCCTTGCATGTGGGGCTTCGCATTTGGGGGCCCCGTATTCGGGGAAATGTCTTTATGAAAAATCAAATCATCCTAGCTGGCGCGTCTGTACTCGCGCTGGCCATCGCAAGCCCGGCGCTCGCGCAGAGCACGTCGACCATTGATCAGACCGGCAACAACAACGCCGCTACCGCCGATCAAACCGGTGATGGCAACGATTCAGAAATCACTCAGCTCGGTGACGGCATGGGCGCTGATGTGGATCAGGATGGCGACGACAACTTGTCTGGCATTTTGCAGGACAGCGACAGCGCGGCTCTTAATGATCCTGCGGCAGTTGTGAACCAAACCGGCAATGGCAACGAATCCAATTTGGTCCAATCGTCGAGCGGCGCTTCGACAGGGCTGGTCACGGGGAACGTTGATCAAACAGGAAACGGCAGTTTCTCAGCTGTGGTCCAAACCTCGACCGCATCCGACGGGGCCGTGGACGCCGATGTCGTGCAAGCGAACGGCGCATCCTCGCTGATCTTCCAATCCAGCAGCTCGACCACCGGCGCAGCGACGACCGCAATCGTAACGCAGGACGGGCTTAGCTCCTCTGAAATCACTCAGGCGTCTTCGGGCACCAATAACGGCGTAACCGCCAATGTCAGCCAAACCGGCGATGACCATTCATCACGGATCGATCAGGCTGGCACCTCGAGCACGCTGACAGCGAACGTCATTCAGAGCGGCACCAACAACGCCTCAGAAGTCGATCAGCTTCCCGGCGCTGGTGCAACCGCCAATGTCACTCAAACCGGCACGGACGGCACATCGACCATCACTCAGGATCGTTTCAGCCTAACGGCCACTTTGAACCAAGACGGCACGGGCAACAATTCTGATATCATCCAGGATGGCCCATTCTCATCCAGCGTGACGGTCAATCAAAACGTTGTGAATACAGCGGGCGGAAACAACGATTCTTTCGTTCAGCAAGGCCCGGAAAATGACGGTGTGAGCATCACTGCTACCGTCAATCAAGAAGGTTCGGACAATGGTTCCGATATCAACCAAGAGGGCACCAACAATTCGTTCTTCCGCAATGTTTCAGCGGATGTTGCGCAATCGGGCGATGGCAACACTTCGAACATCAGCCAGTTTAACCCCGGCGAAAACGTATCCGCCAATGTTGACCAGTCAGGCAATGATAATGCCGCCGACATCAATCAGGCCGCGGGCGGAGTGAACCTTCAGGGCGACAATAACGAAGCCTTCGCGTTCCAAACCGGTGACGGCAATGATGCCGATATTGACCAGACCGCTTCGGGTGCGAACAATTCGGCAACCGCGTTGCAGAACGGTACGGACAGCTTTGCTACGATCAACCAATCTGGCACGGCTAGCGGTGATGGCGCAGTCATATTCCAACAAGGCAGCGCGGATGCCAGCTTTGCCACGATCAACCAAACCGGCCACACCAGCGGCACCAGCGATAACAATGCGCTGATCGATCAGGGCGGCGGGACAAATAACAGCTCGACCATCAACCAGAGCGGTCAAACCAACCAAGGCGAGAACGTTCAGTTCGGTAGCGACAACACCTCGCTGATCACTCAGGGCGGCGACGACCTCAATGATGTTGGTATCTCGACCGTGTTTGTCGATCAGATCGGCAACGGCAACAGCTCGACCTTCACGCAAGGCGCGCGCAGCCCGAACCAGGCCAATATCACGCAAACCGGTAACGACAATATCAGCACCGGTCAGCAAAGCGGCGTTCCTCAGAATGCGGCTTTCAACACGATCGACCTGGTCCA
The DNA here is from genome assembly GCA_947503155.1 of uncultured Erythrobacter sp. Taxonomy (GTDB): domain Bacteria; phylum Pseudomonadota; class Alphaproteobacteria; order Sphingomonadales; family Sphingomonadaceae; genus Erythrobacter. Next base: position 289,600 of record CANNCL010000003.1, on the reverse strand, counting down.
GACCGGCAATGGCAATAACAGCGCCATCGAACAGCAGTTTGGTAACAACAGTTCGGTCAATGTGTTGCAAGATGGTGATCTCAACACGAGCTCCCTGCGCCAGCTGGGCAGCGACAATGTGATCGACGTTCTTCAGAGCGCCGATGGAGCAAGCAGCGTGATCGACCAACTCGGCAGCAACAATTCGATCTTGGTAAGCCAGTTTACCGATGCGCATGTTTCAAACGTGGCGCAAGACGGTGCTGGCAACTCGGCAACCGTGACGCAGGGCACACCGCCCGCGCCTTAAGCCGCAAAGTCGTATGAGCCATGAAAAGGGCGCGAGGCTATCAGCTTCGCGCCCTTTTCTACGCCCGCAATCTACGCCCTTTTCTAAGCCCGCAATCTAAGCCCGCAATCGGCACAAAAGCAGGCTCCAACACATGCGCCCAAACGAAAATATCCGCCGCAATCCACACTGCGGCGGCCGTTTTTGTTTACGCTAAAAAGCGCCGCAGCTTAGCGGGTTTTTGACCGTTAAACGTCACTGCGCCCGGCCACGGACGGCTACGCACGGGTTGCACCGCCCAAGCCGCGCTAGCCGCGCAAGCTGCTCGCAGCCCCCGCCTCCCGCAAAAACAGGGTTACCCGTGCCTTTACGGTGCCGGGTGAGCGGAAAATCTAAATCCCACCGATGCATTCTCTTATCGACGCTAACCGGATCGCGGTGCGCGCAGACGCCATTCTCGCTCACCAATCTATGCCCCTTAGGAGAGACCCTTTATGAAAATTATCGCTTACGCAGCAGCCTCAGCATTCGCCGTCCCAGCAATCGCGCTAGTCGCAGCCACACCGGCGCTTGCTCAGGATATTACGATCGAACAGACCGGCACCGATCATTCGGTATCCATCATCCAAATCGAAGACGCACTCAACTCAATCACAGTGACCCAGGCCGCCGATGATCAGATCGCCTTGGTCAGACAGATTGGCAGCGCGGCGGCAAACACCGCCTTTGTCGCGCAAGGCGATATTGGCGGACTGGGCGGGAACGAAGCTTCCGTCATTCAGACGGGGTCGGACAATATTGGAGCCGTCGGACAGAACAGCGCCTCGAACTTTGCCGCCATTTCCCAGGATGGGAACACCAACTTTGCATCGGTCGATCAAGGTTTCAACGGCGGCACCGGCGCAGGCGGCGACACGAACAATGCCCGCATTCAGCAGTTCGGCAATGATGGCGTGGTTTCAGTCGAGCAGAATTTTGACGGATCAGGCAGCGGCAACGATTCCGACGTGCTGCAATTCAATGATGGCAATTCGGCGTTTATCGAACAGGCTGACACCCTCAATGTGGCCTTCATTATTCAGGGCGATGTCGCCGGTGATGGCGGACACTCCGCCACAGTCACGCAAACCGGTAACGGCAACTTGGTCGCAATCGGTCAGTACTCCGCGCTAAACGAAGCGGTCGCAAATCAGAGCGGTGACGGCAACTCAGCATTCATCGACCAAGGTTTCAACAACGGGGCAGGCACCGGAAGCGACGGCAATTACGCCGAAGCCAATCAGACCGGCACCGGCAATGAGCTAACGATCAATCAGAACGTGCTTGATGCAGGCGGCGGGAACAGCGCAATCATCACTCAGAACGGCAACAACAACACCGGCACGATCAACCAATCTGGCGATAACCACACCGCAACGCTCACGCAGACAGGTGACAATTTCACCTATCAGATCGATCAGGTCGGTAGCGGAATGGTCGCGAACATCACCCAGAACTGACCCCTCGATTACAACCGGCATAAGACGGGCCTGCGCTACGCAATTGAGCGGTTTGCAGGTCCGAACCAATCGAACCCAAACGAAAATGGCCGCCGCAGTTCACACTGCGGCGGCCATAATTTCGTCTGCGCTGGTTAGCGCCAAAGCTTAATGGAGCTTAGCCCTTAAGCGTCGCTGCCACTTCTGCAGCGAAGTCTTCTTCTGCAACTTCGATGCCTTCGCCCAGTTGGAAACGGACATAGTCGGTCAGAGTGATCGTGCCGCCTGCATCCTTGCCGGTCTTGGCAACCACGTCTTCAACCGAAGACTTGTTGTCCATCACGAACATCTGGCTGAGCAGAGCGTTTTCTTTCGCAAATTTCTTGATCGCGCCTTCGACCATCTTTTCTTGCACATTTTCAGGCTTGCCGCTTTCGGAGGCCTTTTCTTGTGCGATGGCGCGCTCACGTTCGATCACGTCAGCATCGAGGCTGTCTGCGTTCAGAGCTTGCGGGAACATCGAGGCGATGTGCATCGCCAGCTGCTTGCCGAACGGCACCAGAACGTCTGCGCCAAGGTCGCTTTCCAAAGCAACCAACACGCCGATTTTGCCGAGGCCTTCTGCCGCCGCATTATGGACGTAGGAAACCACAGCGCCGCTGCCGACCGATACGGTCTTCATCCGGCGGATCTGTTGGTTTTCGCCAATCGTCGCGACATTGTCGGTCAGCTTGTCAGCAACCGTGCCGCCCGTAGGGTAGCCAGCAGCCTTAAGCGCTTCGACATCGTCTGAGCCAAGGCCCAGAGCAACCGCGGTGGTGTGACGCACGAAGTCTTGGAACTGATCGTTCTTCGCAACGAAGTCGGTTTCAGAGTTCACTTCGACAGCAACGCCCGTCGTGCCTTCAACGGCAACGCCGACAAGACCCTCAGCAGCCGTGCGGCTTGATTTCTTTTGTGCGGTCGCGAGGCCTTTGGCGCGCAATGCGTCAATCGCGGCTTCGATATCGCCAGCGGCTTCGACCAGCGCTTTTTTCGCGTCCATCATGCCAGCGCCAGTTTTCTCGCGCAGAGTTTTCACATCGGCGATAGTGAAATCGGCCATGGTGATTTCCTTTGTATAAGTATGGGGCGCCGGGCCCATTAGGGTGTGCCCGGCGCGATAGAGAATGTTTGCAAAGTGCGCCCGCCTATGACCGGCTCACCTTAATGCGATTGCTTACGCCGCAGGAGCAGCTTCGGCAGTCGGTTCAGCAGGCGGTGTGTCCATAGCGCCGAAATCAGCGCCAGAATCCTGAACAGCGCCGCCCTTACCGGCTGTCGCTGCATCGCCAATCGCGCCGCAATACAGGCGAACGGCGCGCGCTGCGTCGTCATTGCCCGGTACTGGGAATGCGATGTTCGACGGATCAACATTGGTGTCGAGAACCGCGATCACAGGAATACCGAGAACGGCTGCTTCCTTAATGGCGAGGTCTTCTTTGTTCGCGTCGATCACGAACATCACGTCAGGAATGCCGCCCATATCGCGGATACCGCCAAGCGACAGTTCCAGCTTATCGCGCTCACGCGTCAACTGCAGAACTTCTTTCTTGGTGAGACCGCTGGTTTCGCCCGACAATTGCTCTTCAAGGGTCTTAAGACGCTTGATCGAACCGCTGATGGTTTTCCAGTTGGTGAGCATCCCGCCGAGCCAGCGGTGATTGACGAAGTGCTGACCACATGCGCGGGCTGCTTCTGCAATCGGCTCTTGTGCCTGACGCTTGGTTCCGACGAACAGAACCTTGCCGCCTGCGCGAACGGTTGATTCGACGAAATCCAGAGCGCGCGCGAAAAGCGGCACAGTCTGCGACAGGTCGATAATGTGAACACCGTTGCGGTTGCCGAAGATATACGGCTTCATCCGCGGGTTCCAGCGGTGGGTCTGGTGGCCGAAATGTGCGCCGGCCTCAATCAATTGCTGCATGGTAACGGTGGGTGCCGCCATGGTATTTTCCTTTCCGGTTGTTCCTCTGGAAGACTGGAACTGCGCAGCGGCCCATCAATGGGTGATCCGCAAGCAGCACCGGTATGTGCGTCTTCCATGTGAATTTCGCTGATGATTGCCGATACGATTCGCACCGGTTTTCATTAGCGAGGTCGCGCCATTACCCCCCCTTGGACACAAAATCTAGTGCAAAGAATGTCGGGCGGAACACAAGTGGAACAAAAACACTTGACTGGGGAGAACACTTATAGAACAAGGGCGAAGAACAAACGTTGAACACGCCTTTTAGAAAGTCCGAACCGATGCTCGCATATACCCTTACTCTGACGCTCACCTGCCTTTTTGCCGTTGCAGCGATCGCAACGGGGCTGAGCCTGCTGGATAGCTGGCTGCGCGGGTCGAGCGCTTACCGTGTTTTGAAGCGGGAACAGGCGCTTTTGGATGCGGGGTTCGTTCCCCAGGTGGGTGCCTATGAGGTTCGCCTCAGGAAAGAGGCGCGCAAGCCGGCTCGGCGTACTTTGGCGGCAGCAACCCGGCCCAATGCGCGGCGTCTGCCTTTGCCTGCCACTCAGTTTGCGGGCTAATCGCCGCTAATCGCCGCTGATTGCTTCTGCCGCGCGGCGGCGTTTGATCTTGCCATATTTGAACAGAGCATAGGGCATCAGCGCGAGATAAATCACACTCAGCGCGGTTAGCGACCACCACGGCTCCATCAGCATCGCGGCAAAGCCCAGCGCCGCAAAAGCCAGCAGCGGCAACCGAATGTCGCGCCGCGGACGGATCGCCCCCCAGCTGAGCGTGGCCATGTTGGAAATGAGCAGCACCGCAATGACACTGATCCAAATCGACAAGACCACCGGATCGCGGAAGATCGGCATCCCTGTCTCAATCCACAAATAGCACGGCGTAAACGCCAGCCCCGCCCCAACCGGCGCAGGAACGCCGGTGAGAAAACCCGCCGATTGATGCGGCTGATCCTCTACATCGATGCGCGCGTTGAACCGTGCCAGCCGCAATGCGCAGCAGATCGCGAAACCCAGCGCCGCGAACCAGCCGAACCTCTCAAAATCCTGCAAAGACCACATGTAGAGAATAAGCGCAGGCGCCATGCCGAATGATAGCGAATCCGCCAGACTGTCCAGCTCTGCCCCAAAGCGCGATTGCGCATTGAGCAGCCGCGCAATCCGTCCGTCAATCCCGTCCAATACACCGGCAAGCGCAACCGCCAGCACAGCATAGGCCCATTGTTCTTCAATCGCGAACCGCACGCCTGTCAGGCCAGCGCATAGGGCCGCAGCGGTGATGGCATTGGGCATCATCGCCCGCAATGTCAGACCCCGGCCATCGCCCACCACATTGGCGTCTTCGCCTTCGTCAGCCTTCGGGCCGACACGCGCAGGAACCTTAGGTTTTGAAGGCGATTTGCCAGCCCCCGGCCGTTCGCTCACAGCAACGCACCGGCTTTCCGATCGGGCATCAACAGGCCGCTAGAAAACAGCACCCTTATTGCGCGATCCCTTCGAGCAAGGCGCCCGTTCCAAGCTCAGCCAAAATTGTTTCGCCCGCGATAATCTTCTGGCCCATGAGCACTTTCGGCTCCGTACCCGCTGGCAAATAGACATCCACTCGGCTGCCAAAACGGATCAGGCCGACACGCTGACCTTTGGCGACCAAATCGCCCGGCTTCACAAACGGAACAATCCGCCGCGCGACCAATCCAGCGATCTGAGTAAACCCGATTTGCAGGCCGTCAGTGCGCTCAATCAACACATGTTGGCGCTCATTTTCCTCGCTCGCTTTGTCGAGGTCAGCATTCACAAATTTGCCCGGAACATAAACCACGCGGCGCACCGTACCCGCAATCGGGGCGCGGTTGATGTGAACATCGAAGACACTCATAAAAATGGATATCCGCGTAACCTCGCCATCCGCCAGTCCGCCATGGCCCGACCCATCATCGACGCGCAATTCCGCAGGGGGCTGGACGGTTTTGATCAAGGTAACCAGCCCATCTGCGGGCGCGACAATCGCATTATCGGCCTGAGGCACGACGCGTTCGGGATCACGGAAAAACGCAAAAACGCCCGCTGATAAGAACAGCAACGGCCAGCCGATAATCTCCCAATCGAGGATCAAAAGCGGAATAAGGCTGATCACCACCGCGATCACGCCGTATTTGCGCCCCTCGGGATGAATTGCGGGCCAGCCCCAGCTTGCTTCGCCGCGGCCCTGATTATCGAGTATTTCACCTGCCATAGATTCGCATCTAGTGACTGCGGCGCGCGCTAGCAAGCGGCGGCCAAGCAAACTCTGCGGCAGCAGCTGGGCCGCCCTGCGCGCGCATTCACACTTTAGTGAGATATTTACCCTAATTCTGGCCGTTCAAATTCGCATTACGCATCACAATACGCACCACAGAACGCATCACAGAACAGGCCCCGCAATCCATGTCGGCACAAGCGGTCCGCGAGACCATCAGCACCGCGCAAGTCCCCAGCAGCGCTTTACGCCGCTGGACAGGCGAAGTGCCGATCTTGGTGATCGGCGCTGGTTTGATGGCCGTGTGCCTCGCACTGCTCGCATCGCACGGCGTCAATCCGGGCATCGGCGGCATCATCGCCAATGCGCAAATATTCTTCATGTTCGTCGTGGTTTTGATCTGCTGGGACGCGGCGCGGCAATTGTACCGGCACCGCCCCGATAGTCCGATTGCTCACCTTAAGGCGCGCTATACCGAGGCGCGCTTCAAACGCACCGTCGCCGCTGGCCTGCCAATGTTGGGCGTTGCGATTGTGTTGCTGCCGTATTTTTCCAAGATGAAATCGGCGATCCCGTTGTTCAACGATTACACATGGGACCGCGCCTTTATCGAATGGGACCGCGCGATTTTCTTTGGCAATGATGCGTGGCAGGTTTTGCAGCCAGTATTGGGCTATCCCATTGTGACGGCGTTCCTCGCTTTGCTTTATCAATTGTGGTTTCTGCTGCTTTACCCCGGCATCATGTTTTTCGCCTTCGCCCGCATCGACAGCAATGTGCGGCGGCAATTTTTCCTGACCTATGTGCTCAGCTGGACGCTGATCGGCGGAGCAATGGCAACATGGCTGGCATCGGTTGGCCCGTGTTTTGTCGGCCCGATGTTGGGCAATCCGACCTTTGATGATCAAATGGCCTATTTGAACGCCGCCAATCAGCAAGTGCCGATTATGGTTTTGCCGGTGCAAGAAATGCTGCTCGAATGGTACGGCAAGGCGGAAAACGGCCTTGGCAGCGGCATCACCGCCATGCCTTCGATGCATTGCGCCATCGCGTTCTTATACTGGATCGCGATGCGGCGCGTCTCACACAGGCTGGGCGTGTTTTTCGGCGTGTTCTTCGCGATCACCTGGATCAGCAGCGTCCACCTCGCCTACCATTATGCGGTGGACGGGATGATTTCTTTGCTGGCGGTGGCGGCGATTTGGAAAGCCTCGCAGCATATTATTGCCGCGTGGGACCGGTGGTTAGAGAGCCGCGATCAGACCCTGCGCACAAACACAGTGCCGGCGGAATAACCCGCACCAAAGCTGCAGATTAGGCCGGTGTCGCCCGTTTTCAAATCATCTGAATGCCGATGGAATGCGATGATGGAACCCGCGCTCGACGTGTTGCCATAAGTGTCGAGCACCGTTGGGCTTTCATCGTCATTCGCCTCATGCCCCAGAACCCGCTGAGCGATCAGGCGGTTCATCCCGGCATTCGCCTGATGCAGCCAAAGCCGCCGCAGCGCCGCCGGATCAAGTTTCAGCCGCTCGGCTTCATCAACGATCATCTGTGCAACCATCGGCACGACTTCTTTAAAGACTTTGCGCCCTTCTTGCACGAACAGCTTATCCGCATTCCCGGCATTTTCTGGCGCGGCCCGGTTGAGGAAGCCGAAATTGTTGCGGATATTGTTTGAGAACACCGTTTTCAGCTTGGTGCCCAAAATGTCCCAATGCTGGGCCGGGGCAATCGCGGCATCTTCCACCAAAACGGCGGTTGCCACATCGCCAAAGATAAAGTGGCTGTCGCGGTCGCGCCAATTGAGGTGGCCCGATGTGATTTCAGGGCTGACGACAAGCACGCTTTTCGCATTGCCCGCACGGACATAATCCGCCGCCGTTTGAATACCGAAAGTCGCCGAAGAACACGCAACATTCATATCAAAGCCGAAACCATCAATGCCCAATGCCTGCTGAATCTCAATCGCCATTGCGGGATAGGCGCGTTCCATATTCGACGCCGCGCACAAAACCGCATCGACATCCGCCACGTCGCGCCCGGCGCGTTCCAATGCTTGCCGCGCCGCGATCACGCCGATCTCTGCCATCATTGAATTTTCGTCATTCGCGCGTTCTTCCCAACGCGGGGTCATGATGTCAGGATCAAGGATCGGGGCCTTGCTCATCACATGGCGCGCTTTGATCCCGCTGGCTTTTTCGATGAAGCCAACCGAAGACGGGGCCAAGGCTTCGACCTCGCCGCTTTCGATGGCTGCTGCGTTGGCGGTGTTAAACCGCTCCACATATTCGTTGAAGCTCGCGACCAATTCTTCATTGGTGATCGATTCTTCGGGTGTGAACAGGCCGGTTGCGGAAATAACCGGGCGGCCAGTGAGTGTCTCTTGGGGAGTATCGTTCATAGGACGCACGGATAATGGCCCCGCCCGCCCGCTGCAAGCGGTAAGGTTCTGTCATCCGCACCCTTGTTGCCTGTGCTCAGCCGTTCTAGCGTCGCGCCATGGGAACACATTTTCCGACCCGGCCAGAGGCGATTACGCCCGATTGGCTGACCGAGCGTATGAATGCGGCAGGCTTGCTGAGTGATCAGCGGGTTACGCATATTGATCACGCCCCTATCGGCACGGGCCAAGTCGGCGATTCGATCCGTTTCACGCTGAGTTATGACCGGACCGGCTGCGCCCCACCAACAATAGCGGGCAAATTCGCCAGTTCAGACCCCACCAGCCGGGGCACCGCGCAGATGATGAAGCTGTATTTGCATGAGGTCTGTTTCTTTCGCGAATTTGCGCATGATCTGCCGATCGTCACGCCGGCGCCGATTTTTGCCGACATTGCAGACGATAATGGCGATTTCATCTTGCTGATGGAGGATTTGGGACCGGCGCGGCAGGGCAATCAATTGGACAGCTGTTCTTTGGCTGATGGGCGCCATGCGATCATTCAGGCGGCGGCTTTGCACGGGCCAAGCTGGGGCAAAACCCGCTTCACAGGCGCGGCCGATATCGCGCCCGATCCGCAAATCCGCGGGCTGGCGCAAGCGCTTTACCCCGCCTCCACCGCGACCTTTATTGAACGATATTCGGATGAACTGCCCGCCGATTTGATCGCGATTGTGGCGCGGATGGGCGAATTGGCTGGGCCGATCTTCACCCGGTCCCAAGATCACAAATGCCTCGTCCACGGCGATTTCCGGCTCGACAATATGCTGTTCGATGCAAAAGCCGGCGCATTGCCGATCGCTATTGTCGATTGGCAAACGCTCACACCCGGCGATGGGGCGGTGGATATTGGCTATTTCCTAGGCGCGGGCGTCGGATCGGAATTGCGGCGCAGCGCCGAAGATGAATTGCTGGACCTGTATCTCGCGGAAATGGCGCGTCACGGCGTCACGCTGAGCCGCGATGACATCGACCGGGGGTATAAATTGGGCGCGGTGCACGGTGTCTCCACCGCAGTGTTCAGCGCCGCCAATGTTGTGCGCACGGACCGGGGGGATGCGAATTTCCTATCCATGGCCAAGGGCGCGCTGGAATTGGTGCAAGACACAGGCGCGCTGGCGCTGTTTGAAACGGATTGAGGGCACGATAAATGCTAAGCAAAGGCGATGATTTCCCGCTCCACCAGACGCCCGAACCGGTCGCCTATGCGAGCAGCGACCGCAATTTTTATGACCGCTATTTCTTCAATGGCTACGCGCCCGATGGAGAAACATTCTTTGCGCTCGCATTCGGTGTGTATCCGGTGCTCGATGTGGTCGATGCGCATTTCTGCGTCATTCGCGGCGGCACCCAATATTGCCTCCACGCCTCGCGCAAATTGGGGATGGAACGGTTTGATCTGTCCTGCGGCGGTATCACCATCGAGATTTTGGAGCCGCTGAACCGGCTGCGTCTAAAGGTCGAAAGCGAAGGCCAAGCAGCGGGGATTTCCGCAGACATCACCTTTACCGGCCGCGCCTTTCCCATCGAAGAACCGCGTTTTACTTGGAAACGCGGACCGCGCACGATCATGGATTACACCCGCATGACGCAGAATGGGCGGTATGAAGGCTGGATCGAGGTCGACGGCGCGCGCGTGGACCTTGCCCCGGGCACAATGGGCACGCGCGACCGAAGCTGGGGCATTCGCCCGATTGGCCAGCCCGATCCGCAACAACCACAAGTCCTCCCGCAATTTTTCTGGCAATGGACGCCGATCAGCCTGCCGGGACGCAGCGTCTTCTTCCACCTCAACGCCCATCCCGATGGATCGCCGTGGAACACGCGCGCAGTGATTGTGCCCGACGGTGCCGAGGCAGAGGGCCAACATCACACCAGTGACGCGGTGCTGGAAAGCACGTTGAAACCCGGCACACGCTGGCCAGCGATCAGCACATTGCGGATCGGTGATGAGACATTCACGCTTGAGCCGCTGTCGCGCTTTCAAATGCGCGGATTGGGATACACATCGCCCAAATGGGGCCACGGGCTGGATCACGGGGATCTGGAAATTGAACGCGAAGACATTGATTTGAGCAGCGTCGCCCCCGCCCGGCCCGATAATTTGCACGTCCAAATGCTGTGCCGTGTCACGCCTGCATCGGGCGCATCGGGGGAGAGCGGGCTCGGCGTGTTTGAACAGTTGGCGATTGGCCACTACGCCCCATTGGGTCTCTCCGGATTGGCTGACCCGGCCCAATAATTTCGGGCAATCCGCGCCCTTTTACGAAAGAACTTCATGACCCAAATTGCGAATAAGACCGCCCATGTCACCGGCGCTGCCTCTGGTATTGGCTATGCTCTGACGAAATCCCTGCTGGCGCGCGGATGCAAAGTGATGATGTCGGACATTGATGGCGACAAACTCGCCAAAGCGCGCGCGCAATTGGGCGAGCAAAACACCGCGATGATCGTGTGCGACGTTGCAGATGCGGCCGCGGTCCAAGCCGCTGCGAAAGCCACCGCCGATGTGTTTGGCAATGTCCATTTGCTGTTTAACAATGCCGGGGTTTCGCTCGCCGGGCTGCCGGGAAAATTTGACCTGCGCGATTGGCAATGGATCACCGATATCAATCTGCTGGGCGTTGCCTACGGGGTGGAGGCGTTTCTCCCGCTGCTCACCGCGCATGATGAAGGCGGTCATATCGTCAACACCGCCTCTATGGCGGGACATGCTTCGATGGCCGGCATGGCGCCGTATCACGCGACCAAATTTGCCGTTGTCGGTTATTCAGAAGCGCTGAAATTAGAAGTCGAGCGCGCCGGGATCGGCGTATCGTGCCTGTGCCCAACATGGGTGCAATCAAACATCCACAACACATCCGATGCCAGCCCCGGCGCGATTGACGGCGCAGACATTGGGCGGGCGAAATACAAGCAATCCAAGGCTTACAACATCGTCAAAGCCCTCATCGAAAACGGCATGAGCGCCGATATGTATGCGGAATTGTGCATGAAGGGGATTGAGGCGGGCCGGATGCACATTTTCAACGACCCTGAAATGCGCGAGGCTTTGATTGCGCGCCACAATTCCAACCTTGCAGAGTTCGATGCGAACCTTGCCGATCTCAAAACCCTTCAAGCTGGCGGAGCATAAATCATGGCTGGAACAAACTTCGATATCATCGTTTACGGCGCGACCAGTTTCGTCGGGCAAATCATCACGCGGTATATGCATGAACAATTCGCAGATGGCAGCGTGAAATGGGCGATTGCCGGACGCTCCGCTGCAAAACTTGCTGAGGTGAGCGAAGCGGTCGGCTTGTCTGGTGTTGAAATGATCGTGGCCGATGCGAGCGACGAGGCGGCGCTATCTGCCATGTGCGCGCGCACAACCGTCGTGATGTCCACCGTGGGGCCCTATGCGCTTTATGGAGATACATTGGTGCAGGTTTGCGCCGCATCGGGCACGCATTATTGTGATTTGACCGGCGAACCGCAATGGATCCGCAAGATGCAATTGCGCCATGAAGCCGCCGCCAAGGCCAGCGGCGCGCGGATTGTTCATTGTTGCGGTTTCGATTCGATCCCTTCCGATTTGGGCGTCCATTTCCTTCAGCGAGAGGCGCTCAAGCTCCACGGCAAAACCTGCCCCGCTGTCGATATGCGCGTCGCCAAAATGAAAGGCGGCGCATCGGGCGGCACCATCGCCAGCATCATCAATATGGTGAAAGAGGCATCTGCCGACGCCGATTTGCGGCGCGAATTGAAAGACCCCTACAGCCTGTGTCCCGCCGATCACGGTTTCACCGTGCAGCAAAATGACGTGACGATGGCCTATGACGAAACCTATGACAGCTGGATCGCGCCATTCATCATGGCCGCCATCAACAGCCGCGTCGTTCACCGCAGCAACGCGCTTAGCGGCAATGCTTACGGCGCGAATTTCGCCTATGAAGAGGCGATGGTCACCGGCAAAGGTGCGCGCGGCAAACGTATGGCGCGGATGACCCGGTGGGGCATGGGCGCGATGATGGTCGGTATGGCCCTGCCCCCTGTGCGCTGGTTGTTGGAGACGAAAATCCTGCCCAAACCCGGCGAAGGCCCCAGCCCCAAGGAACAGCTTGAGGGCGAATTTGATCTGGTATTCTTAGGCGAGACGGAGAGCGGCAAAACGATCCGCACCCGCGTAACCGGCGACCGTGATCCGGGCTATGGCTCCACCGCAAAAATGCTGTCGCAAGCCGCCGCGTGCCTTGCTCAGGATATTCCGGCGGATGTCCCTGGCGGGTTTTGGACCCCGGCAACGATTATGGGCGACGCTCTGATCGAACGCTTGCGTGAAAATGCCGGACTGACATTCGAGGTTGAGCCCAGCTGAAACGGGCAAATGTCTGAGAGAGAAACCTCGGGAAACCCGGTGGTGGACAGGATAGGATTCGAACCTATGTACGCTTGCGCGGGCAGATTTACAGTCTGCTGCCTTTAACCACTCGGCCACCTGTCCACACAGGGGTTTTTCGCAGAATACGCGCCAAAAACGCGCTTTGGAAAATTGGCTTGGTCCAACGGACCTCGCTGCCGAGAGGCGACCCTTTGGCGAAGCGGCGCTTGCCTGTCAATGGGGCGGCTGGCAGGGGAGCGGTAATAACAACATGTGATCTAACCACCCAGCAAACGGGACACGAGAATTTCAATGGCAAAAGGTGAACGCAAACGCGCACTGCGCGGCCGCGCTGGACGGATGAAAGGCGGGCGCGGTTCTGGCGCTACTCCGGGCAATGTCCGCTTATGGGGCCGTCATCCGGTTGAGGCTGCGCTTAAGAACCCCGCGCGCCAACACAACAAATTATGGGCGACGCGCGAAGGGATTGCGACGCTGGACGGGGATTTACCCGAAGACTTTCCAATCGAATATGCCGACCCAAGCGACCTTGGCCGGTTGGTTGCGAAAGATGCGCCCCATCAAGGGTTGGTGCTGGAAACCGCAGCATTGGAAGGCGCGTTCTTGAACGAAGTTGCCAAAGGCGATCCGGCGCGCCCGGTTGTGATTCTCGATCAAGTCACCGATCCGCATAATGTCGGCGCGATCCTGCGGTCTGCCGCCGCATTCGGCGCGGCCTGTATCGTGACGCAAGACCGCCATGCCCCGCCCGAAAGCGGCGTGATCGCCAAATCGGCATCCGGCGCGCTCGAAACCGTTCCGTGGGTGCGCGTGGTCAATCTTGCCCGCGCTTTGGATGAACTGGCAGAGATCGGTTACTGGCGCATCGGCATGACCGGAGAGGCAGAAGCGACCATGGCAGAAGCAATGCCAACAGGCGCGCTCGCCATTGTCATGGGCGCAGAAGGCGAAGGGATGCGGCACAATATCGCGGCGCATTGCGATGCTCATGCGCGCCTGCCGATATCGTCATCTATTGAAAGTCTTAACGTTTCAAATGCAGCAGCAATTGCGCTCTATGCTGCGGCCACACGTGTTACGGAATAGGCTGAGCGTTACGAATTGGGCAATTTGGGGGAAATCATCATGAACATTCACAAGTCATCAAAGGCCGCGGCAACCGCGCTGCTGGCCGGATTATCATTGCTGTTGTCGGGATGTTTCATCACGCCGGGCAAATTCACCTCCGAATTGATCCTGACACAGCAGGACCGTTTCACCTTCACATATGAGGGCGAGATTTTCTTCCTTGGCCTTTCCGGCCTTGCGGAAATGGGCGCGGCTGCGGACGAATTCGTCGCCGATGATTGCTATGATGACGAAACCTATGAGGAACGCGAATGCACCTCTGAGGATCTGGCCGATCAACGCGCCGCATGGGATGCCAATGCCGGAATGCGCGCCGCAGAGGCCGCGCAGCAAGCGGAGCAAATGTCAGCAATGATGGGCGGTATCGACCCGTCCGATCCAGAGGCCGCCGCCGAATTGACCGCATTGCTGCTGCGTCAAGAAGGCTGGACCCGCGTGGAGGACAAAGGCGATGGTCTGTTCGACGTGAGCTATTCGGTTAGCGGCGAGCTGAGCCACGATTTCATGTTCCCCGTGATTGAAGGGTTTCCGACCGCCAATCCTTTCGTTCAAATGATCCTGCGCGATGGCGAAGTTGTCCGTGTGAACGCGCCGGGATTTTCCGCAGGCAATGAAAGCAACCCGATGAGCGCCATGATGGGCGGCATGGGCGGTATGGCCGGCCTAGCGGCGATGGGACGGCAAGGGCCGGATGCAGACGAAATGCCTGAAACACCGGTGATCGAAGGCACCTTCACCATCGTCACAAACGGCGTGATCCGCGCCAACAACACCGACGAAGGCAGCGTGCCAACGGCGCGCGGCGATGAGCTGGTATGGAACATCTCTCCGCGCACACAGGCCGCGCCAACGGCATTGATCGACATGTCACGTTGATCGCCGCCTAATTTACAGCAAACAAAAACCCCCGCGTGCCGAATGGGCAAGCGGGGGTTCTTATTGTGTCTGAAATAACGGAGCGCAGCCTAGGGCGCGCTCAGCTAATCAGATTAATTGACGGCATCCTTGAGGCCTTTGCCGGCCTTGAATTTTGGCTGGTTCGATGCCTTGATTGGCATTGGCTCACCCGTGCGAGGATTGCGGCCCATCGACGCTTTGCGTTTGGCCACGGCGAACGTGCCAAACCCAACCAGACGCACTTCATTGCCGCCTGCCAGTGATTTTTGGATTGCGTCAAAAACGCCTTCAACGGCGCTCGAGGCATCATTCTTGGAAAGACCACTGGATTCAGCAACTGCGCTGATCAGATCATTCTTGTTCATCTTTACGTTCCCCTCGTTTTCTATCGCATTCGGATTAAGTGCTTCGCCTATCCCGAAAGGACTAGATTGAGACCTTTTTGGATTGACTGTCAAAGGCAAATCGCCCGGAAAAGCGCCATTTGCGCCGCGCGCATCAATGTTTTGCGACAAACCGAAGTCCGTCTCAGCCATGACACAAGCTGCGCTGATGGATCAGCAATTCTATTACTATTCGCGACCCTGCCGCGAATCACGGCAAGAGCCCAAACTTCTAGCCCATCCCGCCGATCAATCAATGCGCCGTTGGCACGTCCGAACCTGATGATTGCGGCATTCCGCCGGGCTGAGACGCCAGATCGTCCGCTTCGGTCCATTCAATCGGCGCGGGCATTTCTGTCAGCGCGTTTTCTAGGACCTGGTCAACATGACTGACCGGAATAATCTCAAGGCCTTTTTTCACGTTATCAGGGATTTCGGCGAGGTCTTTGACGTTTTCTTCCGGGATAAGAACCGTTGTTATCCCGCCGCGCAAAGCCGCCAGCAATTTCTCTTTCAATCCGCCAATCGGCAGCACCCGGCCGCGCAAAGTCACTTCGCCCGTCATCGCCACATCAGGCCGCACTTTGGCGCCCGTTAAGGTCGAGACGATTGATGTCACCATGCCAACTCCGGCGCTTGGTCCGTCTTTCGGAACCGCGCCTTCGGGCAGGTGGATATGGATATTCTTGCGGTGGAACAGGCTCGGCTTGATCCCATATCCGGGTGCCCGCGCTTTCACGAAAGAAAATGCCGCCGCCACGCTTTCTTGCATCACTTCACCCAGCTTACCGGTGGTTTTCACCTCACCCTTGCCCGGAGTCGTTACGCTTTCGATGGTCAGCAATTCTCCGCCAACCGATGTCCAGGCAAGTCCCGTCACCGCGCCGACCTGCGCTTCGTCTTCGCTCATCCCATGTTTGAATTTGCGCACGCCTGCAAAATCGCCGAGATTTTCGGGTGTGATGATGACGCTGGTCACTTCTTTTTCGAGGATCTTGCGCAAGCTCTTGCGCGCGAGCCGCGCGATCTCGCGCTCCAATGTGCGCACGCCGGCCTCTCGCGTGTAAAAACGGATTAAATCACGCAGGCCGTCATCGGTCAGCTCAAATTCGCCTTGCGTCAAACCGTGGTCTTTTACTTGTTTCGCGATCAGGTGACGTTTCGCGATCTCCAGCTTTTCGTCCTCAGTATAGCCTTCGAGCCGGATGATCTCCATCCGGTCGAGCAGCGCCTGCGGCAGATCAAGGCTGTTCGCGGTGGTCACAAACATGATGCTCGACAGGTCGAGGTCGAGTTCGAGATAATGGTCTTGGAACGCGCTGTTTTGTTCAGGATCAAGCACTTCGAGCAATGCCGAGGCCGGATCGCCGCGGAAATCTTGACCCAGCTTGTCGATCTCATCGAGGAGGAATAGCGGATTGCTGGTCCCGGCCTTCTTAAGGTTCGTGACAATCTTACCCGGCATAGAACCAATATAGGTCCGGCGGTGGCCGCGTATCTCCGCCTCATCGCGCACACCGCCCAGCGATTGGCGCACAAATTCGCGGCCCGTCGCCTTGGCTATGCTCTTGCCCAGCGAGGTTTTGCCGACACCGGGCGGGCCAACGAGGCACAGGATCGGACCTTTCAATTTATTGGTCCGTGCCTGCACCGCGAGATATTCAATGATGCGGTCTTTGACCTTCTCAAGACCATAATGATCGGCATCCAGCACGAGCTGCGCCTTGCCAATGTCTTTCTTGATCTTGGATTTCTTGCCCCAAGGCAGGCCCAGCAGCACATCGAGATAATTGCGCACAACGGTCGCCTCGGCGCTCATTGGCTGCATACCTTTGAGCTTCTTCAGCTCAGCTTTGGCTTTCGCCTTCGCCTCTTTCGAAAGCTTGGTTTTCTCAATCGCGTCAGTCAGCTCAGCGATCTCGTCACCGTCTTCGCCGTCGCTCCCGCCAAGCTCGCTTTGGATCGCTTTCAATTGTTCATTGAGGTAATATTCGCGCTGGGTCTTTTCCATCTGGCGCTTCACACGCCCGCGAATTTTACGCTCCACCTGAAGCACTGACAGCTCGCCTTCCATAAAGGACATGACGAGTTCGAGCCGCTTCAAAGGGCTGGCCTCTGTCAGCAATGCTTGTTTGTCGGAAACCTTCGCATTGAGCGCGGCTGCAATCGTGTCGGCCAGCATTCCGGCATCGTCAATGTCAGACAGGTCGACATTGGTTTCCTCGCCCATCTTCTTATTGAGTTTTGCATATTCGCCAAATTGCTCGGTCACTTGGCGCATCAATGCGGTGACTTCGTTGCCCGCAACCGTTTCAGGTTCATCGAGAGTGACCTCTGCCAAAACATAATTGTCCTCGGCGCGGAGCGAGGAAAGCTGCGCGCGCGCCGTCCCTTCGACCAAGACACGCACCGTGCCATCGGGCAATTTCAGCAATTGCAGAACCTGCGCCACCACGCCGATATCATACAGGTCCACGCTCTCTGGATCATCGCAAGCAGGATCAAGCTGAGCAACGAGGACGATATCCTTCGACGCCTCCATCGCCGCTTCGAGCGCGGCCACCGATTTGTCGCGTCCCACAAATAGCGGCACGACCATGCCGGGAAACACGACAATGTCGCGCAGGGGAAGGAGTGGAAAATGCTGTGTCATGTTTTGATGTCCGAGGCCGCCATTAGGGCGCGCCGTTTGGCAAGATATGGGGTCGCGTTAGCGCCCTCGCAATGGGCAGCGTCACCGACCGATTAGGAGAGCGAGAGCATTACCCCATGCCCGGCAGGTTAAAGCCCGGCGGCAGACCCATTCCGCCCTGCATTTCCTTCATTTGCTCTTCGGATACGCGGTCAGATTTGTCGCGCGCATCGTTAAACGCGGCCGTCACGAGGTCTTCGACAATGTGCTTGTCTTCCAGCTTCATCAGGCTGTCATCGATGCTGACGCCCAAAATACGGCCCTTTGCCGTTGCGCGCACTTTGACAAGACCGCCGCCGGCTGCGCCTTCGACTTCGATCGAATCAAGCTTCACCTGCATGTCGTTCATCTGGTTCTGGATCGTCTCAGCCGCTTGCTGAGCCGCTGCCATCATTTCTTCCATCGATTTCATCTCGGGGGTATCCTCTTACTCAAATTCTAGGGGGTTAATTCCATTTGCCGCCAGCAGCAGCGGCGCGCGTAACCGTTTCTTGCGGTTCCACCAATTCGGCATCTGGGAACGCTTCGAAAGCCGCCTTGACCAGCGGGTTGGCGCGGATGCGGTCGCCAGCGGCCTTCGCCTCTGCATCGGCGGCTTCGCGCAAGCTGGGCTGAGCCTCACCAGCGCCGCGTTCCACCAACCAGCGTTTGCCGGTCAGCTTAAACAGAGCGTCGCGAATGTCGGGCACGGGATCATCGCTGTAACTGTCGGCCTGTTCAAAGATCAGCCGTTCCTGAGACAATTCGATCACGCGAATACGGTCGCGCATCATCTGAGCAACGCGCAATTGGCCTGCATCATCAATTTGTTGAACCAGAACGTCCCAATCGAGCGGCGCAGAAGTCATTGCACTGGTTGGCGCGCCTATCGGCCCGCTCGCCTGCGTTCCGCCCGCTTCGCCAGAGGGCGCAGCCGCAGGGCCCGGGCCGTTCTTTGCCAGTTCCTCAATCCGCTTGGCCAGTTTGCCGGGATCGGGAAGTTCAGCCGCGTGGAGCACCCGCAGCAGCGCCATTTGCAAAGTGACCAGCGGATCGGGCGCTTGGCGCACCTCATCATGCCCCTTGAGCAGCAATTGCCACAATCGGTGCAATTCGCCCGCGCCCAATTTGCTCGCAAATTCGGCCAAAGCCGCGCGCTCATCCTCGCTCGGCGCGTCTGGCTCTCCGCCCGACACCTGCGCCAACGTGATCCGGTGTACCAAATCCATCAGCGCGCGCATCAATGCGAGCGGTTCCACGCCCAGCGCATATTGCTCATCAACGCCGGCCAGAAGCGCTTTGGCGTCCCCCTCCAGCACAGAAGCGAGCAAGCGCCGCTGAGCGCTTTTGTCAGCAAGGCCCAGCATATCGCGAATGCGCGCCGCCGTGACGGAACCGCCGCCGTCTTTGGCCGCGTCCATATCCGCGTCCATGTCCGCGTCCATGTCCGCATGGGCAATCGCTTGGTCTAAGATCGACAGACCATCGCGCACAGACCCTTCGGCAGAGGCGGCGATAATGCGCAGCGCCTCTTCTTCGGCTGCCACGCCCTCAAGCCTGCAAACCTTGCCGAAATGCTGCGCCAACATCTCCGCCGGAATACGCCGCAGATCGAACCGCTGCGTCCGGCTGAGCACTGTCACCGGCAGTTTTTCAACTTCGGTGGTGGCAAAAATGAATTTCACATGCGCGGGCGGTTCCTCAAGGGTTTTCAGCATCGCGTTGAACGAACTGTTGCTGAGCATGTGAACTTCATCGATCACGTAAATTTTATAGCGGGCGGTAACAGCCGCATACATCACACCGTCGAGCAGATCGCGCATCTTTTCGACTTGCGTATTGCTCGCGGCATCCATCTCGATCACATCGATATGGCGCCCCTCGGCAATCGCCGTACACGGTTCGCATTGCCCGCATGGGTCAATCGTCGGACCGCCCGCGCCGTCAATGCCAACACAGTTCAGCGCCTTTGCAATCAGACGCGCGGTCGAGGTTTTACCAACCCCCCGCACCCCGGTCATCAGGAACGCATGGGCCAGCCGGTCGCGTTCAATCGCATTGCCAAGCGTGCGGACCATCGGTTCCTGACCGATCAGTTCGGAAAATGTCTGCGGACGATATTTGCGTGCAAGGACGCGGTAGGGTTGATTGGCATCAACTTTAGGCGCTTTTGCCGGCGGAGACGCAGCAGCCGCAGATGCGGGCGCGTCCGGCACATCAGGCTTAGGCGCATCAGGCTTAGGCGCATCAGGCTTCGCCGTGCTGGGTTGCGGCGCAGGATCGCCAAACATCGAATTTTGCCCCGCCGCCTCTAATTCAGCGGCGGACGGCGTATCCTCCTCCTCTGTCCAAGGCGGATCATTGTCTGGCATATCAGGATCGGAATCAGTCACACCGTCAAGCTAGGCGCTTGATGCGGATTTGTCATGGCGCTGATTGGGGAAATGCGTGTCCAATTGTGGAATTGGCACGATACGCCGCGTGGTAACACGTTAACAGGGCGCAATCTGAGCATTTTCGCCCAAAAAACCGCGCTGATTTGACGTAAAAAGGAGCCGAGCGACCCGCCGCAATCCACCTGGGCTGCTTCCTTCCGGATCTGACCCGGTGAGCGAACGCAAACGTCCACCCGACTCCCAAGACTGTTTATGGCGACGGACAAATTTAATTCAAGCCGCTTCACGAAGAATTCGCGCTTCTGCGCGATTACGTGTCCATGCCTAGGCGCTTTATAGAAGTAGGCTCGTTACCGAAAATTGTCGGCGTAAGCCTGCAGCTTTAATGTCTTAGCAGGCGTCGCATGGACCCGCGCCGCAATACCGTATTTCTCGGCATAGGCTTTCGCGGCGTCTTTATCAGGAAAGTTCAATTTCACCTGAGCCTGCGTATCGCCGCTACCGGTCCACCCCATCAAAGGATCGGGTTTCCGCGCCTCGCTTTGCTCAAATTCCAGCACCCAGACATCGGTCTTCGCCTTACCGGATTGCATTGCGCTTTTGGGCTGTTGATAAATTCTCGCGGGCATTTCGTATTGTTTCCTCGCTCATGCGGCCATGCGGCCATGCGGCCTTGGCGCTGCGGGCGTCCGGTCGGCCTTGCGGTGTCTTCGTCACCGTTTAGTGATTTCATTGCTGTAAATCTAGCTGCGATTGAACGCGTTTTTCGTCTTTAGGCTCGGCTTTTGCGTCCATGGCTGCTCTGGCCAGCGATGTTTGGGATAGCGGCCCTTCATATCTTTGGCGACATCCGCCCATGACCCGCGCCAAAAACCCGGCAAATCGCGCGTGGATTGAATCGGGCGGCCCGCCGGGCTGGTGAGTTTCAGCAAGAGCGCGGCCGAAGATGCCCCGCTGCCGATCATGGGATGCTGATCCAGACCGAACAGCGCTTGCACCCGCACCTCCACGCTCGGCGCATCATCGCCTGCATAATCAATCCGGTGGCTGCTTTGCGCGGGCGACGTGAAGTGTGTTGGTGCAGCTGTGTCAAAGCGTTGGCGCATGTCCCAATCGAGGAGGCCAAGCGCAGCATCGGCAAAGCGGCCCGGCGGCAGATCAAGATCGCGGCGGCCAACCAATAATGGCGCAAGCCACAGGTCGGACCGGTCCCGCAGGTTTTCCGGAGAGAGCGCCTCGGCACCCGCAAATGCGGCGCGTTCCAAGAAGCCCGCCGGGAAGATATCCCCCAACTTATCCAACCCCTTATCCACAAGGATATCCACAATCGCTTGGCTGTCAGGAGTAGGGTCGGCGGCGCTGGTGAGAACAATCGCTCCAAGGCGTTTCATCCGCCGCGCTTCTGCGCGTTTTTTGTCTGGATTCCAGCGTGCTGCGGATCGTTCTTGTAATTGATTGGCAAACAAAGCTTCGACCTGAGCGCCGCTTAATTCCGCGCCGGACGTGATCCGCGCGCCTTTCGCCTGACCCTGAGCGTCGCCGATCACCATCCATTGCGCGCTTGCCAGTGAAGAAGCAGGGTCAAGCTGAAACCCGCGCCCGCCTGCGCTCAGCCAGTCTTCGCCGCTCGCATCGCGCCGTTTTGCCACGAAATCAGGGCGCGCCAATGCGAGGCACTCTGCGGGTTTCTCAGCTGCGGTTTCAAACGATGCGCCAATGCCCCGCTCGATCAACCGGGCCGCGCTCTTTGCCCAACCTTGCGCAATCCTTGCGGCATTGACCGCGCGTTTGGACCGTTCGCCGCGCCAGCGCGAGGCCCGCTGCGCTAGGTCTTCCCCGCGTCCGCCCAGCCCGCGTTCTTGCAACAACATCACCAGCCGCGCCGTGTCTTCGGCGCAGCCTGCGCGCGCGCCGTGCAACACCGCGGCGGCTTGATCCGGGGCCATCGGCATGGCTGCAATCGCCTCGCCCCATTCTGTGATCCGCCCCTCTTCATTCAACGCCCCAAGCGCGGTCAGACTACCCCGCGCCGCCGCAACAGAGGCCGCAGGCGGTGGGTCCAGCCAGCGCAAAGCGGCCGGGTCGCTCGATCCCCATTTCGCAAGCTTTAGGATCAGCGCCGCCAGATCAGCGGTTTCAATTTCGGGCGGCGCAAATTCGGGCCGCCCCAAATGGCCGCCCTGCTCCCACAAGCGGTATGCAATTCCCGGACCTTGCCGCGCTGCGCGCCCGGCCCGCTGCGCCGCTGCCGCTTGGCTTGCCCGGTGCGTGACCAGATGCGTGGTGCCGGCCGCGCGGTCATGCTGCGCCATGCGCGCTAGCCCGCCATCGACCACCGCCGAAACGCCGTCCAATGTCAGCGAAGTTTCCGCGATCGCGCTGGCCACGACAATCCGCCTGCGCCCTTCAGGATCGCGGCGGATCGCGGTGCGCTGCGCAGCAGGCTCCACCTGTCCATGCAGCGGCAAGATCGGCGTATTGGGCAGCTTAGCCTCCAGCCGTTCGCGCGTGCGTTCAATCTCTCCGACACCCGGCAGAAAAGCGAGGATATCGCCGTCCGTATCGCGCCAAGCGGTCATCACTCCGGCGGTGACTTGATCCTCGATCCGCTGCGAAGGGTTGGAGCCAAGCCACTTTATCTCCAACGGAAAACTGCGCCCCTCGCTTTCAATCACCGGCGCATCATCACCCAACAACCGGGCAAAACGTGCGCCATCAATCGTCGCGGACATCACAAGCACGCGCAAATCCTCGCGCAGCACCGCCCGCGTCTCCAGCGCCAAGGCAAGCCCAAGATCGCTGTCCAAGCCGCGTTCATGCGCCTCATCGAAAAGCACCGCCGAAATACCCGGCAATTCAGGGTCTTCGACCAATCGGTTTACAAGGATCGCCTCCGTCACGATCAGCACCCGGGTTCGGGCAGAAACCTTGCTGTCGAGCCGGGTCATATAACCGATAGTTTCACCGGGTTTCTCGCCCAGCATCTCCGCCATACGCTCCGCAGCGGCGCGGGCGGCAACCCGGCGCGGAGAGGTCAGGATGATCTGACCTGTACACCATGTCTCGCCAAGCAAATCAGGCGCGACCGCCGTTGTCTTACCCGCCCCCGGCGGCGCAATCAGAACCGCCGCGCCTGACCGCGCAAGCGCATCGCGCAGGTCGGGCAAAACGGCCAGTATCGGAAGGTCAGTGGTCACAGACGCCTCAACCGGGCGCGATCAATATCCGCGAGCGACCGCGAATTGCGCGGCCTCCGCCATCGCAGCGCGCGCTTTGCTGTCGGGGAAGATTGAAATGGCGTCGATCGCGCGGTGCGCGAAATGCCGCGCGCGTTCGCGTGTGTCTTCTAAAGCACTGTGTTTTTCGATCAGAGAAATGGCGTGGGCCAAATCGTCATCCGAGCTGCGGTGGCCCTGAATGGCGGCTTTCCAGAATTTGCGCTCTTCCTCGTTTCCGCGAGCATGAGCCAGAATTACCGGCAATGTCATTTTGCCTTCGCGGAAATCATCGCCTTGGTCTTTGCCCATTTCGGCCGCGTCCGAATCGTAATCGATCGCATCGTCGACCAATTGGAAGGCCACACCAAGGTTGCGGCCATAATTTTCAAGCGCGCGCTCTTGTTCTTCGCTGCACTCGGCCACGACCGCGCTGATTTGACTGGCGGCGGCGAACAAAGCGGCGGTTTTCGCGCCGATAATGTGCAAATACCGCTCTTCACTGGTCTCAATTTGGCGCTGGGCCGTCAATTGCGACACCTCACCCTCTGCAATAACGGCGCTGGCATGGCTGAGGATTTTGAGGACTTTAAGAGAGCCATCCTCGGTCATCAGTTCAAACGCGCGGCTGAACAGGAAATCCCCGACCAAAACGGTTGCGGGATTGCCGAAAATGATGTTCGCGGCCGCTTTGCCCCGGCGCAGTTCGCTGCCATCGACGACATCGTCATGCAGCAAAGTCGCAGTGTGAATAAACTCAACCGCCGCCGCCAATTTGTGATGGCGCGTGCCCTGATACCCCACCAATTCTGCACCAGCGAGCGTTAGCATCGGGCGCAGCCGTTTGCCGCCCCCGGAAATCAAATGCCCCGCAAGGCGCGGGATCAGCGGGATTTCGCTGTGCATCCGTTCAAGAATCACGGTGTTCACCGAATTCATACCGCCGGCTGTAAGCGCCAGCATGGGATCGAGTGTGGGAGCTTTACGCGGTAGGGGAACGACATCTGCGGTCATGGGGCGGCAATAAGGGGTGGCCTGCGCGCTTGGCAAGCGTTGAATTGCTGCTACTTTCGCGGCCTATGTCCGACAAAACGCAAAGCTCACCTGTACCCACGCCAAACAGCAAGGGCGGCGAGGATCACACACTCGCCAGCTTTCGCAAAAGCATCGACAATATTGATGCGGCGATCATCCACATGCTGGCCGAACGGTTTCGCATCACACAGGCCGTGGGCGAGTATAAGGCGAAGGTCACTTTGCCCCCTGCCGATCCGGCGCGTGAACAGCGCCAGATAGAACGGCTGAGGGCGCTATCCGAAGCCGCCGATCTGGACCCGGAATTTAGTGAAAAATTCCTGCGCTTCATCATCGAAGAGGTCATCCGCCACCATGAAAAGGCGCGCGGGGGTTAGGTCTTAATCCGGTTCACTTTGCGGAGCCGAACTGTTTGATCGCGCGCTAGGCGCAGGCGCTTCGGGAGGGGCTGCTGGCGGGCTTGCAAGCGGCGGAGCGGTGGGAATCGCAGGAGGAATGGCGGCCTGACGCGCATTGAATTCTGCGACGCGGCGATTGATCTCTGCCTGATCCTCAATCGCCTGAAACCGCCGCCGCAATTCGCGTCTGTCGCTTCGTGAAAGCTGAACCCGGTTGCCATCACGATCATACGCATAATGGCCGCGTCCGGGATAGATCAGGCCATCGAGCCAGCGCCCTTCCACGCCGGGGCATTCGGCGCATTGCTCTGGCCCCACAGGTCCATTTTGCAATTCAGGCGCGGCATACGGATTGTAGAAAACGGTGCGCTGACCGGTAAACCGGTTTTCCGTTGCGGACGTTGCGGGCGACGCGCAGGCACCCAGCAAACAGAGCGCAGCAGCCGATAGGATTGATGCTCTAACCATTTGCGCAGCTCCCCTGTTCAAAATCGCGCCATCTTCGCACGGCATGGCTTGAACCGCGGCTGAATTACGCGCGCGGCAGGCGCAATTCCACGAGCAATCCGCCCAAATCTTCGCTTTCATCGAGCGTGACCGAGCCGCCGTAAATTTCCGCCACATCGCGGACAATGGCTAGGCCCAGACCGGTGCCGGGTTTGCCCGTATCCAGACGCGCGCCGCGATCAAAAATGCGGATGCGTTCTTCTTCTGGGATGCCAACGCCGTCATCTTCGACCCATATCCGGCAGAGCGGGCTGCCGGGTTCGTGATCGAGCGTGACGAACACGCTGCCTCCGCCATATTTTGCGGCGTTTTCGATCAGATTGCCGAGGATTTCATCGAGATCCTGACGTTCGATCGCCACCATCGCATCTTTGCTGCCGGCAATGTCCAGCCGTCCCTCTGGATAGAGCCGTTCTACCGCGCGCCGCACGGCCTCTGCGCTTTGGCGAACATCGGTTCGCGCTTGGCCAACGGCGCGGCGTCCCACGGCGCGGGCGCGGGCGAGATGGTGGTCAACATGCCGCTGCATCGTGCGGGTTTCGCGGAAAACGGCCTCGTTAAGGTCCGGCGCGCGCGCGGTCGCGGCGTTGGTGAGGACGGTGAGCGGCGTCTTCAAAGCATGAGCAAGATTGCCCGCATGGGTCCGCGCTTCTTCGGCCTGACGTTCGGTGTGTTCGAGCAGCGCGTTCACTTCCTCCACCAGCGGTTCCACCTCTGCGGGCAGAGGATCGGTGATCCGGTTTTCACCCGTGGTGCGCAATTTCTGGATCGCCGCGCGAACCCGGCGAAGGGGGGATAGGCCATAACGGATTTGCAGCAGCGCCATGACGAACAGGCCAAGACCCAGCACCGCAAAGCTCCAGATCAGGATCGAGCGAACCTGTTGAATTTGATCATCCATCTGCCGCGTGGCGCTGGCCACGGCGAAGGTCCAGCGCGTCTCACTGCCCGGCAGGATCACTGTGCGTTCGGCAATACGCAGAGATTCGCCGGCGAATTGATCCGAATTGTAATAATGAACGTCGCTATCGAAATGCTCCGCCTCGCCTCCTTCGCCAGCACCGCCAGCACCGCCAGCATCACCCGCATCGGCGCGCAAATCGAGGGTGCGGTCCCATAGGCTGCGCGAGGGATAGGGTTCGTAATTGGTGCCGCTGATCTGCCAATACAGGCCGCTATTCGGTTCCAAAAACCGTTGATCGCCCAATGTTCGATAGAACCACACTTCGCCGAAGGAATCGATCTCTGCCGAGGCAACCATCGCCGTCAGCTGATATTCGAGTTGTTCGTCAAAATTGGCTTCGACCTGACGCGTCAGCGTCCGCTCTAACGCGATGCCCCCGCCCAATAGCAGGACAATAATCCAGCCCGCCGCGATAAAGCCCATGCGTTTTGCAAGGCTCGCGCGCGGCGCAGGCGTTTGGACATCGGGCACCCCATCCGAACCAGGCACGCCTTCCCCCGCCCCTGTGACAGGAGCGCGGGCCGCGTCCTTACGCTCGGGGAGCGTCTGCGGGGTCGTCGAGGCTGTAACCGAGGCCACGGATCGTAGTGATTACCTCTGCACCAAGTTTCTTACGAATGCGGGTGACGAAAACTTCGATCGTGTTGGAATCGCGATCAAAATCTTGGTCGTAAATATGTTCAATGAGCTCAGTCCGGCTCACCACTTTGCCTTTGTGATGCATCAGATAGCTGAGCAATTTGTATTCTTGTGCGGTCAGTTTCACCGGCTCACCGTCCAATGTCACCCGGCCCGAACGCGTGTCCAGCCGGACATTGCCCGCGGTCAGCTCGCTCGACGTGTTGCCCGATGCGCGGCGGATCAGCGCACGCAGGCGGGCGATCAATTCTTCGGTTTGGAACGGTTTTGCCAGATAATCATCGGCGCCCGCGTCCAATCCAGCAACCTTGTCCGACCAACTGTCACGCGCGGTCAGAACCAGCACAGGAAAATCGCGCCCTTCTTTGCGCCACATGCCAAGCACCGACAGGCCATCAATTTCTGGCAGGCCGAGATCGAGGATACACGCGTCGTAATCCTCTGTACTGCCAAGGAAGTGCCCGTCTTCGCCATCGGTTGACAGATCAACGGCATAGCCGGTCTGTTCCAAAGTCGATTTCAATTGCTGGCCCAATGTGGGTTCGTCTTCGACGATTAGGATGCGCATAGTCCGCCCTGTTCTTCTGTATATCTTTGTGAAGTTTCACGCGCTTGACTGCGCGTTTGCACCCGCGCCGTCAAGCGAACCGCGCGCCGAAATATGGGCAAGCCGCGCTTAGTCCCCGGACATGTGAGCATCGCTGGGCGCTGCCTCAGTTCGAACGGTTGATAATGCGGCCGCTGCGGGCGTCGACATCAATATAGGTGACACGGCCCTCGCGGATGAATTTCAGGCGGTATGCGCGCGCGGTGCTGTCGTATGATGGGCCGAGATATTCGCTGCCGCGCATTTGCGGCAGGATGCGGCGCTCAATCTCGCGCAGCGACAATTGATTGCCCGCGCGCATTTCGCGCCGCGCCTCACCCTGATCATCGCGGTTTTGATCTTGCGCCAGAGTGCCCTCAGACGTGCCCTCGGCGACCACGGCGGACGCCGTGCCCGCGCCAAGGCCCGTCAGCAAAAGTGCAGAGGCCATTGCGGCAAAGAGGATGCGGCTGTTTGTCATTGTGTTCACATGCCTAGCGTTGCTGCGTTGAACAAGCTGTGAATAATGACCGCGATGCGCGTTCAGGTAGCATCGGCGCGGATCATTTCATATTTGATTGTAATGCTAACGCCCGTGCTGACTTGGCCGGGTTGGACCGGGGCGGCCGAAACATCGGCGGCCATTGCCCGCATTTCCATACGCGGCGCCGCGCCGCTTCCCCGGATCGCCTCGCTAATGGCGAGGACGCGAACACCGTCATAGCCGACCATCTGCGCATACGCCTGAGCGCGCTGCTGCGCTCGTTCTACGGCTCTTTCGCGGGCAAGGTCTTTCGCCGCTTCGTCATCCTCAATGCTAAAAGTTGGGCCGGATAAATCCGTCGCGCCAGCCGATACCAAAGCATCCAACGCCGCGCCTGTTTCATCAATTTCGCGCAATTTTATGCTGACCCGGTTGGACACTTGATAGCCGCGAAAGACCTGACGTTGGTTCGCGCGGTCGTAATCATATTGGGCGTTCAAACTGATCCCGGTGGTCTGGATATCTTCCTCTGCCACGCCCAAGGCAAGAATTTGATCAATGACCCGGCGCATCTGAACCGAATTCTGGCGCATCGCCTCTACTGCTGTGGGCGCCTGTGTCGAAACACCCGCACCAATAGTGACCAGGTCCGGCGCGGCGGTGATGCTTTCCGAAACCGACAATTCAATCACCGGGCCGGACGCCGCAATTTCCACCTCGGCGGCGATTGCGGCGGGCGCGAATGCAGGGGTAACGAAGGCGGCAGCGGCCACCAAAGCGAGCGAATGACGGATCATAGATTGTTCCTCCTATTGGCGGCCAAATAGGACGCCAAGCCTGAGCGCGCACTGAACCGCCTTGGCAGCGGAAGCGCAAGCCCCTACTTGGCGGCGATATGGCACAACCTCCAATTCTTTCCTGGGAAGGCCTCGGCCTCCAACAAGGCGCGCGCTGGCTGTTCGGCGGGCCGCAACCCGGACAAGGCGCGGAGCCAATTGACCTGCATGTGATGCCGGGCGACCGGCTGGCGCTGATCGGGCGCAATGGCGCGGGTAAAACGACGCTGCTGAAGCTGATCGACGATAGGATCGAGGCGGATCGCGGGACGCGCCGGGTTAAGCCCAATATGCGGATCGTGTTTCTGGAACAGGACCCCGATTTCAGCGCGTTCGAAACGCTGATGGATTTCGCGCTGCACGGCGATGACGCGCCCGAAATCTATGAAGTCGAGGCCATCGCCGGACAGCTTGGCATTGATATGGACACACCGTCCGCCACCGCCAGCGGGGGCGAACGCCGCCGCGCCGCCATCGCCCGCGCTTTGGGGCAAGACCCCGATTTGTTGCTGCTGGATGAGCCGACCAACCACCTCGATCTATCCGCGATTGATTGGCTGGAGGATTGGCTGTCGCGTTACAAAGGCGCGTTTATCACGATCAGCCACGACCGGACCTTCCTCAAGCGCCTGACCCGCGCGACGCTGTGGCTGGACCGCGGAACTTTGCGGCGCAAAGAGGTTGGCTTTGGCGGATATGATGCATGGGAGGAATCTGTCTACGCAGAAGAAGCCCGCGCCGCGCATAAGATGGATGCGAAGCTGAAGCTGGAGGCGCATTGGTTGGAACGCGGTGTCACCGCGCGCCGAAAACGCAATCAAGGGCGGCTCGAAAAGCTCTATAAAATGCGCGAGGCGCGCGCGTCGATGATTACCGATAGCAGCACCGCGAAATTGAAATTGGCAAATGACGGCGATTTCAAATCGAAATCCGTGATTGTCGCGGATGGCATCTCGAAAACCTATGATGGGCGCGCGATTATCAAGCCGTTCTCTTTGCGGATTCAGCGCGGTGACCGCATCGGTTTCGTCGGATCAAATGGCGCGGGCAAGACCACTTTGCTGCGGATGCTCACCGGCGAATTGGCACCCGACAGCGGCACCATCACGCGCGCATCTACGCTAACCGGGGTGATGATCGATCAACAGCGGCGATTGCTCGAACCCGGCGCAACCGTTCGCGATATTCTGGCGGAGGGCGGCGATTGGATCGATGTGCGCGGGGCGCGAACGCATGTGCAGGCCTATTTGAAAGACTTCCTGTTCGATCCCAAGATCGTCGATACACGGGTCGGCATTCTATCGGGCGGTGAACGCTCGCGCCTCTTGCTCGCCCGCGAATTTGCGCGTCCGGCAAACCTCCTTGTCCTCGATGAGCCGACCAATGATCTCGACCTCGAAACACTCGACCTGCTCCAAGAAGTAATCTCGGACTTTGATGGCACCGTGCTGATCGTCAGCCATGACCGTGACTTTCTCGACAAGACCGTAACCGTGACGCTTGGCCTCGATGGGTCGGGATCGGTCGACATCGTCGCCGGGGGCTATGCCGATTGGGAAGCGAAACGCAGCAAGCGCGTGGTTGGCAAATCGCGGCCAATAAGTGAGGTCGCGCCAACTGCCGCCGCGCCCGCGCCCGCGCCGCCGAAATCCACCAAATTGTCTTACAAAGATCAACGCGATTACGAATTGCTGCCCGACCGGATCGAAGAGCTTGAGACCGCCATTTCCAAGGGCGAAGCGATCCTTGCCGACCCCGCCCTTTTCACCGCCGATCCGCAACGTTTCGCGACCATTTCCAAAGGCATCGAAAACGCCCGCATGGAAAAGGATGCCGCTGAAATTCGCTGGCTCGACCTTGCCGAATTGGTTGAGGGATGACGCAGCCATCCGCCACGGCGGATGAGGCCGCAGGCCTGCACCGCGAGATTGCTGCGTGCGAGCTTTGCAAAGAGCATTTGCCGCTCGGCCCTCGGCCAATTGTTCAATTCTCGGCGCGGTCGCGCATCCTGATTATCGGCCAAGCCCCCGGCACCAAAGTCCATGCCAGCGGCATTGCGTGGGATGATGATAGCGGCGACCGCCTGCGTGAATGGCTGGGCGTGGACAAACAGACATTCTACGATCCTGACGCTATTGCATTGATGCCAATGGGTTTTTGCTATCCCGGCAAAGCCAAAAGCGGCGATGCCCCGCCGCGCAAGGAATGCCAGCCCGCTTGGCATGACCGCGTGCTTTCACTCCTGCCAACAAACCGCCTGACCTTGCTTGTTGGCTCCTATGCTCAGGCGCATTACCTGCCCGATAGCCGCAAAATGTCGCTTACGCAGCGGGTGCAAAGCGGCGCCGATTTCGCGCCCTTTATCCCTTTGCCCCACCCTTCGTGGCGGGTGCGGATGTGGATGGCGAAAAACGCATGGTATGAAACCGACGTGCTGCCCGCATTGCGCCGGAACGTATCCGCCGCTCTGCAAGCCTGACACAGCTGACACAGCTGACACACCTGACACACCTGACACACCTGACACACTGTCTAAGGGTCAAAATCTTTGCCCCCAAACAACGTGCCCAATCACCGCGCCCTCAGGTAATCCGGTAATAATCCGCGACCCGGTCCAGCGCCAGTTTGAGCACCAATTTGCCGCTGCGCGCGGGCCAACCAAGGGACTTTTCCGCATCAGGCAACCCCTCGCCCGCGCATACGACCCGCCACAAAATGTCCTCCAGCCCCTTGCCCGCCGCCGTCAACGCGCCATCGAACCGGTGTTTTGCGGCGATCTGTTTTTCTGTGCCCGATAGGCCGGTATCGCCGGTGGATTTGATCCGCACCGCATCCCAGCGCATCGTGACATTGGCGGACAATTGCGCCCGTTCATAATCCCCGCGCAGCGCCTCTCCCGCGTCGAACAACCGGTTGTCGATATGCCCGCGTGAATGCAGCCACGCGATCGGCGATTCGCCCAGATTCACGCTGACGCTGCGCCGTTTGGATCCTGCGCTGTCACTGCGGCGCGCACCTTCGGATGTCAGTTCGCGTTCTACCAATTGTTGTTTCATGGCGCAGGTCCCTTCGATTGAGCACATTCGATTTGTCAGACTGCCAGTTTGGCAAGTTCGAACGCCCCCTTGCCAAACAAGTAAATCTGTAGGAAAGCAAAAACCGATTTGGTTCAAAATCTCAATCGAAAGATGCCATATATGATCAATCGCATCCGCGAAATCCGCAAGGCAAAGGGCCTAACCCTTTCCGATCTGGCCGAAGCCTGCACCCCGCCCACCACCGCACAGACGATTGGGCGGTTGGAAACTGGGATGCGCAACCTGTCGATCAAATGGATGGACCGGATTGGCACGGCACTTGGCGTTGACCCGGAGATTTTGGTTCGCTCTGATGAACAACCTCGCGCGCAAATCGTCGCGGAACTTGGCCTTGGCGAACCAGAGGCATTGAGCACCGCGAGGGAGGCGATTTTGCCCACTGAAATCGCCGCGCGGGGGGATGGCGCGGCGATGTTGGTCCTCGAAGTCACCGCATCTGTTGGTGAATACCGTCCCGGCGATATGGTATGGCTGAGGCAAATACAGCCCGATGATGCCGGTGCCGCGATCAATCGTGATTGCCTAATCCCGCGCACTGGCGGGCGTTTCACATTCGGGCGGCTTATCGACCGAAAGGGCACTTTGGTCGGAATTCTCCCTTCACAAGCGGGCAATAAGCAGCAGGTGATAGACAATCCGCCTTGGATCGCGGTGGCAACGATGCTGGTTCGCCCGCTGTAATGCGCGGCGAGAATGCGAAGTTTGGTCAGTTCGCTTTAACCCAGAGGATCTATTCTCAGGCGGGCCGAAGCAAAGGAGAGATGGTGAAACACGAGCGAGGATACCCAGCGTGAAACACGTATTGGCGCTCAGCACGCTATATCCCAACGCGGTCAATCCGCGCTTTGGCACCTTTGTCGCGCGTTCTTTGGAGGCTTTCGCCAAACGCGGAAAGGCGAAAGGGGATTGGAAAGTCAGCGTGGTCAATCCGATTGGTCTGCCCCCGATTGCTCTGGGCCGGTACCGCGCGCTGTCGCAATTGGATGAGGTCAGCGAAGAGGCCGGCGTCACCATCCACCGCCCCCGCTTCACCCTGATCCCCGCGGTCGGCGCACGGCGCAACGCCTCTGCCATCGCAAAGGCCGCCCTGCCGCTGGTGCAGCGCATTCATGCCGAGACACCGATTGATGTAATCGACGCACAGTTTTTCTTCCCTGACGGACCCGCAGCCGCGTGGATCGCACGTCAGATCGGCGTGCCGCTGTCGCTCAAAGCGCGTGGCAGCGACATCACCTATTGGGGCGATTTTGATTTTGCCCGCGAACAAATGTTGGAAGCCGCCGAATGCGCCGATGGTTTGCTCGCGGTGAGCGAAGCGTTGGCGGGGCAAATGGCCGAAATCGGTATGCCGCGCAGCAAAATTCGCGTGCATTATACAGGGCTCGACCGTGACCGGTTCCGCCCGCTGGAACACACGCAATTGCGCGCGCAGCTCAGCTCCGAATTGGGGTTTGCGATGCCCGATAATGCGCCGCTGCTTGCCTGTGTTGGCGCGCTGATCGAACGCAAGGGCCAAGACATCGCGATTGCCGCGCTCGCCAAGATTGATGGCGCACGGCTGGTGCTGGTCGGGAAAGGCGATGATGAGGCGCATTTGCGCGATTTGGCGCGTGACTTGGGGCTGGCCGACCGGGTGCATTTTGCCGGATCGCTCGACCATGATTTGCTGCCGCTGATCCTCTCCGCCGCCGATGCGATGGTCTTGCCAACGATGAATGAAGGCCTCGCCAATGCGTGGGTCGAGGCGCTTGCCTGCGGTACGCCGGTCGTCACATGCGATGTTGGCGGCGCGCGCGAATTGATCACGAACCACACCGCCGGACGGTTGGTGGAACGCACCCCCGAAAGCGTGGCCGCCGGGGTCAACGAAATCCTCAACAATCCGCCCATGCGTCAAGCCGTCGCCGCGATGGCGGAACGGTTCAGCTGGGACACCAATGCGTTAGAATTGGCCGCGCATTACGATTTGCTGACGAAATAAGCGGCGTTTTATCTGCGTGCGTCTGGGCCGTCCGGCCCATCCTTGTGCCAAGTCGCCCTCTCCCCTGCCCTTTCGCCCGGAAATCCTATCCCAAAGGGCGGATGGGCGGGGGAGAGGGCGGAATAGCACCCCGTAGATTAAAGCTGCCCCAGGACCTTCTTTTCCTGACGATCTGCGTCGGTTTCCTGCGGAACGAAACTGTCCGAATTCACGCCAAGCCAGATTAGGATCGGAGACGCGAGATAGACGCTCGAATAGGTTCCGATGAACAGGCCCGCCGTGATCGCCGCGACCAGCCCAAACAGGCTGGAGGGGCCGAATATCAACAATGGCACCAACGCCACCAGCAGCGTCAGCGATGTCATCACCGTCCGCGCCAGCGTTTCATTCACTGACAGGTCGAGCAGCTCTGGCAGAGGCATCTTGCGATACTTCTTCAGGTTTTCCCGCACGCGGTCATAAACGACAATCGTATCGTTCAAAGAATAACCAATGATCGCCAAAATAGCGGCAATAATCTGAAGGCTGAATTCCAACTGGAACAGCGCAAACATACCCAATGTGACGGACACATCGTGGAACAGCGCAAACAGCGCGCCGACGCCAAACTGCCATTCGAACCGGATCCAAATATACAGCGCCACCATCAACATCGCCGCAAGCAAGGCCAGCACAGCATCATTGCGAAACTCGCCTGAAACCTTGCCCGAAACACTATCAACGCCGTCAATACGGATGTCGGGATGCCCGGCCTCGATTGCTGTCACAATCGCATTGGTCATCTCATTGGCAAACTCAGGATTGCCCTCGGCCTCTGGCGGCAGTTTTACGCGGATGGACACCTCATTGGGTTGTCCAAACCGTTGCACCACGGGATCTTCGATATTCTCCAGCGCGGATATCGTTTCGCGCAATTCCACCACCGGCGCCTCTGCCGTTTCGGTGAAGGTCGCGCGGATTTGTTGGCCGCCGGCGAAATCGACGCCGTAATTGAGCCCCATCGTCGCCACCAAAGCCCAACTCGCCGCCATCAATAGCAGGCTGAAGATGAAGAACGGCGCGCGGAATTTCAGGAACTTTATGTTCGTATCCTGGGGTACGAGTTTCAGCAGTTTCATAGCTCGTCTCCCTTCCTTAAATGTTGATGTCTTTGGGGCGGTTCGCGGCGAGATAGCCGGAAACCCACATGCGAGTAAGCGCCAGTGCGGTGAAGACCGAAGTCACCAATCCGATCACCAACACAACGGCGAAACCGCGGATCGGGCCAGAGCCGAACCAGAACAGCAAAGCGCCTGCGATGAAGTTGGTGATATTGGCGTCGTAAATCGCGCGGCTGGCTTCTTTATAGCCGTTTTCGACCGCGGTTATGACTTTTCGCCCGCGCTTTCGTTCCTCGCGTATTCGTTCGTTAATCAGCACGTTGGCGTCAACCGCCGCACCCACCGTCAACACAAATCCGGCGATGCCGGGCAAGGTCAGAGTGAAATTGCCGATCGCCATCGCGCCCAGCAAAATGAGCACGTTGAAGACCAGAGCCACCGTCGCATAGACACCGAACCGGCCATAGGTTGCGACCATCAATGTCACCACGGCGATGCTGCCGATGATCATCGCGATCAACCCGCTGCGGATGGATTCGGCCCCAAGGTCCGGCCCCACGGTGCGTTCCTCGATCACGGTCAGCGGCACTGGCAGAGCGCCCGATTGCAGCGAGATCGCCAGCTGGTTTGCGCTTTCCGCGGTAAAGTTACCCGAAATCTGCGCCGCACCGCCAAGGATTGGTTCGTTGAAGAACGGCGCGGAGATCACCTCGCCATCGAGGATGATCGCAAATCGTTCGCCGACATTTTCG
Source organism: uncultured Erythrobacter sp. (assembly GCA_947503155.1). Taxonomy (GTDB): domain Bacteria; phylum Pseudomonadota; class Alphaproteobacteria; order Sphingomonadales; family Sphingomonadaceae; genus Erythrobacter. The sequence continues at coordinate 253,711 of CANNCL010000003.1, read as the reverse complement.
GTGCTGAGCTGCGCGAATTTTTGCCCGCCTTGTTGGTCGAACTGGATCGAGACGATGTTTTCATTGTTGCGTTGATCAATCCCGGCCTGCGCCCCGGTCAGACTGTCGCCGCGAATACCGCCGAGGCGTTTAACCGCTTCAAACTGCCCTTCGAAATTGGAGCCTGTTGCGTAGGGGAAAATCTGGCTGCCCGGATTGGCGACACCGGCCAATGTGTTGGTCGGCAGCGCCTGCTGATCGACCAGTTTAAATTCAAGCTGTGCGGTCTGACCCAGCTGCTCTTTCAAAGCCTGCGGATCTTGCAAACCCGGCACCTGCACCACGATCCGCGTATCACCCTGACGAATGATCGTTGGTTCTTTGGTGCCCAGCAAATCGATCCGGCGGCGGACAACTTCGACGGCCCCTTCCATCGCTGTGTTCAAAGCCACAGCCGTTCCGGTATCGGTCGGGGTGAGCACCATGCGTTGACCGTCGATGACGCTCAAATCCCATTCGCGCGTCAGCCCTTCGCCCATCATTAGCGGCTCAAGAACGCCGCGCGCGCGGTCAATATCAACCGGCGTGTCGAGGATAAAGGAAAGCCGCCCATCAGAGCGCGACGTATCGCCAAATTCAATTTCTGGTGTGGCATTTTCCAAGGCGACTTCGACCGCCTCTTCCATATTTTCCAGCCGTTGCCGGGCCACTTCCTCTGGATCAGCCTCTAGCAAGAGGTGCGAACCACCGGCCAGATCGAGGCCCAGATTGATCTGCGGCGCGGACGAATCCTCACCCAGTTCAACACCTGCAGGCCCCAGCAAGGACGGGAGCGCCGCTGCTGAGAAAGCGAGCGTGATCGCCCACAGCATAATCTTTTTCCAAAGGGGAAATTCAAGCATTGCCGGCCAGTTTGAACCTTATGTCGTTTATCAGTGACGCCTTGGACGCTCAAACGCGCCCCAGCCGCAGGAAATTAATCGCAGACGCTTAATCGTTAGCGGGTTTGCCGCCCTTTTCGATCAGATCGGCAATCGTGTGCTTAACCGCTTTCACGCGCACATCCTTGGCCAATTCGATTTCTGCATAAGTGTCATCAACCTTGATGACTTTGCCGACTAGGCCGCCTTGCGTGACGACTTGATCGCCCTTTTTCAGGCCGCCGACCTTTGCCTGATGTTCTTTCTGCCGCTTCATTTGCGGGCGGATGATCAAGAACCAGAAAATCACAACCATGCCGACAATCGGCAGCCAGTTGATCCAGGCTGGCGGCGCTTCGGCAGCGCCCGCTCCAGCAGCGGCAAGTAGGTCAAACATGTGTCTATCGGCCCGTTAAATTGGTGTGGCTTGGCTTGGTTCAGGTTGGTCGCAGATGGCGGCTGCCGCCTGTCTCCCCGCCCGTCTCAAGGGTAAGTGGGCGCGGTTAGCAGCAATGCAAGCTGCCCGCAATTCACTCAGCACGGTTTGGGCAAAACTATGGTGCATGGCTGCATCACCCATTTGCCGCCGGTTCGGCGCGGAATTCTGGCACCAATGTGGCATCTGACCGCTTGCCACAACGAAATCACCGCCCTATACGGCGCGCCTCCACTGGATACGGGAAGTAGCGCAGCCTGGTAGCGCATCACACTGGGGGTGTGGGGGTCGCAGGTTCGAATCCTGTCTTCCCGACCAGTGGAAACAAGCACTTAGCTGTTTCCGACCGCGACTTGAAAGGGCGTGGTAAGCGTATGGTAAGCAGCGATCTAGTTTTCGTTCTTGTCGGACGCTTATTCAGCAGTCAGCGGTGTGGATGGCGGTAAATTCGACATACCGCCATCCTGTTTGTTACCAGACGAAAAATTCGCCGTAGTGCCGCCTGCGATTTCGTTTAATCTGCCGGCGGAAAGCATCCAAATTGAAATGCTTCATCGGTTTTCGAAGCCAACGCCTGTTTTGTTGCCATGCGCGCAGACGTGTGAAGCAGCGGCGCTTCATTGCCGCACCAGCACCACCGGCCACGACAAGTTCGCTCAGCTTTAAATGCGACCGCAGTTCGAAAATACGCATTGCGAATTCGGGTCTGTAGCCTTCGTCCGAAGTTACCGGCTTGAGTTTAAATTCATCAAATAGCGAATCGGAGTCCGGGTCGACGATTTTCACACGCCTTTTCGCTGAGTGAGGCGATTTAAACAGGTAAGCTGCAAACCACGCAGGTGACCCACGGTTTTCCGTTATTTTCACTGCTGATACGGGCTTAGCGTCGAAATTGGAAAACCACGCTCTGCTCTTTATGAACCCCTCAAGGCCGCGCTCAGTGTTGGCCGTCAAGCCTTTCACCCGGCGAGGATCGAACCAGACCAGTGCGTGGACATGGACTAACAATGTTCGACCTTTCGAATTTTGAGGCCAGTTGGTCAGCCCTTGGCATTCGATGGCTGCGACGAAGTCTAGCTTGCAGTCTCGCGATAAACAGTTGTGAATTTTCTTTTTGATTGGACTGACGGGAACGAAAGATTCTCGTTCCAAAATCACGCCTTCTTCGGCCAACAAGGTCACGTGGTAGAACTCTAAATTTGGGTTCGACAGACTTAGCTTCTCAGCTTCGTCGATCATATAGTTCCCGAACTCATGTAGCGCTTTGAGATCTGTCGCTAGTAAATCGCTGACAGTTTGTCGCTTCCCTGGCATCGGGCGATTGCCGATTAGCGTGTCGAAATACAGCTTAGGTCGGACACCGATCCCTCGCTTCCTCGTATCCTTTTTGACTAATCTCCGGAACTTAGAATGTGAGGAACGAAGATATTTCCTCCCGTCATCTGCAGTCTTGGGCTTATAATCTTTAGTCACGTCCGTTCTCCTAATCTGGGAGTTGGTTGATGTATATTACATGGGCCTCGACTTTTCTTGGCACCACGCTTTCAAGGACCGTAATATTATAGAGAAGGAACAGAGCGTTAGGATGGCGCCTCACGCTAGGATTTGGATCAGAGAGCCCAAATTCTTAGCTCTATGACCGATAAACAGGCCCTCATTTACATATCACGTCCGTGATACCTTTCATATGGTTGACAGGTTGGAGGAAGTCAAGCCATAGATCCTGAGATTTCGGGAAACCGAAAAATTGATACATTGGCCGAAGTCGGAGATTTATAGATGGGACGAACACGAGAAGCGCCACCAGCACGAGATTTCGAGAGCTGGGGGAAGCACCTGCGCTGGGTGTATTTTTCGGCCCGGAAGCGAACGGTACTCCGCCCGAGAGATGACCCGATCAATGCACTGAAAGATGCGCTCTACGCTTACTTTTATGAGCTAAAGGAATTCGACCTTCTTGATCAGCTAGAGCAATTCGTGATCGACACTCAAGACCCATGGAAGGGTCCTCGACCGGGCGCAGTCACGTGGGTCGTTCGCCTTATTGAAATAGGTGATGAATGGTTGCTCGATAACAGCGCACGCAACAGAATGGTTGCCGATCTGATGCTAGCTGATTTCAATAACATTAGGCCAGAAATGCTCTTAGCGTTCATCTACGAAGCCGGTCCGATCGGTGTGAGAAAGGATGCTCTAGCAAATGGAGAATGCTTCGATTGGGCTGAACGTTATCGGTACTTGAACGAAGATTAAACTTGGTCGAAATACCCCCTTCTCTCATTCGGAGTTCAGCCAGACGGTGGCTCTGGCGACTTTGATGTACAATTGCGCCAATTGAACTTCTTCTGTTTGAACGCCAAGGTTTTATAGCTTCAACCGAAACACGTAATGCTCTGCATCATAGTCGGTAAGCCGCGCTTCGATCGCTCTGGCCCTGCGCATACCGACACGTCGCGCAAGCGCTTGGCTTGCATCATTGTCCCGGTGGATACGTGCTAGCAGCAGCTCGTCAGGCAGTTCCCATTCCGCCCAGTCAATCACAGCTTCTGCAGCTTCCGTCGCATAGCCGCAGCCCCACGCGTCAGCCCTGAGCCGCCAACCGACTTCGAGCTTGCCGTTGAGTATGGACTCGCGCTCACGCACATGGATGATGCCGCAGAAGCCCAGCAACGCCCCATCACGCTTCCGCTCCATCGCCCAGAACGTGTGCCCGTTCCTGGCCTGATCCCGCTTGAACCAGCGCACTTCGTGTTTGACAGCGCTCTGGCTCACAACATCACCTAAGTACTTCAAGACGGCGTTTGTGTTGCAGTGCTGGTGATAGCTGGCGACGTCGCTCATGCGCCATGTTCGCAGTTTTAAGCGGCGTGTTGATATGATGGTCCCGCGCATTTGCTCAGACCTCCTATATAGACCCCTTCCCGCTGCCACGGCTCAAAACCGCCAAGTTTGTAGTTTCTGTGAGAGGGGTCCTTGATTGGGCGCAGCGCAATTCGCGCCGCTCGAACGGATCAGCAGGGCCGCGCTACCAGTCTTCCGGCAGCATCACGGTCAGTACCCTTGCGGTTACCTCAGGGTCAGCGGGATCATCGGAGCCAAACGTCTTGTCACGGTTGTAGTAGTCGATCTTCCAAAACAGCGATGTGCCTGCGACATCAATGTCGCCAAAGTCGCGCTCGCCGTGCGGATCGTTGTCAGCGTCGAACGCGTCATAGCGAGCGAGCGCTTGCATGATCGCCACGGGGCTCAGCTCGGTGCTTTCAACGATACTGCGGGTGAAGAATATCTCTCCGCCCTGTCCCGTTTTGCGAAGTCTATCATTGAGCTGCGCAATTTGCTCTGCGCGCGGGGTATCGCAGGCGCAACTGGCCTGTTCACTGCCTGTCATGGCTGTGTCCTTTCATTTTCGATGTTGGGATAGGCAGAGCCGCTGCCTGACGGTGCGCTACAGCGCCATTACGCCGCCTGAGGCGGTGTTAGGATATCGGTGCGGGTTCTACCGGTGTTTTGCAGCCGCTTACGGCCTGAACGCCGCGTCCCAGCCTTCAGCTTCATAGATTGCCGAGCGGAGTATCCGGTCAGCGCACGCGCGCCATAGGATCGTGTCGATGGTCGCAACGCGGTATCCGCTCTCTCGCGACAGCCGCTCGCACAGATCGGCGGTCGTGGTGTTTTCGGCTCGCGCCAAGCGCTCCATGTGCACGTCTGGCTTGGCAACGTTCGCTCCCAGATTCTTGGCCAGGTGCAATGCGGTCACTTCACCGATCCACGGCAGCGCTTCTAGCGCCGCGATCGGATCATCAGCATGATTGTAGTCAGCGAACAACTGATCGCGCTCAGCCCAAATGAGATCGATCGCAGGCGCTTTGCCGGGATGGCGGAAGACCTCGACAACAGGAACGCCATTACGCAGCGCATCAAGGCATCGTTGGTAGATGGCGTTTGCCGCCGCGTTGGCCATGCCTGAATTGCAGATCACGTAGATGGTTCGCTCAGCGAATTCCTCAGACCTACTGGCTGGCTCAATGCTCTCGGTCCAATCAATAGTCGGACCGTAACCTCGCTCGCGCAGAACGGCTTCAAGCTGCCGGAACCGCTCCAGCGTAATCATAACAACCGCACCAATCTGCGCTGAGCATCGCGGTCGCCTTCAATGTACCTCTCCGTTGTGCTGAGCGCGCTATGGCCAGCCAGCTCCTGCACATCACGCAGCGAACCGCCAGTCTTGCTGACAAGCCTAGCTGCGTTGGTAATGAACGTGCGCCTGCCTGAGTGCGATGAGCATCCATCAAGGCCAAGCTCGTCATAGATCGCTGCAAACCAGTTTACGACGCTGCGCGGGGTCATGTGTGAGCCGCGCTGCGATAGGACCACTGGACCTTTAACGGGGCGGCCCGACACGCGATGGTGCTCGTCCAGAGCGTCACGCAGTTCTGGGTGGGCCGGGATGCGTCTACCTTTGCCGTTTTTCGCGATGGTGTTGGCCACAGTGATTGATGCAGCGACGCTGCCGCTCGGGGTCAGCACCATACTCCATTGAAGGCCAGCTATCTCGCAGGCCCTGAGGCCAGCCTTAAAACTGAGCAGGACGATAAGACGATTACGCAGCGCATAGCGACCCCGCCCCGCTCGTCGACATAGATCGCGAACGTGACGAGGCGCCAGCACCTTAGCGGGCTGGGTCATGACAGAACCTCTTTGGGAAAGTTTGCGCGCAGTGTTGCGCAAATATATTATAGTCGAATGCAGCTAAAGTGTCAAGTTATACCATTTATTCAGTGACTTGTGGCACTGGCGTTCCACTCATTTGGCCCACAGCATCCCACTGAAATTCGATCCGCCGGACGTCAGCTTTGCGCCCCAACTTCGGACATTCGAGATGCTCGCGCTGCGGCCCGAAAGCTGCCATCTGTGCAAGTTCGAGTGTATGGCAGCTATAAGCCCTCGACCCGGCCATTCCCTCGGAAACCTACCAAGCCCATCTCTAACCGTTAGTTCTTTTGTTTCATACGACCACTGACTCTCGCAACCAGCACTTTCTTCGGAAAGCAGGGGCCTGAGGTTCAAATCCTCTCTCCAAAGTGGAGCTAATTTGCGAGCATCGCGACCTTCGTATGCTGCTCCGCTATACGCATGTGGAAGCGGCAATGTTGGCGTTGTAGCTCGAACCTACCAAGCTGTAGTTGAGATGTTTTGCTATTCGGGGCTATTCGAGTAGCAAGGGTAACAAAGATTTTTAGAATGGGGCGGCTATGCAGATCGATCGGATGCAAGTTGAGGAAGGCTTCCTTGACGGCCTCAGCCTTACTTTTTCGCCAGGTCTCAATGTGATCATCGGCTCACGAGGGACGGGGAAAACGTCTGTCATCGAACTGATACGTTTTGCGCTGGGGGTGGAGAACTTCACGAGCGAAGCTGCGCAGAATAGCAGTCAGCAAGTTGCCGCCATACTTCGCTCCGGAAGGGCCAGCCTGACGGTTTCTAATGATGACGAGGAGAGGGTTGTCAGTCGAACAGAAAATGAAGAGGTCCAACTAGAGAGCCGATGGCAGCCGCTCATCTTTTCGCAGAAAGAGATTGAATCACTCGGTAAGAGCGAGAGCGGACGACTTCGCCTAATTGATGGGTTCTTGCTAGTGAACGGCCAAGACACCAAGAGCGCTTCGGAACTACAGGCGATAAGAGCACTGACAAAGGATATCGCTTCTCGGCTTGCCGAGGTGGATGAGTATGCCGAGAGCATAGAAAGGTTGCCAGCTCTTCGTGAGAGGCTGAGTGAGCTGAATGGCGAAATAGAAAAGCTCAGCACGAATACCGACGAACTGTTAGTTGACAAGAAGGCATTAAACGAGGCTGTCGTTCGACTTGAGAAGCTGTCTGTCGCTACCGACGAGTTACAAAGGCTCGGCAAATCAATCGAGGGAAGAGAGGACCTCCTAGACTCGATCAAGCTTCAATGGGGTGACGATCCGTCACACTCCGTCAAGGGCCAAGCAGTCACCCACGCACGCGAGGCGTCATCAGAAGCCTTCGGCCTTATCGAGAGGGCGCTGTCCGGTTTGTCCGCCGCAAAAGTAGACCTGGCTGACTTCTACGAAACAGTAAGAAAGCGCGAGCTTGAGCAGCAACAAATCGCGCGAGACTTGCGGGGCAAAATCAACAAAGCTGCTGAGGGTGCCGGGACTCTTGCCAATCAAGCTCAGGAGGTCCGTCAGAGGATTGCTCGCATTGAATCCTTACAATCTCTTAGCTCGGAGAAAATTCAGACCGTCGAGGCGCTCAAGGAAAAGCGAGCAGAGTATCTGGAAGCACTGGAGGACGCTCGGTCGTCACTATTCGAAGAGCGGAAGCAGATTGTTGACCGATTGAATAACGCGCTAGGACCTCGTCTAAAATTTAATTTGGAACGAGGCGGACAATCGAAAGGCTATGCGCTAGCACTTGTGAATATGCTTCGTGGAAGCCGCCTGCGTGGTGGCGAGCTGGCTGCTTCGATCGCCCAAAACGTCAGTCCTAGAGAGCTAGCGGAGTTTGCGGAAGATTTCGATTTTAGAGGTCTGAGTGACGCCATCGACATTCCCGAAGATCGAGCCGCGAAGTGCCTGACCGCCCTCCGAGAAAACGACGTTGTAGCAGACTTAATCGCCTTGAATGTCGAAGATTCTGTCGATTTCTACTTATTGGACGAGAGCGAGTATAAATCGGTCGATCATCTCTCAATGGGACAACGATGCACCGTGGTGCTACCGATTATCTTCGAGCGAAAAGAAAAGGTGTTGATAGTCGATCAACCCGAAGATCATATCGACAATGCCTTCATTTCAGACACACTCATTAAATCAATTTCCGACAGGTCAGGGAAAGGGCAAATCATATTAGCGACGCACAATGCGAATATCCCAGTTCTGGGAGAAGCAGATCGAGTGTTTCAGCTATCCTCAGATGGAAAACGTGGCTTTGTAAAAGCGAGTGGCGGCCTCGAATCTCCGGAGATCGTGAAAGGCATTACGTCGGTAATGGAAGGCGGCAAAGAAGCCTTTGCAAAACGGGCGGCATTCTATGCAAAGCACGCCTGAAGACGCGTTCAAACGGGATATCGACAGTAAGTCCTCTCACGAGAGGCTGAAAGCAGTTCGGAAGTTCTCCGCATTTGCAACAGCAGAGCACCATCAGTTGCTGGCAGAGGTCAAGGGCGGGGAGCGAGTGGCATTTGTTCGTCGAGCGATTACTCAGCTCCAAGAGCGTATCTCAGGTGAAGACAACGTAGTCGCTGCTGTAGCTTCTGACTGGACCGTCAGGCCAACGAGGGCTGTCGCCGAGTATTCAAGGGCGGTAGAACTTGTTTCAGAGGCTCTCCTCCATGAAATTTTGCCACGCATCGGTGCAATCAAATTGGAAGCTCGACGGTCATTCGACAATTACGAAGGCTCCCGACTTCAGGCAAAAGTAAATAATCTTGTTTGGCTCATGGACGGCATCGAAGAGCTGCGAAAGGCGGCGCTCACTGATCAATATCAGGAGTTTTCACTTCATGAATTTGTGTCCTCATGTGTCCTAGCGGCTGAGAAGCCCGAAAACGTGTCAATCGACGTCGAAGAAAACTTTAAGGGACTACTGACGTGGACTGATCCAAAATTGCTCTCAATCGCCATATGCAACGGCCTAAAGAACGCGGTCGAAGCGTCCGAACGGAATGACGGAGGTCGAATTGTAGTCTCGGCAGGCGAGACGGAAGTAGACTTCTGGCTGTCTATAATCGACGACGGGATGGGCTTTACGGGCGAGGCTGAGAACGCATTTAAGATTGGCCGAACTACCAAGGACGACCACAGGGGTTTTGGTCTGGCAATTACGAAGCAAGCGATGACCACCCTTGGTGGATCTGTTTCTCTGGCTCCGAATGAACCGACAGGCGCAATTTTCGAATTGCGCTGGTTCAAAATGGCGGAGGATTAATGGAAGTCAGCGTCCTAGTCGTAGAAGACAAATCCGAATTCGCAGAAGAGATCGCCGGGATCATCGCGGAAGAATTCCCTGATGCTAGGATCGTATTTGCGGCAGATCGAGCAACGGCCAAAGAAAAATTGGAGACCGATCTCTACGACCTAGTTTCTTTGGACCTGAAGCTACCTAAGGAGCCAGCAAGCCTCGACCTTGATGCTGACTATGGCCTCGATGTGCTTAACCATCTGCTGAAGGTTTCGCCTGGCACGCCCGTCGTCATACTTACAGGTTCGCCCTCCGAAAAATACATAGACGATTTTCTAGAGAAAAGTGAGCGTCTGGATGTCTGGTCTTGCGGCACGCCGATGCCAACAATTTCATTCGTGAAGAAAGACGACCTGGACAAGTTTGGCGAAAAGATTGTTGAGCGCTTGCAGGCATTGCGTGGCCTGACAGAGGTCGACAATCGAGCCGGCGCAGACGAGCTAGATCCTTACGCGGCTAGGATCATTCGCATTCTATGTCGACGAATTGGCGCCCTCACTTTCAGCTGCAAGCAGCTGGGAGGCGGATTGTCGGGATCTTCTATTTATCAGGTCCATGGGTTTTCCGAAAATGGAACTGAGAGAGAGCCAATCATCCTTAAGGTGGGCGATCGGGAAATGACCGCCACCGAAGAGAAAAATTACAAACTCTACATCGATCAGTTGCCTCCAGAGGCGACGCCGAGATTTGCTCGCGTCATTAATTTCGGCGCAGGCAACGCTTCAGGCGTCGCTTACTCACTCGCATCTGGCCACGATGACAGCGCGTTCGACTTGGCCGTAGGTGAAGGTAGCCCAGAAGATGCTCTCAAGACCCTCAAGGGTCACATTGGTCGTTGGTCTGAAGGAGTTCCTGAGAAGCGCGTGTCGATAGCTGAGATACGGGCGCTAATGCTGGACGAACAGCAGCTAACTGCGCTGATCGCGGAATATGGCCTAGGCGATTGGGATCAGTTTGAGCGGCGCCAAGTGCAATGCAGATGGTCTCCCATTCATGGGGATATGCATGGAATGAACATTCTTGTGGACACGGCCAAGAGCCGACCGGCTTTAATTGACTACGGCGACATGACCGAAGGCCCTGCTGCATTTGATTGGATTGTCTTGGAGCTGAGTCTTATTTTTCACGCCAACGGGCCGCTACGCGCAGCGGAGCTTCCCACGTTAGCACAATGCGAGCAATGGATTAATCTTGACGCCTTCATCGATGGCCTTCCCTGTGAAGCATTCATACGGCTGGTTCGTGGGTTCGCTTCCGAGCTGGCAGTCTCGCAACAAGAATTGGCTGCTTGCGCCTATGCATATGTCGTCAGGCAGCTAAAGTATGATGACACCGATAAGGATCGAGCCGTCGCGATAATCCGCGGTCTCCGAGATTTTCTAGCGTCGTAGCAATTGAGTAATCCCAATGGTGGCGTCTCAAAGGGTAGCCCGAATGCTTTATTCAGACAGTCCGCTTACGGCCCACTTCAAGCCATCAAGCTTTCGACCTACGATACCCCGCTGCCCGCGCTTCGCTTTCAGTGCAAAACAGCTCCTCTGGCCGTGTCTGTTCGTAGTACGGACGGCCCGGTAGATGATAAATCCACTCGCCGCGCCTGCTTCTGTTGCCTTTGATCAAACACCCAAATCGGTCGCGGTAAACACGCTCTGGCTCTGGCTGAGCGGCTTGAGGCTGAGGTCGTGATTGAACGACGCGTTCGGGCTCTTGCGGATTAGCCGCCCGCCATTCTGCAGGTAGATCGAATGTCGAAGCCCACAGACCATAATTCATGCGCTGCGCGATGCCTGCCGCCTCGCCATACTCATACGGCGCGTCATCCAAAGCGACTGCCATCCCGCGCCTGACCATTTCGCGGCCCAGTGTGAACACGCGCGTTTGGCACACTGCCACTTGGAGGCCGTAAACGTCTGTGTTGATGACTGTGCACGACACTGGCTGGCCATCCAGAATAGACGTCAACGCTTCTGTAGCGTCTTCGCCGCACGCCCAGTTGTCCCCTGCCCTATCGCATGTCTGCAGAGCTTCGGGAGCGTCGATATGCGCAAGCCGAATGCGAGTGCCAGTCATGTCGATAGTGTCGCCATCGATAGCGGTGGCGGTGCCTTGAATGACTTGTGCGCTTGCAGGCGCTGACAAGACTATGCCGCAAGCAATTGATGCAGAGGTGAAAAGGCGAAGCATTCGCTGAGCTTAGCGCGGCTTAGTAAATGAGCGGTAAGCTCAGAGACAATTTCGACAAAGTGGTAAAACGTATGGAATATCATGATTCTTGGATTGTCCGCTTTTGGCGAGACACAAGGCGCTGCCGAACGTCCGATATGGGGTGGGAAGCGGACCTTCTAGTTACCAGTCTATCGGTATCGGAAGTCCTTCGATGATCCGACGAAGTTTACCATTTCTATCCGCCAATCGCTCGTGGTCACAACCGAAATCCGCCAAATAATGGCTATCATAGTTGGCAGTTACCCAACGGGCATAGAATGCACCGGCGTCAGTCACGTAGGGCACGCCGGTTGGACAGGTTCGCTCGATGAACTCCATTGCACTTTCTTCTGAAAACGGAACCGATTGCTCTCGATACGTCTGAAGACTTGCACGAACTTCTGTCAATTGGCCTTGAGTGAGCTTGAAACGACCTGTCGTACCATCGGGAAATGGCTCACTATCCGTGTATCTACCATTACCCTCGTTATCGATCACGATGTCGAGCGAAGACCAACCAGAAAGCCGCATCTCAAGCCGCTCGATTTCGTCACTACCGCCAACTGGCGTGCAACTTGACGCAATGAACAACAGGAATGAGGCAAATACTGCGCGCATTCAATTGCTCTACATTGAAAAGCGAGCGACCGCTATTGGGTCGTTAGCCGACTGTCCGCTTATATCTCAAACATGGGTTTAGCGGACAGTCTGCTTTTGGTGAACTGCGACAAGCGGCTGAATGTCCGAAACTGGGGTGGGAAGCAGACGTAGCGCACCAAGCTATTTGAGGCCGTGAGGTAAGTCCTTGGCTTAATGAACAACTTGGAGAACGCACCGGCTGGCAGAGGTGCTATCTCAATGGCGTTGAGAAACGAGCTCTTCGCGGTTTCCGGCGAGCACTTCAATGACTCTGCACTCGGCGATAGTGCCATGTTTGCAGCTCTCGACCAACTTGGTCAGTTCCTTTCGAAGTGCCCTGAGATCGGTCAGCTTTGCTTCAACTTCGCGCAATTGGGCGCTGGCGATCTTGTCGACCGTTTCACAAGGCTGGTCGGGATCATCCGCCAGCGCCATGAGCTCCTTTACCTGAGCCATCGAAAAGCCAAGTTTGCGCGAACGCCTTATGAAGCGGAGGCGCGAAATTTCCTCCGGACCGTAGTCGCGATAATTGGATGATGTTCTGGGCGGCGGAGGCAACAGCCCCTCTCGCTCGTAATAACGGATGGTTTCGGACTTAGTGCCGGTCGCACGTCCTGCCTCGCCAATTCTCATCTGTTCTCCGATCATGAAAAGCTGCTTGACCTTGTAGTTACTACAAGGTGCAGAGCTGGTCAGCAAGACAGGAACTAGCCCCGGCGAGACTTGAAAGTGAGTATCCCAAACGCTGGTTCATATGATGGTCAGTCAAGAACAGGAGCTACAGACGATGCGGGCAAATACTGGAGTTGAAGACCTGTTACGACAGGAACGCCAGTCGTTCCGTGAGGCTAGACGATTAGGCGAGGTCTCAGTGGCTTGGGCCGCGCTGGAACGCGAGCACATTATTGGTCAGCCCTACCTTGGGGCGCACTTTCGCTGCCACTTGTCGATGCTGGGCTTCGCCATCGAGCTGCGCGACTGGCGGGAACTGCGCGGACAAATTCTCCGGCTGCTGCTCGCGCCACTGGGCAATGCTTTAGGACGTTTGCCGGTCGGCAATAATGGTCGCTCCAATGTCAGCGCCTTTGCACCGATGGAAATCCCGGCCGATCTAACAGCAAGAATTGAAAGCACGTCGTCCGGCACAAGCGGGAGCTCACGATGAATGTCCTGAGCAGTGCGGAGACGGAGAAACTCTACAACCGGATCGCGGGGGTCTATGATCTCTGCCTCAAAGCCTTCAATGCGGTGGGAACTAACCGATGGCGGTCGCATCTTGTTGCGAATTTGCAGATCAGGCCCGGCGACCATGTCATTGACCTGTGCGCGGGAACAGGTGCGAACCTTCCTTATCTCGCAGAAAAACTTGGAGCCCAAGGTAAGCTCACTCTCGTCGATCTTTCGGAAGGGATGCTAACCAAGGCAAAAGAGCGCGCGGAGAAGCTGGGCCTGACGAATGTCGAAATCGTCCAGATGGATGTGAACGAGTTTCGATTCCCGCCGCAAGTCGATGCCGTAATTAGTACGTTTGGGCTCGAAATGGTGCCCGCTTACCCGGCCATCATCGAGCGGGCCGTTGTTTCACTGCGGCCGGACGGACGGATCGGTCTGCTGGGACTGAAGCATCCCGAAAACTGGCCGCTATGGGTGCTGCACATCGGCATCCTAGTGACAAAGCCCTTCGGCGTTTCGCGGGACTACGAGGATTTCAAACCGTGGGTCGCTGCCCGAAACGCGGCCAGCCAAGTATGGTTTGAAGAACACCTCGCAGGATCTGCCTATTCCTTTGTCGGGCAGCGCAAAGCGACATTGGCCGAGAAACAATAATGCTTTTAACTTCAAGCCTTCTTCGCTATTCGCCCGCCATGCGTTTCGTTTTCACTCTCTTCGCCGCGATGGCGATACTGGTTTCCGGCATCCATGCCGGGCCATCGGAGGCGCATGAAAATGATCCCACGCATGCCAGCGAGCATCACGCTCAAAGTGACGACGACGATGGCGGTTCGGAGGATTCTACCAAAGGTGACCGGCACGGCTGCCATCACCATTGTCCAAGTGCTGCCGCGTCCAATCTCGGCAAACTTACATCGACGCACGACTTTGCTAGCGCCCATCTGGTGCCGTCGAAGACGTTCCCGCTTGGCTCAACTACACGTGCACCGCCACTAACTCCTCCCAAGGCCTGATTGTTCTCACCTCGCGCGGCCTGATCGCGCTCTCTGAAGCAATTTGCCAAGGGATGATTCCCCATGAAATCGATAATTTGCGCGTCCCTGATTGCCGGGGTCGCGGGGCTGTGGCCCGCAACACTTGCGGCGCAGCAGCTGACACTTGACGAAGCGGTCGACAGGGCCGTCGCCGCCGCTCCTGAAATGGTCGCTGGACAGGCGACAGTCGACGCCGCCCGCGCCGAAGTTCGCCAAGCCGACGTGCGCCCCAACCCCACTGTGTCGGTTGAGGCCGAAAATTTCGTCGGCAGCGGTGGGTTCAGCGTGCTGGAACAACCTGAAGTCACGGTGACATACGAGCAGCGCATCGAGCGCGGCGGCAAGCGCGAAGCCAGGCTGGGATACGCGTCGCGTGGCCTCGACCTCGCTCAGGCACAAGCTCGCCTGGCACGCCTGGAGCTGGCGCAGCAAGTGCAGCGCGCCTTCATCGACGTTCAAATTGCTGACCAAATGGTCTGGCTAGCCGAGCGTCGGCTCGAGACTGAACTCGAAATGCAAACGGAGGCCCTGCGCCGCGTTCGCGGTTACCGAGACCCTCTGTTTGTCGAGACACAGGCTGCAGCGCGTGTCACTTCGGCTGAACTCGCCCTTGAACAGGCTGAGGCCCGATCATCAGCCGCTCGCAATCTGCTCGCCTCTTTCTGGGGCGCAGAAGGCGACTCGATTGAGGTGTCAGATGGCATAGAAAGACTCGCCAGCTTGCAGAACGAGCTGGCGCAGGCCGATGCCAATGTTCGCGAGGCAGCCGTAGCGCAAGCCAGCGCGGAAGTGGTTCTTGAGCAATCACGCGCCACTCAGGATTACACAATCGGCGGCGGCGTCCGTTTTCTGCGGGAGACCAACGATGTCGCCCTTGTCGCCGGCATTTCCATCCCGCTGGGCCGGTTTGATCGCAATGAAGGGAATATCGACCGTGCGCGCGCTGAACGCCGGCGGTTGGAGGCCGAAGCGGAAGCCGACCGCCTCGCGCGATTGCGCCGACTGGCCGCTTTGCGAGCCGAAGCCAGCGCTGCTGCGAGACGGGCAGATGGGCTGATGCATCAAGTTTATCCGCAAGCTGTCCGGACACTTGAACAGGTTCGCGAGGGCTACAATCGTGGAGGCTTCCGCTTTTCCGATGTCCAGGACGCCGCTGACACGATCATCCAAGTCCAGCAACAATGGGCCGATGCGATGACGATGTTCCGCGACGCCCAATCCGAAATCGATCGACTGACAGGCCGCTTTGACGTGGCTGCGGAGACTCTCCCATGATCAAGAATCTTTTTGCATGCTGCGTTCCCTTCGCGCTTATTCTTCTCCCACTCGCTGGCTGCAGTCCAGCGCCCGATGGCACCGGAGCAGAACACAGCGAGAGCGCCGAAGCGCCTGAAGGTCCGCATGGCGGCAGGCTGCTGACCGATGGCGATCTCGGGCTTGAAATCACCATATTTGAAACCGGGCAAGAGCCGCAGTTTCGCGTCTATCCCTATTGGCATGGTGAGGAGCTCGATCCCGCCAAGGTCGACCTTCAGATCACGCTGTCGCGCCTCGGCGGGAAAGTCGATCGTTTCACCTTTACTGCGCAGGATGATTTTCTGGCCGGTGCAGGCGTCGTCGAAGAACCGCACAGCTTCGATGTCGAAGTTGTCGCATCGGTTGACGGCAAGCGCAGCCGCTGGACGTATGAAAACCATGAAGGCCGCACGACAATCACGCCGGAAGCCGCCGAGCAGGGCGGGATCGCAATCGCCACTGCCGGGCCAGCAACGATTGGTGATACGCGCGAGCTCTTCGGAACGGTCGAACTCAATCCGTCAGCACGATCCGAGATTCGCGGCCAGTTTCCCGGACGCGTGGTCTCGGTAACCAAGCAAGTCGGAGATACCGTGCGCAGCGGCGAACTGCTCGCCCGGATCGAGTCCTCAGAGAGCCTTCAGACGTATCCGGTCTATTCGACGGTAAGCGGGGTCGTGGCCGAACGCAGCGGAAACCCCGGCGACATGACGCATGACGCCCCGCTCTATGTTATCACCAATCCGTCAGCGACGACAGTGGTCTTCAATATCTTTCCGCGCGATCTTGGGATTATCCGGCCAGGCATGCGGGTAGAGGTCCAGTCGCAGGACGGGCGGGCAGTCGGTGCAACCACGCTTGGCCAGTATCTAGCCGAGGGCAATCCTCAGGCCGGAACGGCCCTGGTGCGCGCGGCCATCCCCAATCGCGGGGGGTGGATCAGGCCCGGCATGACCATGCGCGGGCGCGTCATCATCAACGCGGAAACTGTACCGCTGGCGGTTCGCACCGAGGCGATCCAGCCCTTCAGGGACTTCCAGGTGGTCTACGCCAGATATGGTGATGAATATGAAGTGCGGATGCTCCAATTGGGGCGCCGGGGTGCCGAGTATACCGAGGTCCTCTCGGGCATTGAACCCGGGACGCCCTATGTCACCGAAGGCTCCTTCCTTGTGCGTGCGGACGTCGAAAAGTCCGGCGCGAGCCATGATCACTAAGGGAGGGACAGCTCATGCTTGAAAATATCGTCGGACTATCGATCCGCCAGCGCTGGTTTGTCCTTGCTATCGTGCTGCTGCTTTGCGCGCTCGGCGTGTGGAGCGCGTTGCGCCTGCCCGTTGACGCCGTACCGGACATCACCAATGTTCAGGTGCAGATCAACACTGAGGCTGAAGGCTATTCGCCGCTTGAATCCGAGCAGCGCATCACATTTCCGGTTGAGACCGCCATCGCGGGTATTCCGAACCTGGAGTATACTCGCTCGATCTCTCGCTATGGCCTGAGTCAGGTGACCGTCGTGTTTGAAGACGGGACCGACATCTATTTCGCCCGGCAACTCGTCAACGAACGCATCCAGCAGGTCAAAAACCAGCTTCCCGAAGGCATTGAGCCGCAGATGGGGCCGATTGCCACCGGTCTGGGTGAAATTTTTATGTACGCAATCGAGCCGGAGCCTGGTGCGCGCAAGCCCGATGGCAGCGAGTGGACGCCGACCGATTTGCGGACATTGTCCGATTGGGTCGTGCGGCCGCAGCTAAGGACCATTCCCGGTGTCGCTGAGGTCAATACGGTCGGCGGCTACGAACGGCAGTATCATGTTACCCCGGACCCGATGCAACTTGCCGCGCTGGGCCTCTCGCTATCGGACGTGGTCGAAGCGCTCGAACGCAACAACGCCAACAGAGGCGCTGGCTATGTCGAGCGCGGCGGCGAACAGATCCTGATCCGCGTGCCGGGGCAGGCGTCGAACGAAGCCGATCTCGGCAGCATCATCGTGGCAACGCGCGGCGGCGTTCCGATCCGCGTGGCGGATGTGGCGGAGATTTCTATCGGCGCCGAACTCAGGTCAGGTGCAGCAACCGAAAACGGCCGCGAAATCGTGCTCGGTACGGTGCTGATGCTGACAGGCGAGAACCCCAGAGTTGTGGCGCAAGCCTCTGCGGATCGGCTGGAGCAAATCACCGCCACGCTTCCCCAAGGCATTATCGCTCACCCGCTTTATGACCGCACCGAACTGGTCGATCGCACGATCGTTACGGTCGAAAAGAATCTTGCCGAGGGCGCGTTGCTCGTCATCGTCGTGCTGTTCCTGTTGCTGGGCAATTTCCGCGCAGCGCTAATCACCGCTGCGGTCATCCCCGTGGCAATGCTGATGACGCTTACGGGCATGCTGGCCACTCGGACTTCTGCCAATTTGATGAGCCTGGGCGCGCTCGATTTTGGATTGATCGTCGATGGCGCAGTCATCATCGTCGAAAACTGCCTGCGACGACTTGGCGAACAGCAAAAACGTCTCGGGCGGCTGCTCGATCGCGATGAACGCTTCGGTCTCGTGGCCTCGGCCAGTGCTGAAGTCATCAGGCCGAGTATTTTCGGCGTCATCATCATCACCGTCGTCTATCTGCCGATCTTTGCGCTCGAAGGGATTGAAGGCAAAACCTTCCATCCCATGGCGATCACCGTTGTGCTGGCGCTGACTGCCGCGATGATCTTGTCGCTGACTCTCGTTCCGGCTGCTGTGGCGATGTTCGTGACCGGCAAGGTGGAGGAAAAAGAGAACCGGCTGATGCGCTGGATCTCGAATGGTTATGCGCCGCTGCTTGGCAAGGTGCTCTCTCGGCCCAAGCCCGTTCTCGCAGGTGCGGTTCTGCTTGTCGTAATCGCGGGCTTTGGCGCAACGCGCTTAGGGTCCGAGTTCATTCCCGAGCTCGACGAAGGCGATATCGCCATGCATGCCTTGCGCATACCTGGCACCAGCCTGTCGCAATCAATCCAGATGCAAGAAGCGCTGGAAGAGCGCATCCGGCAATTCCCCGAAGTTGAACGGGTCTTCGCCAAAATCGGCACGCCCGATGTGGCGACTGATCCCATGCCACCATCGGTCGCCGACAATTTCATCATGCTCAAACCCCGCGCAGAATGGCCCGATCCGCGAAAACCGCGTGAGCAGCTCGTTGATGAAATCAACGAGGCGGTCGAGCTGATCCCGGGCAACAATTATGAATTCACACAGCCCGTCCAGATGCGGATGAATGAATTGATTGCGGGCGTTCGCGCTGATGTCGCGGTCAAACTGTTCGGCGACGATCTCGATCAGCTTATTGCCAGCGGGCAGGACCTTGAGGAAATCGTTGGAAGCATTCCTGGTGCCGCCGATGTGAAACTTGAGCAGGTTACCGGACTGCCGGTGCTGTCGATCGTTCCGCGCCGTGACATGCTGGCCAGCTACGGCGTGAACATGGTCACCGTGCAGGATATCGTTGCAACCGCCACCGGCGGACAGCAGGCTGGCCAGATATTCGATGGTGACCGGCGCTTCCCCGTGGTCGTGCGCCTGCCCGAAGACCTGCGCACCGATCTTGACCGGCTGAGCAATCTGCCCGTACCACTGGCGAACGGCGCATCCGTTCCGTTGGGGGAACTTGCGGATATCACGCTGGCTGCCGGACCAAACCAGATCAGCCGCGAAAACGGAAAGCGGCGCGCGGTGATCACTGCGAATGTCCGCGACCGCGATCTCGGGAGCTTCATCGAGGATTTGCAAGCCCGTGTGGACAGCGAAGTTGAACTGCCCAGCGGTTATTACGTCGATTATGGCGGGACGTTCGAACAGCTGCAGTCCGCAACGACCCGGCTATCGATCGTGGTTCCGCTGGTGCTCCTGCTGATCTTCGGTCTGCTATACACATTGTTCAGGTCATGGCGCGATGCGGCTATCGTTTTCACAGGCGTGCCGCTCGCGCTGACCGGAGGCGTTGCTGCGCTTGCCCTGAGGGATATTCCGTTTTCCATTTCGGCGGGTGTCGGCTTCATCGCACTGTCGGGCGTAGCGGTTCTCAATGGAGTTGTGATGCTGTCCTTCATCAGCGATCTTCGCCAGCGCGGCGAAGCTTTGTTCGAAGCAATCCGCCACGGAGCCCTGACGCGTTTGCGGCCAGTGCTGATGACCGCGCTCGTCGCTTCGCTCGGCTTCGTTCCCATGGCCTTGAACGTGGGCGCCGGATCGGAAGTTCAGCGCCCGCTCGCCACCGTGGTAATCGGAGGTATCCTGACCTCTACCATTCTGACGTTGCTGGTGCTGCCCGCACTTTATTTGTTGGTTCATCGCCGCACCAAAAAGGAAGAAAGCCAATGACTGCCCACTCAATCGACGAAGTGGCCGAACCCGAACACGATCACGAACATGGCGGCATTTTCGGGCCGCGCTCCGAGTTGATCTTTTCCCTGTTATCGGGCGCGTTTCTGATTGTCGGGTTTGCTATCGCAAAGTTGATTGACAGCGCGGCCGAGTGGACACCGCTCGCCTGCTATCTCGCCGCCTATTTCTTCGGCGGCTTTTACACCTTGCGTGAAGCCATCGAAAATATCCGCAAACGGAAATTCGCAATCGACACGCTTATGCTGGTGGCAGCGACGGGTGCGGCATTTCTCGGCGCGTTCGCAGAGGGTGCCCTGCTGCTGTTCTTGTTCAGCCTTGGCCATGCGCTCGAAAAATACGCCATGGGCCGCGCAAAACAGGCCATCGAAGCGCTGGCCGAACTTGCCCCCGATACGGCGACTGTCTTGCGCGAAGGAAAGCAGGTCGAAATCCCTGTCGAGAAAATGCAGCTTGGCGATATCGTGCTTGTCAGGCCGAATGAACGACTGCCTGCCGATGGTTTTGTAACCAAGGGTCAGTCGAGCATAGATCAGGCACCGGTCACCGGTGAGAGCATTCCGGTGGACAAGCAGCCTGTCTCTGATCCTGCGTCGGCCCGCGAACCGGGTGCTTCCATTCCGGCCAAGTCGCGCGTTTTTGCGGGCACGATCAACGGCAGCGGGGTGCTGGAAATTGAGGTTACGCGGCGCTCAGACGAAACCACGCTGAGCAAGGTCGTGTACATGGTCAATGCGGCCGAGACCGAGAAGTCTCCAACACAGCGCATGACCGACCGGTTCGAGCGAATCTTCGTCCCCGCCGTACTCGCGCTAGCATTCTTGCTGCTGTTTGCTTGGGTTGTGGTAGACGAGCCGTTCCGCGACAGCTTTTATCGCTCTATGGCTGTACTAGTCGCTGCCAGCCCGTGCGCGCTGGCAATCGCGACGCCTAGTGCCGTGCTGTCGGGAATTGCTCGCGCGGCGCGGGGCGGGGTTCTGATAAAAGGCGGCGCTGCGCTCGAGGACTTAGGCACCTTGCGCGCAATTGCGTTCGACAAGACGGGCACCCTGACCGAAGGTAAACCGCGCATCACTGAAATCGTGGCAGTTGGAGACGCGACCGAAGCCGAATTGCTGGCCGTCGCGGTAGCAGTCGAGCAGTTAAGCGATCATCCGCTCGCCAAGGCAATCGTTCGAGACGGCAAAGAAAGGCTCGCGGGCGCGGACCTTCGCAAAGCGAGCGATTTGCAAAGTCTGACCGGCAAGGGTGTAACCGCGAAGCTCGGTGCAGACACAGTCTTCATTGGTAAGGCGGAGATGTACGGCGCCGACGGCATTTCAAACCTATCGCCCGAAGCGGCGAATGCCATCGAGAAACTGCGCGAGAATGGCCGGACGACGATGGCTGTCAGATTGGGTATCCGCGATCTGGGCGTCATTGGATTGCTGGATACTCCCCGCGAAGCCGCCAAGGAAACTCTGGCCAAGCTCAGGACAATGGGCATCGAACGAATGGTCATGATCTCCGGCGATCATACCAAGGCTGCCGAGGCGGTTGCGCGCGACGTTGGCTTGGATGAGGCCTTCGGCGATCTTATGCCAGAAGATAAGGTCGATACCATCGAGCGATTGAGCCACGATGCGAAGGTCGCGATGGTAGGTGACGGCGTGAACGACGCACCCGCAATGGCTAAGGCAACGGTAGGCATAGCGATGGGCGCGGCGGGTTCGGATGTGGCGCTTGAGACGGCCGACGTCGCATTGATGGGCGACGACCTGCGGCACCTGCCCTTTGCAGTCGGTCTCAGCCGCAAATCACGAGCGATAATTCGCCAAAACGTGTTCGTCAGCCTTGGTGTCGTGGCAATCTTGGTTCCGGCAACGATTTTCGGTCTGGGGATTGGCCCGGCCGTGATCATGCACGAAGGGTCGACCTTGTTGGTGGTGTTCAACGCACTTCGTTTATTGGCCTATCGCGATGCGGATTGAGACCAGATCTCCGAGCTTGAAAGGCAACCTTCGTCAGTCTGCATAACGCGCCTGAACGGTGGAGTTGAGGGCGAAACGGGAGAGTCAGAATGAGCTTAGCTCAAGGCTCGCAAGTGGGTCGTTTGCGGACAGTCCGGTTTCAAGGATGCGCTGACGCCGATCCCCTTCTATCCTTCGGCCAACGTTTGAGCGGCTCCGTCATCTTCACACCCCACGCATCCATTGCAGCTCGCTTCTCTTCTGCCCAGTCATGCCTCTGGTAGACTGATGCGACACCTGACTGAGTGATGGAAACGTGATTTAAAATAGCTTCGGTGACTTCGAACCGCACGCCCAACCGCTGCATATTTGTGGCTACGGTTCGCCGAAGATCGTGCAAGCGCCAAGGACGGACGTTTTCGCCAGTTGACGCAACCTCTTTATCAAGCTTGCGTTTCATCCTTGAAAAGCCTGACACCGGCCTCCCTGCCTTGTGAGAAAAAACGTAACCAGAAACAGGCCAAGCTCCACTCTTTGCGACTTCGCTCAGGGTAATGCAGGCCGCGCGATTGAGGGGCACGGTATGCTCTCGACGGTTTTTGGTCCTTGCAGCCGGGATTGTCCAAACTCGCTTGTCCTGATCAAACTCCGACCAATCAGCTTCAGCAACCTCGCGCAGGCGTTGACCAGTCCACAGCAGCATGTGGATCAATCCTCCCCAGATCGTGCCGATCTGGAACGCTGCAAGAGCCACAGCAATAACTTCGTCATCAGAAAGAATGTGGTGCCGTTCTGCAGGAGCAGAAGGTCGCCTCATCCCGGTCATCGGGCTCTTCTCCAAGTCGCCTCGATCAACAGCCCAGTTGAACATGGTGCGCATCAAGACAAAAAGATTCCTAGGCAATGCGGGCTTGTCAGGCCCGATTTGATCGAGAACCTTGGTCACATGCGACCGCTCGATCTTGTCGAGGCGTATTTTTCCGAGAACAGGAATGAGCCACCGCTCAATGTTACTTCGATGCGTTTCGATGGTTCTCGGCGTCCAGTTTCGTGCCGCATACAGTCTCAAGAACCGAGAAGCGTAGTCGGAAAAAAGGTCTGGTAGATTGTCAGTGCTCTTGGAATGGCCTCGAGCGGAAAGATCGTGACCAAGACCAACTAGGTGAAGGAACCTCGCAGCCTCATCACGAGCGGCCTTCGGTGACCAAGGGCTTTCAAATTTCCCAATCGTTCTACGTATTGTCTTGCCGTCGCTCGGGGCTCGATATTGGACCACAAAGGATTTGGTCCCGCTCGGGAATACCTTTAAGCCAAAGCCCTTCAAGTCGGAATCCCATAGAAAATAGGGCTTGTCACCCCTTTGCGCCGCGCCAACTGTCTTTGCTGTAAGCTTCTTTCCATTCATTGCTCACCCTTCCGTGGTAAGCATATGGTAAGCACAATAAGTCGATTTAGCCAGACTATTCGGGTCGCCCAGCACTCGATCAACTGCAAGAAGACTTCATACCACTCTGTTTTATAACGACCTTTCTGTTTTGCACCAATAGTGAGCATCACACTGGGGGTGTGGGGGTCGCAGGTTCGAATCCTGTCTTCCCGACCAGTGGAGAATTTCACAAAATACCGCCGATTAAACCTGCCGCACCGGCGCGCGCGACCGTTGCTGCTGCGTCCAGTTATCTTCTATCCAAACCGGTAATTCGGCGCGCGGCAAGGCGGGCAGACCCAAAATTTGATCGGCGGCTTTTTCCGCGACCATGATCGTTGGCGCATTGATATTGCCATAGGGGATCGTTGGGAAAACGGATGCATCGACAACGCGCAGCCCGTCCAAACCAATCACGCGGCATTCATTATCGACCACGGTTTCTGGATCGCCGGCCTGCCCCATGCGGCACGTTCCGCAGGGGTGATAGGCGCTTTCCACATTCTCTCTGACCCATGCGTCGATCGCTTCATCAGAGGATATATCCACGCCGGGCTGAATTTCATCGCCGCGAAATTCGTCCATCGCAGGCTGAGCAATGATTTCGCGCGTGAGGCGGATGCAGCGGCGCCAATCCTCGATGTCTTCTGGGCGAGAGAGATAGTTGAACAGGATGCTGGGCACGGCCGCCGGGTCATTTGACGTGATCGCAACACGGCCCCGGCTGGCCGGTTTGTTCGGGCCGACATGAACTTGAAATCCGTGCCCCTTAATCGACGGTGTGCCGTCATAGCGCATGGCGGCGGGCAGGAAATGATATTGGATATCCGGTGATTTGCGTCCGGCTTTCGACCGGATAAAGGCGCAGGATTCAAAATGGTTGGTCGCGCCCAGCCCTGTTTTGAAAAGCACCCATTCCACGCCAATTTTAAGCTTGCTCAGCCAGTTCAGCTTATTGTTCAAACTCACCGGTTTTTTGCAGTGATATTGGAAATAAACCTCCAAGTGATCCTGCATATTCTGACCCACGCCGGGCGACAGATGCGTCGGCGTCACCCCTGCGCTGTCCAACACATCGGCAGGGCCAATGCCTGAACGCTGTAAAATCATAGGTGAAGCGATTGCGCCTGCGGACAAGATCACTTCGCGCGCCGCTTTTAAGGTCAGGTCTTTGCCGCCGCGCTGTGCCGCCACACCCACCGCGCGCCTCCCCTCAAACAGCAATCGGTCCACCAATACGTCTTTCATCACGGTCAAATTGGGCCGGTCCAAAACGGGCCGCAAATAGGCCCGCGATGTAGAGGAGCGAATGCCGCCGCTGACGGTCATATGCATGGGGCCAAAGCCCTCTTGGCAATAGCCGTTATAATCGTCCGTACGCGGATATCCCGCCTCTACGCCGGAATCGATAAACGCCTGATATAACGGGTTCCCGGCCATATTATTGCCGCCGCCAACGCCCAATGGCCCCGATCCGCCGCGATAATCATCCTCTCCGCCAGCCCAAGTTTCGGCGCGTTTATAATAGGGCAGGCAATCCGCGAAGCTCCAACCGGTTGCGCCGTGTTCTTCCCATTCATCAATGTCGCAGGCATGGCCGCGAACATAGACCATGCCATTGATCGACGACGTCCCGCCAAGCCCCTTGCCGCGCGGGCAGGTGATCTGGCGGCCATTAACCGCCGGTTCCGGGTCCGAATTGTAGCCCCAATTGTAAGTCTTAGAGGCCATCGGATAGGACAAAGCCGTTGGCATCTGGATCAGGATATTCCTATCACTGCCGCCCGCTTCGATTAGCAAGACGCAATGTTCCCCGCTCGCCGTTAACCGGTTCGCCAAAACGCAGCCCGCCGATCCCGCGCCGACGATGATGTAGTCGTAATCCGTGTTCATTAGTTTGGTAACTCAGTCAGATTGATTGTTTGAAGGTCGGCCCTGCGGCGCAAGACCAAGACATAGATGCAGCAATAGAGGCCGATCACGCCCAGCCCGATCCATTCGATCTTAAGCGGGGTGAATTGATAGAGCAGGATCAATCCAAAGAGCAGCGACCAATGCGCCGCCACATATCCCAATTTGCCAAGCCGCGCGGCCGTTAGGCCAAGGTTTGTGGAATAAAGCCGGGTCAGCGAATCCAGCGAATTGACCACGAAGATCACGCCAACGCCCACCATCGCAAAACGCACATATTCTGGCACGGCCAGCCCTTCGCTATGGACATAGAACAACACCGAAAACCACACCGCAATCGGCAAAGACGGAATGACCAATAACCCGATCAGCAATTGCCGCACCGTCCATCCGCCCACAAAACGCGCGACGAATTGCCCGATCATAATGCTCCATGCGAACCACCAGAACAGATAGAATGCGTGATAATCGGTGAGCGGGAACACAAATTTCGGCAAATTGGCAAAATATCCGCCGAGATTGAAGGCCGTGCTGGCAAAGCCGCCTATGCTCATGCCGCTCACGATCCACATGAGGGCGATCAGGGCGATAAACAGCGCGGTCGAACCAATGCTGAGCCATTTGATGTAACGGATATCGGTGCTGGACACGACCGCGAGGAGAACAATGAGAGCCACCAGCCCATAGCGAACCGGATCAGTGATCCCCTCCACATAGGTCGGCAGGTAACTGAGGAAGAGAAAGCCTGTGAATGCGCATGTCGCGATGATGACGGCGTTGTTGAGCATCTTAATCGGCCAAAGCTCAAACAGTTTCAATTTGGGTTCCGCGACGCAGAAATAGAATGTCGTCAGGAAATAGAACGCCCAAACCAGAAAGCCCCAAAAGCCGAATTCTATCGCCAGCGCATTGGTGAAGCCATATTCCGCCTCGCTCTGATAAACCGGAAATTCGGTGAGCGGGAACATGATCAGACCCACATCCAATCCGGACGTGAACAGGATCGCCATAAACGCGCCCCATTTCTGCGGATCTTCGCCGGTCAGGCGCGTCTGCCCAAACCGCACGGTAAGGATTACGGACGTCAAAAGAGTGACGGCAATCGCGGCAGACAGGATGCTGTTCATGCGGCTTTATCAGACCTGCGTAGCGGTCCCGGCGACCACATAAAGCGTGACCAAAATGCCGGTGAGCAGCCCCGCGGGAATGGCGCTGTTGGTGCGTGACCACGTGAACGTAATGATGATCGCAGCCGCCGCCAATACAGGCACAAATTGCAGCGCGACGACTGTACTGAGCGGATCGAAAGACGTGATCAGCGCGCCCGTTGCAAACAGCATTCCGTAAATCACGGTAAGCATAATCAGCAGCCCGCCGGTCAAGCTGACGATTGCCGCGCCATACCGCATTAACGGCGTATCGCCGCGCACTGTCGCATCGCATACCGACTTCGCCGTCCACAAGAATGCGAGGCAAAGCGGCACGATATAAATGCCAGCAATTGCCAATTGATGGGTGCTGGGCAGTTTAACCGCGACAATCCAAAACCGAATATCTGTTTGGAAAAGCCAATCGGTGATCCACAAGGCGCCGTAACCCGCCGCCGCCGTCGCCGCAGCGAGCGCGAGCGCACGCAGCCATCCCGGCGGTGCCAATGATTTGCGCATTGTCCGCGCTGCCGCAACGCCCGAGCCGAAGCGTGACAATAGCAAACCTGCTCCCGCCACGATCAAGGCCCATAAGGTCACTTGGCTTGTGATCGCTTGCGGCAACCAAGTGGACGCCGGCAGCAACAAGAATGCCGCGATGAAAGCGGGAAAGAACAATAGGGCCGGGACGAATATATTGAGCGCAAAGCCGCGCCACCATTGGCGGTCCCGGCGATCCGATGCGGCGCTGGGCTGCGCGCGCAGGGGTGCAAATATGCGCAGGCGAATAAGCGCATCAAACGCGCCAAGCAGGATCAGGAGGAAACCAACCAATCCCGCCCCGGTGCCGATTTCTTTCCAATACCAAATCTGATCGCTCGCGGGCCTTGGCGTTCCGCCTTCCAATGTGGCCGCGAACCAATCGGTCGCATGTCCAATCGCCGCAGGAGAGATATGATCGCCCGGATGCGTCGTGGCAGGTTGATGCAATATCCGCGCGGTCCCGTCTGCTATAGAACCGTAAATTTGCGCTTCCGCGACCATGCCTTCGGCCCCAAACAAAGCCTGAAGCTTCGCGCTATCCCCGACATCCTGAGCGCGGTCCACGCCCCACATGAGCGAGGAAAATTCGTCATATTTGCTGAAGACCAACGCGGCATTGCGCGGCCAATCCGGCGTTCCTTCTTCTGCGAAAGGCGCGCCGGTTGACGATCCCTCCAGCACCATCGAAGCATAGCCATCCGGCATTTCCGCCGCCGCCGCCAACACGGTCCAACCGCCCATGCTGTGCCCTTCTAAACCGATCTGATCGGTGTCGACCATCGGCAGGCTGCGCAAATATCTAAGGCCATCTGCGCCGCCAAAACCGTTGGAGAATGCGGGGCCATCGCTATAGCCATGCCCGGTTTGATCCAGCGACAGGACGACATATCCCCGCCGGGCAAATTCGATGGCGAAACCGTCCTGCGTCTCGCGCGAATTGATATAGCCATGCACCGCCAAAATGCCGGGCGCCGGTGTTTCAGCGGTGGCATTTTTGGGAACATAGAGCAGCGCGCTCATCTCTTTCCCGTCGGTGCCGGTGAAACGCACATCGCGCATGGTGGTACCGTCGCTGGTCCGGATTTGCTGAGCCAGAAATGCGCCCGCAATCAGAATCGCAAACCCTAGCACCGCCAGCCACCAACGCGGCTTACCTGCCCCAGCATTTTCACCGATTGCCATCAACGCGCCGCTCCCGATTAATATTCTGAGAAGGGCGTAAAGCAGTGCCGTGCACATTACTACATTCGCGAAAGGCGGGCTTCATTCGCGAAAGGCGCACTACATTCGCAAAATGGCCGGGGTGCAAGCTCCCGCGCTGCTTTTGCGCCGCATTCATCGAAGCATAAGAGCCGTTGGTCTCTTGCCGCTGTCTAATTGTATCAGCCGGACGCAAGGAACTTTCATGGGACACAATCGCTTTACTGGCCTGATCGCCATTATGAAAACTCGTTGATGAAACTGCACCACGCCCTCTTGGCAACTGCCGCAATGGCGCTTTGCTCGGCTCAGGCTGCGGCGAATGAAGTGTCTGTTTCGTCAAATGGTTCTGTTTCGTCAGATGATGAAGCCGCTGCCGATGAAACAGGCGCGGCGTCGAATGAGGCCAACACCCGGCGCACTTTTACGCCAGAGGATTTCACCCGTTTCGCCCCGCGCAGTGCGCTGGATATGGCGCGCCAAATCCCCGGATTCTCAATCCGCGAAGGCGACGGCGCGCGCGGATTGGGCCAAGCGGACACCAATGTCCTGATCAATGGTCGGCGCATTTCGGGTAAATCCAACGGACCGGTAGAGGCCCTCCAACGCATTCCAGCCGAAGAGGTCGTTCGTCTGGAACTGGTCGACGGGGCGAGCCTCGATATTGGCGGATTGTCGGGACAAGTGCTCAACGTCGTCACCAGCAGCACCGGCGGCATCACCGGGCAATTCCGCTATGCCCCGCGTTTCCGCACAAGAGGCACCCCCGCGCGAATCTTCGAAGGGTCGATCTCGCTGGCGGGTGGCGGCGCAAAAACCGAATGGACGCTCGCGCTGGAAAACAATTCTAACCGGCGCGGGAACGAAGGGATTGAGCGGGTCTTTGACAGCGCAGGCACGTTGATCGACAAGCGCGATGAACAATCCAATTTCAACGTTGATCGGCCCAGTCTTTCCGGGTCTTTCACGCGCATTGCCGGCAATGGCAATGTATTGAACGCAACCGGCGAAGTGGTGGGTTTCTTCTTCAACGAAACCGAAACTTCAGAACGCAGCGGGACCATCTCTGCCGTCGATCGCAGCCGTTTATTCTCCGCCAAGGAAGATGAATTTAACTTCGAAATCGGGCTGGATTACCAATTTGTTTTGGGCGCTGGACGGCTAAAATTCATCGGCTTGCACCGCTTTGAAAACAGCCCCACTCTCTCTCAATCCATCGAACGTTTCGCCGATGACAGCGCGCCGACAGGGTCTGAATTTGAACGCGTCGCCAATGAATTTGAAAGCATCGCGCGCGCCGAATACAGCACCGATGGATTTGGCGGAAACCTGCTTTTCGCAGCGGAGGGTGTGCGCAACATCCTCGACATCGACGCCTCGTTAATGGTGCGCGATGACGCCGGAATTCTTCAACCCGTCGACCTGCCCGGTGCCACCGCGCGCGTCGATGAAGACCGCGCCGAACTCAGCATAACCTATAGCCGCGCGCTCGCCGCCGATTTGCAGTTCCAAACATCATTGGGCGGCGAATATTCCAAGATCAGCCAAAGCGGGGCCTTCGGCCAAACGCGCACATTCTACCGGCCCAAGGGCTTTGCCTCGCTCGATTGGAAAGTCAGCGAAACGGTGAATGTGTCAGGCCGCGCCGAACGCGTGGTGGGTCAGCTCAATTTCTTCGATTTTCTCAGCACGGTCGATCTCAACCAAGACCGCGAAAATGTGACCAATGCCAACCTCGTTCCGCAGCAAAGCTGGGTATTTGAGGTTGAGGCGACGGCGGGACTGGGCGCGCTCGGATCGCTTAACCTGCGCACATTTTACCAAGACTTCACCGATATCGTCGATCAAATCCCCATCGCTGGCGGCGGTCAGGCACCGGGCAATCTTCCATCGGCACAATTTTACGGGATCAGCAGCAATCTGACGCTGCTATCCGAAGGGATCGGGTGGAACGGTACGCGGATCGATCTTGAGCTTGAGTTCGCCGATTCCTCGGTGCTCGATCCGCTTTTGGGCACCCCGCGCAAATTGTCGGGCAACACGCTGGCAGAGGTCGATTTTGAAATTCGCCACGATTTCACCAATTCGAATTGGGCGGTTGGCGGCTCCGCTCGTTGGCAGGAACAAGCTCCGCAGGTTCGCCTAGACGAAGTGGCTTTGCGCAGCGAACCTTTCGGATTTATCGGTGTGTCGGTGGAAAACAAGGACGTTTTCGGGCTAACAATCCGTGCCAGCGTCGCCAATTTGACAAACCGCGGTGACAGATTTGACCGCACTGTCTTTGCCGACCGGGCGGCGGGCATTGTCGATTTTGTCGAGGACCGTGATCGGACTTTCGGCAGGATTGTCTCGCTCACGATTGAAGGTTCGTTCTGAGCGCCCTAGTCACCTGATCTCACGGAGCATTAGCCCACGAGGATTTGGAATGACTGAGAAGAACGCAATCCGCATGCGTAGCTGGCTATTTGCCCCGGGCGATAGCGAGAAGAAAATGGGCAAAGCGATCGCAAGTGACGCGGATATTGCCTTGCTCGATCTCGAAGATTCGGTGGTGCCCGCGCGCAAAGCTGAGGCCCGCGAAATGGTTGCGGCGGCAATCACAGGCGCGGCGAATAAGGCGCGCGTCTGGGTCCGGGTGAACCCGTTATCGGGCGGGCTGACGCAGGCGGATTTGGACGCGGTGATCGGCGCTGGCCCCGGCGGGATATTCCTGCCCAAAGCAGAAGGGGGCCGCGATGTCGAAACCTTGGATGCGATGCTGACCGCATGTGAACAGGCCGCCGGGATCGCCTCTGGATCAACCAAAGTCGCCGCGCTCGTCACAGAAACGGCGGCGGCGATGTTCACCACCGGCACGTATGACCGCGCGCTCCCCGCGCAGAGGCGTTTGGTGGCCATGAGCTGGGGCGCAGAGGATCTGTCCAGCGAACTTGGCGCGCGCGAACAACGCGGGCCGGACGGCGAATACACCCATGTCTATGAAATGGCGCGCAGCCTGTGCCTGGTCGGTGCGGTTAAAGCCGGCGTTGCCCCGATTGAAACGGTGCAGCCCGAATTCCGCGACCTAGAAGCGTTGGAACGCCGCGCGCGCAGCGTCCGCGCCTCTGGCTACCGCGGGATGCTGGCGATCCACCCGGCGCAAATTGCCCCAATCAACGCTGCCTTCACTCCCAGCGCCGAAGAGCTCGCCCATGCCCGCGCGATTGTGCAGGCATTTGCGGATAATCCTAACGCAGGCACGGTGGCGATGGATGGCAATATGCTCGACCGGCCGCATTTGGCGCTGGCAGAGCGGCTCTTGGCGGAGAGCGGCGCGAGTTAAAGGTTCGCGAACTTTCCTACACCAACCCATTTGGTTATTGAAGCGCGACTCACCCATAGGAGCGCAGCAATGGCCTTACTCGAATCCCTCATCGGTCCGATCACTTCGATCCTCGACAAGATCATTCCCGACAAAGAAGCACGCGCCAAGGCGCAGTTGGAACTGCTCAAGCTGGAGGGGACGCAGGAAATGGCGCTGATCGAAGCGCGCCTGCAAGCGATCGTCGCGGAGGCACAATCGACAGACCCGTGGACCAGCCGCGCCCGCCCCAGCTTCCTCTATGTGATGTATGTCCTGATCCTGACCGCTCTGCCGATGGGCCTGTTATCAGCCTTCAACCCCGGCGCCGCCAAAGATATCGCGCACGGCATGAACGCCTATCTCGGCGGGCTGCCAGATCCGCTCTATGCGTTGTTTGGGACAGGCTATCTCGGTTACACAGCCGCGCGTCAGTGGGGTAAGATTAAGGGCGTGGATCGGTGATCCTTGCAATTTCGAGAAATTGGACCGTCCAAATAATTCTGCTAATAATTAGAAATGGCAGTCAAACTTGGCGAGAACCTTCAAAACGAATGGGATTCTGACCCAAACGCAGATTTGGTATGGGATGCCATTCAATTGCGCAAAGTGGATCCCGAAGCGGGCCTCAAGTCTCTAATTGAGCATTCTGAACAGGGTTCAACTCTCGCGATGATCTATCTCGTGAGGGAATTGAAATCTGATAATGCACAAGATGACGTAGAGCACTGGCTCAGCGAGGCGGCGGATAAAGGCTCGCTCGAAGCTTGTTTCCAACTTGCTGTTCATTATCATTCCAAAAAGAATGGTGAAGCGGCTGTTGAGCGGTATAAGCAAGCCGCCGGTAAGGGCTACGCTCCAGCAATGTACTACCTGGGGATGCTGCATTATCATGGCATTTTCGTAGGCCGAGATGTCGCGACCGCACTCGATTACTTTGAACGGGCAAAAACCAAAGGCCACATTCCATCGATGGGTTATTTGGCTTGGATATACCGGAAAGAAGGCTTCGGTCTGAAAGGTCGATTGCTCGCTCATTGGAATTGCGCTGCCAAGATACCGTCTGGTGTTTGGCATTTGATCAAATTTCCCAATAGTGACCGTATCCGTGGCCTTTCTTTAAAAAGGCGAAAATAGTCGTTAAACCTCGCGATATGACCAACACAATCCTCGTCCTAAACGGCCCCAACCTCAATCTCCTCGGCCTGCGTGAGCCGGAGATTTACGGCTCAGACACGCTCGACGACATCGCCGGTATGCTAGAGGACCGCGCGCTGGAACTCGGCTTCACCATTGATATGCGCCAAACCAATCACGAGGGGATGCTTGTCGATTGGTTGCATGAGGCGCAGGCGGACGGCGTGCGGGCGGTTTTGCTCAACGCGGCGGCCTATACCCACACCTCAATTGCCCTGCTTGATGCGATCAAGGCGATAACCATTCCGGTTATCGAAGTGCATCTTTCTGATCCAAAGGAGCGCGAGGAATTTCGCCACCTTTCCTATGTCGGCATGGCGGCCGCGCTCACGGTGGAGGGGCATGGGGCCGGCAGTTACCGATTAGCATTGGAAGCCGTAGCGGCGGGTAAGGTCTAGGCAGCGCCTCGCAACACCTCTTCTTGGCACCCGTAAACGGCCTCCAAACCGCACTGTAATTGCGGATTTTGCACCGATTGCCACTTGCCAGCCGCAATTCGCGTCAATAGTCACGCCTGTAATCGTCATTAGGCGAAATCAAATAAGGGGCATCCATGGCTAATTCCAAGCCAAGTGCAGGACATAAGTCCGGCATGAATATCGACACCGCGCTGGTTCGCGAGCTAGCTGAGCTTCTCGACGAAACTGGCCTTTCTGAAATCGAAGTAGAAGACAATGATCGCAAAATTCGCGTCGCGCGAAGCGGCGGCGTTGCGACTACGCATATTGCTGCTCCGGCGCCTGTCGCTGCGGCGCCCGCGGCGCCTGCCCCTGCGGCGGCGGCTCCTACTTCGGAGCCTGCGGCGGCGGATCATTCAGACGCTTTCAAATCACCGATGGTTGGCACCGTCTATCTTGCCTCGGAACCGGGCACACCTAACTTTATCAAAATTGGCGATAAGGTCAGCGAAGGCGACACCCTGCTGATTGTCGAGGCGATGAAGGTTATGAACCCGATCACCGCAGACAAAGCAGGCACGGTCAAAGCCATTCTGGTCGAAAACGCTCAGCCGGTTGAATTTGACCAACCGCTCGTCGTGATCGCGTAATCTGATATGCGCAAAGAAGGGCCCATTACCCGCATCTTGATCGCCAATCGCGGCGAAATCGCGCTGCGTATTCACCGCGCGGCGCATGAAATGGGGATTGAGACGGTCGCGGTGCATTCCACCGCCGATGCCGATGCAATGCATGTGCGGCTTGCCGATCATGCCGTTTGCATCGGGCCGCCTTCGGCGACCGACAGCTACCTCAATGTCGCAAACATCATATCAGCCGCCGAAATCGCCGAATGCGACGCGGTGCATCCCGGCTATGGATTTCTATCTGAGAACGCCAAATTTGCTGAGATTGTAGAGGCGCATGACCTCGCATGGATCGGGCCGAAGCCTGAACATATCCGCACGATGGGCGATAAGGTCGAAGCAAAGCGTTCGGCTGGCAGGTTGGGACTGCCGCTGGTTCCCGGATCAGACGGCGCTATTGACGATCCCAAAGAGGGTAAGCGGGTCGCCGCAGAAGTCGGCTATCCCGTCATTATCAAAGCCGCGAGCGGCGGCGGTGGCCGGGGCATGAAAGTATGCGAAAGCGAAGATCAGCTTGAAACGCTGATGAAACAGGCCGGGTCAGAGGCGAAGGCAGCCTTTGGCGATGCGACCGTCTATATTGAGAAATATCTCGGCAATCCGCGCCATATCGAATTTCAAGTCTTTGGCGACGGCAAAGGCGCGGCGATCCATTTGGGAGAGCGTGATTGCTCCCTCCAAAGGCGGCACCAAAAAGTGCTCGAAGAAGCCCCCTCGCCCGTCATCAGCCATGAAGAACGTATGCGCATGGGCGAAGTGTGCTCCAAAGCGATGCGCGACATGGCGTATCGCGGCGCTGGTACAATCGAATTCCTTTGGGAAAATGGTGAATTCTATTTCATCGAAATGAACACCCGCCTTCAGGTCGAACATCCTGTGACCGAAGCCATCACCGGCGTTGATCTGGTGCGTGAACAAATCCGCATTGCGGCTGGTAAACCGTTATCCGTGACGCAAGACGAGTTGGAATTTACCGGTCACGCGATCGAATGCCGGATCAACGCAGAAGACCCGTTCAACTTTGCGCCTTCGCCCGGCAAAGTGACCTATTACCACCCGGCTGGCGGGATGCATGTACGGGTCGATTCCGGCCTCTATGCTGGTTATTCGATCCCGCCTTATTACGACAGCATGATCGCCAAATTGATCGTCTATGGCCGCAACCGCGAAGGGTGCATCATGCGCCTGCGCCGCGCGTTGGAAGAGATGGTGGTTGAAGGGGTGAAGACCAACATTCCTTTGCATCAGGAATTGCTGCAGCAGAATGATATTCTGCACGGCGACTATACGATCAAATGGCTCGAAGATTGGCTAGAAGAGCGCGTTGGGGACAGCGCGGGCTAGGCAGTTTTCATGGTCCGCTCTTTCAATGCGTCAGAAAGCGCATTGGCGATCGCTGGTTCATCCTCATCTGCAATCGCGCTGAGCGGGCATGTCAGCGTGTAGATAAACGTCGATGCTTCGACGTCAATTCGCGCCTTTCCGCCTAACAAGCGGGGCACGAGCCGGGTGAGAAGAACGTCGGTAAAACCCGCGAGCGGCCCGGGCGTTATAGGCACATTATCGTCGTGTGCGCTCAGGCCTTCTGCGGGATTTTCATGTGATTTCAATATCTCACGCCATTCAAACGTAAAATTCTCAGGCGGCGCATCGACGGCCCCATCAATTGTCTCGCCGGGCAACGGATCATCGGCCGGTGACACGAACCAATTTACCTCAATTCGCGCATTCACTTGATCCCAGCGGTCCATGTGCACAAACCGCGATGCCAATTCCCACGCAACCAAACTGATTTGCTGCGCGCCCTGCGCGCCGGTGGCAATCATCGGACCGGATACGGAAAATTTGGCCGCCGGATTTGCGAAGAGCGGCTCCACCTGGCGCTTCACAATCCGTTCCATACTCGCCCACGCGACGTCATCTTGCTCCATCACAGTAGATGTGGCGATCGCAAGCGCGTTTATACGGCCGCGCAGATCGCGCAAAAACGCCTCAGGATGTTCGTTCAAATCAGATCCGGGCTGGGTCAATGCCGACACGGTTTGGATGAGATTGCGGCTGCGCTGGACCGCATCGCGCGCCCTAAAGGCGAGGCGAATGTTCGCCTGCTCAAGTTCTTCAGTCCGGTCCTTTACCCTTTTGTCCAACTCATCACGCGCCATCGCCAAATCGGCCAATGTCGTTTCAAGCTGCGCAATCACCTCTTCGTGTTTATCCGGAGTGGGGATCCGCACCAGCGTCGGGATGAGGCGAAACAGCATGAAGGCCGTCGCGAGCGAGACTATGCCCGTCGCCAGTTTGATCGTGCCCATCAGCGGATAGATCGCATACCACAATGTCACGATCGACAGCGCATGAGTCACCCCGCACAGCAAGATGAACGCAGCGAATAGCGATACCAGCCCGCGATGGTTCAAATCGGGCCTTCGCCTCAGCACCATCAGGATCGCCGTTGGGATCGCCAGATATGCTGCGAAGATCATGAGGTCTGACCCCGACCAAAGCAGCACCAGCCATGGTTCCCACAGCAAGCACATGCCGTGCGGCATATATTGCTCATATTCCAGCAAGGCGTTCATCTTAAACCCTTTCCGCAGGAAGCTAAACGCCGCCCCACGGACAAACCCCTAACCCAGCGGGGCGCTCACTTCCCTTCGTAATACTGCGTAAGCTTGCACCGAAACGGAGCGACTGGCTGGGGCGCGAATAGCGCGAGCGGTTCGCGGCATACGTCAATCCGGGAGTGAATGAATGCGGCGGTGCGTTAAGTTGGCGACACGCGCTTTTGCTGGCGCAGGGGCTGGAGGCGCTGAAGTCGTGCGCAAATCGGGAGGCTAAGCCGGCCGCAACCCCCGCAGCATTAATCTGGGGGATCGAAAATTGGCCTGAGCTGGTGACATTTTTCGCGCGAATTTACCGCCGGTTCGCTT
Organism: uncultured Erythrobacter sp.; assembly: GCA_947503155.1. Classification (GTDB taxonomy): domain Bacteria; phylum Pseudomonadota; class Alphaproteobacteria; order Sphingomonadales; family Sphingomonadaceae; genus Erythrobacter. The sequence goes on along the minus strand of CANNCL010000003.1, from coordinate 216,937 downwards.
GACACCAATTTGGATGAAGTCGTTGCCCAGACCATTGCGCGCGGCGGGCATCTCGGTCTTTCCAACGCCGATTGGAAGGCTGTGACCACGAAGCGAAATCGATTCGCTTCGCGCAATTGCTGCCCAAATTGATGCTGCGTTAGAGCCGGTTGTTAATCGAAAGTCAGGCCCGCTGCTTCGGCCTCAGCGATGATTTGAGCGCCGGTTTTCATCGGACTTTCTTGGACCAGATCATACCAATCGGGTTTTTCATCGACGAAAATCTGCTGCTTAATCGAAAGCCCTTTTGGCACCTCAAACAATCCCGCTAGGAAAGTGCAGTGCCCGTTTGGTTTAAACTTATACCAAAGGTTGCTGCCGCAAGTTGCGCAAAAGGCGCGCTCTGCCCATTCGCTCGATTGATAGGTGGTGATGGACGCCTCGCCCGTGACCGAAAATCCATCGGCCTCTAGCCCAGCATACATCGCCCCGCCCCAACGCGCGCACATCGAACAATGGCACACGTCGATTTGTTTGTGCATTCCGGTAAGTGTGATCGCAACTTCGCCGCACAGGCAAAGCCCGGTCAGTGGTTCGCTTAGGCGTTCGGCGTCGCTCACATCATTACCTCAGGTTTAAAGCGGAACACCCGGCTCGTGCTTGGCCGTGCGGATCGTCAGCGATGTTTTTACACTCGCCACATTGGGCGCCGGCGTTAGCTTGCTCGTCAGGAATTCTTGAAAGCTTTGGAGGTCTTGGCTCACGATTTTTAGAATGAAATCAATCTCGCCATTGAGCATGTGGCATTCGCGCACTTCGGGCAAATCAGCCATGTGATCTTCAAATTCGCGCAGTTCGTTTTCAGCCTGACTCTTCAAACTCACCATCGCAAAAACGGTGATAGCAAAACCCAATTTCGACGGGTCCAAATCGGCATGATAGCCGCGAATGACACCGTCTTCTTCAAGGCCGCGAACGCGCCGCAAACATGGCGGCGCGGTCAGGCCGACTCGCTGTGCCAGTTCAACATTGGTCACACGCCCTTCGGCTTGAAGTTCGCTGAGCAGGCGTTTGTCGATATCGTCAAGATTCGCCATGGCGCGTCGGGTTCCCTCAATGTGAATGTGCGCGCCAAAGTTACACAGACGCGCCAGATTGACTTACGCGCAAACAATAGTGTGCAAGATCACGCACGACTTTACGCGGTTTCGGCTAATTTAATTATGTGTGACAGCAATTGTCCCGGTTTGCAACGCAGGGGGTAAGCGCTCTGTGACAATTCGCTTGCGGTGCTAAGGAAAGGCTACCCGGATGCCCCCTTTGTCCCGGCAAAGGCGAAGCGGGCATGTTGGTACAGGCGTCTTTCGCGCCCTAAACCTCTCGGTAGGAGCCGTGAATGTTCTTCGATGATCGCCTTGCGACTGTGCTGCGTCAGCGCGCGTCCAGCGATGTCGGATTGCGCACGCAATACAGGCAATTGCTCGATATTCTTGGGGCGGAGCAAACGGTCGGCCAAGCGAATGGCGTGTCGGGCGGGGATGCCAGCTTGATCGCTTCGGCATGGCTGCGGATGGATGCTCTCGCAGAGAAAATCCCTGCATCAGGCCGCGCACGGATGATCCGCGAGGCCGGTTGGCGGTTTCGCAATCCTGAATTGGCCGCGCATTTGGCCGATTTTGAACCCGATGTGGCATCCGCCGCGCTGAACCGTGCGCAGCTTTCAGCGGAGGATTGGTCTGCGCTGATACCGCGTCTGCCGGTTCGAGCGCGCGGGTTTTTGCGATTGCGCCGGGATTTGCCCGTCGATGTGGAAACATTGCTGGAGCGGCTGGGCGTGTATGATCGCGGGCTGCCGCGACCTGCGGAAACGACCGGCGAGAATGTGGAAACTGCGACCGCGCCGACGCCTCTTGCGCGGCCAACAAACGCGCATGAAGCGCCAAGCGATTTCGATGCAGAAACGCCTGTGCCACGCGTCCTTGATGCGGAGACGCAAGGCGGGCTTGATGCGGAGCCGCAAGGCGGCGCGCCGCATAGCGAGCCAACAATCAACGAAGACGCCGCGCCGCCCCACGATATTGCACTACCCGTAGTAGCGCCGCCGACCTCGCCCTTCGACCCGGCCAGCGAAGGGCGCAGCGAAATTTCTGCGTTGGTGGAACGGATCGCACATTTCAAACGATCCCGCGAAACCGGCAGAGAAATCGATGGCAGCGAACCACGCTTGCCCTTGGGCGAAGATCAAGCGCGCAGCGTTCGGCTTGTCGGTGCATTTGGATTTGCCGCCGATGCAGGCGGGCGGATCGAATGGGCAGATGGCGACGTCGCCGCGATGGTGATTGGCACGCGGCTCGTCGCCCCGCCGCGCTTAGGCAGCGCATCGCGTGAAACACCGCTCGAACGCTCCTTTGTCCGCCGCCAGCCGATATCAGGCGCAAACGCACAGCTTTTCGGAGCCGAGGTGATTGCCGGTGATTGGACAGTCGATGCCCAGCCGCGCTTTACCGACGATGGCAATTTTGCTGGCTATGTCGGGCGTTTCCGCCGCCCGGCAAGCAATGACCCCGCCGGACCCAGCGCCGCTGAAAAAGAAGCCGACCGTATCCGGCAATTGCTCCACGAATTGCGCACGCCCGTGACCGCCGTCCAAGGCTATGCCGAGGTCATCCAGCAACAATTATTCGGCAGCGCCCCGCATGAATATCGCGCATTGGCCGCCGCAATTGCCGCAGATGCTGCGCGCATATTGGCCGGGTTTGAGGAGCTTGACCGCCTCGCCCGGCTGGAGACAGGCGCAATGGAGATGGAAACCGGCGCGGCCAATTTGGCGGCATTGGCGATCAGCACCAACCGCCAGCTTGAACAAGTCCTGCACCCGCGCATGGCGGGCATTGCCTTCGACACAGATGACACGCCCTATATCGTCGCGCTCGACACTGATCCGGTGGAATCGCTGCTCTGGCGGTTGCTTGCGACATTGGGCGGGGGATGTTCAGCAGGCGAAATGTTGGAGGCAACCATCAGTGACACGGGCGGCGGCGGTGCGGGCGCAATGGCGCAATTGATCTGCGACCTTCCCGCACAATTGCTGGCCGAGGATGATATTTTCACCGCAGAGGTTAAGCCTGTCGGAACCGCGATCAATGCGGGGTTATTTGGCGCAGGTTTCGCGTTGAGATTGGCACGAGCAGAGGCGCGCGCGGCGGGCGGTGATCTGGTGCGCGACGATGAAACAATCGTCCTATCCCTGCCATTGCTGACTGGGCAAACCGACGCAGATACAGACTGCGAAGCTTGGTCCGACACCTGATAGGCCAAGGGCGGGCCAAGGGCGGGCCTGCGGCGGGCCAGATGCGGGCAGGCGGCGGGCAGGCACACATTCAGTAACAGAAGAATATCAGCGGTAAGGCATCGCTTACAGTTTTGGTGTATGCAGCAGGCATCATGGCGGACGACGAAGCAAATTCAGATATCGAAAAGCGCATCCCGGCGCACGGGGCCGCCCGCTGCGCGTCGATGATTGACCCGCCTAGCGCGAGCGCAAAAGCCGCCTTCACGCCGGATTTCAAACGCGTCTTATTAACCGTCGACACCGAAGAAGAGTTCGACTGGAATGGTCCCTTCACCCGTGATCAGCACGGTCTAAAACACATCGACGCCCTCCCCCGGTTCCAAGCATTTTGCGAAGAGATCGGCGCGCATCCCGTCTATCTGGTTGATTGGCCGATCGCGACCGATCCGCGCGCGGTGTCGATCATTGGTGATGCGGTGCGGCGCGGGAAAGCCGATATTGGCGTACAATTGCACCCGTGGGTAAACCCGCCATTTGACGAAGAGGTCAGCGCCCATAATTCCTATGCGGGAAATCTTCCGCCAGAATTAGAAGCCGCCAAATTCACCGCCTTGCGTGACAAAATCGAAGCAGCTTTTGGCACCAAGCCGCTGATTTACCGCGCGGGCCGTTATGGCCTCGGCGCGCAAAGCGCACAGATGCTCAAATCGGCAGGGATAAAGATAGACACGTCGGTTCGTACTTTATTCGATTATAGCGATCAGCACGGCCCGGATTATTCCAATCACCCGGTCGCCCCGTATTGGGCGGATCAGGAACGCGCGCTGCTCGAATTACCGGTGACCAGCGTCTATTGGGGCCTGCTTCGGCAAATGGGCAAACATATTCACCGCGCTCAGCGGCATTTCCCGACATTCTTTGCCGCATTCTCAAAACTCAAATTGCTCGAACGAATCGCCCTCACTCCAGAAGGCGTGACCGTCGAAGAAGCGATTCGCGGGATTGATATGGCGCTGGATGAGGGCGTGCCGGTTCTGGTTCTCTCGCTCCACAGTCCCACGCTTGCTCCTGGTTTCACGCCTTACGCGAACACCGAACAAGACGTTGAAACGCTTTATGATTGGCTGCGCCGGGTCTATATTTACCTCGATAATCGCGGCGTGCGCAGCGCCAGCGTCGCGGATGTCATAGGTGCTGCGCAGCAATAATTTGCGGTGGCAGCGAACACCGGCTTGTGTCTTGTGAAAACCCGCTGTAGGGGCGGTCCAGCTTTTGTCACCGAAGCATGTTTTCGGACCACTGCATCGGGACCAAATATGTTTTCGGACATGGGGGCCTGTAGCTCAGTGGTTAGAGCTGGCCGCTCATAACGGCTAGGTCGCAGGTTCGAATCCTGCCGGGCCCACCAAAGCCTTTTGGGTGGCAAAGTGGTTAAAATGCCAAGCGGCTTTATCGCCGCTTAGTTGAAATAGAGTCGGGGAGTGGCGCAGCCTGGTAGCGCACCTGTTTTGGGTACAGGGGGTCGCAAGTTCAAATCTTGTCTCCCCGACCATTTCAACAAATTTTACCGCCGCATCGCAAATTACGGACGAATTCGCCGCCTAGGCCTTATTTCCTAGGCTTTATTTGTCTGTTCTAAGATCCAATCTGCGATGCCGTCCTGTTTCAGCACCTTCAGTTCAAGCCGCAATGTGCGCACCGCATTAAACCGGTCGCGCGGCGCATAATCCGGCGGACGCTGAACAAAAGCTTTTCCGCCCGCTTGCAGTAATGTTTGCAGCCCCCTTGCGCCGTCTTCTCCTTTACCCGTCAGCAATCCGGCCAATGCCGGCACCTTGCCCTGCGCCAGCGATGTGAGCAGGTGATCAGCGCGCATGGACGCATTGGCATCGCGGTCCAAAACGCGCAGCCTTGGAATCTGCCCTGGCTCCACGCTCACAGCTCCTATGTCATTGTGAACAAGGCACGCACGTCCGCGCATAATCTTCATGCCATCAAATGCAGGCTCTATCGTGCAAGCGACCGTGCCTTGCATTGATCCAACAACCCTTTCTGCTTCCGCTCGGTCTGCGTCGAGCATCAGGATCGTAGGCGGGCATTCTGCTGGATAGGACGCCAAGACCTGCTTCACCATATCCAGTCCGGCGGAACCCGACACCAAAACCACAAGACTGCCATCGCTGGTGTAGGAAGAGCCTTCTGGCCCGGTTTCCTGCTTGGTCGAATTGTCATTGATCACTTCGCCATTGGCGACACGGGTGACGATTTCGGTGAGGTTGGCGACAGTTGCGTTGAATTGCTCTTTCGATGAGCTGATCGGTTTGGGGAAACAATGCGCCGCGCCCAATTCAAAGGCGCGCCGCTCCGTCCCGGTCCCGGCCTGTGTCAGGCTGGACAGCATAATGACCGGCATTGGCTGGGTTTCCATAATCTCGGCGAGGAATTCCAAACCGCTCATCCCCGGCATTTCATTATCAAGCGTGAGCACGTCGGGTTTTAATATCGCGATTTTGTCGCGCGCTTCATCAGCATTCGCCGCGACACCGCAAACCTCGATCCCTTTGGCATTATCGAGCACGTCGCAAAACAGCGCGCGGATCAATGCGGAATCGTCGATCACCATCACTCTTGTGTTTTGCATCGTTCATTTCCCAACATGCGCGAAATCCGGCGCGGCAACGCGATTTTGCGCGAGCAAGACCGTTCTTACATGCCAAACCCCGGCAGATTGGCCGTGGTTAACGCAGGTAAGGGTAAGAAATGATCTTCACTGGCCTATGGGCATCCGCTTAGGCTGAGGCGAGACCGATGCTGCAATGCCGCGACATATTGCGACGATCTGACACGTGACTTGGGACCGGTTCTGCGGCACTTTGATCGGCACGCATTGGACAAGAAGCACATCGGATACGCCTTTATGAGCAGACCCAATATCGCTCTCAACCGGCTTGGTTATGGCCTGCGGCATGAAAGCGGCTTGCCTGATTATGCCTTGAGCGGTGGTTCAGAAGGCCCTGCGCGATATTTGCTCGCGCAGATGGATAGGTATGAACCAGCGCCCGATTTGCTTAGCGATAGGCCGGATACTTCGCAGAAAGCCGGAGAGATCCTCGATATGCTTCGGCAATTGCGGCGGCAACGGCGAGAATTAAGCGAACAGCAAAACATGGGCGGCGCGTCTGAGATGTCCGAAATGGCAGGCAGGCCGGGCAACCAAGACGCTATGGACGCTCTTCCGCCTGAACTGCGCGCATCCTATCGCACCGCAGGCCAGACCTTGCGCCAAGACGTGGGTCTTCGCACCAAAATCGCCGTGACCAGCGACGCTCCGATGATGGAGCGCATGGTGCATTTCTGGTCGAACCATTTCAGCGTCTCTGCGGGAAAGCCGGGCACGCATTATCAAGTCGCCAATCACGAATTCTCGGCCATCCGCCCGCACGTCTTGGGCAAATTTGCAGATATGCTGAAAGCGGCGGTGCTGCATCCGGCGATGTTGCTTTACCTTGATCAATTCCGATCTGTTGGCCCCAATTCCCCTTTTGAACAGCGCCGCGCACGCAGACGCCAAGCCGCTGGACGCCCCGAACGCGGCCTCAACGAAAACCTCGCGCGCGAAGTGTTGGAATTGCACACGCTTGGTGTGGGCGGCGGATATGATCAAAACGACGTCACCGAATTTGCCCGCGCTCTAACCGGTTGGACTATCCAAGGGCTGCGCCAAGCGCGCCGGTTTAGCTCGCCTCGCGATGGCGGCGCGGCATTTGTGGACTTCGCGCATGAACCCGGCACGCGGCAGGTGATGGGCCGTATCTATGACGCAGAAGGATCGCGCCAAGCCGAAGATATCCTAGACGATCTGGCGAGCCACCCTGCGACCGCACGATTTGTTGCGACAAAATTGGCGCGGCATTTTGCCGGCGACACGCCCCCGCTCTCTATCATCAGCGCGCTGGAGAGCGATTTTCTGCGCAGCGGCGGTGATTTGGATAGCTTGACGCGCACATTGATCGCCGCGCCCGAAGTGTGGGCACATGGACCGGTAAAATTCCGCGCGCCTTTTGAATGGCTCGTCGCTGTGCTGCGCCTGACCGGAGCCGAAGGGCTAAGCGAGCGGCGGATCGCGCGGATATTACAAGAGATTGGGCAAATGCCGTGGCGCGCGCCGTCACCGGCTGGATATGACGATCTGGAGGGCAGCTGGGCTGGCCCGGATGCTTTGTTCCGGCGTGTTGAATTGGCGGAACGGATTGCCCGGAATGCTCCGGCGGATGATATTTTGGCGCGCGCCGAAATGGCATTCCCCGGCGCATTGTCGGATCACACGCGCACATGGCTGTCGCGCGCGGAAAGCGGTTCGCAGGCGCTCGGCCTGCTGCTTGTCTCACCCGAAATGATGCGGAGGTAATGATGACTTTGGACCTAAACCGCCGCGCACTGCTCGCTGGCTCTCTCGCGCTTTCCGCGGGCCTTTCGCTGCCGCGGATGGCCTTTGCCCAAAGTGTAGGGGATAAGAACCTGCTGTTTGTGTTGCTGCGCGGGGCGGCCGATGGAATGGCGATGGCGGCGCCTGTCGGCGATCCCGGCTATGCGGCTTTGCGAGAGGCCACTCTTCCTGAATATGAGGGCGCGCGGCGCGCCAGCGGCATGTTCGCCATCCATCCGGCCTTCGAACAGGTCGGCAGTGCTTTTGAGGCGGGCGAGGCGTTGTTCGTCCATGCCGCAGCCACATCATACCGCGAGAGATCGCATTTCGATGGGCAGAATATGATCGAGACCGGCGCGGCGCGGCCTTATGGGAAAAGCGACGGCTGGCTCAACCGAATGGCGGCAATGATGGCCGAAAATGCCGGGGCAGAGCCGCCGCGCGCCTTAGCGATTGCGCCGACCATGCCGCTCGCGCTGCGCGGGCCTGCCCCTGCCTCTAGCTATGCGCCAAGCTCTCTGCCGCAGGCCAGCGATGCGTTTATGGAACGTGTGGGCCTGCTCTATGGCGAAGACCCGCTGCTTGGCGGCCTCTGGAACAGCGCGCTGGAAACTCAGGCGATGGCCAGCGACGACACTTTGCGAAACCTGCGCGATGCACAGGCCGCGGGCGAGCTCGCCGCTTCTTTGATGCGCGGGCCTGACGGGGCACGGATTGCGATGATGGAGCTTGGCGGATGGGATACTCATGCCGGTCAGATCGGCGCATTCCGCCGCAATGCCCGCAATCTTGATACTTTATTGGGCGCCTACCGCGAAGGGTTGGGCACCGCCTGGAATGACACGATGGTCATTGTGGTCACCGAATTTGGGCGAACAGCGCGTTTCAATGGCACCGGCGGCACCGATCACGGCACGGGTTCTGCGGCCATGCTCATGGGCGGCGCGGTCGAAGGCGGGCGAGTGATCGCCGATTGGCCGGGACTTGGCGGCGGCGACCTTTACGAAGGCCGCGATTTGCGCCCGACCACCGCGCTCGAAAGCGTGCTTGCCGGATCAGTGGCCGAACATTTGCGGCTCGACCCGCAACGCGCGATGCAGCGGCTGTTCCCCGGCCGATCGGGCGCGCCGATCAGCGGGCTCATCCGCGCCTAACCGGTTTATTCGCCAGCGGTTGCAGGCGCGCTGGGGATTGGTCCGCCGGTTTGGATCGATGCGCTTTCATTGGCGAGAATACCCGCCACTGTCGTCCACACCGCAACATTCTGGCGCAATTGCACCGGATCAACCTTATCCAGCGTATCGTCCGGCGTGTGGTGCAGGTCGAAATAGCGTGTCCCGTCCTGCTGTAAATCAATGATCGCGCCGTTTTGATCACGGACAATATTGATATCAGCCCCGCCGCTCGCGGTGATGGCCGAATTGGCAACGCCAAACCGTGCAACCGCGCTGGCCAGCCGCGCGTGTAGATCGGGATTGCCTTCGCGGAAATTGCTTTCAAAGCGCCAAATGCGGTCGGCGCCAAAATCGCTCTCTAACCCGACGCCAATCGGCTCATCAATATGCGCCGCGCTGTAAGCAGTGGAGCCGAACAGGCCCACTTCTTCGGCGCCTGCAAGCAGCACACGAATGGTGCGCAAAGGTTGTCCGCTCTTTTGAACATTCAACGCCGCCGCCGCGATAATGCCGCAGCCCGCGCCATCATCAAACGCGCCCGGCGCGTTCCACCAACTGTCGAGGTGACATGCCAGCAATACCGGCGGCAATTCAGGGTTGCGCCCGACAATTTCGCCAACGACATTGCCGCTGATCGTGGTGCCAAGATCCCTCGGCGTCAGCGTCAATTTCATCGTGATCGGGCGGCCATTGGCGCGCTCAAACATGCGTTCAAGATTGGCTGCATCGGGCAAAGACAAAGCGCCCGCCGGGGTCGGCACGGGGCGCCCGACATCGGTTGAACCGTCGCTGCGGCGGAACGTCGTGCCGCCGACATGCGGGTTGCGGTGATAATCTGTGCCAACCGATTTGATGACCGTGGCAATCGCACCCTTTTGCTTTGCGATCCCCGCACCGATCCAGCGCGCCGGGCCAGCAAAGCCATATTGCGAGCCATCCTGTGTCGGTGTCATCGAATGCGAGATATAGGCAATCTTGCCGTCGAGGCTGCCGTCTGGTGCCGCGCGCAATGCCGCGACATTTTCGAACATGACGACTTCTGCGGTGATGCCATCAGGGCCGGTCGATGCGCTGCCGCCAAGCGGCTGGATAATCAGCGGTTGCGGAAAAGGGCTGGTAATCTCGGCCCGGTGCAATTCGCCCGGAACCCAAGTTTCCATCTCAAACGGCTCGTCTGCTACATTCTCAAAACCATGATCGCGCAACCACTGCATGGCCCATACCCGCCCGCGAGCTTCTGCCTCTGTGCCGGCTTGCCTTGGGCCGACCTCGGTGGTGACCCCTTCTACGAAATCCCAGGCATAGGTGTCGCTTTCAAGCGCTGTATCAGCAACGCTTTCAAGGCTTGGCGTTTCGGTGTGTCCGTCAGCTGCCAACGGGGCGGCGAGAAACAGGGCGGCGGCGGTTGTGAGGATTGTCTTTTTCATGGGAGGAAGAGCTAGTCGCGCCGCATCCGAGAGTCTAGTGGCCCGGCACTCATCGGCCGGTATGTGACGTTTGGCGTCTGAAAAATTATCGCCCTGACACTATCTCCCAGACACTATCTCCCAGACACTATCGCCCAACCACTATCGCCCAACCATCATCACTCAGACACTATCACTCAGACACTATCACTCAGACACAGCGCGCCTAAGTTTGACCGGCTGGCGCACCTGATCGGCAGCAACCTCTGCCGAATTCTGTCGTTCGGCGTTTTGAACGCAATTACGGCCGCTTGATTTGGCATGGTAAAGCGCCGCATCGGCCCTTGCGAACAGGCGCTCATACGTCTCACCCGGACGCGCCGTAGCCACGCCGAAACTTGCACTCAGACGAATATCATCATTGAGGCCAGTATGCGCGAGACCCGCGAAGGATTTTCGAATTCTCTCGGCCAAACGTTCACCGGGGCCACCCTCGCAATTCCAAACCGCAACGCAGAATTCTTCTCCGCCAATCCGCCCTGCTGTGTCGCATCCGCGGATCATCTGCCCGATCAGCTCACCAAACCGCGCAAGGGCATGATCGCCTGACTGATGCCCCCAAATGTCATTTACTTGTTTGAAGTGATCGATATCCGCGACCACCAACGTCAGCGCCCTTCCTTCGGCCTGCGCCCGTGGCAAAAGTTCACGCATCGATTGTTCAAATGCGCCCCGGTTCAGCAATCCCGTCAGCGGATCACGTTCGCTGCTTTCGCGCAGAGATTTTGTCCAATCCGCAATCGTCGCGCCGATCAAGACGACCGCATTGGTCACACCCTTTACCGACAGCACAAGCCCGATCAGAGAATAATAGATCGAGTCGCGGTAAACCTGCGCTGGGATTGTCTGTTCAAACAATAGAGTAAGGCTTGGCCTGACGAGGAAATCGGTGGCTTGAAACACCATGACCGCAATGATCGCCAAGTCGATAATGTCGCGCCGGGTTGAGGTAAGCAGCGTCGAAACGCCCATGGCGAACATCACGCCGTACCCCATATTGACGATTATCAAGCGCGGGCCGACATCGTTGCTTAGGCTGACCGCAATCGCCAACACCAATGCGGTAACCACATAGACGAACGCTACGCTGCCAAGGTGCAACCGCTGTCCGGCGCGCTCGCACACAGATGCGATCATGATAACCGAACCTAGGCTGTAAAACACTTGCGTCATGTGAAAGGTGTAAAACGCGTCAGCAGGCAGCAAGTGGGTGACCAGAAACCCGATCGCCGACAGGGCAAAGGCAATGCCAAAACCGAGCACGTGACGCTTCATACGCCCGGCCCGCCAAATCACAGCAAATGTTGCAGCAAAGACCAACGCCATAAGCGGCGCCACCAGTCCAAGAATTTGCGTTTGCATCAGCCTGTTACGCTCCTGTTTCACCCGGCTAGAGCAATAAGGTTAACGGAGACCTGCGCGTTGATACTAGCTGACGGGACAAAATCGCCCGGCGCTGTTGATCCTATCTGCAAACCCACCTTGCCCCTGCGCGCGCATGTCCCTATCTCGCCCACAAGAATTCACGCATATTTTCTCGATCCAAAGGACGACCTCCCATGGCCGCGCAATACGCCTTCGTAATGAAGGGCATGACCAAGACTTTCCCCGGCGCTCCAAAGCCGGTGCTCTCCGACATCAATTTGCAATTCTACCAAGGTGCAAAGATCGGCATTGTCGGACCTAATGGTGCGGGCAAATCGACCCTGATCAAAATCATGGCCGGGATCGACACGGATTTTGCGGGCGAAGCATGGGCGGGTGAAAACATCACGGTCGGCTATCTGCCTCAGGAACCGGAACTGGATGAGACAAAGACCGTCCTGGAAAACGTCAAAGACGGCGCGCGCGAGACCGCTGATTTGGTGGATCAATTCAACGCCGTATCCGCGCAGATGGCTGAACCTGACGCCGATTTTGAGGCGCTGGGCGACCAAATGGCGGAACTTCAGACCAAGATCGATGCGGTCGATGGCTGGACGCTGGACAATCAACTTGAGATTGCGATGGAGGCTCTGCGTTGTCCCCCATCCGATATGGGCGTCGAAAGCCTATCAGGCGGAGAGAAACGCCGCGTTGCTCTGACACGCCTGCTGATCCAGAAACCCGGCATCTTGCTGTTGGATGAGCCGACCAACCACTTGGACGCAGAATCCGTCGAATGGCTGGAAAACCATCTCAAGGAATATGCCGGCGCGGTGCTCATGATCACCCACGATCGCTACTTCCTAGACAATGTCGTTGAGTGGATCCTCGAACTCGATCGCGGCACATATTACCCATATGAAGGCAATTATTCGACCTATCTGGAGAAGAAAGCCAAACGTCTGGAGCAGGAAAACCGCGAAGAATCGGGCAAGCAAAAAGCCCTCACCCGCGAGCTGGAATGGATCAGGCAAACCCCTGCGGCGCGTCAGACCAAGTCCAAGGCGCGCGTGCGCAAATTTGAAGAATTGCAGGATGCGCAAGCTGGCCGCGCGCCTGGCAAGGCGCAGATTGTCATCCAAGTGCCAGAACGCCTTGGCAGCAAGGTGATTGAGGCCAAGGGTATTTCGAAGGCTTTCGGTGACAAATTGCTGTTCGAAGACCTGTCTTTCATGCTGCCACCGGGCGGTATTGTTGGCGTGATCGGCCCCAATGGCGCGGGTAAATCGACGCTGTTTAAGATGATCACCGGCCAAGAAACACCCGATAGCGGCTCTCTTGAAATCGGCGACACGGTCCATCTGGGCTATGTCGATCAATCGCGCGATGATTTGACGCCTAGCAACAATGTCTGGGAGGAAATCTCCGACGGGCTCGATTACATGCAGGTCAATGGTCACGACGCCTCGACCCGCGCTTATGTCGGTGCGTTTAACTTTAAGGGCAGCGATCAGCAGAAAAATGTCGGCAAATTGTCCGGCGGTGAACGCAACCGCGTCCACATGGCCAAAATGCTGAAACAAGGCGGCAATGTGCTGTTGCTGGATGAGCCGACCAACGATCTCGACGTGGAAACCTTGGGGGCATTGGAAGACGCGATTGAGAACTTCGCCGGCTGCGCCGTGGTGATCTCACACGACCGTTTCTTCTTGGACCGTCTGGCAACGCATATTCTGGCGTTCGAAGGCAATTCCCATGTCGAATGGTTCGAAGGCAACTTTGAAAGCTACGAGGAAGATAAGCGGCGCCGTCTGGGCGATGCGGCGGATCGGCCTACACGCTTGGCTTATAAGAAGCTGACCAGGTAAATGCGGATATTGGGCCGTAAGCAGAAATTCTGCTTACGGCCCAGTTGCAGACATTTGCAGGCGTCCGGATCACGGGGGCTTAACTGCCCCTAACTTGGTCGACGCGGCTTGGGTGAGCGCGGCACGTTTTTGAGTTTTCGAACAGCGCATGTGGCCGCTCGAAAATTCGCCATCACACGGTCAGGCTCCTGCTGCGGCTGAATCAGCGGCGGCAGCGGCGGCGGCTTTTTCAAGGTCAATCTCGATCAAATAGGGTGCGACAAAACCGGCGTAATCTTCCTTTCGCTGCTGCGGCAGGTCTCTCCATCCGGTAATTGATGCCCGGCAGTTCGCCGCTCCGCACCCGCAGTCATCGGGGAAATGTTCGATCGCATAATTGCGCATCGCGTAATCATAGGTGGTTTCTTCGTCGGCTGAGATGTCGCAAATCGCCACCACATTATGGCCGCCAGTATCATTCACCATGATCCCGCAATTGGGGTCACACGAATGATTGAACTTCGAACTTAGACCTTTGTGAAATCCAAACTTTGTTTTGCCGAGCTGCGATGCGTGTGAGTGGTTCTTAATCGGCGTCTTATCCAATTCTCCGACCAGAACGGTGTCACCCCGTTTAAATTTCTTCAGGGCAAAAATGCCGTTACCGCGGCCCGGTGTGGTCCTCAGTTCAATTTTGGCAGTCATATCAAATTCCTTGTTCTGTTTAGAACGGGAGACTGCGGAGCAATGTTTGAATACTGGCGAGCGGATGCTGCTCGAGGCCTTGTTTTTGCCGCGCTTCTTGAAGCAACTTTTCGTGATGATCGACAATGCCGTCTGGTGCGATTGCCGGGGAAACCAGCGTAATCTGCATCAGAGCAATTTGATGATCATAGAGAAGTTTGTTCAAGTCCAATTGGTCGTCTCCCTAATGCGGGAGCGCAATTGTCTCTCAGTCGAAGAGACGCATTATGATGGACTCTCGATAGCGTTTATGTGGTGACGATGGCGCCATTTTTCAAGATGGGTTTTCCAAGGCGGACAGTGCCGGTGTCATCATAGCGTCGGAATATACCAGAGCTATTTCCGAAAAAATGACATGTCCAACCCCTCGCCCCTAACGCCCTCTTAACCCTATCGCGCTAGGCATTTTCCCATACGCACTGGGGACAAAATTGCGCGACACACTTCTCTTGCTTTCGACGCCGCTCGTTGCGTTGATTTTTGCCGTGACGTTTCTCGTCATTTGGCAACAAGATCGTGCGCGTACGGAGAATGCGGCGCTGGGCGCGGGGTGGCTTATGCTGGCCACCGCGATGTTAATTTCTCAGTTTAGCCCCCCTCATATGGGCCGCGCGCTCGTTGCGATTACGCATGTTCCTTACACATTGGCCGGATTGGGCATAGCATCGGGCATCTTGCTGCGCGTTGGCGCGACGCCGCCGGTTCGCTCCTTCCTAGCCATCGGGCTTGCCGGAATTTGCGCGATGGCGCTGACCCAAACGGTCGGCAATTCCATCAAAGCCGATTTGCTCATCACCAATCTCACCAGCGGCATCATCATGGTGATCACAACGCAGATTTTTGTCGTCACGGCAAAACGCGATGGGATTGAACGGTTCATGCTGGTGACGTTGATTTTGGTCACGGCACAATTTTTCCTGCGCCCCACCCTCGCCTTTATGTTCGATACCGCGATACCGCCCGCCGAATACCGCCAATCCGCATATTACCTGACGCTCGCGTGGTTGTTCGGATTTGGCTCTGTCCTGTTTGGATTGGTGCAATTGGCCGCCAGTGTGAAAGACTATGTCAATGCGCTGAAAACGCGCAACGCTACCGATGAATTGTCGGGCCTATTGGCGCGCGGGGAGTTTGAATTGCGGGTCAAAACGGCGCTGGCCAAAGCGTCGAGCGAGAACCGCGAGGTTGCTCTGGTTGTCGGCGATCTCGATCACTTTAAACAGGTGAATGACATTTGGGGTCATCAGGTTGGCGACCGCGCGATTGCCGGTTTTGGCGCGATGGCGGGCGCAATGATCCGCAGCAGCGACATTGCCGGACGTGTTGGCGGCGAGGAATTCTGTATCCTCGTTTGGAGAGCCGATGAAAACATCGCCGCAGGCTTGGCCGAGCGTTTGCGCGCACGCACAAGCGAGCTGGATATTAGCGAAGGCGCCTTGGACGTGCGCCTTTCCGCCAGCTTTGGCGTCGCACAATGGCGAGGCGGCGAAGGGTACCGCGCCCTGTTCGCGCGTGCGGATAAGGCATTGTATGATGCGAAGCAGAGCGGGCGCAACTGTGTCAGGCGCTGCGGCGTTGATGCACCGATCGTGAATTCTGATGAGGAATGCCAAGACGTTCAGCGCAGCGCAGCAGAATCAGATATTGCCGCCTAAGACCGGCGCGGCGTTGTCACCCGGTGCAACTCCTCAACCAAATCCGCTCCATTTACGCCGCTTTAACCACGGATAGGGCATTCCCCTTATTCACGCGGAATAAGAGGGGCATAGACCATGACGGGGTTCGCAAACACCGACATTGCAGATCCGATAATCGCGCTGGTCGCGGCCATTATTATTGCGGGTGTTTTGACAATTTGGGCGCTGCGCTCCGCTAGCAAACAACGCGCAATGGCAGACCCTCTGTCTGGCCTGTTTACTCCTGAACGTTTCGAAGCAGAGATCGAGGCGACCGAACGGCGCGTCGCTCCGATCAAGCCGGGCGGCGCTGTTCTGCGCGGCAATATCGATCACCTTTCGCAAGTGCGCGCATTATGGGGCCCCGAAACGCGCGCCGATGCCGCCGCAAAAGTGGCTCAGATTATTCGCGCTGGCGTACGCAAGGGCGACGCTGTGAGCCAATATGACGGGCATGAGGGCGATGGATCATTCGTCATCATTGCCCCCGGTGCAACCGAGGAAGAGGCGAGTGCAATTGCCAAACGATTGCTCAAAACAATCGGAAGCACCGCCATTGACGGTATGGGCGACGATATGCGTCTCAGCGCAAGCTTTGGCGTCGCGGCCCGGCGGATTGGCGAAAGTGAGGCCGCCTGGCATGCGCGGGCCGGAGAGGCTCTCAACGCAGCCACCGAAATAGGCGACGAGCAAGTGATGGCCGCCAGCGATTGGGAAGAGGTCGTGATGCTGCCTGCGCCGTCAAATTATTGCACAGAAACGGCGCCTTCAAAAAATGGCGCCCCAAAGGCTGCTTAGGGCGAGACCCAGCGCCCCTGCCAATCGCCCGCGCCGCCATTTGTGCGCTCGAATTGCGCCCGCATATGGCCAGTATGGGCGAGATACAGCCAATCCACGGCAACCAATTCAATCAGAAGCACTGCAAAATTGGGCCGCGCGGGAATGAGTTGTTCATCGGTCGGTTCAGGCCCTTCGAATTCAGGGGGCAAGCCCGTGGTCGGCGCATCGCTTTGCGCCCCGGGCCCTTCGCCCAGATAACAACGGCGGGCAAAATTATCGCTGCTGGCCCACGCGGCGTCTGTGACAGGATCGTCGCGCAATATCGTGCCAGTTCCGCGCACTCGCATCTGGATCTTGGCGCTTTTGTCATAGAGCAGCACACCAATGCGCGGATCGCTTTCAATAACCGCCACTTTGGGTGCGCGCGTATCGGTGTGAAAGCGCAAGGTCCACGCATCGGCGTCAAAAGCGCGCAGCACCATTACGCGGGCGTCAACATCGCTGGTCACGACGGTCGGCACATGCATCGGCGATTTGCGATCCTTCGCCGCACGGCTGAGCCGCCCAGCCAAATCGCGGCGAACATCTTCAAGTGTTTCGAACATCATCCCGGCAATTGGACCTTTGCATGGCCCGGTCAAGGCGTTAAGAAAAGTCGACGTGAACATTAACGTAAGCCTAAACGACATGTTAAGGGTGGGGTCAGCGACTCGGGGCTAGAAAGGGCAAGTAACGAGACGTAATGATAAGTATCAACAACGCCGTAAGTGGTGGGACGGCAACACTGGAGGCAACTCATGGATATTACCCTATTTTTAAGGGGCAGTGCGCTTTCCGCCCTCGCTCTAGCGTTGGCATTTGTCGCACCGCCTGAATCGGCAGAGGCTGCAAACACCGCCGCATCTGAAGCGAGCGCAGAGAACGGTGCCGTCGCTGAACAATCGCGCCAAGATCGCCGTGCACAGCGCCGCGGTGAGCGCAGGACCGAACGACGCGCCAATCGCGGCCAACAACGCGCCAATCGCGGCGAGCGCCGTGCAGAACGTCAGCAAGCGCGCCCTGCCCCGCAAAATCAGCGCAGCAATCGCCGCGCAGATAGCGAGGTTCGTCAGGGCGAGCGCCGTGGTCAAGATCGCACTGAGCGCCGCACAGAACGACGCGGTGACAGGACGGATCGCCGGACAGAACGCCGGACAGAAGGCCGCACAAATCGCCGCACCGACCGTGTCGAACGCCGGGGCGACCGCCGCACTGACCGTGTTGAGCGCCGGGGTGATCGCCGCACCGACCGCGTAGAACGCCGGGGTGACCGCCGCACCGACCGCGTAGAACGCCGGGGCGACCGCCGCACCGACCGTGTCGAACGCCGGGGTGATCGTAGAACAGACCGCCGCGTTGAACGGCGCGGTGATCGCGGAACAAACCGCCGTGTCGAACGCCGGGGTGATCGCGGGACAAATCGCAGCGTAGAGCGCCGCGGTGATCGCGGAACAAACCGCCGGTCGGACCGCAGAGCAGATCGCCGTGTTGACCGGCGTTCAGATCGCCGTGTGCGCCGCGATGGATATCGCAATGGCGTAAGAGATGGCCGCAGGACGGAACGACGTTCAGAGCGACGGGCAGAACGCCGCGCAGAACGTCGGCGGGACTACCGCCGTTGGAACCGCAACGGATGGCGTTCTGATCGCCGCTATGGCTGGCGCAATTATCGCCGGACCAACCGCAGCATCTTTAGCCTGGGTCGTTATTACGCCCCATACCGCGCCCACCGCTATAACCGGCTGAATGTAGGGTTCTTCCTCGACAGTCTGTTCTTCAGCCAGCGCTATTATATCAATGATCCGTATTCATACCGCCTGCCGCAGGTTTACGGCCCTTATCGCTGGGTCCGGTATTATGACGATGTGGTGCTGGTCGATATCTATACCGGCGAAGTGGTCGATGTGATCCACGACTTCTTCTGGTAATTCCTCCCGTCATGCGGCCCATTGGGTCACGCGGCGATGTTGCCAGAACTTATGATCCCCGCCGGAGCAATCCGGCGGGGATTTTCTTTTCGCATTTCGCGCCCTTGCGCGCCGCCCATCCCTTGCTAATCATCCGCCCATGACAAAGACGACACCCGTGCCAGATCAAGATGCGTTGCGCCGCGTTGGCAAATCCGTTCGCGAAAGGCTCGCCGCCGATCCCGGCATCTACAAAGTCGAAACGGATAAGGCGGAATTATACGCCGTTGGCGATTTCCTCAGCGCTGCCGAATGTCAGCGTCTTTGCATGATGGTCGATCAAACCGCCCGGCCATCGTCCTTGCATGAAATTGGCTATGAAAGCGGGTTTCGCACCTCTTATTCGGGCGACCTTGATCCGCATGACAGTTTCGTGCGCAGCATCGGGCGGCGGATCGACGATCTGCTCGGCCTAAGTCCAACCATTGGCGAGGCTATACAGGGCCAGCGCTACCTTCCTGGCCAACAGTTTAAGCCGCATAATGACTGGTTCTACACGACTGAAAAATACTGGCAGGGCGAACGCAAACGCGGCGGCCAACGCAGCTGGACCACGATGGCTTTCCTCAATGACGTGGAGGAAGGGGGCGAGACCCACTTCACCGAAATCGGCATCAAGATCGAACCCAAGCCAGGTGTATTGCTGATCTGGAACAACGCTCTGCCCGATGGCCGCCCCAATGAAGGGACGATGCATGCCGGAACGCCTGTTGTCGCAGGCTCCAAATACGTCATCACCAAATGGTACCGGACGCGCACTTGGAAATAGCGACGCTCGCTACTTCGTCGCCAGCGCCTCAGCGATCAGCTTGCGGGTCGCCTCAACACCGTAAAGCGCGATAAAGCTGCCCATGCGCGGCCCCTGCTCGCTGCCCAATAGCGTTTCGTAAAGCGCCCGGAACCAGTCGCGCAGGTTTTCAAAGCCAAACTCTTCGCGCTTTCCGATTTCATAGACCATTGTTTGCAGATCCTCGGCGCTGGCATCTTTAGGCGCCTTGCCAAGCTCCGTATCAAGCATCCGCAAAGCCGCCGCTTCAGCCGGAGAAGGCGCGCGCTTGTTAAGCGTCGGAACAATAAAGTCCCGTGTGTAAGCAACCGCCGCGTCAATCATACGGTTTAGTTCAGGGCTATCGGTCGAAGTGCCGAGATAATTGTCGACGTAAATCGCGAGGTTTTCCGCGGTGGCTTCGGCCCCCAAAACGCTCGCTAGGTTCAAAAGCAAGCCGAATGTCACAGGCAATTTGTCGCCCGCGCCTTGCGTTTCCACGCCCCCATGCCGTTCATTCGCGCGCAGCAAATGCCACACTGGATTGCCAAGCTGCTTTTCAAGCGGTTGATCGCCAAGCCTCTCGCGGAATTGCCAATAATCATCGACCGCGCGCGGGATCACGCCGGTGTGCAATTGCTTTGCGCTTTTTGGATTGGGGAAGATGTAAAAGCCAAGGCTCTCCTGCGTCCCATATTCCAACCATTGTTCAATCGTCAGGCCATTGCCCTTCGATTTGGATATTTTCTCGCCCTTTTCATCAAGGAACAATTCGTAAATCAGGCCTTCGGGCTTGTTCCCGCCGAGCACACGCGCAATCTTGCCCGACTGCACCCCAGTGTCGGTCAAATCCTTGCCATACATCTCATAATCGACGCCCAGCGCGACCCAGCGCATGGCGAAATCGACTTTCCATTGCAGCTTGGCCATCCCGCCCAGCGCGCTTTGTTCGATCACACTGCCATCTTCGTCGGTAAAACGGATCAGGCCCGCTTGCGCATCGACGATCTCTACCGGCACTTGCAGCACCACTCCTGAGCTTGGGCTGATCGGCATAATCGGCGAATATGTTGCGGCGCGTTCCGCCCGCAAAGTCGGCAACATGATGTCGAGAATGTCTTGATTATGCGCCAGAACATTCTTCAGAGCATTATCAAACGCCCCCGACCTATACCGGTCGCTGGCGGCGATAAATTCGTAATCAAAGCCGAACCGGTCGAGAAATTCGCGCAGTTTCGCATTGTTGTGATGCGCAAAACTTTCATATTTTTCAAAAGGATCGGGGATCACCGAAAGCGGCTTACCGAGATTTTCGTGCAACATCGCCTGATTGGGCAAATTGTCAGGCACCTTGCGCAGGCCGTCCATATCATCCGAAAATGCGACGAGCCGCGTCTGCTCACCCGTCAGCGCCTCGTAAGCGCGGCGGACAAATGTGGTGCGCAAGACCTCTTGAAATGTGCCGATATGCGGCAGGCCTGACGGACCGTATCCGGTTTCAAACAGAACAGGTTCGCCGCCCGGCTTTCCGCTTCCGCCTTTGCCGTGCAGCCGTTTCGCAAGGCGTTGAGCCTCTTGAAAAGGCCAAGCCTTGGAATTGCGCGCGGTCTCGATGAGGGTGCTGTCTGTCATAGTGGAACGGCTTTTATGGAAGGTGGGCAATGTTGCAAGTGCGAAGACACCGTTCCCTATCGTTCTGACGGATATTGGGCATGGCCGCGTTCACAATATGCGGCGCACAAATCGCCGATTTCTTAACTCAGATTAAACCGTGCGGCGGTAGCGACACGAATATGTCCGGAGCCTCCGCCTTCTTCATTCTTATCCCTGCGATCTATGTGCTTTTCGCGCTCGCATTGGTGGCAATCGCGCTCGCGGATAAGCGGCTGGTCTCCGCGCGGTGGGCGTCATTGGGCTTTGCGATCGCTTGCGCTTCTATTCTGGTCGATGGTTTCCGCGATCCAGCAGGCGACATGTGGAGCGATTGGTTCACCGTTGTCACGCATTTTGCCCCGGTTTTGATCATGGTGCAGGCATTTTTGTCACGCCACCGCCGTTCGGCCCCCATGATCACCATCGCCTTAGTTTTGGTCGCCAGCATCGCAGTGATGCCGAATATGCCTTGGTCGCCGCCTTTTTGGATCCGGGGTATAATCGTTCAACTTGTATGCGCCGCGATCATCATCTCTGGTATGCCGCAATTGTGGCAAATGCGGCGGCGCTCCGCTCTCGACAAAGTCGTGTTTGCCGTCATCACCGGGGCCGCAATATCGTATGTGGGGCGGATGATTGCCGTGCTGCTCAACCCGGTCGGCGAAACCAATGCCGATGTCGTTGCGTTTTACGAGGGGCTCAACATCGTGTTCCAATCTGCCGGCGCTCTGATGGGTATGTCAGTTGGAATCATGCTGGTGCTGACCATCGGATTCGATCTGGTCCGTTTCCGCGAGAAAGAGGGCGAAACAGACACTCTTACCGGGCTTGGTAATCGTAAGAAGCTGGACCGGTGGATCGCACAATCACAGAATGGCGACCGGCCGATTGGCGCGGTAATCGTTGTTGATCTCGACCATTTCAAACGGGTCAATGACCGTTTTGGCCACGATCGCGGCGACATTGTTTTGGCCGCGGTGGCAAGAACGCTGCGCCATCATTTTGGCAAATATGGAACAGCATGCCGGATCGGCGGTGAGGAATTTTTGGCGTTGATTGATGAACGCCACGCCGATGCTGTTTCCGCGCTCAGCCTGTCATTGCGCAAGGCGATTTCTGAATTGTCGTTTGACGGACCGCTTGGGCAGGTCAAGATCACAGCCAGTTTGGGCTTTCACCGGATCGCCGCGAACGAATCCATTCAAACTGCGATCCATCGCGCGGATCAGGCGGTTTATTGCGCCAAGACCGACGGACGGGACCGCGTGGTCAATTCAGTCGTCGAAAACGGTATGCAATTGATGAAGGCGGTTGCCTGACCGCTCTGCAACCCGCGCCCATTGTAATCTTAGCCTAAGTCGCGGCCGATCACGAAAAGATGGGCAAACTGGGATCAAAGACGCAGGTCCGATCGTTCATTATTTTAACCGGCAACAAATGCGCGCCAAATTTGCGCGTCACCCAAGGGTGGAGAAGAGTTTTAGAGCCAGCCCTGGGGCGCATTCGCCCTGAGGGTCGCACGAGAGGGGCGGCTTGGCAGCGATGCCGGGTCGTCCCTCTTCATTTTTTCGTCCGATATCTAACCGGGTTAGCGGCCTAATATTGGCGCATTAGGCAAAAACACCGCGGTAATCATGTTCCGCCTGAAATTTGCGCAGCATTCCGGGGATCATGAACAAATCGCCAAACAGCCAACAGACCCAAATCAGCAATCCTAACAAGCCAATCGGCGGAAAGATAAACAGCACGACGAGGCTGCCGATCCAGAGCGCCAATTGTATGAAGGCAGTGTCTTTTTGCCCGCAATAAAACCGGTGCATGGAAAGCTGACCCAAAACAAACCACAAGACATAAGCGAGGCCGATATTGCGGCTATGCGGATCGCCAAAGATGAAGCCTGAGCCGCCGCTGGAGCTGCTGCCAGATCCGCTTGATACAGACGAGCCGTATCTGACAGACTTATTATACGCCATTCCGTGCGCGGCCGCGCGGATCTCGGCCTCTTGCGCAGCGCTCAGGCCGGACGCGCCGATCGGCCCGCCGCCTAATCCGCCGCCTACTCCATTACGCGCGGCACCGTCATCGCCCAAAGGCTGAGCCGGGCGCGGTTCTGGGCGGGACATATTGCGCAGATTGATGAGCGGGTCGTGATCCTCTGGTTCGGAGGACAGTGAAGCCGGAGTGATCTCACCAACTTCGGATTTTCGGCGTGCCTTTTCGGAGGCTAAGAAAGCCTCGCGCTTTGCCGCAAGTTCGTCAGCCGAAGATTGCCCCGCGCTTTGCTCTGCCACTTGCCCAGTGGGCGGCGCCGCGCGGCCAAAGCCGCCCGCTGCGGGCGCAACCTGCCCCGCTGCCAGACCTTTCTTACCAAAGCTCATGCGATCCCCTTCGAACTTCGCGCCCAGCTTTGTCGCCGGGTCGTACCAAAACACTCACGTTTTTTCTTAGCTCCACGGGGTTAACAGTCACTTAGGGCAGACCCCTGATAAAATTGCTGCTTTCACCCGGTGGAACGCAGCGCGCTGATCTGTCCGCCGTCTGATGCGAGGTCGATTTCATATTCGGTGTAGGAACAGCACATCTCCTGCCCGTCTTCGAAGACATATCCGACTGACAAGAACACTGCGCCGCCCTCAATCCCGCTGTCAGTAATGCGGATAGATGGCGCGCCCGGTGCGAAATTGGCGGCATACAGCGCGCGGATTTCCGCGCGTCCAGTGGCAACAATACCGTTCGCGACAACGCGCGCGTCGGCGGTGAAAGTCGCGACAAATCGGTCGAGATCGCCCGAACGATAGGCATCAACATGGCGCTGAACCGCGGCGACTTTGGCAAGGGCGACGGGGTCAGCCGCTGGCGCAGCCGCCTGCGCCGTATCTTGTGCCGTGTCTTGCGCCGCGTCTTGCGCCGCACCCTGTGCGTAGAGCGCGGACCCCCAGAACAGAGCCCCGCCAGCAATTGCGATCATCCCTTTGAACATCGACGCCCCCTTTTATGTGCCCAAATCTCGGGCAAAAGCCGCGCAACATTCGGCTCTGTGCGTTTACATATCGTAACCGTCCGCGCATCATCATCACCGTGAGTTCGCCGCCTGCCCTTCCCGCTATTTCGCCGATCCCCCTGCCTGCGCTCCATGCGAGCCATGCGGGCAATTGGTTGCGTGCGGCAAATGCGCAAACTGGCGCTGTGTCTAAGGGCGAAGCGATTATGGCCGCCGCCGACACGCCGATCTTGGTGCTCAACGCGCCATTGGTCGCGAACCGGCTGGGCTATCCCGATCTGTCGGGCCTAGATTTGCTGGAGCTATTTGCCTTCGTCCACCCGGCGCGGTTTTGCGTGCCCACCCCGCGCGGGCTGGCTCAGGCGTTGGAATTGGCGGAGCCTGAGGGCGACGACGGTGTGCCCGCATTCCTGCAATTGGCGGCGGGCGCGATGGTGGCGGCATGTGAGGACCCGGAATGGTTCGAACGTTCGGGGGCATGGAGCGCGCTGCAATCCTTGGAACGGATGCGCTGGCCGTGGGCGCAGGTCATTAAACCGCATATAAAACGCCCCGAACAAGCCGAGAAATGGCTGTTTGCGGCCCTGCCTGAATGGGAGGAGACCGGCGAACGCGCCCCGCCGCGACAGGTCGAATTGCCAGAGGATCAAGTGCTGGCGCAGCTCGACGCGCTGACCGGGAAAGGTTCGGAAAAACGCGAAGGGCAGCGCGCCTATGCCGCCGATGCCGCGCGTATCTTTGCGCCGCGCGATAAACGCGAAGTTCCGCATGTGGCATTGGCGCAGGCGGGCACCGGTATTGGCAAGACTTTGGGCTATCTCGCGCCATCATCTTTATGGGCCGGCGCATCGGGCGGCACGGTTTGGGTGTCGACCTTTACAAAGAATTTGCAGCGCCAATTGCGCAGCGAAAGCCGCAGGGCATGGCCCGTCAAACGCCCCGATGGCACGCCGCCAGTGGTGGTGCGCAAAGGGCGCGAGAATTACCTGTGCTTGCTCAATCTCGAAGACGCGCTCCAAGGGGGCTTCGCAGGCCGCCCCGCAATCCTTGCGCAGTTGGTGGCGCGCTGGGCCGCGTTTAGCCGCGATGGCGACATGATCGGCGGCGATTTGCCCGGCTGGCTGGCCACATTGTTCCGCAAACGCGGTATTGCCGCGCTAACCGATCAGCGCGGCGAATGTATCTATGCCGGTTGCCCGCATTACCGAAAATGCTTCATCGAACGCGCGGCTCGCGACAGCGCTCAGGCGGATTTGGTGATTGCCAATCACGCGCTGGTGATGGTCAATGCCGCGCGCGGGCGTGATCATGCACAGCGGCCCACACGAATAATCTTCGACGAGGGGCACCATGTCTTTGAGGCAGCCGATAGCACCTTCGCCGCAACACTTTCTGGTCAAGAGGCGATTGAGCTGCGCCGCTGGATCATGGGGCCGGAACGTAAAAATCGGGGCCGCCGCAGGGGCCTCGCCGCACGCCTCGCAGATGTCGCCAGTTATGACGATGATGGCGGCGTCGCGATTGAGGCGGCTTGCGAGGCGGGCAAGGCTCTGCCCGGCGAGGGTTGGTTGCAGCGCTTGCACGACGGCGAACCATCGGGACCGATTGAGGCGCTGCTCGGCGCGGTGCGCATGGCAACCTATGCGCGGGATGAAAGCGGCGGACAGGATGCAGGATACGGCATTGAAACCGAAGCCAGCGGCCTTCCCGGCGAAGTGATCGAAGCGGCGGGCCTTGGCGCTCAGGCTCTTGCGGCGATCCGCACCCCGCTCATTCAGCTTGGCGGCCGGCTTGAGGCGATCATGACGGACCCGCCTGACTGGCTCGACGGTCCCGATAATAGAGGGGGCCGCGCCCGGATCGAAGGCGCGCGGTTCTCGCTTCAATGGCGGGTCGATTTGCTGACTGCGTGGGAGGCGCTGCTGGCACGGCTGGGCGGACCGGCGGACCCGGAATTTGTCGATTGGCTGGCGGTTGATCGGTCGGATGCCCGTGAGTTTGACGTCGCGATCCACAGGCGGTGGCTGGATCCGATGAAGCCGTTTGCAAAAACCGTGCTGGAGCCAGCGCATGGCGTGATGCTGACCAGCGCGACTTTAACTGACCGTATTGGCGCGCAGGCCGGCGAACCCCAAGAGATAAAATGGGATGCTGCGATCCAACGCTCTGGCGCGGCGCATGTCGAAAGCCAGCCGCTGCTATCCGCCGCCGATAGCCCGTTCGATTATGCCAGCCGCGCCGAAGTGTTGATCGTCACTGACGTCAAGAAAGGCGACTTGCCTGGATTAGCCGGGGCCTATGCGCGCCTGATTGAGGCCAGCGGCGGCGGTGTGCTCGGCCTGTTTACCGCGATTCGGCGTTTGCGCGCGGTGCATGGACGTATCGCAGACCGGTTGGCGCGCGAAGGGCTGCCGCTTTACGCTCAACATGTTGACCCGATCGATACGGGTACATTGGTCGATATCTTCCGCGATGATCCGCGGGCCAGCTTGCTGGGCACGGACGCCTTGCGTGACGGGGTGGACGTGCCGGGGCGGAGCCTGCGCTGCGTGGTGCTGGAGGCTGTTCCTTGGCCTCGTCCCGACATCCTCCACAAATCCCGCCGCGCCGCAAATGGCGGCAGTAACCACGATGACCGCATCATCCGCGCCCGTATCGCGCAAGGTTTTGGCCGCCTGATCCGCAACAAAGACGACGCCGGACATTTCGTCGTCCTGTCCGCTGCATTCCCAACCCGTCTGCTCACCGCCTTTCCTGAGGGGACTTGCATCCGCCGCGTGACCTTAGACGAAGCCTTGGCGCGCGTTTCCGGCGGATTGATCGGCAAAGATGTGACAGCGCCCGCCGAAGCGGCTGGAAACATCGCCGCCAATGCCCCAGATACGCTGGCATGATCGAAGAGTTTAATTACCTTCTGCGGATGATCGCTCTGGGTTCGGGCCTGATGCTGCTTGCACAGATCGCCGCCAATGAAGTTCGCACGCAGATCAAAGTGCCGCTGATCGGAATGATCGTTGGCGTCATTTTCTACCTTATCAATTCCACGCCGCTGACCGGCCCTGCTGGGCCGTTTGATCCGTGGATTGATCTGCTTTCGCTTTCGACGCCGTTCTTTATCTGGTTATTTGCCAGACGCCTGTTTGAACGCGAGCCCGCCCCAAGGATCATAATCGGCGCGGCTGCGATCCTGCTGCTCGGCTGGTTTTTGGGGAATTTTATACCCGCGGCCAATCTGGTTGGCTTTTTCATCCTGCACCTTGGCTCGCTGATCCTGATCATCGATCTTGTTCGTATCGGTGTGCTGGAACGCAGTGATGATCTGGTTGAACAACGCCGTGCCATCCGCCTTTGGTTGCCGTTATTGGTCGCGGCGCAAGCGGCAAGCATTCTGATATTTGAAATGGCCGAGATGGTCACATTTGTGGACAGCCGCTCGCCCGTCGCTCAGCTGATCAATTCGCTCATCATTGTGTTGTTGATGCTGTTTGCGGGCCTTGCGTTGATGCGCACTGATCCTGAATTGCTCCTCACCACCCAAACAGGCAACCCGGCGGACGAACCAGAGCCGGCGCTTGACCTTTCGCCGTCGGAAACCGTGCTACATGAAAAGCTGATCGCGGCGATGGCGGCGGGCACTTACCGCGAACCGGGCCTGACTATTGCGGGCCTTGCAGACCATCTGGAAACGCCAGAACACCGTTTGCGCGCATTGATCAATCGCCGGATGGGGCATCGCAATTTCTCCGCCTTCTTGAACCAACACCGGATCGCTGAGGCGCGCGAAAAACTGGCCAACCGCGAAGAGGTTGATTTGCCAGTGCTCACAATCGCGATGGATCTCGGTTACAGTTCACTGCCGACATTCAATCGAGCCTTCCGCAGCGAAACGGGCACAACCCCTACTGATTTCAGGCGATTAGCGATCAATGACAGCGCCCCGTCCGGCGAAGAGACGACTGGTCAAAACTGAAAAACCACGGTCAATTTCGGAATCGACCGTCATTTTTCGCCGCTGATGAGATTTTATCCGAGGATCACGCCAGAAACTGTGTCATCAACTCGATCAGGAGCCAGCCACGATGACCGACCCCGAACCCGCTTACACCTTCGCCTATATCGCAGAGCGTGTCGGCGCGCATTTCATGAATGTGCTGTATTTCGATCTGGGTCGTTATTTAATGGCGGCGGGCGCGATGACCATTTTGCTGCTTGTCTTTCGCGGTTGGGCAAAGGCACGCCGCATTCAAACCCGGTCTGCCAGTCGTAAGGATTACACGCGCGAAATCCTGTCGTCGCTGCGTACGGTGATTGTGTTTGGCGTGACGACTTTGGCGACGCTGATCGGGCGCGAATTTGGCGTAATCAACCTCAATATCGAGAGCGCGGCGCTGGTGACGGTGGCATGGCAATTTGCGCTGATCGTGGTTTTGCATGATGCCTATTTCTATTGGATCCACCGGGCGATGCACACAAAACGGCTGTTTAATGCAACCCATCTTCACCACCACAAATCGCGCACGCCTACACCTTGGACCGCATATAGTTTTTCAAGCTGGGAAGCCGCTGCGGAAGCCGCCTTTGTGCCGCTATTCCTGCTTATGACCAGCATGATGGGTCTCGCTTATGCCGGCTTCGCGATGTTCTTGTTCCTGTGGCACATGATCATCCGCAATGTGATGGCGCATACCGGCCATGAGATTTTCCCGGCTGGCTGGGTCGATAATCGCTTCACCAGCTGGATCAGCACCACGACCCATCATGATTTGCATCATTCATCGGGTCACAATTTTGGGTTCTACTTTACTTTCTGGGATCGCTGGATGGGTACAGAGCACCCGCGCTATGCCGAGGAATTCCGCAAGAATGCCAAGCCGATCCGCTTGCCAAGTTTCGGACCGCGAGCAGCGGAGCGCATTAGCATCTTTATGGCCGCGCTCCTCGCCGGGGCAGTTACGCTAAATTCTTGGTGGGTCGCGGCAGAGCCGGGCGTGATCTGATATAAAGCACTCTGACCCCGCATTCTCTTCTAGCGGGGTTTCGATGCGGCAGTTTTGACGGTGCGCTCTCCAGCTTAGCACCGCGAAGCTGCCGCATTTGCTTTACCCGGTGATGCTGGCATAGATGCGCCCTGCAAATCAAAGTCGGTGGGAACAGCAATCTCGTGAAAATCTTGGGTCTCTTGCGCCATGCAAAGTCGGAATGGGACGATATGGCAAAGCGTGATTTTGATCGCGGCTTGAATGATCGGGGCCGGCGCGGAGGCGTGTTGATCGGGAACCATATTCGCGAACACGGGATCAAATGGGACCGGCTAATCGCCAGCCCTGCTATTCGCGTTAAAGAGACGCTGGAATGCGGATTGCCCGAGATTACGCCGATCTATGATGACCGTCTGTACCTCGCCAGCACCGACACTATTGTCGAGGTGGCGCAGGAACATGCGGTGATTGACGGGGTAGAGGCCGATACGATCCTGATGTCCGGCCATAATCCGGGCTTACAGGAATTGCTGCTCGATCTGGTCTCGCCCTCGCACGAAAATGACCTGTTCAAAGAGGCTTCGGTGAAATTTCCGACCGCGACGTTTGCGGTTTTGGAATGCGATATTGAACATTGGGCCGATATGAAGAATTTCTGCGCAAAGCTGGTGCATTTTGCCCGTCCGCGCGATCTTGACCCGGAACTTGGGCCAGAATTTTAGGCATCACATTCGCGGCGCTTATTGCGCAAGCACCTGACGCGGCCCCGGCCCTTGGCTAGCGAGCTTGTCATCCGGGTTGTAAATCGCACATTTCTCAAGGCTCAGACACCCGCAGCCGATGCAACCGTCGAGCCGGTCTCGGGTCCGTTCAAGCTCGGCAATACGCGCCTCTATGCGCCCGCGGATCGATGCGCTGATCGCGCGCCAATCGCGCGCATTGGGCGTACGGCCATAGGGCAGCTTACGCATTTCTTGGTCGATTTCACCAAGAGACAAGCCTAGTTGCTGAGCGATCAGGATGAAACTCACCCGCCGCAAATCTGAGCGCAAGAAGCGCCGCTGATTGCCGCCCGTGCGAACCGGTTCGATTAGCCCCTTATCTTCGTAAAACCGGATGGCGGACACAGTCAGCCCTGTACGGCGCGCCATTTCGCCGATGGGGATGAGGTCGCGAGAAGAGAGAGATTTGGCCATCTTTCGCACATAATACAAAATTAGCTTGATCTCAAGTTAGGTTGAGGTTGCATGATGTTTGCACAGACTGATTCGGACGCAGCCGCGTTCAGCAGCAAACTGCCGCAACATGCGGCGACAAAGGAGCCAAGCCAATGCCAACAGGAACCATCGAACACGCCAATCTGACTGTGACCAATCCCGAACGCAGCGCAGAATTGTTCAAACAATTGCTAGGATGGGAGGAGCGCTGGCGCGGGCAATCGGCGCTGGGCGGGGACACAGTCCATGTCGGACTGCCCGGAAATGGGGCCAGCTATATTGCGCTGTACACCAATGCCGATGTGCGCGCCGACAGCGAAAGAAACTATTCAAAGGGCGAGCCGCTCAATCATCTCGGTTTGCTCGTCGATGATTTGGACAGTGCGGAGCGAGCCGTCACCGCCGCGGGTCTCAAACCGTTTGGCCATGATGATTATGAGCCGGGCAAGCGGTTCTATTTCTTCGATTGGGACGGGATTGAGTTCGAAGTGGTCAGCTATGCCGGAGATGCGTCATGAACGAACCAATGCTGCGCGAGCCAATATTTGCCGAAAAGACGCCCCTTTCCGGCAAAGACAAACCTCAAAGCAGGCTTTTTTGGACAGGCGCCCCGCCCGCCCAAGGCTGGTCCGTCTGGTCAATTTTCAGGTCACCGGCCCAGGGTTCACATAGAGCCTTGGCCTCATCAACCGGCCCCGAAACCCAGCCTTCGTAATCTATAGGTCTAAGCAGCACCGGCATCCGGCTGTGCACAGGTTCAGCCGCAGAGCCGGTGCTGTTTGTCATCACCATTGAATAGCAAGCCCCAAACTCATCGCTTTGCCGCCAAACCCCGGCGCAAGCGAAGAGTTCGGTTTCAGCCTGCCCGGCGGTTCCCAATGTGGTCCCCATATTGGCTCCCATCGAAAGCCAAGTGCGCGTTTTAGCCCCTTTTGGCCCCTCAGCCTCCGCCCATGCGGTGATCGGGATAAGACAGCGGCGTTCTTCAAAGGATTGCCGCCAAAAGAAGCTTTCAAGCTTGTCTGTTCGTGCATTGTTGACCGGCTTGGGTTTGAGATTTTGCCCTGATTTTCCCTTCATCACGAGCGGAAAGCCCCAGCTCATCTGTTTCAATTCACCGTCTGCGACCACCAGACCGGGATAGCCGGGAAAAACTTCGGCTCCGAAATTCGCGCCGCCCACTGCCTCTACCGCTTCGAACCATTTGGCGACTTCGTCCTTACCCTTTGTCATGCGGTAAAGGTTGCACACGCGTTATGCCCCGGCATTCCCAATGACGAAACAGGCCGCCGCCATCAACGCGCCCGCCATGCGGTTGGACCGAAACCGGGCGAGCGGATTGTCCGCATCGCTGGGATCCAAGGTCGCCACCTGCCATGCCAGATGCAGAGCCACCGGAGCGAGCGCGAGCAAAGCAAAGATATCAGGCCGGTAAAGCCAGACCCCAAATCCCCAAAGGCCGATGGTCGCCGCGTAGAACATCCCAACGCCCAAATGCACCCGCGCGCCCATGCGCAATGCGGAAGATTTGATCCCCACCAGCGCATCATCTTCTCTGTCTTGCAAAGCGTAAATCGTATCGAAACCGATGACCCAGCAAATGCAGCCGGCATAGATCGCGCCAATCGCATCCCAATTGTCCCATGCATCGCCGCGCAAAGCTGTCCATCCGACCAGCAGGCCCCAATTAAACACCATGCCCAACCACGCCTGCGGCCACCATGTAATGCGCTTCATAAACGGATAGGCCGCCACCAGAGCGAGGCTGCCCAAGGCGACCAATTGCGACGTCAGTTGCAATTGCAAGAGGACGACAAGACCAACCAAGCACAAGGCGGCGAGCCACGCCCACGCCGTGCGCTTGCTTACCCGGCCACTGGCGATAGGCCGCGCGGCGGTGCGGGCGACTTTCTTATCGAGATCGGCGTCCACAATGTCATTATAGACGCACCCTGCCCCGCGCATCGCAATCGCGCCAAGCAACAGCCATGCAAGCAATTGCACTTGAAAACCCGCGCCCGTCAGCCAAACGCCAAACACGCAGGGCCAAAATAACAGCCACCATCCGATAGGCCGGTCAAATCGCGCCAATTGCGCAAGGTCGCGCGGCAATTGCGGCAATCTTTCGATCAGGCCGCGATGCTGAGTATCGGGAACAATCTGATCGGTCACGCCAGCTCGTCAGCCTTTGCCGCGCGCCATCCGATAATTGCGAGCACAAACATGACCGTATTGCCCGCGAAATCGAGCATCCCAATAGAGGTCAGCACTGGAACCTCATAATGGAAATAATAATTGAACCAAAAGAACGGGATCAACGCAGCGGCGAACAATGCGAAACCGCGCGCATTCCACCGAACGACCAATGCCATGATCCCAAACAGCACCGCTTGCGATCCGAAACACGCCATGATGAAACGCGTTAGGAATGTGTTTTCGCGGTAGGCCTCGCTGATCGCCAAATCGATCACATGGCCCGGCGCAAATAATGACCAACCTCCAAGAACAAGGAAGACGGCGGCGATCAGATATTGGGAAGTTCTGGCTGTCATGTCTTGCTCCATAGCGCCGCGCGCGCCTAGGGGAAAGACATGGCTCCACCACATGATCCCCGCACCCCAGCTTGGCCTCCCAAAAGCGCGCCGCGTTTATTTGTCGATGACGAGCTGAACGAGGGGCTTACCTTTTCGTTAGAGGGATCGCAGGCTCATTATCTCGGCAAAGTCATGCGCATTCGCGAAGGGGATGCAGTTATCCTGTGCGACAATGCGACCGGCGAATGGGCAGCGCGTGCGGACATCGTGGACAAGCGCCGCGTTGATGTGACGGTGGTAGAACGCCTTCGCCCGCGCGAGGATGTGCCCGATCTGTGGCTCTGCCCTGCTTTGCTCAAAAAGGACCGGTTCGACTTGGTTTTGGAAAAAGCGACCGAGCTGGGCGCTGCGCGCATTCAACCGGTCATCACGCGCCGATGCGTTGCCGATAAACTCAATCTGGACCGCGCACGCACGATCACCATAGAGGCCGCAGAACAATGCGCGCGCACCGCCTTGCCCGAAGTGGCTGAGCCAGCGAAGTTAGACGCTTTGCTAAAAGAATGGCCTGAGGGCCGCACTTTATTCTTCGCCGACGAAGAAGGCGGTGATCCAGCCGCAGATGCTTTCGTCTATTCCGACGGCCCCGCCGCGATCCTAATCGGTCCAGAGGGCGGCTTTGACGATACCGAACGCACAGCCATCCGCGCGCATCCCGCCGCCCGTGCGATATCACTTGGTCCGCGCATTTTACGCGGGGAAACCGCCGCCATCGCCGCGTTGTCTGTATGGATGGCGGAAGCGGGCGATTGGCTCGATGATGATCCGCAAGAATATCCCGGACAAGAATGACTTCGCCGGATAAAACACAGATTACGCTTCCCACAGGTGAATCGGTTTTATAGGGCAACCGGTACACAAGGCTCCTCCCGAGAGATTAAATATGAGCACTAGAGAAGCATCCAGCGCCGACGAGCCAATCATCGAAACGATCGAAGATCTGATCGCGCCCATGCGCGGCGGCGAAAAGCCGAAATCGGATTGGCGCATCGGGACCGAGCATGAAAAGCTCGTCTACAAACGCGCAGACGATAGCGGCAACCGCCGTGCGCCGTCATATGATGAGAAATGCGGTATCCGCGACCTGCTGATGGGGCTCACCAAATTTGGGTGGGAACCGGTCGAGGAAAACGGCTATGTCATTGCGCTTAAGGGCGCAGACGGCGCGGTTAGCCTAGAACCAGCAGGTCAGCTCGAACTGTCCGGCGCGCCGCTTCAAACCCTGCATGAAACCTGCGCGGAAACCGGGCGGCATTTGGAGCAGGTGAAGAGCATCGGCGAGAAGTGCGGCGTCGGTTATCTTGGCCTTGGCATGTGGCCAGACAAAACCCGCGAAGAGCTGCCAGTAATGCCCAAAGGCCGCTACAAAATCATGATGGAGCATATGCCCAAGGTCGGCAGCCTCGGTCTGGATATGATGCTGCGCACTTGCACTATTCAAGTGAACCTGGATTACCAATCCGAGGCGGATATGGCGCAGAAATTCCGCGTTGGTTTGGCGCTGCAACCTTTGGCCACCGCTTTGTTTGCAAATTCCCCCTTCACAGAGGGTAAGCCCAACGGTTTCCTGTCCTATCGCAGCCACATTTGGTCGGACACCGATCCGCACCGCACCGGCATGTTGCCCTTCGTATTCGAAGACGGTTTTGGCTATGAACGCTGGGCTGAATATATGCTCGACGTGCCGATGTATTTCGTCTTCCGCGACGGCAAATATATCGACGCAGCGGGCCTCAGCTTCCGCGACTTTTTGGCGGGCAAACTGTCCGTACTACCCGGTGAACGTCCCACGGCCAGCGATTGGTGGGATCACCTGTCCACCGCTTTCCCAGAGGTTCGCTTAAAAAGCTTCCTCGAAATGCGCGGCGCAGATGGCGGCCCGTGGAGCCGGATTTGCGCGCTCCCTGCTCTTTGGGTGGGACTGCTCTATGATCAGGGTGCGCTCGATGCCGCTTGGGACTTGGTCAAAGACTGGTCGATGGAAGAGCGTGAACAATTGCGCAATGACGCCCCGCGTCTTGGCCTCAACGCTCCAATACCCGGCGGCGGTACGATGCAGGATTTGGGCAAAGAAGCGCTCGCGATTGCGCATTCCGGGCTGGCTTCACGCGCGAAGCTCAATGCCAGCGGCGACAATGAAACCGGCTATCTCGAAACACTGGACGAAATCGTCAAAACCGGCAAAGTTCCCGCTCAACGCCTGCTCGACGCCTATTTTGGTGAGTGGAACGAGGACGTTTCGCGGGTCTATAAATACTCGTTCTGATAGAGGGGAAGACGACATGTTGATCGTATTGGCCGAAGCAACCATGGGCGAAGGCGCCCTGGACGCCGCGCATGACGCCATGGCGACCATGCTCGCTGCGTCGCGCGCCGAAGAAGGCTGCGTCAGCTATGCTTATGCGGTGGATGTGCTCGATCCGAGCAAGCTGCATATCGTTGAGAAATGGACAGATGAGGCCGCCCTCGCCTTCCATTTTCAAACGCCGCATATGGCCGCGTTTCAGGCCGCTTTGGGCAGTCTAGAGGTTGAGATCACTGAGCTTGCGAAATTTCAGGCGGATGATGGCTCACCGGTGATGTGAGACAAGCTGGCGCGCGGCGCTAAAAGGGGATTGAACAATGATGGTCGTTGTCGGGAGCTTTCGCATCCCGCCCAGCATGGTCGATGTCGTCTTAGCGCCAATGGAGGAAATGATCTCCGCCAGCCGCGCCGAAGAAGGCTGTGTTGAATATGCCTATGCTTTGGACGTCCAAGATAAAGGGCTGATCCGTGTTAGCGAGGTTTGGCGCGACCGTGAGGCATTAGAAGCGCATTTCCGCACTGCGCATATCGCCGAATGGCGCGCGCAGGTTTCTGCTCTGGCCGTGTCAGGACGTGAACTAACCGCTTACGAAACGAAAGATGAAGGCTTTTATATCTGAGGCTCTAGCCACAAGAGCACAGCGTTGGACCGCAAGCCCTATTCGGCGGGTTCTTGGTGCGGCGGGGCGCTATCGGCATGGGGATCGCCTTTGCCTGCGGCGGGTGTAAACCGGCCAAATAGGGCGCGTCGTAACCACGCCAAACGGGCGGTGATCGCTCCGTTCTCCTCCATCCAATCGTAATATTCACGGTATTTGGGATCTTCACCGAGGAGGTGCTTTTCCTCTGTCCGGGCGCGCCAGTAATAAATGCCGCCCACGACCGCCAAGAAGAATGTGTTGCGAATGCCATCGACCACCGAACCGTTCATGACAAAGAACGGCAAGACCGAGCACCACCAGAACAGGTTTTTGGACAGATAGGCCGGGTGCCGCGTGAAACGATACGGACCATTGGTCAGGACACCGCGATAGGTGAGGTTGGAAAAACGAATGCCAAACACGACCGTCGCCCAAGCATAGACCCCGGTGAGGAATATTAGCCAAGCGGCCCATACCCACAGCAATACCGGATTGCCGGCGAACCAGTGTCCCCATCCCGCGGTGCTGCCCTCATAACTGAGGATTTGATTGTTCGCGCCGATGATGCCCCACACAAATGGCGGATAGCACAAGAGCGCCGCCAGCCAGCCGCTAAGGAAGGGATTGCCGGAGCGGATATGTGCATCGAGCGGGCGCAGTGTAAACAGATAGCCCACAGTCCCGATTTGCACATCGATCACGAATAACAGTGTGATCAGCAACATACCGATTTCAACCGGGTTGCTGATAATTTGCGCCGGACTTGCCTCCACAATGAAGGCGAAACCGGGCGGCAGGATAGAGATCATGAATGCGCCAAAGAACGCCTTGATGATCCATGCACGCCAATGTTTCTTTACCGCTTCGGCGTCAAAATTTCCGCGCCCCAGCAACATCGCGCCGAAATGCCAAGTGGCGTCCTTAGGTTCCACCATGAACCGGTCGAGCCACATAATGTAAGGCACCGACAGGACAATCATCGGCAGGAGTGCAAAGCTCAGCACATCCATCGCAAACAGATATTGCCCATCCCAATACCACCGGCACAGGCAATAAAGCGCCGCGATAATCGCCCACGTCGCCCACAGGCTCAAAATCTTGACAGAAGAGGTCGGCATCGCGTCATTGACGCTGCGTTTCAGACCCCAATCGAGCCCCGTTGATGGGCGCAAATGCACCCGGTCCACCAATAGCGACCAAATCGCCATCGGTCCGGCGGTAAAGAGCATAGCGGTGAGCGCCGCATATGGCCCGCTGAGGACGCCGTATTCCCCCTCAAACCCCATTGCTTCGGCGATGAGCGGGAACGTCCGGCAGAACAATATCCACACGAACAGGCCAAGCAATCCTGCAAGGCCAACGCCTGAGGAGACGTCGCTCTTGGGCAAGGTAAGCGTCTTGCCCGGCGAAGAGGATGATAAATTCGCGCTCATTACCCCATGGCATGTAGCGCCAAAGGGTTAATTGTCCGGTTAGATTACCCGCCAAGTCTCATGACAAGACAGCTTTGGCCAATTGGTTAATCACACCGATTACGCCGCGATTTTAGCGCCAAGCGTGGATCGTTCCGCTGTCGTCGAGGATATAGAGATGGTTGTTCGCAACAATTGGCGGCAAGCTTACCGGCTGATCAATATCGGCGAACATTTCTGACGAACCCTCACCCGCGCTAATTTTCCACACTTCGCCGCGCGAACTGGCGACCCACAAGTGACCGCCGGCCAAAACCGGGCCTGTCCAGAAGATCGGATCTTTGCGCTTTTCTTCATTGCGGAATTGCTGAAGCTGCGAAATCCAGCGCACACGTCCTGTTGAACGGGCAATAGCAAGCAAGCGCGCATCATCGGTGAGCGTAAAAATCCACTCGCCCGCGATCGCTGGGGTGGAAATGCCCGCAAGGTTCAGTTCCCAAATTCGCTGTCCGGTGACGAGCTCATAGGCAGCCATCCGGCCGCCCTGTCCCAATGCATAAACGCGGCCCGAATCAATGATCGGATCGGCGTCGATATCGGTGATCGAGCTAACTGTGGTCGAGATGTTGGTGCGCGCCAAAGCGTCTGCCCACAATGTCCGGCCATTTTCGTAGCGGTAAGCGTTCAGCTCTCCCGAGGAATATCCCGCGATCACTGTGCCATTGCCAGCCGCAGGAGCGGCCACACCGAACACACCCGATTGCGTGGTCGATCCCGATTCATTCCACAAGAGCGATCCGTCAGCCGCGTCGAGCGCGAGGATCTGATTATCCTGCGACATGACGTAGACCTGACCAAAGGCGATGGTGGGTGATCCGCGCAATGGGCCCGCTGGTTTCACCTTCCAGATGATATCGCCGGTTTGCGCGTCCA
This sequence comes from uncultured Erythrobacter sp., assembly GCA_947503155.1. GTDB lineage: Bacteria > Pseudomonadota > Alphaproteobacteria > Sphingomonadales > Sphingomonadaceae > Erythrobacter. The sequence goes on along the minus strand of CANNCL010000003.1, from coordinate 178,680 downwards.
TCGCTTTGGCTTCGCCAGCGCCATTGGTGGCGTAGAGACGGCCATTGTCATAGCTGACCCCGCCGCCAAATGCGGATGGGCGCATATCGTCGCTCATATCATCATCGGAATTCCAAATGCGCGCGCCGGTGTCCTTATTGAAAGCGTGGATCGTCCCGTCAGAGCCAACCGCGAACAGCATCGAACCGCCAACCACAGGAGCAGCGGCAAGCCGCTCACTGGTGCTTGATCCAGGCACGCGCGCTGTCCATGCCTCGGTCAACGTGGCCGGCAAAGCGAGGTGGCCGTATGATTTGCTGGCTGAACCGCCAACTTGTGCCCATTCCGGGTTGGCTATGGCAGGCGGCAGAACCACCGTAACGCTGGCCAATTCAGGGTCGACCGCCGCGCCGCTTTCAATGCGAGAAAGGATTGGTGTGCGATTGCCGACCGTTGGGGTGGTCTTATCACCGCCGCCGAACAAACCGCCTCCGCCGCAAGCGGTTAGCGCCGTCGCCAGCGCGCCTAATGTCAGCGCGCCCTTCATTCCCGTGAATCGCATATTCATGTGTCCGATCAAACTTTCGTTTTACTGTCCAGGCGCGCCAGCAGAGAGCGCTCCGCCTGTCGTTACGCCTTCGTTTTCGAGCAATTGGTCAACATCCTCAATCGCATCCACACCCAGCAAGCCGGCCATCTGGCGCGCGCGCGAGCGGAGCGTTTCGGGGATGTTTTCATCCTTAGAAATTTCGGCAAACAATGTGCCAGCTGCATCTTCGTTGCCGGCTTCCAAATGGGCGATTGCCACCAATTCGCCCGCGCTGCCGAAATAGGCATTGCCGGGCACAGCCAACCCTTCGAGTTTCGCGATAATGTCGGCGGGTTCGCGGTCGTCAAAATTGGTGGAAACTTCGCGGATCAAGGCGAGGTCACGCAAAGGCTGCGGAGCATCTGGATCGGCTGCAATCGCGGCGTAGAGTTCAACCGCGCGAGCCTTATCGTCCTGTTCCAAAGCAGCGGCAGCTTGCAAGAATTGCGCGACAGCCTTTGCCCCCGGCGATCCGTCTTCGACGAGCGGCGCGACCTTTTCTGCGGCGCCGGGATAATCGCCCGCATCAACCGAATCGAGCGCGCTGACGATAGTTTCTGATTGGCGTTCAAGCTCGGCCTCGACGCGGCTGTCCCAATACCAATATGCCAACATCCCCGCGAGGAAGACAGTTAGCAAAACCCCCAGAGTGACGCCGTATTTCTTGAAGAATGCGGTTGTATCATCCTGGCGCACAGCTTCATCAATTTCGCGCATGAGGATTTCGTCCTCGCGCGATGGGCCTTCTGGAGTGTCGTCTTGCGGTTGCTCGGTCGGGGTGCGCGCCACGGGGCGGAATTCCTCGTTACAATTACGTTAGCTTTGCGCGGCTCTTTAAGCAGCGCGGCGCTTGGGCGCAATGGCACTGCGCCTCCTGCTCACATACTAATCATGAGCGGGTGCCCAGCATTCCGGCCCAACTGAACCGAAAGTTGCATCGCCAAAGTTGAAGCAGCGGTGAACGCGCAGCGCATTTAACGTTCCAAATCGCGCGTCATCGCACCCCAATAAAGATCGCTATACGCCTCGATCATCTTTGATTGATCGAATTGCGCAAGCGCCTTCTCGCGGTTCGCCGCACCAATTTGTTTCCGCAATTCGGCGTTCGCGGTCAGTTCTTCGAGCATCGATCCCAGCGCCTGAACATCGTTCGGCACGCAGATAAATGAGCGATTGGGTTCTGCTACGATTGTTTTGACATCGCCCACATCTGGTGCTGCGATCGGAAGACCAGCGGCCATCGCCTCTACGACCGACAGCGGGAATTGCTCGCTCTTGGAAGACAGCGCAAAAATATCGAACATGCCGATCAAATCCGCCGCATTGCTGACCGCACCGGGCATGTGGACCCGGTGGCTGATATTCAATTCGTCTGCTGCGGCGCGGATCGTGTCCTTCTCCGGCCCGTCGCCTAAGATCACGAGCTGCCACTCCTCTGGCAATTCGGCGCAGGCTTGCACCAATAGCGGCAGTTGTTTGACCGCCCTCAGGCCCGCCAAAGTTCCAATCCAATACTCGCCTTTGCGCTTCACAACGCGGAATGCGCCCGGTTTGGGTTTGCCCGCGAATTTGGCGGTGTCGATCCCGTTGGAAATCCGCCGCACCTTGGCACTGGGTTGCAGCCAGGTTTCATGTGCAATCGCTTCAAGCACTCGGCTAGGCACCACCAAACTGTGCGCACGGCCAAGGGCAACGCGGCGGTACCAATTGCGGCTGGATTTCAGCTGAACCGCTTCGTCTTCGTTAAAGCCGTCCTCATGATGGATAAGCGGCGGCAGGTTCAGCGCATCGCCAAAAACCCGGTGCGCCATAACGACATCCATCGCGCCCCAATTATACGTGAGCACAAGATCGAACGGCTTCATCGCCTGAGCGATAGCGACCAAACGGCCGGGCGAAGGAAAACCCGTGAGCGAGGGGAAATTATCGGGAAAGACCGCGGTCACGCCGCGCCCGATATGATCGCGTGCGCCCATCTGATCGGGCTGGCCAGAGATCACCGTGTGATGCAATTTTTTGCCGAACGCATTCATCAGCTGAACCGCGCGCAGCTCTTTGCCGCCAGCCGCAAAAGTAGAGTGGCAGTGGAGCACTTTGGGCAGGGGACCTGTCATGATTTGCGCCTCAAACTGCGGTCAGCAACGCGTCAATCGCGGCGCGCGCTTCGGGCTCGTCCAATGTCGGCGCATGGCCGACACGCGGAACCGTGACGCTGGTCATGGCGGGGTTGCGTGTGCCCATTTGTTCAACGGTTTCAGGCGTCAAAAGGTCGGACAATTCGCCCCGAATGAGCACCATCGGCACATCACGCAAAGCCTCATAAGCGGCCCACAAATTGGGCGGCGCGGCATTGCCCGGTTGTTTAAACGGATCCGCGATAGCCATATCGTAATCGAAACCGATCCGGCCATTCTGGCTAACCACCAATGTGCGCTTTGCCATCTCCAACCACGTTTCTAGATCGTAGTCAGGAAACGAAGGCCCGTGGACTTCGGCCATTGAACGCGCCGCATGAATCCATGTCGGATAACTGCGCCCTTGTCCGACATAACCGGCGATCCGTTCAACGCCCGCCGGGTTAATTTCCGGCCCAATATCATTCATTACCAGCGCGGCGATGCGTCCCGGCTTTGCCGCAGCCAGCAGCATCGTCATCAACCCGCCCATCGACGTGCCAACCGAAATAAACCGGTCTATGCCCAATTCGCTCAGCAACACTTCTATATCTGCGCAATATTGCAGCGGGTTATAAGTCGCGCTGTCTGGCGCATAATCGCTCTGACCGCGCCCGCGCATTTCCGGCACGATGACCCGGCGGGTCTGCGCCAAATGTTCCGCCAGATCAGCGAAATCGCGCGAATTGCGGGTCAGGCCGTGCAGGCACAGGACCGGCGGACCATCATAGCCATCAGGCCCGGCGTAATCGCGGTAATAGAGCGACAAGTTATCAGCGCTGGTCCAATTTCGGTCTTCGTAAGCGTGAGCCATAACAGGCGGAATTCCTCTAAATATTTTGTGGACGCACTCAGAACGCTGAGCTTGCGCGCGCCTCTGCTTAACTCCACTATTGCCCGATGAGCGATCTTCCGCAAGCAACCACTTATTCGCCCGACCCCGCAATCAAAACGCTGGCCGATTGGGTCGGTGTGCCGGTCGCAGCAGCCGATTTTCCCGAAACGAAGCTGAGGTTTCGCAATGACCGTGCGGCCGCGAGCGTGGGCCTGGCGGGCCTAAGCGATGAACAATGGACGCGGCATTTTGGACGGTTTGCGCCGATGGAGGGCAATTTGCCCGCCCCGCTCGCGCTTAAATATCACGGCCATCAGTTTCGCAATTACAATCCCGATATTGGCGATGGGCGCGGATTTCTGTTCGCGCAAATGCGCGGCGGTGATGGCCGGTTGATGGACCTTGGTACGAAAGGTTCGGGCACCACACCGTTTAGCCGGGCCGGTGATGGCCGGCTAACGCTGAAAGGTGCGGTGCGCGAAATTTTGGCGACGGAGATGCTGGAAGCGCTGGGTGTAAACACCTCAAAAACGCTGAGCGTCGTGGAAACCGGGGAACCGCTGGAGCGCGGCGATGAACCCTCTCCCACACGTTCGGCGGTGATGGTTCGACTAAGCCATTCGCATATTCGCATTGGGACGTTCCAGCGCCTGCTCGCGCATGAAGAGACCGAGCAGATGGAGGCGTTGATCGCCTATTGTCTCACGCAATTTCCGGGTCCGCCCCCGCCCAAAGACGCACCGGGACGCGATGAACCTGCGATAATGCTCATGCATAATGTCACCGAACGAATGGCCGATTTGGCCGCCAGTTATATGGTCGCAGGTTTCGTTCACGGCGTGCTCAACACCGACAATATGAATGTGACGGGGGAAAGCTTTGACTACGGCCCGTGGCGCTGGCTTCCGCGCTGGGATCCGAGTTTTACCGCCGCCTATTTCGATCATGGCGGCCTCTATGCATTTGGTCGTCAGCCAGAGGCGTTGCACTGGAATTGCGGGCAATTGGCGGTGGCGTTGCGCTTGCTCGCAGATACTAAGCCGTTGGTGTTTGCTCTTGAACGCTTCGGCCCGCTTTACATGGAGGCGATTGCGCGCCGTTGGTGCTGGCGATTGGGGGTGAAATCGCGCGGGTTGGAGGCGGATTCGCTGATGGTATCGGCGTGTGAGAAAGCCATGCGCGACGGCGGTGTGCAACCAGATGCGTTCTTCCACGCGCATCGCGGAGGGATCGGCCTAGACGGGGAATTGGGCGACATGCTGGCGGAGTACACACCTGTCGAGGACAGCCATGATTATTGGCATGATTATTGGAACGATGACGCGCCGCAAAGCATGGTGATCGAAGAGGTGGAAGCGATCTGGGCCGCGATTGACGAACGCGATGATTGGCAGCCGCTGAGGGATAAAGTCGAAGCGTTACGCCGCATGGGCGAGGCGCATGGCCCCGCGCCGATTGCCGCCGGGCACGCCTAACGCGTCACGCGTCACGCGCAAACGCAGCGCCAAACAGGCTATTGCGCGTCGGGTTGAAAAACCCTTGCGCCGAAATATCGCGCAGAACCGAATAATTGCCCGATTGGTTGGCATGATCCACCGCCGCGACCGTCGACCACAGCAATTTCGACAGTTCAAGCTGGCTCGGCACAGGACGCAGTGATGGGGGCCGTAGTGCCCGGACCGATAGCCACCATAGTGCCGGTATTAACCCTAGGATTTCGGCAATCCTCACATTACCAATATTTTGCGATTATGATTGGCAAGCAAACGGTGATTTGGCAGGCGCGGCGCGCGCTAAGCATGGCGAAGGGGTTGCGCAAAACATGATTAACGACAAGAGCGAGCCTAGTGACTGAGAACATTCTTGTTTCATACGCCCCAGCGACGGGCGAAGAATTGTGGCGCGGTGCGCATGGCGATGTTGACGAAGCGGTCAGCCGCGCCCGCCGTGCTTGGCCCGCTTGGGCTGCGCTTGCGCTGGGAAACCGGATCGAAATCGCGCGCCGTTTTGCCAATGAAGTGCGCGCAGACCACGAAAAAATCTCCGATCTGATCGCCGCAGAAGCGGGCAAGCCCCAATGGGAAGCCCGCACCGAGGTCGATGCAGTTATCGCCAAAGTGGATATATCGGTGCAGGCTTACGCAGAACGCACCGGCAAGAAAAAGCTCGACAGCGCTCTGCAAGGCAGCGCGGCTGTAAGGCATAAACCCCACGGCGTGATGGCGGTGCTGGGTCCGTATAATTTCCCCGCGCATTTGCCCAATGGTCACATGATACCTGCGTTAATCGCGGGCAATGTTGTGTTGTTCAAACCGTCGGAAAAAACCCCTGCGGTTGGCGAGGCTTTGCTGGAATGCTGGAAACGCAGCGGCGCGCCAGATGACACGATGCAACTGATCATTGGCGGCCCAGAAGAAGGCAAAGCGATGGTCGCCCATCCCGGCGTTGATGGCGTGCTCTTCACAGGCTCCGCGCAAGCAGGGATTGCGATCAATCGCAAACTTGCCGCCAATCCGGGCAAACTGGTCGCGCTAGAAATGGGCGGCAACAATCCAATCGTAGTGGTGGACACGCCCAAAATGACCGACGCCGCTGCGCTGGTCATTCAAAGCGCCTTTACCACCGCCGGACAGCGTTGCACCGCCGCGCGCCGGTTGATCGTGGTGGACGAAGCCTATGATCCGTTGATGAACGCATTGCTGCCAATGGCGCGCAAATTGCTGGTCGGCGATCCTTTTGCCGATCCGCAGCCATTCATGGGCCCGGTGATCGACAATGAAACCGCTGAGCGACTGAGCGAGAGCTTTATCGCATTGCTAACGGCCGGCGGAAAAGCCTTGCTGCATTTGCGCAAGACCGATCCTGATAGGCCCTTCCTTGCTCCGGGCATCATCGATACGACAGCCATTCCTGACCGGCCTGATATCGAATTGTTCGGACCAATTTTGCAAGTGATCCGCGTGCCCGATCTCGACGCGGCAATAGCAGAGGCAAACAACACCCGCTTTGGCCTATCGGCATCGCTGATCGGCGGAACACCTGATGATTATGGGCGGTTTTGGGCGAATATTCGGGCCGGCATTATCAATTGGAATCGCCCCACTAACGGGGCGTCATCTTCTGCTCCGTTTGGCGGGATCGGCCTTTCGGGCAACCACCGCCCAGCGGCCTATTACGCGGCGGATTACTGCGCATACCCGGTCGCCAGCAGCGAGATGGATCAACCGCGCGCCAATATTGGGGTTGGCCTCAAAGATTGAGCTTAGATGGGCGTTTGCCGCCCTGATTTGCCGGGCTGATTTGCCGCCCTGATTTGCCGCGCTATTTTCGTTACAATTGGCGAAGTTATTTGCGCCAGTGCACCACATCAACTGCGGTCATGCCGCCCGGTCCGGCGCGCATATGCACTGCGATTTGTTGATCTCGTCTTTCGCCGCGCAATTGCATTTCGGGCACATCAAAGCGTTCGATGCGAAAACGCTCTCGGTCCGCTTTGGTAAAATGATATTCCAGAACGTCGTCGATACCCGCCGGGGTCAGGTACCGCACCACACGGATGACGCAGGTGCCTTGGTCAATGCCCGCCGCCTGTTGGATCATGCCATGCGGCATAATCGCAGAGGTCGGCGGCATCGCGGTCGACCATTGCAGATCGCCGTCAAGATCACCGATACAGTCGGTCCGGCTGCCCACCGCTTCGACAATTTCGCCCGCCGTAGTGAGGGCCGCCAAAGATGCACGCCCTTCCCCGTCCGTTGCAGAAGGAACCGCCGGTATCTGGCCGTTTTCTAACAGTTCGAGCCGCGCCGCTTCAATCGCGCGGTTCGCGGCATCGTCGCTGAATCCGAATGGGGGAAGCGGGTGACCATCGCGAAATGCAATCACAGCATTGGCTTCATTGCGCCACGCCAGATCAGGATCAACCATCAACGGATCATTGAGGGCGCGCGACAAAAGCGGGTCTTGGCCGACAATTTTGACCGGCGCGTCAACGTGTTCCTCGCCGCAAGCGGACAGTGATAGTGCGGCGATCGGCACGAGGGCCAAGTAGACGAGGCGAGATTGGACGCGGCTTTGCATTGGTTCCGTATGCCGCGTTTTGGTTAATTTTCGCTATCCGATGATTGGGAAACCGCGCCCTGCATTGGCAGTGACGCAATCGAAAACGCCCCCACTCCCCAATGGGGAATGAGAGCGCCTTCCGCAGCCGGTGGGGGCCGCGCCAAGGCCACACGGTGGGAGTGGCCCAAGTCAAGCAAGGCAGCGTCGGTGGTGTGGGTGGAGACGCCCCTCTATTGTGTGTTCATATATATACAGTCAAAACTGAACAAAATCCGAGTGCAGCGTTGGCTTTTGTTCATGTTTGAAGGTTTGAATATAAACAACCCACGTTGACAACCGGCGTGCTTGCGCTCCTCAGTTGCGCAGCCTAGGGGCCGGAGCTTGATGACAAGCGATCCGCAAAATTCCGCTGGTGAAGCGCCTTCTGGTTTGCCCGCTGCGCTTGGCGCTTATTTGCTCTGGGGCTTTTTGCCGCTCTATTTGCTGTTGGTCACCAGCGTGCCGCCGTTTGAATTTGTCGGCTGGCGGATCATTTGGACGCTGCCATTTTGCCTGTTGATCGTGGCATTGCGCAAACAATTCCCTGCATTGCGCGCGGCTTTGTCCAACCCCCGCACTTTGCTCGCTCTGTTCATCAGCGCGATCCTGATCGCTATAAATTGGTTCGTCTACATTTGGGCGATCATGGAAAATCAGGTCTATGCCGCCAGTCTCGGCTATTACCTCAACCCGCTCTTGAACGTTCTTTTGGGAACACTGTTTTTGGGAGAGCGCCTGTCGAAATGGCAATGGTTGGCCGTCGCCATCGCGGCGAGCGCTGTGGCGCTGCTGTCTGCGGGCGCGATCACGACTTTGTGGATCAGCCTGACACTCGCATTCAGCTTTGGCCTTTATGGTATTGTTCGCAAACAAGTTGATGTTGGTTCACTACCGGGCCTGACTATCGAGAGCGCGATCCTGCTGCTCCCGGCGATGGGCATTGCGTGGTGGTATGCGGGCAGCGCGGAGGGCACATCCTTCGGCAATGACTGGTTCTTAAGCGCGGCGATTGTGTTTTCTGGCGTGGTCACTGCCGTACCGCTGTTGCTCTTCGCAATCGCAGCCAAGCGGATGAGTTATTCGACGCTGGGCTTCATTCAATATCTCGCGCCCACTATCGTCTTTTTCCTCGGGCTAACAGTGTTTGGCGCGCAATTGCGGCCGGTGCAGCTGGGTAGCTTTATCCTGATTTGGATAGCGGTTGCGATCTTCGTCGCTGACCTATGGGCACGGACACGGCGCGCGCGAAAAGCTGCGAAAGACGCGGTTTAAGACGCGATCCGCCAACCAATCGTTTGTCCCCCGTGCCACGGCACAATCTCTTCTCCGGTCAATTCGAAGCTTTCGGGTACGGCCACCTCGGCGCGTTCCAACGTGATGCTATCGGCATTCACCGGCAGACCGTAAAATGCCGGGCCATGCAGGGAAGCGAACCCTTCAAAATGGTCGAGCGCGCCTTCCTCTTCAAACACCGTCAAATAGCTTTCGAGCGCATAGGGCGCGTTGAAAATGCCCGCGCATCCGCATGATGTTTCCTTTGCGCTGCGCAAATGCGGTGCGCTGTCGGTGCCGAGGAAAAACTTTGGAGACCCCGAAACCGCTGCCGCGCGCAGGGCGAGCCGGTGCGTCTCTCGTTTTGCCACAGGAAGGCAGTAATTATGCGGCTGCATCCCGCCAACCAGCATCGCGTTGCGATTAATGTGTAAGTGTTGCGGTGTGATTGTCGCGGCAACATTTGCGCCGCAGCTCTTCACAAAATCCACCGCATCAGCGGTGGTGATATGTTCAAACACGACCTTCAAACGCGGAAAATCGGCGATGATCCCGCGCAAATGACGCTCAATAAACTCAGCCTCCCGGTCAAAGACATCAATGTCCGCGTCCGTAACCTCGCCGTGAACGCACAGAACGATCCCCTCCGCTTCCATCCGCTCCAGGACCGGCGCGAGTTTTGCCACATCGCTGACACCATGCGCCGAATTTGTGGTCGCGTTTGCGGGATAGAGTTTTGCCGCTGTGAAGACGCCGTCTGCTGCACCGCGCGCCAGATCGTCTGGGTCGGTCGTATCGGTCAGGTAACAGGTCATGAGCGGCGTAAAATCCGTGCCAGCGGGCACGGCCGCCATGATCCGGTCCCGGTAATCCGCCGCCATTGCCGCGGTTGTTACAGGCGGCGACAGGTTCGGCATCACGATCGCACGGCCAAACTGGCGCGCCGTATAGGGCACCACTCCGCGCATAATGTCGCCATCGCGGAAATGCAGGTGCCAATCATCAGGGCGTCGGATCGTAAGGTTGTTCGTCATAGTGAGAGCCTTAGGCGGGCAATCAGGGGCTTTCCAGTGCGAGCTTTGCGCAATAGACGCAAAGCCATGGCAACAATCGGATTTCTAGCGTGTGAGAGCACCCTGCCGCAAACGGACGGGCAGACTGTAGAGCGCAGAGGCGATGCGTTTGAGCATGACTTGATGATCGCTGCGTTGGAGCCAGCCTTCAAGGCACAGGGTCTAAGCCTCCGAGTGGCCGATTGGGAGGCACCGATTGAGCAATTCGCCGGGATCGACCTCGTAATGCTGGGCACGGCTTGGGATTATCAGGACAAAGCCCCGGCCTTCCTTGCAAAGCTCGATGCACTGCAGGCGCGCGGGATCACCGTGTGCAATTCGGCAGAAATTGTGCGTTGGAACGTCACAAAGACCTATTTGCGCGAATTGGCGCGGCGCGGCGCCCAAACCATTCCGACGCAGTGGCTGGACGATGTCACCGCCGCTGATGCTTTGGCCGCTATGGATGCGTTTGAGTGCGACCAAGTGGTGATCAAACGCCAGATCGGCGCAGGCGCGCTGGGGCAAGAATTGCTGAACCGCGATTCGCTCCCCCCTTCCGATTGGCGCTTTGGTCATGCCGCAATGGTGCAACCCTTCCTTTCCGCCATCGCGGAGGAAGGCGAACTCAGTTTTGTCTTCATCGACGGGGAATTGAGCCATGTTGTGCGCAAACGCCCGGCGAAAGGCGATTACCGCATTCAATCGCTCTATGGCGGGTTAGAAAACACCCACACACCAACCGCCGAAGAAGCCGCTGAAGCAAAGGCAATTATCGCCGCACTGCCCTTTGATCCGCCACTCTATGCACGGATCGATATGCTGCGCGGGTCAGATGATCTGTTGATGGTCATGGAAGCGGAGATGATCGAACCCTATCTCTATCCCGAACAAGGCCCCGAATTGGGCGAATGCCTTGCGCGGGCAATAGCAAAGAGAGTGTGACAGATATGACGGCCACAATGCTGGAATCCCGCGCGATTGTGCGATTAGCGCCTAGCGATCCGGCGGAGGATGTTCGCGGGTTTCTGCAAGGGCTGGTGACCAATGATGTGGCAGGCGCGCTGCCTGTTTATGCGGCGCTGTTGTCCGCACAGGGCAAGGCGATGTTCGACTTTTTTGTATGGGAAGGCCCCGATGGGTCGCTTCTACTCGATTGCGAAACAGAAAGCGCCGATGATCTAGCGAAACGTCTTTCGCTATACCGGCTGCGCCGAAAGATCGATATTGCTCGGGACGAAACGATCGGCGTCCATTGGTCCGCTGACCTCTACGCAGGCGCTGCGGCTGATCCGCGTTTGCCACAGATCGGTTATCGCTGGCTTGCCGCGTCCAAGGGAGAGGCCGCAGACGCCGCCTATCTCGCACACCGGCTTTCGCTTGGCCTGCCAGAGGGCCGCGCCGAACTTGGTGATATTCTGTGGCTCGAAACCAACGCGGTTGAGCTGAACGGAGTGAGCTTTGAGAAAGGCTGTTACATCGGCCAGGAAAACACCGCGCGGATGAATTGGCGGCAAAAGGTCAACCGGCGGTTGGTGGTGGTTCCGCTTGAGGCATCGCAGGAAAAGCGGCGCAAAGCGGCCTATCCTGAACTTGGCCTAGCGGTGGATCATTTGCGTGTGGCCGATCTCGATCCCGCGACACTACCCGATTGGCAGCGCGCCGGACTGGCTGATTAAACCTCGTATTGCGCGGCCATCGACGCTTCTAAATTGGCGGCGGCACGGTCACGCGCCGTTTCGCGCGGCAGGCCCAATGATTTCGCCAGTGCCGCACCAATAAGCGCATCGCCTAGCGCCAAGAGGACCAAGCTTAGCGTGTCCTTATGCACATGCATCTCGTCATCGTGATGCTCTGCCTCACCTGGCGCTATTTCATCAACAAGTTCATGAATTGTCGAGATAATTGGGTTGAGCGCGTCCTCATTGCCGGTCAGCAACATCCAACTGGTGAGCGCGCCCGCCCCTTCTCTGTCAAACGCATCGAATGCCAGATCCACAACCTCGCGCGCAGAGCCCAGCCCCGCGCGAGTGGCGTGAACCGCGTCTATAATCGTCTCGCAAACGGTGCGCGCCAAATGTTCGGCCAAGGCCTTTTGCAGGCCCGATGCCGAGCCAAAATGGTGGAGCAAATTGGCATGAGTGCGCCCAATCCGCCCTGCCACTGCTTTCAGCGTGACCGATTGCGGACCGGTTTCGATCAACAAAGCGCGCGCCGCTTGCAGCGCGGTGTTGCGCGATTCTTCAGGGCTCAGTCGTTTTCGGGTGGTCATTATGCGTCCTTGAATAGCGCCATTGATTGCCGCGAACAAGCGAGCGGATCACGTCCGCCCCGCCGATCATCACGCAGCACACACGTCTCCACTGCTCAACTCACCTGCAAATTCAAGCGCATACTCAGCCGTAGGCGCCTTTTCGCCGCGTCCACAAGAATGACGATCAACCACGCGCCCGGTCGGTTCAAAGCCGAGTTTGGCCAGCACTTTGCCCGACGCCGGATTGTCGAGAAAATGTGACCCGATAACACGCCGATAGCCAAGCGTCTGAGCAACAGCCAGAACCGCGCGGCCCGCTTCGGTCGCGTAGCCTTGCCCCCAATGCGGGCGAGCGATCCAATACCCGACTTCGACTGTGCTGTGATTCTCTGCATCCTCAACAGGGGGCGGATCAATACCGATGCAGCCGATCACGGCGGCATCACGGGCACGCGTCACAAGGAAGCGCGGGCAAAGCGGCGCAATCGGTAATGCGGTAAAGGCGCGGGCGTCTTCTTCGCGATACGGCCACGGCGCGCTCGCGAGATTGCGGACAACGCCTTCATCGGCGATGCCAGTGTGGACGCTCTGCCAGTCTTCGGGCCAAATCGGCCGGAGCAGTAGTCTTTCGCTGCGATGGAACACGCGAACCTCCTTCTTACCCCGCGAGCCCCAATACCGGGCTTACAAGGCAAATTCATTACCGCCGAACATCTGTTCAACAGATCGATATGAAGGAGATACGAGAAGAGGGAGATGGCTCCCCCAATGATTGGGGTGGCCCTTCTCCCTCTACGCTGCCGGTGTGTGAACCCGGCTAGGACCGCCCCGTGGGACGATCCTTTTCTTGGAACGTCCGTTTATTCTGCCGCTTCCGCAATAACGTCGACCGACACATATTTGCGGCCTAGCTTGCCCTTGTGGAATCGCACGACGCCATGGTCGGTCGCAAACAAGGTGTGATCCTTGCCCATACCGACATTGGTGCCTGGATAGAATTTGGTGCCGCGCTGACGCACGAGAATGTTTCCGCCAACCACGTCCTGGCCGCCGAATTTTTTCACACCAAGGCGGCGACCGACTGAGTCGCGACCGTTACGCGATGAACCGCCTGCTTTTTTATGTGCCATGGTTCCTGATCCTTACTTAGCGTCGTCAGTCTTAGGCGCGGCTTTCTTAGCCGGTGCCTTTTTTGCTGGCGCTTTTTTAGCAGCAGGCTTTTTCGCCGCTGCTTCAGTTTTTGGAGCTGCTTTTTTGGCCGGAGCCTTCTTAGCAGGAGCGGCTTTGGCTTCTGCCTTAGGAGCCGCTTCCTTCTTAGGGGCTGCTGCCTTTTTAGCAGGCGCTTTGCCTTCACCGACATCGGTGATGCGCAGCAACGTCATTTGCTGACGGTGGCCGGCCTTGCGGCGATAGTTGTGACGGCGACGTTTTTTGAAAACGATCACCTTCTCGCTCTTGGCTTGCGCAATGATTTCAGCCGAAACGTTCACTTTAGCAGCATCAGCGACTGAATCGCCTTCGCCTGCCAAAAGAACGTCACCCAGCGTGATCGTGTCGCCTGCTTCACCAGCAAGTTTCTCAACGGCAATTTTGTCTCCGGCGGCAACCCGATACTGCTTGCCGCCTGTGCGCACTATCGCGAACATGGCTTTATACTCTCAAACTCGTGCTGTGCCCAATTCTCAGGGCGGTGCTGCTCTGCGAAGATGCAGTGCTGCGAAAGAAGGGTGCCGTTAAGGGAACGCCGCCGCCAAGTCAACGCTGCTATTCCGAGAAAATAGCAACTGCGCCGCCATCTTTGGCATCTTTGCCGCATGCCCGCGTCATGGTATCGCCCGATTGATCATGACTTACACAATTCGAGCATTCGCCCTATCGGCCATTTCTGCTGCACTTCTTGCCGGATGCGCGAGCAGCAGTGACCAGTATCCTTCGCTCGCCGTGCGTGATGCAGAACGCCAAACGGGACAGTTTACAGTGGGCACGCCGGACACTGCCCCGGTTCAGAGCGCGGCGAGCGCCCCCGAGACATTTACCCAGTTACGCGGATTCGTCGAACAGGCCCGCTCAGCGCATCAACAGTTTGTCGCCGCCAGAACCGATGCCGCGCAATTGGTGCGCGGCGCGCGCGGCGTGAGAATCGACGATGATCGCCGCGCACGCGCGCTTGTGGCCATAGCGCGGCTTACGACCCTGCACGGGCAAACGACGCTGGCGATGAGCGATTTGGACCAATTGGAATTCCAAGCAGCGGCCGCGTTCGATGCGACCGAAGATATCAACGCCGCACAGATTTTGGTTGGCCAAATGATCCGTGATCAAGAAGCCGCTCTCGATTCGCTCAGTGCGGAATTGGCCTCGTGATGGATCAGGGGCCGATACGATGAAACTTGCTTGCGAGACTTGCCCAGTTCGCGACAGCGCCGCCTGTTCGGTTCTGAATGAAGAAGAGCGCGATGCGCTGGCTGCTGCTGGACGGACGCGGATTCTGGAACGCGGCGAGATGTTGTTTGCCGCTGGCGATGATCATGCGGCCTGCGCGACTTTGGTGAGCGGGGCGCTGAAAGTGTCGGCGGTGGATAAGGACGGCAATGAACAAATCTTGTCGTTGGTGCATCCATCGGGTTTTGTTGGCGAATTGTTCGCGCCGTTTGCACATCATGACGTGACCGCGCTGACACAAAGCAAATTATGCACATTTGCGCGGGTCGACATTGACCGGGCGATTGAGGTTTACCCCGCCCTTGCCCGTGCTCTGCTTCGCCGTGCTCAAGAAGATTTGCTCGCCGCGCGCGGCCTCCTAGAGCTTACCGGCCACGCAGATGCTGAGGCGCGCCTTGCCGCATTGATTCACGATTTCGCAGCAGCAGCAAGCACGTCGCCATGTCACCTTGCCAGCCATTTCGATCTCCCACTGACGCGCGGGGAAATCGGCAATATGCTAGGGCTGACGATTGAAACAGTCAGCCGGAAGATGGGCGAATTGGAAGATGCCGGCGCCATCGCGCGCAAAGGAAAACGCGGAATCGAATTAATCGACCCCGCGCTCCTTCAGACCCTCTCCGGTCGTCAAGCGTACTGATTCCCAGCAGTCGCCTCTCGCGCCTGATCATGTCTGACTGGCTTCACCGGACCCCTTCCGTCAAACCAGAGCTGCAATGGCGACAGTGGCGCAGGCCCAGATCACAATCAGCACTGGCAAAATCAACATCTGGATCGCCGCGTCTTTTGGGGTGACCGGACCGGTGTTGGTCATGATACCTGCTTGCTTGAATGCGCCCATTGTCATTGGCCGACTGGAATTGCGCTTAAGCCGGGTCCAGATCGCAGGAACACCGAAGATGCCAGCGATGAAGACCACACAGATCGCCATCGGAATAACCAAACCGGGTCCGCCAAAACCGGCGAACAGCACACCAAGGAAGGTAAGATAGAGGCCGACAGTCGCTTTATAGAGGCCGGTTGGCAGTTCGAAATTGCGGTCGATATCGACCTGATGGCGCGGCATTGATGCCAGTTCGCCCGCACGTTCTGCGACAGGCCCTGCTGCGACAGCTCCAGCGACAGGCCCCGCAACAGGCTCTGCGACAATACGGGCTTCGCCGCGTTCTAAGTGGCTTTGGACTTGCTTGCTCATGCGGCTTCTCCTTTGTTGAAAGGAGAATTAGCCGCCGATCAAAATGCGCACCTTGACCCAGATCAAACAGGAGAGTTTTTTTCACTCCACCGCGCCAGATCCGCGTGATCCACGGCGCGCGGTTCTATCCAGTGCCATGTTCCGCCGCGCAATTCGCGTTTCCAGAACCAAGCCGCGCTTTTCAAATGATCCATGCAGAAATCGGCCGCTGCGATGCCATCTCGTCTGTGCCGTGAGGCGGCAGAGACGCAAACGATCGGATCGCCCGGTTCGAGACGCCCGGTGCGGTGCAAGATCACAAGTCCCATTAGGTTGAAGCGCAGACGCGCCGTCTCAGCAAGATCGCGCATTCCCGGCAAAGTCAGCGGTTCGTAATGCGACAATTCCAACGCCTTCACGTCGCCGCCGGCGCGCACCTTACCTACGAATGATGTGATGCCCCCTGCATCCGGCGTCGCCGCCGCCAAACGATCCGCCGCAGCATGGGGATCGAACGGCACGTCCAGCAGACGGATATCAAACATCGCCGCGCCTCAACCGCCGGAAACAGGAGGCAATAGCGCGACTTCATCGCCGTCCTGCGCATGGAGCGCAGTCTTGTCCGAAAGCACCCTGCCAGCGCAGGCGACATTGACGCGTTCGTTTCGCAATTGCTCTGCGACAGGTGCGGCTACGGCGTCCAGCAACCCTGCCCAATCAAGCGGAGCCTCCACGTCGCAGCGATCCATGCCTGCCAAATCGCGCAAGGGCCCAAGGAAGTGGATCGTAACCGCCATCTTTATCCGCCCGTCATCGACATGTGCCGAGCCAGCGCCGGGTCTGCGCCGCGTTTGTCCATGCGGAAATGGTGGCGCTCCGGCTTGATCAGCATCGTTTTGTTGAGCGCCTCTTCCAATTGCTCTTGCGGAGCATCGGAGCGCAGTGCGGCGCGCAAATCAACGCGCTCGCTCCCGCCAAGGCATGGATAGAGTTGCCCGGTCGCCGTGACCCTCAACCTATTGCAGGTCGCACAGAAATTGTTGGAATGCGGAGTGATGAAACCCAGCCTTCCCCCGGTTTCCGCAATATCAACATAACGCGCCGGACCGCCGCTTGAATGTTCGTTGTCGGTCAAAGACCAGCGCTCTTCTAGCCGCGTACGAACCGTGTCGAGCCGCAGATATTGGTCCAGCCGCTCTTGCTCTACATCGCCAAGCGGCATGACTTCGATCAAGGTCACATCATGCCCCTCGCCGTGTGCCCATGCGATGAGGTCTGTCAGCTCATGCTCATTCACACCCAGCAGCGCGACGGCATTGAGCTTTACCTTAAGGCCAGCTGCTTTCGCCGCCGCGATCCCCTCCAACACTTGCGGCAAAGCATCGCGGCGCGTCAATTCAGCGAATCGCGCGCGGTCCAGCGTATCGAGGGAGATGTTCACACGGCGCACCCCGGCTTTCGCCAGAGCATCCGCATGTCCCGCAAGCTGCGTCGCATTGGTGGTGAGGGTCAGTTCCTCAAGATCATGCCCCAGCCGCCGGCCCAGCGCGGTGAACAGGTCCATAATGTCGCGCCGCACTAGCGGTTCGCCGCCGGTAATCCGGATTTTGGTCACACCGCGATCAATGAACCCGCTGGAAAGCTCATACAGCTCCTCCAGCGTCAAAACCTCGCGTTTGGGCAGGAATGTCATGCGTTCCGGCATGCAATAGGTGCAGCGCAAATCGCAGCGATCCGTGACGGATAGGCGCAGGTAAGAAATGCGCCGCTGAAACGCATCAATTAAGGGCGCGCGAACTCGGCTTGCGCTGGCGGTGCCTTGTTTGTCGTCGAGCACAAGCATGTCCGGGGTGCGGCGGGTCACATCATTCATGCGCGGCAAGATACTGGCCCGTGACGCCGGGCGCATCCCTCAAATATGCCAGCAGCGGCTGAGCCTTTTCAGCCAACCTCGCGCCGACGATATTCACGCGCTGCGGTGCATAAGCGCGGGCCAAATCGCGCGCTGCACTCCGGCGCCAATCATCGTGATCGGGTCCCGCCGCTGGCAGAACAATCGCCAAGGCATCGGTTTCAGGTTTTTTGAGCAACTCTGTTGCTGCTTTCAAATGCGTTTGCATAAAAGCCGCGCTTGCATCGATGCTGCGTTGCGGCAGCTGCGCGATTTCAAGAACGGCCTGCATCCGCCGCCTCTATCCTGTGGGACGTTCGCGGTGGAGCGTGATACCGATTTTCTCATCCGCTTCTGCAATGGCAAGCTTCACGATCTTCACCGTCACAGCCTGCACCCGCACATCCTGCACAAACAAAGTCTCAGCTATGTGATCACCAACCGCTTCGATCAGCTTGAAATGCACGCCCTTAGGCAGCCCCTCAGAGGCCGCGAATTTGATGTCCATGTAATTCTTGCTCGCATCCAGCGGCGTGTCCGGATCATAGCGGTCTGCAACATCGTAGCGCACCTGAATGGTGAAGCGCAGCGGTTGCGGCTTGCCCGTTTCTTCAGAGTAGATGCCAGTGAGGACATCGACTTCGAGATCGGCAACTTCGAGAATGAGCGAATCGTTTTTGGTCATAGAGCAGCGCCTTTAGCCCGGATTGCTCCACCTTGCGAAGATTGCTGTCGGCAGCAAGCGCCCACCCTCGCCTTCTTCGCGCACCGCTAGATCGCCGTGTTCGATTGTTCCAGGCAGGTCCCCCAAAGCCTCGTTCAGCAACCCCGCAATCGATAGGCTGCTCATCCGCACCGCATAGACCGTGAGGAATAGGAACGCGCTTTTATCGTCGAGCAGTTTTGCACAATCGCCGATGAGGTCCGGTAGGCTTTCTTCCAAACGCCATGTTTCATTCTTTGGCCCGCGCCCGAATTTCGGCGGATCTAGGATGATGCCGTCATATCGCCTTTCCCGGCGGACTTCACGCGCGGTAAATTTGGCCGCATCATCGACGAGCCAGCGGATCGGGCGATCTTCCATCCCTGACAAAGCGGCATTTTCACGCGCCTGCGCCACCGATTTTTTCGACGCATCAACATGGGTTACTCGGCCGTAATCACTGAGCGCCAGCGAACCCAGCCCGGTATAGCCAAACATATTGAGTGTCTCGGCATTCCGGTCGCCGGCACCGTTCCGGTCGTCGCCGCATTTGCCCTTTAACTGCGCGCGCATCCAATCCCATACCGCCGACATATCGGGGAAGAATTGCAAATGGCGAAACGGCGTCGGCAGCGCGGTAAAACGCACATCGTTCCAGCTCAGCTCCCACCCATCGTCAGGCACCGAGGGGGCGAGGTTCCAGCGCCCACCGCCATCTTCATCGGAGCCAGGGATGAACTCGCCAGAAGCTGGCCAATCCGCCATTCTCGGCTGCCACAAAGCTTGGGGTTCCGGGCGAATGAAAGAATGCTCGCCAAACGCCTCATATTTGCGTCCTGACCCGCTATCGAGCAGCCGGTAAGCATCCCATCCGGCGCATTCCATAACAACCGGCTGTTGGATCAACGTCGCCATCAGCCAGCCGAAGCAGATGCATGTTGCAGCACGAAATCGCGCGACGTTTCATAATCGCCAGAAAGCTCGGTGTAGTGCTCCTCGCGCCCGAACAGATCGCCCACGCGTGAAGGCAAAGCCGGGCGGACGCCAACCGCGCGTTCAACCGCGTCACGGAATTTCGCCGGATGAGCGGTCGCGAGGGTGACAATGGGAGTCCCCGGTACGACTTGCCCCGCCGTCAGCGCACCTAGGCTCGCATGAAGGCCTACGCCGGTATGCGGGTCGATCACTTGACCTGCATTGCGATAGGCCCATTGCAGGGCGCGCGCGGTGTCGTCCTGATCGGCGCGGGCGCTGGTGAACAATGCTGCCGTCCCTTCACGCTGAGCGTTGGTCAACTGCATCCCATGCGCTTCGTCGAAACCAGCCATCTGTACCGCCATCGCCGCGCCGTCACGTCCGCCACAATCAAACAGCAAGCGTTCAAAATTGGAACTGACCTGAATATCCATCGAAGGCGTGATCGTCGCGGTGGTTTCACCAGTCGAATAATCCCCCTCGCTCAAAGCGCGGTGGAGGATGTCGTTTACATTGGTCGCAACAATCAACCGCTCAATCGGCAAACCCATTTGCGCGGCGACATAGCCCGCAAACACATCGCCAAAATTTCCTGTCGGCACACTATAGGCCACCGGGCGGTCGGGTGCGCCCAATTGCAGCGCAGAATGGAAATAATAGACCACCTGCGCCATCAGCCGCGCCCAATTGATCGAATTTACTGCGCCTAAGTTCAGCGGTTGATTGATCGAAGGATCGGCGAACATCCGCTTTACGTGGCGCTGAGCGTCATCAAAGCTGCCGTCGATTGCAATATTGTGGACATTGGGCGCGAGCACAGTGGTCATCTGGCGGCGTTGCACTTCGCTGACCCGGCCTGACGGGTGGAGCATGAAAATCTCGGCCCGGTCCCGGCCTGCAACGGCATTGATCGCGGCAGAGCCGGTATCGCCGCTGGTCGCGCCAACGATCGTCAAACGCGCATCGCTGCGCTCTAGAAACGTCTCAAACAAAGCCCCAAGCATTTGCAGCGCCACGTCTTTGAATGCGAGCGTTGGTCCGTGGAACAGTTCCAGCAGCCAATGCGTCTCGTCCATCTGCACCAACGGAGTGACCGCAGCATGGCCAAAATCGCCATAAACCGCCTCACAAAGAGCGCCGAGTTCGTCTTCGCTGAGGCTACCTGCCACAAATGGCTGCATGATCCGCGCGGCCAAGGCTGCGTAAGATAGCCCGCGCAATTCGCGGATTTCTGCGGCGGTCATTCGCGGCCATTCGCGCGGCAAATACAGCCCCCCGTCAGCGGCGAGGCCGGCTAGTGTGGCACCTTCGAAATCGAGTACAGGCGCGCTGCCTCTGGTGGATACATATTCCATAATGTCTCGCGGTTAGCCGGGACGCGTTGCCGGGGCAAGCAAGGCTCGCTTTTGCATGATTTAGTCGCGCTTGGCGAACCGGGAACGAAGGGCAAACCAGTACATAATCAACGCAGTGATCGCGAAGAAAAACCACTGTCCGGCATAGGCGAGATGGTTGTTGGGCAGATCGCTGGGATTTGGTTTTGCAAGCGGCTGAAGGCTGGCCTGCGCGGGATCCGCCACAAGGCGCGGTCCGGGGGCAATAACGCCAGTTACCGGCCCGCCGTCCCAATCCGCATCGGTAAGGTCGCGGCTGAAACCGATATCGACCAGAACCAAATCATCCGCGCCGACACCCGCGCCGACATTACATCTGGCCCGCTGCGCCCAGCCTTTTTGTCCCGTTTCAGACGTCCCTGCGACAGCCTCAATTGAAACGACCTCTTCGCACTGGATTGAACTGCGCCGGAACCACACATCGTCACCCGTCCCGCTTTGCGGAAACACCGCTTCCTGCGCCAATTGGGTCGATCTTGAATACATGGTGATGAGCTGCATCTTCTCCTCAGCTCGCCCCAATTGCCAAAAACCAAGCCACACCATCACCGCCGCCGCAGCGGCAACGATAAGAGTGGGGATGAGAGGCAGACGTCTGATCATTCGGCTTCAACCTCGCTTTGCTCATACGCCGCATATAGCAGAGCGGTTTTAAACAGGCGCAGCGCCCCGATGACTGTGACCATTGTGAACGGCGCCCAGAATGCCGCCTGCAACAATATTGGCGGGCGGAAGGCCGCCTCAATCCCAAACGCGGCCAGCATCAGGACAATCGCCAGAAAGGCGGTCAGCACCCCTGCCAAACGTCCGCCGCGCTCCAATGCTCCCAGATCAAGCTCACAATGTGCGCAAGTAAGCGCAACACGCGCTGGCCCCTCAAAAAGGGTCTTTGCGCTGCACCGGGGGCATAAACCCAAAAGGGCAGCCCGGACGATACCGGACTGCCCTTTTGATGGTTCAGGACTTGCGCCCTTATTCATCAGTGGACTTCAGCGCCCCAACCGCCCCAAACGTAAACGGCGATAAAGAGGAACAACCACACCACATCAACAAAGTGCCAATACCAAGCAGCCGCTTCAAAACCGAAATGCTGGCGCGAGGTGAAGTGCCCAATGTAAGCACGGTACAAACATACACCGAGGAAGATCGTGCCGATCAACACGTGGAAGCCGTGGAAGCCCGTCGCCATATAAAATGCCGACGAATAGGTGTTTTGGCCAAAGGCGAATGGCGCGATGCTGTATTCATAAGCCTGAATCGCGCTGAACAGAACGCCAAGCGCAACTGTTGCCCAAAGACCTTGCTTCAGCCCTTCACGATCACCGTGAATCAACGCGTGGTGCGCCCATGTCACTGTTGTCCCGGAACACAGCAGGATCATGGTATTCAGCAGCGGCAGACTAAATGCATCAAGCACTTCCATGCCTTCTGGAACCAAAGTCCCCGTAGCGGTGACGCCTTCGGTGATGAACAAATTGGTGGTCGATTGATCAGCGGTCCCTGCCGCCGTCACTTCCAACATGGCGGGGAACAGAGCGAAGTCGAAGAAGCTCCAGAACCAGCCCACAAAGAACATCACTTCAGACGCGATAAACAGGATCATCCCGTAACGCATATGCAGCTGAACCACGGGTGTGTGATCGCCGCGCTGTGCTTCGATCACAACATTCTTGAACCAGAAGAAGAAGGTCGCAAGCAGGCCAGCCAGACCAGCCCAAATGACGACCTTACTCGCCGCGCCGAACAGGTCAGGGTAGAAACTGAGCACCATGCCTGAGGTAAAAGTCAGCGCCGAAAACGCGCCGAGCAGCGGCCAGATATCCGGCTCCAGAATGTGATAATCGTGGTTTACATTGCCTGCCATGGTCGTCTTCCCGTCCCTAGGAGCGTTGCTTCTAATTGCGTCTTATTGCGAGCGGTCAAGAGCACTGGATACGGGCTCTTTCGCGCGGTGAAAAGTGTAACTCAAAGTAATTTGTTCGATATCGCCAATTACGTCGTCTTCCAGGATCGCTGGATCAACATAATAAAGCACCGGCATATTGACCTCTTGGCCCGGCTGCAACGTCTGCTCTGTGAAGCAGAAGCATTGGATTTTATTGAAATAAATCCCCGCTTGCGCCGGTTCAACGTTGAAGGTTGCGGTGCCGGTAATCGGCTGACTTGAATTGTTGCGCGCCACATAGGTCGCGATATCGCGGTGTCCGATGCGGATCGTGTCGGTCGATTGCGATGGGCGGAATGTCCAAGGCACATCGCGCGCCGTCGATGCATCAAAGCGGATTGAAATCTCGCGATTCGTACCAGCCGCCGCAGCGCGGTTTGCATCCGCTTCGCTCGCCACTTGCGTCGTCCCGCCAAAACCGGTCACACTGCAAAACAGATCATATAGCGGCACCGCGGCATAACCGAGCCCGAGCATCGCCAAAGCACCGAAAATCGCCAAGCCGCCGACTTGGGCGTTCTTTCGATCCGTATGCGTTTGCAATGCCGCGGTGGTCATATCAGTCGCCCATCCTGACCACAGTGATGGCGTAAAACAGCACGGCAAAAAACAGCAGCGTGCCGCCGACCACGAGGTTGCGGCTTTTCTGGCGCCGTTTGAATTCGGTTTCTTCTTCCGGTGTCATGCTACGATCCCTGCCAACATCCCCGACAACATACCTGGTCCGATCAATCCCTGGGCGGCAAGCACCCGGTCCGCAACCAAGGCCGCGAACAGCACAAAGAGATAATAGATGCTGAATTTGAACAGCAATTTCTCTTGGCTCATCGCATCTTCTTCGGCGCGTTCGCGGGTCCCAACCGGCAATGCCAAGCCAAAGAACAGGAGCGAAAGCACCACGGATACCGAACCGTAAACCCAGCTTGTCCCGCCAATCACCCACGGCGCGATTGCCACAGGCGCGAGCAGCACAGTGTAAATCAATATCTGACGGCGAGTGGAGCGTTCACCGGCGACCACTGGCATCATCGGAATGCCAACTTTCGCGTAATCAGATTTCATAAACAGCGCCAGCGCCCAGAAATGCGGCGGCGTCCACATGAATATGATCGCAAACAGCAAGACCGGCATCGCCGTCACTTCGCCTGTCACCGCGATCCAACCGATCAACGGCGGAAACGCGCCCGAACCGCCGCCGATGACAATATTCTGCGGCGTGCGCGGCTTTAGCCACATCGTGTAGACAACGGCGTAATAGAATATCGCGACAGCCAACATCGCAGCGGCCAGCCAGCCAATCGCAACGCCCATGATAAAGACCGAAACACCCGACAGGAACATGCCAAAGTCGCGCGCATCAACGCGCCGCATCCGGCCAGTCGGCAAAGGACGGCTTTCGGTCCGCTTCATCCCCGCATCGAGATCGGCCTCCCACCATTGATTAAGCGCCGCCGAACCGCCTGCACCCATCGCGATAGCGAGGATTGCGGTAAAACCGAGCACCGGGTGAATTGTACCGGGCGCAGCAAACAATCCGCAAATCGCCGTAAAAATCACCAAGGTCATGACGCGCGGCTTTGTCAGCGTGAAGAAATCACGCCATTCGGCCGGAAGCGGCGTCGTGTTTGCAGCGGTGTTCATATCGGCGTTTTGGTTCGTTTCGCTATCTGAAGAGAGCGCACCACAACGGCGCGCCCTCCCCATTTTTTCAGTCTCTCACCCGCCCATGCCATGCATGAGCAAACCACACGTCTTACGCAGTCGCAGGGCGGTGATCGTGATAATCGTGATGATCTTCGATCACCGGCAATGTCTCAAACTGGTGGAATGGCGGCGGGCTTGTCAGCGTCCATTCTAGCGTCGTCGCGCCTTCGCCCCACGGATTGTTCTCCGCCTTACGGCCCCAAATATAGGCGTAAGCAAGGTTCGCAAAGAAGATCAGCATCGAAGCCGCCATGATCATATAACCGATCGAGCTAACCTGATTCCAGAACGCGAATTGTTCAGGGAAGTCAGGGTAGCGGCGCGGCATACCGTTCATGCCCAAGAAGTGTTGCGGGAAGAAAATTACGTTCACGCCGATGAAGAACACCCAGAAATGCAGATGCGACAACAGCTCGGAATGCATCCGGCCGCTCATCTTCGGGAACCAGTAATAGAAGCCTGCAAACAAGGAGAACACAGCGCCCATCGACAGCACGTAGTGGAAGTGAGCCACAACGTAATAGGTGTCATGAAGGTTATCATCGATGCCGCCATTGGCCAGCACAACACCCGTCACACCGCCAACGGTGAACAAGAAGATGAAGCCCAGCGCCCAGATCATCGGCGACTTGAATTCAATAGAACCGCCCCACATGGTTGCAATCCAGCTGAAGATTTTCACACCCGTCGGGACGGCAATAACCATCGTTGCAGCAGTGAAATACATCTTCGTGTTTACGTCGAGGCCGACAGTGTACATGTGGTGCGCCCACACGACGAAGCCGACGACGCCAATGGCCACCATTGCATAGGCCATCGCGAGATAGCCAAACACGGGTTTACGGCTAAAAGTAGCCACGATTTGGCTGACCATACCGAAGCCCGGCAGGATCATAATATAGACCTCTGGGTGACCAAAGAACCAGAACAGGTGCTGATACAAAACGGGGTCGCCGCCGCCTGCTGGGTCAAAGAAGGTCGTACCGAAATTGCGATCCGTCAGCAGCATCGTGATCGCCGCCGCCAGAACCGGCAGAGCGAGCAAGAGCAGGAATGCCGTAACCAGCACCGACCATACGAATAGCGGCATTTTATGCAGGGTCATGCCCGGCGCGCGCATGTTGAAAATGGTCGTGATGAAGTTGGTCGCACCAAGGATCGAACCCGCGCCCGCCAAGTGGAGCGAGAAGATTGCGAAGTCGACAGACGGCCCCGGCGCATAAGTCGTCGAGAGCGGCGCATAGACCGTCCACCCAACGCCCGCGCCAAGTCCATTGGCCGAACCCGGTACAAACATGGAAAACAGCAAGCTGAGGAAACCAACAACCGTCAGCCAGAACGAAATATTGTTCATGCGAGGGAACGCCATATCGGGCGCGCCGATCATCAGCGGGACAAACCAGTTACCAAACCCGCCAATCATCGCTGGCATCACCATGAAGAACACCATGATCAGGCCGTGGGCCGTGATAAACACATTCCACATGTGACCCGCAGCGGCGATATCGCCCTCAGACGCACCAGCCCACCAGAAAAGATACTGGATACCCGGTTCCATCAGCTCCATGCGCATGATGCCAGAAATCGCACCGCCAATGATGCCTGCGATAATCGCAAAGATCAGATACAGTGTGCCGATATCTTTGTGGTTGGTCGACATGAACCACCGGGCGAAAAAGCCCGGCTTGTGGTCGGCGTGATCGTGATCTCCGCCATGACCTGCGGTTGGAGCGTCGAAACCTTCAGCGGTGGTGGCCATCGTTTGCGTCTCTTCGTTTCGGTTTAATTCGTGTGTCTTGATGCGAGTGCTGCGGTTTAAGCAGCAGGCTCGGCGTCGGCTTCGGCTACAGCTTCGTCGGCAGGTTCGGCGTCAACGTCAGCTTCAGCGACTTCTTCGGCAGTTGGCATAGTGCCGCCCTGCGAAGCGACCCATGCCTCAAACTGTTCCATCGGTACCGCTTCGACCGCGATCGGCATAAAGCCATGCAGCGCGCCGCAAAGTTCAGAACACTGTCCGTAATACACGCCAGGCTCTTCGATCACGAGCATCCGCTCGTTCAAACGACCCGGCACGGCGTCCTGCTTGAACCACAATGATGGCACCGCAAAAGCGTGGATCACATCAGCGGCAGTCGTCTGAAGCCGCAATGGAACGCCAACCGGCACAACCATCCGGTTATCCACGGCCAATTGATGGTATTCGCCGCTCGCTGCCGCTTCGTCTTCGTCCAGCATGTTGGAGATCACTTCAACGTCGTGATCGGGATATTCATAACCCCAATACCACTGATACCCGACAGCCTTAATTGTGATCGCATCGGCAGGCGGCGTTTCATATTGCCGCGCCAGCAGAGTGATCGAAGGCACCGCAATCACGACCAGAATGATGACCGGGACAATCGTCCAGATCACTTCGATCAATGTGTTATGCGTTGTTTTCGATGGAACCGGGTTCGATTTGCGATTGAATTTCAGGCCCACGTAAATGAGCAAGCCGAGTACAAACAGGCTGATCACGGTAATGACCGGCATCAACAACCAATCATGCATCGCCAGCGCATAGGCGCCGTCAGCGGTGTATTGGTCTTGGAACGTCATGCTTTTCAGCGGATCGTCCTCAAAAGATGTCGGCATCCCCTTGCCTTCGGTCGGAGCCATCGGCGTATAATCGCTCGCCTCT
The DNA here is from genome assembly GCA_947503155.1 of uncultured Erythrobacter sp. GTDB lineage: Bacteria > Pseudomonadota > Alphaproteobacteria > Sphingomonadales > Sphingomonadaceae > Erythrobacter. Next base: position 151,516 of record CANNCL010000003.1, on the reverse strand, counting down.
GGTGCAGCCTCAGCCGCCTCCGTCGGCGCAGCGACAGCCTCAGCTGCGTCCTGCGCAAGCGCCATTTGCGGCGCAGCAACGGTAAGAACCGCCGCCATCAGCGCCAAAAATCCAAACTTCATGCGGGCAAAAGCCTGACCCATAATAGTGCCTAATCGGTTTTCGAATTTATCCCATGCCAGTTTACGAGGTGTATCGAAAAACAGCCCCGCGCCCCCAGCGCACTCACGGCAACACTGCCGCGATTAGTGCCTCCCTTAGCCGCGCTTGCTCAGTGCCTCAAGCGCTTCTAGGGAGAAATTTATGCAAGCCCCCTTGAAGCCCCTGCAATTGGTTCTGCAAATGGGCACCTCTATGGGACATAAATTCGCCGCTTTACGCCATGATTGACCTGGATGTTCACTCGCTATGACCGCAAATAAAACTATCCCCGAAACTGTTGATGATGTGCTCGCGGAATTCCGCAGTTGCGGCGCTTTGCTCGAAGGGCATTTCAAACTCTCATCAGGGCGGCATAGCGGGCATTACCTGCAATGCGCCCGCGTTCTGATGAATCCGGCACGCGCCGGAAGGCTTGCGCAAGCAATAGTGAATGGCATTCCTCAGCACGTCTTGGATCAGATTGATGTGGTCGTTTCCCCTGCAATGGGCGGGATTATCGTCGGACACGAAGTCGCGCGGGTGCTGGATAAAGATGCACTGTTCCTGGAACGTCCCGATGGCGTCTTCCATTTGCGGCGGGGTTTTGGGTTGGAACAGGGCGCAAAGGTGCTGATGGTCGAAGATGTGGTCACCACCGGCCTTTCCAGCCGCGAGGCAATTGAAGCCGTTGCGCGCGAAGGCGGCGAAGTGATCGCGGAATGCGCGCTTATCGACCGCTCTTTGGGTTCTGCCGATCTCGGCGTGCCGTTTTATCCCTTGGCTGCTTTTGATTTCCCAACTTATGACGAAACCGGCATCCCAGAGGAACTCGCCCGCATAGCTGTGACAAAGCCGGGAAGTAGGAAATAATGTCAGACAAACTGCGCTTGGGCGTCAATATTGACCACGTTGCCACGATCCGCAACGCGCGCGGCGGCGATCATCCCGATCCCGTGCGCGCGGCAGAGATCGTCGCGAAAGTTGGCGGCGACGGCATCACGGCGCATTTACGCGAAGACCGCCGCCATATCCGCGACGAAGATCTCGCGCGTATTCAAGACGCGACCGAATTGCCGCTCAACCTCGAAATGGCGGCGACAGAGGAAATGCTGGAAATAGCGCTGCGGCATAAGCCCCACGCCGCCTGTATTGTCCCGGAAAAACGCGAAGAGCGCACCACAGAAGGCGGGTTGGACGCAGCCGGATTGCACAACACGCTCGCCCCTATCGTCGATAGATTGCGCGGTGCGGGGATTCGCGTGTCGCTGTTTATCGAAGCGAATGAACGGCAATTGGACACATCATTGCGCCTCGGCGTGCCGGTCGTAGAATTTCACACCGGCGAATATGCTCACGCCTTTTTGGACGGTGACAATGCGCGCGTTGAAAAAGAGCTGCGCCGTATTTCGGATATGGCCGCTCTGGCTGCGAAGAACGGGATTGAACCCCATGCCGGCCACGGACTGACATTCGAAAATGTTCAACCCATCGCCGCCATTCCCCAGATCGCAGAGCTGAATATCGGACACTACCTGATCGGAGAGGCGGTGTTCACCGGCCTTGAGCCAGCGATTCGGCGGATGCGCGATTTGATGGATGCGGCGCGTTGATTGGGTCTTACTAAAATGGCTGCGGAAGAACTTCCCACATTATCAAAAGCACAAAAAGGCTGGGCGCTGGGCGCGGCGATACTGTTTTTGGTTGCCGTCGCTTTCTTGGGCTTCGCTCTCAACACCGGCATCTTGCGCAATTTTGCGATCGGCTGGGCAGCGTTGCAGATTTTTGGCTATGCAGGGGCGCTCAAATTCGCAAATGGCGATTTCGCGCACCCCTTGTTTAAGAGCCAGGTGATATTGCATGGGATTGCACTGATGCTGCTAATCGCGTCCTCTATAAAGGCATTTTCATGATCATCGGCCTTGGTTCTGACCTCTGTAATATCGAACGCATCGCCAATTCGTTGGAACGGTATGGCGAGCGATTTGAAAACCGCGTTTTCACCGAGACGGAGCGAGCCAAAGCCCGGCGCCGACCTTACACAATCGCGGGAACCTATGCGAAACGCTTCGCTGCGAAAGAGGCGTTTAGCAAAGCCGTTGGCACCGGTTTCAGGCGCGGCGTTTACATGAAAGACATCGGCGTGGTGAATGCGCCTTCGGGTGCTCCGACGCTGTCGCTGGCTGGCGGGGCGGCAAAGCGGCTTGAAGAAATGATCCCACCGGGCCATGAGGCGCACATTCATCTCAGCCTAACCGACGATCATCCATGGGCGCAGGCCTTCGTCATCATTGAGGCCGTACTGGCGACCTGAGCAGGAACCGGTTTGCACGCCTCCACCCAGTTACGAAAAGACCGTTTTGACCGATATTATTTCCCCAGACGCCGCAACGGATAAAACCGAGGGCAAAGAGAAAGTCGATTGGTTCGCGGAATTTCGCGGGCTGGCGTTGATGCTGCTTGCGGTTCTGTGTTTTCACAGCCTGGTCGCGAAACCGTTTTATATTCCTTCGACTAGCATGATGCCCGGCCTGCATGTTGGCGACCGATTGGTGGTCAGCAAATATCCATATGGCTGGTCTTGGGCCTCTGCGAGCTTTCACATCCTGCCGCGCAGCGATTGGCGCGTGTTTGGCGCGGTGCCCGAATATGGCGACGTGGTGATCCCGGTTCACCCGACCCGCAATGAAGATTACATCAAACGCGTTGTGGCCTTGCCCGGTGATACGATCGAAGTTCGCGAGGGACGCATTATCCTCAACGGCGTAGCGATAAAGCGCGAAGTCGTACCGCCGGTTCGCATCCCGTTTGAGGCGGAATTGATGTGCGAAAACGGTCCGTGCCTTACCAATTTTCAATCCTACCTGATGCGCGATCCCAACGGTGATCAATATTTTGAGCCGCCGACTTACCGCGAAACACTGCCCAATGGTGCGACCTATTTGGTGATTGATCACAAGAACCAGTTTCTCGACAATTTCGGGCCCTACACGGTGCCAGAAGACAATGTGTTTGTGATGGGCGATAACCGCGATGAAAGCGCCGACAGCCGCGCCTCTGCAGAAGATCGCGGACTAGGCGGCGGCATTCCGCTGGAAAATATTGGCGGCCGCGCGGAATTCATCACATTCTCGCTCGACGGATCGGCAACGTGGAACCCGCTTAGCTGGTATTCCGCCATGCGGGGCGACCGGGCTTGGACGACATTGCGCCCGGCGCTTGCCGAACAAAACGAAGCAGCAGAGTAACGGGCGAGCACCAAAACAATGGCCAAGAAATTCCTTTATTTCGTCGCATTTTGTATTGTTCTCTTCCTGATTGGGCGGATCGCATATGAGATGTTTCAGGACGAGTTGGCGGAATTTGCGCTGGTTCCAACTTCTGAATTCACACCGACTGCGGCTTTGGAAGAAAACGCCTATCAAGACCCCGCCTTGTGGTATTCCCGGCCCGGTATCGGCGTAAGCGACCCGGCGCGTTGGCAGCCTGCAATTGCTGAGCTTGCGCCCGATCCGCAAACCGCGCCAGACGCCCCGGCGAGTGATGCGGCTGGTGAGCCAGTATTGCCGAGTGCCGCCGACACTGCGGATTTCGCGGTCTTTTTCGTTCACCCGACCAGCTATCTGAGCCGCGACAATTGGAACGCCCCGGTTGGCGACGAAGATGCCGAGCGGATTGCGCGTATCTATGTGCGCGGCATGGCCAGCCCGTTTAACGCCGCGAGCGAGATTTGGGCGCCGCGCTATCGTCAGGCGACAATGGGCGCATTCCTGACCGACGCGCCCGAAGCTGAGCAAGCGTTAGATGCGGCTTATGCCGATGTCGTCGAAGCCTTCCGCTATTTTGTGGATTCCGTTGATGCGGACACGCCCATTGTTCTGGCCGGACACAGCCAAGGATCGTTGCATTTGCTGCGGTTGCTGCGCGAAGAAGTGGCTGGCACTGCTCTGGCAGACCGGCTGGTGGCGGCTTATGCCATTGGTTGGCCGATTTCGGTGGAACATGATGTGCCCGCGCTTGGTTTTGCCGCCTGCGCGACTCCGGCTCAGACCGGGTGCCTGATTTCGTGGTCTAGTTTTGCCGAACCGGCAGATCCTTCATCGGTGATCGAAACTTATGCGGCGTCCGTTGGTTTGGATGGCGAAGCACGCGGCAACAGCCAAATCCTGTGCACGAACCCGCTCACCGGAACTTTCGGCGGCGATGCTCCGGCCAGTAGCAATCTGGGGACTTTGGTTCCTGATGACAGCATGTCGAACGGCGAACTTGTCCCCGGCGCGGTGCCTGCTCGCTGCGATTCGCGCGGGCTTTTGTTGATTGGCGATCCACCTGAGCTTGGCTCTTATGTGCTGCCGGGCAACAATTATCACGTCTATGATATCCCGTTATTCTGGGCGAACACTCAGGCGGACGTTGCCCGCCGGGTCGCGGCGCTAAATGCCGGCCAAAGCTCGGCTGCGAGTGCTGCAAACTGATTACCGAATTCGCACCCGATTTTGCTGACGCTTTGCCAGATGGCGGGGTGCTGCTCGGCCTTGACCTTGGGACCAAGACGATTGGCACCGCGATTTGCGATGCGGGCTGGCGTTTTGCGACCAATGGCAAAACTGTGAAACGCGGAAAATGGGGCCGCGACCGCGCCCTGATCGAAGAACTGATCAAGGCGCGCAACGTTCGCGGCTTGGTCCTCGGCCTTCCGCGCAATATGGACGGCAGCGAAGGGCCGCGCGCTCAGGCATCCCGCGCCTTTGCTCGCAATGCCGATGAAGCGTTTGATCTACCGCTGCTGCTTTGGGACGAACGTTGGTCCACCCAAAGCGCAGAAGCCGCGATGATCGGTCAAGATATGAGCCGCGCCAAAAGGGCAGAAGCGATCGACAGCCATGCCGCAGCGGTCATCTTGCAAGGCGCGATCGACAGGCTAGCTGGCGGAGTGCTTTAGCGCGCATCCAATTTGGCCCGGTGCGTTTTGGCCAGTGACGCCACCATCCGGCTGCCGCACAATTCCCCCTGCCGCCACAGATCCTCGCGGGCCGCATCATCCTCGATTAAGCCGGCGCGCGCCTCAAAACTGGCTAGCCTCAGACGCTCGCTTGGATGGCTGGCCCCGATATCCGCCGCGAACGCCTCCGCCTCCTTTGACCCACTCGCCACTGCCGCGCGCAAGAACACTTCGGTTGCGTTGGGGCTGAGCACGCGCGTTATTTCGCCGCTTTCCAGGTCGAATCCATATTGGTCAAACCACGCCTGAGCCGGGTCAACATGCATGACATTGAGCGAGACTGAGAGGCTTTGCGGCGGCAATTGCGAATGCACATCACGGTGCGCTCGGTAGAGCATCAGCTTGCCTTCATGAAGCGCGCTGCGTTCGGTAAATCGGAGAGCGGCATCCTCGCCCGGCACCCCTGTCACGGTCTCATAATCATATTCGAAATAATCACTCGCATAGCCCGGACCGAGATAGCCGCTCGTCAAGAACGAGAAATTGTGATCGTGCGGAACACCGTAAACAAAGCTTTGCGCCCCGCTATTGCGAAAGCACAAATCTTGCTCGGCTGGCCAAATATTGGCGCGCAAAAACATCCGTCCGCGCAATGGGCTGAGCAAGATTGCCTGAGGGCCGTAGCCACTCTCAACTTCGCCCGCCATCCGCCCGGCCAGCCGGTCGATCAGCAAATCAGCGAGGAAGGTCCGGTTGTTGGAAAGCCGCCGCAACCATAGCGCGGCTTGATCGGCGCTTTCCGGTTCGCGCGGGTCGAAATTGAGCGCGGCCAGCGCTTCTATCGCCTCGGGCAAAGAACACGAATGCGATGAGGGAATGTCGATAATCTGAGGCATTATACCGGCTCGCTGAAAAGCGCGCGCAACGCCGGCTGCGACGCCAGCAAATGGGCTCGCAATTCCTGCGCCGGTCGCGCCAGCGGATCGGCGGCGGCGCCAGCAAAGGAGCAGAGCAAATCCATGCCCCGCTTTGTGTCCAGCGACAGGATTTGCCGAACAGCCTCCCACCGAGCATCGCGATCATGCGAAAGGTCACGCGCGAAACACGCCATCGGTTCGATCGCATTGCGATGATCAAGCGCGCCCAAAACGGCGAGCGCCATCACCTGTTCGCTGGCGCGCTTATCACCGCTTACTTGCTGAACAAGCGCCCCGTCTTTGAGGCGGAATTCTTCGCTAGGCTTTGGGTGGTCGGAACGCCGGCTGAGCTGCAAGATGAGAGTGCTGCGGTCCACCGCAAGGATATGGCGTGTGTCGAGCAGTGGTCGCCGCACAATATAATCGCCTGCGCTCCATCGCCATGCGCGCGACCGAATGGCGGAACGTGCCCCGCCCTGGCTCTGGCTCTGGCTCTGGCTCTGGCTCTGGCTCTGGCTCTGGCTCTGGCTCTGGCTCTGGCGCGAATGGAACACACCGCGCGCCGCCCCTGCGACCACGATTTCATGCGTTTCATAGTCGGTGAACTGCGCGGTTTGCGGCGCTTGAGCCGCTTCTGCGGGCTCATAAGCGCATAGCGACAACGCGGCATTTCCGATTTGCATGACAGAAAGGCGCGCAAATCCGGCGCTGGAGCCATGCCGCATGGGCACTTCGCCCAAGGGTTCATCACGCAGAGCGTCGATGAAAGTGCCGCAAAATTCCCGCACCCATCCACTCGCCGCCTTGTGATCCGAAGTCAGCGCCGCAAGCGCAGGCAGGTCGGTCAGCCCCTCGCCGTTCGAAAATCGCCGCATCTCAAGTTGAACATCACAGACCGCCGATCTTCCGCACCATTCATTCAGAGCGGTTCGCATCGAAGCTTGGGATCGGCGCTGCGAAGCCAGATCGCTTCGCAGCGCCGCAATTGCGGGATGCACGCGCACCGTCGTCCGCCCCGCTTGTTAAAATAGGCCGGGAGGTGGCGGCGGCGGCGGAGCGGTGTCATAAACAAACACCATAATCTCCACGATACTGTCGTCATAGGTCGCGGCCTGCGCCTTTACGGCCCCAAACAAAGCTTGAGCGGTTTCAAGGCCCGGAATATTCGCAAGATCAATCTTTGGCATGATTGCGTGTCCTTCCTGTTATTGCACCGAGCACAATTGCGGCCGCGCTGAGTTCAATTTGATTGAGAAGAACAACGTTTTGAAATTAAATTATTGTAATATAGAGAAAACAGTCGAAAGCTTGAGTGTATGAGCAAAAATCAATCATCGGCCCCAGCCAAATTCGACGCGAGGGAAGCCAGTAAATTCTTCTTTCGCGGCGGTCACACCGGCTGGCTTGGCCTCAAATTCAGCGATCAAGGTGAAAATTGGGTTGAGCTTGAATTGCCGTGGCGCGAAGATTTGCTCGGCGAGGCGGATCGCGCCGTGCTGGCTTCGGGACCGATTGTCAGCTTGATGGACATGGCCAGCGGGATGGCGATTTGGCAAACGATGAAGGATTTTGCACCCGTTGCCACGCTTGATCTGCGCGTCGATTATCAGCGCCCTGCCCGCGAACGCAGCGCGGTATGGGGCCGGGTCGAATGCTACCGCACCACACGCTCCGCCGCTTTCGTCCGGGGCATTGCCCATGACGGCGATATTGATGATCCGGTGGCGCATATTGCAGGCGTTTTCATGACTATCGCGGCCGATCCGCGCCAAGGGAAAGTGCCCAGCAGTGATGGTAGTGCAAGCGAGGCGGGGACAGGCGATGAGTGACTTTAAATTGCCCCCTTATGCCGATGCGCTGGGGATTGAGATGTGCGAATTTCAAGATGGCGTGCCGGTTCTGATGGTGGAGTTCGGCCCTAATGTTGAAGGGCGTCCGCAACATTATCACGGAGGCGCGACCGCCGGCCTGTTGGAGAATGCTGGCTATGCGGCGCTACGGGTGCGGCTGATCGAGGAAGGGCGCGAGGCTCAACTGAAACCGGTCAATATCACCGTGCAATATCTTTCCGCGGGCAAATCACGGCCCAGTTTTGCCAAAGGCCGGATCACCAGGCTTGGCCGGCGCAACGCCAATATTGCGGTGGAGGCGTGGCAAGATGACCCGGACCGCCCCATCGCAACGGCGATTATGAACATCCTGATGGCGTGATTTTTTAGTCTGGTTCGATCTGCTCGACGCGAAATCCTTCTTCGCCCAAACGCAGTTCAACCGGAACGCCGTCTTGCGAAAGGACAATGCCCTTCTCTTCGAACCGGATCGAAGTGCCGTCTTCGCCGAGCGGTATTTCCTCGCCCTCTTCGATATCGAGCGGTTGCACCGGCCCTTCGGGATCAGGTGCCGGCGCGGCGCGCGGCGCGGGTAGAGAGAGGGCGCTGCGCATGAAATCTTTCCAAATGCGCGCAGGCAATCCGCCGCCCGTCACCCGGTCGAGCGGGGAATTGTCATCATTGCCGACCCACACGCCGACCACCAAATCACCGGCATAGCCGACGAACAAAGCATCCCTGTAATTCTGCGTCGTTCCGGTCTTGCCGTAATTGGCAATCGGCAATTCGGCAGCCTCACCCGTGCCGCGATTGATCGCCGCGCGCAGCATCTGTTCCATATTCTCATGCGTGCGCTCTGATGCGCTGTCTGACGGTGTGGTCAGCCATTCCCACCACCCTTCTTCTTCCTGCGCAAAGGCATAGGGGCGCACGGGAAATTTATTGGCAGCGACGCCGGCATAGGCCGATGTCAGCTCCAGCAATGTCATAGTGGATGTACCAAGCGCGAGGCTGGGATCGCCTTCGGGCATCGCCGATGTCACGCCGAGCGAGCGTGCGGTTCGGATGACCCGTTCGCTGCCGATTTCGTTGAACAGGCGCACGGCGGCGACATTGCTCGATGTGGCAAAGGCATCCTCCAGCGTGATTAGATCGCTGTAACGTTCACGAGAATTTTTGGGCCGGTATGACCCCGCCTCAATGGCGGTGTTGGCGATTGTGTCATCGGGTTCCCACCCGGCCTCCAACGCGGCAAGATAGACGAACAATTTAAAGGTCGAACCCGGTTGCCGCCGCGCCTGTGTCGCGCGGTTAAACGGCGATTCTGCATAATTCTTGCCGCCCACCATCGCGACCACTTCGCCGGTCGGCCGCATCGCCACCAACGCCACTTGCGCATCGCCCAAACTTGCACGGTTTGTGACCCGGCTGGCCAGCGCCTGCAATTGCGCATCTAATGTCGTGGTGATTACCTGCCGCGCATAGCCCGGCTCAAACCCTTCACGCGCGATTGGCAATGCCCAATCGGCAAAATATGTGCCCGTGGGCAAATCATCCCTCGTACGGGAATCGATCACCGGGTCCGGCAATGCATCGGCCTCTGCCTGCGTCAAATACCCCGCCGCAACCATCGAACCGATCACCAGATCCATGCGAGTTTTAGCGCGGTCATAATGCTTTGTCGGCGCATATCGGGACGGCGCTTGCAACAATCCCGCCAGCATTGCCGCCTGTTCAGGCAGCAAGTTTTCGGGTTGCCGGTAGAAATAATGCAGGCTCGCCGCGCGCAATCCGTATTGATTGTCCCCAAAATAGGCATTGGAAAGATACCGGCTCAGGATCTCATCCTTGGTCAGCCACGCCTCAATCCAGAACGCGATCATCGCCTCGCGCGCTTTACGAGACAGGCTTTGTTCCGGCGTAAGGAAGGTGAATTTGGCGAGCTGCTGCGTGATTGTGCTGCCGCCGCCGCGCCCGGTCCACACGGCGCGCGCAATCCCGCGCGGATCAACGCCCCAATGCGAATAGAAACGCCGGTCCTCAATCGCGAGGAATGCCTCGGCCACATGCGGCGGCAGATCCGCCACTTCAACCGGGTCATCCACCATCGCCCCGTGCCGGGCAATCGGGGTCCCATCACTGGCGAGCAGCGTCACTTGCGGTGCGGCAATCGGCTCAAGGCTCTTCGACAGCGGCGCGGTGATCGCAAGCCAAGCAAGCAACACCAAGAATATCAGCAAACATGCAGAGAAAATCCGAAAAGCCCACCAACGTTTCCGGCGCGCGCGCCAAAAATCACGACGCCAGAATGGTGCCTTGCGGCGTTCTTCGCGTTCTAACGACCCATCGAGCTGCGATAATCGCGCATCCCACGTCGCATAATCGGGCGAACCTGCGGTGCGGAACCGAACAGGTTCATCATCGGGATCGAGCGCGCGCTGCGATTCATAGAGCGGAAAATACCCGTCATCGCCGCCGCGCGCAGCACCGCCGCCAGAGCGTTTCCAGAATCGTTTCAGCAGCGTCATCTGCGCTGTGTTAGCAGCCTATGACACCTTCTTGCAAGTTGACGTTTAGCCGGAAATCAAACGGACGCTCAGCCCCCTTGAGCAGCGCCTTCGGGCAGGTCTTCATTGAAGACGCGCTGATAATATTCGCTGACCAAGGTCCGCTCTGCCTCATCGCATTTGTTGAGGAATGACAGGCGGAACGCAAAGCCGGTTGAATTGAAAATCGCCGCATTTTGCGCCCAGGTGATCACAGTGCGCGGGCTCATAACGGTTGAAATATCGCCGTTCATGAAACCTTGGCGGGTCAGATCGGCGACCTTCACCATGTCCGCAATCATCGCGTCATCGGTGTCGGGCGTCTTCGATTTGACAATGGCTTGCTCTGTTTCAGCCGACAGGTAATTGAGCGCCACCACGATGTTCCAACGGTCCATCTGCGCTTGGTTGATTGCCTGTGTGCCGTGATAAAGCCCGCTCGTATCGCCCAGGCCAACAGTATTAGTGGTCGCGAACAGCCGGAAATACGGGTTCGGCGTAATCACGCGGTTTTGATCGAGCAGCGTCAAACGGCCATCAAATTCCAAAATACGTTGGATGACGAACATCACGTCCGGGCGGCCGGCGTCATATTCGTCAAATGTCAGAGCAACCGGATGCTGCAACGCCCAAGGAAGGATGCCTTCCTTAAATTCGGTAACTTGCAAACCGTCTTTCAACACAATCGCATCGCGCCCGATCAAATCGATCCGGCTGATATGCGCATCAAGGTTCACCCGGATGCTGGGCCAGTTAAGCCGCGCGGCGACCTGTTCGATGTGGGTCGATTTGCCGGTGCCGTGATACCCTTGGATCATCACACGCCGATTATGCGCAAAACCCGCAAGGATCGCGAGCGTTGTATCGGCGTCGAAGACATAGCTGTCATCGCGTTCCGGCACATGTTCGCTCGGCTCGCTAAAGGCGGGGACTTGCCAATCGACATCAATGCCAAACGTGGCGCGCACGTCGATTGCCGTGTCGGGCTGCGTAGGAATGGCGCTATCGCCGGCGAATTCTGCGGAAGAGTGAGAGGTCATTTCGTGTGAGGCGTTAAAGCGCCAATCGCCGCCCTGCAAGACTTCGCTGACCACTCTCCCCTCACTATTTTGCGAGCAATTGGGCTGATCAAGGGGCGCGGCGCTTTTTAACCCTGCGGCGGCAAGCGAATCTCAGAGAGATGACCACGCTTAATCCAAATGCGCGCGCCCGCAGGTCCTGCGGCAAATATCGCATCGGCACCGGCGGGGCAGCGAATCCAATCATGCCGGACGTAAATCTGCCCCGAATGGTGCAATTCGCCATCAAGGATGAGAATTTCAAAGCCGCCCGCATCCCGCACAACAGCAGACGCCGCCGCATCCCATTCTTCCAGCGCGACTGTTTCATATTCCCGCTCTGCCAAGATGGCGCGGCCTACACCCGGCATCGCAGGATCAGCGGCAAGCGCGGCGGCATTCAGATCGAGAGCAATTTGCTCCTGATCCTTAGGATCGAATTGCCACAATTTCACAAAGATCGTGCAGCCGGGATCGGAACGCGGAATGTGATGCGTGCCAACCGGATTGCGTATGTAGGTGCCCGCTGGATAATCGCCGTGCTCGTCCTGAAACACACCTTCTAATACAATGAATTCTTCACCGCCCGAATGGGTGTGCTCGGCAAAGGCGCTGCCTTTGGCATAGCGCACGATCGAAGTGGCGCGGGCCACCTCGCCGCCAACCCGGTCCAACATACGCCGGTCGACCCCTGCCATTGGTGATGCCTGCCATTCAAGATCGCCCGTATGGACGCACACCGCAGAATCGAATTCGGCATTGATCTGCATTTCTATTCTCCGGGTAACGCGGCGCCAACCGTTCTCGCCATGATTGCAAATTCACCACATACGTTGTGATTTCAACCTTGGCGAAATCGGCGCAGGCAATGCCGGTTCAACCATTGATGCATTGGGCCGGGCCGTGTTTGCACTCAATGCACGGATCACGGGCTGACATTTTCAGCTTAGCGCCCCATATTGCTGACATGCCCGATCCGATCGAAACCCTGCGCCTAAAGGTGGTCGACCATGTGCGCGGCGTGTTCAATGACCGCGCTGGCGGGCAAGAACCGGTTCCGCCTTCTGATGACGCGCTGTTCGCCAAAAACACTCCGATCCGTATGGTCCATGCCGATTTGGTTGGGATGATGACGGGCGGTATTCGCAGCCTGATGCTGCAAATGCTCCATCCAGAGGCGCTGCAAGGGGTGCTGGATCACTCCAATTTCCGCGAGGATATGCATGGCCGATTGCGCCGCACTGCGCGGTTTATTGCCGTCACGACATTCGGCCACCGTGACGAGGCGATGAAGGCGATTGAACGGGTCAACCGCATCCATGCCCGCGTCGGCGGCACGCTGCCCGATGGCACACCCTATCAGGCGGCCAATCCGCGTACGCTTGCATGGGTTCATGTGGCAGAGGCGCAGAGTTTTCTGGCGGGTTATATCCGCCATGTTCGCCCCGACATGCCAAGCGCGGATCAAGACGAATATTACCGCCAATTTGCGATTGTCGCGCGGGCATTGGGCGCCGATCCCGTCCCCGAAACACGCCGCGAAGCAGAGGCGATTTTCCGCGAATTCCGCAGCGAATTGCGCCCATCTGCCGAAGCGCGCGAAGTTGCGCAATTGGTCCTGAACCAGCGTCCAAAGGGCACGCCGCCAGCGGTGCAGACAATGATCGGTGCTGATTCTGTTGCCATGTTGCCGGATTGGGCGCGGCAAATGCTGCGGCTGCGGCGGCCCATTGTCTCTGCCCTGCCCGCGCGCGCCGCGACTTGGGGCATGGGGCGGACATTGCGATGGGCCTTCAAACAGAATTGACGGCGGCTCCATACAGGCTCACCAATCCGACCAGAGGGAGAGCGAAATGTATGTCGCAGTAGCAGCGCTGTCAGTGCCGGAAGCCAACAAAGACGCCTATATCGAAGCCGCCGAATTCATGGCCAATTGGTCGATGGATCACGGCGCGATAGAGGTGATGGAGGCTTGGGAAGCGGACGTACCCACTGGCGAAACCACCGATTTTCGCAAAGCTGTTGCCGCGCCGGATGGCGAGAAGATCGTCACCGGCTGGGTAATCTGGCCGGACAAGGCGGTTTTTGAGGAAGCCAACAAAGCGTTGATGGCAGGCGAGGGTTTTGAAGATTATCCCGCTGGCGATATGCCATTTGATGGCAAAAGATTGATCTATGGTTCGTTCGAACCGCTGCTGACCAAGGGACGCTGATATGGCCGAATTTACATTTTACACCGTCGCAATGAGCCGCGGGCAAATTTCGCGCTGGGCCTTGCACGAAGCGGGCGCGGATTATGACCAAGTGGTGTTTGATTGGGCAAAGCGGCCCGATAATTTTACCGCGATCAACCCGATGAACAAAGTGCCCGCATTGGTGCACCACCACGCCCAAGAAGATGGATCACGCCATGATCACGTCATCACCGAAGCCGCCGCCATCAATCACTACCTCGCCGAAACCCACCCAGACGCAGGCTTATTGCCGGACGCGCACGAGAAAGCCGCCTATTTCCGTTGGATGTTTTTTGCCGCTGGTCCGATTGAACAGGCGGTCATCGCCGCCGCGATGGATTGGAAAGTGCCCGAAGAACGCACCGCTATGGCGGGTTTTGGCAGCTTGGACCTCGCCCTATCTGCGATGGATAGCTGGCTGTCCAAAAACGATTTCGCCGCCGGGAACCGTTTCACAATGGCCGATACATATGTCGGCAGCCAATTCGTCTGGGGCTTGCGATTTGGGTCGATCCCAGAAACGCCCGCTTTCAAAGCATATGTGGAACGCTGCACGCAGCGCGCTGCTTATGCAGAGGCGAATGCGATTGACGCGGCATTGATCGAAGAAGCGGCGAGTTCCTAAACAATCGCCTTGTTCTGGCGCAACAATTGATAGGCATCGACCACGGCGGTTAAACGCGCCTCATGCGACCGATTGCCGCCATTGCGATCGGGGTGATAGCGCCGCACCAATTCTGAATAACGCCGCCTCAGCCGCCGCCGGTCGGTGTCTGACCCTAAGCCCATGACCTCCAGCGCGGCGGCCTCGTCCTTAGAAAATTGCCCCGACATCGCCATCTTGGCTTCGCGTTCGGCGCGGCTGCGGATGCCGCCTGCGCGCGCGGAAATCGCGTCCAGCGGATCATCAAAGTCGGCCCAGCGCGGCATCCCATCGACCCCGGCGCGCGGTCCGAAAGTCGGGCTTTCGGTCCGCCAACCGCTGGCCGGTGATTGCGCGGCGAGAATCTCGTCGGCATTCATCCCTTCGAACCAATCGTAACCGTCATTGAACTGGCGCACATGTTCTAAACAGAACCAGCGCCACTGACCCGGTCCATCAAAACCGTTGGGACGGTGGCCGGGCGCGCGAAATTCGCCCGCCTCGCGGCAAGCGGGAGCTTCGCAGCCGCGTGTCTCAGTTTCAAACCGGCCGTGGAATCGGGATTGCGCCATAGGGGCTTGAGAATGGCGTCAGAGTCGCCAGATTCCAACCCAAGAGATCAAAAGTGTTGATGCAAAAAAGGAAACAGAGGCGATGAGCGGAACAGTTGCAGAGGAAATGAGCGGGCTTTTGAATGACGCTTTCGCGCCGACGAACCTCGAAATCATCAATGATAGCGCCAAACATTCGGGACATTCGGGCGACGATGGGTCAGGCGAATCGCACTTTACGATTGTGATCGAAGCGCCCGCCTTTGCCGAAATGAACCGCCTCGCCCGCCAGCGCGCCGTTATCGCAGCGCTAGGCGATATCGTGGGGCAGCGTGTCCATGCCGTGGCGATCAAGGCCAGCGCGCCGTCTGCATGAGCGAATTTGCCCCCGGCAAACGCGTCCGCCGCTCTGCTCGGATCATTGTCATTGCACCGGATGACAGCGTCTTAATGTTCCGGTTCGATGTGGCGGATCGCCCGCCATTCTGGGTGACCGCTGGCGGTGAATGCGAGGCGGGTGAGACATTCGACCAGGCCGCGCGGCGCGAATTGCGAGAAGAAACCGGGATCATCGCCGATCCGGGCCCGCAAGTGGCGCGAACCACGCCGGAATTCATCACTGTAGAAGGCGAACCGGTGCAGGCTGATGAACGCTATTACATCCTGCGCGTATCAGAGGCGCGGATCGACACATCCGGTCACACCGCCCTTGAACAAAAGGTCATGACGCAGCACCGCTGGTTCACCCTTGCTGAACTTTCCAATTGGAAAGAAGCCGTCTTTCCCGAGAATTTGGCCCAGATAATCCGGAATGCCGCCTCAAGCTGATTGCGGCGCTCGCTTTGCCTGTTTACGCCGCTAAGAAATTGGCATGGGAAAACGGGAGAGACAAATGGATTACACAGGCAAGGTCGCATGGATTACCGGCGCGTCATCGGGAATTGGTGCGGCGCTGGCGCGGGATTTGTCGTCACGCGGTGCGCATTTGGTGCTGTCGGGGCGTGATAAGGCGCGGCTGACCGAAGTTGCTGCGGATTGCGGTGAAACGCTGATCCTGCCGTTTGATGTGCGCGATGACGCCGCTTTGGCCGATGCGACCGCAAAGGCGATTGCTTGGAAAGGCGGCGTGGATATCGCCTTTGCCAATGCCGGCGTGTCGCAGCGCAGCCGTGCGCTTAAGACCGAAATGCAAGTTTACCGCGATATTATCGAGATCGACCTGACCGCCCAGATTGCGTTCTCACAAGGGCTGATTGGGCACATGGCAGATCGCGGCTCAGGCAATATTGCCTTTATCTCCTCTATCGCGGGCAAGGTCGGCGTACCGATGCGCACAGCCTACAGCGCAGTAAAGTTCGGTCTGGCGGGATATGGCGACGCATTGCGCGGCGAATTGTCGCAAACCGGCGTGCAGGTCCACGTCATCTATCCCGGATCGGTCGCCACCGACGTCGCGCGCAACGCCTTGGTCGCCGATGGCAAGAAACGCGGCGTCAGCGACAAGGTTATCGACGAAGGCATTCCAGCGGATGATGCTGCCAAAACCATGCTCGACGGTATGGCGGCGGGAGAGCGTGAGATTATCGTTGCCCAAGGCGCGGAGGCAGCGATGGGCGAAATGCGCCGCACACCAGAGGCCTTGCTCGACCAAGTCGCGGCAATGGTCGCCAGCGGATATATGGAGCGCATGGAAGAGAGCGCATGATCCCGCTGAAACAAAAGCGCGTTGAATTGGCGAACGGCATCCATTTGGATGTGGTTGATGAAGGGCCGGTCGATGCGCCGGTTCTGATTTTCCTGCACGGCTTTCCTGAAAACCACCGCACATGGCGGCATCAAATTGTGCATTTTTCGGATCGTTATCGCTGCATCGCGCCTGATCAGCGCGGCTATCGCGGATCGTCAAAGCCGCAAGAAGTGGATGCCTATACGCCCGACAAATTGATCGGCGACATATTCCTGCTCGCGGACGCTTTGGGCATCGCAAAGTTCACCATCGTGGGCCACGATTGGGGCGGCGCGATTGCTTGGGGTGTCGCTTTGGGCGGTCAACATGCGCGGGTCGAACGCGCCATTATCGCCAATGCGCCGCACCCGGCGATCTTTCAACGACTGCTCTACACCCATCCCGGTCAGCGGCAGGCGAGCCAATATATCCGCGCATTTCGCGAAACCGCGAATGATGCGCTTATTCGCGAACACGGGATTGCGGGGATATTGGCACAGGAAGTCAGCTGGGACCGCCCCGACACAATGCCCGCCAAAGAACGCACCTTTATGGCGGAGGGGTGGAATGATCGCGATGCCTGCCGCGGTATGCTCAATTACTACCGCGGCAGCGCATTAAAAGTGCCGCCGATGGATGAGCCGTTTGAATTGCCTGCCGATTACACTGCGCCGAATTTGCCGAAACTGACCATTTCCACGCTGGTGATTTGGGCGATGGATGATCTGGCGTTACCGGCAGAAAATTTGGACGGGATGGATGCGCTTGTCGGCCCGCTCACGGTCAAACAAGTGCCCGATTGCGGGCATTTCGTCCCTTGGGAGGCAGCCGAGGAAGTGATCACCGCAATGGAGCAATTCTTGGCGAGCTAACCTCCGCCGCTCCATTCCACCCATGCCCCATGCGGATGAGCATGGCTGAGGAGGACTGTTTCTCCGTCAGCGCCCTCACCCGTCCATCTGCGCACTTTCAGTTCATGGCGAAAGGTGGCCGGATCGGTTTCTAGGCTGATCCAAGCCAGCGGACGATCAGGCGTGGCCCGCGCACCGGCCTCTTCGAATGCCTGCGTGATCGCGCTCTGCGTTTCGGCGGGCATATATTGCCACATGATCGAATGAAACATTGCGCGCGTCGTGCCCGAGGCTTGCGGCCGGGCCAGCATATCGGCGGCAAATACCCCTGCATCCGCTTTCACAAGGTCCGGCGCCTTGCTGCTGGCAAGCGCAATTGCAGCATCGATCCGCGCCATTCGGGCCGGCGCGTCGGGCCAGACATAGCTTTTCAGCCGAAGCGCGCTGTCCTCATCTGACAAATCAATCGGCGCAACGTCGCAGCCGCGCACTGACACAATTTCGAAATCGCCGGGCGGCGGCGGCGGAGAGCCAGCATCACCGCGCCATTCCGGCTCAATTCGCATTGGCGAAGACGATGGCCCTACCTCAGTCTCGCCAAGGCGGTAATGATACCGCTCAATCATGGTGTTGACCCCGGCGCTCGCGCCCAATTCAAACAGTTCAAACCGGGCCGCGACATGCTGCGCCAGCCACAATAGCCCCGCCATAATACTGGCCGAACGCCCCGCTTCATTGGTTTGAGGAGGGCCATCAAGCCACGGCAGAAGCTGCGTATCGTAGCGCTCCACAAGCTCGCAAACCAAACGGTCGATCTGACCCTGATCCGTGATTTGGGCGCTATAAACGCGCGCCAGCCGATCGTCTTCGCCGGACAAAAGCAGATAATGCAGCCCGCCCGTCATCCTAAGCGGCATCGCGTCTTTTAATGTCAGCCCTTGCCAATTGGCCATCCGCCGCCCGGTCGCGGTGTCGCCGCCGCGCACTTTTGCCAAGGCACGGACAACCCGCGCGGTGCACGGCGCGCCGTTCTCGTCCGCATGGCTCGCTTGCCAATCAAGCGCCGTTTGAAATTCTTTGGTCGCCATGATGCCGGTCTCATTCATGATCACGCTCTTTCTGCCAGTTTCGCGGTTTTTTGACTCCAGCCTATTGGCCCAAGTTGTTGCCCTTTCACCGCCCAATGCCTAAGTCCGCGGCGCGATGACAATCAAGCAATCTGATACCACCAGCCGCCAGCTGACCTTTGCCGTGCCCAAAGGGCGCATTCTCGACGAGGCGCTGCCTGTGATGGCGCGCGCTGGCGTGGTGCCCGAGGATGGCTTTCACGACAAGGCCAACCGCTCGCTTTCATTCGGCACCACCCGCGATGATATGCGCCTGATCCGTGTGCGCGCATTCGATGTGGCGACATTCGTGGCGCATGGCGCGGCGCAGGTTGGGATCGTGGGATCCGATGTGGTTGAGGAATTTGACTACGCCGATCTATACGCCCCGGTCGATCTCGATTTCGGCCATTGCCGCCTATCCGTGGCGCGGTTGGCTGATGATCCCGAAGATGCCAGCGCGGCAAGCCACATTCGCGTGGCCACGAAATATCCCAGCCTAACCGCGCGCCATTATGAACGGCAAGGCATTCAAGCAGAATGCGTGAAGCTGAACGGCGCAATGGAATTGGCGCCGTCACTTGGCCTAGCGCGGCAGATCGTGGATTTGGTTTCGACCGGGGCCACGCTCAAGCAAAACGGATTGGTTGAGACACAGCGCATTATCGACATTTCGGCCCGCTTGATTGTCAATCGAGCCGCCCTCAAAACCGACCCGCGCGTCGCTGAATTGGTTGATGCGTTCCGCAGCGTCGCAGAAGAACGCGCCAAAGAGCAGGCCGCATAATGCAAACGCTTTCGACCATTGATCCCGAATTTGAGCGGCGCTTTACCCGCGTCGTCAATGCGCGCCGCGAGGCGGATGGCGACGTCGCAGGCGTGGTGCAAGATATCTTGCGCACCGTGCGCACCGGCGGCGATGATGCATTGGTGCAATATACGCAGCGTTACGATGGTTATTCCCTGATCGACGACGCGGATTGGAAAGTAACGGCGCAGCGCTGCGCCGAGGCGTATGAACAAATCGACGCAGATTTGCGTGACGCGCTGAACCTCGCAGCCAGCCGCATTCGCGCCTATCATGAAGCGCAATTGCCGGAGAACCGCGATTACACCGATGACGCGGGCGTACGGCTTGGCGCGATCTGGCGGCCGGTTGATGCCGCTGGTTTATATGTGCCCGGCGGACGGGCGGCCTACCCGTCATCCTTGTTGATGAATGCGATCCCGGCGCGTGTTGCCGGTGTTGAGCGCATTGTTGTTGTTACCCCAACACCAAAAGGCAATTCCAACCCGCTGGTCCTTGCCGCGGCCCATGTCGCAGGGATTGATGAGATTTGGCGCGTTGGCGGGGCGCAAGCTGTCGGCGCGCTGGCTTATGGAACCCAGCGGATTAAACCGGTCGATGTCATCACTGGTCCGGGCAATGCCTATGTTGCAGAGGCAAAACGCCAATTGTTCGGAGTGGTTGGCATCGACATGGTCGCCGGGCCAAGCGAGATTTTGGTGGTGGCCGATGGACAGAATGATCCTGATTGGATTGCCGCCGATCTGCTTAGCCAGGCCGAACACGATCCCACCTCGCAATCTATCCTCATCACCGATGATGCGGGCTTTGCCGCCCAAGTCGAAGACAGTATCTCGCTTCAGCTAAGCCAGCTTTCGACCGGAAAAACAGCAAAGGCCAGCTGGGACGATCACGGTGTCATCATCATAGTCAATGACATCGGCGAAGAAGCGCCAGCCTTGATCAATCGGCTCGCGGCAGAACACCTTCAACTTGCGATTGACGATCCGGAGGCGATGCTGCCGCAGGTTCGCCATGCTGGCAGCGTATTTCTTGGGCGCATGACACCGGAAGCGGTTGGCGATTATGTCGCTGGCCCCAATCATGTCCTGCCCACCGGACGCCGGGCGCGCTTCTCCAGCGGGCTATCTGTGCTCGACTTTATGAAGCGAACAAGCTTCATTTCACTGGACGATGCCGCATTCGCAGCTATTGGCCCCGCAGCGGCCACTCTCGCCCATGCGGAGGGCCTACCTGCTCACGCCAAATCTGTGGAATTGCGCATCAAATGAATACGGCCTCTCGCTCGACCTCCCGTTCCACCGCGCGCCTTGCCGCGGTGCAGGCGCTTTACCAGCTACATATGGAAAGCACTGCGCTCGCCAAATTGCTCGACGAATTTCACCAACACCGGCTTGGCCGCGAAGTTGATGATGAGGACCACGAAGGCGAAATCTATGCCGACGCCGAGGTCGAATTCTTCGATGACATCGTGCGCGGCGTCGATGCACGGCGCACAGAGATTGACGAGGTGCTAACCGGCAAACTCGCTTCGGGCTGGACGCTGGTGCGACTTGATAAAACGATGCTGCAAATCCTGCGCGCAGGAACTTATGAGCTGATGGCGCGCGCCGATGTGCCTGCGGCCACTGCGATCACGGAATATGTAGATGTGGCGAAAGCGTTCTTCGACGACCGCGAAGCTAAATTCGTGAACGGTGTCTTGGACGCAGCGGCGAAGGATTTGCGCCCCTAAGGCCGCGATGGACGAAAGCGCTTTCATCGCCGCCTTGCGCACCATGCCGCTCCATCCGGGCGCGCGCGGGCTGAGTGACGATGCGGCGCAATTGGAGATTGGCGGCGAAACGCTGATCCTTACGCATGACAGCATGGCAGAGGGCACGCATTTTCGCGGCCCTGATGACGGCCCTAGTGACGCCGCTGGTGATGGCGCTGGTGATGGCGCCGCCGATATGGCGGATGTCGCGTGGAAATTGGTCGCCAGCAACCTGTCCGACCTCGCAGCAAAAGGCGCGGAACCTGTGGGCCTGCTGCTCAGCTATTCGCTTGGCGGCGGGGAAGAGCGTTTCTTAGAAGGTTTGCGCGAAGTGACCGAGGCGTATGGCGCGCCATTGTTTGGCGGAGACACTATCGCTGCGAAGGGTCCGCGCACATTCGGTTTGACCGCCATCGGCCGCGCCACCTGCACCCCTGTCCCCATGCGCGGCGGAGCGCAGCAAGGCGACGTTTTGTATGTAACCGGCACTCTGGGCCGCGCAATGTTGGGGTTTGAAGGCGATGCCGCACATCTAGAAGCCTTCACCCGCCCTCGCCCGCGCCTAAGCGAAGGGCGCATACTCGCCCCGCATGTCACCGCGATGATGGATGTTTCAGACGGATTGCTGCTCGATGCCTTTCGCATGGCTGAGGCGAGCAATGCCTCCCTTGCCATCGACGGCGCGTGCGTACCGGTCGCAAACTCAGGCAGAGCCCAGCAATGTATGAGCTGGGGCGATGATTACGAGCTGCTCTTCACTCTCCCGCCGGATATTGAACCGCCGGTCTGCGCAACACGGATTGGCGCGGTAGAAGCCCGCGGATTTGCGCCTCTGATTCTTAGCGGAAATCCGATTGTGAACGCGCGCGGGCTTGGCTTTGAGCACAAGCAGACCGCTCCCGACTAGCGAAACTGGTGAAAGCCCCGCTTTCTACCCGTTTTGACGCTTGCCAGCTCAGCTTCTTCGCCTATGGTCCCGGCGATCCGCGTCAATGGGATGACTCAGACGCATTTCCACGCACATAAGGGGATTATTCGTGGACCTAATACTCATATCAATCGGGTTCGGCGTGCTCGCCATTATCTACGGCATTATTACAAGCCGTCAGGTTCTGGGTGCCAGTGCCGGTAACGCAAGAATGCAAGAGATCGCAGGCGCCGTCCAAGAGGGCGCGCAGGCTTACCTCAAACGCCAATACACCGCGATCGCGATCGTTGGTGTGGCTGTGGCCATTCTCGTTTTCGTATTCCTTGGATCAATCTCAGCGATTGGTTTCGTAATCGGCGCAGTGCTTTCGGGCGTTGCCGGATTTATCGGGATGAACATCTCGGTCCGCGCGAATGTTCGCACAGCAGCTGCGGCTGAAACTGGCCTGCAAGAAGGGCTCACTGTCGCGTTTCGCGCTGGTGCGGTCACCGGTATGTTGGTGGCTGGCCTTGCGTTGCTCGCAATTGCTGGGTTCTTTTATGTGCTGGTTGGCCCGATGGGCAAAGACCTCACCGTTCTGGCCGAAAAGCGCGAAATTATCGACGCTCTCGTCGGTCTGGCCTTTGGTGCTTCGCTGATTTCGATCTTTGCGCGTTTGGGCGGCGGTATCTTTACCAAAGCTGCTGACGTTGGCGCCGATCTGGTCGGTAAAGTAGAAGCAGGCATCCCAGAGGATGATCCACGCAACCCAGCCACCATCGCCGACAATGTGGGCGATAATGTTGGTGACTGTGCCGGCATGGCGGCCGATCTGTTCGAAACCTATGTCGTTACCGTTGGTGCGACGATGGTTCTGACGGCTCTGTTGTTCACGGGCCTCGCGGCTGCTGATCTGTTTGCTTTGATGAGCCTGCCGCTTTTGATCGGCGGTGTTTGCATCGTAACATCGATCATCGGCACGTATTTCGTGCGCCTCGGCAAATCGAACAACATCATGGGGGCGCTCTATAAGGGCTTCATCGTGACAACGGTTCTTTCCGCCGCTGCGATCTATTTCGCTACTGACTATGCGATTGGCATGGACACCGAATACACGCAGGCCGGTCAAACTTTCACCGGCATGTCACTGTTCCTGTCGATGATGGTCGGTCTGGTCATTACCGGTCTGATCATCTGGATCACCGAATATTACACTGGCACAGAATACCGTCCGGTTCGCTCTATCGCGAAATCGTCAGAAACCGGTCACGGCACCAACGTCATTCAAGGTCTGGCAATCAGCCTTGAATCGACCGCATTGCCTACGATCGTGATCGTTGTCGGTATCATCGTAACCTATCAGCTGGCTGGCCTAATGGGCATTGCCTTTGCTGCGACTGCGATGCTGGCTTTGGCCGGTATGGTCGTTGCTCTTGATGCTTATGGTCCGGTGACGGATAATGCTGGCGGCATCGCTGAAATGGCAGAGATGGAAGAAAGCGTTCGTGAGAAGACCGATGCGCTTGACGCTGTTGGTAACACCACGAAGGCTGTGACTAAGGGTTATGCAATCGGTTCCGCCGGTCTTGCGGCTCTGGTCCTGTTCTCGGCTTACACCGCTGACCTCAAAGAGTTCTTCCCAGATCTCGATGTCAGCTTCAGCCTTGAAAACCCGTATGTCATCGTTGGCCTGCTGCTCGGCGCACTGCTTCCGTACCTGTTTGGTGCGATGGGCATGACCGCCGTTGGCCGCGCTGCTGGTGATGTGGTGGTTGATGTTCGCGCACAATTCGCCGCTGATCCGGGCATCATGGCTGGCACCAGCCGTCCAAACTATGCCCGTACGGTCGACCTTGTGACGAAAGCCGCGATTAAGGAAATGATCCTGCCATCGATGCTTCCATTGCTTGCACCGATTGTCGTGTACTTTGCGATTACCGCAGTTGCAGGCCAAGCGAACGGGTTTGCCGCTCTTGGCGCATTGCTGCTGGGTGTGATCGTTTCAGGTATCTTCGTGGCGCTTTCCATGACCGCCGGCGGCGGCGCATGGGACAATGCCAAGAAATATATCGAAGATGGCAATCACGGCGGCAAAGGCTCCGAAGCTCACAAGGCTGCGGTGACCGGCGATACAGTTGGCGATCCTTACAAGGATACCGCTGGTCCGGCTGTGAACCCGATGATCAAGATCACCAACATCGTCGCGTTGCTATTGCTCGCGGCACTTGCTGGCGGGCACTAAGCCTCTCATCCAAGTGGTTAGACAAAACCCCGTCCGGAGCGATCCGGGCGGGGTTTTGCTTTGTGGTCTGTCAAAACCGCGCTTCGCGATCTCAAAGCCTTTCCCCCAAAGCACCGCTGCAAAAGCAGCCCCGCAAAAGCTTTGTTAACGCCGCTGCTCTATTCGCGGGCGTGGCGCGTTAATGCTCGCGCTTTGCAAAGGTTAACGCGATGGATCTGGCGGGCACGCCATCACTTCCCGAAACCCTGCTTCCCGGCCTAACCCAAGGCCGGGGCGATAGTGTGCGCCTGCTTTGCGCCGCCGACGCCGCATCGCCCGCATTTCGCGCCGCATGGGATGGGTTGGCGGCCAATGCCCTCGAACCCAATCCGTTTTTCGAAACCTGGTTCGCGCTCCCTTCGCTCGAACAGTTTGCGCAGCACAAGGCCATCAAATTCTTGACCGTCTATGAGGCGGACTGCTTGATCGGCTTGCTCCCGGTGGGGCAAGAACGGCGTTATTATGGCTACCCTGTCCCGCACCTTGCAACATGGCTCCATGACAATGCCTTTTGCGGAAACCCGCTGATTGCGCGCGGATTTGAAACCGCTTTTTGGCGTGCGGCCTTGCGCCACTTTGATCATACCGCCGGCGCCGCCTTGTTCCTGCATCTGCCGCAGTTTCCTGCCGATGGGCCAGCAAATATCGCGCTTGATAGCGTCCTCAAAGAGACCAGCCGCCCATCTGTGACGGTTGAGGCGGGTGAACGGGCCATGCTCGCTTCTGACGACGTCCCCGGCGACTATCTCGCCGGGTCGATGAGCGCAAAGAAGCGCAAAGAACTGCGCCGTCAGCACAAGCGCCTTGCCGAAGAAGGCACGCTGACTTTCGAACGCAGCGCCGATGCCGACAATATCTCGGCATGGATCACCGATTTCCTCGCGCTCGAATTGGCCGGGTGGAAAGGCGATGCCGGATCTGCGCTTGCCAGCGCCAATGACACGCGCACCTTTTTCGCCGATGCGCTGACCGGAGCCGCACAAGCGGGCCGCCTTGAACGCCTTGCCATGCGCCTTGACGGCAGACCGATCGCGATGCTCGCCAATTTCATCACGCCGCCCGGTGTGTTCAGTTTCAAAACCACTTTTGACGAAGACTATTCGCGCTTCTCCCCCGGCCTATTGCTCCAGATCGAAAATCTTGGCCTGCTCGAACGCCCGGACGTTTCTTGGGCGGATAGCTGCGCTGCGGAAGGCCATTCTATGATTGAGCGAATTTGGCGCGAAAAACGCCCCATCATTAGCCGCAATATCGCCATTGGCGGCGCGCTGCGCCGCACCGCATTCAAAGCGCTGATGGCGTATGAAACACGCGGCCAACCGAAAGGACACGCCCGCCCATGAACGCCCCCTCCACCTCCAAACATTGGCAGCGCGTCCGCGCGTCTGCGCCCGACACATTCGATGCGGAGGCGCGAGACGCATTCGCCGCCGCTTATCCCGAAACCCCGCACGGCCTGCATCACGCGCTGGACCGGCATCCCCTGCTCGAACTGAACGCGCTGGCCGATTTGGCAGAGCGGCTGCCCGAGGAGAGCGTCGAGTATAATCGCGGCGATCTGCCGATTGGCGTTGATGGAAAGCCGGGCAGCACCGGTCTCTCTATCGCCGATACGATCCGCCACGTGCATGAGGCGAACAGCTGGGCGGTTCTCAAGAATGTCGAGCAAGTGCCTTCTTACGGGGCGCTCCTTCTCGATCTTTTGGGCGAACTTCGCGATCAGATCGAAGCAAAGACCGGCGCAATGCTCACGCCTCAAGGTTTCATCTTCATCTCCAGTCCGAATGCCGTCACGCCCTACCATTTTGATCCCGAGCACAACATCTTGCTGCAGGTCACCGGCTCCAAAATCATGACACAGTTCCCCGCTGGCGATCCGCGTTTCGCCCCGGATGCCGTCCACGAAAGCTATCATTCCGGCGGCCCGCGCGAACTCACTTGGCACGAGAGCCATAAAGGCGGCGCGCGCGAATTCCCGCTTGGCCCCGGCAATGCCGTCTATGTGCCGGTCATGGCCCCGCATTTTGTCCGCAATGGACCGCTCAGCTCAATCTCCCTCTCCATCACATGGCGCAGCGAATGGAGCTATGCTGAAAGCGATGCGCGCGGGCTGAACCACCTGCTGCGCCAACGCGGCTTTGCACCCAAAGCTCCGGGTCGTTGGCCAGCCAGCAACCGCATCAAAGCCTATACATTCCGCGGCTTGCGCAAACTGCGTCTGGTGTAACGCCGATCTGTCTTCAGGTGCTTGACCTATCCGATGGCCCCTCGCATGGCTTTCGCCATGACCGACACACCAACCAACCGCGAACTCGTCGACGGACTGACGCGTCTTCTCACCGTCGATAAACGCGCCGCCGACATTCACATTGGCGCACCCCAAAAGGGCGGCGTTGGCCGCGTCTTTGGCGGCCAAGTGCTGGCCCAAGCGCTCCAAGCTGCACAGGCATCCGTGCCCTCGAGCGACAATCGCGCGAAGACCGCTCATTCGCTCCACGCCTATTTCCTGCGCGGCGGGAAAGAGGGCATTCCGATCGAATACCGCATTGAGCGCGACTTTGACGGGCGCAGTTTCTCCAATCGCCGCGTCGTGGCCGCGCAGGAGAATGAGGACGGCACCTCCAGCCCGATCCTCAACCTCACCGCAAGTTTCCAAGTGCCAGAGACCGGCCTTGAACATGATGACAGCCCAATGCCCGACGTTGCGCCGCCTGATGACCTCAAACCCGATATGGAGATGCGGCGCGAGATGGCGGACCGGATGGGTGACAAGCTTTCGGACGTGCAGCGCGCTTTCATGCTGCGCCCGCGCCCGATTGAGATGCGGACGATTGACCGGCTGCATTGGATGAACAACGAACCGCGCGAACCGCGTGCGCATACCTGGTTTCGTACCGCAGCGCCGGTCGCCGCAGAGGCCGATACGCCCTCTTTGCACCGCGCGATCATGACCTATGCCAGCGATTACACGCTGCTTGGCACCAGCGCCCTGCCCCACGGGCTTAGCTGGATGCGCGGCGAGCTGGTCGGCGCCAGCCTCGATCACACAATCTGGTTCCACCGTGATGCGCGGGCCGATGAATGGCTGCTCTATTGCACCGACGCCCCGTGGAGCGGCGGCGGACGCGGGTTCAACCGCGGACGCATTTACAACCAGTCCGGCGAATTGGTCGCCAGCGTCGCGCAAGAAGGCATGATGCGAAAGCGTAAGTCGAAGAGTTGAGCGAGATTTGGCACACACAAATGGGTGCTTTGGGAATAATGCGAAACGTTGAAAGTCGTTGATACCAAATCGGTTTTTTGGAAATCCGGTGTCACTATGTGTCAACTTTCGCATTTGCGGCACGCGGCCCTCATCGCTGCGGCGGAACGAAATGCTTTCTACTGCGATAACTCCAAGTAGGAAAACGCGGGCCAGATAGCGCCCTCAAACGTGTGACGCCGCTTGCTTTACCCGCCGCTCTTTGCCGTCTCGGCCTCCCGCTCCGCTTCTTTTTGCTGGCGAAGCTCTGACAGGAGGTCCCGCGTGACGCTTGTATCGCGGTGCCGCGCTCCCTTGTGCTCAATTTTCAGCGGCAAAAGGTCTTCCAGCTCATCCACGGCCTCGTCGATTCTGCCCGCGATTTTGAGCATTTTGGCATGGTAGAACCGCGCAGTTAATGTGTCATTTGACACAGGGCCTTCTGTGTCTTGATACGATTCAACAAGCTGTGCAGACATCTCCGCATCGGCTTTTTCAGCCAATGTGAGCGTCATCACCCACCCGAGCAGAAATCCCAAAAATTCAACCGATTCTCGTGGATGAAGTATGGCAACTTTTGCCTCCAACCCTGCATAGATTGCCAATGAATCGTCAAATCGGTTTTGCATTCGCGCAAAGTCGGCTTTGCGCATTGCAAGCGCAGCGCCAAACTCCTCTTTCTGGCGGCCCTCTGCCATCCTCTCGACAGCTGGCTGAGCGAAAGCGAGGCCGCGCTCATACAGTCCATGATCTGCAACAGCCATTGCGGGTGCAAGCACGCGCGTGGCAACGTTTGCTTCCAACACCGCATCAAAATGTCCGGGTGCCGCGATACAAATTTCCATCGCCCGGCGCGCGGTGACCAAGCTGCAGTGAAAGTGACCGAGATTCATCAAGCGTTCCGACACCTCCGTAAGCCGATAAGCATCGGCCTCGGCAGAAGTCGGTGTGCTGATATAGATTTCAGAACACGAAAGCTCCTTGAGCCAATCGCTCTTTTTCCTGAGCCGATCGATTTCTACATTCAGATTGGTGCGTGCATTAAGAGTTGGCGACAGGTGCGCCATTGCAAGTGACAGGCGCGCAATCCGCACAAGCGCCGCGTCCAAATCATCGGCTGCGGGAAGCATGGCGATTTGGTAGCTCGCGCGTTCCAGAAGCAGCCATGCAACTGGGTCATCAATCTGTGAAGACAGCTCGGCATGTTTCTCCCACTCATCAAACTGCTGCCGCGTTTTCAAATCCTCAAGATGCGCCAACATCCCCTCTGGCGAGGCGCGGTCGCGCTCTGCTTCTGCTTGTTCTGCTCGGCGTTCGGCGGCCATCCGCTCGTTTTTCTCAAGCCTCAGCTCGCTTTGACTGGCGTCTAGCTGCTTCGCCAAAAGCCCGGCGCGGGTTCTTGATCGCAAATAAGCGCGCAAAGTGATCGCCAAACCAATCAGGCTTGCAAGACCGCCAAGCAGCCCAACCCCTTCAATCACGCTCAATGCCGCCAGCCAATCGCCCATATTTCCCCCTGCGCGTTCGAATCGCAGGGATTTGAGCGCACAATGCCGACATGCGCCAGCGGATTTTGTGCCGCGTGGCCGCTCCTATTTAATGCGCCATCAAAATCGGCATATGAGGCCCGCTCAAAATCCGCCGCGTTACCCCGCCCAGCAGCATCTCTGACAGCCGCGAATGGCCATAGGCTCCCATCACGAACACACCGCATTCGCGCATTTTCGCAGCCGACATCAAAGTATCGGACACTTTGCCCGTGCCGCGCGGAATATCGACGATTTCCGCCTCTATGCCGTGGCGGCTGAGATACATTGCGGCCTGCGTCGCGGGGAAATCGAAGCGCATTTTCTCCGTCTCTTCTGCGACGCTGGCGATGTAGGTTTTGCTCGCGCATTTGAGCAATGGCACTGCTGCGCGCATCGCCACGCAAGCCTCTGATGACCCGTTCCACGCGATCAATGCCGGCGCGCTAACATCCATCCGGTTCCAATCACCCGGGACGACCAAAACCGGGGCCGGTGCCTTAAGCGCCAATTCCCCCGCCATTGCCGACGGGCCGCGCGCGCCCTCTTCTCCGACGTCGTGCGGGCCAACGACAATCACATCATGCAGCGCCGATTGTTCGAGCAGCCGGTTTTCCGCCATTCCATAGAGGAACCGCCATTCAAATGAGACATCTTCATTGGCGAGGTCCGTTTCAATCTTGGCGCGCAGATTTTCAGCGGCTTCTTTGATGCGGGGCATCGCCGCCGCCATAGCTGAGCCGTAGAAATCGCCCGGTGCAAAGACCTCAAAACTCACCGCCTGAAGGCATGTGATGTGACCATTGCACGCCCGCGCAATGTCCATCGCGACTTGCAGCCGCGCATCCATGCAATTGTCGCTGTCGATGTGAAGAAGGATCGTTTTCATGAATATCTCCTTTGGTTGCACATCATATTGGGGCGGGATGACAGCGGTGTCTTTGATCGAGATCAAATTTGCGCGAGATCAAGTTTGCAAGCACCGCGTCTTTGGCTAGGCTGCCGGAAAGAACCCGACAGGAAAAACACCATGCAGGTCACACGTCAGCCGCCAGTGCGCACCAGCCTTCAACCCTCGAACCACCCGTATCTTTCGGGACCGTGGACGCCGGTTCATGAAGAAGTGGACGTGGATGAGCTTGAGATTATCGAAGGGGCAATTCCGGCGGATATTGACGGTATTTACCTGCGCAACACCGAAAACCCTGTGCATCAACCGCTGGGCCGTCATCACCCATTTGATGGCGATGCGATGGTGCATCAGGTCAGCATAAGCGGCGGCAAAGCCAGCTATCGCAACCGGTTCCTGCGCACCGCGTGTTTTGACGCGGAACAGATTGCGGGCGGTGCATTGTGGGGCGGATTGATGGATCCGGTTGGCACGTCAAAGCGGCCCGGATTTGGCGCGCATGGCGGGCTCAAAGACACAGGCTCCACCGACATTATTGTTCACGCAGGAACAGCTTTGGCGACCCTCTATCAATGCGGCGAAGCGTGGCAGATGGACCCGGTAACGCTGGAGAATTTGGGCAAGGCGTCGTGGGGGCCGCTTGACGGGGTTTCAGCGCATCCCAAAGTGGACGAGGCGACCGGAGAATTGATGTTCTTCAACTATTCCAAACACGCGCCTTACATGCATTACGGCGTGGTGGGCCGTGATGGGAAACTGGCGCATTACGTGCCGATCCCGCTGCCCGGACCGCGTTTGCCGCATGATATGGCGATCACAAAGAATTGGTCGATCCTCAACGATATGCCGCTTTATTGGGATGCCGATTTGCTAAAGCGCGATATCCACGCGGCGCGCATTCATGACGGCGTGCCCACGCGCTTTGCCTTGATCCCGCGGCATGGACAGCCCGAAGACATCCGCTGGTTCGAAGCATCGCCGACCTATGTTCTGCATTGGACAAACGCATACGAGACGACCGGCCCGGACGGGGATGAGGTCGTCTTGGAAGGATATTACCAAGACAAACCAATGCCCGATCCGATCGAAGAAGCGGGGCAATACAGCCATATGATGGCCTATGTTGACGAGCATTCTTTCCAAAGCCGCTTGCACCGTTGGCGTTTCAACCTGGAAACCGGCGAAACCACTGAAGAACGGCTATCCGATAGCATCGTCGAATTTGGGATGATCAACCCGGATTATCTGATGAAACAGAGCCGCTATATCTGGTCGACAACCACCCGCCCCGGTTGGTTTCTGTTCAACGGCTATGTCCGCCACGATACCGAAACGGGCGAGGAAGTGCGCTTCACCCTGCCCGAAGGCGTCTATGCCAGCGAAAGCCCTATGGTGCCGCGCAAAGGATCAGGCGCAGAGCAGGTATCAGAAACAGATGGTTATCTGATCACATTCCTGATCGATGAGAATACCGGCATGTCTGAGCTCGCCATTCTTGACGCGGATGACGTCGCCAAAGGGCCAATTTGCCGCGCCCGTTTGCCGCACAAAATCTCAAGCGGCGTGCATTCGACATGGGTGGAGCATTCTCAGCTCAGCGCCGATGCGGATTACAAACGCTCCGCCGCCGCCGCCTAAGGTTTAACCGTTACGCCGGAAGCGCGCGGCCTTTCGTCAGGCGCCAGATAAGTGTGCCCCTGATCTGGCGACCCTCGACTGCGCCAAGCCGCGCTTCGCTGTCAGAATTGGGATGCGCCCCGCGCAGCGAATAACGGCCATTGATCGTGACCGCCGCCACCATCTTCACAACCCGCCCAAATTCGGGGTGATCGACCAAGACGATATCGCCTTTGCTCACCTTCCGCTTACGCCGAAACAGCGCGAATGACCGGTGCGGGAGCACGCGCCCCATGCGCAGACCATCAATCCATACTAATGTGATTCCAAACAGGCCCACTGCACCAAGTTCCCCAAAACCTAGCCGATTCTCTCGGCCTTTTGTTAGTTTTGTTAGCTTCCTACCAAAAAGCGGCTGAGCTGCAAATCTTGCAAGTAAGGGTGTATCTGGCCCGTTGGGGTTCGTGGTTACGTTCCAACATGTTACCCCATGCATCCCGATAAGAATTCTAAGATTAAAAATGCAACCTTTATCAAGGATACGCATTGCTATTATAAGGCACCCCAATTCAACCAGAGAGAACCAACATGGCATTCACACTGATCGACCTTCCTTACCCAGACACCGCCCTCGCACCGGCCGTATCGGCAGAGACCTTGTCGTTTCACCACGGCAAGCATCACCAAGCCTATATCGACAAGATGAACGCCGCGATTGACGGTACGGATCACGCAAACGGCTCGCTCGAGGCGGTTGTGTCCGCTGCTCGGGGTACCAATCAAGGGCTGTTCAACAACGCCGCGCAAAGCTGGAACCACGGTTTCTATTGGCATTCGATGGCGGCATCCGAAACCGCCCCTTCGGCTGACCTGAAAGCTAAGATCGACGCCGCTTTTGGTTCGGTTGACGAACTCAAAGCTCAGCTAAAAGCGCGCGGCGCAGGCCACTTCGCCAGCGGCTGGGTGTGGCTGGCGGAGAAGGACGGCACGCTGTCCATCGAAGAAACGCATGACGGCGACACGATTGCCGACAGCGATTTCAACCCGCTGCTGGTGATCGACGTGTGGGAACACGCCTATTACATCGACCACCAGAACAAGCGCCCTGCTTACCTCGACGCGGTTGTCGATGCGAAACTCAACTGGGCCTTCGCATCTGAAAACCTCGCGCGCGGATCGGCTTGGACCTATCCGGCGTAAGCTGCGGCTTAATTTCGCAGGACCAAGACCAGAAAAACCCCGCCTTGCGCTATGCGAGGCGGGGTTTTTTCGTTTCGGAACAAGCCGTTTGATTAAAAGGCAGGGACGCTCCTGAAGGCGTTGATGCAGGCTCTTACAATCAATCTGCGAACGCCGGAATTATATGATCAGTGATGATCGTGTCGGTGATCCCATGCGGGTTACGGACATTGAAATTTTCGGTTGTAATGACGAACGCCAGATCCAGCTCCGGAACCATCACCACCTTGTTTCCGCCCGATCCTGCCATTTGGATCCCGCTGTATTCGCGGCCGCCAACTTCAAACTTTGGCAACCAAGTGAGGTAACCGTAATCACCCCGGCCAGGTCCGACCTCAGCTCGCGGAGTTATCATCGCCTGAACCCAAGCAGCGGGCAGCACCTGGCGTCCTTCATATATTCCGCCATCCATCAGCAACTGCCCCAGCTTTAGCAGATCGCGGCTTCGCAGCCCCAATCCGCCGCCGCCTTGCGGGAAACCCGTTGGCGAAAATTGCCATTCCACTTGCCCAATGCCCATCGGCGCGAACAAGTGCGCCGCGGCAAAGTCTTCGAGCGGTCTACCCACTGCCCTTTCAATGGCCGCACCAGTGGTGGCAACACCGGCAGTGCAATAGCTGTATGCCCGGCCATAAGGGGAATCCTCAGGCTTGCTTGCCCATGCTGGAAAGCCCTTAATCGGGAGATCGAATGTAAAGCCGATCCAATCCTCCAAAAGGTACATGCGCTCCTCATTGCCAGCCGAAAACTGGTTCCAATCATCGCATTCGAGAATTGAGCTCATTGTGAGGAAGTCTTCAAACGTGATTTCGTTTTTGCGCGGGTCTGGATTGGCGAAAGGTTCCATGTCGGCAAACAATGGCTTCACAACCGCATCAACGCCATCGATATAACCCTGATCAATCGCCAGCCCGACCAACATTGCCGTCAGCGTCTTGGTTGCTGATCGGGTGTTGCGCAGGGCTGCTTCGCCCTCTTCATCAAAGTAGCTTTCGTGGATCAAGTTCCCGTCATGTGCGACGAGGATGCTCGTAATCTGACTGAATTCACCCGCCGATACCGCAGTGTCTAGCGCTTCTAAACTTGCGGATTTGGGATGGGTCTGGGCAGCGCTAGGGGTCATCACGGTCGCCGCTAAGAAAAGCGCCGCCATGGTTTTGAAAGCCTTCATTACATTCTCCTTTCGAAAGCTTTTGGCAGCGCTTGATCATGTGAGATAGAACATTTGCAACATCATCCAAATGCCCTGCGAAAACGCGCCGGAGTGGTTGCAAAATCCCGGCGAAACGCACGCGTCATATGGCTTTGATCGGCGAACCCCACCTCGGTCGCCACTTGCGCTAAATCGGTTCCGTCAGCCAGAATTGACATAGCCTGTGCCAAGCGATGTCGGCGCAAAAATGTGCCCGGACTGCAACCGAAATGCTCGCGGTGAACCCTTGCGAAATGGACTGGATGAATATCGACCGCCGCGGCAATATCGCGAATTTGCAATGCGCTGTCATTGGCCAGATCAGCCATCGCTTCGCGAGCAGTCGCTAGCCATGACGGGATGCTTTGCCCCTCTGGCGGGCGGGTTTTCAAATCGGCAATGACAGCCAAAATCATATCTTCAAACTCAACATCATCGACCCTGCCTGTACTCAAGGCGCCTGCCATTCGGCCGGAATGGAAACGTGCGCTTGGCGCATCAACGATAAAGGGATCAGCGATACCTTTCGGTCCGAGATCGGCATCTATGTCGATCGTCATAAACCGGCCATTCTCTTCGTCAAAACAGTCTCTGTGCATTGTTCCCGGCGGGTTATAGACCAGCGTCATTGGTGCATTGCGTTCGCGGTTGTTTATTGCCGCGCTGTTATAACCGGAATCGATCGCCAGAACGAAGTGAGCGCTTTCATGGCTATGCTCAGGCACCGCTTCGGGGGGCACGATTGCCCGGCGAAGCGCAAGCGCGAAACCCGCGCCATCATGATCGGCATGACAGCTCCCGAAAAAAGTCTTGCGCTCGAGTGTGTTGCCCATGCCATACACTATGCAATTGACGATCGCTCGTCCAGCCCTTGGCGGTCTTAACTACCCGCCCGCATGGTAAAAATCATAAATCTGCCGCGCCACCGCGCCGCTGACGCCCGGCGCGCGCTGCAAATCCTCTAGCGACGCTGCGCGCACTTTGCTGGCTGTGCCGAAATGCAGCAGCAGCGCGCGTTTGCGGGCCGGGCCAATGCCGGGGATCTCGTCTAATGGGCTGGCGGTGATGCCTTTGCTGCGTTTCGCCCGGTGTGCGCCGATGGCAAATCGGTGGACTTCATCGCGCAGCCGCTGTGCATAGAACAGGACCGGCGAATTGGTCGGCAGCGTCTTTTCGCGCCCGTCGGGAAAATGGAACACTTCGCGTCCTTCGCGGCCATGATGCGGGCCTTTGGCTATGCCGATCACGGGCAGGTCTTCGATCCCCAATTCGCCCAGCACTTCCATCACGCTCGACAATTGCCCCTTGCCGCCATCGACCAGCACAAGGTCGGGCCAGACGCCGTCGCGTTCCCGGTCGGGATCATCCTTCATCGCGCGGGTAAAGCGGCGCTCCATCACTTCGCGCATCATCGCGTAATCGTCATTTGTTTGCGCGGTTTTGATGTTGAATTTGCGGTATTGTGAGTTTTCAAAGCCCTCTGGACTGGCAACAATCATGGCGCCGACGGCATTGGTCCCTTGGATAT
This sequence comes from uncultured Erythrobacter sp., assembly GCA_947503155.1. GTDB lineage: Bacteria > Pseudomonadota > Alphaproteobacteria > Sphingomonadales > Sphingomonadaceae > Erythrobacter. Next base: position 115,970 of record CANNCL010000003.1, on the reverse strand, counting down.
GGCTGTTATCGTACACTTCGATGCGCTTTGGCGGCTCTCCCAGCTCCAGAAACTCGGCCAGCTCGCGGTTGATCTTCGCTTTGGTGCCGGTCTCGGCCAGCCGCCGCTCCAACGCTTCGACAGCATTGCGGCTGGCTTGTGCGAGCAATTTGCGCCGGTCGCCGCGTTGGGGAATGGAAAGCGTGACCTTCTTCTCCGCCAGCTCGCCCAAAGCCGCCTCGATCAACTCGCGTTCCGGCAATTCCCGGTCGAGCAGAATGGTTGGCGGCGGCGGCACTTCTTCATAGAATTGCAGCATGACGTTGGAGAGAACCTGATCCTCCTCCACGTCCTTTGTGTGGCTGGGAAAGAATGCGCGGTGGCCCCAATTTTGCCCGCCGCGAATGAAGAATGCCTGCACGCCGATCTGTCCGCCCTTGGACGCCAGCGCAAACACATCGGCATCGCCAACCCCGCTGGCATTGATCGCCTGAGACCCCTGAATAAAGGTCGCCGCGCGCAATCGGTCGCGCAGGATCGCGGCGGTTTCAAAATCGAGATCCTGAGCCGCCTTGGCCATTTGCTTTTCCAGATCGGCCTGAACCTTGCCCGATTTCCCCGCTAGAAAATCCTTCGATTGCTTCACCAGCGCGTCGTAATCCCCCTCCGCAATGCGCCCCACACACGGCGCCGAACACCGTTTGATCTGATAGAGCAGGCATGGCCGGTCGCGATTGTTAAAAAAGCTATCGGTACAAGACCTTAGGAGGAACAGTTTTTGCAATGCGTTAAGCGTCGTGTTGACATTGCCGGCGCTGGCAAACGGCCCGTAATAATTGCCTTTCGCCCGGCGCGCGCCGCGATGTTTGTGGATGCGCGGAAATTTGTGATCGCTGCGCAGCAGGATGAAAGGAAAGCTCTTATCATCGCGCAGCAAAACATTGAAAGCCGGGCGAAAACGCTTGATCAACTGCGCTTCGAGCAGCAGCGCCTCTGCTTCTGAATTGGTGGTGATAATCTCCATGCCGCGGCATTGCGAGACCATGCGTTGCAAGCGTCCGGTCAGCCCGCTGATCTGCGTGTAATTGGCCACCCGCGCCTTTAGACTGCGCGCCTTGCCGACATACAAAACATCGCCGCGCGTATCCAGCATCCGGTACACGCCGGGGACTGGTTTCAGCGTTTGAACGACCTCGCGGATCGCGGCCACCCCGGCCTCCAAATTCGGCTGCGCACTCGACACAGTGTAGGCGGCGCGCTCTTCATTAAAGCGGTCCGCTCCATTCGGAGTGCTAGGGGTGCCGGCGGGCGTTTTGGACATAGCAAGCAGATAGGGTTTCATCAGCGCGATTGGCAATGGCCGCTGGTGAGACTATCGGCAGGATATGCAACAATATGATGTCATCATTCTGGGCGCAGGCGCGGCGGGCCTGATGTGCGCGGCGCGCGCGGGGCGGCGGGGCTTGAAAGTCGCGGTGCTTGAAAAGGCGGAAAAGCCGGGCAAGAAAATACTGATCTCTGGCGGGGGGCGCTGCAACTTCACCAATACCGGCACGGGTCCGGGCAATTTCCTGTCTGCCAATCCGCATTTCGCAAAATCAGCATTGGCCCGGTATCGTCCGCGAGACTTTATCGCGCTGGTCGATGGGCATGGCATCGAATGGCACGAAAAAACGCTGGGCCAATTGTTCTGTGACGGTTCGGCCAAGCAGATTGTGCAAATGTTGCTGGATGAATGCAGTCAAAGTTCGGGCATTGTGGACGTGATCTGCGACGCGGATGTCAGCGCGGTGGTGAAGGAAGGCGATGCATTCGCCGTCTCTGCCTCAGGCGCGCATTATTCCGCCCGTTCTCTGGTCATCGCAACGGGCGGGCCTTCGATCCCCAAAATGGGCGCAACCGGCTTTGCCTATGATCTGGCCCGCCAATTCGGCCTGAAAGTCGTCGAACCGCGCCCTGCTCTCGTCCCGCTAACCTTGGGCGAGGATGATCTGTTGTTCCGCGAATTGTCCGGCGTTTCTGCGCCCGTCACGGCGCGCGCAGGCACTGGCAAGGCCAAAGCAAGCTTCAAAGAGGCCGCGCTCTTCACGCATAAAGGGCTGTCTGGTCCGGCGATCTTGCAAGCGTCGTCTTATTGGCGGCACGGCGAAGAGGTCGGGATCACTTTTATCGAGCAGAAAGATGCCGAATGGCTGATCGGGATTAAGCGCGACAATCCCCGATCCGGTATCCGCAGCGCTCTGCGCGATCATCTGCCGGATCGGCTCGCCGATGCGCTGGCGATGAAATTGGCTGCGGAATTGGGGATAGAGACCGAACTCGGCAATGTCCCAGACAAGCTATTGCGCGCGGCGGGCGCGAAATTGGCCGATTGGCGTTTTTCCCCCAATGGCACAGAGGGATTGGCCAAGGCCGAGGTCACGATCGGCGGCATTTCAACCAGCGATTTATCCAGCCAGACGATGGAGGCGAAACACATACCCGGCCTCTATGCTATCGGAGAGGCCGTGGATGTGACCGGATGGCTGGGCGGATACAATTTCCAATGGGCATGGGCCAGCGGGGCGGCTTGCGGGGATAGCATTGCCGCGTAACAATATTTCACACAGCTTGTGACAACCGCAACACTTCCGCTTGCGGAAGGTTGTCATACGCCTGAAACGCTCTTAACCCCGGGATAAAGCCCCAATAAGGGGACGAAGCTCGCTCAATTTGAACGAGCCCACGGGAGAGAACCTTGCGCCAATTGCAGGGAATGGATTCATCGTTTGTAGCGTTGGAATCGCCAAATTCGCCGATGCATATCGGCAGTGTGCTCATTTATAACCCCGCCACTGCTCCGGGCGGTTTCGTCCGCTTCAAAGACATTTTGCAATTCATCGGTTCGCGGATGCAATTGTCCAAAACAATGCGCCAGCGGCTCGTGCGGGTGCCCTTTGATCTGGACTATCCCTATTGGATCGAAGACCCCGATTTCGACCTTGAATATCATGTCCGCCATGTCGCTTTGCCAAAACCCGGCGATTGGCGGCAATTGTGCATTCAGGCCGCACGCATTCACGCCCGCCCGCTCGACCTCAACCGCCCGCCATGGGAATTCACCGTGGTTGAGGGGCTTGATGATGTGAAAGGCTATCCATCGGGTTGCTTTGCCTTTGTGACAAAGGTTCACCATTCCGCGATTGATGGGATGAGCGGGATCGACCTGATGGAAGCTCTGCACACAATGACGCCGAGCACCGCGCCGCCCAACACTCCTGATGAATGGAAGCCGGAAAAGGTGCCCGGCCCGGTTGAACTGCTTGGCAAATCTTATTTTAATGCGCTGCTGAACCCGCTGAAACAGGCGCAGGTCGCGGCTCAGGCTGTTCCCGGCGTTGCCAATGCGATCAAAGGGTTGGTGGCCCGCGATTTCAAGCTCAGCACGGATATGGTGCCCCCGCGCACCCGCTTTAACCGCAGCATTTCGCCGCACCGCGTGGTCGAAGGGCGCAGTTTCGATCTGACGCAATTCAAATCGATCCGGGCGCTGTTGCCATCGGCTAAGGTCAATGATGTTGCGCTGGCGGTGATCGGCGGGGCGCTCAATAAATATCTGACCGCAAAAGGTGATTTGCCTAAGGGCACGATGACCGCGATGGCGCCGATCTCTGTGCGTTCTGGCAATGAAAAAGGGGACATGGGCAACCAAGTTTCCGCCATGGTCGCCCCGCTCGGCACGCATCTTGCGGACCCGGCAGAACGGCTGGAATATGTCTATGGCCAGACCAGCAATTCCAAAGCCATGACCAACGCCATTGGCGCGCGCACAATGACAGAGGTGAGCAAGGTCAATCCGCTGCTCTATATGGCGCTGGGCGCGCAATTGTTCAGCCGCGTCAGCCTCGCGCACCGCGCCATGCCGTTCAACACGGTGGTGACCAATGTGCCGGGGCCGCCGGTCCATATCTATTCGGCGGGATCGCGGCTGGAAAGCATGGCGCTGTCGCTCATCTGCCTGACCGATGGGCTGGGCCTTGCGCATGTCGTGCAAAGCTATGTGAAGGAAGCCTATATCAGCTTTACGGCGTGCCGCGACATTATGCCCGACCCAGAGTTTTATGCGGATTGCTTGCAGGAAAGCTTTGATGAGCTGCTAGCGGCCGCAAAGGCGGTTGAGGCTGAAACATCGCCTAAGGATGCGGGTGATACCGCAAATGCCAAGTCAGCTCCGGTAAAGGCGGCCGCTGCTAAGACAGCATCACCTAAGAAAGCACCTGCTAGGAAGGCCGCACCAAGAAAAGCGCCTGCGCGCAAAGCCGCGCCGAAAGCAGCAGCATCAAAAGCGCCGGCGAAACGCAAACCGCGGGCAGCGACAAAGAAAACAACAAGCAAAACGGGCGAGGAAAAATCATAATGGCGAGCATCGCACCCCTATCTGGCAACCCGCTTACCGGCACGCCCCTTTCGGGCAGCATCGTTGTGAATGACGGCAAAGGCGGACGGCAAAAGCCGACCCGTGTGGCCACCCCGCCAAACCGGTTCTGGACCTGGTCAGAAGGCCGGGCGATGTTCGAATTCGCGTCATTCTATGCGATGCGCCCGATGCTATCGACCTTGCCAAAAGGTGATGGCCATGCGGTTTTGACGCTGCCCGGATTTATGGCGACCAATTCATCGACCCGCCCGATGCGCGGATTGCTCAAAGAACTTGGTTATGACGCGCATGGCTGGAATTCTGGCCGCAATGTGCGGGTGAACGAAGAATTGCTCCACAAATTGGAGGAGCAGGTTGACCGGCTGACGCAAGATAGCGGGCAGAAGATTTCGATCGTTGGATGGAGCCTTGGCGGCGTGCTGGCGCGCGAGCTGGCGAAACTAATGCCGGACAGTGTGCGTCAGGTCGTAAGCCTTGGCAGTCCGATCACCGATGATCGCAACCACACCAATGCCGCGCGTCTGTTCAAATTCTTCAACGGCGATGCACCGGAAAAACTGCGCGATGGACAGTTCCAAGGGCTTGATATTGCGCCGCCTGTTCCGACAACTTCGATCCTGACGAAAACCGACGGTGTGGTCCATTGGCGCGGGAGCGTTCAGGACCCGCAAAAGACCAACGGCCACCCCAGCGAAAACATCGTCGTCTATGCCAGCCATCTCGGCCTAGGCGTGAACCCCAGCGTGATGATTGCGCTGGCTGATCGCTTGGCTCAGGCGGATGGCGATTGGGCACCGTTTGAGGCGAAACCAGCGCATAAATTGCTGTTCCCAAAACTCAAATATGATTGAGGCAAGCTTCGCAGTCCGTACTTAGATCCATAGTCCCTATCTAGAAAAGCTTGCGGATATCCACGCCGATAAACCGGCCCGTTGGATCGATCAGAAACGGTTGATAGGTGGTCGGCGTCAGGCCGTTTTGATCGGTCACACGCCGCCGCGCATCGAAGACATTGTTGGCTAGCAAGCTTACGCGCAGATTCTTGAGCGCGCCTTCATTGCGGCCCGTTAACTGACCAAGCTCGGTAAACAGCCGCAGGTCAAATGTCGCAAGATCGCCAAAGAAAATGTCGCTCGCGCCTGCTGCATCCGATCCGTTTAGGCGGGTTTCGCCCGAATAGCGCGCCGACATCCGCATCCCGACACCGCTGCCAAAGATACCCGCCTCAAGCCGCGTATTGTGGCGAGGAAAGCCAAACGCGCTGGTCGCCTGACCATCCAACTGATCGAGCGGCGCAAGGCCGGGTGCGATCAAGATTTCGTTATTCAATTCAATCGAATGGTTGAGCGATACGAAATAGCGGAAACCTTGGAAACTGCGCCGTGCAAGCGGGTTGAAGCCCGGCGGCGGTCCGCCACTTTGAGGCGCTGCCCCGCTTTGTGACGCGCTCTCAGATGCGCCTTCATTACCGCAGAACCGTTCGCGCATCCCAGAGAGGCGTTCTTCTGACACATTGCCATCGCCACCGCGCAATCGGCCCAGCATACGCTGCAATCTTTCTGGGTTGAGGCCGGGAAGCTCCTCCGACACGTCCTCACCCGCATCAACCCGCGCGATCAGCGCCCGGATGCGATCGGCCCCATCATCAGCGCAGACAATCGCGCGGAAGGCGGCAAAGCCCGGCCCGCGCCGTCTGCCTTGGTCGCCCGGCCCACCGCGCCTTTCGCCCTGTTCGCCCTGTTCGCCCTGTTCGCCATTCCTGGCGCCGGGGTCAAAACTGCAAATCCGCTCGCGCATTTGCGCCAACCGCTCTGGATCAATTTCGCCATTGTCATCGCGCACCCGCGACAACAGCCGTTCGAAACGCTGCGCATCGAAACCGGGAATGGTCGCAGACAAATCCTCACCATTTTGGGCCGCCTCGACCAGCCGTGTCAGCACATCCAAACCATCATCAGCGCAAATCCGCGCGCGAAAGTCTTGGAACGCGGCACGCTGCTCTGCACTCGGAGGTCCGCCGGGACGCCCTCCTCGCTCGGCGGGACCAGAGCCGCTACCGGCTGACGCAGTTGGCGCTGCAGCAGGAGCGCTTTGCGGCCTTGCGCCGCCCGCTCTGCGTCCCTGACCGCCGCGCTCGCCCGCTCCGATTGATCCGCGAAAGAACAGGCCGAAATTGACCCGCTCCGCCCGCGTATCCTCAAAGGTCACAAATCTTGTATCAACCGCGGTTAAAGTGCCGCCGGCATCGCGGGTAATCCGGTCGGAAAATGCCGCTTCGATATCTGGCGTGATCGACGGAAAGCCGCGCGTCACGTCGCTTGACCGATTGCGAATATATTCGGCGGTAAAACGCGCGCCATTCCAAAATGGCAATTGCCAGTTTGCCGCAAATTTCCAATCACGCTGCGTTTCGGCGAGCAGATCAGGATTGCCCCCTGATGTCACCGCGACAAGCACGGTTTCGCCGTTCACAAAATCAAACGCCGGCACGTTCAGCGTCAAAATTTCCGGTGCGCCCAGCGCCGACAGGCCCGGTGCAACCTCGCGGAAAATATAGGTTGCCGACAGGTCGAGATTGCCCGCCGGTTTCCAATTCAGACCCAGCGTATAATCACCCAAAGTCCCAAAATCTGAAAGCCGCTGGACGCCGATTTGCGCATTGAGAGTAAAGCTACCCAAGGCATCGGCAAAACCGTTGCGGCTGCTGGTGATCGGCACCACAAAATTCGCGCCCGTCGTCAGATCACCCCGCGTCAGCTCCACCGGCAGGCCGCCGCGCGTGTCATTGCTTTCCAGCCGGGTCCAATCATAGCCGACATCAAATGTCGCCAGCAATTCACCGCCCGGCAATTGCGCGAGCGGCCCGCGCAGCGTTGTCAGCGTGCTCGCGCTCATGGTCCGGCTGAATGCGGTATCGAAACCCGCATTGGCAGAGGTCGGCAGATCACCGTCCAGCGCCAATGTCCCCGCCAGCGCATCGGCTTGCAAACCGCTCGTATCGAACCGCGTATCAATAAATTGCGTGGTTTCTGTAAGCCCTGCATCGAATGTTGAAGTCAGGCGAAAGGCGTTCACCGGTTTCGTCAAGGAACCAGAGGTCTGAAACACATCTTGCGCCGTGATTTGCTGTAGCGGCGTGTCCGCGCCGAACGTTCTGAGCACGCTGTCGCCCGCCGCATCTGTGAGCACCGCCGTGTTCAGCCCGCGCAAGCTGCGCGTGTCGTTGCGCGCGTAATTGGCATTAGCGGACAGGGAAATGCCGCTGTCCACAATCGCCTTAGCCCAGCTGATATTGCCTTCGAGCGAGCGGCTGTCAGCGAAAAGGCTGCGAAATTCCGCCTGACCCGGATCGCCTGCCACGTCAGAAACCGAACCGGGCGTCTGGATAATATCGCGCTCATCCTCGGTCAGGAAAGACGTGTCATTCGCCTCAAAATTGACGTTGATCCGCGCGCCATTAGCAATCTGCAAAAAGCCCAATTCTTGCTCGCGCCGATGATAGCCCCCGCGCGAGGGGCCTTCGAATTCCAGCTCAACCTCTGCATTGCGATAATTGTCTTTGAGGATCAGATTAATCACCCGCCGATCCGGGGCAAAACCAAAACGCTGCGCCACTTCTTCGGGAAACACTTCGACTCGTTCGAGAGCTTCGGGTGGGTAATTGGAAAATTCGCGGCGTGAACCCACACGTATTCCGTTGATAAGGATGATTGGCCGTCCCGCGCCTCGGCCCCGCGATGACCCGGATTGCTGGGAAATCTGCGTGATCAGGTCCGCGATGGAGGTGACGCCCTCTGCCGCGATATCCTCCTCTGACAATTCAAGAATAGGGGCCTGTTCGACATCCAATTGCCCGCGCAATCGCTGCCCTTGGACGACGATGTTACCGGACCCCGCAGCGCCGCTTTCCGTTTCAGGAGAAGGCACGGGAGCAGCAGGCTGATTATCTTGCGCGCGCAGCGGCGCAGCTGTCAGGGCAGACAGTCCGGCGCCGGCCATCAAAGCGGCGCGCAAAAAGAGAGAGAGGGTCATACGGAGCCCTTTTGATTGTAAACACGTAGAGGGCAAGCCTCTGAATTGTATCGGATTGCACCGCAATGAACGAAGCCGGGGTTAAAGCCGGGAACAGGGCCGGGAACAGGGCCGGGAACAGGGCGGCGGGAATGTTCTGACAGGCCTTGCTCCGGCAAGCGTCTAACCGCCGGGCTTCCCTTTTGTTCTCACCATCGCTACATGCGCGCCACAAGAGACATTACCGGCGGCGCAAACACTATGCCGCAAAACAATTGCAAGGGATTACATGGCTAAAGAAGAACTCCTCGAAATGCGCGGGCGCGTCGTCGAGCTGCTGCCCAATGCGATGTTCCGGGTAGAGCTTGAAAACGGTCATGAAGTGCTCGGACACACCGCAGGCAAAATGCGCAAGAACCGCATTCGCGTTCTGGTTGGCGACGAAGTGCTGTGCGAATTGACGCCGTATGACCTGACAAAGGCGCGGATCACCTACCGGTTTATGCCGGGCCGCGGCGGTCCCGGTCAGGGCCCCGGCCCCGCTTAAGGGCGCTGGGCCTGCTGGCCTGTTACGATGGGCACGCTCCATTTAACTCTGGCTTCGGCTTCTCCTAGGCGGCGCGATTTGATCGCGCGGCTGGGGCTGACGCCTGATGCTGTGACACCTGCTGACATCGACGAAACGCCGCTCAAGGCGGAGCTTCCGCGCGATTACGCGCTGCGCATGGGGCGTGAGAAAGCTCTGGCAGTGGATGCGCCGGGATTTGTCTTGGCGGGCGACACTGTGGTGGCGGCTGGTCGGCGGATCCTGCCAAAGACCGAAACAGAAGATGAGGCGCGGCGCTGCCTGAAACTGTTATCCGGGCGGCGGCATGTTGTTTTGTCCAGCGTGGTCCTGCGCGCGCCTGATGGCACTTTGCGCGAACGCCTCAATGAAAATATCGTGCGGTTTAAAGGGTTGTCGCATGAGGAAATCGCCGCCTATCTCGCCAGCGGCGAATGGCGCGGCAAAGCGGGCGGCTATGCAATCCAAGGGGCGGCAGAAGGCCTGATCCAATGGATACGCGGCAGCCATTCCGGCGTTATGGGCCTACCGCTCTATGAAACGCGAATCCTCCTGAAATCGGCGGGCTTTGCCATTGCCTGAGGCAGGCACCCCCATATCGGCCCATTGGGTCATCGAAGACGGGATCGCAGAAAGCCGCGCCCTCCTGATCGAAAATGACCAAGTGATCGCGGCCAAGACATTCTGGCACAGCCCCCTAAGCGCCCGCACCATCATCACCGCCAAAATTGTATCGCGCAAATCCGGATCGGCGCGCGCGCTGTGTGTTTCCGAAGACGGGGCCGAGATAAATGCTGACGGACTGCCTCGCAATGCCAGCGAAGGCAGCGAAGTGCAGTTGATGATCACACGCGAAGCGATTGCGGAACGCGGGCGGCTCAAACGCGCGGCGGCGAAATTTTACGCTGAGGGCGCTTCGCAAACCCTTGCGCCATCGGTGTTTCAAGCCGGCGAGCAGGTCCGGCGCTTTCCCGCCGGTCTATGGGAAGAGGTTTGGGATGCGGCATCGTCGGGCCAGATCGACTTTCCCGGCGGCGCTATCATCATCAGCGTGACCCCGGCGATGACCCTGATCGACATTGATGGCGCAGGGTCACCGCAGGAATTGTCGCTCGCCGCGATACCCGCCATCGCCCGTGCATTGCATTGGTTCGATCTTGGCGGATCAATCGGGATCGATTTCCCGACTGTGCCTGACAAGGCCGGACGCAAGGCGGTCGATGCCGCTTTGGCAAATGCGCTGGACCTGTGGCCGCATGAACGCACCGCGATGAACGGTTTTGGGTTTGTGCAATTAATTGCTCGGTTAGAAGGTCCATCTTTGCTCCACCGATTTGCAGCATCGCGCGTGGGGGCCTGCGCGCGCGCGGCATTGCGCCGCGCTGAATTGGCAAACGGTCATGGGCGTGTGCTGGTGTTGACGGTGCACCCTGCCCTCAAAGCGAAACTGAAAGACGCTTGGCTGGCGCAGCTTACCAAACGCACCGGCAAACAGGTGCGGATTGAAACCAACCCAGCGCTTGCACTCGAAGCGGCGCAGGCCCAAATTGCCACGCAATGAGTAGAGCATCCAAACCCTGTCCGATATGCAAGCGCCCGCGCGCTGAGCAGCATTCGCCGTTCTGTTCTCAGCGCTGCCGCGACCGCGATCTGGCGCGGTGGTTTGGCGATGGATATTCGGTCGCTGGCGACCCAGTGAACGCAGAGGAAATTGCCCATAGCGATTGGGCCGAAGAGTAATGCGGTGAGGATTAGGTGCAAAAGGCGAATTTCCGTCCAAATATCGCTTGCCATCACCTTTCACCTTCGCCATAGCGCCGCTCTCATTTGCTCGCCGGGCACAGTGTCATACTGAGTGTCATACTGACCCGCCGCCGCAGCGAATGCCCGAGTAGCTCAGGGGTAGAGCAGCGGATTGAAAATCCGCGTGTCGGTGGTTCAAATCCGCCCTCGGGCACCATTCGCAAAGCGCATTGGTCGCAAAATAGGGGTTTTTTGCCATGTCTCGTCGCACCAAAATCTACGAAGGCAAGGCCAAGATCCTGTATGAGGGTCCCGAACCCGGCACGATCATCCAATATTTCAAAGATGACGCCACCGCTTTCAACGCGGAAAAGAAGGGCACAATCAACGGCAAAGGCGTGATCAACAACCGGATCAGCGAACACGTTTTTTCCCGCCTCGGCCATATCGGCATTCCAACCCATTTCATTCGCCGCCTCAATATGCGCGAACAATTGGTGCGGCAGGTTGAAATCATTCCCATCGAAGTCGTCCTGCGCAATGTCGCGGCGGGTTCGATTTGCAAGCGGCTTGGCCTCGAAGAAGGCGATCCGTTGCCGCACACATTGATCGAATATTATTACAAAGACGACGCGCTGGGTGATCCGCTGATCTCAGAAGAGCACATTTCCTGCTTCAATTGGGCGAGCCAAGAAGAGATGCAGGACATCTCGTCTATGGCGATCCGCATCAATGATTTCCTGAGCGGGATGTTTGCCGGGATCAACATTCGGCTGGTCGATTTCAAGCTTGAGTTTGGCCGCCTGTTCGATGGTGATTACAGCCGCGTGATTTTGGCCGATGAGGTCAGCCCGGATGGCTGCCGGTTGTGGGATATGGAATCGGGCGAAAAGCTCGACAAAGACCGTTTCCGCCGCGATTTGGGCGGCGAAGAAGAGGCGTATCAAGAAGTCGCTCGCCGCCTCGGCCTGCTGCAAAACGAAGACAATGGCCCCGGCGAAGTGTTCGACCTATCGACGCACCGCTCGCGCCTGCGCGGCACCCCGCCGGTTAAAAAATAAAAGCGCCCGGTACCTGTCATAGATTCTGTCATAGGTTTGTTCTGGACGAACGGCCCCTTTGATATATCCTGCCCCCAATCGCAAAGACGGGGGAGCTGCGGTGACTTTAACAACACTGGTTCGCGTTTTTGGAGCGCTCATCGCCATCGCGGTGATGCAGCTTGCTCAACCTCACACAGCCTCGGCGCAAAACGTTGCGCTGGTCATCGCCAATTCCGAATATGAAAACACCTCGCAGCTGGCCAATCCAGGCCGCGATGCGCAGCTGATCTCTGGCGCTTTGCAAAGCGCCGGTTTTGACACGGTCGAGCTTGCCGAAAACCTAAACCAGGCCGAATTTCGCGCCCGGTTGCGCGAGTTTCGCGAATTGGCGGATGGGGCGGACGTCGCCATGGTCTATTTTGCCGGACATGGCATCGAAAGCGCCGGAGCAAACTGGCTGTTGCCGGTCGATGCCTCGCTGGATGCAGAAGAGGACATGCCATTCGAAGCGGTCGAATTGAACCGCATCCTCGACACATTAGAGGGGGCAAAGCTCAGGATTGCTATCCTTGATGCGTGCCGCAACAACCCCTTTGCCAATCGCTGGCAAGGGGAAAACCGATCGGTGTCGCGCGGTCTGGCCCCGTTCGAATTCGATGACATGTTGGTGATTTATGCCGCGGCGCCGGGCATGTTCGCTTATGATGGGGCGGACGGAAATTCGCCATTCGCACTCGCTTTGGCGCGCCGCATTGTTCAGCCCGGATTGCCGGTGCAAATGCTGGGCGGGATGGTGCGCGATGATGTGCTCTCGGCGACCGACGGGGATCAACGGCCTTTCATCTCCGCCTCCATGACCGGACGCCCGCTATTTCTGGTGGATGGGCCGGACAATGCGATGGCGTGGCTAACGGATTTGTATGCCGAAGAAGGCGCGGATGGCGCGGTTGGCGCAGATGGCGCAGATGGCGCATTGCAGAGCGCAGCTGAGGCAACCCAAACGATTGATTACGTCCGGGTCGCAGACACGCTGGATATTGTGCGCGAAGGCGCCAGCGAAGCCGATAACGGCCTAGACGACCACACCTGGCTGGAGGCGGTAAGGGTGGACACGGTTGCGGCCTATCGCGCCTATCTGGAACAATTCCCGGACGGGGCATTCGCGCCGTTTGCGCAGGTCAATATCGACCAATTGCTCGACCCGAATGCGACCGGGGGTGAAATTGATAGCGAGACGCCGTGGCTAATCTCGCTCGGGGCGGCCTTGCCGAACCGGTATGCGGTGGACCTTGGCACGCCGCTTCCGATTGATGGGATATGGCGCATTTCGACCAATGATAAACGGTTGAGGATTGAGCGCGGGCGCGCCTTTGCCGTCGATGGGTGGAACCATGTTTTGTTGTTCCGGGTTGAGCCGGATCAGGTGACAATGACCAATATTCGGCGCAACGACGATGGGGTCTATCTGGGCCGCGACATCCTTTTGAACGGGGATGCAGAAATGAGCCTGCGCGATGACGGCAATCTGGATGTGAGGGTCGGCACATTTCCCTTCCCCATCAAATTCGTACTCATCAAAGAGGCGTTGGATGACCCCGATGCGGCGCTCGAAGTGTCGCAACCATAGCGGGCTTCACCCCCGCCATTCATCTTGTGTATTCCCCTGATTTATAAAGCGTCTCTTATGCCTAAAACACACAGTTTCCCATTCGGTTTGTTCCCAGCGCGCGCCTTTTGTGCCGGACTGATTTTGGCTTTGCCCAATATCGCATTGAGCAGCAGCCTTGCCGCGCAAGAGAGCGAGACCGCAGCAGATGCCAGTATAGATACGAGTGCTGAGGAACCTGTCTGGTATTTTGAACAAAGCGATGTGCCCGTCGATCCGGGCTACACATTCGGACAGCTTGATAACGGGATGCGTTACATCCTGCGCGAAAATGCCACACCAGAGGGGACAGCTTTGGTGCGGATGCGGATTGATTCCGGGTCATTGGATGAAAATGAGGATGAGCGCGGATTGTCGCATTTCCTCGAACACATGGCGTTTAACGGCTCCACCAATATCCCCGAAGGCGAAATGATCGCGCTGCTCGAACGCGAAGGGCTTGCATTTGGTGCGGATACCAACGCCTCGACCGGATTGAGCGCCATCACTTACATGCTCAACCTGCCGCGCAATGACGAAGAATTGCTGGGCACCGCGCTTATGCTGATGCGGGAAACCGCCAGCGAGCTGACCATTGCGCAAGATGCGGTGGAGCGTGAACGCGGCGTTGTGCTGGCCGAACGCCGCGACCGGCGCGGATTTCGGCAACGCGCACAGGAAGATGCGTATGAATTTATCGCGCCCGGCGCACGCTTTGGCCAGCGCCTGCCGATTGGCACATTGGAAAGCCTACAAACCGCCACTGCGGCGCAGCTGCGCGGCCTGTATGAACGGACATACACTCCGCAAAACACCGTGCTGGTTATCGTGGGCGATTTCCCGGTGGAGGTCGTTGAGGCGGCGATCCGAGAGCGTTTCGCTGACTGGAGCGGCCCGCAGGCCCCCGCCGATCCTGTGACCGGTCCGGTGGATCACACAAGGCAAGAGCTCACGGATATCTATCTCGACCCTGCTTTGCCGGAAAGCACGTCATTCTCAATACTGCAACCGTGGATCGATGAGCCTGATACGATGGCCAACCGCTTCACCGCGACCCTGCGCAGTGTGGGTGTCGGCATCGTCAACCGGCGTCTTGCCCGCCTCGCCCGATCCGAAGATGCTCCGTTCCAAGGCGCGCGGTTTGGCGGCAGCGATATTTTCGAAGACGCCAGCTCCACCAATATCAGCGTGTCGAGCGAAGATGGCGAATGGCGCAAAGGTGTCCTCGCGGCGGTGCGCGAAATCAACCAAGCGCTGACCTATGGTTTCACACAGGCTGAGGTGGACGAACAGCTCGCCAATCGCCGCACGGCTGTGGAGAATGCGGTGGCGGCGGAGGCAACCCAATCGAACCGGGGCCTTGTAGGCCGCGCGCTGCGCCTGGTGTCCAGTGACGCGGTTCCAACTTCGCCAAGGCAGCGATTGGCAATGACCGATCAATTCCACCCCTTGATTACGCCCGATGCGGTGATTGCGGAATTACGAGAGGCCGCTGGCGCATTGGAAGCGCCGCTCATCCGGTTCCAAGGGCGCAATGCTCCGGCGGGCGCACCAGAGGGCGCACCAGAGGGCGCAGAGGCGGCGCTGCGTGCAGCCTTTGACGAGGCGATGGCGCTGCCAATCGCTGCGCCATTGGACACAGGCTCAGCAGAATTTGCCTACACCGAATTCGGTGAACCGGGCGTGGTTGTATCTGACACGGCAGAAGAACGGCTCGGCTTTCGCTACATCACCTTTGCCAACGGTGTTCGTCTGACACTGAAGAAAACCGATATTAGCGAAGACCGTGTGAGCTTTCGCATGGCGGTTGATGGCGGGTCGCTGATGAACACCGCCGATGATCCGCTGCGCACCTATCTGATTGGCTCTGTCCCATCGGGCGGCTTGGGACAGCATAGTGCGGATGAATTGCAAACCATCTTGGCCGGGCGCAGCGTTGGACTGCGCGTATCCAATGCCGCTGATGCATTCAGCTTTGCAGGCGGCACCACGCCGCGTGATTTGGCTTTGCAAATGCAGGTTTTGACCGCAGGGTTGACCGATCCGGGTTTCCGACCAGAGGGGATCGAACGGTTCCGGCGCGGGATCGACAATTTCTTCGAAACGCTGACATCCACGCCGGGGCGCGCTTATGGCTCGCAATCAGGCGCGATCCTGTCCGGCGGTGATCCGCGCTTTTCCCTGCAATCGCGCGATGCGTTCTATGCGCTCGATTTCGACAAATTGCAGGCCGCTGTCGGGGATCGCTGGGCCACCGGCGCGATCGAACTGGCTCTGGTGGGCGATTTTGACGAAGACGCCGCCATTGCCGCCGTCGCCGCGACTTTGGGCGCTCTGCCCGCGCGTGAGGGTGAATTTCGGTCCCGTGACGCCGCCCGTATCCGCAGCTTTACCCAAGAACGCACAGCGCATGTGTTGAGGCATGAAGGCGAAGCGGACCAAGCGATGTTCCGCACCATCTGGCCCACCACAGATGATCAAGATTTCGGCGAAATGATGCGCGTTTCGCTGCTGGCGCGGGTGGTTCAGATTGAACTGACGGACCGGCTGCGAGAGGAATTGGGGCAAGCCTATTCCCCCCGCGCCTCCAGCTCCATGAGCCGAATTTACCCCGGCTATGGCACCTTCACCATCTCCGCTTCTGTTGAAGCGAGCGAAGTCGAGGCAACCCGCGATGCGATTGCGGCACTGGTTGAGGAAATACGCACGACCCCGCTCGACCCCGATATCATCGACAGGGCGCGGCAACCGCTGCTGGAGGCGTATGACAACGCGCTGAAATCGCTGGGCGGGTGGATGGCGCTTGCGAGCCGCGCACAAAGCGATGGGGATCGCCTAGAACGCTGGTTCGCAGGGCCAGACATGCTGCGCGCGATCACCGCCGAAGAAATACAGGCCGAAGCCGCGCAATATCTGGGCAGCGATGATGCCGTGCAATTCGTAGTATTGCCGCAGGAAGAAGCCGCCGCCGACGCCGCGGAATGAGGATTGTTCAACAGGATGGTTGATTGCGCGCGCCGCGCAATTGCACCGCCGCGCTCAGACGTTATAGGCTGCCCTTAACAACGCATCACAACCGACCGCAACATATCACAACGCATCACAACGCATCACAACGCAGGACACGCCCCATGAAAGTTCGCATCCTTGTTCGTCTAAAACCCGGCGTACTCGATCCGCAGGGGCGCGCTGTGCATCATTCGCTGGACAGCCTTGGGTTTGACGGGGTCGATGATGTCCGCATTGGCCGGATGATCGAAATGGATGTTGCTGACGGTACAAGCGACGATGCGCTCACCAAAATGTGCGAACAATTGCTCGCCAATATGGTGATCGAAGATTTTGCGATTGAAAAATTGAACAGCGAAGCGGAGCCTGCCTGATGCCGTTTCGCGGGGCTGTAATCACCTTTCCGGGATCAAACTGTGACCGTGATATGGCGGTGGCTTTAGAAGCTGTCTCGGGCCAGCCCGCCATCCGCGTGTGGCACGGCGATGCCGACTTGCCCGGCGAACTCGATTTTATCGCCCTGCCCGGCGGTTTTTCTTACGGCGACTATCTGCGTTCTGGCGCCATGGCGGCAAAGAGCCCCGTTCTGCGCGCGGTGATCGCTGCGGCGGAGCGCGGCGTGCCTGTTCTGGGCGTATGCAACGGATTTCAGGTGCTCACCGAAAGCGGGCTTCTCCCCGGTGCATTGATGCGCAATGCGGGACAGACTTTCGTGTGCCGCACCGTGGAATTAGAAGTCGCCAACACGTCTTCGCTATTCACCAACGGATTTGCAGCGGGCGAAAGATTGCAAGTTCCCGTGGCGCATCACGATGGCAATTACTTCGCTGACGCCGCCACTCTCGACCGGCTTGAAGGCGAAGACCGCGTGGCTTTCCGCTACGGGGACAATCCCAACGGATCATTGCGCGATATTGCCGGCGTGCTCAGCGCCAATGGCCGCGTGATGGGAATGATGCCGCATCCTGAACGCGCGATTGAACCTGCTGCTCATGCATCAATGGGCGGATCAGATGGCCGGCGCGTGTTTGAAAATGTTATTCAGAGCCTAGTTGCTGCCTAAGAGTCGCGGCCTAACAGTCGCGGCCTAAACCGTTGCCGAGCCGCCGCGCTATTTAGGCGATCTTCTTGATCTCCGCGCCGGCTGAACCGCCCGTTAGATCGCCCTTTGGGAACAGCCGCAGCGCTTCGTCGCTCGACATCGGGCGACCAAAATAGAAACCTTGGATCTTGTCACAGCCAAGGTTGCGGATCAGTTCCGCCTCTTCCGCATCCTCCACACCTTCTGCTGTGGTCGTCATATTCATGCTCTTGGCCATCGCCACAACCGCGTTGATGATCGCTAAGCTTTCATTGCTGCCTTGGCCTGCACCCTGAACAAAGGTGCGATCAACCTTGATCGTAGAGAACCGCAATTTGCGCAGATAGCCAAGCGAGGAATAGCCTGTGCCAAAATCATCGAGCGCAATCGAGCAACCCAGCGCCATCGCCTGTTCGAGCGCATTGCGCGCAATGCTCGCATCCCTAAGGAAGATGCTCTCTGTCACTTCGATTTCTAACCGCTCAGGGCGCAATCCGCTGGCCGCAAGCGTATCCACCACTTCCTGATGGAAGCCGGGTTCAAGCAATTGTTCGGGCGACACATTGACGTTGACCTTGATGTGATCCGGCCAATTGCGCGCTTCGAAACACGCCTGACGCAGAACCCATCTACCGATCGGCACGATCAGACGCGTGTCCTCTGCCAGCGGGATAAATTTGCCCGGACTGACGAAACCGTGATCGCTGCTGTTCCAGCGCACCAGAGCTTCAAAACTAACGATTTCCTCGCTGCGCGCATCGACCACGGGTTGGTAATGGAGCACAAATTCATCAAGCCCGAGCGCCTTGCGCAAAGAAGCCTCCAATTGGCGGCGTTCTTCTGCTGAGGCGTGCAAGACAGGTTCAAAGCGGCAATGTTCACCGCCGCCTTCATCCTTAGCCCGGTACAGCGCAAGGTCGGCATTGCGCATCAATTCTTCGACTGTTTTACCGTCGCGCGGCCCAATCGCGGAACCGATGCTTGCGCCAACATACAGCGTGTGCTGGTCAACTTGATAGGGTTCGGAAAGCGATTGGATGACGCGGTCTGCCAAATTGAGCGTAACATCAATGTCGCTGGCATCGCGGATCACGATCGCAAATTCATCTCCGCCCAGGCGGCCGACCATTGCATCGTCGCCCATCAACCCCTGCAGCCGCGCAGAAACCTGCGCGAGCATCTTATCGCCGGTCATATGGCCAAGCGAATCGTTGACCGCCTTAAACCGGTCCAAATCAACCATCAGCAATGCGCAGCGCGTGCGCCAATGCGCAGAATATTCGAGCGCTTCGCCCAGCGCCTCTGTCAGCATCAACCGGTTCGGCAGCGATGTGAGAGTATCATAGCGCGCCAAATATGCGATCTTCTCGCTTGAGGCGCGCTGCTCTGTCACGTCAGAGCCGACCCCGCGAAAACCGATAAACTTGCCGCGTTCATCGCGGATCGGTGTGCCTGAAAGTTCCCACCAGCGTTCATTGCCCTGAATTGTGACCTGAACGATGAGGTTGGAGAAATTCTCTCTGTTGCGAAGCCGTTCAGCGAGATCATGCAGACTGGCTGGAAAATTGCCGCTCGCCCAATTTTCGCCGGCAATCAATTCAAGCAGAGGATGGCCTTCGACCTCTCTGTCGCTGGCATTGAGAGCGAATGCAAAGCGCGGGCTGACCGAACGGAGCCGGCGTTGTGGATCAATCTCCCACAGCCAATCGGCCTCATTCTCTTCAAATTCGCGCAACAAGAGTGACACGACTTCTTCTTTTTCGGCCACCATGTCCTCTGCAATTCGCGCAGCAAGATAAGTTCGCCCGACTTCGATCGTACCCAGCGTCGTGGCGACCATAAAAATGATGAGACCACCGGTTAGGAACATCTGACCGCTCATAACGGCATGTGCGACGGCACCGCCGCCCAGGATGGCGGTAAAAATCAGAATGCTAATTGGCGATGTCGTATAGAAATACACCGAACCTGAGATCAGGATGATGGTGATCACCAACAGAGCCGCCGCAGCGCTGGGCGGCCCCAATGGCGCGAACACCAAAATCGGCACGGTCCATAACAGTCCCGAAAAAATAGAGGTGGCGGCATGTTGATACGATTCGGCGTTGGAAACTTTACGCCGATCGGCGTCGGCCAATCGCCGATCAACCTTCGCACCGCGAATATGAACCGCCAACAAAGCAGCGTACCACGCGCCGACCCAGATAGGGCCCACACTTGCCAAGTACATCTGAGCCACGAATAGCCCCAATAGGGCATGAGCATAGGCCCGATTAAACGTCAGTTTCGCAAGCGCGGCATATTGCAATCCGCGCAGCCGCGCCCAATCAAAATCGCCCTTATCAGACAGGCCCAGCACGGCCGAAAGCGGCAAGACCTGCTGAATGGTCGGTTCTAAGGGAGAATCTGCGTTGTTCACGACCTAGGCGATTAACCCCGAAAGGTTAGGGTCAGGTAAAGTGACGCACCGCTTTCGCGATCTATCCTTAAGAGACTTTCGCCCGGCGGTTAGGGTTATTCAACGGTGACCGACTTTGCCAAATTGCGCGGTTGGTCCACATCTGTCCCCTTTACGACCGCCACATGATAGGCAAGCAGCTGTACCGGGATCGCGTAAACCAAAGGTGCGATCAGCGGGTGAACCACCGGCATTTCAATCGTCGCAAGACAATTCTCGCCCGCTTGTTCCAAACCTTTCGCATCCGAAATCAGAACAACTTTGCCGCCGCGTGCGCGGACCTCTTCCATGTTGGACACGGTCTTTTCAAACAATGGCCCAGACGGCGCGATCACCACCACGGGCACTTCGTCATCGATCAGCGCAATCGGCCCGTGCTTCATCTCTCCGCTGGCATAGCCTTCCGCGTGGATATAGCTGATTTCTTTGAGTTTTAGCGCGCCTTCCAAAGCGAGCGGAAAATCCTGTCCGCGCCCCAGATACAGCACATCACGAGCCGGCGCGATCAAAGGTGCGATTTCGGCGATGTCATCATCATGACCAAGCGCCGCATTCAACGCCGCCGGTGCCTCTAGCAAATGGCCGACGACCTCTTTTTCTTCTTCGCGGGTAAAGCGCCCCTTGGCGACCGCCATATGCGCGGCCAGGGCGGCCAAAACGGCGAGCTGGCAGGTGAAAGCTTTGGTCGAAGCAACGCCAATTTCGGGCCCGGCATGGGTTGGCAGCAGCAAGTCCGCCTCCCGCGCCATAGAACTGGTCGGGACATTCACCACCACGCCAATCGTCTGCCCTTCGGCCTTGCAATGGCGCAGCGCCGCCAGCGTGTCCGCCGTCTCCCCGCTTTGCGAGATAAACAGCGCCAAACCGCCCTCTTCGAGCACCGGTTCGCGGTAACGAAATTCCGATGCGACATCGATATCGACCGGTACGCGGGCAAATTGCTCAATCCAATATTTCGCAACCAAACCAGCGTAATAGGACGTACCGCAGGCCACAATCGTCAGGCGTTTGACGCCCGAAATGTCGAAATCAAATTGCGGCAGGGCAACCGAATTGTCCTCGCGCCGCAAATAGGATGCGAGCGTTTGAGCGACCACGGTGGGCTGCTCAAAAATCTCTTTCTGCATGAAGTGGCGATAATTGCCCTTCTCAACCGCCGCCGCCGATGCGCCCGATGGCTGAACCGGACGGAACGTCTCGCGCCCTTCTTCGTCGAAAATTTGCGCGGTTCCTTGGCGCACAATGACCCAGTCGCCTTCTTCGAGATAGGTAATCCGCTGGGTCAGCGGGGCCAGTGCGAGCGCATCGGAACCGAGGAACATTTCATTGTCGCCGTGCCCCACCACAAGCGGCGATCCCAGCCGCGCACCGATCAGCAAATCGGGGTGATCGCGGAAGGTAATCGCCAACGCAAACGCCCCGCGCAATCGCGGCAATACGGTGCGAACGGCATCCTCTGGACTGTCGCCTTTCTCAATCTCACGAGAGATCAGATGCGCGACCACTTCGCTGTCGGTTTCGCTTTCAAATATGCGGCCATCTTTGGCGAGTTCCGCGCGCAATTCTTTGAAATTTTCGATGATACCATTGTGGACGATGGCGACATGATCCGTCGCATGGGGATGCGCATTGGCCGAAGTCGGCGCGCCGTGCGTGGCCCAGCGTGTGTGCGCGATACCGATTGTGCCAGCCGCCGGATCACGGTCCAGAACATCGACCAGGTTCATCAGCTTACCCTGCGCCCGGCGGCGCACCAGTGCGCCATCATGCAAAGTGCATATTCCGGCGCTGTCATAGCCGCGATATTCCATCCGCCGCAAGCCATCGACCAAACGATCCGCAACGCTTTGCGAGCTGACGATCCCGATAATTCCGCACATATTTCCTAGATGTCCTTAAACCTGAACCCGAACCTCAATTGGCGCCATTAACCCTGTAAGGTTGAATAAGGCTTGAAGAAACCCGCGCTGACATTCTTTTTACGCCGCTTTATGTTCATTTTGGTGCCGGTTTTGGTGCCGGTTTTCGCGTGGGTGTTTTTGCCGCGTCCGGTTTCAATCCATCGCGCCACAAGATCAGGCCCGCTGCGATGATCAATCCCGCGCCCAGCAATGTGTAGCCATCGGGCACATCTTCAAAGAAGACCCAGCCCAGCGTAATCGCAATCAACATCTGAACATAGATCGCTGGCGCTGCTTTCGCTGCTCCTGCGCGGCTAATGCCGATATAGGCCAGCCAATGCGCCGCGGTGGCCGTAACAGCGACGACCGCGCAGCGCGCGGCAATATCCCATGCTGGCCAGCCAAAATCGAGCGTTGGTTCGCCTGAAAGCTTAGCCGCGACCGAAACGACCAACAGGATCGGCACACTGAATGCGGCGACAAAGAACTGCATCGAAAGCGCGCTGCCCTGACCCGCGCTCGCCCGGTTGGTGACCAGCAAAAGCGCAAAAAACACCGCCGAAACCAGCGGCAACAGCGCGCCCCACCCCAACAAAGCCAGATTGGGACGCAAAATGATCGCCACACCGATAAGCGCGATGACCGAAACGGCGTAGACCTTAGGCTTTACCTCTTCGCCCAATATCAACCCGGCAAGTATCTGCGTGAGGATCGGAGAGAGAAACGCAATCGCCATCGCCTCTGCCAAAGGCATGATATAAATCGCGGAGAAGAAGCAAACAGACGCCAGTGCAAGACACGCACCCCGCGCCATTTGCAGCGGCAAGTTCTGCGGCACAAACGCGGCCCGCCCTTCGCTGCGCCATAGCAACACGGATAAAGCGATCGCCGCGATGCTAAACCGCAGCGCTGCGACCGCGTAAGGGGGCCATTCGCCCGCCATGCTTTTTACCACCGCATCCCCGCAAGAAAGCACGACAAATCCGGCCACGGCAAAGCCCAGACCGCTGCGTTCCATAGGGGTCAAAGCCCGTATTCCTTGCGCAAATTCATACGCCGCCGTGGGCCAAGCCCCTGCGAAAGGCAAGCGCAGTGAAGCGCAAATCGGGCGCAGTAAATTCATGGTTTACGTTTGCTTAAGCCCGGCCCGGTAACACCGCATCAAAGCGGCGTTTGTGCGCCCTTGTAATTGGCCAAACGGGGGGCCGAAAACGACATTATGACTAAGCTCATTATCCAGATTCCTTGCCTGAACGAGGCAGAAGTGCTGCCGGATACGCTGGCAAAGCTGCCGCGCAGTCTGCCGGGTATCGACACGATCGAATATCTGATCATCGACGATGGCAGTTCGGATGACACATCCGGCATCGCCCGCCGATGGGGCGTGCATCATGTCGTGCGCCACCGCGGCAATCGCGGCTTGGCAGAAGCATTCCGCAGCGGCATCGACAAATGTTTGGCCGAAGGGGCCGACATTATCGTCAACACCGATGCCGACGGCCAATATGAAGGGGCCGATATTGCAAAAATCGTCGCGCCCGTTGCCGCGGGCGAAGCCGACATTTGCATCGGCGACCGATCGGTCACAAACAATGCGCATTTCGGCGCGGGCAAACGCTTGCTCCAACGCTTTGGCAGTTATGTCGTGCGCACCTTGTCCGCCACCGACATCACCGACGCCGTCAGCGGGTTCCGCGCGATCAGCCGCGATGCGGCCCAGCGGATCAATATCACCACCGATTTCAGTTACACCACCGACATGTTGATCCAAGCGGGCCGCAAACGGTTGGCGATCACCAGCGTGCCGATCCGCACCCATGCGGCAACGCGCCCTTCGCGCTTGTTTAAATCAATTCCGAAATTCATTCAGCAGACCGGCGTGACGATTGTGCGCGCATACACAACATTCAATTCTTTGCGTGTGTTTGTGGGTCTGGGGATGATTGCGACCCTGGCCGGGCTGTTCCCGATCGGTCGGTTTCTGTGGTTCTTTGCCACCGGCAATGGCGATGGGCACATTCAATCACTGGTTATTGGCGGTGCGCTTTTGACAGTTGGCGTGCTCATTTCCACGCTCGGCATTCTGGCGGATCTGATCGCTACCAATCGCAAGCTGCTGGAGGCGAATATGCTGAAACTGCGCCGGATTGAGGAAACGCTTGCCGGGCAAGGCGGAAACGCGGCTCCGGCGGCGGATTTTGACGCGGTTGAGGCACTTGAGGCACTTGAGGCACTTGAGGCGCGTCAGGCAAAGCCGGTTCGCCGCGCGGCCTCCTGAACATGAGCGAACTCGCTGCTCCTGCAACACCGAACATGCGCGGGCAATTGCCGTCTTTGCCAGCCACAATCTCTGTGCGCTGGTTGATTGCGCTTATCGGTGTGCTTGCTCTGATGCAGCTGTCGATGGCCACGGGGCGGTCGATCAACTGGGACGAATTTTGGTTCTACAGTCAGGTTGAACTGGTTTCGCGCGGCGAGTTTATTCAGCCGCTACAGACGATCCACACACGGTTTTTCTTCTGGCTGCCGGACATGCCGGGTAGCGAAATCGACCACATTCTTATCGCGCGCCTATTCATGTGGGGATGCGCTTTGGTGACTTCTGGCGGTATCTATCTGTTGGCGGAGAAATTCAGCGACCGGCGCACTGCATTGCTCACACTCGCGGCGTTCATGGGCGCGGGCTATGTCATGCAGCACAGCTCGTCTTTCCGGGTCGATCCGATTGTTACCGCGCTGCTCACAAGCGCTCTGGTCCTCGCCGCGCGCACTCGGCTTGGTATCCCCGCTATCATCGCTCTGGGGGCGCTGATCGGGCTCGCCGCGATGGTGACGATTAAGTTTGTCCTTTGGGCGCCCGCCTTTGCAGGGATCGCGCTTTGGCGGTGGAGCGATGAGGGATATGACTGGCGCTATGCCGCCCGGTGGATCGCCGCCGGAGCCGCCGCGCTGGGCGTTTTTGCACTGCTCTATGCGCTCCATTCGGTCGATTCCGGTGCGCAGCAATCGAACGAAGTGGCCAGCGGCGTTCTGAGCCGGTCGAGCAGCAAGATGTTCGCTCTATTTAACTCGCCGCATTTGCCGATGATCGGAAAAGGCGTGTTTACCGCCCTGCCTTTGACATTCGCGATCCTTTTGGTGCCCTCGACCGTGCTGCGGCTTGATCTTCCTCTGACCAAACGCATTGCCCTGCTCGCATTGTGGTTCCCGGTTTTGACGCCGTTATTCTACCTCAATTCGCTCCCGTATTTTTACCCATTCATCTTGCCGCCTGTCGCCGTGACATGCGCGCTCACCATACCGATTTTCGTGAAGCGTTACGGCATGGCGCTGGTTGCTGGTTTTATCGGCCTGAGCGCGGCGATGGTCTGGGTGGTCGACACGCGCGGCGTGACGGTGCGGCAACAACAATTGGTTTCCGCCGTCCACGAAGTGTTTCCGCAGCCGGTCAATTATTTCGATTGCTGCGGGATGATCGGGACTTTTGCCAAACAGAACGAATTCCTCACCCAATACGGTGTGCAGAAATATCTGGCCGCGGGAGAGCCAGCTTTGCTGATCGCTATGCAAGCGAAGCCGGTGCCGCTGGTGCTCGACAATAATCGCCATTTCTCCGCGCTGATCGAACGCGGCGAAACGGCCAATTTCCATCCCGAAGATGCGCGCGCTTTGCGCCAAACCTATGTGCGTTTTTGGGCGGACATCTATGTCGCCGGGCGCGTTTTGGACGCGGGTACGGCCCAAGAATGGGATATATTGGTGCCGGGCGCTTACACAGCCGAAGGCACGCTGGAAATTGACGGCACGATCTTCGCCGATGGAAGCATCATCGAACTTGATCGCGGCACAGTTTCTTTGGCGAATAATGGCGAGGAAACCGCGCGCCTCATCTGGGGCCGCAATCCTCAGCGCCCCGAAATCGATCCCGTCGGTTTCTATTGGACAGCGTGGTAATCCGCAGGATGGAAGGACACAGCGCCTCCCCGATTGCTGATGAAGCGCGCGCATCAATGACCGCCCGCTTATTCGCATTCGCTCAGTCTGCACGGCGCACGCTTGGCGCGTATCGCGGGCCAATATTTGCGATTTGCGCGGTGCTGTTTTGTGCGGGCTTTTGGGTTTCAGCAGGGCGGTTGGAACTCACATTCAGCGATCTCGCGCTGCGTTATATCGCGCTTTCGGCTCTGGTCTTCATCCCGGTCAGCATGATCTATGGCGCGCTCAATTTCATGGTCATGGCACGCGGAGCGGGGATCACTATTCCCTTTGGCAAATCGCTCAAAATATCGTGTGTGGCGGCCTTTGCCGAATTCTTGCCCATCCCCGGCGGCGCGCTGGTGCGCGGCGGGGCGATGATGCGCGAAGGGTCCGGCGCGGTCGATGCCGGATTGCATGTGACGGTCAATGCGCTGCTTTGGATTTCGTGCAGCGCGGTGGCGGCTTGTTTCGCCTTGGGCATCTGGCACCCGGCCGCGCTTGCGATTGGCGCGGGCGGCGTTTTGGGCGTGGCCGCATGTTCGGTTTGGCTGATCGGCAGAGCAGGCTTGGGAATTGCTCTGGCGGCGCTGTTGATGCGGGTTATCGGGCTTGGCATTGCAGGCGCGCGTTTGATTGCGGCATTCCTTGCTATCGGCGTCGCGATTGAATTTCTTGACCTCTATCCATTTGTTTTTGCGACCATCCTTGGTTCAGCGGCGTCAATTGCGCCCGGCGGACTGGGCATCAGCGAAATCGTCGCGGCGTCCATCGCGACGCTTTCCACTGTACCGCCAGAGGCGGCGTTTCTGGCGGTCGGCCTAAACCGTCTGATTGGTTTTGCCGTCAGCGGAATTGCAACCGGCATCATATCGCTAATCACGCCGGCTGAGCCGGGTGAATGAAGGATCACGCACCATTCCAATCGGCGTTTCGATTTTGGAAAGGTTTTATAGTTAACACGAGATTTAAGCGGCCCTCGCGGCCACAATTTACACAGCTGTTCAAACAGGGACTGACGGGCACATGAAATACGCAAACGAGATCAAAGCTGCGGTCGAAATGGTACAATCACGCGGTATCCAACCGACGCTGGAGCGTACGGTGAACTTCACCCGCGCCCGCTGGGAAGACCGTTCGCGCCGCAAGGATTTCAGCCGTATGGGCCTAGAGGGGCCGCAAATCCGCACCATCCTTGGTTCGAAAATGGAACTGATGCCGGAAAAAGAAGGGCTTGATCGCGACCTGCTGCTCGACGGCATTCGCGAACCGGTTGCGACCGGGCATATCCTTTCGATCCTGCAAGAAGACGACGTCGTTCTCGAAGTGGGCGCGAATATCGGATATTACGCGTTGATGGAGGCGAGCCGGTGCCGCAAAATCTACGCGATTGAGCCGCATCCTGAGAATGTTCAGCGGCTTAACCGCAACATCGAACTCAACGGCTATGACAATATCGAGGTTCAACATGCCGGTTTCGGCGAAGAAGACGGCACGCTGAAACTCTACACTTCGGAATTGTCCAATTGGCACACGGCCAAAGAAAATCCGGGGTCCTCCGGTGAATTTATCGAGGTTGATTGCCACCGCATCGACACATTCGCCAAGAGCCACGAAGCGCCAACTTTCATCAAAATGGATGTCGAAGGGTTTGAGCTTCAAGTGCTGCGCGGGGCAACCGACACGCTTAAAACCGTGCGCCACTTATTCATCGAATTGCATGGCAGCTTGCTGAGCGAAGACGAAATTCGCGAAGTTCTGGAAATGATCGAGGCCAGCGGACTTAAGCCATCTCTGGTCATCCAATATGACCGCCCCGGCATGTCACTGATCCGCAATCCGTCCTTCCTAGAAGAGATCAAGCAAGGCGACCGCGGGACGTTTGAACTGTTCTTCTCGCGCGAAGACTAATCCGCGTCTAACCCGCTGACGCTTCGAGTTTTTCGAGCAGTTCGGCGACCCCGGCATCGGGGCTCAATTCACGCAAGGCCGCTTCCGACCACCTTTTCTTATGTGGCGAGGCGGCCTTTCGCGTTCCTGCGAGCGCGCCGGCAACGGCATCGGCAAGCGCCCGCGGGTCATCCGCTGGCACAGTGCGCAGGCTATCAGGGAACCGGGCCGCGAGTGCATCAACCGCTGGGCTGGCGCGGGTGATGACAAGTTTGCCCATCGCCGCCTGCTGAAACAATTTATTCGGGATCACGCGTGATGCTTTGTCCGACGCGCCGAATACGCCGAGGCACACATCCGCGCGCGCGATCACCGCAGGCAGGCGTTCGTAATCGACCCATTCAATCCATTGGATATTGCTGTCCGCGCCGCCGCTTAATTCCTCGCTCAGCATCGGTTCCAATTGCCCCTTGCCGATAATCACCCAGCGCGCGTCCAAATCCGCAGAGAGCCGCGCCGCCGCCAAAATCGTAGGCAGGCCGTGAAGCGGAATGAGTTGACCGTAGAACAAGACAATCGGCCGGCGGTCTTCGGGATCGAGTAGATCGGCGGTGTCTGAAACATCCGGCGCAGGCTGGCCAGATTTCGGGAGGGCGGTAAAATTACCCTCCGCCCCCACCAAAACGGTAACAAAGCGCTCCGCCGCGATGCCAAATTCCTTGGCGAAATATTCGCCGTGCTGATCCGTATCGACGATGATCTGGTCCGCAAGGCCGAGGGCGATTTTCTCAAACCACCAGATCGGCCCGGTCAAAATCTTGCTCTTCACCAGCGCCCGGTCGCCCGCAATCGTGTCGTAAATGGGCAAAAACGCATCCAGCACAATTTTGCGCCCCATCAACCGCGCGAGCGGAGCGATCAGCAATATCTCTATGATTCCGGGATAGGGCAGCAGGACCGCCGCCCCTTTCTTAGCCCGCGCAAGTCTCATCAAAGCGCGCGGATAACCAAGCGCAATTTTCGCCAACACTTTCAACACTGAAAAGCGCGAGGGAACATTGGTCTGCGCGACCTGTTGCCAAGCGGGGATCAGAATATTGTCCTCCAACGCGCCCGCCCGCCGCACAGCATCAATCAAGAGCCGAACGCGCGGCTTGCGCGTATCGTACCCTCCAAATGCAATAAGCGAAGCGGTCATGAGCGGTAATTGGCCCCGTTAAGGAGAGTGGAAATGCATGTGCGAACCGGTGCAAGACCTTAGCCACGATCGACGCCGTGTTCCACCAATGCAGTCACGTCCCAAGCTGTCTTGCTGTGCATAATTCTTCATACATATATTTACACCCGCCCTATCGGTACATTCCCTTAGGACCGAGGTAATATACCTCTGATAAGGCTAGATAATCCTTCACAATGAGCCGCCTTAGTGTCTTCACAACAGGGCGCCCGCCTTGGCGAAAAATTAAGGTTTCCGATTTATTCACCAAACTTCGAGAGGCGCCGTTCGCGATAACACGCGAAGAAGCGTTTGGATTTTTGTGATGCCTTGGGGGCTGATTAATGAGCGCATTTGGCAAAAAGGGCGGCGCTGGCGGTATGAGGCCAGGCGCTAAGCCAGCGTTTGGTGTGGCTCGTCCAATGAAGGGCGGCGGCGCCAAGAGCGAAGAAGGCGACGGCGGAGAGCAGTTTCCGCCGCTGCCCGAAGAAGGCAAAGGCGCAGACGCGCCGAAGCCCGCTCCTAAGAAAGCGCCAACCGGCAATGCAACCGCAAGCGCGATGGACCGCCTTGCAGAGCGTATGAACGCGACCAATGCGGCCGAATCAGAAGCAGGAGGTTTCGAAGCCTCCGTTCACAAGATTAAAGAACAAGTGCTGCCGCGCTTGCTCGAACGGGTTGATCCCGAAGCCGCCGCGACGCTTTCGAAAGATGAGCTGTCCGAAGAATTCCGCCCGATCATCATGGAAGTGCTGGCCGAGCTAAAGGTTACACTGAACCGCCGCGAGCAATTTGCGCTTGAGAAAGTTCTGATTGATGAGCTGCTGGGCTTTGGTCCGCTGGAAGAATTGCTCAACGATCCGGATATTTCCGACATCATGGTCAACGGCCCGGATCAAACTTACATCGAGAAAAAGGGCAAGCTTGTCATCGCGCCGATCCGGTTCCGCGATGAACAGCACCTCTTCCAAATCGCTCAACGTATCGTGAACCAGGTTGGCCGCCGCGTCGACCAAACCACGCCGCTGGCCGATGCCCGTTTGAAAGATGGTTCGCGTGTTAACGTGATCGTCCCGCCATTGTCGCTACGCGGCACCGCGCTTTCCATTCGTAAGTTCTCCGAGAAACCGATCACTTTGGACATGCTCAAAGAATTTGGTTCCATGAGCGAGAAAATGTGCACCGCGCTGAAAATCGCGGGCGCTTGCCGGATGAATATCGTTATTTCTGGCGGTACGGGTTCTGGTAAAACGACCATGCTCAACGCCATGTCGAAAATGATCGACCCCGGCGAACGTGTGCTGACGATTGAGGATGCCGCGGAACTTCGCTTGCAACAGCCGCACTGGCTACCGCTCGAAACTCGCCCGCCTAACCTCGAAGGGCAAGGCGCGATTACGATTGGCGATCTTGTGAAAAACGCCCTGCGTATGCGTCCTGACCGGATTATTCTGGGTGAGATTCGCGGCGCGGAATGTTTCGATCTTCTCGCCGCTATGAATACGGGCCACGATGGTTCGATGTGTACGCTTCACGCCAACAGCCCGCGCGAATGTTTGGGCCGGATGGAAAACATGATCCTGATGGGCGACATCAAAATCCCGAAAGAGGCCATTTCGCGCCAGATCGCGGAATCGGTTGATCTGATCGTTCAGGTGAAACGTCTGCGCGATGGTTCACGCCGCACGACCGACATTACCGAAGTGATCGGGATGGAAGGCGACGTCATCGTGACGCAGAACTTGTTCAAGTTCGAATATCTCGATGAAAGCGAAGACGGCAAGATTTTGGGCGAATTCCGCCCATCGGGTCTGCGGCCTTATACTCTTGAAAAAGCCCGCCAATATGGGTTTGATCAGGCCTATCTTGAGGCGTGTCTGTAACGGTTTTTGGTTTTCCGCACCCCATCCGGGGTGCGATTTCCTCGCACCTGCGGCGCTGCGGGAGCCCGGTCGGGCTTGCGGCTGCTGCGCAGCCGTGCCCCGCTATCAGGCCTACAGGTTACCCAGCACAACCGGCAGACTCGTCGCGAGGCATCCGCCGCCGATAATGGCGCTTGCCACAAACAGGTTTGTCCACGGCACCCAGCCGACTTTCTCCAGCCGTTCGACAGATCGGCGGCTGCCGCGCCGACGTTCCATCACCAAACAAACACCCGCAAACACCCAGCATAAAAGGCCAGCCAGCGCGAGCAGCGCGGCGTCACTGGCGAATGCGAGTTGGGAAAGCAGTTCCATAATGCGCCTGCATGTAGGGATGCACGGCGTCTGCGCAAACCCATAGAGTGCCCGCGCGCAATTCCTTGCGCGCTTGCGCAAACCCGCATTGGTTCTAAAGCCCATTTCTATGGATGGTTCCGTCGCCCGCCCTCGCCCGTTTCTTGCGCTGGGATTGCGTGTTGCGACCGCTGCGACGCTTGCGACGATGGCGATGCTGGTCAAATTGGCCGGGGAACGCGGTGCCCATTTGGCCGAATTGGTGTTTTGGCGGCAAGCGATCACCCTAGTGTGCGTCGCTGGCTTGCTCGCCGCGCTCGGCAAACTCTCATCCATCAAGACACAGCGTTTCAGCGCCCATGCGCGCCGCGCGGTTTACGGCATAATTGGCATGTTCTTCGTTTACGGCGCGGTCATGCTGTTGCCGCTGGCAGAGGCGACCGCGATCAGTTTCACCGCGCCATTCTTTGCGGTCATGCTGTCGGTTATCCTGTTCGGCGAAAAGGTCGGCAAATATCGCTGGGGCGCGGTCGCGCTTGGTTTTGCAGGTGTGATTGTTCTGACACAGCCTGCCTTTGGATTGGGCACGCAAACTTCGGTTGATCCCTTTGGCGCGGCGGTCGGCCTGATCGCGGCATTTTTGGTGGCGACGATCAGTTTTCAAATTCAGGATCTCAACAAAACAGAAGCGCCGTGGAGCATCGTCTTTTGGTTCACCGCGCTGACGACGCCGCTGATGCTGATCGCCCTGCCCTTTGTCTTTCAACCGCATGATGGGGAAACTTGGGCGATCATTGTGGCGATGGCGCTATGCGGGGCGCTGGCGCAGATTTTGCTGACGAGTTCGCTCAGGTTCGGCTCTGCGGGTGTGATATTGTTGATGGATTACACGTCGCTGCTGTGGGCGACATGGTATGGTTACACCGTTTTCGACCGTGCGCCGCCCACCAGCCTATGGCTTGGCGCTCCGCTCATCATTGCTGCGGGGCTTCTCATCGCATGGCGGCAACACCGGCTATCGGCGGCGAGAAAAAAGGCCGATACAGCGTCATTGGAATAGAGTTGTAGCTCGCGCATCAAAAGGAAACACTATGATCCGCAAAACTGTAATCGCCGCCGCCCTCGCCGCGCTGACTTTGACCAGCGCCGCTTGCAACACCGTTCAAGGGCTTGGCCGGGACATCGAATCGGTCGGCAATAAAGGCGAAGAAGTCATCACCTGATTGCGCATAATCGCGGCATCTTTAGGCGCGGCGATAGACCAGCATCAGATTGTTGGCAGGCATAACGTGCCGAGCGGTGCGGGCAAAGCCATGTGCTTTGGCTAACGCATCCATATCCCCCAATTGCCGGATGCCCCAGCGCGGATCGCGGGCGCGCAGATTTTCGTCAAATGCGATATTTGATGGCGCGGGGTTTGATGGGGCGACCTCAGTCCCCTGCTCAAAATATGGGCCGTATAAAATTAGCGGCAAATCTCTGCCGCTCAAAATTTGAGCAGCGCCTTCGAACAATCCGGCCGCCGCTTCCCATGGACTGATATGCACCATGTTGATGCACACAATTGCATCAGCCGATTTGGGTTCCCAATTGGCGGGTGCGCTAGCATCGATCACCATCGCAGCACGCAAATTCGCGCCCGGATATTCGGCGCGGTAGGCTGATATCGAGGCAATCGCTTCGCCGTCTGGATCGCTGGGCTGCCAATCCAGCGCGGGAAACCGATCTGCCAAAAACAGCGCATGTTCCCCGGAACCGCTGGCGATCTCAAGCACCAGCCCGCTTTGCGGCAGTTCTCCGGCGAGCACTGCCGCAATCGCCTCGCGGTTGCGAAGCGTTGCGGGCGCGTGTTTTTTCATGTCAGCGGCCCACTCAGGAAACCTGCCGGTCCTGCCCTTCCCAATACGGATCGCGCAATTGGCGGCGCAGGATTTTGCCGCTCGCATTGCGCGGCATTTCGGGGATCACATCGACGCTTTTGGGCGCTTTGAACGCGGCGAGCCGTTCGCGCGTGTAAGCGATCACTTCGCCCTCATCCAATTCGGCGCCCGGCTTGCACACGATGCAGGCCTTGACCTCTTCGCCCCAGCGTTCCGATGGGATGCCGATCACCGCAACCTCTGCCACAGCAGGGTGCCCAAAGATCGCGTTTTCCACCTCCGCCGGATAGACGTTTTCGCCGCCCGAAATGATCATGTCTTTGATCCGGTCTTGGATATAAACATAGCCATCCGCATCCATCACGCCCGCATCGCCGGTGTGCAGCCAGCCATCTGCGTCGATAGTGCTGGCGGTTGCTTCGGGTAATTTCCAATAGCCTGCGGTGTTGGACGGCGACCGGATGCAGACCTCGCCAATATCGCCGCGCGGCACTTCTGTATTGTCTCCGCCGCGCACTTCAATCTCGACCCCCGGCACCGCTTTACCGGCGGAACGCATCCGCTCATTGCCTTCCAAAACATGGTCTTCGGGCGGCAATAAAGAGATCGTCCCGCTCGTCTCTGTCATCCCGTAAGCTTGCAGGAAATTGGCGTTCGGCATGGTCCGCACGGCTTCTTTAAGCAGTTCGAGCGGCATCGGCGCAGCGCCGTACATAAGATAGCGAAGGTTGGAAAAATCGGTGTCCGCAGCGCGCGGATGCTGCACCACCATTTGCAAAGCAGCGGGCACGATGAACATATGCGTCGCGCCGCTTTCAATCGCCTCTAGCACGCCGACAGGTGTAAATTCGGCCTGCATGATTGACCGGATACCATTGGCGAGGCCGATATTGATCAGGCCCGTTCCGCCAATATGCGCGCATGGCATGGCGACCAACATACAATCGCCATCCTCATAATAATTCCATTCCAGCCCCGCCTCATTGCCCGCATTGCGCAGGCCCAGCAGGTTTGCATTGGACAGCACCGCCCCTTTGGGATTGCCGGTCGTGCCGCTGGTGTAGAGTTGCAAGATCGGATCGTCATCATGCGGCGGATCGTAATTCGCAGGGTCAAGCTTACCCGCCTCGCGCATCGCCGCCTCCGCCTCAATCACGCCGGGTTTTGCCGGGACAGTTGCTGCCACCGCGAGCGCGGTCTCCACAAATTCATCGCCGGCAAAGACCAATTTCGATCCGGTGTCTTTCAGGATATACGCCACCTCTGGCGGGGCGAGCCGCCAGCCAATAGGCACCATCACCGCGCCCATCCGCGCCGCCGCCATATAAAGCAGGCAATAACGGTCCGAATTCTTGCCGAGCCAAGCGATCCGGTCCCCCTTGGCGATGCCATGCGCATGGAACAGCGCGATCAATCGCCGGGTGAGATTATCGGTCTCGCTATAGGAGGTAACCCGCCCTTCTTGTTCAAAGGCCGGTTCATTGGGGCGTTTGTCCGCCCAAAAGTTCAGAATCGCATCAAATGTGGTGAAGTCGTGATGGGTTTCGCGCACCATGTGGCCAATCTCTCTCCGATTATCTTTGGCGATCAGATTAAGCAGCTTGAAGCCGTCAGGTCTATGGATTTCCCTTAGTGGAAACGCCCCTGCCGCCGTGCGGCGGGTTCTCTTAGCAGCAACCACAGCCCCAGACCCAGCGGCCCCGCCATCAATGTTGCGAATAGGATCGGTGCCTGAATGAAGCGCGAGATCGCTTTCGCATCGGCATCGCGCGCAATCCACAGCCCGGCGAACAGGTCAAATGCAAGGTAGTGCGTCCATCCAATGGTGACACCGCCATCGCTGGCAAAGATCGCGCGCACGCCGGTGATGGAAGAAAAGTCAGCGCCGCCCCCACCTGATCCCGCCGGGATAAGCCCGCTCATCACCCCGATAAGCCCGGCGGAATAGACAAGGCACAAAATGCCCACACCCAAAAACAACACTGCGGAAAGGAGCGCAGGCCAGCGCGGTAAAAAGATGAGCAGCACCCATGCGGCGAGAGCCAAAATATTGACCGCATTAAACACAAAGTCCCAGCCCATCGTAATCCCTCTGCTCTTTGGCCAACCGGTCCAGTCAACCGGCCAGCCTGCCCGCTTAATCGGCCGGTTCAGCCATGTCTGGCATTTTTGCGCGCCATTCTCGCGCGGCGCGCTTCATCGCTTCATTGCCATGCGTGAAACGCCCGGCAGCCTTGCGCAAGGCCAATCCCAGCGTCGCCTCTGCCACCAGATCGGCATCGACCGACCGGTACATTTCCCATTTCGCCGGGAGCAGCGGATCGATCAGCGGGCTAGCCAATTGAGCAATGGCTTCGAAAGGACGCAAATCGCCCTCCCTTTGTCCGCGCAACAATCCGGGTTGCAAAATATCCAGCCGTTTAAAACCAACCTTGGACACATCTTGCTCAATCTCGCCCTTAGTGCGCAGATACAGGTTCTTTGATCGCACATCAGCGCCCGCCGCGCTGATCAGGACCATATTGGAAATGCCCGCTTGCACGGCTGCTTTGGCAGTGGACAGCACCAGATCGTAATCCACCGCGCGAAATGCGGCTTCGTCGCGGCCCGCTTTCCTCCATGTCGTGCCAAGCGCGCAAATCAATGTGCGCGGGCGCACGGCTTCCATAACCTCGCCCCATTTGCCCGTATCGGCCACGAACATCTCAACCCGCGCGCCTTTAGGCAGATCAACTTCGCGCCGCGCAATGCCGACGATCCGGGCTTCTTCGCTCGCGCTGGAAATCTCTATCAGGCGGCGGCCCATCAGGCCGGTCGCCCCGACAAGCCCGATCCGCACCGGACCTTTTGCCGCATGGTTCATATCAGACATTTGAAAGCCCCTGCGGCCGTTCGCCATAAATCGCTTCGCATGATTGCATGGCGAAACGGTCGCTCATCCCGGCGATAAAATCTGCGATCATCCGGCTGCGATCCGGATCGCTTTCGGGCAAGCGTTCTTGCCATTGCGCCGGGAGCAATTTCGCGTCTTGAGAATAAGCAGCGAATAGCCGCGCAATCACGTCCCGCGCCCGCTCGGCGGCGCTGACTTGCTCGCTATGATAATAGAGTTTGTCGTACATGAAGGCTTTGAGCGTCCGTTCGTGTTCTTGCATTTCCGGCGAAAACCCCGCCAATTGCCGCCCCGCATCGCGGATTTCGGCCACCGATCCGAACCCTTTAATCTGCGCCGCCGTATGCTCCAGCACATCATTCACCATCAGCCCAATCTGATCCCGGATCAGCTCGCGCAGCTGACGCTCTCTTGGCGCTCCTGGAAAGCGTTTTTCGACCGCCCGCCACTGATCCGCGAGGAAATCCAGTTCCATCAGGTCATCAAGGTCCAAAAACCCCGCGCGCAGCCCATCATCAATGTCGTGATTGTCATAGGCGATATCGTCCGACACCGCCGCAATCTGAGCCTCAAGCGATGGCCACGTCCCTAGGTCGAGCGGAAACGCATCGTCCAATTCCGCGAGCGCCCAATTCGGCGCGGCAACCGGGCCATTATGTTTCGCCAGCCCTTCGAGCAGATCCCATGTCAGGTTAAGCCCATCATGTTCGGGATAAGGGCTTTCGATACGCATCACCGTGCGCAGCGCCTGAGCATTGTGATCAAATCCGCCATGGCGCACCATCGCCTCTGACAAGGCGGCTTCTCCGGCGTGACCAAACGGCGGATGACCCAGATCATGCGCGAGGCACAGCGCTTCGGTCAGGTCTTCGTCCAATGCGAGCGCGCGGGCCAGCACCCGGCCAACCTGCGCGACTTCGATACTATGCGTCAGGCGTGTGCGGTAATGGTCGCCATCGGGTGCGATAAAGACCTGAGTTTTGGATTTGAGCCGGCGAAAGCTCATCGAATGGATGATGCGGTCGCGATCACGTTGAAAATCACTGCGCGGTCCGCGGGTTTCTGTGCTGGTATTGGGGCCGGAAATAGGGCCGGAACCAGAGACGTCTGTCCGCCTTGCGGCAAATTCGCGTCCTCCGTGGGAGAGGGGATTGGCGGCATAGGGGGCGCGTATATTCACGGGGACCCGCTTAAGTCAGCGCGCGCGGCGGCTCAACGGGAACAGATTGGCAACGTTGGCGGATAGCGGTGGACATTGCCAAAAGCAGGACCGGATCATGCGATTGAACCGGCAGTTTGCACGCTCAGCGATAACAAGTCCCAAAAAAACGGGACCGCTTACCGGGTGCAATGGGGGGGGTGGTAAGCGGTCCCAAGAGCTTTTTAGCCCTTGGGTCAACGGTGCGACCCGAAGACCCGGAACTTGCCTATTTCTTATCGATGACAAATTCGGGGCCACAAGTAAGCGTGCGAGAATTAACTTGCACCCCTTACCGATAGGTCAATACGGCGAGGCGTGTTGCGTCAAGGACGAGCCGCGCCTTAACCCACCAATTCCTGTTCCAGTATCCAATCCGCCGCGGCTTCGCAGTGAATTCGGGTCGAGTCGAACACCGGCAACACATTCGCATCGACATCGACCACCAAATCCAATTCGGTACAGGCGAGCACAATCGAATCCGCCCCCTCTTGCGCCCTATTGGTGATGATGGTTTTCATCGCACGCTGAGCATCGCGGGTGACTTTCCCGACCATCAATTCGTCATAGATTATCTGGTCCAGCTTTTCGACATTGTCCATATTGGGCGGCAGCAAATCGATCCCATGCGCGACCAATCTTTTGCGATAGAAACTTTCTGTCATCACATTGCGAGTGCCAATAATTGCCGCTTTCTTATTTCCGGCTTTTTTGAGCGCCTTTCCGACATAATCGGCGATGTGCAGGATCGGAATATCCACCGCGCTTTCGACATCATCATACAATTTGTGCATCGAATTCGCGCCGATAATCAGCGCCTCTGCGCCTGCGCCTTCGAGCCGTTTTGCACTTTCTGCCAAAATGCCGCTGGCGCGTTTCCAATCTTTATCCTCGCGCAAGGCATAAAGCTGACAGAAATCGAGGCTTTCGATCAGCAAGGGCGCGCTGGCCATAGGCGCGGCGCGGCGCTGAACGATACGGTTGATCCGGTCGTAATAGATGCCCGTCGACACCCAGCTCATTCCGCCGATCATTCCCAGTTTTCGCAAAAGTTTTCCTCGAATCCATGTGTCGTAAACGCAAGCTGTAGCGAGGAAGCGTTGCCCGCGTCCATAGGGTGCGAATTTAGGGCGCGAATTAACCGTTTAGATGGTTAAGGACGGTTTAAGGAGCGTCCTGAAGAGGCTCAGATGCCGGTGATTGCGCCGCTAACCAGCGCCGAACATCCGCTATTGTCGCCTCCGCCGCCTCTTCTTGAGGCAAATGCCCGATCGCGGGATAGATAACCATTTCGCTATCCGGCAACGTTTGATTCAGCCAGCGCGCGGCGGATACCGGGATCAGGCGGTCCTCCTCCCCCCAAAGGATAAAAGCAGGCATATCGAGCGCGGCAATCTCAGCCTCTGTCATCGGCTCATAATCAGCCGAAAACCGCGCCATCGTCGCCGCCCGGTTGCCGGGATAGCGCAGCATTTCCCAATAGCGGTCGATCATATCTTCGGTGATGATCTCTTTCACCGAAACCGATTGCTCTAGGCTTTGCGCGATCAGAGCGCGCGGTGTGATCTGTTCCGCGATCAAATTGATGCCGGGCATTCGGGCGATGGTGAAACCGATATTGCCGCTGTCTTGCGCTTCTTCTTCGGCGGTTCGCGGCTGGGCCGGCCCGCCGCTGCCATCTACGATGATGAGGCCAGAGACACGCTCTGGATAGGCGACTGCAAAGGCCAGCGCATGTTTACCGCCCATCGAATTGCCGCCGATGATAAAGCTATCAAGCCCCATCGCATCGGCGACTTCGCGAATATCTTCGGCGTAATTTGTGCGGCTATAATCACCCGCGGGGTCCGGCCCGGTTAGGCCGTGACCAACCTGATCAAACCGGATGACGCGGTGCGTTTGCGACAATGCTTCGGCCCAAGGCTGCCATGTGTGCAAATCCGCATTGGAACCGTGTAGCAGGAGGATGGCGGGCGCGTCAGAATTGCCGTCAACTGGCCCTTCATCGCGCAAATGGACGGTCACGCCGTCTCCGATCTCAACAAATTGCGACGGTTCGCCGCCATATTTGGCGCGCATTTCGGCGGGGTCCGTATCAGGCGTGCGAAAAATCAGGAACGCGATGACGAGCACCGCGATTAGCGCGCCAGCAATGCGCAAGAACCATTTCATCACTGATCCATCTCCGTAATCCAATCGCGCATCAGCGTGACCGCATCATGGTCAATCGTAGAGCGGCCCAGTTCCGGCATAGCCACACCGGGTTCAGCAGAATTCATGCGGTGCACCAAGATCGACGCATCGGGATCGCCCGGCTCAACCGACACCAACAACCCGCCTGCCCCGCGTCCAGCGGCCACGGGCGGCTTGTTCACACCAAGAGCAAACAGATCATCCTGTTCCCAGCGCAGATCCAGCCCCGAATTCGACGCCCCGCCGCCGGGTTGATGGCAATGCGCACAGTTCACATCGAGATAGGCGCGCGCGCGGGCTTCGGTGCTGGCCGCTTCATCGCTCCAACTGGGAAGCGCGCGCGGGATTTGTGGCATCGCAGCAAGGCGCCCATCAGCGACCAACAAAGCCAGCAATTCCGGCGCCATATTGCGCGCCTTTGGCCCAATCGGCAGGACCGCATCATCCAAGGAATGACACGATTTGCACTGGTTTTTATTTGGGATCCGGTAGCTGATTTCTTCGCCATCTGGCGTGGTGATCGGCACCCTCGCGCCAGCCAATGCCAACCGCGCCTGCGTCTGTTCTTCGTTCCAGCGATAAGGCAGCGCAGTCCAACCATCGGCCCGGTTCAGCAACACGCGCGTTTCAATATAGCGTTGATCGTCACCCTCACCAAAGGCGAATGTCTTTATGATCGCCGTGCCGACAGGGAATTGAAGCAGCCCGTCGCCGTCCGTTTCAATCACCGCCCCTTCTGGTACATAGAGATAGCGCAATTTATCCGCGCCATCGGACCATAGGGGCGTGTTCAGTTCATAAGGCACCAGCGCCGCGCTGGGCAATCGTGCGGCGGGATCGAGAAAGAACCCATATTCGCCCAGATTGCGCGGCATTGCATCACCGGTGACGACACTGTCATTCACCGTTTGCGGCACGGTTGGTCCCGCCGCAAACGACCCGCCAAGCGCAAGCGCGGACGCCGCCAGTAATGCCAGTGACCGCTTCACAGGATGCGCGCGTCCAATTCTGCCGGTGCGCCAATGCCTTCGCGGTTAAACTCACCCGCTGGCGCAGGCGCGCTAAGCGGCGATGGCTGCACATTGTCGAGGCCAGCGCCTTGCTCGGTCAAATTCATCGACCAGCCTGCTGTGCCCGGCACGGTGTAAAGACTGCCCAGCCCATCCCACATCACCGGAGGCAGTGCGCCGCCAAAGGCCGCAACCAACATTTCCGCACCGTCCAACTGAGGATCATCACCGCCGACGCCGTAATTGTTCGCCCCGATGACCACTTCGCGCGGCAGGGGATTGTAACGCTCATCCTCAAATTGCTGAGTATAGGCGACAACCATGATTGGCGCGGTTGGGTTGTGTTGAAGGATGTTATTCTCGATCAGAACCGCCTCATTGGCCATCACCATGATGCCCGTTCCGCGCCGCACGCCCGCGACAATATTGCCGGGAGGGGCAAAGTTCGCGGTGTCATTGGCAACCACCAAATTGTTTGCGACGATAACATTGCCGCCGCCCATGACCGGCAGGCCGGGCAGGTCGAAAATCAAGATGCCGCCGGTGTTGCGCGTGGCGATATTGTGTTCGACCAAAGCGTTGCGGCTGTTCTCAATCTCGATCCCGGCGACATTCGCCTCTGCGATGGAATTGCGCACCGTGATCAGGTTGGATTGGCCGACATAAATGCCCGCATCCGAAGCGCCCGTGACCTTTGCCCCGTCGATCAGAACGCCGGTGCTTTCGACCGGATAGATACCGTAAGCGCCATTGCCCGCGTCGGGACCGTTCGTCCATGTCACGCGGATGCGGTAATAGACGATATTGTCAGCGCCCTTGGATTTGATCCCGTCGCCTTGCGGATTTTCCAACGCGAAATCACGCAAGGTTACATTGTCGGAAGTGACCAGCAGCCCCTCTCCCGATCCCGCTTGCGTGGTGAAATCGAGGACCGTTCCGTCCATACCTGCGCCGCGCATAGTGACATTGTCGACATCCAGGCTCAGCCCGTCAGTAAGGACGTAATGCCCCGCCTCCAGCACAATCTCATCGCCCGGTTCGGCCAAGATCAGGGCCTCTTGCAAGCGTTCTTGAGCGCCTTCGCCAGGAGCAATATTGTGCGTCTCGGCAAAAACGGGGGCGCTTGTCGCCAGCAACAAAGCGGCGGCGGTAATTCTGATCATGGTGTTCTCCCTATTCATTCTCGATTGTGACGAAAGACAGGGGGATTGCAAGCGATCAGCGTATCAGTTCAAAAATGATCCCAATGCGCAGCCAGCCGCGGCGCGGGTGGTGATCTCAATGGCTTCTGGATCATCGACCCGCCGGATGCGCTCAAGCACTTCGCTCGGAGACAGCGGAATGACGCTTTCCCCCTCACCTGCGCGGATGCGTTCCAACTTGCGCAATTGATTGAGCGACAAACGATCCACCATACGTTCCGCCATACAGGCGGCCAATTCGGGCGGCGCGCCCGTTTGAATAAGCGCGGTCTCTACCCGCGCCTGCGTCACTTGTTCGACCACGCCATCTTCGCGCAGCAGGAACCACGCGCCGATACCGACCGCAAAAACCAAAAGCAGGATGATGATGTTGCGCATAATTTTGAGGTCCTAGTCGAGCGCCTTTACGATGCCTTCGACCATCTTTTTCGCATCAGACAACAGCATCACGGTTTGCGGCATGTAGAACACGTCATTGTCCACACCCGCATAACCCACACCGCCCATCGAACGTTTGATGAAAAACACCTGTTTCGCCTTGTCCACATCGAACACTGGCATCCCGTAAATGGGCGAGGTTTTGTCGGTCTTTGCCGCCGGGTTCACCACGTCATTTGCGCCGATGATAAAGGCCACGTCTGCGGTGGCGAATTCGGAGTTGATGTCTTCTAACTCGAACACTTCATCATAAGGCACATTGGCTTCGGCCAGCAGCACATTCATATGGCCCGGCATCCGTCCGGCAACGGGGTGGATCGCATATTTCACCTCCACGCCCTTTTCCTTCAGCTTGTCGGTCATCTCGCGCAAAACATGCTGAGCCTGAGCCACGGCCATGCCGTATCCCGGAATGATGATAACCTTCTCTGCCTGTTCCAGCATAAAGGCCGCATCGTCCGCGCTGCCTTGTTTGTAGGGGCGTTGTTCGCGCGGTTCCCCGCCCGCGCCGCCGCCGCCAGAATCTCCGCCAAAACCGCCCGCGATCACGCTAATGAAGCTGCGGTTCATGGCTTTGCACATAATGTAGGACAGGATCGCACCGGACGAACCAACCAAGGCCCCGGTGATGATCATCGCGCTGTTGCCCAATGTGAAACCCATCGCCGCGGCCGCCCAGCCGGAATAGGAGTTTAGCATCGACACAACCACGGGCATATCCGCGCCGCCAATTGGGATGATGAGCAAGAAACCGATGATGAAGGCAAGGACCGTGACCGCGATGATCATATACCCTTGGCCAGCAGCCGCCTCGGTCGACATGGCATAGGCCGCGATCAGCCCAAGAATACCCGCCAATGTGCCCAAATTGATGACATGACGCCCCGGCAACATGATCGGCGAACCGCCCATCCGGCCCGACAATTTCAAGAACGCGATGATCGAACCGGAGAACGTGATCGCACCGATTGCAATACCAAGGCCCAGCTCTATCCGGCTGACGACAAGGATTTGCCCAGCGGCATCGGTGATCCCGAAACTGGCCGGGTCAAGCCACGCGGCAAGGCCCACGACAACAGCGGCGAGGCCAACGAGGCTGTGAAAGCCAGCCACCAATTCGGGCATCGCCGTCATCGCAATTTTGCGCGCGACCGTGACACCGATCAGCGCGCCGATGAATATCGCAATGCCGATTTCCAAAATATTGACGGTTTCATGGGTGATCAAAGTGGTCGCCAAGGCGATGGCCATGCCGATCATGCCATTGCGATTACCACCGCGCGATGTCGCCGGGCTGGAAAGCCCGCGCAGCGCGAGAATGAAAAACACACCCGAGGCCAGATAAGCAAGCATCGCCCATGCTGGGGTGCCGGAAACGGCGTCTGCTGCGCCTGCTAAAATGGA
Source organism: uncultured Erythrobacter sp. (assembly GCA_947503155.1). Lineage (GTDB taxonomy): Bacteria > Pseudomonadota > Alphaproteobacteria > Sphingomonadales > Sphingomonadaceae > Erythrobacter. The sequence continues at coordinate 72,603 of CANNCL010000003.1, read as the reverse complement.
GAAAGTCATCTCTTACTTCTCCTTTTTCTTATACATGGCGAGCATCCGCTCCGTCACGGCGAACCCGCCGAAAATGTTCACACTGGCCAGCACCACGCCGAACAGGCCGAGCCATTTGGCAACCGGGCTGCTCGCCTCTGCCGCCGCAATCAACGCGCCGACGATAATCACCGACGAAATCGCATTGGTCACCGCCATCAACGGCGTGTGCAGCGCCGGGGTCACCGACCAGACCACATAATATCCGACGAAACACGCCAGCACGAAAATCGATAGGATGCTGATAAAGTCCATTATTGCCCTTTCTCAGGCTCAGCCAGATCGGCGGGAATTTTGAGGTTGTCCATTCGGTCGAGGACGTTTGTCACGACCGCCGCATTTATTTCGCCCATTTGCGCCGTTTCCGGCGCATCGGGGTCGGGGCAGTCGATATCGACAAGCGACATTTGATAATCAAAATCTGCCTCTGCGATGGCGAGGTCTATCTTTTGGCGGTCATTTGTAAGCCCCGCTTTGAACGCTTCATAGCGAGCAAGCGGCGCTTCCATTGCCGGCGCGCGGTGACACGGGAAGTATAGGAGCGAGACAGCGATTGATGCCTCTGCGCGCAATTGCGCGCCCGCATTTGCGTCCTGCACCGTGTAGGATGCAAGCGCAGGTGACACCGCCGACGCGGCCGCAATTGTCAGCAAAAGCGAGATAATTCTCACCCGTTTAGCCGCTCATTCACAATCGCGCCGTCTTTCGTCAGCCGGATCGCGTCGCCAATTTCTTCGTCCAGCACAGGCGCGCCAGCCTCCGCATCCCAGAACGCAGAGAGGAAGTTGAAATGGTTGCGCGCAAACAGCGCCGAGGAATCGGCGGGCAAATGCGCAGGCGTGTTGGAGAAACCGATGATTTTGACGCCGTGTTTCACGACTGTCTCATCAGGCTTTGATCCTTCGACATTTCCGCCTTGAGCGACCGCGAGATCGAAAATCACGCTGCCCGGTTTCATTGTGGCGATTTGCGCGTCGGTGATCAGCACCGGCGCGGCCCGTCCGGGGATCAGCGCGGTCGTGATGACGATGTCTTGTTTGGCGATATGTTCGCTGACCAATTTCGCCTGCGCCGCCTTATATTCATCGCTCATTTCGGTCGCGTAACCACCAGAGCCTTCGCCCTCAATACCGGCCACATCTTGCACAAAGATCGCTTTCGCGCCGAGGCTTTCAATCTGTTCTTTGGTTGCCGAACGCACATCGGTTGCGGAAACCTGCGCGCCCAAACGCCGCGCGGTTGCAATCGCCTGAAGGCCGGCAACGCCGACACCCATAATAAAGGCGCGTGCGGCCTGAACCGTGCCCGCCGCTGTCATCATCATCGGGAAAGCGCGGCCATAGGTGTCCGCCGCCGCCAATACCGCTTTATATCCCGCAAGGTTCGATTGGCTGGAGAGCACATCCATCGATTGCGCGCGCGTGATGCGCGGCATGAATTCCATGCTCAGCGCTTCAAAACCGCCCTTCGCATAGGCGCCGACCAATTCGCCATTCTGAAACGGATCGAACAAAGCCGCGACCAAGGCGCCCTTCTTTGCGCCCTTCAGCACTTTGGGATCAGGCGCCTGAATACCCAGCACAATGTCCGCATCTTTCATGATCGCGGCCAATTTGCCTGTTGTCGCCCCGGCATCTGCAAACGCAGCGTCGGAAATGGAGGCATGGTCGCCCGCACCGCTTTCGACCGCAACTTCATTTCCGAGGCCAATGAATTTCTTCACCGTTTCCGGTGTGGCTGCGACGCGAGTTTCCCCGGCGGCGCGCTCTTTCAGCACAGCAATCTTCACAGTTTTGGGTCTGCCTTTATTCGGCGATGAGCATGATGATGAAGAGCGTGAGAATCGCCAAAATTGGCACCGCCCATTTCAACATACCCATGAAGCCTTCATAGGTGGAACGCGCTTTATCCATGTCATGAACTGCCATGATTTCTTTCCTCTTCGAATATCGTCAAACGGTAGATGTGGCAGAAAGTTGCCAGAAATCTCATTTTGACGCCGTATCGAAGCACGCGGCTCAGCTCAAGCCACCTTTATGGCTAGTCCACTCAAACACGCTTGGACCGCCGCCAGTGAACCGCATGGTCCGCCATGCGCAAAACCGTGTTCAGGCAACAACTCCTCAACAGCCTTAATCCCGTCTTTACCCGCCCGCGCTATGCCGAACCCACGTTTCACCCTGGGACGGATACCGGGGCGTTGGAGAGATCATGGCCAGTTCACTGTCAGAGTTGGAAGCTCGCCCTGATTCCGCGCAGGAAACGCAGGATGATGGCGCGGCCGTAACGCGCATCGTCATGCTGATTGATGATGAGCCTGCGCAAAGCCGGCTTATTTCCGCGATCGCCGCGCGCGAAGGGTGGCGGACCGTCGTGGCAGGCGATGCCGAGACCGCAATTGCGATGCTGGGCACGCGTGAGGGGATGCAATTGTCTGCGATCCTGCTCGATCAATGGGTTCCGGGTGATGACGCCTGTTCGCTGATCGCAGAACTGAAAGAACGCCGCCCTGCTCTGCCAATCCTGATGCTCACCACCAGCGCTTCGCCATTGCTCGCGGTTGAGGCGATGCGGGCGGGCGCAAGCGATTATCTTGTCAAACCTGTCTCTCCTGACCGGTTGATGGAGGCTCTGCGCAGCGTCACCACCCGCGAAACACCGCGCGACGAGCTGGCTCCGCTGACCGAGAAAATGTCGGCCACCCTCGATTTCGACGCCATGATCGGCACCGCGCCGACATTCCGCACCGCCTTGGCCCAAGCCGCCAAAGCCGCGCGCGGGCATAATCATGCACTGATCGAAGGGGAAAGCGGCACCGGCAAAGAAATGCTGATGCGCGCGATGCACGCCGCTTCGCCGCGTTCAAAAGATCCGCTGCGGATCATCAATATCGGCAGCGTCCCGCCCAATTCGATCGAATCGGTCCTGTTCGGGCACGAGCCTAACGCCTTTCCCGGCGCATTCGACCGGCAGATCGGCGCATTGCAACATTGCGATGGCGGTACATTGGTTCTGGACGAAGTGGACAGGCTCAACGTCGCGGTTCAGCAGCGTCTGCGTGAAGCGCTGGAGAGCGGTATTGTCCGCCCAGTGGGCGCAACCCATGGTTTCCGCGTCGATATACGCCTGCTTTCGGCCAGCAATATCAGCTTGCCGCAATTGGTTTCTGGCGGCGTGTTTGACGGCGTGCTGGCGGATCGTTTGGCGGGCACACGCATCACTTTGCCGCCCTTGCGCGAACGTGGGGGCGATATTCCTGCGCTGACACGGCATTTCCTTAGCCGCATCGGTGAACAGCCGGGCCTGACGCATCTGACCGCTTCCGATAGCGCGCTTGCATTGCTCGCCGCGTATGATTGGCCGGGCAATGTCCGCCAATTGCAATCGGTTCTGTTCCGATCCGCGGTCTATTGCGAGGGCGACACCCTCACCGCAGACAGCTTCCCGCAGCTTTCCGAAATGCTCGGCGAGTTGGAGGCAGGCGGGACAGCGGCGCATGACGGCGTGGGCATCATGCTCTACACCGAAGATGGCAATTTGCGCCCGCTCGAAGAGATTGAAGCGGACGTTATCCGCCTTGCCATCGGGCATTACCGGGGCCGGATGACAGAGGTTGCACGGCGATTGGGAATTGGCCGTTCGACGCTTTATCGCAAGCTGTCCGACCTTGGGATCGACAACGCGGCTTAAATCATGGCGTCGAATTTCGGCAAAACGATGATGTCCCTTTCGGCCCTCACCGTTATCGGCGGGGTAATCGGCGTTGGCGGCCTCTATTATTGGGCGGCCAATCCGCAATGGTCAGAAGAACTCAACGAAAGCGGGTGGATCAAACCGCACGCTCATCTTGAAGAACCACTTCGCAATTCAGACATGGCAGCCGTGTTCGCAGAGGCACAAAGGGCCGGCGAATTATCGCAACCCGGCAGCCGCGAGAGGCGGACCGACCATTACACAGATGACGGTCTTGTCACTTTAACCGATAGCGATATCGAGCTCTTGAACGAACGCTTTAAGGCACGGGCCGAACCAGACAGCGGCGCTGTGGTTGAGCGCGGCCGGCAATCGGACATTGAACAAGAAGGCTTGTCTGATGCTGGCTGGGGCAGCGACACAACGTTTTGAACTTAAGCGCAAGACGGGCGCGGTGCGCCAGACTTGATCGCTATCGAGATCGCAGCTATCAACACCGAATAACTCAAGGAGTGGGTCAGTTGATCAAGCGTATCCGCTAAAGCGGTAATATTGCAGCAAAGCAGGCGAGTGGCGCATCGCGCGGCCCTGTATGCAACACACTGATATTCAACACACTGATTTTCAACACACTGATTTTTCTTGAGGTTCCCTTATGTCTAGAATGAATGGCGCAAAATGCGTCGTAACCGGCGGTGCGCGCGGCATTGGCAAAGCTATTTGCGAAGCATTTATTGCCGAAGGCGCGCAGGTTCTGCTTACCGATATCGACCATGTCAGCGGCGCGGAGGCAGCGCGCGAATTGGGTTGTGATTTCATGCCGCTCGATGTGCGGTCAGAGGCGGATTGGGAGGCGCTGGCGCAGCGGCTCCCCGTAGCGGATGTGGTCGTCAACAATGCCGGCATCACCGGGTTTGAGGACGCTGTCCGCCCGCACGATCCCGAAAATGCAGCTTTGGAGGATTGGCGCGCGGTTCATGCGGTCAACACGGATGGCACATTCCTTGGCTGCCGCTATGCGCTGCGGGCGATGCGCGCGGCTGGTACTGGCTCGATCATCAACATCTCTTCGCGCTCTGGCCTTGTCGGCATCCCCGGTGCGGCCGCCTATGCCGCATCCAAAGCCGCCATTCGCAACCACTCCAAATCGGTTGCGCTCTACGCCGCTCAGCAAGGGTGGGCGGTTCGCTGTAACTCCATCCATCCCGCCGCGATCCTGACCCCGATGTGGGAACCGATGCTGGGCGACGCCGCCGACCGAGAGGCCAATATGGCCGCCCTCGTCGCGGACACGCCGCTCAAACGGTTTGGCACGTCACAGGAGGTCGCATCGCTCGCGGTCTATCTCGCCAGCGATGACAGCGCCTATATGACCGGCGGCGAACTGACCGTGGATGGCGGCCTGCTCGCCGGGTCAGCGGCGTCTCCGGGTTAGACCCTATTTACCACCCGAACGTCTGCGCCGCGTAGGTCTGGCTCTCACTGCCCATCAGGCGGAGCGTCACTTCCTGCGCGGCCCAGTCGATATCGACGAGGCCGTAATTCTCTTCTGAGATGAAATCCGTCAGCCGCTTATCATCCGGCTCGCGCGCGGTGTTCGATGCGGTCGAGCTGAACGAGTAATTGAGCGAGGAACTGGTCAGCTCCCAAAGGGCCTCAGCCCCGCCCGCCGGTGTTTCGGAATAGACGCCGCCTGCATGGCGATCACCGGACAGCATCACCATCCCGCTTTCCTCGCGTCCAGCGAGCATCGCGTAAAGCTTTGCGCGTTCCAGCGGCAAGCTTTCCCATGCCTCATAATCATGCGCATCGGTCAGAACTTGGATCGAAGATACGACAATCCGCAGGTCGGCGGGTTTCGCCAGCTCAGCCTGCAACCATTCCCATTGCGCATCGCCCAATATCGTCTTGCTTGGATCTTCGCTGGGCACATACGGGCCAAGCGGCGCGCGCTGCGGGGTGTAGTCCATCCGGTCAAAGTCAGAGCGGAAATAACGCGTGTCGAGCATGATGATCTGCGTGCGCTGGCCATCTGCACCAAACATGCGGCTTTCATAGATGCCGGGGCGCGAACGCACTTCGTCGGTGGAATTCCAGAAAGTCTCAAACATCGTCTCTGACCACTGACGAAACGCAAAGTTCGCGCCGCCATCGTTGAAGGCGAAATCGTGATCGTCCCAAGTGATCATCATCGGCACTTCTTCGCGGAAACTCACCAATTCCGGCGTCGCGGCCATCACCTCATAGGCGGCGCGCAGACTGCTCAGATCGGCGCCCCCGTTCCAGCCTTGATCCCCGTAATTGTTGTCCCCGATAAACAGGAACATTTGCGGGTTCTGCGCCGCGATCTGCGCCCACATATGCTGCGAACGCGATTGGTGATTGCAGCTGCCAAAGGCGATCCGCGTCAGCGCCGTGTCACCGGGCAGCGAAGGGTTCGATCCCGCTTCGGGCAGAACGGTGGTCTGGCGCAGCTTGGCATAGAACGGTGCGAGCAGTTCATCCGCGGAGAGCGAGACCTCTGCTGGCTGCGGCGCTGCCTCCATATGCCCATCCGCCATCAGCGGTGTTGCAGCAAGGCCGGCAGTTGCCAGAGCGAGAAGCGAGAGGGTGCGCATGAGGTTTGGTCTCCGGTGTTCGTGCGTGTGTTCGTTTGCGTGTTCGTTTGCGTGCCTTATGGCGCGGCTGCGTGACTCTATTATGGCGTTACATACCGGGAAGCTGGCTAAAGTCAGTAAGCGCCGCATCGCGCAATCCGCGCCACACATTGCGCGCCTGCACCGTCTGCGCCGCGTCATGGACCCGGATCAAGTGCACACCGGCATCCATCCCCTTCACCGCCAGCGCCAGCGATCCGCCCAGCCGCTGATGCGCGGGCTCTTCATTCGACAAGGCCCCGATCATCCGTTTGCGGCTCGCGCCCAGCATGAGCGGGCTACCGAGCGCATGGAACAGCGGCAGAGCATTCATCAGCGCAAGGTTTTCAACCAGCGATTTGCCAAAGCCGATACCCGGATCGAGCATGATGCGTTCTTCTGCGATACCGCCGGCGATGGCGCGGGCGCGTTGCTCTTTCAACATGTCGAACACTTCGCTTACCACGTCGCCGTAACCCGCGCCTTCGTGCAGATCCTCGCCCGTCCCCGGCGCATGCATCAGCACCACCGGGCACCCCGCATTCGCCACCAGTTCCAGGCTGCGCGGGTCATAGCGCAAAGCGGACACGTCATTCGCCATGTGAGCGCCGTTCCCGCCATTCGCCGCAAGCGCCGCCTCCAGCACCCCGGCGCGGCGTGTATCGACGCTGATCGCGGCGCCCATATTGGCGCAATATTCAACCGCGGGGATCACGCGTTCGATCTCATCACCCTCCCATGTGGCCGCGCCGCCGGGCCGTGTGCTCTCGCCGCCAATGTCGATGATCGCTGCGCCCGCTTCCAACATCGCGGCGGCATGGGCGCGTCCTGCTTCGGGTTTCTCTAGGAATTCGCCGCCATCGCTGAAACTGTCAGGCGTTACGTTGAGCACGCCCATAATCTGCGGCTGATCCAGCCGCACAGTGCGTTCGCCCAATTGCAGCGGCGCGTGAACCAGTTGCAAATTCGCCCATTGGCGTTCCGCTTCGGATGCAAGGCTCCCGCCAAGCTCGCCAAGCGCTTCCGCCGCCTCTCCGGTCCCAAACACACGCCGATGCGTGACCGCGCCCCCTTCGCGAACCAACAGCGCAAAGCGGCTGGCATAGGCCATGCTGCCCGCCAGCCGGATCGCGGCAATTCCATCGCCATTCGATTCCGATTGCGGGCCAGCGGCAAGACCGATTGGATGGATATAGACAGACGCGCTCATGCCCGTTTCCCCTGCTTGGCGTAGGCCGTCCTGACACACCTGACACACTGTCCAGGGCACAAAATCGAAGACCGCGTATTTCCGGCGCTGAGACGCACTGATCGGGATGAAGTGAGCAACATAATCGTGAGACCTAAATGAAACAGCCGATGTAGGACAGTGGCACTTCGCGGCCTCATCGGCACTACCTTATCGGCCAGTATCCCCGGCTCTCACCCTGTCTATGATCACACCCATCAATCACGGCATTAGCGGGAAGAGATGATGGGTATTTTGGACAAATTTCGGCTTGATGGCGAAGTCGCTATTGTTACCGGAGCGGGCAAGGGGATTGGCCGGGCCATCGCCATCGGTTTGGCCGAGGCGGGCGCAGATGTGGCGCTGGCCTCGCGCACGCAAAGCGACCTTGACGGTGTAGCAGAGGAAATCCGCGCGCTGGGCCGCCGGGCATTCCCGCTGGCGACCGACGCGACCAGTTTTGATGCCTTGCAAAACCTGGCCGATCAAACGGTCAAGGAACTGGGCAAACTCACCATCTGGGTGAACAATGCTGGCGGCATTCCCGACGCCACGCCGCGATATTTGACCCGGACATCAGAGGAAAATTTCGACGCGCAAATATCGCTCAATCTCAAAGCAGTGTGGATGGGCGCAACCATCGCCGCGCGGCAAATGGCGGATAGCGGGGGCGCAATCATCAATATCTCATCGCGTTCCGCCTTTGGCCCGCAGGCGAAGAACGGCCCCTATGGCGCGTCAAAAGCCGCGGTGAACAGCCTGACCACCACCCTATCGGTCGAAGTCGCCCCCAATGTCAGAGTGAATGCGGTCGCGCCCGGCCCGATCCCGACGGAGAATTTCGATGAGTGTATGGGCACGGATACAGACGAGAAACGCGATCAATTGCTCAAACATATCGGCATCCCGCTGGGCCGCTACGGCGAACCAGAAGATATCGCCGCCGCCGTCGTCTATATGGCCTCCCCCGCATCGAGCTGGGTCACCGGGCAATGCCTGTATGTGACAGGCGGACGGTAACCTAGGCAGAACGTAAAAGGGCCGCGCAGCGATGCGCGGCCCTTTTTGTCTTGGCGGCCGGGCTTACCCGCCAAATTTCACCCGCACACCGGCGGTTACTAGTGATTGCCCGGTCTCCACGCCCAATGTTGCAGGCAGCAGAGTTAGCGGCACATCCGCTTCTTCGGTGCGATCGCGCCATGTATATTGGCCGAACACTTCTACGCCGTTCGACACGGCATAGCTCGCGCCTGCCATCACCTGATAGGCAAGGCCGCTGTCATCCTCATCCGCAACCACAATATCGGAAGGGGCATATTCAATATCGGTCCATTGATAACCCAGACCTGCGCCAACATAAGGCGCAAAGCCGCTGCCGGTTTGAATGTCGTAAAAGACATTGCCGAACAGGCCGAAATTGCTGACTTCGCCCGTGCCCTCGGTCAGCACTGCGCCCACCGTGGGGTTTGCCGCATCCGCCGCGCCGCGCGTCAGAACGGCGGAATCAACCCCGTCCAGCGCCGCGCCGCCCACGGTCAAATTGCTATGCGCGTCCACGCCATATTCGGAATAGGCGCCTTCCACTTCAACGCGCAAACCGTTTTCAAATTTATAGCCAATTTGGCCGCCCAGCGCATAGCCAGTGTCAAATTCCGTATCGAAGGCCAGCTCGGAACCAGTCGGGATCGATCCAAAATCCGCCGTCGCGGGAACCTCGGCGTCGAATTCGCCCGCATTTGAGCTGTCCTCTGGCAAGGCAGCACCGCCGCTCAGGCCGATATAGGGGCCGCTGCGCGGTTCATCGGCCAGCGCGGCAGAAGGGATAATGGCAAGCGCAAGCGCAGCGCCGCTCAGGGTGAAAATATGACGGGGTGTATTCATAATATCCTCGCATTGGTTTTGCCCCCAAGACAAACAGCGTGCGTGCCGAACAAGGGGACAATTGCGAGGAGTAAGATTAACGTAAGCTGCTGAAATTGCGGCTGATTGCGGCGAGCAAGCCGGGCCGTGTCTGGGCGCAGATGACTAGCCGAAACCGTGCATTAGATGCGACGATCAGTCTTCATTGGCGAGGCGGTAAAGTTCCCGTGCGGCATCGACGAGCTTAATCTCGCCTTTGTCTTCATAATGCCAAAACGTCCAACCATTGCAGCTCGGCGCGCCTTGCAAATCTTTGCCCAAACCGTGGATCGAACCCACTTGGCCGTTACAATCCAGCGAACCATCGGCGCGAACCGTAGCGACCCAGCGGCGTTTTTTATCGAACACCTGACTGCCCGCCGGGATCAGGCCGGTTTCCACCACCGCACCAAATGCGACACGCGGCGCGGATTTCTTTGATTGCATCGTGGTCAGCGCGCTTTCATCCAGCGGCAATTCTTTTGCGATCCGTTTCATCGCGACATCGCGGTAGAAATCTTCGCGTTCACACCCGATCCATTCGCGGCCAAGCCGTTTGGCCACCGCACCGGTTGTGCCCGTGCCAAAGAACGGATCAAGCACCACGTCGCCCGTTTCGGTTGTCGCCAACAGCACGCGGTAAAGCAGCGCCTCTGGTTTCTGCGTCGGATGCGCTTTCTTGCCGTTTTCTTTCAAACGTTCCCCGCCCGAACAGATCGGCATGACCCAATCAGACCGCATTTGCAGTTCGTCATTCAGCGTCTTCATCGCGCGGTAATTGAATTGATAGCGGGCTTTCTCGCCCATGCTGGCCCAGATCATCGTCTCATGCGCATTGGTGAAACGGGTGCCTTTGAAATTCGGCATCGGATTGGTCTTGCGCCACACGACGTCATTCAAAATCCAAAAACCAATATCTTGCAGGATCGCGCCGACGCGAAAGATATTGTGATAGGAACCGATGACCCACAAAGCGCCATCAGGTTTGAGCACGCGCCGCGCCTCTGTCAGCCACAGCCGAGTGAAATCGTCATAGGCTTTGAAACTGTCAAATTGGTCCCAGTGATCGGTGACCGCATCAACTTCGCTGCCATCGGGACGGTTGAGATCACCGCCGAGTTGGAGGTTGTAAGGAGGGTCCGCAAACACGCAATCGATCGAATTATCAGGCAGCGACCGCATCGCCTCAATGCAATCGCCCGATAGGATCTGGCCGGTCGGCAGGAGCGCGCGCACGTCTTCTTCGCGCGCCTTAACAGCCGCTTTTTTGCGCAGCTTCGTTGTTTCCATCACGCCCATAATTCCGCCTCGAAGTGTATTGATTGCCTAAGTTATCCACAGGCATGAGTCCTCGCGGACTCCGCGTCAAGCACACAGATTCTGACGGAGTATGGTTAATGAAAGGTAAGCGGCGCGGCATTGGCGCGGAACAAAAAGTGACCGGCACAAGATGTGGAGTCAGCCGCGCCAGAGCGGACTCCAGATGGGGTGGTGTGACCCAGAAGACTCAGGCCCAAAAAACTTAGACCCAAAAAACTTAGGCGAACACCAACACCACATTCGCCGCAAAGCCCGCGACCAACAATGCGCCCAGCACGCGGCCAAGGCGCTTTGCAAACCACAGCAACGCCAGCAGACCCGCCGCACTCGCCGTCAGCAGCGCCATTTGCAGGCCCGCCAATTCCGCCGGCACGGCAAACGGCGCGATGGTCATTGTCGTCCCGCCGATCAGCAGGATGTTGTAAATATTCGATCCCACAACATTGCCCAGCGCCAGACCCGATTTACCGCGCAAAGCCGCCGCGATCGACGCGGCAAGTTCGGGCAATGATGTGCCGACCGCCACGACCGTCAGGCCGATCACCGTCTCAGGCACTTCGAAAATCGTCGCCAACGTGATCGCGCCCTTCACCAGTGCATCACCGCCGGCCACAAGAATGGCCAGACCGACAACAAACAACGCGCCCGCGATCAACCCATTGGAAGGCGCCTCATCTGCGTCATCTTCGTCCGCCGCCGCGCCCGGATTGCGGTAACGCCACACGATATAGATGAGAATTCCCGCAAGCAGCGCGATCCCAACCCAAACCGCACCAATTTGCGCCAAGACCAATGCCCAAAGCAGCAAAGTCGCGCCCAAGGCCACCACCGCATCGCGGCGGCCACTGCCCGTCAGCACAATAGGGGCGACCAGCGCAGAAATGCCAAGGATCAGCAGCGTGTTCGCCAAGTTGGACCCGACAATATTGCCCCAAGCGATCTGCGGCGATCCAGCCAGACTGGCCTGAACGCTGGCCACCATTTCGGGCATCGAGGTTGCGAACCCAACGATCACAAGGCCGGTAAACAGCGTGGAGACGCCCAATTTCTGCGCAATGCCAACCGCACCGCGCACCAACAGCTCACCGCCAATGGCTAGGCCGACAAGGCCGCCGAGGCTCAGTAGAATCGCTTCAATCATGGCGCGCCCCTACCCCACTGCGCCGCCGCCGCAAAGACCAGCCATTATCGCTCCGCCTCTGCCACGGGACGAAAACTGCGCCGGTGCAAGGGCGCCGGGCCATGCTCTTTCAGCGCAGCCATGTGCTCTGCTGAACCATATCCCTTGTTCCGTTCCCAACCGTAATGCGGATGGGCGGCGGCGGCCTCTATCATCAAACGGTCGCGCCATTCTTTTGCGACAATCGACGCTGCGCTGATCGCGGGTTCGATCCCATCCCCGCCCACAATCGCGCGCGCATTCCAACGCCATTCGGCGCATCTGCGCTCTGGCGTTTGATTGCCGTCGATCAACACTATTTCAGGATCGCCGGGCAATTGCGCCGCAAGATCGCGCACACAGCGCGTCATCGCGACCATCGTCGCTTGGAAGATATTGATCTCGTCAATCTCCTCTGGCCCCACCACTGCGACGGCCCAATGACAGGTCGCACGTATCCCCTCGTCGAGCGCAGCGCGGCGTTTCGCAGAAAGTTTCTTGGAATCGTTCAATCCGGCGGGTACTCCGTTTCCCAGAACCACTGCGGCGGCAACCACCGGACCAGCCAACGGCCCGCGCCCCGCTTCATCGACGCCGATAATCACACGGCCGGGCACACGAATGGCCGCACCGCCGGGCGCAGAACCGGCCAAATGGTCTGCACTTTGGTCGGCATTCTTGTCGGTACTGAAATCGAATTCAGGAGTTTCTTGAGGCATGAACATGATTTCCAAAACAACCCTCGCACTGTCCCTCCCCGCTTTGACGCTAGCAAGCTGCGCCACTGCGGAATCCGGGGAAAGCTCCGCCCAATCGGCAGATGTTGAATTTACCGTGACCGAAATGGGCGAATTTGATCGTCCTTGGGCGATTGAATTCATCCCCGGCTCGAACACTTTGGCGATCACGGAAAAAACCGGCGCGCTGAAATTGATGAAAACCGATACCGGGCAAGTGATCACCGTCAGCGGCGTGCCCGAAGTTGCCTATGGAGGGCAAGGCGGCCTTGGCGACGTGGCGTTCCTTGCATCCGAAGCGGAACGCGAAGACGGGCGGACCATCTATCTCAGCTGGGCCGAAATGGGCGAATCCGGCACGCACGGCGCGGCCGTGGGCCGCGGGACGCTCACTTGTGACAATGCAGCCGACGAATGCGGTATCGAAGGTTTCGAAGTGATCTGGCGGCAATCGCCAAAGGTCGAAGGGCGCGGGCATTATTCGCACCGCATCAGTTTTTCCCCTGACGAACAATATATGTTCATCGCCAGCGGCGACCGGCAGAAACAAACCCCCGCGCAAGATTTGTCGAACACATTGGGCAGCATCGTTCGCCTAAACCTTGATGGGACGCCCGCAGACGGCAATCCATTCGCCGATCAGGGCGGCGTCACGGCGGAAATCTGGTCCTATGGCCACCGCAATATCCTAGGTATGGATTGGGACGCACAAGGGCGTTTGTGGGATGTCGAACACGGGCCAGCAGGCGGCGATGAGCTCAACCTGGTGGTAGAAAGCGCCAATTACGGCTGGCCCACGCGGTCATATGGCGAAAACTACAATGGCGATCCGATCCCCGATCACAGCGATGATGACGGCTTCACCAAACCTGCCATCACATGGACCCCGGTCATCGCGCCGGGCGACATGATTTTCTATTCCGGCGCAATGTTCGCCGATTGGCAAGGTGACGCTCTGATCGCGGGTCTGTCCAGCCAAGCCATCGTGCGCATAGAAATCGACGGCGACACTGCGAGCGAAGCGGCGCGCTATGAAATGGATGGCCGCGTGCGTTCCGTCGCACAAGGCCCCGATGGCAGCATCTGGATCGCAGAAGATGGCGAAGATGGACGGGTTTTGCAGCTGAGCATGTGAAGCGCAGCGGTGTTTTTGTTTGCGCGCCGATCAAAACACCCTAACCGCCGCAACCCATGACCGACGCTCAATCCGATATCGCGACCCTCATCCCGCTTTCCGCTGTCGAACCCGGCATGATCGAGGTGTTGCTTGACCGCGTATTCGGCCCAGACCGCCATGCCCGCACCGCATACCGGATGCGGATGGGGATGGAATGGCTCGATGCGCTCAGCTTTGCCGTGCTTGATGCGGATGAAATGTTGGTGGGCACGATCCAATGTTACCCGATCGCGCTGATCGACCGCGAAGGGCGTCCGGTGCCATTGGTCATGGTTGGGCCGGTCGCGGTCGTACCCGAACGGCAAAGCGAAGGGTTTGGCCAAGGGCTAATGACCGCAATGCTCGATGCCGAGGCGCGGCTTTCGAAAGAAGGATCACCGCCCTTTGCGCAGGTCCTGATCGGTGACGCGGATTATTACGGACGCTGGGGCTTTACCGCCGCGGCGACCGGCGGCTGGCGTTGCCCCGGCCCGTATGAGCCCGAACGGCTGCTGGCGCGGGGCGCGGGGCTATTGGCAATGCCAGCAGAAGGAATGCTGGGGCCATGGGAGAGGTAAAACACCTTCCCCGGCGGCGCTACATCTGCCACGGCAATCTGCAAACATGCCTTACGACCCGCCACCCTATCTAGCCGAACTCACGCTTGCGCAGATCGCTGAGCAAGTGGCGCAGCGCAAATTGCCGCCCGTCGGCAATTGGTCCCCTGCGTCCATCGGCGAGAGCGATATGCGGATTGCGGCAGATGGCAGCTGGTATCATCAAGATGGCCTGATCCGCCGCCCTGCGATGGTGCGCGCATTTTCAAGCTTGCTCACACGCGACAAATCCAAAGACGACAATGGCGCACCAGATGGCCAGCACTGGCTCGTCACCCCGTTCGAAAAACTCGTAATTGAGGTAGAGGACGCCGCGTTCACCGCGACCGATTGCTCGCAAAAGGGCAGCGATCTTGTGTTCCGATTGAGCACGGATGAGCTGGTCGTGGCCGGGCCTGAAAACCGGCTGCGCGTGGCCGGTGATCCAGAGACACCGGCGATTTACCTGCATGTGCGCGGCGGGTGCGAGGCGCGGCTGAACCGGTCAACCTATATGCAATTGGTAGACGTCGCGCTGGCGGCGAATGGCGATCATTTGGACGGCGGTTTGAGTGTCACCAGCCAAGGCGCAATCTTTGCGCTTATGTCCTAAGGACCGCGCTTAGATGAGTGACTTGTTTACCCGCCTTAGCGTGTTGTTCGAAGAAGGACATGCGCGCGAAATTCCCGGCCTCCTCACCGATACGCAATTTATCGAGGGCGAAAACCAAACACCCGCAGCCGTCCTGATCGCGGTAACCGACCGCCCCGAACCCGGCGTCCTGTTGACGCAGCGCCCACGCGGTATGCGCAGCCATCCCGGCCAGGTCGCCTTTCCCGGCGGCAAACTTGATCCGGGCGAAGACATCGTCACCGCGGCCCTGCGCGAGGCAGAAGAAGAGCTGGCACTGCCGCGAGAGGCCGTGCGCGTTATCGGCACCAGCGATCTGTATCAGACCGGCACCGGGTTTGACGTGACCCCGGTATTGGCGGTTGTGCCGCCTGATCTGGACCTCACCCCCAACCCAGATGAGGTAGAAGCGTGGTTCGAAGCGCCGCTTTCCTTGCTGCTCAATCGTGAAAACTGGGACAGCAACGAAGTGTTTTGGCGCGGCGCTATGCGGCATTACCTAGAGATGGATTACGAAGGTTTTCGCATTTGGGGCGTCACGGCGGCGATCCTGTCAAACCTGTCGCGGCGAATTGCCTTAGACGGCCTAAATGACCAAATCGGCGCAGGCTAAGCTTGCTCGGCACGGGCGTTTTCTACTAGCGGGGTTGGCGTGGACAATTCTCTTACCTTTGCTGGCTCTCTGGCCGCTGCGCAATGGCCCCGCCGGGCGGGTCTGCGCGCGCTTACGGCGGCGCTTGGCGCGGATAATATTCGCTGGGTTGGCGGCGCGGTGCGTGACACGCTGATCGACATGGCGGTCCGCGATGTCGATTGCGCCACCACCCATACGCCCGATAAAGTCATCGATCTGTGCGCGGCGGCGGGAATTCGCACTGTGCCAACCGGGATTGACCACGGCACTGTGACGGCAGTGTTAGAAGACGGCCCAGTCGAAGTGACAACCTTGCGCCGCGATGTCGCCACAGACGGGCGGCGCGCTGTGGTCGCCTTCGCCAGCGATTGGCGCGAGGATGCCGCTCGGCGCGATTTCACCATCAATGCCCTATATGCCCACCCAGAAACGCTGGAGATTTCCGACTATTTCGGCGGGCTTGATGATTTGGCGACGCGGCGGGTGCGTTTTATCGGCGATGCCCGCGCCCGTATCGCAGAGGATCATTTGCGGATCCTGCGATATTACCGGTTTCAGGCGCGCTTTGGCGCTGATCTCGATGCGGAGGCGGAGGAGGCCTGCGCTGAGCTTTCTGCCACGCTCAAGGGCCTGAGCCGTGAAAGAGTGGCAAGCGAAATTCTATCGCTGCTCTCGCTACCCGCGCCGCATACGACCATCGCCCGGATGCGGACACGCGGCGTGTTTGGCGTGATCCTGCCAGAGACATGCGCGGTGCATGTTGCCGCGCTGGACGCGCTTATCACGCATGAAAATGAACAAGGCTTCGCGCCCGATGCGCTGCGGCGACTGGCGGCTTTGCTACCGCCCTCGCCCGAAGTGGCAGGCGACGTGGCCGCGCGGCTGCGGCTTTCGCGGGCACAGCGGGCGCGGCTTGTTTCTGCGGCGGAACGGCTGACTTGCGATGCGCAGGATGTTTACGCCCTCGCATACCGTTTGGGCACGCAATTCGCAGCTGACCGATTGTTGCTGCTGGGCGAAGATGCACAGGTGATTTCCGACTGGCAGCGGCCCACCTTCCCCCTCAAAGGCGGGACAATCGTGGCGCGCGGAATTGCCGCTGGGCCGCAAGTCGCGCGGATCATGCAGGCGGTTGAACGGCGATGGGTCGAAGAAGGGTTTCCCGGCGATGCGCGGATCGAAGAAATGCTGCGCGAGGAACTCCCTCAGACTTGACGCGAACGTTAAGGCGAGCTTCACGCTAAGACTGCCATACACAGGCTGCAATCCACTGGCTTGAAATGCTTCTTGCCCGCATTTAGGGAACCCACCGAGGCATTCGGCCATTAGGCTGATACGCACCAACGCAGAGCGCGCAGCACATGCTAGCTATTGGGCCAGCCATTGGGCCAGCCGCTCTGTCAAAGTTTTAACTGGAGAGAATATACCAATGATGCCGACAACCAAGTTTACAAAGCTGATCCTTTGCGCCGCCGCCATAACTGTGACCCCGCTCGCTGCGAATGCACAGAACGTTGGCACCGTGGTGTTGGGCAATGACGACGCGCCAATCGGCACCGTTACCGCCAATGAAGGCGGCGTTGTCACAGTTGACACTGGCAAGCACAGTGCGCCGCTGCCCGCCAACCTGCTCGCAGAACGCGAAGGCAATTGGACGGTCAACGCAACGCAGGCGCAAATCGACGGCATGATGGACGCGCAAGTCGCCGCCGCGAACCAAGCGCGCGATGCCGCGCTGGTCGAAGGCGCAGCCGTGCTTAGCGCAGACGGGATGCCAGCGGGCACAGTCTTTACCGTCGACACAGCAGACACCGTGATCGTGCAAAGCGAAGCGGGCATTATCACCCTGACGCGCGAAAGCTTTGCGATGAACGGCGAAGGCGCGCTGATGGCGCTGTATTCCGCAGAGCAACTTTCCGCGAATACGGTTGCAGTTCCTGAGGGCGCAGAGATCCTGACGCCGGCTCAGCTCGCAGCGAAAGAAGCAGAGGCGGCTGCGGAAGCGGCGGCGGATGTTTCTGGCGAGTAAAGCTTCGGCATAACTGGTTTCTAAAAACGCGGTTGCCCTGCTGGGTGGCCGCGTTTTTTCTTGCGCACCGCGTTTTGGTTTGGGCATCCCATTCGGGGTGCGATTTCCTCGCGCCTTCGGCGCTGCGGGCGCCCGGTCGGGCTTGCGGCTGCTGCGCAGCCGAGCTGCGCCATTCAGCAGTGAGGCTGTGCTGGGCGTTTTCCCAAAGCTTAGCGGGGCATGACACCGAAGGCGTCACATAGGGCGACCGCCCGACCGCAGCGGCCCTGTAGCGAAGCGGAAGGAATAGCCGCGAGGATCATCGCCCGGAAGGCGCTGCGACACACAAAGATTCCGGCCAGAAACAGGCTTCAACGCTAGTGCGGGTAACCCATCACCACCCAAACACCTCAACCGAAGCGATTGTCTTTCGGGAAACCTTGCGGCGGCATCCGGCCAGCGGCACCGCGGGCCACCTTCCATTGCCAAATGTCATTCTCTGTCCGGGTGCGTTCGCCCGATCCGCCCATTTGCCAGCTTAGCCCATCGGCCAGCACAAATGTCGTAGCGTCCGACAATCCGCCGTCTCGGTATCGTTGCAGCATCACACCCTGACCGCGCGCCATGATCGGCATTTCTTCGATGTTGAACACGATCAATTTGCGATTGTCACCGACCGCCGCGACATGATCGTGGCCCTCGGGCACTTCGCGGATCACTTGCAGAGCGGCTGTGCCTTTCAGGTTCACGACCTGTTTGCCCTTTTTGGTCTCAGCCAACAGCTCTTTGGTCTCTGCTAAGAAACCTTTGCCATTGCTTGAAGCAAGCAGCAGACGTCCGCCCTCTTTATGCACCAACATCTTGGCAATCGACGCGTCGCTTTCGAGGTCGATCATCGTGCGCAGCGGTTCGCCAAAGCCGCGCGCGCCCGGCAATTTGTCACAGCCCAGCGTGAAGAACCGCCCATCCGATCCCGCGATCAGCAGCTTATCCGTCGTCTGCGCGTGGAGGATAAAGGCAAGCGCGTCGCCTTCCTTATACTTAAACTCCTGCTCCAGATCGACATGGCCTTTCGCAGCGCGGATCCAGCCTTTTTGACTGAGGACTATCGTCACCGGCTCTTTTTCGATCATCGCGTCCATCGAAAATTCAACCGCCGGGGCCGCCTCTTCAATCCGCGTGCGCCGCGCGCCCAGCTTCGTTTCCTGAGCATAATCCTTGCGCAATGTCCGCAGGTCTTTCTTCAACCGCGTGCGTTGGCGCGCCGGGCTATCCAGCAGCTTTTGCAGATCATCTTGTTCCGCCAGCAGGTCGTCTTTTTCCCCGCGCAGCTGCATCTCCTCCAGCTTGCGCAGCGACCGCAACCGCATATTGAGGATCGCCTCTGTTTGCCGGTCCGTCAGGCTAAACTCCGCCATCATCACGGCTTTCGGCTCATCCTCATAACGGATGATCTCAATCACCCGGTCGAGGTTGAGGAAGGCGATGATATAGCCCTCCACCAGCTCCAGCCGCCGCTCGATCTGATCGAGGCGGTATTGCGTGCGGCGCTGCAAAATCTCGATCTGCGCGCGCGTCCAGTTTTCGAGCAGCTCCTTCAGCCCCATCACCATCGGTGTGCGGGCGGCATTCAGGACATTCATATTGAGCCCGAAACGGGTCTCCATATCCGTCAGTTTGAACAGGCTTTCTTTCAGCAATTCCGGATCGACATTGCGGCTACGCGGCACAATCACGATGCGGATGCTCTCATCGCTTTCGTCGCGCACGTCTTCTAGGATCGGCAGCTTCTTATCGGCAATCGCCTGAGCGATCTGTTCGATCAGTTTACCCTTGGCGACTTGATACGGGATTTGGGTGATGACCAATTGCCATTGTCCGCCGCCCAGCCGCTCTATCCCCGCCGCGACATCCTCGGCCTTTTCAGCCTCCGGCGCGTGGAAAACACCGCGCAATCGGAATGACCCGCGCCCGGTCCGGTACGCTTCTGAAATCATCTCCGCGCTGTCGATGACTTGGCCGCCGGTTGCGAAATCGGGGCCCTTCATCAATTCCATCAAACGCTCATGCTCGACATGCGGATTGTCGATCAGTTCCAGCGTCGCATCGATCACTTCTGCAACATTGTGCGACGGGATATTGGTCGCCATGCCCACCGCAATCCCGCTCGACCCATTGGCCAGCAGATTGGGGAACAGGCCGGGCATCAATTCCGGCTCTTCTTCTTCGCCATTATAGGTCGGGATGAAATCGACCGTGCCCGCATCCAATCCCGCCATCAGATGCATCGCCGTCTTTGTCAGGCGCGCTTCTGTGTAACGATAGGCCGCCGCATTATCGCCGTCGACATTGCCGAAATTGCCCTGCCCCTCAACCAGCGGATATCGCAGCGAGAAATCCTGAGCCAGCCGCACCATCGCGTCATAAGCGGCGGTGTCGCCATGCGGGTGATATTTGCCGATCACTTCGCCGACAACGCGGGCGGATTTCTTAAACGTGTTGGACGGGTCCAGCTTTAACTGACGCATGGTCCACAGCAAACGGCGGTGAACCGGTTTCAACCCGTCGCGCAAATCCGGCAGCGACCGCGCCGTGATCGTGGACAATGCATAGACCAAATACCGTTCTGACAAAGCGGCATCGAACGGCGCGTCGACAATTGCGTCAAACGCATCGGGATCAGAATCAGTCGGAGGTGTCGGTTCAGCCATGCGCGGTGTCTAGCAAGGCCCGCGCCGCACTGGGAGAGGCGTTTCCACAGGGAAAACCCAATTAAGGCACAAGGCGCGAATTCTCGGGATCATGGTTGCCAGAACGGGGCCGATACGATGGCAATATTTGTTGGCGCCTGCCTAAACCCATTGTTGGATTTGGGGCCGGGGCTAACGCTTTGCGCCCTAATTCTTTGTGGCGCGATCTCCATTCTCCCACTTTCCGGCTTCGTGATCTGGAACAGCGCATAAAGCGCCCCGTTTGACGCCCATTCCGGTCAATGTGCGGCGTTGAATTCGGTCATTTGCGAAATCAGAGGCAGTCGCCTATGATACATTGTATCAAGAAGGCACTTGCAATCATGGCCGAATTGTGTCCATATTATGGCAACAATAAGGCACCTTGAGTAAAACCGGCTTTAGACCGTGTTCAATTTTGGAGAGTTCTATGCGCAAATTCTGGATGATGACCGCGGCCCCTGCCTTCTTTCTCGCCGCCTGCGGGCAACAGCAGAGCGATAGCGCTGCGGCGGAAATGGCCGCCGATGGCTACGCCGAAGCACCGCAAAATCAATTCGGTTTCGCAGAAGCAATGTCGAGCGGTAACGTCATAGAGCGCGCGACGACTGTTGATATCGAAGAACCGCCGGTCGCTAATAGCCCGGCCACCCCAATCGAACCCGATAGCGCCGTCGCCCAGCCGCAGATTGCCTATCGCTATGAAATGGGCTTTCGCCTGCCAGCCGCTGCGATGAAACCGCTTCAGGAACGCCACGCCGATATGTGCGAAGCGCGCGGGCCGAGTGTGTGCCGGATCATTGCCATGCGCCAGTCAGACAATGATGGCGATTATTCTTACGGCAGCCTTCAAATTGCTGTTGCCTCCGGGGTGGCGCGTGATTTCAGCAAAGCTTTGGAAACGAGTTCTGGCAACTCAGATGCGGAATTGATCACCTCTTCTATCGAGGGGGAGGATCTGTCCAAACAGATCGTCGACACCGAAGCCAAATTGCGTGCGCGATCATTGCTGCGCGACCGGTTGATGGACATTTTGCGCAACAGAGAGGGCACAGTCGCGGAATTGGTTGAGGCGGAGCGCGGTGTCGCGCAGGTCAATCAAGAGATCGATCAGGCACGAAGCTGGCTCAACGAAATGCGCGGCCGCGTTGCGTTTAGCCAAATGTCGATCACCTACGAATCCGGCTCCCCGCGATCGGGCGGATTCAGCGCGCCTATCGCCAATGCGTGGGGATCGCTTGGTGCAATATTGGGTACGATTATCGGATTTTTGATGATGGCTGTCACCCTCATCTTGCCGATTGGGTTGATCGTCTTCGCCGCGCTGCGCCTATGGAAATGGGCGCGGGCGCGCGTATCGCCTAACGCTGGCCTGAACAAAGCCGCTGTGCTCGACGAATCAGAAGAACCGGCGCCCGGCGCGCCTTAACGCTCTCGCTCAGTCCGAAGCGCCCCGACCTCTTCGCGTAACCCTTTGAGCTGCTCGATGATCATCTCACGCTCGCTATGCGCGTCGTCTTCGGTCGCCTCGGCCATTGCGTTGACGATCACACCGATAAACAGGTTGAGCACGATGAAGCTGGTGATCAGGATAAACGGCACGAAGAATGCCCAGGCATAGGGGAATTCTTCCATCACCGGACGCACGATCCCCATGCTCCAACTTTCCAGCGTCATGATCTGGAACAGTGAATATAGCGACGCGCCGAGATTGCCGAACCATTCCGGGAACGCCTCGCCAAACAATTTCGTCGCCATCACCGCGCTGATGTAAAACAACAGCAACAGCATCACGATCACGGTCGCAATGCTGGGAATGGCGCTGAACAGGCCGACAATGACCTTGCGCATACTCGGTACGGCCGACACCAGCCTGAGCGCGCGCAAAATCCGCAGCGCCCGCAAGACAGAGAATTGCGCGCCCGCCGGAACCAACGCGGCGCTGACAATAGCGAGATCGAAAATGTTCCAGCCGCTTTTGAAAAATGCGAGGCGGTACGCGAACAATTTGATCGTCAATTCCACCACGAAAATCGTCAATGCGATCACGTCTAACCACTCAACCAGACCGCCGATCGCCGCCATCGCAGCCGGCGACGTTTCAACCCCCAATCCAATGGCGTTGATGACAATCACAGCAATAATGAAACGCTCAAATCCAGCGGATTCGACCAGCGCAATCGCGCGTTCTCGCAAATTCATGGTATGTCTTTGACCCTTACTTGCGCGCTACAATCTGCGCGCGTCATTGCTCTCACCCGGTACGCTGACGGTTAACCCGTCTAGGTCAGATGTGAGGTCGATTTGGCAAGACAGGCGGCTTGTGCGGCGCGCACCTGCGGCAAAATCTAGCATGTCTTCTTCTTCTTCACTCGGCTTCGCAAGCTTGGCGAACCATTGTGCCGCGACAATAACGTGGCAGGTGGAACAAGCCATTTGCCCCTCGCATGTCCCCTCCAGCGGCAATCCCGCCGCCTGACCGATTTTGAGCAAATTGTCGCCCGGCTCTCCCTCGGTTTCTACCGGGTTGCCGCGCGGGTCGATAAAGGTGACTTTCAGCCCCACTTCTCTTGCTCCTTAACCGCCGCTTTAATCGCGCTGGCGGCTTGTTCGATATCGTCCAGCCCGGTGTAGCGGCTCCAACCCAGACGGATCGAATTTTTCGCCTGTGCGTCCGATAATCCGATGGCTTTTAAAACATGGCTTGGCCGGCCCGATCCGCTGGCGCATGCGCTACCGGCGGAAAACATGACATTGCGGCAATCGCTCATCAAGCGGGCGACATCCAATCCCTCGCGCCGGATATTGAAATTGCCGTGCCAGCGCGCAGAGGCGCTGCCATTGAGTTCCCACCCATCAAACAATTCGCGCGCGCGGGTCCAAAGGTTTTCGGCATGTTCGGCGTCTTCGCTCATGCGTTCTGCGGCAATTTGCGCAGCGGCGCCGAACCCTGCGATCAGGGCCGGCGATAGTGTGCCGGAACGCAGCCCCGCCTCTTGCCCGCCGCCGGTTTGCTGCTGCGTCAATTCCACCCCGTCCCGCACCCATAATGCGCCGATCCCCTTGGGACCGTGGAGCTTATGCGCGCTGACCGCGATCATATCGGCGGATGCAACCGGCATTTTGCCATAGGCTTGCACCGCGTCGATCACGAACAAAGCGTTCGCCTGTTTTGCGCGGCGGTGCCAGTCATTGCTCGGCTGGATCACGCCGATCTCATTATTGACCTGCATGACGGCGACCATGCGCGTGTCTGCGGGCAGGTCTTGCTCTGGATTGCAAATGCCGTCTTTGTCCACGGATAGGACATGATGCTTGCCCGCATCGCGTGCGGTGTCGCCCACGGCGGAATGTTCGATGGCGGAAAATGCGACGGTGCCTTCGCCGCCCTCTGATCGCCCGCTACCCCGGATCGCCAGATTGAGCGCTTCGGTCGCGCCGCCTGTGAAAATCACCTTGCCGCCCGGAGGGAACAAAGCCGCCACCCGGTCGCGCGCCAATTCCACCGCCGCTGCCGCTTGGCGGCCCATGCGATGGGATGAATGCGGGTTGCCAAAGCCGGTGCCGTCCGGCCCATCGAGCCAGCGCATCATCGCATCACGTGCCTCTAATGCCAGCGGCGTGGTCGCCTGATTGTCGAGATAGATCATACCAAAGAAGCCCATGCGGCGGCGAATTGTTCCAAATCTTGCGCCGAGGTGTTCCAGCCGAGACTGACGCGGATGGTGCGCGCGGCGACTTCATCGGACACGCCAAACGCATCGAGGACGCGGCTTTTTTTCAGCGTGCCGGAGGAACATGCGCTGCCTGCGGATACCGCGAATCCCATCGCGTCTAGGCGGATAAGGAGCGCCTGTGCGCTGATGCTGGGATGGGTTAGCGCGGTGATATAATCGACCTGTTCGCCCATTTTCAGGCGGCTGGCTTGCACAGCATCCGCGAATTGCGCGCGCTGCGCCGGGGTGGTCTGCCAATCGCCCGCCTCCAACGCGGCGGCCATGCCCATTGCGCCGGGCAAATTCTCTGTGCCTTGCCTGTATCCGCGTTCATGCCCGCCAATTGGCGTAAGCAGATTGAAATCGCGCACCAACAAGGCGCCCACCCCAATCGGTCCGCCAAATTTATGCGCAGAAATCACCAACATATCGGCATCAGGCAAAGCGATCTTGCCCGCACTTTGCGAACAATCGGACAGCAGAACCGCGCCGGTTGGTTTCACCGTCTCCGCCATCTGCGCAACCGGATTGATCACACCGGTTTCGGAATTCACATGCTGCACGGCCAAGATTGTGCGGTCATCCAGAACCGCGTCGTCCGCGAAAACCTGCGCATCCGGTGCCGCACGAAACACCGCGTCATGCTCCACTGCACTCACAATCCGGCGCTCTATTGGTTCTTGGCCAATTTTTGCGCGCTGCAACCCAATCGCCAATGCCTCGCTAGCGCCGCTGGTGAAGATCAATTCTTCGCTCCAGCCAAGCGCCGCTTTTACCCGGTCGCGGGCATCCTCCAGCGCCGATTTCGCCTTGCGCCCTTCTGCATGGGGGCTGGACGGATTGGCCCATAGTGCAAAGCCTTGCTCCATCGCGGCGCGGGCTTCTGGCCGCAGCGGCGAGGTGGCCGCGTGATCTAGGTAAATCCGTCCCACTTGAGGTCTATCCGACAAAAAATTGCGTAAACTGCATGGCTCCCTATATAGAGCGCGCTTTCGCAGGTGCCAGCAGGCATCTCGCCAACCCATATTTCGCAAGGTTTCATCGATGCCATCAGTCATCTTCCCCGGTCCAGAAGGCCGTCTCGAAGGTCGTTTCTCCCCGCCGCCGCGCCCACGTGCGCCTGTTGCGATGATCCTGCACCCGCATCCTGAGGGCGGCGGCACGATGAATGACCGCATCGTCCAACGGATGTATAAAACCTTTGCAGATCGCGGCTTTGCGGTTTTGCGGTTCAATTTTCGCGGCGTAGGCCGCAGCCAAGGCAGCTTTGACAGCGGCATTGGCGAATTGTCTGACGCGGCGAGCGCGCTTGATTGGGTGCAAAGCATCCACCCAGAGGCGCAAACGACATGGGTCGCTGGTTATTCATTCGGCGCGCTGATCGGTATGCAATTGCTGATGCGCCGCCCCGAAGTGCGCGGCTTTATCTCCATCGCACCGCCGGCCAACATGTATGATTTCAGCTTTTTGGCACCGTGCCCCGCCAGCGGAATTTTCGTGCAAGGCGCGGCGGACACCGTGGTTCAGCCCAATGCAGTGCAGAAACTGGTCGATAAGCTGCGCACGCAAAAGCATATCACAATCCACCACGACGAAATCCCGCGCGCCAACCACTTCTTCGAAAACGAAACCGAAGAAATGATGGCGTCTGTCGATAATTACCTAGATTTCCGTCTGTCGCCGGATTGTCCGATTAAGTGATCTGAGGATCACTTGATCTGATTCTTTGCGTTTCGCATCCCCATCCGGGGATGCGTCCTCGGGGCTGTCCCTAAGCTGCGCTTCGGGCCCCTGCGGGCGGCCGGTCGGCCTTGCGACGCCTGCGGCGCCGGACTGGCACAGCATATCAAATTACTACTCGCGCTACCCCACCAACTTGATGGCGGAGCTCAGTTGCGCAGCAACTGCAAGGGCGACCGCCCGCCCGCAGCACCGAAGGTGCGAGGACATCGCACCCCGGATGGGGTGCGCAAACAAAAACACGCAAACACAAACGCCCCGCCCAAAACAACAATATTACAAAAATCAAACCAGTTGCATTGCGCGACCCGTCCCTTTCCGCAACTCGATAGTTCTTGATTACTGAATGTTACGTTGTAACATGACTCCCACATCAACTGTGAGAGGAGATGGCATTATGAATTATGTAAACACGGCCAACCGGCCCAACCCCGCAGCAATTTTTGGCGCGCTTGGGGTGCCGGGGGCTTTCGGCTTGCTGCTTGTCGTCGGCCTCGCGGTCACTGTGGTTGCCCCGGACGAAATCACCATCCTCGAAGGCCATAACATCCCCGATGTCCCCGAGCCGGAGATTGAACCCACGATCGAGCCGGACCCACCAGAGGTCACAGCCACGACCCAGCCGGTTCAAGAAATTCCGCAATACCTTCCGCCGCCAAGTCCCGACCCTGTGATCACCTTCACCGGCATGGGAACCACCCCAATTGAGGGTCTGCCCAATCTGGGATCAGGGATCGTAGAGGGTATTGGCACCATTGATCTCGGTCCAATCACCCCGCCGGGTCCCGCCTTTGACCCTGTCGCGGCCATCCCGCGCGGCAATGTCGGCGGCTGGATCACGGATAGCGATTACCGCACCAGCTGGATCAACCGCGATTATTCGGGCGTCGCAGGATTTGCGCTGTCGATTGATGCGCGCGGGCGGGTCACCAATTGTTCGATCACCGCTTCGACCGGCCATTCCGCGCTTGATCAGGCGACTTGCCGCCTGCTGGAACGCCGCGCGCGGTTTGATCCGGCTAAGGACGGCAATGGCAATGCAGTTGCTGGATCGTTCAGCAGTTCAGTGAACTGGAAAATTCCGGAATAGATCCTTCAGCATCCCCGTGAATATAGGGTGCTGAACAGCTGCGGCCGGGGCGTTAGCGCGTCTCGGTCGTTTCTGTTTCGTCGATTGACGCTTGGTCAATCGGGGCGGTTCCATCGGCTGTCGGGATCGTCAGGATCAGGACATTGCCGACTGCAATCAATGCCAAGATCACCATCAAAATCGGCTGCTTTGCTTCGCCTGTCCGGCGGTAAAGAACGACTGCTCCGATCACCAAAGCCAATGCCGCCAACATGACCAGCGCCATCACGCTGCTCACCTGTGTCGTGAAAAATTCGGTGATCGCTTCCCACATAATCTTCAAAAGTCCGTATTCATGAATTTACAACTGAGCGGCACCCTTTCGCGTCATTGCTCTGGAACATCCTGATCGGGGCGTCTAGGGTCACATTCACATTCGGTAAGGGAGAATATCATGGGAATTTTCAGTTCAATCTCAAACGCCATCTTTGGCGGTGACGAAGAAGAAGCAGCGCCAGCAGCGGCGGCGGCTCCAGCAGCAGCTCCGCAGCGCGAAGCCATCGCCGGCGTTGACGTAGAACAGCGCATCGGCAGCATTCCGGGTTCGGACAAGCTCAATTGGAAAACGTCCATCGTTGACCTGATGAAACTCGTTCAAATCGATCCAAGCTACGCCAACCGCAAGGAACTGGCTCAGGAATTGGGCAATGCTGGCTATTCAGGCACGGCGGAAGATAACATCGCGCTGCATAAAGCGGTGATGAACAAAATCGCAGATGCGGGCGGGATCGTCCCAGCTGATCTGAAGGACTGATTGACTCCCAATATCCGCGGGGTAACACCTGAGGATATGACAGAGACACAAAACAGCTTCACACGCCGTCAGGCCCTTTATGGGCTTGGCGGCGTTTCTGCATTGGCGATGACGGGCGGCTGCATGTCGGTTCGCGGCGCGGATGGTATGCCGGGACAAGCCGGACAGACGGCCAGCTCCGCTGGATCTCCGATGCCCGCAATGGGCGCGGACGCAAAGCTTGATGAAATCGCCTACACGATGCTGCGCCATGAACCGGGCCGCGCGACGGGACTGGGCGTGGACACCGGCGATTATGCCGATTGGCGCGGTACATTTGGTGCGACCGGCGGCGAAGGGCGCGAAGCTTACAAGGCGACGCTGACCGAACTGCTCGAAGATGCGCGAACCTATCCCAAAGAGGGGCTGACCCCGGATCAACTGACCGGTTTTGAAGTGGTCGAGAGCGCTTATTCCAAAGCGGTGGAGGGCATGAACCTGCCCTACGGCGATGTCGCGGTCGGATCGTGGCGCAATGCGCCGTATCTCGTGATCCAAAATGTCGGCGGCTATATCGATTTCCCTCGGCACTTTGGCGCGACGCAGCCTCTGCGTGACCGCCAAGATGTGGAATATTATCTTGGCCGTTTGAACGAAGTCAGCGCGGTATTGGACGGCGAAACCGACCGGATCGCAGAGGCGCGCGGCATGGGCGTGGTTCCGCCGGACTTCTTGCTGGATAAAACCATCGCTCAGATGGAATCGAATATCGCTGATGCGGCGAGCAATGGCGGCGCATATGCCGCTCCGCTGCTGACCAGCGACCTCGAACCAGCGATCACCGCCTCGCGGCAAGCAGTCGGCATCGTAAATGACCGCCTCGTCCCCGCGCTCCAACGCCAACTCGCCGAGCTTAGGGTTCAGCGCGGCATCGCCAAATCCGACGCCGGTATCTGGGCACAGCCAGAGGGCGAAGCATGGTATTCTTGGTCCACCAGCGCATCAACCACAACCTCGCTCAGCCCCGATGAAATCCATGAACAAGGATTGGACGAACTGGCCACATTGCATGGCCGGATGGACCCGATCCTGCGCGATATCGGCTACACGCAAGGCACCGTGGGCGAACGGATGCAGGCGCTGGGCGATGATCCGCGTTACAAATTTGCACCGGGCGATCCGGGGCGCGCGGAAATCTTCGCGATGATCGATGACCGCATCGAATGGATCAAAGGCCAAATGCCGCGCGCATTCAACCAATTGGTCAATCCCAATATGGAAGTGCGCCGTATCCCGATCAATGAAGAAGCCGGCGCGCCGGGCGCCTATGGCGGCGCGGGCAGCAAGGATGGCAGTATTCCGGGCCGTTTCTGGATCAATTTGCGCGACACCGATCTGCACCGCAAATATGACCTGCCCGACCTGACGTTCCACGAAAGCATTCCGGGCCATGTGTGGGAGGGGGAATATTCCAACCGTCTGCCGCTGATCCGGTCCATCCTGGCATTTGGCGCATTCAGCGAAGGCTGGGCGCTATACGGGGAACAGCTCGCTGATGAACTGGGCGCTTATGACGATTTTGCTGTGGGACGGCTGGGCTATTTGCAAAGCCTCGCGTTTCGCGCCTGCCGCCTAGTGGTGGATACGGGCCTGCATTCCAAACGCTGGACGCGGCAACAAGCCAACGCATTCTTTGTGGAACGCAACGGGTCAAAACCGCAAGAAGTCGCAGGCGAAGTGGACCGCTATTGCAGCTGGCCGGGACAGGCCTGTTCCTACAAAATCGGGCACAGCGAAATCGTGCGGCAACGCGCGCGGGCGCAGGCAGAAATGGGCGCGGCGTACGATTTCAAGGCGTTCAACACCGCCGTAATCCTAGGCGGCAATGCGCCGCTGGATGTGGTGGGCAAGACGGTCGGGCGGTATATCGACACGGCATAATGGTATTGCCGGGCTGCGTTCTTATCTAGTGTCCAACTAGCCATCAGGAGACGCAGCGTGGAACAACTTGGCCTCGAACTTGAGACGATGAAGCGTGTGCCGCTGGCGCAGGCCCATGTTGATGCGATCTGCGAAATCGGCGGGGAACGCATTTACAAAGCGGGCGAGATCATCGCTGAAATCGGCGATGTGATGGACACATTCGTCTATGTTCTCGACGGCGAAATTGAGGTCGTGAACCCTTATACGGGCGAACGGATGATGGAATCCGGCCTAGGCCCGACCCAATTTATGGGGGAAATCGGGTTTCTCAACCGCGCCACCAATTACCTCAAAATGCGCGCGGCGGTCGACACTACCGTGATCGAGGCCCCGCGTGATGGCGTGCTCGACCTGATGAACCGTATTCCTGAACTGTCCGACCATATCATCACGGTCTTCGCCGCGCGGCGGCGCAAGCAATTTGAGATGTCCACCGGCTCTGTCAAAATCATCGGAGCAGACCGCGATCCAGAGGTCCAAGCGGTCGAACGGTTCCTGTCGCGCAATCGCATCCCGTTCCAAAGCTTTGATATGGATGCGCGCGATGATCAAACCACTCAAGTGTGCGACCTCACCGGTTATCAGCCATCCGTTATCTTGGGCACCGATACGAAACTCGAAGACCCCACCCCGCGCAAAGTCGCGCAATATCTCAATCTTGATCTCAGCATCTGTTCGCGCCGCGATTTCGACTTGTTGATCGTTGGCGGCGGCCCGGCGGGCGTCGCAGCGGCGGTCTATGCCGGGTCAGAGGGTTTGGACGCTTTGGTCGTCGAAGATATGGCGATTGGCGGACAAGCGGGCACGTCGAGCCGGATCGAAAACTACATGGGTTTCCCGACCGGCATCAGCGGCACGGACCTAACCTATCGCGGGCAAATTCAAGCGCTGAAATTCGGCACGCGGTTTGTCATGCCGCGCCGGGTAGAGGGGCTGACGCGGCGCGAGGATGGCACCTATTGCGCCGTGCTGGACGGGCAAGATGAGATTTGCGCAAAAGCCGTATTGGTCAGCACTGGCGTACAATATAACCGCCTGCCGCTGGAAAATTTGCGCGAATTGGAAGGCGCCGGCATCTTTTATTCCGCGACGGAGATGGAGGCGCGTTTTTGCTCCAAAACAGAAGCGGTCGTCATTGGCGGCGGCAATTCGGCGGGCCAGGCGGCGATGTATCTATCGCGCAGCGCGGCGCATGTGCATTTGGTCGTCCGCTCAGACAGCTTGGCTGCGTCTATGTCCAGCTATCTGTCGCAGCGGCTAGAGGCTGATCCGCGCATCACGATCCATTACAACACCAGCGTGACCCAATTGCACGGCGAGGATTGGTTGGAAGCGGTCACCTTCAGCACTCCCGAAGGCGAAACCCGTGTCGATTCGCGCGCGCTGTTCATTATGATCGGCGCGGCTCCCAACACCGATTGGTTGTCGGGATTGGTGGAGACAGATGACAAAGGATTTGTGCGCACCGGCGCATCGGTCGGGCGCGAAACCCCGTTTGAAACGGGCACCGACGGAATATTCGCGGTCGGCGATGTGCGGTCAGGTTCCGTCAAACGCGTCGCCAGCGCGGTTGGCGAAGGGTCCGTCGTCGTCAGCCGCATTTGGACCTATCTCGACGGATTGAGAGAGCCAGCGCAATAGAATTCCCTCTGGCCAATACCGGATCATAAACTATAGTTTTGCGTCAGTTACTTGCTCGTCAGTTTTCTGCGGGCATCAAACAGGGACGCCGTATGAATTTAATTCGCAATTGCGCGATTGCGCTGGCCGCTTGTCTTGCAATACTGATTCCGGCGGATGCACAGGCCGCTTGGTACGAAGCGCAAAGCGACAATTTCGTTATCTATGCCGATGATAGCGAGCGCGACATTCGGCGTTTTTCTGAAAACCTCGAACGGTATCACCGGGCGATGGAGATCATCACCGGCCGCAGCGTTCCCCCGCCCAGCCCGTCCAACCGCGTCGTCATCTTCGTCGTTGGTAATCAGCGCCAATTGCGCCGCGTACTCGACACCGAAAGCCGTTCGATTGGCGGAATGTATATCCCGCGCGCCGGGGCGAGCCGCGCCTTTGTGCAAGACATCCGTAATCGCAGCGGCGGTTATCCGCATTTCTCGACCGTCATTCTCTTGCATGAATATGCGCACCATTTCCTGATCTCGACCTCGCGCTTTGCGATGCCGCGCTGGATGAGCGAAGGCGCAGCGGAGTTTTTTGCCTCGGCAATCTTTAACCGCGATGGCAGCATTTCAATCGGCTTGCCGGCACAGCACCGCGCGAGCGAGCTCTATTTCGCCGATCCAGTCAGCGTCCATGAACTCTTCGATCCATCGCTGTATGAGGCCAATCGCGGACGCGGATATGATGCATTCTACGGGCGCAGCTGGCTGCTCTATCATTTCCTGCAATTCAAAGAATCCCGCAGCGGACAGCTCTCCGAATATTGGAACAAGGTGCGCGCAGGCGAAAACGGCCTCGAAGCAGCGGAGGAGGTTTTTGGCGACCTCGACGTGTTGCAATTGGAACTTGAAAACTACCTGCGCAGCCGCGGCCTGCAAAATTATGGAATTCAGGCGGAGAACCTGCCGATTGCCGAGGTGACGTTGCGCCGCCTATCGCGCGGGGAGGCTGAAATGATGCCGATCCGCATGGCATCACAGCGCGGCGTGACCCGCGAAAGAGCGCTCGATCTGTTAGATGATGCGCGCGACGTCGCGGAAGAATATCCGCGCGATGCCGGTGTCTTGGCCGCTTTGGCAGAATCTGAATTTGATGCGGGCAATAATGCAGAGGCAATCGCGGCCGCTGATGCCGCAATGGCGATCGATCCGGCGCGCACCAATCCTTATGCGCAAAAAGGTTTCGCGCTGTTTCGCATGGCGGAAGAAGCAGATGATCCAGATGCCGCCTACGCCGCCGCCATGGTGCCGTTTCAGGATTTGAACGCGCGCGAAAACGATCATCCGCTCCCGCTTATCTATTTCTACCGCAGCTTTGCGGAACGCGGCGAGGAGCCAAGTGACAATGCCCGCGCGGCGTTGGAGAGGGCGGCGCAGCTTGCTCCATTTGACCAAGGATTGTGGCTGCAAGTCGCGATCATGCAGGCGGGCGAAGGCAAGATCGACATTGCCCGGCAAAGCCTAGAACCGCTCGCCGCGAACCCACATGGCGGAGCCACGGCAACAATTGCCACGATGATGGTCGATGCGTTGGAAGATGTACCCGATGGAGAGGCGTTTGCACTGGGCGATCTGCAAGCGGCGTTGGTCGCCAGTATTGCAGAGGCTGAGGGCACAGATGAGGATGCGGACGAAGCCGCAGGAACCGCACGGCGGCAGCGTGACAAAGAAGAGCGGGCCGATGACAGCGAAGGTGCTGATACACCTTCGCCATCCGACCCGCCCAATCTTGAACCGTTGGAGCCCGCCGAAGCGCGCTAGCCAAGCAAATTAGCGCGACATCATCCCGCCGACGATGGAGCCGAGGATGCCGCCCAGCGGGCTGCCCCCGCCGCCGCTCGTGCCGCCTGGTGCGCCGCCGCCCGTGGCTTCTTTCGCCATATAGCCAGCGACCGCCATTGCGAGGATCGGCAACATCTTCTTGAGCATTCCTTCGTCGAGGCCGGTCAAGGATGCGACCTCGCCCGCGACCGAACGGCTCACATCTTTGCTACCAAAGATATTGCCTAGAATGTCATTACCCGGAGCCGTCGGCGTCGGGCTGGTGCCAAGCACAGCGTCTAACAAACCGCCGCCAAGGCCGCCTGCCAATGCTCCGCCTAATCCGCCGCCTGACGAACTGCCGCCACCCAGAATGGCGCCAGCCAAACTGCCCAGCCCGCCCATCGGATCCGGCGTGCTCGTGCCGCCCGTCGCGCTGCGCCCCATACCAGCGACAATCGCTGGCAAAAGCGCGCCAGCGGCGGTCTTTGCGGTGTTTTCGTCGACGCCCAATTCGCGCGCCATAGATGTGATCGCCCCGGATTGTTGGAGCATTGCTGCTAGGCTCATAGCTATTCCTTCTCGTTATGCGGCCGATTTCGTGAGTGGTTTTATTTGCGGCCAAACAGGCCCGATGCCATCCCAGCAATATCATTCAGCGGGCTGCCGTCGCCGTCTTTATCGAGCATACTCATCACGCCGGAAAGCGCCGGATTATCCTGCATTTGCGAGGCGATATTGCCCAGCGCGCCTTCGCCGCCAAGTTGCGATACGATGCCGCTCAATGCGCCTGCGTCGATGCCGGTTTGCTCCGCCGCCATCTCAACCGTGTCGCCTTCTTGCACATGCGATGCGCCCAATGCGGCAATCGCCTTTTCCGCCAGCGCCGGATCAATGCCGACTTTTTCAGCCAGACTGGCAACGGTGTCGGGTGAACCAGCGACCTGCTGCATGATGCTGTCGAGAATGCTCATAATGTAATCCCTTCGGTGTGATTTATGTCTGCGTGTTGGCGACAGCCTAGACGTTTGTCGCAGTACAAAAAAGGCCCCGCACGCCAAAGCGAACGGGGCCTTTTGCAAGAAGTTGTAACGAAGTCGCCGGCAAGCTGTGCCGGTAAGCTTAGGCCGCAACCGGTGCCGCTTTGCGGACACCCTCGTCGACATGGGCCTCAAACTCAGCGAAATTGTCGATGAACAATTGCACCAGCTTGGCCGCTACCGTGTCATATTCGCCTTTATCAGCCCAAGTGCTGCGCGGATCGAGGATAGTTTGATCTATCCCAGCATCGGCCAATACCGGCACATGGACAGGCACTGCGAAGCCGAAATTGGCGTCTTCGCGGAATTCAACGCCATCAAGGTCACCGTCGAGCGCCGCATTCAGCAATGCGCGGGTAGCCTTGATCGGCATACGGTTGCCCGTGCCATATTTGCCCCCGGTCCAGCCGGTGTTGAGCAGCCAGCATTGCACTTGGCCTTTGGCGATACGTTCCTTCAAAAGATTGCCGTAAACGCTGGGGTGGCGCGGCATGAAAGGTGCGCCAAAGCAGGTGGAGAATGTCGCTTCGGGTTCAGTCACGCCGATTTCCGTACCAGCAACTTTGGCGGTGTAACCCGATAGGAAGTGATACATCGCCTGTTCCGGCGTCAGTTTCGCAATCGGAGGCAGAATGCCGAACGCATCCGCCGTGAGCATGACAACATTCGACGGCACCGGGCCGAGATTATCGGCGCTGGCATTGGGAATGTAATCAATCGGATAGGCGCCGCGCGTATTCTCTGCGAGGCTGTTATCGTCAAAGTCGAGTTCCCGCGTCTCAGGGTCCATCACGACATTTTCCAGCACCGTGCCAAACCGGCGGGTGGTGGCATAAATTTCTGGCTCGGCTTCTTCCGACAGGCGGATCATCTTCGCATAACAGCCGCCTTCGAAATTAAAGACCGCCGTGTCGGACCAACCGTGTTCATCATCACCGATCAATGTGCGCGAGGCATCAGCGGAAAGCGTCGTCTTGCCCGTGCCGGACAGACCAAAGAACACCGCCGTTTTGCCATCCGCGCTGATATTGCTCGAACAATGCATCGGCATCACGCCCTTTGCCGGGAGCAGATAATTGAGGATGCCGAACACACTCTTCTTCATCTCACCGGCATATTTCGTGCCGCCGATCAGGATCAGTTTCTCGGTCAGATTGACCGCAATCACTGTTTCAGAATTGGTGCCGTGACGCGCCGGATCGGCCTTAAAACTCGGCAGATCGATAATCGTATATTCGGGCGTAATATCCGCCAGTTCTTCCGCTGTGGGACGGACGAGCAAGGTGCGGATAAACAGATTGTGCCATGCCAGTTCATTGATCACGCGGACATTCACGCGGTGATCGGCTTGCGACCCGCCAAACAGATCAGCGACATATAGCGTTTCTTTGCCCGCAACTGCCGCCATAAAGTCTTCTTTGAGAGCCGCGAAATGTGCTGGCGTCATCGACGCATTCACCTTGCCCCACCACACCGTATCTTCTGTTGTCTCATCGCGGACAATGAACTTGTCCTTTGCGCTGCGCCCCGTTTTCGCACCGGTCTGCACCACCAAAGCGCCATGTTTTGACAGCGCGCCTTCTTTGGCGGCGAGCGACGCTTCGACCAGAGCCGATGTCCCCAAATTGGAATGAATATCGGCCTTGGTCTCGATACCTTGGGCAGCGAGCGATTGAGCGAGGGGGATCAACGTAGCTTCTCCTAAAACAAAATTCGCGGATGCGAAAAATCTATGAGAAAAGGCGCAAGCGCAAACGGCTAAAGATTGCAGCCCTGCTGTCTTGCAGGGAAAGCCGCGATTCGCTCGCTATGATGTTACCCGATCCCGTGCGCCACATAGATGCCAGACCCCGCGCCGTCAAACCGCCGGATGGGCAGAAAATGGCTGAATTCCGCGCTTTTTGGCTTACCAAAGTGCCTGTCAGAACGGTCTTTTTATTGGTAGGTAGGTTGGCCTAAGCGGATCGGCCGGGCCGGATAAACGGACCAATTCCCTAAGCTGTGATAACGTGCCGCCCGCACCATATGGCGCGTTGTTTCGCATCGCCGAATTCGCTATCCTCATTTGCGATTGAGCTGCACCAAATATAGCTATTGAGAGAACCGATGAGCACTGAGATCAGCGACGTGCAGGAAAGCGGGCCACCCGACGGGCCTGTTAGTGTTTCAAGATCAGAGGCAATTGAGATTGCGCTGGTTGATGATGATCGCAATATCCTGACCACGGTTTCGATTGCTTTGCAGGCAGAAGGGTTCGTGACACGGCTTTATTCCGACGGCGAAACCGCGCTTAAGGCCTTGGTTGAAAATCCGCCTGATTTGGCCGTGTTTGATATCAAAATGCCTAAGATGGACGGGCTGGAATTGCTGCGCCGCGTTCGCGCGCACGGGCCGCTGCCGGTGATTTTCCTGACGAGCAAGGATGATGAGGCCGACGAAGAAGTCGGGCTAGAGCTGGGCGCGGATGATTACATCGCTAAACCTTTCAGCCTGCGCCTGTTGACCGCCCGCATTCGGGCAATTTTGCGCCGGGCAGAACCAGACCGCGCCATCGGTATTGAAACCAGTGCGCCGGAACCCGCCCATCCCAAGATTGATCGCGGCCGCCTATATATGGACCCCGCACGTCATCATGTGGCGTGGAATGACCTGCCCGTTAGCCTGACCGTGACCGAATTCCTTATTCTAGAGGCGCTCGCGGCGCGTCCCGGCGTTATCAAAAGCCGCAACCAATTGATGGATGCGGCCTATCCCGACGACATTTTCGTCGATGATCGCACCGTCGACAGCCATATCAAACGGATGCGCCGCAAATTCCGCGTGGTGGACGGCGAATTTGGCGCGATCGAAACGCTTTACGGTGCAGGCTACAGTTTCAACGATGGTTGAGCAGGTCGCTGGTGCAGCGGGCGAAGACGCCGCGAATGTTGGCCGCGCCGACGAACGCGGCGCGATTGCCGGGCGGTTCTCACTAACCGCGCGCATTTTGGTGGTGAACATCTTGCCGCTGGCGCTGCTGTCGGGCGGCCTGTTCTATCTCGATACATACCGCACACAATTGCTGGGGGAGAGGTTCAAGCTTGCCCGGATCGAGGCGCAGATCACCGCAGAGGCTTTGGCCGGCGCAACGCGAGAGCGGCAAGAGGCGTTGCTGGTGCAGATCGGGCGCGAGCAAGGGATGCGGATGCGGATGTTCGATGCCGAGGGGCTGTTATGGGCCGACAGTTTTGCACTGGCGGAACCGGCCTTTGAATTTGACGACATCAGTGATGATGGCTGGGAAGAACGCTGGGCGCGGACGTTGGACCACGCGGTCGATGCGATCGTCAGTGCGGAAGCCGTGCCCGATTATATCGAGCCTGAGGCGCAAACCGCCGATGCCTTTCCCGAACTTGTTGCCGCGCGCGAACAGGGGCTCAGCCAGATCAGGCTCTATGATTGGCTCGATGGCACACCGGTAATCACCGCCGCCGCTCCGGTTGGCCTGAACGGCGCGACGCTGCTGACGGTGCGCAATGCGGTGGACATCACCGAAAGCGTGCGTTCGGCGCGTACAGCGCTGGTGCTGTCGGTGTTGGTGGTGCTTTTCCTTTCTGCGCTGCTGTCATTATATCTGGCGCGCACCATCGTGATCCCGCTGCAATTGCTTGCCCGCGCCGCGCAAAAAGTGCGGCAGGGGCGTGAGCGCGATGTGGAGGTCCCTCGCTTGCCGGAACGCAGCGACGAGATCGGCCAATTGGCGCGCTCTGTCTCCGATATGACCTCAGCCTTGCGCCAGCGGATTGACGCGGTGGACAGTTTTGCCGCCGATGTGGCGCATGAGATTAAGAACCCGCTGGCCAGTTTGCGCAGCGCGGTCGAATCGCTCCCCAAAGTACAAGACCCAGATTTGCGCCGCGAATTGGAACAGATCGCCACCCATGACGTGCGGCGGATCGACCGGCTGGTCAGCGAAATCTCTGATGCGAGCCGGATCGATTCAGAAATGTCGCGCGCGACGCTGGAACGGATCGACATGGCTGATCTGGTGCGCGCCATCATCGGCAGCCGCGAAAACCGCGCGGAAAATCACGACCACCGAATTGAGCTCGAAACACGCGGATTTGCCGCGCATGTCCAAGGGGTGGGCGCTCGGTTAGAACGGGTGGTGGAAAACCTTCTCGACAATGCGGTGTCCTTCTCTCCGCCCGAAGCGCCGATCGAGGTCACAGTCGAAAATGATGGCGAATGCGTGATCTTGATGGTGTGCGATTCCGGCCCCGGTATCCCGCAAGTGTCGCGCGAAAAAGTGTTTCAGCGGTTTCATTCCTTGCGGCCCGATGCGGAGGATTTCGGCAATCATTCCGGCCTTGGCCTCGCGATTGCCCGCTCTATTGTGGAGGCGCATGACGGTTCCCTCTGCGCCGATGCGCGGCCTGACGGATTGCCCGGCGCATGTCTGCGAATTCTCCTTCCCGCGGCGGCTTAGGCGGATGTCGTGAATGAACGCTCTTTAATCATGCAGGCCAGCGTCGTCGTGATCGGCGGCCGCGCGCTCGCGATTGAGGGTCCTTCGGGCAGCGGAAAATCCACCCTCGCTTTGGCCCTGATTGATCGCGGTGCGCGTTTGATCGGTGATGACGGTGTGACATTGTCCTGCGCAGATGGCGGGGTCATCGCCGCCCCGCCGCCCAATATCGCCGGATTGATTGAGGTGCACGGGGTGGGATTGGTGACATTGCCGGTCGCCCCGCCCGCGCCGCTCGCTTTAATCCTAACATTGGGCGCGCCAATTGATCGCCTGCCCAGCAGCGCACCGACGCGGGATATCTTAGGGTTTGCAATACCGTGTTTGCCGTTTGACCCCGGCACGATTGCGCCGGCATTGCGGGCCGAATGGGCGCTCAAACAGCATGGGCTTGGCCGCGAGCATCACCAAAGCTGAGCGGTCAAACACGGCCCCTACAAACGGCCCCTACAAAAAGCGGCTTCCCTTCCGCCGCTCAACGCGCGAAAAGCGCTGAATGGAAACGCCGCCTTTACCCGCCACTCCTGATACGAGGCAACGATTGTTGCTGGTTACCGGCCTGTCCGGCGCGGGCAAGTCAACCGCGCTGGATGTGCTGGAGGATATGGGCTGGGAGACGATCGACAATTTCCCTGTTCGCCTGCTCGACCGGCTCGTCGCGGAGCCTGAGGGAGCGGACGCACCGCGCGCGCCGCTCGCCATCGGTTTCGATTCGCGCACTCGCGGATTGGTGCCGAATGAAATGATCACGCTGGTCAAAGACCTCGCCGCGCGCAAAAATCTGGCGCTCACATTCATGTTCATCGATTGTGCCGGGGGCGAATTGGTGCGGCGCTATAACGAAACCCGCCGCCGCCATCCCATGGCGCAGGGCCGTACGGTGCAAGACGGGATTGCGGCGGAACGCGAATTGCTCGAACCTTTGCGCCGCTGGGCCGAAATCGTGATCGACACATCGGCAATGGCAAGCAATGAATTGCAAGCGCATGTCCGCGATCTGTTCGGCGATGATGAAAGCGCCGAAATGTCGCTCACCGTCTCCAGCTTCGGCTTTGCGCGCGGGATGCCGCCTCTGGCTGATCTGGTGTTTGATATGCGTTTTCTCGACAACCCGCATTGGATAGCGGGGCTGCGCGAATTAACCGGACGCGACGCGCCCGTTGGCGAACATATCCAAACCGATCCCGCCTTTCACACCGCATTTGACCAAATTCGCGCACTGCTAATGACGGTGCTGCCGCGCTATGCCGCGCAAGGCAAAGCCTATGTCCACATTGCCTTTGGCTGTACCGGAGGGAGACACCGTTCCGTCTTCACAGCAGAACGCATGGCCGGGGACTTGCGCGAGGCTGGATTTTCGCCCACTGTCCGGCACCGCAATTTGGCATCCCGCGCCGCCGACGAAATCGAAGGCAGAGGGCGCTAAGAGCGTTGCGGTGTAGCATGGTGGGTTTGGATTTAGCGGCCTTAAACCGCACAGAACTAACGGATTGAATTCGCGTATGATCGGTTTGATTCTGGTGACTCACGGCGGCCTTGCCGACCAATTTGTAGAAGCGATGGAGCATGTCGTCGGCGCGCAATCGGGCGTCGCAACCGTCTGCATCGGCCCAAATGACGATATGGAACACCGCCGCGCGGAAATCGCGGATGCCATCACGACGGTGGATGCCGGCAATGGTGTTATCATCCTGACCGATCTGTTCGGCGGGACGCCTTCCAATTTGGCGATCTCTTTGCTGGAGGCTGGCCGGGTCGAAGTGATCGCCGGTATCAATCTGCCGATGCTGATCCGCCTTGCTGGCGCGCGCAAAGCGATGAGCGTGGTCGAAGCGGTCGAAGCGGCGCAAATTGCGGGCCGCAATTACATCACTGTGGCAAGCGAATTGCTGGGCACAGAACCCGCGCCGCGCGCCGCATCGGGCGGGAAATGAGCTGATGAGCGAGCAGCGCAAAACCATTACGATCGTCAACAAACGCGGGCTACACGCACGGGCCAGCGCGAAATTTGTGGGCGCTGTTGCGGCTTTGCCGGACGGCGCATCGGTTCGCGTGGCAAAAGACGGGAATGAGGCCGGCGGCGGTTCGATCCTTGGCCTAATGATGTTGGGCGCGGCAAAAGGCGACAGCGTTGATCTCATCGTCAATGGTGAGAATGCGCAAAGCGTTCTTGCGGAGCTGGCGGCGCTGATCGAGGACGGTTTTGGCGAAGAATAAGCGCGCCGCATTGCATTCGGTGCATTCGGTGCATTCGGTGAAGCCAGAGCCGGCAGAGCCGGCAGAGCCGGCAGAGCGAAACACATGACACGCACCCATATAAGCGGATTTTCCAATCCTACGGTCAAATATCTGCGATCTTTGCGCGATAAGAAACACCGCAGACGGACCGGCCAATTCCTGGTCGAAGGCTTACGCTTGCTAGAGGATGCGCGCGAAAGCGGGCGCCTGCCGCGCGAATTGGTGATGGCCGAGGCGCGTGAGCCGCACGAATTGCTCACACGGTTGGAAAACGAAGTCGCAGCCGCAGGCGGTGAGATCATCACAACCACGCCCGACATCCTGACCAAGATCACCGGCAAATCCAATTCTCAAAGCGTGATCGGTCTGTTCGACGAGTTTGATACCAGCCTTGCGCAGATCAACCGCAACGCCGCGCCGATTTGGCTCGTGGCGCAGGAACTGCGCGATCCCGGCAATCTCGGCACGATGCTGCGCACAAGCGATGCGGTGGGCGCAGGCGGCGTGATTTTGATCGACGATTGCGCCGATCCCTTCAGCGCCGAAGCCGTCCGGGCGAGCATGGGCGCGGTGTTTACGCAAAAAGTCGCACGGGCGCGCTGGGACGAATTTCTCCCGTGGTTGCGCGCCGATGGCGGCGGCGGCGGACAGCTTGTTGCTGCGAGTTTGCGCGATGCCGTCCCCTATCGCGGGGCCGCTTACGAAGGGCCGTGTTTTATTCTGGTCGGCAACGAATCGCAGGGGCTACCGGAGGCTTATGAAGCCGAGTGCGATCTGCGCGTAACGATGCCGATGCGGGGCCGCGCGGATTCGCTGAATGCGGCGGTTGCTGGCGCGGTTTTGGCCTATGAGGTTTTGGCTTCGCTCGAAGGTTGAGCCGGGTTAATCGGCGGCTTCGTTGTTACCGTCACCGCGGCCATCTTCTATTTTAGCGGCATCAGCAGCATTGTAGCGCGGGGCCGACTCAACCAGCGGCACCTCCTCAATTTCGCGCTTCCCAATCTCGACGCCTTTTTCGGCCAAGCGTTTGCCCGACGACAGCACATTGCGTTCAAAACTGCCGACGAATTTGTTGTAATTGTTGACCGCACTTTCAAGCCCGCCGCCGACACGTTTCAAATGTTGAGCCGCCGTTTCCAACCGCCCGTATAATTCCGCGCCCATCCGGCCAATCTCAGCCGCTTCATTCGCCAACCCATCTTGACGCCAAACTTGTGCCACCGTCCGCGCGATGGCGACCAAGTTGGTGGGCGTCGCCAGCAATACGCGGCGTTCAAATGCAAAATCCCAAAGCTCAGGATCGGCATCCAAAGCTGCGGTTACAAAATGTTCGCCGGGGATGAACATGATGACGTAGTCCGGTGCCTCTTCAAATTGCGTTTGATAGCTTTTGGCGCTGAGCGTTTGAACGTGACCCCGCATCGATTTGGCATGCATTTTGAGATGCATCTCGCGGGTCTCGTCATCATCCGCCTCAAAAGCGGCTTGATAGGCGTTGAGCGAGACTTTGGAATCGATAACCAGCTTCTTTTGTCCCGGCACATTGATAATCGCATCGGGGCGCAAACGCCCTTCATCGGTGTCCACCGAATGCTCCATCATGAAATCGGTATGCTGCGCCAAACCGCATTGTTCGAGCAGGTTTTGCAAAGCCCTCTCCCCCCAGCGCCCGCGCGCTTTGGGGGCGTTGGTGAGGGAATTGCCGAGCCGCTGCGCCTCGCGCCGGACCTCTTCTTGCCCCTCGCGCATGGATTGGATCAGGCCGTTTAGCTGTCCAAACGCATCAACCCGCTGCTTCTCCAGCGTCTCAACCTGCTTCTCATATTTCTCCAGCCGTTCACCGACAGGGGCCAGCAGCGTCTTGATCTTCGCCTCGCCGGTTTCCTCGGATTGTTTGAAGCGCGCCTCTGCGCGTTTCAAAAATTCTTCCTGATTGCGCTGAAGCACCTTTGCGCCGGTGTTTTCAAATTCGCTCAGCAATTTTTCGCGCGATTCTTCGAGCAAGCGTTTCTGTTCCGCAAACCCGGCGCGCTCGGCCTTGTACTCCGCGTTTTCAGTGCGCGCTTTGTCGAGATCACCCGCCAAACCATCCGCCCGCGCGGCGCGTTCTGACATTGTGGCCAGTTCGGTGACTGCCTTGCGAAATTTCTCGTCCAGACCCTTCGCTTCGGCGTCACGCTCGGCAAACCGGTCCCGTAACTCCGCAATCGGACGCGAGGCAAAGAACCAAGCCGCGCCCCCACCAACAGCAAGGCCGATGACAAGGGCGATGATCAAGAGAATCGGGCTATCCATCCCGCTTTATAGCACGGAACAAAATAAGAACACAATATTTGGCAGGGATATCCCCGAGAGAAACCACAAAAGCCAACACCAGCGAACGGTTTGCCGCCAAGCAAACCACAAGGCAGACCGGCCGTCGCGGCCCCTGCCGCGCGCCCTTACAGGCCGACCAAAGGTCGATCAGCCGTGAGAGAAAGTTCGCCCCGCAGGGCCGCAAGCGCGACCGCGCGCCCGAGCTTATGCGAGGACACCGCACCCCGGATGGGGTGCGCAAACAAACTACGCAGCCTGCCGCATCTTCTTCAGCTTTTTCAGCGCCATCTTACGCTTCAAGTTTGAGAGGTGATCGATGAACAAAATCCCCTCCAGATGGTCCATCTCATGCTGGAGGCAGGTCGCCATCATCCCTTCGAGCGCTTCTTCGTGATGCGCGCCGTCCAAATCCTGATACTTCACCGTGCAGGTCGCGGGGCGCTCCACATCGGCGTAAATTTCGGGGACCGACAGGCAGCCTTCGTTAAGCGTCGAAAATTCCTCTGCCGGATCAACGATCACGGGGTTTACGAAGACGCGCGGCTCTTTTTTGGTCGCGGTGTGTGTGTGCGCACCTTCGCCGTGATCATGACCGCATTCGACGGGGTCCGCATCGGGATCGTCAGGTTGCAGATCGATCACCAATAGGCGTTTCGGCACGCCGACCTGAATCGCCGCAAGGCCGATGCCGGGGGCATCATACATCGTCTCCAGCATATCATCGGCAAGCTGTTTGAGTTCGTCATTGAACTCGGCCGCTTCGACCGGGACGGAGATGGTTTTGAGCCGGGGGTCCGGTACTTCGAGGATTTCTAGGATAGCCATGCGGCGTGATTTAGTGTCGCTCCGGCAAAAGCTCAAGTGGATCGTTGCACCTCAACCGGCCTACTCAACAGGACGCCGTGCCCGCAAGGCTTGCGCCAATGTGCCCTCGTCCAGATAATCCAGCTCTCCGCCAACCGGCAGGCCGTGGGCGAGCTGTGTGATCCGAACCTTATGTTCCTCCAGCCGC
This sequence comes from uncultured Erythrobacter sp., assembly GCA_947503155.1. Taxonomy (GTDB): domain Bacteria; phylum Pseudomonadota; class Alphaproteobacteria; order Sphingomonadales; family Sphingomonadaceae; genus Erythrobacter. The sequence goes on along the minus strand of CANNCL010000003.1, from coordinate 28,284 downwards.
TCAGCCAGGTAATGCGCGGTCGTCTGCCCTTCGAGCGTGGCGTTCATGGCCAGCACAACCTCATCGACCGCGCCGCCTGACACCCGCTCCATCAGGGCCGCGATATTCAGGTCTTCGGGGCCGATCCCGTCAAGCGCCGACAATTTCCCGCCCAGCACATGGTAACGCCCGCGAAACAAACGCGCCCGGTCCAGCGCCCAAACATCCGCGACATCCTCCACCACGCACAGCGCGCGGGCATCGCGTTTTTGATCGGCACAAATCGCGCAAGGGTCAGCAGTGTCGACATTGCCGCAGGTTTGGCATTCCACCAGCGTCTCCGCCACAGCATCCAACGCCTCTAACAGCGCGGGCAATGCCTGTTCGCGGTTCTTTACCAGCCACAGCACCGCCCGCCGCGCGGAACGCGGCCCCAGACCCGGCAACCGGGCCAGCGCGCCTGATAGCGCTTCGATCTCTTGCGATGCCATTGGGGGAGAGATAGGGGCTGGCGCGACGATCATAAAGCTTGGGCGGACTATTTATGCGCATCACATTTATGGGAACGCCCGATTTCGCGGTCCCGGCCTTGGTAAAGCTGCATGATGCAGGGCACCAAATAGCTTGCGTCTATACACAGCCGCCGCGTCCCGCTGGCCGGGGTAAGAAGCTGCGCCCTTCGCCGGTTCAGGCCAAGGCGGAGGAACTGGGTCTGGAGGTCCGCTCGCCCAAATCGCTGAAATCAGATGAGGCTAAGGCCGAATTTGCCGCCCTAGGCGCGGATGTGGCTGTGGTTGCGGCCTATGGGTTGATTTTGCCTCAGGCCGTTTTGGATGCGCCGGTGCATGGCTGTTTGAATATCCACGCCTCGATCCTGCCGCGTTGGCGCGGGGCGGCGCCGATCCACCGCGCTGTGATGGCGGGGGATGAAGAGACCGGCGTGACGATCATGCAGATGGAAGCCGGGCTGGATACTGGCCCGATGCTCGGCATCGTGCGGACACCGGTTGGGCGCAAAACCACGGGTGAATTGACTGAGGAACTGGCGGAGATAGGCGCAGAGGCGATGGTGCGGGTTCTGGCAGACTTGCACGCGTTTCCTGCCGAGGTGCAGGATGATGCGGCGGCGATTTACGCGCCCAAGATCGACAAAGCAGAGGCGCGGATTGATTGGTCCGCCAATGCCGATGCCATTGAAGCAAAGGTGCGCGGGCTCGCTCCGTTTCCCGGCGCTTGGTTTGAGATGGAAGGGGCAGGCGGGCCAGAACGCGTAAAACTCTTGCTCGCTGAAACCATCGCCGGATCGGGGGAGCCGGGTGAAGTGCTCGATACGGACCTCGCCATCGCTTGCGGCGCAGGCGCAATCCGACCAATCCGCCTGCAACGCGCGGGCAAACCGGCGATGGGCCGCGGTGATTTCTTGCGCGGTCGCCTGGTCGATGCTGGGACGCGCCTCTCTTGACCCGTTTCGCACTCACAATCGAATTTGACGGCACCCCGTTTCAGGGGCTGCAACGCCAGAAACACGGCCCCAGCGTCCAGCAAAGCATCGAAGAAGCGATTTATAAGACGACAGGCGAAACAGTTTTGCTGCTTAGCGCCGGACGCACCGATGCCGGGGTCCATGCAATCGCAATGCGTTGCCATGTCGACATAGAAAAAGACCTCACCCCGTTTCGCCTAATGGGCGCGATCAACGCCCATTTGCGGCCCAATCCGATTGCGATCACCGCTTGCGAGGAAGTGGACGAAGATTGGCATGCCCGGTTTTCCTGCATTGGCCGTTCCTATGTCTATCGCATCGTCAATCGCCGATCTTCCGCCGCGTTAAACAAAAACCGCGTTTGGCAGGTCGCTAGAGAATTGGACGTCGAGGCCATGCAACGCGCGGCGCAGGCTTTGGTGGGTCGGCATGATTTCACCACATTCCGATCCGCGCATTGTCAGGCGAAAGATCCGGTAAAGACGCTCGACCGGTTGGATGTCGTGCGCGCGCATTCTGTGCTTGGCCCAGAAGTGCATATCCATGCGGCGGCTCGCAGTTTTCTGCACCATCAAGTGCGCAGCATGGTCGGCTGTTTAAAGCTCGTGGGCGTCGGCACTTGGACCGAAAAACAGCTCGCCGATGCGCTCGCCGCAAAAGACCGTAGCAAATTAGGACTTAACGCGCCGCCACAAGGGCTCTACTTCGTATCGGCAACCTATCCCGAAAATTAGAGAGAGGATTCTCCATGACGACCGGCAAACAACTTTTCACCACCCTATCCGCAGACGGCAAACTCACGCTTGAGATCAGCGAAGAGACATTCCCCGCGCCCACCGGCAATCAAGTGCTGGTCAAAATGGAAGCCGCGCCGATCAACCCGTCGGACCTGGCAATCCTAGCGAGTGCCGCCGATTTTGAGACCGCCGAATATTCGCACGGCAAAGTCGTCGCCAATATGCCAGAGCCGTTCTTGTCCGGTCAAAAGGGCCGCCACGGTCAGCGCCTGCCCGCCGGTAACGAAGGCGCAGGCGAAGTTGTCGCCACCGGTGACAGCGACATGGCGAAGGCTCTGATGGGTCAACGCGTCGCCTGCGTTCCCGGCAATGCGTTCAGCCAATATGCCATCGCCGATGCGATGATGTGTCTGCCGCTGGGCGATCATTCGTCTGAAGTGGGCGCGTCCAGCTTCGTCAATCCGATGACGGCTTTGGGTTTTGTCGAAACGGCAAAAATGGAAGGGCACGAGGCGATTATCCACCTCGCGGCGGCTTCGAACCTTGGCCAGATGCTCAACAAAATCTGCCTCGAAGACGGCATGAAGCTGGTGAATATCGTTCGCAAGCAAGAGCATGTCGATCAGCTGAAAGCGCTCGGCGCGACGCATATCGTGAATTCATCCGATGATGATTACATGAAGCAATTGCGCGCCGCGATTAAGGACACAGGCGCGTTCCTCGGCTTTGATCCGATTGGCGGCGGTCAATCAACCGACGGTGTTTTGAAAGCGATGGAGCAAGTCGCATCGAGCCAAATGGGCGAATATTCGCGCTATGGCTCAAACCAAGACAAGAAGATGTATCAATATGGCCGCCTAGACCTCGGCCCAACGATCCTGACCCCGTCATACGGCCTGCAATGGTGTGTCGCGGGCTGGCTGCTGACGCCGTTCCTCGCCAAGGCTGGCATGGAAACAGTCGTGCGCCTGCGCACCCGCGTTCAGCAAAACCTGACCACGACATTTGCGTCGAGCTACAAAGCGAAGGTCAATCTGGAAGAGATGCTGAGCAAAGAAGCGATCACCGATTATCGCCAAATGAAAACGGGCGAAAAATATCTGGTTACGCCTTGGGCCTAATTTGATGGGTGGCCGTAGCCGCCCGCACCGCCGCACTTCCACCTTTTAGGATACAATTCCGGGTGGAAGGGCTGGGGAACGGCGGCTACCGCACATCAAGCAAGAAATTTACGGACTATCGAAGGCGGCTTGGACTTTGTTCAGGCCGCCTTCTTCGTTTGCGTCCCGGCCATTCGCCAGCAGCAATTGCAGCAATATCCGCGATTTTTGCGGATTGAGCGCGCGGGCCGCGACAAAGCCGTTGGGGTCGTCTTCAGGCTCGCGGTCGACCAGCCCTTCGTCCACGCGGCTGGCGCGCACCACGATCAGGCCATCAGCAGCGCGTTCAACCAAACGCGCGCGCACGGCCTCTGGCATATTGCCCTCGCCCACCCCGGCGATAACAATCCCGGTCGCAGCGGCTGGCAAAATTCGGTCCACCACATTCGCTGTCATGCCAGCGCCGATATACAGGATCGGAACCTCCGGCAGATCGTGCGAATACGCATAACGCGGCGGCTCCCCCTCGCGCCACGGATTGCCGAACCATTCCAATGCCGCAGGTGTGACCAGCCCGATTGACCCGCGCGGAAAACCGCGAAACGCATCATCGGTGCCGCGTGTGCGCACTTTGCGAGCATCGCGCGCAGCCAATATCCGGTCCCCCATGACCAGCACCACGCCCCGGCCCCGCGCCTCAGCATCGCTGGCGACCCGCACCGCATTCACAAAATTGCGCATCCCGTCGCTGCCGACCGCATCAGCCGGGCGCATCGCACCGACAATCACAACCGGCTTGGTCGCAGACAATGTCAGGTCGAGCAGAAATGCGGTTTCCTCCGCCGTATCGGTGCCATGAGTGATGACGATCCCGTCGACATTGTCGTCTGCCATCGCCGCAACAATCGCCCGGTGCAGCGCCGTCCAAATCTCTGGCCCAATATCTTCAGAGCCAATATTGGCGATTTGGGTGCCGGTCAGTTCTGCGGGCAAGCCAAATTCCGCCGCACTATCGAGCCAGTCCGCAATACTGATTTGGCCGGGCCGATATTCGTGCCGCGTGGCGTTGCCCGCCATTCCGGCAATCGTACCGCCGGTCGCAAGGACACAAATTCGCGGAAGAGAAGCTGTATTCTGGGTCATAAATCGCGATTTGCAGAGAATCTCGCATAACAGCAATTGATTTTGAACCTTTTGCCGCTAGATAGCCTCTCACTAAGGTACACATCATCGGATGTCGCCTAAGGCCGTGGGGCGATTAGCTCAGCTGGTAGAGCATCTCGTTTACACCGAGAGGGTCGGCGGTTCGAACCCGTCATCGCCCACGGCATTTTCTCCCCCAATCTTGTGGCAATACGCTTGGCGCTTATGCGCGCATGCGGCAAAGCTGCGCGTGATGACTGGGCTTTCTATTGCAATTGCGGGCTGCGGCCCGGCGGGTTTGGCGGCGGCATTGTTGCTAGAGCGTCAAGGCCATTCGGTGGTCATTTATGATCAGTTCGACAATCCGGGGCCGGTGGGGTCAGGATTGATGATCCAACCGAGCGGGCTCGCGGTGCTGGATGCGCTTGGATTGGCGGGTCAGACTTTGGCTCGCGGCGCGCGAATCGACGGGCTGGAGGGGATCGAAGAGACGGGCAAGGTCGTGCTCCATGCGCCCTATTCGGCCTTGGGCGTGTCGGGGGTTTTTGGCATCGGCATTCACCGCGCCAGCCTGTTTGACACGCTCTATGACGCGGCGCGTACACACGGGATCACGATAGAGACGGGGCACGCTGTTACCGGCAGCGATCTAACCAGCGCGGGCCGCCGCCTGACATTTGCCGCGCGCGCGCCCTCCCCCGAATTTGATTTGGTTGTGGACGCCAGCGGCTGGCAAACCTTGTTCGATGACGCGCCCAAAGGCGTGCTGGAGTTCGGCGCATTATGGGCAAGCCTCCCCGCAGAGCCGAGCGATCCGTTTGCGGGCAATGTGTTGGAGCAGAGATACCGCCGCGCAGAACAGATGGTGGGAATGTTGCCGATCGGCACACGCAAAGGGCAATCCTCGCCTGAGGCGGCGTTCTTTTGGTCACTGCGCCGCGATGATTATGCCGCTTGGGCGCAGGCGCCGCTTGATGCGTGGAAGGACGAAGTGCTGGCGCTGTGGCCAGATGCGCGGGTTCTGCTCGACCGGATTGAAAGCCGCGAACAGCTCACCTTTGCCCGCTATGCCCACCGCACATTGAAACACCCAGTGGCGGACCGAATGATCGCCATTGGCGACGCATGGCACTCCGCCAGCCCGCAATTGGGACAGGGGGCGAATATGGCCTTGCTGGATGCGTGGGGCCTGTCGCGCGGCCTTGCCGAAGGGCGCACATTGGATGAAAAATTGCGCCTCGCGGTCAGTTGGCGGCGCGATCATGTGTGGCTGTATCAATGGGTGGCAAAACTGTTCACGCCGCTCTATCAATCGCAAACACGCTGGCATCCGGCGATCCGTGACCATTTGCTTGCGCCGCTGTCAAAGACCTGGCCAACATCGAAAATTCAGGCGCAATTGATGAGCGGGCTGTTTGGCTTTCCGCTCGCTACCTTAGGCTTGGCGCTGCCGGATTATGAAGCGCTTGCTGCTCCCGAATCAGACACCGTATCGGACACCGTATCGGCTTCTGCATTGGCAAGCGCCTCGCGCAGTTGAGCAATCGCCTCTTCGCTGTCCCACTCATAATCGCCCGCCACCCGCAAAATCTCTTTGCCGTCAGCGCCAAACAGGATCGTCATCGGCAACAATCCGCCCTCTGCAAATGTCACGCCCAAATCTGTGTCGGGATCGAGCCATTGTTCCAGATATTGGAAATCGCGCGATTCGAAAAACGGCACGACCACATCTGCCCCGCGAATGTCTTGGCTGATCGTTAGGACCCTTAGCTCGCCATCCATCTCGCCCGCCAGATTGTCGAGCAGCGGCATCTCCACCACGCAAGGCGCGCACCATGTCGCCCACATATTGACCAATACCGGCTGATCCAGCGCGCCCAGATCAAGCGTGTTTCCCTCAGGATCTTCAAATGTCAGGGCGGGCAGGTCAGTCCCCGCAAACGCGCGCACCAATTGACCGGGCAATTGCGGCGCAGGCGGAGCGGCGCTTTGCGTATCCGTAGCAGCGGTTTCTTGCGCGGCGTCCGTGGCGGGACTATCGCACCCGGCAAGAACCAAAGCAGCGACGCCTGCAAAACAAATCGAACGGATCATGACGGACTCCAACAAAGCTTCTGATAGCGCCGCCTCCAACAGCATGTGGGGCGGCCGCTTCGCCGAAGGGCCTAGCGCGATCATGCGCGAAATCAATGCTTCGATACCCTTCGACAAGGCATTGTGGCGCGAGGATATCCGCGCGTCAAAAGCGCATGTCGCGATGCTGGGTGCGGCAGGGATTGTATCGCGCGAGGACGCCGCGACAATCACCGCCGGGTTGGACCAGATCGCCGCTGAATATGCGCGGGACGGTGTCCCCGAAGATTGGGACTTAGAAGACATCCACATGACGGTTGAGGCGCGCCTCACCGAACTGATCGGGCCGGTTGCTGGGCGTTTGCACACTGCGCGCAGCCGCAATGACCAAGTCGCCACCGATTTCCGCCTATGGGTGCGCGCCGCCAATGCGCGCGCTCTTGCGGGCCTTAATGCATTGCGCGCCGCTTTGGTGGATCGCGCCGACGAACACGCCGCCACGATTATGCCCGGCTTCACCCATTTGCAAACCGCTCAGCCGGTCACTTTGGGCCACCATCTGATGGCCTATTTCGAAATGTTGGGGCGCGACCATGCGCGCTTTTCCGCGGCGCAAGACCGCTTGCTGGAATGCCCCTTGGGCTCGGCGGCTTTGGCCGGAACCGGCTTCCCAATCGACCGCGAGGCCACCGCCGCCGCTTTGGATTTCGACCGCCCTACGCGCAATTCTCTGGATGCTGTGTCAGACCGCGATTTCGCGCTCGATTACCTGATGGCCGCCAGCCAATGCGCACTCCACCTCTCGCGCCTTGCCGAAGAATTGATCCTGTGGGCCAGCCAGCCATTTGGTTTCGCCTCTCTGCCAGACAGCCTTTCGACCGGTTCGTCGATCATGCCGCAAAAACGCAACCCGGACGCCGCCGAATTGGTGCGCGGACATTCGGGCCGCATTATCGGCGCATGCAATGCTTTGATGATCACGATGAAAGGCCTGCCGCTCGCCTATTCTAAGGATATGCAGGACGATAAACCTCCTGTTTTCGAAGCCGCTGGTTTGTTCGACCTGTCACTCGCCGCGATGACCGGAATGATCGCAGAGACCACATTCAAAGCGGACCGAATGCGGGCCGCTGCGCAGGCTGGACACGCCACCGCGACCGACCTTGCCGATTGGCTGGTGAGAGAGGCCGATATCCCGTTTCGTGAGGCCCATCATATTACCGGCGAAGCGGTCAAACTGGCCGATGCGAAAGCGTGCTCGCTGGAGGATTTGGCGCTGGCTGACCTTCAGGGAATAGATGCGCGGATTGATGAACGGGTGTTTTCTGCCTTGTCGATCGAAGCATCCGTCGCATCGCGTTCATCCTATGGCGGGACCGCTCCGGATCAGGTAAAACAGCGTGTCGCCGAAGCCCGCGCCGGGTTTGCCAGCGACCAGTCGCCGGAGGAATAATGCGCATCGCTCTTATCTTGACCACCGCCTTGGCCGTCTCTGCCTGCGGAGCGCGCACCGGGCTTACGCCTGTAGAAGGCAGCAGCCTGCCGCCGGCCGCCTATGGCGAACAAGAGCGCGCCGACCCCGAACAATTGCTCGAAATGGAAGCGCTCGCCGCGCCCGAACGCAGCGTGGAATTGCGCCGCCGCAGCGAAGAACGCGAAGACGACCCGTTCGACCTCCCGCCAGAATAACGCCGCACACAGGATTACATGGACCATTTCGCTCTCCAAAACGGTGTGATGCACGCCGAAGACACCGCCCTGCCGCAGATCGCAGACGAGGTCGGAACCCCGGTCTATGTCTATTCGCGCGCGACGCTGGAACGTCATGCTCGGGTCTTCCGAGAGGCATTGAGCGATGTCCCTGACAAGCTGATCGCGTTTGCCGTGAAAGCCAACCCCAACCTCGCCGTGCTCAAAGTGTTGCAGCGGCAAGGTTACGGCGCCGATGTGGTTTCGGTGGGCGAAATGCGGCGCGCATTGGCCGCTGGCATTGCGCCGGAAATGATCGTGTTCTCAGGCGTTGGTAAGACAGCCGCTGAATTGGAGGCCGCGCTGATCGCGGGCATTGGCCAGTTCAATATTGAGAGCGAAGAAGAAGGCCTAGAGCTTGCCGAAATCGCCGCCGCAATGGGCCGCATTGCGCAATGCGCTTTGCGGATCAATCCCGATGTCGATGCGGGCACGCATGACAAAATTTCGACCGGCAAGGCGGATAACAAATTTGGCGTGCCGATCGACGAGGCTGGCCAAATTTTCGGGAAACTTGCCGGGCGGCCGAGTGTGAATTTGCGCGGTGTTGCGGTTCATATTGGCAGCCAACTTGGCGATCTTGCTCCGCTTGAACGCGCGTTTGAAAAATTAGGTGAACTGGTCACGGCATTGCGCGGCGCGGGACACACGGTGACGCATGTCGATCTCGGCGGCGGGCTTGGTGTGCCTTATCGGCAAGGCGAAGTGCTCCCCAGCCCCGCGGAATATGGCGCGATGGTTGCGCGGGTAACGAAAGATTGGGGCGTATCGCTGATCTTTGAACCTGGCCGCGTTATCGCTGGCAATGCGGGGGTCTTGCTCACCCGCGTGGTGCGCGTAAAACGCGGGATCAACGATCCGTTTGTGATCGTCGATGCGGCCATGAACGACCTCGCTCGCCCGGCGCTTTACGGCGCATATCATGACTTTGCCGCCGTTGCGCCGACGGGTGAAAACATGACCGCAAACATCGTTGGTCCGATTTGCGAAACCGGTGACACTTTTGCGATGGGCCGGGATTGCGACCGCTTGGTCACAGGCGATCTCGCCGTGTTCCGCACTGCCGGGGCGTATGGCGCAACAATGGCTTCGTCTTACAATTCGCGCGGATTTGTTGCCGAAGTTTTGGTGGACGGGGATAAGTTCGCCGTTGTCGCAGACCGGATTGACGCGGGCGAAATTATGGATGCGGAGCGCGTGCCGGACTGGCTCGCCTGACGCGCCCCGATGAGCGAACTTCAAAGCCTGCCGCTGTTTCATCAGATCGCCGGGACCAGTATTTTGGTTCTTGGCGACGGTGATGCAGCAGAACCCAAACGCAGATTGATTGAGCGGGCGGGCGGCGTTGTCATCAGCGATTCTGCACGCGCCATCGATGAAGGCGTTCGAATAGCTTTTGTGGCATTTGACGATGCCAAAGCATGCGAGGTCGCCGCGATCAATTTGCGATGCGCCGGGATGCTCGTGAATGTCGTTGATCGGCCTGACCTATGCGATTTTACGACGCCCAGCATCCTTGACCGCAACCCATTGCTCATTGCCGTGGGCACAGGAGGGGCGTCGGCGGGTCTGGCAAAACATGTTCGGCTAAGGCTGGAGCGGATACTGCCGGCTTCGATTGGGCAATTGGCGAAAGCATTGTTTGCCGCGCGGCCACGTTTGCGCACCAATTACCCCGATGGCGCAGACCGGCGGCGAGCATTGGACAGCGCGCTACGCGAAGGCGGCGGATTGGACGCATTTGAACCGAAATCGCATGAGAGGGTCGCGGATTGGCTCAACCAGGGCGAAATTGCGCCGAAGCCCGCAACAATCGTCATCACTATCGAGAGCCAGGACCCCGAAGATCTCACCATCAAACAAGCGCGCATATTGGGCGAAGCGGATGTCATCTGCGCAGATAGTGACATCCCTGAGCAAATTCTCGCCCGCGCGCGCGCCGATGCCCTACGCCTGATCTGCGATCCTACGGTATGCGGGAACGCGTTTGAAACATGCGGCAAAGCGGCTCGCCTTAACACTACAGGCGGCCTCACCGTCATCTTACGCAGGGCCGGCGCCGACTAGGCGGCATGCGCGATAGGAGTTTCCACTTCGGCGAAATACCGGGCCATCGCATCGGTCGATTGCTCGCTCAAAGCGATAAATGCCCGCCGCCGATCACTTGAATCGGCCACTCGAACAAACACGCCGCTATCGACAAGCTGTTTAATCCAACGCAGCGCCGTCGTTGCAGGAACAGCCGCCGCGATACACAGCGAAGTCACCGAAACGCGGGCTTGTTCTGCGTGAGCCGCGGTTAAATCGAGCAGCATATCCCAAGCCGGATCAGCAAATAATTCACCGTCGAAAAACTTGGCGCGTGCCTGACGGGCGGCGATCAATTGCCGCACATGGCGCGGTTTCGGCAGCGGCGGACGTTCGGAATTAAATCGCTGTCCATTTTCCCCTTCGAAAACTTCCGCCTCTGCGAAACCGATGGCTTGCGAACCACCCGAATGCGCGCGCAAAGCCGCTTGGGTCATCGCAGCATCCGGGGCACCCGAAAGCCCCTCCAGCTTATGTGCGATCGCCTCCACCTGACGCGACAAATGCAAAAGGCCAAGACGGTCTTCCTCTGTCATCTCGCGCATGCGGGCATTGGAAATATTGGTCATCACCCGGCCCACCGCGAGCACACGTTCAGCCCGGCTCGGTTGCACCAGAATTTGCGGATCGGATTGATCAAGCACTGCAAATACATCGTTGAGCGCATCAATCGAAGTGATGACAATCAGCTGAGCTCCCGACCGCGCGGCTCGCATATCAAGCCGTGCCAGCGCCGCCAGCGCAGCCGCATCAACGACCGGACAATCAACCATCACCGCGTCCCCCAGCAACGCAATCGGCCCATCCAATAGTTTCGCAAAAGAACCGCCATTGATCGTATGAAAGCCAGCGCCCGCCAAATCTTCCTCAATCTGGTCGCGCATCACCGCACGGTCACCAAATATCGCGATACGCGCAGGCAGGCCCGCACAGTCACTCGGCCCGTCATCAGGTGCGCTAGGTCCGGTGTCATAAGCAAAATCTGAAGTCTGATAATCGAGCTGCGTCATCGAATCGCCTCCTGTAAAAATAGAACGAGAGTAGAACAAATACGGATCAAGTCAAGATTTCTACACTATCGAGTGATTTTCCACCGCAGAAATTGAACTTATTTGGCGTTTCAGGCGACTACCTTTGTGAATGACAAAATCACCTCGCCTTGATCTGACACCGGCCTCTGGCGAATTGTTCGATGAATTGCTCGTCGTGATGGCTCAGCGCGGGGATCGGCGAGCTTTGGAACGGCTATATGAGCGCTGGAATGTCCGCCTGATCCGGGCCGCGCGGCGGTATTGCGGCGGCGATCCGGGCGGCAATGATGCCGCGCGCGATCTGGCACAAGAATGCTGGTTGGCGATTTGGAAGGGCATTAAGGGCCTGCGCGATCCGTCGCGGTTTCGCAGCTATGCCTTTGCCGTATTGCACCGCCGCGGCGCCGATCATTTGCGCAAAGTGGTGCGCGAACGCGGCGCTGCGGCTCAAAGAGCCTTAGAGCCTGAGGAACCGTTGCAGGCGCCGCAAACCGAGAGCGCGGCGATCAATCAGGCATTCGCAGCATTGCCGCCAGATCAGCGCCTCGCAGCTCACCTACACTTTGCCGAAGGATTGACCTTGCGCGAAATTGCCGAGGTTCAATCCATCCCAGAAGGCACCGCCAAGAGCCGCCTTTTTCACGCCCGCCGCAAATTGAAAGCGGCGCTCAGTCCCAATGGTTTAGGAGACCTCAAATGAACAATCACGATGAACGGATTAGCTCTGCGCTCGACCATGATGATCACGCTTTCCTCACCAGCCTCGAAACTGATCGCGGCATGTTCCGGCAGCTGGGCGACAGTTGGAAAGGGCCGCTTGGCGGGTGGGCAAAATTCAGCTTTGCGATCGCGGTCATTATCGGGGTCGCGCTTGCCTACAGTTTCTATCGCGCCATGACCGCGCCGGGCGGTGACGCGATGATAGGCTGGGGGATGACGTGTTTGGCGTTGCTTATCATGCAGGGGTTCTTGAAAGAGTGGATGTTTGCCCGGATGAACATGCTGGCCGTGCTTAGCGAAGTGAAACGGTTGCAGGTTCAGGTCGCGTTGCTGGCCGAGAAACAGGATTAAGGCCTGATCTCAATCGGCGTCCCGTCGGGTACAATCTGCCACAATTCTTCAATTTCCGCATTGGTGAGCGCAACGCAGCCATCGGTCCAATCGCCGCGCATCCTGCCGGGGCGTCCGGTGGGTTGCCCGTGGATGAAGATATCGCCGCCGGGGGAACGGCCATATTGGCCCGCAAAGGCGCGGTCGCTGCGGTTGGGATAGGAAATGCGCAAGGACAGATGGTACGAACTGCGCGGGTTGCGGGTGTCGATAGTATAGATGCCTTCCGGCGTGCGTTCGTCCCCCTGAAAGCGTTTGTGCCCCGTAGGAGCATCACCAAATTGCAGGCCGCGATAGGCGCGCACCGGGCGGCCATTTTGATAGACGATGAGCAAACGTTCCGATTTGTCGATCACGAGGTAATCGGCAATCAGCGGCTGTCCCGTAAGCGTATCACGCGGAATGGAACGCGCGGCATAACGCGGCGGCAGCGCTGTAGGAAAGGGCGAATTTGCAGCGGCGCCCGCGCCAGTATCAGCGCCCGCGATCCGCTGTGGTCCGGCGCAAGAGGCCAGTATCAAGGCCAGAAATAGGGCAGCGATTGCTCTCATATCTCCGGCCTTTTACCGCGCGCCGCGCTCCCTCGCAATTCCGCACCTTACCGCATGTCCCATGTAAGGATTCGCCTAATCCTCAAACGGGTCTTTCATAAGGATCGTATCGTCGCGTTCTGGGCTGGTTGATACCAGCGCGACCGGGCATTCGATCAGTTCTTGAATGCGTTGGATGTATTTGATCGCATTGGCGGGCAAATCAGCATAGCTGCGCGCGCCGGCGGTGCTTTCGCTCCACCCTTCCATTTCTTCGTAGATAGGCTCCACCGATGCCTGATCGGCGGAATGGCTGGGCAGATAGTCATAGACATTGCCGTGGAGCCGGTATCCGGTGCAGATCTTCACCGTTTCAAACCCGTCCAGCACGTCGATTTTCGTCAATGCGATGCCGGTCACACCGGATATCGAACATGTTTGACGCACGATCACCGCATCGAACCAGCCAACCCGGCGTTTGCGCCCGGTGACCACGCCAAATTCGTGACCTTTTTCGCCCAATGTCTGACCGATCTCGTCATCAAGCTCGGTTGGGAACGGTCCGCTGCCGACGCGGGTCGTGTATGCTTTTACGATGCCCAGCACATAGCCGGTGGCATTCGGGCCAAGGCCTGAGCCGGAGGAGGCCGTGCCGCTGACGACATTGGAGCTGGTGACGAAGGGATAGGTGCCGTGATCAACATCGAGGAGCACGCCCTGAGCACCCTCAAACAGGATTTTGGCCCCGGCCTTGCGGACCTTCTTCAAACGCTTCCACACTGGCTGCGCAAACCGCAGCACGAATGGCGCAATCTCGCGCAGTTCAGCGAGCAAAGCTTCGCGGTCCACGGGCGGCTGATCGAACCCGGCAAGCAAGGCATCGTGATGCGCGCATAGACGGTCGAGCTGCGGCTCAAGACTATCGAGATGCGCCAGATCGCAAACGCGGATCGCGCGGCGGCCAACCTTGTCTTCGTAAGCAGGGCCAATGCCGCGTCCGGTTGTGCCGATCTTGCCTTTACCTGCGGCGGTTTCGCGCAACCCGTCCAAATCGCGGTGCAGCGGCAGGATCAGCGGGCAATTATCCGCCACGGCAAGGTTGTCATCATTGATCGCGACGCCTTGCCCTTCGAGTTTTTCCACTTCGCTTTTCAGCGCCCACGGATCGAGCACAACGCCGTTTCCGATCATGCTCATCGTGCCAGACACAATGCCCGATGGCAGCAGGCTGAGCTTAAAGACATTGCCGTCAATCACCAGAGTGTGCCCAGCATTATGGCCGCCTTGAAAGCGGACGACGACGTCGGCTCGGCTGGCGAGCCAGTCGACGATCTTGCCTTTACCCTCATCGCCCCATTGAGCGCCGATTACGGTGACATTTGCCATGCTTTACTGTTCCATTCGCGGTGGATGATTGGACGGCCCAAACGGCGCGGGCCTAGGGCCTAGCGCGGCCAAGGGCAAGCGGGTGTCTGCTGTGACAGTGTATAGGGGGTGTTTAGAAAAAAGCCGATTCGTCCAAACTTTTGAAACTAAGCATCTTTTTGGCAAATCGCCCGATCCATGTGTCAACTTACGAATTGCGCGAAAACGCATCGCATTACGCGGCCCATCTCACCGCGAATGCGGCGCGCCATCAACGCGTATAAAATCGGCTGCAAAACGGGCGGCAAATATCATTGCGCCGCCCTGCCCAATCGGGGCCGTGTAGGAAAGCGAAAGACGTGATGGCATCGCCCGCTTTGTTCAAACGATAGGCCTATTCAAACGATACACTGGTCACTTCGCAGACATTGATCTGCCGATACGCAATCTCACGTCCGCTTTGCGTGATCGCCCGGAAATCGAACAGACACGCATCGGACCCGTCACCGCCATAGACATTCCATTGCTGACCCGCGGCAAGGACGGAACTGTCACCCAGCTTGTCTTCGCCCCAACCCAGGGTTGCCGAATTGGTCCAATAGATGAAATTCAGCGCCTCTCCTGTGCGGTTCAGCACGGCGATATTGCGGTTGTTGCCATCGCGGCTGATCGTGTCTTCGGGAACGCTGATCGAAGTGCCGACTATTGCGGCATCCGCAGCCGCTTCTGCGCCAGCCGCTGCATCAGAGACTGCGACGCCGCCATTATATCCAACGGTGAAGACGTTATAGACGCCGCCAAGATTTTCGATGGTCAGAGAAAATGTCTCGCACCCGCCGCTTGGGCTGAGCGATGTGTAGGTCACATCGGTCAAATCGTAATCCGAATGCACAACCGTGCCGTCATCCGAGATGACTTGATAATCAAGATCAGTGTCCCCGTCCCCCTCTACCGAAAGGAAGGTGCGGTCACAGACGGGCAAGCTTACCACCACAATTTCGTTTGCAGGCGCGCGATATTCACCGGGGCCAGTGCCGATGACGGTGCTGTTTTCGATGTTTGGCCTTGGCACTGTCGCGATCATCGGCCGCTCCATCGCCGCGCGCGCTCCGCCAGCAGGTTCGCTGCTGCGCGCAATGTCGGGCTCTTCGTCAAAGGCGACGGTCAGGACATTATAGACATCGCCCAGATTGCTAATGCTCATCTGAAAATCGGTGCAAGCTCCGCCGGGATCAAGCGTGAATTCGGTCTGATCGGTCAGATCATAATCGGAATGCACCGAATTGCCCGAACCATCGGTGATATCGAAATCGAGATCGGTGTCCCCGTCCCCGCGCGCATAGACCATGGTGGATTCGCAAACCCGCATCATAACCTTTGACGAAGAGGTCGCATTGATCCGGTATTCGCCCGCGCCCGACACGCCGCCCAGATCATTCTCATCCGTCAGCGCGATAGAAAAGACGTTATAGACATCGCCCAGATTGCTGACATCGACGGTGAATGTTTCGCATTCCTGTAGTGACGGAGTGAGCGTCGCAAAGGTCACGTCTGACAAGTCAAAATCGGAATGCACCGTGTTGCCAGTGCTGTCATTGACCGTGAAATCGAGATCAGTGTCGCCGTCGCCGCGAATTTCGAGGCGGTTGACCCCGCAAACCGGCAAATTGACCGTGATCGAGGAATTGGCATCCGCCCGGTACTCACCCGCGCCTTCTGTTTCGGCGATGGTGGATATGCCGGTCAGGCCGGAGACAAGGCTGGTGGAGGGCGCGGTTCCGGTGAAGGCCACATCACTGGCCCCTTCGGGCGCAACCACCACCATCAACGCATTATACACTGCGCCAAGGTTGCTGACTTCCATCTCAAAGGTTTCGCAATCGGACAGTAGCCCCGCAAGCGTAGCGGTGGTCTCATCCTCCAATGCGACATCTTCATGCACCACGCCGCCATCGGAATTGCGCACGATGAAATCGAGATCAGTGTCGCCGTCGCCGCGCGCGATCAGTTGAGCCGAGGTTCCGCAGGCTTTGAAATTGACCGTCTCTGTCGCGCTGGGGCCGATAATATATTTCTCGACCCGCGTGGATGCTTCGTTGATCGGTTCGAGCACGACTTGGAACGTGTTGCTTTCTTCGCCCAGGTTAGAGACCGCCAGACCGAACGTGGCGCAATCGCCGCCGTTTTTGTCCAGCACCACGCTGAGGTAATCGTCGATGCCCTGATCGGAATGAACCGGAGTGCCTGACGGATTGGTGACGATGAAATCGAGATCAGTCCCGCCATTGCCTTGCACTGCAAGCTGCGTTTCTGCCGAGCACACGACCAAATTGATCCGAAGCGAAGAATTGGCGCCAACTGAATATTCATCAACGCTCGCGCTGGCGCTGGCCGCGGTAATGGCAAGACAACCTGCACAGGCCAAAAGTGATGCTCGGATAGTGTTCATGTACGCCCCCGCAAAGAAAGATCATTCGGTTATTGTTCAAAAGCTATAGGGTTTTGCAAATGAATGACAGCTTGATTGTGCGGCAATAGACAGGTGCGCCCTGCGGGGTTCATGAGAGGAGTAATGATGGTGTCAAAAATTCGATTCCGCGCTTTTGATGCGGCCGCATTGCGGCTGAGCGGGTTGGGCATCGCCGCCAGTTTGGTCGCCGCTCCTGTCTTTGCACAGCAACAAGAGGACGCGTTTAGCCCGGCAGAGCGCCCCTCGCGCCCTTATCAAGCCGCCGCGCGGGTCACGCGCACGGTCATTTACGGCGATGATTTGCGCCAACAGATTGACGTTTACGAACCTGCCGATGCCGTGGAGGCGCAGCCGCTGGTGCTGTTTATCCATGGCGGCGGCTGGTCGATGGGCAGCCACAGATCGGTTGGCGCAAAGCCTGCGCATTTTGGCGCTGCGGGCTATTACTTCGCCTCTGCCGGATACCGCATTTTGCCAAATGCTCCGGTGGAACAACAAGCCGCCGATATTGGCGCCGCCATCGCCGCTTTGCGCGGACAAGCGGGCGCGATTGGGTTCGATCCAGACCGGATCGCCATAATCGGCCACAGTTCCGGCGCGCATCTGGCGGCATTGCTGGCGAGCGATCCGTCCTATGCCGGCGATGCGTTTGACGCGGTCCGGGGCGTGATCCTGCTCGACAGCGGCGCTTATGATATCGCCGCCAGTGTTGAGAGCGCCAATCCGCGCAGCTGGCAGCTGTATAACAACGTCTTTGGCAGCGATGCCGCTCGCCATGCGGCATTATCGCCCATCACCCATATTGGCGGCGCGGATGCCCCCAATTGGCTGGCGCTTTATGTAGACGAACGCGAACGCGCGCAGGTTCAAGCCGAAATGCTTGTCACTGCGTTAGAAACCGCAGGCGTAGAGGCCGCGGCGGTGCCGATTGCTGGCACCAATCATGGCCGTCTCAACCGCGAGATCGGCACCGATGCCGGCGCGGCGCAAACCGAGATTTTGGATGCGTTTCTAGAAAAAGTGCTGCGCTAAAGCTTCGTCACGTCGGCGCCGCGCATAATGTGCGTGCAGCCGAACTGAGCCGGATCTTCGCCATCGACCAATTGCCCGATAATGCGGTGCCCTTGCTGACGTGCGACCGCCACCATCTTAGGGTCGTGGTCCGCGGTGATGTAGATCGTCCAGCGCGGCAATGATGGGACGTTAGAAACCTCTGCCAGCCGGTCGACATAGAGCGTAAATCCGGTCGCGGCCTCTTCGCTGCCGCCGATTTGATATGTCCCGCCGCGTCCCGCTGCACCGCGAATTCCCGCTGCGTAGAGGGTAAAACCGAACCAGCTTTGATATTCAAAACCATACCGCTCTGCTGGGTCCAGCGTGATCCGCACGCCGGTATCTGGCCCATCCCCGTCTGGTAATGCACCGATACGCGCCGCGATCGCCTCCAGCCCGTCCAGCCGTGTGGCAAGCGCCCCGCCCGCATCCAATTCGCGCAGTTTCGCCAGCGCATCGGCAAACGGCCCGGCGGCATAGAGCAGCGGCAAATACGCCTCTCCGCCGACATCTTTCAGCCCGCCAGCATCCTTAGTATCCAGCTCGCGCCGGATCGCCTCGATTGTGTCAGGTTCCATCGAGGGATCCTGAGCCGTCAATGTGTCGACCAGATCAGGCAGAGTGAAATCGACCGAAATGCCCGTTAGCCCGGCTGCTTTGAGCGCTTCGATAGCCACGCACACAATCTCGCTAGCCGCAGCGGCCGTGTCGGCCCCGATCAGCTCGCCGCCCAATTGCAAACGCTCGCGCGCCGGATCAAGCTGGCTCGCTTTGATCAGGACCGTGTCACCGCAATAGGCCAGCCGAAGCGGGCGCGGGGCGTCTTTCATACTGGTCGCGGCAATGCGCCCGATCTGCGGCGTGATATCGCTGCGCAGCGCCAATGTCCGCAGGCTGGCCGGATCAACGAACCGGAACATACGCTGCGTATTCACTCCGCCTGCGCCTTGCATACGGCTGCTCAATGATCGTTCAAATTCGAGCACCGGCGGGCGCACCCGGTCATATCCATTCCCGTCCAGCACATCGAGGCACGCCCGCATAGCAGCGGTGATGCGCGCGGCAGAGGCTGGCAGGCGGTCTTCGAGACCCTCTGGTAGAAGGTCGGCTGGCAAGAGATCGGTTGATTTGGTCATTTAGAAATCCGCTAGAATAAGATGACACCCGCGACAAGCTCAACCACCAGCGGCGGTCGCCCAACGGGTTGCAAAGCAAACCGCAAGGGCGACCGCCCGCCGGCCGGTCAGGCCGCCCCCTCGGAGGCGTCGGCGAAGCCGACTAGCCGCGAGAGATCAAAACGAAAGCGCCTTCACCATCTTCACGCCGTCCACCGTTTCCGCCTCAGCCACCAGATCGGCATCCGGCGCATCGTCGAGCGAGAGCAGCAGCACCGCTTCCCCGCCCGCATCGCGGCGGCCAAGGTTGAACGTGCCGATATTGATCCCGTGATTGCCGAGCAAAGTACCGATGCGGCCAATAAAGCCCGGCTTATCATCATTGACGATATAGAGCATGTGGCCGTCGAGATCCGCCTCGATACCAATGCCGAAAATCTCGACCAAACGCGGCTCTTCTTTGCCAAACAACGTGCCCGCGACTGAGCGTGTGCCTTGGTCGGTTTCCACCGAAACGCGGATCAAAGTGTTATAGGCCCCGTCGCGGCTCTGGCGGATTTCGCTAACCTCTAGGCCCCGTTCTTTCGCCAAATACGGCGCATTGACCATGTTCACCGTGTCGGAATAACGGCGCATAAAGCCCGCCAGAACCGCACCAGTGATCGGCTTACCATTCAGCTCCGATGCCGCGCCTTCGCGTTCGATGCTGATCTTGGTCAAATTGCCATGCGCGAGTTGCCCCACAAGCGAGCCGAGCTTTTCAGCCAGCGCCATATATGGCTTTAGCTTCGGCGCTTCTTCCGCGCTCAAAGACGGCATGTTCAGCGCATTGGTAACGCCGCCATTGACCAGATAATCGGCCATTTGTTCGGCGACTTGCAACGCGACATTGACCTGAGCTTCCGTCGTCGAAGCGCCAAGATGCGGCGTGCAGATAAAGTTCGGCGCGCCAAACAGAGCGTTTTCTTTCGCCGGTTCCTGCGCAAACACGTCCAAAGCCGCGCCTGCGACCTGACCGCTTTCGAGGCAGTCTTTCAGCGCCGCTTCGTCGATCAATCCGCCGCGTGCGCAATTGACGATACGAATGCCGGGTTTGGCGTTTTCCAGCCGTTCACGGCTCAAAATATTGCGTGTCTGATCGGTCAATGGCGTGTGGAGCGAGACGAAATCGGCGCGCGAAAGCAGCGTGTCCAGATCGACCTTTTCAACGCCCATTTCCACGGCGCGATCTTCGGTGAGGAAAGGATCGTAAGCGATCACTTTCATCTTAAGCCCCTGAGCGCGGCTGGCGAAGATCGAACCGATATTGCCCGCACCGATCAGGCCAACCGTTTTGCCGGTAACCTCGACGCCCATGAAATCCTTCTTGGGCCATTCGCCTGCTTGCGTGCGCGCATTGGCCGCCGGGATCATCCGGGCGACCGCCATCGTCATCGCAATTGCGTGTTCTGCGGTGGTGATCGAATTGCCGAACGGCGTGTTCATCACGACCACGCCTTTGCCCGATGCATAGGGGATATCGACATTGTCGACACCGATGCCCGCTCGGCCAATGACTTTGAGGTTGGTCGCCGCGTCTAGGATCGCAGGGGTCACTGTTGTCGAAGAGCGGATCGCGAGGCCGTGATATTCGCCGATACGCGCGGTCAATTCTTCGGCATTTTCGCCGGTGATCACGTCAACATCGCATCCGCGTTCTTCAAAAATACGCGCGGCATTGGGGTCCATCTTGTCAGAGATGAGTACTTTAGGTCTAGTCATAGGAAATTCCTTGGGCGCAGCCCGCCACTTCTCGGCGCGCGGACTGCTATAAACTGGGAAGGGAAAGCGGCGGCCCGGATCAACGGGCCGCGCGCATAAAGTCAGCCGTTTTTGACGGCCGCGTAAGCCCACTCAATCCAAGGCAGAAGACGCTGAATGTCCTCCCCCTCCAGAGTGCCGCCGCACCAGATGCGCAGCGAAGGCGGGGCATCGCGGTAACCGTTAAAGTCATAGCCAACATGCCGGTCTTCCAGCAGTTTGACGATTTTCTTCGGCACCGCGGCTTGATCTTCCGCAGACAGGCTGTCGTACCAATCGCCTTGGAACATCATGCAGACGCCGGTGTTCGTGCGCTTCGCCGGGTCGGCGACCATATTGCGCAGCCACGGCGTCGCTTCGATCCAATCCTTGACGATTTTCGAGTTTGCATCGGCGCGGTCAAACATCGCATTGCGCCCGCCAATGGACTTCGCCCATTCCAGCGCCGCAATGTAATCTTCGGTCGCCAGCAAAGAAGGCGTGTTAATCGTCGCGCCTTCGAAAATGCCGCGATTGATCTTATCGCCTTTTTTGATGCGGAACAGTTTCGGCAGCGGCCATGATGGGTTGTAGCTTTCGATCCGCTCCACCGCTTTGGGTGAAAGGATCAGCATCCCGTGCTGAGCCTCAGAACCCATCACTTTTTGCCAGCTAAACGTGGTCGCATCCAGCTTAGACCAGTCCATTTCCATCGCGAAAATGGCGCTGGTCGCGTCGTTGATCGTGATCCCTTCGCGGCCCGAAGCGAGCCAATCGGTGTTCGGGATTTTCGCGCCCGATGTCGTGCCGTTCCAAGTGAAAACAACATCGTTTTCCTGCGGGATCGACGCCAGATCGGGGATCTCGCCGTAATCGGCGGTCATGGTTTGCAATTTCGGCAATTTCAGCTGCTTTACCGCATCCTGAATCCAAACATTGCCAAAGCTTTCCCACGCCGCAACCGTTGCCGGGCGCGCGGGGTCAAGCATGGTCCACATCGCCGCTTCGAGAGCGCCGGTGTCGGATGCCGGCATGATGCCAACCAGATAATCATCGGGGATGCCGAGCAATTCGCGTGTCAGATCAATCGCATATTTGAGCCGGCCCTTGGCCAGCGCCGAACGATGCGAACGACCAAGCGATTCGGTCTGCAATTTATCGAGGGACCATCCGGGGAACTTTACAGTCGGGCCGGATGAAAATTGAGGGCGCTCAGGTTTGAGCGCAGGCTCCGCCGGGAGCCCAGGGGTAGTTTCAGTCATTGTATTCTCTCCTTACAGAGAGCTCGCGCGGCGTTGGGACCGCGTGGCCCGGCGCTGTCTCTAGTGGCGCGGCATTACATGTCAATGAACGAACGGCCTGATTGCGCGAGAATGTTGAAAGCCCGCCTCTCCCCCCGCTGCGCGCCAAGAGCGCGAGGAAACTGCACACCGGATGGATGCGCAAACAAAAGCGACTCGCAAAACCCCCCTCGCAATACAGGCGCGCCTCGCCTAAAAGCGGCGGCAATGGACATGTCTGATCTTCGCATTGCGCTGTTTAGCGGCAATTATAACTACACCCGTGATGGAGCGAATCAGGCGCTGAACCGTCTGGTTGGATCGTTGCTGGCAAAGGGCGCGCAAGTGCGCGTTTATGCCCCAACGGTCGAAAAGCCCGATTTTGAGCCGACCGGCGATCTGGTCGGCGTCCCGAATATACGCATGCCGGTCAAAGGGCGCGGCGAATACCGGATGCCGACCCATCTGGGCGGTAAAGTGCGCCGCGATCTGGAGAAATTTGCGCCCAATATCGTGCATCTATCTTCGCCCGATCCATCCGGCCATGCGGCGCTTAAATGGGCGCAAGAACACGATCTGCCGGTGCTCGCATCGGTTCACACCAAGTTTGAAACCTATCCGCGCTATTACAATCTCGCATTTTTGGAACCGTTTGTGCTGGGCATGCTCAAACGGTTTTACAATCGCTGCGATGCTTTGGTCGCACCATCGCAAAGCATGATCGACGAATTGATCGCGATGGAAATGCATGACGATATCGGTCTGTGGACGCGCGGCGTGGACCGGACGGTCTTTTCCAGCGAACGGCGCGATATGAGCTGGCGGCGGTCCTTGGGCCTTGCGGATGACGACGTCGCGATTGTGTTTCTTGGGCGGTTGGTGATGGAAAAAGGGCTTGATGTCTTTGCCGAAACCATCGTCCAATTGCGCAAACGTCAGGTGCCGCACAAAGTGTTGGTGATCGGTCACGGTCCAGCGCGCGAATGGTTCGAAGACGCCTTGCCCGGCGGTATTTTCGCAGGGTTTAAAACCGGCGCTGATTTGGGTCAGGCATTGGCCAGCGGCGATATATTCTTCAATCCGTCGATCACCGAAACATTCGGAAATGTGACGTTAGAGGCAATGGCCTGCGGATTGCCGGTGGTTGCCGCGGGTGCGACTGGCGCGTCCAGCCTCGTCAATCAAGGCGTCACCGGGCAATTGGTGCCGCTGGCCGGGAAAGGCGCGAATGCTGCGCCTGATAGCGCCGGTCTAGCCGAAGCAATCGCGCCCTATTGCACCGATCCCGCTTTGCGCATGGCACATGGCAGCGCGGGCGAGCAGCGCAGTTTGGAATATAGCTGGGAAGCGATCAATCAGGTTGTCGCGGATACCTATGTTCGCCTGATCAATGACCGGCGGGCTTTGCAGGAAAAAGAGGGCGCAGCGGCGGCATAGATTGCCTGCGCGCCGCGCCTGTTCTTTTTACCGCAACACCCCGGCGCGCGTCATGCGGCTGGCATAAAAGAGCAATCCGAACGTGATCACCCAAATCGCGAGCGCGAACAGATATTGCCCCGTCGTTTGCATTGATGCGGGCAATTCGCTGTGAACATGCTGATAATAGGTCGTGCCAAGCAGGCCAATAATCGAAATGCCAAACAGCCAAACCGCCCATTTGCTGCGCAGCAACAAAAGCGCAGAGCCGAAGAAACATCCCCAAACGCCCAGCGCCCAAGTCGCCACCGCCCAGGCCGGGAAACCATAGAAATATTCAAGCTCTTCAGCCGAAAATCCCATCCCCTCTAAACTGCCCAATTCGGTCATGGTGTACGAATACACGCCGCCAAAATTCCACAATAGGCTGACGATGCCGATCACCCACAAATGCCACGGCGTTTTCGGGCGATCGCCCAAAGTTGTAGTCATGATTGTGTCCCCTCTCCAAGACAGCGCGACCCATCCCGCGGCGAAGACTAGGCGCAACAAAGAAGCGCGGCAAACCCGTTAAGGATTGCCGCGCTTCTTTGCTTTGTGCGGGCCGGACATCCGTCCGTGCCTGTGCCGTAGCCGCCCGCTCTCAGCAAGAACCTGTTAGATTCGCTCGATCCGCTTGGCGACTTCGTCGATAATATCGACGATCTCGTCCATCACATCCTTATCCAGCTTACCGCTGCGTGCGCGGTTTTTCAGGACAGTGGCAAGGTTGCCCATCGCGCGGAACAGGTCGGGTGATTTCACCTTTTCTGCGCGTTCGCCGTGTTTACCCAACCGTCCCATCAACGCTTCGACTTCACCGGCGCGCTCTTCGAGTTCGGCACTGCCATCGGCGGTCACTTTGAACGGCTTTTTGGCGTCTTTCGACTTTGCTTCTTCGATCTTTCCTTCATCGGCGAGCAATTGCAGCGTCGGGTACACTGCGCCGGGGCTTGGCGCGTAATCGCCGCCGGTCATGTCTTCGACCGCTTTGATCAGTTCATATCCGTGGCGCTCTTCTTCTGCGATCAGGGCGAGCAGCGCGAGCCGCAATTCACCCGAACCGAACATCCGCCCGCGGCGCTTGCGCCTGCTGCCCGGACCACCCGGCCCGCGCCCTTTGGGTCCGTCTTCGCCGTCCCAATCATCCCATGATCCGCCCCAATTACCAGATGCGGCCATCATGGCGATCATCGGGCCCATCTTGTCCCATCCGCTGCCCATTTTGCCGCGCCGGGAATATCTGCGATTCTTCTGCCAAGTCATGGCTTCTTCTCCTGTTAAGATATCAAAATCGTATCTTCGATAGGTCAAAGATATATCTTAAATGCAATCCCGCAAGAGGCGTTTGGTGTTTTCTGACGAGCCGCCTACTGCGTTCGACCAATGGCTGACCTGTTCGCAGACGATACCCCGCCGCCGAAAAATGGCGATCACGCGCGCAGCGATGCGCCGCTGCCCGATCGCTTGCGCCCGCGCGATTTGGACGAGGTGATCGGGCAAGAACACCTCACCGGCCCCGAGGGTGCGATTGGCCGCATGGTCGCGGCGAGCAAGCTTGCCAGCATGATCCTATGGGGACCGCCGGGGACGGGCAAAACCAGCATTGCACGGCTGCTCGCGGATGCGGTCGGAATGCGGTTTGTTTCGATCAGTGCGGTGTTTTCGGGTGTTGCCGATCTCAAGAAAGCTTTTGCCGAAGCGGACAAAATGGCGGGCGCGGGCAAGAAAACGCTGTTGTTCGTGGACGAGATCCACCGGTTCAACCGCGCGCAACAAGACGGGTTCTTACCCTTTGTCGAACGCGGCACCGTCACCCTGGTCGGCGCG
The DNA here is from genome assembly GCA_947503155.1 of uncultured Erythrobacter sp. GTDB lineage: Bacteria > Pseudomonadota > Alphaproteobacteria > Sphingomonadales > Sphingomonadaceae > Erythrobacter. The sequence goes on along the minus strand of CANNCL010000003.1, from coordinate 2,914 downwards.
ACAACCGAAAATCCCAGCTTCGCTCTCAACGCCGCTTTGCTCAGCCGCGCTCAGGTGCTGATCTTGGAACGGCTCGGCGGCGAAGCGCTCGGCGCATTGCTCGCCCGTGCGGAGGGATTGGAAGGCCCCCTGCCCCTTACAGACGACGCCCGCGCGGCCTTGATTGCCAGCGCTGATGGCGATGGCCGGTTCCTGCTGGGTCAGGCCGAAACCTTGTATAATGCAAACTTGCCCGAACCCCTCGACCCGGCGGGTTTGGGCCGGTTTCTTCAGCGGCGCGTGGCGGTCTATGACAAGGACCGCGACGGGCATTACAACCTCATCAGCGCATTGCACAAATCGCTGCGCGGGTCCGACCCGCAGGCGGCGCTTTATTACATGGCGCGGATGCTGACAGCGGGTGAAGAGCCGCTCTATGTCTTGCGCCGCCTTGTCCGGTTTGCTTCTGAAGATATCGGTCTGGCCGATCCGCAGGCGCTAACTCAATGTCTCGCGGCAAAGGATGCTTATGAGTTTTTGGGCAGCCCCGAAGGCGAAATCGCCATTGTTCAGGCCTGTCTCTATCTCGCCACCGCGCCCAAATCGAATGCGGCCTATGCCGCGCAGAAATCGGCGTTCAAAGCCGCGCGCGAAACCGGCAGCCTGATGCCGCCCGCCAATATCCTCAACGCTCCGACTAAGCTGATGAAAGACATCGGTTACGGCGAGGGGTATGCCTATGACCACAATTCCGATGAAGGGTTTTCCGGCGACAATTATTGGCCCGATGGAATGGAGCCGATGACGTTCTATGAACCGGTGGAACGCGGGTTTGAACGGCAAGTGCGCGAACGCATTGCCTATTGGGACAAGCTGAGGACGGAACGCCCGCGCTCAAATAGCGAAGCGGTAGCGCGAGAAGGCACGCGCTCAAGCAGCGAAGCGGTAGCGCAGAAAAACACGCGCTCAAGCAGCGAAGCGGTAGCGCAGAAAGACACGCGCTCAAATAGCGAAGCGGTAGCGCAGAAAGACACGCGCTCAAATAGCGAAGCGGTAGCGCAGAAAGACACCCTCTAATGCGCGACTTTGACCATTTCCTCGCCATTGATTGGTCGGGCGCGAAGGGGGAGCACCATAAGGGCATCGCGCTGGCCATCGCAGAGGCCGATGGCGGCCCGCCTGTGCTGGTCGATCCCGGCGCGCGCGGATGGTCGCGCACAGAAGTCATGCATTTGCTGCGCGATGATCTGCCTGCCAACACTCTGGTCGGCGTGGATCTCGGCATCAGCCTGCCTTTCAACGATTGCGGCGCATTCTTCCCCGGCTGGGACAGGTCCCCCACCCATGCCAAAAAACTATGGGCACTGATCGACGAAATTTGCGCGGACGATCCGCATCTCGGCGCGCAAAGTTTTGTCAGCCACACAGATGCCGCGCGCTATTTCCGTCATGGGAAAGATGCAGAAGGCGCGCATTTCCACCTGCCGGACGCGATCACCAAAGAGGGGCGTTTCCGCGAAGCCGAAATCGCCCAACGCCGCCAAAAATGCAGGCCCGTCAGCAATTTCAACCTTGTCGGCGCGGCGCAGGTGGGAAAATCCTCGCTCACCGGAATGCGGATGCTGCACCAATTGCGCGGCAATATCCCGGTCTGGCCGGTGGACCCTGTGCCCGAAAAACACAGCAGCGCGGCGAGAACTGGCGGCGGGTCCATGCTCGTCGAGATATATACCGGCCTTGCCGCAAAAGAAGCCGCATCGCTGAGGGGCGGCCAAAACACTTCGCGCACAAAATTGCTCACTTACGGCGATCTCAACGCGGCTTTAGAAGCGCTGAGCAGCCCGCCTGTGCGCGAATATGGCGAAGTCGATGACCATTCATCAGACGCGCTATTGACGGCGGCGTGGATGAGAAAAGCGGCCAAAGAAGAAAACCGCTGGGAGCCGCGATTTCTGACGGCTGAGATTGCGTGGACCGAAGGCTGGACCTTCGGCGCGCTCTAATCAGCGGTAAACGTGCGAATTGTCGCGGCGTTCGCGTTTATATCCGGTTTTGCGCAGCTCTTCGAGCATGGCCTCGCGTTTGGGGTCCAAATCCGCCTCGATCCGGCGAGCGGGTTGCTCCGGTTCGGTTGGCCTAACGCTTGACCTGACGCCTCGCGCTTCGCCGTTCAATTCGTTGATCGTCTCCATATTCTTGTCATTGATCATACCGGGGATCAGCACGAGATCGATCAACAGCCAAGGGACCAGCACCAACCAGCCAATAATGGAAAATAGCAGGAGCATTTGCGCAATGCCTGTGCCTTTTTTCCCGGCATAGAACCGGTGAGCGCCAAAACCGGCGAGGAAAAACCACAGAAGATACGCGACGCCAATCGACTTGCGCTTTGCGTCAAACACCATTTGCTTATGTAGGTTTTCGTCCATCACCCGTCCCTTGATTGGTGCAAAGATGTATCTTTACCCCGTATAAAGGCAAGGGTTGATCTGCGCCAATCGACCAAATGCCATCTGTGTCCGGCGAAATTGAAACGCGCGGTTTCATACGAGGGCTAGACAAGCGCCCCCCTTTGCGGCTAGCGGGCCTTTCCGCCGTTAAAGCGGATGGATATGGGCCGGCTTAGCTCAGTTGGTAGAGCAGTTGATTTGTAATCATCAGGCCACGCGTTCGAATCGTGTAGCCGGCACCATTTTCGACTAGAGAAAACCATCCAGGGGATGGTTTTCCGTCGAAAATCCCAAGCGTAATTTTTCGTCTTTGCGCATCGCATCCGCGACGCGATTTCCTCGCGCCTTTGGCGCTGCGGGCGGGCGGTCGCCCTTGCGGTCGCTGCGCGACCGAATTGTGTTCTTTCCTGCGCATCGCATCCGCGACGCGATTTCCTCGCGCCTTTGGCGCTGCGGGCGGGCGGTCGCCCTTGCGGTCGCTGCGC
>CANNCL010000002.1 GCA_947503155.1 uncultured Erythrobacter sp. | reverse complement strand
AATCGATCATGTAACCCTGCCCCACGACGCGGGGCGGACAGACAGGGGGCCTTTCGAACGGCTGTTTCTGGGTCGTTAGCCGAATGTCCGCTCTTGGACGGATTTAGCCTTTTTTCGCCCTCGGATGCGCCTTGCGGTAATTCTCCAGCAAACTCGCCGCATCCACCTGCGTGTAAATCTGCGTCGAACCTAGCGATGCATGGCCCAGCAATTCCTGCAAACTGCGCAAATCCGCGCCTGCGCTTAACAAGTGTGTGGCGAATGAGTGCCTCAGAGCATGAGGCGTTGCAGTATCAGGCAGACCGAGCGCGCGGCGGGCTTTCGCCATCGCCTTTTGCACCATGCCTTGGGACAGCGCGCCGCCCTTTGCGCCTCTGAACAATGGCTCATCGCGGGGCAGGGGCCATGGGCAAGTATCAGCGTAAACCGCCACCGCGTCGCGTGTGATCGGCAGGATCGGGACCAGCCGCTGTTTGCCGCCTTTGCCCGTCACCATCAACGTTTCGCCCAGCGGCGCATCGCCAGCAATCAGCGACAGCGCCTCTGCTATTCGCAAGCCTGATCCATACATCAACAGCAGCACCGCCCGGTCGCGCGCACCGATCCAATCCTCGCTCGCCAGCCCATCGGCCAAATCGGTGAGGTTGACCGCTTCGTCGGGCGTGACGGGGCGGGGCAGGCCTTTCTTGATACGCGGCCCGCGAAGGCGCGGGGGCGCGGGGTCGGGATCGCCGCTTTCGGACCGTGCAAAGGCGATGAAGGCTTTGAGCGCCGACAATTCCCGCGCGGCGCTGGCATTGGCAAGCCCCTCTGCACGGCGCGATGCGAGATAGCTGCGCAAATCATGCGCTTCCAATCCCGCGACATCCGCCCAATCCGATAGCGCCCGGGCATGGATCAAACGCTGCGCTGCGGCGGCATAAGCGCGCACCGTATGCGGGCTACGCCGCCGCGCAGTGCTCAAATGCGCGCGCCAAGTGCCAAGCAGTTCTTCGGCGCTCACACTTGCACCAAATCATCGGCCACCAATTCGCTCAAAATCCCGTCCAGCACAGGGCGGCCAGCCTGCGTCACGCCGATCCGCGCGCCGGTTTTCCAGATCATTCCAATTGAGAGTAGATGTTCCAGTTTTGCGGGCTTGATCAATCCTTCACGCGCGGTGCCAAAACGCGTTTCAAAACCCGCCAGATCGATCCCTTCACGCAGCCGCAATCCCATCAGCAGCGCCTCGGAAGCTTGCTCGCCCGCGCTCAAATGCCGTTGTTCCGATATGCCGTGCCCGCGCTCGCTTACCGCGCGCAGGAAATTCTCCGGTTTCTTATGCCGCACGGTTGCAAATCCGCTGCGCCGCCCATGCGCACCTGGTCCGATGCCGGCATAATCCTGATACCGCCAATATGTCAGATTGTGGCGGCTTTCCTCACCCAATCGCGCGTGATTGCTCGTCTCGTAAGCAGGCAAGCCAGCGCTCTCAGTCATGCTTTGCGTGACCGCGAACAATTCCGCCGCCGCGTCATCGTCCAGCGGCGCAAACACCCCGCGCCGCACATCGCTGGCAAAGCGCGTGCCCGGTTCAATCGTCAGTTGATACAGCGACAAATGCGACGTCCCAAATCCGATCGCGCGTTCCAATTGCGAGCGCCACTGTTCCTCTGTTTGGCCGGGCAGCGCGTAGATTAGATCGAAATTCACCCGCCCAAAATGCCTCTGCGCCGTCTCCAGCGCCGCTAGCGCCTCATCGCTGCCATGCAGCCGCCCCAGCCACCCAAGCACCGTATCGTCCAGCGATTGCACACCCAGCGACACCCGGCCCACTCCGGCCTGAGCCAAAGCGGCAAACTTCGCCGTCTCAACAGAGGATGGATTGGCCTCCAGCGTGATCTCTATACTGTCTGCGAAACCCCACAATTGCTCGGCTTCCTTCAGCAATCGCTCCACCAATTGCGGCGGCATGAGCGAAGGCGTCCCTCCGCCAAAGAAGATCGAGGTTAGGCTTTCACCGCCCGCCGCCTCTGCCTCCGCGCGCATATCGGCCAGCAAAGCGCCCTCCCACGCGGCCACATCCACAATGTCGCGGACATGCGAGTTGAAGTCGCAATAGGGGCACTTCTTCGCGCAGAAGGGCCAGTGGATATAAAGGGCGCGGGCCAAGGGCTGTTTTCAGTCTTTCTTAAAGGCTTCGCGGCCAAGCCTAGGGCATGAACATTCGCGCGACAATTCTTGGCGGGTTTGCAGCGGTGGGCATGTTGCTCGCCCCGTCTGCTTCCGCTCAAAACGGGGATGCCCCGCATGAACGCGTGTGGCTCGACGCGCATAATGCCGAACGCGCGGAATTTGGCGTCGCGCCGCTACGCTGGAACCCGCGATTGGCGCGGGAGGCGAATGGCTGGGCGCAGCGTCTCGCACGGGAAGAAGTCTTGCGCCATGCTTCCATTGAAGAGCGCGGCGGGCGCGGCGAAAATCTGTGGATGGGTACGGCGGGCTATTACGGTGCGGCGCAAATGATCAGCTATTTCGCAGATGAAAAACGCTATTTCCGGCCCGGCGCATTTCCGAATGTTTCGAGCACGGGGAATTGGGCCGATGTTGGGCACTACACGCAAATTGTGTGGGCCGAAACGCGCGAAGTCGGCTGTTCAGTGGCGCGCGGCGCGCGGTTTGATGTGCTGGTGTGCCGGTATTGGCCGGGCGGAAATGTGATGGGAACCCGGCTCGCCCCGCATCAGCGGCTCAGCAGGCGCGCCGCCCGTTAAACGCCGAATTGATCGGCTACCAATTTCGCAAAAGCATCGGCCCGGTGGCTGACCGCGTGTTTTTCCGATGGGTCGATTTCTGCGAAAGTCTGGTCCGCGCCCTCTGGCACAAAAACAGGGTCGTAGCCGAAGCCGAGTTCTCCGCGCGGCGGCCATGTCAGCGTGCCAGAGCATTTGCCCTCGTAAACTGCGTGTTCGCCGTCCGGCCAAGCGACCGCAAGGACACAGTGAAACGCCGCGCCGCGATCCGTGTCGGGGCCGGTTTGTTGGAGCAACCCTTCGACCTTGCCCATAGCCATATACCAGTCGCGGCCCGGTTCGCCTTCGAAATGCTGCCGCTCGGCCCAATCGGCGGTGTAGACGCCGGGGCGGCCATTCAGAGCATCAACACAAAGGCCGCTATCATCCGCCAGCGCCGCCAGACCCGAAGCCTGCGCCGCCGCGCGCGCTTTGATGAGCGCGTTTTGCGCGAATGTGGTGCCGGTCTCAGCAGGTTCAGGCAAGCCAAGCGACCCGGCGGAAATGCATTTCATCCCGTAAGGATCAAGCAGCGCCGAAATCTCTTTCAACTTGCCCGCATTATGGGTCGCAATGACCAGTGATCCGCCGCCTAATTTGCGTGTCATTTGCGCCGCTTTCCTGCTTTGATCAAACCGCTATCCGCCAGACTTTGCCGGGCGAAGTCTATATGCGCATCCGGCACCTGATCTTTCGGTATCAAGTATGCCAGTTGCCGGGTGAGATACATGACGAAAATCGCGTCAGTTTCGTCCCAAGTGGTCATATCCGCCCATTGTGCTTCTACATGGCCCGATTTCTGCGCGATGGTGAAACTTTCCTCTCCCAAGGTCAGCGTCATCTCTTCTTTGATCAATGCGTAATCATTCCACGCTTTGGTCGCTTGGCGCGGTATCATAACAAATCGCATCACAACGACCATGATCGTCGCACCCAGCACGCCGCCAAACGCGGCGCTGAACGCATCCTCCGCTTCGCCCGCGCCCAGCGCCACCAACACCAAAGCCGCAACGACCAAGCCAAGGATCAACAATCCGCGCCGTAGCGAGGCATCGAATTGCAATTTCCAGAATGCGAGGTGCTGCGCCTTTGATATTGTGTAGCGGACCGGCTCCATGCGTTAGCCCTTGGTCGCGTCCAATTGCGCCGCAAAAATGCCGTCGCACCCGATCCGCGCCAGACGCAGTAGGCGCAAGAGGCCTTCTTCGTCATAGGTCGCGCCTTCGGCTGTCGCTTGAACCTCGGCAATCTGACCGCCGGTGAGCAGCACAAAGTTCGCATCCGCATCAGCGTCGCTGTCTTCTGGATAATCGAGATCCAAGACCGGCGTACCTTTATAAATACCGCAAGAAATCGCGCCCACTTGCGACGTGATCGGGTCTTCTTTGATATCGCCCGAAGCCATCAGGCTGTCCACGGCCAGCCGCAGAGCTACCCAAGCGCCAGAAATCGACGCGGTGCGGGTGCCGCCATCGGCTTGGATAACGTCGCAATCGAGCGTGATCTGACGCTCGCCTAGTTTCTTCATATCGACGACTGCACGCAAAGAACGCCCAATAAGCCGCTGAATTTCCTGAGTGCGCCCGCTTTGCTTGCCGCGCGCCGCCTCGCGGCTGCCGCGTGTGTGTGTGGCGCGGGGCAGCATTGAATATTCGCCTGTAACCCAACCTTCGCCTTTACCGCGCAGCCAAGGCGGGATCCGTTCTTCGACGCTGGCGGTGCACAATACGCGCGTGTCGCCAAAGCTGATGAGGCATGAACCCTCTGCGTGTTTGGTGAAGCCGGTTTCGATGGTGATGGCGCGCATTTCGTCTGGCGCGCGTCCTGATGGTCGCATGGGTAATTTCCTTTGTTCGAATCGTGTGTTGCCGGGCGGTGTGGCGGGGTTGAGTGGCCGGGGCAAGTGCCGGGCTTGGCGAATTCGCAACACATGCGTATTTAGCGCGAATGGCATCGCCCCCAATCACCGAACTGACCGACCGTGCGCGCGAGATTTTCCGCCGCGTGGTGGAAGGGTATATTGATAACGGGCAACCGGTTGGGTCGAAGACTTTGGCCGCCGATGCTGGCCTTGATCTTTCGCCGGCGTCGATCCGATCGGTTCTGGCGGACCTTGAAAGCCTTGGCCTGCTCGCCGCGCCGCATACCAGCGCCGGGCGAATGCCCACTGATGCGGGGCTGCGGATATTTGTCGATGGGATGATGCGGGTTGCGGAACCCACAGCAGAGGAACGCGCGCAGATCGAGGCGCGATTGTCCGAAAACGGCCCGGTTGAACAAGCGTTGCAGCAGACCAGCGCCTTGCTGTCCGAATTGTCCGGTGCGGCGGGCATGGTGATGGTGCCGACAAGCGAACAACGGCTTGCACAATTCAGTTTGGTGCCGCTGGGCCAGGGTAGGGCGCTCGCAGTTCTGGTTGGTGAAGATGGCGGGGTGGAAAACCGTGTGTTTGATCTCGACACAAGCGCAGGGTCGCTGGAAACCGCCAGCAATTACATCACTTCGCGCCTCGCCGGACGGACGCTCGCAGAGGCGTCAAAGGCTATGCATGCGGAAATCAAAGCCGGTAAATCGCAGCTGGATAATGCGAGCCGCGATCTGGTTGAGCGCGGGCTGGCCGTATGGAGCGAGGATTCCGGACAGCGCCCGGTCTTAATTGTGCGCGGTGCGGCCAATTTGTTGGATGAAACCGCGTTGGGCGATATCGACCGGGTTCGTTCATTGCTGGATGATTTGGAAAACAAACAATCGGTCTCCGCTCTGCTTGAAAGCGCGCGCGATGCGGATGCGACCCGTATTTTCATCGGTAGTGAAAACCGATTATTCGGCCTTTCGGGATCGTCCGTCATCGCATCCCCCTACCGCGATATGGAAGGCCGGGTGGTTGGCGTCTTGGGTGTTATCGGGCCGACACGGTTGAACTATGCGCGCGTGGTCCCCATGATTGATCTAACCGCGCGGTCATTGGGCCGCGCCTTGGGCAAATTCACAATTTAGTTGGAAAATTAGAGACTCATGATCGACAATGATAAGCCGCAAGTTGATGCGGCAGCAGAAGAAGAATTGAAAGGCGTTCCAGAGGAATTTCTGGACGATGGAAGCGACGGCGAAAGCGATGATGAGGACGGCGATTGCGAAGCCGGTTCAGACAGCGCCATCGCCGAAGCGTTGGAAAATCTGCGCAATGATTTGGAAGCGGCCAAACAAGAAGTTCTCTATGCCAAAGCCGAGGGGCAGAATGTGCGCCGCCGCGCGGAAAAAGACGTGGCCGATGCGCGCAATTATGCCGCAACCGGTTTTGCCCGCGATGTATTGAGCGTGGCGGACAACTTGTCGCGCGCGATCGAAGCGATCCCCGACAGTTTGCGCGAAGATGACAAGATGAAAGGCCTAGTGGTCGGCATCGAAGCGACCCAGCGCGAGCTTGAAAAAGTGTTCAAGCAAAACGGCATCGAACGTGTCGCCGCGATGGGAATGCCGCTTGATCCCAATCAGCATCAAGCGATGATGGAAATCCCCAGCGATGACCATGAGCCCGGCACTGTTATCCAAGAAATGCAGGCTGGCTGGATGATCAAAGATCGCCTGCTGCGTCCGGCAATGGTCGGGGTGGCTAAGAAGCCTTAAAGCACCGCGAACCCCGGACAGTTAACCGGCAGATTTTGCCGCTCGCCCCCAATATGATAAACCAAATCCTCACAAGGTCATTCAATTGACCTTGTGACTTGGCGAGTTGTGTTGGATTTGGTGCGGGGGGGGAATCATGAAAGTTGCAAAGATTGTCGGCGGCGGCTGCTTGGGTTTGGTCGTCTTGTTTGGACTGGTTATCGGCGTCGTATTTTACGCGACGAGCGGGATCACGGATACGGCTGATAATTTCTTCGCTGCGGTTGCAGACGGGGAATATGAGGCGGCGCAAGAATTTACGTCGCAAAGGCTGCGCGAGACGAACAGTCCGAGCGATTTGGAAGAGTTTGTCGAAGCCAACCGGATCGGCAATGTGACGGATACCAGTTGGTCGAACCGTTCCATTGAAAACAACACAGGCCAAGTGACCGGCACAGTGGAAACCGCGAGCGGTGCGGTGATCCCGATGACGATCCTGTTCGTTTCAGAAGGGGACGATTGGCGCATTGACGGGTTTGATATTGATGCGCCCGGATTGAATGGCGGCGGATCAAACGAAGGGGCTTCTGCGCCTCCAAGTCGCGGCGAGCGAGAAGCGTCAGCTTTGATTGATCCAGACGCATTGGCCGCGTCCAGCGAGTCCGGTGTGTCAACGCATTTTTGGCTAGATTCGGCGTGGATTGAAAATGATTATTTCATGTTCAGCACCGTTTGGAAGGACCGCCCCAGCGCGGCGAGCCTAGCCGAGCGCTATGCGCCGGAGGGTTTGAGCACGGATGAGATCGTCGCAATCGAACGCGCTGCGGCCGAGGTTGAGAGCGCGAAGTTCGATGAAGAGGGGCGGTTGGTGGTGGGTTACATCCGCACCATACCAAGCCGCACCGTGCGCACGATATTCACTTATGAACGCGTGGAGGGCGCGACCCGCCCGTGGCAGATTGTCGATCTGGAGGTCGTCAACACGCCGACCTAGACCGAGGGCTTTAGCCGAAATCAGGCAGCGGGCTGGCCTCTATATCGGCAATCAATTGACGGTTCATCGCGGATTTGTTGGCGCCAAACGCACCAGCATTCAGCGCTTTTAGGTCGCCCACAACCTTCGCGATCAACGCTTCCAGATTGCCGGGTGCGGCAACATCGTCGAAATAACCGACTTCGCGCGCCTCATGCGGGGTGAACAATTGCGATGTCGCGACCGCTTTGCGCCCGGTCGAATTGAGCCGCGCTGCGCCAAGGATCATCGGATAGATTGGTAACGCCATGCCGATCGCGCTTTCATTCATGCCGGTGATAAATTCCCCCTCGGTCCCAATCGCACGGTCCGATGCGAGCATCAGGAACGCGCCCATTGGATAGGCATGACCTTCGCATACAGTCACAACCGGGGCCGGGTGACGCAGGATCGCAAGGATCGCGTCTTTGCCCGCCTGCAATTGTGCCGTGGCAATTTCGGGTCCGGCGGCAAAGCCTTTCAAGTCGAAGCCAGCAGAGAAAATGCCCTTGCGCCCGCGGATCACGACCGGCGCAAAATCAACCGCACATTCGGCCAGCGCCGCGATCAATGCGTCGAGCTTTTCTTTATTGAGAGCATTCACCTTGCCATCATCCAGAGTGAGGATATGCGCGCCGCCGGTTTCAGCGCTGGCTTTCGTGTGGGTGATCATGGTTTTGCTCCCGTCAAAATGGTTGAGAATGCGCTTATCGCGGGCGGGCGAAAGGGCCAATGGTATTTTTGAGGGTGCCTTTACGGCGCGCTACGGTAAGCCCGGAGCAGCCCGTTTATTGGGCGATCAGTGTCAAATTGGACGGTCACTTCATACCGCAGAACAAAAACGGGGGCAGATCACCATGATCTGCCCCCGTTTCGATTCTCTTGAAAGCTTGCCGCGCTAGGTTATCCGCGCGCGCAGCTTATGCGTTCGATATTTATTGGCTGGATAGCTCTGAAATGTGCAGCACAGCGGAATAATTGCTGTTCGCACCATAAGTGCCAATCCAGACCTCATACCGGCCAGATTGCGGGTTATTGAAGCGTACCGACGGGTTTAGACCGCTTCCGCCATCATCATTGCAATACCAATTGCCATCAGGCGCATTCACAATCAGCGTGGTGTCTTCGTTCGAATCGGCAGAGATGATCAGTGGCAACGAGCCAGACCCGGCGGAAAAGTTGACGCGGACGTCAGGTGCGTTGCTGATAAAACCGTTGCAGTTCGTTGAACCCTTCAACAGGTTCGAGCTGTCGATTGAGCCGCCTGATATTACTGAAACAGTGGTTGGATCAGGTTGAAAGCCGCTCGATAGGCTAATCGTGCCAAAATTCGGATCGCCAGCAGTGTTCTGCGCGCTCGGCGCTGACATCAAAGCTGCACTTATTAAAGCTACGCCAACAATTTTCTTAATCATATTCCGCCCCCGGATGGTTCATTAGTTACGCTTGCTAACTCCCATATTCGAACTCTTAGGGCAACAACCGGTTTGAAAATGTCGTGGGCGACGGGGATTTCTACCGAAATATTCGCCTGCCTCTGATTTCAGCATCGCTATAATTCAAACGCGGCGATCAATAAAACATGTTGTCAGAGCGCGCCCTTGGTCGCCCCTTTAAACTGCACCAGCATATCATAGGCCGCCTTGTCAGAGGCCCCAGCGATTTTGGCACCGTGCCTTAGCCAAAAGGCGTGTTTCACGATTTCCGCCTGCTGCTCAATTCCATAGGCGGTGAAAGGTTGCCCCGGTTTCAAGGCATAAGAATAGCGGCAAAACGGATGCCGGTTGAGCAAGAGATACCAGCCCCCGCGCTGCTGCGTTTGCCAGACATGCGTTAATTCATGGATGAGCAGCCCTTGGCGCACCAAATTCTCCGACGAAAAATCATCGCAATAGGCGGCGCCATCTGGGTGAAAATGGACATGTCCGCGCGGCGCCATTGTGATGCGTTTGGGTTGAAACGGAAACCACTTGCGCCGCCGCAATTGCACCGCGCCGTAATCAATCGCATCGCCAAAAACTGTGCGCGCAATCTCAACCTCGCCCGGCGTTAAATACCGCTCGCCGCCCACCGGACAGGCGGGCAGCGAGCCGTTATTTTTGGAACGGACGAGATCTTCGCTCAGCGCTCTTCGCCCGCTTCGCGGATTTCGGCTTCAAATGTGTGCGTTTGCCCGCCTGAGATGCGGAGCGTGACTTCGGCGGTGCCGCCAGCCTCAAATCCTTCGCCCAATTCGAACGCCATGACATGCAATCCGCCCGGTTCAAATGATTTGGATTCGCCGCCGGGCAGGGCAATTGGCCCGGCCTCTGCCATCGTCATTTCAAAATTGTATTCCATCATATCATGGACGGCCGCGCTGGCTGCGCCGGCAACTTCGGCGCCGCTGATCGATACGCCGCGTTCGCCATTATAGGCGACGTCGAAATAAACCGCCGCTGGGTTCCCGGACACTGGCGGCAAAACAAGCCGTGCATTGGTAACGTCCAATCCGGCCACCACACCTTCGACGGGAACGGCTTCAACGTCGCCTTCATCGCATCCGGCGGCGGCCACACTTAGACCGATTAGCGCGCCCAAAGCGGCCCGTTTCATTCCTGCTCTGCTCATAAATTTGCCCATCTTTGAATTTTCCCCTGCGTGTCTCGGTTGTGGATTGCGCAAAAACTAGGGCAGCTGAGTTCTTGTGCCAAGCGAAACCGCACCTATATCCGCCTCATAATCGAGCCGCCGAGCCGTTTTGCCCAAAGGTTAATCCACCGGGGAAGCGCAAGGCGCGGTGTCCAACAAAGACCAATGAATGGGAATATAATGGGTAAAGTAATCGGTATCGACCTCGGCACCACCAATAGCTGCGTTGCAGTCATGGATGGCGGAAAGCCAAAAGTTATCGAAAATTCCGAAGGCGCGCGCACGACGCCTTCGATTGTCGCGTTCACTAAAGACAGCGAACGACTGATCGGCCAACCGGCCAAGCGTCAGGCGGTGACCAACCCCGACAACACTCTGTTTGCAATTAAGCGTTTGATCGGCCGCCGGTTCGACGATCCGCTGACGAAGAAGGACATGGAACTTGTCCCTTATAACATCGTCAAGGGCAAGAATGGCGATGCGTGGGTCGAATCGGCTGGCGAACAATATTCGCCTTCGCAAATCTCGGCCTTCATCCTGCAAAAGATGAAAGAAACCGCGGAAAGCTATCTTGGCGAAACCGTGGACCAAGCGGTCATCACCGTCCCAGCGTACTTTAACGATGCCCAGCGTCAGGCAACTAAGGATGCCGGTCAGATCGCGGGCCTCGAAGTTCTGCGGATCATTAACGAGCCGACAGCTGCCGCGCTTGCGTATGGCATGGACAAGAATGACGGCAAAACCATCGCGGTCTATGACCTTGGCGGCGGCACGTTCGATGTCTCGATCCTAGAGATCGGTGACGGCGTGTTCGAAGTGAAATCGACCAATGGCGACACGTTCCTGGGCGGCGAAGATTTCGACAACACGATTGTTGAATGGCTGGCTGAGCAGTTCCAGAAAAAAGAAAACATGGATTTGAAGGCGGATAAACTCGCGCTTCAACGTCTGAAAGAAGCGGCCGAAAAGGCGAAGATTGAGCTTTCAAGCTCCGCCACGACCGAAGTGAACCTGCCGTTCATCACCGCGCGCATGGAAGGTGGTTCGTCCACGCCGTTGCACTTGGTTGAAACAATCACGCGCGCTGATCTTGAAAAAATGGTTGGCAGCCTGATCAACCGCACATTGGCGCCTTGTAAAAAGGCGTTGTCCGACGCTGGCGTGACCAAGGATGAGATTGACGAAGTTATCTTGGTTGGCGGCATGACCCGTATGCCTAAGGTTCGCGAAGTGGTGGAGAAGTTCTTCGAAGCCAAGCCGCATACCGGCGTGAACCCTGATGAAGTCGTCGCCATGGGCGCGGCTATCCAAGCAGGCGTTTTGCAGGGCGATGTTAAAGACGTGCTGCTGCTCGACGTGACCCCATTGTCGCTGGGTATTGAAACGCTTGGCGGTGTCTTTACCCGCATGATCGACCGTAACACGACGATCCCGACGAAGAAGACGCAGACTTATTCGACCGCCGAAGACAACCAAGGCGCCGTGACCATCAAAGTGTTCCAAGGCGAACGCGAAATGGCAGCGGATAACAAATTGCTCGGCAACTTTGACCTTGTCGGCATTCCTCCCGCACCGCGCGGCGTTCCACAGATCGAAGTGACCTTTGACATTGACGCCAACGGCATCGTGTCGGTTGCGGCAAAGGATAAGGGCACCGGCAAGGAGCAGGTGATCAAGATCCAGGCATCCGGCGGTCTGAACGATAGCGATATCGATCAAATGGTTCAGGATGCGGAGAAATTCGCCGACGAAGACAAAAAGCGCCGCGCAGCTGCCGAAGCTCGCAACCAAGCCGACAGTCTTGTCCATGCAACCGAAAAGCAAATCGAAGAGAACGGCGACAAGGTCGACGCAGAAACGAAGAGCGCTGTTGAAGAAGCATTGGCCGCGACGAAAACCGCTCTCGAAGGCGACGATGCCGACGAGATCAATGCAAAGGCGCAAGAGCTGACGCAGGCGGCCATGAAAATGGGCGAGCAAATCTATAAGCAGGAGCAGGAAGCTGCCCCAGCGGACGGCGATGCTGGCGGTGAAGAAGCCGCAGCGGAAGAAGAAGCCGACGAAGACGTCGTTGATGCGGAATTTTCCGAAGTCGACGGCGATGCTGATAGCGACAAAAAGGCCTAAGAGATTAACCCCTCTGCCGCCCCTTCGCCTGCGTCCGCGCAGGCGAAGGGGATGGTGTGAAAAGGTACTATAATGGCCGCCACACAATCCGATTATTATCAGACTTTGCAGGTTGCCCGGGACGCTGATGGCCCGGCGCTGAAAAGCGCATACCGCAAATTGGCGATGAAGTTTCATCCGGATCGCAATCCGGGCGATGCAGAGGCTGAGGCTAAGTTTAAAGCCTGTAATGAGGCGTATGAATGCCTCAAAGACCCGCAGAAACGCGCGGCCTATGACCGATTTGGTCACGAAGCCTATTCGCAAGGCGCCTCTGGCGGCGGCGGGTTTGGTGGAGGCCGCGGTCAACAGGGCGATTTCGGCGATATCGGCGATATTTTCGAAACCATTTTCGGCAGCGCTTTTGGCGGCGGCGCTGGCGGCGGGATGGGCGGCGGGCGGCAGCAACAACGCCGCGGCGCAGATTTGCGCTATGACATGCAGGTCTCTCTCGACGATGCCTTTAACGGCAAATCGACAGAAATTGAGATCGAAGTTTCCCAAAGCTGCGACACGTGTGATGGCTCTGGCGCGGCACCGGGCACGAGCGAACGCACCTGTAACCTGTGCAATGGCGCAGGCGCAGTGCGCGCGAAACAAGGGTTGTTCGTGGTTGAACGGCCATGCCCAACATGCGGCGGACGCGGCCAAGTAATCGAAGACCCATGCGGCGAATGCCGCGGGGAAGGGCGCTTAGACCGTCCGCAATCGCTCGCGGTCGAAATTCCGCCGGGCGTTGATACCGGAACCCGGATCAGGCTTTCGGGCAAAGGCGAGGCGGGCCAACGCGGCGCGCCTCCTGGTGATCTCTACATTTTCATTCATGTGAAACCCCATCCTCTGTTCGAACGCGAGGGCACCACATTGGCGACCCGCGTTCCGGTGAGCTTCACCACGGCGGCATTGGGCGGCAGCGTCGATATCCCCGACCTTGATGGGTCCACCAACACGGTCGAAATTCCCACCGGCATCCAATCGGGCAAGCAATTGCGTGTTCGCGGCGCGGGTATGCCGGTGCTGCAAGGGCGCGGGCGCGGGGATATGGTGGTTGAAATTGCGGTGGAAACGCCGACCAGGCTCAGCCGCAAGCAGAAAGAAATCCTCGAACAATTCCGCGAGACGGAAACCGGCGATGAATGCCCGGAAAGCAAGGGCTTCTTCAGCAAACTTAAGGACGCATTCGGGGCCTAAGCCGATTGTGAATAGGACAGTCTCGACAGCGTGAATACGCTGACCTAAACCTCTCCCAGCACATTTGGGAGAACTCCATGATCCGTCTTACCGCCATCACTTTTGCCGCCACAGTCAGCTTGCTGGCCACCAGCGCGGCTGCGCAGGGCCGTTTTGACAATGTCGAAATCACGACAGAGGAGATCGCCCCTGGTGTGGCGGTGTTGTTCGGCGCGGGCGGCAATATCGGCGTGAGCCACGGCGAAGACGCGACAGTCATTATCGACGATCAATTCGCGCCGCTTTCTGGAAAGATTGAACGCGCCATCGCCAATCTGGGCGCGGCCCCGGTGAAATATGTCGTGAACACCCATTGGCATTACGATCACACCGGCGGCAATGAACATTTCGGCGGAACCGGCGCGACAATCTTTGCCCATGATAATGTCCGCGTGCGCATGGCGGCCGGCGGCACTGCCGCTGGAACTGAGACTGCGCCTGCGCCGCCTGAGGCATTGCCGGTTGTCACCTATGCACAAGGGATGCGTTTCCACCTCAACGGAGACACGATCAACCTGATGTATTTCGGCGGGGGCCACACGGACGGCGACAGTGTGGTTATCTGGGAAGAGGACAATATCATCCACATGGGCGATCTCTATTTCCAGATCCCCGGTTACCCGTTCATCGACACAAATTCCGGCGGCAACGTCTATAACGCCATGCGCTCGCTCGATATCGTAATCGCGATGATTGATGATGAAACAAAGGTCATCCCCGGACACGGCCCGATGTCGAACAAAGCGGAATTGGTCGCCTACCGCGCTGTCATTGGCGAAGCGGTATCGCGGATTGATGCCTTGAAAGAGGCAGGCATGACTTTGGAAGAGGCCATCGCCGCCGCACCGCTCGCCGATATCGACCGGGGCGAGGGCGGCTTTATCAGCGCCGACGCGTTTCTGACGGCGGTTTGGAACAGCGAAGAGTAAGCCTCAACCGAGCCGCTCTTCGACTTCGCCGCGCAGGCCGTCGATCAATCCTTGCTGGCACCGTCCCGCGGCGCTTTCTTCATCGAGGATCGCAAGGAAGGCTGCGCGCTTGAATTTGCGCATGACGGTGCTCTCCATGCCGCCTTCGACGGTTGACGCGACAAGGTCGATCATCCGTTCTGCGCCGTGCAACCGGCCCCAAATGTAATCATTCTCACGGTATGCGCGGCTGAAGAAGGCTCCGAAATTGTAGAACTCGATTCCCTTCAAGGTCGCCTGCGTTCCGCCTTCCCTGATCGACAGAGCATCATCGGGCGAGATACGGTCAATCTTAACCGGATTGTATTCGCCTAGCCCCTCTCGCTGCGTCAGCGGCAAAGTGGCCACATCGTAAAACGGAAAGCCCAGATAAGTCAGCAGCATCCGCCGCTTCAAATTCTTGGGCATCACATCCAACGCCTCCGCCAACATCTTTTCCGCCTCTAGATCGGTATCGGGCAGGAGCCGTTTCTCCGCCAAGAAATCGAGCACTTTGCCCGGATCATCGAGCACACATTGCGCGCATTCACGAAAACCAATTCCTAAACCGGCAAGGATCGAAGCATCATCCGCCCGCCGGTACAGCGCCAAAATGTCGTAAATCTTCTCCCTAGCCAGATCGAGCGCATCGTCGGGTATCTCTGGATCAATCTCCCAATCACGCGCCAATCTGCGCGCCAGCAATTGCAAGCGGCGCATCCGAAAGGCGATGTCATGCGCGCGGAAAAACCGGATCGCGGCATCATTCGCCCCGCCGTCTTCCTCGGTTAGCGTCTCTAATCCGCGCCGCTCCATTTCCCTGCGGAAGACGGCGGCTATGGCCTCATGATCGGTGAGAGCCAATTCCGGGGCGGCGGCATGGGTCAGCCGTGCAAGCCGGTCGATAATCGCGCTGTATTTGGTTTGAGCATAGGCGCCGAAAGTATAGCCGGCGCGCTCTGCTGCGGCTTGCTGTGCGCGCGCCCGCCAATTGGCAAGCCGTTTGGGGGTGGGGCTGTCCATGAAGAATGTGCGGCCAAACAATTTTTCCACCGCGCGGTCTATTTCCGGGCGCAGGCCTAGGACAATCCGCCGCAAACGTTCCGCATCACGCGATTGTTTTTCAATCCGTTCCAAATCGTCGCGGATCGGTTGTTCACGCGGGATGGTGGACAGCGAGCCAAAGATTGCGCCGAACCACCCGACTTTCGCCACCTCGTCATTGGCGTCTTTTCTATCGGTGTTGGATCGGTCAGGACGCGGATCGATATAGACAAACCGCCGGTCCACTTCGCGTTGAGATGACCGCGATTGCATCGCCTCCAGCGCCGCACCAAACGGGGCGTTGACCAGGACAGAACCGTCGATCAGCGCCACGCTATCGGTCGTTCCATCGCGCAAATGAACCGGCATGATGCGGGACAGGAAACTGCCGCGCGTCTCCCACAAATGCCCTTCATCAGCGGCGAGAGCGTCAATCTCGGCCAAAGTGAGCGGCGGGAATGCACCGGGAAAACTGGCCGTGGAACGCGCCGCCAAAACCAATTCCAATGGGTCCGCCAGACTTTCACCCGGTTCCTTTGGTGTAACCCCGCGAAAATCGATGGGCATTCGGTGCTCTGTCTCTTCGATAACTGCCGGGGAATTGAGCCGCAACATTTCGGCATGACCGCGAAAATCGGTGGTCGTCACGAGCAGATCAATCGGTTGGCGCGGAGGCAATAGCGGCGGGCCGAGCGGGGTGTTCCGCATACTCTCCAGCGCCTCAAACAGCATTGCTGAAAAACGCGAACCGGAAAACGGCGCATCGAACCACCGGCCACGGACCAGTTTGGAAACCTTCGTACGAACCTCTTCGCGGGTTTCAGGCGCGACGCTTTCGCTCACGGCATTGCCGGGCCGGCGCAGGAACCAATCGGCAATCGGCTGCGCCCAGAATTTGGCATAGCGCCACATTGGCTGCGCATCGGGATCGGTCAACTCGCTGACATCCGCGTTTTCAAGCCACAGATCGGTGAGCGGTTCGAGCGATTGGCCCGAATGGATTGCCTGCGCCAAAAACACCGCATTGATCCCGCCTGCGCTCGCTCCGGTCAGAATATCGGGCAGTACGCGCAGCCGCAGTTGGTTTTCGTTCTGAATTTCCGCGAGCAAATCGCGGTACACCGCGCCGACGCCGGACAATTCATCGCCCTGACCCGAATGGTAACAACGGCTGGCCCGCGCAAGGTGCCAGACCTCTTTCGTGACGCCGTGCATATACACCGCAAGACTGACGCCGCCGTAACAGACCAGAGCGAGCCGAAGTTCCTTTTGTCGCATGGGTTAGGGTGTTGGCGAGCATTGCGGAGAAATGCAATTGCGTTCTGCAAATGTTCTGTTTACGGCGTGATTTATGGCGAAGACAAAACGGCGATATGTGTGTTCAAGCTGCGGCAGCGTGGCCCCGCGTTGGCAGGGGCAATGCGATGATTGCAAGGAATGGAACACGCTCACCGAAGATGCGCCCGCGACTGTGTTTTCGCAAAAGCATGATTTGTCGCGCGGGGGCAGGGGAATTGAATTTGTCGCGCTCAACCAGCCTGCGGAATTGCCGGTGCGCAAATCGACGGGATTGGCCGAATTTGACCGCGCATTAGGCGGCGGCATCGTGCCGGGATCGGCGGTTCTGATGGGCGGTGATCCGGGTATCGGCAAATCGACATTGCTGCTCCAAACGGCGGCGACCATCGCGCGCGGCGGCAATGATGTGGTTTATGTCAGCGGCGAAGAAGCCGCCGGACAAGTGCGATTGCGCGCCAAGAGATTGGGCGTGGCCGATGCGCCGATTCGGTTTGCCGCCGATACATCCGTCCGCGATATTTTGACGACATTGGGGCAGGGGACACCGCCCGCTTTGTTGGTTATCGATTCGATCCAGACGATGCATTCCGACACGATAGAGGGCGCGCCGGGCACGGTCAGCCAAGTGCGCGGATGCGCGCTCGAATTGATCCGCTATGCCAAGGCAAGCGGATGCGCGGTGATGTTGGTCGGGCATGTGACAAAGGATGGCAGCATCGCTGGGCCGCGCGTGCTGGAACATATGGTCGATGTGGTGATGAGTTTTGAGGGCGAACGCAGCCATCAATACCGGATCCTGCGCGCGCTTAAAAACCGTTTTGGCGCAGTCGATGAAATCGGCGTTTTTTCTATGGCTACCGAAGGTTTGGAGGAGGTTTCCAACCCGTCCATGCTGTTCCTATCGGGCCGCGACAATCCGCTGGCGGGCAGCTGTGTGTTCCCGGCCTTAGAAGGCACTCGGCCTGTTTTGGTTGAAATTCAGGCGCTGATTGTGCGTCTGCAATCGGGTGCGACGCCGCGCCGCGCTGTTGTGGGCTGGGATAGCGGGCGGCTCGCAATGTTGCTGGCGGTTTTGGAATCGCGTTGCGGATTGAATTTCAGCTCGGCAGAGGTCTATCTCAACATTGCAGGTGGATACCGATTGTCTGACCCGGCGGCCGATTTGGCGGTGGCGGCGGCGCTGGTATCGGCGCTGGCGGACAAACCGCTGCCGGACAAATCGGCGTGGTTTGGCGAGGTGTCACTTGCAGGTGAGATTCGCCCGGTTGCGCATTCGGACCTGCGTTTGCGGGAATCGGCAAAGCTTGGATTCACGCGCGGATACGGTCCATCTGATGCGAAGACCGGCTCGTCGTCGCTCGAATACCGATCGGTGAACCAGTTGGCGAACCTCGTTGACCAGGTGATGGGCAGCGAATAATTCGCTTATAGTATGACGGGCTTTGATATTATCGTTCTTGTGATCGTTGCTGTGGCGGCGATTGGCGGGTTTATGCGCGGTTTGGTGCAGGAGGTGCTTAGCCTCGCTGCATGGATACTCGCGGCGTTTTCGGTGTATTATTTGCACGGATCGCTGACCGAATTCCTGCGCGATTATTACGATGCCGATCCGGCCACCTCGATCCTGTCCTTCACCTTGCTGTTGTTGATCCCCTATGCGGCAATGAAACTGATCGCGGGCAATGTCGGAGAGGCATCTCGCGGATCGATCCTTGGTCCGATTGACCGGGTGCTGGGCTTTGGTTTTGGCGCGGTTAAAGGGGCGTTGATCGTAATCTTTGCATTTTCAGTGCTGGTGCTCGGCTTTGACACGGTTTGGGGCTTTAAGGGGCGGCCTGATTGGATCACACAGGCGCGCACTTATCCCGCCGCTGATGCGTTTTCACGAGAGCTTGTTTCGATGATTGCGGAGCGCCGCGGGCGCATGGCGAGCGAAGAAGAGGAAACGCAATGACCCGGCGGGCCGCGCCCGCTCGTCCTGCAAAACTCTACACACCGCGCCTTTTGGCATTGTCGGCCCAATTGGCGGAGTTTCCGCTGGCCGGCCCATACCAGTATCAGGCGGAGGCACGCTCGCGCACTTGCGGCAGCACATTGGACATCGGCTTAGATTGCGGCGCGGATGGACGCGTTGATGCAATCGGCCTGCAAGTTACAGCATGCGCCATCGGTCAAAGCTCCGCCGCGATTATGGCGGCATCGGCAATCGGGCGGCGCAGCTTTGATCTCCCCGCCACTTGCACAGCGATAGAAGCGTGGCTGCGCGGGGAAGGCGGATTGCCGGATTGGCCGGGGTTTGATGCGCTTGAACCCGCTTTGCCGCATCCTGGCCGGCATGACGCATTGCTGTTGCCGTGGAGGGCCGCGACGACCGCTTTGTCGCAGTAAATTCGCGGCAAGCACGCCACTATCAACATGACCGCTTTCATCCGCCGCGCGCCCTCGCTAAAGCTACGCGCTGCAAGGGCCAAAGAGCCAGCATTTTGATGGGAAACGGGGAAACATGACAGCGACTACAGCGGGTACAGAGGCGGGCGCGCTTGCGCAGCGCGAGCCGACGGCAAAGGAAATTCGCCTTGTCGTTGGAGCGTCGAGCGCGGGCACGATCTTCGAATGGTATGATTTCTTCATCTACGGAACGCTTGCCTACATTCTGAAGGACGCGTTTTACGATGTTGACGACCCCACGCTGGGCTTGTTGCTTGTGTGGTCCACCTTCGCTGTTGGTTTTGCGTTCCGCCCTATTGGCGCTGTTCTGTTTGGATATCTCGGCGATAAATTGGGGCGTAAATATACGTTTTTGGTGACCGTCACACTGATGGGGATCGCCACCGCTGGGGTTGGTTTGATCCCAACGGTCGATCAAATCGGGATAGTCGCGCCGATCATCGTCATCATCCTCCGCGTGCTTCAGGGTCTTGCTCTGGGCGGGGAATATGGCGGCGCGGCGATCTATGTTGCCGAACATGCACCGCCGGATAAGCGCGGTTATTATACCAGTTTCATCCAAGCCAGCGTTGTCGGCGGGTTTGTCCTGTCGATCATCGTCGTGCTCCTTTGCCGGCTGATTATTCCAGAGGAATCGTTCAACGATTGGGGCTGGCGCGTGCCGTTCCTGCTGTCGATTTTGCTGCTCGCAATCTCGCTTTGGATGCGTTTCAAATTGTCTGAAAGCCCGGTATTTGTGGCGATGAAGGAAGCGGGCGAAACCGCGGGTAATCCCTTCATCGAAAGCTTCACCTATCCCGGTAACAAAAAGCGTATTTTCGTGGCGCTGTTCGGGGTCGCGGGGATCCTGACCACAATCTGGTACACCGCGTTTTTCTCCAGCCTATCGTTCCTGAAAGGGGACATGCGGCTCGATGAATTGACGGTGGAGATTATCCTGCTGATCGCAGGCGCGCTGTCGATGGGTTTCTATATTCTGGTCGGCAAATGGTCGGACCGGATCGGGCGCAAGCGGCCGATCATTATCGGCGCGTTGCTATCGCTCGTGCTCCTTTTCCCGATCTTTTGGTTCATGGGCAGCCTCGCCAATCCCGGCCTTGCCGATGCGGCGGAACGCAATCCGGTCGTGGTGACAGGTCAGCAATGCGTTACCGATCCATTTGCCGAATTGTTCGATCGTCAGCAAACCGATTGCGGCAAAGTTTTGGGTTCGCTCACTTCGAGCGGCGTTTCTTATACGGTGGAGCAGGGCGATACGCTCAGCCTGACCGTTGGCGGCGCGCCGGTTGCGATTGGCGACACATGGATGGATGACAATTCTGCGCGGACAGAGGGGCTGCAAGCGGCACTGACGCAATCAGGATTTGATTTTAGCCGGCAAGTGCCGCCGCTGATCAATATTATCGGGATTATCGCCGCTTTGATGATGCTCGGCGGTCTGTCGGCGCTGACTTATGGTTCGGTCGCGGCGCTTTTGTCGGAAATGTTCCCGCCGCGTATCCGCTATTCTTCGATGTCGATCCCGTATCACATCGGTGCGGGCTATCTTGGCGGGTTCTTGCCGCTGATTTCCGGCATAATCGTGGCGAGCACGGGCAATGTGTACTCCGGCCTTTGGTACACATGGGGCGTGGTTGCATTCGGCGTCATTGTCGCATGGTGGGGCCTGTCTGGCGGCCCACCGAAAGATTTTGAGGATGATGTTTCCTGACTATTGTGCCGCCTGAACCGACCCTCCGGCTGAGGGTCGATACAGCGGCGCTCGCCAGCAATTGGCTCGCCTTGGATGCTGCATCCGGGGCGGCCGATGCTGGCGCGGCGATTAAGGCGGATTGTTACGGGCTGGGCGTGGATATGTGCCTGCCGGCGCTGCGCGATGCGGGGGCGCGGCGGTTTTTCGTGGCGCATTGGAGCGAAGTGCCCGCCGCCTTGCGCCATATTGCGCCTGAACAATTGGCGGTTCTGCATGGACCTGTGCGCGGCGAAGATGCCGAATATGCCCTGAGCACAGGCGTGATCCCGGTTATCAATTCTCTGGATCAGGCGCGGCGCTGGGCAAAAGCGGGCGGCGGCACATGCCACCTGATGATCGACACCGGGATCAACCGGCTCGGTGTTGCTCCCGCTGATCTGAGCGATCCTGCGATCAAAGCGCTCAAAGTCGATATTTTGATGAGCCACCTTGCCAATGCGGATGAAGACAGCCCGATGAATGCGCGTCAATTGAGCGCGTTTCGCGATTGTTTGCCGGCCGTTCCGCATCGCATGGCCAGCCTTGCCAACAGCGCAGGAATTGCACTGGGCACAGATTACGCATTCGATCTGACACGTCCTGGCCTTGCCCTGTATGGCGGCGTCCCGCGCGGCGAATTGGCGGGGAAAATCGCGCAGGTTGCCATGCTCGATGCGGCCATCATTCAAACGCGCGATCTAAAACCCGGCGATGCGGTCGGATATAACGGGGAATTCACCGCGCAAAAACCGATGCGCGTTGGCACAGTGTCGCTTGGCTATGCCGATGGTTTCTTGCGCAGCCGCGGACCGGGCGCCGCCTTGTATCACGGCGATATCGCGCTGCCGCTATTGGGCAAAGTGTCGATGGATATGGTGGTCGCTGATTTGACCGGCGCGCCGAAATTGGGGGAAGGGGATTGGCTTTGTGTCCCTTACAATTTGGCTGATGCGGCGCAGCAAACCACTCTATCGCAATATGAATTGCTGACCGTGTTGGGCCGCCGAATGCGCGGTTGACCGCAACTGCGAACAAACGCCGCCCGTTTGTGTTGCGCTGCACATTGTGCAGATGCTAAGATACAAAAAAATACGAAAATCGGGGCACCCATGGCACGCAAATCAGACGATAAGACGCCGGACGTCGCAGACGGCACAACGGTCATCAAGAAATACGCCAATCGGCGGCTCTATAACACGGCATCCTCCAGCTATATAACGCTGGAAGACTTGGCGAAAATGGTTCGCGATAATGTGGAGTTTGTGGTCTTTGATGCGAAATCAGGCGAAGACATCACGCATTCCATCCTGACCCAAATCATCATGGATGAAGAATCGAATGGCGGGCAAATGCTCCCCGTAAGCTTTCTGCGCCAATTGATCGGCATGTATGGCAATTCCATGCAAACGCTGATGCCGTCTTATCTGGAGGCGAGCATGACGAATTTTCGCCAGAACCAGACCAAAATCCGCGAAGCTTTTGACAAAGGTATGAGCGCCAATCCCCTCTCTGCCATCCATGAAACCAACATGGCATTGATGCGCGCGGCGGCGGATACATTGATCCCCGGCGGCATTCCGGGATCAAACAAGAAAGCCGCTGCGAAACAAGCAACACCCGCAGCAGATACGTCTTCTGAAGAGATTTCGGCGCTGCGTGATCAGATGGCCGCTATGCAAAAGAAGCTGGACGAATTGGGCAAATAGAGCCACGGGCTGGGGCTCTTTCAAAACACCTTTTTAGGCAGGAAAATTGTGGCAAACATCAGGCACGCGCTGAACATAAAGCGCGATGACGACTTCGCCAAATGGTACCAAGAAGTGATCAGCGCGGCCGATCTCGCCGAAGAATCCGGCGTTCGCGGATGCATGGTTATCAAGCCGTGGGGTTACGGCATTTGGGAACGTGTTCAGCGCCTGATGGATGACCGGATCAAAGCCGCCGGTGTTCAAAACACCTATTTCCCAATCTTCATCCCGCTCGCCAATTTTGAACGCGAAGCGGAACATGTCGAAGGCTTCGCCAAGGAAATGGCGGTTGTCACGCACCACCGCTTGATCGCGGGCGGGGACGGCAAGCTTATTCCTGACCCTTCCGCTAAGCTCGAAGAGCCGCTGGTCGTGCGCCCGACATCGGAAACGATTATTGGTGATGCGATGGCGCGCTGGATCCAATCGTGGCGCAACCTGCCGCTTAAGATCAATCAATGGGGCAATGTTGTACGCTGGGAAATGCGCACGCGGATGTTCCTGCGCACGAGCGAATTTCTTTGGCAAGAAGGGCACACCGCCCATGCCAACCGCGAAGAAGCATTGGAAGAGACGCACCGCGCGTTAGAAATGTACCGCGCCTGCGTGGAAGAAGACCTGGCCATGCCAGTCATTGCTGGCGAAAAGCCGGAAAATGAACGTTTCCCCGGAGCGGATGAAACGTGGTCGATCGAAGCGATGATGCAGGATGGCAAAGCGCTTCAGGCGGGCACATCGCATTATCTCGGCACCAATTTTGCAACCGCCGCCGGCATTCAATATCAGGACCGCGAAGGCGTTCAGCAGCATTGCCATACGACCAGTTGGGGCACATCGACGCGGCTGATTGGCGGCGTTGTTATGACCCACGGCGATGATGACGGATTGCGTGTACCGCCGCGTATTGCGCCGCATCAAATCGTGATCCTGCCGATGCTTCGAGAGAAGCCTGAGGATGAGGCTGTGCTCGCCTATTGTGAGGAATTGCACGCATCGCTGATGGGTCTTTCCGCGCTGGGCGAACCGCTGCGAATTCTGCTCGACAAAAGCCCCGGCAAGGCGACAGCAAAGCGTTGGGACTGGGTCCGCAAAGGCGCGCCTATCGTGATCGAAGTTGGCCCGCGCGATATGGAAAATGGCAAGGTTGCGATGCTGCGCCGCGATCAATTGTGGAACGCGGAAAATGGCAAACCGGCAATGCAATTCGTAACGCGAGAGGATTTTGCGGCGGGCGCTTCGGCTTTGCTCGAAGACATTCAAGCCAGCCTGTATCAAGAAGCCCGCGACCGCCGCGATGCAAACATCACGCGCGGCCTGACCGAATGGGCGCAGGTCACCGAATTCTTTGCATCGAATGGCAAATTCCCCGGCTGGGTCGAAGTGCAATGGTCAAAGCCGACCGGCGCGGCGCTTGAGCAAGTGGTGGAGCAGTTGAAGGGTGAGAAACTCACCATTCGCAACGTCCCGCGCGATGGCGCGGCGGCGGATGGCACTTGCATCTTTACCGGCGAACCTGCGGCGGAACGGATTTTGGTCGCGCGCGCCTATTGATTTGGCGGACATGGCCCGGCACAACCGGGGCATGATCAAACCTCTCGCGCTCTTCGCAGCACCGCTCGCATTCCTCGCCGCTCCGCTATTGGCGGATGGTCATGCCGAAACCGCGGCGTCAGCGGCGGATGATCCGGGCGCCGAAGTGTCCGAGGCGCGTCTGCGCGCGGACATGGACACGATCATCGGTTTTGGTACGCGGCACACTTTGTCCACGCAAACCGATCCAGAACGCGGCATCGGAGCCGCGGTCGATTGGGCATTGGCCGAATTCGGGCGGATGAGCGCGGATTGCAGCGATTGCCTTGACGTGATGCCGGTTGGCCGCGTGGTTGAACCCGATGGCCGGCGCATCCCTCAGCCCACCTTGATCAGAAACGCTGTTGCCATCCAACGCGGCACACAGCGCCCCAATGAAGTGATTATTGTCCAAGGCCATTATGACAGCCGCGTCACCGATCCGCTCAATGGTGTGGATGACGCGCCCGGAGCCAATGATGACGGTTCGGGCAGCGTCATGGTGCTGGAGGCCGCGCGCATCCTGTCGCAGCGTGAATACCCATCCACGATTATCTACGCCCTGCTGACGGGCGAGGAGCAAGGGCTGTATGGCGCTGGCATTCTGGCCGATTGGGTTGGTGAGCAAGGCATGACGGTGAAAGCCGTGCTCAACAATGACATGATCGGCAATTCGTGTGGTTCAGACGGTTATTGCGAGCCGGATTATGTCCGTGTCTTTTCAGAAGGTTTGCGGGCCGATTCCACCCCGCGTCTGCGCGCGCTTCAACGCCGGTTTGGCGGAGAGAACGATTCGCCCGGGCGCAATCTGTCGCGCTGGCTTGCGGATTTAGCGGCAGAATATCCCGATGGGATGCAAGTGCGCCAAATTTGGCGGACCG
Source organism: uncultured Erythrobacter sp. (assembly GCA_947503155.1). Lineage (GTDB taxonomy): Bacteria > Pseudomonadota > Alphaproteobacteria > Sphingomonadales > Sphingomonadaceae > Erythrobacter. Next base: position 750,858 of record CANNCL010000002.1, on the reverse strand, counting down.
ACCGGATGGGCCGGGGCGGGGACCAAATCCCGTTCCTTGATCGCGGCTATCCGGCGGTGCGCGTCACGGTCTCGGTCGAGGATTACGATCACCAGCATCAGGATTTGCGTGTCGAAGACGGCGTTACTTATGGCGACACTGCGGATGAGCTGGATTGGACCTATCTGACCCGCGCGAGCGTGCTGAATGTGCGGGCGCTCAACCGGCTTGCGATGGCGCCGATGCCGCCGAGTGTGACGGCGGATGCGGTCGTGAAGACATTCACCCAGCTCGAATGGAGTCAAGCATTTGGCGCGGACCGGTTTGTGGTCTGGAAACGGGCCACGGATCAGTCATATTGGGATGATGAACCAGTTTCAATTCTGGAAAATCCGCCTTCTGATGGTGACACAATCGGTGGGACCGGACCGGTTCAGGGGGTTCCTGTATATATATCAGGTACGCGGCTTGAAGGTGTTCGCGGCGATGATTGGCTCTTCGGCGTGTCGGCCTGCAACGGGAAATATTGCTCGCCGATCTCCACCGCTGTCCCCGGCGGCGCGTTTGAGCCGGTTGAACAACCCGAAACAGAGGAATAACTTCCCACTCATCAAGCGAGCAGGTAGGGCCGCGTCATGGCCAAACGATCCCCGCATAATACGACGCCCCCGTCCAAAGACGGCATGGGTATGCCCACAAAAAATCAGGTTTTGGAATTTATCCAAACCTCCCGCGATCCCGCCGGAAAGCGCGAGATCGCCAAGGCCTTCGGGCTAAAGGGGCAAGAGAAAATTGCGCTCAAACGCTTGCTGAAGGACATGGCGGAAGAAGGCCTGATCGACGGTAAGAAAAGCGCCTATCAGCAAATGGGCGGCATACCCAAAGTCACCGTTTTGCGCGTGGTCGCTATCGAGGATGGCGAGCCGATTGCGATCCCCGACAATTGGGCCACCGATGCAGAGGGCGATCCGCCGCGCCTGATCGTGCGCGAATTGAAGGGCGCTGGAAACGGCCGGGGTAAAGACACCAAAGCGCGCCGGACCCCGGCGCTCAAACGCGGCGACCGGGTGTTGTCGCGCACAGAGGAAAAAGACGGCGCGTGGTTCGCCTATCCCATAAAGAAATTACCCGCCCGCACCGAAGGGTTGATGGGCGTGGTAGAGATTGATGCGAGCGGCAAAGCATGGCTTGCCCCCGTCGATAAACGCATCCGCCGGTCATCCCCGATCAGCGATGTCGGTGAGGCCGAAGCAGGCCAATTGGTGATCGCTGAACAGACGGGGCGCAGCGAACGATCCGGCCTGAAAGTCATCGAAGTCGTCGGCGATCCATTGGCGCCGGGCAGTTTCAGCCTGATCGCAATTGCCAAACACGGCATCCCGCACACTTTCCCTGATGAGGTGATGAAAGAGGCCGAGGCCGCGACCGAATTGGCGCTGTCCGAAGACAAACGCGAAGACCTGCGCGCTTTGCCGATTGTCGCGATTGATCCCGCCGATGCGCGCGATCACGATGATGCGATCTGGGCGGAGCCCGATGGCAAGGGCGGTTTTAACGCGCTGGTCGCGATTGCCGATGTGTCGTTTTATGTGCGGCCCGGCAGCGCGCTTGACCGCGAAGCACGAAAGCGCGGCAATTCGGTCTATTTCCCAGACCGCGTTGTGCCGATGCTGCCCGAAATTCTTTCGGCGGATGTGTGTTCTTTGCGCGAAAATGAAGACCGCGCGGCGATGGCGTGTCACCTGCATATTGATGCGGCGGGCCAAATTACAAAGCACCGTTTCACCCGTGCAATTGTGCGCATCCATCACAACATCGCCTATGAAGACGCGCAGGCCGCCGTCGATACAGGCACTCCGCCGGAATATCTCGCGAATCTGTGGGATGCCTGGAAGGTTTTGGCAGAGGCACGGGCGGCGCGTGATCCGCTTGACTTGGACCTGCCCGAACGGCGCGTAATGCTGAATGATGAGGGGCAAATCGCAGAGATCGCCGTGCGAGAGAGGCTCGATGCGCACCGTGTTGTCGAAGACTTTATGATCGCTGCCAATGTCGCGGCGGCAAAGGCGTTGGAGGCGAAGAACACCCCGGTTGTGTACCGTGTCCATGACACGCCAAGCCGCGAAAAATTGATCGCATTGCGCGAATATATGGGCACGATGGGCAAGAAACTGGCGATGGGTCAGGTGATTACGCCGGGTCTCTTCAACCGATTGCTGAAAGACGTCACCGAAGAATCTGAAAAAGCTCAGGTTATGGAGGCTGTCCTGCGCACTCAGATGCAAGCATTCTACGGCCCCGCAAATGGCGGCCATTTTGGCCTCGCGCTCGGTTCTTACGCGCATTTCACATCGCCCATTCGCCGCTATGCCGATTTGCTCGTCCACCGCGCTTTGGTGGACGGATACAAACTGGAACAGCCCAAGCCCAAGGTTGACCTACCAGACGCCACCGGCCTTTCGGACAAAGACCGCGCGAGCCTTCAGGAAATATGCGACGCGATCAGCGCGACCGAACGCCGCGCGATGGAGGCGGAACGGGACACTATCGACCGCTACGTCGCTGCGTGGCTATCGGGACGGGTGGGCGAAACGTTCGACACCCGCATTACCGGTGTGCAAGGTTTCGGGTTCTTTGCCACCATCGTTGGGCTTGGCGGAGACGGTTTGGTGCCGATTTCGACGCTGGGCGATGAATATTTCCGCCATGATGAGGCGTCTCAATCGTTAATCGGAGAGAATAGCGGGACGACCTATTCATCCGGCGACCGGTTGAAGTTGAAACTTGCCGAATCCAATGCGCTCACCGGCGCGCTCAAATTCGTGCCGGTTGATGCCGATGGCAATGCGATTGAGGTGCGCGCAAAACGCTCCGATGATCGCTACCGCAAACCTGGTGGTCCGCCCAAAAGAGCTGGCAAATTCAAATCCGGTGCGCGCGGGCGGCCCGGAAATATCCGCCATCAGGGTCGGCGTAAAAAATGATTGCGCTGCTAATTTAGGCTGCGGATTACGCTTCGTGGTCGCTGCTTTTTTCATCATAGTCATGCGGAATGACATAGAGCGGGCAGGGCAAATCCCCGGCATGTGCGGCAAAATGCGTCACTAACGGGCCGGGGCCGCTTCCTTTGGCAGCGCCTAGGACTAAGGCTGCGACCTCTGTGTGCCCTTCAAGGAATTCGGTCACGATCTTTTGACCGTTGCCGATTTTCACCGAAATTGTGGGCATAATTCCGCTTTCCGCGAGCAAATTGCCAGCGACGCCATGCGCCAACATTTCCGCCCGGTCGCGCGCTTCTTGTTCGATGGTCGCTTGCACGCCTCCGAATGCGCTGAAATTCTGCTGTGCGACCAGAGCGAGAATATGCACCGCGCCGCCCACTTGCACCGCGCGGCGCGCCGCATAGCGCATGGCCGCTCGTGCTTCGTCGCTTTCGTCTATGATGACAAGAAATGTGCGCATCGAAGCCCCTCTCGTGGTGATTTATCTGAACTATCGGATGATATTGCAAGAGGCGCGAGAAGGCTTGCCCCCGGCGGCACAGCGTTTAAAGCCTCAATATACGAACCAATCCAGCAAGCCGTAACGGAGTTTCAGCGCAGCTATGGCCATCGAAATTAAGATGCCCGCCCTTTCGCCCACAATGGAAGAGGGCACTCTCGCCAAATGGTTGGTGAAAGTGGGCGACACGGTCCAATCCGGCGATATCATGGCCGAGATCGAAACAGACAAAGCGACGATGGAATTCGAAGCGGTCGATGAAGGCACGATCGCGGCGATTGTGGTGGGTGACGGCACAGAGAATGTGGCCGTGGGCGCCGTGATTGCGGTGCTTGCAGAAGAGGGTGAAGACGCATCGGATATCAGCGCGCCTGCGCCAGATGCGGCTCCCGCTCCTGCTCCTACGCCAGAACCAACCCCAGCACCGGCGCCTAAGGATGGCCCGGCGGCGACGCCGACGGCGCGCAAACTGGCCGATCAAAACGGCGTCGACCTAACCCAGATCGAGGGTTCCGGCCCCAACGGTAAGATAACCAAAGGCGATGTCGAAACGGCGATTGAAGCAGGCGGCGGCAATGTTGCGGCTGCGGCTTCTCCTTCCCCAACCGCGGCAACGGCGCCTGCTCTTGCTTCGGGCGGGGGCGAAGGCGGCATGGGGTCCAGCGGCCGCGTTGTTGCATCGCCGCTGGCAAAACGGATCGCTCAGCAGAAAGGTATCGACCTTTCCGGCGTCAGCGGCACCGGCCCCGGCGGACGGATCGTCAAAGCAGATGTTGAAAACTTTGACCCGGCAAGCGCGCCTGCGCCAGCAGCGGCGCCCGCTCCTAAGACAGCAGCACCAACTCAACCAGCGAGCGAATATGATGCGCCTTACGAAACGCAAAAACTGAACAATGTGCGCAAGGTTATCGCCCGCCGATTGACCGAAGCGAAACAAACCGTTCCGCATATCTACCTCACCGTCGATGTGCAGCTGGATGCCCTGCTTAGCCTGCGCAAACAGCTCAACGCTTCGCTCGAAGCGGACGGGGTAAAACTGTCGGTCAATGACCTGATTATCAAAGCGCTCGCCCGCGCATTGCAACGCGAACCGCAATGCAATGTGTCGTTCCAAGGCGACGTGATGCACCAATATAGCCGCGAAGATGTGTCCGTCGCTGTCGCCGCTCCGACCGGCTTAATCACGCCGATCATCCGCGATGCAGGACGCAAAGGTCTGGCGGAAATCAGCCAGGAAATGAAGGAACTCGCGGGCAAAGCGCGTGACGGCAAACTTGCGCCGCATGAATATCAGGGCGGCACGGTTTCGCTGTCCAATCTGGGCATGTTCGGCACCAAGCAATTTGATGCGGTGATCAACCCGCCGCAAGGCATGATCTTGGCCGTTGGTGCAGGCGAGCAGCGCCCCGCTATCGTTGACGGAGCATTGGGCGTGGCAACAGTGATGAGCGTCACCGGCAGTTTCGATCACCGCGCGATTGACGGTGTGGACGGCGCGAAATTGCTCGACCAATTCCGCAGCTTGATTGAAAATCCGATGGGGCTGGTGGTTTGAAAATGCGCGGAGCATTTGCCGTCCTTGCTGGGGCAAGCCTGACATTGATGGCGTGTTCCGGCGCATCTGAAGACGCCGAAATTGTCACGGAAGAAACCGGCGAATTTGATGCCGATCCAGAGGCCGCAGCCGTAACCGAAGCGCCAGCAGAACCCACATTCGGCATCGAACGACGCCCGGTTCGCATCGGCTTTGACGGTCCAGAAATGGACGCATGCGGCGGTTATGGAGAGATCACGGGGCTTAACCCCGATGGCGACAACTTTCTGACGGTCCGCGCTGCGCCAAGCACGGATGCTGATGAGATTGATCGCCTGACTTCGGGCACTGGGGTTTCGATGTGCGAAACCGCCGATGGCTGGATTGGGATCGTTTACGAAGGGTCAGGCGCCGCGGGCACCGGATGCGGTGTTGGATCACCCGTTCCAAACATTCGCGACTATAATGGCTCATGCCGCTCAGGCTGGATCAGCCAGCGCTTCGTTGAATTGATCGCGGGTTAAATAACTCTGGGGGGAGTATTGGCAATGTTAATGGCATTTGGGAAATTCGCGGTGATCGGGTGCTTGGCCGCTATTGGTGCCATCATTCCGTATGGAATTATCGGCATGGACGGGGGTGAGCCGCTAGGCTGGCTCAACTTGTTGTTCTTTTCCTTACCGGCAAGCCTTCTCATCGGATTACCAATCGCGTTTTTGTCCTTTGTTCTTGCTCAAGAACGCCTGCAAGGCTCTCCCGGAACAATATTCCTAATGGCGAATTTGGCCGGAGTGGTCATGTTGCTGACCTGCTATGCGCTGGCTGGCTTGCTTTTTGTGATCTATTTCGGCGGACCGGCGGTGATTGCTGCGAATGTCTATGCGGTTTTGGGTTGGTTCTGGGTGGTGAAACCTATGGGCGCAGCGCAATCCGCCGCTCCTGAGATGGCGTAATATATGCCTGACCGCCAGCTCACCATCCGCGCCACGGCGATGCCGACCGATCTGAACCCCTATGGCGGGGTTTTCGGCGGCTGGCTGATGGCGCAAATGGCGCTGGGTGCGGGATCGCTGGCTAGCCGGGTTGGGCAGGGCAAAGCGGTTGTTGTGCACGCCACCGATTTCACCTTTCCCGGTGCGATGCAGGTAGGTGATGAATTGTCGGTCTATGCCGAAGTGATCGCCACGGGGCGGACTTCGATGACCATTCAGGTTGAGGGTATCGGGCGAGAACGCAACGGCGAGGCAATTGTCAAAGTGTCCGAAGGGACGTTTAAATTTGTGGTCATCGGTGACGATGGCCGTCCGCGTGCGGTGAAGCAAACGGGCGAAATGGTGTGATTTTGTGCTGTCCTACACGGCGATGAATGTGCAGCGTTTTCGCTATGGATAATGACCGAATTCGCCATCAAACCCGTCCGCACAGGCGCGCATTGGGGGCGGCAAAGTTTTTGGGCCTAGACTGTGTGTCAGGTGTGTCAGGCAACAACCTTGAATATAGGGAAATGAAGCAATGTCAGTGAGTTACGATGTGGTGGTGCTGGGATCAGGGCCGGGCGGATATGTGGCAGCGATTCGCTGCGCTCAACTGGGATTAAAAACCGCGATTGTGGAGCGGGAGAATCTGGGCGGCATCTGTCTCAATTGGGGCTGTATCCCGACAAAGGCGCTGCTGCGTTCGGCAGAGATCAAGCACTATATGGATCAAGCGGAGAGTTACGGCCTGAAGGTTGCTGGCACGATTGAGGCGGATTTGGACGCCATCGTGAAACGCAGCCGGGGCGTCGCGAAACAGCTCAATCAGGGCATCGGCCACCTGATGAAGAAGAACAAGATCACCGTTCACATGGGCGAGGGGACGCTGACCGGAGCAACCTCTCTGACGGTGAAGTCGGACAAGGGCACAGAGACGCTAACCGCCAAGCATGTGATCGTCGCCACCGGAGCGCGGGCGCGCGACCTGCCATTTGCTCCCGCCGATGGAGAGCGCGTTTGGACATATCGCCATGCAATGGTCCCGCCAGAAATGCCGAGCAAACTGTTGGTCATCGGATCGGGCGCGATTGGGATCGAGTTCGCCAGCTTCTACAACGATATGGGCGTTGATGTGACGGTGGTTGAGATGCTCGACCGCGTTGTGCCGGTCGAGGATGCGGATGTGTCCACCTTCTTGCAAAAGAGCCTGACCAAGCAAGGCATGACGATCATGACCGGCGCCGGTGTCGAGGGGCTGAAAGTCCACGGCAAAGGCGTCACCGCGACGATTAAGGACAGCAAAGGCAAGGTCGAAACAACCGAGTTCAGCCATGTCATCAGCGCCATCGGAATCGTGCCAAATACGGAAAATGTGGGGCTAGAACCGCTGGCGGACATGGATAGAGGCTTCATCCAGATCGACCCTTATGGCCGCACTAAGAGCGCCGGATTGTGGGCGATTGGCGATTGCACGCCGGGGCCGTGGCTGGCGCATAAAGCAAGCCATGAGGGCGTAACCTGCGCGGAATCTATCGCTCAGGAAATGGGCAATAAAGAGGTCCAACCGCACCCGCTGAACCGCGATGCGATACCGGGCTGCACCTATTGCCACCCACAGATCGCCAGCGTCGGCAAGACCGAAGCCGCGGCGAAAGAGGCGGGTTACGACGTGAAAGTCGGCAACTTCCCCTTCATCGGCAACGGCAAAGCCATCGCGCTGGGCGAGGCAGAGGGCTTCATCAAAACCGTATTCGACGCCAAGACCGGAGAGCTGCTGGGCGCGCATATGATCGGGGCGGAGGTCACTGAGCTGATCCAAGGCTACACCGTAGGCAAGGTGTTGGAGACAACCGAAGCCGAATTGATGCAGACCGTCTTCCCGCATCCCACATTGTCAGAGATGATGCATGAAAGCGTGCTCGACGCCTATGGCCGCGCGATCCATTTCTGATGGGTGATGGCAAACCCGCAGGCGAAAATCCGTTCCTGACGAAAGAGGATCTGATCGCGCATTTGAAAGGCACGATGTTTCCAAAGGGTAAGGCGTTCGCCCCGTCGCTGGTGATGTGGGGCGATCCGCATGGCGAAGAGATCGATGTCGATCACTTGGACCACATGACGCCGCCCGAAGATGGGACAGGTGCGAAGCAGGCCGGCGACGAAGGCAAGCAATGACCCAGCCCGTAAAGGGTTCACAAGGGCGAGCGCCCGCCGGCCGAAAGGCCGCCCAATCGGAGGAGCGAGCGAAGCGAGTTATCGTGAGATAAGGAAAATGGCGGACAGGGTGGGATTCGAACCCACGGTGGGCTTGCACCCACGCTGGTTTTCAAGACCAGTGCATTCAACCGCTCTGCCACCTGTCCGCGCAGAAACGCTCGCTAGCGATGCCCGCGCCACTTGTCACTATAGGAAAAGGTAGAAAAGCAAGTTCTATGGCAAAAGGTACGCATGATTACGCCGCTGATCCGCGCAATGAGAGCGTGTTGATCAGTGTGAATGGCACGCTTGTCCCGCGAGCAGAGGCCAGTGTCTCGGTCTTTGACAGCGGTTTCATGCTTGGCGACGGGGTATGGGAAGGGTTGCGGCTGCACAAAGGCAAGATCGCATTCTTGGACGCACATTTGGACCGATTGTTCGAGGGTGCAAAAGCCATCGCGATGGATGTCGGCCTAACCCGCGATGAACTGACTCAGCGGATTGAGGACACGGTCGATGGCAACGCAATGCGCGGCGAAGAGGGTGTCCATATCCGCCTGATGGTGACGCGCGGCATCCGCTCGACACCGTATCAAGACCCGCGTGTCGTGATCTCGCCCGCGACCATCGTTATCATCCCAGAATTCAAAGCACCGCTTCCCACAACAATCGAAACCGGACTGCGGCTATTCACGGTCCATGTGCGGCGCGGCGATCCGGCGGTGCAGGATCAAAAGCTAAACTCGCACTCCAAACTCAATTGCATCACCGCCTGTATTCAAGCGACGCAGGCCGGTGCAGATGAAGCGCTGATGCTCGACCCGCATGGCTTTGTCGCGACGTGCAATTCAACGCACTTCTTCATCGTTCGCAAAGGGGAGGTTTGGACCTCTAGCGGTGACTATTGCCTAGGCGGGATCACCCGTTCGAATGTCATCCAAGTGTGCCGAGAAGCGGGCATCCCGGTGTTTGAGCGTAACTTCTCACTGACCGATGTGTACGGCGCCGACGAAGCTTTCGTGACCGGTACATTTGCGGGCGTTGTTCCTGTGACAGAGGTAGATGGCCGCAAACTCACCCCTGCGCGCGGGCCGATGGTGGAGCGTTTGCAGGGGCTATACCGCGATCTGATGGACCGGGGCGCGCAATGATCAGGATTGCCATGTGGAGCGGTCCGCGCAACCTCTCCACCGCGATGATGCGGAGCTTTGGCAGCCGCGCGGACACCTATGTCAGCGATGAGCCGTTCTACGGTGCCTATCTGAAAGCCACAGGCGATCCGCAGCCTATGGCCGCCGAGATCATCGACGATATGGAATGCGATTGGCAAAGGGTCGCGGACGCGCAAAATGGCGCGCCACCGGCTGGCCGCACAATCTGGTATCAGAAACACATGCCCCACCACATGGAAGGGCCAGTCAGCATTCTGGACTTTCCAGAAACCCGCCACGCATTCCTCATCCGCGATCCGGTTCGCGTCGCGGCCAGCTATGCCAACAAACGCACCGCAATCCGGCCCGAACATCTTGGGCTGGCGCGCCAACGGGAATATTTTGAGATGGAAGCGCAGCGGCTCGGCCACGCGCCGCCTGTTGTGGACAGCGCTCAGATTCTGACAAACCCACAAAAAGTGCTTAGCCAATTGTGCATCGCCCTTGGGATTGATTGGGATCCTGCGATGCTAACATGGGAAAACGGCCCGCTGCCGCAGGACGGAATATGGGGCGCGCATTGGTACGACAAGGTCAATGCCTCGGCAGGGTTTGGCAATCCCCCCGGCGCTCTGCCAAAGCTCGGTGAAGAGTATCAAAAAACCGCCGATGCGTGCCGCGAAGACTATGAGTTTATGTGCAAACATGCGATTGCAGCGGAATAAGCGGGCGGCAGAACAATCCTGCTCACCTGCAATTCAGATGACCTGTGAGAAACCACTGAGATGACACCAGCTATCGCTCTTAATCGCTTCGCATCCTTCGCGCTCTTGACCTTTTGCGCATTGGCGCTGGGCAGTGTTGCTGCACCGGCACCGATACAGGCGCAGGTTGCCGCACGAGATGGCATCGCGTTCGACGCCTATATGGAATTGCTAAAAGCGCGGGCGCGCGCAGAAGGTGTGAGCGAGGCAACCCTGCAGCGCATGACCGCTGGCCTGACGCCAAATGCGCGCGTCATTCGGCTGGATCAGGGGCAACCGGGCCGGCCAACTCAGCGCGGTTATCCCGCGATGGCGCCCTATATTGCGACCCATGTGAATGCGCAGCGCATCGCTGGCGGTCGGCGCGTATTCCGCAACAACAGCGCCGAATTGCGCCGGGCGGAGCGCGACTACGGCGTCCCAGCGCAGATCATCACCGCGATTTTCGGGCATGAAACAAGCTATGGCAATATTCGCGGCAATTTCGATCTCTCACGCAGCCTCGCGACGCTGGCATGGGAAGGGCGCCGCCGCGATCTGTTCGCGGGCGAATGGGTTGCCCTGATGAAAGTCGCTGATCGCGGCTATTCACGCGGGCAATTGGTCGGCAGTTTCGCAGGAGCATTTGGCAACCCGCAATTTTTGCCGTCGGTTTACCTAAGGCTCGCCACAGACGGCGACGGAGATGGCCGCGCGAACATATTTAACAACCGCGCCGATACATTCGCCTCTATCGCAAACTATTTCCGCGATGCCGGATGGCGGACCGGGCAACCTTGGGGCGTGCGCGCTGCTGTGCCCCGCGGTTTTGATGTTGATGCCTATAAAACCGAATTGGTGTCGCCGGTCTGTTCGCGTGTTCACGAACGCCATAGCCAATGGAAAACCGTCGCAGAATGGCGCGCATTGGGGGTGCAACCTCAGCGCGCATTGCCGGATGATACGCTGACATCGCTGTTCCAACCCGATGGTCCGGGGCGGCCCGCATGGCTCCTCACCGGTAATTACCGTGTGATCCTCGAATACAATTGCTCAAATTATTACGCGATGAGCGTTGGATTGCTCGCTGACGAAATCGTGAACTAAGCGCTCTGCTACTCTCGCATCTTGGCAGGGCGGGTTGTATAGGCGTCAAGGTGATTAGAGGTCTTTCTTACCTGTCCGCAAACCGGGCCCTGCTCGGCAAGGCGTTTGTATGTGCCGCCCTCGGCGCCGTTTTGAACACGTCGGCGGCTTTGGGCCAAAGCGCGCCCTCTGTTCCCTCCGCAGACGAAGTGCCGATTGCGATATTGGTGGATGTCACAAGCGGCCAAGTCCTGCATTCGCGCAACGCAGACCGCCGTTTCGTCCCCGCATCGATCACCAAAGTGATGACGATGTTCCACGCCTTTGAATTGATCGAAGAAGGCTCACTGGATCCATCGCAAATTTTGACGATGCGTGATGAGACTTGGCAGGAATGGAATGGCGAAGGTTCCACCATGTGGATCAATGCCGGCGATCAAGTTCCCGTCGATGATCTCTTGATGGGCATAGCCAACATTTCAGCCAATGACGGCGCGATTATGCTGGCCCAAGGGCAAGCGGGCACGACCGCGAACTGGGTTGGCGGGATGAATCTTCGCGCACGGGCGCTTGGCATGACGAATAGCCATTTTGGGACGCCGAATGGTTGGCCGGATGAAGGTAAGACCTTCACCACCGCGAATGATCTGATCACTCTGGCCGAAGCGCTGATCGGCCGGCATCCGGATAAATTCCGCCGCTATATCGGCCTCCCCGGCTTTCGCTATAATGGCATCGAACAAACCAACCATGACCCTCTGATCGGACGGACGCGCGGGGCGGATGGGATCAAGACCGGCTATACTAATGAAGCGGGCTTTGGATATCTTGGCACAGCCCAGCGCGGCGGTCAGCGGCTCGTCTTAGTGGTCGCCGGGGTGGGTCGGAATGCGCTGCGGGCGCGGTCCGCTCGCGCCTATATGGAATGGGGTTTTGATGCTTTTGATCGGGAAAGGTTGTTCGCATCGGGGCAAACGGTCGGATCGGCCCGCGTTCAAGGCGGCAATGCACGCAATGTGGCGTTGCAAACCGATCGAACGGTCTTTGTGAACGTGCCGAGCGGGCGCGCCGCGGACTTGCGGCTTTCAATCATGTATGACGGGCCGCTGCGCGCGCCTTTTGCGGCCGGGGACAGGGTGGCGACTTTGGTGATCGAAGTTCCCGATATGGAACCTGCTCGGGTGCCGTTAATCGCCGCAGAGGCCGTTGATGAGGCTGGGTTCTTCGCGCGAATAATCAACGGGATTGCGGGATGGTTCGGGTGACGAATATTGACACTAAAGGTCGTTTCATCGCGTTTGAAGGGGGGGAGGGTACTGGCAAATCCACCCAGACACGGCTGCTCGCAGAGGCGCTGCGCAAGCATGGCAAACTCGCTGAAATCTCGCGCGAACCGGGCGGCACAACCGGCGCAGAGGCGATCCGCGAATTGCTGCTCCACCCACCCGGCGATGGATGGAACCCGCGATCAGAAGCGTTGCTATTCGCCGCCGCTCGCGCGGATCATGTTGCCCGCCTAATCCGTCCCGCATTGGACAAAGGGATATGGGTGATTTGTGATCGGTTTGTCGATTCAAGCCGCGCCTATCAAGGCGGGGCAGGGGGATTGGGCGATGACGCAATTCGCGCGCTGCACCAATTCGGGTCTGAAGGTATGCGGCCCGATTGCACAATCTTGTTAGAAGTGGATGAGGCGCGGTTACGCCAGCGTTTGTCAGAGCGCGATGGCGGTGCAAGCGATGCGATTGGCGGACGCAGCGAAGAATATCACCGCGCCGTTGCGCAAAGTTTTCGAAGGCTGGCGGACGACGATCCCGATGGATTTCGCATTGTCGACGGCACCGGAAAGCCAGAGGAAGTTCACGCCCGTATCATCGCAGCTTTAGCCCCATTGATCGGCGAAGCATGAACGCCGACGGGACGACCGACTGGCCCAATCATGGCGGCGCTTGGCGCGAATGGCGCGCAGCGATGGGCGGCACGCGGATGCATCATGGGTGGATCCTTGCAGGCAAGAGCGGCCTGGGCAAACATGATTTTGCGATGGCCGCCGCCCGCGAATTGGTGGCACAAACCGGCATTCCGCAGCCGCCCGGAAACCATCCCGACATTATCGTGCTCACCTACGGCGCAAAGAACGACAAAGAAGCGCGCGCGCAGTCGGACGGCAAGAAGTTTGAACTCGCTCGAAGCATCCGCGTCGACCAAGTCCGCGCCATGCAAAAGAGGCTGACGACCCGGCCCACTATGGGCGATCGGCGCGTCGTCATTATTAATCCGGCCGACGACATGGAGGTTAGTGCCGCAAACGCGCTGCTCAAAAGCCTTGAGGAACCGCCGCAAGGCACGTCCTTTATCCTCGTCACGCACCGGCCCGCACGGCTCTTGCCGACGATCCGTTCACGGTGCCGCACATTGCGATTTCCAATTCTGTCCGACGATCAATTGAAAGCGATGCTCAGCGCATCCGGCGCGAGTGATGGCGATCAAATGGATGTGGCTATCCGAGCAGCCGAAGGGTCGTACGGCGCTGCGCTGCGTTTCAGCGAGCAGGATTTGTCACCTGTGGCCGCCCTGATCACGGGGCTGCTGACAAAGGGTGATCCGGGGCTCACCGCGCGCAGCGACCTGTCACGCATGATCGGGCCCCGTGCAGATCGGGCGCGTTTGCAGGCGGTAATGGAGCTGGCACAGGCCATCGCTGCCAACCTTGCGCGCAACACGCAAAACAGCGCGCAGCGGGCCGCCTTGGTGGAAACTCACAGCGAATTGGTGACACTGGCGGCGCAGGCCCCGAACTACAATTTCGACACCGGGCTGCTGATGCTTGAAATCGGCACCTTGCTCATGCGCGCCGCCCCCGCTAGCGACCCAGCCTATGGCTGATACCGACACATCCCCGTTTTATATCACAACTGCGATCAATTACCCCAATGGCCGCCCGCATATCGGGCACGCTTATGAAGGGATTGCCGCCGATGTCATCGCGCGTTTTCAACGTTTGCAAGGCCGCGAGGTTCGTTTTCAGACTGGTACCGACGAACACGGCCTGAAAATGGCGCGCAAGGCCGAGGAACAAGGCCGCACCCCGCGCGAATTGGCGGACGAAATGTCCGGCTATTTCCGTGAGATGGATGACGCACTTAACATCAGTTTTGACCGTTTTATCCGCACCGTAGAGCCCGATCACCACCGCGCCAGCCAAGCGATCTGGCAGCGCATGGAGGCAGCCGGCGATCTGTATCTCGACCGGTACGAGGGATGGTATTCTGTCCGCGACGAAGCCTATTACGACGAAAGCGAGTTGAAAGAGGGCGAGGGCGGCGCGAAACTTTCCCCGCAAGACACGCCGGTGGAATGGACGGTCGAAGAAAGCTGGTTCTTTCGCTTGTCGAAATATCAGGAACCACTGCTTAAGCTCCTGAACACTCCCGGTTTCTTAGAGCCAGCAAGCCGCCGCAACGAAATGATCGCCTTTGTCGAGGGGGGCTTGCGTGATCTCTCCGTCAGCCGCACCAGTTTCGATTGGGGCGTCAAAGTACCCGGCAGCGACAATCACGTAATGTATGTCTGGGTCGATGCACTGACCAATTACCTCACGGGTCTCGGTTTCCCAGACGAAACACCTGAGATGGCCAAGTTTTGGCCCGCGAGCCTCCATCTGATCGGAAAGGACATTGTCCGTTTCCACACCATCTATTGGCCGGCATTCTTGATGAGCGCGAAGCTGCCTGTGCCAAAGGCCGTGTTCGGCCACGGCTTCCTGCTTAATCGCGGGCTGAAAGAATCCAAATCGCTGGGTAATGTGACCGATCCGCTTGCTTTGGCTGAGCAATTTGGTGTTGATAATCTGCGCTATTTCCTGATGCGCGAAGTCGCCTTTGGCCAAGACGGTTCCTATTCCGCAACGGCGATTGTTACGCGGACCAACGCCGAACTTGCGAACAGTCTTGGCAATCTGGCTCAGCGGACACTGTCGATGATCGCAAAGAATATGGACGGGGTTCTGAGCAAGTTTGAGCCCGCCGAGGCTGATGCGGCATTGCTGGATGTGGTGCACAAAGCTTGTGCGACCGAATTGCCGCAAGAGTTTGATAAATACGCGTTTTCGGTAGGTTTGGAGGCGTGGATCAAAGCGGTTTATGCATGCAATCAATATGTCGATGAACAAGCGCCTTGGGGCCTGAAAAAGACTGATCCAGAGCGGATGAAGGTCGTGCTACAAACGATATTCGTCGCGCTTCGGGACCTTGGTATAGCGATCCAACCCGTCGTACCGGACAAGGCCGCCGCTTTGCTGGATCAACTGGGTATCCCGCAGAATGAACGGTCATTTGCAGCGTTAAATGACAGTGACTGGTTCAACCGCCTCGTAGAAAGCGGTTTCACCGTTGCAAAACCTACGCCGATCTTCCCGCGCCTTGATATGCCAGAAGAAGAGCCCGCCTGATGCTCATCGATAGCCATTGCCACTTGGAATATAAGGGCGTCGTCGAAGATCAAATCGGCGTGTTGTCGCGTGCGCGAGAGGCGGGGGTGGGGGCCTTCCTCAATATCTCCACCAAACACAGCGAATGGGAACAAGTCGTCGCGACTGCCACGCGCGAAGACGACGTATTCGCCAGCGTCGGCATTCACCCGCATGAGGCCGACGGTCACGAGGATCTGGGGCGGGGGGTGTTGTTCGCAGCAACACAAAACCCGCGTGTGATCGGCATTGGCGAAACCGGGCTTGATTACTTCTACGAACATTCAAACCGCGAAACACAGGCCAAATTGTTTCGCATGCACATTGATGTCGCGCGCGAAACGGGATTGCCGGTGATCATTCACACCCGCGATGCGGAGGACGACACATACCAAATCCTGAGCGAAGAAATGGAGAAGGGCGCCTTTCCCGCGCTGATCCACTGCTTCACGGCGTCAGCGGATTTTGGCCGCAAAGTGCTTGAGCTGGGCCTGACGATTTCGATATCGGGGATCGTCACGTTTAAGAACGCCAAAGATTTGCAAGCCGCCGCATCCGAAATTCCATCGGACCGTTTGCTTGTTGAAACCGACAGTCCGTTCCTCGCACCGGTTCCGCATCGCGGGCGTCCATGCGAACCTGCTTTTGTGGCAGATACGGCGCGGTTTATGGCGCAATTGCGCGGGGTTGAACCTGAATTGCTCGCCGAACAAACAACCGCAAATTTCACCAATTTGTTTACGAAAGCGACGCTGTGAAGTTCATCATGCTCGGTTCCGGCACCTCTACAGGTGTGCCGCGTGTTGGCGGCGAAGATGGCACGGGCGATTGGGGCGATTGCGATCCCAATGAACCCCGCAACCGGCGCACGCGCGTTTCCATTTTGGTCGAAAGCGATGAAGGCAAACGGCTGCTGATCGACACATCATCCGATTGCCGTGCGCAATTGCTGGCAAACCGTATCGGGCGGATCGACGGCGTGTTTTGGACCCATGACCATGCCGATCACTGCCACGGCATCGATGATCTGAGGGTGCTGCGCTATGGCCGCGGCGGGCCGATTCCGTCTTACGCATCCACCGATACTGTCCGGCGTTTGCGCCAAAGGTTTGGGTACGTCTTTGCCGGGCAAGAGGGCTATCCCACGATGTGTACAATCGACACGCTGGACAGGCTGAGGATGATTGCGGGCTTTGGCGTGGATTGGTGTCAAATGGCGCATGGGTCGGGTGAAACAACCGGTTACCGCTTCGAAGCCGATGGTAAGTCTATCGCTTATGCTACGGATTTTAGTGCAATTTCCGATGATATGATCGACCTATTTGATGGTGTCGATATCCTTGTCAGCGATTGTTTACGCCGCGACCCGCACCCCACGCATGCGCATTTGGCGATGGCCATTGAGCTTGGGAAACGTGTCGGCGCTGGGCGGCTTGTGCTAAGCCATCTTGATAAGAGCATGGATTACCGCAGTCTTGTGGACGAGGTTCCCGACTTTGTGACGGTTGGTTTTGATGGATTGGAGATGACAGCGTGAGCGACGGTGCATTAATTTTAATTGTAGCGCTGGTTGGCTGGCTCGTTGTGGTTGGCAGCGCATTTGCGAGTTACAGATTGGGTTGGAGCAAGATTTTGCAGATTGCTTTGATTTGGGTCGCGATCTTTGTTGGCCTGTTTGTGATTGCCGATTTCTTCGGAGCAACACTTCCGAATTAGGGCAGTATCAGTGGGCGTTAGGAGCCGCATAGTCGGAAACGCCCCAAACTAGGCTCAACTTAATTTAACATAATATATATTATCATTCTGATATAGGCACGAACCAGAGCGCCCCCTTCATGACCAAAAACGCCGAGATACCGCAATTGCAGCGCCTCTTAAAGGTCATGGCGCGTTTGCGCGATCCTGACGGCGGCTGCGAATGGGACCGCGCGCAGGATTTCAAATCCATCGCGCCATACACAATCGAAGAAGCCTACGAAGTATCCGACGCTATCGAACGCGGCGATATGGCCGAACTCAAATCCGAACTCGGCGATCTACTGCTCCAAGTCGTGTTCCATGCGCGCATGGCGGAAGAAGCCGGCCTTTTTGCCTTTGACGACGTCGCCCGATCCATCAGCGACAAAATGGAAAGCCGCCATCCGCATATTTTCGGTGAAGAAACCGGCCAAATGGATGCCAAACGCTGGGAGGACCTGAAGGCTGACGAGCGATCTGGCACAGGATCGACCAGCGCAATGGACGGCGTCGCCGGTGCTTTGCCAGCCCTAATGCGTTCAGAAAAGCTCCAAAAACGCGCGGCCCGCATTGGTTTTGAATGGCATGATATGAAAGGCCCGCGCGATAAACTGGCCGAAGAACTCCAAGAGTTGGACGAAGCCAGCGAAGCTGAACGTTTGGTCGAAGCGGGCGATGTTCTGTTTGTCGCGGTTAACATCATCCGCCGATACGGTGTTGATGCGGAACAGGCCCTCAAGGCATCAAATTCAAAATTTGAACGCAGGTTTCGGCAAATGGAAGAATTGGCTGCACAAGACGGTAACGCCTTTGAGAACCTCTCGCTGGACGAGCAAGAAGCCTATTGGCAACGCGTCAAGAAAATCGAAAGAACATCATAAACACTCTGTTATACAGTGTCATATCGTTGAATATTGCCCCAATTCCTTAGGGTTCAACCGCACTGTTAAACGGCGCAGCGGGCCGTCCTCCCCCTCCCCAGCATCTTCTTCACTGATCACATCACCATGCGCATGAAGCCATGCCAATCGCCGCCCATCGGACGCCGATAAAGTGACCGTAACTTCGCTCGCTTGCACCGTGAGCATATCCGCGATCTTCGCCGCGAAATCGTCAACGCCAGACCCGCTAACCGCCGATACAAGCACCGCATCGTGGCCGCTCGCTGCTTCGCGCAGTTCGTTTAGCCGGTCTTCCCCGATCAAATCGGCCTTGTTCCAAACCTCAAGGATCGGAATGTCGCTTGTTCCAGTTTCCGCGTCGACCACATCCAGATCGGCGAGCACATCCAAGACCTGTTTTCTCTGCGCCGCATGGGCGGGACTGGCCATATCGCGGACGTGGCAAATAATGTCCGCCCCGGTGACTTCTTCCAAAGTCGCGCGGAATGCCGCGACAAGTTGGGTCGGAAGGTCAGAGATAAAGCCCACCGTATCCGACAAAATCGCTTTTTCCACGCCCGGCAAACTTATCGCTCGCATGGTCGGATCGAGCGTAGCGAACAGCAGATCTTCAGCCATCACGTCAGCGCCGGTCAACCGGTTGAAAAGGGTCGATTTTCCTGCATTGGTGTAACCGACAAGCGCGATGACGGGCCAAGGCGCCCTTCCCCGTCGTTCGCGGTGCAAAGTCCGGGTCTTGCGCACTTGTTCCAGTTCCCGCCGCAAACGCCCCATTCTTTGGCGGATCATCCGGCGATCGGCCTCAATCTGGGTTTCCCCCGGCCCGCCAAGAAAACCAAAGCCGCCGCGTTGCCGTTCCAAATGGGTCCAACTGCGTACAAGGCGGCTTTGTTGATAGTCGAGATGCGCCAGTTCGACCTGCAAACGCCCCTCTGCTGTGGCGGCGCGCTCTCCGAAAATCTCTAGGATCAATCCGGTGCGATCGATCACTTTACGTTTTAGGCGGTCTTCCAAATTGCGCTGTTGAATGGGGGAGAGCGCGCCATCGACGATCACCAATTCGCATTCATATTGCTCGCACCAGACGGCAATATTCTCAACTTGTCCCGATCCAAACAGGGTGTTTGGCTGCATTTGACGAATGGGCAGGACGGCGGAATGTTGAATTTCCACACCGATTGCCAGCGCCAAACCTTGCGCCTCCGCCAGCCTTTCTTCGGCATCGAGATCGTAGGTGAAACGCCTAATATCCGGGCATAGGACCACGGCCCGCGCGCCGCGGGTTACCTCGTCCATCAAGTCATCATCAAAGCTCAGTAGTCGGGCCCGAATTCGTCGCCGTCTTCACCGTCGTCGTCATCTTCGCCGCCATCATCATCATCATCATCGTCCAGGTCATCCTCTTCGTCCGAAAGGTCGACCGGGCTGGCGGGCTGAATGGTGGAAACCGCATGTTTATAGGCGAGTTGCACCGCGCCGTCCCGCTCCAGCAACATGCAGAACAGATCATACGCCGCAATCCGCCCTTGCAACATCACACCGTTCACAAGGAACATCGTGACCTGCACCCCGGCATCGCTAACGCGGCTGAGGAATACGTCCTGCAACATGCGTTGTTTTGTGTTGCCAGTGCGATTGCCGAATTGTTCCGCATCGACCGGCCCGCCGGGCATGATCGTGGAAATCGCGTGCTTATAAACCAACTGTGACTGACCATCACGGCGCAGCAGGATCGAAAAATTGTCAAACCATGTGACAATCCCCTGAAGCTTCACACCCTTCACAAGGAACATGGTGACCGGGGTTTTGTTCTTTCGCAAAAGGTTGAGAAAGGCGTCTTGTAGATTGCCTTGCCGGGAGGAATTGCCGCCGGATGACTGGCTCGCTCCGCCTTTGGACGGCGTAGAACCGCCATCTTTGCGAGGGCGCGGTGAGAGAGTTCGCGCATTGGACATATTACATGCTCCTATTATTGGCGGCCGCCTTTACGGTCCGCAGAACGCCGATGTCACATCTTCGTGTGAGTACAGCTGCAGACCCTCATGACCGTTGAGAGCCATGGCCGCAATCCTTGAATTTGTAGCAACAAGTCTGACGCAAATTGCATGAGACGCGGGCGGCAGTGGTTTTGACGCCCTACCCTTTGCGTTCCGCCTCACGCCGATCGGCCATGCCGAGCAGTTTGAGTTTCCGGTGCAGCGCCGAACGTTCCATCCCGATAAAGGTCGCCGTTTTGGAGATATTTCCCGAAAAACGTCTGATCTGAATGGTGAGATATTCGCGTTCAAAACTCTCGCGCGCCTCGCGCAATGGCACACCCATCATCGCTGACAAGCCTTGCCCCGACGCGGCGAGCCGCCCGCCAGTAATCTCCGCAGGGAGCATATCCGTTTCCACAACCGTCAGCCGGTCGCGCGGTGTCATGATGATCGTTCGTTCCACCACATTGCGCAACTGACGCACATTGCCGGGCCAATCATATGCCTGCAGCGCTGCCATCGCTTCTTCAGAAATGTCGGGCGGCGGGATCCCTTGATCGTTGGAATAACGGGTGAAGAAATGGTCCGCCAATGCCGGGATATCGTCACGGCGATCCGCGAGTGAAGGGATCGTAACCGGCACCACATTGAGCCGGTAAAACAGGTCTTCGCGGAACCGCTTCTCCTCCATTTCCACCGCCAAATCGCGCGTGGTGGAGGACACAACCCGAACATCGACACCGATCTGGCGAGTGCCGCCTACGCGTACGAAACTTTGTTCGGTAAGGACCCGCAATATTCGGGCCTGCGTCGATAGCGGCATGTCGGCCACTTCATCGAGATAAAGCGTACCGCCATCGGCCATTTCAAGCAGTCCGGGGCGGACCTGTTTGCCGTCTGCCTCTTCGCCGAACAATTCCTGTTCGAAACGTTCCGGCGTAATCCGCGCCGAATTGACGAGGACAAAGGCGTTGTCCGACCGTGTACTCCAAGCATGGAGCATCCGCGCCGCGACCTCTTTGCCCGCACCAGCAGGGCCAGCAATAAGCACGCGGCTGCCGGTGTTCGCGACCCGTTTCAGCGTCGCACGCACCGTGTTTATCGCGGCGGAATTGCCGGTGAAATCCGCGCTGCCCCAGCTTGAATCGCGCAATTGAGTGTTTTCACGCCGCAACCGCTCTGTTTCCGTGGCGCGCTCGACCAACAGCAACAATCGTTCAGCCTCGAACGGTTTTTCAATGAAGTCCATTGCCCCGCGGCTCACCGCAGAAACGGCGGTATCAATATTGCCGTGGCCTGAGAATATGATGACCGGCACGTCCGGCTCTCGCACCTTAATCGCGTCCAGCGTCTCCAACCCATCAAGCTCGCTGCCGTGCAGCCACACATCGAGCAACACGACGCTGGGCCGCCGTTCATCAATCGCGGCAAGCGCGCTGGTGCTGTCGGCGGCGGTGCGGCATTGATAGCCTTCATCGCCGAGCACACCGGCTACCAAATCACGAATATCGCGTTCATCATCTACGATCAGTATGTCGAGGGCCATGCACCTCTCCTTGAGGGGGGATTGTAGTGGGGTTTCGTTTGAAAGCGCGGGATTGGTGACATTAGGCGCCCTCGCTTTCGGAAAGTTGCGGGTTGCGATCAAACCGCAAGGTAACGCGGGTGCCGTCGGTTTCTCCGTCGGCGTTTTCTGCGCTGGCGAAATTCATATCGCCGCCATGTTCATCGACAATCTTGTTCACGATCGCGAGACCCAGGCCGGTGCCCTTTTCGCGGGTGGTCACATAGGGTTCGACAATTCGTTCGCGGTCAGACGGCAAGCCGATCCCGTTATCAGCAACGGTGATAGCGATATGTGATCCTGAATCCGCCATCGTGACACGGATCGCGCCCGCATAACCTTCACCAGCAGTGCCAGCGCGCGCTTCGACCGCTTCGACGGCATTTTTGACCACATTGGTCATTGCTTGGCCAAGTTGGTGCCGGTCGCATTGGATCATGCGGTCGGACAATTCATCAGAAGAAACAGCAAAAGCGATTTTTGGGTGCGCGACCTCTTGCAAGAACACCGCTTGCCGGACGAGATCGACCGCGTCTTCATTGCGGAAAACCGGTTTCGGTAGGCGCGCAAAGTTCGAAAATTCATCAACCATTTTGCGCAGGTCACCGACTTGGCGCACAATGGTGCTGGTGAGTTCGTCGAACAACTCGCCATCTTCTTCTGTCACTTGTTTGCGGTAACGCCGTTTGAGGCGCTCTGTCGCAAGCTGGATCGGGGTCAGAGGGTTTTTGATCTCATGCGCAATCCGCCGCGCAACATCGGACCATGCGGCTTGGCGTTGATCGACCAATTGGCGGGTGATGTCTTCGAATGTGATGACGTGACCGCTGCTGCCCGGTGCCACTTTCACCGCCAGTGTTAGGAGCTCACCGCCCTTTGCATGGGTCACAATCGCGCGATTATTATCATCGCGCACCATCTGGCAAATTTCCGGCGACAAGACCGACAAAGATTGCCCGGTCAGATCATCTGAGGACGCTTCGCAAGCGGCATCTCCGCCGAGCAATTTTTGCGCAGAGCTGTTCATAAGCAAGACACGGCTGTCGTCATCGACAGAAATGACGCCCGCCGTCACCGATTCCAGAACTGCCTCCATAAAGGCGCGCCGGTCATCAATTTGGCGGTTTGCGCTCACCAGATCGTCGGTCTGTTTCTCTAACTGCGATGTCATGCGGTTGAACGCACGGTTTAGCAGGCCAATCTCATCCGCGCCGGTGCGCCCTTCTAGCCGTAGGGCAAAGTTGCCCTGCCCCACTTTACGCGCCGCACCAACCAAATCGGTGAGCGGTTCAACCTGCCGATCTGCAAAGCGCAATGCGAACCAAACCGCGATACCAACCAAAAGCAAGCTCATCGCCACAAGCGCAACGTTGAAACGCAATTGCAACGTCCGCGCTTCGCGGGTCAGCGTTTCGTAAGCGGCGGAGATTGCCTGAGCGCTCTCCCATTGATTGAACATCGATTCTTCGGTGGTGCGCGCATTGTAGAGATAGACGCCTGCCTCCCGATCAATCGGCGCGACGGCAGCAATCCGCTCAGGGCTACCCTCCACCACAACGAATGCCCCAGCATCGAGCTGAGGCAAAGCGGCCATGCTGAATTCTAATGGGCGGTTATCTTCCAATAGGTTTAGGATCGCGGCGGTGCGTAATGTCCCATCATCCAAGCGTTGCAAAATGGCGCTTTCGGAAATTTGCCGCCCCTGCGTTTGCACCGCATAAAAATCCGGAAAATCCGGGTCTGCGATAGGAACACGCTCCAAAATGACCCGCATATCGCTGGCCATCGTGATCGTTTCCCCTTCGACCTGGCGCTGGTTCGCATCATAATAACTTTGGGCCAGCTCATTGGCATTTTCCATCAGCCCGCGGGATTCGTCTGAAAACCAGAAATCCACGCCGGTTTGAAACAAGAACGCAGCAAAACCTGCGACAAGCAGAGTGGGAACGGCCGCGACCATAGAAAAGAAGAACACAAGCCGCACATGCAACCTTGCCGTGCTGCCTGCCGCCCGCGCCATCGCCATGCGGCGCCCGATCAAAACCAATATGGCCATTGAGGGGACCAGAACCGCGAGCAAAAGCAGCGATACTTGCAGTGTTGGGAGCACCTCGCCTGTCTCTGGAGCGTCCGAATACGCCATGTAATTCGCGAAAATCGCGACCATCAATGACAGGACAGAGAGGATTTCGAGCCAGAGGTAGATATTGGCACGGCGCGAGGCGACAATGAATTGCCGCCACCAACGCGGTGACTGGCGCATTGATTGCGCCGGCGCTTGGGTTGCGGCGCGCTCAATATCTGTTCCGGAGCTTCCCGCCGGATTTGCCATCGAACCATCCATCGTGGCTGAGTTACAACGCGAGTGTTGCTTTCATGCAAGTCAAAAGTGGTATTTTGGCCGCAGAACTGCGTTAGACCGGTCTTGCAAAGCGATCAGGCTCAATTTTCAGCTCGGTAATCCGTTTGCGCAGAGTGTTACGATTGATCCCAAGCAGCTTTGCCGCGCGCAATTGATTGCCGCTCGTCTGGCCCAGCGCATGTTCGATCAACGGTTTTTCAAAGGCGGCCAGAGCGCTGGCGTAAATTGTGCCGGATGCGGGTTCTTCCTTGGCCAACCAGATGTCCAGCGCGGTCCCGATACCGCTGCCTGCGTCATCCTCCCCATCGATGACAATTGGCGTTTCGTCGCCTAAAATATCGATCAGACTTTCGGCATCAATCACATCTTCGCGCGACATCAGCGCAAGCCGATATGCCACATTCCGCAATTCGCGCACATTCCCGCGCCAATTGCGTTTTTCGAGATTTTCAACCGCATCGCGCGCCAGTTGGCGGCGCGGCAATCCGTCTTCGGCGGCCTGCGCAAGGAAATGCTGCGACAGCACATCAACATCTTCGCGCCGTTCCCGCAAAGGCGGCAATTCGATCGGCACGACGTTGAGCCGGTAGAACAAGTCTTCGCGGAATTTTCCCGCTGCGATCATAGGGGCAAGATCGCGGTTTGTGGCCGCGATAATGCGAACATTGACCGCAATTTCTTGCCGCCCGCCAACCCGCCGAATGCGCCCGGACTGCAACGCGCGCAGCAGCCGCGTTTGCGCCTCTGCCGGCATGTCGCCAATTTCGTCTAAGAACAGCGTGCCGCCATTGGCCTGTTCAAATTTCCCGATGGCCTGCGCCACCGCGCCGGTAAACGCGCCTTTTTCGTGGCCGAACAACTCGCTTTCAACCAGATCATGCGGAATAGCGGCGGTGTTGACCGCAACGAATGGGCCGGTCCGGCGGTTGCCCAATTGGTGGATCGCTTCTGCGACCAATTCCTTGCCCGTTCCGCTTTCGCCGGTGACTAACACCGTGAGATCATTGCGCAGCACGCGCGTGATCATTCGGTAAACCCCCTGCATGGCCGGGCTGCGGCCCACCATCGGCATTCCGTCCCCTTCGCTTATTGGTAAAGCTTCGGGGGCGTCCTCGCGGCTGCCTGCGGCTTGGCAGACGGCGCGGACAAGTTCGTCCAAATCAAATGGTTTGGGGAAATATTCAAACGCTTCGCTGTCGCTGGCGCGAACCGCCGTATCCAGAGTGTTTTGCGCCGACAGCACAATTACGGGCATTTCGGGTGCAGCATCGCGCACCGCACCAAGGCTCGCCAAACCGTCACCATCGGCCAGCATCACGTCGGTGAGCATTACATCGAAGACAGCCCCGCCCAATTTCGCGTCGCGTTGCCCAATCGTTGTGCAGTGATCAATCGCAAACCCTTCATCTTCAAGAGCGGCGGTAATGACCGTCGCAATCGCGATGTCGTCTTCGACCAAGAGAATTGAGCTGGGCATATCTGCGTCCTATCCCTGATCCGTTGACGCCATCGGCAGATGAATTCGAAAATGGGTCAAACCCCGCGCCGTATCGCGGTCGTGGCTAATGCTGCCGTTCATGTCGCGCACCAATTTGCGCACCAATGCCAGCCCTAGCCCCTGCCCTGATTGCTTGGACGAAACGAAGGGCTCAAAAACATGATCGCGCATCGCCGGATCAATCCCCGGCCCATTGTCGCTAACCGTGATCTCAATCGGCAGCCGCACGGCACGGCCCAACCGAATTGCGCTGAATGCGAGGCCGCTAACGAAACGCGTTTTGACAGTGATTTTCCCTGCCTCTCCTGCGCCTGTCCCTGTCCCTGTCCCCGTCTCAGCCTCCGTCCCTGCGGCATCTCTGGCGTTGGAGATCAGATTGATCAGTACCTGTTCCAACGCATCTCGGTTCGCGAGCACCGGCGGCAATGAAGGATCGAATTCCTCGGATATTTCCGCCGCATTGGTGTTCGCCGCGCGTACGGTTGCGATGGCCGAACGGATCGCTTCATGCGGGTTGCAAGGCGCAGCCGTGTCCAGATTCTGCGCGCCCAATTGCTGCATCCGGTCGATCAATCGCGCAATCCGGTCCACCTCGTCGGTGATCATCTGAGCGAGCTTCTTGTCCTTGAGAGGCAATTTACGAGCGACCAACTGACCCGCCCCGCGAATGGCGGCAAGCGGGTTCTTGATTTCATGCGCCAATATTGACGGCGCGCCGTGTGACGATCCCAGCTCTTCTTCGCCGCCAGCTTCGTCGTGCCCAATTTCCCAAAGTGTGACCACGCGCCAACCGGGAAAACTGCCGAGCGGCGAAACGGTTAGGTTTACGCGGGCGTCGTTTTCCCCCGCAATGATCTTCACATCGCGCGCAACCAGTGCCGCATCAACTTCGCCTAAGCGGGCCTCCACCCTCGGATCGAGCGGGCCGATAATGTCGAGCAAGGGTTTGCCCAGCAGCCGCTTTGCGCTGCAACCCAGCATGTTTTCAGCCGCGTGGTTCGCCTCTGCGATCAACGTGTTTTCATCCACCAAGATCAGCGCAAACACCAACCCCGCGATCTGCGCCTCGCCATTGGGCCGCGACGGGTCAAAACTGGAAATGTCAGACCCACCGGCCAGCGGCTTAGCAGTCATGTTACGCAGCTTTAGCCGGAAGATCAGTGTCAGAGCGGCGGCCTAAGAATGGCGTATAAAACCGCTCAATTTCGCCCAAAACTTGATCTGGATCGTCGATAAAGTTCGCCTTGTTTCGGAATTCCGCCGAACCATGCATCCCTTTCGTGTACCAACCGATATGTTTGCGCGCGATTTTCGCGCCTACATCGCGGCCATAATGGTCGAGCATACCGTTATAATGTTCGATAAGCACCGAATATTGCTCATCAAAGCTGGGCGTCGGAATTGCTTCTCCGGTGCGCCACCAATGCATGATCTGGCCGAGCAACCACGGTTTGCCGTACGCGCCGCGCCCGATCATCAAACCATCTGCGCCCGATTGCTCAAGCGCTTTTGACGCATCGGCAATGGTGCAAATATCGCCATTGACGATCACCGGGATGGAAACCGCTTCTTTGACCTTGGCGATAAAGGACCAGTCCGCATCGCCCTTATACATCTGATTGCGGGTGCGTCCGTGAACGGTGATCATCTTCACGCCGAGATCTTCTGCGATCCGGGCCATTTCTGGCGCATTCAGACTTTGGTGATCCCACCCCATCCGCATTTTGACCGTAACCGGCACGTCAACCGCTTTGACCGTGGCTTCCATCAACTTTGTCGCCAGCGGCACTTCGCGCATCAATGCGGAGCCTGCAAATTGCCCAACAACCTTGCGCACCGGGCATCCGAAATTGATGTCGATAATCGCCGCGCCGTGGCCTTCTTGTAGCTTGGCGGCCTCTGCCATGCTGCCCGGATCACACCCAACAAGCTGCATCGACACTGGCTCTTCCGCCGGGTCCCATGCCGTTTTTTGCAGCGATTGGCGCGTTTCGCGGATCGCGGCCTCGCTGGCGATCATTTCTGTCACGTTGAGGCCCGAACCATAGCGCCGCACCAATTTGCGAAACGGCAAATCGGTCACGCCGGTCATGGGCGCAAGCACCACGGGATCCGGGATCGTTTCAGGGCCAATCTGAATGGGCTTCAAGGCCGGAGGGGTTGGAATGTCAGTCATGGGGGAAATTTGCCTAAATTATGGGCACGCGCATAGTTGATTGCGAAAAATCCGTCCAGACCTTAAGCGCGTGTGCCTATGGCAGGCTCCGCCCCCCTTCCCGTTTCAAACGCCCCATTTGCAGCAATCGTGGTCGCCGCGGGCAAGGGTTTGCGCGTTGGCGGCGATACACCGAAACAATTCCGTGAATGGCGCGGGCGCGCATTGATCGCGCATTCCGTCCAAACGCTTTTCGAAGCAGGCGCTGATCCTTTGGTCGTCGTGATCTCAGAAGGCGCGGAAGAGTTTGCCCAAGCGGCGCTTCGCGGATTGGATGGGTTCACCCTGATTACCGGCGGCGCGGCGCGTCAGGATTCGGTTCGCGCGGGTTTAGAGGCGCTGGAAAAGGCGCGGCCTGAACGGGTCTTTATACACGATGCCGCGCGCCCTGATCTGCCGCCTCAAGTCATCGGAGACTTAATCAGCGCCCTCTCCGCCCATGCCGGAGCGATCCCCACCCTGCCCGTCGTCGACAGCCTCGCAGTCGCCAGCGATCAGGAAACAATGGCCGGGATGGCGCAGCGCGAAACATTGCGCCGGGTCCAAACCCCGCAGGCATTTCGTTATTCCGATATTCTCGCCGCACACCGCGCATGGACGGGTGACACCAATGCCGGGGACGATGCACAGGTCTTGCGCGCCAGCGGCGGTTCAGTTGCTTTGGTGCAAGGCGATGAACGCCTCAAGAAAATCACATTCGCGGAAGATTTTATGGAACACACTGTCCAGCCCGCATTTCGCATCGGGCAAGGTTATGACGTCCACCGTTTGGTTTCCGGCGAGGAATTGTGGCTGTGCGGGGTTAAGCTGGATCACGACAAGGGGCTGGCCGGGCATTCCGACGCCGATGTTGCTCTCCATGCCATTACCGATGCTGTGCTTGGCGCGATTGGCGATGGCGATATCGGGACCCATTTCCCGCCCAGTGATCCCGCTTGGGCCGGGGCGCGGTCGGGCCAGTTCCTCGAACATGCCGCCAAGCTGACGCATGAGGCCGGATATGCGATTGGAAATATCGACCTGACTATCATTTGCGAGGCGCCCAAAATCGGCCCCCATCGCCCGGCCATGCGCGCCGAAGTCGCACGGCTGACTGGGCTGAGTGAAAACGCCGTTAGCATCAAAGCAACCACCACTGAGAAGCTTGGCTTTACCGGACGCGGCGAAGGTATTGCCGCGCAGGCAATTGTCGCGGTGCAACGCTCGTCATAAGGCGGCAAGCGCGCAAAGGAGTGAGAGATGAAAAGCTTAGTCAGATTGGCCAGTTTGGCCGTCTTATCTGGAGCGGTTATGACAGCCGCACCAGCATCAGCGCAAGATGATGATCTCGACCCCGCAGCTGTCGCGGCGGCGGTGCGTTATGGCCTGCCTCTGGCGTTTGAAGGGTATATGACACGCTGTTTTGAGGCGTTGGATGGCGAAGGTTATGCGGTCACCAATGCCCCGCGATTGCGCACCAAATTTAGCGAAGGCGCCGATGCCGCTTGGCCGGGCGCAAGGCAGTTGTTGTTGCAAGCCGCACAGGAAGAGGCCGGCCAAATGGGCGATTTGATTGGCGATCTGGATGATGTTGAGCTGCGAACATTCGTTGATGGATTGATAGAAAGTTTGGCCGCACAGGAAATCAAATTGGAAAGCTGCGAAACGATTGAGCGCGGCCTCGAAATTCTGGACCCCGTGCCCGCAGACACGGTGGCGTCCATGTTCGGATTTTTAGTGGAAGTCGGCCTTGGGCTAGAAGAATCCGAAACCAGTATCACCGCAATCGCGCCGCCATCGTCCTCGACGCCAGAAACGTCATCCACGCCGCAAATGACCGAAAGCCGCGAGCGAAAGCTGCGGGAACAGGAAGAAGAAACAAAGTGAGCGAATATCTCCTCCCAGAAGACATCAGCAAACTTGCAGAGCGCGTGGTTGCGGAAAATAAAGCCGCCGGGCGCAAAGTTGCCACAGCGGAAAGCTGCACCGGCGGATTGGTGGCAGGAGCTATCACTGAAATCGCGGGGTCGTCTTCTGTGCTCGATCGCGGATTTGTGACCTATTCCAACGAAGCCAAGATGGATGCGCTGGGCGTTTCCCAAGACATTATTGAAACTTTTGGTGCCGTCTCGATCGCTTGCGTTTGGGCGATGGCTCAGGGTGCGCTCGAACGATCAAATGCCGATGTCGCCGTCGCCGTTAGCGGCGTTGCTGGCCCCGGCGGCGGCACGCAGCTCAAACCGGTCGGCACTGTCGTATTTGCGCGGGCCACTCGCAATGCTGAGGGCGAGCCAGAGGGTGAACTCAAACATTTCGAAGGCGGCAATGCCCCCGGCGGGCGCGCCGCAATTCGGCGTCAGGCGACGATTTGCGCGCTGGAATTGTTGTTGCCGTAAAGGTCGGCAGCGCGCTGTTCAAACGCTTCGACCATCCTGCGGAAAGCGCGGTCAAAATATTGTCCGGCCAGCGCTTGAAACACGCGGTTTTTAAATTGAAAATCCACCGCAAAATCGATCTCGCAAGTGCGCTCATCAATCTCTCGGAACCTCCACACATTCTGGAGGTCGGATAGCGGCCCGTCGATATATTGCACGGCGATTTCGCTGGGCCGGGTTTTGGCAACGCGTGAGGTAAAGCTTTCGCGCAAAGCCTTAAACCCCACCACCATATCCGCGACCATTTCAGTGTCACTATCCGAGCGCACCCGCGTCGCAACCACCCAAGGCAGGAACTGGTTATAACGCTTCACATCAGCGACGAGGTCGAACATTTGCTGCGCGCTGT
This sequence comes from uncultured Erythrobacter sp., assembly GCA_947503155.1. Classification (GTDB taxonomy): domain Bacteria; phylum Pseudomonadota; class Alphaproteobacteria; order Sphingomonadales; family Sphingomonadaceae; genus Erythrobacter. The sequence continues at coordinate 720,206 of CANNCL010000002.1, read as the reverse complement.
ATGGCAGCCTGCGGGTTTCGCGGATGCCGACCATTAAGCGTCCAGACGGTCCCGCTTCCGAAGCTTTTCTTCGCGCGCCGCTTTCATCACCGCAAAATCATCGCCCGCATGATAGCTCGACCGGGTTAGCGGGCTTGAGGCAACTTGCAGAAACCCTTTCGCGCGGGCGATCGAACCGAAAGCATCAAAGCCTTTGGGCGGCACAAATTCTTCAACCGCCGCATGTTTCGGCGTTGGCTGAAGATATTGACCCATTGTAATGAAATCGACTTCGGCGCTGCGCATGTCATCCATCACCTGATGAACCTCAAGGCGTTGCTCGCCCAGCCCCAGCATGATGCCAGACTTGGTGAAGATCAGCGGATTATGCGCCTTCACTTCTTCTAACAAACGCAGCGATGCATAATAACGAGCGCCGGGCCGGATCGTTGGATAAAGGCGCGGCACGGTTTCCAGATTGTGGTTGTACACATCCGGCCCTGCTTCGCAGATAGCCTCCACCGCGGGGCGCATTTTGTTGCGGAAATCGGGGGTTAGGATCTCAATCGTCGTGTCCGGCGTGTTGCGGCGCAGGGCCTCGATCACCTTCACAAATTGCGAAGCGCCGCCATCGGGCAAATCATCGCGGTCCACACTGGTGATGACGATATGTTTGAGGCCCATTTCCGCCGCTGCGATTGCGGTGTTTTCCGGCTCCATCGGATCGACCGCTTTCGGCATTCCCGTTTTCACATTGCAGAATGCGCAGGCCCGCGTGCACACATCGCCAAGGATCATGACGGTCGCGTGTTTTTTATCCCAGCATTCCCCGATATTGGGACACGCCGCCTCTTCGCAAACGGTGTTGAGGTTTAACTCGCGCATCAATTTGCGCGTTTCATTATACCCTTGGCTCACCGGAGCGCGGACGCGAATCCAATCAGGTTTGCGTTGACGCGGCGGACGCGGTGCGTCTGGCGCCGAATTTGGCGTGTTCGTCAGATCGTTCATGGCGATGCATCTAGGCTTCCCCTGCGTCCGCCGCAAGCGTCGCGCATGTCGCAAACGTTTCAGCCGGGAACATAAAGTGCGCATGCGTTGTTGCTAGGATTGCAATTCAATTTAACTTAACGGGGTGGTTGATGATCGAAACTGCAATTCAGACATTCTCTTCGCCGGTTGTGCTCTTCTTTGTCCTTGGGCTGTTGGCGGCGTTTGCGCGGTCTGACCTCACCATCCCTGAACCGATTGCCAAGGCGATGTCGCTATATCTGATGGCGGCAATTGGCCTCAAAGGCGGCGTCGCGGTGTCGAAATCCGGGATCGATGCAACGGTACTGTCTGCCTTAGGCGCAGGGATCGCGGCTGGATTCATACTGCCATTGTTTGCTTATGCGGTTCTGAAAACTTTCGGAAAACTCGACCGGATCAATTCTGGCGCGGTCGCCGCGCATTACGGGTCGATCAGTGTGGTGACATTTGTGACGGCCGTGGAAATCCTGACCGGGCAGGCGCGCGAACCGGGCGGCTATATGGTCGCCGTGATGGCCGCGATGGAAGCGCCTGCGATCCTCGCGGGCCTTATGTTGGCACGCGGTGTGGGCAGCAAGGACGCCAGCCTTGGCGGAAATCGAACGACCGGCGATATGATGCATGAGGTGTTCACCAATTCCTCTATCGTGCTGCTGCTGGGCGCGTTTGTAATCGGCATGATCGGCGGGGCGGACGCATTCGCGCCCGTTAGCCCGTTCTTCGAGGCCGGCTTTAAAGGCGTCTTGTGCCTGTTCTTGCTCGATATGGGTCTGATCGCGGCGCGGCGTATGATGGATTCGCGTTCAATGACATGGCGGCTTGTGGTGATCGCGATTTTCTTGCCCATCGTGAACGGAGCCGCAGGTACGCTGCTGGGTATCGGTGTCGGGCTAGACGCAGGATCGGCGGCTACGCTGGGTGTTCTGTGTGCCAGTGCCAGCTATATTGCGGTGCCAGCGGCCATGCGGCTCGCGCTGCCAGAGGCAGATCCGGGCATTTATCTGACTATGTCGCTTAGCATCACTTTCCCTTTTAATGTGCTCATTAATATTGGTCTGATCAGCGCCTTTGCCGCCTATCTCGCTGGGCCAACCGGAGTTGTACCATGATTGAAACAGTCATCCGCAAACGGATCGAAATCCTCGCTGATAAGGCGCTGACCAAGCGTGTGACCGACGCTATTGAAAAGGCTGAGATCACCGGTTGGACAATTGTGCCCGTCACCAGCGGCAAAGGGCGAGAGGGCCATTGGCGCGAGGAAAGCGTTATGGGCACGGATAAAGTGTTTGTCCTCACAATAGCTGCGGAAGATAAGGCGATGGCGCTTGCAGAAGAGCTAGCGCCTATGCTTACAAATCTGGGATTCATCCTGAGCATGTGGGACGTGCAGGTGATCCGGGGAGAGCGGTTCTAAGCAGCGCTTCTCTGTGACATTAGGAGAAAGACGTGCCAGAATTTGCCGAATTGCTGAAAGGCTATCGCCGGTTTCGCCAAGGTGTCTATCCGCGCCAGCGCGAACGCTTTGATCAAACCGTCGAACAAGGCCAGCATCCCAAATTGATGATCGTCGGTTGCAGCGACAGCCGCGTCGATCCCGCCCAAATATTCGACGTTGATCCCGGTGAGATTTTCGTGGTGCGTAATGTCGCCGCGCTTGTCCCCCCATTTGAGACGACGCCCGGCCTTCACGGCGTTTCGGCCGCGGTCGAATTTGCGGTTCAGATGTTAGAGGTCAAACAGATCGTGGTCATGGGGCATGGCCGGTGCGGTGGGTGTCAGGCGGCGCTAACACAAAGCTTCAATTCGAAGCCAGTTGGCGAAGGCGGATTTGTCGCCAATTGGATCGACCTACTCAGCGATGCACGCGAGCCTGTGGCGCGCAAACACGGCACGACGGGACGCAAAGCGGAACTCGCAATGGAATTCGCCGCCATTCGGTTGAGCCTTGCGAATTTGCGGAGCTTTCCCTGGGTGACCGAGAAGGAACGCGCAGGCGTGTTGAAGCTGCGCGGTGCCCATTTCTCGATCAGCGAAGGCGTGCTTTATTCACTGGACGAGGAAACGGGCGAGTTTTTGCCAGAGGATTGAGGACGCAGATTGAGGACGCAGGTTACGGGGACAGGTTAAAGGGGTCAGACTAGGCGCTTGCCTCGCCCCGCCCCGGTCCCCATGTATTCTGGCATGTCAGACAAAAATCTAAAAAACATCGCTCTGCTGATTGATGCAGACAACACGACGCCCAACGGGATCGACCCCGTTTTGACCGTCATGGCGGAACTGGGTCAGGTCAATATTCGCCGGGCTTATGGTAACTTTGCCAAGGATAACCTTGCTCGCTGGGACACGATCACCAACAAATTCGGCATCCGCCCTCAGCAACAATTTGACGTTTCCAAAGGCAAAAACGCCACCGATATGGCGATGACCATCGACGCGATTGATCTGCTGTATCAGGGCAAAGTCGATGGCTTCGGGATTATGACATCCGACAGCGATTTCACACCCCTTGTCACGCGGCTGAGGCAGGATGGTATCCTAGTATACGGATTTGGTGAGGCGAAGACGCCCAAAGCGTTTCAGTCCGTTTGCACGCGTTTCATCGATATCAAAAAACTGATCGCCACCAATGCGGCGGGCCGTTCGAATGGGCGCAAAAAGAGCCAAGACATCAACCCTGAAACGGTTGACGAAGAATTGCTGGAACTCATCACCGCCGCCTATTCCGAGGCGGAAACCGATGGCGGGTTCGCGCGCTTGTCTCAAGTGGGGCAAATTGCTGGAAATCGATCGAGCTTCGATGTGCGCAATTACGGCTTCAAATCGCTGAAGGATATGTTTGAGAGTCTTGACGATTTCACTGTTGAACACCGCGACGACAATCAAGTCTTTGTGAAACGACAACCCTAACATTACGCAGCGTTGAGATACAAAAAGGGCACCGGGATTTCCCGGTGCCCTTTTGTTTTCGCCGTATGGTTTCGCTTAGCTACCGGCGGGCATTGTCGCTGGAGCAGCTGGAGCGGCCGGAGCAACTGGTGCAACTGGTGCAGAAGCTGCTTCCATTTGCGTGGCATAAGCGGTCCAGAGTTGAGCGATTGGCAGGCGCTTGCCTTGCACCTGAGCAAAGGTCGTGCGCGCCGCAGCGTAATCGCCCGATCCCACTTGCGAGATACCTAGCCGGGTCAAAGCCTCAGCCGTGTTGACGCCCGGCATCCCAAGCGCGCGTTGGAAAAACCCTGCTGCTTTGCCGAATTCGTCATAACTCAGGAACGCATTACCGGCGGCCATGACTGTGCGCAGACCGGCGCTACCCGCCATCGCATCCCGTTCCAACGCGGGAAGATCGGCGCGGTCACTAGCGATCCGGCCATTGGCAATCGTAAGCGCTTCGGAAATGAACAGATTGTTGTCGCTTACAACCCCGCTGGCCATGCCCTCGGTGATGACATCCTTCACTTCTTTTGGAAGACGGCGCGGGTCGGCGGCTTCGACGTAATAATCGAAATCCGAAGCATCCTGAAGCGCGCCAACACGGCGGCTAAGGCGGAACAGGTCAAGGATCTCGCCGCCTTCAAATTCATTGAGATTGCGCGTTAGGTTGACCGCATCGCGCCAATTATCCGAAGACGGGTAAGCGGCGATCCACAAAGCGGTGAACTCATACACTGTGGGCACGATTTCATTTTCATACGCCATCGTCACACCGCGGCGATACCATTGCTCTTCAACGGCCAGGCCCAGCGCCTTGCGCTCGGCAATCGCATCTTCGAGATATTCAAAGCCGGCGGTCAAATCATTCGAAGAAAAGAAGCTTTCCGCCATCGCAATGCGAAGGTCGGGTGCGGAAATTGTGGCCGTGGTGAAATTGTTATCAATGGCGCCTTGTAGATAGTGGCGCGCCCGCGTGTAATCATCTTGCTCGTTCAACAATTGATACGCGATGAAGTTATAGCGGCCAACTTGTTCCGCAGGAACCTTGCCGCTGGCCAGCATGATTTCCATGCCTTGCAATTGCAACGAACGATCCGAACCGGAAATGCCGGCGTTAAAGATCAAACCGCCGCCTGCGATTTTCTCATCATTTGTGTTGAGAACAGGGATCAAGGCGTCGATTTGCGGGCGAAGAGCGGCAACGCTCGCGCCTTCTGCTTTGAGCGCCTCATCCAAGGGTACATAAATCGCGCGAAATTCGTCGCCATAGCCGCCGCCATCTGATTCTGCGGCAGCAGCATCGCGGTCACGGTCACGGTCGCGATCACGGGCGCGTTGGGCGCTCGCTTCTGCGGGCATAATGGCCGTGGCGACCACGGCGGAACCAGTCGCCAAAGCAAGCGCCAAGGCGAGCGATGAAGTGCGTGTACGTGAAAGAAGGGAAATCATAGGGGTTGCCTCCTGAAAAGTGCTTCGCTGCGCGGCTTCCAGCCCTCGCAGCGATGTGTAAATCGTTACTATGTCTGAGACGCCCATAGGACGAGTGCCTCACCATTTGCAATTCGTTGTAGGCGAGATGGGCTGAACAGCGATTGAACAGCGTGTTGTATTGGTTCACGCGCGCGCAATTTATGGAAAGAGACGCGGCAGTATCCCGCCGGAACCCCCGCCTAATCCGGGAAGTGTGGAAAAAGGGCGCTCTACGCCGCTTTGTTCGCGCGTGTCAGTGGTATTGCCCCCTGCGAACGCCTAGATTGCACACATATAAAACAAACCTCTTTCAACAACAGAATTGGCCGCCCCTTTGAGCGACGATAACGACATTCTCGAACCGACAGCTCCGGCTCCTGAGCCTAATCCCGGAGGCGAGTACGAACGCATCGACATCGTCGATGAGATGAAGACGAGCTATCTCGATTACGCGATGAGCGTGATCGTCAGCCGCGCGCTTCCCGATGTGCGCGACGGGCTCAAACCGGTGCATCGCCGTATCCTCTACGCCAGCAAGCTGGGCAATTTTGTCGCGGGCCGCCCCTTCGTGAAAAGCGCGAAGATTGTCGGCGACGTGATGGGCGATTTCCACCCGCACGGCGATAGCGCGATTTACGACGCCCTCGCCCGGTTGACGCAGCCATGGTCAATGCGTGTGCCGCTGATTGATGGTCAGGGTAACTTTGGGTCGATGGACCCCGATCCGCCGGCCTCGATGCGTTATACAGAGGCGCGTCTGGCGCGTGTCACAGACACGCTGCTGGATGACCTCGACAAGAACACGGTCGATTTTGTTCCAAATTACGATGGGCGCAAACAAGAACCATCCGTCCTCCCTGCTCGCTTTCCCAACCTGCTCGTCAATGGCGCGGGCGGGATCGCCGTGGGCATGGCCACCAATGTACCGCCGCATAATTTGGGCGAAGTGCTCGATGGCTGTTTTGCCTTCATGGAAAATCCGGCGATCACTTCAGAAGAATTGATCGAGTATATTCCGGGACCAGATTTCCCGACCGCCCCGCTAATTTTGGGCACAAGCGGCGCTAAGGCCGCCTATACGACCGGACGCGGTTCGATCCTGATGCGGTGCCGCCACGAAATTGAAACCCGGCGCGGCGACCGTGAAAGCATCGTCTTCACCTCCATCCCGTATCAGGTCGGCAAAGCTGGTCTGGTCGAGAAAATCGCCGATGCGGCGAAGGAAAAGCGGATCGAGGGCATTTCCGACATCCGCGATGAAAGCTCGCGCCTTGGTGTGCGCGTCGTCATCGATCTGAAACGCGATGCGACCGCAGAGGTCGTGCTGAACCAAATTTGGCGGCACACCCCGGCGCAATCCAGTTTCCCCGCCAATATGTTGGCGATCCGCGGCGGACGTCCTGAAACGCTGATGCTGCGCGAATTCATTCAAGCGTTTATTCAATTCCGCGAAGAGGTCATTACCCGGCGCACCAAATTTGAACTCGCCAAAGCGCGGGACCGGGCGCACATCTTGCTCGGCTTGGTCGTCGCAGTGTCGAATTTGGATGAGATCGTTGCGATTATTCGCGGCGCCCCCAACCCGGCGACCGCGCGCGAACGTTTGCTGACCAAAGAATGGCCGATTGGCGATATTGCGAAATATATCGAGCTGGTCGAAGCGATTGAGCCGACAAAGGACCAAGATGGCGGGACATACCGCCTGTCCGAACGGCAAGTGAAAGCGATCCTTGATCTACGCCTCCACCGTCTGACGGCTTTGGGCCGCGATGAAATTGGTGACGAGCTGCAAGAGCTGGCTGATCGGATTGAGGAGTTCCTCGCGATCCTCGGCGACCGAGTAAAATTATACGCGGTCATGCGCGAAGAGCTGGAGGAAATCCGCGCGACTTATGCGACGCCGCGCGTGTCTGAAATTGCGCCTGCTTGGGACGGGCTAGAAGACGAAGACCTGATCGAGCGCGATGAGATGGTCGTGACCGTGACGCTCGACGGCTATATCAAACGCACACCGCTCTCCACCTTCCGCGCGCAAAATCGCGGCGGCAAAGGGCGCGCGGGCATGTCGACGAAGGATCAGGATGCAATTGCCGAAATGTTCGTCACCTCGACGCACACGCCGGTCTTGTTCTTCTCCACCGCGGGTAAGGTTTACCGCCTGAAAGTGTGGAAATTGCCCGAAGGCGGCCCGAGCACTCGCGGACGTCCGATTGTGAACTTGCTGCCTTCGCTCGATGAAGGCGAGACGATCCGAACCGTCCTGCCTCTGCCTGAGGATGAGGCGGAATGGGGTGATCTGTCGGTCGTATTTGCCACGGCCAAGGGTAGTGTGCGCCGCAATGCGATGGATGCCTTCACCAACATCCCATCCAACGGCAAATTCGCGATGAAGTTCGATGAGGCCAGCGAAGACAAATTGATCGGTGTTGCGCTGCTTTCGGCAACTGACGATGTTCTACTGGCGAGCCGTATGGGCAAGGCAATCCGCTTTGCTGGCGATGATGTGCGTGAGTTTACCTCGCGGACCTCGACCGGCGTGCGCGGCATGAAATTCAAGGAAATGGGCGACGAAGTTGTGTCGCTTTCTATCCTTGGTGCTGGATCTGCCACACCCGATGAACGCGACGCCTATCTCAGGGTCGCTCCGTGGAAAGCGGATGAGGATGCACCGGCGCTCTCCGACGAACACGCACGCATGGCGGAGGAGGAGCAATTCATCCTGACCGTGTGTGCCAATGGCTATGGCAAAGTCTCCAGCGCTTATGAATATAGGCGCGCAGGCCGGGGCGGCATGGGGATCACCAATATCGACAATATCGCCCGCAATGGCCAAGTTGTCGCCAGTTTCCCCGTCATCAAAGGCGAGCAATTGATGCTGGTCACTGATCAAGCGAAACTGATCCGCATCGGGCTTGAAAGCCTGCGCGTGATTGGTCGCAATTCGGCCGGCGTTCGGTTGTTCGATGTCGGTAAGAAAGAGACGATCGTAGCGGCGGTGAAGATCGACGAAACCGAAGACGAAATCGAGGAAGCAGCAGAAGGCGCAGCCGAAATTTCCGATAACGGCTCAGCAGAAACCGGCGATCAGCCTGAACAAGGCGCCGGCGAAACTGCGCCCGAATGACCATGCAAGTGACATCTAGCGGTCAATCCTGCGGCGCGCGGGTGACCGGGTGCGATTTGTCGGGGCCGCTCAGCAGCGATCTGATCAAAGAGGTCAGAGAAGCATGGTTGAAACATCGTGTTTTGGCTTTCGCGGATCAGCGGATGAATGATGACGCGCTCGAACGCTTTACGCTCGCTATGGGCGGGTTCGGAGAAGACCCGTTCTTTGACCCGATTAAGGGCCGCGAGAATATCGCAGCGATCCAGCGCGAGGCGGATGAAACGTCGCCGCTATTTGCTGAGAACTGGCATAGCGACTGGAGCTTTTTGGCTCAGCCTCCTTCGGGCACTTGCTTGCTTGCGGTGGAGATTCCTCCGGTCGGCGGAGACACTTTGTTCTCCAACCAAGTCGCAGCATTTGCCGCTTTGCCCGATGCGCGAAAGGCTGAACTTCGCCAATTGAAAGGCGTCCATTCCGCCAGCAGAGGCTATGCGCCTGACGGGCTTTACGGCGACGGTGACAAAGGGCGCTCCATGGCTATCAAGCCCAGCGAAGCCGCGCGTGCGCGCTACGCCCATCCGTTTGTCAAAACCCACCCGGAGACCGGCGAAGAATCACTCTATTGTTCGGTCAGCTATACGGTCGGGATTGAGGGGATGGACGATATGGCTGCGCTCGAGCTGATCATGGAATTGCACCAATGGTGCGAGCGCGAAGAGTTTATCTACCGCCACAAATGGGAACCCGGCATGTTGATCATGTGGGATAACCGTGCGCTCAATCACAAGGCGACCGGCGGGTATGAGGGGCACCGGCGCGAGCTGCACCGGACAACGATTGCTGCCTAATCCGGCCTAATCCGGCCCAATGCCGCCTAAGTCAGGCTAAGCTGAGGTCTCGAATTACTTAGCGGGAAGTTCCCCGCGTAGGGTTTGGACAACACCCGTCGCAATCAGCAATTGGGCCGCAAAATAAACTGGCCAGATCAACAGATCGGGCAGCGGCGCAAGGTCAAATGCGCCGAAGTCGCTGAAGATCAGCCAATCACTCACCATGAATAAGATCGCGCCAATACCAACGCGGTAACGCGGAAACCGACTTGTCCAAGCGGTTGCTGTCATCGCGCCTAAAAGCACAGCGTAAAGCGTGATCATCGGGTCTTTTGTCAGGACATAAGTCCCTGCGGGCGCCGCGATCAACAATGCCGCGCCGAGCATTTTCTGGCTGGCGGTCGTGCTGGAGCGACGATTGCGCAAATAGAGCACAACAGCAGCGATGTGCGATGCCGCAAACAGCGCCCCGCCCGCCAAGAAAATCGGATCCAGCGCCGCGCCCGTAGAGGGCACCCCGTCCTCTTGAGAACTCATAGCCAAAGCCATGTCGCCCAGCGCGCTTAGCACCAGGACAAGGACCAAAATCACCCCATCTGTCCCGCTGGTGCGCCGCCACGCATAAAGCGCGAGGAAACCCACACATGCCCCCTTCAGCAACATCAGCCAAACGCCGCCGATTGCAAAGCCTCCATCCGCTTGGTTGTCGCTCAGGAAATAATAGGCGATCGACATGGTAACGCTGGCCAATAGCCACGGACGATGTTCGATCAGAGCGGGTTTCACCATTGCGTCATCTTTCCAGCTTGGTTCTAAGAACCCTTGCCGTGAGGCTAGCACGCAATTATCGCGCCCACCATGACAGACACAAATAGCGCATATGATGTCCACATTATCGGCGGCGGGCTCGCCGGGTCCGAGGCCGCATGGCAATTGGCCCAGCGCGGTGTGAAAGTGCGCCTTTCAGAAATGCGGGGAAGCGGCGAACAAACGCCCGCGCATCAGACCGATGGACTGGCAGAACTGGTCTGTTCCAATTCCTTTCGTTCGGACGATGATACGAAAAACGCAGTCGGCCTGCTTCACCATGAAATGCGTGAGCTGGATTCGATCATCATGCGCGCAGGAGAAATCGCGCGCGTGCCCGCCGGAAGCGCAATGGCGGTGGACCGTGATGTTTTCTCCGCTGAGGTGGAAAAGGCGTTGGATCAGCATCCCAATGTGACGGTGATGCGCGAACGGGTGGACACTCTGCCCCAGGCGGGTCTGACCATTGTCGCAACCGGGCCGCTGACCGCGCAATCTTTGGCGCAAAGCATTGTTGGCGCGACCGGCGAAGAGCGCCTTGCGTTTTTCGATGCCATTGCACCGATCATCCACCGCGATTCCATCGACATGTCGAAATGCTGGGTGCAGTCGCGTTGGAATAAACGCACCGCAGCGTCCAACGAAGACGGCGATTACATCAATTGCCCGATGACGAAGGAGCAATATGTCGCCTTCCACACGGCCTTGGTCGAAGGCGACACGACCGAGTTTAAAGAGTGGGAGAAGGACACCCCTTATTTCGATGGCTGTATGCCGATTGAGGTGATGGCGTCGCGCGGGGTGGAGACGTTGCGATACGGCCCGATGAAGGGTGTGGGCCTTGATAATCCTTACGACACAAATGAAGAATTTCCGGAAGGGCGCTGGCCCTATGCCGTGGTGCAATTGAGGCAGGACAATAAGCTTGGCACGCTGTGGAATATGGTCGGGTTCCAGACGAAGCTCAAATATGGATCGCAGGCCGATCTGTTCCGCACCATACCCGGTCTTGAAAATGCCGAATTTGCGCGGCTAGGCGGTTTGCATCGCAACACGTTCCTAAACTCGCCGCAAGTGCTCGACCGGCAATTGCGATTGAATGCCGCGCCGCATGTCCGCTTTGCTGGTCAGATTACCGGGTGCGAGGGTTATATCGAAAGCGCAGCGATTGGTCTGGTCGCAGGGATGATGACCGCGGCGGAATTGTCCGGGCGCGAATGGAGCGCCCTGCCCGCAACCACTGCGATGGGCGCGCTACTCAGCCACATTACCGGCGACGCAGAGGCGGCAACGTTTCAGCCGATGAATGTCAATTTCGGCCTGTTCCCGCCCTTGCATGATGTGAAGAAAAAGGTCCGCAAAGAGGCATACACGTCGCGCGGCAAGGCGGATTTGCAGGAATGGCTTAAGGCGAGCGACGAGCGCGTGCCCGCTTAACGCAAGGCTAGCACCGACAGGCGGGCCGCGATTGCCGTGGCTGCGGCCTTGTCGTTGCAAACTCCGCCTGCGTCAGTTCGGCATTGCCATTGGCGTCCATGCCATCAAAACGCTCTGCCGTGGTCACGGCCCATTCCTCGAATGTCAGCAAATTGTTGCCATCCACATCCAATTTCCGAAACGCATCGGACCGGCTGGACAGCATTTCGTTGCGGGTGATGATCCGGTCGCGGTTGCGGTCATACCGGAAAAACCGGCGTTCTTCGCGTGACAGCTCGCTCGCCTCTGGCGGAGCGGGGCCGGTCAAATCGCCGGGATCGACTTCGGGCAGGACTTCGGGCCCTTCGGCGATCTCTTCGGGCTCAGGCGGCGGAGGGGCATTGGTTTCAATTTGCGCGCGCGCTTGCCACCAAAAAACGCCGACCCCTGCAAGGATCAATCCCACGAATACTCCGAGTATAGTTTGACGCATTGCTTGAACCACTGCTTTCCTCACGACCATTGGCCAAAGGAATACACATATTCACTTGCCGAAGATAGCGGCTCTTGTTGCGACGAGCGACGCGGTTCTGCCTTCCATCAAAGGTCTTCCCCCGCGCTTTAGAGCGCGCAAACCCAGCGCGCCCAGCACCGCCAGTCCGCGCGCCTCACCTGGGAGCACTTGATTCGTATCACCGTAACGAAGCCCAAGGCGCAGCGCGAGATCGCGTTCCTCTCCCGCCGAAATATTGGCCGCAAAATCAGACAGCGCCCAAAACCATGCGGCCTGACTGTAACCGGGGCACCGGTCATCATTTTCTGCAAATTTGCCGTATACCGCCATCATCGCGTCTCGGCGTGTTGTCGCGAAATACAATGCGCCTTCCTCACTCAGGGGAGGATCAGCCAACAAATGTTCCCAACCATCGACGAGCTTGATCAACCGGCTTTCTTTGCCCGCCCAATATTTGCCGATTCCGTCCAGCACTGCATCACCCACAGGACGCTCGGCAACCGGTTTGCCCAGTTCATCCCGCCACCAAGCGAGCCGCATTTGGCCCAGCATCGGTTCATTTGTTGCCGCAACAATCCGGCCCAAACGTTGGTCTAGCTCAAGGAATATCCTTAACGCGCCGCGCATATTTGGCCGCGTATGAGCCACCGCGAGTTGAGCTTCCAGCGGCAAGGTTTCGAGTGTTTGAGACGCCATTAAGACCGCTTATAACCGTAAATTCATGTACCACACATAGCACCCATGGGGCCCATCTGTCCTCGACAAAGGGAGTTAAAGCTCTCTTGCCTTAGTAAGTATTTGTTTACCACAATGCTTCGGAAACCGCTTACCAGCCTTGCGCTATTACCTCCGGTGAGAATTTGAGAAACCGCACTATCGTGTGCCGGATTCGACCTGAGGATCGACACCTATGGGCCAGACGCGCAGCAACCGCCAATCCTTCTTCGGTAGGATCGCGAAAGACAAAACCGCGAACACGATCGCCATTTCTGCGGCATCGCTCGTTCCGCTGATGGCAATGGTTGGCGGCGGCGTCGACGCTAGCCGTTATTACATGACCGAAACGCGTTTGCAGGCCGCCTGCGATGCCGGTGCCCTCGCCGCTCGCCGCGCGATGGATGACGACGATTTCACCACTGAGCACAAACAGATCGGTCTAAACTTCTTCGATCAAAACTATCCCGCTGGGACGTTTGGCCTTGAACAAATGTCGCGCGACTACACCGCGACAAACGACGGAACCGTCAACGGCGCCGCAACCGGCACCCTCCCCACCAGCATCATGGGTGCTTTTGGGTATGATGAATTTGACCTCGAAGTGGATTGTTCCGCAGAGATCAATATCTCTAACACCGACATTGTCTTCGTCCTCGACGTGACCGGTTCGATGAACTGCTCCGCATCGGACACGGCATGCGGCAATAACGGCAATGTCGAAGCGGTCGATTCCAAGATCGATAACCTGCGCGCTTCGGTGCTCACATTCTACGATACGGTCGATTCTGCAACTTCGAGCAGCGCCCAAATTCGTTACGGCATCGTGCCCTACGCCAATCAGGTGAATGTAGGCGGATCGCTAGACACATCTTGGATGGCCTCAAGCCACACATACCAATCGCGCGAAGCCGATTGGATCATCACGGTTACGTACCAACCGGAAACATACACATACACACGCACCGGCGATGGCTACAATTGGGATTATCAAGGGCGGCCAGAAGAAAACGAATACGGCCTCACTTACAATCAATGCGTTGCCTCGATTAACAGCCGCTATGACGATTATGTTACCAGCAATTCGGGTGGTTGGACCCAGGTCTCACAATCCGGCAGCGACCCGCGCACGACCGTATATACGGGCGTCGTCACATACGAACAATTGGTGTTCGATGGCGGTACTTATTACAATTCCAATGGCCGTTGCCGTCTGTTTTATGAGCATTACGAATATGATGCGGTTTCCGACATCACCGTAACAGAGGGCCGCGTTGAAAACCGCGAGTTCCAGTGGGCGTACCGCGAAGTCGAATTCGACCTAACCTCGCTCTACAACACGAATTCATTTTCTGCGCCAACGGGTTGGGAAGAAGCAAACGAAACGCATACTTGGAATGGGTGCATCGAAGAGGCTGCCACTGTTCAAACCGCAACGTGGGATCCAATCCCATCGGGCGCGAACGATCTGGACATCGACCTTGTACCAAGCAGCGATGACGAACGCTGGAAACCGATGATGCCTTCGCTTGTCCATATTCGCGATGATGATTCCAACAATTGGACCCGCTCCGATGTCTTCACCACAGAAGACAAACCCCATGCCTATACGCTCTGCCCAAAAGCCGCGCGCAGGCTTGCACCGTTCGACAGCCGCTCTGATTTGGAAAGCTGGATTTCGGAAGCCAACGGCTTCGAAGCCGAAGGCGCTACCTATCACGACTTTGGCATGATCTGGGGTGCGCGTTTCATCTCACCCGATGGCATCTTCGCTGCTGATAATTCGACCGCGCCAAACGGTGATGCAATCTCGCGCCACATCGTATTCATGACCGATGGTACTCAATCGACGGGTAACAATCTGTATGGCATTTACGGTATCGAATGGTGGGACCGCCGGGTAACTGATGACGGATCGGCATCGCAGATGTCAGATCGGCACGCTTCACGCTTCCAAGCCGCTTGCCGGGCCGCGCGCAACAAGAACATCTCTGTTTGGGTGGTCGCGTTCGGTACATCGCTGTCGCAAAATCTGATCGATTGCGCGACACCGGGGCGGGCCTATTCGGCAACGGATAGCACATCACTCGACAGCGCATTCCGCGAAATTGCAGAGAAGATCGCAGCACTGAGGTTGACAGCATGATGGGCCATAACTTTATCCGCCGGCTTCGCGGGTTACGCGGAGACAAAGAAGGCGCGACATTGGTCGAATTTGGCTTTGTCGCACCCGTTCTGATCCTGATGATCATGGGCCTGTTTGACATGGCGCACACGCAATACACATCGGCTCTGATGAATGGGGCGATGCAAAAGGCGGGCCGTGACCTTACGCTCGAAAGCGCAGGCAGCCGAGAAAGCGAAATTGACGCGCGGGTAATTGGCGGCGTCAGCGCGGTTGTGCCGGGAACGGCGACAGTGACGCTCGAAAAACTCTCCCACTTCGATTTTGAAGATATCGGAGAGGCAGAAGAGTTTACCGACGAGGGCGCGCTCGACGGTATCTGCAACAATAACGAAGTGTTCGTTGACGCCAATAATAACGGCCAATGGGACAATGATCGCGGCGAAATCGGCATCGGCGGCGCGCGTGATGCGGTGCTTTACACCGCTGTCGTATCCTATCCGCGGTTGTTCCCGATGTATGGACTTGCTGGCCTGCCTCAGAATGTCGAATTGCGAGCCACTACCGTGCTGCGCAACCAACCATACGACCAGCAGGACGAAACCTTTGTGACCGGGAATTGCCCCTGATGATTACTAGAACTCTCCAATCTGCCAAAACCAAGCTTGCGCGTTTGCGCGGTCTTGGCCGCGACACTTCCGCAGTCGCTATGGTGGAATTCGCCTTTAGCGCGCCGATCGTACTGGGCCTTGGCCTGCTCGGAACAGAGACCGCCTATTTCACGATCACTCACATGCAAGTGAGCCAGGTTGCTATGCAGGTCGCGGATAACGCGTCCCGAGTGGGTGAGAACGACATTCTCGTTTCGCGCAAAGTGTATGAGAACGATGTGAACAGCACTTTCGTTGGCGCAGAAAAACTGGGCGACAATTACGCTATTTTTGACCAGGGCCGGATCATACTATCCAGCTTGCAACAAAACGCCGATGGCGGCCAATGGATAGCTTGGCAGCGTTGCCGGGGGCTTAAGAACCACGCGTCATCCTATGGCTCGGAAGGCGATGGATCGAGCGGCACAAGCTTTCCCGGAATGGGCGAGGCAAGCAACCGCATCACCGCGAGTCCGGGCACTGCTGTGATGTTTGTCGAAGTGTCTTACACTTACGAACCGATCACCCCGTTCGATTTTTACGGCGACACACAGATCGAATACACCGCCGCGTTTAACGTGCGCGATAGCCGGGATTTGACCCGGTTGTATCAGACAACGCCGGCCTCGCCTGTGGCAAGTTGCGGCACGTTTTCGGCGGACCGGCCAAGCTAATTTGGCCACGCTTAGAATACAAAAGGGGGAGGCCGCGAAATCCGCGCCCTCCCCCTTTTTATGTGGGTATCCGCTTAGACGTAGCAGACCTTTTTGACCGCCTCGACAATCCGAGGAGCATCGATCAGCGCGATTTTTTCAAGGTTGGCTGCATAAGGCAGCGGCACGTCTTCGTTGCACACACGGATAACCGGTGCATCGAGATCGTCGAACCCTTCCTCCATACAAATGGACACGATTTCGCTGGCGATAGAACATGTCGGCCAGCCTTCTTCGGCCACAACCATGCGGTTAGTCTTCGCTAGGCTGTCGAGCACCGCTTGTTTGTCGAGCGGGCGAAGAGTGCGCAGGTCGATGACTTCTGCATCAATGCCCTCTGCCGCAAGCGTTTCCGCCGCCTCAAGGGCCAAACCTACGCCGATGGAATAAGTGACGATGGTTGCGTCTTTGCCTTCGCGCACGATCCGCGCCTTGCCGATTGGCAGGACGTGATCATCCAGGTCGGGCACATCAAAATTGCGTCCGTAAACCAGCTCGTTTTCAAGGAAGACGACCGGGTCATCCGTACGGATCGCGGCCTTCATCAACCCCTTGGCATCGGCGCTGTCATACGGCGCGATCACGATCAGGCCGGGGACACTGGCATACCACGGCCCGTAATTCTGGCTGTGCTGCGCGCCAACTCGGCTTGCTGCGCCGTTAGGGCCGCGGAACACGATGGGGCAGCGCATTTGGCCGCCGCTCATATAATTCGTTTTCGCCGCAGAGTTTACGATGTGGTCAATCGCCTGCATCGCAAAGTTGAACGTCATAAATTCAACCACAGGCTTCAATCCGCCCATCGCCGCGCCTGCACCAATACCGGCGAAACCATATTCGGTGATCGGGGTATCAATGACGCGCTTTGGCCCGAATTCATCGAGCAGACCCTGCGTGACTTTGTAAGCGCCCTGATATTCGGCCACTTCCTCGCCCATGACGAATACGCGGCGATCATTGCGCATTTCTTCTGCCATCGCATCACGCAACGCCTCGCGCACTGGTGTGCTGGTGAAACTGGTGCCGGCGGGGATGGCGGGATCATTGGCCGGAGCCGAAACCGCCGGTTTTTCCGCAGCAGGAGCGGGCGCCGGAGCCGGAGCTGGCGTTTCCGAAGCTGCAGGAGCCGAGGCAGCAGGAGCGCTTTCCTCCCCTTCCCCTTCGAGCTGAGCAATCACAGTGCCCACGGCGACATTCTCTGTCCCCTCGGCCACCAAGATTTTGGTCAGCACCCCGTCATCAATCGCTTCGAATTCCATCGTCGCTTTGTCGGTTTCAATCTCAGCGATAATATCGCCGGGTTCGATCGTGTCGCCTTCGGCTTTGAGCCATTTGGCGAGCGTGCCTTCTTCCATTGTGGGGGAAAGCGCAGGCATTTTGAGTTCGATAGCCATCAGTATTTCTCCACCAGAATGTCGGTGTAGAGCTCGGACGGCTCCGGCTCAGGTGAACTTTCTGAGAAATCAGCAGCCTCAGTCACAATCTTGCGAATATCCTTGTCGATAGCTTTAAGGTCGGCCTCATCATGCCCCGCCTCAACCAGCGACTTCTTCAGCCGCTCAATCGGGTCATATTTCTCGCGCTGTTCCTGCACTTCGTCGCGCGTCCGGTATTTCGCCGGATCGGACATGGAATGCCCGCGATAGCGGTAAGTGTTAAGCTCCATCAGAACCGGCCCCTTACCATCGCGCACATGCTTAAAGGCAACTTCTGCGGCGGCGCGAACCTCTAGGACGTTCATGCCGTCAACATCCATGCCGGGAATGCGGAATGCCGTGCCGCGGCGGTGAAAGCGCGTCTCTGCCGAAGAACGCGCGCTGGCGGTGCCCATCGCATATTGGTTGTCTTCCACAACAAACACGATCGGCAAGTTCCACAAAGCCGCCATGTTGAAGGTTTCGTAAACCTGCCCTTGGTTCGCTGCGCCGTCGCCAAAGTACGCAAGGCACAGCCCGCCATCTTCGTTATATTGATGCGCGAGTGCGAGGCCGCCGCCCAAGGCGACTTGCGCGCCGACAATGCCGTGCCCGCCGTAAAATTTATGTTCGGTGCTGAACATGTGCATAGAGCCGCCCTTGCCCTTGGATATGCCAGCTTCTCGGCCCGTCAATTCGGCCATGATCACTTTGGGATCAATGCCGTAAGCGAGCATGTGGCCGTGATCACGGTAACCGGTGATCACGCTATCTTTGTCGTTATCCAACGCCGATTGCAGACCAATCGCGACCGCTTCTTGCCCGATATAAAGGTGGCAGAAACCGCCAATCAGGCCGAGACCGTAAAGCTGGCCAGCCTTCTCCTCAAATCGCCGGATGAGCAGCATCTGCCGATAAAATTCGAGCATCTGATCATCGCTCGCTGCGAAGCTTTTTGCGGCCTCAAATTCAGCTTGCAAAGAATGCAGCATGAAATCGGGATCCTCAGAAGCGGCCGCAATCTCAGGAGATGCGGGTTTCGCGGCAGCCGGCTTCTTTGCTGCGGGTTTTTTGGCCAAGTTGAAAATCCTTCTCTCATTTGAATGCGCCACCGGGGAGGAGGATGCGCGCCCACCAATCGTCACCCCTATAGGCACCGAAACACGCGTTACGCAACGTCAACACGCACCCAAAGCGCGTATTTGCCAGATCGGTTAAAAATGCAGTTGAAGGAAACCAGAGGGAGGTAAAATACTGCCCTCAATCTTCGCCGCGCTCAGTCTTCGTCGCGCTCAATATTCGTCGAGAGTGATCACAATCTCATCTGGGTGGATCACGCCAAGGTCTTCGCGGATCAATTCGCTCACCAAATCAGGGTCTGCGCCATTGGGATCAAGCAGTTCAACGCGGTTCTTCAGCGCATCACGCTTTTCCTTCAGCATCGCGATACGGCCCAAGCGCTGATCAAGCGTCTCTTCATTCTCCGCCCAAGCAAGCAACCCGGTCGGCCCCGCAATCGCAGACACCGTCAGGACGACAAGCAGCATAAGCGCAAGCGCCTGCTTCACATGTTCCTTTGGTGGTTTGCGCATTTCGGTGTCCCTGATCCGATTTCCACAGAATCATAGTTAACCCGCCGCATCAAGCAAAATGCGCCGCAAAGTGCCAAATACCTAGGAAATGCGCCCAAATGAGGCATTCGGCACGCGTCAATAGGATCGCGGCAGGCCCAGCACATGTTCGGCCAGATAAGACAGGATCAAATTCGTGGAGATTGGCGCCACGGTGTAAAGCCGCGCTTCGCGGAATTTACGCTCCACGTCATATTCTTCGGCAAAGCCAAATCCGCCAAATGTTTGCACACACATATCCGCCGCCGCCCAGCTTGCCTCGGAGGCAAGCATTTTGGCCATATTCGCCTCTTCGCCGGGATTGCCGCCTTCATCGTAAACATGCGCGGCGTGGTGAACCATCAATTCCGCCGCGCGCATTTGGGCGTAACAGCGTGCGATCGGGAATTGGACGCCTTGGTTCTGGCCAATAGGCCGCGCAAAGACGTTGCGATCGCTGGCGTAGCCGGTTGCTTTTTCAATGAACCATTTCGCATCACCAATACATTCGCTGGCGATCAGGATACGTTCGGCATTCATGCCAGAAAGGATATAGCGAAAGCCCTTCCCCTCCTCTCCCACAAGCGCGCTGGCCGGGATGCGCAGATCATCGAAGAACACTTCGCATGATGAATGGTTCATCATCGTGCGGATCGGTTTGACGGTCATGCCGGATTTGAGCGCGACCTGCATATCGACGAGGAACATCGATAGGCCCTCTGTCTTCTTCTCAACCTGATCCCGCGGCGTGGTGCGCGCCAGCAGCAGCATCAGATCGGAATGTTCCGCCCGGCTTGTCCAGATTTTCTGACCGCTGATGACATATTCATCGCCGTCTTTCACCGCGCGCGTTTTCAGGCTCAACGTATCGGTTCCGCTGGTCGGTTCGGACACGCCGAACGCTTGCAAACGCAATTCTCCGCTGGCGATTTTGGGCAGATATTCGTTTTTCTGCGCATCGCTGCCATAACGCAGCAATGTGTTCATAATATACATCTGCGCATGAGCAGAACTGCCATTGCAGCCGCTCGCTTGGATTTCTTCCATAATGACGCAGGCCGCATCGAGGCTAAGGCCGCTGCCGCCAAATTCGTCTGGGATCAGCGCGGCGAGAAAGCCCGCTTTCGTCAGAGCATCAACAAATTCGCCCGGATATTCACGCGCCGCATCTTTGGTGCGCCAATATTCACCCGGGAAATCATCACACAATGCGCGCACCGCACGGCGGATTTCGGCAAGTTCTTCGCTCTCAGATTGCATATCAGTCCCATTGTCACATGTTCGTCAGCGCGTTGGACAGCGTGATTGCCCGCACATGTGCGCCAAGTCCACCTCATGCAATTGCTAAGGCACTGCCCCGCACCGCGAATGAAATCGGAACAATCCGGCATGGTGCGCTGTTAGATAACAAACAGAAAGGTACACGACACCAATATGCTTGGAACATTAACCGACCAACTCAACGCGATGGGGACTGACTTCGTGCGGACCCTGCCTTCGATCGTTATCGCGATCGTCATCATCATCATCACGGCAATCGTCGCAAAGTTTGCGATGAAAATTGTCGAGTCGATTATCGGCAGAACGGACCTGCGCCCGTCGCTGCGGCAACTGATTGAAACATTGGTGAAACTTGGCACATGGGTGCTGGGCCTGATGATCGCGGCGATTGTCGTTTTCCCCGGCATGACCGCGGGCAGTTTAATCGCGGGACTTGGCATCGGCGCGGTCGCGATTGGTTTCGCGTTTCAAGACATATTTGAAAACTTCCTCGCCGGGGTTTTGATTATGGTGCGCGAAAAAATGCGCATTGGCGACGTGATTGAATGCGGGGGCATCATCGGCAAGGTCGAACATATCACTCTGCGCGAAACGCATGTTCGGTCATTGTCTGGGGAACTGACGGTTGTGCCCAATTCGGTCCTGTTCAAAAACCCCGTCGAAATCCTGACCGACAAACAGCAACGCCGTCACGACGTTGTGATCGGTGTCTCTTACGACACCGATCTCGACCAGGCTGCTGACGTCATTCGCAAGGCGGTCTGCGCCGTGGATAACGTCGATAGCGACAAGGGCCTCGATATCTTTGCGCAGGAATTCAATTCCTCGTCGGTCGATTTCCTCGTCCGTTGGTGGGCGGGATCGACCCCGCGCGACGGTTGGGAAAGCAAGGACAAGGTCGTGCGCGCTATAAAACGCGGGCTGGATGAGGCAGGAATTGAAATTCCATTCCCTTACATCACCCACACGTTCAAGGAGCGTGTGCCGATGGGCGACAAGGTTGGCGAGCAAGCATAAGGGGCTTTGGCCTAGGTTTTTCTATGCTACTGATCTCCGCATTAAGGAGACAGACCCGATGCAAGTCCTGAAAGCTGACCTCGCCCGCTTTGCAACGATCCCCGATTATCCTTTCGCAGAAAACTGGATCGACATTGATCTGGGCGAAGGGTTTTCGGGCCGGATGCATTACATTGATGAGGGGCCAAAAGATGCGCCGCCGGTTCTGTTGTTTCATGGAGAGCCAAGCTGGAGCTTCCTTTACCGCAAGATGATCCCGGTTCTGGTGGAGGCTGGCTTTCGCTGCCTTGCGCCCGATCTGATCGGGTTTGGCAAAAGCGATAAGCCGGATGACATCGCGTTCTATTCTTATGATCGGCATGTCGATTGGCTTAAACAATGGCGCGAAGGTGCGGTGCCCCAAACGGCGGCTTTGTTCTGCCAAGATTGGGGCGGATTACTGGGGCTGAGGATGGTGGGCGAGGAGCCAGACAAATTCTCCTGCGTCACCGCCAGCAACACGTTCCTGCCAACCGGCGGCAGCCCATCGCCTGCATTCCTTGCATGGCGCGAATTTGCGAAAAGCTCTCCTGAATTCATGATCGGCGAACTGCTCCAACGGGCCACCGCAACAGATCGCACCGCCGAAGAAGTGGCCGCCTATGATGCGCCCTTCCCCGACGAACCCAGCAAAGCCGGCGCGCGCGCTTTCCCTGCTTTGGTTCCTGTCGAAGATGGGATGGACGGCATTGCTCAGAACATCGCCGCGTGGAAGGGGCTGGCTGCTTATGACAGACCGTTTCTGACATTGTTCGGCGCAGATGATCCGGTGACCGGCGGGCTTGGCGCGACTTTAGCCGACCGGATTAAGGGCGCAGAGGGAATGCCGCATGAAATTTTGGAGACATGCGGACATTTTTGCCAAGAAGACCGCCCGGTTGAATTGGCGCGCGGCGTGATCGACACCGCGAAAAAGGCAGGCTTTCTCTGAACCAGACGCACGCAGAT
The DNA here is from genome assembly GCA_947503155.1 of uncultured Erythrobacter sp. GTDB lineage: Bacteria > Pseudomonadota > Alphaproteobacteria > Sphingomonadales > Sphingomonadaceae > Erythrobacter. Next base: position 697,609 of record CANNCL010000002.1, on the reverse strand, counting down.
TTGGCCGGTGGTTCTAATGACCATCAGGCGCCTGCATTCCTGAGCCGGGGGCAAGAATACGCATTGGCCGTGACGGTCGCGGTCGTCACGGCCAATGCCTATTACATTCACCCGATCATTGGCGAAGTCGCGCGCGATTTCGGCGTTAGCGATGCGCGCATTGGGATCGTCCCTGCGCTCAACCAATTGGCGTTGGCGCTGGGTATTCTGCTGCTGTTGCCGCTGGGTGATCGGTATTCGAACAAGTCGCTATGTATTGGCTTTGTCACCGCGCAATGCGTGTTCATGTTGGGCATGGCGCTGGCAGAGGGTTTTGCGGCGTTTACAGTCGCCTCAACGCTGCTCGGCTTTGTGACGATTGCGCCGTATTTGATCCCCGCCTTTGCCTCCAAACGGGTCGCTCCTAACCGGCTTGGCCAAGTCACTGCTCTGCTTACCGCAGGGGTGATTTTTGGTATTTTGGTGGCCCGTGTGGGCGCAGGGATTGTCGCGGAGAATTTTGGCTGGCGCGCGGTATATTGGTGCGCCTTTGTGTTGATGGCCGGTGTGACAATGATCTTGCCGCTGACGCTGAAATCAGCGGGCGCGGCGCGCAAAGAACCGCAGGGATCATATGTTCAATTGCTCGCCTCGGTCTTCACCCTTGCCCGCTCGCACCGCGATATGTTGGTTTCTGCCGCGATACAGGGTTTGAATTTTGCCGCCTTCACCGCGACGTGGTTGGCACTTGCCCTGCACCTGACGGGCGATGAATTGGGATATGGTGTTGATACGGTCGGTTATCTCGCCGGGATTGCTGCGATCAGCATATTTTCCACCCCGCGCCTTGGCCGCTGGGCAGACCGGATCGGCGCGCGCCGGGCGCGCCTCATTGCTGCAGTGGTTCAAATGATCGGTATTGCGCTGATGTATCCATTGGGCTGGAATGTGTGGACGGTGCTGGTCCCGCTGGTGCTGATCAATATCGTGGGGCCGACGGTGGATGTAACGGGCCGGATGACGTTCTTGGCGCTAGAACCAGCGATCCGAACACGCCTGACCACAAGTTATATCGTCATCATGTTCCTGGGCGGCGCATTGGGCAGCATTGCGAGCACAGCGATCTATGATTTTGGCGGGTGGGCGGGCACGTGCGCGCTGCTTGCGGGCATATCGTCAGGGGTGGTGATCCTGTCATTCTGGGCAGACCGAACGTGGAATGCGCGCGCGAAGTAGCCTGCTCAGCCACCGTTTCGGATTACCTCCCTCACCCAATCTGGCCAAGCGGCGAAGCTCGGTCAGCAAAGCTGACCGCAAGGGCGCCAAAGGGATCAGGCGCCCGCCCGCAGAGCCAAAGGCGCGAGGACATCGCACCCCGGATGGGGTGCGCAGACAAAAACGTGGCCCCGGCGCGATTCGAACGCGCGGCCCCCAGATTAGGAATCTGGTGCTCTATCCGGCTGAGCTACGGGGTCCCGCGATGTCCAATAGCACCGCCAGCCCTCTAATCAATTCAGTTTGTCAGGTGGGGCAATCGGGAACGGCAATGCCGCCACTTGCACGCCTTCATCCGCGAGCGCTTGTGCTTCTTCGATGCTGGCTTGGCCGTGGATCGCGGATTGATCCCGCTCTCCGTAATGCATCTCGCGCGACGCTTTGGCGAAGTCCTTGCCGACCCAAGTGCTGCCTTTGAGCGCTTTTTCTTGAGCCTTCGCGAGCGCTTTTAACGCTTGTTTCACCTCAGCAGGCATCGGCTTGTTCGACACCGGCTGTGCCCCTGCGCTGCCGCCATCTTGCGGGCCGACTTGCGAGCCAGCTTGCGAGCCAGTCTGCGCCGGACGTTCCGCGATTTGACCGGTGCTTTCCGCACCGCTCTTCGTGTTGCCTTTGGCACCGACAGCGGGTGCCATCACTGCTTTTACCACTTCGCCAGATCCGCATTCGGGGCAGGTGACGAGCCCGCGCAATTGCTGCTCCTCATAGTCAGAGGAGGAACCAAACCACCCTTCAAATCGGTGGCTGTGATCACATTGAAGATCGAATACAATCATGGTGCAACCTAGTTGGGCATTTCGCGGCGATTGGCAAGGCTGGGCACCTGCGCTCGGACCTCTGCGATACGCGAAAGATCAATGTCGCAAAACCCAAGACCGGGCGCATCACCGCCCATATCCAGCAGCACTTCGCCCCACGGATCAACCACAAGCGAATGCCCATAAGTTTCCCGCCCATCGGCATGTTTGCCAACTTGCGCGGCGGCGATGACAAACGCGCTCGCTTCGATGGCGCGCGCGCGCAGTAGGACGTGCCAATGCGCTTCGCCTGTCGGTTGCGTGAAAGCAGCAGGGACTGCGATTACGTCGCACCAACGTTTTCCGAGCGCTTCAAACAAAGCAGGGAAACGCACATCATAACAAACAGTCAGGCCAAGCCGTCCAACCGGCGTTTCCTCAATTGTGATCACATCTCGCCCGGGCTCATAAGCCGCACTCTCTTGCCAAGATTCTCCATTCGCGAGTTTTACGTCGAACATGTGCATCTTGTCGTAGGTCTCGACCCGGTTATGGCTCGCCGAGAAATACATTGAACGATTGGCCCACCTTCCGTCGCGAGCGCTTACCGGCATAGAGCCCAGAGCGATATCAATCTCCAAAAACTGGGCAGAGGAAGCCATTCGCGCGGCCATTTGATCCGGGCTGTCGCTTTCAACCCATTGCTTCGCGCGATTGCGATTTCGGTCTAGCAGCAGGGCCATCTCAGGAATGAAAAGTATCTTCGCTCCGTTGTGGTACGCGTCGCTCGCAGCTTGTGTAATCGTACGAAAATTCTCCTCAGGATCGATCCCCGAAGTCATTTGCAAGACAGCGATTTTGGGCATGTTGGCCGGTTATCCCGCCAGCAGCGCGTCGAGCTCGCCGCTGGCGTCTAACGCAGCCAATTCATCCGAACCGCCGACATGGACATCGCCGATGAAGATTTGCGGCACGGTCCGCGCCTGCGGTGCGCGCGCGATCATTTGCTCGCGCTTTGGGCCGCCCATCGAAATATCGAATTCATTGAACTCGGCACCCTTGTTTGACAGCAACCGTTTCGCACGGACGCAAAAAGGGCATGTGAATTTGGTGTAAATATCGATCTTAGGAGTCGTCATATTTTGTCCCGTTCGGCCCGGATTGGACCTCTTGAAAGCAGATTTGTCAGCCCTAACTAATGTGTGTCGGCGCGTTCCGCCAGTCTTGGGGAACAGTCCTTTTCGTAAAAGGAACCGGCAAAGCCGCAGGCGCTGCATGACGCAGGTCTGCAAACGAACACAGATTGCTCAAAGCAGAGGATTTGAAACTATGTCACGTCTTGATTTTACCCCCTATCGCCGCAGCACCGTTGGTTTTGACCGGCTCTTCGACATGCTCGAAAGTCAGGCGCGCGCGAATTCGGGCGACAATTACCCCCCTTTCAACATCTCAAAAAGCGGCGAAGACAATTACCGCATCACACTGGCTGTGGCGGGATTCCGTGCTCAGGATATTGATATCACCGCACAGGCCAATTTGCTGACGGTGCAAGGCAAGAAGCGCGACGATATCGATGATGGCGCAGAATTACTGCATGTCGGGATCGCCAATCGCGGGTTTGAACGCCGGTTTGAATTGGCGGATTATGTCCGTGTGGAAAATGCCGATTTGGCCGATGGTCTGCTGATCGTTGATCTGGTGCGCGAAGTGCCGGATGCGATGAAGCCGAAAAAGATCGCGGTGAATGGCGGAGCGACGCTAACTGCTGTTCCATCGACCGATGATAAGAAGGCAGCCGACGCTGCTTAATTGGGGCTAACTCAGGCTTAATTGAAGCCTGATTGATCCAAGAATCCAAAATACGATTGGTCAAATAAAGTGGGGGCGGCCCTTGCGGACCCGCCCCCGCGACTAAAAAGTCGCCTCGTCCAACCCTGACCGTCCGGGTCGCAGAAGACGGTCAAATCTGGCGCGAGCTCAGATGCAGCGTGATTTTAGGCACCATTAAAATTGGCGCGCTGCAAAACTCATTGTGAAACCCCGTCACGCCTAAAAGCCTTCAAATCCGCCGCATCCCCCGATGCGTGCCCCTTATGAAAACCTGTAGGTTGCTGATGCGTATGACGCAAAAAGCCTCGTGTGCAAGTGGAATTTCACCTCCTTGTACAAAGACGACACATACGATCAGATAAAGGGTGATATCCGATACAATACGCAGGATGAGGCGCGAGATATTGCGCGCAGCGTCGCACGGCAAATGCGCAGCCACCGGTCATTACGGTTAACATGTTAGCCGCAAAGACTAATTCACCCCACCGCACCATCGAACCGCCGACCGATTAAACGAGCCGCGATTGTTCCAGTGCTGCGGCGATAAAGCCTGCAAATAGCGGGTGCGGATCAAAGGGCCGCGATTTCAGTTCCGGATGGAATTGCACCCCGACAAACCACGGATGACCTGGCCGCTCGACAATCTCTGGCAGCAATCCGTCTGGCGACATGCCTGCAAACACCAAGCCTTGTTTCTCAAGCGGCTCAATATAGGCCGCATTGACCTCATAGCGGTGCCGGTGACGTTCTGAGATGGTCGTAGCGCCGCCATACATGCGCGATGTGTGGCTGTTTGCGGACAGGACCGCTTCATAAGAGCCCAGACGCATTGTCCCGCCCAGATCGCCGCCTTCTTCGCGTTGTTCGATGCCCTCATCACTCATCCATTCGGTGATGATGCCGACAACCGGTTCCTGTGTGTCACCGAACTCGGTGGATGATGCGCTGCCGAAACCGGCCTCCCGCGCGCCTTCGACGCAGGCCATCTGCATACCGAGGCAAATGCCGAAGAACGGAACATTGCGCGTTCTGGCAAAGCGGACACTGGAAATCTTGCCTTCGCTGCCGCGTTCACCGAAACCGCCCGGCACAAGGATACCGTGCATCGGCTCCAGCGCCGACACGATCGCCGCTTCATCTTCGCCTTCGAAGATTTCAGCGTCGATCCATTTGATATTGACCTTCACCCGGTTCGCCATGCCGCCATGGACCAGCGCTTCGTTGAGGCTCTTATACGCATCAGGCAGACCGACATATTTGCCGACCACGCCAATGGTCACTTCGCCTTCTGGGTGGAAATACCGGTCCGTCACATCGGCCCAGCCTGACAGGTTCGGTTCCGGCGCGTCGGTAATACCAAATCCGCGCAAGACCTCTGCGTCGAGGCCTTGTTGGTGATATTGCAATGGGACTGAATAGATCGACGGCGCATCCAGCGCCGGGATCACCGATTCCATCCGAACATTGCAGAAATTGGCGATCTTGCGGCGTTCGCCTTCGGGGATCGGATGTTCCGCACGGCATAACAGCACGTCGGGTTTAATCCCAAGACTGGCGAGTTCGCGCACGGAATGCTGCGTCGGTTTTGTCTTAAGTTCCCCCGCCGCCGCAATATACGGGACCAAGGTGACGTGGACGCTGAGCGTTTGCAGCGGGTCGAGATCGTTTCTGAGCTGGCGGATCGCCTCCATAAACGGCAGCGATTCGATATCGCCGACAGTGCCGCCGATTTCGCACAGGATGAAATCGTGATCCTCTTGGTCGTCCAGCGCGAATTCTTTGATCGCGTCGGTCACATGCGGGATCACCTGCACCGTGGCGCCAAGGTAATCGCCCCGGCGTTCGCGTGCGATAATGTCGCGGTAAACACGTCCGCTGGTGATATTGTCGCTCTGGCGTGCGGACACGCCAGTAAAGCGTTCGTAATGCCCCAGATCGAGGTCAGCCTCCGCCCCGTCATCGGTGACGTAAACCTCGCCATGCTGATACGGGCTCATCGTTCCCGGATCGACATTGAGATAGGGATCGAACTTGCGAATACGCACCTTGTACCCGCGCGCCTGTAGGAGCGCAGCGAGACTTGCTGCCATGAGACCTTTGCCGAGCGAGGAGACCACGCCGCCGGTTATAAAAATGTACCGCGCCATGGGAGCCGAGCCTTAAGGGTGTGAGGGGATTCGGCGCAAGCAAATTGCGCAAGCCAAAGGCCCGCAATCCACAAGCTTGATCAAAAAAGTGGGTTTTGAAGGGTAATCGAGGGCAAACGGGCAACTGTGCCAGCCCAAACCCGGATCAGACTATTCAGCTGGCGTTTCAGCCGGAGCAGGTGCGCCGAGCAGATCTTCTGCGGACGCCGCACCGCCTTCTTCTGCGGGTGCATCACCGCCAGCGGGCGCTCCCAAAAGATCTTCGGTCGTCGGCGCAGAGACATCACGGTCGAGATCAGATGTCACTTCACCAACGCTCGATTCGCTAACCGCAACAGCCGCGAGCACAATCGACAGCGTTACAAACGCAACCGCCAGCCATTTCGTTGACCGCGTCAGGAAATCCGCCGCCCCGCGCGCGCCCAATGCACCCGAAGGGTTCCCGCCAATGCCAAGCCCCCCGCCTTCAGAACGCTGCATCAGCACGACGCCAACCAGCGCAGCGGCCACGATGGCCTGAATAACGGTGAGGATTATGAACAGCGACATGAGTTTCTTCTAAATCTGACTATTGAGTGAAGCGCATCTAGGGACGCGCGGCCTCATAGGCAAGGTTACGGGACAGCTTACGAAAATGCGGCTTAGATTTCCTCAGCCTCACCGGCCGCCAACGCGATACCCATGAAACTGTCCGCAGTCAGGCTCGCCCCGCCGACAAGCGCGCCGCCAACCTCTGCTACGTTCAAAATTTCGCCAGCGTTTTCAGGCTTTACCGAACCGCCATACAGAATGCGCACTTCTGCGCCTTCTTCTTCGCCAAACAATTTGATGAGCAATTTGCGGATTTCGCCGTGCATTTCTGCAATGTCGTCAGGCGTCGCGGTCTTGCCGGTGCCAATCGCCCAGATGGGTTCATAGGCAACGGTCAATTTCTCGCTCGCCCCTTCGATTCCCTCAGGCAGTGACGCTTTCAATTGCTTCTTCACATGCGCGACAGCGCGGCCCGCATCGCGGACCTTTTCTGATTCTCCGCAGCACATGATGACCCGCAATCCCGCGGCCAGCGCCGCTTCTGCCTTAGCGCGGATCAAAGCATCATTCTCTGATTGCGCCTCGCGCCGTTCGCTATGACCAAGGATCACAAATTTTGCGCCGGCATCCGCAATCATTGCCGCAGAAATTTCGCCGGTATGCGCGCCGCTTTCCTGATCATGGCAATCTTGCGCGCCAACACCAATCTGTTCTGCCTCGCGGTGGACGGGATGAATCAATGTGTATGGCGGCGCGATGGCCACCTCCACTTTCATGTGGCGCTGCGCTGCGCGGTCAATCGCGCGCGCTTCGGAAAGCGTGGCTCTGGTGCCATGCATTTTCCAGTTTCCAACGATGTAGGGCCGCAGGGGCATCACATTATCCTGAAGACAAAAGGGGTAAATTCGATTCTGGATGCCCGATGTAGGGTCCAAGGGGGGCGTCCGCTAGCTGACCCCTGTGTTTTAGTCAAAAGCTCATCCAACCTGTTGCCGCGAGGTCGCAGGGTAGATAAAGAGCGGATAAAGCGCCGATAAAGTCGTTTGTACGAACTGCACGACCGTCTTTGTAGGCACAAAAATGCTCCGATCCACAGGCTGACCCTACGGCTTTGGTCAGAATACAGTCAAATATTCGCACAAGTAACCGGGTGAATACCCAATGCGCGAATACGAATACCGGGAAGAACCTCACAATGATTTCGATGTTTCGCAATTTCTTCCAGTCGAAAATCGGACTGCCAATTTTTATTGGTTTTCTAATTATCGTGGCGTTGGCATTCGCCGCGAGCGATATTGGCGGCTCAACAACTTTCGGCGGGTTGACCGGCGACGATAAAGTCGCGGTTGTTGGCAATGACGGTATTTCGGCCAGTGAAATGAACGGCGCGATGAGCAACGCTCTGGACCGCGCGCGCGACGACAACCCGACGATCACAATGCCGCAATTTGTGGCCGGCGGCGGCCTTGAGGGCGAGCTGGAGCTGCTTATCGACAGATATTCGGTCGGTATGTTTGCCCAGGATTACGGCCTGCGGGCCGGTGACAATCTTATCAACAGCGAAATTCTCCAGATCCAAGCGTTTCGAAGCCTGACCGGCGAATTTGATCAGGCAACGTATCAGGCGGCATTGCGCCGTCAGGGGATCACCGATGCAATCCTGCGCCGCGATATTGGCGATGGTTTGCTGGCTCAACAGCTTTTGCGCCCCGCCTTTGCTGCGCCGCAAATGCCAGAAGCAGCAGCGCGGCAATATGCGGCTCTGGTGCTGGAGCGGCGGCGCGGTCAGATCGGTTTGGTATCGAGCGCGGTCTTTGCCCCAGAGGGCGATCCGACGGATGAACAGCTGACCGAATATTACACCGAAAGCCGTGACGATTTCATTCTGCCGGAACGCCGCACAATCCGCTTTGCCGCGTTCGGTGCGGCCAATGTCACTGCGAATCTCGATCCGAGTGCGGAGCAAATCGCCGCGCGCTACGAACAAAACTCTGACCGTTACGACGCCGGTGAACGCCGCGCGATCAGCTCTTTTGTCGTCCCCACTCAAGCAGCAGCTCAGGCGCTCGTCACCCGCATTCGCGGGGGCGTTTCATTGGAAGCAGCCGCGGCAGAGGCCGGTTTCCAAGTGTCTCCGGGCGAATTGCTGGACCAAGACGGCATAGCTGCATCGACCAGCGCCGCTCTGGCCGCGAATGTTTTTGCCGCCGATGATGGCGCTATTGTCGTACCTGCCCGCGCCGCTCTCGGTTTCTATGTCGCGCGGGTCGATAATGTCGAACGTATCCCGGCGCGCAGCTTGGCTGAGGTTAGCGATGAAATTGCGCTGGAATTGCGTAACGAGGCGCGTGTTGGCGCCTTGATCGACCTAAGCAGCCGCATCGAGGAGAAAGTTGATACCGGTACGTCGCTGACCGATGTCGCGACCGAATTTGGCTTAGAAGTGAATGTCATCCCTGATGTGATGGCCGATGGCCGTGTGTTTGGGGCGCTGCAACAAGGGATCAGTCCCGCGCTGCGCCCGATCCTAGATACGTCATTCCAAATGGATGAAGGCGAACCGCAGCTTGCCGAACTGGTGCCGGGTGCGCAATTCATGATCTTTGATGTGTCGGATATCACCGAAAGCGCCGCTCCGCCGCTTGCCGAGATTCGCGATCAAGCGGTGAATGGCTGGCGCAGGGCCGAAGGCGCAAAATTGGCAGGCGAAGCGGCCAACCGGATTTTGGAAGCGGTCCGCGGCGGTGCGACAGTCACAGCAGCGATGGCCGCAGAAGACGCTGAGCTGACGCAGGTTGAAGATATTGATCTGCGCCGCACAGAATTATTGTCGGCGGAAAACCAACGCATTCCTGCACCGCTGGTATTGTTGTTTTCGATGGCCCGCGATTCGACCAAAGTGCTTGAGGAAGGGGGCGATGCTGGCTGGTTCGTCGTTGATCTCGACACGATTGAGACCGATCCGATCGAAGGCAATGAGGAATTGTTGACCCAGACCCGTGAACAGCTCGCCCCTGCCTTGGTCGCGGAATATAATGCGCAGCTATCCCGCGCGATCCGCGAAGAAGTCGGCGTTGAGCGTAATGAGGACGCGATTGAGGCACTGCGCAAGACGCTCGCCGGCGAAAGCTGATCGAGCGCCGCGTGTGTCTTGCCGCATGATTGAAGCGTGACGCCGAACATGTCGTCCCAGTTGGAAAATGCAGCAGGTGCCGCAGAGGCGCTGGCCGCTGGTGCGCCTGCACTGGTGTGGCGGCGCGTGGTCGCCGATAGCGACACGCCGGTGGGCGCAGCGCGGCAATTGATCGAACCGGGGCGCGGCGATTTCCTGCTCGAATCGGTCGAAGGCGGCGAAGTGCGCGGGCGTTACAGCCTGTTGGGGCTGAACCCTGATCTGGTGTTCCGCGCGAGCGAAGGGCACGCCGCCATCAACCGCACATGGCAAAGTGACAGAGACGCTTTTGAAGCGTGCGACAATGACGCGATGGTCGAACTGCGCGGGCTCGCAGATAGCTGCCGGATCGATGTGCCAGAGGGTCTGCCCCCGGCGCTGGCCTGTCTGGTTGGTTATTTCGGGTATGAGACGATCGGGCTGGTCGAAACCCTGCCCCGCGCCGATCCGAGCGAACTGGCATTGCCCGATATGTTGTTCGTGCGCCCGACCGTGATCTTGATCTTTGATGGACTGTCAGACGAATTGTTCTGCGCCGTGCCGATTTGGAATGCCGCCAATCCCGCTGCCGCGATCCTGCAAGCAGGCGACCGGATCGACGAGACGTTGCGCACCCTAAGCCGCCCTCGCCCTGATGAACCGCGCACCGCGCCGGGAACGCAGAAACCAGAGCTTGCCCCGGTTATGGCGGGCGATGATTACAAGGCGATGGTTGGCCGGGCGAAAGAATACATCACCGCTGGCGATATATTTCAGGTCGTTCTGGCGCAGCGTTTCACCTGCCCATTCGAATTGCCGCCGCTGGCGCTTTACCGAGCATTGCGGCGGGTGAACCCCTCTCCGTTTCTGTATTTCCTCGACCTGCCCGGTTTTGCCATTGTCGGGTCCAGCCCAGAAATTCTGGTGCGCGTGCGGGACGGCGAAGTGACCGTGCGCCCTATTGCCGGAACGCGCCCGCGCGGTGAAACGCGCATTCTGGACGATGCCAACGAAGCAGAATTGCTGGCCGATCCCAAGGAATTGGCGGAACATCTGATGCTGCTGGATTTGGGCCGCAATGATGTGGGCCGGGTCGCGAGCGCGGGCAGCGTCGAAGTGACGGACAGTTTCACCATCGAAAGATACAGCCATGTGATGCATATCGTCAGCAATGTGGTGGGGCAATTGGCCGGCGATAAAGACGCGATTGATGCGCTGTTTGCTGGATTTCCGGCGGGCACTGTGTCTGGCGCTCCTAAAATCCGGGCCTGCGAAATTATCGCAGAATTGGAACCCGAAACGCGCGGCGCCTATGCTGGCGGTGTTGGCTATTTCGCGCCGGACGGATCCGTAGATTCCTGCATCGTCCTGCGCACCGCCGTGGTGAAAGACGGCACGATGCATGTGCAAGCAGGCGCCGGGATCGTCGCGGATAGCGATCCTGATTCTGAACTCGCCGAATGCCGCGCAAAAGCGGGCGCGTTAATCGCGGCGGCGCGTGAAGCCGTGCGGGTCGCCAGCGAACCGGGATTTGGACAATGAAGAACGGCGCTAAATGCCAGAATGTGAGAATTACGCTGTGAGAATTATGCTGTGAGAATTGCGCTAATTTTAGGGGCCGCACTGGCGCTGATCGGATGCGAACAACAACAGGCTGGCGAACCGGTTGTGCGCTCTGAATTGGGCGAACCGGTTGCGGGTGCCACACTCGATGAAACGCAAGAGGTCGTGCCGGAAATCACCGCCGATACGAACGCAGCCTGCCGGCCCGCAAATTTCGAAGGGGTCCCCCTCACCCATTGTATCGCAGACCCGCAATTGCACCAGATATCCACCGATCTCGCCCCCACAAGCGGCGCGAATTTCGGCACAATCGAAGGGTGGGCCGCAGGCCGCAATGAAAGCGCCATTGCCTTTGTGATGAACGCCGGAATGTACGGCGACGATTTGAAAGCGCTGGGATATTTTGTGCGCGGTAGCGATCGTTTGGTTGAACTCAATCGCGGCGATGGCGGCGGCAATTTCTACCTGAAACCCAATGGCGTGTTCTTCGGCAGCAATGGCAATTGGCGTATTTTGGAAACCGGCCTGTTCCTGCGCACGATTGGCGACCGCCCACAATTTGGCACACAATCGGGGCCAATGCTGGTCATAAACGGCGAACTGCATCCCGAAATTCAGGATGACGGGCCATCAAAGGCACTGCGCAACGGCGTCGGGATTGCCAGCGATGGCAAGGCGCATTTCGTGATATCCAACGAACCACTCAGTTTTGGTAAGCTCGGGCGGTTTTTCCGCGATGAATTGGAAGTGCCCAACGCGCTGTTCCTAGACGGCAATATCTCGTCATTATGGGACCCGGCGACGGGGCGGATGGATGGACGGCGGGTTGGCCCGTTATTGGTTGTGGAGACGAAATGATGCCTGCTGGAAACATGATCCAATATGAACGCGGCCTCTATCCCGATATCGAACCGTATGAGACCGGTATGCTCGATGTTGGCGACGGGCATCAGCTTTATTACGAACGCGTCGGCACACCGGGCGCCAAACCGGCGGTGTTCCTACATGGCGGCCCCGGCGGCGGCATGTCGCCGTCACATCGGTGCCAATGGGACCCCGCGCTGTATGATGTGTTGTTGTTCGATCAACGCGGCTGCGGCCAGTCGCTGCCATTTGCAGAGATTGAGAATAACGACACGTGGCGCATTGTTGCCGATATTGAACGCCTGCGCGAAATGTGCGGGCATGATAAATGGCAAGTGTTCGGCGGCAGTTGGGGCGCGACGCTCGCCCTCGCCTATGCCCAATCGCACCCGGACCGCACCAGCGAAATTGTCCTGCGCGGCGTATTCCTTGCCCGGCAACGCGAAAAAGGCTGGCTCTACCGTTTCGGCGCGAGCGAAATCATGGCCGAGCAATGGGACCAATTTAACGCCTTGATCCCAGAGGAAGAGCGCGGCGATCTGGTGAAAGCCTATTACACCCGCCTGACATCGGACGACGAAGCCACTCGGCTAGCGGCGGCGAAAGAATGGTCTTTGTGGGAGGGGACGGTCGCGACCTTGCTGCCGAATGAGGGGCTGCTCGAAGAATTTGCCGACCCATCCAAAGCGGTGCCGTTTGCGCGGATTTGCGCGCGGTTTTTCCTAGAGGATTTCTTCCTCGAAGAATCGCAATTGCTGCGCGATATGCCCCAAATTGCGCATATTCCCGGCATCATTGTCCAAGGGCGTCACGACATTTGCACCCCGCCGGGATCCGCGTGGGAGATCAAGAAGGCGTGGCCCGATGCGCAATTGTGGATCGTGCATGATGCCGGGCACAGTTCAACCGAGCCGGGTATTATCGATGGTCTGGTGCGCGCAACGGATCAGTTTGCGGGGAAAGTATGAGCGCGGCTGATGCCCCCCCCGACATTCTCGTCATCGACAATTACGACAGCTTCACTTTCAACCTCGTCCATTATTTGATGGAATTGGGAGCGGAGGTGCGGGTTGAACGCAATGACGCACTCACCGCTGCGCAGGCTTTGGCCAGCGGCGCGAAAGGTTTCTTGATCTCGCCCGGACCATGCACACCGAACGAGGCTGGGATCAGCCTCGATCTGGTTGCGGCCTGTGCGGATGCGGGAAAGCCATTGCTGGGCGTGTGTTTGGGACACCAATCCATCGGACAACATTTTGGCGGAACGGTCACGCGCGGCGGATTGATGCACGGCAAAACATCCCCTGTGACCCATGACGGCAGCGGCGTTTTCGCTGGGCTACCCTCCCCCTACACCGCGACCCGCTATCACAGTTTAGAAGTCGTCGATGTGCCAGAGCAATTGATCGCCAACGCCCATGCCGACACACCCGGTTTGGACGGTGCCAGCGTCATGGGTTTCCGCCACGCAAGCTTGCCGATCCACGGGGTGCAATTCCATCCCGAAAGCATCGCAACCGATCACGGTCATGCTTTGCTCGCCAACTTCCTGAAAATCTGCGGCGTCGAGGCGCGTCTGCCTGAAAGGCTCTCTGCATGAGCGTGCTTCCCGATATTTCCAAACCGCTGACCGAGGTTGAGGCCGAAACGGCGTTTGGTGCGCTGCTTGATGGTGCGCCTAGCGAAGACGAAATTGAGGCGTTTTTGATCGCGCTGTCTGCGCGCGGCGAAACCTCGAATGAAATCGCAGGCGCGGCGCGGGCTTTGCGCGCGCGGCTGATCCCGATTGATGCGCCGAGTGACGCCATCGACGTTTGCGGAACCGGCGGCGATGGGCATCACACGCTCAATGTCTCCACCGCCGTTAGTCTGGTCGTCGCGGCTTGCGGTGTGCCCGTGGCGAAACACGGCAACCGCGCAGCATCATCAAAAGCAGGCGCGGCGGACACGTTGGAAGCGCTCGGCCTCGATATGGACGCGGCGGGCGATACGGCGGAAAAGACGCTGAATCAGCTCGGCATTTGTTTTCTGTTCGCCAAAAACCACCACCCCGCGATGGGCCGGATACAACCAATCCGTAAAAAGATCGGACAGCGCACGATCTTCAACCTGATGGGGCCATTGTCGAACCCGGCGCGGGTCACGAGCCAGCTGATCGGGATCGCCCGCCCCGCTTATGTGCCGATCTATGCGGGCGCGATGGCGAAATTGGGCACAGGCCGTTCTTTGATCGTTTCGGGTGATGAAGGGCTGGATGAATTGAGCCTAGCGGGCGGCAATGAAGTTGCCATGGTGCGCGGCAATGCGTTTGAGATGAACCGGTTGCACCCTGATGATGCCGGTCTACCCACCGCCCCGATTGAGGCGATCCGCGGCGATGATGCGGTTCATAATGCCGCCGCGCTCAAAGCTTTGCTGACCGGCGCGCCCGGCCCATACCGTGATGCGGTGCTGTTTAACGCGGCGGGCGCTTTGATTGTGGCAAAGCGCGCATCGGAATGGACACAAGGCGCTCAGATCGCCGCAGAGGCGCTCGATTCCGGGCGCGCGATGAAGTTGCTGCGTGACTGGATTGAATTGGCGGTATGAATAAGCTTGAGGAAATATGCGCGACCAAACGCCGCGAAGTCGCCGCGCGAAAGCAGCAATCCAGCATCTCTGCATTGGAAAAACTCGCCAGCGAGCAAACCAAAGTTCGCGGGTTTGAACGGCAGCTGCGCCAAGCAAGTAAATCCGGTTTTGGCCTGATCGCAGAGATCAAAAAAGCCAGCCCGTCCAAAGGCCTGATCCGTGCAGATTTCCGCCCAGCAGACCATGCGCGCGAATACGAAACGGGCGGCGCGGCATGCCTGTCTGTCCTGACCGATGCGCCCTATTTCCAAGGGCATGAGGATTATCTGATTGAGGCGCGTTCGGCCTGCAACCTGCCGGTTTTGCGCAAAGATTTCATGGTCGATCCGTGGCAATGTTTGGAAGCGCGCGCGATTGGCGGGGATGCGATCCTGATCATCGTTGCGGCCTTAGATAACGGCGCGATGGCAGAAATTGAGGCTGCTGCGTCCGAATTGGCGATGGATGTATTGGTCGAAGTTCATGACGAGGCGGAATTGGAACGCGCGCTCAAGTCGCTTACATCGCTGTTGATCGGCGTAAATAACCGCGACCTCAAGACCTTCAAAACGGACCTATCCACCACAGAACGGCTCGCCAAATTGGTACCCGAAGACTGCCTGCTCGTGGGTGAAAGCGGGATTAGCAGCCACACTGATTGCATCCGGCTTGAAAAATCGGGTGTGCGCAATTTCTTGGTCGGGGAAAGCTTGATGCGCGCCGATGATATAGCGGCGGCTACGCAGCAATTGCTCCAAGGGTAACCCACTGACAAAAGCGGCGCTGTCCTACTGGCTGCGAACATGCCATTTACCCAATATGACGTTATTCACCGCTCCATTCTTCGCCCGTTTAAACGCCTCATTTCCGGCCAAGCGAACTTTTGCCCCTAGACAGTGTGTCAAGTGTGTCAGCGCCTCCTTAGGAGAGCGGGCATGAGCGGCCTGACGCATCTTGGCGAAGACGGCGCAGCGCGCATGGTCGATGTTGGCGGCAAAGCCGAAACCCACCGTGTCGCGGTTGCCTCTGGCAGGATCACCATGTCGGCGCAGGCCCTCAGCGCAATCCGCGAAGGCGACGCGCCAAAAGGCGATGTGCTGGGCACCGCGCGGATCGCCGGGATCATGGCGGCAAAGCGGACCGGCGACCTGATCCCGCTCTGCCACCCGCTTGGGCTGGAGGCGATCAATGTGGACTTCGCGTTTGAGGAGGGCGGCATCCGCGCGGCCGCGACCGCATCACTGACCGGCAAAACCGGGATTGAGATGGAAGCGATGGTCGCCGTCTCCGCCGCACTTCTGACGATCTACGACATGGCCAAAGCGATCGACAAAGCGATGGTGATTGGCGAAGTGCGCTTGCTGGAAAAGCGCGGGGGTAAGTCGGGAGACTGGAAGGCTCCGCAATTGTGAGCCAGATGCTAACCCTAGAAGAAGCGCGCGATCAGCTCCTCGCCCTCGCCCCGGTGATGGAGGCTGAGGACGTGCTAACGGAAGCAGCGCTGGGCCGTGTGCTCGCGGCGGACCTCTCCGCAATCCGAACGCAGCCGCCTGCTGACCTGTCGGCGATGGATGGCTATGCGATTGCGGGCGATGGTCCGTGGCGAATGGTCGGGGAAAGCCGCGCTGGCGCTCCGTTTGTAGGGACGCTGGAACCGGGACAAGCGGCGCGTATCTCGACCGGAGCGCATATGCCAGACGGCAGCGACCGGGTCCTGATCCAAGAGAATGCAGTCATTGCAGATGCACAGATCAGCACCGACGAAATGCCCCCGCCCCGTCGCCATGTACGGATGCGCGGCTTCGACTTTGCACAGGGCGACACGGTGATGCCCGCGGGCACACGGCTGGGCGCGGCGCAAATCGCCCTTTCCATGTCCGCTGGGCACGGGTCTGTTCCCGTGAAGCGGCGGCCTAAGGTCGCAATCCTCGATAGCGGAGACGAGCTGGTCCGCGATCCCGCTCTATGCGGGCCGGAACAGATCCCAGCGAGCAACGGCGCCATGATTGCGGCGATGATCGCGCCGCTAGTGGGGCCAAGCGAGCGGCTCGGCCCGGTGGGCGATGACCTCGGCGCGTTGGCCGCCGCCTTGGAAAAGGCGGAAGGGTCCGACATCCTCATCACCTCTGGCGGGGCGTCAGTGGGTGACCATGATCTGATCCAGCAAGCGTTGCGCGATTGGGGCGCTGATCTGGCGTTTTGGAAAGTCGCAATCAAGCCCGGCAAACCGTTGATGGTGGCGAAACGCGGAGAACTGGTGGTGCTGGGCCTGCCCGGTAACCCGGTTTCCAGCTTCGTGACCGGCTTCCTGTTTGCACTGCCGCTGATCCGCGCTGCGCTGGGTATGCGATCTGTGGTTCCGGCGGCGCAGATGCTCTGTTTGGAAGAGGCACTGCCGGCCACCGGCCCTAGGCGCGAGTTCCTGCGCGGGGTCAGCGACGGGACGCATGTCCGGCGCGCGGCATCGCAAGATTCAAGCGCGTTGATGGCGCTAGCAGCGGCCAATTGCCTGATCGATCGGCCGGCGGGATCGGCCGAAGTGAAGGCCGGAGCGTTTGTTCCAGTGTATAACCTCGAAAATGGCTGAATCCGTGGGGTTTACGCCGATTGCCGGCTTGACTTGATCGATTTGGTTGCCTACTTGTTCCGTATTCGTTCACCATATCGGTGCGCGAACAGTGCCCTGAAACGCATCTATCCAGGTGCCTCTATCGGGCGCGCATGATTGGCACTGAGCGGGCGTTTGCGCCTGCGCAAAGGTGCGGCTTTACGGAGTTTGTTGATGCTAACGGCAAAACAACACGAACTGATCCGCTTCATACAGGAGCGTTTGGAAGAAACCGGCATTTCGCCAAGTTTTGAAGAGATGAAAGAAGCTCTCGATCTGAAAAGCAAATCGGGCGTTCACCGTCTGATTTCGGCTTTGGAGGAACGCGGGTTCATCCGGCGTCTGCCGAACCGGGCGCGGGCATTGGAAGTGATTAAGCAACCGGAAGATTCCACCCCTGCTCCGCGGGCTTCTGCTGCTGCGGACAGTAATGTCGTGCAAATGGCAAAACCCAAACCAGCGGCGCCGGAACCGGCCAATGATGTGATCCAAATCCCGCTGCACGGGCGGATCGCGGCTGGCGCGCCGATTGAGGCGTTAGAGGGTCAAACCTCGCTACCTGTACCTGCGGCATTGCTCGGTCCGGGTGAGCATTACGCTCTGGAAGTGTCGGGCGATTCGATGGTGGAGGCCGGTATCTTCGATGGCGATTTCGCTTTGGTTCGCCGCACCGACAGCGCGCGCGATGGCGAAATTGTCGTGGCGCTTGTGCGCGGCGAAGAAGCCACGCTCAAATATCTGCATAAGGATGGCGGACTGGTCCGTCTTGACCCGGCCAATGCGGCCTATGACCCGCAAGTTTACGGCGCGGGCGAAGTGCAAGTTCAGGGTAAACTCGCCGGACTTTTGCGGCGCTATCACTGATTGGTGCGGCTCGGGAGAGGATGGGCTGGTGTCAGTCCCCTTGCCCGAGCCACCATCCATGTTCGCCTTGGCCGCTCGCGACTGAGATAATGCGCTCATTCTCTAGGTCGATGGCAAGGCCGCCTGTGCGTTCCAGCATATCTCTATCGGCCTTAAGCCAGCGCGGCGCGCAAGAACTCGGCAAATAGCGATCAGCGACAACGATATCGGCGCGTTCACACGCGGCAGCGAGGGAACGCTCCTCGACCATTTCTCGGTTACGGGCGAGCAATAGGGACCAGTCCCTGCCTCCGCGCGAAAGGGTGATGACGCAAAACTCCGCCGAACAACGCGCGCCGTCCCACTCTGCGAGCGGAATGGGGTCACTGGTAACGCTGGAAAGTTCGAGCAAATTGTCGCGTGAATAAGAAGAGCGGCTGTCGCGCAAAGAAAGCAAGCGGCGACTGCCATCTTCGGCCTTGATCGTAATGCCAACATGGCGCCCATCGCGCCCGACCAACACATCAGGGATAGGAGTGGCGAACAACATCAAACCGGCCAACGCCGCCGGGACAAAGCCAAGCAATCGCGCCCGGCCATTCCAAAGCGCCAACCAAAGACCGCCAAGCGTGAAGCAGGCGATAGTGATCCAGCTCATCTGAGGCATCAACTTGACCGCGCCGGGCTGCCCTGCCGTGAAATGCGCGATTCCCAAGAGCATCTTGAGCGACATCTCCGCGACCCACCAAAATGGAGCGCCAAGTCCGACAATATCGAAAACCAACGCGATCGCTATCAGCGGCATGGAAACGAAAGTGACCAAAGGAATGGCGATCACATTGGCGAAAGCGCCATAAACGCCTGCCCTATGAAAATGGAACATGACGATCGGCATCAACGCAATCTCGATCACAAGGCCGGTTATGAAGAGCATGAAAACGCCCCGTCCCATACGCTTCAGCCAGCTCTCCTCCCGCGCGGCGAGAAAGGCGCGCGCAGGCGCAGAAGTGGACACCGCGACAATCGCCAGAACAGCGGAAAAACTCATCTGAAAGCTGGGCCCTACGATGCTCTCTGGCCACAACAATAGGACAAACATCGCAGCGACCGCCACCATCCTCAAAGACAAGGCATCCCGTCCCATTGCCAGCGCAATCAGCACCAGCATCGCCGCGACGCAGCTGCGCACAGTCGGCACCTGCGCGCCCGTCAGCAACGTATAAGCGATCCCCGCAATTGCCCCGGCCAGCGCCGCCATAACCGGCAACCGAACCCGAAGCGCAAGCCCCGGAAACAGCGCCAAGAGCTTAATTGCAACGAAGTATGTCGCGGCAATTACTGCGCTCACATGAAGGCCGCTAATCGCCAGCAAATGCGTCAGACCGGCATCACGCATGGCGTCTTCGTCGGCTTCGCCAATGGCGCCCCGGTCACCGGTAGCAAACGCAGCCGCAATCGTTCCCGCAGAACCATCCACGCGGCTGCGAACATGAGCGGATAGCGCCCGCTGGATTTCCGCAATACCTTGGCTCTGCGGCGCAGGTTCAATGACATCAATCCCGCCGACCAAACTGCCCGAGGCTGCTAGCCCCTTAAACCAAGCGGCCCGCGCAAAATCATAAGCCCCCGGCAACATCGGACTTGCCGGCGGCATTAGCCGCACACGCATTCGCAGCACCGCTCCTTCTGCCAGCGCGCCCTCGCCATTGGCCTCAGCCACTTCAGCGGCAGCCTCAATCGGCACGTTTACACGGATCTTGCGCCCTTCCCCTGTCGCTGCATCGCGCACGGCCATTGTGAGCCGGATCCGATCCCTGGATGGTTGATCTTGTCGCTCAAGCACATAGCCCTGCACCCGCTCCACCACGGGCCGATCAATCGCCTGCGCCCCAACCACTGCGGATCGCAGCCAGATCACCGAAACACCCGCAACAAAGATCAAGGAACAGGCAATCACAGCCTGACGCAGTAGATCGCGCTCTACTCTGTCTCGCCAAAGCGCGAGCGCAAACAAAGCGGCAAGCAATCCCAATCCAATTGCGCTTGCCCATTGCCACGGGGTCTTGAGCGCAAACCATGTCAGAATGCCTGATGCAAACACCGCCGCCAACCACGGCGCGCGATCAAACCCTGCTTCTGCCAAAAAGCGCTCAGCTTGATCTCCAAACATGCGCGGCAATTCACGCGCGCGCATCCCGGCCAAGCTGGACAATCCGCCGCCCCTTTGCCACAGGCGCGCAGCGGCCCTATCGGGCTTTGCCGGATCGGTTCCCTCAGCAGCTGCGTTGCTGTCGGGATCACCTGCAATCGGAATAATCGGCGTATCAGCCATTGGCCATTTCCCCATCGGGCCCGAGTTTTTCTTGGGTAAGGCCGGGTTCGGTTCGCGCAAGTGAATAGGAATAAACGCTTTATGGCAAGCCCAGATGCTTCTCACGTTGTCACACGGTTTGCACCCTCGCCCACAGGTTTCCTGCATATTGGCGGCGCGCGAACGGCGCTGTTCAATTGGCTCTATGCCCGCCACCACGGTGGCCGCGCGCTGCTCAGGATCGAAGACACCGACAAGAAACGGTCCACACAAGAGGCGATCGACGCGATTTTGGACGGGCTGGATTGGCTCGGCCTGGACTATGACGATGCACCGGTGTTTCAATCGAAACAGGCCGATCGCCATGCCGAAGTCGCCAACAAACTGCTCGCGGCGGGCCATGCCTATAAGTGTTTTGCGACAAGCGAGGAATTGGAAGCGATGCGCGCCGAGCAGCGCGAGAAAAAGCTGCCAATGCGTTATGATGGACGTTGGCGCGACCGCGATCCGTCCGACGCACCGCAAGATGCACCCTTCACCGTCCGCATCAAAACACCTTTAGATGGCGAAGCGAAGATCCAAGACGAGGTCCAAGGGGCGGTTTCGGTCAAGAACGCCGAACTCGATGATTATATCATCATGCGAGCAGACGGAACGCCGACATACATGCTCGCGGTGGTCGTCGATGATCACGATATGGGTGTGACGCATGTTATTCGCGGCGACGATCACCTCAACAACGCATTCCGCCAATTGCCAATTTATCACGCGATGGACGCCGTAGAAGGCGGATGGCCGGAGCCTGTTTATGCGCATATCCCGCTGATCCACGGCTCAGACGGCGCCAAATTGTCCAAACGCCACGGCGCGCTAGGCGTAGAAGCGTATCGCGACGAGATGGGCATACTCGCCGATGCGCTGTTCAATTACTTGCTGCGGCTTGGCTGGGGCCACGGCGACCGGGAGGAAATTAGCCGCGCCGAAGCGATTGAATTGTTCGATCTGGGCGGTGTTGGCAAAAGCCCTTCGCGCTTTGACATCAAAAAGCTTGAAAACCTCAACGGGCATTACATCCGCGAAACCGATGACGCCGTGCTCGCACCCCTAGTAGCAGCACTTATCGAAGGCCCGGCTGATTTGGCGTTGCTCACCAAGGCGATGCCGGTCCTTAAAACCCGTGCAAAGAACATCGGCGAACTCGCTGATGGCGCTGGCTTTTTATTCGCGCAACTTCCGCTTGCGATGACGGAAAAAGCCGCAAAATTGCTCGATGATGACGGACGCAAGCGCCTAACCTCCATTTCAGCAGCGCTTAAAGCTGAAAATAACTGGACAATTGAGGCTCTCGAAGCCACTACCAAAGCGCTAGCGGAAGAACTGGAATTGGGCTTCGGCAAGCTGGCGCAGCCAATGCGTGCGGCGCTTACGGGGACAACCACATCTCCCGGAATTTTCGATGTTCTGGTCCTTTTGGGGCGGGAAGAATCATTGGCACGGCTTGACGCGCAATCTGCGTGAGAGCTGACGCCAGAACCACACTTGGGTAGGAGACAGGCCTTGGCAGATAAGCAGGCAACACTCGAACTAAACGGGCAAACTCACCAGTTTCCCGTGCTCGAAGGCAGCACCGGCCCCGACGTGGTCGATATTCGCAAGCTCTACGGTGCAACCGGCGCGTTTACTTTCGACCCCGGCTATAAATCCACCGCGAGCTGCGAAAGCGCGCTGACTTATATTGACGGCAATGAAGGTGTGTTGCTGCACCGCGGTTATCCGATTGGTCAGCTTGCTGAACATTCCAGCTTCATGGAAACGTCCTATCTGCTGCTCAACGGCGAATTGCCGAGCAGCGATGAACTGCATGATTTTAACCACACGATCACACGGCACACGATGCTGCACGATCAATTGCGCCAGTTTTATCAGGGTTTCCGCCGCGATGCGCACCCGATGGCGATTATGTGCGGTGTGGTTGGGGCGCTTTCGGCGTTTTATCATGACAGCACCGATATTTCGGACCCAGAACACCGCAAGATCAGTTCGCATCGTTTGATCGCAAAAATGCCGACGATTGCGGCTGCGGCTTACAAATATTCGGTCGGTCAGCCGATGATGCAACCGGACAATTCGCTCAGCTATACCGGCAATTTCCTGCGCATGACTTTTGGCGTTCCGGCCGAAGAATATGAAGTCCACCCCGCCATTGAAAAGGCGATGGACCGTATCTTTATTCTCCATGCGGATCACGAACAAAACGCGTCGACTTCGACCGTTCGCCTTGCTGGTTCTTCGGGCGCGAACCCATTTGCTTGTATCGCTGCGGGCATTGCTTGCCTGTGGGGTCCGGCACATGGCGGCGCGAATGAAGCGGCGCTCAACATGTTGCAGGAAATCGGTTCACCCGACAAAATTCCGCAATATATTGAACGGGCTAAGGATAAAAATGATCCTTTCCGCCTGATGGGCTTTGGCCACCGTGTTTATAAAAACTACGATCCGCGCGCGACCGTGATGCAGCAAACGCTGAAAGAAGTGTTTGAAGCATTGAAGGTCGATGATCCCGTGTTTGAAACGGCCCTGCGTTTGGAAGAACTCGCACTCAACGACGATTATTTCCGCGAGAAGAAGCTGTTCCCGAATGTCGATTTTTATTCGGGCATCATTCTATCGTCGATCGGTTTCCCGACCACGATGTTCACCGCGCTCTTTGCCCTAGCCCGCACCGTGGGTTGGGTCGCGCAGTGGAACGAAATGATCTCAGATCCAGGCCAGGTCATTGGCCGTCCGCGTCAGCTCTACACTGGCCCGACACAGCGTGATTACGTACCGCTCAGCGGCCGCTAAAGCGCCGCAATCCGCAGCTTTTTTAAGAGCTAAGCGGGAGCGTCAGTCTGAATTCGGCGCCGGTGTTCGCACCGGCGTCGTCAGACCCTGAAACGGCATCGCCAGGCACAGCGACCTCCAAGTCACCATCCATGACGAGCGCCAGCCTGCGCGAAATATACAGGCCGAGGCCCGATCCGCTGTCATTGCCGCCGTCGCTATCGCGGCCAAGCCGTTCGAACTTTTCAAATATCCGCAAAGCTTGATCCGGGTCGACCCCGGCCCCTTGGTCAAGGACACTGACCTGTCCGGCCCCGTTATCCGCAATTCGCGTCGTGACGGTGACCGTGCTGTTTTCGGGTGAATAGGCGACAGCATTGCCGATCAGATTAATCAGAATTTGAAGGACGCGGCGGAATTCTCCGATCGCCACGACTGGTTTTTCTGGGTTTGAAAACTCGAAAGAAATCCCCCGATCATGCGCACGCACGCCGAGTATGCCCGCCGCGCGCTTTGCCGCATCGGCAAGGTCGACCTTTTCCTTCGCAGTCGTAAATCCGTCGGCTTCAACCACTTCCAAATCGGCAAGATCATCCAGCATCCCCGAAAGATGCTGTCCCGCCGATGCGATGTTGCCCGCATATTCGCTATATTCCGCGCGCAATGGCCCCGCGAGCCGGGTTCGGATCGTTTCAGCATTGGCGATGATCCGCGCAATAGGTTGGCGCAAAACAGGCGTCAGTGCGCTTCCGATCAGGCGCGAATGGGCTGTCTCTTCTTCGGCGTCATCGGTTGCGTCCAAAACACCAAGAGGCTCATCTGCCACCATCAACAATTCAAATCCGCGCGGCGCACCGCTGGCCGGGCCGAGCGGGATCAACCGCACACGCCAGTCCCGCGCTGAACCCGGAATGGTGCAATTCGCTCCATCAAGCAGCCGCCAATGCAGTGGCTGTTGATGCGCAACGCCTCTCAGCTCCACATATTCAGTCCACGCCTTGCTCGGCGCAGCCGCAACGGCGTCTTGCAACTCCGCCGCATCGGCCGCCGTGGATGTAAGAAACTGCATTTTTTGCCGCGGATCAAGCCGCGCAGTGACTTCGGCAGAGGCGCGGTCGATCGCATCAATTTTATCAGCGAGATCGTGCGAGTTAACCTCCGGCTGAGGCGCGCGTTGCCAATTTTCGACTAGCACTTCGCAACCGCCGCCGCGTTCTTCGCCAAGTGGGTGGATGCGCACAAAACCGCTCACCATTTCCGCGCCATCAAAGGCCGAAAATTCGCGGGCAATCCTCAGGCCCATTTTGCGCCCCTGACGCACCAGATCGAGCAGTTCTGGAACAGCCAACGTCCCCGGCAGCGAACCACCGCAGCTTTCGTGCAGTTCCGCCAACGGGTCATCCGCTGTCAGTAGCCGGTCCCGGTCATCGGTAAGGCCGCGCGCCGCTAAAAGAGATTGTTGCCGGTTCATCGCCCTCGCCTCAACCCGCACCATGACCGGTGCCGATGGCAAAATCCGACGTGCCGAGCAATTCGCGCGCGCGTTCCGGCGGCATTGCGCCGATTCCATCGGGCAACATCTCGCTCGGTTCAAGCAATAAGAATTGCCGCTCAATACCCTCTGCGCTGAGACCGCTAGCGCGTAAACTCAAAGCGAGCCGAGCGGCCTGTCGTTCGTGGCATGCCAATATCGCAAGACCGCGCGGTTGCCGGGTCAGCACCGCTATCCCCGTCGCGAACAGGGCAAGCCCCGCATGATCAAGTTCCAACGTGGCCACAGCCGCGCCGCGCATTGATGAAACAAGCCGCGTGAACAAACCGATCCGCCCTGCCCCCTCATCGTAGCTGGCCTTAAGCGCCTTGTTCGTTCGCGCGGCTGCTTCCTGATCGTAATTCAGAGGCATTTTCTTAAACCGCTTTAGCACGCTTAAAAACAGCTCTGCGGGAAGCTCGCCCAAAGGCAATTCCATCCGGCGCTGGCTTTGCGTGAAACGTGATTGTGCGGCCAGAGCATTCATGGCCAATTCCGCAATTGCGGCCTGATCGGAGGCAATAAGTTCTTGTAAAAGCGGGCTTAGCACCGGATCGACAGACGATCTTTGCTCCAGACGCTCGGTCAGGTGACCTTCCATTGCAACCGCGTAAAGGTGGTTCAGAACCGCACTGTCGCCCGCCAGCCCATCGGCAACGGCATCAATCGCCTCGTCATCGACGCCGCCTTGTTGCCCCGCTGGCAAACCGGCGCTGAGCAATTGCCGCGCAAGATGAGCC
This sequence comes from uncultured Erythrobacter sp., assembly GCA_947503155.1. Lineage (GTDB taxonomy): Bacteria > Pseudomonadota > Alphaproteobacteria > Sphingomonadales > Sphingomonadaceae > Erythrobacter. The sequence goes on along the minus strand of CANNCL010000002.1, from coordinate 672,066 downwards.
AGCATCCCGCGCAGCCGCGCAACGATTGCATCGCTCACCAATGCGTGACCGGAACTTTCGAGCATGTGCGAAATAACAGGCGCAACTCCGCTAAGCGCACGATTGCCGCGCGCCAGCTCATCCCGCAGGATAGCTTCCACAGAAGTCTCGGTCCGGTCCATTGCCAGCTCAGTCATAGCGTAGCCCTTACAGGGGCTATGGTTAAGCCCCGGTTAGCTCATCGAAAACTAGTGGTCGCCTGTCAATTGACCAGCTGCCTCTGTGGCGGACCTTAGCGTGAGATGCGCCAGTGCAATGAGCGCGAACAAAGCCAAGGCTTCGTTCAAATATCCCATTGCCGCCGCGATCGCGTAAGCGGCGAGATGCAGCGTGCGATCCTGCCAAAACGCGCAGCCCTTTGCCGCGCCGCCGATAGAGGCAAGCCGCGCCAATCCAAGAGCGAGCACCGGGAGCGCAATCTGAGGGATAAGATTGCCGCTCCATCCATTGACCAGCGTGAGCGTGATAAGCGTGATGAGCGCTGCGGCGTCCACGCCAAACGGCACAATATTACGAAGCCGTTCGCCGCGGTCATGCGACCACAATCGCTGGCGCAGCCCGCTCCACGCGCCGCAAACCGCGCCGGCAAAAGCGCCCAAAGCAGCGACGCTGAGCGCAGCGCCGCCGTAACCAAAGCCTGCAAGCCCAATCCCGGCGACCATCAAAAATGCCGACAATCCGGCGCTGGCTTCGGCCCCAACATCCAGCCAACGCGGCCCAATTTGCTTTACAACGCCCCCCGCAATCGCCCGCAGCGGACCGGTCCAAGGTTGCGCGGATATGCTGGCAGCGATCAAAGCGCTTTCACGTTGGTTCAGGGTCTCGGCATGGCTCGCCAAGACCCAGTTATTGCGATCCATTTCCTCTAACGGGAGATCGCGGCATTCCACACGGGTTTGCAACGCCAACCGCAACAGCAAAGACATGGCGTCACCATCTGGCGGTAAATCCGCGAGTTTTTGCACTTGCCCAGCGCGCATCACGGCAAATCCGGCCCAATGCCGATCTCGGTCTATACGTTCAAAATCTTCGCCGTGATTTCGCCCCAGCGCATCGCTGGCCGGCAGAGTTGCTACCCCTTTGCGCAAGGCACCAGAGGTGAGCGCCCCGTGCCCCCCAACAAAATTCATCACCGCGGCGCGATCGGGCAGCAACCCATCAAGGATCATCACCAGCTCATCATCGGCGCGCACCAAACTGACCAGTTGTAAATTGCTGCGGATCGCATGAAATTCTGCGCCGCTGCGCTCAATCTCTCTTTGAAGCGCCAACACAGTGTCCGTTGGGGCTTCGCAAAGACAAATGATCCGCTCACACCCCAGATCAAGCGCCAAACCCGCTTGCCAAGCAAGCACGCTGCGCCCAGCCAGCATCAATTGCGCACGCGGCTGTCCGGATTCAGTTCGTTTGACGGCTGCGATTAGAGCGGTGCGCAAAAGGGTGTCCCATGCCGGAATCGCGGCAATCTTGTCCGCGGTTACAGCGCTACGCCTCTCGAACGCCGCGTATCAAGCGCAGCGTGAAGGCAAACCCCCTGAATTTGCGGTGATCAGACGTTAAAAGGCTCTGGAGCGTTGCCATAAACGCTGCCTTGAACGTTGCCGGACAATTGCATCAACACACTTTCAATATCGCGTATCGCCGCCGGTTCACCCGGAGCAGACGCCAGTGCATTCTCAGAGGCGAGCAGCAATTCTTCGGAATGAAAGCTGGCCGCTAGCCCTTTCAGACGCATTGCCGCGACGTTCCAATTGCCGTCACAACGCGACCGTTTGAGCAAATCCAATTGCTTTTGCGCGCTTTCAACAAACGCACCGCGCAGCTCACGTAGCAGCGCCGGATCATCTCCAGCAGCTGCGGCAAGGGTCGCATCGAGGGCTCCGCTTTCATAGGCCATGGGGCACGGGATAACGCATAGGGAGTTAATGCGGGGTTTATCCTATTCTCCGCTGTGGTATCTATGTGGGATGGCTGGTGGACAACATATCAGGGCCGTGGGCCCAGGCGCCGCGCAGGACGCGCAATCTTCAACTGTTGAGGCAGGCGACGCTGCCGCCGATGCAGCAGCGAACCATGCTGGCGAAGAGCTCGCCGATGCCATTGAAATAGAAGAGGAACTCGACCTTTCTGATTACGATGTGGAGGAGGATTATGAACCCGCCTCGCCGCGTTTTGGATGGGTCGCCCCGGCGATTGCAATTGCATTGATCGCCGGTTGGAGCGCGCTTTATGGCTGGGCGATGCAGGATAGATTGCTCGCCGCGGCCAGCGCCAATCCGGCGGAATGGACCCGCTGGATCATTGATTGGTCGGTTCCGGTGTTGCTTGTTTGCGTCGGCTGGTTGCTGACGATGCGTCATTCCCGCGCTGAGGCACGCCGCTTTGCCGAAACCGCATCGCTACTTTCAAAGGAAAGCATTGAGCTTGAAACGCGGTTGACCGTTGTAAACCGCGAATTGAGCCTGGCCCGCGAATTTTTGGGCGCACAATCGCGCGACCTGGAATCTTTGGGTCGCACCGCGAGCGAGCGGATTTCGGGACATGCCGGTGAGTTGCAGAAACTCATCCATGACAATGGCGCTCAGGTCGATGCGATTGGCAGCGCAAGCGAGACCGCTTTGAGTAATATGACCCGGCTGCGCGATGATTTGCCGGTGGTCGCCAATTCGGCGCGCGATGTTTCCAATCAAGTCGGCAATGCTGGCCGCACAGCGCAGGAGCAATTGGAGAAATTGGTCACCGGGTTTGAAAGGCTCAACCAATTTGGCAAGGCCAGCGAGACCCAAGTCATGACGTTTGACAAGCGTGTCGGCGCTACGTTGAACAGTTTCGAGACCGACCTTACCCGCATTGGTGACGTGATCGGATCGCGGTTGGAGGCGGTTCAAACACAGGCGGGCGAATACCGGTCAGAAGTGGAAATAGCAGAGACGCAGGCGCTGAGCGCGCTAGGCGAACGTATGGCGATGTTGCAATCCGAAGCCAAAGCGATTTCGGGTAAGCTGCGCGGCGCAGAAGCCGGCGCGATGGAGCAATTGCAGACCTCGCGCAAACGCTTTGAAGCTGACGTTACGCAGACCGTCGAAACGCTCGACCGGCTCGACCAGCAAGCCATCGCAGTGTCGCAAAACAGAGTGAAAGAGCTGCATGAAGAAGCCGCGCGGTTTGATGATACTCTGGCCGCCCGTGATCGCAAATTCCTCGAAGAAATGACCCGCCGTCAGGAAGAATTTGACACCCGCGAAACGCAAGCAAGCGAGGTTTTGGCACAGCGCCTTACGGATCTTGACGATGCGCTGACCGAACGCCGCGAGGCGCAAAGTGAGCAGACAGAGAAATTGGTCGCTCAAAGCACGGCGATGACAGAGCAACTTGATGCGCTGAGGATGTTGATCGAGGAGATTGGCACACAAAGCGAAACAGCGCGCGACGGGTTGACGACCGGCCTTGGCGCGCTCGGCGATCAACTTGCGGAAAAACGCACGGCCTTGGGAGAGACCGAAACGCAGCTTGAAGCTCTCACCGAAGCGGGCATACGCTTGCTTGAGATCATCCAATCTGGCGCGAAACACAGCCGCGAAGACCTACCCTCTGCAATCGAAACCGCATCCAGCGCGCTGAGCAATGTGGAGCAACGCGCAGCGGGGCTTTCCGGCATGATGTTTGCGACCAATGGCCAAGCAGAGAAGATCAGCAATTACCTGATCGAAGCGCAGTCCAAGATTGACGAAGCCGACACGTCAATCGAGGCCCTGCAATCGAAACTTACCGCGCAATCAGAAGACGCATTGGCCAAGCTTCAGGGGCTTCGCGGCGGGTTCAATCGATTGGCCGAACAAAGCGAAGGCTTTGCGGGCGAAACGCAGGAGAAATTGCGTGATGCCTTGGGGGCACTCGAAACAGCGACCACGACTGCGTTCACGGCATTGGAAGACGGCGCGCGCGACAAAGTCGGTGCATTGGCCGCCTCGATTTCGCAACAGGCCGTGACGGAACTCGAACGATCCCTGCGCAATGAAACTGCAGAAACGATCGGTAAATTGGAGCAAGCTGCATCGCACGCATCCGGCGTCGGGCGCGAAGCAACCGTGCAGCTGCGCGACCAATTGTCCAAGGTCAACGATCTGACGAACAATCTGGAACAGCGCATTGCCCGCGCGCGGGATCTGGCACAGGAACAGGTTGGCAATGATTTTGCGCGGCGTATGGCGCTGATCACAGACAGCCTCAATTCAAACGCAATCGACCTTTCCGGGGCGCTTTCAACCGAAATGTCCGATACGGCATGGGATGCCTATCTGAAAGGCGATCGCGGGATATTCACCCGCCGTGCGGTGCGATTGCTGGAGAATGGCGACGCGAAGGAAATCGCAGAACTTTACCAAAATGACGACGCGTTTAGGGCGAATGTCAGCCGCTATATCCATGATTTTGAAGCGATGCTGCGCTCCATGCTTTCAACCCGCGATGGCAACGCGTTGAGCGTGACCATTCTGGGTTCGGATATGGGCAAACTCTACGTGGCACTCGCGCAGTCGATTGAACGCTTGCGGCAGTAAACCGCCCTAGCCGCGCTCATTCATCCGTGCCGGAGGTTCCGGCCAGATGTTGATGTCATCAATTTCGACCCAGCCATATTCAAAGTTCAGCACGAACAATGTGGTGAGCACAATTGCAATGACAGTCGCCCGGATCAACAGTTTGCCGGGCCGGAAATTCCCCGGGGCGCTGTCTGCTTGGCCGGGCACCTTTGCCGCGCCCACTTCCTCGGTCGTGCGGATGCCAAATGGCAACATGATGAACGCGCTCATCACGAAGAACAGGAAATAGACCGCAATTATCGACGTGATCTGCATCAGCCAGCGCGCTCTGTTCGAAGCCCGGGCATAATCACACGGACTTGCGGGCTTTTCCCGGCCCAGCGCCGCGCGGCACGGCGAGCGGCAAGGCGCGCCGCCTCATGCACAGCAGCGGGATCGTTGGCATCGCGGCCCTTTAGCTTGCCGATCGCCTTCAGAATATCGTTCTGCGCTTCCTCAATGAATTCCGGCATGTCTTCTTCGAGCGGCAGGCCAAGCACTTCGAGTGCAGGCCTCTCTCCCCGCGCAAGAACAACGACAATGACACCCTCGCCCGCCATCCGCCGACGCATGGCAATAGATTCGCCATCGGCAGGGGCAATAATATCGCCATCAAGCACAAGCCGTCCGTGGCGGACCTCTGCAATCTTACCCGGATCACCCGGAGCAAGGCGCACAATATCGCCATTAGACTGGACGATGTTTGTGGGAATTCCGGCCTCTTTGCCGACCTTCGCCTGTTCGCGCATGTGGCGCATTTCGCCGTGTACCGGGACCAATATCTCTGGGCGCAGCCAAGAATACAGCGCCTCAAGTTCAGGGCGGCCCGGATGACCGGAAACGTGGATCATGCTCTGCCGGTCGGTGACCATCTCGATCCCGCGCGCAGAAAGCTGGTTCTGCATCTTGCCGATGGAAATTTCATTGCCCGGTATTTGGCGTGACGAAAACAGCACAACATCGCCGCTCACCAACTTCAATTGGTGGTTCTCATCCGCGATCCGTGCAAGGGCCGCGCGCGGTTCGCCCTGACCGCCAGTGGCGATAATCATGACTTCCCCGCGCGGCAGTCCCATTGCGGTGTTGAAATCGACGGTCTTGGGAAAGTCCATCAGATAGCCATTGTCTTGCGACACCTCGATAATCCGATCGAGCGAACGCCCGGCTACGCAAACTTGTCGTCCATTTTCGCGCGCCACTTCGCCAAGCGTTTGGAGCCGCGCGACGTTGCTGGCAAAGGTCGTGACAAGCACGCGTTTGCCAGCATGGCTCGCGACCTCCTCCATCAAGCCTTTATGCACCGCCCCTTCTGAACCGGATGGGTTCGGGTTGAACACATTGGTCGAATCGCAAACCAGCGCATGAACGCCGTCGTCGCCAATTGCGCGCAGCTCTTCCTCTGTCGTCGGTTCGCCGATGATGGGATCTTCGTCGAGCTTCCAATCCCCTGTATGGAACACATTGCCATACGGAGTTTCGATCAGCAGAGCGTTGCCCTCTGCAATCGAATGCGCGAGCGGCAAATATGTAATGCCGAACGGACCAATATCTAACTGGCCATGGTCTTCCTCGATAATGTTCAGCTCAACTTTGCCGAGCAGCCCTGCTTCTTCGAGCTTGCGCGCCACCAAATCCGCCGTGAACGGCGTTGCATAGAGCGGCACACCAAGTTCACCCGCGAAATAGGGGACCGCGCCAATATGGTCCTCATGCGCATGGGTCAGCACAATCCCGAGCAAATCGCGTGTGCGCTCTTCAATGAAATCGAGGTCAGCAAAAACCAGATCAACGCCGGGATATTCCCCGCCGGAAAAGGTCATGCCAAGGTCAACCATCAGCCACTTGCCATCGCAGCCATAGAGATTGACGTTCATGCCAATTTCGCCGGACCCGCCAAGCGCGAGGAAAAGCAGTTCGTTTTCGGGTTTGAAGTTCTTTTTCACAATATCTCAGTGGTTTGTGTTTGCGAGAATTCGCTTACGCTCCGGCCTGTTTGGCCAAAATCGCGAGTCCTTCGATGGTGAGGTCGGGATCGACCTCGTCAAAAATGTCGGTCGCGTCGTTGAATAGAATGGCCAGACCGCCGGTTGCGACCACTTTAGCGGGACGACCGATTTCGACCTTCATGCGTTCGACAATACCCTCCATCATGGCGACATAACCCCAGAATACACCGATCAACATCTGGTCTTCGGTGTTGCGGCCAATGACGCTTTTGCTTTCCGGCGCACGGATGGCGATGCGGGGCAATTTGGCCGTCTTGCCCACCAGAGCGTCAAGCGACAGGTTGATACCCGGCGCGATAGAGCCGCCTTTGTAAGTGCCGTTAAAATCGATTGCTTCGAACTTCGTCGCGGTTCCGAAATCGATCACGATCAGATCGCCGCCATATTTCTTATGCGCCGCTAAGATGTTGAGCGCCCGGTCCGCGCCTAGCGTGCTGGGTTGATCGACGTCGATTTCAAACTGCCACGATGCCGCACCCTCGCCCGCTTTCAGCGGGGTGATCCCAAAATATTTCTGAGCCAAGACGGTCAAATTGTGATCCGCACGCGGCACAACAGAGGCATAGATCAGGTGATTGATTTGATCGCGTTCAACGCCCTCAATCGTCAGCAATTGGAGTAGCCAAACCGCATATTCATCGCCTGTGCGGCGCGGATCGGTTGCGATCCGCCAGCGCGCACGGGGGGTAAAGCCGCCCTCACCATCGGGTTCGAACAACGCAAAGACGACATTGGTATTTCCGACATCAGCGGCCAGCAGCATGGGCGCTCTCCCTTAAATGATATCGCGTCAGGATATGTCCCCGGCCCGAATGACACGTTCCGAGCCATCCGCCAAGGTGAGGCGCAACGCTCCGTCGGTGGTTTCCAAGCCGAAAAATTCGCCTTCGATTTTAGAACCGTCAGTATCGTGGACCGTTACGGGGGAGCCCGTGTAATGCAGCGAGTTAAAAACAAATCCGCGCAAGATTGGGACCAAGCCGTCTGCTCGCCAAGCCGCCAGATAGCGTGCGAACACTTTGGCAAGAATGGCGGCGAATGTTTCTGGATCAGGGGCAGAGCCATGATCGCTGAGCGCCGCGGTCTTTCGATCTGGTAAATCGGGCGCGCCAATCAAATTGACGCCGATACCGACAACGACATGCGATCCAACCATTTCTAACAAAATGCCGGAAACCTTGCCGCCATCGAGGAGCACATCATTGGGCCATTTCAGCTTTGGCCGGCAATTCCCGTCAAGGACCTCATCGATGGCTTGCCCTACCGCGAGGGCGGCCACGAAGCTGAGCGAGGCTGGCGGCGGATCCCCGCCTTGAATTTCGACGACGGTCGACCCCATGAAGTTGCCCGCACCGTCATGCCATTCGCGGCCCTGCCGCCCTTTGCCTGCATTCTGACGGCGGGCAACATGCCATGCGCCAATGCCAGACATATCGCCCGATCGTATCGCCGAGGCTACATCTGCATTGGTCGAACCGGTTTCATCAACCAGCGTGATTTGCGGTGCGTCGCTCAAACCGCGACGAACAGCGCCGCTGCCGCCTTATCCGCAAGGTCAGTGAGCGATGGTGTAAGCAAGTAGCCGAGCGGCGAAATGATCGCAGCGGTAAAGATGAGAAGCACCCAATGCGCGGTTTCGCTCTTGCCCGTCACGACGCCGGCCGGTTCATCGAAGAACATCACTTTGACGAACTTGATGTAGTAAAACGCACCAATGACGCTCGCCGCGATGGCGATGGCGGCGAAAGCGACAAGACCGGCCTCGACTGTTGCCTTGAAGATCACAAATTTGCTGTAAAACCCTAGCAATGGCGGAATGCCAGCAAGGCTGAACATTTGGATGAGCAAGGTCCAGGCGATCACCGGACGGGTCACTGCAAGGCCGCTAATATCGCCGAATGTTTCATACAAATCGCCGTTTTCGCCGCGCAGCATGAGCAAGGCGGTAAAGCTGCCGAGGCTCATCACCACATAGATGAACAGATAGACCAGCATCGCGCTCGCTCCGGCGACATTTGCCACCGCGAGGCCGAGCAGAATAAAGCCGATATTGTTGATTGAGGAATAAGCGAGCAGACGCTTCAGATTGTTCTGTCCGATGGCGCCAAGCGCGCCGAACACAATCGAAGCAAGCGCAGTGAACATCACAATTTGTTGCCACGCCGCGACCTGACCGCCGAACACTTCGAATACCACGCGCGCAGTCAGAGCGACGGCGGCGACTTTCGGCGCGGTTGAAAAGAACATCGTGACCGGCGTTGGCGCGCCTTCATAAACGTCCGGCGTCCACATGTGGAACGGCACAGCAGCGATTTTGAACGCGAGGCCCGCCATCACGAAGATCAGGCCAAACAATTGACCAAGGCTGAGGTCGCCCTCAAGCCCAGCACGAACGCTGGCAAAATCAGTCCCCCCGGTGAAGCCGTAAAGCAGGCTCATCCCGTAAAGCAGAATGCCCGATGCGAGCGCGCCCAGGACGAAGTATTTAAGCCCCGCCTCAGCGGAACGCTGATCCTTGCGCAGGATTGATGCGAGCACGTAAGATGCAAGGCTGTTAAGCTCTAAACCAAGATACAAGGTCATGAAATCATTGGCCGAAACCATGATGCTCATGCCTAGGGCTGCAAACAGAATAAGTACCGGATATTCGGCCCGCATCCCGCGTTCTTCACCCGCAGCCGCGCTGTTAAAGAAGGCCGGAGCAACCACCAAACACGCAATCGCGGCGAGGTAAATCAGCGCTTTTGCAAACAATGCGAAACTATCGACCTTTAGCAATCCGCCAAAAGCCAACGTATCAGGACCATCTGCTCCGGTGTGGAGCGGTCCGATAAGCTGCAAACCCGCCACAAAGAAAACCGCCGCAGCGGCAACCGATATGCCGCGCGCAGCTTTATCACCGCCCCATGCGGCGACGAGCAACAAGATCAACCCAGCAGCGGTTAGCTGCAATTCAGGCGCGACGAGGAAAAACGAAGCGATATCAGGCATCAGTGGTCCCCCTCACCTTCATACTCAACCGCATTGGCGGCCGCTTCACGCGGAGCCCCCGCGGCCAAGTCGGCATCACTAGCCGGAGCAGACGCCGATATCTGCGCATCCAGCACCGCAATGTCAGCGCGCATCGGGGCAAGGAAACTTTCGGGATAAACCCCCATCCACAACACAGCCGCAGCGATTGGAGCAAGCATTACCCATTCGCGCGGGCGGATATCCGGCATCGCGGCGGCGTCTTCATTAGTCTGACCGCCAAAGGCGACCCGGCGGTAGAGGTAGAGCATGTAAGCAGCGCCAAGAATGATCCCGGTGGTGCAGATCAGCGCCACCAGGCTGGAGGTTTGGTATATCCCAGCGAGCGAGAGGAATTCGCCAACAAATCCGCTGGTCCCCGGCAGGCCGATTGAGGCCATCGTGAACAGCATGAAGAATATCGCGTAATACGGCATATTGATGCTGAGCCCGCCATAGCGATCAATTTCCCGCGTATGCAGACGGTCATAGATCACACCAACACACAGGAAGAGCGCGCCCGATACGAGGCCATGGCTGAGCATGATCAGCATCGCGCCCTCTAACCCTTGGACGTTGAAGGCGAACAGGCCGACGGTCACAATCGCCATGTGAGCGACCGAGGAATAGGCGATCAGTTTCTTGATATCCGACTGAACCAGAGCGACCAGCGACGTGTAGATCACAGCGATCATCGAGAGGATGAACACGAACCAAGCGAAATCCGCGCTGGCATCAGGGAACATCGGCAGGCTGAAACGGATAAAGCCATATCCGCCAAGCTTCAACAAAACCCCCGCGAGGATCACCGACCCCGCCGTAGGGGCCTGAACGTGCGCATCGGGCAGCCATGTATGGAATGGCCACATAGGCACCTTCACCGCAAAACTGGCAAAGAACGCCAGCCAGAGCCACGTTTGTGCCTCTGGTGCAAAATCATATTGCATCAATGTCGGGATGTCGGATGTACCGGCGGTGGCCACCATCCAGAACATCGCGATCAACATCAGAACCGATCCGAACAACGTATAGAGGAAGAATTTGTAGCTCGCATAAATGCGGTTATCGCCGCCCCAAACGCCGATGATCAGATACATCGGGATCAGACCCGCTTCGAAGAAAATGTAGAAGAGGAACAGATCCTGCGCCGCGAAAGTGCCGATCATCAGCACCTCCATAAACAGGAATGCGCTCATATATTCCCCGACGCGTTTCTGGATCGATTCCCAGCTGGCAAGGATACAGATCGGCATCAGGAACACGCTGAGCATGATCAGCATTAGCGAAATGCCGTCGATCCCTATGGCGTAAGAGAACCCTGCAAACAGGTCATAGCTTTCCTGAAACTGCCATTGCGCGCCGCCGATCTCGTAATTCGCCCACAGCATTATGCCCAGAGCAAAGGTCGCGAGCGTCGCCGCAAGTGCAATATTGCGAGCGACAGCGCCGCCGCCTTTATTGCCAACGAACAGACACAGGATTGCTCCTGCGAGCGGCACCAGCATCATTGTGGTGAGGATGGGAAAGTCCATGGCTCAGCAGGCCCCTAGAGCAGCACGTAAGTGACAGCGGCGATCAGGCCCAAAAGCATGATCAGCGCATAGGTGTAAAGATAACCGGACTGGATCGTCTTGGCAGCAGCAGAACCGCGCGCAACAACCCAAGCAACCCCGTTCGGGCCGAACCGGTCAATGGTACCGATATCGCCCAGTTTCCAGAATTGACGCCCCAGCCAAAAGGCAGGTTTGACGAAAATACGGTCGTACAATTCGTCAAAATACCATTTGTTGAAGACGAATTTGTGCAGCCATCCGAATGTCCCGACAAACCGCGCAGGGACATCGGGTTTCAAGATGTATGCGTAGATCGCCCCAGCAAGGCCGATAAGCATCACGATCAGAGCCGAATATTTCACCCAATACGGAACGTCATGCATCGCATGCATCAGGTTCTCATTATAGAATATCGAACCGCCCCAGAACGCCGCATCGTCTAAGAAGCTGCCGTGGAATACTTGCCCGGCGAACACTGCTCCCAGCGCCAAAACGCCAAGTGGGATCAGCATGGTAAGCGGGCTTTCATGCGGGTGGTAACCGCCGGTTGTATCCTCGCCCGCTTGCGCAGGTGTCTTGTGAACCGAATGCTGAATATGCTCGCTCTCAATCCAGCGCGGCTTGCCCCAGAATGTCAGGAACATCAGACGCCAGCTGTAAAAACTGGTCAGCAGCGCGGCAATCACGCCAAGCCAGAACGACATGACCGAGATTTCTGTGCCGCGCGCAAAGGCGACTTCGAGAACAGCATCCTTGGACCAAAAGCCAGCAAAGCCGACGCCGAGATGATAAACACCCAGCCCAGTGATCGCGAGCGTACCCGCCATCATTGCCCAGAATGTAATCGGGATTTCTTTCCGCAAACCGCCGTAATAGCGCATGTCTTGTTCATGGTGCATCGCATGGATGACGGAGCCAGCACCCAAGAACAACAGCGCCTTAAAGAAAGCATGCGTGAACAGGTGGAACATCGCCACATTATACGCGCCAACACCGGCAGCAAAGAACATATAGCCGAGCTGTGAGCAGGTTGAATAAGCGATCACTCGCTTAATATCCCACTGCGTCGTGCCAATCGTCGCGGCGAAGAAACACGTAGCCGCGCCCACCACAGTTACGATCATCAGAGCTGTCGGAGCTGTCTCGAACATCGGCGACAGACGGCAAAGCATAAACACGCCCGCTGTCACCATCGTCGCGGCATGGATCAAGGCTGAGACCGGCGTCGGCCCCTCCATCGCGTCTGGCAACCAAGTGTGCAGACCCAATTGCGCCGATTTCCCCATCGCGCCGATGAACAGCAGGATGCAAAGGATATCCATCGTGTAGAGGCGCATCCCTAGGAAGGTGATCGTCGACCCGCTCATCGCGGGGGCGGCTTCCAATATCTCTGGGATAGAGGTCGTTTGGAACACCACGAAAGTGCCAAAAATACCCAGCATAAAGCCAAGATCGCCAACCCGGTTGACCACGAACGCCTTGATCGCAGCAGCCCCAGCGCTCGGTTTCTTAAACCAGAAGCCGATCAGCAAGTAAGACGCCAGTCCGACCCCTTCCCAGCCAAAGAACATTTGGACGAGGTTATCGGCGGTCACGAGCATCAGCATCGCGAAGGTGAAGAGCGACAAATAAGCGAAGAAACGCGGCTGATCCGGGTCTTCGTCCATATATCCCCACGAATAGAGATGGACGAGCGCAGATACGGTGTTGATCACCACCAGCATCACCGCGGTCAAAGCATCGACGCGCAAAGCCCAGTCGAAGCTCATCGAGCCAGACTGCACCCATTTCAGCACGGGGACGACATGCGCCGTCTCAGACCCATTCATGAACCCAAGAAAGATCGGCCAACTAAGCGCAGCAGCCAGGAACAGCGCGCCCGTCGTGATCGACTTGGTGACGACATTGCCCAGCGCCCGGTTGCCCAGCCCTGCAATGATCGCGGCCAATAGCGGCGCAAATACTATGATGAGGATCGTGTCCACCGGCGCTTATCCCTTCATCCGGTTCACATCGTCGACCGCGATCGTGCCGCGCCCGCGATAATAGATGACGAGAATGGCCAGCCCAATGGCCGCCTCCGCCGCCGCAACGGTCAGGACGAACATCGCAAAAATTTGTCCGACCAGATCGCCCTTAAATGCACTGAACGCGACCAGATTGATGTTCACCGCGAGCAAGATCAGCTCAACCGACATCAGGATCACGATCACATTCTTGCGATTGATGAAAATGCCCAAGACGCCCAGCACAAACAGGATCGCGCCCACGACGAGGTAATGTTCGATGCCGATCACAGCTCGATCCCTTCGCCATATTCAGGGTTCTTCATCACGGTCGCATCCTCTGGCCGGCGGCTGATTTGCTTGCCGATATCTTGGCGTCCGCGCGCACCCGGTTTTGGTTCGCGGTGGGTCAACACAATCGCGCCAATCATCGCCACCAACAAGATGATCCCTGCGATCTCAAACAGGATGATATAGCGGCCATAAAGCAGCGCGCCGATCGCCTCAATATTGCTCACATCGGACTGAAAAGCGGCGGCGCTATCGGGCGAACCCAGCTCAATACCGCCCGAACCATAAGCGCCCAGCCCAAGGCCTAGCTCCGCCAGCAGGATCACTGCAATCGCGATCCCCAACGGGAAATTCTTAATGAACCCGGCGCGCATGGCGGCAAAGTCAATGTCGAGCATCATCACCACAAACAGGAACAACACCGCCACCGCGCCGACATAGACGATCACCAGCAGCATCGCGATAAACTCCGCGCCGACAAGCACCATCAGGCCCGCCGCATTAAAGAATGCGAGGATCAGCCACAGCACGCTGTGCACCGGATTGCGCGACATAATGACCATCGCGCCGCCGGCGATGACCAATCCTGCGAACAGGTAGAAGGCTAGTGTTTCTATCATAGTCCCTGTTTTCCCGTCACGGCCTCACCCGTCAGAAACGCGCCCTTAACGATAGGGTGCGTCGGCTTCAAGATTGGCCGCGATGGCCCGTTCCCACTTGTCACCATTCGCGAGCAATTTGGCCTTGTCATAAAGCAATTCCTCGCGCGTTTCGGTGGCATATTCGAAATTTGGTCCTTCAACCACAGCATCCACTGGGCAGGCTTCCTGACAGAAGCCGCAATAGATGCATTTGGTCATGTCGATGTCGTAACGCGTGGTGCGGCGGCTGCCATCATCACGCGGCTCGCTCTCAATCGTGATTGCTTGCGCCGGGCACACGGCCTCACACAGCTTACACGCAATGCAGCGTTCCTCGCCATTGGGATACCGGCGCAGCGCATGCTCACCGCGAAAACGCGGGGACAGCGGCGATTTTTCAAACGGATAGTTGATCGTCACCTTGGGCTTGAAGAAATATTTCAAGGTCAAGGCGTGCGCCTTGAGGAATTCCCAAAGGGTGAAAGCTTTTATGAGCTGTTTGACGGTGGTCATTTTACAAAGTGTCCCGTGGCCATCAAGTAGCCGGAAATTATGGCGACAAAGATCAAGCTCATCGGCAGGAACACTTTCCAGCCAAGCCGCATCAATTGGTCATAACGATACCGCGGCACGGTCGCCCAGATCCAGCTGAAGGCGAGGAAAAAGCCAAAAGTTTTCAGCAGGAACCAGATGAATCCCGGCACATAATAGAGCGGCGCCCATTCAATCGGCGGCAACCAACCGCCCACAAACAGGATCGTACATAGCGAGCACATCAGCAGGATATTCGCATATTCACCCAGCCAGAACAGCGCGAAGCTCATCGAGGAATATTCGGTCTGATACCCGGCGACCAGCTCACTCTCCGCCTCGGTCAAATCGAACGGTGCGCGCGCGGTTTCTGCCAGTGCGCAGATGAAGAACACCACGAAGATCGGGAACAGCAGCGGGTTGAAAAAGAACCCGTTTACGATCCCAAGCCCGTGGCCTTTCTGAGCCAGCACGATTTCGGTCATGTTGAACGATTTTGACCACAGCACGACGCAAACCAGAATAAAGCCGATAGAGACTTCATAAGAGATCATCTGCGCCGCCGCGCGCATGGCGGAGAAGAACGGATATTTGGAGTTTGACGCCCACCCGCTCATCACGACGCCGTAAACACCGAGCGAGCTGATCGCGAGAATATAGAGCAAGCCGACATTGATATCGGCCAGCACCACACCATCAGCAAACGGGATCACCGCCCAAGCGGCCAGCGCCACCGTAAAGGTGATGATCGGCGCGAGCAGGAAAATACCCTTATTCGCTGCGCTCGGGATAATGGTTTCTTGCAAGAAGACCTTCAGCCCGTCTGCAAAACTTTGCAGCAAGCCAAACGGCCCCACCACATTCGGCCCGCGCCGCAGCATGATCGCGCCCAGCACCTTGCGGTCGACATAAATCACCATCGCAACCGCCAGCATTAGCGGCAGCGCAATCAGCAAAATGCCAGCAATCGTGGCGATCCCCCATGCCCATTCATAGGACATGCCAAAAGATTGGAAGAACTCGGTCACTTGGCCGGGCCTTTCATTTTGTCAAAAATTGCGATTAAGACGTGAAGGAAGGCACCGCTCGAAACCAAATAAGCAGCCTCCACAAAGCCCCAATAGATCGCAGTGGAACGTCCGACAAACCGCGCATTTTCGAACGCACCGACCGCATCGGCGTAAGCGTAAGCACTTTCAACCATGCTCAATTCATTGAAGATGCGCCAGCACCCCAGCAACACGGCCAGAGTGTAAAACGCATAAGGTAGACGCCGCAATAGGATTGGAAGCTCACTCATTCCGCAGCCTCCTTCAGCTCATCACCGTGGATCAGTTCCGCCGAACATTGCTGCATCACCGCGCTTGCCCGTGCGATAGGATTGGTGAGGTAGAAATCCTTGATCGGATAGGCGCTGATCGAGCCCTCGCCCTTGGCTTTGCTGTCGGCCTTCGGCAGCGCGCCGTAATCAGCGAGCCCTTCTTCGCCCAAAGCAGGAACAGCGGCGATCATCGCGCTTTGCAATTCGGCAAAACTATCAAACCCAACATTCACGCCCAACGCATCCGCCAGCGCCCGCAGGATCGTCCAATCTTCGCGCGCATCACCCGGCGCAAACACTGATTTTTCTGCGAATTGCACGCGGCCTTCTGTGTTGACGTAAGTTCCGTCTTTTTCTGCATAGCTCGCCGCTGGCAGGATCACATCCGCCGCATGTGCGCCTTTGTCGCCGTGGTGGCCGATATAGACCTTAAGGCTGTCCGCGAACGGTTCATGGTCCATCTCATCAGCGCCAAGGCTGAGGACAACTTTTGGAGCTGCCTTAGCAATATCTGCCATGCCGCCCGGTACAGTGAAGTCGAGCATCAATGACCCCATCCGCGCCGCTGACATATGCAGCACGTTGAAACCATTCCAACCATCTTTGACGAGGCCAAATTTATCGACCAGTTTCAACGCCGGAGCCAATGCCCCATTCGCCAAAGCCGCACCGCCCAGAATGACTGCCGGACGCTCCGCCGCCTTCATCGCGTCACCCAAAGCTTTTGGAGCGCGGTTCAAAACCTTCAAATCTTCGCCAAGGAATTCAGCCGGATAGGTCGTTTCCCATTCCGGCCCAACGACGAACACCTTCGCGCCCGACTTCACCGCTTTGCGAATACGCGCATTCACAAGAGCCGCTTCCCAGCGAATATGGCTGCCGATAATCAGGATCGCATCGGCGGTTTCAATTCCGGCCAATGTCGAGTTGAAATTCACCGCCGCAATGTTCGACACATCATAGGTCATGCCGGTTTGACGCGCTTCGATCAGCGATGATCCGCAAGCCGTCAGCAGCGTTTTGGCCGCAAACATCGTCTCGCAATCGACCATGTCGCCAGCCACCGCCGCGATGGATGATTTGTCATCGCCCAGATGCGCCGCGATGGCGTCAAACGCATCGTTCCAATTGGACGCGGAAAGCTTACCGCCCTTACGCACAAAAACCTTATCAAGACGCCGCTTCGTCAGGCCATCGACCTGATACCGGCCCTTATCCGACAGCCATTCTTCATTGACGTCATCATTGATGCGCGGCAGCGCGCGCATGACTTCGCGGCCCTTAGAATGCAGCGATATATTCGCGCCAACCGCGTCAGACACATCGATGCTCAGCGTGCGTTTCAATTCCCACGGCCGCGCCTCGAAAGCATAGGGCCGCGACGTCAAAGCGCCGACCGGGCACAGATCAATCACATTGGCGCTGAGCTCATGCGAAGCCGCCTGTTCCAAATAGGTCGTGATTTGCATGTCTTCGCCGCGATACAGCGCGCCGATCTCATCAACACCCGCAATCTCTTCGGAAAACCGCACGCAGCGTGTGCAGTGAATGCAGCGCGTCATCGTCGTGCTGATCAGCGGGCCCATATATTTGTCGGTCACGGCGCGTTTATTCTCGCGCGCATAACGCGAACCGCCGCGCCCATAGGCTACGGCTTGGTCCTGCAAATCGCATTCACCGCCCTGATCGCAAATCGGGCAATCAAGCGGGTGGTTGATGAGGAGAAATTCCATCACCCCTTCGCGCGCTTTCTTGACCATTGGCGTGTCGGTGCGGATTTCCTGCCCATCACCCGCTGGCAAAGCGCACGATGCTTGCGGCTTCGGCGGTCCCGGCTTCACTTCGACCAAACACATGCGGCAATTGCCAGCGATGCTTAGGCGCTCATGATAACAGAAACGCGGGATCTCTTTACCCGCAGCCTCGCACGCCTGCAGAACAGTCGCGCCTGCTGGAACTTCGATTTCTTCGCCATCTACGGTGACTTTAGGCATCGCTAGGCTCCTGCATTCTGATTGTCGCTGCGTTGGATAGTGGTGCGATAAAGCGCCTCGGCAATTGCGAGCCGGACATCGGTCGGTACGATCCGAACGTCTTGTCCAACCGGCAGGCATGGTCCGAATTCAGAGACAATCTCTTGAATGAAGCGCAATTCGCCCTGTGTCGATATCTTGGTATTTTCAACCAATCCGTGGGCTATTTCGAAATGACGCGCGACAAAACAATCCGCGAAGTCATGAATGCCCGTGACCGTTTCTGGCTCGGAAAATACGGGAGAAATGCCATTTTCTTGGTCATCAACCCAGCGTTCGAAAATCGATTCCGCCATCGCGCCGCGCACATGCGCGCGTATGATTGAGGCAGATACGAAATTCTGCATGCACGGATTGTTGGTCCGGCCATTGTTGAACAGATCATCCCACGCTGCGCCTTCCGCGCGTGAACCTGGTTCGGTCGCAAGGAAGGTCACGGATTGTTCGCGCTCAGACCGCGACAAACAATGCCCAAGTTGGCGCACCAAATACCAATAATCGCGCTGTGTGCCTTCCATAGGCGAATTGCTGTAGCCTGAAATTCCCGGAGCGAGCTGCGCCTGTGCAGGCACAGCGGCAGCCCCCGCGAGTATCGCAAGGCAAAAGGCCTTAACCGCCCGCATTATTCAGCCCCTCCGGCATCGGCATAGCTGTCCTGCCCATAATGGCTACGCGACCACAAACCATCGGCCAGATAAAGGCGCATTTCAGCAAGGCTGAACGTGACATCTGCTTCGCTGCCTAGGCATTCACCAAATGTCTGCGCCAAAGCCTGCGCCGCGTCGCGTTCTTTGCCCGAATTGGGGTTAGAACGTAGAAATTCGTGCGATTGCACAGGGTCATTATAGACGATGCAATCGGCAAAACGGGCGCGGGTTGTTGCAATCGGATCGGCCATGCCGCCAACGAAGAAACGGTTTTCTAGCTCAACCGGAGCGCCCGCTGGTATTACGAGCGGGTCGTCATTTGCGTGCAGATACATTTCCTCTGCAAGCAAGGGCCGCAATACAGCGCCTGAATAATTCATCCGCATATAACGCGCCGATGACGGCATCGAAGAACCGATGCACCGGCTCATATTCATCTCGTTCGCGATCTCGCTGATGTTCATGCCGATTGCGCGATAATCAATGCGCACAGGGTCGCTGTTTTCCAGCATTCGCGCCGCCAATTCGCGGTCATTACGGGCGAGACAGCGGCCAATACGTTTCATGTAAATGCGCATCTCATCGCCCTCCATCGCCTCCATTTGGACGGAGAAACGCGAGCCGACTTGCGAACGATCAATCCGGTCGGGATCAATTGTGCGCTGCGCCGACGCAGGAACAGCGGCGATGCTTAGAGCCGCAACAAAGATGGCGAGGCGCTTCATTCAGCCGCCTCGGCAAACCGCGCATTATGTTCGTGGATGCGCTTTTCCAGCTCTGGCCGGAAATGACGGATCAACCCTTGGACAGGCCACGCCGCTGCATCGCCAAGCGCGCAAATCGTGTGCCCTTCGACCTGCTTTGTCACTTCATGCAGCATATCGATTTCTTCGATCGCTGCGTCACCTGTGCGCAAACGTTCCATAACGCGCCACATCCACCCGGTGCCTTCGCGGCAGGGTGTGCATTGGCCGCAGCTTTCATGCTTATAGAAATAGCTCAGACGGCTGATCGCGCGGACAATGTCAGTGGATTTATCCATGACGATAACCGCCGCCGTGCCAAGACCGCTGCCAAGCTCTTTCAGCCCGTCAAAATCCATATGCGCATGGCGAATTTGCTCCGCCGGAACCAGCGGCACCGATGATCCGCCAGGGATCACCGCCAGCAAATTGTCCCAACCGCCGCGAATGCCGCCGCAATGTTTCTCGATCAGCTCCTCAAACGGAATGCTCATCTCTTCTTCGACAACGCATGGGTTTTCGACATGACCGCTGATCTGAAACAGCTTCGTGCCGTGATTGTTTTCGCGCCCAAAACTGCTGAACCACGCCGCACCGCGCCGCAGGATGGTCGGCACAACTGCGATGCTTTCGACATTATTGACCGTTGTGGGGCAACCATAAAGGCCCGCGCCCGCCGGAAATGGCGGTTTGAGGCGCGGTTGCCCCTTTTTGCCCTCTAGGCTTTCGATCATCGCGGTTTCTTCGCCGCAAATATACGCGCCCGCTCCCCGGTGCATGAACACGTCAAAGTCATAGCCTGACCCGCTCGCATTCTTGCCAATAAAGCCGGCACTATACGCTTCGTCGATTGCCGCCTGAAGCGTTTCCGCCTCGCGAATATATTCGCCGCGCACGTAAATATACGCCGCCCGCGCGCGCATTGCGAAGCCCGCGACCAGCGCGCCTTCGATCAATTTGTGCGGATCGTGGCGCAAGATTTCGCGGTCTTTGCAGGATCCCGGCTCAGATTCGTCGGCATTGATGACGAGGAAGCTAGGCCGGCCATCGGCGGATGATTTCGGCATGAACGACCATTTGAGGCCGGTCGGGAAACCCGCCCCGCCCCGTCCGCGCAGCCCCGATGCTTTCATCTCTTCGATGATTGCGTCATTGCCGCGCTCAATAAGAGCTTTCGTGCCATCCCAATCGCCGCGCTTTTGCGCCGCCTTTAGGCCCCAATCTTGGAAACCATAGACGTTGGTAAAGATGCGGTCTTTATCGGCCAGCATCGTGCATTCCCTTTTTCTTTTCTTGCTTGAGGCGAATGAGCGTCAGCACCTGCATCGCCAAACCGCCCATCATAAACCCGATGCCTGCCGTGCGCTCACCTGTCGCGGCGAACCAAGCGCCAGCGGCAAAGGCGAGCAGACCAGCGATCATGAAAGCTAGCGTCACGCTGTTCATTCGCTGTCCTCCGCCTTGGCTTTGACCAAGAAAGTAAAGCCAACAATCACCAAAGCTGCCCCGGCAGGCATAAACACAGGCCCGATCGCCACACCAAGGCTGATTGCCAATCCAATCCCAGCGATCAAAAATGTGATGCCCAAGGTCCGATTGTCAGTCTGTTCCTCGGCCATCAATACTCACCCCGGTAATCGTGGTTTGCATCGACCATTTCCTTAAGCGTCGTCGCGCCGCCGGATGGCTCAGATGTGTGACGGCCCGGCTCCTGCGTCCCGGCCTTAGGCGTCTCGCCAGCGGCCAGCGCGTCGAGCACGGTATCAAGCCGTTCTGGCGTCAAATCTTCGTAATTGTCATCGTTGATCTGAACCATTGGCGCGGTGGCGCAATTGCCCATACATTCGACTTCGGTGAGGGTCCAAAGGCCGTCCGCTGAGACTTCGCCTTTCGCCATACCGCGTTTCTGACAGGCAGAGATAATGTCGTCCGACCCGCGCAGCATGCACGGCGTTGTGCCGCAAACCTGCACGTGAAATTTCCCGACCGGTTTCATATTATACATGAAATAGAAGGTCGCGACCTCCAGCACCCGGATCACCGGCATATCGAGATATTTGGCGATATATTCAATCACTGGCAGCGGCAGCCACCCTTGCGTATCGGTTTCCGCGCCAACTTGACGCTGACCCAGATCGAGCAGCGCCATCACCGCCGATTTCTGGCGGCCATCGGGATATTTGGCGATGTGATAATCCGCCTTGGCCTTGTTTTCCTTCGTCCAAGCGAAAGAGCCCCAGCGCGCGCGGAGTTCAGGCGTATCGGGTGCGGGTGTACGATCAGCCATTTTCAACACCTGTGTCCGCTTCAGTGCGGGCCCGAAGTAGTCCCAAATAGCCAACAATCGTAAGAACAAGCCCCCACGATGCGTAGTCATTGGTGCCCCAGTTCGGCTCCATTTGTACAATCGAATTGCCTACGGGTGAGAAGAGCCCCCAAACCCCGAGGCAGATGAAAGCCACACCAAGCACCATGGAAAGGGTGCTGATCACGACAACAAATAAACTTAAGGCCTTCACCGGTCGCACTCCCCAAACACCACATCAATCGCGCCCAGAATGGCGGTCGCGTCGGGCAACATGTGGCCTTTGCTCATCATATCCATCGCTTGCAAATGGCTGAACGCGGTTGGGCGGATTTTACAGCGGTATGGTTTGTTGCTGCCATCGCTAACCAGATACACGCCGAACTCGCCCTTGGGGCTTTCTGTGGCGACGTAAACTTCACCCTCGGGCACATGAAAACCCTCTGTGTAGAGTTTGAAGTGGTGGATCAGGCTTTCCATCGATTGCTTCATCTCTCCGCGTTTGGGCGGGGAAACTTTGCCATCCGTGCTGGCGATCGGACCTTGCGGCATATCGCGAATGCACTGTTTGATGATCTTCGCGCTCTCACGAACTTCGCCCAACCGGACCATGAACCGGTCATAGCAATCTGAGTTTGTGCCCACCGGAATGTCGAATTCCATGCGGTCATAAACATCGTAAGGCTGCGATTTGCGCAGATCCCACGGTATGCCAGCGGCGCGGATCATTGGGCCGCTAAAGCCCCAAGCGATCGCGTCATCGCGGCCCACTACGGCGATATCTACGTTGCGCTGTTTAAAGATGCGGTTGTCGACCACCAGGCTCATCGCATCGTCGAACAATTGGAAGAAGCGGTTGTCGAGCCAATCGCCAATATCGACGAGCAGTTTTTCCGGCACATCCTGATGCACGCCGCCGGGGCGGAACCATGCGGAGTGCATCCGCGCGCCCGATGCGCGTTCAAAGAAGTTGAGGCAATCTTCGCGCAGCTCAAACACCCAAAGGTTGGGCGTCATCGCGCCAACATCCATCACATGCGCACCGATATTAAGCATGTGGTTGCAGATGCGTGTTAGCTCGGCAAACAGGACGCGCAGATATTGCGCGCGGTCTGGCACTTCGATGTTGAGCAGCTTCTCAATCGCCAGAACATAGGAATGTTCTTGGCAAAGCGGAGAACAGTAATCGAGCCGGTCAAAATACGGCAGAGCCTGAAGGTAGGTCTTGCTCTCGATCAGTTTTTCGGTGCCCCGGTGCAGCAATCCGACATGCGGATCGACGCGTTCGATCACTTCGCCGTCCAGCTCCATAATCATGCGAAGCACGCCGTGCGCCGCAGGGTGCTGAGGCCCGAAATTGATCGTGTAATTCTGGATCACATCGCCTTGCGTGGTCAGCGATTCTTCGATTTGGAGGCTCACTTGTCGTCCCCCTTCTTTTCTTTCGGTTTCTCGTCGGCTTTCTCATCACCCGGCAGCACGTAATCTGCGCCTTCCCAAGGAGAGAGGAAATCGAATGTGCGCATGTCCTGCGGCAATTCCACCGGCTCGTAAACGACGCGCTTTTCCTCTTCGGAATACCGCAATTCGGTGTAGCCGGTCATTGGGAAATCCTTGCGGAATGGGTGTCCTTCGAAACCGTAATCAGTCAAAATTCTGCGCAAGTCGGGATTGCCGTCAAAGACAACGCCGTACATGTCGAAAACTTCTCGTTCCAGCCAACCCGCATTGGGCCACAATGTCGTAATTGTCGGCACAGGCGTCTGTTCGTCGGTTGAACATTTGACCATGACGCGGTGATTTTTGGTCAAGGAAAGGAGCATATAAACGACCTCGAACCGTTCGGCCCGGTCCGGGTAATCTGCGCCCGCAATTTCCATCATCTGCTGATATTCGTGATCATCGCGCAATGTGCGTAGGACATCAGCAATGGCCTCACGCTTCACAGTGAAGATAATCTCGCCGTGCTTTTCCTCTGCATGATTAAGCCAAGCGCTAATCGCTTCGCTCAGCGTTTCGATTACGCCGTCATTCGAGGCGCATTTAGGGGCGGAATGGACGGCCGCGCTCATGGATTGATCTCCAGTGATGCCACGAAATCGCGCATCTCTTGCTTTTCCGTTTCAGTCAGAGCTTGCTCAGCATTAGGCCGCGACATCGCAATCACATAAGCGAGCGCGTCCGGAGCAAATTGCACCGCTTGCATTGTGCCGTAACCTGACGCGGGATTGCGGGTGGCGCGCATCACCCGGTGGCCATCGACTTCGATCTCTTCGATAAAGTCGGTATCGCGCGAGGACTGCACTTCTTCGAAAGCCGCATCAAAATCAGAAGCCATCGGCCCCGGTGCATCTGGCGAAACGCCCGCAGATGCAGCGAAGATGAACATTCGCTCGCCCATGATGCAAATCGTTGTCTGCAACCCATCCGGCCCGGGAGGGCCATCGGTAGGCTCAGCGCACGGCATTTGCGCCTTTAGCAATGTGTCGCCGACGGTGAATTCAGCCGCCGCGCCGATAGCTGCATCAATCACCGCATCGGCAGGCTCAGCAACAGCCCCCTCAGAATGCGCATCTAGTGCGTATGCTGGCGCTGAAATCAGCAATGTGCCAGCGGTTAGCGCCAGCATCAAAGAACGGATAGGCAAAGTGGTGGCCATAATCTTATCGCTCAATCGTTCCGCTGCGGCGGATTTTGCGCTGCAATTGCATCACGCCATATAACAGCGCCTCTGCCGTTGGCGGGCATCCGGGGACATAAATATCAACGGGAACGATTCGGTCGCATCCGCGAACCACGCTGTAGGAATAGTGGTAATATCCGCCGCCATTCGCGCAGCTGCCCATCGAAATTACATATTTCGGATCGGACATCTGGTCATAGACCTTGCGCAAAGCAGGGGCCATTTTGTTGCACAGCGTACCAGCGACAATCATCACGTCCGATTGGCGCGGTGATGCGCGCGGGGCGATGCCAAACCGCTCCATATCGTAACGCGGCATATTAACGTGGATCATTTCCACGGCGCAGCAAGCAAGACCAAATGTCATCCACCACAAAGAACCCGTACGGGCCCATTGGAACAGATCTTCGGTGGACGTGACAAGGAAACCCTTGTCATTCACTTCGGTCTGCATCGCTTTGAAATAATCGGCGTCAGGCGCGCGCATATCGCCGCCTTTCGCGGTTTCAAGCGCGGAGATATCGGGCAAACCAGCAGGAGGCGTGATTAGAGTGCTCATTCCCAGTCCAACGCTCCCTTTTTCCATTCATAGGCAAGGCCAACGGCCAGAATTCCGAGGAAGGTCATCATCCCGATCCACCCGGGCCAGCCAGTTTCGCCCAGGCTGACCGCCCAAGGGAACAGAAACGCCGCCTCTAGATCGAAAATGATGAAGCTGATCGCGACGAGGTAAAACCGCACGTCAAACTGGCTGCGCGCGTCTTCGAACGCCGGGAAACCGCATTCATATTCGGAGAGTTTTTCCTCATCCGGATTGTGCGTCCCTGTTAGCCGCGAGACGCCCATCGGCAGAAACACGAACAACACGGAAAGCCCAAAGGCTATAGCAATGAAAAGCAGTATCGGCAGATACTCAGCGAGGTCGATCACAGCGATGTCCAAGCACAATTAATCCCAGTCGCCGCCTCTAGGACGCTCGAAGCCCCCATGCAAGGGTGCGACTCAGGCAAATCTGCGGATGAATGTTGCAGAAAAACGAACCCAGTGGCGCGCCAAAGTCAATCCGGGGCAACGCCGAGTGGCAAGCGGCGGATTTGTGTGGGGATCGCCTCCATCCCTTCGCGCAGTTCGCCTTTGTCATAACGGTCCCATTGGCCCGTGCCGACATAGATCAAAGCGTCGCCTGATATGCTCCCGCCCAGCGGCTCCGTCCATTCGCTATGGGCCTGTTCCAACACGCGAGCGGCAATTATCCGTGTGCCGTCCTCAGACAAAGTGAACGCGCTGATCCGCATCGGAGATGTGCCGTTTTGCACGGCAATCAACTCGCCATTGCGGAGCCAAAGCCCGTCTGTGCCGTCGAGCAATACTGGAACATCGCTATCGAGGCGGGAGACTGTGCCATTATCCGTATCGACGATGGCAAGGCCGTAACGATAGTCGCTGATATAGAGCTGTGTACCACCTTCGCTGACAGCCAATCCTTGCGGGGATCGGAGTGTGCCGGGTTCGATCAGGGTTTCAAGAACCTCTGAGCCCGGCGTCTTGCGGTATAGACCGCCGCCGATCGGGTCGCTTGCGTAGATTGTCCCGTTGGACGCAACAACTATGTCGGAAACAACAACACCTTCGGGAGCTTGCACAAGAATTGGGGCGCTGAAATTTTGGTTGAAGCCGATCAGTCCGTTAAAAAGCGGGTCATCATC
The DNA here is from genome assembly GCA_947503155.1 of uncultured Erythrobacter sp. GTDB lineage: Bacteria > Pseudomonadota > Alphaproteobacteria > Sphingomonadales > Sphingomonadaceae > Erythrobacter. The sequence goes on along the minus strand of CANNCL010000002.1, from coordinate 645,972 downwards.
CTCCGATCCGTCAACATTGCCAGAAGCCACCCATGCAGTTTGTCTGGTGAAATCATCGCCCATACCCGTAAGATCGCTCGCACCTTCAGGTGCAAATTCAATCCAGTTCCCTTCAAAATCCGTGAAGAAAATCGCGTTTTGTGTGATCGAGCTGGCGAAAAAAAAGCGATCTGCGCCCCGGGCCGCGACGCTCTCGATCAATCCTGCCTCGGCTGGGACAGTCGCGACCAAATCGCTGGCCTCAATCACGCCGGCTTGCGTCAGCAACAATGCGCGCGCCGCCTCGGCCTGCGCCTCCCCTACCAAGTTCGGTATCTGCGCCTGCGCCGCTTCGCTAAAGACGTATCCGCGTTCTTTAAGCCAAGCGAGGCTCACCAAAACGCTGTCCATTTCCCCCTCGGAAAGCTGCGCTTGAAGCAATCGCAGGCGAACCGATCCGCTATCGGGAAAATCGCTGGCGAGCACCTCTAACGCTTCCACGTCACGGATTTGACCAGTCGCAGCGTCAACGGGACGCCATTGCGGCGGTTCCTGCGCCGCCGCCGGTGCGGCAGCGATCAGAAGCAAGCCAGCAATGACGCCCCAGCGCATCATTTCATCATCTGTGCAGCGGCCTTCTCAGTCGCTTTGCCATAAGGGGGTTTGAACCCGCCCAATTTGGCGATGTCGATTTTTGGCTGGTGATAGACGGCGCGTGCATGGCTGAATTCGCGGAAACCTTCGACCGCGTGATAGCTGCCCATGCCAGATGGGCCGACACCGCCAAACGGCAATTCCTCCATCGAAATGTGGAAGATCACGTCATTGGTCGTAACGCCGCCCGAAATCGTCCGGGTGAGAACGCGTTCTTGCTCATCCTTATCATCACCAAAGTAATAGAGGCCCAGCGGACGGTCATTCTCATTCACATAATCGACCGCCTGATCGACAGCTTTGTAAGTCTTCACCGGCAAAACAGGTCCAAAGATTTCCTCCTGCATCGCCTCCATTTCCTCGGTCACATTCTTGAGGATAGTGAGCGGCATTTTGCGCTGGTTCGCATTGGTGAAATCTTCATTGCCCGGATTGACCTCGATCACCTCTGCACCCTTTTCGCGCGCATCTTTGACCATCCCTTGCAGGCGTTCAAAATGGCGGTCGGACACGATTGAGGCGTAATCGTCATTCTCTAGCAAGGTCGGATACAAGGCGGCCGCGCCATTGGTGACGCCGGCGACTGCTTCGTCCTGCTTATCTTCCGGCACATACATGTAATCGGGCGCGAGGCAGATTTGTCCTGCATTCATCATTTTGCCCAAAGCAATCCGCTCACCCGCTTTGGCGAAATCGGCGCTGCGGCCCATGATGACAGGCGATTTTCCGCCCAGTTCCAGCGTGACTGGTACAAGGTTTTTCGACGCCGCTTCCATTACCCGGCGGCCCGTTGCGGTCGACCCGGTGAAGACCAGATGATCGAATGGCAGCGATGAGAATGCAGCGGCAACCTCTGGGCTACCGGTAACAACGGCGACTTCGTCACGCGTGAAATACTCATCAACCAATTCCGCCATCAACTGGCTGGTGCGCTCGGTAAATTCGCTTGGTTTGATCATCGCACGATTGCCCGCGGCCAGGATTTGCATGAGCGGACCGAAAGCGAGCTGCACCGGAAAATTCCACGGCGACAAAATGCCAATCACACCTTTGGGTTCATACCGAACCTCGGCCTTCGCCCCCAGCAAGCCGAGCGGAAATTGCACCGAACGCTTATCCGCTTTCGCCCACTTATCCATATTCTTCAGCGCATGTTTGCCCGCGCCCACAGTGGCCGCAATATCAGTCAACATGCTTTGTTCGGCCGAACGGCTGCCGAAATCGGCGCTCATGGCTTTGCAAAATGCGTCAGAATGGTCCTTCACCAGCGCCATCGCCCGCTTAATTCGGTCTTTACGCACCGACATCGCCTCTGGCCGCGAAGCGGTGAAGGCGTCGCGCTGTAGCTTTAGCAGCTGTTCAAGTTCGTCTTTGCGGTCGTTGGCCATGATTGTCTCTCCCGAAGATATTCGTTTCGATTTGCCATTGGTTGTCGCGCAATCGCCGCGTGCTTGCAAGCGGGCGCGTCACCGATTGCCAATCTTAGGGTCCGTCACTACATCGGCGGCATATTTGAATTCCCCTCAAAAGGACCTGTTTTCCATGACTCAGTTTTCCGCCGCCGACCCAATCGTCATCCTCTCTTATGCCCGCACCCCGATGGGCGGAATGCAAGGCGCGTTGTCTGATGTGTCCGCGACCGACCTTGGCGCGGCGGCTGTGAAGGCGGCGGTCGAACGGTCGGGCGTTGCAGGCGATCAGGTCGATCGCGGTTATATGGGATGCGTTTTGCCCGCTGGATTGGGTCAGGCCCCTGCCCGCCAAGCGATGATCAAAGCCGGTCTGCCAAAATCGGTAGAGGCAACAACAGTCAACAAAGTCTGCGGCAGCGGGATGCAAACCGTCATCATGGGCGCAGAAGCCATCGCCAGCGGCAGCGTGGATTATGTGGTGGCAGGCGGAATGGAGAGCATGACCAACGCGCCTTACCTCCTCAAGAAACACCGTTCGGGCGCGCGGATCGGGCATGACACGGCCTATGATCACATGTTCCTCGACGGGCTAGAGGACGCCTATGAAGAAGGCCGCGCAATGGGCACTTTCGCGCAAGATACAGCCGACGAATATCAACTGACCCGCGAAGAGCAGGATGCCTATTCAATCGAATCGCTATCCCGCGCCAATGCGGCAATCGCCAGCGGCGCATTTGCCGATGAAGTCGTGCCAGTAACGTTCAAAACACGCAAAGGCGAAGTCACCGTCGACACAGACGAGCAGCCCGGCAAAGGCCGCCCAGACAAGATCCCGCAATTGCGCGCAGCCTTTGCCAAAGACGGTACGATCACAGCCGCGACCTCCAGCTCAATCTCAGACGGCGCGGCGGCTGTTGTTCTGACGCGTGAAAGCGCGGCGCAAAAGAACGGCCAAACACCGGTCGCCAAGATCGTCGCATTGGCCGCCCATGCGCGCGAGCCAAAGGATTTCACCGTTGCCCCGGTTGGCGCGATTGAAAAAGTTCTCAAAAATGCGGGATGGACCATCGACGACGTTGAATTGTGGGAAGTGAACGAAGCCTTCGCCTGCGTCGCCATGTTTGCGATGCGCGACATCGGCATCCCGCATGACAAGGTGAACGTGAATGGCGGCGCGACCGCCTTGGGCCACCCTATCGGCGCATCAGGCACGCGGATTATCGTGACACTGCTGAACGCTCTAAAACAGCAGGGCAAAACCCGCGGTGTCGCCAGCCTGTGCATCGGCGGCGGCGAAGCCACTGCGGTTGCGGTTGAGCTGATGTAAGAGGTTTATTCGGGCGCGGGTTCCCTTTCGCCTGCGCCCCACAACCGGTCTTGCGGTACCCAACCTGAGCGGCCCGCGACGTCGATTTCGCAGAACCCTTCGCGGCAACGGATCAACGCGCCCACAACGCCCGGCTCTGCGCGCCAACGCAGCGGGCTGTCACTCGTTGGTGCTTCGCGTAGATCGACCAGCCCATCACCGATGATAAACGTCCCCCGCGACGCGCTGAGCTGGCTCGAATCGATCCACCCTTGCGTACCCTCATGGTCTTGGACCAATCGCCAACCCTCGCGCAGGCGCACCACCTTAACCGGATACCCTTTGCGGTTAAAAACCCATTCAATCGGATATTCCTGGCTCGGGCCGACCCGCATATTGACCTCGTCAAAGCGCAAAGTTGCCCAATAGGGTGTTTCGCGATCCTGAGCGTGCACCCCGCCCGGCGCAACAGTAGCGGACAGCATGATTGCAAGAACAAAGGCGGCAAAGGATCGAAACACAGTCATGCCCGCTGATAGCGCCGAGCTAGGAGATTTTTCAAGCAGGCATTGAACGTGTCACAGATCGCTGTGCCAATCCGAGATAGAGCGGCTTGACCAGCGCGCCAGAAAACCCTTAGCGCATCACAGATGGCTCAATCACAAACCGCTCCGCAATTTCCCGCAGGAAAGCCCAAAATCGTGGTGACGCGGCATTTAATGCCCAGCGTTGAGGCGCGCATGAGCGAGCTGTATGATGCGGTGCTCAATCACAATGACGAACCGATGAGCCGCGACGCATTGATCGCGGCGATGGCGGATTGCGACGTTCTGGTTCCCACCGTGACGGACAGTATCGACGCAGAAATGATCGCGGGCGCTGGCGCACGGTTGCGTTTGATAGCGAATTTTGGCGCAGGCACCGAACATATCGATTTGGCCGCCGCCGCCGCGCGCGGGATTAAAGTCACCAACACGCCGGGCGTTTTCACCGACGACACCGCCGATATTGCAATGGCCGGCATTATCGGTGTTCCGCGCCGCATCCGCGAGGGGACCGCATTGGTCCGGCGCGGCGAATGGAGCGGCTGGGCACCGTCAGGGATGCTCGGGCGCAAATTGGGCGGCAAAGTGCTGGGCATTGTCGGTATGGGCCGCATCGGTCAGGCCGTGGCCCACCGCGCCCGCGCATTCGGTTTAGAGGTCGCCTATTACAACCGCAAACGCCTGCCAGAGGCGGTTGAGGGCATGTTTGGCGCGCGCTTTGTCGCCGATCTCGATGCGCTGGTGGCTGAGGCAGATATTCTTACGCTGCATTGCCCGCTAACCGCGGATACGCGCGGAATGATGGATGCGCGGCGCTTTGGCCTGATGCAGCCGGGTTCGTGCATCATCAACACCGCGCGCGGAGAATTGATTGATCAAGAAGCATTGATCGCGGCGCTACAAGACGGACACCTCGTGGGCGCGGGCCTTGATGTCTATCCCGATGAACCCAATGTCGATCGCCGCTTGCTGGATCACCCCAACGTGATGACCCTGCCCCATATCGGCAGCGCCACCGCCGAAGGGCGCGAGGCGTCAGGGGAAAAAGTGATCGCCAATATCCGGTTCTGGTCCGACGGACATAGGCCGCCGGATCAAGTGCTGACGGCGTTGGTTGGCTAATCCTCTAATCGACCGGATTTTTCAGGAAAATGCTCACTGACAAGCCGGACGACAGTTTCAATCGAATGTCGCTGGGCGCCAAACGCAAAGTGCTTCGTCGCAACCTCGACCTCAACATCACGTTCTTGCGGCAATCCCTTTGCACATTCAGGCGCAATTACACCATCAATTGGCGACCACACGGCAACCGTGTGCATCGGCGGCTTTACACTCGGATCATCGGGCAGTTTTGGCGCATCCACTTTGTGATCGTTAATCGCCTCATAAATCCGCCACGCATTGTTCGCGCGGCGATCACCTGAAAACGGCGAACCGAGTGTCATCACCATGGCCACTTTGTCAGGGTGCCGTTGCGCAAGCACGCGCGAATAGATCCCCCCCAGACTCCATCCAATCAGCACAACTTTGCGCCTTTCTGTGCGGTGAACTTCGGAAAGGCGCGCCTCCGCTAGCGCAAGCGTTTTGCGCGTTATGCCTGTGACGAAGCCGAGTTTCGATGGATATGCACTGTAGCCGCTCTGATCTAGCGTGCGGCGGAGGAGAGAGGTCGAACTGTCGCTTGAAAGGATGCCCGGAAAAACGAGAACTGGTTGTTTGTCCAAGCGTACCCTTTTGACCGCTTTCACCCGCCTCAGCGGACTAGCGATGATTTGCGCAGTATAGGGAATCTCCCGCCACCAAAGCGAAAATGATGGCGGCTTGCTCCTCATAACTCCAACCCAAACAGCTGATTAAATTCGCCCGGCACATATCCGGCAAAAGACCCGCACGGCGTAAACCCGCGCGCACGGTAAAGGCCCAATGCGGCTTCAAACATCGGGCCAGATCCAGTCTCCAGCTTGATCGCATTCAAACCCAATTGCCGCGCGCGAGCGATAAGATGCTCTAGCATCGCCCGGCCTGCGCCTGTGCCGCGGGCATCCGGGTGGGCGCGCATCGACTTGACCTCACCAAAGCCGTCATGCTGTTTCAGAGCGCCAATCGCGAGCAAATGCGCGCCATTCGCTGACATTTCCCAAGCAGCAAACACCTCGATATCAGGCGCTTTCAGCCCGCTTAGGTCAAGCACATGGCATGTGCCGGGAGGAGAGAATTGCTGCATTTCGCCGTGGTGCAATTCAAGCAGCGCCGCGACCTCGGTTTCGCTAAGATCTGCCGCGCGTATTTGCATCAATCACCCACCAGCACCCAAAGACGCCCCGTTCAAAGGTTCTCAAATTGCGGCATACCCAGAACATGGAAACCGCCATCGACATGCAAGACCTCTCCGGTGGTGCAGGCCCCGGCATCGCTGCACAGATACACCGCCGTTCCGCCAACCGCCTCCAACGTGGCATTGCCGCGCAGCGGGGAATTGGTGTCGGTGTGTTTATATGTTGTGCGCGCGCCGCCAATCGCGGACATGGCCAGCGTCTTCATCGGGCCGGGGCTGATGGCGTTGACGCGGATGCCTTCGGGACCAAGATCGTTGGCGAGATATCGCACTGCCCCTTCCAACGCCGCCTTAGCGACCCCCATCACGTTGTAATTTGGGGTCACACGTTCCGCACCCAAATAGCTGAGCGTCAGCACCGTGCCGCCATTTTCAACCATCATTGGATGCGCGCGGCGCGACACTTCGATGAGGCTGTAGGCGGAGATGTCCATGCAGGTTTTGAAATTCTCGCGCGAAGTGTCGAGAATGCGGCCCGACAATTCCGACTTATCCGCATAGGCGATGGCGTGGATGACAAAATCCACCGTCTCCCACCGCTCGCGAAGCGCGCCAAATGCGGCATCGAGCGATGCGTCATCGGCAACATCCACGTCCAGCATAAAGTCTGAACCGACGCTCGCGGCAAGCGGCTCTAGCCTTTTGCCAAACGCGTCGCCTTGATAGGTGAAGGCCAGTTCTGCGCCTGCCTCGGCGCAGGCCTTTGCAATACCCCAAGCGATTGACCGATCATTGGCCACGCCCATCACAAGGCCGCGTTTTCCTGAAAGCAAGCCCATCACAAAACCCCTCACCTATCGGCGCATAATTCGCCCATATTCCGCGCGCCAATTTTACCCGTGGAATTTCGACAGCAACATCGAACCATTGGTCCCGCCAAACCCGAAAGAATTGGTCATCACTGTATCGAGCCCAGCGTTCTCCACCAGCTGAGTGGCGATCTCTGCCGGTTTCAGCGCCGGATCAAGTGTTTCCACATTGATCGACGGGATGATGAAATCATGCTCCAGCGCCAATAGGCAATAGATCGCCTCTTGCGCGCCGGTCGCCCCTTGGCTGTGGCCGGTCATCGATTTGGTCGAGCTGACCGGCGGGGTTGATCCGTCCCCAAATACCCGGCGCACCGCCTCGATTTCGCCAACATCGCCGACCGGCGTCGAAGTGCCGTGGGCGTTGATATAGCTGACCTTGCGATCTTCGCTGAGCGTCCGCAGCGCCCCGCGCATGGCGCGCTCGCCGCCCTCCCCCGAAGGTGCAACCATGTCAGCGCCATCGGAAGTTGCCGAAAATCCAGTGATTTCCGCATAAATCTTCGCGCCGCGCGCCAGTGCATGGTCGAGGCTTTCGAGCACCAACATCGCGCCGCCGCCGCCAATCACGAACCCATCACGGTCCGCGTCAAAGGCCCGCGATGCGCGCTGCGGCGTGTCGTTATATTTGCTCGACATGGCCCCCATCGCGTCAAACAGGCACGACAATGTCCAATCGAGTTCTTCGCCGCCGCCGCCAAACATGATGTCTTGCTCGCCCAGAGCAATCTGCTGCGCCGCCATGCCGATGCAGTGGAGCGAGGTGGAGCACGCAGAGGTGATCGAGAAATTCATGCCCTTGATCTGATAGGCCGTCGCAAGGTTGGCGCTGACAGTGGAGGACATCGTTTTGGGCACGGCAAAGGGTCCGACCCGTTTGGTCGCGCCGGTTTTTAGCACCGTTTGATGCGCCGTCAGCATAGCCGAAGTCGACGGACCGCCGGATCCGGCGATCACGCCGGTCATCGGGTTGATGACATCTTTTTCTTCCAAACCAGCATCGGCAATCGCTTGTCCCATCGCGATATGGGCATAGGCCGCCCCCGGCCCCATGAAACGCAATGTGCGCTTGTCCACATGCTCGGACACATCAAGGTTCACCGCGCCTGCAACTTGCGAGCGAAAACCATGTTCGGCCATCGATTCGTTAAAGGTGATCCCGGATCGGCCAGCCTTCAACGAAGCGAGCACCTCCGCTGTATTATTGCCAATTGAGGATGCGATCCCCATTCCAGTAACAACAACTCGGCGCATTCTCTTCCCCTAATGCCTCTGACTAATTCACGCTTCTGGCCGGATTTAGGCCTCTGAGAGCGCGACTTTCATATCTTTAACCAAATAGATCGTCTCGCCGTCCGCCTCAACGCGGCCATCGGCCACGCCCATGGTCAAACGCCGCGTCTGCACGGCCTTGGTAAAGTCTACATAATATGTGAGTTTCTTACGCTCTGGCCGCACCATGCCGGTCAGTTTGACCTCGCCAACGCCCAAGGCATAACCGCGCCCCTGCCAACCGCGCCAACCCAGATTAAAACCGGTAAGCTGCCACAAGCCATCAAGGCCGAGACAGCCGGGCATGATCGGATTACCGGGAAAATGACAGTCGAAGAACCACAGCTCCGGCTTGATATCAAATTCTGCGACCACGTGGCCTTTGCCAGCGGGACCGCCATCGCCGGAAATGTCGGTGATCCGGTCCATCATCAGCATTGGCGGTTCGGGCAATTGCGCATTTCCGGGGCCGAACAATTCGCCCCGCGCGCATTTAAGCAAATCATCACGATCAAAGCTGGTTGGAAAGTCTGTCATGCTTGGCGGTTCCCCTGAACTTTTGGCAATTTCGTCGGGGCAGCGACTAGCACCCCATATTGTTGATAGAAAGGGCGCATGGGCTGGCACGATGGCTCAGCCCCCAACAATTCCATTCCCCTGCGCGCCCGCCCCCGTCGCGCGCCTATTGTCTGCCGCATAACAGGGCGCTCAATTATCCGTTGCTGCAGGCACCAATATTTTCAGGCTGCGCTCTTTCTTCGCCGCGTTCAAACCGGGCAAAATAACTTCTGAGATCCGGTCGTTCGACAAATTCGACGAGATTGTACCCAACTGCGTCCAACTCACAAAACAGCAAGGCTGGCGGAATACCATGAGCATTGGTGGGCCGGTCAACATCGACCACGATGATTTGGCCGCCTTGGGCCAGCGCGGGCCACATGCGCCATAGGAAAGCGTAAGGCTCGGTCACTTCGTGATACATATGGACCAAGAAAATGCGGTCGAAACTGTCACTGGGCAACTGCGGGTCGTCGGCCTCGCCCAGCTTGATCGAGATATTCTCTAGCCGCTCGCGCTCGACCCTTCGGCCAAGCCGTTGCAGCGCCTCGCGGTCAATATCTTGCGCCAAAACCCGGCCATCTTCGCCAACACGCGTCGCAAGGCGAACGGTGTAATACCCCTCGCCCGCGCCGATATCGGCAACCGTCATGCCGGGCGCAATATTGGCGAGGTCCATCACCTGCTGCGCTTCGCCGCGTTCATCGCGGGCGTCTTCGTTGGAAAACTGATTGGAGACAACTTCGGAAACGGCCCGGTCAGGCTGCGGAAATTCCAACGCGCTTGCAGGGCGGTTTGGGTCCGGGGTCAGACTATCACAGCCAGACACCGCCACCGCAAAGCCTAGCATGGCAAGATGCAGTCGCCGCGTCATGGGATCGGCAGCGCCCGCATTCCGGACACAAAAACGTTGAACGCCAGATCCCCTTGGCGCCAAGGGGATTGGCGGTTTTCGGTCCGCTGCGTCACAGCAATCGCGGTTTTGCGGAACACTTCATCGAGCGATTGGCGGCGGTCGATCTGTTTGGCAAATTCAATCGCGAACGGGCTGCCCTTGCCCGGATTTGGACCGTCTTCGGCAACGTTGCCGGGTTCGGTTGAAAAGAAAGCGACTGCCGAAAGGCCGCGCAAATTGCCAAGCTGCGCCAACCCGCCAGGGGCATAGCTAATGTCTGAAAAGGTCACGTAATTGATGCCGCGCGTTGCGCCTGCGATCTCAACGATTTCAATCCTTTCATCGGGGTCCGCGTCGAAATAGGGATTGTTGCGGCACGCATCGATGACAATCACCGCACCGCGAGCGCGCTGAGTGATTTGATTGACCAGCGAATCCAGCGGGATCAGTGATTTGCCGTCTGAGCTCAAAAGGAAATTCTGACCTTCAATCTGAAACCCGTGTCCGGCAAAATAAAACAGCCCAATATCATCGCCCGACAATGTGTTCAGCCAATCGTCCAAACCTTGTTGCCAAGTTTCACTGGATGGTTCCTCAAGCGCGACCAAGCTTGCAACATTGGTGTCGCGCAAAGCGGACGAAACGATGCGCAGATCAGCCAGCGGATTGGCAAGGCGCAGCGCGTCGTTTTCTGCGCTTTCATAATTGGAACCGATCAGCAGCGCTTTCACCTCTGCACGCGCTTCACCCGTCGCCATAAAGGCGACGAGAATAGTCAGGCAAAGGTTACGCAAAACACCCATCACAAACGCAATGACAGACCTAAATTTACCCCGTGATTAACGCGCGAATCGCCAAAATCGAAATCACCGGAGAGGGGGAAAAACATGATCGCACGGTAACGCAAATCAATCGCCAAATCGTCAGACAGGATCAACTGCACGCCAACCGCGATGTCAGGACCGACGCTGACTTCGCCGCGGTCTTTGCGAATTTCCTCGCGGACTTCTTCGCCGTTCACTCCAATAAACGCCGTCCTAAATTCGCTAGATGGTTGATAGCTGCCCTGAACCATGCCGTTGAAAAATGCGACGGCGCGGTCATTGAACGGCACAAAGGCCGTTACCCCTGCACGCGCGCTATAGGTTTCCAAGGTCCTCTGTGTGACCTGCAGGTTCGGCTGACGGTCGCCATCGAGATTGCGCGAAGGCGCATCTTGGCCCAGCGTTTCGGCTATAAATTGGCGCACCGCGTCGGTTTCACGAATAGAGATCGCGCCACGGCCAGAAATATCTAACCGCTCGAAACGCGCACCGGCAGAAATCGCGAAATTCTCGTTCAAGCGTCGTTGCCATGTCAATTCAAGATCGAGCCGGTCGACCTCCTCGCGAGCGACCGTTTGAATGACTGATAACTCGTTTATGCCAATATCGGCCACTTCGACCGTGATTTCGCGCGATGAGACAAGCTCAGTCGTCGCTTCTCCCGATCCATACATGGCCGAAACGGTAAAGCGGTCGCGGTCATCGCCGAAATTGACCATACCGCCAATCATCGCAAATCCGACCTGATCGGCATTCGTGGCTGACCCATTGTCCACCGAAGTGACGAGCAAGTCGTCAAAACCTGTGGCATCGCGCAAATCCTGCGTCACCCGATCATTTATTGTCGTTCGCGCGTCCTGCAACCCTTCAAGATCAGAGGTTCGCAGGTTCGAATTGTCAAAGTAATAGGCGACGCGCGGACCGATTATAACATCGGCATGGGCCGGGGCAGCGATGCCCATTGCAGCGGCCCCAACTAACAAATAACCGCCAAGCCTCATTCAACATCCTCCACATCAACCGCCTCGCCGGTCACTTGCTGAGCCAGTGCAGCCGAGATGAAATCGTCGATTTCGCCGTCTAGCACTTTGTCTGGCGAACTTGAGGTTTCGCCGGTGCGAAGGTCTTTGACCATTTGATAGGGTTGCAGGACATAGGAGCGGATTTGGTGACCCCAACCGATGTCGCTTTTTTCCTGATATTCGCCGCTGGCCGCGGCTTCGCGTTCGGCCATTTCACGTTCGAACAATCGCGCTTTCAACATATTCATCGCGGTCGCGCGGTTCTTGTGCTGGCTGCGATCATTCTGACTGGCGACGACGATACCGGTTGGTTGGTGCGTGATACGTACGGCGCTGTCGGTGGTGTTGACGTGCTGACCGCCCGCACCCGATGCGCGGTAAGTGTCGATCTTTAGGTCCGACGGATTGATTTCAATATCAATATCATCGTCGATAACGGGATAGACCCACACGCTGGAAAAGCTGGTGTGGCGTTTTGCGGCGCTGTCATAAGGGCTGATGCGGACGAGGCGATGGACGCCGCTTTCGGTCTTTGCATAGCCATAGGCGTTGTCGCCTTTCATCAGCAATGTGGCCGATTTGATCCCGGCCTGATCGCCCGATTGATATTCAACCGTCTCAACCTTGAAACCGCGCCGTTCAGCCCAGCGGCCATACATGCGGAATAGCATTTCGGCCCAATCTTGGCTTTCGGTGCCGCCCGCGCCTGCGTGAATTTCCAGATATGTGTCATTGCCGTCGGCTTCACCTGAAAGCAGCGCGGCGACTTTGTCCGCATCGGCGCGTTTGGCGAGACGCGCCAGCGTGGAAAGCCCATCATTGATGATGCTTTCTTCGTTTTCAGCTTCGCCCATTTCAATGAATTCCACCGCGTCGGCCATTTCAGCGGAGATTTCATTGACGGTGTTGACCGCGCTTTCGAGCGTACTCTGCTCGCGGCTGACGGCCTGTGCTTCCTTGGGATTGTCCCATAGCGAGGGGTCCTGAACGCGCGCATTCAGTTCGTCGAGGCGGCGCAAAGCGCGCTCCCAATCGAGCGATTGCCGGACCAGATCAAGAGCAGCCTCAATCCGGTCGATATGTGCAAGGGCCTCGGCCCGCATAAGTTATCCTTCACATGGGTTTATGCGACCCGCTTAACGAGGGGGCGGCAATACAGCTAGTCCCGATGTTAGATGGTCGTCAGTTCATTCCGCAAGCGCGCGCACCGCCGCCAATGTCCTGCGGACATGGCCGCGATAATCGCCGTCCGAATAAACCATCGCAATCCGGCCATCCTGTGCAATCACATAGGATGTGCGGCTCGACAGGCCCGAATTGCCCCCGGAACCTCGAAGCGCCACATCATAGGCCTCGATGAGGTCGGCGCTGGCCACACCAACAGGAAATGCATCACGGCATTCTTCGCGGCTGAACCGCCGAAGCGTTTCGATGTCGTCATTCGACATCCCGATAACACTGGCACCTGCTGCACGGAAATCCGGCATGGCATCGGCAAAGGCGTTTGCCTCCAATGTACAGCCGCGCGTGAAAGCCTTTGGATAGAAATACAGCACCACCGGCCCGCGCCGCAAAGCGACCTGAAGCGAGAAGCCAAGCTCCTCCCCCGCGAGAGCCGCGCTGGTCGCGAATGTCGGAGCCTGTGTCCCGGCGGCCAATTGCGCCGAAACAGGCGCAGATATTGTGAGCGCCGCGATTGCCGCGGCGAAAGTTGCGGCGAAGGTTGCGGAGATGGTTCTACTGCGAAAACGAGCCATTTTGATCATACCTCAGTAAATCCCGCCTTGGTCTTCGACAAAATCGCTCGGCTGACCGTCATCGCTTTCAGCCGGCCCAGTCTGCGCCCGCCGCGATTCGCGTACCAGTTCAAGGATCTCATCGCGTTTTGCCGCAATCTCATCCTGCCGGGTTGATCGATCTGGTTCGGTATCTGGTTTGAACGCTTCCCATATAATATCGGAACGCGGATCGCCGCTGGGCCATCCGTCCAGCACCCGTTTGCCGGTGCGCCGATCGACGCGGACCATGCGGATCCCTTCTGGCGCAATCGCGGGAAGGTCAGACCAACGATCGCGCGAATTTTCGATCAGGTCTTTGATGATCGGCGCGACAATCGTCCCGCCAAAAGCGTATCCGCCCATATTGCGCGGTGTGTCAAAACCCACATAAGCGCCCGCAATCAAACGCTGCGTCCCGCCGATAAACCACACATCTTTCGGACCGGTCGTGGTCCCGGTTTTACCAAATAGCGGCAGGCCGAGGCCGTTCAGCGTCGTCGCCGTGCCGCGTGACACCACGCCTTCTAACATATGCATCGTTTGGAACGCGGTGCGCGCATCCATCGCCTGCTCACCCTTGATCCCAAAACGCGGCATCGCGCTGCCGTCATATTCGGCCATATTGCACCCATTGCAGGACCGTTCATCAGCCCGCCAAATGACGGTGCCGCTGCGATCTTGCACATAGTCTATGACCGTGGGTTCATTCAGGCGCCCGTGATTGGCCAGCGCAGAATAGGCCGCAACCATGCGCAGAACGGTCGATTCTTCTGCGCCCAGCGACGTTGCCGCATAGGGGTCTGGATCATCAGAAATGCCCAAATCTTGGATCGTCTCAACAACATTATCCATACCCGCCTGCATTCCGATTTGGACGGTCATGATGTTTTGAGATTGTTCCAACCCATAGCGCATCGGGAATTGTCCCGCGCGCCCGCCGCGAATGCATTTCTGGCCCAGCCTGCGTCCCTGATAATAGCAATAGCGTGTGTTATCGATCTGCGTCGAAGGGGTCATGCCGTTATCAAGGCCCGTGGCATAGACGAACGGTTTGATGGTGGAGCCTGGCTGGCGAAATGCCTGCGTTGCGCGGTTGAAGTCGGAGAGGCGGTGATCAAAACCGCCCTGCATCGCCAGCACCCGCCCGGACTGAGCATTTTGCACGACCATGCCGCCTTGCGCCTCTGGCACGGTGCGCACACGGTAACCGGAACCTTGCGGCGATACGGCGATCACATCGCCTGCTTTCAAAGCATTGGGCAGGTTGGAAAGCGGCGCTTCTTCGCCGTCCGAAAACCCAATAGTGGCCGACGAACCGCTGCGCTGGGTCACTACGCCGACGCGCCAATCATCGTAATTGATGCTGAGGTAAGAACTGGCGAGTTGCCCCGCCCAATTGCCATCTTCCAACGGGATCGTCGCAATCGGCCCGGACCAAGCGCGGCGCCCATGATAGCGCACCAATCCGCGCCGCAGCGAATCGCGCGCCGCATCCTGCAATTCCACATCGAGCGACGTGCGAACCCACAGGCCGCCTGCATAGACGCTGTTATCGCCGTCCTCTGCGCTTTCGCCAAAATCTGCGATCAATTGCCGGCGGACTTCTTCGAGGAAGTACCCCGCATCGGCGCTACGCTCGCTGCGTTGCTGCGCTAGTCCCAGCGGCTGCGCTGCGGCGGCGGCGCGCTCGCTTTCGGTGATAAATCCGTTTTCCGCCATTTGCGACAAGACAAAATCGCGGCGCGACATTGCGGCGTCTTCTTGCCCTGACCGGCCATAACGCTCCGGCGCTTTGGGAAGGATCGCGAGGAACGCGACCTCGTGCAGTTCCAGATCGCCAACGTCTTTGTCGAAATAAGCGCGCGCTGCGGCCTGCACCCCGAATGATCGCCGACCAAGCGGGATTTCATTGAGGTACAATTCAAGGATTTCCTCCTTGGACAATACGCCTTCGATCCGGCTCGCTAGGATCATTTCTTTCAGTTTGCGCGTGACCGAATATTCATCGCCCAGCAGCAAGATTTTTGCCAATTGCTGAGTGATCGTGGACCCGCCAACCGCGCGCTCACCAGAGCCATATTTGGTCGCATAATCGAACACCGCATTCGCCGTGCCGGTCACATCGACGCCGCCATGGCTAAAGAATGTCTTATCCTCCGCCGACAAATAGGCATTCACCAAGGAATCGGGGAAATCCTCAAACTGCAATTGGACGCGGCGTTCGCGCGCATAAGAATGCACAATTTCGCCGTCGATCCCGCGCACCATTGTCGGCAAAGGCGTTTGATAATCCGCTAGGCTTTCCGCCTCTGGCAAATCGCTGGCCAAGAACACCCAAGCCGCCACCCACAACACCGCCAGCGCCGCGACGCCAAAGGCCAACAGCTTGAAAATCCAGCTGGACCGCCATTTTTCGGTGAACCATATGACGGCACCCTCGCTGTCACGGGTGACGCGAAAACGCAGATAGTCGATGAAGGAGGCGGGGGTTGTGTCGTTCATTTGCGCCGTGATTTATCGCGGATTGCGCAACAATGCTAGCGCGCTTTCACCGCACCATTTTACTGCGCCATTTCACCGCACCTTTTCACCGCATCTTTTCACTGGCCTGCTCGGCGCGCAAAATAGACGCGGATGGCGCGGGCCAAAACTTCGGCATATTCTTGGCGGCCTTCGTCTGTTGTCAGCCGCGCGCGGTCATCACTGTTGGTGACAAAACCGCTTTCGAACAAAACTCCCGGAACATCAGGCGCCCTCAACACCGCCAATTCTGCGGCACGCCGCGTTTGCGGGTGAAAACGCACGCGCCCTTCCCCCTCACGCTCGATCAAAGCCGCAAATTCGGTTGCGTCATCTTGCGTGCGTTGCTGCGACAATTCGACCAGAATTGCGCTGACTTCGGCGCTTTGTCCGTCAATCGTGATGCCGTTTAAGGCATCGGCCGCATTCTCGCGCTCGGCAAAGCGCGCTGCGGCTTCGGATGATGCTTGCGTGGATAAAGTGTAGATGCTTGCGCCTGCCACATCGCTGCGTTCCCCGGCCGAATCTGCGTGGATCGACAGGAATAAATCCGCGCCCAATTGCCGTGCGATCTCTGGCCGCTGCGCCAATGTCACAATCGTATCATCGGAACGGGTAAGCGCCACGCGGATGCCGCCTTCTTCGATCAATTGATCGCGCAATGCCAAGGACAGCGCGAGAACAATGTCCTTCTCTAAAACCTCGCTGCCGCCTCCGCTGCTGCTGCCGACGGTGCCCGGATCGCGTCCGCCATGCCCCGCGTCAATCACGACCAATGGCCGGTCTGGATCGTCCGGCCCCTCAATCGCGGGCAAATCAAGCCGCAGCGTATTTGGTTCAAAAACAAAGCGCAAAACATAGTCGCGCCCCCATTGCGGGACAGGGATAACAGCCCCCGACGCCATAGCCGCGCCCACAAGCAAAGCCGGGACGGCAAAAATTAACAATAGGAGCGTACGTACACTCATCAAGTAGCCGCTTAGGATGCCGGGCCGTATAAGCGCAATAGAGTTGCGGCGCGTAACCCACGGTGCTAGCGCTCTTTTCAGAAACGGGGCACCTACAGACAATAGGTCGCAAAAGGCCCGCGCTTTCATTCACACGGCAGGCTGCACCAAATTTTACGGGCGCCTCCCGCTCAACAGGTTGATGCAGTGACGAGACGCTACTCCTCGCAATCGTATAGCCAGCGCCCCTGCGGCGCCGGATACATTGCGGGTTTCAGCACGGATACGATCCGCACGCTCGCCGCAGCAGACACGATCATTGCGCCCACCCGGCAATTGCATAAGCAAATGCCGGCGCGCGCTTTTACCTCAAGCAGCCCACACACAGTCATCAAGACGGTGCGAGCTGATTTCACACATATAACACGCCCCTCCCGCCGACTATCGGCCGGGCCACCGGGCGTTTGGAGAATATTACATGGCAACGCGCATGCTAATCGATGCGCGCCACTCGGAAGAAACCCGGGTGGCGGTCCTCAAAGGCAACCGAATTGAAGAATTCGACTTTGAATCAGCTGAACACAAGCAGATCAAAGGCAACATCTACCTCGCCAAGGTAACCCGCGTAGAACCCTCGCTTCAGGCGGCTTTTGTCGACTTTGGCGGGAACCGGCACGGCTTCCTCGCCTTTAGCGAAATTCACCCCGATTATTATCAAATCCCTCAGGATGACCGCGAACGGCTGCTCGCCGAAGAAGCGGAAGCCGCAGAGGAAGAAGCGCGCCTGCGCAATGAAGACGAAGAAGACGGCAACGCCCCCGGCGAAGAATATGATGCCGATGATGAAAGCGCAGAAGCGCTTGCCGAAGACCTAGCCGAAGCAGGCATGGAAGAAATCGACACGTCGGACAAAGATTCGGTCGCAACCATCGAAGACGGCGCATCAGACGATGACGGCGAGGATGACGGCGAAGACGACGATTCGGACGAAGACGGGTCAGACGACGAATCTTCGGAAGAAGACGGCGAAGACAAATCCCGTAGAGGCCGCCGCGGACGCGGTCGCCGCCGTCAGGGCGGCAAAAGCGCCAAGGGCGGCAAAGGTGGCGGCCGTAGCCGCGCCAAAGAAGTCGACGAAGTGCGCGCCAAGCGTATGGCTCTGCGCCGTCGTTACAAAATCCAAGACGTCATTCAGCGCCGTCAGGTTCTGCTGGTTCAGGTCGTAAAAGAAGAGCGCGGCAATAAAGGCGCGGCTCTCACCACCTATCTCAGCCTTGCTGGTCGTTACACCGTGCTGATGCCAAACAGCAGCCACGGCGGCGGCATCAGCCGCAAGATCAGTTCTTCGTCGGACCGCAAACGTCTGAAACAAGTCGTGTCCGATTTGACCCTGCCAAAAAGCATGGGCCTGATCGTGCGCACCGCCGGCATCGCGCGGACCAAGACAGAGATTAAGCGCGACTTTGATTACCTCGCCCGGCTGTGGGACGAAATTCGCCAGACGACGCTCAAATCCACCGCACCATCACTCGTCCATTCGGACAGCGACCTGATCAAACGCGCAATTCGCGATATTTATAACCGCGAAATCGAAGAGGTGATCGTCGAAGGCGAAGACGGATACAAATCCGCCAAGAGCTTTATGAAAATGCTGATGCCCAGCCATGCGCGCCGGGTAAAAGCCTATTCCGATCCTGTGCCGATGTTCCAGCGTTACGGCGCAGAGGATCAATTGCGCGCAATGTATGATCCGATGGTTCAGCTGAAATCGGGCGGTTATCTGATTATCAACCCGACCGAAGCTTTGGTGTCGATCGACATCAACTCAGGACGTTCGACCAAAGAACACGGGATCGAACAAACCGCGCTGCACACCAATTTGGAAGCCGCGCGCGAGATCGCCCGTCAATTGCGTTTGCGCGATATGGCCGGATTGGTTGTGATCGATTTCATCGACATGGAATACAATTCCAACACGCGCAAAGTTGAAAGGGCGATGAAAGACGCGCTCAAAACCGACCGTGCCCGTATTCAGGTTGGACGTATTTCAGGCTTTGGCCTCATGGAAATGAGCCGCCAGCGCCTGCGTACCGGCGTGCTAGAGGCGACCACCCGCGAATGCCCGCATTGCGATGGTTCGGGCCTCGTGCGCACCGCGTCCTCTGCTGGCCTATCGGCGCTGCGTCTGATCGAAGACGAAGCGGCCAAGGGCAAAGGCACGACCATCCGCCTGTCTGCCAGCACCGAAGCGGCGATCTACATGCTCAATGAGAAACGCACTGAGCTGGTTGAGATTGAACACCGTTACGGCGTGAATGTCGAAGTCTCCCCCGAAGGCGGCGAAGATGAAGGCGCGAAAATGACCGTGGCCAGCGCCGGACCGCGCCCCACCGAAGCGCCAAAGTTTGAACCGATTGTCGACGACGATGATGACGATGACATTCCCGAAGAGGAATTCGCAGAGGATGAGCGCAGCGAAAGCGGCTCTCATGACGACGATGACGACGCGCCCAAGAAGAAACGCCGCCGCCGCCGCGGCGGGAGGGGCCGCAATAAGAACCGCAATGAAGACGGTTCAGGCGAAGGCCGCGATGGTAATGAGGGCGAAGGCTCTGATGACCAAGCACGCAGTAGCGAAGACGAAAACTCTGACGGTGCGTCTGATGGTGCGCATGACGGCGCGGATGAGGACGGCGAACGTCCCAAGAAGCGCCGCCGCCGCGGCGGCCGAGGCCGTCGCCGCAAGACCGATGAAAACGCCGGGAATTCGGAAGAGAACGGCGACCAAGCTGCTCCTGCTGACGAAGATGCGGTGACAGAGGCACCTGCCGAAGCAGCTCCGGTTGCCCAGGCCGCCAAAGAAACTGCGGAGGAAACTGCGGAGGAAAAACCCGCCGAGAAGCCGAAGCGCAAGCGGGCCCCTCGTAAGAAGAAGGTGGAAGAAACCGAGGCACCTGCTGAGGGCGCGGAAGCAGAAGCTCCCGCAGAAGAAGCCCCGGCTGAGAAGCCGAAGCGCAAGCGGGCTCCGCGTAAGAAGAAGGTTGAAGAACCGGCTGCGGAAGCGGCTGCGGATGCAGAAGCCCCAGCAAAGGCAGCGCCGGCTAAGAAACCTGCGGCCAAACCAGCCAAGAGCAAAGCTAAGGCCGCCGCTCCAGAAGCGGAAGCCGAGAGCGCAGATGCGCAAAGCGGCGAAGCTTCGGGCAGCAAAAAGCGCGGCTGGTGGCAGCGTACATTCGGCGAATAGACCGAATTAAAGCAGACACAAAAAGGGCCGGGAAAGTTCGCTTTCCCGGCCCTTTTTCTATTCACACTTCAATGCGGAGTTACGCCTGATTCTAAATTCCGGGCCGCCGCGCCACGCCCCATTCATTCCACATCGCAAATTTCGGCGCTTTCGGCATATAACCCTGCCCCAGCGGCTCGACCTCAAAACCCGCCCCGCGAAACGCCGAACCAATTGGCCGCGTCAGATGGCAACCCCCGGCCATACGCTTCCACAAAGGTTCAATCCGGTCCTGCCATTTCGCCACGTCTGCGTCAGGCGCGCGACCATGTTCTAGAAACAGCGCTTGACCACCGGGCCGTAAAATTCGGCGCATCTCAGACAGAACCCGGTCCGGATCCTCGACCGAACACAGGGTAAAGGTGCACACCACAGTATCGAAAGAACCGCTTGGGAAAGGAATGTCCTCCCCTACCCCTTGCCGTAAATCGGCGGGCCATCCTTTGGCCTGCGCCGCATCCCGGGCATTGTCCAACAACGCCCCGTGCGGGTCGATCCCGGCATATGATGTGATGGCGTCTTTGTCGTAAAATTCGTGATTGATACCGCCGCCGCAGCCCAGCTCAAACACATCGCCGCGCGCCAGCGGCACCACTGCGGATCGGCGTTTCATCACTTGCCCCGTACCGCACGCGCATTTGATGAGGCGCGGCATCACATGCGCATCGTACCAATCACCCAAACCCATCGCGTTTCCTCCCCGCGTGCGCACCCATTTTTGGGGTGCTGCCGATCAATCTCCCTGAAAAACCGGTGATTGCCAAGCATTTACTGACCGATCGGTGAAAAGGTTTTGACTGGCACCCCAAGATCAGCGCAGTTAAGCGCCGAACACGTTCAAAAAAGGCTGCTCGAATTCATGACCGAAACTCAAATTGCTCCGCTGCGCATCGCACAAGAAGACAAAGATCGCGTGCGGCTGTTGTTTATGGCGAAACACGCCAATTGGGGCGGCGGGATGCATCCAGAGGACGGCAACCACGCAATCTATCATCACGAGGTGCGCCAGACGCTGGAGGGGCTTGGCCTGAACCTCTCGCTCGCGGACAGTTATGATGTTTTGTACGAAAATCCGGAATATGATTTCGTTTTCCCACTGCTCAATCGCGGCGGGTTTGTGAACAGCGAAATGACTATCCCGCTGCTCTGCAATATGCACCGCATTCCTTATATGGGCGCCATGCCGTTCTTGCGCGGATTGGGCGATGACAAATCGGTATCGAAACTGGTTGCGCGCCATGCCGGTGTGCCGACAGCGGATTGGTTCTGTTACCGCCGAGGCGCGCCTGTCGAAGAAGCCGATTTGCCAGCCAGCCCAGATGGCCGCTGGGTCGTAAAACCCAATGCATCATCGGCCAGTTGGGGCATTGGCGATGCGTTTGATTTTGCCGGTGTCGCCAATCTGATCGCCAATATTCACGGCCAAGGGCACGATGCAATCGTAGAACCCTATCTCGATGGCTATGACATCCAATGCGCGTTTCTGACATTGGACGGCGCCCCCACCGCTTTGCCGATGTTGTGGTATGAACGCGAGGATACGCAGCGTCTGTGGACCTATTACGAGAAACGCGATCTGGTCCAAAACACCGAAAAGGCCGCGCTCAAAGCGTTTGACCATTCTGATTTTGCGCCCAAAATTCTGGAATATGCTCAGCGTTACGCCCGCGAAATGACGCCGTTCGATTATGGCCGGATTGAATTCCGCTTGGATTTCAAAACCGGCGATATCAATTTCATTGAAATCAATCTGAACTGCAATTTGTGGTCGGAAAAAGTCATGGCAAAGGCCGCCGCGCGCGCTGGCCTCAGCCATGCTGATTTCCTTGAAACGCTGCTCGCGGAAAGCTGGCGGCGAAATGGGATGATTGCGGGTTAAGCATCCTTTGGCAAAAGGGCGCTCGCGGCCGCGCGGCGCATCCTATCTGCCAGTGATCCACTCCTTCACGAACAAATAAAAAACGGGTGAGGCCGCAAGCCTCACCCGTTTTTATGTGCGTTATCAAAGGAAACGGCGCGGCTGCACCGCCTTCAATTGGCTTAAGCCCGTGTTACTCAGCCATGCGGCGGGTCTCGAGGATATGTCCTTGTTCCACCAGAGCGGGCAATTCGGCGCGGTCGACCGAGATATTCTCATTTTCGTCCCAACTGATGGCCGCCAGATCGCCGCCCAATTCGCCAAGCGTACCTTCTGCGGTTGGCCAAGCACCGATTTCGGTAATGAGCACGAGCTGATCGTCCTCAACTTCGATGACTTTCATCAGCCCATAAGCGGCTGGCAATTCTTCACCATTATCGCCGAATTCATAGCTAGAAAACTCGTCCAGCTTAGCGGCCCAAAGGTCGCCTACAGCCGGCTGCGCGAGATTCGGCTCAAGCGCCGCCGCAGCCACTTCTTGTCCATCTGCGCCGCCGGTCACTGATGTCACAGCGTCGCATCCGCCCAGCAAGACCGCACCAAATGCAGCCACGCCGCCCATTGCACGAAAAGTGAGTGTTCCGAATTTCATTCAAGTTTCCCCGGCTTGTTATATTGAGAAACAAGCATGTTTGATGCTGCTCTGGATTACAACCGGTTTTGGCCGACTAAACTGAACTCAGTTGCGGATTGCAGGTCTTACGCCGGAACAATTTTCCCTGCAAAATCGAAGACATGACCGCTATGCTGCGGCTCTAATTGTGCCAGCACGCCGAGGAGATTCTCCGCGGCAGCACCGGGTTGCATCAGCTGACCATCGGGCAGATTTGATTGAAACGGCTGTGACAGGGCGCTGTCGACAGTGCCGGGATGCAAACCGGCGACAACGCTGTCTTTATGTGTGCGCGCCATTTCCAGCGCGAAATTCTTGATCAGCATATTCAGCGCGGCTTTCGACGCGCGATAGGAATGCCATCCGCCCAAACCATTATCGCTGATCGAGCCGACTCGCGCGCTGAGCGCGGCAAACACCGATCGGCGATCGCGCGGCATCAAAGGCATCATATGTTTGGCAATCATCGCAGGGCCGATCGTGTTGAGGGCCAGCACCTCTGCCATGGCGGCGGGGTCGATACGTTTATATGTCCGCTCTGGCCCGGTCCCATCTGATAGAGTGAGAATGCCGGTCGCGGCGATCACGAGCTCCGGCGGATCGCCCTTCATTTCGGCGGCAGCGGCGGCGATGCTGTCCTCGTCCGTTAAATCGAACCGGAAAGGGCGGATCGCCGAGCGAGGATTATCAGAGCCGCTTGGCCCGGTGCCCGAACGCGACCCGGCATAGACGATGCGGCAGCCCCCGCGAAGGAGCGCATCACAAAGCGCCGCGCCAATACCGCCGCTGCTACCGAAGACCGCCGCTGTTTCAGGAGCAGGCCGGGGTTTTGGTTTTCCTACAATGTCCATCTTTCCTAGAGCGAAGCAATGCGCGCGATGTTCCCAGAATTCTTTGCCTTATTCCGGGCAAACGGCAGGCCGGATGCGGCCGTTTTGGCGCCAGAGCGATTTTTCCCCCTAGACTGTGTGTCAGGTGTGTCAGGCGCGCGGAAAAACAGGGCGATTTTTGGCGACGGCGCAGGTGAAGCAACAGCAATCTCAAAACTAGCAACAGATGCAACCTTGCCTCACCACGCTGAGCCGCTAAACAGGTGTTTGGGGCAATCAGGGATCACGAGACAATGGCGACTTTCACGCTTCCGAAAAATTCGAAAATCCGCAAAGACGGCAAGGTCCATAAGGCGACCTCCGGCAATCGGATCAAGTCGTTCAAAGTGTATCGCTATGATCCCGATAGCGGCGAGAATCCGCGCTATGACAAGTTCGAAATCGACCTTGATGAATGCGGCCCGATGGTTCTGGACGCCTTGCTGAAGATCAAGAGCGAGATGGACCCTACCCTGACGTTCCGCCGGTCATGCCGCGAGGGGATTTGCGGGTCATGCTCGATGAACCTCAATGGTGCCAACGGCCTTGCCTGCACCACCGCGATCGAAGATTTGAATGGAGAGATTCGGATCACCCCCTTGCCGCATATGGATGTGATCAAGGATCTGGTTCCGGACTTCACCCATTTCT
Organism: uncultured Erythrobacter sp.; assembly: GCA_947503155.1. Taxonomy (GTDB): domain Bacteria; phylum Pseudomonadota; class Alphaproteobacteria; order Sphingomonadales; family Sphingomonadaceae; genus Erythrobacter. The sequence goes on along the minus strand of CANNCL010000002.1, from coordinate 621,782 downwards.
ACGCCCAATATGCGAGCATCCGCCCATGGCTCCAAACGGTCACTCCGACGCCTTCGGGCAAGGAACGCTTGCAAACGCCGGAACAACGCGAGCAGCTTGATGGTCTGTATGAGTGCATTCTGTGCGCATGTTGCTCGACTTCCTGCCCATCATATTGGTGGAATTCGGACAAGTTCCTCGGCCCTGCGATCCTGCTTCAGGCCTATCGCTGGCTGGCCGATAGCCGCGATGAGATGACGGGTGAGCGGCTCAATGAGTTGGAAGATCCCTTCCGCCTCTATCGTTGCCACACGATCATGAATTGCGCGAATGTGTGTCCTAAGGGGCTGTCGCCTGCCAAAGCCATCGCCGAAACCAAGAAGATGATGGCTGAACGCGCGATCTAACGTGGCCGATTTAGAAGCGCCGTTCGACTACCACGCGCTGAGCGCGGAAGAGGCGGACGGCCAAGAAGGCTGGTACACTTGGAATCTGATCGACCGGACCCGCTATAACACGGCGGTGCTCGGAGATATGTGGGTCCGCCGCGATGGCGAATATTGCAGGCTCCGCATGTTTCCAAAGCGGCATCACACCAATCTGGGTGATAACATCCACGGTGCGATCACGCTCGGCTTGGTGGATATCGCACTGTTTGCGACGATGCATACGGTTGGTAGCGGTAATGCAGGGCCATCAGTCACAGTGGAATTGTCGACGCAATTCGTGTGCGCTGGTGATCCAGAACAACCGCTAGACGCAGTGACGGAGATCGTCCGAGAAACCGGGCGGATGCTGTTCCTGCGCGGTCAGGCGGTTCAAGGCGATGCGGTAGTCGCCAGCTATTCCGGCATCGTGCGCAAGATGAAAGCGCGGAGTTAGCAGCGGTGCTTGCGCGATATGAGAAACTGATTGCCAGCGGGGAGCTTCGCGAAGATCCGGAGCAGCGCCAGGCTGCAATTCGGCTGGATGCTTTGCAAAAGGAATTGGAAGCAGAACGTCCAGGCGGATTGATCAGCCAGTTGTTCGGCAAAAAACAGACCCGGCCAAAAGGCGTCTATATGTGGGGCGGCGTGGGGCGCGGGAAATCCATGTTGATGGACCTGTTCCATGACAGCCTAAATCTAACTGAAAAACGCCGAGCGCATTTTCACGCTTTCATGCAGGAAGTGCATGACGAAATGCGAATTGCCCGGCTGACACATGAAGGCGACCCGATCCCTCCTGTCGCAGCGAAGATCGCGCAGAACCTGCGTGTGCTCGCCTTCGACGAAATGGTGGTCAACAACTCCGCCGACGCGATGATCATGAGCCGCCTGTTTACTCAGCTGATTGAGGAGCAAGATGTAACCATCGTCTCGACATCCAACCGGCCGCCTAGCGATCTCTATAAAGACGGGCTCAACCGCGAACATTTCCTGCCGTTTATCGACCTGATTAATGCGGAACTTGATGTTGTCGGGCTCAACGGACCAACCGACTACCGGCTCGACCGGATTGGCGACATGGCGACATGGCATTCGCCCCTCGGAGAAGCCGCGACCGCCAAAGTGCGCGAGGCGTTTTTCCGCCTCACAGATTTCAACCCAGAAGACGCCGCAAACGTACCCTCAGCCGAACTGGCCATTGGCGCTAAACGCTCCATGCATGTCCCTAAATCTGTCAAAGGCGTCGGCGTTTTCAGCTTCAAGCGGCTTTGCGGAGAGGCCCGAGGAGCGCCAGACTACCTCGCTATAGCGCGAAGTTATCACACGATTATCATCGTCGGCATCCCGCAAATGGGGCCAGACAAACGCAACGAAGCCGCGCGTTTCGTGACGTTGATTGATGCATTATACGAACACAGAGTAAAGCTGTTCGCCGCCGCCGACGCCGCGCCCGACATGCTGTATAATGCCGGCGATGGTAGCTTTGAATTTGAACGCACGGCGAGCCGGTTAAACGAAATGCAGAGCGACGAATATATGGCGCTGGGCCACGGCGCAGAACATTAAGTGCAAAACATTAGGCGCAAAAATTACGCCGCAGCAATCCGTTCCGCCAATCGCGCTTGAGCCGTGACAAGCCGGCTCATGACTTTCAAATCCTGCTCCCGCAATTGGAGCGCCGTGTCCGCCCACATTTCTGTGATGCGGTTGAGTTCATCTAAGTGAAGTTGCCACACTTCTTTGATCGCCCGGCGTGATCCGACAAGCCCAGCATGGCGGCGGTCCGATTTCTTGATGAAATCGCGAACCGCATTTACCCCATCACCCGGCTCAGCAAGAGCGTGGACGATTCCGAAATCGTACATTTGCTGCGCGGTATAGGTCTCATTCGAAACGATAATTCGATCAGCCAGCGCGCTGCCTAGCTTGCGCGACAAAAACGCATGTGCGCCCATGCCGGGGTAAAGGCCAAACATGATCTCTGGCAAACCAAACGTCGCCTGCTTTTCAGCAACGATATAGTCAAACGACAGCAACGCCTCGAACCCGCCGCCCAGTGCGGTGCCCTGCACCATTCCAATTGTGAGCATGGGAATGTCGAGCGTTCGAATATTACGCTCCAATATGCGGCAACAACGATGGCCATATTCGACCAAAGCGGCGCGGTTACGATCGCGTATCAAACGCTGGAACAATTCCAAATCGCCGCCGAAGCAAAACACGTCGGGAGACCGGCTGCCAAGCACCAGATATTTCAGCGGGACCTTGTCGTGCCCAAAACTGTGTTGGATCAAATCCTGCCATTTTTCGAAATCATTGAGCATTGCCGGAGTAAAACTCGGCCGCTCTTTTGGGTTCATGTATGACCAAAGCGTCGCGGTGCGATCTTCGTAAAGAACATCCAGTTCAGGGAGCGCAAACAATTCGCTGGGGATAGACGCGTGGAGCGTGCTCTCTGCGAGCAATTCCTCGTCGCTCGTCAATGGAACTGCTCTGCTGGCGCTGCTGTCCATTCTGCAATACTCCGGTCTGACCCTTATCTTTTGAGGCTTTATTGCACCCAAAAGTTCGCGGCCTTTTGGCCGTCTGTGGTCAGACACTAATCTACCGGTCGGAAAGGACGCAATCTCTTATTTTACATTTTCTGACAACATGCGTCTCAATACGGGCCACAACAGGTCGATCTGTGATCGAGAAATTCGCTGCTTGTGGACAAGTTGAACGAGATGGAATGGTCAGGCGCTAACGTCCAATTGAGCGAGAGATTTTTCAAGCATCAGCAATTGCCAAAGGATGCGCGAATTATCGCTGCGGCCGCTGATATGACTGTCCGCAAGGTCCGAAATCGCTTTCGGCTGGAACCATCCCGATTGAGCCAGCACTGAACTGGTGGCGATCCCGCGCGCTTCTGCGCTAAGCGGACCGCGCAGCCACTCAGCAATCGGCGTCACAAAGCCCTGCTTTGACCGATAAAGAATATCATCCGGCAGATACCGTTCCATGCATTTCTTGAGCAGGAACTTGCCCGTGCTCCCGCGCACTCGCATCTTTTCGGGCAAACGAGCGGCAAATTCCACCAATCGGTGGTCAAGCAAAGGTTCCCGCGCTTCTAGGCTCACCGCCATGCTGGTGCGGTCAACCTTAGTTAGAATGTCTCCGGGCATCCAGAATGTGAGATCGGCATATTGCGCCCGGTCCAGCCCGCTTTGCGCAGGCGCGCCGGCCATCAATTGGATCAGTTCGTCTTCCCCCTGAAAACCGCCCAATTTGCTGACAAATTCATCTGTGTAGAGCGAATGCCGCGCTTCTGGTGTGTTGACACAAAGTGCCCGTGCATAGCCCGCATTCCCGTTTTCTGAGAGGGCGAGGAATGTTGATTTGGCGCGAAATGGTCTGGGTGCCCAGTCCGCTTTGGGCCACATCCGCCCCAACGCACCAAACAGTGGCTCTCGCAATCCCTGCGGCAATAATGAGCGGACGCGTTCCTCATTATGGTGAAAAACTTGGCGGCGGTATCCCGCGAATGCTTCATCCGCGCCATCACCCGACAAGGCAACCGTGACCTTTTCCCGCGCCAATTGGCACACCCGCCAAGTTGGAAGAGCAGAGGCATCGGCAAACGGTTCATCGAACATCGCGGCGAGCGCATCGACTGCGCCGAAATCATCCTGACCCACGGTCCGCGCCTCATGCTGCGTGCCGAATTTTTCCGCAATTTGCTGTGCGTAACTTGTCTCATCCAGAGCCGCGACATCAAAGCCAATCGAACAGGTTCGCACCGGTTCTGCGCTGGCCTCTGACATAAGAGCGACCACGCTAGAGGAATCGACCCCGCCGGAAAGAAACGCACCAAGCGGCACGTCAGAGACCATGCGCGATTGCACAGCCTCGCGCATCAAATGCACCAATTCAGCCGACAGATCCGCTTCGCTGCCGCGTGCGCGATCTGCAAAACTAATGTCCCACCATCGGCGCGGAGACGGTATCGGCTTGCCATGTTCAAGCAGCAGGAAATGTCCGGCCGGCAATTTCTCAACCCCGGACAGAATTGAACGCGTATCAGGGACATAGCCCCAGGTTAGATACGCATCGAGCGCCTGAGGATCGAGGCGGCGACGCATCAACGGATGCGCAAGCAGACCTTTCAATTCGGATGCAAAGGTCACGCTGCCATCGGACAAGCGGGCCAAGAATAACGGTTTTACTCCAAACCGGTCACGCGCGAGCAGCAATTGCCGCTTGTCTAAATCATAGAGCGCAAAGGCGAACATGCCGTTGAACTTTTCAAGGCAATCCACGCCCCAACGCTGATACGCGGCAAGGATCACTTCGGTATCGCCAGAGGTTCTGAATTTGGCGCCGCCTTGCTCCAATTCGCGGCGCAGTTCGCGGAAATTGTAAATCTCACCGTTAAAGGCGATCACCGCGCGGCCATTGGCCGAATGCATCGGCTGCGGCGACCCTTCGAGATCAATGATCGACAGGCGCCGATGCCCCAACCCGACGCCGTGATCGGTCCACACCCCGGCCCCATCGGGCCCCCGGTGGATCAACGCATCGCACATCCGTTCAATCCGCGATGGATCGACCGGCTTGGGCGTTTCAGCATGAAAAATTCCGGCGATCCCGCACATGGCGATTGCGGTTAGCCCAATGCGGCGGGGGCGACAATCGCAGCGATGATACCGCCAGCAATTGTGAGGGCCGCGAAACCGGCGATTGCCACGATCGGCGCGATGGATCCGCGCTCCAATTGGGATAACCACGCGAATGAACCAACTTCGTCAGCGCTCCAGCCATAATCTTCTGGTTCGCATTCGAAAAACCGCCAAGCCAGAGCAAGGATCACAGCAACCACGAGCGCAAAAAAGATCCAGCCATAAAAGATATGATCGAAGCCTGCGGCAAATTCGACGCCTTGGCTTTGCGCGATATAGATTGTGCCCCATGCGCGGATGCCATTGGCGATTATTGGCACAATGATCGAAACGAGCATGAAGGCCGTGCGTTTGCTCCAGCTTTCAAAACGGGTGAAGCAAACCAGCACAGCAAGAGTGATCATTGCAACCAGGAATTTCACGCCGGAACACGCCTCTGCGACGACAAACAGGCCGATAGGCGTGTCGATATAGATACCGTCGACAATTGCGGGAATGCCGCTCCACAATGTCAGCGCGACCGAGATTTCGGCGGTGATGGATTGGAGCGGTGCGATAAATTCATCGCCAAACGGCACAAGAAAGGCGGCGAACGCAATCGGCAGCGCGAGAAGCAGCGAAACGCGCGGCCCCAGCGCCGTGACCACCACACCCTGCAACACGCCCACTGCTCCAGCATGAGCGAGGATGTTGATCTCGCTTGCGCGCCCCGCAATCCACAACGCCAACCCTGCGCCAACAAGAACGAGTCCCGGCAGCCAAGCTCTTGGATCAGATTTGGCCAATTCATCCCGTTTGAGCGTGATCAGCCAGCCAATGATAATCGGGACGAGCAAAATATGGGTATAGGTGTCTATGTTCCACCATTGGTGTGCCATTTCGGCCCATTCACGGGCCGTCAGCGCGATGACAGCAATGGCCCCCAATGTGAGGACGGCCAGCGAATTGCGCCACGCGCCTGAAAGGCGCGCCAGCAAGGTTTGTTGCGGTAAACTGGCAGAAGGAGTTTCAAGCGGCATCTTTTGCCTCCGCCCCCTTCGCGCCTACCAGCGCCTCCAGCGGCGCAAGCATCGCCCCCCAATCGTGATTATCCAGCACAAATTGCCGGGCCGCTGTGCCCAACTTGGCCGCGGCGTTAGGATCGCTAAGCAGTGTTCTTACACGCTCGGCCATCGCATCAGGATCGGCCATGCATAGCAGCCATTGTTCGCCATCCCGCGCATCAATGCCGGTGGCGGCTTCTGGTGTCAGCAAGACGGGCCGTGCCATCGCCATCGCCTCTAGAACCTTATTTTGCACCCCGCGCGCGATCATCAACGGCGCTACGACAAAATCGGCGGCGGCGATGAAGGGACGGACATCGGGCACTTCGCCCCAAATGGTCAGGCCCGGTGCCCTGTCTTGGGCCAATAGGCGCTTTGTCGGATTGCGGCCCACAATGTGGAGTTCGGCGCCGGGAAAGGTTCGGCGAATGCATGGCAAGAACGCATCAATCGCCCAAAGCGCCGCTGTCTCGTTGGGGGAATAATCCATCTGTCCGGTAAAAACGAAATGCGGACCCGACCTGGCGTTTATCTCTTCATGCGGCGCGGCGGCGTTCGGGTTGAAGAATGCCGCGTCAATGCCGTTTCCTATCACTTGTACATTCGCGCTCGGCGCAGATTTCAGACGTGAACGAAACAACGCCGCCTCTGCTTCGCTAATCAGGATCGTCGCATCGGCCCGGCGGGCCAATTGCTCTTCTTGCCCCGCTAACAATTGCGCTTCGCGGTTGTTGAGCCAGACACGCTGACCTGACGCAGCATAATTTTCGAACTTTGCGCTATCGACATCGCACAGGTCGACGACAACGCGGCCCGCGAAATCATCCGGGATATATTGCCCCATCTGCCCAGAGAAGATCACGATGGTTGTGATTGCGCGTTCTGCAATAGTGTCGCGCACCCAATTCTTCAGCGAATTGCTGTGAAATGCAGTCAGGCTGACCGGTTTGCGCGAAATGACGGCTTCTATCCCGGCCAATATAAGCGGCTTGGTCCGATCTACGATCCGGTGCGATGCGGTGATCGCGCGAAGGTCGCCCTCCCCAGCTCGGTCCTCATCACTTTCTGCAAAACAACCGACATGAACGCGGCCGATTTGCGCGAGCTTTTTCAGCAAATGATGCGCACGAATTTTGTCGCCGCGATTGGGCGGGAACGGCACACGGTGCGCGAGGAAAAGGATGTCGTCCATTGCCCCCTTCGCCTTTATGCCAAATCGCGCGCGATGAACGGCCCGATCATGTTGGCGACAGGCAGTGGCAAACGCTTCCACAGATCAATTTTGCGCGAATATGCATCGCTGTTGGGATCAATGTCGCGCGCCTTTGCGCCGGGTGCAGTCCATTCGGCATAGGTCAAAGGCTGCGGGTCAAAGCCCCAGTTTTTCTTGAAATTAAACGGTCCGCTGCCGGTCTTTGATCGGCCAAAATCAAACCGCTCCATCCCGCGCCGGCGCGCATGCAGCATCAATTCGAAATACATCAATTCGTTCGCGCGGGCGCCGCGAGCTGCGAAAGAACCGCCGCCCCAAAATGGCAAAACCGCGCCGCCGTGATAGAATGAAAACACGCTGGAAATCGGCGCACCATCTAACGACACAGTCAAAATATCGCTGTTTTCGGGGAAGGCTTCGAGCATCGCGCTGAACAGCTTCTTCGGAAAAACCGGCGTGCCCAAATTGCGGACACTTTCGCTATAGACGGCGTAATGTGCGGCGAGGTCCGCGCGCCCTCGCCCGGTGGTCACGGTCAAATCATTCTTGAGCCCTTTGCGCACTTCGGCGCGGGCCTTGCGCGGGATCGCCAGCAATTCCGCTTCGTCATCAGCGGCAAGTGCGCGTTCGAACCCGCAATGTTTGTCATCCCATGCGCGCCAGCCGGTTGGAACAGCGCCGCCGCGCAATTCTACGCTGGAATAGCCATAGCGCACAGCGTGTTCCTGTGCTGACTGAGCCAGCACTTCTGCAACTTCGGCGCTGCCTGCAAGAATGCCGCCGCCAACGCCAAAACCGCTGGAAACCATTGTCTTTCCGAATAGCAAAGACCGCACTTCGGTGAACGGTAGCCAGCCTGTTACGGCGCCCAATTGTTCCGCAACCAATCCGCGTGCGCGCTGACCCGTGCCGCTTTCTACAGCCTTCAGCCATGCCGGGAGGTGAAAGACGCTGCCGCCGTTTTCGCGCACGAACCCCTCAATTCGCTCGCATAGCCGATCATCGGACAAATCCGCGAGGCTGACACGCCGAACCATATTGACCGGCGCGTTCATGCGGCGACCTCTTGGCGGGTTGAGGCAGCTTCGCAGTTCGCCGGAAAATCAACGGTGCGTTTGGCCTCTCGTTCGGCCAGCGCATCCATCCTGCCCCAGCGAAACTCATGGACCAGATCGCGCAGTTTGCCCGCCATCTTATCCAAATTTGTATAATGCCGCAGTTTTGAACGCATCGGGGCATTCGCTACGCGTGGTTGGCTGGCGTCAATTTCCCATGGGTGGAAATAGAACACAGCCGGGCGCTTTTCGCGGCGATTAACTTGCGCAATTGCCCACCGCGAAAAGCCGTATGGCAGGACGCGGAAAAAACCGCCGCCGCCCGCTGCGAGGCGGCGAGTGCCGAGCATTGCTGTGGTCACTGGGATTTCTACGAGGTCTGAATTCGCCAAGGGCCGAAATGCAAAACGCGGTGCATCGGGCCAGCCATAATGATCATGCGACACCGGTGCGACGCTGGACGAATAGGCATAGCCTTGCTCAGCAAGTTCTTCGAATGCCCACGGCGTGCGCTGATCGATGGAAAAGCTCGGCGCGCGGTATCCGGTTACGCGCTGTCCAGAGCAATCTTGCAGAATGTCTCGGGCAAGCCGAATGTCATCGGCAAAGCCTTTACGATCGAATGTGAATACGCGCGCATGGTCATAACCATGGCTCGCCACTTCGTGCCCGGCATCTGCGATACGGCGGATCATTTCTGGGTGGCGTTCAGCGATCCAGCCCAATGTGAAGAATGTCCCCTTCACCTCCGCCTCGGCAAACATGTCCAGAATGCGGTCAATATTTCCCTCGACGCGCGTTTTGATCCCGTCCCAATCTGCGCGTTCAATCACATTTTCAAACGCGCCGACCTGAAACCAATCTTCGACATCAACCGATAGGCCGTTGGCTATCCGTAGGTCTGTATCCGGGAAAGAACTCGCCGCATTCATGGTCAAGCCGCCTCGCGCGACGGATCTTCCTCAAGCCATTCGATAAGCATCGTCAGAACATGACGGAAAGAGCGCTCTTGCTCCTCAAGCCGTTGTTCGATCCGCCCAAGGGCATCGTTGACTTCGCCGTCTTGCGCAATCTGCGCCGGGGCGCTCTGCGCTGTCTGGGCGCCAGCGGCCTGCAACTCGCTAATCGCCGCTTCGAGATCTGCGGTCCGCGCGTCACGCTCCGCTAGCAATGCGGCAACTTCGGTTGCAGGCACGGCGTCGATATCTTGATCTTGCGCGGGGACTGCTGCCTCGGGCTCGATGCTGAGCGGGCTTGGTTCTTCGCGTGATCCGCGCGATTGGTCCGCCGTCATCTCGGCCATCACCGCATCAAGCATATCGGTGCCAATTGAATTCTCCTCCTCAATCGCACCGAGCAGCAACAGGCGGTTCATAACCTGGTTCACACGGCGAGGAATGCCGTCCGTCGCGCCGTACAACGCTTCGAGCAAGCCGTCTTCGAATAGCGGGCGACCATCCCAACCCACATGCTTAAGCCGGTGATTGATGTAATCTTCCACCTCATCAGCATCGAGCGCCTCCAAATGGTGAGAGGCGATGATGCGTTGACGCAGTTGATCAAGATCGGGGTGATGCGCCAAAGTGCGGCGGAATTCCGGCTGACCCAGCAACAGGCTTTGCAACAAAGGATGCGCGCCAAGTTGGAAATTCGACAGCATCCGCAGCTCTTCTAGCGCGGTAAAATCGAGGTTTTGGCATTCATCAACCACAAGCAAGCAACGCCGGCCAGCACGGGCCTCTTCTTGCAAGAACGCCTCTATCGCTCCGAGTGCGCTGGCTTTGTCGCGGCCTTCGATATCGAGGCCGAATGATTGCGCTACAACGTGGATCAATTCCTCCCCGTCGAGCGCGCTGGTTACGACCTGCGCCACAGTCAGTGCGGCGGGGTCGATCCCCTCCATCAAATGCGCCACCAGCGTGGATTTACCCGCGCCAACTTCGCCAGTGATGACGATAAAGCCTTCACCTTGATTGAGGCCATAGCCCAGATAACTCATCGCCTTTTTGTGGCTTGAGCTTTCAAAATAGAAATCTGGGTCAGGCGTCAGCTGAAATGGCCGTCCGCTAAAACCGTAATATTGATCGTACATGGCGTTTTAGGCTCCGTGGATCAGAAATTGTAGCGCAGACCGAGCAGCGCGGTTGCGGTGGCGAAATCTTCTGCGGAGAAATCGCTGTCGAAATAATCAACGGCCAACGCAGCGCGGGCCGAAAGCTTGGTTGTGATCGACCGGTTATACGCGGCCGAGGCACCAAATGCGGTGAGGTCGCCATCTGCGCCCCCGGCTTGGAACCAATTGATATAGGCATTGGTCTGAAGGCTTCCGCTGCGCCCGACCTCGCGCGACAAGGCGCCGGTCAGATAATAGCTTTCATCGGTCAAACCGTCGGCTGCTTCCAAGGCGGTGCCGGCGGCTGCGATGAAGGTCCGGCGATCATAGCCCGCGCCGAATGCCGCAGTTAGGCGTCCGATTTGATGCTGATAATTTGCTGAAATCCCGCGGCCCCGGAATGCTGCGGAGCGAACCGAACCGAGCGATCCGACAAGACCGCCGCCGCCGTCAGAACCGGAAACCAAGCCGCCGAAATCGCCGGTGACCGGATTACGCGCTGCTGTAAAATCGCTCGAAAGCGATGCGAGCGAATTGTTGAGCGCACCGCCAAAGCCGGACACATTGTCATAGACCGAAATGCCCAGCGAACTGCGTTCACTCGGAACATATGTGAATGTGCCGTAATAGGTGGTGGAATCGTAACGCTCCCCGACACTCGCGGCGAGCGATGTGCGCGAACTGGGGCGCCACATAACGCCGACATCCCATAGCAATCCATCGACATCGAATGCGACAAGACGCGGGGACGCGCTGTCTGTGACAAGCCGGCCGTCATTGCCGACAACCGGATCGCCTGCCGCATCGCGAAGGGCATCGCGGCTGGAGACTTCGACATCCTCATATCCAACGCCGCCAGTCAGGGCGAGCGAAGGCGTAACGGGGATGATAATATCACCGCGCACATAGACATCGCGAACGCGTTGATCGAGGTTTGAGATATCTTCTTGATAACCGCCAGCGGTAACCGCGAGGCCAACAGGAAGCACTTCGCCGGGACGTGTTCCAGCGCGGACTTGCCCGCTATAGGAAACACTGTCGTCAAACACATCGACTGGATTTCCGGCCGTATCCAAGACAGCGTCGTCCACTTCGAACCGGTTATAACCAACCCGCGCATTGGCGGTCAGGTCGACCGCGCCCACGCGCGTCGTTAGCGTCGGTCCAGCGTATAAAGCATAGGTTTGGCTGGTGGCGTCCGCGCTTACCAATGGGTTTGGCGACACTGCGCCCCCGCCATCGACACGCGTACGGCTGGCAAGCGCGCCAGCCTCCAAATTCAAGGTTTGCGGTACGAGCGCCAGATAGCCGCGCGCAATACCGCTAACCGTGTCTGTATCAACCGCATCGCCGTAACCGATATTGCGTTCGTACCGGACAGAGACCGAAGCCCCGCTATTGCGGCCTCGCGCGTTCAAATCGACACCGGCCGCAATTTGGGTGAATGTCACCACTTCATCGCCGGGCGTCAGTTCAGCCGACAGAATCTGGCTGACTTCGATATAAGGTTGGACTGTGACCGCGCGGCTATCACTGCTTCCGCTCGCATCTTGAGCATAAGCTGGATTGGCCACCACGACCGCGGCGATTCCGGCGAACAGCGTTTCTTTAAAGAACCGCATATTATTCCTCCCTTTCGCCGTAATCGCCAAAGCGGCGACCAGACGGGCTGAATTGCGCTGCGTTGAGCAGCAGTTTGATATCTGGACATGCCGACAGCAATTGGCGTGTATCTTCCAATGCTGCGCGGCTGGTTTCATCGGCCCGAACCACAAGCAATGCTTGCCCCACATGGGCGGCAAGCTCTGCGGCTGGAGACGCGGCAAGCGCGGGCGGTGTATCGAAAATGACAAAGCGATTTGGCGCGCCGCGCGTAAGCCGGTCCAGCACCTCTGCCGTGCGCGAACTGGTCAAATATTCCGCATCAAGCGCGCTACTTGTACCCGCTGGCATGATGAAAAGACCGTCAATGTCCGTTGGCGAAACCAATTCTTCTGGTTTCAAAGTCTTATCCGCCAGCGCATCCATCAATCCCGCACCCGCTTCGACACCAAGGCGGCGAGTGATCGACGGATTGATCATATCGGCATCAACCAACACGACTTCGATGTCCCGTTCCGCCGCAAGGGCGATGGCGAGATTGGTCGCGCAATAGGTTTTACCCTCACCGGGCAAAGGCGAACAAATGAGAATACGCCGCGCCGCGTCGTCATCGCTGGCGCGCGCATCGGCGAGCAATTCGCGTTTCACGATCCGAAATTCTTCGAGCAATCCGGTCACGGGGTCTTCTGGCACAATCAGATCTGCGGCGATCATATAGTCGCGGTCGATTTCCATTCGCGGCCCGCAAAGCGTAACCGCGCGCTCAACCTTTGGCGCAGGCGCAGGCGCAGGCTCAGCCGAGTGCGGCGCGGCGCCGGATAGAGGTGCCGGTTGAGTGCGAGGTGCAACCGCAGAAGCAGCCTCTTCCTTTTGCTTTATCGGACGCGGCGCGACCTTTGCAGCAGGCAAATTCCCAGGCACTTTCGACGGATTAAGGCCATCGAGCCCAAATGCAGCATCCGCACGTTCAAATAGCGAACGGGCCTTGGGCGCTCGTTTTGCGTCTTCGCGCTCTATTTTGCGTTGTTCAGTCATGTCCGCCCCCTCACGCGATCGTTCCGACGGAGACGACTTCAATCGCCAACAGGATAACAAGCACACCAAACAATGCGGCGCTTGCCCCGGCAAATTGCGTAAGCCGGCGGCGACGTAGCGCTTTGGCGGCTTCTGAAACGGTCAGCGAAATGGACCCAATCACTGGCAGCCCGATCGAACGTTCCAGTTTTTGCGGCGTGGCATAGCTCGACCGCAATTGGCTGAGTGCATAAGCGCCCCCTGCCCCAGCAGCGATCCCTGCAAACAGGACACCGATGAGCAGCAATGGACGATTTGGCGCAGCGGGTTTTTGCGGCACAATTGGCGGGTCAACGAGGTCGAATTTATACTGGCTTGTCTCGTCCACAACATCGCCGCGTGTCCGCAATTTTTCGCGATCTTCGAGCAACCGTTCGTAATTGGTCCGCAGCACGTCATAATCGCGGCTAATCCGGTTGGCTTCCGCGGCGACCGCAGGTTCAGACGCTTGGCTCGCAATCAGAGATGCAGCGTTCGATTGCAGCGCGGCGCGGCGCGCTTGCAGCGATTCGACACCCGCCTGCCGGTCAGCCCGTAGGCCAAGTAGCGACGAATAGGCCGGGTTCGGCGTGCCAGTAACCGCTTGCGGCCCGGCTGCGGCAATCTGCCGGGTCAGGATTTCGACCTGACGAGTGGTACTAACCACATCGGGATGCTGATCCGTCAATCCGCGTGAACGCAATTCAGCGAGCTGTGACTGTACCTGCAGCAACGAAGCCTGCGGCCCGACATCATTCGCGCCGCCCGCAATAGTGCGCGGCGTGTTGGCGATCTGGCTATTGATATTGGCAAGCGCGGCCTGCGCAGCGGCCAAATCGGCATCAATATCGCGCAATTCGGTGCGCGATTGCTGAACCTTGGTCGAAAGCGACTGCGAACCACCGATCAATTCGGGGTATTGAGCCTCGAAAGCTAGGCGGCGTTCTTCCGCTGAATCGAGTTCAAGCCTGCGCTCTTCGAGCTGTTCATTGAGATCGGCGATTGCACCGCTGATTTCTGCGCGGTTGCCGGAAATGTGTTCCTCGCGGAAAATATCGAGTAGTTTTTGCACGACATTGCGCGCCAGCACGGCATTTTCAGAATCGCTAAGGTTGCTCATGCCGACCTCTGCCGTGATCGAGAACAAATTGTCCTCCTCACTATCCACGCTGACATTTTCGGCCAGTTTGGCGATCGCTGCATCCATCTCGGTCCGCTCAGAGATGTTTTCTCCCAGCTTGGTCGAGGTGATCACCTTTTCCAGATTGACTGAGCTCAGCAATGTCTGGCGCACACGCGTGATTTCTTCGCGTCCGTCGCCCGCAATACCGAGCTGTTCCGACAGGACATCATCCACATCGACATAAATGCGCGCTTTGGATTCGTATGAGTTGGGGATCATCGCCACGACGAGCCAACCCAGCAGACACACGCCCCACGTCACGGCGAGCGCCAGCCAGCGGCGGTGCCACACCGAATAGAGCGCTGTACGCAGTTCTTCAAAAATCTCGTTCATTGTGCGCGCGCCTTAAAACCGGCTCTCCGGAATTGAGATTGTATCGCCGGGCTTCAATGCGACATTTGCGCTCGCGTCTCCGCGATCGAGCAAGTCTTTGAGGCGCAGACGGTAAACGTCATTGCTGTTGCTGGCCGCGTTGTAACGGGTGAGCGTCGCGCGGTTTCCGGCGGCAAATTCGCCCAGACCGCCAATCGCGATCATCGCATCCAGGACGGTCATGCCGGCGCGGTATGGGAGGCCCGCAGGCTGAGAACCCGATCCGGTAATTCGGATTTGGTTCGGCAATGCGCCGTTAAATTCGTTGACGATGACCGAGACAATCGGCTGCTCAACATATTCGAGGAGCCGCTCGCGAATGGCTTCTTCTAACTCAGAAGGCGTCTTGCCAACGGCAACAAGGTCGCGGACCAGCGGAATGGTGATCCGGCCGTCAGGGCGAACTTGGATGTCTTCTGCGCTCAGTTCAGGATTGCGCCAAACATGGATGGTGATCTGGTCAAGCGGCCCAAGGACATAGTCATCGGTTGCGGCAACGGCCTCTGTGCTAATCGTGGCCGGCGGCAATTGCGCGCTTGGCCCACTGCTACACGCAGCGAGAGTGGCGGTCGCAAGGGCGATCCCAGCCACGCGGGCAAAAGTGCCGGAGAACGGTGTGCCTGAAATTGGCAACGAGTTAAGCATCGATACGTATCCTTGGTCAGAGATTGCCGACCTGGATGTGTGCTGCAGGAGCGACCTGCACATCCGGGTCCGCGAGTGACCCGATGTTTCTCGCTGATAATGGTGAACATAATGTTAGTGATACTGACCCAAATCGGGTTCTATCCCGTTTTGGGACAGTGCCTTAACGAAGCTTAAACAAGCATCTCCGCCGCCGGGCCATGCCCAAGAAACGCCGCGGGGGACGCCGATGCTCCGTAGGCGCCTGCACAGAACACAGCAACGATATCGCCCACCCGCGCGGCGGGCAGCAATGCCTGATCAGCGAGCCGGTCGAGCGGGGTGCAAAGGCACCCAACCACGTTAACTACGTCGTCCGCCTCGGCGTCAAAATGCGAGGCTATGGCAACCGGATAATTGCGACGAACCACGGTTCCGAAATTGCCCGATGCGGCCAATTGGTGGTGCAATCCGCCATCTGTCACGAGATAGGTCGTGCCGTGGCTAACCTTGCGATCAATCACGCGGCACAGATAGACGCCGGCTTCGCCAACTAAGTATCGGCCAAGTTCAAGGCAGAGCTGTGTTTCGGCAAGAGCGCTCGGCAAATCAGCGACATAGCCATGCAGCGCGCGCCCGACCGCCGCCAAATCTAAGGCGCTGTCATTGGGGAAATAGGGTATCCCAAGGCCGCCGCCCATATTGAGTTTTGGCAAAGGCGCGCCGATTTCGTCGGCAAGTTTTGCTGCTAATTTCAACACGTTGCCTTGCGCTTCAATGATGGCATCCGCGCTCAATGCTTGGCTGCCGGTGAAGATATGCAAGCCCCGCCAATCCGCGCCTTGTGCCAGGATATATTGCGCAAGCGCCGGGACGCGTTCGGCATCGACGCCAAAAGGCTTTGCACCGCCGCCCATTTTCATGCCCGAACCTTTCAGTTCGAAATCCGGGTTGACCCGAATGGCAATGCGCGGCTGCTTGCCGATCCTTTGCCCTATGGCGATGGAGCGCCGCGCTTCCCCCTCTGATTCGCAGTTCAGCGTCGCGCCCGCTGCAATCGCCATCTCCAGCTCATCATCGCGCTTACCCGGGCCCGCAAAACTTACCCGCACCGGATCAATTCCTGCAGCCTGCGTCATCGCCAATTCGCCCGAAGACGCGATGTCGAAGCCATCGACGAGCGGTTCCATATGCGCAATTACAGCGGGGTGCGGATTGGCCTTCACAGCATAATTGACGCCAATGCGCGGGGGCAATGCAGCCCTCAGTTCACTGACGCGGCGATCCAAATGCGCGCGTGAATAAACGAAAAGCGGTGTCTTTCCCGCCGCCTCCACAAGATCGCTCGCCATCCGCCCGCCAATGGCGAGTTCGCCGCCAAGCGCGCCGTAACCAGCCGGGATAGGGCCGAGCGGCTTTGTCTTTATCGGAGCTTTCATTGCACGCCCTCCCCAATCAATTCACGGTAAAGCGCCGCGCGATCAATTTTACCATTGGGATTGAGCGGCATGGCATCGCGCCAATGGATCGTATGTGGTTGCATAAAGTTCGGAAGTTCCCTTCGCAAGGCTTTGGAAAGCTTCGCTTGTTCGGCCTCACCAGAGGTTCCGCGAACAACCAGATGGACCGCATGGCCAAGCCTCTCGTCCGGGATGCCGATCGCCGCCGCCTCCGCTGCGAGCTGCGTCGCAATTGCGGCCTCTTCTATTTCCTGCGGGCTGATGCGGTTGCCAGCGCTCTTTATCATCGCATCGCGCCTGCCGACAAAATACAATAGGCCGTCTGCGGTCCGTTTAACGCGGTCCCCAGACCAAACGGCGGTTCCGCCATATTTTGACGCGCTCGGTGCCGGTTTGAAACGTTCGCGCGTGCGTTCCGGGTCTTCCCAATAACCATGCGCGACAAGCGGCCCGCAATGGACCAGCTCACCTTCTTCATCAGGACCAGCGACGGTTCCGTCATCATCGATCACCAATATCTCAGCAAACGGGATTGCTGTTCCCATAGAAGTGGGATGCGCCTCCACCAGCGACGGATCGAGATAGGTCGACCGAAATGCTTCTGTCAGTCCGTACATCGGGTAGAGATTGGCCTGAGAGAATATACCGCGTAAATCGCGCACCAAATCCGTGGTCAATGCGCCGCCGCTATTCGTTAGCCTGCGCAAAGGCGCGCTCGCCTCAGCTGGCCATTCCATCTCTGTCAATTGCACCCACAGAGGAGGCACCGCCGCCAGAGTGGTTACATTATGTTTTGCACATGCCTTCGCCACATCTCGCGGAAACAAGAAATCAAGCGGTACGGCGCTGCCCCCGGCATACCATGTCGAAAGAAGCTGATTCTGCCCGTAATCAAACGACAGTGGCAACACTGCTAGCGTAACGTCATCCGGCTCCATTTTGAGATAATGCGCAACGCTGACCGCGCCGAGCCACAAATTGGCGTGGCTCAACATCACGCCCTTCGGACGGCCGGTTGAACCGCTTGTGTAGAGAATGGCGGTAAGATCGTCTGGATCGCTTGCCGATGGTCCATGATCAATGCGCGCGTCATAGGCTGCGGCCAACGCATCGCCTTCTTCCAACAATACGCAGCCCTGCGGCGCGTCACTATTGTCTAGGGAGCCAAGCCGCGTGCCTGTCGCAATCAACATCACAGATCCGCTATCGGAAAGGATATGCGCGGCTTGGGCGCGTTTCAGCAATGGATTGATCGGAACATGCACCAATCCCGCACGCGCAGCGGCCAAGGGCATCAAGCAAGTCAATTCGCCCTTCGCAGCCCAAGTCGCCACCCTTGCCCCCTTTTGCGGAATTTCCCGCGCGAGCCATCCGGCCAGATGATCAACACGCAGTCTTAACGCATCGTGGTTAAGCACCTCATCACGAAGCACCAGCGCCGGTGCTGCGCCCATTCCGCGCGCACTTGCCAATTCGGCAAGATGGTCGAGCGGATAGGGGGTAGGATCGGGGATGCTGGACATATTCTTCCTGAGTACGCGGATTTAAGAAAGGCAATTCATCGGTGATCGAAGCGCGGTATCACGGCACGGTTAACGTCTTGCAAGACCTCTTTGCAAACGGCGATACCCTGCATGCGCCTTCGCCGTTTGATCGGGCCGAATGGTATGCGTTGCTCGCTGAGACCGGGCTGACGCCGCTCATCGCGATTGCAAGCGATCCAGAAAACAGCGCTGCACTGGCCCTGACACAAGAAGCCGGTCGCCTCACGCCATTGCGCAATTGGTACAGCTTTACATGGCGGCAACTTGCCACAGGGGGTGACAAAGGCGAAAAACTGCTGATCGAGATCGCGCGTCAGCTTAAATCGCGCGGCCACCGCATCACCTTAGAACCCGTGCCCGACGAAGATGGATCAGCCACCCGTTTGGCCCGCGCATTTGATGGGGCCGGATGGCGCGTTGAGGTCACCGAATGCGACATCAATCACATCTTGCATGTTGGCGGTCAGAATTTCGCGCAATATTGGGCTGAACGCCCCGGCCCTTTGCGCACCACGCTCAAACGCAAAGCCAAAAAAGTCGAAACAAAGATTCTCACGCATTTCGACGAAGCGTTGTGGGCCGATTACGAAGAGATTTACGCCTCAAGTTGGAAGCCGGAAGAAGATCACCCCGCTATGCTGCGCGCTTTCGCACGCGAAGAGGCCGCCGCTGGCCGGTTGCGCTTTGGCATGGCGTGGCACGGTGGGGTGCCGGTTGCCGCGCAGTGCTGGACAGTGGAGAATGACACTGCCTTTATTCACAAGCTTGCCTATCTCGAAAGCGCACGAAAACTGTCCGCTGGAACAACGCTTTCAGCAGCCCTGTTCGAACATGTCATCGACACGGACCGTGTGGCTCTGGTCGATTTTGGCACTGGCGATCAATCGTACAAGGCCGATTGGATGAACGCGGCGCGCCCGCGTTTCAAAATCGATTGTTTTGACATGGCACAGCCGCGTGCATGGCTTGATATGACGCGCCAAACATTCAATCGGTTACGCGAAGCTGACGTTGCGGAACTTGCACCGCTACCGCCGCGCCGGTAAGGGGCGCCATCTAACGGTGCGTGAGGGCGCGCTGAGCTATTGTGACCCATAAGAGGGATCCGTTTTGAAATGAGCACTCAACCGGCCACTGGCGAAAGTTCAGCCGAACACGAAACGGCGGATCAAAAATCCGGCCTGCCCATGAGCCGTGTGGCCCTGGACAGTGAATTAAAGTCCATCATCGCTGATGTGTTGGGCGTTGATGCTGATGAAGCCGACGCCCTGAACGCAGATAGCGGGTTGTTTGGGCACATGCCCGAATTGGACTCGATGGCCGTTGCTGGGCTTTTGACCGAGATGGAAGACCGTCTGGATATCGTTATCGAAGATGATGATGTGGATGGCGAAATGCTGGAAACTTACGGCGGCCTGCTCGCATTTGCGGAAGGCAAGCTCAGCGAGGCTTAAGGCCCGCCGCGAGCGACAAGCGTATGATCGCATCATGGCAGGCTCCGTTATCAAGCGGAAAAAGCAGCGAGGAATTGCTGGTTTCCTATGATGAAGGCCGCGAGCGGCGCGTCTTGATCCTGCCTGCGCTGTTTGATGAGGCAAACAAATTGCGCCGGCTTACAGTGCAAGTCATGCGGCAATTGGATTTGTCTGGCGTCGATAGCTTCTTGCCCGACATGCCGGGCGTTAATGAGAGCCTTGCTCCCTTGAGCAGCCAAACGCTTATGGGTTGGCGCAGCCAAGTGAATGCCGCTGCAAAGAACGTGAGCGCGACGCATTTCCTCTCTATTCGCGCAGGTGCGCTTATGGCTCCGAGCGATCTGCCGGGCTGGCATTACGCACCGCAAACAGGGGCGAAAGTCTTGCGTGCGATGATCCGCGCAAGAACCATCGCGGCGCGCGAAGACGGGCGCGAGGAAAGCTCTGAGCAATTGCTGGAAACCGGACGGCGCGACGGATTGACCCTAGCTGGATGGACAATTGGCGGCGAGATGTTTCGCGAGCTTGAAACCGCAGAGCCAATTGCGGCAGGCGCCGCCGCCACGATTGCGCAAAAAGAGTTAGGCGGCGCGGGTCTTTGGCTGCGTGCAGAGCCGGACGAAGACGACGCGCAGGCCGCTGCTTTGGCGAATATTGTCGCGGGCCAGGGGACAGAGACATGAGCCGCCTGCATTTCCAATTTGGCTGCGGCAGCCTCAAACTCGGCGGGACGCTTGATACGGCACCGGGCACGACCGGATTGCTGCTGGTGAGCGGCGGCAATGAAGTGCGATCTGGTGCGTTTTCTGGTCAATCCTTGCTGGCGGCGCGTATTGCGAGCGCGGGTTTTCCGGTGTTCCGTTATGATCGGCGCGGAATTGGTGACAGCGCAGGCGAAAATCGCGGCTTTCGCAAAAGCGCAGGTGACATTCGCGCCGCTCTCGAAGCGTTCCGCGCGATGGCTCCGCAAATGGAGCGGGTCTTTGCGTTTGGAAATTGCGATGCGGCGTCTGCGTTGATGCTGGCGGGCGGAGAAGGTCTTGAGGGCCTAATCCTGTCCAATCCATGGACGATTGAGGAAACGGCTTCTGACGCCGAAGACGAACCGCAACACGCGCCCGGCGCGATCCGTGCTCGCTATGCGGAAAAGCTCAAAAACCCGCGCGAAATTGCCCGTCTGCTGCGCGGCGGTGTCGATTTTGGTAAACTTATTCGCGGACTGACATCATCGCTGCGCCCCGCTCCCGCCCCAACCAGCCTTGCGCAAGAAATGAGCGCGGGATTGAGCCAATTTGAAGGGCAAGTGAATATCCTGCTCGCTATGCGCGACAGGACGGCTCAGCTGTTTGAAAGCGCATGGGACACATGGCACAAAGACGACATACGGATAAGCCGCTGCGAGGGGGCCGGACATGCCTATGTCGAAGCGGAGCACCGCGAATGGCTCGAGGCGCAAGTCCTCAGCGCCCTCAGAGCCTAGCTCACACGCTCAAATAGGCTGACCAATTCAACATGGGTCGACCAGCGGAATTGCCCAACAGGACGCAATTTTGTGAGCTTAAACCCTGCCTCAGCAAGCACCGCCCCATCGCGTGCCCAGCTTGATGGATTGCAGCTCACATAAACGACCCGTGCAACATCGCTCTGCGCAATCGCGCCGATTTGAGCTTTCGCCCCGGCGCGCGGTGGATCGAGCAAGACCGCATCAAATCGGCTTAATTCAGCGGGTTGGAGCGGGTTTCTAAACAAATCGCGATGCATGGCATGAACCCGGCCAGCAATGCGCGCGGACGCAGTTTTGCAAGCAAGATGCGCGGCTTGCTCGGCCTCTACGGCCAGCACTTTGCGGCCATCCGGTCCGCTGCTGGCCAAAGCGAACGCAAATGTTCCAAGCCCTGAAAACAGGTCCGCAACCAAACGCGCATCACCCAGCCATTCGAGCGCATCCGATACCATGCGCGCTTCTGCATCATCGGTGGCCTGCAAGAATGAGCCCGCGGGCATCGACACGGGCAATCCCGACAACGTAATCGTTACCGGCTCCGGCTCCCACACCGTTTCCGCGCCATAACCCTGATCAATCGTCATCCGCGCGAGGGCGTGGTCGCGGGCAAAATCGAGCGCCGCTTCGGTCGCTTCCAACCCTTCGAGCGGAAGATTGACTAGGCCAAGGTCCACGCCCTGATCGCTCAGAGTCACCGCAATATCGACGCCGGTTTTCGGCCCATGAGCCGCCACAAATTTGCGCAGCGGGGCGGCAAGCTGTGCCAATTCAGGTCTTAGAATTTCGCACTGGGATAAGTTCACAAGCCGGTGCGATCCGGCCTCGCGGAAACCCAGTGCCGCCTTCCCTTTGACGCGGAGCGCGTGCAATGTCGCACGGCGGCGCGATTTGGGAGGGGATAGGTGTTCCTCAAGCAATTCGCGGGCTTCAGGCCCCTGCCCCGCCGCCGCATTAACGACCCGCCAGCGCACAAAATCGCGCAGCACGGTGTCATCACCATGTTGCAGCTGACACCCGCCGCATGTGCCAAAATGTGCGCAAGGCGGCTCCACATGATGGGGCCCGCGAATGACATTGCCTTCGCCATCGACTTGGTCGCCGGGCACGGTGCGAGCAAAATGCGCGCCTTTTGCGGTGACGCCGTCACCCTTTGCGGCGAGGCGGACGATTTCTTGTTTTTCGCTCATTTCCCGCGCGCCATAGCAGCAGACACGTCGCGCGCCAGATCAAGCGGGGTGAATGCCGCGCCGCAGATACGCGCCGTCTGTCCGTGCAACCACACCGCTTCGCACGCCGCCGTGAACGGATCGGTCCCGCCCGCCATGCGGCTAACGGCGATTCCCGCTAGCACGTCGCCGCTGCCGGCAACCGACAGCCAGCTGGGCGCAGGGGGCGCGATTGCAATTTTGCCGTCTGGCGATGCGATAATTGTGCCGGGACCTTTGGCGAGAATGACCATATCGCTGACCCTAGCGAGCGCAGCGGCCCGGTCGCGGCGGGTTTCGGCCAAGACCGCAAAGCTGCGGCACAACGCCGCGAGTTCACCGTCATGCGGAGTGGCAATGACCGGCATTCCATCTGAGATCATGCCGGGTTTCAGCAGGTGGAGCGCATCTGCATCAAGGACGGCCGCCCGTCTTGCCGAAAGCGTCAAGGCCAAACGCCGCTCTGCTTCTGCGTTCCGCCCTAGCCCCGGTCCGACAAGCACAGCGTTGATGCGTTCATCGGACAGCGCCTGATCAAGCGCACCGTGATCGTGAACAAGGCCGGCATTAACCGGCTGACCGTCCACTTCCGCGAGTAACTTCACATAACCGGCCCCGCCCCGCATCGCTGCCTCTGCGGCCAATTGCGCAGCGCCGGGCATCGCTCCCCCTACAATCGCCGCTAACCCTCGGCGATATTTGTGCGAGTCAGCAGCAGGGGCGGCAAAGCGCGGTTTTGCGAGCAATTGCGCGGCGCCCGCCACGCTACCAATGCCAATCGGCACAAGCCTGCGCTCTCCCATTTGTTCGCGGCCCGGCAAGGACCAATGCGCAAATTTCCATGCGCCCAAGGCCAGCGTCACATCACATTTGGGCAGTTTTTCATTGAGGATCGCCCCGCTGTCGCTGTCGATGCCAGAGGGCACATCAATCGCCGCGGTCTGTTGATGACGCGCGGCGAGGTCACGCAGGAGCAAAGCGTGCTCACCGCTCAGCGGCCGGCTAAGACCAGAGCCGAACAGGCAATCCACCAACACTCCGCCATTGATAGCACCGCCCGATGTTTGCACGGGGCCGCCCCACAAAGCGCGCGCTTGCTGCGCCGCCTTAGTCTTCGGCGCGATCGGCGCGACCACATGCACCTCAGCGCCAGCGCGCCGCAACAAATGCGCGATCACATAGCCATCACCGCCATTGTTACCCGGTCCGCACAGCACGGTGACAGAGCGCCCAGCGGCGATCCGCCTCACCCATTCAGCGGCGCCAGCGGCGGCTGTTTGCATCAGTTCGAAAACGTCCATTCCCGCATCGAACAATGCCTGCTCTGCGCCTCGCATCTGTGATGCGGTCAGGACTTGTGCATCACTCATCAGAAGCGGCAGCGAGAAAGTCCAAATTGAGCCGGTAACGATCAACCGTTAGGCCGAATTCGAGCACCCCCGTTTGCGGATCCGTCCGCTCATAAGTGACCGGTTCAGCGCCATCTGCGACAGCGATGCTCTGCTCGCCGTCTTCGCTGAGCGTGAACCTGCGAAAGCCGCCGTCAGGATGGTGAATAACAAAAGCGTCCGCCGAAACGCGCTCTGCCACGCAGACATTCGAAAATTCCGACCCCGGGCCAATGGCGCAATCAATATTCGCACCTTCAGGCTCGCCAGTAGGGTCTGCGCAAGCCGTGAGCGCAGCCAAAATGGTGCAAGCCAAGAGGCCGGATTTAGATATCGGCAAAAACATGGGTTTCCGCTTTCGCTCCCGGATGGGTCAAGGCCCCTTCGCGCGCTGAGCCGACCGTCTGCGAATATCGCCACAAAGCGCCCGATTGATAATCATTGGCGCGCGGCTTCCAAGCTTTGCGGCGTTCGGCGAGGACCGCCTCATCCACTTCGAGGTCGATTGTGCCCTCAGCTGCGTCAATGCTGATGATATCGCCGTCTTCTACCAGAGCAATCGGTCCGCCGTCTGCTGCTTCTGGCCCGACATGGCCGATGCAGAACCCGCGCGTTGCGCCGGAGAAACGACCATCTGTGATAAGCGCAACTTTCTCGCCCATCCCCTGACCATAGAGCGCCGCAGTGGTGGAGAGCATTTCGCGCATACCCGGCCCGCCTTTCGGCCCCTCGTAACGGATGACGATAACACTGCCCTCTGCAATATCGCGCCTTTCGACGGCGGCGAATGTGTCTTCTTCGCATTCGAACACCCGCGCAGGGCCGGTGAATTGCAGCCGTTCCATCCCGGCGACTTTCACGATGGCCCCGTCCGGCGCGAGTGACCCTTTTAGGCCAACAACACCGCCAGTTGGAGTGATCGGATTTTTGACATCGTAGAACACCTTTTGATCAGGCTTCCACGTGATTTCCTCGATATTCTCGCCGAGCGTCTTGCCCGTGACCGTCATCGGTTCCGGGTCAAGGAAGCCCCCATCGAGCAACGTCTTCATGCCCATGTAAACACCGCCTGCCTCGTGCATGTCTTTCGCAACATATTTACCGCCGGGCTTGAGGTCTGCGATGTAAGGCGTTGATTTAAATATCTCCGCCACGTCAAACAGATCAAAATCTATGCCGCATTCACTGGCCATCGCCGGCAGGTGCAGCGCAGCATTGGTGGACCCGCCGGTTGCCGCAACAACCCGCGCAGCATTCTCAAAAGCTGCGCGCGTACAGATGTCGCGGGGGCGCAGATTTTTCTCAAGCAAGACCATCACTTGCGCCCCAGCAGCGCGCGCAATCTCCTCACGCGAAGTATAAGGAGCCGGTGCCATGTTGCTGTTTGGAAGCGATAAACCGATCGCCTCACCCACGCACGCCATAGTGTTGGCGGTGAATTGTCCGCCGCATGCGCCGTGGCCGGGACATGCCACTTTTTCCAGAGCAATCAGCTCCTTCAGCGGGCAATTGCCAGCGGCGTGCTGACCCACGGCCTCAAACACGTCCACAACCGTAACGTCTTTGCCGTGATGGGTGCCGGGCAGGATTGATCCGCCATAAACAAAGATGCTCGGCACATTGAGGCGGAGCATCGCCATCATCATGCCGGGAAGGCTTTTATCGCACCCAGCAAATCCGACCAGCGCATCATAGCAATGACCGCGCACGGACAATTCGACCGAATCCGCAATCACTTCGCGGCTGACGAGCGAGCTTTTCATGCCCTGATGCCCCATCGCGATGCCATCGGTCACTGTGATCGTGTTAAAACGGCGCGGTGTCCCTCCCCCGGCGATCACACCTTCGCGGCAAATATTCGCCTGCGGATCGAGTGTGGTGTTGCACGGGGCGCTGTCATTGCCGGCGCTGGCGACAGCCACAAATGGACGCGCAATTTCTTCTTCGGTCATGCCCATGGCGTAATAATACGAACGGTGCGGCGCGCGTTCAGGGCCGACGGAGACATGACGACTAGGCAGTTTGGATTTGTCGAAAGACATTTTGTTTCCTGATGCTTGGAATTTACGACATAGGCACTGCCTTTAGTCGAGCGCTAGCGCAACCCTTCCGGCAACGTCGGCGATCATCGTTGCCCAGCGCGCTTGATCCGCGCGGGTGCCGATCAAGTCCTGACGCACCTCGATTGCGCAGTAATAACGCCCATGCGCCTCTGCATGGCGGTTCATCGTCGCGTTTAGCTGTTTGCCTGAATATGGCTCATTATCGCCCACATTCAGGCCAAGCTCGCTGAACAAACGGATCGCTTGGCGAGCGGCGCGGTCATCCTGATTATAGAGTAAGCCGACGTCCCAGGGCCGCGCCGTCTCGCTGGTTTCCAGCTTTGGCGTAAAACTATGCAACGAGATGATGAGTTTGGGCTGAGCCGCGTCGAGCCACTGTGCCAGCGCAGTGTGATAGGGGTGATAAAACCGATCAAGCCGGGACGCGACATTGGCGCCGATATTGCCGGGAATGATGTGCCCATCGCTTTGCGCGGGAACCACCGCGGCATGGTCATCTTCTCGGTGCAGATCGACCACAAGGCGGCTAATCTGAGCAAGATGCGCCGGGATGCCGTATTGCCGCGCCATTCGCGTTGCCACGCCCTTCACCCCGATATCGACCGCAATGTGCAGATCAAGCAATTCTGACGGCACACCGAGCGGCACATCATCTGGGACGAGATTGGACGCATGATCGGCGACGCATACGACCTCGGCTTGGGTCACGTCCCCGATTTGTTTGAAGGGCAATCCGTCTATCATCGCAAAGTCCCCGCAAGCTGCCACCAATCGGGGTGCTTGTCTTTTATCCGCCGCTGCGCTGCGTCGCGCGCGGCCATATCGTCATACAGCGCAAAACAGGTCGCGCCCGAACCCGACATGCGCACCAGCCAAGCGGCGCCGTCTTCCAATTCGGACAAGACATGACCAATCTGAGGGCACAAAGACAGCGCAGGCTCCGTCAGGTCGTTGTGCCCCTCGGCCGCGATCGCACGAGCAACCCCCGATGGCAGCGCCCCACGATCGCGCCCGTCCCAAGCGGTAAACACCGGCCCCGTGGCCAATGGAACGCGCGGATTAATGAGCAAAACAGGAGTGCCCACCAAATCATTCTCAACAGGCTCCAATTGCGTCCCTGTTCCCCGACCAATCGCCATTTCGCTGCGCACGCAGGACGGCACATCAGCGCCCAGTTTCGCCGCACGCTCCATCCAATCATCGGGCAGGCCGTGATATTGCTCCACCAACCGAAAGATCGCCCCTGCATCAGCAGAACCGCCCCCAAGACCAGCCGCAACAGGCAGGTTCTTTTCAAGCGTAACGTCTAAGCCTGCCGGATGCGGAAGCGCCAAGAGCGCCTTTGCGACAAGGTTATCGAATGGATTGTCGATCCCATCGGCAAATTCACCGACTGTGGTCAACCGGTCCCGGTCTGACACCCGTGCGGTAAGCACATCGCCTGCATCGACAAAGGCGAACAATGTCTCCAGCTCATGATAGCCATCCTCGCGCCGCCTGCGAACATGCAGCGCGAGGTTGATCTTGGCATAGGCGGTTTCGGTGAGGGTCATCAGATGTTTGACCGCTAACAATCACATATTGGGATAGTTAGGCCCGCCGCCGCCTTCTGGTGTGACCCAATTGATGTTCTGGTTCGGGTCTTTGATGTCGCATGTCTTGCAATGGACGCAGTTTTGCGAATTGATCTGGAATTTGGGCTCTGCCCCCTCTTCGTCGATCCATTCATAAACGCCAGCCGGGCAATATCGCGATGATGGACCGGCAAATATCGCCAGTTCGCTATCGCGCTGCAAATCGGCGCTGCCCAATTGCAGGTGGACCGGCTGGTCCTCTGCATGGTTGGTGTAGCTAAAGGCGACATTGGTCAGGCGATCAAAGCTGATCACGCCATCAGGCTTAGGATAGTCAATCTTGGCATAAAGATCCGCGCGGCCCGTCATGGTGTAATCCGCGTGATGCTTCATACTGATCGGCAGACCAATTTTCAGCGTGCGCATCCACATATCAACACCGGCCAACACAGTGCCAATATCGCCGCCGAATTTGGCAACCGCAGGCTCCGCATTTTGAACGACCTTCAGCTCATCCGCGATCCAGCTTGACCGCACCGCGCTGTCATAATCCGACAATTCGGTCTTCTCATGACCAGCCGCAACCGCCGCCGCGATGCTTTCTGCGGCCAACATGCCGCTCTTCATCGCGGTGTGGCTGCCCTTGATCCGCGGAACATTCACAAAACCAGCCGCACAACCGATCAGCGCGCCGCCCGGGAATGCCAGTTTCGGCACCGACTGCCAGCCGCCTTCATTGATCACGCGCGCGCCGTAAGCGACGCGCTTACCGCCTTCGAGCATGTCTTGGATCGCAGGGTGGTGCTTCCACCGCTGAAATTCTTGGTAAGGCGAAACCCACGGGTTTTTGTAATCAAGCGCGGTGACAAATCCGATCGAGACCTGACCATTGGCCTGATGATAGAAGAAACCGCCGCCCCAGCTGTCGCTCTCTGTCAGAGGCCAGCCTTGCGTGTGGATCACCCGGCCCGGAACGTGTTTCTTGGGATCAATGTCCCACAATTCCTTGATACCCAGGCCGTAAACTTGCGGCTGACAATCGGCCTCAAGGTTGAACTTTTCCTTCATTTGCTTGGTCAGCGATCCGCGCGCGCCCTCTGCAAACAAAGTGTATTTCGCCTCAATTTCCATACCGGGCTGAAAATCGGGTTTTTGCGAACCATTTGCGGCGATGCCCATATCTTGAGTGATAACGCCGCGCACATTGCCCGCATCGTCAAACATCACTTCGCTGGCAGGGAAGCCGGGGAACACCATCACGCCCAATTCTTCGGCTTTCTCACCCAGCCAACGCGTGAGATTGCCCAGAGAGCCTGTGTAGCACCCGTCATTGCTCATCAATGGCGGCATAAACAGATGCGGTATGGACGTTTTGCCGCCCTTCGACAGAACCCAATGCCAATTGTCCGTCACCGGCGTTTCCGCCATCGGGCAATCCATATCGCGCCAATCGGGATAAAGCTCGCTCAACGCCTTGGGATCAACCACAGCGCCCGACAAAATATGCGCCCCGATCTCTGAGCCTTTTTCAAGGACAACCACCTCAAGTTCGTCATTAATCTGTTTCAGCCGGATCGCCGTTGACAGGCCCGCTGGCCCGCCACCCACAATCACAACATCACATGGCATTGATTCCCGTTCGCTCATGCGCTCTTCTCACCCTAGAATTAATGGCGGTTTTCTTCGCCGAAATGTCTCTAGTTGCACTTGCTAACTCGGGTTTGGACAGTCAAGGCCTGCATTTGATAACATGAACGCTCCAACCTCCCCTTTTGCCGCTGAATTGAGCGCCGCACTGCAATGGTGGCAGATGGCCGGCATTGACACCGACTTTTGCGATGACGCTACGGATTGGCTGGGACCATCGGACGCCGAATTGGCAGAACAAGCGGCCGCAGAAAAGCGATCGCAGTCGGCCTCGGCCAACACGCCGCAAAAACAGGCGGCTGATTTAGCCGCCGAGCAAGAACAAAAAAAATCGCTCCTGCGTGCCGATTTGCTTGGCGATAGCCCGCCGTCGGACCTCAAGGCGTTTCGGCAATGGTGGTTAGAGGCGCCCGGTATTGACGCGATTGGTCCGCGCGGACGGATCGCGCCGCGAGGGCCAGTAAATGCCGAATTGATGGTGTTGATGATCGATCCAGAGGAACGTGACGGCGAACGCCTACTCAGCGGACCGCAAGGGCAATTGTTGTCGCGGATGCTGTCCGCGATGGGGATCGACGAAGAATCGGTTTATATCGCTTCTGCGCTTCCCCGGCATACGCCTATGGCGGATACGGGAGCATTGGCAGCTGGCGGAATGGATGCGGTCACTTTGCACCATATAGGACTCGCTTCACCGCAAAAATTGGTAGCGTTTGGCTCAGGCATCTTGCCGTTGATTGGGCAAAAGCTAACACAAAGCGATACGTATTTACGCGAAATCAACCCAAATGCGCAAAAGGTGCCGGTACTGATGAGCGAGGGTCTCGATAGCCTGATGGCTATGCCCCGGCTCAAAGCCCGATTCTGGCGGAGATGGATGGAATGGTCGGCCGAATAGTTACTACAAAGCGCCTACGCCCTGTCCTTGCCGGGCTGGGTTTGATTTCCGCATTCACTGTCACCCCTATCGTCGCCGCCCAATCAGGCGATGTCTCGGGCAGCATGGCCGCGCATTATGACCGCTCTGGGAACAATGCAGACAGCCGCAGCGCCGCAGTACCGGCGGTATTGTCGAGCGGGGAACGCGAAATCTATCGCAGCATCTTTGCCGCAATCGACCGCGAGGAATGGGACGCGGTCCAAGAGCTTCTGGACGATCAGCGCGGCGGCATCTTGCACCAAGTCGCGCTCGCCGAATATTTCACCCATGCCAACAGCCCGCGTATCAGTGCGGATCAAATCGCCAGATGGATGAGCGCAGGCGTTAGCTTGCCCCAATCAGAACAACTGGGCCGTTTGGGCGCTCGCCGCGGGCTCGAATATCTTCCTGCCTTTCCTCAGGTTCAAAGCTTCAGCCGCCAACCTGAAGCATCCAAGCGTATCCGGCCGCGCAGCATTAGCGATGGCACAATGCCTGACGGAATGCGCAGCGACATCCTCGCAGCGATCCGCAATGATGATCCGACGGGCGCCTATGCAATCCTGCAACAGGTTGACCCCCAACTCAGCTCAGCTGCTCGCGCAGAATGGCGTCAGAAAGTTGCTTGGAGCTTCTACATCGAGAACGATGATCAGAACGCTCTTGCACTGGCGGAGACTGTTTCTGATGGCTCCGGCGCTTGGGTTGCCGAAGGGGAATGGGTTGCCGGTCTTGCCGCGTGGCGGCTTGGCTATTGCTCGCTCGCAGGCGAAGCTTTTGCCAAGGCCGCAAACCTTTCGACCAATGTCGAGCTGACTTCGGCGGCCCATTATTGGGCCCACAGGGCGCTTGTGCGTTGCCGAGAGCCGGGTGCCGCGCAAGAGCACCTCTCTGCCGCCGCGCGCTATCACGAGACGCTGTACGGTATGCTCGCTATCGACCAATTGGGCGCCGAATTGCCCGAAACCGCTCCTCCCACTCCGTTCTCTAGCGGCGATTGGAACGCCATTAGCGATCGCAGCAACGTCCAAATTGCGGCCGCCCTGATCGAAGTTGGTCGCCCTGCCCTAGCCGATGAAGTGCTTCGTCATGAGGCACGTATTGGCCGCCCTCAGGACTATGCCTCCATCGCCCGCTTGGCACGAGAGCTTGGCCTTCCTTCGACGCAGCTCTTCATGGCGCATTACGCCCCGCGCGGTATGCGCAGCGACACCGCCCTGCGCTTCCCCGTTGCGCATTGGCAGCCGACGACAGGGTGGAGCGTTGATCCCGCCCTTGCCTTTGCCCACGCCTTGCAAGAATCGAACTTCCGCGCCGGGGCTGTCAGTTCCGCCGATGCGCGCGGGCTTATGCAGATCACGCCGATCACGGTGCGCCAACATGCGCCGCGCCTGAATATGCGTGCCTCCTACGTCAATCTCAACGATCCCGAGGTGAACCTCGCCTTTGGTCAGCGGAACCTTGAAATGCTGCGCGATAGCCCTGCGACGCAAGGGTATCTTCCCAAGATCATGGCCGCCTACAATGCCGGTCTGTCCCCGATCACCCGTTGGAACACCGAAATCAACGATCAGGGCGATCCGCTGCTGTGGATGGAATCGATCCCTTATTGGGAAACGCGCGGTTATGTCTCCATCGTCATGCGCAATTACTGGATGTATGAGCGCGCTGCCGGCGTTTCCTCGCCTAGCCGCCGTGCTTTGGCACAAGGGCACTGGCCACAATTCCCGCAGATGGGTACCACCCGCACCGCGAGCATTGGACAGTAGCAGACCGTCAAGCAGGAGTTCCCTATGGCGATTGATGAGGCAAAGACCTTTACCCCGATCAACATCGCCGTCCTGACGGTTTCGGACACGCGAACATCTGCGGATGACACATCGGGTGATATCCTTGCCGCGCGTGTCACATCCGCCGGTCACGCTTTGGCCGCCCGCATGATCGTGCGCGACAATGCCGATCTGCTCGCCGATCAGATCGACGCTTGGATTGACGACCCCGCTATCGACGCGATTGTCAGCACCGGCGGCACCGGCCTGACCGGGCGCGATGTCACGCCAGAGGCTTTGTCCCGCATCGACGGCGCCCGCGACATTCCCGGATTTGGCGAACTGTTCCGCTGGCTCAGCTATCAGACCATCGGCACCAGCACCGTCCAATCGCGCGCCTGCGCTATCGTGGCTCGCGGCACCTACATCTTTGCCCTGCCCGGATCGAACGGCGCGGTGAAGGACGGGTGGGACGGCATCCTTGCCGAACAACTCGACAGCCGCAATCGCCCCTGCAATTTCGTCGAATTGATGCCGCGTTTGCGCGAAGTCTAGCGCTCTTAGCCCTCACGCGCCTGACACACCTGACACACAGTCTAGGGGCAAAAAACGCTTCCGGCCCCAAAGTTGCACAAATCTCCGCGCAAACCGCCCGAAAGACATGCATATTTCGCGCCGTGTAGGAAAATGATTTCAGGTTGAATTGCGAGTGACACCTCCGCACATGTTCTATATCTGTTCCAAACGTGAGAACAGCAGATAACCCCCATTTTAAGCGCGCCGATGTCATAAAAGGGCGCGGCGCTGCCTCCTGTCAGCCATCGACCCGTTTTGGCCTTGCCGCGCGCGAAACCGATGGCGATTGGCGCGATCATATGGAAAGCCTCGCGGCAGACGACGGCCCGCCAGCAAAACTGCGCACCACCGTGACGCAGGAACATCCCAAAACCATCCTCAGCTTCAACAAATCGCCCGACATTCCGTTTGACCGTTCGATCAACGCATATCGGGGATGCGAGCATGGCTGTGTCTATTGCTTTGCCCGCCCCACCCATGCCTATCACGATTTGTCGCCGGGCTTGGATTTTGAAACAAAGCTGTTTGCAAAACCGGGTGCGGCGGAGCTGCTGCGCGAGACGCTCGCTAAACGCAAATATGTGCCGCGCGCCATCGCGATGGGCACCAACACCGATCCGTATCAACCGATAGAGCGCAATTACCAGATCACCCGCGAATTGCTGACGGTGTGCCTAGAGGCCCGCCACCCCGTCACGATCACTACGAAATCCGACCGCATCTTGCACGATCTCGATTTGCTCACGGAATTGGCGCGGCGCAAATTGGTGGCGGTGGCGATCTCTGTCACCTCGCTCGATCCGGTCCTGTCCGGCAAGCTGGAACCCCGCTGCGCCGCGCCCGCAAAACGCATGGCGGCTTTGGGCGCATTGGTGGAGGCCGGGGTGCAGACCCATTGCTCAATCTCCCCCATCATCCCCGCAATCACCGATGAATTTATGGAGGAAATCGTGGCCCGCGCCGCCGAATTGGGCGTGCGCAGCATGGGCTGGATCCCGCTGCGCCTCCCCCACGAAGTCGCGCCCCTGTTCCGCGAATGGCTAGACGTCCACTACCCCGACCGCGCGGGCAAAGTGATGAGCATCGTACGCAGCATTCGGGGCGGTCGCGACAATGATCCAAACTTTGGCACCCGCATGAAACCCAGCGGCGTATGGGCCGATTTGCTCCGCGCGCGTTTCCGCGTGGCGTGTAAGCGCGCTGGTGTTGGCCAAGGGAGAGATGCGCCGAGGTTTGAGCTGGATTGTTCGCAGTTCAGGCCGCCGGAATTGGGCGGGCAGATGCGGTTGTTTTGAGTTACTGGGTTTGGATTGCCTGCCCTAGTCCCTCAACAATCGATTTGGCGTATCTAGCCTAACTGTGAAATCATCTATCTAGAGGGGCTTTGACTTAGGTGGCCTAGCCAGATCAAGTATTGCCTCTTTAAGGCGATCAATATCCTTTGGCTCCCAAAATTCCGCTTTTATATTTCTTGAGACGGCTTTGGTTTCTGGGTGGATGAACAATCTGTTGAAATGGCTTTGCCCATGCCAAGGGTCAACTCCAGATATGTTGGACCTGACTAATACGTTGGCGAAGATGTCTGCTGCTTGAAGCTGCGGTAGAGCACGATCATCTCCGAAGCCGATAGACGCGAGCATAGACTTGTTAGCCTTCCAATGCTTCTTAATCCTAGTCCAAATATTCAAAAACCGACTTGATGTTTTTTCACTGTCATCCAGCCAAAATGTAAGCGATTCTGGGCTCTTAGAATCTATCATGTAATCGAACGACATGCGCAGAATTCTATGAAAACAGAATTCTTCCGGTTTCATTTTCTTCTTCGCCTCCTTGAGAACATCCTTGTATTCCCTTGCATTTATCGCGCAAGCAATTGCAAATGAGACTTCATCTCGAATTATGTCCATAAATTCGCTTAAGATTTCTAACCGCTCCTCGTAGCACAAACCAAGATCACGGTACTCCCCTTCTCCCGACAAAAAGTCAGATGTGTGGATCACATCCAGGTTATGCTCTTCAAGCTTTGAGACCCACCGATTTGTCAGGTTGTCCCAACCTTGATCGGACGCGATGAAGCCCGCCAAGCAAAGAAAACCATTCTTGCCAAAAGTGTCACTGTCGTCGGCAAACACATGCATTAAAGGGTGCCTCGCATTATAACCACAAGTGGGTCGCTACCGTCACCTCACCCAAAACCCCCGCCAACCTCGCCCGGCTCAAACCGCA
Source organism: uncultured Erythrobacter sp. (assembly GCA_947503155.1). Taxonomy (GTDB): domain Bacteria; phylum Pseudomonadota; class Alphaproteobacteria; order Sphingomonadales; family Sphingomonadaceae; genus Erythrobacter. Next base: position 587,109 of record CANNCL010000002.1, on the reverse strand, counting down.
TCAAGCGGCTATCCAGCAAAGCCGCCGTTCGGTTCACCACGGCCAGTTGGTAATCCGCATCCTTGATCATCTCAAAAAACGCGCCTGAATTGGGATATTGCGCCACGAAACCATCGTGCCAGACCTTATCATCCGGCTCCGGCCCCGTGACCATCGTCTGAAACGCGCCGCGCCACACGATCTCTCCGCCGACGCGGTCAAAAATCGGGCCTGAGGTTTTGCCATATTCCTCATAGGCGCGCTTACCGCTCCACCCATTGCCATGATGCTCATGCCCCTCTGGATATTCCGCATGGTCGCGGAACCTCAGTAGGTTGAGCATATGGATCGGCTGATCACGCGGCAGGTCTTTGAACGCCTGAAAATTGGCGGGTGAAGGGTCGATGTAAGCTTTCATGGCGTTCCCTTAGGCAATATGATCAATCACGTTCCCGGCTTGGTGCGAAATATCCGCGAATCTGACAGGGCTGCCGCGCGGTTGATCGTCACAAGTTGATATTCGGGGTCGCCAACCATCTCCAAGAACACTTTCGCAGTCGGATATTCCGCAATCAGCATGTCGTCCCACACTTCGTCAGGCGAACCGATCGTGGTTGCTTGGAATGAACTTCGCCAAACGAGCCGTGCGCCAATCCGATCAAAGATCGGCCCAAGCTGCTCAATATATTCCTCATAGGCACGCTGCCCCGTCCATCCCTTGCCTGCGTGCTCGTGATCGGCAGGATATTCGGCCTTGTCCCGGTACTTTAGGAAATTGAGCATGTGGATCGGTTCATCGTCCGGCAGCGCCCCGAATGCTACCAAATTGGCCTCGCCCGGCATGATATAGCGTTCGGTCAAGATTACCCCTCCAACGAATAGTCAGAGAACCTATCGCGCAGGTCTTTCTTCGAAATCTTACCCGTGGCCGTGTGCGGAATATCGTCCACAAATTCGACCGCATCGGGCAACCACCATTTCGCGATCAACGGTTTGAGATGATCGATAATGTCATCGGCGGTGCACGTCGCGCCTTCCTTGCGGATCACGAACAAGACCGGGCGTTCATCCCATTTGGAATGGTACATGCCCACACACGCCGCCTCCGCGACATCGGCATGGCCGACCGCGGCATTCTCCAGCTCGACCGAGCTGATCCATTCGCCGCCTGACTTGATCACGTCCTTGGTCCGGTCGGTCAGTTGCAATGTGCCGTCCGGGTGCAGAATGCCGACATCGCCGGTGTCGAACCAGCCATCATTGCCGACCGCGTCTTCTTCCGCCTTGAAATAGCGTTTGATAATCCACGGCCCGCGAATTTGCAGCGCGCCGGAGCTCTCGCCATCGCGCGGCAATTCGGTCGCCATGTCATCAAGGTCGACCGTGCGCAGTTCCACGCCAAAGATCGGGCGGCCCTGCATCGCGGTTTTGTCGACCTTCTCTTCAAAACTAAGCTCGTCCCAATCCCAAGTCGGCCCGCCAACGGTGCCGATGGGCGATGTTTCGGTCATGCCCCAAGCGTGCTGAACGCGGGTGCCGTTCTTCATCAGGCGTTCGATCATAAAGCGCGGACAGGCCGAGCCGCCGATCGTCGCGGCCTTTAGCGGCGGCAGGTCGAGGCCGTTCGCATCGCAATATTGGAAATGCGCCAGCCACACGGTCGGCACGCCGGCGCTGTCGGTGACTTTTTCGCGCAGCATCAATTCATGCAAAACCGCCGGGTCATTCACGGCGGAAAACACAAACTTAATCCCCGCCATCGCGCCCGCATAAGGCAGGCCCCAACTGGCCGCGTGGAACATCGGCACCACCGGCAACATGACCGACGAACCGGAGAAATTGAACGAGGCCGGTTGCAAGCCAGAGATCGCGTGAAGAACGGTGGAACGGTGTTCGTATTGCACACCCTTGGGATTGCCCGTCGTGCCGCTGGTGTAACAGATCATGCACGGATCATTCTCCGCGCCGGTGACCCATTCGAAATCGCCGTCTTGTTCGCCGATCCAATCCTCAAATGCGGGCGCATGTTCACCGGAATCGTAGCAAATGTAATGCTCAACTGTGGTCCAGCGGTCCTTCATCTTGTCGACAATCGGTTGGAATGCGGCATCGTATAACAACACGCGGTCTTCGGCATGGCCGACGATATATTCCAGCTGATCTTCGAACAGGCGCGGGTTTACCGTGTGCAGCACCCCGCCCATCCCGGCGACCCCGTACCAGCTCACCAAATGGCGCGAATGGTTCATCGCGAGGCTAGCGACGCGCTCGCCCGGCTTGATACCCAGCGCCTGCAACGCCTGCGCCATTTTCAGGGCGTCGTTGCGGATGCCCGCCCAATCGGTGCGTGTCTCGGCACCGTCAGCCCAGCGCGTGACAATTTCGCGCGTTCCCGCTTCACGTGCCGCGTGGTCGATCACATGCGTGATCCGCATGGTCCAATCCTGCATTGCGCCGAGGTTCTGTGTGAGCATCCGTCTATTCTCCCAATTCCCGCCCTTATGGGCTTTTCGCGGGCGATCATGGCGAGACCCAGCCAGATTGGCAATCGCGCAAATGGGGGAAAATTATGCGACCAGTTTAAGGTTCGCCCGGCTGCGCTGCGGTTCCAGCGCGACGTTCTCTATTCCGTCGACCTCAGCAAGCCGTTCCGCCAGCTCACCGCCCAGCACAAAATCGCTGCCGAGCCGCATATGCGCCTCTTCATCTGCGCTCAGAACGAGCCGGACCAGCACTTCGCCCGGCGCGCTTTGCGCCCGCGCCAATTCCAGTTTGAGCTGCGCCAATGCATCCACCGTCAGGATATCGGCTTTCAAGATCATCGGGGTGCGCCCCGTCACCGCCGAAATCGGCCGGGCATTGCGCACGGTCAGGCGCGGCGGCTCGCCGGGATTGGGCGAATCAAGTTCCACATTCAGCAACACGCATTCGCCGCTGGCCGCCCATTCGGGGAATTTTTCCACCAGCGATTCTTCGAAACATGCGGACGAAAATTGCCCCGATGCGTCTGAGAAATCCGCACGGATAAATTCTGCGCCGCGTTTGGTGCGGCCCTTATTGGCGCTTTCGACCATTGCGGCGATTACCGCATGGCTGCGCCCGCCCGCTGGCGCGCCCGCCTCCATCAAACTTTGATAGGTCCGCGCACCCTGAGCCGACGCCACTTCGCGGTATTGCTGGATCGGATGGGCGGAGAAGTAAAATCCGAAATTCTCCCGCTCCTTCGCCATTTTTTCTGGCCGGGACCACGGCTCTGCCGGTTGCAGCCGCAGGTCTTCTTCTGGTGCATTGTCCCCGCCAAACAGGCCGACCTGACCGCTCGACCGTTCCCGCATCGCGGCATCCGCCACGGCGAGCAGCATGTCGGCATTTTCAAACAATGTGGCGCGATTAGGCTCAATCGCGTCCAATGCCCCGGCGCAGATTAGCCCTTCGAGCTGGCGCCGGTTCATGGAGCCTTGGGGAATGCGTTCGAAGAAGTCCTTGAGGCTCTCGAACTTCCCATTGGCGGTGCGTTCCGCAACCACGGATTCCATCGCTTTTTCGCCAACATTGCGAATACCCGCCAGCGCGTAACGCACGCCGTAACCATCATCGGTTTGCTGCACGGTAAAGCGGGCCTCGGATTCGTTGATATCCGGCGGCAACACCTCAACCCCGGTGCCGTCCGCACGCTCCGCCGGGTATCGCCGTGCATCATCGACAAAGATGTTGAGTTTTTCCGATTGGTGCAAATCGAAACACATCGAAGCGGCGTAGAATTCCTCTGGATAATGCGCTTTCAACCAACCCGTTTGATAGGCCAGGAAAGCGTAAGCAGCGGCGTGGGATTTGTTGAAACCGTAGCCTGCGAATTTGTCGATCAAATCGAACAATTCATTCGCGTCTTTCGATTCAATATCGGAATTTTCTTTGCACCCAGACACGAACCGAACGCGCTGAACATCCATTTCCGCCTGGACTTTTTTACCCATTGCCCGGCGCAGCAAATCAGCGTCCCCAAGCGAATATCCGGCTAGGATCTGCGCCGCTTGCATCACTTGTTCCTGATAGACGAAAATCCCGTAGGTTTCGGCCAATATCCCTTCGAGTTTGGGGTGCGGATATTCAATCGCAACCTCGCCCGCTTTGCGCTTTCCAAATAGCGGGATATTGTCCATCGGGCCGGGACGATAGAGCGAGACGAGCGCGATAATATCGCCAAAATTGCTGGGCTTTACCGCCTTTAGTGTGCGCCGCATCCCTTCGGATTCCAACTGGAACACACCGACCGTATTACCGGCCTGCATCATGTCATAAACGGCCATATCGTCGAGCGGCAGATCGCCCAGATCAATGGTGATCCCGCGCAGCTCCAACAGATCGACCGCCTTGCGCAGAACCGACAGGGTTTTCAGGCCCAAAAAGTCGAATTTCACCAGACCGCTGCTTTCGACATGTTTCATATCAAACTGCGTCACCGGCATGTCCGAACGCGGATCGCGGTATAACGGCAACAATTGCGCCAGCGGCCTGTCGCCGATCACCACGCCCGCCGCGTGGGTCGATGAATTGCGCGGCTGCCCTTCTAATTGCATCGCCAAATCGACGAGGCGTTTCACGTCATTGTCGTTCGTATATTCTTTCTTGAAATCCGCCGCTCCGTTCAATGCGCGCGGCAATGTCCAAGGGTCGGTCGGATGGTTCGGAACCATTTTGCAAAGGCGGTCGACCTGACCATAACTCATCTGCAAAATCCGCCCGCAATCCCGCAGAACGGCGCGCGCCTTCAGCTTACCAAAGGTGATGATCTGCGCGACGTGATCCGCACCATATTTCTGCTGAACATAGCGGATGACTTCGCCGCGCCGTGTTTCGCAGAAATCGATGTCGAAATCGGGCATCGACACGCGTTCCGGGTTCAAAAACCGTTCAAACAGCAAACCCAATTGAATCGGGTCAAGATCGGTGATGGTCAGCGCCCAAGCCACAATCGACCCCGCACCCGAACCGCGCCCCGGCCCGACCGGAATGCCCTGATCCTTCGCCCATTTGATAAAGTCGGCAACGATCAGAAAATAGCCGGGAAAACCCATATCGACGATGATCTTAATCTCGTAATCGAGCCGGTCGAAATAGGTTTTGCGGTCTTCATCAGACATTTCGCCATAAGGCTTAAGCCGCGCCTCCAGCCCGGCGCGAGAAAGGTCAGCGAGCATTTTCGCCTCGCCTTCAAGATCGCCGGCAAGGCTAGGCAAGATCGGATCGCGATAAGGCGGCGAATATGCGCAGCGTTGAGCGATGACGAGGGTGTTGGCCGTCGCTTCTGGAAGGTCGTCAAACAATTCTTCCATCATCTTCGAAGATTTGACGAAGCCTTGCGCGTTGGACCTTGGCCGGTCTTCATTCTCAACATAGGTCGAATTGGCGATGCACAGCATGGCGTCATGCGCCTTGTGCATGTGCGGCTCTGCGAAATTTGCGGGGTTGGTCGCGACCAGCGGCAGGTCGCGGTCATAGGCCAGATCAATCAGCGCCGCCTCAGCTTGCTGGCAAACGGGATCGCCGTGCCGGGCCAGTTCGATATAGAGCCTTTGCGGGAAAAGCCGTTGCAACTGATCCGCCAACTCCGCCGCGGCCGCCGCCTGTTCCTCCGCCAGCAAACGCGTTAGCGCGCCCTCTCCCGCCCCGGTCAAAGCAATCAGGCCGTCCGTGTGCCCTTCGAGGTCCGCCATGAGCACATGCGGTTCAAGTTCCAACGGACGGTCCAAATGCGCGCGTGAAACCAGATGGCACAGATTGTCATAGCCAGCCTCATCCTGAGCAAAGAGCGGCAGGTAATCGACGAATTTTCCCTCTGACCCATCACGCGTCACGCCCAGCAAAGTGCCGATGATCGGTTGAATCCCCTCGCCCTTGCACGCGCCGGCAAACATGACCGCGCTGTACAGGCCGTTGCGATCGCACACGGCGATTGCGGGAAAGCCAAGGTCTTTGGCCAATTTGGCGCTAGCTTTCGGGTCAATCGCCCCTTCGAGGAGCGAATAAGACGACAACACACGGAGCGGGACAAAGGGAGCGAAAGCCATAAAAGGAAGGTACGCCGCTGCGCATTGTATTCAAGCGCGGCGCGCGCGCATTTGGGGAAAAGCTGGGGGCAAGCTAATCTTAGCGTGTGGAGGGAATGATGAAAGGCATGATCGAAGTCGAAAACGTCAACACGCCGGGCAAGGTCAGCCGCGTGAATGCGGCAAAATATTCGGAGATGAAAGCGGCTCTATATGCGTGCCTGCCCAGCGCATCGCCGGGCCTGAACCAAAACGAAATGCGCGAGGGGGCCAAACAGCATCTTAGCCAGACGCTATTCCCCGAAGGAAAGACCAGCGGGTGGTGGGCAAAGACGGTGCAACTTGATCTGGAGGCTAAGGGATTGCTGATCCGAGAGCATTCCAAACCGCTGCGTTGGTATCTGAAGTAACTGCTCAGAGCAGCTTTGCGATATCCTTGGCAATGCCGGCGGGTGCGTCTTGCGGGCCGTAACGTTTCACGACTTTGCCTTCGCGGTTGATGAGGAATTTGGTGAAGTTCCATTTCACCGAAGTGCTGCCCATCAGGCCCTTTTTCTCGGACTTCATCCAGTCATAGAGCGGCGACGCATCCGGGCCGTTCACGTCGACCTTCTTCATCAGCGGGAATGTCACACCGAAATTGACCTTGCAAAACTCAGCGATCTCGTCGGCATTACCCGGTTCCTGCGCGCCAAATTGGTTGCAGGGGAAACCCAGAACTTCGAAATCCTGATCCTTGAACTGCTGGAACAGCTCCTCAAGCCCGTCATATTGCGGTGTAAATCCGCATTTGCTGGCGGTGTTGACGACAAGCAGGACTTTGCCATGCTTGGTCGACATGTCGAGGCTTTCGCCGCGATTGGTTGTGACTGTGAAATCGGCAATGGTGGTCATGTGAAGCGGCCCCTTGGATGCGCCTGATGTGTTACCGCAAAAATGGGGCCTCGGACGCGCTCGCGCAAGTCCGGATTATGCCAGCACCCCGTCATGCAAGCGAACAACGCGGTCCATTCTGGCCGCAAGCCGTTCATTATGCGTCGCAATCAGCGCCGCACTGCCTTCGCCGCGCACCAGTTCAAGCAATTGACTGAGCACAGTGTCCGCCGTGTTTTCATCAAGATTGCCCGTGGGCTCATCCGCCAGCACCAAAGTCGGTCTGTTCGCAAGCGCGCGCGCCACAGCGACACGCTGCTGTTCACCGCCCGAAAGCTGGCTGGGCCGGTGGGTCAGGCGGTGGCCAAGGCCAAGGCTGGCAAGCAAGCTTTCCGCCCGTTCATGCGCGGCGGATTTCTCCGTGCCGGCAACCATTTGCGGCATCACCACATTTTCGGTCGCGTTGAAATCCGGCAGCAAGTGGTGGAATTGATAGACAAAACCCAAATGTTCGCGCCGAATCCGGGTGCGCTGATCAGAGGCGAGTTTCTCCGCTTGCTCTCCTGCAATCGCGATGGAGCCTTCAAATCCGCCTTCGAGCAAGCCGACCGCTTGCAACATGGTCGATTTGCCAGAACCCGACGGACCAAGCAGCGCCACGATCTCTCCTGGCATAATGTCGAGATTGACCCCGCGCAGAACGTCAATCCGCTGACCGCCTTGTTCAAAGCTGCGCTTTAGATCGCGTAAGGCGACGATAGGCGCTACGATAGGAGCGACGATAGGTTGGCCATCATTCATAACGCAGCACCTGAACCGGATCGGTGTTGGACGCCTTTAGCGCCGGATAAAGCGTCGCCAGAAAGCTGAGGCCGATGCCGAGCGCCGTGATCCCCAAAATCTCCCAAGGATCGACGCGCACTGGCAGGCTGGTGAGGAAACGCACTTGCGGGTCCCAAATCTCCACGCCGGTCACCGCCGCAACCCCCTCCACAATCGGGTTGCGGAACAACAGCAACGTAAAACCCAGGATCAGTCCAGCGACCGTGCCAAGCGTGCCAATCGTGGTGCCTGTGGTCACGAAAATCTTGAGCAGATTGCGCCGGGTCGCGCCCATTGTCCGCATGATCGCAATGTCGCGGGTCTTCGCGCGGACCAGCATCACTAGGCTCGAAAGGATATTAAAAGACGCAACCAAGACCATGAAACTTAGGACAAAGAACATTGCCACACGCTCAACCTCTAGCGCCTCGAACAAGGTCGAATTGATTGTTTTCCAATCCGCGATCACCGCCCTGCCCGACAATTCGCTTTCGATCGGTCCTAAGATACTGCCGACATTATCGGGATCTGTGACGGTCACCTCGATCAAGCCGACCGTATCGCCCATCAACAGCAAAGTTTGTGCGTCAGACATCGGCATGATCACAAATGTCTCATCAAAATCATACAAGCCGATTTCAAAGATCGCGCCGACTTCATAGCCAACCTGACGAATCGAAGTGCCAAACGGCGTCGTGCGCCCTTGCGGATTGATGATGGTGATCGTGTCGCCCACCCGCGCGCCCATATTGGCGGCAAGGCGCGACCCAATCGCGACGGTGCCCGCTTCTGGCGCGATATTCGCAATATCGCCCATCAGAACTTTATCGCCTAAATCGGCGATGTCTTCGGCCGTATTGCCCCGTACAAAAATGGCATTGGCCCGCCCATTGAAGCTCGCCAGCAAAGGCCGCTCAATCAAAGGCGAGGCGCTAATCACGCCTTCTGTTTCGCGCACTTGCTGCAAAACGCCTTCCCAATTGTCGAGCTCGCCCCCGTAAGCCTGAATAATCGCATGACCATTCAACCCGGAAAACTTCTCCAGCATTTCAGAGCGAAAACCGCCCATCACGCTCATCACAAGGACCAGCATTGCAACCGACAGCATTACCACGCCGACGGAAATCCCGGCGACCAGCGCAATAAACGCCTCGCCTTTGCCCGGCCATAAATACCGTTTGGCGATCATTCTTTCGAAGGGAGTTAGCATAGTTGCCCGGGTGGTTGGCGGCTGAAGACTGAACGTGGCCTGTAAGCTGCCAAATGAAACCTCGCAACGTGCAAGCCGCAAGCCTCTGTGCGTAAGCCAGCCCCGGCCAAAGCAGCCGGTTATATGGCCCAGAGCAAAAACTCGGGACAGACGCGCGATCAACTCTTGTAATTGATCCGTAACATCGTCATTGAGCGGCCATCGGCCCGGGGTAGCGCAGCGGACACTTACTCACGATGGCACAGACCAAAAATTCTCGATCAGTTGCTGGCAATCTTACGCATCCCTTTCTTGATGAGGACGGGGACACTTTGCGCGAAGAATGCGGCGTTTTCGGCGCTATCAATGCCGACGATGCGGCTGCGACCACGGCGCTTGGCCTGCATGCTTTGCAGCATCGCGGGCAAGAGGCCGCTGGTATCACCAGTTTTGACGGCAAAGATTTCATCTCTCGGCGCGGCCTTGGCCAAGTGGCAGAGAACTTCTCATCAGCCGAGGCGATCGCCGAATTGCCGGGCACAATGGCCGCGGGCCATGTGCGCTATTCTACCACAGGCGGCGCTGGCCTGCGCAATGTCCAGCCGCTCTATGCAGAACTCGCCAGTGGCGGTTTTGCCGTTGCCCATAATGGCAATATTTCCAACGCTCAGATGTTGCGCAAAGAATTGGTGAGCAAGGGTTCGATATTCCAGTCGACCTCTGACACCGAAGTTATCATCCACCTTGTCGCGACATCGCGTTATCCGACGGTTGCTGACCGCCTTATCGACGCGCTGCGACTGGTTGAGGGCGCCTATGCATTGGTCGTGATGACACCGACGGGCATGATCGCTTGCCGCGACCCGCTGGGCATTCGGCCGCTTGTTATGGGCAAAATGGGCGATTCGGTCCTGTTTGCGAGTGAAAGCGTTGCGTTCGATATCGTCGGGGCAGAAATGATCCGCGAAGTTGAGCCGGGCGAAATGATCCAGGTCGATTTTGCAGGTGAGATCAAAAGCCTGCACCCATTCGGCAATCAACGCGCGCGCCCCTGCATCTTTGAACATGTCTATTTCAGCCGCCCAGACAGCTTTTTCGCCGGTCAAAGCGTTTATGAAGCGCGCAAGGCGATTGGCGCAGAACTGGCGATCGAATCGCCCTGCGACGTGGACCTGATTGTACCGGTACCCGACAGCGGCGTGCCCGCGGCGATTGGCTATGCGCAGCAATCGGGCCTGCCATTTGAATTGGGCATCATCCGCTCTCACTATGTCGGGCGGACCTTCATCCAACCATCGGACAGTGCCCGCCATGCCGGTGTAAAACTTAAGCACAACGCCAATCGCGGATTGGTCGCGGGCAAAAAGATTGTGCTGATCGACGATTCGATTGTACGCGGCACTACCAGTTTGAAAATCGTCGAAATGATGCGCGATGCAGGCGCAAGCGAGGTGCATTTCCGCGTTGCCAGCCCGCCAACGGCGCATTCCTGTTTCTACGGCGTCAACACGCCGGAACGCTCAAAACTGCTCGCCGCGCGGATGGATCTGGAGCCGATGCGCGAATTCATCAAGGCCGACAGCCTGGCGTTCATTTCGATCGACGGGCTTTACCGCGCCGTTGGTTCGAAAGACCGGGACAATGCGTGCCCGCAATTCTGTGATGCGTGTTTCACAGGCGACTATCCAACCTCGCTGACGGACATCGCTCAGACCGAACAGAAATCGGAAGAGCTACCTTTCACCGACCCCCCATCTTCTAACACTCCCCCTTCAAAAACTAAGGCCGCCTAATCGATGAGTGATACCAAGCCGTTTGAAGGGCGCACCGCTGTGGTCACGGGCGCGAGCCGGGGAATTGGCGCGGCAACCGCGTTGGCTTTGGCTGAGGCCGGTGCCCATGTGATTTTGGTGGCGCGCAAGGTGAAGGCGCTCGAAGAAGTCGAAGACCGCATTCATGCAGTGGGCGGAACATCCACCATCGCGCCAATTGACCTTACCGAACCAGACGCCGTCGCGCGTTTGGCAGCGGCGATTGCTGGCCGCTGGGAATCGCTGGATATAATTGTGATTTCAGCGGCTTATTTGCCAGAGCTATCACCGCTTTCGCAAATCGATCCTAAGCAATTTAACACCGCGATCATGACCAATGTGGTCGCCACACAAGCATTGCTGGCGGGTTTTGATCAATTGCTGCGCAGCGCAGAAGCCGGGCGCATTATCGGCCTCACCAGCAGCGTCGGCGCTTCTCCGCGTTCATTCTGGGGCGCTTACGGATCGACAAAGGCAGCGTTTGAGAACCTACTCGACACTTACGGGGCCGAGGTGGAAAAGCTCAGCCCATTGCGGGTTGCGATCATCGATCCCGGTGCCACCCGCACCGAAATGCGCGCGCGCGCCTATCCCGGAGAGAAACCGGAGACGGTGAAACTGCCAGAGGTCGTGGCGGCGCGCATCACCGCCTTGCTGCAAGAAGATTTCCCGACCGGACACCGCGAACGCGTCGAATAAGCGTTGTACGCGTTGAAAGCGTTGAAAGCGATGTAAGCGGGTGACGTCACTGCGCCTGACGTCCCGCCAAACAGCGTTGACGCATTTTTCTTAGAGTTAGCGCCCTGTTAACCGTGTTTCGCAACGGTTTATAAGGTGCAATTGCCCCAAGCGTTTCTGATCGAAATCCAGCCATTGCACGCTGGCAGATTGGAGAAAGTCGCAAGGCCATGCCGTTCGACAACGATACTTATAAAGTCGCAGCGCAAGAAGATCGCTGCTCGCCGCGTACGCGGCTCACCATCCCTGCGACATTGCGGGCATCGGGCGGGCGCGCTTTTCAGAGCGTCGTCCATGATCTTTCGATCTCTGGCTATTCTGCCGCATCTATCAATCGGATGCATGAAGGGCAGATGTGCTGGTTGACCCTGCCCGGTCTCGAATCGCTTCAGGGCCAGGTCGTGTGGTGGGACAATTGCATCGTCGGCTGCGCGTTCGAGGAACTGCTCAGCCCCATCGTTCACGACAATATCTTGCAACGTTACAGCAACACCGGCGTTTACCGCCCGATGTGATCGCGCGCGGCGGTTTAATCCGCCGCGACGATCTTTGCCGCTACGCCCCGCCAAGTGGCCCTGTGTTCATTGCTGGTCGCGGTGGACCAATTGCTCACCACGGTCAGGACCAATTCTTCCTCAGGCACGATTGTGATCGATTGGCCAAAGATACCCTGCGCGCCGTAGCCGCCGGGATATGTCCACCACTGATAGCCATAGCCAAAACCGCTATCGCCGAAATCGACGATGGAATCGCCGGCTTCTGCAAACCATCCCTCAGGAACAACATCGCCGCCTCCTTCGAGCGCGAACAGCCCCATGCGCGTATAGTCAGATAGCGTCAGCGACAGGCAGCACCCGCCAATATTGCCGCCGCGCGGATCCGTCATCCAAAACAGGTCGCCTTCGAAACCAGCAGGCTCAACAATCTTTTCCTGAGCATATTCGGCGAGTGACAGGCCAACCGCATTTTCAACAACGAGGCCGATTAGATTGGTCTCTCCGGTTTTATAAACCCACTTTTCACCGGCGGGCGCTTCGCGTTCCAATTCGCGCATCTGCGCCACAATCGCATCAGCACCATATTCGACAACAAAGCGGTTAAGCTGCGCCACGTCGCTTGTGGGGTCGGTGTAATCTTCATTCCACGCAACGCCGCTGGTCATGGTCGCGATTTGGCGTACGCTCACCCCTTCATAGGCAGATCCCGCCAGACCCGGCACATATTGCGTGACCGGATCATCAAGGCTGGCGATAAAACCGTCTTTCACCGCCGCTCCCAATAGGGTCGAGGTAAAGCTTTTTGCCACCGAAAAACTGGTCCAACGCTGATCCGGCATAAAGCCAAGTGCGTAATCTTCGAAACGCACTGTCCCGGCTTTGTGGACCATCACGCCCGCTGCGCCGGTATCCCGCATCGCCTGACGGATTTCCTGTGCCAGAGCTTCGGGCAATTGTTCGCCTTGCACCAAAGCGCGCGGGGTGGTCGCGGCGGGAACTTCGTGGCCAGCAAACCAGCTTTCCATGTCCCGGAACCGTTCAGAGCGTTGTTCATCGGTCCAGAAAAGCACCTGAAGTTCCGACGGATCGCGCACGGGCGGCTCTATCAAAACCACCGGTTCTAGGGCGACGGGGGCCGCTTCGAACCCGGCGGCGCTGCCGTAATTGCAACCGCTGATGGCCAATGCGCCGAGAGCCGCCGCCAAACCTAGTCCTGCTTTAATGTTTCTCATCGCCCAACTCTCTTCCGTATTAATTCTTAACCAGCGTCACTTGATGCACGTCAATATTGCCCGCGCGAAAACCGCCTTCGCAATAGGAAAGGTAGAACTTCCAAAGGCGGATAAAGCGCTCATCAAAGCCCTGTGGCAAGCGCCCTTCTGCCGCAGCGTCATCGAACCGGTCGTGCCAAATCTTCAGCGTCTCTGCATAATCGTGGCCGAAATCGCGTTGATCCTGCCAATCCAATCCGCGTTTTTCGGCGAGCGCGCGAAATTCGCTGCTCTTGATCAACAAGCCGCCGGGAAACACATAGGCTTGAATGAAGTCCACCGTACCGGCGTAGGTTTCAAACAGATCATCCGCGATGGAGATATATTGAATCGCCGCGCGCCCTCCGGGCTTTAGACTGCGCGCGATGCAATCCATGAACGTGCCCCAATATTCGCGGCCCAATGCTTCGACCATTTCGACGCTGGCAATGGCATCATAGGTGCCGCGCACATCGCGGTAATCTTGGAGCCGGTATTCGATGTCGCTGGGCGTGTGTTCGCGTGCCCAGGCCAATTGTTCTTCGGATAGGCTGATCGCGGTGACATGTGCGCCATTGCTGGACAAATGCGCCGCCAGTGATCCCCAACCGCAGCCGATTTCCAAGACGCTTTCGGGGTTGTTCAAGCGCTCTGAAATACCCGTAAGTTTGCGGTTTTGCGCGGCGTTTAAATTGCCACCGGCCAATCCAAGTGCGCTGGAATAGGTCATGCTGTCATCCAGCCATGCCCGGTAAAAATCATTGCCCAGATCGTAATGCGCAGAGATATTGCGCGCCGAACCGGACCGGTTGTTGCGGTTTAAAAGATGCGCAATTCTGGCCGCCCATTTAAACGGCCCCGAAACCCGCGCGGTATCGCCAAGTGTGTGCGCATTGGCAGAGAACAGCGCGAACAGGATCGCGTGATCATTCGCCTCCCACTCGCCCGCCTCGTATGCCTGAAACCACCCGATCGCCCCGCTGGTCGCCAAACGCAGCAAAGCGCGCCAATCTTTCAGTTGCACCTCAACATCAAAACCCGGCGCGCGCCCGCCCAGCATCCGTGTGCTGCCATCGGGCAAATGCGCGAGCAGTGATCCCGATTCTAGCCCGGCATTAACCCGTTCCACCACTTTGCGAAAACCCGGCGCAATCAGGCGCGCGATCACCCCCGGTTTCGCGGCAAAGCGCGTCCCCGAATTGAGCAAACGCTCGCCTCGTATTTCTGTTCTGATCCCCTGCACGGTCATGGCGCCTGAATAGCCGCGAAAATTGCCCCCCCGCAAGAGAGGAGCACGTCGTCATTCACCTTTCATAACCCGATAAGCGGTGAGCGCCCGCTCGCGAGCCTCTCGGTGGCCGATAATCTTGGCGGGATAGGCCTTTGGACGGCGGCCAAATTCATCGGGGTCGTGGATGGCGGGCTGATCAAGCTCCGCCAATTCAGGGACATATTCGCGGATATAGGCGGCGCAATCGAATTTCTCCGATTGCGTGAGCGGCGCCATGATCCGCACGAACATGTTGGAATCCACCCCTGTCCCGGCGGTCCATTGCCAATTCGTCGCGTTCGATGCGTAATCAGCATCGACCAAAGTGTCCCAGAACCATTGTTCGCCGTGCCGCCAATCGATCAGCAGATGTTTGATCAGGAAACTGGCGGTGATCATCCGCACCCGGTTGTGCATCCACCCGGTCCGCCACAATTGCCGCATCCCGGCATCGACAATGGGATAGCCGGTTTTGCCCTGCTGCCACGCCTTCAAATCGCGCGCGGCGGCGGCGTCGGTGGTGGGATCGCGCCATCGCAACCGGTCAAAATCCGCGCGGTAATTGTCGCGGCCATAGAGCGGGAATTGCGCGATGGCGTTCTGCGCGTAGTCGCGCCAGATCAACTCGCTTTCATAAACCCGCCACCCGTTTGAGGTGTTGCCTTGAAAGTGGTGCCAGATTTGCACTGGGCCGATTTCGCCGAAATGCAGATGCGGGGACAGACGCGATACTTTGTCCTTGGACGGGAAATTGCGCGCCGGTTCGTAATCATCGACATGCCCTTCCCACCATTCAAGCTGGGCATGGGCAGCGGCTTCTCCAACGCGCCAAAATGCGCCTATACCGCCGGACCAATCGGGCCGCGTGGGCAGCAGGTTCCAATCCTCCAACGCATCGCTATCCGGCAGCGTTTCTGGCGAAGAAAGCGTTTCGGGTTCAGGCACCATATCGCGCGGAGGGAATGTCGCGCGAACCGCGCGGCTGAACGGCGTGTAAATCTTATATTGCCCGCCCGATCCCGTCGTCACCGCCCCGACCGGCAGCAGATAATTGCCGTCATACAGTTTGAAGTCGAGTCTCTCCGCCAGCGCCCGTTGCGCATTGCGCCACCATGGTTCGTAATGGCGATTGGCGTGGATCGTGGTTGCGCCGGTCTCTGCTGCAATCTTGGTCAGTTCCTCCACCGCATCGCCGCGCCGCAGGATCAGTGTCACGCCGTGTTTGGCGAGGCTGGCGCTTAGGCTTTGCAGTGAATGGTGCAGCCACCACCGCGATGCTCCGCCGTAAGCATGGCTTTTGGCGCGGTCATCATCGAGGATATAGACCGCGATGACGGGACCGCGCTGAGCAGCTTCGTAAAGCGCCGGATTATCCGCCATGCGCAAGTCGCGCCGCAGCCAGAGGATTTGAGTTTCAGACATGTTTATTGAAGCGCCCTAATGCGCGTGGAGTTCCTGACATTCGACATCGGGAAGCGCGACGGAGAACCGGTCGCGGGCGCGCGGGTCGTAAAAACGCGCGTCGTAGAAGATAATGGAGCCGTCCTCGGCGCGCGTCGCAAAGGGCGCGCGGGACCAGAAGAGGAAGGCGTCGAGTTGGGGGTTTGTTGGCCGCAGGTCGTCAGTGCTTGGCCACACACACTGCACCGCGCCTAAACTAGCCCCGAACACATCCTTGGGGACATGAGAAGGGTAATCCAAAACTCCGGCATACCAATCCTTTTTATCTCTCCCAACAATAAATTCTCTTTTCCAAAATTGAAACGGGATTGGGCTGACGATCATTTCAGCACCGGGTTGCAGATGCTGCTCGTGGTAGCTGTAAAACTGATTTGTGATCGCCCAATTCACCCCAATATACACCAGCATCGCCGCAATCCCGACCCGCGCAGGCCGCTTCCAATTGAGCCCGCGCTTCTCCTTGTGCAGCGACCACCAGACACTCACCGCGAGCAGCGCCCACAGCCACACATCAATGATGAACAGCGTATCGCCGTAGAACCACTGCGACGAAAACGGCTCCAGCAAACGGATGCCGTAAACATTCAACCAATCGAGCGCCGGATGCGACAGGCACCCGATAAAACTCAGCGCGAACAGCCATCCAAAATGCACCGGCAATCGGTCTTTCGGGCGTTTTCCGCGCTTCGCCTGCCACCGGTCAAAGCCCCATAGCAGGCCCGCGAGTATCAGCGGCAAGATCACCAAAGCCGGCGGGCCATGCGTGATTCCCCGGCGAAACCCCAGATGCTCCGTCCCCTCCAGCCAGAAGAAACACGCCGCATCCACATCGGGCAAATTCGCGCCAATAATCAGCGCGGGCATCGCCAGCCCAGTTTTTGCCTTCAGACCGGCTTGCCCCATGACTGCGCCCACAAGGCTGTGCGTTAAATTGTCCATCAAATGTGCCTAATCTTGGTCGCCGATCAATGCGAGTGGAAATAGAGCGCGCTTCGCTCTATCGCGGGATTAACACTCGGGAGAGACACGCATTATGACCGATAAAGCCGCCTATATTCGCCCTGATATGAAAGCCTTTTTGGACGCGGTGACCGCGATGGGCGGGCCCGCGCTTGCAGACATGACGTTAGAAGATGCGCGGGCGTCCTACGTTGCGCTTCATGGCATGGCAGACCGCCCGGCGCGGGATTTGGCGGTGATCCGCGACCTGTCTTGCGCCGGTCCAGCAGGGGACATTCCGCTGCGCCTTTATGACGCGCGCGAAACCCGCGAGGCTGGCCCCATCATCACGTTTTACCACGGCGGCGGCTTTGTCATCGGCGACCTTGATACGCACCATGCGCTGTGCACCGAAATCGCCGCGCTGATGGACTTGCCAGTCGTCGCGGTCGATTACCGGCTTGCGCCCGAACACCCCTTCCCCGCCGCGATCGACGATTGCGAAGCCGCCACGCGCTGGATCGCATCATCGCCCGCAGAATTGGGCCGCGCGGCCACCGGCATCATCACCATCGGCGACAGCGCGGGCGGCACGGCCACGCTTGCCGTCGGGCAATTGTTCGGCGCCAATGCCGCCAATGTCCCAGTGGTGCTGCAAGTTCCGATCTTCCCCCTCGCCAGCGACGCGGTGGGCTCCGTCAGCCTTGAGGCATTCGCAGACGGTTTCGTCCTTACCAAAGGCGCAGTCGAATTCTTCGACGCCGCTTATGGCGCGCCGCGCGATGATCACCGCGCTTTCCCGATCCTAGGCGATCATGCCAGCGCCCCGCCCACGGTCCTCGTCACCGCCAGCCTTGATCCAATCCGCGATTCTGGCCGCGATTATGCCAAGGCATTGGCTGATGCGGGCGCGGATTTCACGTTCCTGGAGATGAAGGGCGTCACCCACTCTTTCACCAATTTACGCGGGGCTGTCCCCAGCACTCAGGGTGATCTGGAACGGATGATTGCCGCGATGAAATTCGCGCTATCGAACGCCGCATGAGCGACCTGCCCTACAGGCCGTGTGCCGGGTTTATGCTGGTCAATTCAGGTGGCAAAGTGTTCGTCGGACAGCGCATGGAAAAACGCGCGCGCGGCATGTGGCAAATGCCCCAAGGCGGAATTGATCCGGGCGAAGATCCAGAGGCGGCGGCCTTGCGAGAGCTTGAAGAAGAGACGGGCGTCAGCGCCGATCTCGTCGAAATCATCGCCGCTGCGTCTCGGCCGATCCGCTATGATTTGCCGCCTGATTTGCTCGGCAAAGTGTGGAAAGGGAAATATCGCGGACAAGAGCAATCTTGGTTTCTGGGCCGATTCCTCGGGACCGATGCAGACGTGAATTTGCAAGCGCATGATCCAGCAGAATTCGACGCGTTTCAGTGGGTCGAACCGGCTCAGCTTACCGAGTTGATCGTACCGTTCAAACGCGAACTCTACGAAAAAGTGGTCGCAGAATTTAGCGGCAAATTCTGATCAATTTTCGAACCGGAACGCGATCCGGTCACGGTCATCTTTTGCCCGCGCGGCGATGAAGGACGGCAGCCCCTCAATCCGGTCAAACCATGCCAGAATGTTGGGATAGCCTGCATCAAACGTCCCTTTGTCGCGGGCCGCATACATCGGATAGACCAGGGTCATATCTGCTGCGGTGCAAGTGTCCCCGCCAAAGAAGGGCTGCGTTCCCAAATCCTCTTCCATCATCGACAGCAATGCCGATTGACGCGGGTTCAGGAAAATTTGGCGGACTTGTCCAAAAATTTTCTTCAGCAGCCAGCTTATCGGCCACGGCGAACGCGTCTCCAGCAAGCCCAGCACCATCGCAATACCTTGCATCGACATCAGCGAACCTTGCGCCGCGTGGAACCAGAACAAATGCCGCGCGCGGTCCTTGTGGCCCGCATTCGGGCGCAGATCGCTATTCGGATGCGCGTCTAGGATGTAATCCATGATCGCATTGCTTTCGGCCAGCACCAGATCGCCATCGGTAATCACCGGAGCTGTGCCGAGCGGCGACAAAGCCTTGTAATCATCCGGTGCCAAATTGCTTTCCGGATCGCGATTGTAACTCTTCAACTCATACGGAGCGCCAAGCGCCTCAAGCAGCCACAACACGCGAAAGCTTTGCGAATATTCAAGATGGTGAAGTGTCAGCATGATCAGTTGCTCGCCACTTCGTCTTCGGTCGTTTCCGCGGCAAGACGCTCTGGCGGGCCGACCGCAATGCGCGCTTGTAGCGCCAGTGTTTCTGGACAGGTTTCGCCGCACAGGCTTTCCAATCTGGCCAAATTGCGTTCTGCTTTTTCCAATGCGCCTTTTTCGACCAAGGCCTCACCCTCGCCCGAAATCGCCGCGAAATTACCTGGATCGCGGGCCAAAGCTTCGCGGTAATAACGGATCGCCTTGCCTTGCAGCCCCTCTGCACGGGACGCTTCTGCAAGCTCTATAAAGATCGGAGTGTAACCCGGATCGACCACCAGAGCGGCCTCAAACGCATCAATCGCCGCCTGCGTCTCGCCTGCTTCTAAAGCCGCCTGACCCTGCGCGATCAACATTGCCGCCCGCGGTTCGGCCTCTGTCTGGCCTGCGCTCGACACGCTCGCCGTGGTGGCGAGGAACAGCGACAAAGCAGCGGCAACCGGCGCGAAACGCATAAATAGCTCCTTAAGATCAGAAAGCGGGTAAGATTGAGGCCTCGCCATAGGGACAGATGGCTATCACGGAGATTGCAGGATGGCGACAAAAAACCCGTCTGCGCCGTCATGCAAAGGGGTCAATCGTGTGCCCAAACCGCGTTTATTACCGGCGGCAATTTCGGCGGGCTTAGCCTCCCACCCCGGATGCCGTTCAAGGAAGGCATCGACGCGCCATGGTCCCTCTTCATCAAACACCGAACATGTCACAAACACCAAGGTGCCGCCTGGGCGGACCATTTGTGCGCCTAAGTTCAACACATGATCTTGCAATTCGGTCAGTCGCTCCAGCTCTGTCTTATCAAGCCGCCAGCGCCCCTCTGGATTGCGCCGCCATGTGCCGCTGCCCGAACACGGCGCATCGACCAGAACCCGGTCAGCTTTGGCTGTCCACGGCTCCAACGCCTCCATTTCGCGGCCCGGATCGAGCAGCACGGTATGGGCGATTTCCGCCCCTGCCCGTGCGGCGCGCGGGGCCAAATTGCCCAAACGGCGTTTATCCGTGTCCGCCGCGATTATCACTGCGTCGTTGCCCGTGATCGCGGCCAGCGACAGCGTCTTGCCGCCCGCGCCCGCGCATAGGTCGATGATGGTTTCACCAGCTTTCGCACCAACCGCTTCGCACACCCATTGGCTGCCGAGATCTTGAATTTCGATCAAACCTTCGCGGTAAGCTTCCCATTGGTCGATATTGGTGCCCGATGGGAAACGGATCGCATGGGGTGCAGACAGGTTCTCCCCGCCTTCTGGCAATTCAATCGCCGCGCGGTCCGCCTTCAATGCGTTCACTCTGATATCTAGCGGCGCGCGGTCGAGCAGCGATCCAGCGGTCGGGCCATCAAGGCCAGATGCGGTCAATTTCGCCATCATCCAATTGACCGCAATGCCGGTTTTCGCGGGCTTTTCGTTTTCGCCAATTGCCGGCGGAGCATGGGTCGATCCATCGAATAGCGGCGCGATTTCCTTGTCGTGTTTCGCGACGGCGAGCATCGCCGCGCGCCCGCTCGCTGGGCGCGGACCGCACAGGCGGATGGCGCGGTAAACCAGCTCTCTTACAGCGCGCCGGTCTTTCGATCCCGCATAACGCCGCGCTTTGAAATATTCCGAAATCAACCGATCTGCGGGCGCCGCTTTCGCCGTCGCCGCCTCGATGATGGAATCCAGAAGTTCGATTGCCGCTTGAACGCGGGCCGATGGGGTCATGCTGCACCTTCGTGGGTCATGGCAAAGGCGAGCATCCCTTCGACGCCGCCTTTACCCTTAAATAGAAGCCATAGCAGAAGCCCGAGCGGCCTATGGCATGATAAACAGCCTACCGCGTCGGATAGTTTGGCGCTTCGCGTGTGATCGCCACGTCGTGAACATGGCTTTCGGACAGGCCCGCGCCGGTAATACGCACAAATCTCGCGCGTTCCTGCAAATCTGCAATCGTTGCGCTGCCGGTGTAACCCATTGCCGCTTTTACGCCGCCGACAAGCTGATGGATCACATCGGCTGCGGGGCCTTTGAACGGCACTTGCCCTTCGATCCCCTCTGGAACCAATTTCAAGGCCGAGACGTCTTGCTGAAAATAGCGATCCGCGCTGCCGCGCGCCATTGCGCCGACGCTGCCCATGCCGCGATAGGATTTGTAGCTGCGCCCTTGATACAGGAACACTTCGCCGGGGCTTTCCGCCGTGCCCGCCAGCATGGAGCCAACCATGACCGTCGATGCGCCCGCCGCCAGAGCCTTCGCCGCATCGCCGCTTGTGCGCAATCCGCCATCGGCAATCACCGGAACGCCGGATTTTTTCGCTTCGGCGGCGCTTTCCATAACGGCGGTGAGCTGAGGCACGCCGACCCCAGCGACCACGCGCGTGGTGCAGATTGAACCGGGACCAATACCGACCTTCACGCCGTCTGCGCCCGCATCAATCAAAGCGCGCGTTGCCTCTGGTGTGGCGACGTTACCGGCGATGACTTGGACGGTGCTGGATAGTTTCTTGGCGCGTTCAACCGCGCGGCTGACCTCTTGATTATGGCCATGCGCTGTGTCGATGATGATAACGTCCACTTCGGCGTCAACCAATGCCTCTGTCCGCGCAAAACCGGCATCACCAACGGTTGTCGCCGCCGCAATGCGCAGGCGGCCAGTGCCGTCTTTGGTGGCGTTCGGATAATTGACCGCTTTCTCTATATCTTTGACCGTGATGAGGCCGATGCAGCGGTAATCATCATCCACCACCAGCAATTTTTCGATCCGGCGGCCATGCAGCAAACGCCGCGCTTCTTCCTGCCCTGTCCCCAGCGGAACAGTCGCGAGATTTTCCGTCGTCATCAATTCGCGGATCGGTTGAGCGGGGTTTTCCGCAAATCGCACATCGCGATTGGTGACAATCCCGACCAGCTTGCCATTCGCATCGGTCACGGGAATGCCGCTGATCCGGTGTTGATCCATCAATGCTTGCGCATCGCCCAAAACCGCGTCTGGCCCGATGGTGATCGGGTTGACGACCATACCGCTTTCAAAGCGCTTTACCGCGCGAACAGCAGCGGATTGTTGGTCCACAGTTAGATTGCGGTGGAGCACGCCGATGC
This sequence comes from uncultured Erythrobacter sp., assembly GCA_947503155.1. Taxonomy (GTDB): domain Bacteria; phylum Pseudomonadota; class Alphaproteobacteria; order Sphingomonadales; family Sphingomonadaceae; genus Erythrobacter. Next base: position 564,924 of record CANNCL010000002.1, on the reverse strand, counting down.
CGCCCAATTGCGCCATGACGATACCCATATCTGCCTCTGTCACTGTATCCATCGCAGAAGACAGAACAGGGATATTGAGCGCAATATCGCGGGTCAGCTGAGTTTTGGTGTTGGCCATGCTCGGCAGGACATTGCTTTCCGCCGGGCGGAGCAAAACGTCATCAAAGGTAAGGCCGAGGGGGATATCCATGTGCACGCAGCTTTCGTTTCTTGGTCGAGTCGAATCGTGCAGGTCCATGTAGGGCGGGTTTGCCCCGCGCGCTAGGGGGGCAAAGGCGCTATCTACGCTCTATTGTGCAGGAGGGGTATAAAGCGCGGTGTTGGCGATCCGTTCAACCAGCGCCTGATGCAGCAAGAGATCATCAATCGCGCCGCCCAATTCGATCGCGCCTATCTCGTCCGAGGGACGATGATAATCGCGCGCCAAATAGGGGCCAAGGGTGATCTGTGAACTGAAAGCCGTCGAGAGAAACACCGCCGGCACACCGCGTTCCAGCAAGGCCCAGCCATCTTGTCTGCGCACGAAACTCTCGGCAAATTCGCGGTCGCCCAATTCGCGCCCGCTCGCCTCCATCACCTCCAAAATAACCCGGTCGAGCGGCGTGCGCCCTTCTCCCACAAATCCAACCACACTGCCGCTGGGCGCAATCGCAGACGTGTCGAAATTAAACGCGGCGATCACGCTTTCCAACGCGACCGGAGGTTCCGCAGCGAATGCCTTTGCGCCAAGCAGGCCGGATTCTTCCGCGCTTGTTGCGAGCACATAAATATCGCGGTCATGCGGCCCGCTGGCGACCAAACGGCGGGTTAGCTCAAGCATCACCGCAACGCCGCTCGCATTGTCGACCGCCCCGTTGCAGATAAGATCACCTTGATCACCGCAAGTCCCAAGATGATCCCAATGCGCGAGCAAAAACACCGCGCCCGATCCCGGAACTGCGCCCGGCAATAGGCCGATGATATTGGAGCTGGTAAATTCGCGCCGGTTCGACATCGCCTCCATCGAAACGGTTGCCTCCAATGGTCCGGGTGAAAAATTGTCAGTGCCCGCCTCTTCGACCAGAGCGTTCCAATGTGCCTCGCCATTGGCCGCGCGCATGGCGTCATGGGTGACAAATCCAGAGAGGCGCTTCTGCTCTTCGCTCGCCAAGATCACATTTTCCCGGCGATATCCGCGACCCACTTGTTCAATTGCGGCTTCGTCTTCGACCACGGTGATAATTGCAGAAGGGTTGGCGCCGAACAATTGCGTCCGGCGCGCGGCGCTTGCCCCCGGTTCGCCCAGCATTACGACCACTTTGCCTTCGATCGATTCGGGATCGATGCTGTCCGCTTCAAACCCGACAAAGATCATCTGACCGCGGCCGATCAAGAGCCGGCGCGCGGTTGTAAAAGCGGCGCCTTGGTCAGAGCCTACCGCGATATTCTCTCCGCCTATTTCAAAGGTAATATCACTGCCGCTGGGCGTAGTGTTCACCAAATCAACCGGCGCGCGCCATGCGCTGCCGGGATCATTGGTGCCAGAGGTTAGCCCGGCGGATTGCAGCTGTTCAATCAAGTAAGCGACCGTGCGCGTTTCGCCGTCCGTTCCCGGTTCGCGCCCGCCAAACTCGTCGCTGGCAAGCACATTGATATCCCGCGTCAAATTCGCCGCGATCGCCGCTCTTTCCGGCGCAGGGACAGTGGCAAGAGGGGCCTTCGCACACGCGCTCAGCGTCAGAAACGCCGCCGCCATTATCAATCGTGCCGCGATGCGCCCCCGCATGGTCATTCCGCGGTCCAGCCTCCATCAATGCTCCAATTCGCGCCGGTTACATTGCCGGCTTCTTCGCGGCACAGGAACACCGCGAGCGCACCGATTTCCGACGGCTGCACGAATTTCTTTGTGGGCTGTTTGGCCAGCAAAACGTCGTTGATCACCTCGTCGCGGGTCAGGCCCCTTGCCTCCATCGTGTCAGGGATTTGCCCTTCGATCAGCGGGGTCCAGACATAGCCGGGACTGATGCAATTCGCGGTCACGCCTGTTTGCGCCAATTCCAGCGCAATCGTCTTTGTAAATCCGGCAATGCCATGTTTGCTGGCGTTATAGGCGCTCTTGAACGGCGAAGCGGTCAATGAATGGGCCGATGCCGTGTTGATGATCCGGCCCCAGCCCGCCTCTTTCATCGCCGGGATCGCGAGCCGAGATGTGTGGAAAGGCGCCGTCAAATTGAGCGCAATGATCGCGTCCCATTTGTCGGTCGGAAAATCTTCGACCGGCGATACATATTGCATCCCGGCATTGTTCACGAGGATATCGACCGGTCCGGCCGCTCCCATCATCCCCTCAATCGCGGCCACATCCAGCAGGTTTGCATCGTAATGGACCGCATCCATTTCGTCGGTCAGTTTGGCGATTTCATCCGCGTCGCCAAACCCGTTCAAGATCACTTTCGCGCCTTCTGCGTGCATCGCCCGCGCAATTGCGAGGCCGATTCCTGACGTCGATCCGGTGATCAGCGCGCGCTTTCCCGTAAGATCTTGGCCCTTGAGCATTCCATCCAACTCCTGCACTTATAGTTCGAACAAAGCTTTCGGCGCGCATGCTGGCCGTGTCCAGTGATTTGCGCGCATCGCAGGCTGACGGGAATGATTGGGCCCAAGGCGCAATTGGGACCAAAAGGGGAAAATACACATGCGGCTCAATCCGTTTGACACATCGAAGATTAAAGTCCGGTCCAGCAGTGCGCGCGGCGGCGGGGCAAGGCGCGCTGGCGGCGTGGGCTGCGGGACTTTGGTAATTGCGTTGGTCGCAGCGGTCGCGTTTGGCGTTGATCCGGCGCAAACTATCGCAGTGTTGGGCGGGATTGAGGAACAGAGCGCACCTGCCTCGCAAAGCGGCGATATGACCGAACAACAGGTCTGCACCAGCGGGCCATTTGCGCGCGAAGCCTGCGAAGCTCTCACCAGCCTCAATGAAACGTGGGAGCCGGAATTCGCGCGCGCTGGCATCGCATTTGAGCAACCCTTCCTCGACCTTTACCGCGATGGCCGGGTGGCGACGCAAGGCTGCGGCAGCGCGAGCTCTGCCGCTGGACCGTTTTACTGCCCCGCCGATATGGGCATTTATATCGACACCCGCTTTTATCAGCAGCTTGAACAGATGAGCGGAACCGGCGGCGATTTCGCGCGGCTTTACGTGATCGCACATGAATATGGACACCATATCCAAAACATCACCGGTCTGGCCGGACAGGTCCGCAGCCTCCAACAACAACGCCCCGGCGAATCCAATCAATTGCAGGTGCGCATGGAATTGCAGGCCGATTGCTATGCCGGGGTATGGGCGGGCAAGAACCGCAACCGGATTGAGCGCGGCGACATGGAAGAAGGCCTGCGCGCGGCCAGCGCAATTGGCGATGACGCATTGATGAGCAGCGCAGGTCAGCGCATCAATCCAGAAAATTTCACCCATGGAACCAGCCAACAACGCATGGACGCGCTGCGGCGCGGATTGGAGAGTGCCGATGACGCCGCTTGCGACAGCTATTTCAATGTCCGCTAAACTTGGCGCCAAAATGACTGCCCAACTGATTGGGGCGGCTGCTCTAGCTTTGGCCTTAGCCGGGCCGGCGGCGGCGCAGGGGATGCAAGATGATCCCGATATCGAAGATGTCGCGCGCACTCCGCTCGAAGATATCAACATCGACAGCGATGATATTCCAGAAGTGCTCGTGGTTGCGGCGCAGGATCCTTATGCCTCTGACGGGCTTGGCTCATGCAATGATATCGTTGCCCAAATCGCTTTGTTAGACCGCGCATTGGGTGCAGATTTCGACATTGCAGAAAGCGAAGAACGCCGTCTTAGCCGGGGCCGCGTTGCACAAAGCGTAGTCGGATCATTCATCCCCTTTCGCGGCATTGTACGCGAAGTGTCAGGGGCGAATGCGCGCCGTAACGAGGTCAATATGGCGATCACGTCCGGGATGGTTCGGCGCGGCTTTTTAAAAGGTTTGGGCCAGCAGCGCGGCTGTTCCTATCCCGCTCGCCCGCGCGCGGAACGCGGCTCAATGACCTCTGGCGATTAAGAGCGCAGCGTTGGAAAAACAAAACCGGCGCAGGAGGGTATCCCGCGCCGGTCTTTTTTGGTCGGCCGGTCGAAACCGGATTGCGCCCCGACCTTAGGTCATTTTACGCGGCGGCATCTGCCGATCAGCTTTGCGTATTTTCCCAGCGAGAAATCTGCTGATCAAGCTCACGCACGATACGGTCCCGCATTTGGGCACTCATATCGCGGCTTTCGGCGATCTCTTCGCGCGCTTCACGCAGCCCTTCTAGCGCGCTGACCATAACCCGTGCCTGGCACACCATCACGGTGCGGGTGCCGTCCGCATTTTCTGTTGTGGTGGCAACATCATCGCTCGAATTGTCGCAACCGCGGATGACGATCGTGCGCTCATCTGCGTCCTGTGCGCTTGCGATCGCTTCTTCGATGACCATCGGCATTTCAGCGAGCGCTGCATTGGCTTCTTCTAAACCGCGCCGCATCTCGGTCATGATTTCTTCCATCTGCTCTTCGCTGATCTCTTCGCCGTCATGGGACATACGAAAACTGTGCACTTGGCGTTCGATCCGGCGTTCGGTGCGCTCTTCGTCGATATTGCCTTCTTCATCGCGGATGATGATGACGGTTTCCTCCCGCTCACGTCCCGCCGCTTCACCGGTATCCGGGTCGACGGAGAGTATCGTGCTGACATTGGTGAGCGGCAGCGGCGCTGGCGCAGCGGGAGGTGCCGGAGGAGCGGGCGGCGCAATGCCAACACCAGGAGCAGCATGGGCGGCGGGCGCTACGGGCGCTATCGGCGGTGCGGGCGTTTCGGTTGCGGCGTAGCTAATCGAAGCGGTTAGCGGCAGCGCGATAATTGCTGCGCCCAGCATCAGCCGTGCGGCCATACGGCGTTTATGCGAAGTGTCGGTCATATTCAGGCTCCTTAAACGGTGAATTATCGATTTTTCGCCCAGCACAGGGCACGCCATCGGCGCAGCCAGCGCGAGGTTGGGCGAAAGGCCCGGCGAGTCAGCCGAACGAGCAGCTGTGCTGACAATGAGATTGGCGTAAGCTTCGCGTTGTTTCGCAGGCTTCGCAGCGATCACGCGGGCATCACACGCCGCCTCCTGATCGCGCCGCAAAGCGAGCCAGCCATACCGGCCCAGCGGGTTGAACCAATGCATCGCGAACAAAGGTTGCACCGCGACATTGATGAGCAGATCGCGGCCTTGATGGTGCTGCATCTCATGCGCCAATGCCAAATCGCGGGCGGTCTTATCTGGTTGAGCCAGAAACCCTCTTGGCAGGGCGATCACTTTGTCGATCACACCAAAGGCCAGCGGCGCAGACGTACCGGGCGTTTCCACAAGACGGATGTTCCCATCCCGCCCCACGTCACTGCCCCCTTCGAGCAATTGTGCGCGAAGCTGAAAATAAGCTGAAAAGCGCAAATATAAAAAAATGGCGGCGCCGATCAGCCAGACCGCGATGGCAATTTGGGTCATGGGTTCGATCAAAGATGCGAACTCAAAACTCGCCGTCGGGGTAATCGGTGCTGACAAATCGGGCGCCGCCGCCTCGGTTCCCGCAGGCCCATCTGTTGTCGCAACTGGATCGAGAGAATCGAGGTTTAGGAATTGGGTGTCGCCGGCAGATATTGCGGCGGGCGCCGTGTTTTCGGCATTTGCCGCAGGCCGCATCCATGCGGGCAATTCAAGGGGTGGTAACAACAAACGCAGCGCCGGGATCGCCCACAAAGCATAGGCAAACTGAGGCCCGAACCACCGCGCCACGGGGCGGCGAAGCATCAGGACGGCGGCGATCAAAATCGCGGTCCATATGAGTGTTTCGATCAGCCAGCTGGTCATTGTTTTAGCTCCTTCAAAAGAGCTTCAATCTCAGAGACATCATCCTCGCTCAGCGCTTCGGTCTCTGCCAAATGCGCCACCAACGATGCCGCCCGCCCGCCAAACAAGCGGTCTACCAATCGGCGCGATTCCCCGCCGACATAATCAGCGCGGGCGATTTGGGGTGAATATAGAAACCGCCGGCCATCGGGCCGCGTCGCAATGGCGTTCTTCTGCACAAGGCGCGAAAGCAGCGTCTTTACAGTCGCCAGGCTCCAATCACGTTTCTCGCCAACCGCGTCGCACACGTCAGCGGCGGTCGCAGTGCCCCGGTCCCATAGGACCTCCATGACGGCATGTTCCGCTTCGCTGATCCGATCAGGGCTGATCCGCTCGGGTTTTTGTGATGACTGGTCAGATGACATGTTTAAGGCGCCCTCCATTCGCTTGATTACGTCTGTAGTCATACCGACTACGCTTGTAAACATTGCGCCTAGATGAACGAACATTCCCCCCGCTTGCTCTTCTGCAAAGAGCCGATATCTAAGGACGAATGACATTATCCGCGCCCCTCCTCATCTCTGCCGCAATGCTAACAATGGCGGCCACACAAACCCAAACACAACCAGAGCCGCAAACGCAGGCCGAAGACACTGACAGACCCACGCCAGAGGCCGAGGCGGCGAGCACACCCATCATTGTTGAAGGCAGCACAGAGGCCCGCGAAGTTCGCGCCCAGACCGGTTCACGCATTCCGGGGGAGCCATTGTACCGCGACCTCAATGTCGCCACATCGACCGGGATCGCGGGTCTGACGCCGGGTTCAGGGATGCAACCATTCAGCGGCGCGAACGCGGTCACCAAACGCATCACCACAACCTGCGTCAGCGACAATGATGCCGTGGGTGAGCGCGCCTCGTGCTTATTGTTGGAGGCGCAAGAGGCGCGCGCGGAAAATGACCTTGCCGGGGCAATCGACATTTACCGCTTTCTCGTCAGTTCGCAGCAATTTGGCCGGGAAGAGCGGCTTACTGGCGGAACTGAGCTTTACAATCTGGCGGGAGAGATCGGTGATACGGTGCTGCGCGAGGAAGCGCTCATTCGGTTGGTGGACGGCGATGTATTGAACGAAATTAGGCGCCGACCTGCGATGTTGACCCTGTCGGATATGGCGCGCGCACGCGGGGACAATGACCTCGCGCTGAAACGGCTCAATGATTACCGCGCGACCGGGGTTACCGGGCCTGATATTTATTCAAACATCGCGATTTTAATGCGCACCACCGGACGTCCCGGCGCAGAAGACATGATGCAACAGGCCATCGACACGGCCCCAGATTGGGACATGCCGGTCCCGCAAGGGTGGCTCGATTTCGTCCGGTTGGGGCCAAACGCACCGCAAATGTCCGCTCAGGAAATCGGCGGCGACACCAGCCAGCAGGGCGAACTGGCCGAGCCGGGCGAACAGGCCGAGCCGGAATTCGCCACCACCACCGTCCTGCTCGAAACATCAATGGGCACCATCACCATCGCGCTCGAAACGCAGCGCGCTCCGATCACGGCGGGCAATTTCCTGCGTTATGTCGATGAAGGGCGCTTTGACGGGATCGTGTTTTACCGCGCCATGCATCTGGATTGGGGCGATCAGCCCAACGGTTTGCTACAAGGCGGCGCGCAATGGGACCCGGACCGCGTTCTGCCGGGCATCCCGCACGAACCGACGACCACGACCGGCCTCAGCCACACGCGCGGCGCGCTGTCGATGGCAATGGGCGAACCGGGGACAGCCAATGGCGATTTCTCGATCATGCTGGGTGATCAGACCGGCCTCGACGCCAATCCCGCATCCGAAGACCCAGTTTGGCAAAATGGCTATGCCGTGTTTGGTTATGTCACAGACGGGATGGATGTGGTGGAGGCAATCCACGCCGCGCCGCTTGACCCGCAAAAGGGCGAAGGGTGGATGAAGGGGCAAATGCTGGCCGATCCGGTGACGGTGGTGGATGCCCGCCGCTTGGAACCGATTGCCGAATAATTATTCGCCGATTGCTGGCCGTCCAACGGGGGCGCTGGCGGCTTGCGGCATTCGCGCCTCTAGCGACGGCAGCCATGAGCTGACCCCGGCACCGATGGCGGTTTGGGGCAATGATGCGAGCAGGCGGCGGCTAGTTTCCCACTCCGCAACCGTGCGGTTCGCGGCCCGTGCAACCTCGGATAAAGGCACCGGCTGACGCATCGCGCGATTGATCAGAGCATCGCCGTAGAACGTCCAATCATTTTGCGGCTCGCATCCGAATGAATTGCGCTGATCCGCGGCGGCGGTCAGGATCGCGGTATCGGCGCTGGCCAAGGCTGGTACGAACACACCCGAATAACACGCGCTGATCAGCAGGATGCGCCGGGTGATGCCCACCTCCTCCAACGCGCTTTTCAGCCGCGCTGGCGACAGGACGCCGTAACCGGTGTCACCATAATGATAGGCCAGCCCCAACCGGTTGCCATGGCTGGTTGTGTAAAGGACGAGCACGTCCTCATCTGTATCCATCACCTCGGCAATATGGGCAAAGCTGACCAGCAGGCTTTCAATCGAACCGCGCGGCAGATCATCTTGCGTACCGTCTGGCCCCGCCAAAGTCAGCATCCGCCCCGCCCCGTCATAACGCCGCGAAAGCACGCGCCCGGCCTCCCGAGCTTCGCGGGCAAAAACCGGATCGCTGTCGAGCGCGATCGTGACCACATAGGCGTCCACAATTCCGGGCCGCTGCGCAGAGAGATCGTTCAAGGCCCGCGTAAGCCGGCGGCGCTGCTCCAACATCTCACGCACGGGAACACCCCGGCGCAATTGCGGCGCGAGCTTATAGCTGTCGACGATTTCCTCGCGGTTTTCGCCGGTGCCAAGATTGGGAAACGGCGCGGTGTGTTCGGGCGGTTGGTTGGACTGATCACTCGATTGCGCACCCAGCGGGGCGGTCAGGAACGATAGGGCGGCAAGACCAAGGGCAACGCGGTTGAGCATGAAGCGAAGCTGCCTTCTGATACACGTCCGGTCAAGTGACGCGCGCAATTGTACAGAACCGGCAATTGTTCGAAATGGCCGATGGCTACAATAGCGAACGCGGCGCGCCGACTATCAACGCGATTATCAAATCCCGCCGCATATCCCATACGCCGCGCCTAGCCGGAGTTAGAATTCCATGACCAAACAACCCGCAAATAGCAAAGCCCCGCGCCGCATCGACAACGCTGCGAACCTTACAGCGGGCCTGTTCGGCCGCAGCAATGCCCGGGCCAGTGTGCCTCTCTCGGAACCTGCCGAAGACACTCTTCAGGCCGCATAAGCTCTTCTGATCGTGGCAAAAAATTGGCGGGCCAGAGCATTGCTCTGACCCGCCATTTTTGTCCGCTAATGGGATTTGCGTAAAGCGCAGTCTTAATAAACCCGCGCTTTGGGCTCAATATAGGTCGCGTCTTCGGTGAGCGTGTATTCATGCACCGGACGGTAATCGATTTTCATCTCTCCCTTGCCGCTGCCGCCCCCGATGTTCTGCTTGCCGCCGCCCCAACCGTCGAACCAAGTGGCAGTGTGCTTCATCCACTCTTTGTCATTCCGATCAGGGAAATCTTCGTGAGCATGCGCTCCGCGGCTTTCCTTGCGGTTTGCGGCAGAGGCGATGGTGACGTTCGCTTGGCTCATCAAATTGTCCAGCTCCAGCGTCTCAATCAGATCGCTGTTCCAGATCAGTGATTGGTCGGTGACGTGAATGTCCGCCATCCGCTTGTTCTGTTCCGCCAGTTTGGCGACGCCTTCTTCCATCAGTGCCGTGTCACGGAACACTGCGGCATGCGCCTGCATCGCCTTTTGCATATCCGCGCGGATTGCGGCGGTTGGTGATCCGCCTTGCGCATAACGGAAATGGTCGACACGGCTGAGCGCGAAATCGGTGCCATCCTGCGGCAATTCTGGTTGAGCGGCACCGGCCTGAAGGTTGGCTTTGAGGTGCAAACCGGTTGCCCGGCCAAACACGACGAGATCGATCAGAGAATTCGAACCCAAACGGTTCGCCCCGTGGACCGAAACACACGCCGCTTCGCCAACCGCATACAGGCCCGGCACAACGGTATCAGGGCCATCTTTGCCAATGGTCACTACTTGGCCGTGATAATTGCACGGAATCCCGCCCATATTATAATGCACCGTCGGCGTGACAGGCAAAGCTTGCCGCGTCAGATCGACGCCTGCAAAAATCTTACCACTTTCGGTGATGCCCGGCAGGCGTTCACCCAAAACCTTTGCATCAATGTGATCAAGGTGCAGGTGGATATGATCGCCATCCGCGCCGTGTCCGCGCCCTTCGCGCATTTCCAGCGCCATCGAACGGCTGACCACATCGCGCGATGCGAGATCTTTCGCTGATGGAGCATAACGCTCCATAAAGCGTTCGCCTTCGGAATTGGTGAGATAACCGCCCTCGCCCCGTGCGCCTTCTGTGATCAGAACGCCCGCTCCGTAAATGCCGGTTGGGTGGAATTGAACAAATTCCATATCTTGCAAAGGCAAACCAGCGCGCAGAACCATGCCGCCGCCATCGCCGGTGCAGGTGTGCGCGGAAGTTGCAGTGTAATAGCAACGGCCATAGCCGCCGGTTGCCAGTACAACGCTTTGCGAGCGGAACCGGTGGATCGTGCCATCATCAAGGCACATTGCGATCACGCCGACGCATTGTTTTACGCCGTCAACCACGTCCATAATCAGATCGAGCGCGAAATATTCGATGAAGAAATCCGCGTCATGCTTCAAGCTCTGTTGATACAAAGCGTGGAGCATCGCATGGCCCGTCCGGTCAGCCGCAGCGCAGGTGCGCTGCACAGGAGGGCCATCGCCCATATTCTGCATGTGGCCGCCAAACGGACGCTGATAGATCGTGCCGTCTTCGTTGCGCGAAAACGGAACACCGGCATGTTCCAGCTCATAAACGGCCTGCGGAGCTTCGCGGACGAGATATTCAATCGCGTCCTGATCGCCCAGCCAATCTGACCCCTTTACGGTGTCATACATGTGCCACGTCCAGTGATCGGGCGTGTTGTTGCCCAAGCTGGCCGCGATCCCGCCTTGCGCCGCAACAGTGTGCGAACGCGTTGGGAAAACTTTTGAAATATTGGCCGTGCGCAAACCCGCTTCGGCCGCACCGGTTGTTGCGCGCAGGCCCGAACCGCCTGCGCCAACGACGACCACGTCATAGATGTGGTCGATAATCTTATAGCTGTCTTGAGCTGCTGCCGTAGCCATCAGGCCTGACCTCCAAATACAAGCGTGACGATGCTAAACACGCCGAGCGCGCCGCCGCCAATTGCCGCAATGTTGAGCGCCATAAGCACCCCAAATTTCAAACCGGCTTCGTGAACATAATCTTCGACAAGGACGCCGAGCCCCATTCTGGCGTGCCAGAACAGGCTGACCACCAACAGGATCATCGCCACCGCCGAAACGGGGTGTTTGAGCCAAGCGGCCACCGAAGCATGGCTGTAATCACCCATCAGCGCGAAACTGACGACGAGCCAGCTCATCAAAATAAGATTGGTGATCGCGCTGAACCGGTGCGAAAGCCAGTGATGCGCGCCGTGATGCGAAGAACCCAGACCGCGCACCTTCCCGATGGAAGTTCCGTTACCCATGCTCTTTACTCCCAGACCCGAAGAATGACGGCCCAGAAGACACCCGTCAAAATGATCGCAATGATCGGCGCAGCCATTGACCAGAACCGATTGGTATTCAGTTCATAGCCCGCGCCGATATCAAGGACGAAATGGCGAAGGCCGCTCATCATATGGGTGAAGAATGCCCAGGACAGACCGACCAAGACAATCCAGCCGATCGGCGTCGTCATGAGGTCCGTAAATGTTTCGTAGGACGCCGGTCCGCCGGCGATTGCGGCAAGCCACCAGACGAGAACGCCCAGCCCAACAAATGCCATACCGTCGCCGGTCGCACGGTGCAGGATGGATACCAACATATGCGGCCCCCACCGCCATATCTGGAGATGCGGAGAAAGCGGTCTTTGGCTCATGATAGTCCCATGTTTTTGATTGCCCCCACTCACACTTAGCGCAATGGCAGCGGGAGGCAAGCGCGACGCGTTCGGCATAGCTTGCAATTTTTGAGATAGACATTCGATGAAGTTGAAATTCGCATGACCTCAATACTCGTTACAGGATCAAGCCGCGGGATCGGCAAGGCGGCGCAGGCTGCGCTTTGCGCGCGGGGCGTGACGGTGATCGGGCACCAGTCCGGCCCGAATGATCCCGCCGGTGATCCCGCCGGTGATATTGGGCGCATCGCCGCCGATTTCACCGACCCGCTCGCCGCACAATTGCTGTGGGAAGAAGCAATGGACCGCAGCGGCGGAGACATTTGCGCACTCGTCAACAATGCCGGATTGTTCGATGCGAACCCGCTCGATTCGTCCGATATTGAATGGCTGGACCGGTGGGAGGACACTTTGCGGATCAACCTCACCGCTGCGGCTCAATTGAGCCGGTTCGCCGTGCGGCATTGGCAAAAACGCGATCCTGCGGCGGACGGAATTAGGGGACGCTTAGTCCATGTCGCCAGCCGCGCCGCGTATCGCGGCGATTCCCCGGCGCATTGGCATTATGCAGCGGCAAAAGGCGGCATGGTCGCGATGCACAAAACCATCGCGCGGGCTTATGGTGCGCAAGGCATCGTCAGTTTCGCCATTACCCCCGGATTTACCGATACCGCGATGGCGGGCGATTATTTAGAAAGCCGCGGCGGCGCTGACTTGCTCGCCGATATTCCGCTGGGCCGAGTCGCGACGCCAGAAGAAATAGCGCGCATCATCAGTTTTTGCGCGCTGGACGCCCCTGCCAGCATGACCGGCGCAGTTATCGACGCCAATGGAGCCAGCTTTGTTCGCTAAATTCCTACCCGCCGCCTTCCTCGCGCTTTCGGCCTGCGTTCCCAGCGAAAGCATGCCAGCCAGTGACGGCCTACCAGAAAGCACTGGCGGCGAACGAGAATTGCATTCCAGCGATATTGTCCGCTTCACTTCCGATTGCGAGAAATGGGACGATTGGGACAAGCCCGCGCGGCCATTCCAAATCTCCGCGAACACATATTACGTCGGCACATGCGGGATCGCGGCGATCCTGATTACAGGAGTTGGCGGTCACGCGCTGATCGACAGTGGCACCGAAGATGGCGCAGACGTCGTCCTCGCCAATATCGCTGCTCTGGGTTTTGATCCAGCGGATATCGGCCTGCTGCTCGCCAGCCACGAACATTTTGACCATGTTGGCGGCATGGCAAAAGTTCAGGACGCAACCGGCGGTTTGGTCATCTCTTCTGAGATCGCGATTGAAGTCATGTTGACCGGCGAAGACCACCCCGATGATCCGCAAGCCGGTATACACGAACCGATGCGGCCCATCGCACACGGCGTGCCATATAATGACGGAGCTGGACGCGATGTGTTGAGATTATTCGAGATTACCGCTCTCCCAACACCGGGCCATACACCCGGCGCGATGACGTGGAGCTGGCAAAGCTGCGGCGACGATGTTTGCCAAACCATCGTTTACGCCGACAGCCTCTCTCCGGTTAGCGGCGATGAATATAAATTTTCAGAGCACCCTGAATATCTGGCCGCTTATCGCGCTGGGCTGGAAAACATTGCCGCGCTCGAATGCGACATTCTGCTGACCCCGCATCCCTCTCATAGTAAAATGATAGAACGCGCCGCGGCGGGCACTTTTGAGGGCGGCATGACCTGCGCCGAATATGCGGATGGAAAGCTCGCAGATATTGAAGCGCGGCTAGCGCGCGAAGCAGGAACAAACCCATGAGTGCCTCTTGGAAACTCACCGCCCACGCGCCCAAACCCGCCGTCCACGCCGCATTGTTGGCGCATGATGAAATCGACGATTGGGATTTCGACCTTTTGATCGCTGGCCGCGAAATCAGCGAAGATCGGCCTCAGGATTGGGTGTTAGAAGGCTGGTTCCCGCGCAAACCCGGCGCGGCGGAAGAGCGCGCTTTGGCCGGTCTGTTCGCAGGCACTGCGCCCAAAATCACCGTCGAAGAATTGCCCGACGAAGACTGGCTCACGCTGAGCCAGCAAGGCACTCCGCCGATCCGCGCTGGACAATTCTACGTCCACACACCCGACTTCCCCCCGGCAGATGATGCGGTCAATTTCGTCATTCCCGCCGCGCAAGCCTTTGGCACCGGCCAACACGAAACCACCGCCGGATGCCTCGAAATGCTGGGCACGATGAAGGCCAGCGGCATAACCGCACGCCGCATCGCCGATATTGGCACGGGCACGGGCCTTCTTGGATTTGCGGGGATGGCATTGTGGCCGCGCGCCGAAGTGACCGCGTCTGATATTGACGCGGTTTGCGCGCAAGTGGTCGCGGATAATGCCGCGATGAATAACATCAAATTGGGTGCCAGTCCGGGTGCAATGACGATGGTGATTGCGCCGGGCATGGATGATGATCTGCTCCAATTGCGCGGGCCGTATGACATTCTGATCGCGAATATCCTTGCCGGGCCGCTGGTGGAGCTGGCTTCGGACTTTGCGGCCAGCGTGGTGCCGGGAGGCAGCGTGCTGCTCGCCGGATTGCTCGCCGGGGATCAAGAGGCGGCGGTGCGCCGCGCCTATAAGCTCTCCGGATTTCGCCAAATCGCCCGGTTGCAGCGCGGCGATTGGGCGATCCTGTGGCTAAGGCGGCGCAATGCGCGGTGATCGGGCAGACGATCAGCCTGGGCCAAGAACAGGCGCGATGAAGGCCGCGCGGTGGATAGGCGCGATTTTGCTCGCTCCGGTCCTATTATTCGCTCTTTCCGCATGGATCGGTTCTTCGATCCCGCGCGCCAGCGATTGGCAGGAACCTGTCGCCGGCGATGAACGCACGGTCGAAATCCTCATTGGATCCAACGGCATTCACACCGAAATCGCTATGCCGTTGGTTACGCCGGAAATGGATTGGCGCGGGACTTTCCCGGCCCGCGACATTCGCGCCTCAGACCGCGCTTACACCCACGTCGCGGTTAGCTGGGGCGAACGGGCATTCTTTCTCGAAACGCCGTCTTGGACCGATCTCAGCATTCCCGTCGCAGTGAACGCGCTGACTGGCGGCGAAGCGGTGCTGCATGTTGCGCATTATGTCCGCCCCGCCCCGGCCGATGATTACCGCGTGCTGCGCCTGAGAGCGGACGAATATCGCGCTTTAGCGGCGGCCATTGCCGGCCATCTTACCCCCGCCGAAACCCGCGAAACCTTACCGGGATACGGCGCCCATGATGTATTCTACAGCGCGCGCGGCACCTATCATATCGGCAACACCTGCAATCAATGGACAAGTGATCAACTGGCCGCAGCAGGGGTCAAAACCGGTTCTTGGACCCCGTTTCCCGGCGGCGTGATGAAATGGGTGCCGAGCATGCCAAGCGTGCCCGGCGATTAGTTTTGACCCAAAACCTCCATACGCTTTGCCTTCAAAAACAACATTTCCGCTCGCGCAGGGTCCAAAGCGATAGCCCGGTCCAGCGCCTGCGCCGCCGCATCGTTTTGGCCAAGCTGCGCCAGCAATTCGCCGCGCGCCGCGTAAAAGGGCCGGGCATTTTGCAGGGCCTCTGCATCCATCCCCTCCAACGCCTCCAACCCGCACGCCGCGCCTTGAACTTTGGCCAAAGCAACCGCGCGATTGATCGCCGTCATTGCCCCCGGACGCATCACCATCAGCGCATCATATAGAGCCGCAATCGCCGCCCAATCGGTATCCCCATCAAAACCGCGCCGCGCATGGGTCAATTGGATCGCCGCCATAACCTGATACGGCCCCGTCGCGCCCAGCTGCGCCGCGCTATCCATCCAACGGCGCGCCTGCTCTATTGCCGGATAGTCCCATTTTTCGGTGTCCTGCTGAGACAGCGGCACCATTGCGCCATCCCCGTCCACCCGCGCCCGTTCGCGGGACCGCGCCAGCAGGATAAGCGCGGTTAGCCCCAACGCCTCTGGTTCCTCTGGCAGCAATTCTGCCACCATCCGCGCAAGCCGCTCGACCTCGCTGGACAATTCATCGTCACGCTCTCCCGCTGCGTCCTGAAATGCCGCCGTGTAAGCCAGCTCCAAGGTCAGCAGCACCGCCTCCAACCGCTCACCCCACGCTTTGCGCGGCGGCAATTCAAACGCGATCCCGGCCGCCTGAACTTTGGCTTTGGCCCGCGTGATCCGCTGAAACATCGTTTGCTGACTGGTGACAAAAACCCGCGCAATTTCTTTGACCGGCAATCCGCAAATCACCTTCAGCGCCAATGCCGCCCGCGCCTCCAGCGCAATCGCGGGATGACAACAGATAAAGATCAGCCGCAGCCGTTCATCCGCAATCGGTTCAGAAAGTTTGAGAATGTCGGCCATGTCATCAGCCTGCTCCGCAACCCCAAGAGATCCGGCGGCCGCACGCGCCTCCGCCTCGCGCCGCCGGATCGCATCCACCGCCTTGCGTCTGGCCGCAGTCAGCAACCAGCCCCCAACATTGCGCGGCGTCTGTGGCAGTTCAAGGCATTTGGCCGCTGCCTCGGCAAAGGCGTCTTCGGCCAGATCAAGGTCTCGCAAATGCACGGCCAGAGCAGCAATTACTCTTGGCCGTGCCTCTGCGATAGACCGGGCGCGTTCGATCACTCGTCGTTTGGCCAGATCGGGCGCACTTCGATGCCGCCATTACCCGGCAGAGGGATCATCCGCGCCCATTCGATCGCGCCGTCCAAATCATCCGCCTCGACGATATAGTAACCGCCAAGTTCTTCATGCGTCTCGGAATAAGGGCCATCATGCAAAGCGCCTACGCCGCCGGTATATTTGATCGTGGTCGCGGTGTCCGCACCCTTTAACCGGTTGCCCGACCATTCGCGGCCACTGACCGATAGCGCCTCTATCAATTTCATGTGACCGGCCAGCGTCGCCTCCATCAATTTGGCGCCATCATCGCCGCCATAAATGCTCTCATCCTCAGTAATCAGCAGCATATATTGCATCGTCATTCTCCATCAGGTCCGCGCCGATATAGCGAGGCTCTGATACAGTGACGAAGCGCGCAAGGCGGATTCGACAGAGCGCGCGAAATTTATTTCAAGCTTTAGGCGGAAAGCGCGCTTTCAAGCAGATCCAGAGCATTGCGCGTGAACGCCGCCATATTGTCGATCCGATCATCGCTTTCAGTGGTGATCAGCCGGGTTTGCGCGCCTTGCGGCCCTATGACTGCCGCAATGCTTTGCCCTGATGCAACGCCCAATGGGTGTTTGCTCGCCCCGGCAGAGCCGCTCTCCGCAATGCCCCATTGCGCGCCCAATCGGTCCCGGATCGCGGATGCTTGGAGCGCCGCATATTCCTGGGTGACAGAGCGCATTCCCTTGTAAGCCTCTCGCGGTAGGTCGAACAACACGTCGCGCGCTTTGAACGAATAGACGATGCCGCCGCCGACATAGAATTCCAAGGCGCCCGGTACCGTAAGCAAGCTCGCCGCGATCAGCCCGCCGGTCGCGCCATCGGCAACCGCGATCTTCTCTTCGCGCGCGCGCAAAAGCTCCGCAATGCGGACCGCCTGAGGGTGAAGTTCGCGCAACAGATCCATTAGCCCGCCTCCGCTCCGGCCGCTTCTACAATATCCGCCCAGCCCGCTTCGTCGGTGACCTCGACGCCCAATTCCTCAGCCTTCTTTAGCTTCGCCCCCGCACCCGGCCCCGCGACCAACAGGTCGGTCTTCGCGCTGATCGAACCGGCTGCTTTCGCGCCAAGCCGTTCCGCTTGCGCTTTGGCCTCATCGCGGCTCATCGTTTCCAGCTTGCCGGTGAAAACCACGATCTTGCCTGCAACGGGCGAATCCATCGTTTCGACCTCGTATCGCGGCGGCGAAACTTCGTTTAGCAAATCTTCCCACACCGTCAGATTGTGCGGCTCATGGAAGAAATCGGCGAGCGAATGCGCGATGGTCGCACCAAACCCGTCTGTAACCCCAAACATATCCTTCGCCGCACCATCCATTCGCGCTTTGAACGGAGAGGGTTTTTCGTCTTCGGCCTGCGGGTTATTGGCGCGGTAGGCGAAGAACGCCTCCGCCGCCTGGCGCAGCTTCGCAATGTCACACAGCGCTTTCATCAAATCGCGCGCGGTCACTTCGCCCACATGGCGAATGCCAAGGCCGAACAGCAGTTTAGCTGCATCAGGCGCGCGCTTGTTTTCCACCGCTGCCAACAGGTTATCGACAGACTTATCCTGCCACCCCTCCAGCGCGAGAATATCGTCGCGGCGCGTCTTCAAACGAAAGATATCCGCCGGACTTTCCAGCCACCCAAGCGCGAAAAACTGCGCAATCGTTTTTGACCCAAATCCGTCAATATCGAGCGCTTTTCGGCTGACAAAATGCTCAAGCCGCTGCGTCCGCTGTGCCGGGCAAATCAGCCCGCCGGTGCAGCGCACATCGACCTCGCCTTCTTCTGCGACGGCTTCGCTATCGCATTCGGGACAGGTCGCGGGGAAATGGTAGGGTGCGCGATCCGCGTCGGGTGTCAGGTTTTCGACGACTTGCGGGATCACATCGCCCGCGCGCTGGATCACAACCCTGTCCCCCGGTCTCACGCCGAGCCGTTCGATTTCATCGCGGTTGTGCAAAGTCACATTGGTGACCGTAACCCCGCCGACCAGCACCGGAGCCAGCCTGCCCACCGGTGTCAATTTCCCGGTGCGTCCGACCTGAATGTCGATGGATTCCAGAGTAGTCTGCGCACGCTCTGCCGGGAATTTATGCGCCAAAGCCCAGCGCGGAGCCTTCGCCACAAAACCCAAGCGCTGCTGATAGTCGAGCCGGTCGACCTTATAGACGACACCGTCAATCTCATACGGCAAATCGGGCCGTTGCCGCCCGATCTCATCATAATGATCGACCATCGCGTCCACGCCGTCGGTCACAGTCAGAAACGGCGAGAGCGGAAAGCCCCAGCTTTCAATCATCCGCATCATTTCATGCTGCGTTTCGCAGGGAACTTCGCTGGCCGCGCCCCAGCCATAGGCCCAGAATTTAAGCGGGCGTTTTGCGGTAACGCCCGCGTCTTTCTGACGCAGCGAACCGGCGGCGGCATTGCGCGGATTGGCGAACAGCTTCTCTTCCGCCTGCGCCTGCGCGGCATTGAGCGCGGCAAAATCGGCGCGCGACATATAAACCTCTCCGCGCACCTCAAACACATCGGGCACGGCGCCATTCATATTGGCGGCAAGCTGCTGCGGAATGTCCGAAATATGCGCCACATTCGGCGTCACATCCTCGCCCACCTGCCCATCCCCGCGCGTGGCGGCGCGGACCAATTTGCCGTGCTCATAGCGCAGCGAACACGACAGACCGTCAATCTTGTCCTCCGCCGTAATCGCAACGGGATCACTTTCGCTCAGCGATAAAAAGCGCCGAATACGCTGCGTCCATTCCGCCACTTCTTCGCGGTTAAACGCATTGTCGAGGCTCATCATGCGAACCTCATGCGCGACTTTGGACAGCGGCGACGCGGCAACCTCGTGGCCCACTTTGCGCGAAGGACTGTCATCGCGGATCAAATGCGGAAACGCCTCCTCCAACTCGCGATTGCGGCGGGTGAGCGCGTCATATTCCTGATCCGTAATCTCAGGATTGTCCTGCGCATGGTACAACTTGTCATGCTTCACGATCTGCCGCGCGAGGCGCATGAGTTCGTTAGCGGCTTCAGCTTCTGAGTTTGGCAATGTCATGACTTCTAGTCGGCAATCGTTGTCCAAAGACCGATCGCCTATCTTCCTCTTTTTGCCGTCCACACATCGTCAATTTCCTCGACTGTATAGCGGAGGCTCCGCCCCGATTCGTGTATGTCAACAATGCAACGGGAAGCTGTAGGACAACGGATCTTCGGAATACTCATTGCGAAGGCTCGTTCACCTCGCTCATCAAACCAATGCAGGAAATATGCGAACATTGCATCGTTGGACTCAACCCTTTCACTATCGCAGATATGAATTGTCACGGGTCGTATGACGGTATCCGCAAACAAAACATTCAAACGATCGAAATCGAGTGGCTCACGTGAATGAAGGCACAAGGTCACGGATTCAATGCTATCAGCATCCCTTGCCGACTGGTCGGCATAGGCATCGATCAGAAGGTCTAGATTGGCGCGAATTGCAGCATGAGCGGCAGCGGTGATCATTGGCCGGCGCTCCAAATCTGAAGTCAGCCAAACAGAGACACCTATCGAAACAACGATTGCCGAAATCAGGGCAGCGGAACCGAGCCTCATCACTCCCCCTCGATCAACCGATCCGCTTCCGCGTCCACCTCGGGCGTAATCTCCACACCTTCTAACTCAATCTGAGCGCCGGACGTTTCTTCGATGAGTTGCTCTAGCTGGTCCTCAAATTGATCGGGAGTGATCGTGCCATCGCTCAATTGCTGGCGAAGCTCTCGGATGCGCGGAAGGGCTTGCACCACATTCTCCGATCCGGCTACGAACTCGCTCAATTCGGTCAGAAATTGCTGCTTAAAGCTCTCGTCATCGAACAGAGAGGAAACTCCCGCCGCGAGCAGGATTGGTGCCAACAAGCCGATCCCAAAGGACACGAAAAACAGCCTCCTGAAACTCATTTCGGTGGTGATGCCCAGCACCGCCATGCTGGCGAGCGCCAACACGGTCACTGATCCAATCAGTGACAGCAAAATAGTGGTTAGAAAAAAGCCGCCTAGAATTTCCATCACACACCCTCCAACAATCGATCTGCCTGCGCCCGCGCCTCTGGCGTGACCTCGGCACCAGAAAGCATCCGTGCAATCTCTTCCTGCCGCCCGGCTTGGTCTAGCGCGGCGACGCTGGTCTTGGTCACTGTGCCGCTGGACGCTTTGGCGATGAGGTAATGCATTCCCCCGCGCGCGGCGACTTGCGGGCTATGCGTTACGGCCAGCAATTGCCCTTCCGCGCTGGCAAGGCGTGCCAAGCGTTCACCGATAGCGGACGCCACCGCGCCGCCGACGCCGCGATCGATCTCATCAAAGATGATCGTCGCCGCCCCGCCCTTTTCCGCCAGCGCAACTTTGAGCGCTAGGATGAAACGCGACAATTCCCCGCCGGACGCGATTTTGGCCAGCGGCGCGAAGTCTGCGCCGGGGTTTGTGGCGATCAGAAATTCGGCGCTGTCCATGCCATACGCGCCCCATTTGTCCTCTGGAAGAACGGCGACCGACGTAAGGAACCGCGCCGCGTCCAGCTTAAGCGGCGCAAGCTCTGCAGCAACCGCTTTGTCGAGGCTCTTGGCCGCTTTGACCCGCGCGGCATGGGCTTTTTCCGCGGTCTTGAGATAGGTTTCGCGCGCTTGCTTGGCGGCGGATTCCAAGGCGCTGAGCTCAGCATCGCCGCTCTCGATAGCGTCCAGTTTCCCGCGCATGTCGATCATCAGTTCAGGCAGCTCATCCACGTCGCAGCGATGCTTGCGCGCCATCGCTCGCAATTCGAACAATCGCGTCTCCGCCGCGTCCAGCGCCGCCGGGTCATGCACCAATGCGCGCGCTGCCGCCTCCAGCTTATCCTCCGCCTCACCCGCTTCGATCACGGCGCGGTCCAAGGACGCCAGCGCATCGGCCAGCATCGCATGTTCCGGCGCGATCCGGTCCAGCTTACGCGCCGCCACGCGCAGCGACGCCAGCGGCGAATCCGACCCTTCCCACACATGGCGCAAGTCTTCGAGTTCGCCCGAAAGCTTCTCGCCCTTTTGCATGTCAGAGCGCGCCGATGCGAGCTGCACTTCCTCGCCCACTATCGGGGCCAGCGTCGTCAACTCCGCCAGATGCGCGGTAAGCAGTTCCTCGTCGAGCTTCGCCTGTTCTTGCGCAGCGCGGGCCTCTGACAATTGCGCTTCGGTCTTCGCCCAACTGCGCCAGCGTTTCTCCAGCCCGCCCAGATCAATCCCGGCATAGCGGTCGAGCAGCATCCGATGCCCGCGCGGGTTCACCAGACCGCGATCATCATGCTGCCCGTGCAGCTCCACCAAAGCGGGCGCCAGTTCGCGTAGTAAGCCCGCGCTGGTCGGCTGATCATTGACGAAGGCTTTGGACCCGCCATCGGCCTTCACCTGACGCCGGATCAACAGCGGTTCGCCCGGCTCAATGTCGATATCGGCATCATCCAAGGCTTGCGCAATTGCCGCGGGAAGCTCTGCAAACTCGAAGCTCGCCGTGACGCTTGCCTTGGCCTCACCCGCGCGCACCAGAGCTGTCTCCGCCCGGTCGCCCAGTATCAAGCCTACCGCATCGAGCAGGATCGACTTGCCTGCCCCCGTCTCCCCCGTCAGCACGCCTAGCCCGCGCGCGAAGTCGAGATCGAGCGCTTCGATAAGGACAATGTTACGGATCGAAAGCCGGGTCAGCATAGGAAACCTGCACTAACCCAATCACATCGCGGCGTCACCACATCAGCGGCTCTTAGCTGGGGGTGACATCGCTCGCATGGTCTTCAACCAGCTCGAACGCCTTCTCATACCATTCCGTACCCGGATAATTCGCACCCAGAACAGCGGCATATTTCACCGCCTCATCACGGATGCCCAGCGCAAGGCTGCTTTCGGTCAGACGGTACAGAGCCTCTGGCGTGTGGCTCGTTGTCTCAAATTCCTCGACCACATTGCGGAACCGCAATGCCGCCGCAAGCCACCGGCCTGATCGCTGGTAATACCGGCCAATTTCCATTTCCTTGCCCGCAAGGTGATCGGAAACCAGGTCCAGTTTCAACCGCGCATCGGCGGCATATTCGGTCTGAGGGAAACGCCGGTTCACTTCGCGCAGAGCAATCTGCGCCTGTTCGGTGATCGACTGATCGCGGTTCACGTCGCTGATCTGTTCGTAATAGGACAGCGCAATCAGGTAATAGGCATAAGGCGCATCCTTATTGCCCGGGTGGATCGACAGGAACCGCTGAGAGTTCTGGATCGCTTTGTTGTAATCGCGCGCGATGTAGTAGCTGAACGCGCTCATCAGCTGTGCGCGCCGTGCCCACGGCGAATAGGGGTGTTGCCGTTCAACTTCGTCAAACAGCGCCGCCGCTAAGACCGTATTGCCGCCATCGAGCCGCCGCTGCGCCTCTGCATAGAGCGTTTCCACATCGCGGGCGACATAGGCAACGTCCTCATTCGCGGAGCCGCCCGAGCAGGCAGCAGTGGCAGTAAGCGCCGCACCAAGGATGGCGGCACGAGTCAAATGGGTGCGAAGTGTCGTGTTCATGGACCCGCGTATAACCAGCGCCTGCGTGAACGCCAAGTGAAGCTTGCAGGGGATTTGGGGAGAGAGCGCACTTATCCGCGCAAAGCGGCGTTTTGCGGCCATCAACACGCCCTTGCACGCGCCCATCAACGCCCGACCCCTGACACACCTGACACACCTGACACACCTGACACACAGTCCAAGGGGAGAAAACCAATCGATCACAAAGCCGCCCTGTGATCGGTGTTGGCGATCAATATGAGTTTGTCTTGGTGTTGGACGGGCCATGCGACGAACTATAGGCGGCGTGCGTTTTGTAGGAAAATCGAATTCCTATACCGCGCGATGCGCTCATTTTTGCTGGCAATATTCGGTCTGGCCGCTCTCACATAGGGCAACCCTGCGGCGCCAATCGGCCATCCTAGCTTCATGATCGGCGCGGTCTTGTTCGACTTGTTGCTGATAGGCTTTTTGCGCCTCATTCGTCTCTCTATCGATCCGGCGCAATTCGCCCTCGAATGCCGCGTTTTCGTTGGCAAAGCGCTCTTGCCGCAGCCGATAAAGTTCATTCACCCCATCAGAATAGGCCGCAACACGGGCGTTTTCTTCGCACCGCTCGCGCAGTTCGGATCGGACAGGTCTGGGTCTATTTTCAGGGACCGGCTCGCGCATTTGCGCGTCTACTGCACGCGGACATTCCGCCAATCTTGGACGCAGGAAACTTTCGATATCCACGCCTTCATCCCGCAACGTCCGGGTCATTTCATCCATTCCGCCGCGAACATCGAAAGCGGAGGCATTGCGAAGAGCAACGCAGGGTTTGCTCATCGCGATTTCCCCGGCTTCTTCATCGCGCCCGCGCGTTTCTGACAATCTAGCGCTCGCGGCTCTGCAACGATCTTCTTGAGAGGTTGTCGATGATCGGTTCGAATTTGGTTGATTGGCCGCAGTCATGGACGCGGCTGACACCGCGCCAGCAACAATCAACCAAGTTATGTTTTTAGATCGCCGCACAATCACACCCTCCTAAGTATTCTTACGAGGGGTAGCAGGTCAGGTCACGACTGCAAACGCAGCCTGAGATCAAACGTGCTCTGATAGAGTAAGTCTTGAACCGCCAATCGCGACGTTATTCATCACCCATCCGCAAGGCCGCGATAAACGCCTCCTGCGGGATGCTGACATTGCCGTATTCGCGCATCTTCGCCTTGCCCTTTTTCTGCTTCTCCAGCAGTTTTTTCTTACGCGAGATGTCGCCGCCGTAACATTTGGCGGTCACGTCTTTGCGCATCGCGGCAATCGTTTCGCGGGCGATGATTTTGCCGCCGATGGCGGCTTGCACAGGGATTTTGAACAAGTGGCGCGGGATCAGGTCTTTTAGACGTTCGCACATGCCGCGTCCGCGCTCTTCTGCGACGCCGGCATGGACGATCAACGACAGGGCATCGACCGGCTCTGCGTTCACCAGAATGTTCATCTTGACCAAATCGCCTTCGCGCAGGCCGATCTGTTCATAGTCAAAGGAGGCATAGCCCCGCGAAATTGACTTTAGCCGGTCATAGAAATCGAACACCACTTCGTTGAGCGGCAATTCATACGTCACCTGCGCGCGGCCGCCGACATACGTCAGGTCGGTCTGCACCCCGCGCCGATCTTGGCACAGTTTCAGGATCGCACCGAGATATTCGTCGGGCGTGTAAATCACCGCCTTGATCCACGGTTCCTCGATCATGTCGATGCGGTTTACATCGGGCCAATCGGCGGGGTTGTGGAGCAGGATTTCCTTTGCGTCTTCGGTTTTCGATTTGGACAATTGCAACCGGTACACCACCGAAGGCGCGGTCGTAATCAGGTCAAGATCATATTCGCGGCTGAGGCGTTCTTGGATAATCTCCAAATGCAGCAGCCCCAGAAAACCGGCGCGGAAACCAAAGCCCAATGCGGCGCTGGATTCCATCTCAAAACTAAAGCTCGCATCATTCAACCGCAGTTTCGCAATGCTTTCGCGCAATTTCTCAAACTCAGCGGCGTCGACCGGGAACAGCCCGCAGAACACCACCGGCTGCACTTCTTTATACCCGGCAAGCGCTTCGGTTGCTCCGCCCTTCACCGTCGTAATCGTATCACCGACGCGGGCCTGTTCGACCTCTTTGATCTGCGCGGTGATAAAGCCGATTTCGCCGGGGCCGAGTTCATCGAGGTCGGTGCGTTTTGGTGTGAAGCAACCCACACGGTCGATCAAATGCTGCGTGCCGCCTTGCATGAATTTGATGTTGAGACCCTTGTTCAAGACCCCCTCCATCACACGCACAAGGATGACGACGCCGAGATAGGGGTCGTACCAACTGTCAACGAGGCTAGCCTTTAGCGGCTTGTCCCGGTCGCCTTTTGGCGGCGGGATTTTGGCGATGACGGCTTCGAGAACTTCTTCAATACCGATACCCGATTTCGCGCTCGCCATGACGGCTTCTGATGCGTCGAGGCCAATCACTTCTTCGATTTCTGCACGCACGCGCTCAGGTTCGGCGGCGGGCAAGTCGATTTTGTTGATGACTGGAACGATTTCGTGGTCGTGTTCGATCGACTGATACACATTCGCAAGCGTCTGCGCCTCAACCCCCTGCGCCGCGTCCACGACCAGCAACGCGCCTTCACAAGCGGCAAGGCTGCGCGACACTTCGTAAGCGAAATCCACGTGACCGGGCGTGTCCATCAGGTTGAGCTGATAGGTCTCGCCATCTTTTGCGGTGTAATTGAGGCGCACGGTTTGCGCCTTAATCGTGATCCCGCGCTCTTTCTCAATGTCCATATTATCAAGGACTTGCGCGGACATTTCGCGTTCAGTCAGCCCGCCGGTGAATTGAATCAGCCGGTCGGCCAGGGTCGATTTACCGTGATCAATATGCGCGATAATCGAAAAGTTACGGATTTTGGAAAGTTCAGTCATTTCCCGCAGGCGTTTAGCCGGGTGCTGCGCCTATGTCATTCGAGAAAAATGCAACTGACTGCCAAGCCGCATGATGCGTGTATTTAAACCTCAGGCGGCCTCATATTTTGGCTGCACCGCATAGGCGAATTGCGGGACGCTGCTGCCGCCCTGCCCCAACAATCCGCCTTCCATGCCTTTGTAATCCCCCTGAGATAGCGCAGCCAGCGGCGCTCCAGCCGCGCTGAGCGCATAGGGGCTGACGCGGTTGCGGGTGCATAGGCCGCCCGAACCGTCATCGACCAAGGATTGTTCAAATTCGAGGCCCTGCGTGTCGCCATTGGTGCGGATCACGGTAGCAACCGCCAATTGTCCGCCGCCCAAATCGACCACGAATTGCGTATCCTTGGGCACATCATTCAGCCCCACGATCAGCGCGCCCGTTTTGGACAGATTGCGCAGGGTCACTTCGTAGGAATGATCGTCGTGAATAACCTGAATTTTGCGGAACACCGTGCGGCGGCGCGCGCGTTTTGTGCGGTCGCCGCTGGGCGCGATTTTCCACGCATCACCGATCAGCTCAGTTTCAACGGTTTCGCGGCTTACAGGATCGGAATAGATCGGCCCTTGCATCCGTTTGACGCCGCATTCTTTGAGCCGCGCGAACAGATCCGTTGTCTCAATACCGTTGGCAATCGTATCCATTTCCAACGCGCCAGCCAGCGCGACAATCGCACGGATCAGGCCCAAATCTTTGGAGCCATGCGCCTCGGCCTCGGTAACCAGAGCCTCGTCAATCTTGATCGAATCAAACGGCGCCC
Organism: uncultured Erythrobacter sp.; assembly: GCA_947503155.1. GTDB lineage: Bacteria > Pseudomonadota > Alphaproteobacteria > Sphingomonadales > Sphingomonadaceae > Erythrobacter. The sequence continues at coordinate 538,020 of CANNCL010000002.1, read as the reverse complement.
GGCGCAGATAGGCGAGGCTGGAATAGCCGCTGCCAAATTCATCCAACGTCAGCCGCACGCCCAGTTTGAACAGCTGCGCCAGCGTCCGGTCGACCGCATTCGTATCGCCAAAGAACACCGCCTCGCTGATCTCCAGCTCCAGCCGGTGGGCGGGCATATCGGCGTCTTTAAGCGCCTGCGACACGGCATCCACAAAACTGTCAGCGGCAAACAAAGCCACCGGCACATTCACCGCGACCCGCACCGTGTCGGGCCAAGATGCCGCATGGGCGCACGCTTCGCGGATGGCCCAAGTGCCGACTTCGATAACTTGGCTGGACCCATCTAAGATCGACGCAAACTCTTCTTCGTCGATTTCGCCGCGCTGGTCATGTTGCCAGCAAATATGTGTCTCCAACGTGCGCACCGTTTCATTTTCGGCGGTCACGATCGGTTCGTATTTTAGAAAAAGCTGCTTTTCTTGCACCGCAGTGCCAAGATTTTCCTCTAGGCGTCGGCGGAACAGAGCTTCGTTTTCCAGTTCTCCAGAGAAAAACCGATATTGCCCGCGGCCGCCATTTTTCGCAGCATAAAGCGCAAGGTCAGCGGAGCGCACAACGTCATCCGCGCTCACCCCGTCATGCGGAGCAATCGCGATACCGATCGACGCTCCGATCACGCAGCGCCCCTCTTCCAACGAATATGGCTGTTTGAGCATCGTGATGACCTTCATCGCGATCTCGCCCAATTCGCCGCGATCATCCTTATCCGGGATCATCACCTGAAACTCATCGCCGCCCAGCCGGCCGATTTCGCATTCGACTTCGATGGAACGCTGCAACCGGTCAGAAACCTGCTTGAGCAGCTCATCACCGGCGGCGTGGCCAAGCGTATCATTGACGTGTTTGAACTTATCCAGATCAAGCATCATAATCGCGCAATTGCGCTTCGCCGCTTTAAAAGCGGTGAGGGTCGTCTCGATCCGGCGCTTCATCTGATGACGGTTCGACAGGCCGGTGAGCGAATCGTATTTGGCCAGCCGAGCTGTTTCTTCTTCGCGGAAATATTGGTCGGTAATGTCGGCGCCCGTGCCCCGGAAACCGATGAATTTTTTGCCATCGCGAACGGGCTGACCCGCAAGGCGCAAAACCGCCTGCGCCGATCCTTGCTCTGCGCGCACAGCAAAGCCGGAAAACGCCTTGTGCGCGCCCAGCATCAGCGGCAGAGATTTGGTCCGGCCATCGCTATCGGCGGAGACAAAAACGCTGGCGAGTGGCTGTCCCAGAATTTTGGAGAGGGGAACCTCGATCCGGTCTGCAATCGCGGCGCTAAGATAGGTCAGATTGCCTTGGTCATCGCTCGCCCAGAACCAGCCGAGGCCGGACTGTTCCAGCTCATCAAGCATGGCTAGCTTTTCGCTATCAGACAAAGCGCTCGCCGCTTTGCCCGATTTCGATCCACTTCTAGACAAGAAACCCTTCAGGGCCACTCAGATCGTCCTCTACCAAAAAGGCATATTCCGGGCCGCTTGGCGTTGGAACATGCCGCAAATTCACAGGAACGCTTTGCGCGTCCTTCACTATCCGTAAATTCGGTTGGTTATTATTTGCCTAAGACCGCGGGTTAATGTGTAAAAAATCCTGACGCTTGGCGAGAATCTCCCGGCAAATTGCCGGCACACAGCCAGCAATCAGAATTTTGAGATTTCGACCTCAACGAATGACTTCGTATTTGAGTGCATTGTGCTGGTCACAGCGGCGACCGCATCATCATTCAACGCACGCAGCGGACGGCCAGCCGCCTCTATTTGATAAGGCGATACGCGGTGGCGGGTACACAGCCCCTCTGCACCATCGCTAATCAACGGGGTTTCAAACTCAACGCCCTGGCTGAACCCTTCTGAACGGCGAACACAGGCGACCGCCAATTGACCGCCGCCCAAATCGACCACAACGTCAGTCCCGATCGGGACATCAAGCAGCCCTTCGATCTTGGCGCCTGTTTTGGACAGATTGCGCAGGAACACATTGTAGCGGTCGTTTTCGTGGATCAGGCCGATCTTGCGGAATTCGGTGCGCCGGTCGCTGCGGTATTTTTCCGGGCCGCGCGGGACAAATTCAAGTTCACCCGATTCCAATCGCTCTACTATCTCTGAGCCGGGAATGGCGCGCGAAAACAGCATCCCTTGAAGGAGCGTAGCGCCTTCTTCGGTGACGGCTCTCATCTCGTCCTTCGACTCCACGCCTTCTGCGACAGTTTCCATGCCAAGCGCGCGAGCCAAGCTTACAACAGCGGCGATAATCGCGTCATTTTTGTTATCCTCAGCCGTGCAGCCGCGAACGAAGCTTTGATCGATCTTGATCTTGTCGAACGGCGCATCGCGCAAATAGCTGAGCGAGGAATAGCCGGTGCCGAAATCATCGAGCGAAAGGCGAACGCCCAACCCTTTCAGCTCATGGAACATGCTAAGCGCGCGGTCCATATCGCCAACAAAGACGCTTTCGGTAATTTCCAATTCTACGCGCGCAGGGTCAACGCCGGTTGATTTGAGCACGCGGGTAACAATTTCGATGAAATCGTCGGAAGAAAACTGCACCGCTGAAACATTGATCGCGGCGCGAATATCGCCCGGCCATTCTTGGATGGTTGTACACACTTTGTGCAGCGCCCATTCGCCAAGTTCGCGGATAATCCCAACATCTTCGGCTACTGGGATAAAGTCCGCAGGGGAGATCATGCCCCGGTCTGTGTGGTTCCAGCGCATCAGCGCCTCTACACAGGCGACGCGGTGCGTCTTGGCATCAACGATGGGTTGGTAATGCATTTCCAACTCATCACGGGCAATCGCATCGCGCAGGTCGGATTCGATCTGATGGCGATAGCTGGCTTGATCGCGCAGATCGCTGGAATAGAAACGAAACGCTCCGCGCCCGCCGCCTTTGGCGGAATAGAGCGCAAGGTCGGCGGCCTTCACCAATTCGTCTTCTTCGATCCCGTCAAACGGAGCAACCGCAACGCCGACCGAACAACCGATAATCGCGCGCATTCCGTTGATGGAATAAGGCTGCGACAACATCTGAATGATCCTCGTTGCAAGTTCACCCAGCACACCGCGATCATCTTCATCAGGCATAATCACCTGAAATTCGTCCCCGCCGATCCGGCCAATTTCGATATTGTCGCCCATCACACGCTGCAACCTGGCGGCCACTTGTTTGAGCAGTTCGTCACCGGCGGGATGCCCCATCGTGTCATTGACCTGTTTAAACCGGTCAAGATCGAGCAGCATGATCGCGCAGGATCGTTTGGACGCCCTAAACGCCGTCAGCGTGGCGCCCAATTGGTGCGACATGCGGTGACGGTTGGATAGGCCGGTGAGCGAATCGTAACGCGAGAGTTTTTCCGCATCCCGCGTGCTTTCATACGTGTCGGATACGTCGCGCGCGATGCCGTGATAACCAAGGAATGTGCCCGCATTATCGGTTTGCGGAACTGCGGCAATTTCCCACCATGAACGGCCTTCGCCCATATTGATCTCAACCGTGACCGGCTTGATCGAATTGCGAGCGGCCAATTGGAATTTGAGCGGGCGTTCAGTGCCGCGATCATCGCTGTCTTCGACCGGCTGGAACACGTCGGTCATCGGCATCGAAATAATGTCTTCGACCGGCTTTCCCGCGCGCTGCGCCGCCGGAGGCGAGATGTAAGACAGAACCCCCTTCGCATCGCTCGCCCAGAACCAGCCAAGATCGGATTTCTCCAGGCTTTCTAGCAAAGAGGCGCGGCTGGCATTGTTGAACGCACGAACAGGCACGCCGCCATCGGCGCCGTCATTCCCGTTCTTTAACCGTGAAAACAAACCGGCCATTACGCCTCAGCCCCTGCTTAATAAAGATCAGACCGAGCGGTAGGGTAGGAATGGTAAAAAAACGCATAACCGGCCTTAACCAATGACAAAGTTTGACGGTTCGCGCGGAACAATGCGGCTGAGCGGCGCTTCTTCTTGTCACAGAACGAAATGCAGGCCATCTGTGCGTATTGCGCTGCGAACCATGAGAGTTCGCTCACTGCATTAGGGGAGAATTGAGATGCCAGACAGCACGGTAAAACTCGAAAACGAAGCGGCTCAATCGACCAGTGCGCTCGGCCCGCTCGTCGGAGTGGCGCGCGAGGATTTTGTGAGCGCGGTGGCGTTGCTTCTGCGCGAGACAACTTCTGACCCCAGCCGCACATTCCGTCATGCGAAAAGCATGGGCGAGGACATGGTCAAGATCGTGACCGGCAAGAGCGAACTTGCCCCCCACCCCAAAGACAAACGCTTCATGGACCCCGCATGGCAGTTCAATCCGTTTTTCAAGGCGGGCGCGCAATATTACCTCGCTGTGCAAAAGGGTATGCGCAATTGGCTGGAGGATCTGGAGCTGGACGAATTGGAACGCAACCGCGCCAATTTCATCTCTAACATCATTCTGGACGGCATCGCCCCGACCAACACTCTGATCGGCAATCCCTCCGCGCAAAAACAGGTGATCAATTCGGGCGGATTGTCGCTGATCAAGGGTCTGCAAAACGCCTATAACGACATCGTGCACAATAAAGGCATGGTGAGCCAAGTTGATAAACGCCCGTTCAAACTGGGCGAGAATGTCGCAACGTCTAAAGGCAATGTCGTCCACCGGACGGAGATGTTTGAGCTGATCCACTACGCCCCGACGACGGACGAAGTTTATGCGATCCCTCAGTTGACGATCCCGCCGCAGATCAACAAAATGTATATCAACGATCTGTCGCCAGAAAAATCGATCATCAAATGGCAGGTCGATAACGGCCTTCAGACATTCGTTATTTCTTGGCGTAACCCGTCAAAGGATCAGGGCCACTGGGACATGGCCGATTACATCGACAGCTGCGAAGAGGCGCTGGCGGTGGTGTCGGAGGTTACCGGGTCGGATAAAGTCAACGTTTCTGCCGGGTGTTCGGGCGGGCAAACCGCCTCGGTGCTGGCGTCAAAATTGGCGGCAAAAAATAACGACATTCTCGGTTCACTGACATTGATGGTGTGCGTCCTGCATCCGAAGCAGACCGATATCGAGGCCGGATCGCTTGTCAGCGAAAATGGCATGAAACTCGCCCGGCAACGCGCCGCAAAAAAGGGTGTGATCAAGGCCGAAGATTTGGCGCGCAGCTTTGCTTGGCTCAGGCCCAATGATTTGATCTGGAACTATGTCATCAACAATTACCTGCTCGGCATGGACCCGCCGGCATTTGATGTGCTGTTCTGGAATTCCGACGCGACCAATTTGTCCGCCAGCCTGATGGGCGACTTCCTGACGCTTTATGAGGAGCTCGCCTTCTCTACGCCGGGAACGGTCGAAATGGCGGATCACAAGGTCGATCTGTCGAAAGTCACATCCGACATGTTCATCCTGGGCGGGGTCACAGACCACATCACCCCGTGGAAAGCGACCTATCGTTCCACACAGCTATTTGGCGCGAAAAACGTCACTTATGTGCTCAGCCAATCAGGCCATATGCAGGCGATCCTGAACCCGCCAACCAATCCCAAGGCAAAATATTTCGTCCAGAAGAAAAAGGGCAAATTGCCAGCCACGGCTGATGAATGGCTGCAAGGGACCGAAGAAGTCAATGGCAGTTGGTGGCCCTATTGGATGGAATGGATTCAGGCGCGTTCGGGTGACAAAATGCCCGCGCCAGCGGCGTTGGGCAGCAAGGCTCATCCCCCGCAAGAAAGCGCCCCCGGACTCTACGTCGTCGAAGAAGTCTGATACACTCTCGCCTGAGAGAGTTTTTAAAGCTTATGGCGAGGCACGCGGCGCAAGATATCTGCGACACGTTCCTCGCCCCCAGTTTGGGTTAAACCGGGCTGGGAATTTAAGCTCTGACAGGACGGAATATACATGAGCGAAGTACTGGACGGCGCAGTCGTCACGATGGAAAAAGTGGCGGGACGGACGTTACGGGTTGCTACGTGGCGGCTGAATGAAAAGTCCGATCATCTGCCGGTTTTGTTCTTCAATGGGATCGGCGCAAATATCGAAGCGGTGGCGCCTCTCGCTGAAACTTTGACAGAGCGCCCTTTTATCATGTTCGACATGCCGGGTGTGGGCGAATCGCCTGACCCGCTCGTGCCCTATACCCCCTTCACGATCAGCTGGGCCGCCTCCCGCTTGCTCGACAAATTGGGCGTTGATGACGTGGATGTCATGGGCATCAGTTGGGGCGGCGGAATTGCGCAACATTTCGCCATGCAACACGCCGCGCGTGTTCGCCGCGTTGTCTTAATCGCCACCAGCGCAGGCATGTTGATGATGCCGGGCAGCCCCAAAGCGCTGACCAAAATGGCCAATCCGCGCCGCTATATCGATCCAGAGTTCATGATGAAGAACTTTGAGACGCTTTACGGCGAAGGTCTGGGCAAATCACAAGGCAAAGGCGGGCACATGTCGCGCCTAAAACCGCCCTCCCCGCGCGGATATATGTATCAGCTGATGTGTATGCTCGGTTGGACCAGCGCGCCTGCTCTGCCGTTTTTGCTAAAGCAAGACACGCTGATCATGATGGGCGATGATGATGCGATTGTGCCGCTGGCCAATGGCAAATTCCTCGACATGCTGATCCCCAATAGCGAAATGGTGGTGATGAAAGGCGGGGGGCATCTCTTCCTGCTCAGCCACAAGGAAGAATGCACCGCAAAGATGCGCGAGTTCCTTGATCGGCCAGAGGCGGATGCGGACACGCTTGCCGCCTAACCGCGCAGGTTGATTTGCAAGACTTAGGCTGAACGTGACCGGCTATCTTAACAAAGCAAAGGCGGCCTATGCACAGCATTGGGCGCGCACCAATGGCGAGCCTGCTGGTTCGAGCCCGGAGAAAATTGCGCGCGCCGAAGACCTGATCGGCGTGCCGCTATGCGCCGCGCACCGCGAATTCGCGCTGTGGGCGGGCGATCAATCGACCGGCGTGCTCTCCAGCCATGATTGGCTGCTGAGCGACACGCCCCGCCTCACCGCGATGCTGCCTGATGTGGTCGAAAATGACGGTCTCGATTACGAAATCCCGCCCGGCACTGTGTGCTTTTTCAGCCATGAAGGATGCGTTTTCAGCTGGTATGTCAGCGACCCGGATGAACCCGATCCGATATGCTTCACCTATGTCGAAGGCGACCCAGAATTGACCCGCGAACGCTTTAGCGAAGTCATCTTGTTCAACGTCACGACATAGATTGCACTGATTAAGCTGCGGGCAGCCAATCGGCCAAAATTGCGTTCACTTCATCGGGCGCATCTTGCTGCACCCAATGCGACACACCCGGCAGGCGTTTGAGCGTCAGATCGCTGACCCATTGCTCTGTACCCTGTGTGCAATGAATATCGATCGCGACATCCTCCTCTCCCCACACCATCAATGTCGGAATATCGACGGTCAAATCGCCCGGATCGACCGTGTCGTCATGGCGCATCAAAGCGCGGTAATAATCCACCATCGCCTTTAGCGCGCCGGGCCGCGCCGCGGCGGAATTATAGACCGCCTGTACCGGCTTCCCAAAATTCTGCGGGTTACACGACGTGCGCTCAAACAAGCCGCCAATCACAGTGCCGCCTTTCCGGCCCAAGAACCATTCCGGCACGCGCGGCAATTGAAAGAAGAACATGTACCAGCTCTTCTTCATCTGCCGCCAATTGCGCATTTCGCGCCGCGCAGGCCCCGGATGCGGCACATTCATAATCACCAGCCGCGTCAATGGCCGCAATTTTAGGATCGCAAACATCCAAGAAATAATCGCGCCCCAATCATGCGCGATCAAAGTGACACTCTTTGCCCCGCTTGCATCGATCAGATCGGCGACATCCTGCGTCAGCCGGTCTAGCGCATATTCGCGCATCTCGCCGGGCCGGTCAGTTGCGCCATAGCCGCGCAGATTGGGCGCCCAGACACGGTAACCTTTCGCCGCCAATAACGGCATTTGATGCCGCCACGAATAATTCAGCTCTGGAAAACCGTGCAGGCACAATGCGAGATGGTCACCCTCCCCTGATTGTGGTTCCATCTGGGCGACCTCAAAGGTCAGCCCGCGTGTTTCCACAAAATCCACTTTGATCCCGCTATCGGAATCGGGCGTCCAACTGGTTGTTTTGCTCATATTCCCGCCATAGCAGCAGTGCCGTTCTTGTGCTAAACCAGTATCAAATAAAGACTGGGAGAGAACATCATGCCGATTTACGATCTGATCATCCGGGGCGGCACAATTGTCGACGGAACCGGCGCACCGGCCTTTACCGGCGACGTGGCGGTAAAAGACGGATTGATCGCGGGAGTCGGGACAATCACCGGCGATGCGGCGCGCGAAATTGATGCGAGCGGCAAGGTCGTCGCCCCCGGTTTTGTCGATATTCACACGCATTACGATGGTCAGGCGACGTGGGATCAGGAAATGGCCCCGTCGAGTTGGCACGGCGTCACGACGGTTGTGATGGGCAATTGCGGCGTCGGCTTTGCCCCGGCGAAACCAGACCGCCACGAATGGCTGATCAGCCTGATGGAGGGTGTGGAGGACATTCCCGGAACCGCGCTGGCAGAGGGGATTACATGGGATTGGGAGACATTCCCTGAATATCTCGACGCGCTGGAAAAAATGCCGCGCGCCATCGATATCGGCACCCATGTGCCCCACGGCGCGGTGCGCGCTTATGTGCTGGGCGACCGCGAACAACCCGGCGCTGTTCCCACCGAAGACGACATTAAGGCGATGTCCGACATCGTTGAAGAAGGCGTTCGCGCAGGCGCATTGGGCTTTTCGACCTCACGCACGGTCTTGCACAAATCGGTGGACGGCGAACTTGTCCCCGGCACCACCGCGACGCCCGAAGAATTGGTCGCCATCGGCCATGCCATGGGCCGCGCCCAAAATGCCGGCGGTCATGCCGTGTTTGAAATGGCCAGCGACCTGATGCGCGAATGGAACGAATTTGAATGGATGGGCAAGCTGAGCCGAGAGGCCGGTGTCCCGGTCACCTTCGCCGCGCTGCAATCGATCAAGAAAGACATCACGCTGGATGAACAAATCTCCAGCATGCGCGCGGAAAACGACAATGGCGCCAATATCGTCGCGCAAATCGCATTGCGCGGGAACGGGATCATCATGGCGTGGCAAGGGACGGTGAACCCCTTCGCTTTCCGCCCCAGTTGGCAGACGATCAAAGATCTGGACTGGCCGCAGCAAAAGGCAAAATTGCTCGATCCGGCGTTTAAGAAACAGCTATTGTCAGAGGCAAACGACTATTCCGAAGCGCCGATGGACATCATCGAAGTCGTGATGGTCATCTCGCAAGGTTGGGCTTTACAATATGAGATGGACCCGGATTTCGATTACGAACCCGAAGCATCCGCCAGTGTGAATGCGCGCGCGCAGGCCGCCGGTGTGGACCCTCAGGAATATGCCTACGACATGCTGTGCGCGCAGGACGGCACCGGGTTTATCTATTTGCCGATCCTCAACTATGTCGACGGCAATCTCGATTTCCTCCATCCGCTGCAACATAGCGATGACACGGTAAATTCCCTGTCGGATGGCGGCGCGCATTGCGGGACGATCTGCGATGCGGCCTCGCCCACCTTTATGCTCGAACATTGGGTGAAAAACCGGAAACGCGGCGACCGGATCACTCTGGAACAGGCGATGAAACGTCAGTGCCGCGATACGGCGGTGCTTTACGGCCTCGAAGATCGCGGTGTGATTGCGCCGGGTTATCTGGCCGATATCAATGTGATCGATATGGATCGGTTGAAATTGGGCCGTCCGTGGCTGGCATTCGACCTGCCCGCTGGCGGCAAACGCTTGCTGCAAAAGGCGGACGGTTACGCATGCACGATCAAAAACGGCGCGGTGACGTTTGAAAATGGCAAATGGACCGGAGAGACGCCGGGCGGCTTGATCCGCGGGCCGCAGCGGGCGGAGCTAGCAGAAGCGGCGGAGTAAGCTCCGCCGCCTCGCTGCGTCTTAAGGCTCGATCACGATCCCTTTGGCGGGGTCAACCGTGCCGCCGACCATGGTCAGGTAAGTCTCACGCGCCGCATCCAATCCTTTGAGCGTCACAATATCGACGGTGCCTTCGACCGCGCTTAGGAATCCGTGCCACGTCTTTGCGATCATGGTGCCGCCATCGACGGGGCCGTGCTCTTTAAAGAACGCAACAAAGTGATCGGGGGCGAAGAACAAGGCGGGCTTTGGCCCCGGCAAGTCTGCTCCGCCGCCAAAGGCGCCGCGTTCCTCAATATGAGTGGCCCCGACTAGGCAAGAATATTTGAGCGTATCACCGAAATGGTTGTGCAGCTTTTTCAGCACATCGGCATTGCCCGCAAAATCAACCGAAACGCAGTCATTGATCGCTAGCGTTCCGATCGCTTCATATGTGAGCACCTTGTCGTAAAGCCCTGTACTTTCGACAAATTCGACATTGCCGGCCGATGTTAGTCCGATGCGTTTGATTTGCGGAGAGTTTTGTTTCGCGACGCTCGCCAGCCCCATCGCAGTTTTGGAAGAGGCGCTGGTCAAGATCACCTGGTTCGCGCCGAACCAGTTTTCGGACCGCATGAAATAATCGATGATAAAGCCGGTTTTGAACAGCGGGCCGTAAATCATCCGTTCTTTCTCACGCGCGGCGTCATGCTCTGGATCGGCAGCTAGGCGGGAGTAATTGTTGTAGACCGGGCTCATCGGTTGGCGATAATCGGTCATGTCAGAAAAGCTTGCGGCAGTGACATTGCCCGGCACCACATCCAGACCGCTGCCCATCGGCAAATAGCCATAGATCCGCTCACCCACGGCGAAGTCTTCATGGTTGCTCTGCGTTACTTTGGCGTGGCCCCACATCGGCACAATGCCGAGACCATCTTCGTCGCTTTTGGGCGGGAAGAAGTTCCAATAACCAAACCCGTCGCCCACCACCGCATAGGTGATGTTGTTAGCGGTGACGGAGAAGCTTTCCACCGCGAGACGCACTGCGCCTTCGGCCAGTTCGCCGGCATCGACACTGGCGACGACGGCATTGGTGAGCTCTTCTTTGCGGACGTGGACTTGGGATAGGGTCATTTGGAGTTCCTCTTTGTTGAGCAACACTTACCCCATCAAGGCTCGCTTTCCCAGCGGGTTGCGGCGATGGAGGGCCGCTTTTCACAACTTCGTAGCCATGCGGCCAGATGATCGCATTGGCTGATCCCAACTTCGCCCTGAGGCGTGAGTTCGAGCGAGCGGACGATGGGGTAAAGAAACACGTCAGCCAGCGTGAAATCATGGCCAAAATTCTGCGCGGCCCAAGCGCCATCCTGCTGCAATTCTGCCTCTAAAAAGCCCAAGGCGCGGCTGATCTGCGGCAGGGCGGCGTTGATTTTCTCTGGATCGAGCGGATAGCCCGCAACCCGGTGCATGATCCACGGCATAACCAGCCCGCGTTCAAACAGCGGAAACAGGTAATTATTTGCAACCGCAATCCATTTGTCCATCACCGCCCGCGCGGCGTGGTCAGCAGGCTGAAGCGCGGCGGCATTGTGCGAATTGTCGAGATAATGCGCAATCGCCACGCTCTCGATCAGCTCAAGCCCATCGACCTCCACAACCGGGACTTTGCCAAAAGGGTGGCGGTTTTGCGGAGACTGCGCTGCGGTCGCGATTGTCTCATGGGACAGGCCCGCTTCTTCGCAGGTGGTCTGAACGATGCGGGTATAGGTAGAGATTACCGTGCCGAATATGCGAACCTGCGGCGCGCCATGATCGGACTTTGCGCCGCTCATGCCCGATTACTCAGCGGGCGCTTCTTCGGCGCTATCGTCTGCTTCATCCGCAACCGGATCGCGTTGAGGCGTCAGACGCGATAATGCGCTCCCCGCTTCTTGCAAACGCGCGCCAAAGGCCCGCATCCGCACCGAGCATGTTTGCTGAATTTCAACCGGGTTCAATTCTAGATAGATCGGATAACGCTCTGTAAACGCTTCCGTAATCTCAATCCCGCGTTGCGCTTCGTAACGGCCAACGAAATAGGTGAACGCCGATGTCAGCCCAAGGCGATTGTCCGGGGTCATTTCCGCTTCTGTTTCCGCCATCAGCGCGCCGATAAAGATCGCGCAATCAAGGTCGGAATCGGAATTGAACGCCGGAACAAATGGTTCCGCCTCTTGCGCATGAACAGGCGCAGCGACCATCAAAGCCGCGCCCATTATTGCCGCCCAGCGCCGCATTATACGCGCATCGGCATAAGGACGTAGAGCGCCGGGCTGTTTTCGTCTTCGCGGATCAATGTCGGCGCGCCCGCATCGGCGAGGTGAAGTTCAATCGTTTCACTATCAAACTGGCCAAGGATATCTTTCAAGTAATTGGCATTAAAGCCAATTTCGAAACCTTCGCTACCGTAAGTCGCCGCGAGCTCTTCTGCTGCATTGCCATTGTCTGGCGATGTAACCGACAAGGTCACGCGGTCTTTATCCAGACCCATCTTAACCGCACGCGTTTTCTCGGTCGCAATTGTTGCAACCCGATCAACACCTTGGAAGAAGAGCTTGGGATCAACTTTGAGCAATTTGTCATTACCCGTTGGAATGACACGGCTATAGTCAGGGAATGTCCCGTCGATCAGCTTGCTGGTCAGCACCACACCGCCTTCGCCCGACAGCGTGAAGCGCACCTTGCTGGCCGACAGGTCGATCTGCACCGAACCGTCCATCGCCTCTTCGAGGAGCTTGCGAAGTTCCGCCACCGCTTTGCGCGGGACGATCACGTCAGGCATTCCCTCGGCCCCATCGGGACGGGCAAGCGTAAAGCGAGCAAGCCGGTGGCCGTCAGTCGCCGCCGCTTTCAAAACGGGTTCATCCTCATCGGTAACATGCAGGAATATGCCGTTGAGGTAATAGCGTGTTTCTTCGGTAGAGATCGCAAACCGCGTCGCATCAATCATCTGCGCCAATGTCCGCGCGGGCACCTCAAAACTGGTCGGCAGATCACCTTCGACGATCACCGGGAAATCATCGCGCGGCAGGGTCGGCAGTTTAAATCGGCTGCGCCCCGCTTTGACTTCCATCCGGTTGTCCGACGTTTCCAGGCTGACCTGGCTTCCGTCCGGCAATTTGCGCGCAATATCGAACAGCAAATGCGCCGACACTGTGATCGCACCCGGCGTATCAACAGACGCAGCCGCCATCGTTTCGGTGACTTGCAGATCGAGATCGGTCGCCATCACCTTCACATTGCCGCCATCGCTGGCGTCGATCAGGACGTTGGACAGGATCGGAATGGTGTTGCGGCGTTCAACCACGGATTGAACATGAGAGAGGCAACGCAGGAGCGTCGCACGTTCGATAGTAGCCTTCATCAGCTTACCCTACTTTGTGTGCCTAAATGGCGCAGAGGGGCACGGAATCGCCCCCACAGCGCCGATGGTCTTAGAAAAACCTTAGCGAACCGAGCAAGACGGGCAAGTTCGCGGCGCTACGAGGGGAGATTCCTTTGGGGATAAGGGGGTTTGGAGGGGCAGAACCTTACCCCAACATCGCCATACCGCCATTCACATGCAATGTTTCGCCAGTGACATAGCCCGCCTCGCGGCTCGCCAGATAGCTCACCGCCGCGCCGATATCGTCGCCTTCGCCCATTTTGCCCGCCGGAATACGGGCATTCAGCACCTCTTTCTGCGCATCAGGCAGCTGATCGGTCATCGCCGTGCGGATAAAGCCCGGCGCGACGCAATTGGCGGTGATCCCGCGCGATGCGACCTCTTGCGCGAAGCTTTTGGTCATGCCGGTCACGCCTGCTTTGGCCGCGGCATAGTTCATTTGCCCCGGATTGCCGGTGCTGCCCACGACGCTGGTGATGTTGATGATCCGGCCAAAACGCGCCTTCATCATCGGGCGCGCGCTGGCGCGCATCAGACGGAACGTCGCCTCTAGGTTGACGGAGATCACCTGATCCCATTCATCATCCTTCATCCGCATCGCCAGATTGTCGCGCGTAATCCCGGCATTGTTGACCAGAATATCAATCCCGCCCAGCGTATCGACCGTGGCAGGGATCAATTCATCGACCTGTTTGCTGTCCGATAGGTTGCACGTGATCTCTACGTGATCGCCGTGTTCGGGTGATCCGACCTCTGACATCAGCTGTTCGCGAAAGGCGCGCAATTTGTCGCCATTCGATCCCGACAACGCGACGCGCGCGCCTTGCTTTGCCAGCGCAATCGCAATCGCCGACCCGATCCCGCCACTTGCGCCGGTAACCAGCGCGTTCATTCCGTTGAGTTGAAACATGTGAGGCTCTCTCCGTTAGCCAAATATGCGCCTCTGTTGCGCACCGGGGCGCGCCGGGTCAACCGATCAGACGCGCATCACCGGGCAAAATTGATCCGCCGCTCTTCTGTGATCCGGCCGCCGGCCAAACTTCCTTCGACAATCTGATCGCCCATCAGGGCAAAGATTCGGTCGCCGATAAAGATCGGGCGCGAATTGCCGTACCAATCCACGCAGGATGCTTGGCATTCGCCCTTATCTTCTAACTCTTCCATCTGCTGCGCAGCGGCAATCACCTCTTCATCGGGCTGTGTGCCAAGTTCGCCCATAGGAAACAGAGCGCCGTCTCTGCGTTCAAGGTAAAACATCGCGGTGGATGATCCGAGGTAGTAGAAATCATAGCCCTCGATCTCTTTGTTGACCGGCAATGCCATAAGGCCGTCCCCGCTATCGGGATTGTCCGCATCAGGGCGCCAATAAAACGCCTGAGACCGGTTTTCGCCTTCTTCTGCGGCGGGCAACAAATAGGTCGATCCAATCCGGGCACCGGGCCGCTTCTCCGAAAATTCGATCGACGTAAAACCGAGCGCGTCTTCGCTGTCGGTGCCAATCGCAACCCCGTCTGAGCCCAAGCGGTCCAGACGGCTAACACCGTGCGGTATATCAAGCCGCTGCACCCAATTTTCGCCGAGCGGGACCACGAAAAGTTCGGGAGGTTCTTCGGAATAGGCGCCGTGGCCGCTGCCATACATAAGGTTGCGCCCGGCATAGCGGTTTTGAACGCGCCCGCTGATTTGCGGCAATGCACGATATTGCGAAACCGGCAATTGCACCGCTCCGTTGCCCATCCGATCAAGAGGGATTTGCAACAATGCGGCATCGCCAAAGGCAGTCTCACTCTCCCACATCATCAGACCAAAATCGCCGCTGTCTTCGAACACGAAATCGCCCATTGTCATCACAAACAGGCTGTCTGTTTCGCTGTCTTCTAGGAAAGAAAATTGATCGACTGGCGCGCCTTTCGCGGCGATGGCGGTGATGTCGTCATCGCTGTCGAACGGTATCCGGTACAGCAGAGAGCCCCAATCGCGGCTTGCCCGGCCCCAACGCGCATTGTGCCCTGTCCCGGTCCAGATATAGGCGGCATTGCGGCTGAAATAATATTCCGATGAATATGTGCCGAGCACCGTGCGCGTGGAGCAGGTCAGATCCTCTGACACAACATCGCAGGCGGTGATCCCATGCATAAGATCGGCGGTCGGCGACGGGTCAGTCAATAATGGAGCGGCAAGGCCCATTGATGCGGGAACCAGAGTTTCTCCGATGCGCTGGCGCGATCCATCGGGATTGCGGCGCTCCAGAAACGGCAAATCGTCTCTCCACCCCTCCCGAAACCGGGTCGGTGTATAGGTATAGAATGTGCCGCCAATCATCCGCGATGCGTAATTGCTGGAGGAATAATAGTCCGATGAAGAAAGGTAATGCGTGTCGCGGTAGGTTAGCTGCCCATCCTCAGAAAGGTTGAAACGCGATATTTCGGTGCCGCCTTCGCCGTAGGAATAACCGATGACGATAACCATGCCCTGATGCATCAGCATTTCGTCATACCATGTGTCGCCGGGATTCTCGTCTCCGGGCGCAAAGGCATCGATGCTGGACACCGGTTCTAATGCATCATCACCGTGCCGCACCACATGGAGCCGCCCGCGCCGCAGGATTACGAGGTGCTCACTCGTCGCTTTAACGATGCCGCCTTCATCAACCCCTGCTTCCTGGGTGTTGGTGATGGAAACGTCGCCTGCAATCCGGCTTCCGGTGACCACAATATAGTCTTCGAAGCCCTCAGCTGCCTTGCGCTGCCGAATGGCGGCGCGCTCCTCGGCCTGCGCCTCGACATAGGCATCAATCTGCGCGGCATTGGTAAAGGTGGGAACCCGGCCGGGTGTCAGCGCAGGATCAGGGCCATAAGATGGCACCGTCGCACATGCGCCCAAAATCACCGCCAGCGCCGTGACCGCCAATTGGCTTAAAACCCGCATCTGCTCGCTCCCCTTGGTGAAGCCAAGCTACTTTAAAAAGGCAGCGCATCCAAGGGGATTAACCGCCGATTTCCTTGGCGAAACCTTCCAAGTCTTCCATCGTGATCAGGCTCGCGGTTTCCGCCTCGCGCTCTGTCCCTGCGGCAATTTTCTTGATCATCGGGGTCAGCACTTTGCCGCCCAATTCGACGAAACTGCTGACGCCGTCTGCATGCATCGCCGCAACGCTTTCGCGCCAGCGCACGCGGCCAGTGACTTGGCTAACCAGCAAGGCTTGTTCTTCGGTAGGGTCCGTGACCTTCGCGGCGGTGACATTGGCGAACAGCGGTACGGACATTGCGCCTGGAGGCGTTTCGGCCAGCGCCTCTGCCATGCGGTCGGCGGCGGGTTGCATCAGGGAACAATGGAACGGGGCGGAGACAGGCAGGATGATGCCGCGTTTGATCCCATGATCTTTGACCAAGGCCACCGCGCGTTCAATCGCGCCTTTATGGCCAGAGATCACGACTTGGCCGGGATCATTGTCGTTCGCCACTTCGCAAACTTCGCCCTCTGCCGCCGCCGCCGCGAGCGCCGAAGCTTTCTCAATATCCGCGCCCAGCAACGCCGCCATCGTGCCAACGCCCACCGGGACCGCCGCTTGCATTGCCGCGCCCCGCAGTTTGAGCAACCGCGCCGTAGTCGCCAGATCAAACGCGCCGACCGCGCAAAGCGCCGTATATTCGCCCAGCGAGTGCCCCGCGACACAGGACGCATTATCCGCCAGCTTCACGCCAAATTCGTTTTCAAGCACGCGCAAAGTCGCCATCGCATTGGCCATAATCGCGGGCTGAGCATTCTCAGTCAGGGTCAGCTGATCTTCCGGCCCATCCGCCATGATCGCGGACAGTTTCAGCCCCAGCGCATCATCAACCTCTTCAAACACCGCGCGGGCCGCACTGCTGGCGGCGGATAGGTCTGTGCCCATGCCGACTTTTTGACTGCCCTGCCCCGGAAAAACGAATGCTCGCATGTTAATTCTCCTGTTGCGGCGCGCGGTTAAGCTGCGCCTGCTGGTCCTGCAAGTCCGAACGGCACAACTCTGTTGGCAGAATTATGGCCAATCTCGGCCCGCCCCAGATATGGAATCCCCGCCCGGTTGCACCAATAACGCGCGATGTCTTCTTCGCTTTGCCCAAATTCGACATAGTTTTCGGGCACTGCCGTAATCGCGCCCAGCCGCAATCCAGCGAGGCGCGGCAAACTGCCCGCAAGCGCGAAGAACATACGGTCGATAGAATAGAGATGCTCGGAGACCTCTTCGACCATCAGAACATGGCCCGACAGGTCCGGCATGATCGGTGTCTTCGCCAACATCGCCAAAGTGATAAGGTTGAATGCGGCGGCTGGCGTGACGCCGTCAAGGCTCGGCTCAAGCCCCGAATTATCCCCGCCAAACCAGCGCAGGACGCGCCGCACCGCCTCTCGCCCGGATTCGGAACGCGCGCTGACAGGCATGGAGCCATGCGCGCATTGGCCAATCCCAGCGCGGTAAAGCGCGGCCAGCAAATAGCCGCAATCGGAGAAACCCACATAGGTCTTCGCCCGGGCCGACGCGTTCATTTGCGCGACCGCAGCCTCTGCGATGCGGTTTGAGCCATATCCGCCCTTCGCAAACCACACTGCATCAAATGCCGGATCATTCGCGCAATCGAGCAACGCGGTCAGCCGGGTCAGATCATCGCCTGCAAAATGCCCCTGACTGGCGAAACATTGTTCGTGAAAAGTGACTTTATGTGCGGGGAATTCCGCCGCGACCAGCGCCTCTAACGCGGCGGCATGGTCGCTTGTGATGGGAGTTGCTGGGGCACAAATCGCGATATTTGTCATAGGTGCCGACTATGGCGCTTGTCAGTGTCCTTGCAAGCCAATATCCATCCCATCCATGCCAAATGATATGTCAGATATTGATGCAAATGCGCTTTCAGGCCGCCCTTTATTCTTCTGCGGCATTGGCGGATCAGGGATGTTGCCGCTTGCGCAGATCGCAAAGGGAACAGGCCACGAGGTTGGGGGATCGGACCGATCCTATGACCAAGGTCGCACACCGGAAAAATTCGCATGGCTTGCCGAAAACGGGTTTGATTTGTTTCCCCAAGACGGCAGCGGAATTGCCTCTGCCGATCAAATCCTGATCGCTTCTGCTGCGGTCGAAGACACCGTTCCCGAAGTCGCCAAAGCGCGCGAGCTTGGGTGTGCGCGGATGAGCCGCGCGGAATTGCTATCGGCGCTGTTTAACGAGGCGGGCTATTCCATCGCCATCGGCGGCACTTCGGGCAAATCCACCGTCACCGGCATGATCGCATGGATATTGTCAGAGGCTCAGCATGACCCGACCGTGATGAACGGCGCGGTGATGAAGAATTTTGCCGATGCCGATAATCCCTTCGCCAGCGCCCGCGTTGGCAACCCGCGCATTTTCGTGAGCGAAGTGGATGAGAGCGACGGCTCTATCGCGCTGTATAAGCCCACTATTGGCGTGCTGCTCAATGTCAGCCTCGATCACAAAAGCATCGAAGAATTGCGCAGCTTGTTCGGCAATTACCTTAGCGAGGCGGGATGCGGCGTCGTCAATTTCGACAATGAAGAGGCACGCGCCCTCGCCCCGCAGGCAGGGCAAGCGATCAGTTTCGCCATCAACGAACAAAGCGCCGATCTGACGGTAGAACCCAGCAGCATCGAACAAAGCGCCTTTGGCATTCGCGCCGCGGTGATCGACAATCGCAGCAAGGAAGCATTCGCCCTGACCCTGCCAATGCCCGGAATGCACAATCTCTCCAACGCTTTGGCCGCGATTGCAGCGGTCAGTGCGGCCGGAATTGACGTGCAACAAGCGGTCGCCGCTCTGGGATCGTTTAATGGGCTTGGGCGGCGCTTCGATGTGGTGGGAACCACGCCCGCTGGAACGACTGTCATCGACGATTTCGGTCATAACCCAGAGAAATGCGCGGCAACTTTGCGCACTTTGAAAGCGACACCGGGACGCGTGATCGCGTTTTTCCAGCCGCACGGATATGGCCCGCTCCGACAGATGGGCGGCGAATTGGCGGAAACCTTTGCGCGGGAATTGGATAGCGGCGATGTCACGATCATGTGCGACCCCGTCTATTACGGCGGCACAGTCGACCGCAGCGAAGGGACCGAGCGGATCATCAAACTGATCGCAGACCAAGGCGGCAACGCGCAGCATGTTGCAGAACGCGCCGCCTGCGGCGACCGGATTGTGGAGATCGCCAAGCCCGGCGACCGGATCGTGATCATGGGCGCGCGCGACGATACGCTGAGCAGTTTTGCCCGGCGCGTGTTTGAGCGCGTGGCAGAGCAAATGGCGTGACGATATTTGATCGCGCGCAGCGACACGCCAAATTTATGGCAGGCGCACTGGTGCTCGCCATTTTGTTTGTCCTCGTGGTGGACCGGTTCTTTGGTCATTCCGCGATCGCATTCGGCATTGCGATTGTCGGGCTGGTGTTTGCCAATCGGCAGATGTTGGGTTTTGATTGCGCAAATTGCGGCAAGAACCTGTTTTTTCGCGGGATATTCGTGGTGCCGTGGCCCAATCGGACCTGCGGGAAATGCGGGACTGAATTGGACAAACCGCCTTCGAATTAGGCGGGTCAAAACCGCGCCATGACCTTGGTAAAAACGCTCATGGAGTGAGCGCGCGCCTGCCGCTATTCTTGCTCCATGACCCCACGTGATTTCTCGCTCGATACATTGCTAACCGCTTGCGCGGCGCAGCACGCCTTTCGCGAAGCCAGCATCGATGGGACGCAGCGGCTGACCTATGCGGACCTCAATGCGCGGGTCGATGCCCTTGCCCATTGGCTGATCGCCAAAGGCACAAGCGAAGGGGACCGTGTGGCCATCTTGCTAACCGACGGCGCGCCTTACCTCACGGTCCTGCTCGCTTGCGGGCGGATTGGGGCGATTGCGGTGCTGCTGAATTGGCGGCTGGCCCCAGCAGAGATCGCATGGATTGCGGGCAATTGCGAACCCAGCGTGACCTTTGCAAACCCGCGCTTTGCCGATTTGCTGAACGAAGCGGCGGCGGGCGACGTGATTGAGGTTGATGAAACGCATGATCCGCGCGGCACATTTGAACAAATTGTGACCAGTGACCAGCCCGCCCAAACCATTCCAGACCTGTCGCCAGAACGCCCGCTCTATATGATGTATACCAGCGGCACGACCGGGCGGCCAAAAGGGTGTTTGCAAGCGGGCAGCGCGGTTGCCTCTTCTGCCATGGGTTTTGCCGTGCGCCGGGGTTTTACGAAGAACGAACGCTTGCTGTCCGTTAATCCGATGTTCCATGTGGTCGGGATGCAGCAAGTTGCCGCGATACTCGCCTGCGGGGGGTGCAGCGTGTTTGCGGGCCGCGATGATGACAATGCAGCGATGCTCGATCTGCTCCACCGCGAACGCTGCACCACGACCAGCGCATTTCCCACGATCTGTTTCCCGTGGCTGGGGATGGAGCCGGTCCGCGATGGGGTCATGCCGCTCACGAATTACACCGGCGGTGCGGGCATGGGAAAACCGCAAATGTATGAATTCATCGAAAAGGATTGGGATGCGCGCGTGGTCGGCGGGTACGGCCAGACCGAGGTTTGCGGCTTTGCGACCTTCATCGATTATGACGATATGCTGGACCATCCCCGTTCCATCGGCTGGACCATGCCGCATGTCGAAATGACGATCCTAGACCCGCACGGCAATCAACTGCCCCTCGGCGAAGAGGGTGAGATTTGCCTGCGCGGCCCGTCGGTCATGCTGGGATATTGGCGCAATCCAGAGGCAAGCGAGGCGGCGCTGGGCCACGGATGGCTGCGCACCGGTGATCTTGGCACGATGGACGATCGGGGGCTGGCGTACCTATTGGGCCGCGCAAAGGAATTGATCAAAACCGGCGGCGAAAATGTCTATCCGGCAGAGGTCGACGCGGTCTTTGCCGAAATGCCCGAAGTGGCCGATGCGGGATGCTGCGGCGTACCGGATAAACAATGGGGCGAGGCGGTGAAGGCGTTTGTTGTCTTGGCCCCCGGTGCGCAGCTATCGCGCGCCGAAATTACAACGCGTTTCAAGGGCAAGATCGCCGGATACAAACGCCCGCGCTACATCGAATTTGTCGATCAATTGCCGCGCGATCCGATTGGCAAATTACAACGCCGCGAATTGTCTGCTCGGCCTGTTAGTCCCGAACAAGCGGCTTAATGCGCGCCCTCATATCCGATCACTTTGTGCAAAACGAAGGCGATTACCGCACCCAGCACTAAGCCAACCGCCGCCGAAATCGCGGCATAGGTGAACCACCCCGCAATGCCGGACAATGCGCCGGTCGCGCCCGCCACCGCATATTCCGCGCCGTGGGCGATGTTGTAAAGCAAGTGGAAGCCGACTTCATGCGTGCCGTGAACGATAATTCCGCCGCCGACCCATAGCATCGCGACGGTCCCGATCACTGTCAAAGCGGTCAGCAATTTGGGTACGGAATTGACTAGGAATTGACCGAGCTTCTGCGCGCTGCTGCTGTCTTGTTTGGTCAGGTGGAGACCAACATCATCCATCTTCACAATGATCGCAACCGCACCATAAACCGCGACTGTCACCACCACCGCGACGATCCCCAGAGCAACCGCGCGTTCCCACCACACCGCCAGATCTAGTTCATTGAGCGTGATCGCCATAATTTCTGCCGACAAGATCAAATCGGTGCGCACCGCGCCCGCTATCCGCTGTTTCTCAAACGCGACCGGATCGGCGATTTCATCTTCGACCGTCTTGCCGTGTTTCGCCCCGCCCAGTTTTTCCAGAACTTTCTCCGCGCCTTCGTAACAAAGGAAAGCGCCGCCCAGCATCAATATCCAGATGATCGCACCGGGCAGAAATTCGGACAATATTATCGCACCGGGCAACAATATGATGAGCTTATTGAACAGGCTGCCTTTTGTGATCGCCCAGATAATCGGCAATTCGCGCGCAGGCGACAGGCCGGTGACATAGCTGGGCGTGACCGCTGCATCGTCGATCACAACGCCTGCGGTCTTTGACCCCGCCCGGCCGGCCGCCGCCGCAATATCGTCCACTGACGCCGCCGCCGCGCGCGCAATCACCGCGACATCGTCAAAAAGTGCGACCAAACCTGATGGCATTCAATTTCCCCTATATATCCGCACCTCAATCGCGAGTTGGCCGCCCTTTGGCAAGCATCACAGGACTTGCAAACCCCATCAAAACCGGTATGTGCGCGCATCCGCATCATTCGTGGCGCGGAACCCAAGAAAGCCGGAGGGGCCCCGTCATCCGGACGGACAAGCCAACGATCGGCATTAATGTGAAAGGAAGCAAGATGGCTCTTTATGAGCATATCTTCCTCGCGCGTCAGGATTTGAGCCAAGCTCAAGTTGACGCGCTAGCGGCAGCGGCGACCGAAATCGTCGAAGCGAACGAAGGCAAGGTCACAAAGACCGAAACATGGGGCCTCAAAGGTCTCGCCTATAAAATCGAACGCAATCGTAAAGCGCACTTTGTCATGCTCAACATCGAAGGCCCTGGCGCCGTCGTAGCTGAGCTGGAGCGCCAGACCCGTATCAATGAAGACGTCATTCGTTACATGACCATCCGTGTCGAAGAGCACGAAGAAGGTCCAAGCGTAATGATGCGTAAGAACGAGCGCGACCGTAAGCGCCGTTCAGACCGGGAGGACCGAGACTGATGGCACGTCCATTTTTCCGCCGCCGCAAGTCATGCCCGTTTTCGGGTAAAGACGCCCCCAAGATCGATTACAAAGACGTACGCCTTCTTCAAGGTTTCATGTCTGAGCGTGGTAAGATCGTCCCTTCGCGCATCACCGCCGTTTCTGGAAAGAAACAGCGTGAGCTAGCGAAAGCGATCAAGCGTTCGCGTCACATCGGCCTTCTGCCGTACATCGTTAAGTAAGAGGAGAAGACACAATGGATATTATTCTCCTTGAGCGCGTTGAGAAACTTGGTTCAATTGGCGACGTTGTTACAGTGAAGGACGGCTATGCCCGTAACTTCCTGTTGCCGCAGAAAAAAGCTCTGCGCGCTAACAACGCCAACAAAGCCGTGTTCGAAGCGAACCGTGAACGTCTCGAAACAGAGAACGCTGAAAAGCGGACCATCGCGACTGGCGCTGGCGAAAAGGTTGCAGGCGCAGAAGTTGTTCTGATCCGTGCAGCTTCCAACGCTGGTCAGCTCTATGGTTCGGTCAGTGTCCGCGACATGGTCGCTGGCCTTGCTGAACTTGGCCATGAAGTTGACAAGAAGCAGGTCATTTTGGGCGCGCCGATTAAATTGATCGGCATCCACGAAGTGACCGTCGCTTTGCACCCAGAAGTGCACGTCACCGTCAAAGCCAACGTTGCCCGCTCGGACGACGAAGCTGAATTGCAATCGCAAGGCGTCGACGTTCTCGCGCAAATGTTCGAAGACGAACAACGCGAGATCGAAGAAGCAGCCGGCGAAAACGCCATTGATTCAAACCTTGAGCCGGGCGAAATCCCTGCTGAATTGCTTGATGATGCGGCCGAAGCGGCTGGTGAAGGCGACGAAGCCGGCGCAACCGAAGAAAAGAGCGAAGACGACGCGTAAGCGCCTCTTCCTTCTGTCTAAAAAGGGCGCGGAGATCATTCGGTCTCCGCGCCCTTTTTGTAAAAGGACCGCAGATGCACTATTTCAAACGCATCTAAGGCCCCAACTAACACCAATTAAGCCGCCATTTCGGCGCGCTTTGAAACTTTGTACTTAACCAGCTAGGCGAACTGAATGACCCCAATTTCAACCATCCTCGAACAACTACAGCAACATTACAGCGACGCCGTCAGCGCCCTTCGCGCAGACGTGATCGCCTTTGGTCAAAACGGCACCATACCGCCGTCACGAAAGCGCGATGATGGCAGCTATGCCTATCCGCAGCTGACCTTGCAGTATTCCGGGGTGGGAGAACCATTGGACCGCAGCCGCGCTTTTGGGCGGCTCGAAATGGCAGGGACTTACACGACTACGATCACCCGGCCCGACCTGTTCACGCGCTATTTGGCGGAGCAATTGGAACTGATCAGCAGCGAATATGAGGTGAATGTGAGCGTCAGCCGCTCGCGTCAGGAAATTCCTTTCCCTTATGTCCTCGACGGTGAAGCGGGCGCCGCGATGCAGGGTATTGCGCCATCTGAAATTTCGAAACATTTCCCCTCCACTGATCTGGCGCTGATCGGCGACGAATTGGCAGACGGGATTGAATTTGATGGCGACGCGGATATGCCGCTGTCGCTGTTCGATGGTTTGCGCACCGATTATTCACTGGCGCGGTTGGCGCATTACACCGGCACGAAGGTTGAGGATTTTCAGGACTTTATCCTGTTCACCAACTATCACCGATATGTCGATGAATTCGTCAATTGGGGGGCAAAACAGATCGGCCCGAACGACCGCGGCACAGGCTATACCGGCCTGACCGGCGCGGGCGGTTTGGACATTAATGGCCCGGCTGAAAACGCCGAGGAACAGCTCAACGACACGGCATGGCGCAAACACCAAATGCCCGCTTATCACTTGAAACGCGCGGATAATCGCGGAATTACTTTGGTGAATATCGGCGTTGGCCCCTCAAACGCAAAGACGATTTGCGACCACTTGGCGGTCCTGCGCCCACATGCTTGGATGATGATCGGGCATTGCGGCGGGGTTCGTTCCAGTCAAAAGATCGGCGATTTCGTGCTCGCTCATGCCTATTTGCGCGATGACCATGTGCTCGACAATGTCTTGCCGCCAGAAATCCCGATCCCTCCGATTGCAGAGGTCCAACAGGCGCTCGCAGTCGCAGCGGAACAGGTAAGCGGCGTCCAAGGCGCAAATCTCAAACAACGTATGCGCACCGGCACCGTCGTCACCACTGACGACCGCAATTGGGAATTGCATTATTCCAGCAGCGCAAAACGTTTCTCTCAATCACGCGCAATCGCGGTTGAGATGGAGAGCGCAACGATTGCCGCCCAAGGATACCGTTTCCGCGTCCCTTACGGCACGTTGCTATGCGTGTCGGACAAGCCGCTGCATGGGGAAATCAAGCTGCCGGGCCAAGCTAACAAATTCTATGAAGAGGCCATCGCGGCTCACCTACAAATCGGGTTGCAGGCTGTCGCCAGCCTGCGCGATGAAGGCGACCGGTTGCATTCGCGCAAATTGCGGGCGTTTAACGAACCGCCCTTTAGGTAATCTTCCCCGGTAAAGTTACGCAGGCGACCGGGTGCGGCCCGATAACCAAAATCCGCGATACCGTGCGTCATGGTGCTCGGTACAAAACAATCATTTGCACAATACGCGCCTGCCGCATTGATCGGTCAGGTCGCGCTTGATGTGATCGGCATGACGGGTTTCGCCTTCGCCCCGCGCGATGATCAGCCCGCCCTGCTCTATCCGATCAATGCCCACGGCGCGGCGAGTTTGCCTGAGGTTCTCTCCCGTTCCGGCACGTTGATCGTCGCGCGCGGCGGTTTCGAAGGGTCTTACGTCATTCGCGGACCACGCCCCGGTTTTGCGGCGGGCCTGATTGGTGACGGCATAATCGTGCTTAACGCATCAGCACCCGGCTGCGGCCCAATTGACAGCGCAAACGCCCGCGCAAATGTCGGGGGGGCGCTCTTATGAATTTGGACATCCACGCCTTACGGCAAAGCGGTATAACTCTCGTCACTTTGGGCGGCTGGGCTATCGTGCTGACGATCAGCCTTATGGCGCTAACACAAGGCAGCAATGCGGTTTATGCGGCCTGCGCCAGCGCATTGCTCAACCTCATCCCCACCTTGTGCGTTATTAAAGGAAGAACTGACCGGTATGCGCGCATGGCCATCGGCATCATGGCGGCGCTGCAACCGTCGCTGATGCTGTTCGCGATGCAAGGTTCATTGTGGCAAATCGATATGCATCTCTATATCTTTGTCGCGCTCGCCTCGCTCACGATGCTCTGGGATGTCCGCCCGATCATCGCCGCCTGCACCATAATTCTCTTGCATCACACACTTCTTTCCATCTTCGCGCCCAGCTGGGTTTTTTGGGGCGGCGGCGGTTTTATCAGGGTCGCAATCCACGGTGCGGCGACTGTAATCATTGGATCTGTAATGTGCTGGATCAGCCTCAGCCTTGCCAAAATGATGGCAAATATCGAGGAAGCGCGGCGTCTTAGCGTGAGCCAAGCAGAAGAACTCAAACAGACCAGCGCGTCTTTGCAACAAGCGCTCGCCGCGGTGGAAGTGGAGCGCGAGGTCAGCGCCCAAAACCGAGCAGAGACAATCGCAAATCGCAAAGCGGAATATGCCAATGTCGCCGCCGAATTTGAACGCTCCATTAGCGGGGTTACACACGCGGTCGCGCAAACTGCTGAGATGCTCGGACGCTCTGCACGGGGGCTCAAAAATATGGCGACAGAGGCAGGCACCGAAGCACGCGATGTTGCAGGTTCCGCCGAATCCGCGAGCCGAGCGGCGAACACTGTCGCCGCCGGGGTGGCGGAAATGTCGCTTTCCATTTCTGCGATCGCCGCGAATGTTGGTCAGCAAAGCGAGCTGACCGCACGCGCGACCGAACGATCTGGCGGAGGGGGGCAGGCGATTGGATCGCTATCGCAGCAATCGCGCACAATTGGTGAGGCGACCCGCGCAATCGTCCGCATCGCGGAGCGCACCAACCTTCTGTCACTTAACGCCGCAATAGAGGCCGCGTCAGCTGGCGTCGCGGGCCGGGGCTTTACAATTGTGGCTCAAGAAGTGAAATCACTCGCCACCCAGGCCGGGGAAGCGGCAACCGAGATTGACGCCTTCTTGACCGGCGTCAGGTCCGGAACGGTCGAAGCAGAACACAGCTTTAAGGCCATCGACAGCACAATTGCCGAATTGACCGAAACCGCGCGGTCAATTCGTTATGACGTTGAAAATCAACAGCAATCCGCCGATACAATCGAAGGGTTTGCGCGCAATGCAGCCGGAGAAGCCGACGCGATGGTCAGCCGCACCAAGGCGCTTTTTGACCGGGCTAGCGCGGCGGGGACCCTTTCTAGGGAGCTTGAAACCGCTGCTGAAGCGCTTTTAGAAAATGTCCGAAACCTTGAGCAATCAACGGACAATTTCATGACCAATCTAAAGGTCGGTTAAGTCCCGCTTTCAAACGCGGATAACGCTTGGCTGACCGAAACAATATTCTGGCCAAAGATGAGCAATTGCGCCAGAGCGTTGCCGTAACTGATCCCATAGGACGAGTTGATATAAGCTTGGAGGATAACCACGCCATTGCCGCTGCGGTACACTTTCGCGGTCGCACTTTGATCATTCAGATCGTTGAGGAAGCCGTCGATTTGCGCCTGATTTGACGTATCCACGCCGGTAAACACCGCGAGGATCATCAATCCCAAACACCCTGTTTCTGGCGAACAGGCGCGCGGCGCCAAGGTGAAATTCAATCCGCCATCCGCGCTTGCCCGGTAATTGATCGTGCCCTGTTCACTCGCTTCAACCCGCCACGTCGCCTGAATATCGGTCAAAAGGCGCGTTATTGTCGGGTCATCAAACTGGGTCACAACCTGAGCAGCGGCAGATCGGTTGCCCTGCCCTGTGGTTTGCTGCGCGGCGACGGGCGCCGCCATCATAGCCAGCGCGGCAAGACCGATCGAAATCAAAGGAAAAATACGCATGACGATCAGATAATCTCTTTTACCGCGAGCCGAAAGGGCGTGTTTATTGGGCGGTTTACGGGGCGGTTTGCGGGGCGGATTGCGGTGTGGTTTGGGGCGCAGGGTCTGCGGCTTCCTCGTCGGCAAAGACAACCGCCGCGGTCAGCTCAATCGTGCGTTCAAATTGCGTGATTGATTGCAAGAAAACGCTGGCGGGGATGCCGTCGCCAGTGATGATATCCCACGATATAAACGGATCGCCTTCATCATCGAGCCGGACAGAGGCAAAGCGGAACCGTTCGCTAATCTCCAATGCTTCCCCGCGCGTCCATGGCTGCTCCCGGTCAAACCCGGTCGACAATTGGAGCGAATCGCAGCCATCATTGGTTTCTGCATCGCAGCCATAGAAATAGATCCTCAGCGGCATCCCAGCGAGGACCGAGGCAATCATCGGATCACCAACGCCGTCTGTTGTAAGCTGGGCCTCATAGCCCGCATTCATCAACACAATGGTCAATTCCGCTGGGTTCTTAGCCGTTATCGTCGCGGTGCCAGTCTGAGCTGACGCCTGAGCTGACGCCTGTGCTGGGGCCTGAGCTGATACCGGCGCATGAAGCATCGGCGAGCAAACGGCGCTCGCAGCGAAAAGAGCAGCAGCAGTGAGTTTGAGGCTTGTCATCAATGTGTCCTTTGAGGGCGCAGCAGATCCAGAAGGGCTAGCCGCAAAATAGCTGGTGGGTGCGAACAGGTTGGCGCGATCGAGCCCAAAGAACTCGCATTCATGGTAGGATAGCAAGCCCGTCCCCGCCCTCGCCCGTAGGCAATCGGCGCAGGACTACGCCAGTGGCATAGTCAACCTCAGCAACGGTGTTGCTGGCGGTTTCGGCGACATAGATTTTCGAACCATCGTCGGACCACAAGATCGTGACCTGAAACCGGTCTTGCGCGTTTTCGGGGGACGACACAGCGATGCTGCGTGTGACCTGTGCTGAGGCAAGGTCGATCACGGTCAACCCGCCATCCATCAAATCAGACGTGACCGCGACGTCCCCTTGCGGACGGATCGCGAGCCGCAGCGGGAATTGCCCCACAGCAATGGTTTCGCGCACTTCCATCGTTACCGGGTCAAGCGCAAAAGCTTGGTTCGACCCGCGTGCAGAGACCCACAGCGTTTCACCATCGGGGGACAGCGCAATGCCCTCTGGTTCTTCGCCGACTGTTACAGACACCGGCGCTGCATCTCCGACTAGATCAATCCGGGTAACAGTGCGTGATCCGAGATCGGTGGTCCACGCGGCGCTTTCATCCGGCGCGACAGCGATCATGTGGCTGCCTTGTTTGCCGGTCGGGAATTCGGTCAATTGGAAGTCGTCAAAAAAATCGCCGACGACTGGAGTGCCGATTTTGAAGATCGATTGCCGTCCTTCGGCCGAGACGTAAATCGCGCCAGCCTCATGCCAAACAATCCCATGCGGGCGAGCATTCTCGCCCAGATCGATGGTCGCCGCCCTGACCAAATTTTGGGCGAAGAAGATGTCGACCGTTTGACCACCATAACACGCGAGCGCTACGAAGTAGCCATCTGGGGACGTTGCCAATTCGTGCGGATTGACGCAGCTGGGTAAACGCAGAACCTCTTCGCCGGTCTCCAGATCTATCTTTGACAGCGTGTTCCCGCGCTTATTAGCGACAAACAAAGTAGGCGTGTTGGCGACCTCTTCTGCAGTGCCTTCGAGCGGTGCGTAGACCGTCCACCCATTCGCTTCGCCCGCTGCATCCGGCCCAGGTGCGCATGCACCAAGAGCGAAGGTTGCCAAAGATGCCGTAAGAGTGCGGAACATCACCAGCCCGCTTCTTGCCCTTCATTCTGTTCGTCGAGCCATTCTTTGAGCGGCGCGAAATATTCTACCATCGCGGTGCCGTTCATCTGACGCTCTCCGGTGAATGCCTCCAGCGCGTCAGGCCAAGGCACAGATGCGCCCAGTTCCAGCATCGCATTGAGGTTCGCGCCAACTTCTTCGCTGCCATAGAAGGAACAGCGGTGCAGCGGCCCTTCCCACCCGGCCTGATCGCAAGCGGCTTTGTAGAATTGGAATTGAAGCAGCCGCGCAAGGAAGTAGCGCGTGTAGCTGACATTGCCCGGCACGTGATATTTCGCGCCCGGATCAAAACCGTCCGCCGGGCGCTCAACTGGCGGGACAATACCCTGATATTCGCGGCGGACTTCCGTCCACGCAGTGTTGTAATCTTCCGGTGCGACGCTGCCATCAAACAGGCTCCACCGGTACCGATCAATCAGCAGGCCGAACGGCAGGAACGCGACTTTATCCATCGCCTGACGCAGCAAAAGGCCGATATCCTTGTCCGCATCGGGCACTTGATCCGGTGTCAGCATCCCGATTTGCACGAGATATTGCGGCGTGATCGACAATGCGATCGTGTCGCCAATCGCTTCATGAAAACCATCATTCGCGCCGGTCAGATGCAGGAAGTCTTGATCATTATAGGCGCGTTGATAGTAATTATGGCCAAGTTCGTGATGGATCGTGATGAAGTCATCGGCATTGGGCCGGATGCACATTTTGATCCGCAGATCGTCGACATTATCGAGGTTCCACGCGCTGGCATGGCACACAACTTCGCGGTCGCGCGGTTTGATGAATTGCGAGCGTTCCCAGAATGTTTCCGGCAATTCTTCAAAGCCGAGCGAGCTAAAGAATTGTTCGCCAATACGGGTCATTTCTACCGCGTCCAAATCGCGTTCTACGATCAGGTCGGTTAGGTCATAGCCGATATCGCCGGCACCCTCTGGCGCGACGAGCGGGTAGATATTGCCCCATTCCTGCGCCCACATATTGCCGAGCAGATCGGCGCGGATCGGGCCGGTCGCGGATTGCACATCATCGCCGTAATGTTCGTTGAGTTTGCGGCGGACATAGGTGTGGAGCGCGACGTAAAGCGGGCGCACTTCTTGCCACATACGCTCTGTATCGGCGGCAAATTCCTCTGGGCTCATATCATAACCAGAGCGCCACATTGTGCCGAGGTCATCAAAGCCAAGCTCGCCCGCGCCTTCATTGGCGATATTCACCATGCGGGTGTAATCTTCGCGCATCGGCGCGCCGACATTGTCGTGCCAGCTTGCCCACATTTCGGACAATTCTTCGGGCGTCCGCTCCAGATTACCCATCTCTGCTTCGATGTCGGAGCCGCCGATTTCCTCGCCATTCAGCGTGCCGCGCCCTTGGCCATATTGCGCGCCCAAATCGGTGGCGATTTGCGACAATTCTTCGGCTGCGCCGTCGCGGCCCGGTGCGGGCAGGCCGATGCCATAACGCAGCATACCCAGCTTGCGCTCAACCACCGGGTCCAGCCCGGCGACTTCGGCATATTTCGCCGCTTCGGTTGCGAATGCGACGCTCATCAACGTGCCCTCTGCCCCATATTGCGAGGCGAGCGTGTTGGAATCGTGATTGATATTGGTCGCTTGCAGCCATTGGACATGCGCGCTCGTCTTCGAAAAATCGGCGAACTCCGCCTCTACCATCGCAATAAATTCAGCTGCGCCTTCGGGTGTCAGCGGGAATTGGGTAGCTGTTTCTTCGGCCATTTCTTCGGCCATTTCGTCGGAAGCGCCAGCCTCAACATGCCCGTCAGCCAAAGCAGGAACAGATGCAGCGGCCAGCGAAACTGCCAGCGCAGCAGCAGAGGTTTTCAGTGAGAATTGGACAAATTTCATGAGCGGCGATCCTCTTGATCAGAAGTTTTGATTGAGGACAGTTTGAACGGCAGCGCCGCGCTTATCAAGCCGCCTTCGTCGAAAAACGATCCACGATCAGAGCCGCCAGAACCGTCAGGAAGCCGGTGCTCCATGTGAACATCTTTATCGGGCGCAATGTGGACGCGAAACCGGCCAAATCATCATCGCCGGCAAACTGCGTCAGTTGGATAAATTGAGCGATAGTTTCGCCATAATCGGTGATTAGGAAAACCACTCCCGATACCAGCGCGCCCCAGCCCAAGATCCGCAAAAATACTTGTCCGCCGCCCCCCGAGCGCGCCCGGTAATGCAGCCCGGCCAAGACGCAGCCGATACCGTATATCCCGATGAAAATCAGGTCCGTGCCCATCGCGATTTTCGCTGCGCTCATCAGACCGCCTGCCGCCCACGAATTCTGAATCGCATCGACTGCCGCGGCATCAGGGGCGCTTTGATGTTCTGAAATACCGCCGGGCACACCGTCCGTGATCAACGGGATATGGAAATAGATCGTGACAGCAAAAGCAAATAGCCCAGCGGCCCACCAGATGATTGCGGTGCGTTTTGAAATGCTCATGATCTGTCCAAAAACCCTACGATGGCCTCGCCCAGTTCGGGCTTTATGACGCTGTTGAGATGTGTGCCGGGAACTTCGAAATATTCCGCATTGGGTAGCTTGGCTGCCAAATCTTCGGCGGAACCATTGTCTTGATCATCTACGCCGCAAATCACGCCAGTTGGCATGGTGATATTGGCCAAAGTCGCCAAGTCGAACGGGTCCATCGCATCCAGCAGCAGCCGCGCAGCCGCCCGGTCCACCCCTTGCGATTTCAGGAATGTGCGCGCCACATAAGCAGGGTCGCCCGGCTTGATCGTGTCAAATTCGTCGATCACCCGCTTGAAATGTGCCGCGCGCCGTTCCCAATCTTCAAGGCCCGCAACGCCCATGCCGCAGGCGATAAGCTTGCGCGGGGATAGCACGCCGTTTGCACAGGCATGAATTGCCGTTCGCGCGCCCAGCGAAAATCCGACCAAATCATATTCGCCCGGTGCAAGGCCAAGATGACCGACCAAAGCGGCCGCATCGCGCACCAGCACACCTGCGGGATAAGAGGCGGGGTCATGCGGGGCTTCGCTGTCGCCGTGGACGCGAAAATCCAACATGATCGCCTCAAAACCGGCATCAGCGAGGCGCGTATCGTGCCCCCATTTTATCCAGTTCATGTGAGCGGAGGAAAACAGGCCGTGCAGCAAAATGACTGGCCGACCCGCGCCTGTCTTATGAACCGCAAGGCGGGTGCCGTCGAAAGAGGCAATATTCTCACTCATCACACGTTCAATCCCAACATTGCCATCCATTCCGTTTCGCCAACCGGCTGCGTTTCCCACTGCGGCAGTCCTTCGGGGAGTGCAAACCATGTTTGACGGCTGCTGGTCCAGATATGCGCGATTGGTGCCAACGTATCGGCGCGGTCAAGCGAACCGCCCTTCACTGTCACCATGCCCGGACGGTTTGCGCCTGCGTGGTAAATCCTTGAGCCGCATTGCTGGCAAAAATGACAATCGGTAACAGACCCGCTGTCGGTCGGACGTTGCCAAGACTTAACTGTGCCTTTGATTTCAAAGTTGGCGCGCATCACCGGCACCGAAATGCCAAAGGCGCTGGCGGATTGTTTCTGACATTCGCGGCAGTGGCAGGCATATGATATCAGCGCATCGGTAGCGATCCGGTAACGCACCGCGCCGCATTGGCACCCGCCAGTAAAATGGGATTGTCGCTCAGCGGCGCTCACCGCTTCAAGAGCCCCTTTTGCTCCATCCGCCATCGCGCCGTTTCGATCCGGTCTTGGCCAAAGAATGGCTCATTCTCAAACACCAATGTCGGCACACCCCAATGGCCCGCCGCATCCAGCGCCGCTTGGTTCTCCGCTATCTGCGCATCCAGCGCCTCGGCGTCATTTTGCGCCTCGGCCTCAAGCTCTGCGAAATTCAGCCCTGCGCGCGATGCGGCCTCGGACAAATGATCGCCCTCATGCCAGTCATCGACCGCGCCTGAGAAAATCACCCGCGTCACTTCGTCAGCAAAAGCGAGGCCCTTGCCTCTCCGCGTTGCCGCCTGCCCGGTTCGGCAAAGCCGGTAGATATGCGGCTGATCCTTAGCAATCTCGCGCGTCGCCAAATTTTGCACGATCGGATCAGGCCGCGGCCAGCGGAACGGAATGCCAAGCTGCTGCGCGCTCCTCATCGAATCCATCAGGATATAACGCGGTACATTGGGATTACCGGAGAACAACAGATCAGGATCGCGAATCGCAATCGGCCATACCGTCCGCAATGTGATGTCCAGATCGTATTCTTCCGCCATTGCCCGGTACCGCGCGGCGGCAAGGTAGGAATAGGGCGAGCGAAAGCTGAAAAACAGATCGGCGGTCAGGGTCATGGCCTATTCCTTCAATGGCAGAGCGGGTTGTTTAACGAAAGAAGCATTGCACCCCGGAATAGAGCATCGAAACTGCATCATCCTCGATAAAGCCAGCGACTTGGCCAGAGATGAAAAATTCCTCGCCCAAAGTGCTGTCTTCGATGACGGAGAAACGCGGCACCGCTTCGACCTCTGCGCGCGGGGTGCCGATTGCGGCGTCGGATGACACTTCGATATTTGCCGATTGGGCCTCCCGCGAACTTTCCGATGGGCCATGCAAAGTCCAGCCGACCAAATTGCCATCCTGAAAATTCACTGCCAGCCCGCCGGGATAATTGGTGAAATTCATCGGACCTGCGCCGCATTCGGCCAATTCGCCGCTGATGAGCGGCTGACCCAAAGATGCGGTCAGTGCGGTTTTCACTTCGTTTTCACCGGCGGCGAAAAAGAACGATTGCGCGCCCGCCGTCAGGCCATCACCGCGCACGGTCACAAGGCCAGGATCAACCTCCCAGGCTGGCGCGCCTTGGGCTTCGGCATTCTGACGATCAGCAGGCGATGGCACTTCGCCGCTGTCACAGGCGGCCAGGGCTAATGCGCCCAATGCGGCCAATGCAGCCATTCCGATTGGCAAAAGACGCATAAATCTTATCCTTTTTGCAAATGCCGGCGGCCCAGCAATTCAGCGATTTGAACCGCGTTCAATGCCGCGCCCTTGCGCAGATTATCGGACACACACCACAGCGTCAGTCCGTTTTCGACCGTTGGGTCTTCGCGAACTCGGCTGACGTAAGTTGCGCTGTCCCCGGCGGCTTCTACTGGGGTGATATAGCCTTCGTCTTCGCGCTTATCGACCAACATAATGCCGGGCGCCTCACGCAAAATATCCTGCGCTGCTTCGGCGGACAATTCCTTTTCAAACTCGATATTCACCGCCTCTGCATGGCCGACAAACACCGGCACACGCACACAGGTCGCGTTGAGTTTTATTTTGGGGTCGAGGATCTTTTTTGTCTCGACCATCATCTTCCACTCTTCCTTGGTCGATCCGTCGTCCAAGAAAATATCAATGTGCGGGATCACGTTGAACGCAATCTGCTTGGTGAATTGGCTGGGTTCGACAGGATCACCAACGAAGATCGCACGGCTTTGCTGGAACAATTCGTCCATACCCGCTTTGCCCGAACCGGAAACCGATTGGTAGGTCGAGACGATCACACGCTTGATCGTCGCGGCATCGTGCAGCGGTTTGAGCGCCACCACCAATTGAGCGGTCGAGCAATTGGGATTGGCGATAATATTACGCTGTGCATAGCCGTCGATCGCATCGGGGTTCACCTCCGGCACGATCAACGGGACATCAGGGTCCATCCGGTAGAGCGAAGAATTGTCGATCACAACGCATCCTGCCGCGGCGGCTTTCGGCGCATATTCCTTCGCCGGACCGCTGCCTGCTGCAAACAAAGCTATGTCCCAGCCGGCCCAATCGAAGTGTTCGATATTCTTGCATTTGAGCATTTTGCCCGTGTCGCCAAATTCAACCTCTGAACCATGCGAGCGCGAGGAGGCCACTGCGGCCACTTCATCGCACGGAAATTCACGTTCAGAGAGCACTTGCATGATCTCTCGCCCAACATTCCCTGTCGCGCCGACAACTGCCACCCGGTAACCCAATGTGCGTACTCCAATTCGTTTTTCTTTGCGCGTCTCGCTGACGCCGCTAGCCTATCTTGGCAAGCGATAAGGTGACAATA
The DNA here is from genome assembly GCA_947503155.1 of uncultured Erythrobacter sp. Lineage (GTDB taxonomy): Bacteria > Pseudomonadota > Alphaproteobacteria > Sphingomonadales > Sphingomonadaceae > Erythrobacter. The sequence goes on along the minus strand of CANNCL010000002.1, from coordinate 502,056 downwards.
TGGATACGCAGAGCTGGCGCAGCAAAGCGAGTTATTTCGACTATCAGGGGCACCAGATTGCCTATTGGACCAGCTATGATAACGGCGGCGATGGTGTGCGCGGGGATGAGAATGCGCGCACATTGTTGTTGGTACATGGCTTTCCAACCTGTGCTTGGGACTTTGTACCCGTGTGGGAAGCTCTGCGCACAAACCACCGCTTGATCGCTTGCGATATGCTGGGGTTTGGCCTGTCTGATAAGCCGCGCCCTTTGTTTGGGAACGGCCCGTATTCGATCCATCTGCAAACCGATATTCAAGAAGCTTTGCTCGCACATCTCGGCGTGGGCGGCTTTGATGCGCTGGTGCATGATTACGGCGTGTCGGTGGGTCAGGAATTGATAGCGCGGCAACATGATGGAACCGGCGCGCAAGGCTTAGGCCGGGCGGTCTTCTTAAATGGCGGTATTTTCCCGGATCAGCACCGCCCTCGTCCAATCCAGAAACTCGGCGTGTCACCGCTCGGTTTTCTTGTCGGATTGCTGATGAGCCGCAAGAGTTTCGGCGCGAGTTTTTCTGAAGTATTCGGCCCGGATACGCAGCCGAGCGAAGCGGAATTGGACGAGTTCTGGACCTTCATCGCGCATAATTCCGGCGGGCGGATCACGCATAAACTGCTGCATTATATCGCAGACCGGATGACCCACAAAGACCGATGGGAGGCGGCATTGGTTGGCGCGCAGGACCGTATCGGCCTGATCAATGGCGCGCTCGATCCGGTGTCGGGCAAACATGCCTATGACAGGTGGCGCGACACCCTGCCGGATGCGCGCCACCATTTGATCGAGAGCGTGGGCCACTACCCGCATGTAGAGGCACCAGAAGAGGTCGCCGCGACTGCGTTGGCGTGGCTAGCGGGCTAGTTGCGGTGCCGGATTACTCCGGCGGCGTAACGCCGTTCGCCTCTAAAAAGCGGAAGATCGTGTTCCACAGATGCGGGCTGATATTCTCGCCCGCCACGCGGTGCGTGTATCCGGGATAGAGCATCATCTCGAACGGCACATTGCCTTCTTGCAGCACCGAAATCAGCTCTGACGAATTTTCAAACACCACATTGTCATCCGCCATGCCGTGGATCAGCAATAGCGGATCAGCGATCTTTGTTGCATCGGGAATGGCGCTTGCGGTTTCGTAAGCCTCTGGCACTTCGCGCGGGTCGCCCATGAAACGTTCTGTGTAATGCGTGTCATACAATTCCCACCGCGTAACCGGCGCGCCGGAAATGCCCGCCGCATATAGGCCGGGATCAGCCTCCAACTGTTTCAGCGTCATGTAACCGCCATAAGACCAGCCATAGAGCGCGATCTTATCCGCATCGACAAACTCTAGCGTTTGCAGAAATTCCGCGCCCCTGCGCTGATCCTCGACCTCAACACCGCCCATTGCGCGGTAGATCGGCTGTTCAAAATCAACACCGCGATTGGCTGTGCCGCGATTGTCGAGCGCAAACCAGATATAGCCGCGATCCACCACAGCTTGTGCCAGAGCGCCGTCCCAGCCCCGGTCCACAATCTGCGGCCCCGGCCCGGAATAATGATAATAGAACACCGGATATTGCTTGCCCGGCTCCATATCCGGCCTCAGCATCATGTAATGCAGCGGCGTGCCGTCTTCGGCGTCTATCGTGCCGTATTCGGGCATCGTGTGACCCAGCAAATACGGCGTGTAAGGATGCTCTTCAGAAAGCGCATTTTCCTCCACCCATGTGATCCGTGTCCCGGTGCGGGAGGCAAGATAACTTTGGGTGGGTTGATCGGATGCAGAACGGCTGATCAGCAGCATCCGGCCCAGCGGGTCCATGCTGGCGGAATTGGTGTAATTGGGGTCGGTGATGCGTTCTGATCCCGCATTGCCCGATAGGCTGGCGCCATAGACTTGCTGCGTCAGCACGCCTTCTGCGGCGCGGTAGAAAAACTCATCATTGTCTTCATTCACGCCGACGAGCTGGCTGGCTGGTTCGGTTAAGCTGGTGAGCTGGCTCCATTCCGCGCCGTCGAAGCGGTAGAAATTACCGTAGCCGCCGCGTTCGGACCACCACAGCAGCGATCCGTCTTTTAAGAACCGGTAATTATCGGACAGGTTGATCCAATATTCGTCCCGCGCGGCAGTCTCTGTGAACCACACGGTACTTGCGCCCGTGGCCGGATCGACCTTGAGCATATCGAGCACGGTCTGTGCGCGGTTTTGGCGCTGAACATAGATGTGGCCATCCGTGCCCCAATCGACGCGGGCGATGTAAATGTCGGTCTCTGCGCCCAGATCGACCTTCACCTGATTGCCGCCGTCAGGGTCCATCACATACAATTCGACAATTGCATTGTCGCTGCCCGCGACCGGATAGCGTTGGTCGAACACCCGCGTTCCCGTCGCGCCGATGGCGGCGCGGGTGACGATGCCGACCGGGCTTTCATCGGTCCGCTGTACGATCAAGCGGCTGTCATCAGGCGACCACCAATATCCGGTCAGGCGGCCCATTTCTTCCTGAGCAACAAATTCCGCCTCGCCCCAGCGGATCGTGTCCGCTTCTTTCGGAGTGATCGGAGCGGCCTCGCCCCCAACAGCGCCGACCCACAATTGCCGGTCGCGCACGAAGGATACGTAAGCCGAACTGTTTGAAAGCGCGGGGTTGAGTTCGCTTTCCTCTGTATCGGTCAGGCGCGTGACAGTGTCGCCCTCTTCATCAGGTCCGCCATCAGAAATGCGGGCAAAATACAGATCGCCATCAATCGGGACCAACACACCGGAGGCATCGCTGGCCCATTGGTAAGAGATAATTCCGGAAAGCCCGCCGACACGCGCGCGTTCGCGCTGCATCTTTTCATCTTCGGACAATTCGCGGCCCGATCCGATTGCCTCGCTATCGACCAACATCCGCCATTCACTCGTCGTGAGGTCAAAGCCCCACAGATCGTAGCGCTGAAGGTCATCATCGCGGTTACGCAGCAGCGTAAGATAGCGGCCATCGGGCGAAAACTTTGCCTGACGCGGCGCGGGGCCGTTTAGCGAGGGCGAGGCGAACACGCGCTCAAATGTGAGTTCTGGCGAGGCCTCAGACGCATCGTCACTCATGTGGCCATCCGCGATAGCTTGGGTTGGCAGGAGCAAAGCAGCGGCGGCAGCGAGGTAAGGTAAGCGCATTTCAAGGACGGGCCCCCAATGATGTTGGTCTGGTCTTGGTTGACGCATCCCTCGCAATCACGCGGCGCATTGGCAAGAGGCGCAGACCACTGCGCTCACGGAAAAAGGGGCCGACGCACGAAAAAGGGCGACCCTTTGCAAGGCCGCCCTTTCGAATTTCGCATGTTGCAAGAATTTAGCTCTTAGGAGCATTCTCACGGCGTTCCGCGATACGCGCACGCTTACCGGTGCGGCCACGCAGATAATACAGTTTCGCGCGGCGCACGACACCGCGGCGGACCACGGTGATGCTGTCCACGATAGGAGCGTAGATTGGGAAAACGCGTTCTACGCCTTCGCCAAAGCTCATTTTGCGAACGGTAAAGTTGCTGTTGATGGAGCGGTTCGAACGGGCGATCACGACGCCTTCAAAGTTCTGAATACGCTCGCGGGTGCCTTCGATAACTTTCACGCCAACACGCACGGTGTCACCGGCCTGAAAGTTTGGAATATCTTTGTCAGCCTTAGCAATTTCTTCGGCTTCGATTTGCTGGAGCAGATTCACTGGTCCGTATCCTTATTTTTTCGCCGCGCGCCAGAGGCAGACTGGTCCCGAACGCCGATATGACGTTCCCAAAGGTCCGGCCTGCGTAACCGTGTGTGATCCTCTGACATGGCTTTACGCCAATCAGCGATCTTCGCATGATCCCCCGATCGCAGCACTTCGGGGATCGTGCGCCCTTCCCATTGCTGGGGGCGGGTATATTGCGGGTACTCAAGCAGGCCGTCCTCAAACGACTCTTCCGTCCCCGAATAAGCCGCGCCCATTACGCCGGGAAGCAGGCGAATGCAAGCGTCGAGTATGGCAATCGCCGCCGTCTCTCCGCCCGATAAAACGATATCGGCTAGGCTGACTTGTTCAATTTGCGGGCGGGCGTCGAAAATACGTTCGTCAAACCCTTCAAACCGTCCGCACAATAGCGTGACGCCGGGACCGCCCGCGATCTCGCGAATACGGTCCTGAGTGATCGGTTTTCCGCGCGGGGTCATGGCAAGGATTGGCGCGTCTGGCTGGGCTGCGATGGCATGATCGACTGCCCCGCCGAGCACATCGCATTTCAGCACCATACCAGCGCCCCCGCCCGCTGGCGGACTGTCGACATTTTTGTGCTTGTCGAAGGCAAAATCGCGCATTTGCACAGTGTCACACGTCCAATCGCCCCGCGTGAGCGCCTTGCCCGCGAGCGATTGGCCGAGCTGGCCCGGGAACATCTCTGGGTAGAGGGTGAGGATTTGGGCGGCGAAGGTCATTTTTTCCAATTGGCTTTGATCACTAGCGCGCATTGCGCAGCTAGCGCGCCGAAAAATGAGATAACCAAGATTAGCAGAATGTCGATTTTCGGGAAAGCCGGAAGCCACCCTTCAAACAAAGCAAAGTACGCAACTGAAAGCCCTAACGGTATAAAACCTGAGACGATAGACTTACGCCATTTCGCTTCGCCACCGCGCCAAAAATCCAAGCAAAGCCCAAAAATGATCGAGACAAGACACCAAATCGTAGCGATGACTAAAAAATTGATCAGAGAGATCCCCAATTGACCCCATCCTTAGCCCTCGTATCCACGCTCAATTCAAACACATCAGGCCGCGAATAATGGCCGTCCGTATCTAAACTCGCCAGCCCACCGCCGATCTCGCTTAAGTCCAATTCGGAGTGGAGGATTTCTTCGCCCTCGCCCGCCTGCGCTAACACCCTCGCATCGGGCGCGATGATCATCGAACCGCCTCGGTTAAGCTCCTCACCTTCAATCGCATTGAACAATTCCAGCGCCTCCGATGAGCCGCCCACCCGCTCCAACCCGTCAAACAGGTCATCGCGGTGCTGCACCAACCCCGCCGCCAGCACGAAACACCGGCCCTCCATCGCGTAATGCCGCGAGGCGAGCGCATATTCCTCGCGCACGGTTGGCCAAGCGGCGACATGCACCGCCTCGCCCAGATTGTGCATCGCCGCACGCGCCAGCGGCATCCAATGTTCCCAGCAGATCAGATTGCCCGCATTGCCCCATTCCGCCTGATGCACGCCGATGGTCGATCCATCACCGCGCATCCAGATCAGCCGCTCGCCATGCGTCGGCACCAATTTGCGGTGGTCCAGCGGAGCCTGTCCGGGGCGGAACAGCAATTGGTTGTTGTAAAGGCTCTGCCGCACCCGCTCATGCGCGCCCAGCGAGATCAGCGCCCCGGTGGCATCGCACAATTCCTGCAACGGCAGCAGCCGTTCATCATTCGGCACAATCGCCTGTTCCAGCATGATCGCATGGAGCGCCTTGGAACCGGGATGATCCCACAAGGCCGCGCCGGGTGCCTCATCCAGCCACAGCGGGTAGCCGCCCAAAAACGTCTCCCCAAACGCCACAAATTTCGCGCCGCCTTCGATGGCTTCACGCGCGAGCCGGGTCGCTTTCTCTATGCCGCCGGTAAAATCGAGCGGGATCGGGGCCGCTTGGCAAATGGCGACGGGCAGCAGGGTCATTCGAAAGTCTCCAGATCGAACTGTGTCAATTTATCGAGCCGCTTGGTGGCGAAATGTGCGACCGGCCAACCTACGGCCAGAAACATCATAACACCCATCACCCCAAGCCCTATTACAACCGACACAGTGTCTGCTCGGCTGTCGAAAACCGCAAACGCACCAGTCGGCACCAATAGCGCAGCAGGGCCGCCAAAGGCTGCGGCCCACATGCGTTCCGAATGTGACGCATTCGAAATGAAGAACGCCGCTAACAGCACACTACCGAGTGTCGCCATCAACAAGTAAACCAAAAGCAGTAGGAGAACCAAGATTACAGAGATCATCCCCGCCCCCTAAACGCGCCGACTATCCGCCGCAACCACCGCATCCGCCGCCGCAACCGGCGCCGCCATCACTACCTCCGTCACCGCCGTCACCGCTGTACCCTCCTTCTCCGCCGCCGCCCGCTTGCCGCATCGCATGAACAGGTTCCCACGGGGTGCCGATGAGCACCGCAGTGCCGAACAGCGCCACGGCGTAGCCCGCTTCTGGAGCCGTCGGCGCACTGCGCATCCGGGCCGCGTTCACTTCGGCGCTGCGCAAGGTTTCATTGCCGCCGATTGTGCGCGGATTGATCTTAAAAAAGCGCGCAATAGCCAGGCCCGCTGTCAGGATTAGCATCATTATCAGCAAACCGGTCGGCTCTCCGGCGGCATCTCCTGCTTGCTGGCGGTAAAGGCCGAGCATTAGCAATGCGGCGTAAGGTAGGATCGATAGCCAGCGCAGCTTCATGCGTTCGCTGGAGTCCATCAGCAAACCTTTGCCAATCAAATCGTCATGAATCGCGGCGGCATTGGCAGCCGTGCTGACACCAATTTCGCGCATATCGAATTCGCCGATTTTACAAAGCAAGGATCGCCCAGTGGCGCCCGCTTCCAAGTCAGTCTGCACCGCGCGAAGCTTGCCCTTTGAAGCCGGTGCAATGCCGCCGCGCGCAATCAAATCGGTGGTTACAGCCTGCGCATGACGGTTTCTACCACCTGCAAGAACCGCCATTTCTTCCGGTTCCGTGACTTCACCGCGGCGGCCCTCGGCACGCAAATTTGCCGGAATCCATATACCCGCAAATATGCATGTGACGAGCATAACGGCATAAAAGGCGAGAAAATCACCGCCCGTGTAAGATGAGAAAAACTCCATTAAATCAGGACTCCAATCAAAACAGCAATGACAATCCCCAAGGCAATCCACCCCGCCGCACCCAAGATTGCGTGGCGACGGTCCAAGATCATAACATCGGCGGGATTGACCCGCATCCCCTTTGGATCAACGCCAAATCGGCGCGCGGCATCGGGCCAAATATCGGGCGGCGGCGCGGCGCCAAACGCGGCTTCGTATGATGCGAGTGTCGCGGCGTATTGATCGTAATAACGCGTGCGTTCGGTGGTCCCGCCAGCGGTCGGACCGTGATGCAAATCTGCGCGCAGGATGTTGGGGCAGAATTCCTGCCAATAATCGCGGCTATAGGTGAGGTGCAGGTGCCAGACCTGATCAACCGCGTCTGACGGCGTGACCTCATGCGCGGCAGTGACCGCGAGATAGCAAAACCGTTTATATTCTTCGAGGACCAATTCGGTGTGTTCATCTGACCACCGGTTCTCACGCGAAAGCCGCGCGGCAAAGCTGAACGAGGCAGCGTCCGGCCCGACCTCATAGGCCGAGAGGCGTTGCCATAGATCGGTTGAAAAGGCGGCCATGCTCATGCCGCTATTGGTCGGCGAAATCCTTCGCAATCACAAGCGTCTTTGCGTCCCAGCTCAAAACCGCTTGCTTGGTCATCGGAACCATCAGCGTTTTCATGCCCTTCTCTGGCACCGGATCGAGCGTAATTTCGACCACGTCCGTTGCCCCGAAATTCTCCACCGCAGTGACGCTGCCAATGGCCTCCCCGGCGTCAGTCTGAGCCGTCAGGCCGATCAGGTCGCGGTGGTAATATTCACCCTCTGCCAAAGGCGGCAGCTCGGTGCGGGGCACGCTGATAACGGTCCCGCGCATTTTTTCCGCAGCACTGCGCCCTTCGACCTCAGCAAAACGCGCAATCGCGCCGCCTTTATTGTCGGATCGCACTTTTTTGAGAGTGAGTTCGCGGTTTTCACCTCCAGCCTTGCTGGCATGAAAAACGCTGTGTTGGCGGAGGGCGTCGAGGCCCTCCCCCAGCAATTTAAGGCGCAATTCGCCTGTTATCCCGTGCGCGCCGGTTACAGCCGCAAGAGCAATAGGTTCATTCGCGCTCATAATCGAAAAGCCGCTCGCCCCGACCGCGCCATTGGGCACGGCCAGAGCGAGCAATTGCGGCTTAACCTTCGGTCTTTTCTTCGCCAGCCTCAGCAGCAGGTGCCTCAGCTGCAGGTGCTTCAGCTGCGGCTTCTTCAGCTGGCGCTTCAGGAGCGGCTTCAGCTGCTGGTTCTTCAGCTGCTGGCTCTTCGGCAGGCGCTTCGGCTGCGGCTTTCGCTGCTTCTTCTGCGGCCTTCTTGGCTTCTTCTTCAGCTTCCTTGGCGGCTACCGCCTTCTCAGCTTTCTCTTCAGCGCGCTCGGTCGCTTTTTCGCCCGGCTTCGCTTTGTTCGGGTTATTGCGCGCGGTACGTTCCATGATGCCAGCAGCATCGAGGAAACGCAGAACACGGTCCGAAGGCTGTGCACCAACGCTCAGCCAGTAACGGATGCGATCTTCGATCAGCTTCACGCGGTTTTCGTCGTCTTTAGCGAGCAACGGGTTGTAGATGCCGATTTGCTCAAGATACTTACCATCGCGCGGTGCGCGGCTGTCAGCAGCCACGATGCGGTAGTAAGGACGCTTCTTCGCGCCGCCACGCGATAGACGAAGTGAAATTGCCATTGGGTATTACCTTTCGAGTTTAAATATCTGAATTCATGTAATTTCGTGAAATTCTTATTTCTTCTTAGGGCCGCCTAGACCGGGGAGACCGCCACCCATTCCGCCGCCCATTCCGCCGCCCATTCCGCCGCCCATACTGCCGCCGGGCCCGCCAAGGCCGGGCATACCAGGAGGCATTCCGCCGCCAGCACCGCCGCCGCCGAACATGGCCGCTAGGCTTTTCAACCCGCCCATTTTCCTCAGCTGCTTCATCGCGCGGCCCATTTCTTGATGCATCTTCAACAGCTTGTTGACCGATTGCACATCGGTGCCGCTGCCCGCTGCCACGCGTTTCTTACGCTTGGCATTCATCAAATTGGGATTGCCGCGTTCTTTGGCCGTCATCGAACCGATGATCGCATCCATATGGACAAGCACTTTGTCATCCATGCTGGACGCGGCCATTGCGGCTTTCGCCTTCTTCATGCCCGGCATCATGCCAGCCAACATTCCAAGGCCGCCCATATTTTGCATCTGCTTCAATTGCATACGCAGATCATTGAGGTCGAATTTGCCCTTCTCGAAATTCTCAGCGAGCTTGGCCGCTTCGTCTTCCTTGATCGTCGCTGCCGCTTTTTCGACCAGGCTGACAACGTCGCCCATGCCGAGGATGCGGTCAGCGACCGAACCGGGCCGGAATGTCTCAATCGCGTCGAGCTTCTCGCCCGTGCCTGCGAACTTGATCGGCTTGCCTGTAACCGCGCGCATCGAAAGCGCCGCGCCGCCGCGGGCATCGCCGTCCATCCGGGTGAGAACCACACCGGTCAGCGGCACTTCGCCAGAGAAGCTTTGCGCGACGTTCACGGCGTCTTGACCGGTTAGAGCATCAACGACCAGCAACACTTCGGTTGGGGCCGAAACGCCGGAAACCGCCTTCATTTCCGCCATCAAAGCTTCGTCGACATGCAAGCGGCCCGCCGTATCGAGCAGCAGCACGTCAAAATTCTGCAGACGCGCCGATTCCATCGCGCGCCGCGCAATATCAACCGGTTGCTGGCCCGCCATGATCGGCAAGGTCGCAATATCGACCTGTTCGCCCAGCACGGCGAGCTGTTCCTGCGCCGCCGGGCGATTAACGTCGAGCGAGGCCATCATGGCTTTCTTGCCATGCTTTTCGCGGATCAGTTTGCCGAGTTTCGCGGTCGTGGTGGTTTTACCAGAACCTTGCAGACCGACCATCATGATGACGACCGGCGGCTTAGCTTCGAGGTTTAGGCCCTCAACCGCGCCGTGTTCATCAGCTCCCGCTCCGTCACCGGACAGCATCGCCACAAGTTCATCATGGACGATCTTGACCACTTGTTGGCCCGGTGTGATCGAACGCAATACGTCTTGGCCGACGGCTTTTTCCGTAACCGCATCGATAAACCGCCGCGCAACCGGCAGGGCAACATCAGCCTCCAGCAAAGCAACGCGCACTTCGCGCATCGCATCGCGAACGTCTTGTTCTTTGAGCGCGCCGCGCCCCTTAAGGCGATCGAACACCCCGCCTAGGCGGTCAGACAGATTGTCAAACATTGTGTTCAAACTCCTTTTTTCCGGTGGAACCGGAATAAACGCGAAAAACGCCGGCGAACGAAACCTCGTTGGCCAGCGTTGCGGATATGCTTTGGGCAAACCCGACTGAATATGTTTCGATGGTGGAGCCTAGCGGGATCGAACCGCTGACCTCAACACTGCCAGTGTTGCGCTCTCCCAGCTGAGCTAAGGCCCCATCTCATCGTGTTTCGACCTCACCCAAAGATAAGGTCAATCCCTGCCTTCGCAAGGAGCGCGCGCTTTATGGCGCGCCCTCACGAAACGCAAGAGGGTTTTTACGTCTCGACCTGATCGTCGTCGCCTTTGCCCTTGGACACGCCAAGATCATCGTCGCCGCCCAGATCAACATCATTGTCCGGCGAATCTTCTTCGTCGTCGATGTTTTCGATACCTTTCAGCTCATCATCATCGTCGTCGTCGCCGCCAAGGTCAGTATCTGCCTCGCCGTCTTTCTTCTTCTTAGAATCAGGCTCAAACGGAATCGGTTGCTTCGATTTCAACACGGGTTCCGGAGTCCATTCTTCACCGCATTCGATGCAGGTGACAGGATCTTCCTTGCCGAGATCGTAGAAGCGTTCCCCGCATTTGGGGCAGGAACGCTTTGTGCCCCATTCTGGCTTCGCCATTGTCATGTAATCCTTGGGTTGGCCCGCCCTATGGCGGACTCTTAAAAAATCTGGTGTGTAAATGGACCGGACCACCCTTGAATCAAGGGCCGATCCGAAATGGCCATCTCAATCGGGGCGCGCCTTGCCATAGGGCCGGGGCGCTGTCAAAGACCGGCGCTGAAATGCCTAGCTTTACCTTCACCTCCCGCCCCGCTTTAACCGGTACGTTGCGCGTGCCCGGCGACAAGTCGATCAGCCACCGCGCCTTGATGTTTGCGGGCCTTGCCGTGGGGGAAAGCCGGATTACCGGATTGCTCGAAGGCGAAGACGTGCTCGCAACCGCTGCGGCGATGCGGCAATTGGGCGCAGACATTGTGCGCGGCGCCGATGGCACATGGCGCGTACGGGGCGCTGGGCTTGGAAGCTTGCTGGAGCCGCGGCAGGCGCTCGATATGGGCAATTCGGGCACTTCGACGCGGCTGATGATGGGGTTGCTGGCGAGCCACGGGCTTACGGCCACTTTCACCGGGGATGCCAGCCTCTCAGGCCGCCCAATGAACCGCGTGATTGATCCGCTCAGCCGGATGGGCGCGTCATTTGAGGCATCGAGCGGCGGCACCCTGCCCTTGATGCTGCGCGGGGCTTCGCCTGCTGTGCCGATTACATATCGCCTGCCGGTTGCCAGTGCGCAGGTTAAAAGCGCGGTGCTGCTCGCGGGCCTGAACACGCCGGGCATCACGCGAGTTATCGAACCCGTCGCGACGCGCGATCACACCGAACGGATGCTCACCGGATTTGGCGCGACCTTGGAAATCGGCGAAGAAAATGGCCCCAATGGACCGGAACGCGTCATCGCGATCCACGGTGAGGCTGATCTAAGACCTCTCGACGTGGTGGTTCCGTCGGATCCTTCTTCTGCGGCTTTCTTTATCGTTGCAGCGCTTTTGTTGCCCGGCAGCGATCTTGTCATTGAAAATGTCGGTTTGAACGCGACCCGCGCCGGGATTGTCACTGTGCTGCGCCAAATGGGCGGAGACATTACCGAATTGGAGCGGCGCGAAGTCGGCGGAGAGCCAGTCGCTGATCTGCGGGTTCGGCACTCCGCCCTCACCGGCATTGATGTGGACCCGGCGATTGTGCCCAGCATGGTTGATGAATTTCCGGTGCTGTTTGTCGCCGCCGCTCTGGCAAAGGGCACGACCCGCACCAGCGGCCTTGACGAATTGCGCGTCAAAGAAAGCGACCGTTTGGCCGCTATGGCGAGCGCCCTGACGGCGGCTGGGGCAATCGTCGAAGAACAAGAGGACGGCCTAATCATCACGGGTAGCGATGGAGAGCCACTGCGCGGCACAGCCAATGCAAAGGTAAAGACCCATCTCGATCACCGGATCGCCATGGCGATGGCTGTCGCAGGATTGGTCAGCCGCGACGGAGTGACCGTCGATGACACCGCGCCAATTGCGACCAGTTTTCCGACCTTTATGCAATTGCTGACGGGGGATGCAGTATGACCACTCCGCTCGACATTTACAGCATTATCGGCTTTTTCGGCACCGCCTGCATTATCGGCGCCTATGCCTATCTCACGATCTCAGAGAAACCGAACCCTTACATCCTGCATGGCACCAATCTGACCGGCGCGGCGCTGCTCACGATCAGCCTGATGGTCCACACAAATTGGCCCAGCCTTGTGCTCGAAGGGTTCTGGGCGGCGATTGCAATATTTGGGCTGGCTAAGGCTCTGCGCGCACGATCTGCGGCGAAAACGCCCGCCGGGGCGTGATCAGACGCCGTGTCTTTGCCGCAATTGTCCTTTACGGATTTGCCATTGGATCGGCACTGTTCTGGAGAGACGGCGTGCTTGATTGGACGTATATGGGAGCCAATCTGATCGCTGCGAGCGCGGGGCTGATATTCCTTCATTCGCGTTGGCGGCGCAAAGAGGCCCGTGCCCTGACACCGCAAAAAGTGAAAGACATCTTCTCATGATAATCGCCGTCGATGGCCCCACCGCTTCGGGCAAAGGCACAATCGCCAAACGGATCGCCGCGCATTTTGGCGTCGCCTATCTGGACACCGGATTGCTTTACCGCGCTGTGGGCCGACAAACCGCGATGAATGGCGGCGACCCGGACAATGCCGCAGATGCGCTGGCTGCTTGTGATTTTCCCGATGAGCTGATGGATGATGACATCTTGCGCAGCGAAGAAACCGGCGGTTTGGCGAGCCGTGCTTCGGTGCATCCCGGCGTGCGAAAGGCGTTGTTCGAACGGCAACGCGCCTTTGCTGAGCAAGATGGCGGCGCGGTTTTGGACGGGCGCGATATCGGCACGGTGATTGCGCCCGATGCCGACGTAAAATTGTTCATCACCGCCAGCGTGCAAGAACGCGCAAAGCGGCGCTGGCTGGAGATGATCGCGAAGAATATCGCCGATGAAGACGAAATCCCGCTCTCTGAGATTGAACGCGACGTGGTCAACCGCGATGCCCGCGACATTAGCCGCAAGGACGCCCCGCTCAAAGCAGCGCCAGACGCGATGATTATCGACACGACGTCGCTTGATCAGGAACAGGCGTTTGAGGCGGTTTTAGAAGCCGTACAGGAAAGAATTGCTGCGAGCTAAGTCAGCGCCGGCGATCAATTTCCCCAATCACTGCCCGCACCATCTTCACTGGCCCAGCTGCTGGATGATTGATTTGCTTCCTCAAAGGCCGCGCTCGCAGCTTCTTGCTCTTCTTGTATCACATCGCCGATATTATCGATCGCGACTGCGCTGGTCCGTTTGAGCACCATCGAGGCATCGACGGGCTTGTCATACAGCACCGCTTCCACGAATTCTTCGATTTGCATCTCATGAATTTCGCCTTGCAAATTGTCCGAAGCGCTCCCGGAAGTAGGGCAGACCGCATCAATGTGGGACCAATCCTCATCCACTGCCTCAACGCGCGCCTCGCATGTGACAGAGCCAAGCGAACCGGTGGTGTAGGTTAGTTTGACCCTGACCATGTCGCCAGACCGGCGCAGCGAACGGATTATGCGCTTATCCCGGCCGCTGAAGGAAAATTCCCGCTCGGCCCCTTCGAGTTTTGCGACAACCGCGTCCTTAGCCATCAAATAGGTGTTCGGCCCATGCCCGCCGCAACCGGCGGTAAGTGAACCGGCACCAGCGGCAATTGCGATTGCTGCGGTTTTCTTGAAAAATATGTGCATCTTGCGCCCCCTTCGGCCGCTGGGCCGTGTAATTTCAACGGCGTAATAGGCGTGCGGGGTTATGAAATTCTTATGCGCACGGATATTTTGCTTCCCCTCTTGGCCGAAATATGGCCGCAAATACTTGTCCCATGAATTCGAAACTGGCGAAATTCAGCGGAAATCAGGGAAAATCCTTGCCTTTTTGGCCGGTCCAGCCTAGGCGCGCGTCCGTTCTCCCAATCCTTTTCGATTGAAAGAACCTGCGCATACGCATTCGGCGTTGCGGAGACGACGGCCTCTTGCCCTGTTAGCCCTCGCAATGGTGCGAAGGGAGGCAGTTTAAGACCCCGGAAAACCGGTGGCCGGTAGCAAAACGACACAGGAAACGCCTAAACCTATGGCAACTGCACCAAACCCAACGCGCGACGATTTCGAAGCGCTTCTTAACGAACAACTCGGCGGCGCCGGCGACGAAGGCTTTGAAGGCCGCGTTGTTAAAGGCACCATTACCGCAATCGAAGCCGGTAGCGCCGTTATCGATGTGGGCCTTAAAAGCGAAGGCCGCGTCAACCTCAAAGAATTTTCACGCGGCGACGAAGATCACGGCCTTTCGGTTGGCGACGAAGTCGAAGTGTATGTCGACCGCGTCGAGAACGCTGACGGCGAAGCAATGCTCAGCCGCGACCGCGCCCGCCGCGAAGCCGCTTGGGACAAGCTGGAAAGCGAATTTGGCGAAAGCGCCCGCGTAGAAGGCCGCATCTTTGGCCGCGTCAAAGGCGGCTTCACTGTCGACCTCGACGGCGCCGTGGCCTTCTTGCCTGGTTCACAAGTCGATATCCGCCCAGTGCGCGATGTTACGCCGCTGATGGAAGTGCCTCAGCCATTCCAAATCCTCAAAATGGATCGCCGCCGGGGCAACATCGTTGTTTCGCGCCGCGCCGTTCTTGAAGAAACCCGCGCAGAACAGCGCAGCGAGCTGATCGACAAGCTGGCCGAAGGTCAGGTTATCGAAGGCGTGGTCAAGAACATCACCGATTACGGTGCGTTCGTGGATCTCGGCGGTATCGACGGCCTGCTGCACGTCACCGACATGAGCTACAAGCGGGTCAACCACCCCAGCGAGATCATCGAAATCGGTCAGACTGTCAAAGTTCAGATCGTTCGCATCAATGCCGAAACTCAGCGTATCTCGCTGGGCATGAAGCAGTTGGAAAGCGATCCATGGGACGGTGTTGCGGCGAAATATCCGGTCGACACAAAACTCACCGGTCAAGTCACCAACATCACCGAATACGGTGCGTTTGTGGAACTGGAAGCGGGCATCGAAGGCCTGGTTCACGTGTCCGAAATGAGCTGGACCAAGAAGAACGTTCACCCGGGCAAGATCGTTTCGACATCGCAAGAAGTCGAAGTCATGGTCCTCGAAGTGGACAGCGAAAAGCGCCGCATCTCGCTTGGCCTCAAGCAAGCTCAGCGTAATCCTTGGGATGAGTTTGCAGAGAAATTCCCTGTGGGCGCCGAAGTCGCTGGCGAAGTCAAAAACGCCACCGAATTTGGTCTGTTCATCGGTCTCGATGGCGACGTCGACGGCATGGTCCACATGTCCGACATCGCTTGGGGCATTTCGGGCGAAGACGCTCTGGCGCTTCACCGCAAGGGCGAAGAAGTCAAAGCGGTTGTTCTCGACGTTGATGTCGAAAAAGAACGCATCAGCCTTGGCATGAAGCAGCTTGAAAAAGGCGCTCCTACCGAAGCAGGCGCAGCCGCAGCTGGCTCGCTCAAGAAGAACCAAACCGTCACGGTTACGGTTCTCGAAGTGCGCGATGGCGGCCTCGAAGTGCAAGTCGGCGACGACGGCGCAACGGGCTTCATCAAGCGTTCGGATCTTGGCCGCGACCGCGACGAGCAACGTCCTGATCGTTTCCAAGTGGGCAGCAAGCTCGACGCAATGGTCATCGGTTTCGACCGTTCGAAAAAGCCAAACTTCTCGATCAAGGCGCGTCAAGTTGCCGAAGAGAAAGAAGCAGTGCAGCAGTTCGGTTCATCCGACAGCGGCGCATCGCTTGGCGACATCTTGGGCGAAGCGCTCAAGAAGAACGAAGATTAAGCACACCGCCTTTACGGCAGTTGAGAAAGGCCCGTCTGCAGCGATGCAGGCGGGCCTTTTCTCTTTGGGGCGAACGGGTTACAATCCGCCCTCAAATAGCGAAGCGATAGGGCGACCAAGATTCCATGCTTACAGTTCATCAATTCCCGTGCCTGTCCGACAATTACGGATTTCTGCTTCACAATTCGGTGACGGATGAAACCGCCGCAATCGATACACCCGATGCGAAAGAGTATCTGAAGCAGGCGGAGGCGAAAGGGTGGACGATCACGCATATTTGGAACACCCATTGGCACCCGGATCACGCGGGCGGAAACGCAGAGATCGTCGAAGCAACTGGCGCGCGAATTCTGGCCCCTAAAGAGGTTGAAAAACTATCGCCCATCGACCGCGTCGTTAGCCACGGCGACAGCGTGAATCTCGGCGAACACCGCGCCGATGTGATCGACGTTTCGGGCCATACTAACGGCCACATCGCCTTTCACATTGTTGAAGAGGGGATCGCCTTTGTCGGCGACGCCGTATTCGCGCTGGGTTGCGGGCGCATGTTCGAAGGGGAGCCGGAGCAGTTTTGGCGCAGCCTTGAACGGATCAAACGCCTTTCAACCGCGACCGTGCTGTATTGCGCGCATGAATACACCGCGGCGAATGCGAAATTTGCGCTTCACGCCGATCCAGACAACACCGCGCTGCAAGAATACGCCGCCGAAATCGAGGCCAAGCGCGCGCGCGGTGAATGGACAGTGCCGACTGTGCTCAAACGTGAGCTTGAAACCAATCCGTTCCTGCGCGCCGATGACCCGGCGATGATGGCGAAATGGGGCGGGAATGTCCCGCATGAGACATTTGCGGCGCTGCGGGCGGCTAAGGACAACTTCTAAGTCTCATGCAGGTTCTGCGCGTCGAGACGCTCTCTAACGACCTGTCGGGCACGGCGCTGGTCGATATGCCCACGCCAGAGCGGCGTCCCGGCGAAGTGCTGGTACGCATCCACGCCGCCTCGCTCAACTTTCCTGACTTGCTGATGACGCGCGGCGAATATCAATTCAAACCGCCTGTGCCCTTCACCAGCGGCCTCGAATGCGCGGGCGAGGTGATCGAAGCTGATCCCGGCAGCGGCTTTGCACGCGGAGACCGCGTCATGGGCGGCAACAAGACCGGCGCCTTCGCTCAGGTCGCCAGCCTGCCCGCGCGCGGCCTGTCGCGCATTCCCGGCGGTTTCAGCTATGCTCAGGGCGCTGCCATGGGTGCGGCCTATTCAACCGCCTATACCGGGCTGGTCGAACTATGCGCGGTCAAGCCCGGCCAATGGGTGCTGGTCCACGGTGCAAGCGGCGGTGTCGGCCTTGCGGCGGTTGATCTGGCCAAGGCGATGGGCGCGCGGGTAATTGCCGCGACCGGCGTCGATGCAAAGCGCTCTGCCATTGAAACTATTGCCGAACCTGATCACGTCATCTTGGCCGATGGCCGGTTCCGCGAGGCGGTTTCCGAAATCACCGGCGGCGCGCTGTGCGATATCGTGTTCGATCCAGTTGGCGGCGATGTTTTTGACGAATCCACCCGCTGCGTCGCCTTTGCCGGGAAATTGGTGGTGGTCGGCTTTACCAGTGGGCGCATCGCTGAGGTGGCGACGAACATCCCGCTGATCAAAGGGTTTTCGATCGCCGGGCTACGCGCGGGCGAATATGCACGGCGCTTTCCAGAGCGCGGCAAGGCCATAAACGCCGCCATCGCACAGCTAGCCGAAGCTGGGCGGATAGACCCTGCGATCGACCGGACCCTGCCGCTGTCGCGCTGGCGCGAGGGATTTGAGGCAATGGCAAACCGCGAATTGATCGGCAAAGTCGTGTTTGAGCCGGGCGCATAAAGCGCGGGCCAAAATGCGAAAAAGGCGGCCCGCATGGACCGCCCTTCGCTAATTTAAAATTTTCGAAAAACGCTTAGAGCGAGCCGATAATCTCATCGGCCAGCACCTTATCCGCTGCGCCGTCATGCTTATCCGCGATCAGGCTGCGCGAAGCAGCGGCGGCGGCATTGGCGGCGCTTGCACGAACACCGTCGATGGCTTCGCGTTCCGCTGCGGCGATTTTGTCTTCGGCCATACGCTTACGGCGAGCGACCATGGCTTCGCTGTCGGCTTCGGCTTTGGCGAGGATTGCATCGGCTTCGCGTCCGGCACCTTCCATCATGGCTTCTGCGTCTTTTTCAGCGCCAGCGATCTTGGCGGCATATTCGTCGCGCAGAACCTCTGCTTCGGCTCGCAAAGCTTTGGCTTCGTCGAGCTGTTGCTTGATCTCTGCGATTTTGTTGTCGAGCCCGCCGGTGATCATGCCGGGAACTTTCTTCCAGACGAAAATGCCGATCAGGATGAGCATCGCAATCGAAACCCATTGATAGGAATCGAGACCGAATGCCGAAGGCCCATCAGCGACGGTGAGGGTGAGGATATCAACCATGTGCGAGCGCTTTCTTCACAGCGGACCGTGCGGTCCGCTTATCGACTGTAGCTCCGGCGAGGCGGGCGACGATGTCTTGCGTGGCTTCTGCGGCGACGCCTTCGACTTCGGCCATCGCAGCGGTGCGAGCGGCCTCAATCTCGGTTTCGGCTTTCGCCAGTTTCGTGTCCAAACGCTTTTGCGCCGCGCTCAGCTTTTTCTCAGAAGCCTTAGCCGCTTTGGCCTTGGATTCTGCGATTAAGGCTTGCGCCGCAGCACGGTTGGCATTTTCACGCTCACGCCATGCTTCTTCTTGTTCATCAGCAGCATCGCGGGCGCCCTGCGCAGCGGCAAGGTCGTCAGCAATCTGCTTATCACGCAGCGCCACAGTGCCCATCACTTTGGGAACCATACCGCGGCCGATAAGGAAGAAGGTTATGCCGAAAAACACCAAAAGCCAGAAAATCTGGCTGGAGAAGGTTTCGGCTAGCTGGGCTATCTGAGGCATATTTGCGGGCCTGAGCGTTCAATTAAAAAAGTGGTGATCAAATTGCGGCGGACCGGTCAGCATCGCTGCCCGGCCCGCACAATTCAAATCGCTGATTAAGCGACGAAGATCAGGATCATCGCAACGACGAACGCCAGCAGACCGAGAAGCTCAGCTGCGGCGAAGCCGATGAAGAGACGGCCCTGTTGACCATCAGCCGCACCAGGATTGCGCAGAGCGCTTTCGAGGAACGAACCGAAGACGTTACCAACGCCGATTGCCGCCATACCGGCGCCGATTGCTGCAAGGCCTGCGCCGATGAGCTTGGCTGCTTCTGCTTCCATTGTAAAAACTCCTTAAAAATCAAATCAGTTGGAAAGGTAAAATTGCGAAATCAGTGAAGGTGTTCAGCGTCGTTAATGTACAACGACGTGAGCAATGCAAAGACGTAGGCTTGGATGCCTGCGACCAGAATTTCGAGCGCGCTAATCGCGATCATCAGCGCGAAGCTGGGAACGGCCACGATCAGGCTAGTCATTGCGCCATAATTGAAACCGTCGATCACGAAACTGGAGAGCACCTTAAGCAGAACGTGCCCCGCCATCATCGCCACAAACAGCCGCAAAGCGAGGCTGAACGGGCGGATCATGAAGGAGAACAGTTCGATCAAGAAAATCGCCGGGATCATCGGCAGCGGTGTGCCATGCGGCACAAACAGCGTGAAGAATTTAATGCCGTGCTTCCAGAAACCCACGATCAGAACGATCGAGAAACTCATCACAGCCAAAACGCCGGTGACGGTAAAGTGGCTGGTGAAGGTGAAGGCATGGACGCCGGGAATAATTCCGACAGGCATCAGGCCAAGCAGGTTGGCGAACAGGATGAACATGAACAGGCTAAAGACATAAGGCACATATTTGCGCCCCTCTTTGCCGATATTCGCCTCCAACATATCGTCGATAAAGCCGGTGGCGCTTTCCACAGCCATCTGCCAGCGGCCAGGCACCAGCTCACGCTTCATGCCGCCATAGACAAACACCCACAGCAGGACGACCGTGATGGCCATCCACAATGCGGAATTGGTGAACGCGATGTTGAAGCCTGCAATATCCCAGCTTGAGCCGAACAGCGGCTCGATCTGGAATTGCTTCATCGGATCGACTTTGCCTTCTTCGGCTGCCACGATCTCTGTGTCCCTAGTATCTAAAAAAACGCGCCTAGTGGACCGACCTGATGATCAGTCCTCTGGGCGAGTATTTGCGCCGCGAATAATGTTCCTGAAGGCCACGCCTATCCCGAGGAATAAGCCCACCAACAGACCCCAAGGCAAAGTCCCGACAAGCGCATCAAACGCCCAGCCAATGACCATGCCGCCAAACACTCCGCCAAGCAGATCCGCTAGCACTCGGTTCCCGCTGCGATAATTCGCATCGGTCCCCTGCACCACCGGATGGTTGCGTTTATCTTCACGCTCGCGTGCGGCTTTTAGCCGCGCCTCGAGCGCGTCAATCCGCGCATCCTCAGCGATAGGTTCTCGGGCAGGTTTCTCTTCGCTCATGCATGCTTCCTATGAGGGGTTGCTAGGCACATAGCATAAAGGTGCCCGCCGAGGGCGCCTGCCCCTTAGAAGAGGGCAAAACTCAAGTCAACAATAGTAGGTGGGGTTTTGCCTTACGGACAGATCGCCAGCCGCTGCGGCTCAGCCGTAGTGCGCGTTTGCCACGATCCATCAGGGGCCTGATACTTTTCCCCGGGAACTGTGCGCAGAATCGCCTGACAACCGGCGGTTAATGCATATTCCTCGATGGTGGAGCGGTTCTGAGCCTGCTGCGATCTCTGCGTGTAAACCGCGCGGCGGCGGATATTGATGTCGTTGACCATATCCTGCAGCGCGGCGGTCGCTGTGCCGACAATGCCGATATAGCCATCGGTTTGTTCGCCAATACTGCCATTGGCGCGCGCGGCGGCATAGGCGGGATCGCGCTGCGCCTGAGCGGGCGCGGCGAAGCTGGTGATAGCGACCAATCCTGCGGCAGCGGCCAGCAAAGTTGTGCGGATATTCGTCATAGTCTCGTTCCTAGGGGCCTTAGGGAAAGGCCGAAATCTCGCGGATCAAAAGATATCCGCATTTTCATCAATCGTGTTGCTGGCGTCTTCGGCCAACCGGTAAAGCACCTCAGCGCGGATATTGATGTCGAGCTGAATAACAATCGGCTCCTCTGGTGCCGCGATATTTATGCACCCGGGGACCATCACTGCCCCCATCATCAACATTCCGGCTTTCGCCCAAAATCTTTTCACTTCGCGCCCCCGGCCTAAATTCTTGTCATTTGTGGCAGCGGCGCAAATTTGCGTCAAATTCAACTCTGTCATGGCAGGTCATCGCTTTCTGGAGGTTGAACGGCGGGTTCATCGCGCCGTTGTACATCAGCAGTTTCTTGAGGGGTTTCGGGCGCAGGAGAAGAAGGTGGCGCCGGTTCAGCCGAGCCGCGCGGCACAAAGGCCCCGCCTTGCACCTGCAACAACCCTTGATCGATCGGATTGCCGAACACGGTCGGGTCAAACAATCCGCGCACAATCGTGGCGAGCAGATAGAAATTGTCCGAACGCACATTGATTTTAAACCGGATCGGCAATTTCGCGATTTCGCGGGTGATGAAATTCTGGCTCGTGCCGTCGCCTTGGCGCACACCGTCAATGTTGAAATTGGTCAGGATTTCGCCAGCAAGATCGCCGTTCAGCTCGATACTCATCTGGCGGTAATCGAGCGAGCGCAGCGTTTGAAACGCGTAATTCGCCATCACGCCCATGTCTTCATATGTCAGTTCTCCGACATAGGCGACATTGCCGCCCGGCGCGCGCGATATCAGCAAGCCGCCATTGATCGAACCATTGCCCAGCGCATCGAAATGGATCGGGATGGTCCCGTCAAAGATACCCGTTGCGCCGAGATTGCTCAGCTCCATCTGAGCCACAAACACCGCCGCATCCAAACCAACAATCTCAAATGTGTAACGCTGCCCGCCTTTGCCGCCATAGATCAACGTCGTGGGCCTCAGGATCAATTCCCCGCCCATAAACGGCCAGCGTCCGCCCTCTACAGTGATGACCTCACCGCCCGTCATCGAATAGGTGATGCGCCCGCCCAGCGCCTCTACACCGGGATTGACCGAGCCAATCTCCACCACTTGCGAAGGCGCGGTGGTGAGCGCCACCAGATCCGTAAACTCAATCTCCCCGCGCACCCCGCGCACGGGGCCAAAGGCGGCGGCAAAATCGAAATCATCGGTGCGGAATGTGCCAGAACTTTCAATATCGTCCCCGTTCCAGTTGATCACCCCTTCGCCGGTCACGGTCCCTTCTGCCAATGCGATCACGCCTCTGGCTAAGGTGCTAAGGTCGCTGGGCTGGAAATTGTCACCGAATGTTATGCCCGGAACCGCGATGTCAGCCTGTCCCTGCCCGCTGGATAGGTCATGCGCGATGGCGACAGACGTAACCAGCGTGCCCGATGCTGGGCTGCGCAAATCGGCATCTGCGGTGATGCGTCCCTCTTCGAATATCAACGCCGCATCCTGAGCAAAGAGCGGTTCGAACCGTGCCTCTGGCGCAAGCCCTGCCCCGGTCCGCTCTGTCAGGATAAAGGATGCATCTGCGATCCGCAGAACGCTGTCTTCATAGGTCCAAATCCCGCCTAGCCCCGATAGATCGAGCGGCACGACATCCATCGCAGCGGTTCCGCCAGAGAAGCTTCCGCCAATCTCATCTCCGATCCCGCCTTCGAGAGATTTGACCGAGACACGCACGGCGCTGTCATCTGCGCCAAGCTGCGCGGTTAGACCGGCGATTTCGAACGGCCCCGGATAACGCACGACGGCGCGGGCTGCTTCGATAATTGCAGGAGTTTCGCCCAATGCGCCCACAAGCCGCAAATCATCCGCCGCAATATTCACATTTAACGCATCCCGGTAAGTGATCATCGCGCCGCCATCAGCCGGACAAAAAGACAATCGGCGTTCCTGCAAAGTCAGCTCAGAATAGGTCAGGCCGGCTATGCGGACTTCTGTGCAGCGGCGGCCTATCGCTAAACCCGCATCGCTGGACCAGCTGCCCTCCACCGGCAATTCGAGCGAGCGCACCGTCCCGCCGGGGATCGCGCCATCGGCCCGCACTTGGCCGTTAAAACTCACCCGCCCGCGCCGGTCTTGACGCACCTCTAACCGCGGGATCGCCAGCGCATCTGCGCCCGCGCGATATTCCGCCATCGTAAACCGCAGGGCGAGATCACCGCTGCCGCTTTGCTCCATCCGCCCGTTAATGCGCGGCAGATCAGCGCCGCCGGTTAGGATATTGCCAGAAAGACGCTCACCCCGGCTGGAATAGCTAACCCGCGACAATGCCAGCAATGTTTCTCCGCTGGCACCGCGCAGGCGCGCTTCGGGGACAATTACATTGGTCGTGCCGCCATCGATCCGCAGCGTCAGATCGGCTGCCAATCGCCCGCCATTCATGGAACGCGAGAGCCCGGTTTCAAACTTGCCGATCAACGCTTCGAACAAAGTGCCAGATGTCGCGGTGCGCAGTTCGGACAGCGCATTTCCCTCATTCAAATTGAGCGCGGCGTCCTCTCCGGCGATATCGACATCCCAATTGAGTTGCTCAAAATCGCCGCTGGCCCGCAATATCCCATCTGCCGAAAATGTGCCCAACCCAACCATCGGTCCGCTCGCCTCACTGGCCTCCAGATCGTGACGCAGCGTCAGGCTGCCGCCGTCATCCCCTGCCCCGCCAAAGGCCCAGGTGAGATCAGAATTGCCGTTCAGATCGGCAAACGACGAATCCCCGTAGGAAAGCCGCTCTGAAGCAAAATCAAATGCCCCGTCTAGCGATGCAAAATCATCGGACAGCGTAAGGTTTGCCGTGATATCGGCGGACCCGACCTGCGCGCCGCTGCAATTGACATCGCGCAGCCGAACCGGCCCTGCAAAGCGCGGCTCTCCGCCGGCAGTGCTGAGATCGCCGTAAAGTGTGGCGGTTTGGGCAGAGCACCCCTCAAAGCCCGCGCCCGGCGCAGTCGCGGCGATTTTGCCTGCAAAGCCATCGTCAAGCGGCCCCTCCCCATCAAGCTTTACCCCGATCATCCCGTAATCGCTGTCAATCTGCGCGCGGCCATCCACGATCTTCACATCAAATTCTGGCAATGCTGCGGGCTCGTCGCTTTCCGCAAATAGCAGCGGATCAAGCGATCCAAAACTCAGCGTGCCTTCGCGAAAACTGCCGTAAAGGCGCGGTTTGATGACCTCTATCTGCCCCACTTGCGCCGAGCCAAACTGATATTCGATGCCCACAATAACCCGCTCTGCGGTCAGGTCTGGTGCGGCGGGATCGCCGATCACCAGATTGCGTAAAATTTGCCGCTGAGTTCCGATCGATTCTATTTCATAGCTCGCCTCAAGGCCGCTTTGCGTGATCGCATCGTCGATGAGATTGCCCGCAATCTGTTCGCGGCTGAACCAAGCAGCAGCAAAACCCAGCAGCACAATGCCAAGCACAATCAGGCTAAAGCGCCAACGCCACTTGGACGGCCACATCCCGCGAGAAAGCCCGCGCATAGGAGCGGCCTCACCGGCTTGAGAATGGTCGTCAGGTTGAGTTTCGGCTTGTGCCATTGTCCTCATCACTTGCGCGGATCGCCGGTCAAAGGCAATGTGGTTTGCGGGGAAGTGTCCCCACAAATCAGTGGTGAGGCGCAGATTGCCACAATCTGAAGAGACATCGACAGACGGTTTCGATTTCGGCGGCGATGCTGATCCGAAAAGCGTGCCCGCGTCTGATTCCAGCAAAGCCGCCGGAAAAGGGCACCGTTCCAGACTGCGCGAACGCTTACTGAAAGGCGGCGCAGAGGCGCTCGCAGATTACGAAGTGCTCGAATATCTGTTGTTCGCTGCGAT
Organism: uncultured Erythrobacter sp.; assembly: GCA_947503155.1. Classification (GTDB taxonomy): domain Bacteria; phylum Pseudomonadota; class Alphaproteobacteria; order Sphingomonadales; family Sphingomonadaceae; genus Erythrobacter. The sequence continues at coordinate 477,130 of CANNCL010000002.1, read as the reverse complement.
CAAACAGGGCGACACAAAACCGGTGGCAAAGGCGCTCTTGGCGCGGTTCGGATCGCTTGCTGGTGTTTTGAACGCAAGTCCGGCGGCGCTACGGCAGGTCAGCGGCGTCGGCGAAACCAGCGCCGCTGCATTGAAAAGCGTCGCCATTGCCGCCCGGCGCATGGCGCGCAGCGAAGTGGCGGCAAAGCCACTATTGGGCAGCTGGAAGGGCCTGATTGATTACCTATCCATCGACATGGCGCATCTGACGGTGGAGCGGGTGCGGGTGCTGTATCTTGATGGGAAAAACCGCCTGATCGACGATCACCATGTCGGCGATGGCTCTATCGACGAAGCCGCGATCCACCCGCGCGAAGTGATCCGCAAAGCGATGGATGTCGGCGCGTCAGCGCTTATCCTCGTTCACAATCATCCCAGCGGCAATCCTGAGCCCAGCCGAGCCGATATCCAGATCACGCAGAAAATCGCTGAGGCCGGGCGATTGCTCGGCGTGACATTGCATGACCACGTCATCATCGGGCGCGAGGGGCATGTCAGCCTGCGCGCAAAGGGCCTAATTTAGGCTCCTGATCCCAACTCGCTGGCTAGACCTGCTTTTCCGTAATCAGCCGCACGCCGGAATGCTGCGCAAAGAAATTCCATGCCCAATTGATCGCCACCGTCACACGATTGCGCGCTCCGGTAAGGAACCCGACATGGACCAAGCCCCATAGCCACCACGCGCCCGCACCCGACATTTTGACGGCTCCAAAATCCGCCACCGCCGATTTGCGGCCAATCGTCGCCAGGCTGCCTTGGTGTTTATAGGCGAATGGTCCGGGGCATTCTTTGTTCAGCAATTCTGCCTCGACGACTTTGCTAACATAAGCGCCCGCTTGCTTGGCCGCTGGGGCAAGGCCGGGAACCGGTTTGCCGTCCCACGCATTGCTGCCTGCGGTATCACCAATTGCGAAAATGCTGGGGATCGGTTCACCATCTGCGCCGATGACGCGCATCAATCCATTGACCTCGACCCGGCCCGCCCGGTCCGCAGCTGCGCCGAGCCATTTGGCGGCGGGCGATGCCGCAACACCGGCCGCCCACAACACGGTTTCGGTATCAATCCGCGTGTCATCACCGATTTGAACATGCGTCTGAGCGATGTCAGTGACGCGCCCGCCCGTGCGAATTTCAACGCCCAGCTTTTCAAGCGATTGTGCCGCTTTCGCGGACAGTTCCTCTGGGAAAGCGGGCAGAATGCGCGGCCCGGACTGAACCAGAATCACCCGCGCGCTGGCCGGGTCAATTGTGCGAAATTCCCGCTCAACGCTGACTTTGGCAAGCTCCGCAATCGCGCCGGCAAGCTCCACACCGGTTGGCCCCGCGCCCACAATAACGAATGTCAGCAACCGTTCGATCCGCTCTGGATCGCCGGATGCCTCGGCCTCTTCAAAAGCGTTGAGGATCGAAGCGCGAACCGCAACGCCGTCTTCGATGGTCTTTAATCCCGGAGCGTATGGCCCCCATTCGTCGCGCCCAAAATAGCTGTGGGTCGCGCCGGTTGCTAACACCAACTTGTCATAAGAAAGCGTCTGATCATCACCATAGCTGACCGTCTTAGCCTGCGCATCAATGCCCGAAACTTCGCCTTTCAACACGCGCACATTGCCGTCGCCTTTAAACAGGCTGCGGATTGGGGTGGCGATATCAGACGGGTTCAAAGTTGCCGTGGCAATTTGATAGAGAAGCGGCTGAAACAGGTGATAATTGCGCTTATCAATCAGAGTGATGCGCACCGGCAAACGTTTCAATTTCTCAACCGCGGCCAATCCGCCAAACCCGGCGCCCACCACAGCAATATGCGGCCAGCGATCGGGAATATCGGCATATTCGCGGTCGAACAGGATGTTCTTCTCCATCCAGCTTAAGATCGCCCGGTCAACAGAGAACACCCCGGCCCCGCGCGCTTCATAAAGCGACAGGAACAGGAACGGGAACAGGGTCACATTGGGATGCGCGCCCGCCAGCATGAACAACGCGATCAGGAAAAACAGACCGTAAGAGACAATCACAGCGCCAAATCCGGTGAAGAAAAACACCGATGAAATTATCGCCAGCCATGCCGGAAAACCGACAAAGATCGTCGTCGGCAACCATGTTTGAACCGCAATTGGCGGCTCCATCACGCCGGCATAGACAAGCAGCGTCACGCCCATCCAAATTCGGATCAGAGCCATAATTATCGGCGCGATATGCGCGCGCAGCCAATCCCATGCGATGATTGTTGGCCGTGCGAGCGGCAAAGCGCTCGACTTCAATCCAGACGCCAACACCCGGTCCAGCGACAATGCGCCCGGCCCGTGAAACACATACCAAACCAGCATCGCGCCCACGATCAGATTGGTGGTGGTCGGAACATAAACCGCTTGGGAAATGATCGTCAGCGCCGCCATCGCCAACGCGGCAGGGCGGGTGAAGAATCCCAAAATGAGCAGAACTGGCCCGATCAATTCAATCGCCAATCCGGTGGTCGCCGCGGTGACCGGATCCATCCAGCTGACCGGATATTCATTCGCGGCAAGGAATACCGCGGTTTCCCAATCGGCCGCTTTGACCAATCCAGATCGCAAAAACCACATGCCGATAAAGAACCGGATAATCACATCGGTGAACGGCCAGAACTTCTCCGTCCCGTCGAGATACCATTTCGACCAACGCCGCAACGTCACCCGCACAAACGGCGGATAGCGTTCCTCTTGCAATTTTTCATAGTGCTCAGGCGCAGCGAGTGCCTGCTCGCCAGCTTGCGATCCATTGGACATAGATTGTTCCTCCTGCCCGCCTATTCGGGGCTTTCGCAATTCTGGTTACACAGCAGCCACGGGCCGAAAATGTTGGAGGAGACGATCAAATGGGAATTTTACGTGGAAAGCCCCCCACATGCTTGGCCTCTCCCCCAAAGACCTATTGCCAAGCGCGCTCTGCCGGAATAGCCGCGCAGCGAAGAAATTGCACATTGTCTGTCCAACTGTCCGTCCACAAGCCTGCAAGAAAGATCACCCGCCATGGTCCCGCGTTATTCCCGCCCCGCAATGTCCGCTTTGTGGGAGCCCGAAGCCAAATTCCGCATCTGGTTCGAGATAGAAGCCCATGCGACGCAAAAGCTTGGTGAGATGGGCGTCGTCCCGGTTTCTGCTGGCAAAGCATTGTGGGATTGGTGGGCGACGAACCCAAAGATCGATGTGGAGGCCATCGACGCGATTGAGGCGGTGACCAAACATGACGTGATCGCATTCCTGACTTGGGTGGCAGAACAAGTGGGTGATGAGGCCCGCTTCATGCACCAAGGGATGACCTCTTCCGACGTGCTCGACACAACATTGGCCGTGCAATTGGCGCGCGCGAGCGACATTTTGATGGACGATTTGGACGCGCTGTGTGCTGCGATCAAAACCCGCGCCGAAGAACACAAATACACGCCAACAATCGGGCGCAGCCACGGTATTCATGCGGAACCGGTGACGTTCGGACTGAAACTGGCGCAAGCTTACGCCGAATTTGATCGCTGCCGGGATCGTTTGACCGCCGCGCGCAAGGAAATCGCCACTTGCGCCGTATCCGGTGCGGTCGGAACCTTCGCCAATATCGACCCCGAAGTCGAAGCCTATGTCGCGGACAAGCTGGGCCTGATCCCGGAACCTGTGAGCACGCAGGTCATCCCGCGTGACCGTCACGCAATGTATTTTTCAACCCTCGCGGTGATCGCCGGATCAATCGAGCGGCTTGCGGTTGAAGTTCGCCATTTGCAACGCACCGAAGTTTTGGAGGCTGAGGAATATTTCTCTCCCGGCCAAAAGGGATCAAGCGCGATGCCGCATAAGCGCAACCCGATCCTCACCGAAAACCTGACCGGCCAAGCGCGCATGATCCGCGGCTATGCGATGCCTGCGCTGGAAAACGTGGCGCTGTGGCATGAACGCGATATCTCGCATTCGTCAGTAGAGCGTTTCATCGGACCCGATGCGACGATCACGCTAGATTTTGCATTGGCCCGCCTAACCGGTGTGGTCGAAAAACTGCTGATCTATCCTGAGCGGATGCAGAAGAATCTCGATGCGATGGGCGGACTGGTCCATTCTCAGCGTGTCTTGCTGGCGCTGACACAGGCCGGTGTTAGCCGCGAAGATGCGTATCGGCTGGTGCAGCGTAACGCGATGAAAGTGTGGGAATCAAACGGCGCAATGTCGCTGCTCGATCTGCTGAAGGGCGACGAAGAAGTCACCGCCGCGCTCTCTCATGCTCAGCTGGAGGAGAAATTCGACCTCGAATATCACTTCAAACAGGTCGATACGATTTTCGCCCGCGTTTTTGGGTGATTGTGTTCCAGCCGGCCCGTCTGGCTAGACTTAGCGGCGAAATACCCTAGGATTCAGGCAGAAGATCGCTACGAAAAGAGGTTGATGTAACGTGCAGATCGTCCGCACCATAGTTTGGGTCGTACTGACCGCTTTCGTCGTCATGTTTGTGTTGACCAATTTTGGCGAGCCGCAGCGCGTCAAAATCTGGCCTTCGGAAAACCCGATTGGCTTCGATTGGCCGGTCGGCATTATCGCGTTGGTTTTCTGGCTACTCGGCGCGATCCCGGCATGGTTGTATCACAGAGGCGTTAAATGGAGCCTCGATCGCCGCATCCGCAGCCTTGAGGCGTCGATCAAATCCAACGCTCTGGCTCAACGGCACGAGCCGGCGGGCGGCGGGCGGCTCGACGCTGCCAATGGGCCAGTGGATAAGCCAGTGGATAAGCCAGTCGATAAACCGGTGCATAACCCTGTTCAAAACCCGGCAAAACCTGTGGATAGTCTCGCCCCTGATCAAGGCGGCACCTCGGCATGAGCAACCCGGTCTATCTCGCGCTCGATGTGCCTCAGATTGAGCCTGCCAAAGCGCTCATCAACAAAGTGAAGGCGCATATTGGCGGGATTAAGCTGGGCCTCGAATTTTACTGCGCACATGGGCCGCACGGCGTGCATGAAATCGCGCATATGGGCCTGCCGATTTTTCTCGACCTCAAATTCCACGACATCCCCAACACGGTCGCCGGCGCGATGCAGGCGGTGCATGTCTATGAACCCGCCATCGTTACCGTTCACGCGGGCGGCGGGCGGGCGATGATGGAGGATGCGAAAGCTGCGGCGGCAGAGGGCTGCAAAGTGGTGGCCGTCACGATGCTTACCAGCCTAGATGAAACGGACCTCAAACGCACCGGCGTTACCGGCACGCCGCATGACCATGTGATGCGTCTGGCGGAGCTTGCTCATGCATCCGGCCTCGATGGGATTGTTTGTTCCGGCCAAGAGGTCGGCCAAGTGCGCAAACAATGGAAAGACGGTTTCTTCGTGGTCCCCGGCCTGCGTCCCGCGGGCAGCACAATTGGTGATCAAAAACGCACCGTTACCCCGCGCAGCGCCCGCGATGACGGCGCAAGCATCTTGGTAATTGGCCGCCCAATCAGCCGCGCAGACGACCCAGAGGCCGCCGCGCGCGCTATTGAAGCGACGCTCTAAGCGGGACGCTTACTCGGCCGGCTCGGCGTCTAACGCGTCTTCCACAGGCGCATCGTCAGCGCCATCGCCGCCATCCAAGAAATTATCCGATTCGACGTTCCAGCCCACCAATTGCATGGTCTCGCCATCGCCTTGGAATGTGAATATCTCGGTCGCTTCGCCCTTTTCATATTGGGTTGTCATTGTGACCACGGTCATATTCACACCATTGTCGGAATTGATGTTGAAACCGGCGCGCTCGGTGCTCTCCACCTGCCCCATCCTTCCAGCGACCAATGTGACAAGCTCATCCATCTGCTCTGGCGTGGTGACAGCGCGAAATTCCTCTCCGGTAACGCCGTAGAGCCGACGCGCATCGCCATCATTATAGACCGAATGAAACTGCGCGATCTTGGCTTCCGCCCCGTCAAGCTGAGCCATCGGATTACAAGCAGACAAAAACAGCGCAAACAGCGCGGCGGCAAAAAATTTGATCTTCATAATGACCCCCGAATTGACCTGTTGCCTCAATGGTCAGCGAATTTTTGCCAAAGCGCAAGCCATTACCTTTCTGTCTAAGGAGCAAGGCGCTAAGGGATAGGCTATGCCAGATCATGCCACCCCCAACCTCCCCTCACGCGACTTTGACGCGGCGGCGGCGTTCTATGCGCAATTGGGCTTTGAATGCGGCTATCGCGGCCCTGGCTGGATGATCTTGCACCGGGGCCCGCCGGGCAATCGCTCGACACTTGAGTTTTTCCCGTATCCCGACCTTGATCCGGCGACGAGCTCGTTCAGCTGCTGCATCAGATTGGATGACCTTCCGGCGATGATGGCACAATTGGAGGCGAGCGACATCCCAGCTGACAGCCACGGCATCCCGCGTTTTAGTCAGCCAAAGCGTGAGGGTAGCGGGATGACGATTGCCTATCTCAACGATCTGGATGGATCACTGATCCGTCTGATTCAGAACGAATAAAACGATATGTTGATCAAAATCTGCGGGCTGAGCAGCCACGAAACCATCGCCGCCGCCGCCGACGCCGGGGCGAGCCATGTGGGCCTCGTCCATTTTGAACCAAGCCCCCGGCATCTGAGCTTAGGCGATGCAGCACAGCTGCGCGGCAATGTTCCGGCGGGGGTAAAGGTCGTGCTGTTGCTGGTCGATCCCGATGCCGATTTGATCGCCCGCGCGGCGGACACGATCCGCCCCGATGTCATCCAATTTCACGGCAAGGAAACGCCGGAGGCAATCGCGGCTTTCCGCAAAATTTCCGCCGCTGAAATGTGGAAAGCGCTGGCCGTGCGCAGCGCCGATACTTTGGCGAATTCGGCCAAATATGCGGGCATAGCGGACCGCTTGCTCTTCGATGCACCGCCGCCCAGTGCCGCTTCGGTTCTGCCGGGCGGCAACGGTGTTGGCTTTGATTGGAGCCTGCTAAAAGGCCGCGAGCACAGCGTCCCATGGGGATTGGCGGGCGGGCTTCATCCCGGCAACGTCGCAGACGCAATCCGTGCAACCGGCACGCCATTGGTCGATGCGTCATCTGGCCTTGAAAGCGCGCCGGGTGTGAAGGACGTGGACAGGATCGCCGCGTTCTGCAAAGCGGCTCTCAAAACTTGAGAAGAAAATGAGCGACACAGCCCCAAACTCTTTTAAGAACCAACCCGATGAACGCGGCCATTTTGGCGATTTCGGCGGGCGCTATGTCGCCGAAACGCTGATGCCGCTGATCCTTGATCTGGAACGGGAATATCGCGCCGCTCAGGCCGATCCGGCATTCGCGGCGCAGTTTGACGATCTGCTCGAACATTATGTGGGCCGCCCTTCCCCGCTCTATTTTGCGGAACGCCTGACCGAAGCCCTTGGCGGGGCACAGGTCTGGTTTAAGCGCGATGAGCTGAACCATACGGGCGCGCATAAGATCAACAATTGCATCGGGCAGATATTGCTGGCGATGCGCATGGGCAAAACGCGGATCATCGCGGAAACCGGCGCGGGCCAGCACGGCGTTGCGACGGCGACCGTGTGCGCGCGCTTTGGACTGCCTTGCGTCATTTACATGGGCGCCGAAGACGTGAAACGGCAATCGCCCAATGTCTTCCGCATGAAACTGCTCGGCGCAGAGGTCGTGCCCGTCACCAGCGGCGGCGCGACGCTGAAGGACGCCATGAACGAAGGGCTGCGCGATTGGGTCGCGAACGTCCACGACACATTCTACATAATCGGCACGGCGGCTGGCCCGCACCCTTACCCCGAAATGGTCCGCAATTTCCAAAGCGTGATCGGCACAGAAGCCCGCGCGCAAATGCTGAAGCGCGCCGGACGCCTGCCAGACTTGCTCGTCGCCTGCATAGGCGGCGGATCAAACGCGCTGGGCCTGTTCCACCCGTTTCTCGACGATGCCGACGTGAAAATGCTCGGCGTTGAGGCGGCAGGGCACGGGTTAGACGGCGACGAACATGCGGCGAGCCTTTTGGGCGGTGCGCCCGGCGTGCTCCACGGCAACAAGACATATTTGCTGCAAGACGAAGACGGCCAGATCACCGACGGCCATTCGATCAGCGCCGGTTTGGATTACCCCGGCATCGGCCCCGAACACGCTTGGCTGAAAGAAAGCGGGCGAGTCGAATACACCGCCGTGACGGATGACGAGGCATTGGAAGGGTTCCAACTCCTCTGCCGCACCGAGGGCATTATCCCTGCGCTGGAGCCGTCACACGCGATTGCGGCGGTGGCCGACCGCGCCAAGCAGATGGGCGAGGATGAGATCATCCTCATGAACCTGTGCGGACGCGGCGATAAGGATATTTTCACTGTGGCTGAGAAGCTGGGAGTGGAGATTTGAGCCTGTCGAAGGAAAAATTCACGACTCGGCTCCGAAAAGCCATGGCTCAAGCCAACGAAGGTTCAGCGCGTGAATTGGATGCTGAACATGATCAGATTGAGTTGCATTTCATGGGCACGCATGACCTGAATCTTGAAAGCGCGCTGGATCGGGTCTTCATTGACGATGAGCAGTTTTTCAAGGTGATCGACGTGTCCGTCCACCCAAAGCGTGATGGATGGTTTTTCATGCGTGTAAGTGGGCATCAACCCGCCTCAATTGAACAAGTTAGAGATAAAGACGGACTTGGACCTTTCAACGTGATGTTCCCAGCATGACCCGCCTCTCAAACGCCTTCTCCAAACCCCACGCCGCTTTCGTTGCGTTCATCACCGCTGGTGATGGCGACACAGCGGCCAATCTCGACGCGCTCGTTGCTGGCGGCGCGGATGTGATTGAATTGGGGATGCCGTTCACCGATCCGATGGCTGATGGCCCTGCGATCCAAGCTGCGAATCTGCGCAGCCTTGGCGCGGGCACGACCACCGCCGATGTGATGCAAATCGCCGCCGATTTCCGCGCGCGGCATCCTGACGTGCCGCTAATCCTCATGGGCTATGCCAATCCGATGATCCGGCGCGGGCCGGAATGGTTTGCCGATGCTGCGTCCAAGGCGGGCGTCGACGGCGTTATCTGCGTCGATATTCCGCCAGAAGAAGATCAGGCGCTCGGCCCGGCTCTGCGCGCAAAAGGTATTGCGCCGATCCGCCTAGCCACGCCGACCACCGATGCGGCGCGTTTGCCGCAAGTGCTCGAAGGGTCCGGCGGGTTTCTCTATTACGTCTCTGTCGCAGGGATCACGGGCAAACAACAGGCCGCCACCGCCGCCATCGAAGAAGCCGTCGGTAAACTCAAAGCCGCCACCGACCTGCCCGTTGCGGTCGGTTTCGGGGTTCGCACACCCGAACAAGCCGCCGCCATCGCGGCCCACGCGGACGGAGTCGTCGTCGGCTCTGCGCTGGTCGATTTGTGCGGCGAATTTGGCAAGGACGCCCCCGCTAAGCTACAAGAGCTAACAACAGCTATGGTCAGCGCCATCAAACAAGCGCCAAAAGCTTCTGGCACCTGAGGGAAAACAAATGAACTGGTTCACCCGCGTCCGTAATTCTTTGGGCTTTGATGCCGATAAGAAAAGCACGGAAAAAGACCTCTGGATCAAATGCAAATCCTGTCAGGAAATGCTGTTTGTGGCCGAATATGAGGAAAATCTCAGCGTCTGCCCGCGCTGCGAATTTCATGGGCGGATTAGTGCGGATACGCGGCTGGCGCTGCTGCTGGATCATGGATTTCAGATGGTCGACACACCCGAAGTCGCCGAAGATCCGCTAAAGTTCAAAGACACCAAGAAATACACCGACCGATTGAAAGCCGCGCGCGCAGCGAACCCGCACCGCGATGCCTATCAGGTTGGATCAGGCGAGATCGAGGGGCGCCCGGCTGTGGTCGGCGTGCAGGATTTCTCGTTCATGGGCGGATCAATGGGCATGGCGGTGGGCATGGCGTTTTGCGCCGGGGCGGAGCGCGCTCTGACCCGAAAATGCCCCTATGTCGTTGTGACGGCGGCGGGCGGCGCGCGGATGCAGGAGGGGATTTTGTCCCTCATGCAAATGCCGCGCGCAACGGTGATGACCCGGCGTTTGAAGGCCGCTGGCCTGCCCTATATCGTCGTGCTGACCGATCCCACCACTGGCGGCGTTACGGCCAGCTATGCGATGCTCGGCGATGTCCATATTGCCGAACCGGGCGCATTGATTGGTTTTGCCGGGCAGCGCGTCATTCAGGACACAATCCGCGAGAAATTGCCCGAAGGTTTCCAGCGCGCGGAATATCTGCACAAACACGGCATGGTCGATATGGTCGTCCACCGCAAAGAGCTTAAAGAGACGCTAGCGAGCGTGCTCGATTATTTGCAGCCAGCCCCTGAAAAAGACGCAGCGGCGTAAACCAAGTGCTCGATTTCGGGCGATCTGAGGATGCTCGGGTTCAGGCGCAATTGGACCGGCTATCCGCGCTCAGCGTCCCGCAAGGGCGGCTGGGGCTAGAGACGATCCGCGCTCTGATGGAGCGGTTGGGCAATCCGCATCGCAAATTGCCGCCGGTTTTTCATGTTGCCGGGACCAATGGCAAAGGGTCGGTCTGCGCGTTTCTGCGCGCGATGTTGGAGGCGGATGGCAAGCGCGTGCATGTCACCACCTCCCCGCATCTGGTGCGCTATAATGAGCGGATACGGATCGCGGGAGAGCTGATTTCGGATGAGGCTTTGGCGGCAATTTTGTCCGAAGTTCTGGATGCAGGCGAAGACCTCGCGCCCAGCTTTTTCGAAGTCACCATCGCCGCTGCATTCCTCGCCTTTAGCCGCACGCCAGCCGATGCCTGCGTGGTTGAGGTCGGCCTAGGCGGGCGTTTTGATGCGACCAATGTGCTTGAGGCGGATGCTGTCGCGGTGTGCGGGATTGCGGCGTTGGGGATTGATCACGAAGCGTTCCTGCTCGCGCCAGAGGACGGCGTGCCGAAAGAACCGATGGCGCGGATTGCGTTTGAGAAAGCGGGGATAGCGAAGGCGGGCGTGCCACTGGTGACGATGGGGGATCGTTATCCGGCGGGCGCACAAAACGCGATCCGAGAATTATCCGTTCTGGCTGGAGCGCCGCTCTTCGAATTTGGCACTCACTGGGTTGCGGATGAAGCGGAAGGCGGCTCGTTATATTTTTATGAATATGGGGCCGAAGCCGGTCGCGATTTTCCGATGCCCGCAATTCCGGGCGCTCATCAAGCGAGAAATGCGGCGCTAGCTATCGCCATGATCGAGGCGCAGAAAGCGGTATCTGTAACAAATGCCGCTGTCATATCCGGCCTGTTGAATGCGCGCTGGCCCGCGCGGCTTCAAACTCTGGATGACGGCCCGCTCACCGCCCTTTGTTCCGCGCAAAAAATAATGCTCGATGGCGGGCATAATGAAAGCGCTGGGATTGCCCTCGCCTCCGCTCTGCCCGGTGATCCCGGCAGTGTGCATTTGATTGTTGGAATGCTGGCCAACAAAGACCCGCGCGCCGTAATCGGGCCTCTCGCAGATCGCATTCGCAGTCTAACAACAATCCCCGTGCCCGGTCATGACAGCCATCCGCCAAAGGCCTTTGGGTCAGACGCACGCGCCGCCAGTGACATCGAGGATGCGCTGCTCCATGTGCCGTCAGACGGCTACCCCGTGTTGATCGCCGGATCGCTTTACCTCGCGGGCGAAGCGCTGCGGCTTAATGACGAAGTGCCGGACTAAATCTCTGGCTGCGGCGGCGGCGCGTTTTCTGCCCTGCCCGCGCGCGCAATTCGCACCCATTCGATCAGGCACAAAAACACCGCGAACAGGCCAATCAGCGTCGTCAGAATGAACACGTCGTAATATCCGCGTTCCTCAATCATCTGACCCAAAGCTGGCCGCCCCAATGTACCCACCAGCAAGGTCAAGGATGACAGCAGAGCATATTGCACCGCGCTGTATCCTTTGGCGACGATGCTGGAGAGATAGGCGACAAACGCCGCCCCCGCGATGCCCACGGCGATGTTTTCCATCCCAATCGTCAGCATCAATTTCGACAGGCGTTCATCCGCGCCGAACAATCCGGTCAGCCATGTAAAGCCGATCGCATCGCTGGCCGCTTGCATCCGCGCGCCGCCAATCGCGAGGTCGGCATATAGCAAATTGGTCAGCGCCGCGATCAAGGCGCCCAATGTTAGCGTCGTCATCCGCCCGATCACCGTCAGCAACAATCCGCCCATCGCCAATCCCAACAGCAACGCGCCGACACCAAAGAATTTCGAGGCAATCGCGACCTCATCCTTCGTATATTGCAGTTCGCCTAGATAAAACGGATAGGCAAAACTGCCCCAAATCGCATCGGTGATCCGGTAGGTCAGCACCAGTGCAATCACCAACACCGCCGCCCAGCGCAGCCGTCCAATAATCTCTGCCAAAGGCAGGATCAAAGCGCGGTATCCGTGATCGAGCGCAGTATCGACAGCGCGCAAAGCAGGCTCTGCTTGCGTCAGGACATAGCGGCCTTTCTTGCGCTGATACTCCAGCCAGCCTGCAATAAGGCTTGGGATGACGACTGTCGCGATAACGATCAATGGTCCCATCGTGCTGACAAAAGCGGTGCTGTCAGGGCGCGTGTCAGGGTCGGAATTGAGCGATCGGACCATAAAGATGAGGACCGTAATCAGTGCCCAGCCCCACAATAGCGCCACTGCGCCCAGCCCAATCGCGCGGACCTTTGGTTTTAACTGGCCCGGCTCTCTGAGCGTGAGCAAATTTGTACGTTCGTTTTCAACCGCCTCTGCGCTTCGTTCCGCATCTGGCGCGAACAGGCCAAGAAAACCGACCACCAACAATATTCCGCCCATCGAGGCATAGACCGCAGGCCAGCCGAGCCGCTCCGCCATAAACAGCGCAAGCGCCCCGCCGACCAAGGCTGCGATGCGGTAACCCATCTGATAAACGGTTGAGAGAATGTCGATGGTCGCTTTTTCATCGGCAACATCCACGCGCCATGCATCGACAACCACGTCCTGTGTCGCGCTGGCAAATGCGCCGATCCCCGCAAGCAGAGAAAACATACCAAGCGAAGTCAGCGGATTGAGGAATGACAACACCACCAATATCAAGCCCAGCATCAATTGCGCGGTGACGATCCATTGTTTGCGTTTACCCAGCCTCCGCAGAAACGGAACATCAACCCGGTCCAGCGCCGGCGACCATAGGAATTTAAATGCATAAGCGAGGCCGATGAGCGAGAAGACCCCCATCGTTTCCACATCAACCTGCGCATCCGTCAGCCACGCATAAAGCGTTCCCAGCAACAGCGCATAAGGCAGGCCCGACGCAAAACCGAAAATCAGCATATAGCCGGTCTTTGGCTGGCGCAGCGATCCCAACAGGACCATCCAGCGCGACATCCGTGTTTCGTCGTTCGTGGCGGCTTTAGACATTTTTCCTCCGCAGATGCGCGATCCGTTTGCGTTCACGCCAAGCTGTGCGACACTACGCTTGGATAGAGGGGTTAGAAAAGCCGTTATGAACGCTCCAACAACAGATGTACCCATATTGCGCGCCGCGCCCAAAGCCACACCGGGCCAATTGGCTCTGGCAGAGGCGATCCGCGATGGGCAAACCCGCGGAGCCGATGTGATCGGCAGCGTTCCGGCCAGCCGCTATACTGATCCGGCGCATTTTGAACGAGAGAAAGCGGCGCTGTTTGATCGCTTGCCGCAAGTTCTCGTGCCCAGCGCCTTGCTGCCTGACTCCGGCATGGCTGTGCCGCATGATGCAACGGGCCGCCCCTTGCTGATCACCCGCGATTCAGACGGCACCGCGCATGTGTTTCTGAATGTGTGCCAGCACCGGGGCACGCGGCTGGTCGAAGGCGGCGATGTTCAATGCGCGAAACGGCTTGTCTGCCCCTATCACGCATGGACCTATAAGCTTGATGGCCAATTGCTCGCGCTGCCCCGGCCAGAGACTTTTCCGGATATGGACAAGCGCGATTACGGCCTTATCGAATTGCCCAGCTTAGAAGCAGGCGGGCTCATCTGGTTTTCGCCTGACCGATCAGAAAATGCGCAGCCCGACTTCTCCGATGCCGCCAAAATCAGCGAAGATTTCGCCGCGTTTGGGATGCCGGATGCGTATCTGTACCGGCGCAAAACCCATACGGTGCGCGGCAATTGGAAGCTCATCATGGATGCCTTCCTCGAAAGCTATCATGTCACCCGGCTTCACGCGGACACTATCGGCCCGTTCTTCAAAGACGGCGTGACCGCTGGCGACACTGTGGGGCCGCATTTGCGCTCTGCTGTGGGGCGGTTGGAGGAGATGGAGGGCATCGATTTGTCGGATATGGATGCAATGCGCAAAATCATCACTTTTGCGTACCAATTGCTGCCCGGCACAGTGATCGTGCCCAGCCCGGATTATGTGAACATCATGACGCTGATGCCGCAGGCGCATAATCTGACGCTGGTGGAGGATTTCATGCTCATCCGCGAAGAACCCACAACCGACAAGGCGAAGGGCCATTGGGAGCGCAGTTGGAACCTGCTCGATGGCGGCGTTTTTGCCAGTGAAGATTTTCGCGCGGCGGAATTGGGACAGCAAGGTTTGGAAAGCGGTGCGATCAAATCCCTCACGCTCGGCACGCTCGAAGGGGGCATCGCGCGATTCGACAGCATTGTGCAGGATGCACTAAACGCCTAAGCGCGCGCCATGCCTACGAACCCCAAACAATCAGAAGACCGCCCCGAAGGCGACCGTATTGCCAAATTGCTCGCGCGAGCAGGTGTCGCCAGCCGCCGCGAGATTGAGCGGATGATCGCCGATGGCCGCATCACTTTGCAAGGCAAGGTGGTGGAAACGCCCGCGACCTTCCTCACCAGCCTGCGCGGCGTCAGCGTCGATGGCAAAGCGGTCGGCCCGGCAGAACCGTCTCAGCTTTACGTGTTTCACAAACCCACCGGCCTGCTCACGGCGGAACGTGATTTTTCGGGCCGCGCCACAATTTACGACGCGCTGATCAATGCCCTGCCGAAAGACACGCCGCGATTGATGCCAATCGGCAGGCTCGACATGAACACCGAAGGCTTGTTGCTCCTCACCAATGATGGCGGACTGAAACGGCAGATGGAATTGCCCTCCAGCGGCGTTCCGCGCACCTACCGCGCGCGCGCTTTTGGTGATGTGTCACAGGAACAACTGGAATCTCTGGCCGAAGGGATTGAAGTGGATGGCGTGCGGTATGGTCCGATCAACGCCAATATGGAACGCAGCACGTCTGGGTCCGGCAACCGCAATCAGTGGATCGAAATGACGATCACCGAGGGTAAAAACCGCGAAGTTCGCAATGTGCTGGAACATCTCGGCCTGCAAGTGAACCGCTTGATCCGCACCGCTTACGGCCCGTTTGAATTGGCGGATTTGCCGCGCGGCCAAGCTGTGCGCATCCGCAAAGGTGATCTCGACCGGTTTGTCAGTACGCTGAAACAAGCGAAACGCGCGCAATGAGAGTGATTTCCGGGGAATGGGGCGGCCGCAAACTTTCCGCACCCAAAGGCGACACGACTCGCCCCACGGCGGACCGCACGCGTGAGACTTTGTTTTCGATGCTCACCAGCCGCCTTGGCAGTTTTGACGAATTGCGCGTCGCTGATCTCTTCGCGGGTTCCGGTGCGCTGGGGATCGAGGCGCTATCACGCGGCGCGGCGCATTGTTTGTTTGTGGAGCAAGACCGCGCGGCTGTGGATGTCATCCGCGACAATTTAGACACATTCGGCGCGCAAGGACGCGCAACGGTAGAAACCGGCTCCGTCATGCAAATGCGCGCCGCGCGCGAACCTGTCGATGTGATGCTGCTCGATCCGCCCTACCGCACCGGCGCGGGCGAAGTGGCGCTGGACCGGTTGCTTAGGCTCGGCTGGATTTCCGACGCAACATGGATCGCGGTCGAAACCGCATTCAACGAAGAAATCGATCTGAAAGGTTTCGCCATCGAAACCTCACGCAAAATCGGCAAAGGCAGGCTCACGCTTTTGCGGCGCGAGCCTGCCGATGACGCCTTGGACGGCGCCCTCCCCGCCTGACCACCAATACGGGGAAGTTTAGTCGCGGGCTTTCTGTGTCAGATGACCCGTATCAGATAGCTCGTATCAGATGACCCGTATCAGATGGCGTCTCAGCCATCAGATGGCGGGTTTGAGGCGCGGCTTTCGATTTGTCCCCACGCCGCATCGCGCTCCGGTCCGGTCATCGCGGTCAGCGCAATCTTGTCCTCATCAGTAAGCCGCCAGAACAGCATTTGGCGTTCGGGCGCGAGCGACCAGAAATAGGACTTTGTTTCAGCCGGCCACAATTCATATGCGCCCTGTTGCTTGGCGGACCAGCTTTCAAACTCGCTCCGCTGATCGGGGCTCATTTCCGGCTCCGACTGCATCGCGGCCTCAGTGATTTGCGCGGCGACCGGTCCGGCGGCGAGCAAGCCAACCGTGGCGATGGCGACAAGCGACAAATAGATATGGGATTTACGCATTGGGGTTCTCCATTGTGGTCAAACCTTGACCAGTTCTTGGGCATGAACGAACGCGCATAGCCTTGATCAAATCCTCCCTTTGATCGCGGCACATCATAATTGGCAGCAAATCCAACAGTTTGATAGGCATCCCGCGATCCGGCATCGCGATCCGCGCACGGGCCGCCGAAACGTGTGGTAAAAACGCGCTCAGGCGAGAATTTGGCCGAAACGGGGGACTAGATCGGCGGATACAGGTGCATGGCGGCGCGCTATATGCGATGTTGCACCGCTTCTATTTGTTCTATATCTGTTCGCTTATTGCTATGACCCAAAATCTGCCACTCCCCTCCGCTCATACCTCGCCCAATACAGGCGGCGGCGACGTACCTGCCTATGCAGCGCAGCTAAACGCGCCGCAGCGTGACGCGGTGCTCACAACAGAGGGGCCGGTCCTCATGCTGGCGGGGGCTGGCACGGGTAAGACCGCCGCGCTCACCGCGCGATTGGCGCATCTGGTGGCGACGCGCCGCGCTTGGCCTAGCCAGATATTGTGCGTGACCTTCACCAATAAAGCCGCGCGCGAAATGCGCGAACGGGTTGCCGGGCATTTGGGGCCGAGCAGCGAAGGGATACAATGGCTGGGCACGTTCCATTCGATCTGCGCAAAGATGCTGCGCCGCCATGCGGAATTGGTCGGCCTGCAATCGAATTACACGATCATTGATACAGATGATCAATTGCGGCTGTTGAAACAGCTCATCATCGAACATGATGAGGATCCCAAACGCTGGACACCCAAACAGCTGGCTGGATTGATAGATCGCTGGAAAAATTGCGGGCTCAACCCCGGTGATCTGGACGCGGGCGAAAGCGAGGCTTTCGCCAATGGCCGGGGGCGCGAATTTTATGGGCTGTATCAGGACCGGATGAAGGCGCTGAATGCCTGTGATTTTGGTGATCTGATGCTGCATGTGCTGAATATTTTCCGCGCGCATACGGACATTTTGGCGGAGTATCAGCAGCGCTTTAAATACATTCTGGTCGACGAATATCAGGACACCAATGCCGTCCAATATCTGTGGCTGCGATTGCTGGCGCAAAGCCATAAGAACATCTGCGTCGTCGGCGATGATGACCAATCAATCTATTCATGGCGCGGGGCAGAGGTCGCCAATATCCTACGGTTTGAAAAGGATTTTCCGGGCGCGCATGTGGTCCGGCTGGAACAAAACTACCGTTCCACCCCGCATATTCTGGGCGCGGCATCCGGCCTGATCCGGGAAAATAGCGAACGGCACGAAAAGACGCTGTGGACCGAAGTGAATGGCGGCGACAAAGTCAAAGCCATCGGCGTGTGGGATGCCCCAGAAGAAGCGCGGCGCGTCGGCGAAGAGATTGAACGGCTCGAACGCGAAGGCGCACCGTTGGACCGCGTGGCAATTTTGGTGCGCGCGCAGTACCAGACGCGTGAGTTCGAAGACCGCTTTATCCAGATTGGCGTGAATTACCGGATTATCGGCGGTTTTCGTTTCTACGAACGCGCGGAAATTCGCGATGCGCTGGCATATTTGCGGGTGATTGCTCAGCCGCAGGATGATTTGGCGTTTGAGCGGATTTATAACCAGCCAAAGCGCGGGCTTGGTTCCAAGACGCTGGAAAAAATGCACCAACATGCCCGGGCGACGGGAATGCCGCTGGCCGCCGCGTCGCTGCAATTGGCAGATAGCGACGAATTGCCCGCCCGCGCCGCGAACACGATTGGCGGATTGCTGCGCAGCTTCCTTGCCTGGCGCGAGGCGGCTGACGCCATGACGCCAGCGGACCTGCTGCGGCTTGTGCTGGATGAAAGCGGTTACAGCGCGATGCTGTCGAATGACCGCAGTCCCGAAAGCGCCGGGCGCGCCGAAAACCTCTCCGAACTTGCGCGCGCGATGGAGGAATATGAAACGCTTGGCGACTTCCTCGAACACGTATCGCTGGTCATGGATAATGACCGGGGCGACGGGGAGGATACGGTCACAATCATGACGATCCACGCGGCAAAGGGTCTCGAATTCGACAATGTATTCTGTGTCGGATGGGAAGAAGGCGTATTCCCCAGCCAGCGCGCGATTGACGAAGGCGGGCTCGCCAGCCTGGAGGAAGAACGCCGCCTTGCTTATGTCGCGATCACCCGCGCACGGCGGCGGTGCATCATCCTACACGCGGCAAACCGGCGGATTTACGGACAATGGACCAGCTCAATCCCCTCGCGCTTTATCGAAGAATTGCCCGTCGAGCATGTGGATCAGGAAAGCACCATGACCGGCGGCGCGTCGCTGTGGCGGGCCAATTGGTCGGAAAATGACGACCCGTTTGCCCATGTCGCCCGCGACCGTCCCGGCCGCGCCCAAACCCGCGGCCCCGGATGGCAACGCGGCGTGGCATCAGGTTACGACACACAGCAAAAACGATTGACCGAACCCGGGCGCAGCGCCGCCAGCTTCGCCGCAAAACCCCGCAGCGACATCAGGATTGGCGCGATGGTGGAACATGCGAAATTTGGCACGGGATGTGTGATCGATCAGGAAGGCAACAAGCTGACGATCCAGTTTGAGGATGCCGGCGAGAAGCGGGTTATTGATAGCTTTGTAACTTTGGCGGGGTGAAGTGATGAAATATTTGATCCAAAAGAGCTTTGCAGTCCTAGCGATAGCCGGATCGATATGGGCAAGTCACTCAGCGCTCGCTCTGCCTAACGAAGAGCCCGCCATTGAAGAACAACTCACCTGTTCCGCGCCGGACGGTTGGCTGGGCGTCGAAGCGCGCGGTGCCCGCTTCGTGGTCTTTGGCGAAATTCACGGCACAGCCCAAGCACCGCAATTGGTCAGCGACGTTATTTGCGGGCTTGCATTGCGCGAAAAACGGGTCTTGCTCGCGATTGAATTTTCGTCGGTGAACGACCCGGCACTGCAAGAAGCATGGAATGCAACCGAAAGCGATTTCCGCCATGCTCTTGAGCGCGGAGGGTGGGAGCGCCGTGATGACGGTGTTGGAAGTGTTGCCATGCGCAGTCTGGTGGAACGCGCGCATATTCTAAAATCACGAGGCGCGCAGATCGACATTGTTGCCTTCAACGGGGCGCGTGATGATGATCAGCGCGAACGCTTTGCTGACCTATCCGGCCAAGGCCCGCACGAAGCCGCGCAGGCAGAGAATATAGCCAATGCAGCCGATGCCGCAGACTATGACGCCGTGATCGTTCTAGTTGGAAATTTCCACGCTAAGAAAGACACCGTCGCAGTAGGGAATGCAACCTTCGAAACGATGGCCTCCCGCCTGGAGCAATATGGTTCCGTGATCAGCTTAAACTACGCCAGCGCCGGGGGCACATCTTGGAATTGTCAGGCGCGGGAAGACTTTGAATTCATCCCCGGCCAACCAATTCCAGAAGGCGCCATTGTCTGCGGTTCATATTCTTTGGGAGGTTCACCCGATCTTGGGTTAGAACCATTCATCGCGCTCAGCCCGTTCCCAGGCAGTGCGGCTAGCCCAATGTTTGATGGCTATTTCTGGCTTGGGCATACGACCGCATCGGCGCCTGCGTTTAAAGATTGAAACAGGCGCGTATTAGAAGCCTAGCTGGCTTCCAAACGCCTTATTCTTTAAATCCCATGTCCAAGAAACCCGGCTTTGGCCCGTTCCACTCGCCCGCTGGCACAGGTTCATCGTCCTGATCACGGCCCCATTTATTGGAGCGCGAACGGCCTTTTGTTTGGGGCTTAGGTTCTGATTTATCGTCTGAGCGGTCCTCGCGCGGCCTGTCCCCACGCGGCTTGTCTTCGCGCGGCCTGTCATCACGGGGTTTGTCATCACGGGGTTTGTCTTCGCGGGGCCTATCCTCGCGGGGCTTATCTTCACGGGCGCGGCGCGGTTTGCGTTCATTGGGTGTATCATCACCGCCATCGCGCTTGCGGCTGCGCGAACGGCGCGGCTTTTCATCGCGGTCATCGCGGTCATCGCGGCTTTCCTCGCCACCTTGTTTGCTGTCTTCAGACTTCTCCTCAGACTTGCCGCCAGATTTCGCAGCCGGTTCAGCCAGCTCGACGCGCACGTCTTCTTTGCCGAACACTTTGATTTTATTGCCAGTCAACTTTTCGACATTGTCGATCGCCTCGGCATCGGCCTTGGTCACGAATGTGAAGGCCCGCCCCTTTGCACCGGCACGCCCGGTCCGGCCAATCCGGTGGACGTAATCATCCGGGTGCCACGGTGTGTCATAATTGAAGACGTGGCTAACGCCTTTGATATCGAGGCCGCGCGCGGCGACGTCAGAGGCGACCAGAATGTTGATATCGCCGGACTTAAACCGCGCCAGTTCTTTCTGACGGGTGTTCTGGTCAATATCGCCGTGGATCTCTCCGCTGCGGAAACCATCGCTCTGCAATTTCTTGTTGAGTTCGCGCACCATCGTTTTCTTATTCGAAAACACAATCGCGGTTTCGACGTGATCATGGTTGATCAGCCATTGCAGCGTAGACAGCTTCGCGCGCTGTTCAACATTGACTTTGAACGCGGTGATATCCTTGTTCGTGGTCGCCGCGCGCTCTGTTTCGATGCGCTTAGGATTGCTCAAAAATGTCTTAGCCAGTTTCTCAATCGGCGCAGGCATTGTGGCCGAAAACAGCATCGTTTGGCGCGTTTCGGGCAGCTTTGAACAGATGAATTCGATATCGGGAATGAAGCCCATGTCGAGCATCCGATCCGCTTCATCAATGACCAGCAATTCGCAGCCATTGAGCAAGATTTTGCCGCGTTCAAACAGATCCATCAAACGGCCCGGTGTCGCGATAAGGACATCAACGCCCTCGTTCAGCGCTTTCACCTGATCGCCCATCTGAACGCCGCCAATCAGCAACGCCATTTTCAGATCGTGGTTTGCACCATATTTCTCAAAATTCTCAGCAACCTGCGCAGCGAGTTCGCGCGTCGGCTCCAGAATAAGCGAGCGCGGCATCAGCGCGCGGCGGCGGCCAGAGGCCATCACATCGATCATCGGCAACACAAAACTGGCGGTTTTGCCGGTGCCCGTTTGCGCGATCCCGATGAGGTCTTTCATCATTAGGACGGCGGGGATGGCTTCTGCTTGAATGGCGGTCGGCTCTGTATAGCCAGCCTCCTCAACAGCTTTAAGCAATTCGGGCGAGAGGCCGAGATCGGCGAATGTCATGCGTTTCAAAATGTCCGGATAAAGGGCAGCAAAAGCCGCCGGATTGTTTGCCGGATGCGAAAAACACACGGCCATCAAGGGCGCGATTGGCCAAAAACGCCCGAAAAGTCAAGAAATGGTACTGGATTGACGCGGGTGCTGGCACGGCCGCGTAGTCTCGGAAACGCGCACTACTCGTTTACAGCGACCAGTTGGCGCATCCGTTCGACTTCGCATTTTGCGCCGCTGCGCGATTGCAGTTCGTCCCGGTCCACGCAAAGCTGACCGTCTTCGTTGCGCTCAATATAAAAGCCGGAGTAAAAATCGCGGGCGCGGCAGGCGCGTTCGAGATTGACGCTAACGATCCGCTGATCGCTGAGGAACAGCAGCAAACGATTGCCATTGCCGGTTTGAACGCCGGAAATTCCGCTCACCGCGAGGCAGCGGTCCATCTCGCGTTCTTCGTACCGGGTGCTGAGGCCGCGTTCGGGCAAGCGGGCAAGCAAATTGTTCCGATTGCCTTGGCGTTGCGGCGTAATACGGATGATAACACGCTGTTCTATACGCACTTGCCGGGAAATCTGACCGCCGCGAAACGCGTCAAGCGGATTGGCGGTAGGGTTCGCAGAAGAGCCGGTTCGCGGATAGGCCTGGGAATATGGCCCGTCTGCCGGCACGTCGTAATCGGGAGCGGAAGACGTTGCCGCCCCTTCCCCATCGGTGCCGCCTTGCGCCCCGATAAGCGCAGCGGTTTGCCCGACCAGAGGCAGGATAAGCGCGAAGGGCGCTGCAAGAGCGAGCATGCTGGGCATGGGGTGCTGGGGACGTCCTTCTGATAAATTTGGTTTAGGGCTCGTCGCCCATCTGTTGACCGCAGGAGCTAGCAAAAGCGATTGAACGCTGGCTTAACTGAGTGTCAGCAATCAGCGCGGAAAGGTCAAAATGCTGGCACATTCGGCACCGACTGTGGCATAGCCGCCACAATGACGACCCTCACTGACACTTTCGACCAATTCCGCGAATTCCGCCGCGAGGCCGCTGATTTGCTGGGGCCCAAGGGATTTTCGACCGACCCCGCCGATCTGACCGCATGGCTGACCGATTGGCGCGGGCGGTATTCAGGCAGGGCGCAGGCCTTGGCATCGCCGGGATCGACGGCGCAGGTTTCAGCGCTGGTCCAACTGTGCGCGCGGCACCGCGTGCCGATCGTGCCGCAAGGCGGGAACAGCGGGATGGCAGGCGGCGCAACACCCGATAACAGCGGCGCCGCAATCCTGTTGTCGCTACGCCGGATGAACCAAATTCGCTCAATCGACGCCGAGGCCGGCCAAGCGGTTTGCGATGCGGGTGTAATTTTGCAGACCTTTCAAGAGGCGGCGCAGGCGGCGGATATGCGCTTTCCCCTGACATTGGGCGGCAAAGGGTCTGCGACGATTGGCGGTCTGGTGTCCACCAATGCGGGCGGGACGCAGGTGCTGCGCCACGGCACGATGCGGGCGCAGGTTCTGGGGATTGAGGCGGTCTTGGCCGACGGGCAAGTGTTTGACGGCCTAACCGCGTTGAAGAAGGACAATCGCGGGTTTGACCTCAAACAATTGTTGATCGGGTCAGAGGGGACTTTGGGCATTGTGACGGCGGCGACATTACGGATTTTGCCCGCTCCGCGCGCCCGCGCTACCGCTTGGATTGGTCTGGCCTCGATCACCGATGCCGGTAGGCTTTTGCGCCATCTCGATAGGCTGCTCGGCAACTATCTGGAAGGTTTTGAGGTCATTCCGGACCACTGCTTACAAAGCGTACTCACCCATCTTCCAACAGCGCGGTCGCCGCTTCTGCAAAACCATGCGTGGTATGTGCTGATCGAATTGATGCACACCGATCCAGACGACCACTGGATGCAGAAGGTTATGCAAGAAGCTCTGATCGAAGCGACTGAAGATGGCCTTGAGCTGGATGCTGTGATCGCCGCCAATGATCGTCAGGCTGAGGAATTCTGGAACCTGCGCGATTCGATTTCCGCTGCCGAACGCGCACGTGGACCAGCGATGCAGCATGATATCTCTGTTCCGGTGGAGCGGATGCCCGAATTCATCCTCGCCGCATCCCCCGCTATTGAAGAGGCATTTCCCGGTACACATGCGGCCGCCTTCGGGCATTTGGGCGACGGCAATGTCCATTTCCATGTCCTCGCCCCATCCGGCGCTGTGCCCGGCGAATGGGAAGAGACCACCGGCAAGCAAATCAGCGCGCATGTCTATGATTTGGTTACCCAATGGGGCGGATCGATCAGCGCAGAACACGGGATCGGGCAGATGAAAGTCGCTGAGCTGGGCCGCTTGGGCGATCCGGCCGCACTATCAATCATGCGAAGCGTAAAGGGCGCGTTAGACCCGCTGGGCCTGCTGAATCCGGGTAAGTTGGTCCCTCCCCTAACCCGATAGCTGCACGGGCAGCTTGCGCCTTGGCGGATGAGCCCCTAAAGCGCCGCATTCCGGCGTCTGGGGCCGGCGTCTGGGGGACTGCAATAACACTGCGCCTCTGGCCGCGCCGCATGACACATTTTTCATCCGCAATTCTTCGGAGACATTCTCATGGCGACCGCGCCGCAACCGCAACTCCCGCTGTTTTATAAAGACCTGCTTCCACTCAACAGCCGCGATCACAGCGACTGGAAAGTCAGCAGTTTCGACGATGCCGGGTTCCTTGCCAACACCCACGCCATCCCGCTGACCGTTGACGAATTCGTCGATGCACAGCGCAGCTATCCCGTTGTTTTCACCGCAGGTGACAATCCGCTGCCGATCGCTTTGATGGGCCTGAACGAAGGCGTGAACACTTACATCGCCGACGATGGCAAGATTGAAGCGGGCGTCTATGTCCCTGCCTATGTCCGCCGTTACCCGTTCATCCTGGCGAAGCTGAACAAAGAAAGCGACGACATGTCGCTGTGCTTTGATCCGCAAGCGGGCGTTGTTGGCAAAACCAAAGACGGCCAAGCATTGTTCGACGGTGAAAACCCAACCGAATACACAACCGGCGTTCTGGAATTCTGCAAGCGTTTTGAAGAATCGGGTCAGCGCACCAAATCGTTCCTCGAAGAGCTGAAGAAGCTCGACATTCTGATGGACGGCGAAATTGCGATCACTCGCAACGACATGCCAGACACACCGTTTGTCTATCGCGGTTTCCAGATGGTTGACGAAAAGAAGCTGCGCGAGCTTCCTGCTGAAACCACCGAAGCGCTGAATAAGAACGGCATGATGATGCTGATCCATGCTCAGCTGTTCTCGATGAACCTGATGCGCACCTTGTTTGAGCGTCAATCGGCACAGGGCAAAGTTCCTCAGCCGGCTGCTGCTGGCGGCGCGACACCAGCGGTTTAACTCGCTGAACTCAGTTTTTTGGCCGGAGCAGCTGCGTCAAAGCGCGCTCAATTACCGCCAAAAAGGATGCAATTTGGGCGGGGTACGACTTGATCGTGCCCCGCCCAATTCTTATCTAGAGCTCATAGGCGGTTTCCCCCTCATGAGCCGCCTTGTTGAGGCACCTTCGGGTGGCTCTTCCCTGAACCTGGCCGCTCCGTGTTTCCTTTAAGTGAACATGCGGGGCGGCATTTTTCGTTTTGGGGCGTCTCAGCTTTTTCGGGTCTATTCGGCGGCTTGCGCGAAATTGCCGTCGATCTGGCGTCCTGCGCCCAGCCCGGCTGTCTCTGCGCCCAATCCGCGCACCAATTCTGCGAGCATTGCCGCCAGGGGCTCTACCGCATCCGTCGGCTCTGACAGGGATGCGTCGAGATAGGTCGAGCGGCACACTTCAAGCTGAACCGCATGAATTCCCCGTTGCGGAGCGGCATGGCGGTCCAACACATAACCGCCGGAATAGGGGCGATTATGCGCCGCCACACATCCGCGGCTGGAAAAATACCGGAATGCGCGCGAAACCAACCGGGAATGGCAAGAGGCCCCAAATCGGTCGCCGACCACAATTTGCGGTGCGGGAGCGTCGTCGCCGGACCCGGTTTTTTGACGCCTCAGCGGCGGCATCGAATGCAAATCTATCAGCAAAGCGGCGCCCCAAACATCCCGGATCCGCTTCAGCTCGCTTGCCAGAAATTCGTGATAGGGCCGGTGGATGGTGTCGATCCGCCGCTGCAATTCCTCACGCGGCAATTGACCGCGCCAAATCTCTCCAAACCCCGGCAACCGGCGGGGCACCAGACCCAGCCCGCTGCGCGCGCGCGCGTTTGAATTCAGGCTTCGCGGCGCGGTCGATTCGCTGGGACCATCCGCCTTTGCGGGGCGCTGGATCATATCCCAATCGATATCGTCATCCGCCCGGTTTAGGTCGAGCATCGCGCGCGGCGCATGGGCGACCAACAATCCGGTGCCCGTAGCCCGCGCAATTTCCACGCCGACGCTGTCGATATGCCGGTCCTCTAATCGCAACTGGCTCATTTCTGGATCGCGAAATTCCGCCAGAACCGCGCCCGAATAGGCGCGCCCGGCATGGGGAACCGCAATTAAGACCGGCAATGGCATGGAACGCGGCGCGGCATGGATGAACGCGGCCCCGTTATCAGACGCGCCATCGGCTTTGCGCGAATCACCCGCACCGATTGATCCGCCGCGCGTGGTGATCAAATCGCGATCAAAGGTGGTGTTAGAAGGCGCGCGTACCATGGCGGGTTTGCTGCCTGCTTTGGCCGCCGCTGTCAAAGCCGCTGTCAAAACCAGTGTCAAAGCCAGTATCAAAGCCGCTTTCAAAGCCGGTATCAAAGCCGGTGTTAAGGGTGTGCGGTAATATTATGCAGGTGTGCGTCTCAAACTTGGCCACGCGGTAATACTGGGAAAGATTTCTTAAGCCCAATCGCGTAATAGGCTGCTCATGACATCGAATCCTTCCCGCCGTATCCTCCTTGCCGAGGACGATGAAGCTATGCGCACCTATCTGGAGCGCGCCCTTATCAATGCCGGGTATGAGGTCAGCAGCGTTGATCGCGGGACAGAAGCGGTGCCGTTGTTGGAAAAAGAGGAGTTTGATCTCCTGCTTTCCGACATTGTTATGCCCGAAATGGATGGAATCGAACTGGCTCAGCGCTGCGCAGAGGTAAGCCCGCGCACCAAAGTGATGTTCATCACTGGCTTTGCCGCTGTGTCGCTGCGCGCAAGCCGTGAACAGCCCCATGCAAAGGTTTTGTCGAAACCATTCCACCTGCGCGATCTCGTGCTCGAAGTGGAACGGACCTTCGAAGACCAGCGTCAGGCGTCGATCTAAGCACAAATTCTGCGGGGCTTTGCGCGAATCGCTTGCACAGTGTGCGGGCCTTCGCTAACGCGCCGCTTCGCTTTGGTGTCTTTGAGGCAGCACGGCGAATATGACGATAGAGTGGGCGTATAGCTCAGTGGTAGAGCACTATGTTGACATCGTAGGGGCCGGGAGTTCAACTCTCTCTACGCCCACCATCGTCGCTTAAGAAACACAGGAGCCATCGCAATTGCGCGGTGGCTTTTTTGTTTGCAGCGCGCATCCCGTGATTTTGCTTAGGATCTGGCGCAAGTTTTGACGCGCAGAGTTTTCATTTTCCTACAAGCGTTTGGTCTGTTTGGGTCGCCCAATGCACCGCGCCCCGCCCCCATTTACGCCTGCTCAAAAACCGCCGGACCGGGCCGCCCGTTTTTCTCCCCTTGGACAGTGTGTCAGGTGTGTCAGCGAAAGCCCGGACAGCCATCGTCAGAGGCTCCCCTTGCACACGTCCGCGCCTCTGCTAGAGCGCGCATCAGGGATCACATCAGACAGTGCTGTTGTGTACATTCAAATCAAAGGATGAGGCGGTAGCCATGCAGAAAATTCAGGTCAAAAACCCAGTTGTCGAGCTAGACGGCGATGAGATGACAAAGATCATCTGGCAATGGATCCGCGAGCGGTTGATCCTGCCTTACCTCGATATTGATCTGAAATATTACGACCTGTCGATTGAGAAACGCGACGAAACCGACGATCAGATCACGATTGATGCGGCAAACGCGATCAAGGAACACGGCGTTGGCGTGAAATGCGCGACCATCACCCCTGATGAAGAGCGCGTTGAAGAATTCGGCCTGAAGAAGATGTGGCGTTCGCCTAACGGCACGATCCGCAACATCCTTGGCGGCGTTGTCTTCCGTGAGCCAATCGTGATCGACAACGTACCGCGTCTGGTACCGGGCTGGACCCACCCCATCGTGGTTGGCCGTCACGCATTTGGTGACCAATACCGCGCCACCGACACGCTGATCCCCGGTCCGGGTAAGCTGCGCCTGGTTTACGAAGGCAAAGATGGTACGAATCTCGACCTCGAAGTGTTCGAGTTCGAATCGTCCGGTGTTGCGATGGCGATGTACAATCTTGATGATTCGATCCGTGCCTTTGCGCGCGCATCGATGAATTACGGTCTCGACCGCAAATGGCCGG
This sequence comes from uncultured Erythrobacter sp., assembly GCA_947503155.1. Lineage (GTDB taxonomy): Bacteria > Pseudomonadota > Alphaproteobacteria > Sphingomonadales > Sphingomonadaceae > Erythrobacter. The sequence continues at coordinate 449,028 of CANNCL010000002.1, read as the reverse complement.
TATATCTGTCGACTAAGAACACGATCATGAAAGCCTATGATGGCCGTTTCAAAGACCTGTTCGAAGAAGTGTTCGAAGCAGAGTTTAAGGACAAGTTCGAAGCAGCGGGCATCACTTACGAGCACCGCCTGATCGACGACATGGTCGCATCGGCGCTGAAATGGAGCGGCAAGTTCGTTTGGGCCTGTAAGAACTATGACGGCGATGTTCAGTCCGACACGGTTGCGCAAGGCTTCGGCTCGCTCGGCCTGATGACTTCGGTTCTGATGACACCCGATGGCAAGACTATCGAAGCAGAAGCCGCGCACGGCACCGTAACCCGCCACTTCCGCCAGCATGAGCAAGGCAAGGCAACCTCGACCAACCCAATCGCATCGATCTTCGCATGGACGCGCGGCCTGATGTACCGGGGCAAGTTCGACGAAACGCCGGATGTGGTGAAGTTTGCAGAAACGCTGGAGCGGGTTTGCATTGAGACGGTTGAGAACGGTCAGATGACCAAGGATCTCGCGCTGTTGATCGGGCCAAGCCAAAACTGGGCGACCACAGAGCAATTCTTTGAAGCTATCGTTCAGAACCTTGAAAAAGAAATGGCGACTTGGGCTTAATCACTAAGCTTTCCTACTTCACATCACGCGTTTAGTAGGCGCTTTACCGGGGCGGTCGTTCAATCGGAATGACCGCCCCTTTTGCTTTCCAAAATTGAACAAAGAGCGCAAGCGGTCCGTGACTTGGTGCAGGAGGAAGGGTAACCCGTTCACATGGCAGGCGAACTAACACTTTCCCCGGTAATGTCCGATGCTCTGGTGATCCTGGGATCAGCGGGCATTGTGATACCGGTGTTTGCGCGGTTTCGGATCACGCCGATCATCGGGTTCATCCTGATCGGGATCCTTGTCGGTCCCTACGGCCTTGGAACTTTGGTTGAACAGGTTCCGTGGCTGAAACATATTACCATATCTGACTCCGAACGGCTGACGCCCTTCGCGGATTTCGGGATCATCCTGCTGCTGTTCGCCATTGGGCTGGAACTGTCGTTCAATCGGCTGTGGCAAATGCGCAGGCTGGTATTTGGCCTCGGCAGCCTCGAACTGCTCATCATTGGCAGCATCTCGGCGGCGTTCTTCGGTTATTATAGCGGGATGGCCACGACCGCCGCGTTGGCGCTCGGCTTTGCGCTGGCGTTTTCCTCCACCGCTATCGTGTTGCCGATCTCAGGCACCCGTTCTCCGGTTGGCCGGGCGGCATTGTCGATGTTGTTGTTTGAAGACATCATGATCGTTCCGATCATCTTCATCCTTGGCGCACTTGCCCCAACCGCCGCCGCTGATGGTGTTGGCGAACTCACCACGACTTTGGTCCAAGGCGGGCTGGTGATTGTCGCCCTGTTGGTGCTTGGCCGGTTCGCCTTGCCGCGCCTGTTTAGCCAAGCAGCGCGCACGAAAAGCCCAGAACTGTTCCTTGCCGCATCGCTGCTGGTGGTGATCGGCGCCAGCCTTGCCACTGCGGCGACCGGCCTATCGCCGATTGTGGGCGCGTTGATCGCTGGCCTGTTGATCGCGGAAACCGAATATCACGGCGAAGTCGAAGCCATCATGGAGCCGTTCAAAGGCCTCGCGCTGGGGGTTTTCCTGATCACCATCGGCATGAGCGTCGATCTCATGGAAATCTGGCGCAATCTGGCAGAGATCGCCGCTGCTGTTGTCGGCGTACTGGTGTTCAAAGCGATCATCACGGGCAGCTTGCTCAAAATGATGGGCGCGCGCAGCAGCACCGCTGCGGAAACCGGCGTGTTGATGGCCAGCCCTAGCGAGACGACATTGATCGTGCTCGCCGCCGCCACCAGCGCCCTGGTCATTGACGTCGAAACCGCGCAGTTCTGGCAGATTGTGACCGCCATTGGCCTCACCATCACGCCGGTTCTAGCAAAGCTGGGCCGCGTGATCGCGCGCCGGGTGGAGGCGGTTCCTGAATTGCCAGAGGACGACACTGGCGTACCGCGCACCATCATAATCGGTGGCGGACGCGTTGGTCAGTTGATCGCGGATATGCTGGTTGCGCATAATCAGGCCTACGTCATTCTCGACAGCGACCCTGACACAATTGACCGGGCAAAGCGCGATGGATACCGGGCGACCTTTGGCGATGCGGTGCGCGGGGATGCGCTGTCCCGGCTGGGTATCGAAAGCGCACCGGCGCTGGTGCTGACTATGGATGAACCCGTTTTGGCGCAGCGGCTCGTGGGCAAATTGCGCGGGGAATATGCCGATTTGCTTATCGTCGCCCGCGCCCGCGATACCGATCACGCCGCCGCGCTCTACCGCGCCGGGGCCAGTCACGCTGTGCCAGAGAATTTGGAAAGCTCGCTCCAACTCTCAGAAGCGGTGCTGGTCGATATTGGCGTCGCAATGGGACCGGTCATCGCGTCAATCCATGAAAAGCGCGACGAATACCGGGAGCGGCTGGAGGTAGAAGGCGGCCTCTCTGAGAAACCCAAGCTCAGAACTTCGATTAGCGAAAGCTAGTGCTGCGCAGCTGTTTAGCCAGCGATTACTTGTTTCACCGCTGCAATTGCCTCGGCACCCTTTGAACCATCTGGACCGCCGCCTTGCGCCATATCAGGCCGGCCGCCGCCGCCCTTCCCGCCCAACGCCTCAACCCCTGCACGCACCAAATCGACCGCACTAAACCGCCCGATCAGGTCATCCGTCACCGCCGCTGCGATGCTCGCCTTGCCATCATTGACTGCAACAATTGCCGCAATCCCGGATCCGAGCCGCGCTTTGGTTTCGTCCAGAAGCGGGCGCAGATCTTTCGGGCTTAGCCCTTCAAGAACCTGGCCGCTGAATGCGACCCCGCCGACATCCTCGTCCGTATGCGCATCGGCGTCTGCACCGGCCCCGCCGCCGCCCAAAGCAAGCGCCTTCTTCGCATCCGCCAATTCCTTTTCGAGCCGCTTACGCTCATCAAGCAAAGCGGCAATTCGCGCGGGCACTTCTTCGGGCGTCGCGCGGATGGCTTTGGCAGCAGACTTAAGCGCGTCCTCGCGCGCAACCAGCCACTTGCGCGCAGCGTCACCGGTAAGCGCTTCGATCCGCCGCACACCCGATGAAACCGCGCTTTCAGAAATGATCCGGAACAAGCCGATATCACCCGTCGCATTGACGTGAGTCCCGCCGCACAGTTCGACCGAATAATTAATCCCGGCCTCACCAGCCCGGCCCATGGAGAGAACGCGAACTTCGTCGCCATATTTCTCTCCGAAAAGCGCGAGTGCCCCCGCCTCGACAGCGTCATCGGGGCTCATCAGCCGTGTTGCGACGGCCTCGTTCGCGAGAATTTCGGCGTTCACCTCTGCTTCGATCGCGGTGATATCAGCTGCATCGAGCGCCTTGGGATGTGAGAAATCGAAACGCAGCCGGTCCTCTGCAACCAGCGACCCTTTCTGCGTTACGTGATTTCCCAATTGATTGCGCAAGGCCGCATGAGCGAGATGAGTTGCCGAGTGGTTGGCGCGAATCTGGCTCCGGCGCGCAAAGTCTACGTCGAGTTGAACATTGTCGCCCACCACCACTTCACCCGCAGCGATTGCGGTGTGATGCGCGTGGAGGCGTCCCAGCGGCTTGCTTGTGCCTGTCACTTTTGCGTCCAAGCCAGCGGGCGTTGTTATGGTTCCGGTGTCGCCGGTTTGCCCGCCGCTTTCGCCGTAGAATGGCGTCTGGTTGGTCAATACGACCACCTCATCACCCGCTCCGGCCCGTTCAACTTCCGCTCCATCTTTGACGATAGCGACCACAGTCCCTTCGCCCGATGTTGCAGAATATCCGGTGAACTCACTCGCGCCTTCGCGTTCGGCAATGTCGAACCAAACCTCGCCAGAAGCTGCTTCGCCGGAGCCTTTCCAAGCGGCGCGGGCGGCGGCTTTTTGTTGCTCCATTGCCGCGTCAAAGCCGCTGCGATCGACACTAATTCCGCGCGCGCGCAATGCGTCTTCGGTCAGGTCATAAGGAAAGCCAAACGTGTCGTAGAGCTTGAATGCCGTCTCGCCGCCCAACTCACCGCCGCTAGTCATGTCGCCGGTCGCTTCGTCGAGAAGCTTGAGCCCCTTATCTAGTGTCTTGCGAAACTGAGTTTCCTCGCGCAGCAACACTTCTTCGATCAGCGCCTGACCGCGTTGCAATTCGGGATAGGCTTGCCCCATTTCCGTGACGAGCGCGGGCACCAGACGGTGCATCAACGGCTCACCCGCACCAAGCAAATGCGCATGCCGCATCGCGCGGCGCATGATCCGGCGAAGCACATAGCCGCGCCCTTCATTGGACGGCAGCACACCATCCGCCATCAGGAAGGATGTGGATCGCAAGTGGTCCGCAATAATTCGGTGCGAACCGGTATTCACGCCGGTCGCTGGCACATTGGTGTGGCTTTCCGATGCCGCGATCAGCGCCTTGAACGTATCGGTATCGTAATTGTCATGGACCCCCTGCATAACCGCAGCGATCCGTTCGAGACCCATGCCCGTGTCTATTGACGGGCTAGGCAGGTCGCGCCGGGTCCCGTCGGCGCCTTGATCGAATTGCATGAAAACCAAGTTCCAGATCTCGATGAACCTGTCGCCGTCTTCATCCGGGCTACCAGGAGGACCACCTGGGATGTGATCGCCGTGATCATAGAAAATTTCTGAACACGGGCCGCACGGACCGGTTTCGCCCATCGACCAGAAATTATCATTGGTGGCGATGCGGATAATGCGCTCTTCGGGAAGGCCCGCAATTTTGCGCCAAAGGTCAAACGCCTCATCATCGGTGTGATAGACCGTGACGGTCAGTTTTTCTGCGGGCAGCCCCCATTCACGGGTGAGCAGCGTCCATGCGTTCAGGATTGCCTGTTCTTTGAAATAATCGCCGAATGAGAAATTACCGAGCATTTCAAAGAATGTGTGATGCCGCGCTGTGTAGCCGACATTGTCGAGATCATTGTGCTTACCCCCGGCGCGCACACATTTCTGCGACGATGTCGCGCGCGGTGCTGGCGGGGTTTCGAGGCCGGTGAAGACATTTTTGAACGGCACCATGCCCGCATTCACAAACATCAGCGTCGGGTCATTATACGGCACGAGCGGCGCGCTTGGCACGGCCGCATGTTCTTGCCCCGCAAAGAAATCGAGGAAGGAGCGGCGAATATCGTTGGTCGAAGTCATATTAGCGCAATTAGGCAATGCAAACCGGCCCGACAAGCCAAAGCGTCAGTGTTGTTGCGGATCAGGTCGGCGCAATTGCAAAACACTTCACCAGCACATCAAAAAATGCGCATTCAAACGAAAAACCGGCGCAAACCGCCATCCCTCAGAAAGAAGGAAAAGAGTTCACGCCGGTATTCCGGTTTTCCGAGCGTGCGGCGGGCCGAAAGTCAGACCAAAAATAGCCCAAAGTCAGGTATAGCCGCATCAGCGCCCGCTTGAGGATCAGTCTTCAGGTTCCGCGTCCGGCCCCGTCATCATTTCCTCGGCGACTTCATCGGTTTTACCGCGAATGGCGGCTTCCAATTTGTCGCAAACTTCTGGGTTTTCGGCGAGATAGGTCTTGGCATTCTCACGCCCCTGACCAATCCGCACGCTGTCGTAAGAATACCAGCTACCCGATTTCTCTACGATGTCGGCTTTCACGCCAAGATCGAGTATCTCGCCTCTTTTCGAGATGCCTTGACCATACATGATGTCAAACTCGACCTGTTTGAACGGCGGGGCCACCTTGTTCTTGACCACTTTCACGCGAGTCGAGTTGCCAACCACTTCGTCGCGGTCTTTAATTTGACCCGTGCGGCGAATGTCGAGCCTGACCGAAGCGTAGAACTTAAGCGCGTTACCGCCTGTTGTTGTTTCAGGATTGCCGTACATCACGCCGATTTTCATCCGCAGCTGGTTGATGAAAATCACCATGCATTTCGAACGATTGATCGAACCAGTTAGCTTGCGCAGAGATTGGGACATAAGCCGCGCCTGAAGGCCAACATGAGCATCGCCCATTTCGCCTTCGATTTCAGCGCGCGGAACAAGCGCCGCGACCGAATCGATAACAAGCACATCAATCGCGTTTGAGCGAACCAACGTGTCGACGATTTCGAGAGCCTGCTCGCCAGTATCCGGCTGAGAGACGATCAATTCATCAATGTCCACGCCCAGTTTCTTTGCGTAGACAGGATCAAGAGCGTGTTCGGCATCGACAAACGCCGCTGTGCCGCCGTTCTTTTGCGCCTCTGCAATCACATGCAGCGCCAACGTCGTCTTGCCTGAGCTTTCCGGGCCATACACTTCGATGACGCGCCCTTTAGGCAGGCCGCCTATTCCAAGCGCAATATCGAGTCCGAGTGAGCCAGTGGAAATCGATTCGATCTCCATCGCCTCTTTGGAACCCAGCTTCATCGCTGAGCCTTTACCGAACGCGCGATCAATCTGTGCGAGTGCGGCATCGAGAGCCTTTTGACGGTCCACGCCTTTTCCCTTCTCTACCAGCTTAAGTTGGGCGGTCATCGCATGCGCTCCTTCGAATGCCTAGGGCGATTAAATAGTTTTAACCGGCCCTGCTGAAGCAGCCCTTTGCCGCCCCCTGTAGGAGTTCATGTATCGGGTTTGTTCCAAAAGAACAAGAGCGGAACATAACTTTTTTGAAGATGCCCGCTTAAGCGCCCTGTTTCGCGACCTCTTCGCTGGACGCCGCGCGCATAACAGAGCCGACCTTATCGCTGATATCGGCCACGCTGAATGGTTTGGCGATAAAGTGCATATCGGGGATATCGATCTCGCTGCGCAGAGCCTCTTCGGCATAACCCGACATAAAGAGCACAGGAATGTTGGGACGCTGGCTACGGATCGCGCGGACCATTGCCGGGCCATCCATGCCGGGCATGACGACATCACTCAGCACCAAATCAAACTCTGTGCCCCCCGCAATCGCGGCCAATCCCTCTTCGCCGCCGGGACAGGCGGTTATCTGATAACCGGCGCGGGCAAGAGCGCGTTCGGCAACCGCGCGAACCATGTCTTCGTCTTCTACCAATAGGATGCGGCCACCCTTTGACCATTCAGATGAGGCCGGTTCGGGCGCCTCGGCGCGGCGCGGCGCTTCGCCGTGATGGACCGGGAAATAGATCGTGAAACGCGCGCCCGTCACGCGCCCGCCCGCATCGGCAATATTATCTGCGAAGATAAAGCCGCCCGATTGTTTGATGATTCCATAGACCGTTGAAAGGCCAAGGCCGGTGCCCTTCCCCTGTTCCTTCGTCGTGAAGAACGGTTCGAACAATTTTGGCAGCACCTCTACCGGGATGCCGCCGCCATTATCCTGAACGATCAGCACGGTGTAATCGGCAGCGGGCAGCACTTCTGAACCCAGCTTAATCACCTCTTTGGATCGAATGCTGCGCGTCAGCAGAGATATCCGTCCTTGCTCAGGCTTTGTCGTCGCAGGCGGCTTTGAATTGATCGCATCACGGGCATTCACCGCGAGGTTCATAATCACCTGTTCCAGCTGTTGAGGATCGGCCCGCACCGCGCCCAAATCGCGGTCATGCTGAACGAAATAGCCGATCTTCTCGCCCAAAAGGCGTTTAATCAGCGGGCCGACTTCGCTGACCACATCGGGCAATTGCAATATTTCTGGCCGCAAAGTCTGTTGCCGCGAAAAGGCGAGCAATTGCCGGGTCAGCGAGGCCGCGCGGTTCGAATTGGCACGGATCTGTTGAATGTCATCATAGTCGCTGTCGCCCGGCGTGTGCCGCAGCAGCATCAAATCGCATGTGCCGATCACCGCCGTCAGCACATTGTTGAAATCATGCGCCACCCCGCCGGCAAGCTGACCCACTGCTTGCATTTTGGTGGCCTGAGCGACCTGACGTTTTAGCTGCGTTTCTTCGGACGAATCGGTCAGGCTGAGCAGCACCGCCGCTTCCCCCAAACCGCGCACACCGGCCAGGCCCATGGAAACCGGCTCATCGGGCCGCGAGCCAAGACGCACCGCCATATCGCCGCTGGTCGCAGGACCGCGGCCGTGGCGACGCACAGCATCCGAAAGCGCCGCTTTGTCTTCGCGTGTCACAAGATCGGTTGGGAATGCGGGAAGCCCGCGATCTTCACGCTCCACCGAGCGCAAGAACGCATCATTGCCAAACAGGAATCGTCCATCCCGGTCTGTCATCGCAAGGCCGAGCGGCAATTGCGCAAGCAGCGCTTCCAATTGGGCGACGCCCGCCTGTGATGTGCCATCCCAGCCGCTGCCGATCCCGACACCGCTATCAACCAGCAACATCAGAGAGGTGCCATCATCTGGTCCCGGAACGGTGCCCGCTTGGGCCGGTTCGCTTAACGGCACATCGATCAGAGTTTGCGGCGTACCGCCCCGCCCTTCGCGCGCGAAAAATATCCGGTCGCGGTCATCGGCGCGGAGCAGCGCGACGAAGTTTTGGCCCGCCAAGGTTGCCGCTTCATCGCCTGATGCACGTTCGGCAAAGCCCGCGCTTACGCTGCGAACCACGCCGTCTGGTCCGGTGATCGCCGCTTCAATCCCGGCACGGCTGAGCATTGCCCCGAAAACGCCGGACAAATCGAGGTCACTCAAGATGTCGCGGGTTGCCGGCACGGTGCGAACAAAACGCCAGATCAGGTGATCCTCGCCCCGCCCCGCTCGCCGTGCAGACACCGCCCATTCAAGCGCTCTTGGCCCTTCGACTTTATCGTTCTGCGCTGCCCCATCGCGCCATGCATGACGAGCCAGCCTGCTCATGGCCTCCAACGCAGGGCGTTCAAAAGGCAAGGAAGGCGGCGCACTATTCGCGCCGAATGCCTCTACGAAAACAGAATTTGCACAAACGAGGCGATTGGCGCGATCGGTGATCGCTATCGCTTCGCCGGTCCCTTTGGCGGCGCTCTGTTCCTCAATCGCGGCCACAGTGACCGACCAATCGGATATTGTCAGCTCAGCATCGGCAGGCTTCGTATCCATACGTTCAAACGCAAAAACGCCGAGCAATAATGTGATCAATCCCGCCGCATAGGCGCCCGCAAGCACCACGCTAGTCGTCGCAAAAAACACCAAAGCCGTGCTTAAGGCAAACGCCCCCAACAACCCGGCCAGCACCGGAGTGCCGGAGGCCTTGCCCGTCTGTTTTGCGATCTCGTTGCTTGCGCTTGTCATTTTCTTCGGCACGGTTGGAGCAGAATGCAAAAAAGGCGGACTGCTTTGGTGGCACTAGCTCTAATTCGCGTTGAGCCTTTGGTCGAGCCGGTCTTCCATCCGTTTCAGTCGTTTTGCCCGCCTACGTGCAACCAGAACGCGCCAGATTGCGCTTGAAAGCAGATAACCGACCGCTGACGAGACAACTGCGAGCACGAAAAAGCCCACAACTGTGACGCCTGCAAATTCAAAGGCGTCAATCACCCATTGCCAATCCCCGCTGGCCAATTGTTCGTTGGCCATCCCAGAGGTGGCCGCATCAATCCGCAAGATAAACTGGCCAACACGGTTCGCAATGACGGCCCAAAATGCGATCGTGAACGGGTTCGTCACGAAGGTCACAAGCGCGGCGAGCGGCACATTGGCACGCGCGGGCAACGCCAAGAATGCGGCAAGAAATATCTGACCCACCGGAATAATAAAGGCGGCGAACAAGCCCAAAGCAACACCGCGCGGCACAGACCGACGCGTAAACCGCCATAATTCAGGGTTCAGGAAACGATGGGCAATTGGCCGCAGATATTTGTTGCGCGCCATCTCTTCGCGTTTGGGCATATATTTGCGGATCATGTCCGATGCCCAGGTGTTGCGCCGCGCCTTCATATCAGACCGCATATCCCAATTTGAACGCGTGTGCCGACACCGCGCACGGAAAAAAGCGTCCTTGGCTGAATATCGGCAGCAATAGCATGAATGTCCATATAAGTAGGCAAACGCGTCTGACCAGTGGGTGAACCTTGCTAGTCTTGCACTTTTGCGTGCGGGTCAGCCCTTCTCACGCATCAGGCGGGCTTTATCGCGCTTCCAATCGCGGTCTTTGATGCCCGCTCGCTTATCATGCGCTTGCTTGCCCTTGGCCAGTGCCAGTTCAACTTTCGCGCGGCCCGTTTTATTGAAATAAATCGACAGCGGAACAATCGTCATGCCCTTTTTCTCAACGGCCCCAAACAGCTTGTTAATCTCGCGGGTGTTGAGCAGCAATTTGCGCGGACGGCGCGGTTCGTGATTGATCCGGTTGCCGTGGCTATATTCCGGGATGGTCGCATTGACGAGCCACACTTCCCCGCCGCGCACCTCGGCATAGCTTTCAGCAATGGTCGCCTCGCCCGCGCGCAATGCCTTTACCTCTGTGCCTTGCAGCGCCAGCCCCGCTTCAAATTTGTCCTCGATATGAAAATCAAACCGCGCGCGCCGGTTTTGCGCGACAGTTTTGAGCTTGTCGAAAGTTTCTGGTTTGGGCCGTGCCATAGTGACAGCGCAGATAGGCGTCTTTGCCCGCTACGCAAAGACCTAGCGGCGTATGCCCACAAAACTTGTCACACCAGCGCTTGAATATTCCGCCGCAAACCTTTTAATCATCAGCAAATTCAAAGGGGTCTCAATTCATGCGCATTCTCACATCGGTCGCTGCAGCGGCGCTGATTGGTTCTGGTGTCGGTTCTGGTGTCAGTTCTGGTGTCATTGCAATCGGTCTGACGTCCCTTTTGCCTCTGGCTGCTCAGGCGCAAAACATGCCCGCGCCCCCGCTTGAATATTACGGCGATTTGCCGTCGATCGAAGAAGCTGAGGTTTCGCCGAGCGGGGCCTACACCGCTTTGCTGATGACGGCTCAGGGGGAACGGGTAATCACCGTCCTCGATGCCGCTGGAACCCCTGTGAAACAGATTGTGGTCGGCGATGCCAAAGTGCGCGGGATCGAATGGGTTGGCGAAGAGGCGATCTTGTTGCTGCGCACAGAAACGGGCCGCCTCCCCCGGCAATATGTTGAGAGCAAAGCGGAATTTTTGCGCGGCAATGTCATCCCCCTTGATGACGCAAGCCCGGTCGTCTCCATTTTTGCAGAGCAACGCTACATCGCCAATGCGATTACGCGCTTTTACGGCATTCGGCAGGTCGATGGCCGCTGGACCGGATATTTCGGCGGATTCCGGCGCGGCAGCACTTCGGGCAATCGCGATCAATTGCTTGATCGCAGGCCGGCGCTTTTTGCGGTCGATCTGGTCACCGGAGAAACTGATCTCAAAGCGTATCCAGACGATTATCCCGCCTCACGCGATTGGTTGATCGACGATGATGGCGAAGTCGGTGCGGTGCTGCAACTGGATGCGCGCAATGGCAATTGGCGTGTCGAAAACGGCGATGGCGACACAATCGCGCGCGGGCGGCAGGAACGCGGGCGCGTATCGCTGATCGGTTTCGGCGCAGACGGCGACAGTGTGATCTACAGCTATTATGATGACACGTCGCGCGGCGTCAGACGGTTTCAAATCCCTCTCACCGGCGGAACACCAACCGAAATTTGGGAAGATGTGATTGTTCGCCAATGGGTCCGAAAACCGTTTTCCAGCCGGGTCCTTGGCCTGCAAAATGAGAGCGATGGATCAATCGAGCTAAGCGATGAAAGAGCGCAAGCCGTATTGTCAGAGGCGCTTGGTGCGTTCTCTTACGCTTCATATGCTGAAATCGCCGGTTTCACAGCCGATTTCAGCACTTTGATCGCCACGACCAGCGGCAATTATGACAGCGGCACGTGGTTCCGAATGAATGGCGCAACGGGCGAACGCTCGATTCTGGGTCTCGAACGCCCAGCCATTCAAGGGCCGGCGATCGGCAAAGTTTCCACCTTTACTTACGAAGCGCAAGATGGGCTTGAGATAAACGCCATCCTGACGCTGCCGCCCGGGCGTGATCCAGTCAATTTGCCGGTTATCATCCTGCCTCACGGCGGCCCGACGGCGCATAATGTCGAACGTTTTGACTGGCGGGCGCAGGCTTTTGCCTCTCGCGGATACGCCGTTTTGCAGCCAAATTTTCGCGGCAGCACCGGGCGCGGTGCGGGCTTTATCGAAGCGGGCGACGGCGAATGGGGCCGCAAGATGCAGACCGACAAATCCGACGGGCTTATGGCTTTGGCAGAGGCCGGGATTGTCGATCCGGCGCGCGCTTGCATCGTGGGTTCGAGCTATGGCGGCTATGCGGCGCTGGCCGGGGTAACCTTACAACAAGGCTTCTATCGCTGCGCCGTCTCGGTCAACGGAGTTGCTAATCTAGAACCCTTGCTCAGGGAATTTCGCACCGGTTCGCGCGATGTCTTCACCCGTTCATTCGACCGGCAATTTGGCGAAGATGTTGACCTTGATGCGCTGTCCCCGACGCAAAATGCCCGCAATGCTGATGCTCCGGTCCTCTTAATCCACGGGCGCGACGATACCGTGGTGCCATTTGCGCAATCCTTGATGATGAAAGACGCGTTGGAAGATGCGGGCAAACCGGTTGAATTTCTCGCATTGGACGGCGAGGATCACTGGCTTTCACAAAGCGCAACACGCCGCCAAATGCTGGATGCGGCGGTTGCTTTTGTTGAGCGGCATAACCCTCCTGATTGATTGGGCGCGCCCTTAAACCGCGCCTTTACATCAATCCCGCATGGACCAGCGCCTCATCAACGGCGCGGCGCGATTCCTCGCTCGCTTCGATGATAGGCAGGCGCACATCGGGCGAAAACCAATCATGCACCCGGCTGAGCGCATATTTCACCGGTGCCGGGCTGGCGTCTGAAAACATCGCATAATGCAGCGGAAACAGCCGGTCATTGAGATCACGCGCTTTCTTGAGCTCATTGGCCGCGATTGCCGCCTGAAATTCCGCGCATAAAGCGGGTGCAACATTTGCTGTCACAGAAATCGCCCCCCTGCCCCCTGCGGCGGAATGCGGCAGCCACAATTCATCATTGCCGGACAGCTGACAGAATTCGCGCCCGATACCCATCCGGTGATCGGCAACGCGCGACAGATCGCCGCTTGCATCTTTGATGGCCACAATGCGGTCGGGATATTTGCGCACCAGCGCCACGACCGTCTCATCTTCAATATCGGTCACAGTGCGGCTCGGCACATTATACAGAACAATCGGCAGGTCGCAGTTTTCCGCCAAATAGCTGAAATGCGCGATCAATCCCGCTTGGCTTGGGCGGTTATAATAGGGCGCAACACACAGCCCAGCTGCGGCCCCTGCCTTCTTCGCAAAAACCATGTGCATTTCGGCATTGCGCGTATCGTTGCTGCCGCAGCCTGCGATTACCGGAACGCGCCCGGCGGCTTGCTCAATGCAAATCTCGATAACGCGGTGGTGCTCTGCGTTGGAGAGGGTCGATGCCTCTCCCGTCGTTCCGCAAGGGACCAAAGCGGCGCTGCCCTGATCGATTTGCCAATCGACCAATTGACGAAATGCCCCCTCGTCCAACGATCCGTCGCGGAAAGGAGTCGCTAGAGCGGGAATAGATCCGCTGAACATTGCTTTTATCCTGTTTCAGACAATAAATGACGATAAAGGCGCACAGATTGTTCGCGCACCCCTTTTTGTTAAGCGCCTGATAAGGAGCCGATCGGCACTATGTCCAGCATGGCTAGAAATTTGCTTACCTCTCCGATTGCTTTGGCGGCCTTCGCCGTCGCTACTTTAGGGTCGCTATCGGCGCCCTCTTCCGCGCAAATGTCGAGCAGTTCCGCTCGCAGCAATATGGTCGCTCAACAGCCGAGCCAGATCGGCGCAGCGATTTCGCGGTGGGAATTGCTTCAGCAAAACCGCGAACTTCGCTTTGCCGATTATGCCGGATTTGCGCTGGCCTATCCTGAATTTCCGCGCACCGAGATTATCCGCATCCGTGCGGAAAACACGCTCGGCGAAGAAGCGCCTTCTCAGGCTGAAATTCTCAATTTCTTCGACGCGCTGCCACCGCTGACCAATGCAGGCCGCGCGCGTTATGCGTTGTCGCTGGCGGCGGCGCAGCGCGGCGATGCATTTGACGTTGCGCGCGCCGCGTGGCGCGGCGGCGAAATGACGGGGCCAACAGAGGCCTATTTGACCGGGCTGTTCGGCAGCCGCTTTACGCCAGAGGACCACGCCGCACGGATGGACGCGCTGCTTTGGCAAGAACAAGCCGCGGCGGCAGAGCGTCATTTAATCAATCTGCGCCCAGAAGACCGCGATATGGCAATGGCGCGTATTGCATTGGTGCGCGGGTCGACGCCGCAGGCCGCCGGTATTCCTGTGCCCGCGCGCACTCAGCAAAATGCGGGCTATGTTTTCAACCTCGTCAATTATTACCGCGCAAGCGGCCAGACGCAGGCTGCGATCAACCTGCTCGCCAATCGTCCGAATTTCGATGCCCCCGCTTTCGCGGCAGAGGAATTGGTCGGCGATATGCTCGCCATGGCAGAGGCGGCGGACGTAACCAGCACCGTTCGCATTGCCAGCCGGATCGACGATTTGTTCGTGCCCGGTACGGACATTTCCAAAGGCTCCTTTGCCCTGCGGGATCGCTACACCGATCTGATGTGGAAAGGCGGCACCAATGCGCTGTGGCGTCTGAATAATGGCGCATCAGCCGCGCCGCTATTCTTGCGTTATGGTGAGGCAGCCCGGACGCCGCTGACCCGGTCAAAGGGCTTTTATTGGGCAGGCCGCGCCGCGCGTCAGGCCGGATTGCAAGAAGACGCGGCGCGCTATTTCGAGATGGCGGCGGAGTTTCCGCATTATTATTACGGCCAACTTTCCTTGTCCGCGTTGGGCCGTCCGATGCCCGATTTTGCCGCTGTGCCGCCCTTGCAGGTCGATCCCGCAACCCGCGCGGCATTCGAAGCACGCCCTCTGGTTCGCGCGATCCGCACAATGGCCGCAAATCGCCGCGACTGGCGCACCGAACGACGGTTTTTCCAAGCCATCGGCAGCAGCGCTGATACACCAGAAGAGCTGATCTTGGTGAATGCGCTGGCCGCGGAAGTGAATCTGCCGGAAATGGCGGTTGTCGTAGGGATGGAGGCTGGCGCAAACGGTCTTATCGGGTTTGAACGGATCGGTTTCCCGACCTATCCCACACCGCGCGTCAATGACTGGACCATGGTCCACGCGATCAGCCGCCAGGAAAGCGAATTTGATCGCACACGTGAAAGTCACGCCAATGCGGTCGGCATCATGCAGCTTTTGCCGAGCACCGCGCGCGAAGAAGCGGGCATTCTTGGCGTACAATATATGAGGGCCAGCCTGACCCGTGATCCTCAGTATAATATCACGCTGGGCGATGCACACTTTGCCCGCCGGATGGATTTGTATGGCGGCGCCTATCCGCTCGCCATCGCGTCTTACAATGCGGGTCCGGGCCGGGTGCGGCAATGGCTGCGTCTGAACGGCGATCCGCGCCGGGGTGAGATTGATTGGGTGGAATGGATTGAGAAGATCCCGGCCAATTTCGAAACCCGTTATTACGTTATGCGCGTGATCGGCAACGCCGTGAGTTATTCGCATATGTACCCGCAAGAAGCCGGTCTGCCCCGCACTGTCGATACGTTCCTGCCGTAAGCGGGCGCGATGTCTGTTAAACCGGGTCCGCCCATCACTCCGAAAGGTATGGCCGCTTTAAAGGCGCGCTATGACCATCTGCTCGGCAAAGAACGGCCAGAAATTGTGGAGATCGTCAGCTGGGCAGCGGGGAACGGCGACCGCAGCGAAAATGGCGACTATATCTATGGCCGCAAACGGATGCGCGAAATTGACCGCGAACTTGCGCATCTCGCGCGCCGGATGAAGGCTTTGCGCGTGGTAGATCCCGCCAACCAACCCGACCGCAGCCGCGTATTCTTTGGCGCTCAGGTCGAGCTGGCCGACGAAGATGATGCGCGGCAAAGCGTGCAATTGGTTGGCGATGACGAACAAGATGCTGGCATTGGCCGCGTGGGCTGGAATTCGCCTATCGCTAAGGCTTTGCGCGGTGCATCGCTTGGTGATGTTCGAACCGTGAGGCTTCCCAGCGGGGTCAAAGAATGGGAAGTGATGGCGATCAATTATGGTTAGATTCGCGCTCACACTCGGCCTTGTTGCCGCCCTGTCGTCCCCCCTTGCGGCCAAAGACAGCCTGGGTGTGTATTCCAATTGGGCGGCGTTTCGTGATGACGTTCCGGCGCGCTGTTATGCCATCGCCAAACCGTCGGGCGGCGCTGACACCGGCCCCTTTGCCAGCATCGCCAATTGGCCGGCTCAAAACATTCGCGGACAATTGCATTTGCGCCTGTCGCGCGCGGCGGATGGCGACCGCGACGTAACTTTGACCATTGGAACACGCACTTTCACGCTTGCCGCCAATGGCCGCAACGCTTGGGCGCAAGATGCCGCTATGGATGCCGCAGTGATCGCGGCCTTGCGATCTGCCTCACGCATGAGCGTGTCGGCGCGCGACCGATCCGGGCGGCGTTTTCGGGATCGCTATGATCTTACAGGAGTATCGACCGCCATTGATGCCTCTGTCGTGGGATGTGCAAATCGGGGCTGAGGCAAGCGGGCGACTCGCCAAAGCGCGATTGCCCCCCTATATCGGCGGCCAATCATGACAGACACGACCCTAATGAGCATCCCCGGACAGGTTGATCCGGTCCCCGTCGCGCGTGACATTACGCCGCGCGAAGACGGCCGCGTCGATCTAATGGGCATCCCGCGCACTCGCATTCGCGAGATTTTCGCTGAAGCAGGCTTGGATGACCGCCAAGCGAAGCTGCGCGCCAAGCAGGTCTATCATTGGCTGTACCACCGCGGCGTCACCGAATTTGAGGCGATGACCGATATCGCCAAGACGATGCGCCCATGGCTGACCGAACGTTTTGTGATTGGCCGGCCCAATATTGTCGAGGCTCAGCATAGCAGCGACGGCACACGCAAATGGCTGCTCCAAACCGATGATGGTCACGATTTTGAGATGGTGTTTATCCCCGATGCCGACCGAGGCACTTTGTGCGTGTCCAGTCAGGTCGGTTGCACGCTCAATTGCACGTTTTGTCATACCGGCACGATGCGGCTTGTGCGCAATCTGACACCGGGCGAAATTGTGGGTCAGGTGATGTTGGCGCGCGATGCTTTGGGCGAATGGCCAAAAGGCAAAATGGATTTCGGGGGCGGCGACGCCACAGATGAAGAAAGCCAAGAAAGCCAAGCCGAATACCGGGCCGATGGCCGCTTGCTCACCAATATCGTGATGATGGGCATGGGCGAACCGCTGTATAATTTCGAACATGTCCGCGATGCGCTGAAACTGGTTATGGACGGCGAAGGATTGGCGCTGTCGAAACGCCGGATCACCCTTTCCACCAGCGGCGTCATCCCGATGATGGAACGCTGTGCCGCCGAAATCGGCGTCAATCTCGCGGTCAGCCTGCACGCAGTGACAAAGTCTGTGCGCGATGAAATCGTGCCGCTGAACAAGAAATACGGCATCGAAGAACTGCTTCAGGCCTGCGCCGATTACCCCAAAGCCTCCAATGCGCGCCGCATCACGTTTGAATATGTGATGCTCAAAGACAAAAATGACAGCGACGCAGACGCGCATGAACTTGTGCGTTTGATCAAGCATTACGGCCTGCCGGCAAAGGTCAATCTGATCCCGTTCAACCCATGGCCCGGCGCGAATTACGAATGTTCGGAGCCTGACAGGATCAGATCCTTCAGCAATATCGTGTTCGATGCGGGAATTAGCGCACCAATCCGCACCCCGCGCGGGCGCGATATTGATGCAGCCTGCGGCCAATTGAAAACAACGGCGCAGAAAAAGAGCCGAGCCGAACGCGACCGTGAGGCTGCGGCGAGCGCTTAGCGCGCGCTAAGCGCTCGCAAATTGCACATAGGGCGGCATTTCCAATGCTGCCATTATCGCCCGCAATGCGGCCTAAGGACGCAGCGCCTTGGCTCTGCCCGATCGCTGTAGTATGGCTTGTGTTGGAGGACTTTCTCAATGTCGAAGAAAATTCGAACAACAGTTTTGGCTTTTGGTGCGGGTGCAATGGCCTTGTCCGCAATCCCGGCTCAGGCCCAATTCCGGGGAATGTTCCGTGATGCACAGCGCGGCGCTCAAGCTGCGGAAGGCTGCGAAAAGGGATCGACCGGCGACACAGCTCGCGGCGTCATCGGCGGATTGCTTGGCGGCGCAGCAGGGCGCACCGCGCGCAGAGCCGGCCTGGGTCAATTCGTGCCCATTTCCGAGTTTACCGATCAATTGTCGGCAGAGATTGCCTGCAAATTGGACGAACAAGAACAAAAGCAAGCCGCCGATGCGACATTGGAGGCAACAAGAGGCGCTGGTGAGGACGGGTTAGCAGGCCCGCCTGTTGGTCAAACATCGTCGTGGACTTCGGGTACGCGCGATGATGTGAGCGGAACATCAACCGTGACCGCGCGCGAGGCGTCATCAGGTAGTGATGATTGCATTATGGTGACGGACGTCATTATCGTCGAAGGTGAAGAAACACGCGCCGAAAAACGCATGTGCCGTCCAGTCGGATCGGCGCGTTATTCGATCGTCGCATAATGCCAAAACTGCCCGCAAAGGCATTGGCAAAACCGCTGATCCGGGCGTTGGCTCCGCTTGGCCTGTTTGCAATGCTCACAGGGGCGAGCACCCCTGACCCCAACAATCCAACCTGCCCGGCTGAGCCTGATTGGGGTTCCTCAGATGCTATGACGCTTTCTGCAATTGACCGCGGCGGCGTGCGTGTCTTGCTGGCAGAAGGGCGGATTGATGCCGGGCTGCCTGCGCGTTTGCGCGCGGCAATCGAAGCCGATGAGATGATCTCTGAAATTTGGCTGCGTTCGCGCGGCGGCAATGCGCGGGCCGGAAATGAGGCGGGCCGTATCATTCGGTCCTATCGCGGAATGCTCACGCGAATTCCGGCGGATTGGACCTGTTTTTCTGCCTGTAATTTCATGTTTATGGGCGGTGACCGTCGGTATGTGGACGCGGATGGTGTTTTCATGGTTCACATGTTCACGCATACACGCGACCGCTGGATCATTGACGATGCTGTGATCGACGGATCACAAGCAACGACAGAACTAATCGCCAGTATCGAACAATCATCCGCATTGCTGGCGACAGAAGACAATGACTTTTTGATCCGCATGGGTATCAGCCGCAAATTGCTGACCGACATCATGTATCAACAGCAAGCCGTCAGCAGCGAAGACGATCCCAGCACGCGTTATTGCCTCAACGAAACAGAAGTTCGCGAATACAACGTCATGCCAGAGGAACGCCACGCGCCCTGAGCGGCGTGAAGATAAGGAACGCCAGCGCGATGGGTGATCCCGCGACAATCGAGCATTACGAAGCCAGCGTCCCCTACTACACGCTGGCCTTTGACCGGTCACATAGCCGGCATCTCGACAGGTTTCTGGACCGGCTAGAGCCGAATGCGCACATCTTAGAACTCGGCTGCGGCACCGGCCGAGATGCTGCCCGAATGATCGGGCGCGGCTTCACTGTTGATGCAACCGATGCCGCGCAAGCGATGGTGGTGAAGGCAAAGGAACGCCACTCGGTGGATGCGCGGGTCATGCGCTTCAATGATCTTGCCGCTCGCGCCGAATATCATGCCGTGTGGGCCCATGCCTGTCTGATGCACGCCCATTCAGCCGATATCCCGGCAATCGTTCAGCGTATTCATAGCGCCCTCAAACCCGGCGGCCAGCATTATGCCAGTTTTAAAACCGGGGCTTTCGAGGGGCGCGATGATCGCGGGCGGTGGACCCACGAAATCCAGCCGGAATGGATTGAGCAACGCTATCACGAAGCTGGTTTTGAAGTGCTTGAAGTGTTGCCTTGGCAGGGCAAAGGCGCTGATGGTGTTACGCGCGATTGGACCGCGATCACTGTGAGGAAGCCATGAAACACACATTGGAGGCGATCTGCACAGGCACCGCGCGCCCATTTAACGGTGCGGAAACCAGCGCGATTGGGAAACGCCCGCGCGAGGGATTAGTGCAATTCCTAGAAGACGGCCTCGCCCCTGATGAACAGGCCGACCGCCGCGTGCATGGCGGCCCGGAAATGGCGGTGCATCTCTACCCGCTAGACCATCACGACTTTTGGCGCGGTGAATTGGGCGATTTGGAATTGCTCAACCAGCCCGGCGCATTCGGATCGAACTTGGCCGTGACGGGCATGACCGAGGAGCAAGTTCATATTGGAGATCAATTCAGGGCCGGCACCGCTTTGCTCGAAATCAGCCAGCCGCGTCAGCCCTGCTGGAAGATAGAGCACCGATTTGGCGCGGTTGGTGACGCAAAAGGGATGGTCGCAAAGATCGTCGCAACCGGGCGTTCGGGTTGGTATTTTCGCGTCCTCGAATTTGGCGAAGCGCAGGCGGGCGATGCAATTGAGCGCGTTGCAATTGGCGAGACGGATTGGAGTGTGGAGCGCGTTTTCAAAGCATTGATGGCCGGGAAAGCGAGCCGCGAGGAGTTGGCTGAACTTGCCGAAATGGAACGCTTGTCACCAAAGCTGCGAGAGCGCGCTAGGATCAAATTGGCTTAGAGTTTTCGCCCGGCATTCGGCTTGCCGCAGCCTTGGGGCAGCCCGCCTATTCTTGCTACTTTAGCCATTCTTGTTCATGCCTAGTTATCACTTCCTGAATGAATTGGTCGAAGCAACACATTCAAACCTCTAGGAGCAAGCCATGAAAACTCTAACGATGATTGCTACGGCAGCTGCAGCGCTTACAATATCAACGTCGGCGAGTGCGGGCGAAATGGCACCGGCGGCCTTGAATATCACCAATATTGGTACAGCCACCTTGGCCTTTGCCGGCGACCCACCCGCCCATGCGCGCGGCAATGGTCGCAGAGGCCGGGACAATCGCAGAGATCGCGGTAATCGCGGCAGGTATAATGATCGCGGGCAATATATTGATCCGCAGCGATTGGGCCGCGATGACCGTATCTGGCGCGGGCGCGAC
The DNA here is from genome assembly GCA_947503155.1 of uncultured Erythrobacter sp. Lineage (GTDB taxonomy): Bacteria > Pseudomonadota > Alphaproteobacteria > Sphingomonadales > Sphingomonadaceae > Erythrobacter. Next base: position 428,030 of record CANNCL010000002.1, on the reverse strand, counting down.
GGAAACTATTATTGCGAACGAGGCAACGGAACGACCGGCCTTGTAATTGGCGCCGGGCTTGGCGCTCTTGCAGGACGCGCCATTGACACGCGCGGCGATCGCACTGTCGGTACCGTGCTGGGCGCAATTGCCGGCGGTGTGCTTGGGCGGGAGATCGACCGCGGCGAATTGCGCTGCCGGTAGATAGCAGCCGCAAACGGCGTGGTTCGTCTGGACATGCGATTGATGCGCACCTCGCGCACTGATAGGGCGCTGACATGCCAGACACCGCCCCCATCCCTGCCCCTCTCGCCGCTGTCCTACCAGCAGTGCTGGTTACGGGCGGTGCGACACGAATTGGGGCGGCGCTGACCAAAGGCTTTGCAGCAAAAGGCTGGCACGTCGTCATTCATTATCACAATTCGAGCACCGAGGCGGACGAATTGGCGGCGACGCTGCCATCTGCTGAAACGATTGGCTGCGACCTGATTGACGATGCGGCCGCCGCCGTGATGATCGAAACACTTGCCGCTCGCCTTCCCGATTGGCGCTGTATGGTGAATTCGGCGGCAATTTTTCGCTATGACGATGCAACCAATTTGGATCCCGATACGAACCGGGAGGCGATGCAGGTCAATGCTCTTTCCCCCGCCCTGATGGCGCAAACATTCCTTGGCTCAGCGCGGAGCGGCGGATTGCGCACGGTCATCAACGTCACCGATATGAAGCTGGAAAACCCCAATCCCGACTTTTTCAGCTACACAATGTCCAAACACGCATTGTCTGCGACCATCCCGATGCAAGCGATACATGCCGCCACCGGTGCCCGCATTTACGGCATCGCACCGGGCGCGATTTTGGCCAGCCATGACCAGAGCGAGGACGAGACAGAAGTGTCGCACCGGCTCAACCTACTGGGCCGCAGGACGTCAGCGGGCGAGATTGTCGACGCCGCCCTATTCCTAGCCACTGGCTCATTAAAAAGTGGATCGACTTTGTTCATCGACAGCGGGCAGCATTTGCTCAGCCAAACCCGCGACGTGATTTATCTCGCACGCGAAGCGAACGCATGAAACGCCACTCGCTCATCACCCGCATCTGGCACTGGATCAACGCGGCTGCGCTGATCGTGCTATTCATGTCGGGTCTCAACATCTCCAACGCGCACCGGTTTTTATATTGGGGCAATTACGGGTTCGATCCGGCGGATGCTTGGTTATCGGTCATGCGTTTCCCGGCTTGGGCGACGATACCGCAGCGCTACGACCTTGCCGAGGCGCGCGATTGGCACAACACGTCCGCTTGGGTGTTCGCGGTGGGTTTGCTGATCATGTGGATCGCCAGCCTGATTACCAAACATTTCTGGCGCGATATCGCCACCAGCCCGCGCGATTGGTCGCCTGTATCGTTGATAAAGGCGATCAAGGAACACCTGCCGGGACGCTCCACCCCGCATGACCGCCCCTACAATCCGGTTCAGCGGATCGCCTATGGCGCGGTGCTCGGTATATTCCTGCCGATGATGGTGTTTAGCGGCCTCGCGATCAGCCCCGGCTTTGAAGTGTCCGCACCGTGGCTCGTCGATATTCTGGGCGGACGGCAAAGCGCGCGCAGTTTGCATTTCATTTTCGCATGGGCGCTGTTTGCGTTTTTTGTCGTGCATCTCGCCATGGTTTTGGCATCAAAACCGCTCACACAAATTGCGCGTATGATCACCGGCGGCAGCCGAGAGGAGAGCCACGATGCCTGAGATAAAGCGCCGCGCGCTTTTGGCTGGATTGGCGGCATTGCCAGCCGCCGCTTGTACCGAATTGGCAGAGACCGGCCCCGCGGGCGACTTGTTCGACGCAGCAGAAAATTGGCACCGCACCGCGCACCGCGCGCTCGCAAATCGTCAGGCACTCGCGCCAGAATATACGCCCGAGGAACGATCCCCGGATATTCGCGGCAATGGCACCCGCACGATTGAAACCCCTGAATACCGCGCAGCTCAGGCCGAAGGCTTCGCCAATTGGCGGCTCAGCGTGAGCGGTCTCGTCCAAAACCCCCTAAGCCTCACCATGGCCGATATGCGCGCCCTGCCGCAGCGCACTCAAATCACCCGGCATGATTGTGTTGAGGGATGGAGCGCGATCGCAGAATGGAGCGGGCCGCAACTGTCCGACCTGCTCGATATGGCAAAAGTCAGCGAAGAGGCCAATTTCATCGTCTTTCGCTGCGCCGATGTCCTCTATGACCGCGACTATTATGAAAGCGTCGATATGGTCGATGCCTATCACCCGCAAACGATCATCGCGCATGAATTGAACGGCGCGCCGCTGCCAGAGAAAAACGGTGCGCCGCTGCGCGTGCGGATCGAGCGGCAGCTAGGCTATAAACACGCCAAATACCTCACCGCGATTGAAGCGGTTGCCAGTTTTGAAGACATTTACGCCGGCAAAGGCGGGTTTTGGGAAGATGTCGGCGATTATCAATGGTATGCCGGGATTTAACGGGCGTTTAAGCGGGATAAATCCGCTGCATCGTGGCCCAATCCTTGATCAGCATCTCTTCGAGCACTGTCATATCTACATCAGACAATTTGTTGATATAGAGGCATGATTTGCCGGTCTTATGCTTGCCCAATCGGGCCAGATCAGCCTGCCGCTCCTTCGCTGCAAGATCATCGCAATAGCCGCCCATCAAATATAGCGAATGTTTGGCTTTGCGCGGAGAGAAACCGCTGCGCATCCAATGCACATCGCGCCCACTTTCATAAGTGGTCCGGTATTCGCCAAAACCGATGATAGAACCGCCCCACATTTGCGGTTTTTCGCCGGTCACACGCTCAAACAATTTGATCAATATTCGTGCGTCGTCCTGTTTTGCCGGCGGCTCCACGGCAGCGATAAAATTCTCGACTGACGCGTCATTGGCTTTCATTTTGGCTTCGGCCACCCTTTTCCCTCCCCATCCGATCTCGTTTGAGCGATTGACAGCGTAACATACGAACCGTCATCAAGCGGATATGTTTTTGTAGGGGGCTGAGTTAATCCATGTGGCTACTTGATAAATTCCTCGGCCGGGTCCTGAAGGATGGCCGACTGATCGTCACCGACCATGACGGCAAGGTTTACGACTACGGCAACAAGGACGATGCGGCAGAGCCCCTGCGCATCACGCTGACCAACAAGAAAGCGGCCAACCACATCGCGCGCTATCCCCAAATGGGCGCTGGCGAGGCGTTCATGTGGGGATGGTTGGTGGTCGAAGAACCGCACGATATTCGCGATCTGCTTTTGTTTGTGACCGCTCAGACGAAGAAGATTGGCGACAAAGCCATTCAGGCCCAAGGCCCGGTAAAGAAGATCGCGCAGAAAATCGGCGCGGCTGTCGATGGTATCAATCTGCGCAGCTCTGCCCGTTCGAATGCAGAACACACCTACAACCTAACCCGCGAGCTGTATGAGCGATTTCTCGACGAAGATCGCCAATACACGATGGCCTATTACCGCGAGGATGACCCCGATCAGACCAGCCTCGAACAGGCGCAGATGGATAAGAAAGCGCATCTCGCCTCCAAACTGTATCTAGAGCCGGGTAAAGCCGAAGGTATGCGCGTGCTCGATATTGGCTGCGGATGGGGCGGGTTCGGCCTGTATCTCAATAAGATGTACGGCGTCGAAGTGCTCGGCGTGGCGCTCGCACCGGATCAGATCAAGTTCTGCAACGAACGCGCAGAGGCAGCCGGTGTCGCGGATAAAGTGAAGTTCGAATTGCTCGATTACCGCGATGTGGAGGGGCAGTTTGATCGCATCTCTAGCGTCGGCCTGCTCGAACATGTCGGCACGATCCATTATCCGCAATTCTTTGAACACACGAACAAAATCCTCAAAGATGATGGCGTGATGATCTCGCATTGCTGCGGACGCGCTGGCCCTCCGGGTGCAACCGATGCTTGGACCCGCAAATACATCTTCCCCGGCGGCTATATTCCGGCCTTGTCGGAACTGGTCACGCAGAGCGAGAAATTTGGCTTTGAAGTGATGGATGTCGAGGCAATGCGCTTCCACTACAGCCACACTTTGGAAGAATGGTACAAGCGCACTGTCCGCCACCGGGCGGAGATCACGGACATGTATGACGATGTGTTCTACCGGATGTGGCTGTTCTATCTCGCCGGGGCTGAGCAAAGCTTCCGCAATGGCGGGATGGTCAATTGGCAGCTGCAATATGTGAAAGACCGCGCCGCAATCCCCATGACCCGCGAATATATGCACCATGAAAGCGCGCGCCTGCGCGAGATTGGCGAGATTCCGACATGGCGTTTTGATGGCGGGATGAAAGAAGCAGCCGAGTAAAACAACGGCGTAAAGCTGCGACGTAAATCGGCGCGCACCAAACGCCGCGTTGCGCCCGCGTTTGCGTAACCAAGTGCAGATTTGGTACGAACCTGAATGCAATGATGGGCAATTCAGGTTTGAACGCATGACTCATTCGCTAATCAATCGGTTCTTGTCGTCGGTGGTCAAACACGGGCAATTGACGGTCACAATGCCGTCTGGCGAACGGCATGTGCTTGGCAAACCAGCCAGCGGCTTCCCCGAAATTGCGGTTACGCTCACCGATACAAAGGTCGCGCGCGACATTCTGCTCGACCCGCGTCTCGGCGCTGGCGAGGCGTATATGGATGGGCGGATCGTCATTGATCAAGGCGACATTATGCAGCTCGTGCAACTGCTTCGGGCCAACAAACCATGGGAACGCGGCGGAAAGTTCAAGGCCCCCTCCCCCTTCGCTAAACTAAAAGCGAGGGCGAAGTTTCTGCGCGCGTCTTTCAACGAGGCGGCATCGTCAAAGCGCAATGTCGCGCACCATTACGATATCGGAAACGCGCTTTACGACCTGATGCTCGATCCAGAACATATGCAATATAGCTGCGCCTATTGGTCAGACGACACCGAGGCATTGGGCGATGCACAAGAAGCCAAGCTGGCGCATATCGCAGCGAAATTGGCGCTCAAAGACGGGCAGCGCGTGCTCGACATCGGGTGCGGATGGGGCGGGATGGCGATCTATCTTGCGCGCCATTACGATGTCGAAGTGACCGGGATCACACTGTCCGAAGAACAGCTCGCCCTCGCCCGGCAGCGCGCAGAAGCGGCGGGTGTCGCCAGCAAAGTCCGCTTTGAGCTGGTCGATTACCGCGACCTCGCGCGCCAAGGGCAAACATTCGACAGGATCGTCTCTGTCGGCATGTTCGAACATGTCGGACGCCCGCAATTTGAGACATTCTTCCAATCTTGCGCAAACCTGCTCAGCGATGATGGCGTAATGCTCATCCACACGATCGGGCGGTTTGGCGGACCGGGCGTGACCGATGCCTTTACGTCCAAATATATTTTTCCCGGCGGATATATCCCTGCTCTGTCCGAAACGCTGGCCGCGTCGGAAAAGGCGCGTTTGATCCACACCGATATTGAGACTCTAAGACTGCATTACGCACGCACCCTGCGCGCCTGGTATGCGCAATGCGAGGAGCACCGCGGCGCGATCATCGACCTCATGGATGAACGGTTTTACCGGATGTGGACATTCTACCTCGCCGGAGCGACCGCCGCGTTTGAAAGCGGCGGCATGGGCAATTACCAAATCCAATTCACCCGCAGCCGCCATGCCTTGCCGATTACACGGACTTACATGGAGGATGAGGAACGACGTCTGCTGGGCGGTTAAGCCTCCTTATTCGAAGGGCGGTAAATCGGGCCAAAGCCCAGCAATGCTGCACCCACAAATGGCAAAGCCACGACCCATATACGGATACCGGAGAGGCTTTCTGGGCTTGCAATGGTGATTGCCGCCGTCGCCGCAAGGCCGATGCAGATCATCAGCACCCCGGCAACCACGCGCGCCTTTGGCACGGTGCGTCCGCCTCTGATCGGGCCAAAGCTGCGTTCGTGTTTCGCAAAGATCGCGATCATCGGCAGCAAAGCGATGATATAAATCCCCAGCCACAAAGGACGCGACAACCACCATTCGCCAGTGCCCGGCACCGAATTGAGGCCCATTCCGCCCAGCCCCAGCCAAACAGCTGTCATCACCAGCACAAAAGCGGTGAGGTGCCACAAATAGACCGTCATGATCATACCGTTCATCAGCACCGTCGCCGTCCAGAGCGTGAGATTGTTCAGCATTTTGCGCCCCAGCGGCTCCAGCGCGAGCACGAGGCCCACTTGCGCGGCGCCCAATGCGAACAAAGCCAGCGTAGGCGGAAGCGAATTGGAAAAACCGCCCGGCGCAGACACCATCGAGACGGGATAGAACCCGTAAACGGTGATCGAGATCAAGATAGCGAGCCCCGCCGCAAACCATGCAAGCGCGAATAGCTGATTTTCAAACCGCCCATCACGCCAAGCAAAGCCTAGCTGATGAATAGCCAGGAAGACCCAGAGGAAGTTGGTGAAGTTGATATACTCAACGCCCACCTCGAACGTCAGCCAATCGGTCGCCATCGCAATCGGGATGTAGATCACGAAACTGAGCCAGCCGAAACGCTGCCACGCTTTATAGGTGAGCGGGGTGAAGGCGGTCACGATCAAATACACGGCAAGGAACCAGACCGGGATCAGCGCCGCCTCGGTCGCGTCGCGGATCTGTGTGCGGTCAAGCCCGACCTGCGTCATCACCACCGCAAGCACCGCCCATAGCAGCAAAAGCGGAAATGTCGGCCCGATCAGGCGCTGAACACGGCTTGCCAGCCAATCGCGATAGACGCCAACCTGTCCGGGTTCGGCCCTGCGCGTGGTCGCGCCCCAGCTCATGCCATTAGCGTATCCACCAACCAGGAAGAAGACCGGCATCACTTGGAATGCCCATGTCAGCCAATGCGTCCACGATTGCGTGCTAAGCAGATCGCCGCGCTGCAACGCGCCGGCATCATCAACGTAAAGCCCCGCCATCAGCCAGTGGCCGAACACGACCGCCATGATTGATAGCGCACGCAGGAAGTCCACCCAGCGATTGCGCTCTGGCGGTGCCATCTGCGCCAATTCGCGCGCCTTACTCCACATTATGAATTCTCCGACCCGTGTTCTTGCCAAGACATTGGCGTGCCCTGCACCGCGCGCAAGGGGTAGTGGCACATCCTGCCCAAATGCCAAATATGCCAGAATAGCTCACAAACCCTTTCAAAAGGGCGCAATTATGGGCATGGCGCGCCTGCATTCAGGAGCTTTGCAATAATGTCCGATACCAAGAAGGTTGTTCTCGCTTATTCTGGCGGCCTCGATACCAGCGTCATCGCCAAATGGCTTTCTACGGAACGCGGATTGGAGGTTGTCACCTTCACCGCCGATCTTGGCCAAGGTGAAGAGATTGAACCGGCCCGCGATAAAGCCCGCGCGATGGGTATCCCGGACGAACACATCTTCATCGAAGACCTGCGCGAAGAGTTTGTGCGCGATTTCGTATTTCCGATGATGCGCGCCAATGCCCGGTATGAAGGGGACTATCTGCTCGGCACCAGTATCGCACGGCCGTTGATTTCCAAACGCCTTGTTGAGATCGCGCATGAAACCGGCGCAGACTTCATCGCACATGGCGCAACCGGCAAGGGCAACGACCAAGTGCGTTTTGAACTCAGCGCCTACGCCCTTGACCCTAGCATCGAAGTTATCGCTCCTTGGCGCGAATGGGACCTGACCAGCCGCACCGCTTTGATCGCATGGGCAGAGGCGCATCAGATCGCTGTGCCGATGGACAAGCGCGGCGAAGCGCCCTTCTCCACCGATGCGAACCTGCTGCACACGTCTTCCGAAGGTAAAGTGTTGGAAGATCCGTGGGAGGAAACCCCGGACTATGTCTATTCGCGCACCGGCCATCCAGAGGACGCGCCCGATACGCCTGAATATATCGAAATCGGCTTTGAACGCGGTGACGGTGTCTCGATCAATGGTGAAGCCATGACGCCAGCCACGCTGCTGACTGCGCTCAATGATCTGGGCCGCACGCACGGGATCGGGCGACTCGATCTGGTTGAGAACCGCTTTGTCGGGATGAAGTCGCGCGGCATGTACGAAACGCCGGGCGGCGAAATCTACGCGGTCGCTCACCGGGGTATTGAACAGATCACCCTTGATCGCGGCGCGGCGCATCTCAAAGACGAGCTGATGCCCAAATATGCAGAGATGATCTATAATGGCTTCTGGTTCGCGCCCGAACGCGAAATGCTCCAAGCTGCTATCGACCTCAGCCAAGAACGCGTGACCGGCACCGTCCGGTTGAAGCTCTACAAAGGCCTCGCCAGCGTCGTCGGCCGCAAATCGCCGCATTCGCTCTATTCCGAAGCGCATGTGACGTTTGAGGACGATGCAGGCGCCTATGATCAGCATGACGCAGAAGGGTTCATCAAACTCAACGCTCTGCGGCTAAAGCTGCTGGCGCAGCGGGATCGGGGCTGAACCGCGATTTGAGAGCCAGTCCCGATTGTCGTTTTTCGAGTCGCTAGCTTAGCGTGTCGCGGGGGCGTAACATCTGGAATGCTGAGCTTACCGCTTTGAACCAATGTCTGCCGCTTTGGCTCTTGGGTTTCTTGGACCTCAGTCCCAAATGCGGTGAGCGGTTGACTTGTCCACCCTCGTCCACAGGCGATATCGCCAAAAGTGGATAAGTCGGCCTGAACCACCTTGTCTAAGACCCAAATCCGGCTCAATTTGAACCTGTCTTCGAAACAAGAAGGCTTCGATAGGAAGGCCGCAAGGCTCTGAATTGAAAAGCATTTTCGAGAATTGAAGATGCGGTGGCGACTGTCCACGCGCTGTCTGAGAGAGGACATGCAAAAGGCTTCGGCTAGATGCAAGTCAGCTTGTTTGAGGGAAGCGCGAAAAGGCGTCATCGGTGAAGGCCATGATACTGGCTGGTGATAGCTGTAGGAAAGTGTTTTCGGACATGGAACTGGAGTGTTTGACTTACCAATAACCAGAATTGCGGTCTCGGCTTTGACAAGAAGCTGTTGAGCGAAGCGAGCGTTTCGGCGCAAACGGAGCGAGGCAGCATCGAAGCAAGGTCGGATGCCGGTGCGAGCGCCGGTGGAGTACCGCGAAGCAAGGCGGTGCGAGAGAGTGCAAGCTCAAACGCACAGTTGGACGCGGCACAGACATCGGGCGCCAAGCGCGCTGCTGGAACAGCAAGGCAGAGGGTTCGCCCAAAACCTCGCAAGACCGCAGTGACCACGCGCTGGTGAGAGTGGGGTCGGCAGCAATGCCGGCCCCATTTGCTTTGCAGGTGCCATCTCCTCCGCACATTCGCTTCACCGCAAGAAGCGGCCAGCTCATGCCGCTTGACCACAAATTGGCCGCTGCCGGATTTGCACAGCAACCGGAATCGCGTTTAGGTTGCTTACCGGATGGGAAGCCTGAATAGCCTTTTACGAGCACGAGCACGAGCACGAACACAGCCGCGCGCGCCCTCGATCATCGCAGCCGCTTTGATCATAGGCCTTGGTGCCCTGCCACTCGGCGCATCCTCCGCTCAAACCTCCAGCGGCGCGCCAACCCTTGCCACCGCTGCCGACATACCATTCGGCGCGCATTTCGAAGGGGTAATCGACCCGCTCGGTCCTGACCTTCAGGACATCGACCCCCTCACCCCGGACACCGCCGTCGATCTCGACACATTTGACGCCCCAATCGAAGCCGTGCCCGAACCCGCTGGCGTGATCCGCAACCTCGGCAATGGGGTCGCGTCCTATTACGGCCGCCGCTTTCACGGTCGCCGCACCGCCAATGGAGAGCGCTTCAACATGCGCGCCATGACAGCGGCGCATAAGACGCTGCCGTTTGGCTCCTTGGTGCGCGTCACCAATCGCCGCAATGGCCGTTCCGTCACCGTGCGCATCAACGATCGCGGCCCCTTCATTCGCGGGCGAACCATCGACCTGTCACGCGGCGCAGCGGAGCAGATCGGCATGATCAACCGCGGCCATGCGCGGGTCGAGCTGGAGCTGGTGGCGCCCTAACCCCGCGCGCCCTGACACACCTGACACACCTGACACACTGTCCAGGGGCAAAATACCGGCCCCTAAATTACCCCCTCATCATCGTCATCATCGTCATCACGGCAAACACTGCGATTGCCGACAAATTCGATCTCCGGCTCATCGAGCAGATCGTCCAGCCCATATTCAAACCCATAGGTCGCATCGCGCGCATCGCGGTTCTTTAACAGCCGGTCGAGCCGCCCCAAATGCGCCAGCAATAACCGGCTGTCGAACCGCGTGCGGGTCGCGACTTCTTCGCCGTGATAAAAGACCGTTTCCTTCACCCCGTTCAGCGCGCGGTCGGCCAAAACCTCCTCCACCTGAGGCCGCGCGATCAGCAGCGCCCCATCCCACAATGTCCGAAATCGCGGACACGCCCGCCGCATACGATACGCCGTAGAGCGCGATATCCCCGCCCGCCGCGCCGCACTGCGCACATTGCCCCAAGACGACAAAGCATCGAGGAACGTCGCCTGCATCTCGCGGTCAAATTGCTGAGGCACGGGGACAGATTGGTCGATGGTGACGGGGAGATTGGCGGTCATGTAAGAGGCGCTCCGAGGGCTTTGGGGAATTTTGGGAGCGGTCCAGATATAGGATTGCGGGCGTGTAGGAAAATTGGGGGTTGGTCGGGACCGAAGCAAAGGCGGTGGGTGCCGAGAGAGGACCCAAGCAGTTGCGTTAGCGCATGCGTCCGCGCGGGAGTCTTTGTGTTACGCACCCCCATCCGGGGGTGCATCCTCGGTGCTGTTCCCTCCGCTTACGCTACGGGGCACCTGCGGGCGGCCGGTCGGCCTTGCGGACCCTTTCGGGTCCGAGGCTAAACGCTACGGTAGTGTCTTGATACCGGCGCAAACCGAGAGGTTGGGCGGCGGAGCTCGGTCGCGAAGCGACCGCAAGCCCGACCGGGCGTCCGCAGGCCCGGCAGGGCCGAGGATATCGCACGCCGGATGGCGTGCGCAAAAAGAAACGCGGAGCTCGGTCAGCGAAGCTGACCGCAAGCCCGACCGGGCGCCCGCAGGCCCGGCAGGGCCGAGGAAATCGCACCCCGGATGGGGTGCGCAAAGCAAAGACTCCCGCCCGCCCGCAGCGCCGTCAGGCGCGAGGACATCGCGCCCCGGATGGGGTGCGCAAACAAAAACTCCCTCACCTCTTGGTCCTTGCGGTCGCTACGCGACCGAGCTCCGCCACCAAGCTAACAATGCCGCGCTACTTCAACAGCATGTCTTTCAGATAGCCGCCAGTAAAGCTCCGCTCCTCCTGCGCCACCTGCTCCGGCGTACCCTGCGCCACAATCTCGCCCCCGCGCACGCCGCCCTCAGGGCCAAGGTCCAGCACCCAATCGGCGGTCTTGATCACGTCCAAATTGTGCTCGATCACCACCACGGAATTGCCCTGCTCCACCAGCCGGTGCAGCACTTCGAGCAGTTTGCGCACGTCTTCGAAATGCAAACCGGTGGTCGGCTCGTCCAAGATATACAGCGTCTGGCCGGTTGATCGTTTGGACAATTCCTTGGCCAATTTCACCCGCTGCGCTTCGCCGCCGGACAGGGTTGTGGCTTGCTGGCCGACCTTGACGTAGCCGAGGCCGACTTCGTTCAACATCCGCATTTTGTCGCGGATTGGGGGCACGGCTTTGAAGAAGCCTTCCGCATCCTCCACCGTCATATCCAGCACGTCAGCGATGGAGAACCCTTTGAACTTCACCTCCAGCGTTTCGCGGTTGTAGCGTTTGCCGCCGCATTCCTCGCACGTGACATAGACGTCGGGGAGGAAGTGCATCTCGATCTTGATCAGCCCGTCGCCGGTGCATTGTTCGCAGCGCCCCCCTTTGACGTTGAAGGAGAAGCGGCCCGGCTTGTATCCGCGCGCCTTGCTTTCGGGCAGGCCGGCGAACCAATCGCGGATTTGGGTGAAGGCGCCGGTATAGGTCGCGGGGTTGGATCGCGGGGTGCGGCCGATGGGCGATTGGTCGATCTCGATGACCTTGTCGCAATATTCCAGCCCTTCGACCGCGTCATGCTTGCCCGCAATAATCCGCGCCCCGTTCAAAACACGGGCGGCAGAAGCGTAGAGCGTGTCGATGGTGAAGGACGATTTGCCCGACCCGGAAACCCCGGTGATGCATGTGAACGTGCCCAGCGGGATGGAGGCGCTGACATCTTTGAGGTTGTTCGCCTGCGCGCCTTTCACCGTCAGTTTGTGGCCATTGCCTTTGCGGCGGACCGCTGGAACGTCGATCTTGCGCCGCCCGGTGAGGTAATCTGCCGTGAGCGATTTCTTGGCCTTCATAATCTGTTTGAGCGTGCCCTGCGCCACCACTTCGCCGCCGCGCACACCCGCGCCGGGGCCGATATCGACGATATGATCCGCTTGGCGAATGGCATCCTCATCATGTTCGACCACGATCACAGTGTTGCCCAGATCGCGCAGGCGCTTGAGCGTTTCAAGCAGTCGGTCATTGTCGCGCTGGTGCAGGCCGATCGACGGTTCATCGAGCACATAGAGCACGCCCGAAAGCCCGCTGCCGATTTGTGAGGCGAGCCTGATCCGCTGGCTTTCCCCTCCGGAAAGCGTGCCGCTGGTCCGGTCCAAATTCAGATAATCCAGCCCGACATTGTCGAGGAAGCCCAGCCGCTCATTGATCTCTTTCAGGATGGCCTTGGCGATCTGTGATTGCGTGCCCGTCAGCTTATCATCCAGCGCCAGGAACCACTCTTTCGCATCCGACACACTCATCGTCACCGGCACCGCAATATCCGTGCCTGCAACCTTCACCGCCAATGATTTCTCGTTAAGCCGCTTGCCGCCGCAAGTCTCGCATGGCTGCGCGGTTTGGAACTTGCCCAGCTCCTCCTGCATCCACGCGCTTTCGGTTTGCATCATGCGGCGGTTGAGATTGCCGATGACGCCCTCAAACGCTTTGTTCACAGTGTATTGCTTGCGCCCGTCTTTGAATGTCAGCGCAACCGGCATTCCGCCCGTGCCGTGCAGGATGATCATCCGCTGATCCGGCTCCAGATCGCGCCACGGCGTAGTGATCGTGAAATCATACGCCTTCGCAAGCGACGTCAGCACCTGCATATAATAGGGCGATGGCGGGTTGGATTTCGCCCAAGGCGCAATCGCGCCCTGCTTCAGCGTCAGCCCTTCATTCGGCACCACCAATTGTTCATCAAACAACTGTTTCTCGCCGATCCCGTCACATGTCGGACATGCACCCTGCGGCGAGTTGAACGAGAACAGACGCGGCTCGATTTCCTCAATCGTAAAACCGCTCACCGGGCACGCAAATTTCTCGGAAAACACAATGCGATTGGCGGGCAGCCCTGCCCCCTTCATCGCGCCTCCACTGGCGCCCTCATCCTCGCGTCCCGGCACCGTGCCATCGGCAAGGTCCACATAGGTTAGCCCGTCCGCCAGCTTCAGCGATGTCTCAAATGAATCCGCAAGCCGCGTCGCCATATCGCCGCCCGCTTTCACCGCGAGCCGGTCGACCACCACCTCAATGTCGTGCTTGAATTTCTTATCGAGCGCCGGGGCCTCTTCGATCCCATACATCTCGCCGTCGATCCGCACGCGGGTAAAGCCCGCCTTTTGCCACTCGGCCAGTTCCTTGCGATATTCGCCCTTGCGCCCGCGCACGACCGGCGCGAGCAGATAGAGCCGCGTCCCCTCTGGCAATTCCATCACCCGGTCGACCATTTGCGACACGGTTTGCGCGCTGATCGGCTTACCCGTCGCTGGCGAATATGGCACGCCCACCCGCGCCCATAATAGCCGCATGTAATCGTAAATTTCCGTGACCGTCGCGACGGTGGAGCGCGGATTGCGGCTGGTGGTTTTTTGCTCGATGGAAATCGCCGGGGACAGCCCGTCAATATGTTCCACATCCGGCTTTTGCATCATCTCCAGAAACTGGCGCGCATAGGCGGACAGGCTTTCAACATAACGCCGCTGCCCCTCCGCATAGATCGTATCAAACGCGAGGCTGGATTTGCCAGAGCCCGACAGGCCGGTAACAACGATCAAGCTATCGCGCGGCAGATCAATATCGATACCCTTGAGATTGTTCTCACGGGCACCACGAACGGAAATTTTGGTAAGGCTCATGCGGCGGGTTTGTTCCGGTAATGTTCGATTGTGTCAAGGGATGCCGACGGGCACGGCGTCGTGTGTCCACGAAATGGTTGGCGCGGGGCTGGATTGCAACGTGTGGGAACGTGGTTTGTGCCTGCCTAAAGCGGCAACACAGCAATCTTTTCGAGAATATTCAGAATGCTGGGTTCATTAATAAACAGTTCTCTCAACCATTCGATGTTTCTTTGGACTCAGAGCGCACCAGCATATCCCGTACCGCCTGCCCCAATTGCCATTTTCCATCCGTGTGCCTTTATCGAGGATCCGACACCGCGAATGAAATTCTTTACTGCCTCAGTCGCCTGCACGGCGCGGCGATCACCTTCCAGCGCATTCTCGGGTATATTGGCAGCGCTGTCTTCAAGCGCTTCTGCAGCTTCTACTGTTGGTATTCCGGCCTCTGTTGCTGACTGAATAACCTGCTTCAATGCTTCCAAGTCTAAAACCACGACTGGCGCATCCGGCCCTCGTGCCATGTGTTCAATGTCCGCAAGATAGGGGTCCGACCCAATCAAAAGGTTGTGTGCGACCATCCAGTCTTGAAGCGCCCCTTCCTGATTTTCAGAGAAAGGAATGGCGGAACTGGATGGATTATCTCTGCTCGCGATCAAACGCCGCAGCTTTTCCCCGCGAGCGACAAGCAAGCTTGGAATTGTGCCGTTAAGCCTATTGCCCAACGCCTCGATGTAATTCTCCAGTGGCTTGGCCACATCCAAGGCCTGAGTTGCGCCCAAAGCTGACGCCACTAGCGCCGAGTTGGCTTCTGCCAACGCCTCGGCATGGCGCAGCGCCGCATCGTCGCTTGTGTCGAGCTTGTGGGGATCGGCCTGCTTGTTCAGCCCAACCTGACCGTTCGCGGTAGGCCGAAAAGTGATCGCTCGGGAGTTTTGTTCAAGTTCCCCTTCGCTCGGTGGTTCAATATTGCGAAGACCGTCAACAAGAGCGGTTATGTCGGCATTGACTTCCGCGGGTGGGCGGGACCACCAATCGTCGTCGTATTTGAGGATTTGCTTGCAGAATGCGGTGTCAGCTTGGTCGTCGAAATCGGCGAAAGCATGTGGCAGTCCTTCAAGGCGACCGTAATACCACTCCCGCCAGATTTCGAAGCCATCAACTTTGCGCGACATCCACCGAACGACGTTACCCCAATTTTTAACGAACCAGTCGGGTCGTTCGCCCCAGACCGGTTGATTGAGAAGTTCGGTGATGTTGATGCCGCTTTCGAGAGCATTCAAGTCAGTCGAGCTACTTCCCCAGATTGCAGCGGCGTCAGTTGCTTCGGCAGCCAAAGACACGGCCTGGGCGGCGATGGTATCGGCGTTGGCTTTGGTGTGACCAGTGCTTGAAGCGGATACCACGGACCAGAATGCGGAGATCGCTGCGGAGGCGTCGCCTGGGCTATTGGCGTAATCAGCGGTGGCTTGGGCATATCGGAAGACATACTCAGCGTTGCCAGAAGCATTGGCGGCAGCGTCAGAAGCAAAGCCATTCGATGGGATTCTAGCAGCACCCAGCGAAACCGAAATTGCCCGACAAACCGCCAAAGCCACTCGCGGATCTATAGCTCGCATTTTATATGCTTCGGGATCAATCGCAATTGGCAACACGCGAAACGCTGCACGTGCCGCAATCACCTGCGCCCATTCACGCGGCTTATCTTCAAGCCAAGCCTCAAGCTCCTCTCGCGATGTAATCTCAACAGCCATACAGGCGACTATCCTCGCCCAACCCGCTCAGCGCAACCGCTCAAATCAAAGTCCCCCGCACCGGCACTTCAACCCCCACCTGCCCGGCAATCATGCCAATCCATTCGCCGACCTTGGCGATCTCATCCTCCACCACTGCGCTTTGCGTGGCGGCGGCGTCGCGGGCTGATTTGGCGGCGTAATCTTCGCCTGTTTTTGCATCGGCGGTAAAGACCGGTCCGCTGGCTATCGCCGCTGCGCGCTCTGCATCAATCGCCGCGCCGGTAAATGCGCCCACAGCCGCCAACACCGCCGCCGGTTCGCGCCCGAATGCGTCGCCGTCCAGCACCCGCATTCTACCGGGATATTTGCGGGCAAGCGCGTCAAAAAACCGTTGATTGAGAAACCACGCCAGCCCCGCCGCCTGCAAATCGGTCATCGCAAACTGTTCGCGCGCATCCATGCCAATATCCATCCCGGCATAGGCCATGACCTCCAAATATAATTGCCGTGCCCAGCGCCTGCCCATCATTCCTTTGCGAATGATGGCTGCCAAGAATGATGGCAGGGGGTTGGTCATTAGCACTGCGTTCGACGCCGGGTTCGCCTCCATCAAGGCCGGGATCAGGGCATTGGTGTGATTGCTGGGTTTGACGAAGTTGGTTTCGCCCGCCCCCCAAGGCCGTGCCAAAAGCCGCGAGACGGCTGGCAGGACATCTGGCCCCGCCCCGCCGATCCGCGCCAAAATGCCCGGTTCGCTCAATCCTGCGGACACGCCCGGCTGCTCCAATGCGCGCGCCAGCAATGTGGAACGGCAAAATGCGGTGTGAAAGATGAAATGCATGGGTGCGCTGGGAATATCCGAAACACGCATGATTGCGCCTATCGGAACAGCGACTGGCTGAACGCCAGCGACAGGCACAGCATCCGCGAGGAATGCAGTTTCGGCCAAACGGCTGCGTTCGATGCGGATGAAAGAGATCGCATTTTGCGCGGCGTCAAATCCATGCGGCAACCAACGCGCATCAGCGAGGATTTCAGCGGTGTTTGTAGGAAAATCAGACATTAAAATTACGTACTCCGCCCGCTTTATCCATACTAGTGCAATCGCATTTTACCGCCAAAATGGCGCAATTGCGGGGTTTACAAGCCTCACATGGGGCTACAGAAAATATGAAGGCGCATGATTACGGGTTTCGGGCGATACAGGTCCTCTCTTGGCAAGTCTTCTGCTTCTCGCCCTTCGGGTCGCACCATCGGGCCTCAGAAGAATTCTACGAGAGTTCGCGGCGAAACCCTAACCCGCCGCACCGGGTCGGCTTGCGGGCGGCGCGTAGGGCCGCGCTGACTTGCACCGTCAAACCGGCCCAAACGTGACGAGCGCTTGCTGGCCCGGATTACGTTTCGAATCAGCCTTCATTCCCTCTGGCTCCGGCAGAAGCGTTGCCCACCGCGTTTTGACGCCCCAAACCCGCTCAATATTCTCAGAGGATAGCGCCTGATCCGGCGGGGCATCGGCGGATAATTTTCCGGCATCAAGCACAATCACGCGGTCCGCATAATTCATCGCCAGCGCCAGATCATGCAGGACAATCACCACGCCAGTCCCGGCATCCGCGCAAGCCTTTAAGTGTCCGGCCAAATTCACCTGATGCGCAAGGTCCAGCGCGGCGAGCGGTTCATCGGCAAGAATCCAGCGCGGCTCCCCCGCCAGCACCCGCGCCAACAAAACCCGCGCGCGCTCTCCGCCTGAAAGCTGGCTGACAGGGCGGCGGCGCAAAGCGTCTAGATCAAGCGCAGCGATGGCAGCATCAACCGGTTCGCGGCGGGCATCGCCATGCGGCATACGGCCCAGCGCGGCCAATGCTTCTACCGCGACGTCCCACGCGATATCGGCCCCTTGCGGCAGATACCCGATGGCCCGCGCTCGCGCCCTTAGCGGGATATCGGCAATGTTCCTGCCGTCTAACGTCACTGTGCCTGTTTCCGGCTCCAGCAATCCGGCAAGCGCCATCAATAGGCTCGATTTACCCGCGCCGTTCGGACCGACAATCGCGGTAATCTGACCCGGCTCAAGATCAGCGCTGACGCCGCGCAGCACGGCGGCATTCCCCCGATTGAGGGTGAGAGCATTGACCGCAAGCGTCATAGCTGCCCCCTCCTCATCCGGATCAGCAGCCATAGGAAGAACGGCGCCCCGATCAGCGACAACGCAATCCCCAGCCGCAATTCAGTCACCAATGGCAAGACCCGCACCGCGCTGTCCGCCGCCAGTACAAGGCACGCGCCGGCAAGCGCGCTTGGCACGATCAAAGAGGAAGGCATACGGTTCGTGAGCGGGCGCACGAGATGCGGAACGATCAGGCCGACAAAACCGATAATCCCGGCAACCGCGACCCCCGCGCCCACGCTCAGCCCAACACCCACCACCAACAAGAACAGCAAGCGCCGGGGATTAATGCCCATGCTGCGCGCGGCGTCTTCGCCCAATGTCAGCGCGTCCAAAGAACGCGCAGCGGCGAGCAGGACCGCGATCCCGGCAAAAGTAAGCGGTGCGGCAATCCACACCTCGTTCCACGAACGATCCGTCAGGGCGCCGTTAAGCCACAGGACAATCTGGCTGAGCGCAAACGCATTGGGCGCCATCGTGATTGCAAGCGCGGTGAGCGCGCCCGCAAGACTAGCGATCATCAAACCTGCGAGCGTGAACAGCGCCAAACCTCCGCCCGCACCGGACGATGTGCGTCCCGCGATCAGCGCGAGCAGAGCCATCGCCAATCCCGCACCCGCAAGCGCGAAGACCGGCAGGCTCCATGTCATCCCAAACCAGAAACTCGCCACCGCACCCAAAGCCGCCATCGGGGCAATGCCGAACAGGCCCGGATCGGCGAGCGGATTGCGCAAATATCCCTGCATCGCCGCCCCCGCCGCGCCCAATCCCGCGCCGACCACAATGGCAAGAACCGCGCGCGGCAAGCGCAGTTCCATCAGGATTAGCGCCGCATTCGGCCCGAAATCTTCGATATTCGCCGGGTCAATCCACACACGCCCAGCGAGCAGCGACAGCGGCAGCAAAACCGCAAGCAAAGCGGCAAAGACAAGGCTAGCGCGCATCATGGGTGATGCCTCCGGGAGGGTTGGTCATGAAAGCCTCACGAATTTCGGTGAGCCGTTCCTGCGCGCGGATGATGCTCGGCCCGCCGCAATAAAACAGGTTGGGTTCAAACCGGGCGACGAAAGTTTGATCAAGCTGACTGAGCAGCGGATGCGTCTGCCCCGGCTGATCTCCCGCGATCAACAGCAGGTCGGGCGGGTTCGCCAGAACCGTTTCGAGCGAGACAAAGCCCGCCTGACCCAGCCCCATTGATGCGGCATGGTTCACCAAGCCAAAACGCGCAAAATGTTCCCACACCAAGGTCGCCTCTCCCGGTACGATTTGGCCCGGTTGCCACAGCATCGCAGTGACGCTTTGGTCGGCCGGCACCGATGGGAATTGCGCCAGCGCGTCGCTGATCCGTTCTACGAGCGCCTCGCCTTCCGCTTCACGGCCAGTGAGCGCGGCAAGTTCGCGGATCTGCGCGAGGCTTTGGGGCACTGCCGCGGGGCTTCCAAATGTCTCTACGCGCAATCCCGCGCGCTCCAACGCTGTGCGGGTGGTGGGCGCGATGAAACTGCTCGCAAGGACGATATCGGGCTGCAACGCCAACACTTCCTCCGCCGTGCCGCCAGTATAGGCAAATCCTGCGGCGACATCTGGGTCCATTGAACTGGAGCCTGGATCGCGGCTGTAATGCGACAAAGCGAGGATTTGATCCGAAGCGGCGATTTCGACCAGCATTGCATCAATACAAGGATTGAGACTGACGAAAGTTGGCGCCGCGCCGTTTGCGTTCGGATCAGGCGGCGCAGGAACGGCGCATGACGCCAAAACCGCCGCGCCAAACAGCCCGGCGATTGCCCTTCCTTTTCTGATCCGATCTGCGCGCATAGTCAGCTCAGCCGATAGTCGGACGCAGCATTGCTAGCAAGCACGCGCCGGCATCCCGCCAGCTGAGCGTTAACGGTTTAACGCAGTGTGTGTGTTTTCGGGACGCCGCTTGCGCAACGCTCGCTAGCAACAGCCGGACTGGCTAAGCGCGGTAGCGCGCTATGAAAGCACTCCGAAACCTCCTTGGCCAGACGGGCCTCAACTTTGGGCCTAAGCCCTCTGAGGTCATTCGCCTGCATGATCGCCGCGCGCAATCCGCATCGATCACGCGTCCTGCCGCGCAACTGCCAACTGCTGCGCAATCTGTGCGAACGCGCACATACCGAAAGCGTATCGCCGTGCTGCTCGCCGCGATCACCGTACCGGCAATGGCGGCGCCGGGTGATTTTGGCGCTTTGGCTGGCGCTGCGCCGACAGAAGCGGAACTCGTCAACGCCCGCCTTACCGCGCAGCTTGCCGAAAACCCCGCCATGCCATTTGAGCGTCCCGGGATGAGTTTCCCCGGCTCGGCATTCTTCTTCCTCGCTGATCCGCCCGCAGGCGCGTTGGTTGCGCTGCCCACTACCGACGCCACCGATACAGGCGCAGAGGCTGGGCGCGAATTGGGCGAATTGATTGATGCGGGCCCTTCTGCCCGGCCTTTCTTCAGCGCCGCCGGTGTCAGCCATCTGCGCGCCTCAGAATGCCTCGCGCAAGCGGTATGGTATGAAGCCGCCAGCGAAAGCGAAGCGGGGCAACGCGCCGTCGCCCAAGTCGTGCTGAACCGGGTGGCGCATCGCAGCTGGCCCGGCAGCGTCTGCGGCGTGGTTTACGAAGGATCACAGCGCAGCACTGGCTGTCAATTCAGCTTCACTTGCGACGGCAGTTTGGCGCGCCGCGCCAGCGGATCGGCATGGACGCGGGCACAACGGATCGCGAGCGAGGCCTTGTCCGGCAGCGTCTATGAACCCGTCGGACATGCCACGCATTATCACACCTTATGGGTGAACCCATATTGGGCGAGCAGCCTCGATCATGTCGGCACAATCGGCGCGCACCGCTTCTATCGCAATCGCGGATCGGCGGGACAGCGCGGTGCATTCACTGGCCGCTATGCCGGGTTTGAACCTAGTGTTAGCGCGGGCGTGAGCGGGCGTGCGGCGCCGGTGCTTGAAAGCGCTTCGGCTAGCCTGCCCGCTTTGCCTGCGGCCAATCCTCAGGCGGCCGTGCCCTCATCAAGGCGCGCTGCTGCGACCGGGCCGCGCCGGGCTACGGATAGCGGCACGAATGCCGCTCTGGCCGCTACTCCAGAACCGGTCTTGGCGGACCCTGCGCTGTCCAATGTCGGGCAAGTCCGTGACAATTACGCCCGCGCTGGACAATGGAAAAGCGATGCCGCGCGTGAAGCGTTGCAAGCAGAACGGCGCGCCCGCGAAGCGACGCCGCCGGGCGCGCAATAGAGCGGCGCAGGCGCAGCAATGCGCAGCAATGCGCAGTAATGTGCAGCAGTACGCAGCAGTGCCTTGAAGCTCCTCTGAAACTGCTCTGAAACTTAATGCAATTCGTGTTGCGCACGCGGCAGAATGCATCACCACCAAAACGGTTCAAACTGCGGTTGAGCTCATCTGTTAACGCTCTCTAAACCTTAGCTAATCACCAAGCCTTAGAGGGTTTCCCCCTACACCCATGGACATCGTTGAAATCCCGCGCCCCCTGCGCCGACGCCTTCTGAGACATCTCAGGCAAAAGGCGGCGGCGCTACGCCGCTAATGGAATCGCAAAGATTATGGCCATTCACTTTGCTCCTGCCGCCCTACCCGGCCGCTCGCCCGCATGTTCGCCGATTGCCAAGGCATTGGCCGCGCGCGCAATTGAGCGTGTCGCGAATGACAATCAGCGCGGCAATATTGCCGGCAGTTTGAACGAGAAAGGCCCGCAATCCCTTAGCGGGAACGGCAATGATCAATTCTTGCGCGCCGCATTGCGCCATTTTGCGCAGCACGGCATCAGCGCAGCGCGCGAAGCCCGCGCTCAGGCCGAACAGGCATTTTTCGACGGCGACCGGCAAGCCTATGATTGGTGGCTAGGTATTACCCGTACGCTCGACCGCCGTTTGGCAGAAGAAGCAGAGCGTATGACACCCGGAATTGCGCAGCCTTAACCAGCATGATCCCCGGTGGTTGTTCGCCGTTTTTATCCTTGTCTTACTGTGCCTTACCGCTTCCTTACTCCGCTACACTCGAAGCAGCCAAACACAATGCAGCGTGTGTCGTGACGTCGTTAACCTGAACTTGACCACTTCGCATTATGCCCGGTCAGCTATGGGAGCGACCAATTTCCTATCCGTGTTTCGTGCGTCCTCCGGGGCGGGCGCAAAACCGTCTCGAGCGCGTTCGGACCAATTGTCCGAGCGGGTTCGGCGCATGTTGGTCACGTCCCTCTATGCCCAACCTTCCAGTCTAGCCATCGGCGCGCTTGCCACTGTCGCCGCAGCGACCGTCTCGGCATGGATCGCAAACCTTCCCGAACTCTATGTCGCAGCCGTGATCCTGATGTTGATCGCGGTCGCGCGGATTGTCGCGGCGTTGGGATTGTCCGCCGATGCCGAGGGGAACAGCACGTCGACGCTGGAATTGGTCTACGAAATCGGCGCATTCAGTTACGCTCTCGCGCTGGGCTGTACGGCGGCATTCACCGTTTTGATCGGCACCCAAACTCAAGTCGAAGTGTTGATGGTCGCCAATGCAATTGGCTATGGCATCGGCGTTTCGGCGCGCAATGCCGGGCGGCTAACGATTGCGATCGGGCAATTGGCCTTAGCCAGCGTCCCCATCGCGCTGGCGTGTTTCTGGACAGGAAAGCTCGGCTTTATTGCGCTGGGCGTGACCATCTTGTTGCTGATCCCGGCGATGATCTCGATTGCGAGCAATATTTTCACCGTCCTGCGCGATTCCATCGCGGCGGCGGAAACCAGCAAGAAACTGGCGGACAAGATGCAGGTGCTGGCGCGCACCGATGTCGTCACCGGTCTCGCCAATCGTGCCGGTTTGAACCACGCGATGGTAGAGACAATGATGGGCGTCAATGAAGACAGCCGGTTGGCATTGATCTGGGTCGATCTCGATCGGTTTAAAGAAGTGAACGACTTGCTCGGCCATCCTGTCGGAGACCGCGTTCTGAACGAAATTGCTAAACGGCTTTCAGCGGTCTCTCCCAAAGACGCAACGGTCGCGAGGTTTGGCGGCGATGAGTTTATCGTTTTCTGCTCAATCAATGACCGCAAAGATTCCGAATTGCTCGCCAGCGAAATCCACGCCGAAATCATGCGGCCATTGCGCATTGATGGCGAACGGCTCGAAGTGCGCGCCTCGCTTGGCGTGGCATTGCTGCCGGACCATGGCAAAGATGCAGACACATTGATGCAAAGCGCCGATTTGGCGCTGTATCATGCCAAGGTTGGCGGGCGCGCGCAGACCTGTTTCTTCGACGGTTCAATGACCCGCGATTTGGTCCGCCGCCGCGAGATTGAAGACGAATTGCGCGCCGCATTGCAACGCGAAGAGCTGTCGATATTCTTCCAACCCATCGTCGATTTGGAGACAGGCCGGATTAAGACGTTTGAGGCATTGGTGCGCTGGTTCCACCCTGAAAAGGGCGAACTGAAACCGGACGAATTCATCCCCGTCGCCGAAGAGACCGGCGTTATCGTCACGTTGGGCAATTGGATTACCGCTCAGGCCGCGCGCATTGCCGCGACTTGGCCAGAGGATGTCACCATCGCTGTCAATCTGTCGCCGCTGCAAATTCGCGCCCCTGGTGCGGCACTGGGGATTAAGAACGCTCTGCGCGAAGCCGGGCTAGATCCGCGCCGGTTGGAGCTGGAGGTTACAGAAAGCCTGTTCATCGAAGACAATCATGCAACAGCGGCCTTCATTCAGGAATTGTCCGACATTGGCGTGCGGTTTGCGCTGGATGATTTCGGGACCGGCTATTCCTCGCTCGGCTATATCAACAAATTCCCATTCTCTAAGATTAAGGTCGATCGCAGCTTTGTTTCCGGCGAACAGGTCGGGCGCAAAAGCGATGCGATCATCCGCGCCGTCGCCGAAATGGGCCACACTTTGGGCATGGATATCGTGGCCGAAGGGCTTGAGACGATTGAGCAAGTGCAGTCTGTGAAAGATGCCGGCTGCAACCTTGGCCAAGGCTATTACTTCAGCCGCGCTGTTCCCGATTACCTTGCGGCGATGTTGCTGGCGCAGGAACGTGAGCAAGAAGGCCGCAAAGCGGTCGGTTAATTCGGCCTTTTGTTGTTTCAGGTCCAGCCGCCATTGCCGGACAGACAATCACATTCAGCTTTGTATCATAACTTAAGCGCATCTGCGCCCGTACACCCGTGTATCCACTTAGGCTTATTGCTCTTGCGAACTATTTGCGAAGATAGTTGACGGGAGCACCGGTTTCGCGGTTGCAATCGCCATATTGCGAGCGTACCCCGCCCTTATATGCAGGTAACCTAGCTTTTGGGATGAGAGCGGGGGACATTCCACTGCGCATCTTCGTCCCGGCAGTTTTGGGAAGGATTACTACCACCTATGGCCCGCAAGAAAATCTCACTCATCGGTTCCGGCATGATCGGCGGCACTTTGGCTCACCTCGCGGCGAAGAAAGAGATGGGCGACATTGTCCTTTTCGACATCGCGGAAGGGATGCCTCAGGGTAAAGCGCTCGACCTGTCGCAATGCGGCCCCATCGAAGGGTTCGACGCAAATATCACCGGATCAAACGATTACGCCGATATTGCAGGATCAGACGTCATTATCGTCACCGCTGGCGTGCCGCGCAAACCGGGCATGAGCCGCGATGATCT
The DNA here is from genome assembly GCA_947503155.1 of uncultured Erythrobacter sp. Taxonomy (GTDB): domain Bacteria; phylum Pseudomonadota; class Alphaproteobacteria; order Sphingomonadales; family Sphingomonadaceae; genus Erythrobacter. The sequence goes on along the minus strand of CANNCL010000002.1, from coordinate 403,374 downwards.
GCTCGGCATCAATTTGAAAGTTATGAAAGCCGTTGGCGAAGGCATCAAGAACAACGCGCCAGACGCGTTTGTGATCTGCATCACCAACCCGCTGGATGCGATGGTTTGGGCCTTGCGCGAATTTTCCGGTCTGCCGCACAACAAAGTCGTCGGCATGGCGGGCGTTTTGGACTCGGCGCGTTTCGCAACCTTCCTTGCATGGGAATTTGATTGCAGCGTCAAAGACGTCAACGCATTTGTTTTGGGCGGCCACGGCGACACAATGGTTCCGGTCCTGTCTTACTCCACAATCAACGGCATCCCTGTGAAGGATATGGCGAAGATCAAAGGCGTTGCTGAAAGCCGCCTCGACGAAATCGTAGCCCGCACCCGCGCAGGCGGCGGCGAGATCGTGAAACTGCTCGGCAATGGCTCAGCCTATTACGCGCCTGCCACTTCGGCGATTTCAATGGCAGAAGCGTATCTGGGCGACCAAAAACGCATCCTGCCAAGCGCATCATTTGTTGAAGGCAAATACGGCCTCGACGGACTGTATGTTGGCGTCCCCACCGTGATCGGTGCTGGCGGCACAGAAGACGTGATCGAGATCGAACTGTCCGACGAAGAACGCGCGAACCTCACGGTCAGCGTCGATGCGGTTAAGGAATTGCTTGAGGCGTGTAAGGCGCTGGATAGCAGCCTTGCTTAAACGGCTGACCATATTGGGCACAGCGTTTGCGGTGTTCGCATCGCCAGCGCAGGCTCAAATGCGTGAAGCACCGCTCCCGGAGATATTCGAGAGCTACAATGACTGCTTTGCCGCGACCGAAACTGGGGCGATCAACACCGACGCCTTACGTGACCTCGGCTGGGTCCGAGCAACGATGACCGACGATGACGGCAACTCAGTTGATGATGGTCCGATCATCTTTGGTCACACTCAGCGAACGCCGTTGATTATGTTGAGCGGCCTAGACGGTGAAGGCGTTTGCATGGTCAGCGCCCGGATCGAAAGTTTCGATGTCTTCGAAGAATTCATGGCCGCTTTCGGCGGCAATCTACCCGATCCCGACGGAGACGGTGCCATCACCTATTCCGCGCAAGGACATATCGTCCAAATCGCGCCAACTGGTTCACGCGACAAACCAAGCCTTCGGTTGGTTGTCGGAACTCCAATGGAGAGAAATTGAATGTCCATCCTGATTAACAAAGACACCAAGGTCATCACTCAAGGGATGACCGGCAACACCGGCACTTTCCACACGCAGCAGGCGCTCGACTATGGCTCTAAAATGGTCGGCGGCGTTACGCCCGGCAAAGGCGGCAGCACCCATATCGGCTTGCCGCAGTTTAACACCGTCCGCGAAGCCAAGGAAGCAACCGGCGCGACCGCGACTTGCATCTATGTGCCGCCTCCCTTTGCTGCCGACGCGATCTGCGAAGCGATTGATGCGGAGATGGAGCTTATCATCACCATCACCGAAGGCATTCCTGTGCTCGACATGGTGCGCGCAAAGGCTGCCCTCACTGGCTCCAAATCGCGCCTGATCGGGCCGAACTGCCCCGGCGTTCTCACCCCGAATGAATGCAAGATCGGCATTATGCCCGGCAGCATCTTCAAAAAGGGCAGCGTTGGCGTTGTCTCGCGCTCTGGCACGCTCACGTATGAAGCTGTGCACCAGACCACGATGGTTGGCCTTGGTCAGACCACAGCGGTTGGCATTGGCGGCGATCCGGTCAACGGCACGAACTTTATCGACGTGCTCGACCTGTTCCTCGACGATCCTGAAACCACTTCGATGATCATGATCGGCGAGATTGGCGGCAGCGCCGAAGAAGAAGCTGCCGAGTTCCTGAAACAAGAAGCCGCCAAGGGCCGCAGCAAGCCGACCGTTGGCTTTATCGCTGGCCGCACGGCCCCTCCGGGTCGGCGCATGGGCCATGCCGGTGCGATTGTGTCCGGCGGCAAAGGCGGCGCGGATGATAAGATCGCGGCGATGGAAGATGCGGGCATTCGCGTTTCGCCGTCACCTTCTGAGCTTGGCACCACTTTGGATGCGATGCTGAAAGAACTGGCCTGATTTGAGGTCTAATGAGGTGCCCTGCGTGATGCGGGGCACCTCAATTCTCCGGCTTCACTGCTTACCCCAATACCTCCCCTCCCCATCGGGAAACCCGCCATGAACAAAGAGACCGCACGCTTCGTCCCCGACATGATCGACCAAGAAGGTCCGCAGCCCGGCCCGTCTTGGGGCAACCCTAAATGGCTGGATCAGGTTTCTGACGCGGGCGCCGACCTAACCGGCGCGATGGACCCGACGCAGATGCAGATCGCGGTTGAAAAGGCGGCGAAGACATCAGGCAAAGCCGCCGATCCCAAAGCGATCGAACGCGCGGCTCAGCTGTCGATTGCGGCGATGACTTTGGTGCGATTGTACCGGGTGCGCGGGCATATGGCGGCGGATCTTGATCCGCTGGGCCTATCGGCAAAACGCGGCACACCAGACGACCTCACCCTCGCCTTTCACGGGCTTGAGGGGCATGAGGCAGAGGAAGTCTATGTCGGCGGCGTTCTCGGCATGGAATGGACGACTGTTGGCGCGCTGCACAGCCGCTTGATCGAGGTGTATTGCGGCAAAGTCGGCCTTGAATATATGCACATCGCCGACACCGAAGAACGGCGGTTTTTGCAAGACAAGTTCGAAAGCCCCGGCGAAACGATTCAGTTCTCTCCCGAAGGTAAGAAAGCGATCCTCGCGGCGGTGATGCGCGGCGAGCAATATGAAGAATTCCTCGGCAAGAAATATGTCGGCACAAAACGGTTCGGCCTAGATGGCGGCGAAAGCATGATCCCGGCGCTGGAGGCGGTGATCAAGCATGGCGGCAGTTCGGGCGTGCGCGAGATTATCTATGGCATGGCGCATAGGGGCCGTTTGAACGTCCTCGCCAATGTGATGGCCAAACCATACAAAGTCATCTTCCACGAATTTTCCGGCGGCAGCGCAAACCCCGAAGATGTCGGCGGTTCGGGCGATGTGAAATATCACCTCGGCACCAGCACAGACCGTAGTTTTGACGGTATCGAGGTTCACATGAGCCTCGTCCCCAATCCATCGCACCTTGAAACGGTCGATCCCGTGGTTCTGGGCAAAGTCCGCGCACAGCAGGCGATCCGTGACGATCTGAGCAATAAAAAACAGGTCTTGCCAGTTCTGATCCACGGCGATGCGGCCTTTGCGGGCCAAGGCGTGGTGTGGGAAAGCCTCAGCCTGTCAGGCGTCAATGGCTATGACACGGGCGGCTGCATCCACTTCATCATCAACAACCAAATCGGCTTTACAACGTCGCCGCAATTTGCGCGGTCTTCGCCCTACCCATCCGACGTGGCGAAAGGCGTTATGGCGCCGATCCTGCACGTTAATGGCGACGATCCAGAGGCGGTGACATTCGCGTGCAAACTGGCCGTGGAATACCGCCAGAAATTTGGCCGCGACGTGGTGATCGACATGTGGTGCTATCGCCGCTTTGGCCATAATGAAGGCGACGAACCCAAATTCACGCAGCCGCTAATGTACGGCGTGATCGGCAAACACGCCAAGGTCTCCGTCCATTACGAAAACCGCCTGATCGCAGAAGGCGTGGTCGAACCCGGCCACCGCGAACAAGTGGCCGCAGAATTCGTCGCGCAGCTCGACGAAGAATGGGACGCAGCAAAAAGCTATGCGCCGAACGAGGCCGATTGGTTCGGCGGACGCTGGGCTGGTCTGAACAAGCCAGCCGATGATGAAAGCGCGCGCCGCAATATCGAAACGGCGCTTGAACCCAAGGCGTTTGACGCGCTGGGCCGGACGCTGACCGAAGTGCCCGAGGATGTGAACATTCACCGCACTTTGGGCCGCGTGCTCAAGGCAAAAGGCGAGATGTTCGCCAGCGGCGAAGGTTTCGACTGGGCCACCGCAGAAGCGCTCGCCTTTGGCAGTCTCGTGATGGAAGGTTACAATGTTCGCCTGTCGGGACAAGACAGCGGACGCGGAACATTTTCTCAGCGGCACGCCGTCTGGGTCGATCAAAACACCGAAGACAAATACATCCCGCTGACGACCCTGCCGCACGGCAAGTTTGAGGTCTATGACAGCACCCTATCCGAATATGGCGTGCTGGGCTTTGAATATGGGTTTGCGATGGCGGACCCGAAATCGCTGGTCCTATGGGAAGCGCAATTTGGCGATTTCGCCAATGGCGCGCAGATCATGATCGACCAATATATCGCGGCGGGCGAGGCAAAATGGCTGCGCGCAAACGGTCTCGTGATGCTGCTGCCGCATGGTTATGAAGGTCAGGGGCCGGAACATTCCTCCGCCCGGCTGGAACGGTTCCTGCAACTGTGCGCGAACGACAATATTCAGGTGTGCAACATCACCACGCCTGCAAACTACTTTCACGTTCTGCGCCGCCAAATGCTGCGGAGCTTCCGCAAGCCGCTGGTGATTATGACGCCGAAATCGTTGCTGCGGCATCCGCTGGCCAAAAGCCCGCGCGAAGAATTTCAAGGCGATTGGCAGTTTAAGCGGATCAAATCCGACATGACTGAGATTGCCGATGAGAAAATCAAGCGCCTCGTTCTGTGCAGCGGCAAGGTCTATTACGATCTGTATGAAAAGCGCGAGGAAGAGGGGCTGAAAGATGTCTCCATCGTGCGCATTGAGCAGCTTTATCCGTTCCCCGGCGACCCGCTGGCTGTGCGTTTGAAACGCATGACCAATCTTGAAAAGGTCGTGTGGTGTCAGGAAGAACCGAAGAACAACGGATCGTGGTTCTTCGTCCAAAACCAAATCGAAGATTCGCTCACCGGTGCGGGGCATGAAGGGATGCGCCCTTGCTATGCGGGCCGCGATGCGGCGGCGTCTCCGGCTACAGGTCTCGCAAAACGTCACGCTGAGCAGCAAGCGGCATTGGTCGCTGATGCGCTTGGGCTTTCGAAATAACTCAATCCGGCATTCAAAGCTGAGGAACACGAAAAATGGCCACTGAAATCACTGTCCCAGTATTGGGAGAATCGGTCACCGAAGGATCAATTGGCGAATGGCTGAAACAGCCCGGCGAAGCGGTCGCCGCTGATGAGCCGATTGTCAGTCTTGAGACCGACAAGGTCGCGGTCGATGTGCCTTCGCCGATTGCTGGCGTGATGTCCGAACACCGCGCCGAAGTGGGCGACACGGTAGAAGTTGGCGCGGTTATCGCGATCATCGAAGAGGGCGCATCTGCTGCCCCCGCTGCAAAAGCGAGCACGCCCGCTCCGGCAGCGGCGAAAGCGGCCCCGTCCGCAGACCTGACCGCCGCCGCGCAGACATTATCGCCCGCCGTGCGCCGTGCAGTTTTGGAACACGGCGTTGACCCAAGCACGATCAAGGGCACCGGCAAAGATGGCCGCCTGACCAAAGAAGACGTGTTGGCCGCTGCTAAAGCGAAGAGCGACCCGGCCCCTGCGCCGGCCCCGGCACCAGCTGCATCAACCGCTGCTCCTGCACCTGCGGGAACTCGCGGCGAAGAGCGCGTCAAAATGACCCGGATGCGCCAGACCATCGCCAAGCGTCTGAAAGGCGCTCAAGAAGAGGCCGCGCTGCTCACTACATTCAACGATGTGGACATGTCCGCCGTGATCGAAGCGCGGACCAAATACAAAGACCTGTTCGCCAAAAAACACGACATTCGTTTGGGCTTCATGGGCTTTTTCGCGAAAGCCGCCTGCCTTGCGCTGAAAGACGTGCCGAGCGTGAACGCCTATATCGAAGATAACGAGATCGTCTATCACGACTATGTCGATATCTCTGTCGCCGTGTCCGCGCCAAACGGCTTGGTCGTGCCTGTGATCCGCGATTGCCAGGATAAGGGTTTTGCCCGGATCGAAAAAGACATCGCCGATTACGGCAAGCGCGCCAAAGAAGGCACGCTGACTATGGCTGACATGACCGGCGGCACGTTCACCATCTCCAATGGCGGCGTGTTCGGGTCGCTGATGTCGACCCCGATCATCAACCCACCGCAAAGCGCCGTTCTCGGCCTGCACCGCATCGAAGACCGCGCGGTTGTAGTGAACGGTGAGATCGTGGTCCGCCCGATGATGTATATCGCACTGTCTTACGATCACCGCCTGATCGACGGGCGCGAGGCTGTGACCGCTCTGAAGATCATCAAGGATGCCATCGAAGACCCGACGCGGATGCTGATCGACCTCTAAGGTCAATCCGATGCGTCCACCGTGGGAAGTTGAACCTGCAAAGTTCTCTGACAAATTCTGGATAGTCGCAGAAAGCGATTATCTGGACCAATGGCGAAGCTGGTTCACGGCCCTCGATGAGGCAGAGCAAGAGAAGTACAAGGCCGATCACACCCCGCCGGAGGCTTGCGGCGGCTTGTTCTATGGGATCTTTGGCACGCCGCCATACGATCCCATAGAATTTGTGAATTCCCACCGGGATGAAGAGGGGTTTTTGCCCCCTCCTTGGGTCTATGCTCCCGATATATCCTATGGCTCGATTGGTTGGCGCATGGGCCATGGCGAGGATTACTGGCACGGATTTTTCGATTGGCTCAGTTCACTGAGTTCAGAAGAACAAGACCGTGTAAGGGCGAAATACCCAGAGCCTGCGCCCGAAACGGTGAAGAAGGGCCTAGCTTGGCAGGGCATTTATGATCGCATGATCAATCCAGTAGACGGCCAGGCCCGCGACCTTTTCGATCAATTGGAATTCGATGAGCGCCGCTACGCCGATTTCCTGCGCGACCGATTCCCTGAATTCTGGGCCCGGTTTGGGGGGATGCCGGATGTTGCGGGCAAGCGAGTGCTCGATTTCGGCTGCGGGCGCGGCGGGATGGTTCAACGCTTGATGGAAGCGGGCGCGTGTTCGGCGCTCGGCATCGAACTCAATCAAAGTTATATCGACTTTGCCAATCGCAAGGTGGCGAGCGACTGGGAAGGCGCACAATTCCTCTGCGCTGACATCCGCGAAATTTCGCCGGAACCAGCCGATATCGTCGTCTCCACCAATGTGATGGAACATGTCATGTCGCTGCCCGATACGCTGCGCGCAGTCGTGGATGCGTGCAAACCGGGCGGGGAGTTATTCATCGGCTTTTCCCCCTTGTGGCATTCCCCCTACGGTCATCACCGCCTGATCGCATCGCGGATTCCTTGGGCGCATCTGCCCCGCAAAAACCGCGCATTTCTCGACCGGATGCAAGATGAGGACGGCAACACGCCCGCCTCCATCCAAGAGCTTGGCTTTAACGGTCTGACACCTGCCGACTTTCGCGCTGCGCTCAAAGGCTTGCCGGTGGATGTCATGTCCGCACGCAGCAATGTCGCCAGCAGCCCGCTAAAAAGCGCCGCGATGAAGGCGCTTTTGCTGCCCGCAATGGTCCCCATTTTGGGGCCGCGACTGGAGAAATTTGTAACAGTGGGCCTCTACTGGCACTTGCGGCGACACAAGTGAGACGAAATTGGTGCAAACTAGCAATGGCACTCGCGCGCCTAAGCCCCTAAATAGTGCGCATTCACCTATGACACGCCATCCAATACGGGATTTTTCTAGCAATGGCTGACCACACTTACGATTACGACGTCCTTGTTATTGGCGCTGGCCCCGGCGGCTATGTTGCCGCCATTCGCGCGGCGCAATTGGGTTTGAAAACTGCCTGCGTCGAAAGCCGCGAAACGCTTGGCGGCACGTGCCTCAATGTCGGGTGCATTCCGTCAAAGGCGCTGCTGCATGGGTCCGAATTGTTTGACGAAGCGCGCAACGGTCACTTTGCGACATGGGGCATCACTGCGGAACCATCGCTCGATCTGGGCCGTATGATGGAAGAAAAAACCAAAGCGGTCGGCGAACTGACCGGCGGGATCGAATTCCTGTTTAAGAAAAACAAGGTCGAATGGATCAAAGGCCACGCCGCCTTCGCAGACGCGCATAGCGTGAAGGTCGGCGATAAAACCGTTACCGCGAAAGACATCGTGATCGCGACCGGTTCCAGCGTCACTCCCCTGCCCGGCGTTGATGTCGATAATGCAGCGGGCCGGATTGTGGATTCGACCGGCGCGCTCGATCTGACAGAAGTTCCGGAGCACCTAGTGGTGATCGGCGGCGGCGTGATCGGGCTTGAGCTAGGCAGCGTCTGGCGCAGGCTGGGCGCGAAAGTCACCGTGGTGGAATTCCTCGATCAATTGCTGCCCGGAATGGACGGCGAAGTGCGCAAGGAAAGCCAGAAGATATTCAAGAAACAGGGCATGGAAATGATGCTCGGCCACAAAGTCACCGGCGCAAAAGTGAACGGCAAGAAAGTCGCATTGACGGTGGAGAAATCTGCGGGCGGCGATGAGCAGACGCTTGAGGTCAGCCATGTGCTCGTTTCGATCGGGCGGCGACCTAACACCGATGGTTTGGCGCTGGATAAGGCCGGCCTACAGGTCAACAATCGCGGTCAGATTGAAATCGGCCATGATTTCCGCACGGCCACAGACAATATCTGGGCCATCGGTGATGTCGCGCCCGGCCCAATGCTGGCGCATAAAGCCGAGGATGAAGGGATTGCGGTCGCAGAAAACATTGCGGGCGAAACCGGTATCGTGAACCACGATGTCATCCCCAGCGTCGTGTACACCTATCCCGAAATCGCTGGCGTTGGCCTGACTCAAGAAGAAGCGATTGAAAAAGCGGGCGGCGACAAGAAAGCGATCAAAGTCGGCAAGTTCCCGATGATGGCCAATAGCCGGGCAAAGGCGAACCGCGACACGGACGGGTTTGTGAAAGTGATCGCCGACGCCGCGACCGACCGCGTGATCGGCGTGTGGATGATCAATTCACTTGCCGGAACAATGATCGCACAGGCCGCGCAGGCAATGGAATTCGGGGCAACTTCTGAAGACATCGCCTATACTTGCCACGCCCACCCAACCCATGCCGAAGCCTTCAAGGAAGCTGCGATGGCCGTGACGGGCAAGCCTATACATATGTGATAAATGTTTGCGAGGATGGTCTGAGATGCCCCGTTCAGTAGCAATTATCGGAGCGGGCCAGATCGGGAAGTGCGCAGCGGCGGCTTTCGCCGATGACTGGCATTGCACCCTCTATTCCCACTCTGAGCCTGACCGAGACCGGCTTCTTTTTGGCGAATTCCAAGCCTATCGTCGCGGCGAGGTTGCCGCACCGATAGCTGACGTCGTTGTCGATACGATTGCCTTTGATGAAGATGATGTGACGTTATACGATCCGGACCGAGTTGGGCGTCTCATCCTGATTTCCTCAGCAAGTGTATATTGCGACGATCGGGGGCGAACGCTCGATGAGGCGTCACAGAATGGCTGGCCAGAATTCGGTGAACCCATTCAGGAAAGCCGAACGACCGTATCTCCGGGTTCCCAGACATATTCGACGCGCAAAATCCGAATGGAGCGCAAAGCGCAGGAGCTTTTCGGGGACCGCGCGACTATCTTCAGGCCTAGCGCTGTCTATGGCACGCACAGCAAGCATCCGCGAGAATGGTGGTTTGTAAAACGCTTTCTAGATGGCCGGACACAGGTCCCCTTACTCTCCGGCGGCGCGTCACAATTCCACACATCGAATGCAGAAGACATCGCTTGCGCCGCTCTTTCGGCAGCTGAACGAGATTTGGGCGGGATATACAATGTCGCTGACGGATATTGCCCCACCTTGCGCCAAATTGGCGACGCAATTGCGGAGCAACTGTATTGGCAGCCGGAATGGATCGACGTCTCGGATCGTCGCTTTGTTGGCAGAACACCGTGGTCGGTCGGGAAGCCATTTGTATGCGACACGCGCAGATTGCAGGACGCGACCGGGATAGCCCCCTCGACCTATAATCCCAATTGCCACGATGCCGTTGCTTGGTTGAAACATCTCAACCCCAGCGATTGGCGCGCCGCGTTCCCGCCTTTGGCTGCATATCCTTGGGACTTGTTTGACTATGAAGCTGAGGATCTCTTCCTAGCCTCGCTTTAAGCCGCTAGGCTCCCATGATCTGACGGAGTAATCACACATGGCCTATCCGCAATTGACCGATAAACGCGGCGCACTTGAAACCGCCGCTGCGATCCGCGCAGGCGAGATGAGCGTTGCCGAGGCCGTTGATGCCGCGATCACGCGTATTGAGCATTTCGATGCGGAGATAGACGCGCTGGCCGTGCCAGATTTTGAGCGCGCCGCTGCTACGGCGAAAGCGATGGATGCCAGCGGGCCAAAGGGCGACCAACCTTTGTTCGGTGTGCCGATGACGGTGAAGGAAAGCTTTGACGTCGCCGGTCTGCAATCATGCTGGGGGCATCAGGCGCATACGGATTACACCGCAAAGCGCGATTCCGATTTGGTTCGCCGGTTGAAAGCCGCGGGCGCGATCATTTTGGGGAAAACCAACGTGCCGGTTGACCTCACCGATTGGCAGAGTTTCAACCCGGTCTATGGCCGCACCAACAATCCGCACAATACTGCGCGGTCCCCCGGCGGTTCATCAGGCGGCAGCGCGGCGGCGGTGGCATCGGGCATGGTGCCGTGCGATTTCGGCACCGATATTGGCGGATCCGTCCGCGTGCCTGCGCATTTCTGCGGCGTGTGGGGACATAAAAGCACATGGGGACTTGTCTCAAAACAGGGGCATGACCACCCGCAAATGGCGAAAGCAGACGGTTTCGTCGCCGCACATGACGGGGTCCTCTCCATCGCGGGGCCGCTGGCCAGGAATGCAGAAGACCTAGCAATCCTGACACAGATTGGCGCGCAGATCCCGTTGACGCGCAGCCCAAAGCCATTGAGCGAATGCCGCTTACTCGCGATCACCGAATATCCCGGCAGCCCGATTGATGCGAGCGTCGCAGAGCCAACCGAGGCCGCGATTGATGCGCTGATCGCAGCGGGCATCACGGTGGACCGGGTCAGCGCGCTCGTGCCGGATCTGGAGGCGCAGCAGGGCGCTTATCTGCGCATGATGAACACCGCCATGGCGCGCGGCGCCCCCTCGCCCAGCGGTGATCGCGCAACGGCGAGCGATTGGTTCGATCTGCTCGATGCGCAGGCCGCAAATGCATTTGAATGGGCGCGGTTGTTCGATGAATATGACTTTGTCCTCGCCCCGCCTGCCCCCGTGCTGGCGATCGCGCATCTGGATGACACAGTGTTCAAATCAACCATCCGCGTGAACGGGCAGGATTTGCGCGCAGGCGCCGGCCTTGCATGGGCAGGAATTGCAACTTTCCCAAATCTGCCAGCCACGGTCTTGCCTATCGGCAGCGGCAATTACGAAGGGGCTCAGCTGCCATGCGGGATGCAGGTTATGGGTCCGCAATGGCGTGATCTGGATTGCATTGATGCCGCTGCGCAAATTGGGAAAATCTTGCACGGATAAGTTCGGCGCGGCATGGGCGTGAGACAAACAAACTCGTTCTTGCGGTCCCCTTCCCCTCATGCCCAAAACAAATTCCTCAAAACCATTCTTTAGCCGCCTCGCTCGGTGGCACATTTGGCTCGGCTGGCTGGTCGGAATACCCATCTTGATGTGGACGGCGACTGGCCTGTTTATGGTTGCAAAGCCTATCGGAGAGGTGCGCGGCGATCATTTGCGCCTGCCAGTGACAGAGGACCCGCTCGTGATAGAAGACGGCCCGCTGGCGACTAATGGCGAACAGTTCCGGGAAATGCGCGTCGTCATGCAAGATGGCCGCGCCGTTTTAATTCTGACCACGTTGGACAATATCTCGGCCCGCATCGATTTTGCCAGCGGCACAGTATTACCGCGCCTGGATGCCGCCGCCGCGCGGGCATTGGTGGCAGAGCGGATTGTCGGCGGGGATAAGGTTCGAACCGTGCGGTTCTTCGAAGCGGACGATGTGCCCTTCGATTTCCGCCGCCCCATCCCCGTTTGGCAAGTCGCGCTAGAAAACGGCGCGCATATCTATATCGGGCGTGACACGGGCGAGATTGAAGCGGTGCGCACCAGCTGGTGGCGCTGGTTTGATTTCATGTGGGGTCTGCATATTATGGACATTTCGGAACGTGAGAATACGAGCCACCCGATCCTGATCGCCTTCGCCGCATTGGCGCTTATCGGTACGCTGTTTGGCTGTGTACTGATGTTCCGCCGCCGCAAATCCCGCGTTAAATCCGCATAGAGACCGCTGAAATGAACGAAACCGTCCTCACACCAATTCTCGACATTTTGGATGTTTTGGGGATCGCGATTTTTGCGCTTTCCGGCGCGCTGGTGGCGGCGAAGGAACGGCAAACATTTGTCACAATGGCGTTTTTCGCTTTGGTCACAGGCGTTGGCGGCGGGACGGTGCGCGACCTTTTGATTGTTGCGCCTGTGTTCTGGATCACCGATCCATGGGTGGCCGCAATATGCCTGTCCACCGCACTGATCGCGTGGTTTACCCCGGTCCGAATGTGGGAGGGCAAATTGCTCGACTATGCGGATGGTATCGGGCTTGCCGCCTATGCCGTGCTCGGCAGTGCAAAGGCGATTGCTTACGGGATACCGCCCGTTCCCGCGGCGCTAATGGGGATCATCACCGGCTGCGTTGGCGGGGTGATCCGCGATGTGGTCGCGGGACGGCCATCAATCATTATGCAGCCTGAATTATATGTGACGGCCGCCGCGTTAAGCGCGGCATTGACAGTCGCAGGAATGCAGCTGGCGGGAATGTTCGGATTGATGAATGCGTGGGTCTGGGGCGCGGCGTTCGCTGCGGGATTTGCACTGCGCAGCGCGGCTGTTCGGTTTGAACTTGGCCTGCCCAGTTACAATACAGCGAAAAAGGGCGACAATGACGCCGCCCTTTCCCAGTCAGTTACAAAATCAGATCAATCGGATCATTCAGAGAATGTTTCGCCCGGTAGCGGCCCGCCAGGATAGGCTGGCAATTGGTCCTGCGCTGCGGAACCTTGCACCACTGGCGCACTGTAGCTTTGCCCAGCGCCATTGCCGCGCATCGCCGCACGGGCATCGGCATAGCGGCCATCGCTTAACTGCCCAGCGCCAGACGTCGCCCCGCTCGCATCAGATCCGCTGTAAGAGCTGCCGGAAAAGCCGCTATAATCGACATTCGAAATGCGCCCGTCATTGCCGATCTGGCAAGTGAAGCCCGATCCGTTGAACAATGTGCCCGACACAACCCAGCCTTGCGCCAGACGGCTTGCGCCCTCCACGCTTTCAACGCGGACATCGCGTTCAATTTCCGTCAAACATTGCGAAACCGCATTGTCGATGCCCGAACCATTGGAAGCGCGCGGATTTGTGCGGCGGTCATCGCGCCGGTCATCATAGCGGCGATCATCGCGCCGATCTTCATACCGGCGATTTTCGCGTTCGCGGCGATTGTTGCTGTTCGCTGCGCTGGCGACCGCGGCGATCCCGCCCAGGATCAACACGCCCGCAAGAACATCACCGCCGCTCACACCCCGGCGGTGGCGTCGCCAACCCCGGCGCCCGCGATACCGACGCCCGCGCCATTCGGCGGTTTCGGCCTGTTCGTCAAAAGTGCTGCTATCGAAAGGGCCGCCCACAGAGAAATCCGCGTGAACCGCGCTGGCATATCCGATTGTGCCGGTTTCCCCGACAGGCATCATTTCAGCGGCCTGTGCCGGGGCGATAGTCATTGAAGCTGCGGCGATTGCGCCAGCATACGCTCCTATTCGAGTAAATTGAGCCATGGCTCTACCTCCTGTTTGCATTTTGTTCAGGCGAGCGGCCACCACGCGCTCAATTAACCCCGCACGAATAGGCGGCCCAGGCTTACACTCGCCTGAACCGCCTAAAAGCTCTGCGACTTTACCGTTTAACGGCGCCGCTGGTGGTGATGCCCGATATCAACGCAGGCCTCGGATACCGCGAAATTCAATTTGCGGGCGGTTGCCGCGTTCAACGTAGCAGGTAAACCGGCCATTATCGGCGTTGCGGCCCCGGTAATTGTTAGAACCCTGCACTTGCATACGGCCCTGGATACGGAAGCCGTAGCGTGTCCGATCCACATCGCGGATCTGGGTCACATCGGCGAAGCGCCACCCGCCAAACCGGCGTGCTTGACGTTCCGCGACCCGGACACAGCGTTCAACTGCGCGTTCTGCGCCGCCGCGATAGCCGCGATTGCCATTGTGACGGTCACCGCGATGGCGATTGCCATTGTCATAGCGATAGTCGCGCTCACGATAATTGCGGTTCCTGCGATCACGGCGGTCGTCATTGTCAAACGCCCCGGCAAGAGCGGCAATCCCGCCAATAATCACAGCGCCGGCGATCACATCGCCTGCATCGACGCCCCGATCACGGTGACGATCATTGTCAGCCATGGCAGGGGTTGCGGACGCTAGGGCTATCGCGCCAGCCGCGACAGTCCCGAGCGCACCTTTGGTGATGGTCTTTTTAAGATCAGTCATTTGGGTCATCCTCGGGTTGGAGCCGCTGCTTGATTGCGCCGGCTACATTCCCCTTATGGATGATTCGCTATGTTCGGAGCCTGACTAACCCTTGCAGTCTTTGTTCAGGTTTATCGCTGTTTTTATGAACGGGCCGGTTTGAAATGCCAAATTCCGGTCGCGAAATGCTTATCTAAAGAGCGCGCCCTGACCGCAGCCTTAATCGATGCCCGTCTTAATCGATGCCCGTCCTAATCAGTCGCCGCCAGCACATCACGAGTGAAACCGGCAATGTTGAACCGGTTGCCGGTCCCATCTTCGCCGCGCCGCACAATCACCATGCCGCGTGACGGGACGACCACAATATACTGCCCCCGGCGTCCGGCCGCATAGAAAGCATCATCTGGGATCCCCTCAAACGCGTTCCCTTCGGGCCGGCGGAACGTCCACCAGCCCGCCCCGTAACCCCGATTGGTGCCTTCTGGTTGCGGGCCGCTAGGGTCGGAAACATAATCCGCCCACCCCTCTGGAAGCAGCCGCTCTCCATTCCAAACACCGTCATTGAGGTAGAGCTCACCCAGCGTCGCAAAATCGCGCGCGGTGGACCACACTTGCGAAGATAGGATATAATTGCCCTGCCAATCGGTCTCCGCGACCGTGTCGTTCATGCCCAGCTTTTCAAAGAAAGCGGGCGGCGGGTTCGCTTCAAAACTGCACTCAATCGCCTGCACCGCCATCAATGTGTCATTGTTGGCATAGCGGAACACTGTCCCCGGCGCATGGACAAGCGGCCAGTTTGCCGCGCGTTCATCGACCGTGGTTCCCCCCCAATAAAGCGGCGTTGTGCGGTTGCCCGGCGTGTCCTGATACCGGCCCGATGCCATTCGCAACAGATGATCGATTGTCACTTCATTGCGCGGATCAGCCGCTCCGGGTGTAAGCGGCGTTGGCATCCGGTCATCGAAACACGTCTCACCATTCTGAATCGCGGCCCCGACCAATGTCGCAGCGAAGCTCTTGGCGACGGACCATGTTCGCTGAGGGGTTAGAGCGCTGAAACCCTCTGCATAAGTTTCAACGACGCCGTTCCCCTGCTTAATAAGGACCGCTGTGGTTCTAGCCCCTGCGCCATACCCGCCGTTCATCGCCGCCTCTGTCACGCTGCCCAATCGCTCAGCGAGCACGCGGCTTTCGCGTTCGCTGCCCCAGCGCTGGGCAATGAGCGGATCGCTTGGCGGCACATCCAGTTCAGGGCGCAATGTCGCCGGATCCCATCCAATCGGCAGATTGACGCACCCATACCCGCTATCGTGCCGCGCAATTCGCGGAGGCATATCATCCGCCCATTCAACCAGAACGTGACGAATGTGCCCAGCCTCGGCTCGCACAATTTCATAGGGGAGGTCTCTGACGATCGCATCCAGAGGTGCCTGAATGCCGATCAATTCCCACTCATGCACGCTTTGAGGCGTGCGGCTCGTCCCGCTCGCCTCTGCATTGGCAATCGCACTGCACAACATCAGCGCTTTGTAACCCGCCGCCAGCGCCCGGTCATACCGTGCGTCAAGGCGTTCCTGAGCCGATTGCGCGGAGGCTGGCGTGGCTAAAACTGTGAGTGTCGCCGCCGCTGCGGTGAGGAGGAGATGTTTCATGGCTAAGATGTCTAACCACAACCCATCCGCTATCAAGGGCGCATGGGAACAGACGCCAACGAAAAAGGGCTGACGGATCGCTCCGCCAGCCCTTCTCTAACTTGATGTCAGCCTGTCTTACGCTTCTGCGTATTCCTCGGCTTGGTTCGCAACTGGGCCGCTGTCTTGGCCGCGGGCGTCTTCGTCGCGCTCTACGAGTTCGATGATCGCCATTTGCGCAGCATCGCTGGTACGGTAACCGGCTTTGATGATGCGAACATAGCCGCCCTGACGGTCGCTATAGCGCTCTGCCAGTGTGCTGAAGAGTTTCTTGAGCTGTGTTTCGTCGAGCAGGCGCGCTTGCGCCAGACGGCGATTGGAAAGACCGCCGCGCTTTGCCAGCGTGATCAGCTTTTCGATGTACGGACGCAGTTCCTTCGCCTTAGGCAAAGTGGTTTCAATCTGCTCGTGCTTGATAAGAGCCGCCGACATATTGCGGAACAGAGCCTTACGGTGGCCCGACTTACGGCTCAGCTTACGCTGCGAAATACCATGACGCATTGTGATTTCCTTCGTTCGATAGGGGCCCGTATGAGGTAGCCCAAAGCTGGCGGCGCTTTCTCAGATTGAGAGGTGCGCCGCCGATACCCTTGGTGTCTTGTTTAACCGAGCAGCTCTTGTTCGAGCTTCTTGGCCATTTCTTCGATGTTTTCCGGCGGCCAGCCAGGGATATCCATCCCGAGGCGCAGACCCATGCTGGAAAGCACTTCTTTGATCTCGTTGAGCGACTTGCGGCCAAAGTTTGGCGTACGCAGCATCTCGGCTTCGGTCTTTTGGACCAGATCGCCGATATAGATGATGTTGTCGTTCTTGAGGCAATTTGCCGAACGGACCGACAGTTCCAACTCGTCGACCTTCTTGAGAAGGTAACGGTTGAGCTGGTTCGCATCGTCTTCTTGCGGAGCCGCTGCGTGGCCAATCATCGCCGATTGCGGCTGAGGAATGCCGTCTTCGAAGTGGACGAACAATGTGAGTTGATCCTGAAGGATGCGCGCGGCGTAAGCCACGGCGTCTTCTGGAGCCACAGTGCCATCGGTTTCGACAGTCAGGGACAGCTTATCATAGTCGAGTTCCTGACCAACGCGGGCATTTTCAACCTTGTAGCTAACCTGACGGACAGGCGAATACAGCGAATCGACCGGGATCAGACCAATCGGCGCATCAGCCGGGCGGTTTTGAACAGCAGGCGAGTAGCCTTTGCCAACATCCGCGGTCAGTTCCATGTTCAGCGTCGCGCCTTCATCGAGGTGACACAGGACGAGGTCCTTGTTCATCACTTCGATATCGCCGGTAACAGCGATGTCGCCTGCTTTCACAGTCGCAGGACCCGTTACAGAAAGCTGCAAGCGCTTTGGCCCTTCGCCTTCCATTTTGAGAGCGATTTGCTTCACATTGAGGACCATATCGGTCACGTCTTCGCGCACACCGGCGAGCGAAGAAAATTCGTGCAGCACATTCTCGATCTTGATCGAGGTGATCGCAGCGCCCTGAAGCGATGAAAGCAATACACGGCGCAAAGCGTTACCGAGCGTCAGGCCAAACCCGCGCTCAAGCGGCTCAGCGACAAACGTCGTCTTGCGCTGCTTATCGCCGCCTTCCTTGATTTCCAGAGCGGTGGGTTTCTTGAGTTCCTGCCAGTTCTTCATATTGACGGACATGGATTTCCCCTAGTTCGCTGATGTCAGCGTTTCACTTATAAGAGCGGGCCCGATTTGCCGGTTGCGGCGAAGGCGGACCCGATGAGCGGCGGCGACCAGAATGGTCACCACCGCATATTCGGATCAGACCCGGCGACGCTTCGACGGGCGCACACCATTGTGCGGGATCGGCGTTACATCGCGGATCGAGGTGATGTTGAAACCAACAGCAGCCAGACCGCGCAGCGCGCTTTCGCGACCTGAACCCGGGCCCTTCACTTCGACTTCCAGCGTACGCACGCCGTGATCGGCGGCTTTCTTGCCAGCGTCGTCGGCTGCGACCTGAGCCGCATAAGGGGTCGATTTACGACTGCCCTTAAAGCCCATGGTCCCTGCACTTGACCAGCTGATCGCGTTGCCTTGGGCATCGGTGATCGTGATCATGGTGTTGTTAAAGCTGGCGTTGATATGCGCAACACCGCTCGAAATGTTCTTTCTATCGCGGCGCCGTACTTTGCCGCCTTGTTCGCGTGCCATTGTCTCGTATTCCTTTTAACTGCGGAATGAAGGGAAAAGCGTTTGAAAACCCGCCAAAGCGGGAGAACCCAAAGCTTACTTCTTCTTCCCTGCGATCGGCTTGGCCTTACCCTTGCGGGTGCGGGCGTTGGTGTGCGTGCGCTGTCCGCGAACAGGCAAGCCGTTCCGGTGACGCAGGCCGCGATATGTACGCAGATCCATCAGACGTTTGATGTTCATCGAAACGGTCCGGCGAAGATCGCCTTCCACTTGATGATCGCTATCAATCGTCTCACGGACGCGCAGGATTTCCTCATCAGTGAGGTCCTGAACACGTGCAGAATGCGGGATGCCAAGCTTGTCGGCGATTTGGACAGCCGTCGTGCGGCCAATTCCGTGAATATATGTCAGCGCAATGATTACGCGCTTATTAGTTGGGATATTTACCCCGGCAATACGAGCCACTTAATTCTCCATGCTCCACGGGGGATTTGCAGCCACATGGCCGGTGCCCCCATCTCAACGCTCATCAAATGACACGGCCTATCCGATCAGAGTTTTCCGCAAGCAGGCTTGTGTGCGACCACTAACCTTGAAACGGCTTACCCAAAAAAGGCAAAAGCCCGGATGGCGCACCGCGATGGAGCAACCTGCCGGACTCGGTTCGAACGTGTCGAATGAGCCGCGCGCTTACGGTGATTCGGAAAGCCCGTCAACCGGTCAGCTGCGCATAATCGACTGAGCCGCTAATATGGGCGGTGACTTGATCCGTTCAAGGGCCGGGTCCAGCCCCCTGCCGAGCCGGCGATTAACCGTCGCTAAGATCACCGAACACATCGTCTACACTGGGGCCGGGCTTCGCCTCTTCAATCACCGCTTCTGGATCGATAGTGACCGGCGCGTCTGATCCTTCAGCGTCATCTGCCGCGGCGTCTTCCTCGGCGCCTTCCTCGGCATCTTCCTCGGAGATTTCTTCTTGCGAATCTGACGCGGGCTCCGGCTCTGGCTCTGGAACTGGTTCTGGTTCTGGTACTGGCGCGGTAACCGGGCCCTGCACTTGCCCAAGCGTCTCGGACAGGCGCAGCAATTGCAAATTCATCACACCGTCAACCGCGCTAGAGATAACGGGGACCGGATAACGCATCTGCCCGCCGACATTATATTCCCAAACGATTTTTGTGCCTTCTTCCACTTCGCTGATCGCGATTGTGAGCACCCCAATAACCGGCTCGCTCTGCAACGGGCCAAGTGCACCCTGCATCCGCAAAGCGACGTTGGGATAGGCTTGAATGACGCGCATGTGCTCGACGCTGCCTTCGAGCGTAAAACGCCCCGGCTCATCGACTTCGGGGATGCGTTCACAGAAACAACCGCCCGCTTGCGGGGTCAGCGTTAGATTGGCCGCATCTGCGGACCATGTATGTTCGCTCGACCACCAACGCGCAGGACTGATCAGCGCCAGCCATGTTTCGGTGGGATTCGCCTCTACAATCGCCTCTGCCCGGGTGATGAAATGACTGTCATCAGCCTCAACCACCTCCGCCTGAGCGGAAACAGCAGCAGTGGCCAGCGCAAGACCAGCAATAAATTTGAATGATGCGTACAAGTTGGAACCCTCTCTTATGATGCGAGGGTTAGAGGAATGCCGCTTGTGTGACTAGCCCGATGAGAGCGTTAAGCCAGAACGCGTTAACCCAGGATCGCGTCGATAGAACCGGCCACATGGTCGATATCGGCCATGCCGTCCACACGGGTCACAATGCCGCGCGCTTCATATCCGGGCAGGATCGGCGCGGTTTCGCTGCGATAGACCTCCATGCGGTTGCGCACGGTCTCTTCTGTGTCGTCAGGGCGGCGTTTGAATTCTGTCGAACCGCAAGTGTCGCAGACACCCTCTTTCGCCGGAAGGTTCGCTGTGTCGTGATAAAGCGCGCCGCATTTGGCGCAGGAATAGCGCCCCGTAATCCGCTCAACCAAAGCGTCCACATCAACCGCCAGCTCAATAACATGATCGAGGCTGCGTCCGTGTTTGGCAAGAATGCCGTCGAGCTGCTCACCCTGGGCCGCGGTGCGCGGATAGCCATCAAAGATCGCGCCTGTGCCCGCATCCAAGGCGGCAAGGTTGTCATCAATCAATTGGGACACGATTTCATCAGAAACCAGATCGCCGCGGTCCATCACCGCTTTCGCCTCAAGACCAACCGGCGTTTGCGCCTTAACTGCTGCTCGAAGCATATCGCCAGTGGCCAATTGCTTCATGCCGTGGCGTTCAACCAGCCCTGCGCTCTGAGTGCCCTTGCCTGCGCCCGGAGGACCAAGAAGAATGATGTTCACGAACAATCCCCTAATGCCGCGCCGCTCTTCGCCATGCGCGATTTATTGTCGTTTGGAAAAAGCTTCACACCTTAGCGCGAGCGGCCTTTGAGCTTAGCTTTCTTAATAAGGTCGCCATATTGATGCGCCAACAGATGCGATTGCACTTGGCTGATCGTATCCACGGTCACGTTGACCACGATGAGCAAGCTGGTCCCGCCAAGGAACAGCGGAATGCCCGTTTGCGCGATCATATATTCCGGCACCACGCAAACCACAGTCAGGTAAATCGCGCCGACCACAGTGATGCGGGTTAGAACATATTCGAGGTAATCCGATGTCCGCTTACCCGGGCGAATGCCGGGAATGAACCCGCCATTCTTCTTCAGGTTTTCCGCATTCTCTTCTGGGTCAAAAACAACCGCAGTGTAGAAGAAGCAGAAGAAGATGATGCCCAGCGCATAAAGCGCCATGTAGATCGGTTGGCCATGCGCCAAATATTGGTTCAGCGTCACGATGGTCGATCCCCAAGTGCTGGTCGTATCGACCGAGCTGCTAGAGAATTGCGTGATCGTCAGCGGCAAAAGCAAAAGCGAGCTTGCAAAGATCGGCGGGATAACGCCGGCAGTGTTCAGCTTGAGCGGCAGATAGGAATTATCCGCCTGCATCATGCCGCGCTGCGTTGCGCGTTTGGGATATTGGATCAGCAATCGGCGCTGCGCTCGCTCAACAAAGCTGATGAGCAAAATCAAAACCGCAACCATTATGATGAAACCGATGATGATGGTCGGGGCGATTGAGCCAGTCCGGCCGCCTTCAAACAAGTTGGTGGCAAAGGTCGGGAATTGAGCGACGATGCCCGCCATAATGATCAGCGAGACGCCGTTACCAATACCGCGCGCGGTGATTTGTTCACCCAGCCACAGCAGGAACATCGTGCCGCCGACGAGGCTGATGACGGCGCCAACGCGGAAACCGTAACCCGGATTCACAACAGCGGCGATGCCTTCATTGCCAGCAAAGGTCTCTAGACCCGTGGCAAGGAACCAGCCCTGGATGGCGCATAGGAACACCGTACCATAGCGAGTGTATTGGTTGAGCCTCTGACGCCCGGTCGCGCCTTCTTTCTTCAACGCGGCCAATGTCGGGTGCAAGGCGGACGCCATCTGCACCACGATCGAGGCGGTAATATAAGGCATAACGCCCAGCGCAATCAGGCTCATATTCGCCAACGCACCGCCCGTGAACATGTTGAACATATCCAAGACCCCGCCCTGGCCCAGCTCTGCAAGCCGATCGAGCGCTTTAGGGTTGATTCCCGGCAGCGGTACGAAGCTCAAGAAACGGAAAACAATCAGAACCCCGATTGTGAACCAGATACGCTGGCGCAATTCGGTTGCCTTGGCAAAATTGCCAAGGTTCAGATTGCTGGCGATGTTGTCGGCGCGTGATGCCATTGTGCTGTGTCGATCCTAGACTTCGGGCCGCAGAATGGATGCTCAGAGCACCTCAAACCTTGGGCAACCTTTTCGCGCTCATCGGCGTGCATTTGCGGATATCGCCAGTGCAGCCAGAACGCTCAACGGTACAAATAGGAAGCGAGGAGCCCGTTGTCGAACCCCTCGCCTCTCATTTCATCGGTTTATTCACCAAAGCGCTTACTTGGCAGCGGCCTTGGCCGCTTTGTTTGCTGCGGCGCGGGCGGCTTTTTTCTCGTGCTCTGGCGTATCTGCCGCGATCACTTCGACGTTGCCGCCAGCCTTTTCAACCGCTGCAATCGCGCCCTTAGTCGCGCCTGCTACGACGAATTTCACCTTTGCGGTGATCTCGCCCTTGCCCAGCAAACGGATGCCATCCTTGCCGCCGCGAACCAGACCGCATTCACGCAAGGCTGCTTCGGTGATGTCTTTTTTGCCGTCGAGCTTCTTAGCGTCGATCCATTTTTGGACCATGCCAATGTTCACTTCGGAGAAGTCTTTACCAAACGGGTTGTTAAAACCGCGCTTTGGCAAGCGCATGTGGAGCGGCATCTGACCGCCGCCAAAACCCTTGATCGCTACGCCGGAACGGCTCTTTTGGCCCTTCTGACCGCGTGCGGCGGTTTTGCCTTTGCCGGAACCGATCCCGCGGCCGACACGCATGCGCCCCTTACGGGCACCTTCATTGTCACGGATTTCATTAAGCTTCATGTTGCACTCGCTTTCGCTTTCTTACGGCCCACCATGGGCTGCGCGCTATAGGAAGCGGGCCGATAGCGTGCGAGTGCGCGCGGTGCAAGAGGCAATCACAGCTCGTCTATGCGCGCGGCATGGATAACGAAAAAGGCGGGCGACCGAAACCGGTGCCCGCCTTGTTCTTACAAAGTCCTAAAACCTTGTTCTGACTGATATTACCGCTGAGCGTAAACGCCGATGCCATAATAGCATGGCTGAACATTGCAGGTGATCATCCGTGTGCGCAAAGTGAAACGCGCATTGCGGATCGGCGTCACATTGGTGATCGGCGTGTCGTCGACCAAAACGTCTTCATCAATCAGATTGCCATTTTCGTCATACAGCCACATGTCGATATCGCTGCAATCGCGGTCACATTGGGCGACCATCATATAGCTGGTGCCAGCGTTGAGATCGAGCGTCACCGTACGCTCTTCGCCATTGCGAAGCTGACCATTATAACGCGCGTGGCTCGACGAAAAACCGCGCGAATTTGCAAGATTTTGCGTCAGATTGAGCAGGCGATTCACCTCTTGCTCATAGGATGATTGCGCAATAGTCGGCGCGGCTGCGCCAAAAGTTACCGCCGCAGCAACAATCGCTGCGATCCCGAATTTCTTTTTACTTACAGTCATTTAAGACCCCCATTCTACTTCGTGTCTACCACCACCTGGCAGCGCAATAGCACCCAGCTCTCCTAGAAACTAGCATGGAAACGACAGCTCTGTTTC
Source organism: uncultured Erythrobacter sp. (assembly GCA_947503155.1). GTDB lineage: Bacteria > Pseudomonadota > Alphaproteobacteria > Sphingomonadales > Sphingomonadaceae > Erythrobacter. Next base: position 379,877 of record CANNCL010000002.1, on the reverse strand, counting down.
GCCTCGGCAAATCACCTCATCGCCCATGGCCAAGACAAACGCAAAACGGCCCGCCATGCACAAGGCATAGCGGGCCGTTTTGTTAGACCATTTGGTCAAATTGGTGTCAGTCGACAACCTTTACCAGATGCGGGATCTTTGCGATCGCGCCGCGAACTTCAGGTGTATCCTGACGTGTCACAACTTTGTGCATCTTGTTGAGCCCAAGACCGATCAGGATCTTGCGCTGGCTTTCGGGACGACGGATCGGCGAACCGATCTGCTTGATAGTTACAGTAGCCATGTTCGGTTACTCCACAATAGCAGCGGCATCAGCCTCTGCTTCAGCTTCACTCACCTGGCCGCCGCGACCCAAAAGGTCGGCGACTTTCTTGCCCCGGCGCTGAGCAACCGACTTCGGTGAAGTCTGATCAGTCAAAGCGTCAAAGGTGGCGCGGATCATGTTGTAGGGGTTCGACGAACCGACCGATTTGGTCACAACGTCTGCAACGCCCAGGCTTTCGAAGACGGCACGCATTGGACCACCGGCAATGATGCCAGTACCCGCAGGCGCCGTACGAACGGTGACTTTACCAGCGCCAAAGCGGCCATTGCCGTCATGGTGCAGAGTGCGGCCTTCTTTCAAAGCAACCCGGATCATCTTCTTGCGAGCCGCAGCCGTAGCCTTGGTGATCGCTTCTGGAACTTCGCGGGCCTTGCCCTTGCCAAAGCCAACGCGGCCCTGACCGTCGCCAACAACCACGAGAGCCGCAAAACCGAAGCGCTTACCGCCCTTCACTGTTTTGGACACACGGTTGATGTGAACCAGTTTCTCGATGATGCCATCGTCTTCTTCTTGGCGACCGCCGCGGCGATTGCCGTCACGTCCACCGCGGCCACGGCCACCGCCGCCTCCGCGATTGTCGTTATTGCCGCCCCGGCCACGCCCGCGCTGTTGCTTAGGAGCTTCAGCCGGAGCCGCTTCCGCAGCAGGCGCTGCTTCTGCAGCCGCTGGTGCCGCTGCTTCTGCAGGAGCCGCCGCTGGAGCAGCCGTTTCCGTTACCGGAGTTTCAGCCGCAGCTTCTGGTTTCTTTTCGTCAGCCATAATCAGAACTCCAGCCCGCCTTCACGGGCGGCATCGGCCAACGCCTTCACGCGGCCATGAAACAGGAACCCGCCGCGATCAAACACGACAGTCGTGACGCCAGCCTTCTTCGCAGCAGCGGCAATGTCCTTGCCGACCTGTACGGCGGCATCAACATTGGCACCCGATGCTTTCGCACCCAGCGTAGAAGCCGCAGCAACGGTGTTGCCTTCAGCGTCATTGATGATTTGGGCATAGATGTGACGGCCAGTGCGATGCACTGACAGACGCGGTTTACCGCCCGAACGCGCACGGAGTGCGGTGCGAACGCGGCGACGGCGCCGTTCAAAAAGGGAAAGTTTTGCCATCTTACTTCTTCTTCCCTTCCTTGCGGAAGATGTACTCGCCGCGATATTTGATACCCTTGCCCTTGTAAGGCTCAGGCTTACGGAATTCGCGGATTTCGGCGGCAAACTGGCCAACTGCCTGTTTGTCCATGCCGGAGATTTCGACAGTTGTCTGATCCGGTGTCTTTACATCGACACCCTCAGGAACGACCAAATCGACATCGTGGCTGAAACCAAGCTCAAGCTTCAGGTTCTTGCCCTGCGCCTTTGCCCGGTAACCAACGCCTGAAATTTCAAGCGTCTTGGTGAAGCCGTCAGTGACGCCTTCGACCAGGTTCGACACCAAGGTCCGCTGCATTCCCCAAAAGGAGCGCGCTTGCTTGCTGTCATTCGCCGGCGTCACAGAAATCTGACCGTCTTCCACTTTATAAGTGATCAGGTCAGACATCCCCATCGAAAGAGTGCCCTTAGGCCCCTTAACGCTGAGCGTGCCGTTTTCGATGCTGGCCGTAACCCCTGCTGGGATCGGAACAGCTTTTTTACCAATGCGGCTCATCAGAAGACCTCCGCAAGCACTTCGCCGCCGACTTTGCCTTCGCGTGCTTCGTTGTCCGAAAGCACGCCGCGCGGGGTCGAGACGATGGTGATGCCAAGGCCGTTGCGCACAGTCGGAAGATCTTTCGATCCCGAATAGACGCGGCGGCCAGGCTTGGAGACGCGAGCGACGTGTTTAATCGCCGGTTCGCCTTCGAAATATTTCAGTTCAATCCGCAAAGCTTTGTGCTTGCCGCTCTCGTCTTCGCTGTAACCGCGAATATAACCTTCGCGGGTAAGCACTTCGAGAACGTTTGCACGCAGTTTGGAAGCAGGTGAAAGGACGCTGTCCTTCTTAGCCTGCTGGCCGTTGCGGATGCGGGTGAGCATATCACCCAGTGGATCGGTCATAGCCATCTATCTTGTCCTCACCAGCTCGACTTGGTCAAACCTGGGATCATGCCCCGGGTGCCGAGTTGACGCAGTTCGATACGGTTGATGCCGAACTTGCGGTAATAGCCGCGTGGGCGGCCGGTGGTGGCGCAGCGATTGCGCACGCGAGTGGGATTCGCATTACGCGGAATCTCAGCCATCTTCAGGCGAGCCATCAGACGTTCGCCTTCATCAAGGCTCTTGTCGTCTGCGATTGCCTTCAGCTTCTCGTACTTCGCTGCGTATTTCTGAACGAGCTTCTTGCGACGCTCATTCTTGTTGATCGAACTCAGTTTCGCCATTGGACTTAAGCTCTCTTCTCTTGTGTTGTGTTCATCGAATATGCGGGCGGCTTACGCCGCTTCCTTCTTCTGGTCAGCTTCGCCTTCAAACGGGAAGCCGAACAGACGCAGGAGTTCACGCGCCTCTTCGTCGGTGTTGGCGGTGGTGGTCACAATGATGTCCATCCCCCGCACTTTGTCGATTTTGTCGTAGCTGATCTCTGGGAACACGATCTGTTCTTTGAGACCCATCGCGTAATTGCCGCGTCCGTCGAATGATTTCGGGTTCAGACCACGAAAATCTCGGATACGGGGCATGGCGATAGTCACCAAACGGTCCATGAATTCGAGCATACGGTCACGGCGCAAGGTAACCTTGCAACCGATCGGCATACCTTCGCGCAGCTTAAACTGAGCGATCGATTTCTTAGCCTTTGTGATGACAGGTTTCTGACCAGCGATCAGAGCCATTTCTTCAGCAGCGGTCGCCACTTTTTTCTTATCCTGGCTCGCTTCGCCCACACCCATGTTGAGTGTGACTTTTTCGATGCGCGGGACTTGAAGGCGGTGCGTGTAGCCGAATTTCTCAGTCATCGCTTTCACGATTTCGTCTTCGAACTTCGCCTTGAGACGCGGAGCGTAAGTATCAGTCATTGATGACCTCCCCACTCTTCACAGCAACGCGAACCTTTTTGCCGTCCTTAACTTCGAAACGGACACGGGTTGCCTTGCCATCTTTGGGATCTGCCAGAGCAACCTTGGAAAGGTGCATCGGAGCCGGGAACCGGTCGATACCGCCTTGCGGGTTTTGCTGGCTTGGCTTGCGGTGACGCGCAGCGACATTGATGCCTTCGACAACGACCTTGCCATCTTTTGGCATGACCTGTTGGACAGTGCCGGTGCGGCCCTTATCCTTGCCCGAAAGCACGACGACGCTGTCGCCTTTTTTGATCTTTGCAGCACCCATGATCAGAGCACCTCCGGAGCGAGCGAAATAATCTTCATGAAACCGCGAGCGCGAAGTTCACGAACCACTGGGCCAAAGATACGAGTGCCGATTGGCTCCTCGCTCTTGTTCACCAAAACAGCAGCATTGCTGTCAAAGCGGATTACGCTGCCGTCTGTACGGCGAACTTCTTTGCGTGTGCGAACGATGACAGCGCGATGGACATCGCCCTTCTTCACCTTTGCACGCGGCTGGGCTTCCTTGACGGAAACCACGATCACGTCGCCAACGGAGGCAAACCGACGCTTAGACCCGCCCAGCACTTTAATGCACTGGACGCGCTTTGCGCCGCTATTGTCCGCGACGTCGAGATTGGATTGCATCTGGATCATGGATCCGGTTCCTTCTCTTGGCTTTCCGGGACTTACTTTCGGCGTTTAAAAGCCAAAAACCCGCCCGGGAGTTCCGTTTTCGTCTGTCCCTGCCCCGGCTAAGCCGAAAGCAGGAAGGTCAAATCAATTGCTTGCTGCCTCGACATCGAGATCAGCGTCGACTGCCTGCACACCGCCGGCCACAACACGGTCCTTAACGGCCCATGTCTTGGTCTTCGAGATTGGCTTTGTTTCTTCGATCCGAACGATATCACCAATGGTGAAAGCGTTCGCTTCGTCATGGGCATGGTACTTTTTCGAGCGACGCATGATTTTCCCGTAAAGCGGGTGCTTCACCTTGCGCTCGACCAGTACGGTCACAGTTTTGTCAGTCTTGTCAGAGGTGACAGTCCCGACCAGAATACGTTTCGGCATTGTCTACTCCTTACGCTTTTGCAGCGGCGGCAGCAGCCGCACGCTCATTAATCAGCGTTTTGACCTGCGCAATTTCGCGGCGCACTTCGCGGATACGCGAAGGTTTCTCAAGCTGGTTCGTCGCAGCCTGAAAACGCAGGTTGAACTGCTCTTTCTTCAGATCAGTCAGATCAGCCGAAAGCTGGTCATCAGTCTTAGCGCGAAGATCTTCAGTGGTGGCCATTATTCGCCTCCCAGGTGAGAGGTGTCGCCGAACCGGGCAACAACCTTAGTTTTGATCGGCAGCTTCATAGCAGCGCGTTCAAATGCGAGCGCAGCCACTGGGCCGGGGACACCATCAAGTTCGAACAGGATGCGGCCGGGCTTAACCCGAGCTGCCCAATATTCGACCGAGCCCTTGCCCTTACCCTGACGAACTTCGGCAGGCTTCTTGGACACTGGAACGTCTGGGAAGACGCGGATCCAAAGACGGCCCTGACGCTTCATTGCGCGGGTGATGGCACGGCGAGCCGCTTCGATCTGACGCGCGGTCAGACGATCGGGCTCGAGAGCTTTAAGACCATAAGCGCCAAAGTTCAGCGTAGTGCCGCCCTTTGCATCGCCTTTGATCCGGCCCTTAAAGGCCTTGCGGAATTTGGTTTTCTTTGGTTGCAACATATCTAGTTACCTCAGCGAGCCGGGCGGACGCCGGAAGTCTGTGCTTCCATCATCAGGCGGTCTTGCGCGGTTGGATCATGTGCGAGAATTTCGCCCTTAAAGATCCACACCTTGATGCCGATAATGCCGTAAGCGGTAAGCGCTTCGGTTTCACCATAATCAATGTGTGCACGCAAAGTGTGGAGCGGAACGCGGCCTTCACGGTACCATTCAACGCGGGCGATTTCAGCGCCGCCAAGACGGCCACCGCAAACGATCTTGATACCCTCAGCACCCAAACGCATCGCAGATTGCACCGCACGCTTCATTGCGCGGCGGAAAGCGATACGGCGGATAAGCTGATCAGCAATGCCTTGAGCTACGAGCTTCGCATCGATTTCCGGCTTGCGGATTTCAACGATGTTCAGTTTCACGTCGCTCGACGTCATAGTTGCAAGCTTAACCCGCAGCTTTTCGATGTCTGCACCCTTCTTACCGATGATAACACCGGGACGAGCAGCATAGATCGAAACGCGGCACAGCTTAGCTGGACGCTCAATCACAACCTTCGAAATCGCTGCCTGGGGCAGAGTATCGAAGATGAATTTGCGGATCTTGATATCTTCGGCCAGCAGTGCTGCATAATCACGCCCTTCGGCGTACCAGCGGCTGTCCCAAGTGCGGTTGATCTGCAGGCGCAGACCGATCGGATTACTCTTCTGACCCATCTTACGCCTCCTCTTCTTCGTGTTCGCGAACCACAATGCGCAGCTTGCTGAACGGCTTCAGGATGCGTGTCGATTTGCCGCGGCCACGTGTGTGGAAACGCTTCATTGTGATCGACTTGCCAACCGATGCCTCGGCAACGACGAGAGCGTCGACGTCGAGATCATGGTTGTTTTCCGCGTTAGCAACAGCAGATGCGAGCACCTTAGTCGCGTCGCGCGCCATAGCCTTCTTAGAGAAGGAGAGGATGTTGAGAGCCTCTTCTACTTTCTTGCCGCGAATAAGCTGCGCAACGAGGTTCAACTTTTGTGCCGACCCGCGAATTTGCGTGCCTACAGCCAGAGCCTCATTATCAGCAACGCGGCGTGGGGATTTTGCCTTGCCCATTATCGCTTGCCCTTCTTGTCGGCGGCGTGACCGGGGAAGCTGCGCGTGGGTGAAAACTCACCGAGCTTGTGCCCAACCATTTCTTCCGAAACAGAAACCGGGATGAATTTGTGACCGTTGTAAACGTTGAACGTCAGACCAACGAACTGCGGCAGGATAGTTGAGCGGCGCGACCAAGTTTTGATTGGCTTGTTGCTGCTTGCTTCCTGTGCGTCCTCTGCCTTTTTCAGCAGGCTGAGCTCGACAAACGGACCTTTCCAGACGGAACGTGCCATCGTGTCTTACCTCTTCTTCTTAGCATGACGCGAACGGATGATCATCTTGTCCGTCTGCTTGTTCTTGCGGGTACGGGCGCCCTTAGTCGGCTTGCCCCATGGAGTAACCGGGTGACGACCGCCACTGGTACGGCCTTCGCCGCCGCCATGTGGGTGATCGACAGGGTTCTTTGCGACACCGCGAGTAAGCGGACGGCGGCCCTTCCAACGGGTCCGGCCAGCCTTGCCGAAATTCTGGTTTTGGTTGTCAGGGTTCGAAACCGCGCCAACCGTGCCCATGCATTCGCCGCGAATGTAGCGTTGCTCGCCTGAGTTCAGACGAACCATAACCATTCCGCGGTCACGGCCAACGATCTGAACATAGGTGCCAGCGCTGCGTGCGATCTGACCGCCCTTGCCCGGCTTCATTTCCACATTGTGGCAAATGGTGCCGACCGGCATTTGCGACAGAAGCATGGAGTTACCAGGCTTCGTATCGGTTTTCTCACCAGCGATGACCGTGTCACCAACCGCAAGACGCTGCGGGCAGATGATATAGTTCAGTTCGCCGTCTTCATATTTCAGAAGCGCGATGAAAGCCGTACGGTTGGGATCGTATTCAATCCGCTCGACAGTCGCAGGAACGTCCCACTTGCGCCGTTTGAAATCGATGAAACGATATTTCTGCTTGTGACCACCCGCGATACCGCGCGAGGTAACATGCCCCTTATTGTTCCGACCACCGGTCTTGCGCTTGCCTTCTGTGAGCGACTTAATCGGACCACCTTTGTGGAGTCCCGATTTGTCGACCAAGATAAGACCACGGCGCGCCGGGCTTGTTGGTTTATAACTCTTGAGTGCCATGATCCGCCTCAGATACCGCTGGTGATGTCGATCATCTCGCCTTCAGCGAGCCTCACAACAGCCTTTTTGAAATCCGACCGCTTGTAAGGTTTACCCTTCCAGCGCTTCGTTTTTCCCTTGGTGAGAATAGTGTTCACCGAAACGACCTTCTTTTCGTAGATCGCTTCGACCGCTTCTTTAATTTGCGGCTTAGTCGCGTCATTCGCCACCTTGAACACCACCGCGTTGTTTTCCGACGCAAGCGTCGATTTTTCGGTGATGTGAGGAGCGAGGATCACGTCATAGTGACGGGCGTCGATGTCTTGCTTCTTAGCCATTATTTAGCACCTCCCGTGAGGGCGAACCGCGCTTCAAGCTTAGCAACGGCATCCTTGGTCACGATCAAAGTGTCGTGGTTGAGGATGTCATAGACGTTGGCGCCCTGTGCCGGCATCACATTGATGCCCGGTAGGTTGCCAGCGGCCAGTGCGAAACCGTCATTGACCGCGTCGCCGTCAATCACAAGAACCTTGCCTGTATAGCCAGCCTTATCGAAATGGCCTTTAAGAGCTTGGGTCTTGGCTTCTTTCAGCTCAAGACTGTCAACCACAACCAGGCCTTCTTTAGCCTTGGAAGAGAGAGCCATCTTGAGGCCGAGAGCGCGGATCTTCTTGTTGAGGTTTTGATCAAAGTCACGCTTGCGCGCACCGTGAGCCTTACCACCGCCAATGAAGATTGGAGCCGAACGTGCGCCGTGACGGGCGCCGCCTGAGCCTTTTTGTGGGCCGAACTTCTTACCCGTACGAGCGACATCGCTGCGTTCGCGTGTTGGGCGAGCAGTGGCACGGCGGTTTTCAAGCTGCCATGTGACAACGCGGTGCAGAATGTCTGCGCGCGGCTCAACACCGAATACGGCATCGTTGAGCTCAATGTCGCCGGAAGCCTTTCCGTCGATTTTTTGGACCTTCACCTTCATGGATCAGCCCTCCTTATTTTCGTCAGCGCCGACTTCTGCGGCGGGAGCAGCAGCTTCCGGTGCAGGGGTGTCAGCGACAGGAGCAGCAGTATCAATCACTGCGCCAGGAAACGGCAGATCGTCAGGCATTTTCAGTTTCACCGCATCGCGGATCATCATCCAGCCATTCTTCGCACCAGGGACAGAACCCTTAATGAAGATCAGACCGCGATCCGCATCAGTGCGAACCACTTCGAGGTTTTGCTGGGTACGTTGGCGATCACCCATGTGACCGGCCATCTTCTTACCCTTAAACACCCGGCCCGGATCCTGACGGTTACCCGTCGAACCGTGCGAACGGTGAGAGACAGAAACGCCGTGCGTTGCGCGCAGGCCGCCGAAGCCCCAACGCTTCATCGCGCCAGCAAAGCCTTTACCCTGGGTGTGCCCAGTGATGTCGACTTTTTGGCCTGCAACGAAATGTTCTGCGCTGATCAGCGAGCCAACCGGCACAAGGCCATCGGCATTATCAACGCGGAATTCGGCAACGCGCATTTTCAGGCCAACACCGGCTTTGCCGAAATGTTCACGCTGAGGTTTCGCGACGTTCTTTTGTTTTGCTTCGCCTGCACCCAGTTGAACAGCAAAATAGCCGTCCGTGTCTTGGGTGCGGTGTGAAACAACCTGACAATCTTCCAGAGCGAGAACGGTAACCGGCACGTGCCGTCCGTCCTCTTGGAAGAGGCGGGTCATCCCAACCTTCTTTGCGATCACGCCTGTGCGCATCGTCATTACTCCTTAACAGAGGCACCTAAGGGACCATCCCCGAGGTGCGTGAAACAATTTTTAGTGCTGCGCCCCGTCTGGGCTAATGCTCGCGCGGCACAGGGCCGGTTGAGCGAGACGGAGGACGCAGCCCGGTGTAAAAACCGGCGGTATCCGATGTCTTGCCAATACGCCCCATATTCGGAGCAGATCAGCGGGGCCATCAGAGCCCCAATTTCTCAGGTCGTTTAACGTCCCACCTGAAGGACGTATTGAGAGTTCGCGATTAAGCGAGCTTGATCTCAACATTTACACCAGCAGCCAGATCGAGCTTCATCAGCGCGTCGACCGTCTGGGCGTTTGGCTGAACAATGTCCAGCAAACGCTTATATGTGCGCACCTCAAACTGCTCGCGCGACTTTTTGTCGATGTGCGGGCCGCGGTTGACGGTGAACTTCTCAATGCGCGTCGGCATGGGAATGGGACCACGAATTAGAGCACCCGTACGGCGAGCTGTTTCCGCAATCTCTCCAGTTGCCTGGTCAAGAACGCGGTGATCAAACGCCTTAAGGCGAATACGGATATTCTGTGCTTCCATTACCTACTACCGATGCGAAAGAGCCAAGAAACTGCCCCATTTGGCACAGCTTCCAAAAATAAAAGGCCCACCCTGTATCCCCGGTTACCCGGTTCGGGAGGCCCCATGAATTGCGTTGCAGCAGGGACGAATCCCTTGCCTGTGGCGCGCGTATACGTCCGGTGTAGGATTCTGGCAACCCCGAACCCCAGGAAATTTACGCGAGCTACCCGTCTTACCCCGCCGCAGCGGGAAACATGAGCTTACATAAATTGAGGCCCGGCTCACTTGCGTGAACCGGGCCTCTAATTTCGTGCCTCACTCCGAAGAGTATCAGCTTAGCCGATTAGGCAGAAGACTTAGACGGTGATTTTCGAAACCACGCCCGAGCCAACAGTCCGGCCGCCTTCGCGGATCGCGAAACGCAGACCTTCGTCCATTGCGATCGGAGCGATCAGCTTAACGCCGATAGTCACGTTGTCGCCTGGCATAACCATTTCAGTGCCTTCAGGAAGGATCACTTCGCCGGTCACGTCAGTTGTACGGAAGTAGAACTGTGGACGGTAGTTGGCGAAGAATGGCGTGTGACGGCCGCCTTCGTCTTTCGAAAGCACGTAAACTTCTGCGCTGAATTCTGTGTGCGGGTTAACCGAACCAGGCTTCGCGAGAACTTGACCGCGTTCCACGTCTTCACGGCCAACACCGCGAACCAATGCACCCACGTTGTCGCCAGCTTCACCGCGATCAAGCAGTTTGCGGAACATTTCAACGCCGGTCACTGTCGTTTTGCCAGTGTCCTTGATGCCAACGATTTCAACTTCGTCGCCAACGTTTACAACGCCGGTTTCGATGCGGCCGGTTACAACAGTACCGCGGCCTGAGATCGAGAACACGTCTTCGATCGGCATCAAGAAGTCTTTGTCCACTGGACGGTCAGGCTGTGGGATGAAGCTGTCGACAGCTTCCATCAATGCAATGATCGATTCTTTACCGATATTGTCATCACGGCCTTCGAGTGCAGCAAGAGCCGAACCCTTAACGATTGGAATATCGTCGCCTTCAAAACCGTATTCGGTCAGAAGTTCACGAACTTCCATTTCGACGAGCTCAAGGAGCTCTTCATCGTCAACCTGGTCAACCTTGTTCATGTAAACAACAAGCTGCGGAACGCCGACCTGACGTGCAAGCAGGATGTGCTCGCGCGTTTGTGGCATTGGACCGTCAGCTGCGTTCACAACCAAGATTGCGCCGTCCATCTGAGCAGCACCAGTGATCATGTTTTTCACATAATCGGCGTGGCCTGGGCAATCGACGTGCGCATAGTGGCGACCAACGGTTTCATATTCGACGTGTGCTGTCGAAATAGTGATGCCGCGCTCGCGCTCTTCAGGAGCTTTATCGATGTTTGCGAAATCAACCGCTGCACCGCCGTTAACTTCGGCCATGACTTTGGTGATGGCCGCCGTCAACGTCGTTTTGCCATGGTCAACGTGACCGATGGTGCCGATGTTGCAGTGCGGCTTGTTCCGCTCAAATTTTTCCTTCGCCATTTCTCTGATATACCTTCTGTAGAATTGAATAGTCTGCGGGAGAAAGGGCGGCCCGCTGAATCAGGCGCCGCCCCTAAACTGATCGCTCGCCTTAGGCAAGCTTCTCCTTAACATCTTGAGCAACACTCGCTGGCACTTCGTCGTAATGCGAGAACTGCATAGAGTAGTTTGCACGGCCCTGACTGAACGAGCGCAGCTCATTCACGTAGCCAAACATGTTTGCGAGCGGAACCATTGCTTCGACAGCTTGGGCGTTGCCCCGGCTGTCTGTGCCTTGGATCTGACCGCGGCGGCTGTTGAGATCGCCGATAACATCACCCAGATAATCTTCCGGGGTCACCACTTCAACCTTCATAACCGGCTCAAGCAGCTTGATACCGCCGCGTTCAGCCGCTTCGCGCATCGCGCCCTTACCGCAGATTTCAAAAGCCACGGTGGACGAATCGACATCGTGATACGCACCATCGGTGAGGTGGATCGTGAAATCGATGATCGGGAAGCCGATGAGATAGCCGCTATCGGCTTGCTCACGGATACCTTTTTCAAGCGACGGGATATATTCCTTAGGAATGTTACCGCCTTTGATGCTGTCTTCGAACACGATGCCTTGGCCGCGCTCACCCGGGGTGAACGTTGCTTTGGCACGTGCGAACTGACCGGTACCGCCCGACTGTTTCTTGTGGGTGTAATCGACGGCGATTTCGCGGCCGAGCGATTCGCGATACGCCACCTGAGGCGCACCAACGTTTGCTTCGACTTTAAATTCGCGCTTCATACGGTCCACGAGGATGTCGAGGTGAAGCTCGCCCATGCCCTTGATGATCGTCTGACCGCTTTCGTGGTCTGTCGTCACGCGGAAGCTTGGATCTTCAGCAGCAAGACGATTGAGCGCAACGCCCATCTTTTCTTGGTCAGCCTTAGTCTTAGGTTCCACCGACAATTCGATCACAGGATCCGGGAATTCCATCCGTTCCAGAACGATTGGTTTGGCAGGATCGCAAAGCGTATCGCCGGTTGTGGTCGCCTTCATCCCTGCCAAAGCAACGATGTCGCCTGCCCATGCCTCGTCGATGTCCTTACGGTCATTGGAGTGCATTTCGAGGATACGGCCGATCTTTTCCTTCTTGCCTTTCACCGAGTTCAGGACAGTGCCCTTTGCCAGGTGACCGGAATAGATGCGGGTAAAGGTAAGCGAGCCCACGAACGGATCGTTCATGACCTTAAATGCCAGCGCAGAAAACGGCACGTCATCGGAGGATGCGCGCGAATCTTCTTCGTCGGAATCAGGCAGAACGCCCTTAATCGCTTCCACGTCGAGCGGGCTCGGCATGTAATCGACAACCGCGTCGAGCAAAGGCTGAACGCCCTTGTTCTTAAACGCAGAGCCGCAAAGCACAGGAACGAAGCTCTGGTTCAGCGTACCCTTACGGATCAGACCCTTCAGCGTAACCGCATCAGGCTCATTGCCTTCGAGATACGCTTCCATAACGTCGTCATCTTGCTCAACCGCAAGCTCGATCAGCTTTTCGCGGTATTCCGCAGCTTCGTCGGCCATGTCGGCAGGAATATCGCCATAGACATATTCCGCACCAAGATCTTCGTTCTGCCATGTGATCGAACGTTGGTTCACCAGGTCAACAAGACCCGTCAAACTCGCTTCGATACCAATCGGGAGATACAGCACAGCAGGCTTTGCACCGAGACGATCAATGATCGACTGCACGCAATACTTAAAGTCTGCGCCGGTCCGGTCGAGCTTGTTGATGAAGCACATCCGCGGAACTTTATACTTGTCCGCCTGACGCCATACGGTTTCGGACTGAGGCTCTACCCCGGCCACACCGTCAAAACACGCAACCGCGCCATCGAGCACGCGGAGCGAACGCTCAACTTCAATCGTGAAGTCAACGTGGCCCGGCGTATCAATGATGTTGATCCGGTGTTCAGGTGTCTTGCGCAGCTCTTTTGGATCGCCCTTTGGATCCATTGTCGCGTCTTCTGGGTTCCAGAAACAAGTCGTTGCAGCAGACGTGATCGTGATCCCGCGCTCCTGCTCCTGCTCCATCCAATCCATCGTCGCCGCGCCATCATGCACTTCGCCGATTTTATAAGATTTACCGGTGTAATAAAGAATACGCTCGGTCGTGGTAGTCTTACCAGCATCGATGTGAGCCATGATGCCGATATTGCGATAACGCTCCAGCGGATATTCGCGGGCCATATCTAATTCCTTGGATTTGCAAGAGGCGGGGTTACGCGCCTCATATAGTTACAAGTGTGACGAGTTGAAGACGCCCCCTGCCCCATATCCCCGTTTATCACAGGGTGTCAGAGCAGAGGCGCCATCAAATCCGCCGCACCATTTACCAGCGGTAGTGCGAGAACGCCCGGTTAGCGTCAGCCATGCGGTGCGTGTCTTCACGCTTCTTAACCGCGTTGCCGCGATTGTTGGCCGCATCCATCAACTCACCCGACAGGCGTGCCGACATCGTGGTTTCCGGGCGACCGCGAGCGGCACCGATCAACCAACGAATAGCCAACGCCTGAGCGCGCTCTGGACGAACTTCAACCGGAACCTGATAGGTCGCACCACCAACACGGCGGCTGCGAACTTCTACCTGAGGCGCAACATTGGTCAGCGCATCATGGAACAATTGAACCGGATCAGTCTTAGCTTTCGCTTCAACCGTTTCGAATGCCGAATACACGATGCCTTCTGCAACGGCTTTCTTACCGTCCAGCATCAGGTTGTTCATGAACTTCGACAGGATTTGATCACCAAACTTGGGATCGGGAAGAATAACCCGCTTTTCGGGCCTACGACGACGTGACATATTTGCTTACTCCTTCGGAGAGGCGTGCGCATCCGCGCCCGCCTAGCGGCACCGGCCCTCTCCCCCACCCGGCCACCCATAGACTACCTTTGGTAAGGGTGTCCGGGTGGAGGAGAGGGCCGCCGCCGCGTCTAAATTACTTCGGACGCTTGGCGCCGTACTTCGAACGGCTCTTGCGGCGATCTTTGACACCTTGTGTATCGAGCACGCCGCGCAGGACGTGGTAACGAACACCGGGAAGATCGCGAACACGGCCGCCGCGGATCAGAACAACAGAGTGTTCCTGCAGGTTGTGGCCTTCGCCCGGAATGTAGGTGATGACTTCGCGTTGGTTCGTCAGGCGCACCTTGGCAACCTTACGCAGAGCCGAGTTCGGCTTCTTTGGCGTCGTCGTGTAAACGCGTGTGCAAACGCCGCGCTTTTGCGGGTTCGCTTCCATTGCAGGGACCTTAGACTTGGCCTTCTGCGGAGCGCGGCCCTTGCGGACCAGCTGGTTAATCGTAGGCATAGTTTCTCACTTCACCGTGTGGATGGCGACACCTAGACCGACCTGTATGAAGTGAAGCTTGGCAAAGCGCCCTGCCCTGATCCTGCGGTTGCAAGAGCACGGCGGCGCACGGCCAAGCTGAATCACTCCACCCAAATCAGCCCTTCGGCCACCGGGTTACTTTGACGGTTGCCCTGCTAAAGCGGACCCGTGAGGGTTTGCTCCAATAGAAAAGGCCCTGCTCGCCCGGATAATCAGGTTCGCAAGACCTCGCATGACAAGGCCGGCAATGTTCAGCTCTATTGCCCAGCGGGACTCGGTGGAGCCTCGATAGGTGGGGTGCGCTTAGGGGAGTGCGGGGGGTGGGTCAAGGGGAGGGATGTCGTTAAAATTAGTGACTACTTCCTTTGGCATCAACGCGACAGAGCCTTACCAAGGATCGCCGCCGCGCCGAAATCAACCGGCCCGTCCTCTTTAACAATACCATCAGGCGAACTGCGGAAAACCGACGCAAGTATTATCGCCCTCTCGGTTTCAGCTAAAACTCCACCATCTTCGATCATCGCAAGATACGCTTCGGTCATCACTGCTTTTTCCTGACAATCACTGCGAAGGTGGTGCTCGCTCAAAAACAGCTTAACGATGACTCGGCCCAGCCAAAAGATGAGCGTGGTGCCTGCCAAAAGCGCAGCTGACGTGATTATGTACGCGCTTGTTTCATTGCTGCCAGAAAACTCTCGAAGAAAATCGATTGCAGCCTTAGCCATAGTTAGAATCGCGAAGGCAGCGATCCCAAAAAAACCAAGTGTGATCGCTGCATACGCAGCTTCCCATCTACCATGGTTTTTGCCTTTGCGCGCCAGTATTCGACCGGTGCCCGTAAGCCCATTTGCGTGCGATATTTGTCCTCCGTGCTTGCAATAGATTGAAGTGAAGCATCAACTTTTTGAGTTATGCTGCTTTCACCATTCGCCCATAGCTTACGATAGCGGCTAAGTTGCCTATTTGCCTGCTTCCGCATCGCAGACGAAAGGCGCGAACGATCTTCGCGCCTTTCGACCTCCAGTTCGCGGACTCTGTTTTCTAATTTAGTGATCGCTGCCCGATAATTTGCGCGCTCTTGCTTTAGTGTCGCACCAACATCGCCAGCCCAAGCCTCATCATACACCAGCCCCCCAACAATTAGAGATAGATCTTCGGTGCCAGCGACACTGTTGATGTTCTTCTGCCGACTTGCGAGCATTAAATGCCATCTGGCCGCGTCGCTCCCCAACCGCTTTCGAATTAAGAGAATTCGGCGCCCAACAACGCTATCAGATGCGAACAAAGTGTTTTGGCCTCGGCCAGCGAAGAGACTACGCAGAGGGCCATCCAAATTTTGAAGCTCGTTCTGGGCCTGCACTGGCATGTTAGGGTCAAGAGATACGACTTTCCGAGTGACTTGGGTGAAGGTATTTCGGATCGGCCTAAAAGCATCCCGGTCTAGTGAGCCAGTTAACCACTGATCGTCCCATAACCACGACCAAGTAGCCAATTGATTGGCGAGCCAGCTCTCAAGTTCACCTTTAGTTTGAAATTCAATTTCATTCAAACCAGCAAGATTCATTTTATAAAAAATCGGAATCCCTATTCTCTCTATTTGGCATACCCTCACCAGGATAACGGAAGTAACAATACAGGACAGTCTCTATCTCGAAAAAACGATAGATTATCCACGAAAATTACATCAGTGTTTTGCGATTTTCCGTCCCGAACATGTTGTTAAAATCTAAAGTGGAAGCTCACAAGTACTTAGGTCGGCGCGTGACTCGGATGATCTTGACCCAATGTTGCTGCCTCAAAGAACTCGCTGATGCCTAGTGGCTTCTCGCAACAACGTTTAATAGTAGTTAGCTGAATCGCACTGCCCCGGCGGCGAAGCCGCCGCAAGGGCGACTGCCCGCCCGCAGCGTGCCCGTAGCGTAGCGTAGGGCGTCTAGGGAGGACGCTCGCCCGGATGGGCGAGCGCAACACAAAAACACAAAACCTCCCCTCTTGGTGATCACCTCTGAGGCCCGCACCTGTCGCAGCCGGGTGCTGCGCGGGACAAATGCTCCGAGTTTGGTTGGAACCGAGTCTTTGTTGTCCGCACCCCATCCGGGGTGCGAAATCCTCGGCCCTAACGGGCCTGCGGGCGGGCGGTCGCCCTTGCGGGCCTGCGGCCCGTGCTCCGCCATCCGGTCTCTTGGTGGGTTCTCTGTCTGCACTGAGTTTTTTGTTTGCGCACGCCATCCGGCGCGCGATGTCCTCGCGCCTTCGGCGCTGCGGGCGCGCGGTCGCGCTTGCGGGCCTGCGGCCCGTGCTCCGCCATTAAGCCGATTGGTTGGTTTCTAATTTTCCTACACCGCTGGAATTTGCAATCCGTATTGGGTGCTCAAAATACTCCACCTAATTTTCGCGCCCGCAGGCCCGCGGGGCCGAGGATTTCGCACCCCGGATGGGGTGCGGACAAACAGGCCGCAAGGGCGACTGCCCGTCGCCGCTTATGCGGCGCAGCCAAGCGGGCCGGGTGGCCCGCGCCCGGCGCTTGAGCGCGCAAAGCAAAAAAATCCCCCTAGACAGTGTGTCAGGTGTGTCAGGCGCCCTTGCTGCGCGCGTCCCATTCGCTCTTGCGCAAGCCGTAGAAATACACGTCGCACATGCCGATATGCGTGGTCTCATGTTCGCGGAAATGCGCTTCGCGGGTGAAGCCCAGTCTCTCCAGCAAGCGCACGGATGGCTCGTTGCGGGTGTCGACCTCTGCGGTGAGTTTGCGGAAGGTGGTGTTTAGCAAATGCGCGGTCAGGGCGCGGCTGCATTCGGATGCGACGCCCTCACCCTGTCTGTCTGCGCATACGATGTAGCCGATCTCGGTCACGTCCGGCGCATGGGTGGGAGAGGCGACAAAGCGCCCTGCGACTGCCCCTGCGTTGGAGCCAGCATCGGGGCCGCCGGCATATTCGGCGATCCATGTCAGGCCGGGCCAGCTGGGATCGGCGAGCCAGCCATGCAGCTCGTCATGCGAGGTGAAAGCGGGGCGTGTCAGATACAGGCATTGCTGGGGGTCGGACAGGGTCGGGAACAGCGCCTGCGTATCGGATGGACGCATAGGCCGCATGATGAAACGGTCGGTGTGCAATGTGGGAACGTCGATCACGCTACGCGTCCTGCAAAAACGCCAGCAAGGCTTTCACCTTCTTCGATCGCCATTGCGGCGTCGGAGCGACCAGCCAGTAAGCGCGGCGGCTCTCGGTTGGTTCATCGAGGGTCTTGAGAAGTCCGCGTTCCAGAGCGCCTTCGACCAGCGGCAGCGGCAAAACGGTGCGGCCCATGCCGGCCAATGCGCTGGAGAGCGCCTGTCCGGGACTGCCCGCTTTGATGCACGGCAACACGCCATCCGGCAGAGCAGCGCCGGGCCAGTCGATCCACGCATCGCGCGCGCCGCCAGCGTCATCGGGGCGTTCAACCGTGACGCGCTGCGACGGGGCAAGCTGCACCCCTTCGAGGTCGCCCGGACCATCGACCAAGCGGATCGCAAGGTCGAGATTGGCTTCGGTGAAGTCGGCGGCTTCGTCGGCAATGATGGAATACACGACGCCCGGTGTGCCCGCCTGGAACGTTGCCAAACGCGGGGCAAGCCATTCGGCGTAGAATTCGCGCGGGGCGGCAATGGTGTAACGGTCGGAAGCTTGGCCCGCCTGCATCGCGGCGACGCTTTCCTCGAACCTGAGGAACCCTTCGCGCAATGCATCAAGACCGGCGCAGCCTTCTGGTGTCAGTTCAAGGCCCTTGGATGTGCGGCGGAACAGGACAACGCCGAGGTGATCCTCAAGAGCGCGGATCTGTTGCCCCACGGCCGCAGGGGTCACGGCCAGCTCATCGGCGGCGCGCGTAAACGAAAGGTGCCGAGCAGCCGCGTCATAGACGCGCAGGGCATTCAAAGGGAGATGAGTGCGTTTCACAAGTTGCGACTTAAGAGCGCAGCGCCGTCATCGCAAGGCGATCTGAACTTGCAAACGACAAACGCGAACTATGCGAGGGTCAGAAACCGCTTAGTCCTGACGCCCATCAGCCGTCTCAGGCGCGGCGAGTGGGAAGAATGGGATACGCACTTCAAGCGGCGTCTCCTTCCCAATTTGGTCTTCCCCAATTTGGCCTTCCAGTTTGCGGAAAGTATAGAAGCCCTCCATCGAACCGTGCGGCGTCGTAAGCGGGCAACCAGAAACATAGTCATGGCTTTCGCCCGGTGCCAATTTCGGCTGTTCCCCGACCACGCCTTCGCCATCGACATGGTTCACCATGCCGCGCGCATCCGTAATCCGCCAGTGGCGCGTGAGCAGCTGCACTGTCTCATGCGATCCGTTCTCGATCCGGATGTGATAAACCCAAAACCACTTGCCCGCCTCTGGATGCGATTGCTCCGGCAGGAAGCTAACAGCCACCCGCACGGTGATCCCGTCAGTGACAGCGGCATGTTGGAAGAGCTCTTTCATAAGCGCCCTAACGTAGCAATTCTGGCTCTGCTCACAAGAGGGCGCGCGCGCTTATTCTACACGAGAGCGAGTCATTGCGTTTCTTGAACTGGCGACTCTGGGGTCTCACTTGGCAAATCGACGTCGGGTCCATCGGCATTCTCTGGTTCGGCCTGCTGAATATTTAACGGGGTAAACAGTTCATCATTCAGAAGGTTATCGGGCGCTTTCCATTCCCCCTCGGCGTTCAATTGGTCGGCCGGATTGTGCTGGGCCAAAAACGAATCGAGCGCATCATACCATTGTTTCTCATCCCGCTTGCGCGCGAACGAATGCCCCGCCCCGTGGACCACCAATTGCGTCAGCGGAACCGGAGCGCGCTCCGCCGCTTCCACCATCCTTTCAAATTGCTTGAACGGGACATTGTTATCGCGCGTGCCATGCGCCAACAGAACTGGCCGATTGAGGCGGCGTGCCCAGGTCGCCGGTGACACATCGCTTAGATCAAAACCTTCTTCGCCTTCGATCTGCCTGCGCCACCGTCTGCTGCCAGCGCGGGACAAATATTTGCGGTCATAACGCAGCATCCGATCCCAATCGGTTACACCCGCCCAGCTTGCCGCGCATCGATAACGTTCCGGATTGCGCAGCACCGCCCACAGCGCCGCATATCCGCCGTAAGAACCGCCGACGACGCAAACCCGCCCCGGATCAACGATACCGAGGCCCACGGCCCAGTCCATCGCATCGTCGATATCATTCTGCATCCCACGGCCAACTTCGCCAATGCCAAGATCATAAAAGTCCGCGCCATACCCTCCGCTGCCGCGAAAATTTGGTTGAATAACCGCATATCCGCGATTGGCCAGCAATTGGATTTGGTCACGGTAAGCCAGAGTATCGCGAATTCCGAAAGGGCCGCCATGTGGCATTATAATGAGCGGTAATTCGCGCGCCTCGCGCCCACGCGGCAAAGTCAGATAACCGCGAATCGTGGCACCATCGCGCGCCGTATAGGCAATCGGTTGCGGGCGAACGAGAAGGTGAAAATCCAGCTCTGGACGCAGCGGAGCGAGAACTTTGAGATCTCGCTTCGCGCGGTCAAAAAGGTAAAGCACGCCGGGATCGGCCTCATGCCCGGCCCACACCAGCATCCGATCATTATCGCGAGACCGGCTGGTGACCGAAATCCGCAATCCATCACCGCCTAACGCTGTCAAAAGCTCGTCATAAAGTTCCTGATCAGCGGGATCGAACCAAACAATCCGTTGAGCATCATCGACATAAGACACTGCAAGCGGTTTACCGTCGCGGAACCAGACATCTTCAACGTCCCAATATTCATTCTGGTAAAGCGTTTCGATCACCTCGCCAGTGACATAATCATAAAGGTGCAGGCCAACCGGCGCGTCGTCTATTGATTGCAGGACGTATGAACGATTGGTTCCGCCCTCCATACTCAAAGCAGCGGCAGAAGCCCTTGCATCGTCGCGGTCAAACGCGCCGATCTTTTGCAGGTCTGCGCCAGCATCAGCGCGGTACCAGATTGAGACCGTCTCATCCTTTAGCCCCATGCCAAGCCGCACTGTACCCGTATCATCGACAGTCCAATGACTTACCCCCCCTCACCGCTTCTTGCGCAAGGTAGATGCCGAAATCGCCGGAGAGATCATAGCGATAAACAGCGGGCCGATTTTCATCATAATCGCCGGGATCATCGGCATGGGCAATCATAGCATAATCGCCGTCGTCTGAGATGCCGAGGATACTGGCATAGCTCGACAGAAACGGATCCTCGATCAAGGGACGGATATCTCCATCGCTTAGCCGGTCGCTGGACCCGTCGCTGAGCGTCACCACAAATACGCGCCTGACGCGGTATCGGTAACGGCCTCTTACATGGAGACCAGTTCCATCGAGCAGCAGCCGATCATTCCCCGCCCAAGCGAATGAGGACGCTTCGAATCCATCGGGCAAGAAGATGTTTTTGACCGTGTCACCTGTGTCTGGCGAAACGATGGATAGCCCGGCCCTGATGGGAAATTCGCGGATCATCGCCAATTTGCTGCCATCAGGTGAAAGTTTGGCATACCGAAAAATCGACTGACCTGCGAGGTGCGTGGTGGCAAGGAGCGCAGGGCGTTCCGCCTCACTTTCAACGACAAGGTCGGAAAACTGCGTCTGGCCTATGATCGGTTGCGCCGCCAATTGCGCCGACACTAGGCCCAAAAGCATCAAGAACAGCCCAGCCGCGCCTGTGCCCCATGTCGGCCCTGTCAGCCATGTCGCAATCTTCATCCCGCGCCCCAAAATTCTTCGAATCACCCCGCTGGCAAGCGTATGAAATTACGTAGAAAAGGCAAGCGCGGCTGCGCTTCGAGTCTCACCCCACCGCCAATTCTTCTTCAACCTGGCTCAATCGCTCTTTGCCAAAGAACATTTGAGTTTCGCCGTCTTTGGGTCCGACAAACATCGTCGGGATGCCGAATGCGCCGCGCGCAACCGCGTGGTCGGTGTTGGCCACCAATCCTTGTTTCACTTCGTCAGCTTGACTGCGAGCAAACAAGTCTTTTGCGTCGAAACCGGCGGCGGTCAAAGCTGCGCCTAAGGCGTCGGGGTCGGTAATGTCGATGCCATGTTCCCAAATTGCCGGAAGCACCCCTTCGACAAATTGCACACCGCGCCCGTCCTGATCGGCGGCGAACAACATCCGTTGCAGTGTAATCGAATTGAACGGGAATTGCGGGTGCATCCGGTATTTGTTGAGTTGATGCTTTGTGATGAACCGCTGAATTTCCAGCATCGAATATTCAACTTTACCCTTCACATCAGCATCGCGGATCATCGGCGGAGCATTGCCGGTCAACTTGTGCATCCCGCCAAGGAACACTGGCGTCACGTCCAGTTCTGCCCCGGTGCGTTTCACTAGGTCACGCAGCGGCCACCAGATGAAATAGGCGTTGGGGCTGACGAAATCGAAAATCAGCTCAATGCGGTTGGCCATGATGAATCCCTCTCCAAACTGTTGGAGTGGTCGGTCGCACGAGCCGAACCCTCAAACAAGCCCCAACGGCGCGGCGCGAGGCAATCACAAAGGAGCGAGGTCTTGAGCTCAAACGGCGCGAAGGAGCCGCAAGGGCGACAGCCCGCCCGGATGGGCGCGCACACCGAAATCAATGCGGCAACAATCCGCTTTCCAGACCGGTCCGGTCCTCCAGCGCGAATTTGTCGAACAAGTCTGCGCTGGCCGCGTTCAATCCAACGATCCGCGTATGGCGGCCATTGCGGCGCATCCGGTCGACCACTTTTTCGAGAGCGCCAATTGCCGAAATGTCCCAGAAATGCGCCTTTGAAACGTCGATCACTACGTGGTGCGCGGCGTCTTCATATTGGCTTTCCGGGCCGAGCTTTTCCATGAACTTATCGACGCTGGCAAAGAAGATTTCGCCTGTGACGACATAGACCGCGCTGTGTTCGCGGCGCACGCGTTCGACGGTGAACAAGGTGCGCACTTTGTTGGCAAAAAAGATGCCCGAGAGCAGCACGCCGACCAACACGCCCAGCGCGAGATCGTGGGTCCACACGACGACGACGACAGTGGCGATCATGACGACCGAGCTGGAGGAAGGGTGACGCCGCAGATTGGGGATCGAATTCCAGCTAAACGTCCCGATGCTGACCATAATCATCACCGCGACCAATGCCGGCATTGGCACCTGCCCGACATAGGGTCCGAGGGCCGTAAGCAGGAACAACAGAAACGCACCGGCTGTGAAGGTCGATAGCCGCCCGCGTCCGCCCGATGCCACATTGATCACCGATTGCCCGATCATCGCACAGCCGCCCATCCCGCCAAAGCAAGCAGCAACCACATTGGCGATGCCTTGGCCGGCGCTTTCGCGCTGCTTGTTGCTGTCTGTATGCGTCATATCGTCAACGATCTGCGCGGTCAGAAGGCTTTCCAGCAGGCCGACTGCGGCCATCGTCGCAGAGTAAGGCGCAATGATTTTCAGCGTTTCCCATGTCAGCGGCACGTCCGGCAATGCAAACATCGGCAGACCGTCGGGCAGCTTGCCCTCACCCGCGACGTCATTGACCGGCAGGCCCCACCAGATGGTCGCAACCGTTAGCAACACAATCGCCACCAGAGGGCTTGGGATCGTTTTGTTCAGGCGCGGGAAGCCATAAATGATCGCCAATCCGCCCAAAACCATCGCCCAAGTCCACGGGCCAACGCCCTCATTACCGGGCCAAATTTGCGGGATCTGAGCCATGAAAATCAGGATCGCGAGCGCGTTTACGAAACCCGTGATCACGCTGCGGCTGACAAATTGCATTAGCAAGTCGAGCCGCAAGAGCGCCGCGATCCCTTGGAAAACCCCCATCAGGATCGTTGCGGCGAAGAGATATTCAACACCCCAATCGCGGACCAATGGAATGACCACAACCGCAACCGCAGCCGTCGCCGCAGAGATCATCCCCGGACGCCCGCCGGTCAATGCAATCACCATTGCGATCGCGACACTGGCATAAAGCCCGACACTCGGATCGACGCCCGCGATCAGGGCAAAACCAATCGCCTCTGGGATCAATGCCAGCGCCACAACGATACCCGCCAGAATATCGGCGCGCGGCTGAGCCAGCCAGTCACGCCGAAACGTCTCAGCGAAGGTTGTTGTGGTGGTCATACGCGTCAATTTCCGAACTGGTGCGCGGCGCAAATAGTCGCGCGCGCAGGTAAAAAATGGTGAAGAAGCTATGCCGGTTAGACAATGATGCTGCACTGCACAACTGCGCGCCGCCACTTATTCTGCGAGAATTGCCGGTGACGGACCCAAAGTGTTGCATAAAGGACGGCAGGGGCACGCTCCTTTTGCCAGAATTTCGCCGGTTAAATACGGTAAACCGTCTGTTAGCACCGTTTTCTAGCGCTATCTTAGGGAGGGCGCTGCATTCGCAGGAATGTCATCGGCAAGATGGCAACTGCTAGTCGTTCCAAGCGCCTCAAAGGAAGTTTGTCCGAAAAAACCGGGTTTCCGGCGGGGCGATGTGCTTAGAAATCGGGGCGGCAGGTTAAGCCTGCTGCTCCGGTTTTTGCTTGGGAGGCTAAATCCCCGCTGCGCTCAACGCTCTGTCCATATCCTCTGTGATATCGGCGATGTCTTCCAATCCGACATTGATCCTCAGCAACCCTTCGCTCACGCCCATTTCGGCGCGCGCGTCTTCGCCCATATTGGCGTGGGTTGTGGACGCCGGGTGGCACATCAGGCTGCGCGTATCGCCGATATTGTTGGAAATATCGACGAGCTCCAACGCATCCAGAACCGAAAAGGCCCGTTCGCGGGTGCCGACATCAAACGCGAAGATCGGCCCTGTTGCATCCATTTGAGCGGTCGCAATATCGTGGCGCGCATGGCTTGGCAGGCCGGGATGCCGCATGTGACCGCCCGCTTTCAATATCCGCGGTTCCAAAAATTCGCCCAGCTCAACTGCGTTGCGGCTTTGTTGGTGCGCGCGCAGGCTCAACGTTTCCAATCCCTTATGCACCACCCACGCATTGAATGGCGCAATATTCGGCCCGGTGTTGCGTTGAAACGGCAACAGCATTTCTTCGACCCATTGCTGTGTTCCGCACACTGCGCCCGCAAGCACGCGCCCTTGCCCGTCCATCAGTTTGGTCGCGGAATAGGCGACAACATCCGCGCCAAATTCCATCGGACGTTGCAATGCGGGCGAGGCAAAGGCGTTGTCGACAACAGTGGTGATGCCATGCGCACGGGCCAGATCACACACGGCCTGCATATCAACGATATCGAGTGTTGGATTAGCGGGCGTTTCAAAGAAGAAAACTTTGGTGTTGGGCTTAATCGCCGCTTCCCATTGGGCATCGTCTGCGCTGTCGATCACTGTCGTTTCGATGCCGAAACGCGGCAGCAGATTATCGACCAGCCAACGGCACGATCCAAACGCCGCACGCGCCGCGACGCAGTGATCTCCGGCGGATAATTGACACAGCAGCGCCGCGGTCATCGCCGCCATTCCGCTTGCCTGTGCGCGGCATGCCTCTGCGCCTTCTAACAATGCGATGCGTTCCTCCAGCATCGCCACCGTCGGGTTTTGCAGACGCGAATAGGTCATCCCTTCGGCATCGCCCGCAAACCGGTCGGCCACCGTTTGCGCGTCATCATAAGTATAGCCAGAGGTGAGGAACAAAGCCTCACTCGTCTCGCCATGTTCGCTGCGCCATGTCCCGCCGCGAACAGCCTGCGTAGCGGGGCGCCATTTTTGCGTGACAGCGCGGTTCATTCCGGTGGTCTTTTTCATGGGAGGGGGATTAGTCGCCAGCGCCGCCAGCTGCAAGATCGCCCGCAAGATCACTTGAATTTTCACTTGAAAGATCACTGGCCAACAATCCCTCACGCGCGGTGCGTGCATGGCCGACCGTGCCGAGCATCAACGTGCCTTCCATCAAAGTCATCAGATAGCGCGCCCCGCCCGCGGGATCAGGGTCATCCTGCGGCATTTGTGTTTCCAGCCACGCCAATTGCTTGGTCATCATCTGATCAGCGGCTTTTTTATATCCGGGCAGGCCCCGTGCCGCGCCCGCTACTATTTCCCACCACAGCACCAAAAATGCCTGCATCGCCGGTTCGCGTGCTTGCGTTAGAATGCGGGCGAAACATTCCTGCCGTGTCTTGGGGCGCGATTCTTCGATTGCAGCCTCAAGCGCGGCAGAATAGATGCCCGCGACATATTCAAGCAAATCGGAAATCAGCGTCTCTTTATTCCCGAAATGATAAATCAGCATGCGGTCGCTGGTTCCCGCCGCCTTTGCCAAAGGCCGCAGGCTTGCCCCGCCCAACCCATGTTGAATGACATGCGCAGCCAACATCGGAAGCAGCGTTTCACGAGAAAGTCGGTTTGTTTGCATTACCCTCTTGTAGCATTCGCTACATCTCGCTATCAAGTATTGTAGCACTCGCTACATAATGGACAGGAAAACCCCATGAGCCCCACAGAAATTCTCACCATAGCCGGTCTTATAGCAGGCATCGGCGCGTTCGCATCTATCCTAATATCCAAACGTATCACCGGCAGCGCGCTGCTCGCGGCGATGCTATCCGCCGGTTTTGCGGCATTCACCGCCGTGCAAATTTGGCAAGACGGGATCGTGATGTTCTGGACCAACCATTCGGTCAATCTAACCGGGGTTCAGGTATGGTGGGATTTGATCATCACGGTGATGGTTGCATTGTTCTTCGTTGCCCCGCGCGCGCGCAAACAGGGTATGAATGTGCCGCTTTGGGGATTGTTTGTGGCCTGCACCGCCAGCATCGGATTGCTCGCAATGATCGCGCGATTGTTCTGGCTAGAGAATGCCGCCGCCGCTTCTGCCGGCGCAGTTCCAGCACCTGCGGCATCTAAGTCTGGCGCCTAAACGCCCTTGCTCTGGATCGGGCACCTGCGTAATCGCGGTGCCCGATGCAAGAGCCTGTTTCCCCTGAACTTCAATATCATGAAGGGCCGTCCAGCCCGCCTATGCCCCCGCGCGATCCGTGGGTTTGGTGCCTTGCGATACCCGCATTGTTCGCATTGCTGGCCAGTATCCGGCTGACGACGCCGTCCGCGCCGTATTTTGACGAAATTCACTACCTTCCCGCCGCGCGCGAATTGCTTGCCTTATTGAACGGCGACGGCGGCGCTTATGTGAACCGCGAACACCCGCTGCTGGGCAAGGAATTGATTGCGCTGGGTATGTATATGTTTGGCGACAATCCGCTGGGCTGGCGGATTATGTCGCTGATTGCGGGCACGGTCGCGGTTGGCGCGAGTATGCGGACACTGTGGCAGGCGAGCCATGACCGCTTTGCCGTGATCGCATTTGGCATATTGCTGGTGACGGGGTTTCACCTGTTCATCCATGCGCGGATCGCGATGCTCGATGTCTTTATGGCGGCGTTTCTGGCGCTGGCGGCATGGCAGTTCGCCGCCGCTTGCCGGCAACCCGAAACGGGGCGCTGGCGGCTCGCGCTCACAGGCGTTGCAATCGGCTGCGCATTGGCTGCAAAATGGAATGCTGTGCCGCTCGCGATGGCGTTTGGCCTAGCATTCTTTGCCGCGCGGTTTTCGGCGGGGCGGCGCAGATTGCTACTGAGCCGCCGTGGGGTGCCAGTGCCCGGAATTAGCCTGGTCGAAGCCTTTCTATGGCTCGGCGCGGTGCCGCTCATCACTTATGCGCTGACATTCATGCCGGGATATTGGCTGGGCACACAATTTAGCTCTTCGCCCTTGGCCCAGAGCGGCCTGATCGGTTTGCATTTTGAAATGCTCGAATTGCAGCAACAGGTCCTCGCCCCCCATGCTTACCAAAGCACATGGTCACAATGGGTGATGAACACGCGCGGCATTTGGTATCTGTATGAATTCACCGACGGGGCGCAGCGCGGCGTGCTGTTGATCGGAAATCCGATAACGATGTTACTGGGTTTGCCTGCTTTGGCATGGTGCCTTGTGATGGGGCTTTACCGAAACGACTGGGCCAAACTTGCGGTGGTGGCGGGATACGGTGTTTCGCTCGGCCTATGGCTGATCGCGCCTAAGCCGGTGCAATTCTATTATCACTATGTAATGCCGTCAGTGTTCCTGCTGGCAGCGTTGGCCATCAGTTTGAGCGACATTCACCGCAGCGGCCGCAGGTGGATTGCTTACATTGTGCTAGGGGGCAGCGCGGCAATGTTCGCGCTGTTCTTCAAGATATTGTCTGCCGGGGAATTGGCCGGACCCATGAGCTTTGCAGATTGGACGTGGATTGCAGGATGGCGTTAAAACCTGCCCCAGACGAAGCGGCTGGATAGGGCGTAATTCCAAACCGATCCGATAATTATGCCTGCCAAGGCCGCGAGTGCCCAGTAAACGCCTTGCCCTTGTAGAAAGCTGGCCGCCGCCACATTCGCAAACCCGCCGACTGAACAAGTCAGGCAAAACCCAGCCCAGCCGCGCAGCACAGCGCCCCAGCCTTTGAGCCGTTTATCCCGGTAGGTTAGCCAATTGTTGAGCCAGAAATTGAAACTCATCGCGGATAGCACGGCGATGCCTTGGGCCAGCGAGAAGGAGCCTGTAAAGCTGCGCTCTAACCCTAGCATCAGCACACTCAAGACAGCCATGTGGACGATTACGCCGAGCGCACCGACTGTGCCAAACAGCGCAAAGCGCGTGGGGATCAACTGCCCCAGGAAATTGTCGTAGAGTCCGGCCACAAAATCGAACACCACCGCACGATCGAGCTTGCTACTCCCCTCGCGGCGAGCTGCGAAATTTAGGGGGAACTCCCTCACCTTCATCGGCGCGCCCAGCGTTTTTGGCGCCGCGGCAAGCAGGTCGAGCAGGATCTTAAAACCAATACCGGACAGGCGCGGCACCAATGCGCGCGCAGCTTTTGCAGAAAGCATGAAATACCCGCTCATCGGGTCGGTCAAAGCGGCGCCGGTCAGCTTGCGCGCGACCGCGTTGGCGAAATTCGACAGTTTCTCACGCTCCGGCTCAGCCCAATCTTTTGTGCTCGCCCCTTCGGCAAAGCGGCTGGCGACGCATATCTCTGCCTCTCCGGATTTCAGCGCCGCTAGCATCCCGGCCAGCAAAGCGGGATCATGCTGATGATCCGCATCCATCACCGCCACATAAGGCGCGGCTGTGGCGCAGAACCCCTCGATAGCGGCGCTCGCTAATCCGCGCCTGCCGATACGTTGGATCACCCGCACACGCCGGTCCGTCTGCGCCAGAGCGCGGGCTTCGTCAGCGGTGCCGTCTTTGCTGTCATCATCGACAATCAAGACTTCCCAGCCTTCATTCCCGATCATCGGCTCCATCGCCGCCGCAATCCGCTCCACCAAAGGCGCCAGATTGCCGCTTTCATTTAGCGTGGGCAGGATAATGGCCAGTTCTAACGAAGCAGGGCCGGCGGATTCAGAATTGGCGGGCATGATCTGGCTCAGAGCCGCTCTAGCACCGCCGCGCCAATTGCCTGGGTCCCGTGGGTCCCGCCAAGATCCCCGCCGCGAATACCGTCAGCTAGAGCTTTCTCAACCGCCGCTTCGATCCGCGCAGCTTCCGCCTCTAGGCCAAAAGAATGCCGCAGCATCATTGCCGCCGACAGGATCGTCGCCATCGGATTGGCCTTGCCCTGCCCGGCAATATCAGGCGCGCTGCCGTGGATCGGTTCGTAAAGGCCGAACAGGCCGCCCGCTGTTTGCCGCTCGCCCATAGAGGCGCTGGCGAGCAAACCAATCGAGCCGACCGCCGCGCTGGCGAGGTCGGACAGAATATCGCCAAACAGATTGCCGGTCAGGATCACACCGAATTGCGCCGGATTGCTGATGATCTGCATCGCGGCATTGTCGACATACATGTGGCTGAGGTCGATATCGGGATGCGATCCGGCGGCGTCCTTTACCGTGTCGCGCCACACTTGGCTGGTTTCGAGCACATTGGCTTTATCCACGCTGCAAAGGCGCCCATCGCCCGAACGTGCGGCGCGGAAAGCAACGCGGGCGATCCGCCGCACTTCTGGTTCAGAATAAGACATCATATCCCACCCCTCACGGCTGCCATCGGCGGCAACGCGTTCGCCCTTGTCGCCGAAATACACATCCCCGGTCAGCTCACGCACGATCAGCATGTCGAGCGTTGCCGCGATTTCGGGCTTCAGGGGAGAGAGATGTTCGAGCCCCGCAAACACCTTTGCCGGGCGCAGATTTGCAAACAGATCCAATTCTTTGCGGAGCCCCAAGATCGCCTGTTCCGGCCGCAAAGACCGCTCCAAAGCGTCGCAATCCGGATCGCCCACCGCGCCAAACAAGACGGCATCCGCTTCGCGCGCCATCGTCAGCGTCTCTTGCGGCAGAGGGTGACCGTGGCGTTTATAGGCAATACCGCCGACATCGCCGTCGAACAGGGTCAGCTCTGGCAGGTCCAGCGCTTTTAGCACCTGTACGGCCTCATGCGTCACTTCTGGTCCGATGCCGTCGCCCGGTAAAACTGCGATTTTCATAGCTACTGCCTTAATCAACCATCCGCCCAAGCCGTTCGCCCAGAGCAGTGCGCGCGGCCATAACATCGCGGACGTTCTCGGCAAACAAGTAGTCGCGCATTGGACGGTGGAGCGCGCGGAAGCTTTCAAACTGTTCGGCAAAATCGCCGTCAATGTCAGGCTTCATGCCGCCATAGCCCAGCTCGCGCAGCACCATCGCCTCATAAGCAACCATCACCGCCAGCCATCCGCGTGCCGACGGCGCATGACAGATCGCGGTGAGCAGCGCATCGAGGCCGCTATAAAGCGTGGGATACGGATTGCGTTCCGGCAGTGTAGAAGCGGTGAGCGCGCAGGCCCATTGGATCGCGGCAGCGGGCAAAGGCTCGGTCATCCAAGCGGCGCGGCTTTCGGTGAGTTCAATTCGCGCGAATGGCAATTGGCTATCTGATTTGGCGCGCAGCTCCACCTCAACCGCATTGCCGGGGATCATAACGGGGCGCAATTGCCGCCCCCGACCGCCCGCGACATAGCCTGCGACGAGGCCGTATTGCTCAGTCATCAACCGCGCAATCGCAGCGGTTTCGCCGTGCGGGCGAGATGCGATAAGGATGGCGGGCGCGCGCAAATCCATCGCGCGCGTACCGACTTACTTGCCGGAGAGCTTGGCTTCCAGCTCAGCGACTTTCGCTTCGAGGGCGTCGGCCTGTTCGCGGGCCTTTTGCGCCATCGCTTTGACAGTGTCGAATTCCTCGCGGGACACAAAATCCATGCCGCCCATCGCTTCGCGCATTTTCTCACGCGCGCCCTCACGGGCCTCGCGGGTCATGCCGGCCATAGTGCCAGCCGCGCTGTTAGCGATCTTGACGAAATCGGCGATCAGTGGGTTTTCGCTTTGCATGATTGTTATTTGGAGATGGTCGCGGCCAATGTCTAGGCCCCAATGTGTAGGCCCCAATGTTTAGAGTTCGATGCGCTCTATGGCACCGTCATCGCCGTTTTCGCCGCCATCGGGATTTTCGGCGATGAACTGATAATTCAATACGCTCGCGAACATCACCCATGCCAGATATGGCAGCAGAAGCAGCGCCGCGCTTCGGCGGACGCGCCAGAAAATCGCAATCACCACGGCCAAACTTACCACCGCATAGATCAGCACGCCCAGCGCCGCTGTCATATTTTGCATCCCAAAGAACACCGCAGTCCAAGCCAGATTGCCGATAAAGTGCAATGCAAAGACGATGATCGCAAACCCCCGGCCATGCGCGCCCCATGCGCTGACCACCAAGGCAAGCGATAGGCCGATCATGACGTACAGAATGCTCCACACGATACCGAACCACATGGTCGGCGGGAAAATCGCGGGCTTTGTCAGGTTTTGGAACCACACAGTCTGCGGGCTGCCCAATTGGCCAGCGGCAAAGCCAAGCAGAACGATCAGCGGCACTAGGAACAACGCCCAGCGGATAAAACTTGCGCGCAATTGCGCCTTGGAAGCCAGAAAATTCATTATTTCTCCCGCCAGATCAGCCGCAATCGTTCGCAGGCCCCACCCCGTCTTTCGAACAACACCGGCTAACCCGCCCTTTTGATTCGCAGGTTAACCCCGCGCGCCGCTCCGATACACGAGCCTGTTCGCAGCGCCAATCAGGCGGTGGCAACTGCGCCCAGAATAGCGTCCCCATTTGACGCAAAAGATGCAAAATCCGCCGCAATTCGCCGAAAAAATCCACAAGGCCATTCGCCTATGCTCTCCATTGTGATAGCTTCGCCACATTCTTGCCGTGATTCGGGGCGCTGTTCGGCAAGAAATCCTATGCGCGCTCTAGCTATCCATTGAGATGTAGGCGGGTTTGGCCGGATCTCATTGAGGGGAACAATTTAATGAAAAAGACCAACTTTGCATCGATGCTGGCTGTTGCTGGCGGCCTGGCTGTTGCAACCGCTGCTTGCTCGGCTCCTGCTGACGAAGCTGCAACCGACGCTGATACAACTGCTGTTGCTGATTGCGCAGCTGGCTGCTGTGCAGCTGCTGAAGGCTGCTGTGCAGCCGCAGAAGGCTGCTGTGCAGCTGCTGAAGGTTGCTGTGCAGCCGCAGAAGGCTGCTGTGCAGCTGCTGAGTGCGAAGCTGCTGAATAAGCACCTCGCATTAGCGTAACAATTTCGGCCGGTGGCAGCATTCGTTGCCACCGGCCGTTTTGTGTCTGGCATATTTTCGGCTGGTCCGTCTGACGGCTGCCGGAGTTTGAATTACCCTCTGTAACTTTGACTGCGGATCGCTAGAACTCCAATTATGGCTACAGAATCCCCCAAAAGCGGACCGATGACGCCGGTTCAGGCCGCTCACACCGTTATCGAAACCATCACGCAAATGGCGCAGGAACAGCGCCCGCTAATGCTGCGCGTTGTGCCCGAAGAAGGCGCGAATTTCTGGACGCATTACCCAAAGGCGGACGCGCGCGACGAATTTTGCAAAGCGCGTTGGTATTACCATGTTCACGCCCCTGGCAGCCGCGAGGAGAATGAGCACGGCCATTTCCACCTGTTCTTGCACCGCACCCAATTGCCAGAAGGGCTAGAGCCGAAAGTCTGGCCGCCCCAAGGCGAGGATGCCAAGGCGCATGTTACCCATTTGATTGCCCTATCGATCGACACTTTGGGCATCCCGCGCAGTTGGTTTTCCGTCAACCGCTATGTCACCAATGAATTTCTCTATCCCGCAGAGACGATGATCGAGCATCTGCCCGATTTCGATGTCGATCACACAAAAGAGGACGACTGCGTAAACCGCTTCGTCACCGCGATGGTCGCATTGTACCGGGAGGAGATCGCGGAATTGCTGCGTATTCGCGACGCTCGCCACGCCGAACTGGTCGCTGAACATGGCGATAAAGCGTATGAGAAAGCGAGCGGCGAAGAAGTGTTGTCATCGATCCCGATTGACCTTGATGCAAAGATCGGCGGGATGGATTTGGGCTAGGATCGTTTTGCTGAGACAAGGAATTCGACGTTACCTTGCGGGCCTGTGATCGGGCTTTCCACAATTCCTTCAATGTCCCAGCCAAGCCCCTCTAACCATTCGCGAACTTCGCCGCACACACGGTCATGAAGCGCCGCGTCGCGAACCACGCCGCCTTTGCCGACCTCTTGTTTAGCGACCTCGAATTGGGGTTTGATCAGTGCAACCAATTGGCATTGCTGCGCCGCCAATTGCAGCGGGGTTTCAAGCACTTTGGAAAGCCCGATAAAACTCGCATCGCATACGACCCAATTGCAAGGCTGGTCGATATGACCCTTCGTCAGAATACGGGCGCTGGTTTGTTCCAGTACCGTCACACGGTCATCTTGCCGCAATTTCCAAGCTAGCTGATTGGTGCCGCTATCGACCGCAAAAATATGATCTGCTCCGTGGGTTAGCAGCACGTCTGTAAAGCCGCCGGTCGATGACCCGATATCCATAGCGATCGCGCCTGCAGGATTGAGCGCGAAATGCTCGATCGCATGTGCAAGCTTGATACCGCCCCGGCTAACCCAAGGATGGTCACGCCCGCGCACATCAATAACCGCGTCTTCAGCGATTTGTTGACCCGGTTTCTCAACCTTCGCCTCCCCCACAAACACCACTCCCGCCATGATGAGGGCCTGCGCGCGCGTCCGGCTTTCGACCAGCTCGCGCTCGACCAACAAGTGATCAGCGCGCTTCTTGGCGCTTTTGACGCTTTTTTTCGGTGTTTGGTTGGAATTCTTCATGGACGCGTCAGGTGTTAGCGCGCATTTAAGGGGTATGAAAGCAATCTACTTACACACCGCTGGCGCGCTCGCCGTCACCTTTGGTCTTGCGGCCTGTATTCCGGCGTCTCAGCCGCCTGCACCGACCCCGCCACCGGTTGCGGCCCCTGCCCCCACGCCAACGCCCGCGCCAGCTCCCGCTCCGACGCCAGTCGTTCAGGAACAAAGCTACGCCAACTATCTCGACGCGCCGCCAACGCCGGGGACGTGGTTCTATGAAAGTGAACCGAACGAAACGCTGGCATTATTTGGCACGGACCCGCAGAATCCGGTCTTCATTCTTCGCTGCGGTGACGGCCAAGTTGGTTTGGCACGTGTGGTTGCGAACCGGACGGAGCAACCGCGCGCGATGAGTGTCACTGCAGAAACCACGCAGCGTCAGCTATCAGCCAATTCCGTCAGCAATCGTCAGCCGCTCGCTGGAGCGTTTCTGGACCCCCGCGATCCGCTGCTGGACGCGATGGCGATCACCAAGGGGCGCATTGCGATCGGCGTAGAAGGCGAACGCACGCTCTATTTGCCGGCATGGGTCGAAATCAGCCGCGTGATCGAGGATTGCCGGTAACCGTCCAGACATGAAAAGGGCGGCTCCGCATAAAGCAGGAACCGCCCTTCATGGTCAGCGGCCGGAAGCGCCGCTCACGAAACCTTACTCGGTAAGGACGTTACCGAATATGCTCCGTAGGGATCTTCACCGACCTCGCTACTGAACCATGAGACATCGGATCACCTCCTTTCGCGCTTTAAAGCTAAGACCAGCCGTTTCACCGGGGGCCGAGAGCGCCGTGCACCGCCGCTCTTAGGAGTATTTGTGAATCAAGCGCGCGCCATAGGCAAGGGTTGAAAATTTGTTTTCCCGCGTCATCCATGTTGGCCTGGCGACAAGCCGGGCGGATATACGAGGCGAGCGGCGACGTAGCGCGGGTTTTGATTGTGCATCGAGCGGTCCCCGGCGCCCTTTAACCAACATCCAAACACAAGCCTTGCTCTGATTTGCGCAGATCAGTATTTGCGCCTCATGCAATTTGAGACGATCACACACCCCGCCCCGACATCCGACGCCGCCCGCAAGGCCGCGATTGTCGATCCTGGCTTTGGCACGGTCTTCACCGATCACATGGTCACGATTGACTATGATGAGGAAAAAGGCGGCTGGCATTCGGCCCGTATCGGCCCGCGCGAAGCCATCCCTCTCGATCCCGCTTCGAGCGTCCTGCATTACGCCCAAGAAATATTCGAAGGGATGAAAGCCTTCCCCCACGCCGATGGCGGGTTGGCCATGTTCCGGCCAGAGGCGAATGCGCAGCGATTTAACGCCAGCGCGCGCCGCATGGCGATGCCTGAATTGCCGGAAGAATTGTTCCTTGAGGCGGTGCAGCTAGCGGTCAAAACGGATGCCAAATGGATGCCCGATATTGATGGCGGGTCGCTCTATATCCGCCCCTTCATGTTCGCGTCAGAGGCATTTTTGGGCGTGCGTCCGGCCAAACAATATAAATTTGTCGTCATCCTGTGTTCGTCCGGCAGCTATTTCAAAGGCGGCGTGAACCCTGTTAAAATTTGGGTCAGCCAAGACCATGTGCGGGCGGCAATCGGCGGCACGGGCGCGGCCAAGACCGGCGGCAATTATGCCGCCTCGCTTGTCCCTCAAGCCGAAGCGATCACCAAAGGATGCGACCAAGTCGTGTTCCTTGATGCGGCCGAACACAAATGGGTGGAGGAGCTGGGCGGGATGAACCTGTTCTTCGTCCGCAGCGATGGCAGCGTGATTACCCCGCCCCTAACCGGTACAATCCTGCCCGGCATCACCCGCGACAGCCTGATCGCAATGCTGCGCGAAGAAGGGCTGGACGTGCGCGAAGAACCTTACTCGATTCAGCAATGGCGCGCCGAGGCGGAAAGCGGCGAGCTGCTGGAAACGCTCGCCTGCGGCACCGCAGCGGTGGTGACGCCGGTCGGCACAGTTGCCTCGCCCGACGGCGAATTCACGATTGGCGCTGGCGGCATTGGCCAGATGGCGATGAAGATGCGCGAACGGCTGGTTGAATTGCAACATGGCCGGGTTGCGGACCCGCATGGCTGGGTGATGCGGGTCTAGGTCGTGACAAATACAATCCAAGTCGCCGCGCTCTACAACTTCACGCCAATCAGCGACCCTGCGGCCATCCGCGAACCATTGCTCGCCGCTGCGGAGGCAGCCGGAGCCACCGGCACCATCCTGCTCGCGCCCGAAGGGATCAATGGCACCATCGCCGCTTCGCCTGAAGGGATCGCCGCCGTGCTGGATCATATCCGCACGATCCCTGGATGCGCAGAATTCGATGTCAAATATTCGGCCGCGCCCACCATGCCCTTCAACCGGCTCAAGGTCCGGTTAAAGCGCGAGATCGTCACAATGGGTCAGCCGCAGGTCGATCCCACCGCCAGCGTCGGACGCTATGTTGATCCGCTGGAATGGAATGCGCTGATCAGCGATCCTGACACCATCGTTATCGACACCCGCAACAATTATGAGGTCGGCGTCGGCACGTTCAAAGGGGCGGTCGATCCCGAAACCAACAGCTTTCGCGACTTCCCCGCATGGTTCCGCGAAAACCGCGAAGAATTGCTCGGCGGCAAGAAGAAAGTCGCGATGTTTTGCACCGGCGGCATACGCTGCGAGAAATCCACCAGTTTCCTGCGCGGCGAAGGGGTGGAGGATGTCTTCCACCTAAAAGGCGGCATTCTCAAATATCTCGAAAACGTGCCCGAGGATGAAAGCCTTTGGGAAGGTGAATGCTTCGTGTTTGATGAACGCGTAACCGTCCGCCACGGCCTTGTTCCCGGCGATTACGGTCTATGCCGCGCCTGCCGCCGCCCGGTCGACGATGCGGACATGGCGAATCCTGATTTTGCAGAGGGTATCAGCTGTCCCGCTTGCATCGGTGAAAAAACCGAAGAACAGCGCGCCCGTTACGCTGAGCGGCAGCGCCAAAATACGCTGGCAAGAGAGCGCGAGGCAGCGCGAAGCAAGGCCAAATGAGCCAGCTTCCGGTCCTCTATTCCTTTCGCCGCTGCCCGTATGCAATGCGGGCGCGCATGGCGCTTTGGATAGCGGGCGTCGCGGTGGAATTGCGCGAGGTGAAGCTGGCGAACAAACCGCCGGAACTCAGCGCCGCGTCATTAAAGGCGACCGTTCCTGTGCTGGTCTTGCCTGACACAACTGTGATTGATGAAAGCATCGCGATCATGCGCTGGGCAGTGGCACAGAATGATCCTGAAAACTGGCTAGCAGGCGATAGTCCTGCCCTTATTGCGCGCGCCGACGGCCCCTTTAAACATCACCTAGACCGCTACAAATACCCCAACCGCTATGAGGATGAGCCGGACCACGGAAACGTCGATCACCGCGCGGAAGGGCTGGCGATCCTGCGCGATCTCGATGCACGATTGGGTGAAACGGGCGAGCTTTGCGGACCAAGCCGAACGCTGTCCGACATCGCTCTGTTCCCCTTTATCCGCCAATTTGCCAATCACGACCGGGCATGGTTCGATGGCGCTGATCTGCCCCACCTCCACCCATGGCTAAGCGCGCATCTCGCGTCCGATCTATTCGCGGCGATCATGCCAAAGTTTCAGCCTTGGGCCGCGGGTGATGCACCAATCGTGTTTGGTCCAGTCCACGGGGCAACAGTTTAAGGTAAATTTACCTGTCTACCTTACGGTAAGCCGTATGCAGATCCTTGCCCCTAGCTTTACTGTTTCACGCATCGACAGTGCGCGCGAGATCCATTGGTCTGCTGCGGGCCTTTGGACGGAAGCGATAATTGGCGAGTTGCAGGCAGAATTGCTCAAAACAGCCAAACCGTTCATCGAAGACCGCCAAGGGTTTCGGGTGCTAGGCGATTTGCGCGAGATGTCGGTTCAGCCACGCGAACTTGCCGATCGTATGCGGCGGTCTCAGGAAGATTCGGCGCATC
This sequence comes from uncultured Erythrobacter sp., assembly GCA_947503155.1. Lineage (GTDB taxonomy): Bacteria > Pseudomonadota > Alphaproteobacteria > Sphingomonadales > Sphingomonadaceae > Erythrobacter. The sequence goes on along the minus strand of CANNCL010000002.1, from coordinate 342,190 downwards.
TCGGCGTGTCCCGCATGGCGCTCGTAGTGTCTTCTGTGCTGGTCAAACAACAATTTCGCCGGATTAGCGAAGCGCTTGATTGCGAATTTTTCCCAGAGATCACTGACGCTTTGGCGTGGTTGCGCAGTTAATCACACCGCACGGCAAGGGGCCTCAGTCCCGCAACTCTTCACGAAACGCATCAATTAACCAGCTCGTCGCCGGACCTAGCTGTGTGTCACGCCGCCAAAGGGCGTAGAGCGTGTAATTGTCGCCGGGTTTTTCCGGCAGATCGAGCGCAACAAGCCGCCCGTCCTTTAGATCACTCGCGACCATTTCTAGCGGCATATTGCCCCAGCCTAGCCCCTCTTTCAGCAGAACATGTTTCGCGCCCAAATCGCCCAGCCGCCACGAATGCGGGCTAAGCACAGAAAATTCGCGCCCCTGCGTGCGCGTTGATCGGTCGGAGAGGACAAGTTGCAAATGTTTGCGGCTTTCCCCCGGCGCGATACCCGGCAGGCTGAGCGGATGGCCCGGAGCCGCAACGGGGATCAAATCAACCGAACCGATAGCTTGGCGTTCCAATTCTGGGTCTTGGCCAATAATCGGCCCGCCAATCGCCAATTGTGCGTCCTCGTCGATTAAACAGGCCGCCACTGCTCCCAGCCCCTCGATCCTCAGGCGCAGCGCAACAGTGGGAAACTGTTCACGGAACCGGCGCAGGACCCGTGCGGTTACATCACCGGGAAACATCACATCGAGCACAAGGCCCAGATTGCTCTCCAATCCGGCATGGAGGCTGTGCGTTTTGGCAAGCAGCGCGTCGACCCGGTCTGCTACGGCCCGTGCCTCTGTCAGCACCCCCTCGCCCGCTTCGGTCAGGACCGGTTTGCGCGATCCTTCGCGGTCGAACAGGCGGATCGCGAGCTGCGCCTCCAATTGTGCGATGCCGTAACTGATGGCGGAAACAGCTCTGCCCATCCGCCGCGCCGCGCCGCCAAAGCTGCCCTCTTCCACGACACTTAGGAAGATACGCAATTGATCGAGACTGGGATCACCTAACCGCATTTTCGAATGTTCAAATAATTCGAACATCTTTGCAAGCTTTATCGCACTTATCCGTTTATACGATCACGCCTATCTCTTGGTTCAACGGGAGCATGGTTCACATCGAGCCGCCCCACATTCAGGAGACATACCATGATCGAACTTCGTCCCTTTGATAGCCTCGGCAGCATCAATCACGGCTGGCTGGATGCGCATCATCACTTTGCCTTTGGCCAATATCACGACCCTGCGCGTGTAAATTGGGGTAGCCTTCGGGTCTGGAATGACGACACGATTGCGCCCGGCACCGGCTTCCCTGCGCACCCACACGAAGACATGGAGATCATTACCTATATTCGTAAGGGCGCAATCACGCACCGCGATAATCAGGGCAATGAAGGCCGCACCGAAGCGGGCGATGTTCAGGTGATGAGCGCCGGGAGCGGCATTCAGCATTCCGAGTATAACCGCGAGGATGAGGCGACGGAACTCTTCCAAATCTGGATCATTCCTGAAACGCGCGGCGGCACACCAAGCTGGGGCGCACGCGCCTTTCCAAAAGGTGATCGCTCTGGCGCATTCGTCCCGCTTGCAAGCGGAATGGCGAATGACAATGACGCGCTGCCTATCCGCACAGATGCACGCGTCCTTGGCGCGGCATTGAAGGCGGGACAGAGCGTAACCTACACGCCCGCCTCCTCGGACCGTCATCTGTATCTGGTGCCAGCCACCGGCAAAGTCCGGGTCGATGATGTGGAAGCCAGGGCGCGTGATGGTGTTGCGATTACACAGCTTGATCGCGTGACCATCACCGCGCTCGAAGACAGCGAAGTGGTGCTCGTCGACGCTGCTTAACATTCCCTCGGGGCCGGCCGGTCTTTCGCTTTACTCGGTCGGTCCCGCCCTTTTTCCTAGACTTCAGGAATATTCCATCATGCCAAAAATTCTTCACATCACCGCCAGCATTCGCGCCGAAGAGAGCATTTCAAACGCTCTGGGTAATTCTCTAATCCAAAAATTGGCCGGCAATGCAGAGGCCACTGTCACAACCCGCGACCTCAGCCAGAATGACCTGCCTTTTGTCAGCGCAGAGCGGTTCGAAGCAAGCCTGACCCCCGCCGCCGATCGCACTCCAGCGCAAGCCGATCTCGCCGCGATTGCGGACACTTTAATCGCGGAACTGGTGGCGGCCGACACGATCGTCATCAGTGCCCCGATCTACAATTTCGGTGTTCCCGCTTCGCTAAAAGCGTGGGCTGATTTGGTTGCCCGCGCGGGGACGACGTTCAAATATACGCAAAACGGCCCGGTCGGATTGCTGGAGGGTAAGAAAGCTTACCTCACGATTGCATCCGGCGGCACACCGATAGGGTCCGACATGAATTTCATGTCGAACTGGCTGACATTCTTCCTCGGCTTCCTTGGCATCAAAGATGTCCAAATCATCGCCGCGGACGGCATTATGGGCGCCGATGGAGCGGACAAGATTGCCGCCGCCCATGCGAAGGTCGCGCAGCTATCTGCGTAAGCCCCCTCCCATTACGGCGAACTGCCCCGCTCGGTTGAGCGCACATGCTTAATCGAGCGGCGGCAGGCTCGTCTTCAGCTCTTCCACCCATACATCAGCGACAGCATCAGACGGCGCGCGCCAATCGCCGCGCGGGGACAGTGCGCCCTGCGAACTGACTTTCGGCCCATTGGGGATCGCGCTGCGTTTGAACTGAGAAAAGCCGAAGAAGCGTTTTAAGAACATCTCCAACCAGCCTGCGATCTCCCCGAGGTCATATTGGTTCTTGCGCGCCTCTGGATAGCCCGCTGGCCACCCGCCCGCCTGCGCATCTCGCCATGCGTGAAAGGCTAGAAATGCAATTTTGCCGGGGCGCTGACCATATCGGATCGTGTGGTGGAGGAAGAAATCGTTGAGCTCATACGGCCCAATCTTCTCTTCCGTGCTCTGAATCGCGCCGTCATCCCCCGCAGGGATAAGCTCCGGCGAGATCACTGTGTCGTACACCGCCATCAACACATCGGCGCATTCGGGCGCGAATTGCTGTGTATCGACGGTCCAGCGGATAAGGTAGCGGATCAGCGTTTTCGGCACGCCCGAATTGACCCCGTAATGGCTCATGTGATCACCGACGCCGTATGTGCACCAGCCAAGCGCCAATTCACTGAGATCGCCGGTGCCCACGACAAATCCGCCATGTTGGCCAGCAATGCGGAACAGGTAATCGGTGCGCAATCCCGCCTGCACATTTTCAAATGTCACATCATAGACGGGCTCCCCCTTCGAATATGGGTGGCCCATATCTTCCAACATACGGCTTGCGGCGGGTTTGATGTCGATCTCTTCCGCCGTGATGCCGAAAGCTTCCATCAGCTTCCACGCATTGCTTTTCGTATCATCCGACGTGCCAAAGCCGGGCATGGTGTAACCGCGAATGGCGGTGCGCGGCAGGCCAAGCCGGTCGCAAGCCTTGCTCGCCACGATCAGAGCATGAGTGCTGTCGAGGCCGCCGGAAATTCCGATCACCAGGCACTTTGCTTTGGTCGCCTGAATACGCCGCATCAGGGCATCGACTTGGATGTTGAAAGCTTCGTAGCAATCCTCGTCCAAGGTTTTTTGATTGTTCGGCACGAATGGAAAACGGGGAACCGGGCGGATCAGGCCAATATCGCCCGCCGCTGCCTCATGTTCAAACACGATCCGGCGGAAACTGTCCTCTGGCCGTCCATGCGCCTCTGCTGCGTCGGCAAAGGTTTGATTGCGCATCCGCTCGCTCGCGATCCGGTCGGTGTCGATATCGACCACGCACAATTCAGGATCGAGATCAAACCGCACGCTTTCGGTGAGCAAACCGCCCAATTCGTAAATCACCCCTTGCCCATCCCAAGCGAGGTCTGTGGTGCTTTCGCCGTGCCCACTGGCGGAATAGGCATAGGCGCAGATCGAACGCGCGGAGCTAGAGCGGCAATGCAAATGGCGGTCATCCGCGCGGCCAATAGTGATCGGCGAAGCGGACAGATTGCAAAGGATGAGCGCCCCAGCGAGCGCCGCCAGAGTTCCCGGCGGATTGGGTGCCCAGAAATCCTCGCAAATCTCCACACCGAACGTAAATCCGGGGAAATTCGAGGCTGAGAATATGAGATCGGTCCCAAACGGAACCTCTTCGCCGTTCACGCCGATCCACATATCCTGACAATTGCGGCCATGGGCGAAATAGCGTTTCTCGTAAAATTCGCGGTAATTGGGCAGATAGCTTTTCGGGACCACGCCCAGCAATTCCCCGCGCGCAATCACCAAAGCGCAATTGTAGAGTTTGTTATTACGCCGCAGCGGCGCACCGATCACCAGCACGCTGGTCAACTCTTCGCTGGCCTCTACAATTTCGCCAATCGCGGCCTCTGATGCATCGAGCAGCGCGTTTTGCAGCAACAAATCATCAATCGCGTAAGATGACACGCACAATTCAGGATAGACCACCAGATCGACATTTTGCGCATGCGCCTTGCGCGCTTCCGACAGGATGCCTTTGGTGTTGTAGGCAACATCGCCGGTGCGCACGCACGGAGTGGAAGTTGCCACCCGGACAAAACCGTGAGCGTGCATGTCGTAGAATGGATGCGTTTTTGTTGCCGTGTCTTTAGTGGCCATGTTGCGGCAGGCTCCTAATATGCGTGAGTAAATGCGCTTTAGCGGCTTAACTGCACGCTTCATAGACGGCGCGATACCTCCACCCAATCTAGGCACCCAATCTAGGCACCCAATCTAGGCACCCAATCCAGACACACGATACAGGCATTCGATACAGGCAAAAGTCTTGCTATTGCGCCTGACAGCGAAAGCTTCGCGCGGCAGTGTTGCGCATCATTGGCGAAAGGGCCAATTGAAAGGCCAAGGGTTAAACAGGACAATTCCTCCCTGCAAAAACTGGAGCACACATTATGGCCGATCCCACTTACACACCGCCCAAAGTTTGGAATTCCGACACCGAATCCGGTGGCCGTTTTGCCAGCATCAATCGGCCAACTTCCGGCGCGCGTGAGGAAAAAGCCCTGCCGCGCGGTAGCAATCCGTTTCAGCTGCATTCGCTCGCGACGCCCAACGGGGTGAAAGCGACGATCATGCTCGAAGAACTGCTAGAACTGGGCCACGCAGGCGCAGAATACGATGCCTACACCGTGAATATCGGCGATGGCTCGCAGTTCAGCAGCGGCTTTGTGAACATAAATCCGAATTCAAAAATCCCGGCACTTGTTGATGCCAGCGGCGAGAGCGAATTTCGCGTGTTCGAAAGCGGCGCGATCCTTGTGCATCTTGCGGAAAAATTCGGTGAGTTTTTGCCGAAAGATCCTGCAAAGCGCGCAGAGGTGCTTTCTTGGGTATTTTGGCAAGTCGGCACCGGGCCATTTATCGGCGGCGGCTTTGGTCATTTTTATGCCTATGCGCCGGAAAAATATGAATATCCGATCAATCGCTACGCCATGGAAGTAAAACGGATTTTCGACGTCGCGGATCAGCAATTGGGCAAGACCCGTTTCCTCGCTGGTGACGAATACACCATCGCGGACATGGCCAATTTCCCATGGCTTGCCCCGTTCGTGGCGGGCACGATTTACAACGAAGCAAAAACGTTCCTGTCGATTGACGACTACAAAAATGTCGGCCGCTGGGCGCGCGAAATCGCGGCACGGCCGGGCGTTCAGCGCGGGCGTTTGGTGAACAAGGTTTGGGGTGATGAGGACCAGCAAGTCCCCGAACGTCATTCGCCAGCCGATTTTGACGGCAAGAACCTCGATTTCACTTTCTAAGCCGTCTCACACCAGTTAACTTTTTTAAATCAATGGGCTAGAAGTCGATGTGCTTCTGGCCCATTGCTGTTGATGAAGAGGAGTGAAGCTTGTCTGTTAAGGCGAATTCGAAAATCCGCCTTGGCGAAAAGCTTGGTTATGGGGTCGGCGATCTTGCATCCGGTCTGATTCTCAACTTCTTTGGCTTTTTTCTGCTGTATTATTTTGTCGATCTGGGCGGACTTTCGCCCGCAGCGATCGGTTTAATGCTGCTGATCACAAAACTAATCGACGCGTTCACCGATCCCATGATGGGCGTTGTCGCGGACCGGACACGCACACGCTGGGGGCGATACCGGCCCTATCTTTTGTTCGGTCCGGTGCCTTTGGCGCTTTCGCTTGTGCTCATTTTCAGCGCGCCAGATGACATCGGTAAGACGGCGCTGCTCGTTTGGGCCTATGTGACATACACCTTGGCTATGCTGGCCTTTACGGCGGTCAACGTGCCGTATGGAGGATTGCTGGGGGTGATCTCTCCGTCATCCCGCGAACGCGCCAATGTGACGATGTTTCGCATGTTCTTTTCCGCCTTTGCCGGCATTCTGGTCGGCGCGCTGGGCACGACTTTGGTGCGCGAATTGGGCGGAGGGGATGAGCGACTGGGCATATTGCTCACGATGTCGTGCATCGCGGCGGTTTCGGTTTTTGCGCTGCTGACGACTTTTGCCTCGACAAAGGAACGCATTCCGCCTGCGCTTAGCAACGGATCCGTTTCGCAGGATATAAAAGCGCTGGTGAGAACCGGGCCGTGGATTGCCACCGCAATCGCGGCGATCTTGGGCGTCACCGCCATTGCTGCACGGGCAGGCACAGCGCCGTTTTTCTTCAAATATGTGGCTGGCGATGACGGCACGCTGGTCTTTGCCTTTTTCGACCGCGCCGCCTTGTTTTTAACAGCCCTGGCTGTGGGCCAAGTTGCGGGAGTTTTTATTGGCTTCGTCGCGCAAAGACGGGTCGAGAAACCGCATATCCTGATCGCCGCCGGATTGCTGAAAGCGGTCATGATCACCGTTTTCTATTTTCTGCCACTGGATGCCATCTGGCCTCAGACAGCAGTGCAATTTTTGATTGGAATCGGGTTCGGCATGCTGATGGTGCTGTCCTTTTCGATGTTCACTGACATTGCCGAATTTATCGACTGGAAAACCGGACGGCAGATGACAGCTTTGGTCATTGCGGCATCGGTTTTTGGGGTGAAAGCCGGGATCGGATTTGGCTCCGCCATTCCCGGTTTTATCCTTTCCGCGACGGGCTTTGCCGCAAATGCGCAGCAAAGCGAAACAGCGTTGCTAGGCATTCAGTTGTCCTTTGCGATTATCCCAGCCGCGGTCATGATCCCCGCGGCTGCGGCGATGCTGTTCTACCGACTGGACCACAAAACCGTCGCGCAAGTGGAGACCGATTTGGCCACGCGGCGCGCCATTGCTAACTAAGCGGGCAATAAGCCTGAAATAAGCAATCAAAACCCCTTCACATCCGCGAAAGAGCCGCTATATCGCCCTCTCCTGCTGGGGCGTCGCCAAGTGGTAAGGCACCGCTTTTTGGTAGCGGCATTCGCAGGTTCGATCCCTGCCGCCCCAGCCAGGAATCACCTTCTCAGCGTTACACCGTACCGGCAACCGTTAGGTTCTGCCCGGTCACCCACTCGCCCGAATTACCTACAAGATAGAGCACACAGGCGGCGATATCGCGCGGTGTGCCCAGCCGTCCTGCGGGCAAGTTCAATTGTTCGAGCAAGGGGCCGAAATCCTCGTCATTCATATTCAGCGCCTTTTTCACCGTATCGGTCGGCACGAATCCCGGCAGGATTGCATTCACCCGAATCTTTTGCGCGCCCAATTCCAGCGCCAGCGTTTTGGTGAGCATATTCACGCCCGCTTTCGCCGCGCTGTAATGGCCGCTGCCCGGAAACGGATCGCGGCCCGCCATGCTGGAGGTGTTCACGATGCTGCCGCCATTTTTCATGTGTTTTGCCGCCGCGCGCACTCCGTAAAACACGCTGGACAGGTTCACGGCGAGGGTCTTGTCCCATTCCGCCGGATCAAGCTCAGTTATCGGCGCAGAGACCAGCGATCCCCCGGCATTGTTGATCCAGATATCCAGCCGACCAAATTCATCGACCGCGCGCTGAGCCAGCGCATCCATATCCTCTGCGCTGGACACATCGGTTGTTTGCGCGATCGCCCTGCCCGCCGAATTGCTGGCATTGATGGCATCGGCAACCCGCGTAATCTGATCATCGGAACGCGCGGCGCACACCACATTCGCGCCCGCTTCGGCGAGCAAATGCGCAATCCCCTCGCCAATCCCTCGGCCAGAGCCGGTGATGACGGCGGTTTGGCCCGTTAGGTCGAATAGGTCCTGCATTGTGTCCACTCCCGTGATTGATCAGGATCAGAACTATGCCAGCGGGTAGCGCAGCGTCCACTAACCCTTATGAGAACTGGCCCTATGGAGCAGGCGGCGCGGCGAGGACTTGGCGCGCCAAAGCAGCGCCAGAGATCCACGCCCCTTCGACGCGCGGCGAATGAAGGTAATCGCCCGCAATTCCGATTCGCGCTTCGGCGTCGAAATGCGCATATTCGCCCGGTTCCGCGTCAGCCTGTTTGATAGGCTGCGCATACAGCCATCGATGCGCGGTTAGATGGACCGGGCTTTTTACCCTCTCCCCAATCTGCGCGAAGAAATCGATGAGCAGCAATTTGGCGACTTCTTCCTTTGGAATGTCGATAATTTCGCGGCTCCGCGCTGGTGAGGCATGGAGCACCCATGTTTCCGCGCCGGCCCTATCTGGCTTTGCAGAATTGCGCGCGGCCCATGAAATACGCGCCTCTGGATCGCGGATCGCGTCGGACTTCACATCAAGCGGCTGCTCAAAACCCGCCATCACCGCCCAGCATGGTTCAGAGACAATTGACGCCGGGATAGTCGCAAGATCGGGCGCAACCGGCTCGATCAATTCGCCAGCTTGTTCCGCCGGTACCGCGACGAGCAATGTCGCTGCGGTGAAGCTATCATCCCCTGTATCGACACGCCATCCGCCTGCATCGCGGGCAATGGTCAGAGCGCGGGTGCTCCACTGCACTTCAACCTCGCTGGACATCAACTTGACCGGGCCGTTCATACCGGGTGTTCCAACCCACGCCTCTTCGCCAGCCGCTGGCCATGGTGCAACCGCGCCGCGCGCCTGCCATTTTGCAACCGCCGCTTTGAAACCAGCATCGCGCGCGGTGAAAAACTGCGCGCCGTGATCAAAGCTCACCGCTTTTCCGGCAATTTCTGCGCGCCGCGCCGCCATGCGTCCGCCCGGGCCGCGCCCTTTGTCGAGCACCCGAACCGTTAGGCCCGCATCCACCAACACACCTGCACAGGATAGCCCCGCCATCCCTGCGCCAATGATGATGATATCGCTGTGATTTTTTGATCTAGTTGCGTTCATCACCGTCTAACGCGCGAAAAACGTCATGGTTTCAAGCGGAATTCTATGGCGCCGAACGATTGGGCTTCGCTTCGGCTAGCAGCAGTGAAAATTGCTCTGCGCTATCGAGCCAGCGCGCTTGTGGTTCCCAACCACTCGCGAGCAGCAGCATGTTCGACGTACGCCGGTTAAATTTGTGGCTGTTTTCGGTGTGGATCGTCTCGCCCGCCTTCATGGCAAAGCCGCGCCCATCAACAGTGAACGTAATGTCCGACAGGGCCACGAGATGCATCTCGATCCGCGCATTATCATCGTTCCAGCGCGCCTCATGACGCAAATGTTCCAGCGGAATATCTCCGCCAAGTTCCCGGTTTATCCGCCGCACAAGGTTGTAATTGAACTGAGCTGTGACCCCGGCGGCGTCGTCATAGGCGGCAATTAAGACGCCTGTATCCTTGATCAAATCCATGCCGATCAACAGCCGTGCACCGACGCCCAAAGTTTCGCGCATATTGCGCAGCAGATCGACCGCGGTGCGCGCAACCATATTGCCAATGGTGGAACCGGGGAAAAAACCAAGCTTTGGATAGCCCGCCACGGCGTCTGGCAATTCCACTTGCCGCATGAAATCCGCCTCTACCGGATGGACTGGCAGACCGGGGAATTTCTGCGCCAGATCGGCCGCCGCCGCGCGTAGGAAATCGCCGGAAATATCGAGCGGCACATAGGCCGCCGGAGCAATCGCAGAGAGCAGCAACGGCGTCTTCACCGAAGAGCCGGAACCAAATTCAACGACCGCGCGCCCTTCGCCAATCATCTCAGCAAAGCTTGCGCCTTGGCTGGACAAAATCTCTGTCTCTGCGCGTGTCGGATAATATTCGGGAAGCTGCGTGATATCCTCAAACAACTGCGATCCGGCGTCATCATAGAGCCAGCGCGCAGGTGTTGCCTTTTGCGCCTGCGATAGGCCCAGCAGGATATCCGCGCGGAATTTTGTATCGACCCCGCTTTCGTCCTTATCGACGAGCTTTAGGCCGTCATTATTGGCCATGATCAAGGCTTCCCATTTAGATGTCCTTCGCAAGCCGCAGGCCAGTGAATTGCCAGCGTTGATGCGGGTAAAAGAAATTGCGGTAGGCGGCGCGCGAATGGCCGCGAACGGTCGCGCAGCTTGCGCCTTTAAGGACGAACTGACCGCTCATGAATTTGCCATTATATTCGCCAACAGCGCCCGTTGCCGGGGCAAAACGCGGATAGGGCAGATAGGCAGAGCGCGTGAACTGCCAGCAATCGCCGAACAGATCGGCGCCGCCGCGCGGCAATGGCGGGGCGGCGGCGGACAATTGATTGCCGGCTGCCGGATCATGCGCCGCTTGGCCATCATCACCATCTTGGCCGCGTGCGATCGCTTCCCATTCAAATTCTGTTGGCAGGCGCGCACCCGCCCATGTGGCAAAGGCATCCGCCTCATAATACGAGATATGAGTAACCGGCGCATTCGGATCACATTCCTGCCAACCGGCATGGGTAAACTGCTGATCGCCGCGCCAATAAAGCGGCGCACGGATCGCATGTTCGCGCACCCAGCCAAGCCCATCGGACAGCCAGAGGGACGCGTCATCATATCCCCCATCAGCGATGAATTCCGACCATTCGCGATTGGTGACCAGCCTGTTTGCCAATGCAAACGGTTCGAGCAGAACCCGGTGGCGCGGCCCTTCATTGTCGAATGCAAATCCATCACCATCATGCCCGACCAACGCGATCCCGCCGGGGTGCCCATGCCAATCCAAACGCTGCTCCGGCGAGGATTGCGGGTTCGCGCTATCCCACATCTCCGGGCCAAGCGGGTTCTGAAACAGCGCGTGTTTGATATCGGTCAGAAGCAATTCGGTATGTTGCTGTTCATGCGCGATACCCAGAGCGATCAGATCCGCATGAGCTGGATCGTTTAAAAGCGGCGCCATTGCGGCATCCACTGCGCCGCGCCAATCGAGCACATCGTTCAATGTTGGGCGCGACAGCATCCCGCGCGCAAAGCGCGAAATCCGCGCGCCCTCTGCCTCATAATAAGAATTGAACAGGAACGGCCATTGATCATCATACAGACGGTATCCGGCCGCGTGTTCACGCAGCAAGAACGTCTCCCAAAACCATGTCGTATGCGCCAGATGCCATTTGGCCGGGCTTGCATCCTCCATCGATTGGATTGTGGCATCGGCATCGGACAAAGGCGCGGCAAGCGCTTCTGTCAGAGCGCGAGTGCGCTGATATTTCTGTGCGAGGGTTTCCCGCGATTGCGCGGTATGAACCTCGTGCCGCTTGCTCTGGGGCAAAGGGGCAGCTCCCGTATCTGTCTTTGTGTGGCGCAGGTCATGCCGCAAGCGCGTGACAAATAAAAGGGCGTTTGCGTGATTTGGGCGCAGTACTAGACCAATTTTTCCTGCAGTTTTATGTGTAAGAGCAAAACCTTACGCAGCCATCCGCACCCGGTTTCGTCCCGAATTCTTGGCAGCGTAAAGAGCCGCATCAGCGCGGGCGAACAATGACAGCGCCGTGTCACCGGCCTGGATAAATGTGTAACCCAGGCTGATGGTGACAGCGGAGACTGGCTCAACGCCGCTATCGCTGGCGATGACGACCCGCAGCCGCTCCGTCATGATGCGCGCCATGCCATCGGATGCACCGGGGATCACCCAAACAAATTCCTCACCGCCCACACGTCCGACAATATCGCTGCCGCGCGCCTGACCGTTCGCAAGTGCCGCGACCCGTTGCAAAACCTTGTCGCCCGACGGGTGCCCATGTGTGTCATTGACCCGCTTGAAATGATCAATGTCAAACATGACGAGCACCAATGGCATCTGTGTCATGCGCGCATTCATCACCAACCGATCCAATTGGCGCATGACCCGCCGCCGATTGGCCAGCCCAGTCAGCGCATCGGTTTCCGCCAGTTCGCGGGCATAGCGGGCTTCGTTTATCGCCGCTGCGCGTGATGTTTCCAGTGCGCGGACACGTTCAATTTGCTTCGTGTTGTCACGAACGACCGCGACCACCCGGTGCAAATCGCCGTTTCGGCCCCTGAGGTTGCAAGCATGGACAGAAATAGATTGCGGCACACCGTCAAACCCATGCACGTCAAACTGCAAGTGAAACGGGTCGACCTCATCGCAGTGTTCATCAACTTTCCCGACAAGGTCGATATTATTCGCGAAAAGCAGCGTTTCCGCGTCGCCCTCCACAAAAACTTCATCGGAATCGATTCCGAAAACCCGTTTCAATCCGTCGGACCATTGCTGCGTCCCGGTGCTTGGATCATATTGCCAAATGCCAATGCCCGCGATCGTCTCTGCCGTCCGCACTGTTCGCAGCAATTCGCTCATGCTTTCGGCGCGCTGCCTTGCAATCCGGGCGCTGCTGCGGGTTTGACGGCGTACAATCACGACATTCGCAATTGCCGCCATCGCGATCAGCCCGAGGATGACAGTGAATACCATCAACATATCAGCGCCGATGGCCGCGCCAATCGCGCTGCCTGACGCCTCTGATGAGGTGGTTTGAGATTGAAGTGTTGTCGCCATATCGGCTTTGCAAATAGGCGCAAAACGATGTGCGATGGCACCACAGGCACCCTCGGAATCTTACCTAACTTAGACGCTGACGCGGCTAACGGATCGGTTCAACTTGATCCAGAATAGACAGCGTTAAGCTGCGTCAGCCGCTCGCTGTTCGGTCACTTCTGAATTCAACATTTCAGCCAGATCGAAAGCCAGTTCCAATGACTGCTCTGCGTTGAGGCGCGGGTCGCAATGTGTGTGATAACGGTCGCCGAGGCGTTCTTCCGTAATTGCAACCGCCCCGCCGACGCATTCGGTCACATCCTGACCGGTCATCTCAATATGGATGCCGCCGGGATGCGTGCCTTCGGCGCGGTGGACTGCGAAGAAACCGCGCGTTTCGGCCAGAATACGGTCGAATGGCCGCGTTTTAAATCCAGTGTCGGATTTTACGACATTGCCGTGCATCGGGTCACAGCTCCAGACAACCGAATGCCCTTCGCGTTCGACTGCGCGAACCAGTTTTGGAAGGCCTTCCTCGACCTTGTCATGGCCAAAGCGGCTGATCAGCGTGATCCGGCCCGCTTCGCGCGAAGGGTTCAATATGTCGAGCAGCTCAATCAGAGCATCTGGCTCAAGGCTTGGCCCGCATTTCATCCCAAGCGGATTGCCGATGCCGCGTGCAAATTCGATATGCGCGCTGCCGGGGAAGCGGGTGCGGTCACCGATCCACAGCATGTGCGCGCTGGTCGCGTACCAATCACCGGTCAGCGAATCCTGACGTGTCATCGCCTGTTCGTAAGGCAGCAGCAGCCCTTCATGACTGGTGTAGAAACTGGTGCCCTGCAATTGCGGCACCGTCGCAGGATCAATCCCGCATGCTTCCATAAAGTCGAGCGATTCGCCGATCCGATCGGCGGTTTCAGCAAATTTCTCAGTCCACGGCGTGCGGCCCATGAAATCGAGCGTCCATTGATGGACCTGCCGCAAATTCGCATAGCCGCCGCCCGCAAAGGCGCGCAGCAAATTGAGCGTTGATGCCGCCTGCGAATAGGCACGGACCATACGTCCGGGATCATTGCGGCGTTGGACTGGGTCAAAATCAATGCCGTTAATATTGTCGCCAAGATAGCTTGGCAGTGTCACATCACCGATTGTTTCCGTTGGTGAGCTGCGCGGTTTGGCAAACTGCCCCGCCATCCGTCCAACTTTGACCACCGGACGTTTGCTGGCAAAGGTCATGACGACCGCCATTTGCAGCAGCACGCGGAATGTGTCGCGGATGTTGTTCGGGTGGAACTCAGCGAAACTTTCGGCGCAATCGCCGCCTTGCAACAAAAACGCATGGCCATTCGCCACGTCGGCCAGATCCGCTTTCAGCGCGCGCGCTTCGCCAGCAAAAACCAACGGCGGATAGGCTTCAAGCGTCGCTTCGGCTTCGGCCAATTCAGCGGCGTCTTCGTAGAGCGGCAAATGCCGCGCTTCGTGCTTTTTCCAGCTTTCGGGGTTCCAGTTCTGGGCCACGGTCAATTCATCTCTTTTCAAATGCTCGGCGCGCGCCACTAGGGCGGCATGTTCTATATGTAAAGCCGATTGGGGGTTTAGGGCAACTTTATTTCGTGCGTCTGATCACCGGCCGCTTGTTGCAGGTAAAGCCCGAACGGCCACTGGCGCAGCGGGAGCATTCGGCGGATTGACGACCGGCCCCTCTGGCGCTTCGGCCAATTCTTGACCTTCTGGGATCACTGCAAGTTTCAGCGGGGTACGCTGTCCGAAATAACGATCCGCAAGGAATTGCATGATTTGCGGATTGGTGTTCGAATAATCGGAAAGCAATGAACGCAGCAGCCGCACACGTTGCGGATCATAGCTCGCGCCCTCCAGATTATAGAGCCAGAATTGATTGCCCGTTGATGCCCGGCGAACCCGCTGGCTGAGCGGTTCTGTCACGCGGGTGATCTCATCCGCGGTTGGCGGGTTCGCCGCCAGATCGCGCGAGATACGGTCTGCTTCGGCAAAGAAGATCGGAACGAAATCCGGTTCCAACTGAGCCAGCGCAACGATCCGCCCGCCATCCGCAATATCAGTTGGCCAGCGCGAGAACACTTGCGGTGAATAGCTGGCACCGGCGCGCTCTCGCAAAGCCTCCAGCAAGCGGTTGTTGAAGATTTGCGTGAGAATTTCGAGCTGGCGCGATTCGCGAATGCTCGCCATGCCGCCGCCGCTTGGCCATGCGATCACAGCCGCCGCTTGGTTCGCATCACCGCGGTGGGTGAGCACGGTCGGGCCGCCTGTGACCTCAGGGAAAGACGGTACGCGCGCGGCAACCGCTGGCGCAATGGGCGCGCGCTCTGGCAAGGCTCCGAATGTCTCGCCCAGCTTTGCAACCACAGCATCGCGGTCAAATTCGCCAAAGATCAGCACTTCGACCGGGCCTTGCGCCAGCAATGGTTCCCAAACCTTGCGGAAACCCTCTGGCGTCACCCCTTCGAGCATGGCGGGTGTTGGCGTCGCAAAACGCGGATCGCTGTCGGTGGCAAGAAATTCAAGGTCACGGTTCAGAACCGCACCCGGGCTGGTTGAATAGGTGTTGTAGGCCAGCTCTGCCGCCGCACGTGCGCGGATCACCGGATCTTGGTCCCAGCGCGGATTGCTGAGCTTTTCTGCAAACAGATACAATTGATCCGCAACATCGTCGGAACGCGTTTGCGCGGTCAAGGTGAAGACCGCATCACCGATATCAAAGTCAAAACCGAGCTTTCGCCCCGTCGCCAACCGATCAATTTCGTTCTGACCCAATTCGCCCAAACCCGATCCGACCAAAGCCATCTGACCAATCGGCGCGTAAACGGCGCTTTCTTCGTCAAACGCGCGGTATCCGGCGCCAAAACGGACGCGCACCGTAACCCGGCCCGGTTCGGCATCGTTGGACCAGAGCAGCGCGCGGACGCCATTGCTAAATTCCACCTGTTCAACCTCAAGGATACCCAGCGGCCCTTGCTGTGTAACCGTGCCTGGCTCGCCAACTGGCGGCAGGTCGTCAAAGGAAATGCTTAGCGCCGCAAGACGCGCCGTGTCATCGACAGCCGCTTCACTGGCGAGTGCAAGTTGCAATGCGTTCTGATCGGCTTCGCCCGTGCTTGGTGTGACGTAAACAGACCGCAACACATCGCCTTCGAACAAAGCGCGAGTGCGAGCATGAACTTCTTCGGGGTTCATCCGCTGACGCATTCCGCGCCACACATCCAGCACAACTTCGGGGCTGGCGACAGTTTCGCGGATATCAACGGCATTGATCAAATTGTCGGCCAAATCGCGTCCGGCCTGAACGGGTGCCTGCTCAACCGAATTGGCGAAAGCAACATCGAATTCAGCCGCCTCGCGGTCGATTTCTTCTTGTGTTGGCGGGGTGGCGATGGCGTCGGCCAGCACACCGCGCACATCCGCCAATGCGGCCTGCCAATCCGATGTTAGCGGCGCGAAAGTCACAAAGGTCGCATCTGTGGAGCGTGAAATATCATCCTGACGAACCTGCGCATACAGATATGATCCGCCGCCGCGTGCGCGGGTTTCCAGCCGCCGGTTGATGATGGATTGCGACAAGGAATCGAGCAGCAAGCCTTCATTATAGACGATCGTATCGTCCACTTTGCGCCATGGCCGCATGATCGAATAGGTCAGACTGCGCGGCAAATCTGGTTCCACCGCAACGCCCAAAGCCCCAATCGCCAGACCGCTGCCCTCTGCAATAGGCGCGTCGTCGCCGGCGGTCGGATCGCCAAAATCGGGCGCAATACCGGGTTCCCCCTGCCCTTCCCAATCGCCGAACCATTGTTCAACCAAGCCCGCCAGAACCATCGGATCGGCATCGCCAGCGACAACGATCACAGTGTTTTCTGGACGGTACCAGCGGCGGTAAAACGCGCTAACGGATTCGCCGCGCGCGCCCTCTAATGTTTCAACGGTGCCGATCGGGCTTCGGGTTGCAAGGCGCTGGCCTGCAAAAAATGTGCGCCGGGTAAGGTCGGCAACACGTTCCGATGCGCCGCCACGTTCGCGTTTCTCGGCCAAGACAATTGGGCGCTCCGCAGCGACATTCTCATCGCTCAAAACCGGCTCGCGGATCATGCCGGAAAGCAAGCGGAAGCTTTCATACAATTTGGCGTCATCAATATCGGGAATGTCGAGCTTATAAGCCGTGTGGGTTGGGCTGGTTTCCGCATTCGCATCGCTGCCGAATGTCGCACCCAACCGCTGCCATGCGGCGATGGCCTCTGCTTGACCAAGATATTTACTTTCGCGGAAGAGCAAGTGTTCGAGCAAGTGCGCAAAACCCTGCTCGCTGTCTTCCTCATGCAGCGACCCCGCATCGACCCGCACCCGGATCGACATCTGGCGCGGCGGCACACCGTTGCGGCGCACGGCATAACGCAGGCCGTTTTCCATCTCGCCAAACAGCCATTCGCCATCGACCGGAACATTGCTGCCTTCATACAGCCACGGTGTCTCGCCCGCCGTTTGTAAAGCGCGCGGCTCTGGCACGTCGGGAGCAGGCGCAGGAGCCTCCTGCGCATAGACAGGAAGAACCAATGCAGCCGGTGCGGCAATGATGGAGAGGGCGGCGCTGGCCCGGATAATCAGATTCATGACTGCCATATAGAGGTGCAGGCCATGAAGGACCAGTGAATGTGTCTAAACAATCGAGCGCCTTGCCGCTTTGCCGCTCGCACCCTATCTAAGCCGCATGTTCATAGAGACCGAAACCACACCAAACCCGTCCAGCCTCAAATTCCTGCCAGGTCGCGCGGTTATGCCGTCCGGCACGCGCGAATTTTCCTCGCCTGAGGCTGCAGAAGCCAGCCCGCTCGCTGAGGCAATTTTTGACACAGGCGAAGTCGTCAATGTGTTTTACGGCTCAGATTTTGTGACTGTCACCGCCGCGCCCGGCGCGAATTGGGGCGCGCTCAAATCGCAAGTCGTTACCATCCTGCTCGACCATTTCGTCTCTGAGGCGCCGTTATTCGTTGGCGGCAGCGCGGACGGTTTTAGTGTCCCCGCCGATGATATCGCGCCGGTTGTCGAAGACCGCGAAGAAGACGCAGAAATCATCGCATCAATCCACGAATTGCTAGAAACGCGCGTTCGCCCAGCGGTTGCTGGCGATGGCGGCGATATTGCGTATCGGGGTTTTAGCGAAGGCGTCGTTTATCTAACCTTGCAGGGCGCATGTTCAGGTTGCCCATCCAGCACGGCGACATTGAAACACGGGATCGAAAGCCTGCTCAAACATTACGTGCCAGAAGTGGAAGAAGTGCGCGCCGCTTAAGACGCGCATATCCCTCTTGCTAGAGCGCGCCGTGTGGGGCAGTGCCATTTTCCATGCCCGCCGACCAGCCTGATCCAAAGTCCGCCAGGACGCGCATTCTTGCCATAGAAACTGCCAGCGAAGCGTGTTCTGTGGCCCTGTTTGAAGGAGGCTTTGGGGCCGACTTAGCGGAGCGCTTCGAAGCGCCGCGCTTGCTTGCCAACGATCATCAGGTTTTGGGCCGCGGTCACGCAGAACGGCTGGTCCCGATGATCGCCGACCTGCCTGACAATGGCCGCGCTGACCGCATCCTTGTATCCCTTGGCCCCGGCAGTTTTACCGGCGTGCGCATCGGCATTGCGACGGCCCGCGCGCTCGGCTTTGCTTGGGGTGCGCAAGTGCTGGGCTACCCAACGCTGGCATTGGTCAGACAGCGCGCATGGCAACCAACACCGCGCGCGGTAACAGTGTGTATGAATGGCGGACACGGCGAATGGTTCGTGCAAAATTTCGGCGCGGATGCTCAACCGCAAGACGAGTTTCGATCACTGACACCGCAAGCCGCGAAGGATGCGTGCCTGCACCCGGTCATAGCGGGCAACCGAGCAGAGCAGCTCGCCGAATTGTTTGATGATGGCCGGCTAGCGCTCGATCTGCTTCCCGATGCGAGCAAAGCCAATTTGCTGCACGAGACATCACTAACAAGAGACTTAGCGCCGATCTATGGCCGCGCGCCAGACGCCGTGCCGCAAGCGAAAAAGCCATTGTGACTGCTCGCCAATGAACAACTGCCCTCATCTTGTTGCGCGTATCATGACAGTAATGGACGCCGCCTTTGACCCTGCCTTTGGCGAGGCATGGAACACGCGGCAGGTCAGCGACGCACTAACCATGCCCAGCACCCATGCATTGGTTATCGATGATGCGGGTGACGAAATCCTTGGCGAACCGTCGTCACCTGACCTGCGTGTGCCAGCCGGTTTCGTTTTGACGCGCCATGCCGCAGATGAAGAAGAATTGCTGTTGATCGCAGTTGCGCCCAAATTTCGGGGCCGCGGATTGGGCAGGACATTGATCGACCGACTGGTCAGATCCGCTACAGAACGCGGGACTACGCGGATCTTTCTTGAAATGCGCCGGGGCAATCCCGCAGTCCATCTGTACAAAAGGGTCGGTTTTGAACCTATCGGTGAGCGGTTGAACTATTACCGCCTAACGAATGGAACCCAAGTTGACGCCATTACTTTTGGCCTGTCGATCTAAACTGCAACTTGCCTCATAATGCGCATCAAGATGGCGCATTTATTTGAGTATAAGCATTCGCCATGCTTGCCATGCTCGCGGACTTGCGCCATGCGCGCCTTATCGGAAAAATCCGAAATCGAAAAATTTGAGGGACTCACCGCATATGCAAAACTTGGAAATTGAGATGAAAGAAACACTCATCACACTCACCAGCGACATTGTCGCCGCTCATCTTAGCAATAATGATGTTAGCGTCGATTCTGTTCCAGAATTGATCACCAATGTTTACGGCGCTCTGGCAAGCCTAGGCGAAGAAGCTGAACCCGAAGAAGTACGCCCGGAACCGGCCGTATCTATTCGTGCATCAGTAAAACCAGATTATATTGTTTGTCTTGAAGACGGTAAGAAGCTGAAAATGCTCAAACGTTACCTTCGGACCAACTTTGACATGACGCCCGAAGAATATCGCGCGCGTTGGAACCTGCCTTCGGATTACCCGATGGTTGCGCCCAACTATGCCGAAAAACGCCGCGATCTGGCGAAGAAAATCGGTCTTGGCCGTAAGCCCGGGACGGGCCGCGGCCGCCGCAAAGTGAAATAAGCGGACCTCCATTGTGCGTTTGCGCGCCCCCACCTGCTCACACAGTTGGGGGCGCCGCGCCTGCGCGAACTTGAGCAATGCGCGTAGCCCCGGTAAGGGGCTTAAGTGTCTTGCCCGCAGCGCGTTTCTGGTTTCGTAAGAACTTGAACGCTTTGCCGGCCAACATTTTTGCAAGGAATACGTTCGCTTGAGCCAGAAAATTGATCTCGAACAACTTTGCGCCGAAAAAGGGCTGCGAATCACAGAGCAACGGCGTGTGATTGCCAAAGTTTTATCAGACAGCGAAGACCACCCCGATGTAGAACTGCTGCATCAGCGCGCCTCTGCGGTCGATTCCAAGATTTCAATCGCAACGGTCTATCGCACCGTGCGCCTCTTCGAAGAAGCAGGCATTTTGGACCGCCACGATTTTGGCGATGGCCGCTCACGCTATGAACCGGTGCCAGAGGCGCATCACGATCATCTGATCGATGTCGAAACTGGCAAAGTCGTCGAATTTGTCGATCCCGAGGTTGAGGCATTGCAGCGTCAGATCGCTGAGAAGCTTGGTTATCGCCTCGTCGATCATCGCATGGAACTTTATGGCGTCCGGCTGTCGCGCGAGGACTGATCCCAATATGCCCGAAATAGCTGCCCAAACCGGCACCGACGCCCCAACCGAAGACAAAGCGTGGCAATTGCGCATCAAAGCGGCGGAGGGCGCATCGACGCCGATTTCTATTCGCGGTTGGTTCCGAATTGTCAGACGCACTTTGATGCTGCTGGCGCTGATGATTACATTCGTGCCGCTACACTACCTTTACCGAATTTTCGCGTATGGCTCGCCCTTCCCGATGCTGTTCTTGCGCTATGCTGCGCGGATATCCGGGGCGCGGGTTCAGGTCCATGGGACGCATTTGAAGCGCGACGTGTTCTACATCGCCAATCACGTTTCATGGCTCGATATTCTATCGATGGCCGGTGCCTGCGGGACGGCGTTCGTGGCGAAAGCAGAATTGGCACAGGCGCCGCTTGTGGGCTGGCTCGCATCGCTCAACCGCACAGTCTTTGTGAAGCGCGAGCACCGGATGGGTGTCGCCGAACAGATCAACGCGCTTAAAGAGGCGCTTGCCGACAATTGGGCGGTCACGGTGTTTCCAGAAGGGACGACGACCGACGGGCAATCCTTGCTGCCGTTCAAGACCAGTATGCTTTCTGTGCTTGAACCTCCCCCTCCCGGTGTTTTGGTTCAACCTGTCTTGCTTGATTACGGATCAGTGGCCGAATGGATCGGTTGGATCGGGGACGAAAGCGGCCTGAACAATGCCAAACGGGTGTTGGCGCGCAAGGGGACTTTCCCGCTCTGCGTGACGTTTCTCGAACCGTTTAGCCCAGAGGATTTTCGCGGTCGTAAAGCCATCGGACAGGAATCGCGCCGCCGGATCGAAGAGGCGCTTTGTGAGACGCTGGGAAAGCCGCTGCGCGCATTCGCGCATGACGTGGCCCCAATCCGCTATGACCGCGGTGACGCGACAGAAGGTGTCGGCGTGAAAGAGCGCGAACCCAAAGTCCCAGACGACGCTCAGCTTTAGAGCCCCGCCCTAACCAACCAATCATGAAACAGCCGGACCGGGCGCATTTCCAGAGCGGTCGGTTTGCACACGAACCAATAGCTATAGGGGCTTTGAACCGGCGCGCCCGGCAAATTCGTCAGCCGGTTATCCGCAGCACGGCGCAAGTGATCATCATGCATGATCGCAATGCCCAACCCTTGAGCGGCGGCCTCCAACATCAGCTGCCCCGAATCGTAGTGATCGATCGCGGCGGGCTCCATATCCTCTAGATCGTATGCCTTTTTCCACGCGGCAAAGCTTTCGGGCAGTTCGTTGTGGATGAGGAAGGTCTGCTTCGCGAGGCTTTCCTCTGTGACCTTATCACCAACGATTTGCGCCACTTCGCGCGAACAGATCGCATGGACAAGGTTGTGGTCGAGACGGACAGCGTGAAGGCCGCTTGCCGGGCCGCGCGACAGGATGATCGCCGCGTCCAATGTGTCGCCAACCCGGTCCTCAAGATGCGGCGCCGTGTCGATGTCGATATGCAGCAAGGGATGCCGTTTGCGCAGTTCGCCAAGGCGCGGGAACAGCCGCTGACTGCCAAACATCGGCAGCACACCCAGACGCAAACGCAGCAGTGAGATGTTGTCAGATTGGCTTTCCACCGCGCGGGTCAGCGCCTCCAGCTGCGGGTTCACCGCCTCATAGAACGCCTGCCCTTCATCGGTCAGCTGCATCGACTGGCGCGCACGAGTGAACAGTTTCTTGCCCACAAATTCTTCGAGATTTGTGATCCGGCGCGACAGCGCAGACGGGCTCAATCCAATTTCCTCAGCCGCCGCGCGCGCAGAACCCAAACGGACTGTACGCATGAAGGCTTCTAATGCTCGCAAGGGGGGAAGACGACGTGAGGGCATTGATTGAACTCCTTTAGCTCAGGAGCTACGAATTGCACGCAGCACAAGATGCAAAAAGTCGAAGCATTTTCTCATATTTCTGCTTTTGCGTGCGATTACTGCAAGTCACTCGCAGATGGAACCGGGTCCGTCCCGGCCACATGAGGGGCATGCAGCCGCAGGCGTTTTACATGGGTTTCATCCCCGCCCGTCACTTCAATCCGCCAACCGCTTGAATGTTCCAGCATTGCGCCAACAGGCGGCACAGCCTCTGCCAATACGAAGGCCAGACCGCCTAGAGTGTCGACCGCCTCCTCTACCTCAGCCAGCCGGGGATCGACGGTCTCCGCCACATCTTCCAGCTCTGCACGGGCATCGCAATCCCACATGCCGTCACCAATCGGCACGATCAGCGCCTCTGGCGTCTCATCATGCTCATCCTCAATCTCTCCGACAATCTCCTCGACCAGATCCTCAATCGTGATCAGCCCATCCGTGCCTGAGAATTCATCGAGCACAATCGCCAAATGCACGCGCCGTGCCCGCATATCGGCCAGCACATCCAGCGCCCCGCGCGATTGCGGGACATAGAGCGGCTGACGCATCAGCACGGTCCAATCCCTTGGCGGATTCTTGCCGCTAGCCAGATATGCAAACACGTCTTTGATGTGGATCATCCCGATCACATTATCGAGCGTATCGCGGTAAACCGGCAGGCGCGAATGGCTGTCCATGCCAAATGCCGCGACCAGATCATCCCAACCTGTCGATGCCTCAACCGCCACAATCTCTCCGCGCGGGACAGCCACATCATCGGCGTCATGTTCGGAGAAATGGAGCAGATTGCGCAGCATTTGACGCTCTGCCGGGGACAGATCGCCATTGCCGCTGCCATTGGCATCGACCTCTTGATCCTCGTTCTCGTCTTCGTGCTCGTCAATCGCGTCTTCGAGCTGCGCGCGAAGGGACCGGTCGCCGTCACCGCCGCCAAGCATCCGTTTGATTGAGAGCCCCAGTTTGGTCAGGGGCCCGTTGCTACTCTCCGCGTCTCCGGCGGGGGATTGGGAATCGGGCATGGCCCTTTGTGATTACTCCTCTAAGTCACGCGCCTAATATGGGTTAGGCAGACCCAGTTTTGCAAGAGCCGCTATCTCCAACGCCTCCATTGCTTCGGCTTGTTCGTCTGAATGGACATGGTCATACCCGGCCAGATGCAGCAAGCCGTGGATGATCAGATGCGCACCGTGATCGCCAATCGCAATGCCCTTTTGCGCCGCTTCGCGCGCGCACACGCCGTGCGCCAGGGCAATGTCGCCCAACATCGCAGGCGGCCCGTCTTGGCTCAGCGCCAACAGCTCACCGCGCTCCATCATCGGAAAGCTCAGCACATTGGTGGGCTTATCCCGGTCCCGCCATTCGCGGTTGAGCGCGTGGACCTCTTCGTCCGCAGTAAGCAACACGCTCACCATCAGGCGTTCATTGGCAAGCTCTGGGGCAACATCCGCCGCCGCATCAGCAGCGCGCCCCGCCAGCGCTTCCCACTCGCCTGCTGGCCAGTGCTCAATGTCGATATCAAGCTCCATCACGCCCCCAAACGCCGTTCGCCCTGACACACCTGACACACAGTCTAGGGCGAAAAAAGCCGCCCGCGATTTGCGCGCCGTTTTTGACGCTATTTGAGCCACTGTTTTGGGCGGTCATTTTTGAGGAATCACTGAAAATCATGGTCAGGGCGCATTAGCGCGGAAAGGGTGCGGTAGGAAAGCGTAAGGAGGCCCGCCGCAATGCGCCCGCTGCACTTGCATTTGCCGCCAATCCGCTGTTCATACCGGCCCAGCGATATTGAAATATCTGAAACCGCGTCCCGCGCCAAAATGCGCGGGCATTCACGCGGCCACACTTGATAGAGAGAATGACTAATGACGGCCCCCAAACTCAGCCTGATCCTTTCCACCGTATCCGCAGCGGCCCTGCTGACCGGGTGCGCGAGCTATTCACAAGGAAGTAACGTGGACCCCATCACCGAAGCGGCAAGCGCGGCAGATTACGCCCCCGTCATCCCTGAAGGCACCGGCTATTTCGCATCGGACAGCACGCTGCCATTCCTGACGCCTGATTTCTCACAGATTTCAGAGGATGATTATGTGCCAGCCTTTGAACAAGGCATGGCGATCCAAACCGCAGAAGTGCAGGCGATCATCGACAATCCCGCCGCGCCTGACTTTGAAAACACCATCGTGGCGCTGGAAAAATCGGGCCGGATGCTTGGCCGTGTGGCGCGGGTCTTCTTCGCGCTGACCGGCGCGAACACCACCGACCGGCTCGATGCAATCAACACCGAAATGAGCCCCAAATTGTCGGCTCACTCAGATTCGATCACGCTGAACCCGGCGCTGTTTGCACGGGTGAAGGCCGTCTATGACATGCGCGCCGCGATGACGATGACGCGCGAAGACGCCAAGCTGCTCGAAGAAGCCTATGCCCAAATGGTCCATGCCGGCGCGCTGCTGACCGATGCTCAGCGTGACCGGGTGAAAGAGATCAACACCGAATTGTCCACGCTGACGACGGAATTCAGCCAGGCCGTGCGCGCCGCCACCAATGATCAACCGATGATCGTGGATACGGCAGAAGAGCTCGCCGGATTGTCGGATGCCGATATCGCGGCGGCCGCAGAATTTGCGGAAGAAAAAGGCCATCCCGGCAAATATGCCATCGCCTTGCAAAACACGACGCAGCAACCTTTGCTCCCGGCGCTGGAAAACCGCGCCACGCGCGAAACGCTGTTTAAGCTGAGCCATAACCGTTCCGACGGCACCAATGCAGAGCATGATACGCGGATGTTGCTGGCGAATATTGCCGGTCTGCGCGCGGAAAAAGCGTCGCTGTTCGGAGAAGCGGATTGGGCCAGCTATACGATGTATGATCGGATGGCGAAAACACCGCAAACCGCGCTCAATTTCATGGAACAAATGGTTCCAGCGCTGGCCGCAACGCAGCGGCGCGAGGCTGCAATGCTGAACGAAGCGATCGCCAGCGAAGGCGGCGATTTCGAAGTGCAACCGTGGGATTGGTATCGTTACGCCAACAAGGTGAAAGCGGAACGCTACGACCTCGATGAAGACGCGGTTATGGAATATTTCCAGCTTGAAAAAGTGTTGGAAGACGGCGTGTTTTATATGTCGAAAGAGCTGTACGGCCTGACATTTGAACGCCGCAGCGACATTCCGACCTATCACGAGGACGTGTGGGTCTACACCGTGTTTGAGGCGGATGGATCAGAGCTTGGCCTGTTCTTCTTTGACCCGTTCCAACGTCCATCCAAACGCGGCGGCGCATGGATGTCGAACTTTGTTGATCAAAGCGACCTGTGGGGCACCAGCCCGGTGATCTACAATGTGCTCAACATCCCCAAAGCGTCCGAAGGCGAGGTTCAGCTTGTCAGTTTTGACAATGTGAACACAATTTTCCACGAATTTGGCCACGCCCTGCACGGCTTCTTCGCAGATCAAAAATATGAAAGCCTGTCCGGCACCGCCACCGCGCGCGACTTTGTTGAATATCCAAGCCAAGTGCACGAAATGTGGGCGACTTATCCCGAAGTCCTGCAAAACTATGCCCGCCATTATGAAACGGGGGAAACGATCCCGATGGCATTGGTGGAACGGATCGAAGCCGCGTCCAAATTCAACCAAGGCTATGACTTTGGCGAAGTCGTCGAAGCAGCCTTGCTCGATATGCGGTGGAGCGCGCTGACCCCGGCGCAGGCGGCGGCGATTGATGCGCCGGAAAAGGTTGATGCCTTTGAACGCTCTGCGCTCGAAGATTTGGGTCTGGAGATTGATCTGGTGCCGCCGCGTTACCGGTCGACCTATTTCAACCACATCTTCAGCTCACCTGCGGGCTATTCGGCGGGCTATTACAGTTATTTGTGGACCGAAATGCTCGACCGCGACAGCCGCAAATGGTTCCTCGACAATGGCGCGCTGACACGGGAAAATGGCGACCATTATCGCGCGACCGTGCTGAGCCGCGGCGGGACGATGGATTATTTCGAAATGTTCGAAAACTTCGCCGGGCGTCAGCCTGACGTTGGCCCCATGCTGGAGGCGCGCGGGCTGACTGATACGGCGGAATAATTGGAGCAGCGGGGCGTTTGCGACAGCAGCGCCCCGCTGCTTGCTTACAGGGCCCCCTCCACCTAACGCTCCGTCCGGGGGATATATGACAGAGAAATTGGCGCCGCCGCGCGTGGTAGGCACGTTGGGCGCGAGCCTGCTTAACATCAACGGCATGATCGGCGCGGGCATCTTTGCTTTGCCCGCTTTGCTTTACGCAGGCGCCGGTAATTTCTCGCCCTACGCGATCCTAATGTTCGCGATTCCCATCGCCTGTGTCGGCCTGATCATCGGCAAAATGTCGGCCGTGTTTGAAGAATCGGGCGGGGTTCAGCTTTATGTTGAGACCACTTTGGGCAAGTTCAGCGGGTTCCAAACCGGCTGGTTCATAATCTGCGCCAGCGGCACCGGCAGAGCGGCCAACTTCCACGTTTTCGTTTCCTATCTCGCCGCGCTGTTTCCGGTGTTTAATGGCCCCATTGCCCGCCCGGCCACGATTGTCGGCGCGATAGCATTTGTCGCCCTGCTCACGGTGATTGGGACCCGGCGTTCGATTACCGCACTTTGGGTGGGCACCGTGCTCAAACTCGCGCCGCTGATCGTGCTGATTGCATTTGGGCTTGGTGTGAACGGCGTGCCCACGGACGTCACCTTGCCGACTTTTGGCGGATTGGAATCGGTTGCGCTGCTGATTGCCTATGCCTTTTCGGGTTTTGCAGCGTCGAATATTGCCAGCGGCGAAACGACCAATCCGACCAGCACCATCTTTCGATCGATCATGCTCTCAATCGCCGGGGTGGCGGTGTTTTATGCCGCGATCCAATGGGCGTATATCGCCATTGGCCCAGACGCATGGGCGGGATCGGATGACGCACCGCTGGCCAATGCGGCGCGGGTGTTGCTGGGCGAAGGGGGCGCGGTGATGATCAGCGCCGCCGCCGTTATTTCCATCGCGGTCAATCAATTAAGCGGCTTTATCGCCTATCCCCGCGTCCTGTTCGCGATGGGGGAACGCGGGTTGTTGCCGCGATTTTTCGCGCATGTGTCGCGGCGCTTTTTGACGCCGGATCATGCCATTATCTCTTACGGCGTGTTCGTGGCGGCCATTGCGGTTTCCGGGGCCTTTGCATCGCTGGCGACATTGCTGGTCGCGATAGAGCAGGTGATCTTTGTCTTGCTGCTGACGGCCTTTGTGCTGCTGTGGAAACGCAATTTTCGCGGCATAGCCGAGGCGTCTGCGCCGCTCTGGTTCGTGATTTTTGCGGTAGCATCCGCGTTGACTGCGTGGTTGTGCCTGCAATTGCCGCTTGGCGCGGTTTTCCCGACGGCGGGGATGATTGCAATCGGCGCGGTCCTGTATTGGCTAGCTAAGTTGCGGACCTCGCGAGAATTACCGAGTTGAGAGGCTAATCCTCGCCCTCATACGCCTCCACAATGCGGCCCACGATTGGGTGTCGCACGACATCTTTGGAGGTGAAGCGGATTGTGCCGAAGCCTTCGGTGCCTTCTAATTTATCGACCGCATCCGCAAGGCCGCTCATGCGGTCGCCGCCGGGAATGTCGACTTGGCGCGGGTCTCCGCACACCACCATCCGGCTGTTTTGACCAAACCGGGTGAGGAACATTTTCATCTGTTCGCGGGTCGTGTTTTGCGCCTCGTCCAAGATCACAAATGCGTCAGCCAAAGTGCGCCCGCGCATAAATGCAATCGGGGCGATTTCGATCTCTCCGCTGGCGATCCGCCGCTCCACCTGTTCGGGCGGCATACAATCATTGAGCGCGTCGTAAAGCGGGCGCAGATACGGATCGACCTTGTCCTTCATATCGCCGGGTAGAAAGCCGAGCTTCTCCCCCGCCTCCACCGCCGGACGCGACAGGATCAGTCGCTGAACGCTGCCGCTGATTAGCTGACTGACGGCCTGAGCCACCGCGATATAGGTCTTGCCCGTCCCCGCCGGACCCAGAGCAAAGATAATGTCATCGCGCACCAGGCTGCGCATATAGGTCGTCTGAGCGGCGGAACGCGGTACGATCGTCTTGCGCCGTGTGCGGATCATAATTGGCGGTTCGCCGCCCTTATGCGATCTTGCATCGGCGGAAACGATGCCGTCCAAGGTCGGTTCATTCGACATCGTGATCAGCGATTCAATCGCGCCCGCGTCCAAATCCTGCCCCAAGGCCAGCCGGTCATACATGGTGATGAGCGTATCCCGAGCGCGCGCCACGCCGTCTTCGGTCCCTTCGATCAGGATTTGATTGCCGCGCGCATGAATATACACGCCAATCCGGTTTTCCAGCTGCACGAGATTGGCATCAAACTGGCCAAACAGCGCCCCCAGCAATGACTGGTTTTCAAAGCTGACTTCCGCTTGCGCGCGTTCGGGATCGCCGGGCGCATCGGATACGGAATGAATAGGGCCCGGCACCGCGGCCGGATCGATTGCGCTGGAAGGTCTGCGACTCATAAGCTTGTGCAAGGTCTCCTATGCCTAAGCCGCCAAGTTAGGGCGCTTGCGCTTCAAAGCAAGCAGGCGGGCGGCACTCTGCGGTGGAAAGTCATACAAGTGTCGCGCAAGTGCGACGGTGCTTAAACCGCGACGGTTTCGCGCAAGACGCCTTGCACCGAATTCGGCCCGGCTTCGGCGATCTCAACCCGGACCATATCGCCCAGCGCCGCCTGATCCGGTTCCGCTTCGAACCACACCGATTGCAGCCATGGCGATTTGCCCAGCCATTGGCCGTCATGCTTGCCCTTACGCTCAATCAAAACGTCGCAGGTCTTGCCAATGCTCGCATCGTTAAAGGCGCGCTGATCGCGGTTGATGCGCGCTTGCAAGCGTTGCAACCGGTCATCCATCACTTCGATCGGGATTTGGTTATCCATCGTCGCGGCCGGTGTGCCGGGGCGCGGGGAATATTTGAAGCTGTAGGCCTGAGCATAGCGGACCTCATCCACCAGCTGCAGCGTCTCTTCAAACTCCGCCTCGGTCTCTCCCGGAAAACCAACGATGAAATCACCGGACAGCGCCATATCAGGCCGCGCCTCGCGCATTTGTTCGAGCAACCTCAAATATCCGCCCGCCGTGTGATTGCGGTTCATAGCTTTCAGCACCCGGTCCGACCCGGCCTGCACTGGCAAATGCAGATACGGCATCAGCTTATCGACCTCTGCATGGGCCGCGATCAGCCCCGGCGTAAAGTCATTGGGATGGCTGGTCATGTACCGAATACGCTGCAATTCTGGGATCTTAGCGATTTCTCTTATCAACCCGTCAAGCCCCTGATGCGCGCCAGCACCATCCGGCCCGGACCACGCATTCACATTCTGCCCCAGCAAAGTGATCTCGCGCGCGCCGGTCTCCACCAGAGTATGCGCCTCGGCCACCAAATCATCGAATGGCCGCGAGATTTCCGCGCCGCGAGTGTAGGGAACAACGCAATAGGTGCAGAATTTGTCGCACCCTTCCTGCACAGTCAAAAATGCCGTGGGGGAACGCCGCTTGCGCGCGGGAAGCGCGGCAAATTTGGCAATTGCGGGCATGTCCGTATCGGCCACACGCTCGCCCTGAACCGCCTTGCCCAGCATATCGGGCAAACGGTGATAGGCCTGCGGACCCACGACCATGCTGACCGAAGGCGCGCGTTTCATAATCTCCTCGCCCTCCGCCTGAGCGACGCAGCCTGCGACCGCGATCATCGGGGCCTTTTCCTGCGTCTTGCCCTTTGTCATGCGGCCAATGTCGGAGTAAATTTTTTCCGCCGCGCGTTCGCGGATGTGGCAAGTGTTCAGCACAACCAGATCGGCGTCCTCGCCCTCTGGCGCGGCAGACAAGCCCTGCCCATCGAGCATTTCGCCCATACGTTCGCCGTCATAGACGTTCATCTGACAGCCGAAATTCTTGACCCGGTACGTTTTCGGGGCCTGTCCGGGCGGTGTTTTGGGGGCGGTAATCTTGCTCATGTCGCGGCGCGTCTAGCGGGAAGCGGGGGCCTGCACAATCACGGGTTCAATTTGAGCCTTCATTCCTCATCCCGCCGCGCCTGATGGACACAAGGCACAAGGGGCCGGAAATCCGCGCCGGGATGCGGTTTATTCTCATCCCCGCATTCGACCATCGGGCGCGTGATGCCATTGGCTTTGACCACCATCTCAGCGTCTTCGCTCCCATAGGCGGCGATCCACACGATGCAATCGGCCAGCGGCCTGATGCGGTGCTTGGTAAATGTGTCATTCTGCGGCCCGCAATTGAGCGTAAACACCTCTGCCGCGGGTGCTTCGTCAAAGCGGGCGAACCGGCGCAGCACTTCGCCGCGTTCATTAAAGACCGTGCGGCGCATATCATTGGTCATCGCATCACCGCCGTAAAACGGTGATGTGTTGAACATATAAGCGCGCACGTTGGGATAACGGATCGAAACTTCTGTAGCGAGCGCCCCGCCCAGCGAATGGCCGGTCACAACCCACGGCACATCATCCGCGAAATCGGGGTGCGCCCTTTCCCTTTCGAAAGCCCGCACCGCAATGTCGATCTGATCATTGCGCAAAGTGCCGTAGAATATATCGGTGAACCCATCGAAATCGGTCCCGCGAAAGGCTATGATCCGGGCGACGAGTACGCGTTTGGGATCTTCATGCGTACCGGGCGCATAATGCGCAAAAATCTCATAACCAAATCCCTTGCCCTCGTCCTCAGGGGGCAAGGGCCTCTTCCCAAGCCACTCCAATTGCGGGCCGATGTCTTCGTAAAGGTCGTTGTCGCCGGTGTAAGCATTGGTCGCGGCAATGGCATAGGGATAAGCTTCCACCGCCGCATCGCGCACGAAAGAACACCATCCGCCCGCTTCCATGCGGCATGGGCTGCGCGATTGGGAGATGTCGGGATAGGTGACGCAGCCGGAGAGCGTGAGGAGGGCGATCACTGAAACAGTCAGCCTAATCATGCCGCACCGTCAAACAGTCTTCCAAAATCTCTAATTCTTCGACCGATAATTCTCTAGGTGAACGTGCCACTACTCTTTCTGGCGGCTCGGCCGGGTCGCCGGGAAAAACAATCATCGGGCCGCCATGCTTCTTGTAGGCGCGCGATCTGTTGTTCACCGGCCCATTGGGAACGACGTTAGAAAGGTCATCAAACACATCGTAGCTCTCTAGACACCGAATATAGCTGGCCTCATCGCGCTGCGTTTCTCCCTCCCAAACAATCGGAGCGGGAGCGTCGAGGCAACCTGTCAGGCAGGCAGCGGCAAAAGCGCCGATGCCTGCCCGATAGATCAAGCAACAGTTGCCTTAACAATCTTGCCCGGTGCCTTGGGTGGTTCACCCTTTGGCAGAGCGTGGACATGTTCCATGCCGCTCTCAACTTGGCCCCAAACGGTGTATTGCCCGTCGAGGAATTCTGCGTTTTCGAAGCAGATGAAGAACTGGCTGTTGGCGCTGTCCGGCATTTGCGAACGGGCCATTGAACAGGTGCCTTCGGTGTGCGGCTCGGAATTGAATTCCGCCTTCAGATCAGGCTTGTCGCTGCCGCCCATGCCGGTGCCGGTTGGATCGCCGCCTTGGGCCATGAAACCGGGGATCACGCGGTGGAAAACAACGCCGTCATAGAAACCTTCTTTGGCAAGTTCGACGATGCGCGCGACGTGGCCCGGCGCGAGGTCTGGGCGAAGTTTGATAACGACATTTGCGTCATCGCTAGTGTCGAGCGTGAAAGTCAGTTTTTCGGCCATTATGGAATCTCCGTTGAATGTTTGCGCGCTCACCTAACGGTTTAGAGCCGCCGTGTCACCCACGCGCTAAGCACCCCGGTTGCTTTTGCCTGCCGCCTGCCTAAACAAAAAACATGGCAAACCTCGAAGATGAGATTCCGGTGGATGACCGCCCTTTTAATGAGGAAGACGCGCGCCCGGATGACCGGGTGGACGATGAACGCCATGACGAAGAAAACCGCCTAAAACCAGAATTTGTCGGCGCTGTTGGCGATGCCTTGAATGCGGGCGATACGGCGGCGGTTTACGATTTGGTCGAACCGCTGCACCCGGCGGATATTGCCGATTTGCTCGAATTGTTCGGCAATGAAAACCGCGCATTGTTGGCCGCGTCGATCACCGATTTGATGTCATCCGAAGTGGTCGCGGAACTAAACGACCACGTCCGCGAATTGATGATGGAGGCGCTGGAGCCCAGCGACGTAGCCACCATCGCAGAGCAGTTGGAAACCGATGATGCGGTCCAATTGCTCGAAGATTTGGACGAGGTCGACCAGAAAGCGATTATCGCTGAGCTGGAGCCGGAGACGCAGGCCGCCGTCGAAAGCGCGCTGTCTTATCCAGAGGAAACCGCCGGGCGGCTGATGAACCGTCATGCGATGGCGGTGCCCGAACATCTGACCGTGGGTGATCTGATTGATTACCTGCGCCTAGAGGGCGATTTGGAGCATGATTTTCACGAAGTTTTCGTGATCGACGCCGCGCATCATCCGGTCGGCACCTGTTCGCTCAATTGGATCCTGACCTCGCCGCGCAGCATCAAATTAACCGATGTAATGAAGCGCGATCAAACGCTGATCCCGGTGACCCTCGATCAGGAAGAGGTCGCGTTGATGTTCCAGAAATACGCCTTGATCTCTGCCGCTGTGGTGGATGAAAGCGGGCGCTTGGTCGGGCAGATGACCGTGGATGATATCGTCCATATTATCTCCGAAGAAGCGGGCGAAGATGCGCTGCTCCTATCCGGCGCTGGCGACGGCGATATTAACGAGCCGATCAAAGAAGCATTCTCCAGCCGGGTGCGTTGGTTGATCGCCAATTTGGGTACGGCGGTCGTCGCCTCTGCGATTATCGCGTTTTTCGGCGCGGCTATTCAGGAACTTGTCGCGCTGGCCGTGCTCATGCCCATCGTCGCCAGCATTGGCGGCAATGCGGGCACGCAGACGATGGCCGTGTCGGTGCGCGCGATTGCCACCAATCAGCTGACCCGCGCGAACACTTGGCGGATTGTCTGGCGCGAATTGCGCGTGGCATTGCTCAATGGTGTGACCATTGCGGTGCTGATCGGGATCGCGGCGGGCGTTTTGTATTCCCCGATGATGGGCGCGGTGATTGCGGCGGCAATGGTGCTGAATATCGCGGTGGCGGGCCTTGCAGGTGTGCTGGTCCCCGTGATTTTTGAACGGTTGGATCAAGATCCCGCGGTCGCTTCCTCGGTGTTTGTGACGATGATCACGGATTCGATGGGCTTCCTCGCCTTCTTAGGTTTGGCAGTGGCAGCGGGGCTTGCGCCGCTGTAAATCTCTCCTCTGACAATTCTTAGGAGAGAGATGATGGCTGACCGAACAGGACGCGTAGAGGGCAAGATTGTGCTGCTGACCGGCGGGGCGATGGGGCTTGGCAAGGCATCGGCAAAGGCATTGTTGGCCGAAGGCGCGACCGTCATCATCACCGACATTAACGAGGCGGCGGGCGCGGCCACGGCGGAGGAATTGGGGCCAAACTGCTCATTCCTGCCGCAAGACGTGACCGATTGGGACCGCTGGCAGGCGATCATCGCCGGGATTGAAAGCACGGTCGGACGGCTCGACGTGTTGGTCAACAACGCCGCGATCACGGTGTTTGGATCGTTCATGGATATCTCTCCGGCGGATTTCCGGCGCTGTTATGAAGTCGATGTGGATTCGATCTTCATGGGCTGCAAAGCGGCGATCCCCTTGATGGCAAAGAGCGGCGGCGGGTCGGTCGTGAACTTTTCATCTGCTGCGGGAAACAAAGCCGGACCTGATCTGGCCGCCTATAACAGCGCCAAGGCCGCGATCCCCATGCTGACCAAAAGCATCGCTTTGTGGTGCGCGCGCGATGGCAACAATGTGCGCGTCAATTCCGTTCAGCCCGGCACAATCCTGACCCCCAATGTCGAAAGCGTCATCGCCGGCACGCCCGATCCCGATGCAACGCGCGAGGCTTTCTCTGTCGCGCAACCGATTGGCCGGATGGGAGAGCCAGAGGATATCGCGCATCTGGTGGTCTATCTCGCCAGTGATGAGAGCAAATTTGCCACTGGCGCGCCGTTTATCGTGGATGGCGGGCTGAGCATGGCTTGATTGGGGCGGCTACAGCGCCACATTAGACCAATGCCGCTCAATATGACCAAAATCGCGTTCGGCGCGAAGAGCTATGACGACTTAGCCAGCTGGTATGTGAACAGCCCGAACCCAAAACGGCTGACGACCAAATACCGCCCGAAACGGTATGAGGAGATGATCGGCGGATCGCTCTATTGGATACTGAACCACTCTCTGGTGGCGCGGTCCGAAATCTTGAGCTTTACCGAAACCGAAGAAGGCCGCTGGTACATCAATCTGAAGCCAGAGCTGGTGCGCGTCCACCAACAACGCAAACGCGCGCATCAAGGGTGGCGGTATTTGGCGGAGGACAAAGCCCCGCTGGATGTGGCCGATGGCGAGGATATTGGCGACGCCCTGCCGGGGAAACTAGCGGGTAAGTTGGAGCGGTTGGGGCTGATTTAGGGGCGCTGGCCGCGTATCAAGCCAGAATTTAGGGAACGGGTCCAACCGTTCGCAGAGGATAGCATACCGCCGTCAAATTTGAATGTTACATCGGTGTACATCTGCTCTTCAGCATCCGTGAAGCGGATTTCAATCTCTATCGGGCCGCAAGCATCCGCCGGATAACTCATATAATCCCAGCCCGGATAAGAGAATTGAGATGCGTTTAGTCGTAGTCGATCAACGAAGACGATTGCAGCGCTGATACCGCTGCCCAAAGGCACTAAGACATCACCGCCACCAGCAGCAAATTCAGCATCGGCATCGATCATCCGACCAAGTGTTTGTTCGTCTCCAGCTATCGCCAGTTCGGCAATCCTCACGCTTCGTTCGGCATATGCAAGATATTGTGTTTGCACGTCTTCCGCCTCGGTCGGCGCTTCGCAGGCGTTGGCAAGGGCCGCTAAACCAAACAGAATGCTCATGAATTAATTTCCTCTAGTATCGATGCTTTGCGCGCGCCCTACCCCAGCGGCCAAGCCCCAAACCAGACCCACACGGCAACGCCAACCGCCACAACAGCCGCTCCCAAAAATCGGCCCAAAGACGCGCGTGAATTGCCCTCCACGCCCGCCGCAACCTCGCCTTTGCCCACCACCATGGGGCCGACAAGCTTCTGCCTCCGAACCCCAACGTAAATCGCAATCGCGGTGAGATGCAGGGCGATCATGCCGAATACGACATAGACGAACCATTCATGCGTATCGGTGATCCAGTCGGCGGTGCCGACGCCCACAAGCGCGTTCAGCGGCCCGGTCGCCCCATCATACGGATCGCCCGCAAACAGCCCCATGCCGACCTGCGCCGCGATCACCGATAGCATCGCGATAACCGCCAGCGCGCCGAGCGGGTTGTGGCCAACCTCACGCTTCGCGTCGTAGTCCCCGCGCAAATATGCAAGCACGCGCGCCGGGCCTCTTACAAAACTGGCGAAACGCGCCGTATCCGTGCCAACAAAGCCCCAGATCACGCGAAAAATCAGCAGTGCTAGCACCAC
Source organism: uncultured Erythrobacter sp. (assembly GCA_947503155.1). Classification (GTDB taxonomy): domain Bacteria; phylum Pseudomonadota; class Alphaproteobacteria; order Sphingomonadales; family Sphingomonadaceae; genus Erythrobacter. Next base: position 306,080 of record CANNCL010000002.1, on the reverse strand, counting down.
ATGGCCGGTCCGCGTGTGCCAATACCACAGCGAATTTTCCGCCGTAATCCACATGATGGGGACCAGCACGGCCAGCGACCAATGCGTCACCCGTACCGGCAAATCCCAGATGCTGACGGCTTCGGTTTTAGTCGCCATGGCCTACCCCTTTGGGGTCAATCGTCGTCGACGCGGAATTTGTCGTGGCACGCTTTGCAGCCATTGAGGCCCAGATTGCCGACCTGTTCGCCGACCGCCGCAGCATCGCCAGTGGCGGCCGCTGCCATCATTTCCTCGCTGGCGGCGATGGCGTTTTGGGTTGCCTCAGCAAAGCCATCTGGGTCTTCCCAAATCGCGGCCAAGGCCTCTGTGTCATATCCCGCTTCCATGCTGGTGCCCTCTGGAAAGAGGTCAGGAATACGCTGAAGCCGCGTGTTGATATCGGCGGCAGCGGTTTGGATCGCGGCCATGTCAGGCGCTTCGCCCTCCAATTGCTCGCGGATGGTTTTGAAACTGTCGCCGATCGCTTCGTAATTGTCCTGGCGCTGCGCGATTTCAGCAGGCGGTTCGCCGCCCGCTGCCGGACCTTCCTCTGGCCCTGCATCCTCAGTGGCTTCCCCGCTGCACGCGCCGAGCAAAGCGATCAGCGGCGTGGCGGCGATTAGGCGGACAATTGCAGTGCGGGTCATAGGGGGCTCCTAATTTTGACAGAAAGTCTTGCGCGCCAACCTCTTAGCCTTTTGGCGGGCGCGGGAAAAGGGCGGGCGTTTTGGCGCGGTATTCTTGATAGGCGGCATTGCCAGCCCAGCGTTCTTTCGCCTGCGCGTCTTGCAAATTAATCCCGCTGACTTTCGTGAGCAGCAAATACACAAAAATCGGAGAGATCACGACCAGCCATGACAGGCCCGATAGCACCGGTACCGCGATCACGAACATGCCCGTCCACAATGTAATCTCGCCAAAGTAATTCGGGTGACGGCACCACGCCCACAGGCCGGTGTCGATAAATTTGCCCTTGTTGGACGGGTCGCTTTTGAACGCGCTTTTTTGATTGTCAGCGACCGTTTCAAACACGATCCCGAACACCCAAATCGCCGCACCAATCGCAAAGAAAAGACCGATCTCTGCCCGCTGTGTCGCGGTGATCGCGGCAATTGCAGCAGACGCGGTCAGGATCACCCACAGCGCCTGAAGCGTCCACGCCACCAGAAAGCGCGCCGGGTTCACTTTGATCTTTTCAAACCGGCTGTCTGTGCCGCCCGCCGCGTGGATGCGCATATACAGGAACGAACCCAGCCGAATGCACCAAATCGCCACCATCGCCGCGACCGCGATACCGCGCCAATCAAGCGACCCCATTGCGGAATAGGCCGCGAAACAGGCAAACGCTGTGACCGACAAATAGGTGAGTGCGCCGACACTGTCATAGAACTTATCTGACTTTGCAGCAGCAGCAGGCAGGAATGCGATCCAGTTCACCAGCAGAGCGATCCATCCGCAGGCATAGAGCGCGGAAACCCCGAAAATCTGGGCACTGCCCGCACCTGCAAAATAGGCGAAGACCAACGCGATAATTGTGACGAATGCCGCTACCAAAAGGCTCTTTGCCGATTTACCCATATGTCCAATTCCCCCGTTTTGTGCGGCCATGCGCGCTAAGTCTTGCGCGCGGCTGCTTTTCTCATTTGTGCCATCACCAGCTGCACATCGTGTTTTGCGTCCTGTTTGGCAGGCAATGCAAATTCTGAGTAGCTGGCGGACAATTCATCCATGCGCTCGTTTATGCGCACTTCGTTGTATCCATGACTAACTACGAAACGGCGGCGCGCAAAGATTTGCGGCAGGATAATTTCGACATATTCTTCCACATCCATGCCGAATTGCATGAACCGTTCTGGCCCCAGCGGCGTAAAGACCCAGCCCGGCACGATCAGCCCCGCGTGAACATGCGGCGGCAAATCTCCGCGCAGGCTCTCTGTCATGCCCAGCACGGCATGTTTTGCGGCGATATAGGCGGCGGTTTGCTTGACGGCGCAGAACCAGCTGTTCTCGCTACCGGTGTTGTAGATTGCAGAGGGGGTTTCTTGCGCGATCAGGCGCGGCGCGAAGGCGCGGCAACCGTTCCAGATACCCCAGAAATTGACGTCGAAATGCGCGCGAGCAGCGTCCGGATCAACTTCCCACATCGGCCCATGCACGCCGCCTTGCCCGGCATTGTTGAGGACGAGATCGACGGTTCCGAATTGTTCGAATGCAGCATCAGCGAGCGCCTCGACCTGTGCGAGGTCCGAAACATCACAGGCGATAGCGGTGATATTGTTGAGCGCCTTTGCCCGTTCAAAAGCAGGCCCTTCAAGGTCGGCGATGATGACGTGTGCGCCTTGCCCCGCCAGCCGTTTGGCAAGGGCAAGGCCAATCCCGCTCGCGCCGCCGGTAATAACGGCGGTGGACGGGTTGAAGTCGCTCATTAAGCCGCAGCCCGTATCTTATCCGCCACCCGGCGCAGCGCGTTTACATAAGTCTCTGGCGATTGCGCGCCGGGGATCATGAATTTATCCGCCACGATCATCGCAGGCACGCCGGTAATGTTGAAATCCCACGCCTGCTGCTGCTCAGCGACAACGCGCGCTTCCAATTCCGCATCGTCCAGCGCCGCTTTCGCAGCCGCCCGGTGCAGGCCCACGCTGGCAGCGATATCGAGCAGCACTTCGCGATCAGCCAATGGCTTGCGTTCGTTGAAATGCGCTTTGAACAAAGCGAGTTTCAGCTGCGTCTGCACATCCGGTCCCGCCTGTTCGAGCGCAAAGCCGAGCAGTTTGTGGCAATCGCGCGTGTTCCACATCATCGCAGGCGGCGCATCGGCGCCACCTTCGTTTGGCCCCTCATAAGACAGCGATACGCCCGCGCTTTCGGCAATCGCTTTCATCTGCCCGCGAACCTTCGATCCTTCTTCGGCAGAACGGCCATATTTGCGCTGTAGATGCGCCTCTTGCTGCTCGCCTTGCACCGGCATGTCGGGGTTGAGTTCAAACGGACGCCAGCGGATTTCCGCGTCGATCTCTCCGTTGAGCTCGCCCAATGCCTTTTGCAATTGGCCATATCCAATCGCGCACCACGGACACATGACGTCAGAATAGATGTCGATGGTTAGGGTTTGCGGGGTGCTCATGCGGATTTCTCCAACCACCATTTCAGCAAGCTATGCGCGATTGCGGCCTTTGGCGGGGCGTTAAACGGTCCCTCTTCGCTGCCGATTGTATCCATCGCATGTTGCACCTCTTCGCGGGTGAACCAGCGCGCTTCTTCCAATTCCTCGACATCCAGTGTGATCTCGGTTTCATCGGTGCGCGAATAGCATCCGATCATCAATTGGCTGGGGAATGGCCAAGGCTGGGTCGCGATATATTGGACATCGCGCACGCGCAGCCCGGCTTCTTCATGGACCTCTCGCGCGACTGCTTCTTCGATGGTTTCGCCCGGTTCGACAAAGCCCGCCAGCGCAGAAAACGCGCGCGGCGGAAAGCGCGGCTGACGGCCAAGGAGCAGCCGCCCCTCATTCTCAACCAGCATGATTGTAACTGGATCGGTGCGCGGGAAATGCTGCGCCTGACAGCCGCCCTGCGTCACCGGCAGGCAATCGCGTTGCCACCCGCCCTTTGCAGGCTTCGTCGCGCCGCCGCATTTCGCACAGAAACGGTGCCGTGCATGCCAATCGACCAGGCTGCGCGCGCCGCCATAAATCGCCAGATCACCGGGCGACAATTGCTGGATCGCCTGCCAAGCGCGCGGCATGGCATAGGCTGGCCCGGTCGCGCCGTCATCGGGCACAGCGGCAAAGCAAGCTTTCTCGCCCGATTCCTCTGGCAACATGCCGAGAAATACGAGCTCCGCATCCTCTGCCACATCGGCCAAAGTGCCCCATAGCAATCCGCCTGCATCATCAATCTGCGGCAGCAAGCCATCGAGCAGCAGAACCTTCGCCCGCCAATTCATCAACCCGCCAAGGGCCTCTTTATCGGTGCGAATATGGTCGGACCGATCAATTGGCGATCCGGCAAACGCAATGGCGCCGGTCCGCGCCAATTCCGCATGGGTCGGGGCCATCCTTGAAGAATGGGTCATCAGATGCCGTTGGCCCGGCTATCGATGGCGTCATAATTCGCGCCCATATCCGCTTGCAATGCGGCGAGATATTCGTCGCGGATCGGATAGGCTGAACTTGGCATATATTGCGTCCACAATGCCGCGCGCAGGCCGACATTGTAATCAACCGCCGCCAACGTCCCGGCTGCGCCGCCCCAACCAAATGTGCCATTGATAGAACGTCCGCCAGCGCCGTGGCCCTGCCCTTCCATCCATGAACCGGTCAAATCGACGGTTTCAGGAAGAAGGTTCGAAATACCAACGCGCACGGCCTCTTCGGTCATGACTTGGTTTCCGTCAAACATGCCGTAATTCAGCAACATACGCAGGAACCGGTCATAATCACGCGGGCTGGAGACCAATCCGCCGCCGCCCGATGGCACTTTCGGCGCGTCGAGATAGATCGAATTGTTACCCAGATCGAGCGGCAGCACTTGTCCAAAGGCGATCCCGTAATTGTCGGTCAACCGGCCTTTTTCGCTGTCAGGGACGGTCATCCATGTGCTCGTCATGCCCAACGGATCGAACAGGCGCGCTTTCAAGAAAGCCTCAAATTCCATGCCAGAGGCCACTTCGACCACTCGGCCCAGCAAATCGATGCTGCTGGAATAGCTCCACTTGGTCGCAGGCTGATATTCTAGCGGCAAGGTCGCCAGCCGGTCGGCCCAAACATCTAAGCCCGGCGCAGGGGTCACATCAGGAAAACCGGGGATCGGAAAACGGCTGACCCGGCCGCCGACAATCCCGTTTTCGTTATAGGCATCAAGCAGCGGGCCTTTGGTCGTGATACCGTAACCCAGCCCCGCAGTATGGGTTAGCAAATGCCGGATCGTGATCACCGTGTCAGCGGGCACTGTATCCTCCAGCGGCCCCTCTGGATCGACGAGAACCTGCATATCGCGGAATGCCGGCAATACGTCATGCAGCGGCATGTCCATGCTCAGCTTACCGTCGCTGATCAACATCATGATCGCCATGCCGGTGATTGGCTTGCTCATGGAATAGATGCGGTAGAGCGAGTCTTGATCAACTTCGGTCGCCCCGCCCATTGTCAGCGTGCCGCCGCCAACAGTGTGGGCCATATCCTGCTGGCCTGTGCCAAAGGTAAAGAGCAGGTTCGCCAGCTTGCCTTCGGACAGATATTTATCCGCCATCGCCGCAACATTTGGCCATGACTCGGCCACGTCGTGAAACGCCAAAAGCCGGCTGCTGAACGGCAGGCCCGCGCCATAGGCGGTGATCGCGGCACCAGCGGCCACATACGCCCCGCCGCGAAACAGCGAGCGGCGCGATAGGGTTGAGTTTTCAAAATTGCGATAGGCCATCTGGGAATCTCCGAAAGGAATTTGCCGTTTTGTGGGGCAGCTAAGCTTAACCGTCAATTGCGTGGTTAAATGAGACTTGAATTCGCCCGGTGTAGTACCTATATAACACACATGGGAAATCTACTTGCATATCTGTTCGGGCTGATCAGCCTCGTCATCGTTATTCCGTCGCAAATTCCGTTGCTCGGATGGGGCAATTGGCTTGCTCTGCCGCTGATTGTGATCGGCATTGTGTTCGGCGCGCTTTCATCGAGCGATGGCGGGCGAAATTTCTGCCTCGTTGTGCTGCTGGTCGCGGCGGTGCGGTTGACGTTGGGCGGCGGCGTGTTTTGAGCCGCCTAATCGCGCGCCAAAGCCAGGCGCGCGGCTTTCGCAAACAAAGTGGGCAAGCCCGCTTCCTCGATTTGCGCCGTCTTCCACCACTCGCCTTCACCGGGCGGGTTTGCACTCGCTGAAATGCGCATCACCCTCATCGTCAGATGCGCATGAGTGAAAGTGTGACGGACCGCGCCAAGTTCCTCAATTTCGCCCTTTATCGGGGCATCGCTTGAACCGTCCTCGCGCGCGCTCCAGCCGTCATCGGGCAGGCTGCGCATTCCGCCCAGCATCCCCTCTTCCGGCCTTTTGACGATCCAGACTTCGCGCGCTGCCCCTTCGCCGCGCTCGATCCAAAACGCCGTGCCTTGCCGCTCTGGCTTGGGTTTTTTCGGCGCTTTGATCGGCAGGCGTTCCGGTTCCCCCGCCTTTCGCCCCGCGCATTGATCGGAAAGCGGGCAAAGCAAACAGCGCGGCGCTTTGCTGGTGCATATTTGCGAGCCGAGATCCATCAATGCTTGAGCAAAATCGCCCGACCGCGTCTGCGGAGTGATCTCTTCTGCTCGCGCCCGGATTGCCTTTCGCGCGCCCGGCAGCGGCGTATCAATCGCGAATAAGCGCGCGGCCACACGCTCCACATTAGCATCAACGATCACGGCGCGCTGACCAAAGGCAATTCCCGCAATCGCAGCCGCTGTGTAAGCACCCAGCCCCGGCAATTCGCGCAATTGCGCCTCTGTCTCTGGAAAGCCGCCGCGCGCCGCGACCACGCCTGCGCATTTAACCAAATTGCGCGCCCGCGAATAATATCCCAGCCCCGCCCATGCCGCCATCACGTCATCCTCGCCCGCTGCGGCAAGGTCGAAGACGGTCGGCCATTTCTGAATGAACTTCGCAAAATAGGGCTTTACCGCCGCCACAGTCGTTTGTTGCAGCATGACCTCTGACAACCACACCCGGTATGGCCATGCGTCATCATTCGGCACCGGCGCACCGGGCGGATTGCGCCACGGCAATTCGCGCGCATTGCGGTCATACCATGCGATGAGAATGTCACAGATGGTGTTAGAGATACTGGCGGTCACGCGGGGCCTATGGCATGGCCGGATGCATCATGGGAAGCGACACCGACAAACCTGCAAAAAAGCCAGCAGCCAAGGGCCGCCCGCGCAAAACTGCGAAACCTTATGAGAGGCCGCGCGGCCGCGGCGCCAAAGCCATCGGCGATCTTATGCCAGAAATTGGCCGCACAGCTTTCCGCCGGTTCGGTTTTGTCCAAAGCAGCGTTGTAACCCGCTGGCCCGAAATCGTTGGCCCCACCCATTCACGCGTTTGCGCGCCAGAGGCGATCCGTTTCCCGCCGGGAGAAAAATCGGAAGGCATCCTGCAATTGGTGGTCATGCCCGCCCACGCGCCGCTAATTCAGCAAGTGATCCCAGAGATTATGGAGCGGGTGAACCGGTTTTTTGGATACAATGCCGTTGCCCGTGTCAAAATCCGGCAAGGCGCGGTTAAGCCGCCACCTGCTGAAGCACGTCCGAAACCGCCGCCTTCGCTCAAACCCATTCCGATGGAATTGGGAGACAGTTTGCGCGATATTGGCGATCCGGAATTGCGCACAGTGCTTGAATCGCTGGCGCGCAGCATGGGCGATGAAACAGAGCCCAAGGCAAAGACAGGGGAAGAAGACAAGTGAAGAGAACATTTTCTGCGGCGCTTACGGCGGTTTGCGCGATGGCACTTTTGCCCGCCCTGCCTGCCCTGCCCGCCGCTGCACAAAGCTCAGGCGACTCGCCAAACGGCTTGGACGACCCCGGCAGCTCGTTCAGCGGCGATACCCGCCGCGCCGCGTGGCATGCCGAAGTGGTGCAAACCGAACGCGGGCACATGATCGGCAATCCCGATGCGGACGCCGCGCTCATCGAATTTATCAGCTACACTTGCGGCCACTGCGCCAGTTTCGCCCGCGAAGGGGAAAGCGCGCTTGATCTGGCATTGCTCGCGCCCGGCATTATGAACGTCGAAGTGCGATCCGTGATCCGCAATCCGATTGACCTTACGGTGTCGCTGCTGGTCGCTTGCGGCGGGGCAGACGGGTTCAAAAACCGCCACCGGATGTATCTGCTCTCTCAAGACGCGTGGATGGATAAAGCCCGCAGCGCCCCTCAGGGTCAGCAAGCCATCTGGGCACGCGGTGACCGCGCAGCGCGGCTGAATGCGGCGCGGGCGCTTGATCTTGACGATATGCTCGCCGAACGCGGGACGTCGATGGCCGATATCAACACTTGTCTTTCCGATGATGCGGCGGCGCTGGAGCTGATCAGCAATGGCAATGCCGACCGCGATGAATTCGCTGTGCCTGGCACGCCCAGCTTTGCATTGGACGGCGAATTGTTGAACGAAGTGCATTCGTGGAGTGCGCTTTATCCGATTCTGGCCGAAAGATTTCGCCCCGGAAATGCGCGGAATTAGGGGCGGAACTTCCAAACCTGCCGAATTTTCACACAAATAAGCCCATTTTTGCACAATCGCTTGTGCTTAACCGCTTCCGCTCAGGCGGCGCATCATTATAGTTTTGACCGAACCAATCCGAAGAGAACCAAATATGAAACAGGCCCGCACTTTGATCAAACTCTCGCTCGCTGCACCGCTCGCGCTGGCTCTGGCCGCTTGTGGCGGCGAAGCTGATGGCAGCGAAGATGGCGACGTTATTGCCCCCATCACCGCGCCAGATGGGACCAATTGGGGCGAGACGGTCACGGTCAGCGAATCTGACGGCTATATCCTCGGCAACCCCGATGCGCCGCTCAAACTGGTCGAATATGCGTCACACACTTGCGGGGCCTGCGCCAATTTCTCGGCGACGGCGAAGCCCAGCGTCAAAGAATATGTGGCGACCGGCGTGGTTAGCTTTGAGCAGCGCAATCTGGTCCGCGATCCGATCGATCTGACCATCGCCACCCTCGTGCGCTGCGGCGCGGATGAGAATATGCAGGTCTTGTCCGATCAAGCTTGGGGCAATCTAGAAGGCACCTTTGCCGCAGTGAACGCCAATGGCGCGGCTTACGAAGCCGCGGGCAATTTGCCGGTAGAAGAGCGTTTTATCCAAATCGCGCAGGCCGCCGGCTTGATTGATTTCTTCGCCGCGCGCGGATTGTCCGCTGATCAACAACGCGCCTGCCTCGCCGATGCAGAGGCAATCGAAGCCATCGCCAACAATTCCACCGCTCAGGCCGAAGAATTGGGCATTACACAAACACCAACCTTCTTGCTCAATGGCACTAAGCTGGATGTGAATGGCTGGCAGGATATCGAACCGCTGTTGCAACGCCGCGGTGCCCGCCAAGAATAAGCGCCAAAAGCAAAGGCATCAGTCAGCGCAAATATGCAGATCAGCCGTCTCAAACTCTCTGGATTTAAGAGCTTTGTTGAGCCGGCTGAATTGCGCATTGAACCGGGCCTAACCGGGGTTGTTGGCCCCAATGGTTGCGGCAAATCGAACCTTTTGGAGGCGATCCGGTGGGTCATGGGCGAAAACTCGCCCAAATCCATGCGTTCGGGCGGGATGGAAGATGTCATCTTTGCGGGCACGGACAGCCGCCCCTCCCGCGCCTTTGCCGAAGTTGTCCTACATGCCAGCGATGACCGCGATGAAGAATTGGTCGTCACCCGCCGGATCGAACGCGGCGCAGGCAGCGCATACCGGGTAAATGGCCGCGATGTCCGGGCCAAAGATGTGGCGCTGACCTTTGCCGATGCCGCAACCGGTGCGCATTCCCCGGCGCTGGTGAGCCAAGGCAAGATCGCGCAAGTTATCGCCGCGAAACCGGCCGAACGCCGCATGATGCTCGAGGAAGCAGCCGGGATTGCGGGCCTGCATGTCCGGCGCAAAGATGCCGAAAGCAAGTTGCGCTCGACAGAGAAGAACTTGGAGCGGCTCGAAGACCTGATGGCGGGCCTTGATACGCAAATGGCCGCGCTTAAACGCCAAGCGAAACAGGCGGAGCGCTACACCAAGCTGACCGAACAAATTCAATTGGCAGAGGCGCGGCTGGTCTTTGCCCGGTGGCGCGATGCCGCCCATGCCGCGAAAGAAGCGCGCGAAGCCGCCGAGGGTGCCGACCGGCAGGTCGCCGAAGCCAAAGCCGAGGCGGACGCCGCGCAAAAGGCGCAGGCCGAGGCAGCACAGAACATTTCTGCGGCACGCGAAGAACTGACCGACCGCCGCGATGATGCCAGCGCACATGGCCACCGCATGGCGGCCTTGTCGGAGAAATTGGAAGCGGCGCAGGCGCGCCTTGCGGATTTGGAACGGCAACGCACGCGCCTTTCCGAAGACCGCGACGCGGCGGACCGGATGACCAGCGACGCCGCTGATGCTCTGGCGAAGTTGGAGCGTGAGCTGGAGGCGTCGCGCAAGACTGTCGCAGATGCTGACGCCGCCCGCCCCGCTTTGGCGAGCCGCAGCGAGGATAGTGAACGCGCCAGCCGAACCGCCGAATTGGCTCTGGCGAAAGCGACCGCCGATCATGCCGGAGTGGAGGCAGAATGGCGCGTCGCGCAGGCCGCAATCGATCAAGCCGAAGCGCGGCTGGCCCGTGTGAACCGCGAAAAAGAGCGGATCGCGGCGGCCAAAGCGGAATTGCAGGGCGCGCAAGATAGCGAGCAAGCCGTCAGCGAAGCGCGGGAGGCAGCAGAGGATGCAGCGCGCGATGTGGCGCGGCTGCGCACGCGGCTGGACGAAGAACGCGCGCGCAAGGCCGAATTGCAGACCGCCCGCGATGAAGCGAGCGCGGCGCTGGCAACCGCTAAGGCCGAATTGGCAGGCGTTGAGCGCGAATATACCGCGCTGGCCCGCGACCGGGATGCGCGCGAGAAACGCGCCAAGGGCCGCGAAGGATTGCCCGCCGCGCTGGACCGCGTCAGCGTCGCCAAAGGCTATGAACGCGCCATCGCCGCTGTGCTGGGCCGCGATGCAAAATCCCCTTTGGGTGCGCCGCCAGAGGCCAGTGATGGGCGATTCTGGACCGGCAGCAGCGCCCCGGCCCAAGTGGCAGACAGCTTGCTCGACCATGTGCGCGATTGCCCGCCGGAATTGAGCGCGCGTCTGGCGCTCGTCCATTGCGCGCAAAGCGATGATGGCCGCACACTCGGCCGCGGTGAATGGTTGGTCACGACGGGCGGGCATTTGCGCCGGTGGGACGGGTTTGTGGCGCGCGGCGAAGGGGCGGCAGAGGCGGCCCGGCTGGAAGCGGCGAACCGGCTGGAAGAGCTGGAAGGCGAGCTGCCAGCATTGCGCAGCGCGGCAGATGAAGCGGCCACTGGCGAAGCGGCTGCGCGCGAGGAATTGACCACGCTGCAATCCGCTTTGGTTGCGCAAGAACGCGATATTGCAGGCGCGATTGAGAATGAACGTGCGGCTTTGCGCAGGCTGGACCAAGCAGAGGCCGCTAAGGAACGGCTTGCCGCGCGCCTCGAAGAATTGGCCGCATCCTCCAGTGATCTCGAAGAGCAATTGAGCGCGGCAAATGCCGATCTCTCCGCCGCGCAAGACGCGCGCGCCGCCTTACCCGCACAGGATGCAGGCCGCGCTTCGTTGGAGGCCGCGCAGGAGAAGCACGAGGCCGCTAAATCCACCGTGCAAGCCGCGCTGGCTCAGCTTGCGGCGCATGACCAAGGGCTGGCGGTATCGCGCGAAAGATTTGCGGCGCAGCAATCCGATCATACCAATTGGAAAGCCCGGTCAGGAGAGGCCGCCGCGCGTATGGCCGAAGCAGGCCGGCGGCTCGAAGAGATTGAAGAGGAACGCGCCGTTACTGCGGCAAAGCCAGCCGCTTTGAAAGAGGAAATCGAGCAAGGCGATGCGGTGCGAAACCGGCTGACGCAGGAATTGGAAGCGGCGCAAGCGGCGATGGATGTGTGCCAAGCGGCGACCAACACTGCCGACCGGGCGCTGTCCGATGCGCAAGAAAAGCTAACCGTGGCGCGCGAAGGCCGCGCCACTTTGGCGGCGCGTGCGGAAAGCCAAGAGGCCCGGCGCAGCGAGATGGCGCGCATTTCGGGCGAACGGTTTCAATGCCCGCCGCCGCTTTTGTCAGAACGGTTCGAATTCACCGAAGACGACATTAAGCCGGCGACCGAAGAATCCGAGGAAATGGACCGTCTGACGGCCAGCCGGGAGAGAATTGGCCCCGTAAATTTGGTTGCCGCAGAAGAGCTAGCGCGGATCGAGGAAGAGCACGGCAGCAGCGCCGATGAACAGGCCGAATTGACCGAAGCGGTTGGGAGGCTGCGCGGCTCTATCGGCAATCTCAACCGCGAAGGGCGCGAACGTTTGCGCGCGGCGTTTGAGGAAGTGGACGGACATTTCCGCGTGCTCTTCACCCGCCTATTCCAAGGGGGGCAAGCGCATCTGGCGTTGGTCGATTCCGATGATCCTTTGGAGGCTGGTCTGGAGATTTACGCTCAGCCTCCCGGCAAACGCTTGCAATCGCTATCGCTGCTGTCCGGCGGCGAGCAAGCGCTGACGGCGACGGCGTTGATCTTCGCGTTGTTCCTAACGAATCCTGCGCCGATTTGTGTGTTGGACGAGGTTGATGCGCCGCTCGATGATGCCAATGTGGAACGGTTCTGCGACCTGCTCGATTCGATGGTGAAGACAACCAATACCCGTTACCTGATCGTCACCCATAACGCCGTTACGATGAGCCGGATGCACCGATTGTTCGGCGTAACGATGGCGGAAAAAGGGGTTTCTCGCTTGGTCAGCGTAGACCTTGGCGAAGCGTCGCTCATGGTCGCGGAATAGATATTGCGGGCGGCAATCTATGCTTCGATAGCGCGCGCCAACCGTCCGCGAATATCTTTCAATTTCGCGATCATGTCTGGGGCCAATGCCGCCGGATAAGCCACTTGATTAGGCACCTCTGCGCCGACTGCGCCGACTGCATCATCTTCGGCGCCCTCAGCACGGCGATCGCCGTGACGGCGGTCATTCTGCCGCCGGTCCAAACCCTCTATCCCGCTTGATCGAAGCACAGCCTCTGCGCCTTTCAGCGTGTAGCCTTCTTCGTTCACCAGCCGGTTGATCGCTTCGACCATTTCGACATCTTTGGGCCGGTAATAACGCCGACCGCCGCTGCGTTTAAGCGGCTTGAGCAAGGTGAATTGCTGTTCCCAATAACGCAGAACATGCGGCTTGATGCCCAGCCCCTCGCTCACTTCGCCAATCGTGCGAAGCGCGCCATCATCCTTGCCATCTTCAAATTCAGCCATCTTGGCCCCTTAAAGGCGTTAGCCCTTAGAAATCTGTTCTTTCAAAAGCTGGCTCGCCCGGAATGTCAGCACCCGGCGCGGCGTGATCGGCACTTCGACCCCAGTTTTGGGATTGCGGCCAACCCGCTCGTTCTTATCGCGCAGCACAAAACTGCCGAAACCAGAAACTTTAACGTTCTCACCCTTTTCCAGAGCAACCGTCATTTTGTCGAGGATCGCTTCGACGAGGTCGAGCGATTCAGCCCGGCTGAAACCCATCTTGCGATTGATCGTCTCGGCCAAATCTGCCCGAGTTAGCGTGCCTACCGAACGCATCATTCGCATTTCTCCCTAATCTGGTGCGACCCACCCAATAAGCGCTGATTGTATGGAACAATTGAATAATTCGCAACTCAGCGCCGTTGCCAGAATGCTTTTTGCACAGCCGAACTGACCAGACGGTCAAATTCGGACCAGGCTTGCCCCCCATGTAAAGCCGCCGCCCATCGCTTCAAACATGACCAAATCGCCCGATTTGATCCGCCCATCGCGGCGCGCCACATCATAGGCAAGCGGGACAGAGGCGGCCGATGTGTTGGCATGTTTGTCGACCGTAACGATCACTTTTTCGGTTGCAATGCCAAGCTTTCGCGCAGTCGCATCGAGGATCCGGGCATTCGCTTGATGCGGCACGACCCAATCAATATCCTCGGCTGAAACATTAGCGTCTTCAATCACTTCGCCCAAGACATTTGCGAGGTTCACCACCGCATGGCGGAACACTTCGCGGCCTTTCATGCGCAAATGGCCAACCGTTTGCGTGGTCGATGGTCCGCCATCGACATAAAGCAAATCGTGATGCGCACCGTCCGCGTGAAGGCGGCTGGCGAGCACTCCTGGACCGCCCGCATGGGCCGGGTCGCTAGCGTCAGGTGCTTCGAGCACAATCGCGCCCGCGCCGTCTCCGAACAGCACACAGGTCGTGCGGTCTTCCCAATCGAGAATGCGGCTAAAAGTTTCTGCGCCGATCACCAAAGCGCGCTTTGCCGTACCCGTCGTCAGCAGCGAATCGGCAGTCGTCATCGCGTAAAGAAAGCCCGAACATACCGCCGCGACATCAAAGGCGACGCCGCCATTGCATCCCAGTGCGTTTTGAACCTTGGTTGCGGTCGCCGGAAATGTGTTATCGGGCGTGGCCGTGGCGACAATGATCAGATCAATATCGCTGGCCTCTAACCCTGCGTCGTTTAGCGCGGCCCGCGCCGCGGCGATCGCCAATGTCGACGTTGTTTCGCCATCACCCGCAATATAACGCTGGCGAATGCCGGTACGTTCGACAATCCATTCGTCCGATGTGTCTATTTGCGCGGCCAGTTCGGCATTGGTCAAAACCCGTTCCGGCAGAGCCGAACCTGATCCCAAGATGCGGGAACCAGTTACGCGGGCCGTCATGTATCAGACCCGCTGCCATTCTTGCGCAGCGCGTCTTCGCCCAGTTCAGCCAAATCGCTCGTAATCCGCTGAGTCAGATTGTTTTCAAGCAGCCGTGCCGCAACATTCACCGCATGGGCCACGCCCTTTGCCGTCGCGCTGCCGTGGCTCTTGACGACCACCCCGTTGAGGCCAAGGAAAACTGCGCCATTGTGATTGTTCGGATCGAGATGATGTTTCAGCAGCTCTGTCGCCGGTTTCGATACAAGAAAACCGATTTTGGACCGAAGTGAACTGGTGAAAGCCTGTTTCAGCAAATCGGTCACAAACCGCGCAGAACCTTCGATCGCTTTCAAAGCGATATTGCCGGAAAATCCGTCGGTGACGACGACATGCGTTTCGCCGCGATTGATCTTGTCCGATTCGACAAAACCATCAAATTCGAGCGCCAGCCCTTTGGCTTCGGTCAAACGCGCGGCGGCATCGCGCAATGCGTCTGTGCCTTTGATTTCTTCGGTGCCGATATTCAGCAGGCGGACTTTGGGGCGTTCAAAACCGTTCACAATCCGCGAATAGGCCGCGCCCATAATCGCAAACTGCACCAGATTGCGCGCATCGGCCTCTGTATTGGCGCCCAGATCGAGCATCACCACATCATGCGGTTCTAATGTCGGGAGCAAAGCGGCAAGCGCCGGGCGATCAATGCCGGGCATAGTGCGCAGCGCAATCTTGCTCATCGCCATCAGCGCGCCGGTATTGCCTGCGCTAACCGCAGCGCCAGCATCGCCTTGTTTCACCGCATTGACCGCAAGGCCCATGCTGGTGGTTTTTGCACGCCGGATCGCTTTTGACGGTTGTTCATCGCCGCTGATCACGTCGTCACAATGGAGGATTTCGGACGCCCCGCGCATACCGGGGTGGCTTTCCAGCGCGTTTTCAATCCGTTGCTGATCTCCGACCAACAAGAATTTGAAATCAGCATGTGCGCGGCGGGCGATCGCCGCGCCTTCGACCATCACGCGCACGCCTTCATCGCCGCCCATCGCATCAACAGCGATACGCGGAAAAGTCATGCGCCAGGTCCTTCCTTAGTGACGGGTCAGATGCCCTTAGGCACGATCACTTCGCGGCCATTATAAAAGCCGCATGCGGAGCACAAATTGTGCGGCCGCTTAAGTTCGCCGCAATTGGAGCATTCTTGGAATGCTTCAACCGAAAGCGAATCGTGTGAGCGGCGATTGCCGCGGCGATGGGGGGATACTTTCCTCTTTGGGACAGCCATGGCTAAGCCACTTTCTCAAATAAATCGTGTGTTTACGCAGGGATCTGCGCCGGATGTTTCGATGTACGCCTTAGGACAAGGCAGCGTTTCGCACAAGGATTGTCCGAGAGCGCAGCGTCCATGCCAGTGGGGCGGGAAAGCGCGCGATATAACGCAAAATCCGCACGTTGCAAGCCCAGCCATTGCAGGGAACGCGAGGTAAGCCTAGCAACCGCAGACACATTAATATGAGGGGCCCCGCTAAAATGACTTTGCTTCCAGTAACACTCGCAGCCGCTGCAGCAGCAGCAATTTTGAACATCTGGTTGATGGTGCGCGTCGGCGCGGTTCGCAACGCGGCGAAGGTCTTCGTGGGTGATGACGGGAATGAGAACGTGATCCGCCGGATGCGGGCTCACGCCAATTTCACCGAAAATGCGCCTTTCGTCCTGATCCTGATCGCGGCGATTGAACTCACCGGCAAGGGTGACCCATGGCTGGCTTATGTCGCGGGCCTATTCATTCTGGGCCGCGTCGCTCATGGTTTCGGCATGGATGGCGGCGCGCTTGGCGCAGGGCGCATGGTTGGCACTATGGTGTCGATGCTGACCCTGCTGGGTCTGGGCGTGGTCGCGGTTTTGATCGTGCTTGGGGTGATGTAAGCTAGGGTGACCCGGCTAAGGGCGGTTGCCCAGATCGGCCCGCGCAGCGGACCGCAAGGGCGACCGCCCGCCCACAGCGCCAAAGGCGCGAGGAATTCGCACCCCGGATGGGGTGCGCACTCAAGACAATGCGTAATCGCTCACAAAAGCGTTGGTCTTGCGCTCCTGACCAAATGTGCTGGTCGGGCCGTGGCCGGGGATGAACATCACGTCATCGCCCAGCGGCCATAGGCGCTGCGTAATCGCGTCGATCAAATCTTGATGATTGCCGCGCGGGAAATCTGTGCGCCCGATGCTACCTTGGAAAATCACATCGCCGACAATCGCAAAGCGGCTGGGTTCGTGGAAGAAAATGACATGTCCGGGCGTGTGTCCGGGGCAATGGATCACGTCTAACGTCAATTCGCCGACGCTCACCGTATCGCCCTGTTCCAGCCAGCGGTCGGGGGTAAAGCTCTTCGCCTCCATCCCGTAACGCGCGCCGTCATCATCCAGCTTTTCGATCCAGAAAATGTCGTCTTTATGCGGCCCCTCGATGGGCAGGCCCAATTCTTCGGCTAACATTCCGGCCTGACCGCAATGGTCCAGATGGCCGTGAGTGATGAGGATTTTTTCCAACGTCACGCCCGCTTTGGCGACGCCTTCTTTAAGCTTATCAAGATCGCCGCCCGGATCGGTCAGCGCGCCGCGCATCGTTTTTGTGCACCAAATCAGCGAGCAGTTTTGCTGAAGCGGCGTCACCGGAATGATCGCGGCTTTCATGGGAGGTGTCGGTTTGGCGGCGGTGGCTGTGTCGGTCATGCGACCTGATTTGGCGGTTATGCGCTCAATCGGCAAGAGTTTGTCGGCCACCTGCCGAAAACCGCACGAGGAACGCCGAGGGCAGAACGGTTCGCCTTCATATCCGCCCGCCTTTCCACACAACCCGGCCAACAACGTCAATCTCCGCCGCGCTCACATCGACCGGGGGATAGGCGAGATTTTGACTGAGTAGCGCAAAGCGTTCGGCCCCAGCCTGCGCGACGCGTTTGACCATCAGCGTGTCGCCAAGGCGCACAACATGCACGCCGTCACGAAATGGCTGCGGGCGGCGATCAATCAGGATTTCGTCGCCATCGCGCAGGACGGGATCCATCGAATCGCCCTCCACCGTGATCATCGACAATTGCGCCCCGGCCAACCCTTGTTCGGCCAACCAGCGGCGCGAAAAGCGGAAGGAGTCGAACGGCCTCTCTCCCATCGGCACTGTGCCCGGACCGGCAGAGGCGCCGACATCAAGCCGCGCAACCTCAACCCAGTCGGTTGATTCGCGCATCTTCGAAAGGATCGGAGCCTTGTTGTAGGATTTTTCCTTCGCCTCGTCACCCTCCGCGCCCAGCACCTCCTCTGACACGCCAAAGAACCGCGCGAGCATCTTTCGGTCGCCCTCCTCCAATTTCCTTGGCGAACCTTTCTTAATGAATTGTTGGAGATAACTCGCATTTCTACCGAGCATTTCCGACAGGCTGGCAAGGCTCGCGCCATGTTCCTGCGACAATGTGAGCAGGCGGATACGCGGTCCATCGGATGGCAGCGAGTTCGATTTCTTGGGCGGCTTGGTCATTAAAACTTCCTACATGAAAGATTTTTCCTAGACAAGTAGGAATTGAGCTGGAACATTTAAGGAACACCCACCGAGTCACTTGGGTGATTCGCACTCAGTAATTCGCAGGGTCGCACCTCCCGAATTGCGCCGCCTAACATCGATCAGGGGAACATAGATGCTGATACGCAAAGTCGAAAAATTCATGCGGGACCATGACCTGCCCGCCACCAAGTTCGGCCGACTCGCCGCCCGCGATCCGCGCTTTGTGCTCGACCTGCGAATGGGCCGCATTCCGCGCCCGCAGACCGAAGCGCGTATCCTACGCTGGATGGCCGAATACGAAGCCAGCATTCCTGCAACCGGCATCAACGCGCCCCGCCCTATTCCCGCTTTCGAAACGAAGGAATTTTCTCTTGCTGTATGACACCGCCCTTCGCACTCGCCTGAATACTGACAGCGGCACAGCAACCTCGTTTGCGCTTGAAACAAAGTCTGCGGATGCGGATGCTCCGGCGTCGCCCGCCTCACAACGCAAGCGCCCGCGCCGCTATCGCCCGCGCCGCACCACGTCTGACCGGGTGCGAGAGGCGCTGTTGATGCTCGCCGATGGCCGCGCCGACCTACTGACGCATGAAGAGAAAGCGTGGAGCTCCATCACCTTCAACGGCACGCGTCACGAAGTGATATTGGACTTCAGCGGCGCCGAAGCGGTGGCAGCGGGCGAGGATTTTATCGCCGAGCTGCCCGAGCACGAATTCCGCATCCCCGGTCAATTGGTTGCCGACGCGACCATTGGCGAAGTTGATCACCGATTCGGCGCGGAAGAACGGATGTTGGTGACAGCGGTTCTGTTATTGCTGGAGGAGAGTTGAGCTGCGGTGATTGAGAATATGGCGGGGCACGGCAAAACGTACCCCGCCAATGATTCTCAGAATGCACAGCAAGGCTCGAAAGCCCGGCCCGTCGCCCGAAGCCCCTTAGCGAAGCGCAGGATTTGGACGGAGGACGCTGGCCGGATGGGCCAGCGAAACCGAATTACGCCTTGATGACGATCATCTTCTCATGCGTCATTTCGTGCATCGTATAGCCGATACCGCCAACGCCGTGGCCCGATGTCCTTAGCCCGGCAAACGGCATCCAATCGGTGCGGAATGCAGAATGGTCGTTCACCATCACAGCAGAGGCATCAATGTTGCGGTATGTGTGCATCACGCTGCTGAGGTCGTTGGTATAGACCGCCGCCTGAAACGCCACGTCGAGCGAGTTGGCCTGCGCGATCGCAGCATCCACATCGTCATACGAATACAGGCACACGACAGGGCCGAACACTTCATTGCGAGAGATCGTCGCATCAACAGCAGGGTTGAGCAGCAATGTCGGCGCATAGGTGGTGTCCGACAGTTTCTCGCCCCCGCACAGCACGGCCGCGCCGCCTTCGCGGGCTTCCTCTACCCATGCGGCCACGCGGTCACATTCTTTTGGTCGGATCAGCGGGCCGCATTCGACATCGCCGTCGATTGCATTGCCGACTTTCAAAGCCTTCGCAGCGGTCGTCATTTTAGCGGCCAGCTCGTCTATGACGCTGCTGTGTGCAAAAATCCGCTGCACCGAAACGCAGACTTGGCCGGAATGGTAGAACCCGCCTTTGATGAGGCTGG
Organism: uncultured Erythrobacter sp.; assembly: GCA_947503155.1. Lineage (GTDB taxonomy): Bacteria > Pseudomonadota > Alphaproteobacteria > Sphingomonadales > Sphingomonadaceae > Erythrobacter. The sequence goes on along the minus strand of CANNCL010000002.1, from coordinate 286,467 downwards.
GCACAGCCGCGTCGATATCGGCGGTAGCATCCACGATCACCGGAGCAACGCCGCCATGTTCCAGAGCGCAGCGCGCACCCGGAGCCAATTTCGAACGCAGCGACCAACCAACACCAGCAGAACCGATGAAGCTGAAGAAAGCGACGCGCGGATCGCTCACCATTTTTTCCGACACATCACGCGGCGGTTGAACAGCGCGCGCCCAATCTTCGGGCAGGCCCGCCTCGTGCAGGATCGAGATGAACTCGAAACACGAAAGCGGCGTATCAGCCGCCGGTTTCACAATCACTGGACAACCTGTTGCCACAGCCGGGGCGACCTGATGCACGATCAGGTTCAGCGGGTGGTTAAAGGCCGAAACCGCCACCACAACGCCGATTGGTTCGCGCGTTGTCCAAGCAATTCGGCCATCGCCCGCCGCCGTCAATCCCATCGGAATTTCGGTGCCTTTGATATTGGCCAGATCGTGGATGCACAATTCCATCCCATTGATCGCGCGGTCCACTTCGACCACCGCATCGACCAGCGGTTTGCCGCCTTCATTGGCAATCTGGAACGCCAGGTGATCCCGGCGTTCCTCCATGATTTTCATGGCTTTGTGCAAGATTGCGCCGCGTTCATGCGGTTTCATCCAGCCGCTGCGATCCTTATAGAGCGCATCGGCTTTGGTGAGATAACCATCGACTGTTTCCCAATCGGCGGTCGGCACACTGCCGATCACCGATTGGTCGAAGGGATTAACGACTTCGTGCATGGATTGCGTCCTTATCGACTGAGAATATCAGGCCTAAAAATCAGAGGTCAGCGCTGAGCTTCTTAATGTCGATGTTCAGGATTTGATCGTTCTCCGTGTAATCAACCGGGCAATCGATCAGGTGAACACCCGGCGTGTCGCGGCAATGCGCAAGCACTTCGGTGAGGTGTTCGGACGATTCGACCCGGTGGCCGATGCCGCCATAACTTTCGACATATTTGACGAAGTCTGGGTTGCCATAAGTCAGGCCGAAATCTTCAAAGCCCATATTCGCCTGCTTCCAACGGATCATGCCGTAAGCATCATCGCGCAGGATCAGAACGGTCAGGTTCAGTTTCAGACGGACCGCCGTTTCCAGCTCTTGGGAATTCATCATGAAGCCCCCATCACCGCAAACCGCCATGACCTTGCGATCAGGATAAAGCATCGCGCTCATCATCGCAGATGGAAGGCCCGCGCCCATTGTCGCAAGCGCATTGTCGAGCAACACGGTGTTCGGCAAATACGCGGTATATCCGCGTGCAAACCAGATTTTATACACGCCGTTATCGAGGCAGATGATCCCGTCATGCGGCATGCTGTCGCGGACCTGCTGAACCAGATGCGGCGGGAAAATTGGGAAGCGTGTATCCGCCGCCAATCCGCCAGTGTGATCCAGCTCTGCCTGATGATAGGCCAGCATGTGATCGAAATCCCAGCTGCGGTTTGGCGTGATGTCTTCTTTCATCTGCCAGATTGCATTGGCGATATCACCGATCACTTCGGTTTGTGGGAAATAGACCGGATCAACTTCCGCCGTCTTGGTCGAGACGTGGATCACCTGAACACCGTTATCCTTCATGAAGAAAGGCGGTTTTTCGATCACATCGTGACCGACATTGATGATGCAATCGGCGTCTTCGACAGCGCGGTGAACGAAATCGCCCGCCGACAAAGCCGCACAGCCGAGGAATTTGGGGTGACGTTCGTCAATAACGCCCTTGCCCATTTGCGTGGTGAGGAACGGGATGCCGGTCTTTTCGACAAATTGTTCCAGCATCCGGCCGCACAATTTGCGATTGGCGCCTGCACCGATAACCAAAACCGGCGCTTTCGCAGCTTCGATCGCTTTGACTGCGGTCCGCACAGCCTTGGCCTCTGCCGAAGGGCGGCGCGCCACGCTTTTGGGCAGCGGTTTGAAATCGGTCGCCTGTTCTTCGGCAATGTCTTCGGGCAATTCGATCAGGGTCGCGCCGGGCTTTTCTTCTTCGGCCAGACGATACGCTTCGCGCACGCGGCTGGGCAGATTGTCGCCCGCTGCGATTTGTACGGCATATTTCGTAATCGGCTCAAACATGGAAACCACGTCGAGAATTTGGAAGCGGCCCTGCTTTGATTTCTTGATCGGTTTTTGGCCGGTGATCATCAGCACAGGCATCCCGCCCAATTGTGCGTAAGCCGCCGATGTCACAAAATTGGTTGCGCCAGGGCCGAGCGTAGCAACACACACGCCGGTTTTCCCGGTGTGGCGGCCATAGGTTGCGGCCATGAAGCCAGCGCCCTGTTCATGGCGTGTGAGGATCAGTTTGATTTGCTTTGACCGTCCCAGCGAGTCGAGAAAATCGAGATTTTCCTCACCCGGAACGCCGAAAATATATTCGCAGCCTTCTGCTTCAAGGCACTCGACAAAGACGTCCGAGGCTTTTTTGGTATCGGTCATGTAGAAATTCCCCCCATAATTGCGCGCGGACGATTGCGGCGTCCGCCAGAATTGTTTTTCGCGCGTTCGGCCCCTCTTTAAAGAGGTTGCACCCCAATGGCCGCCGCGCTGCAAATCGCATGTTACTGGACCGTGATGTCGCAGTTTGTGCACCATGTATTGCAGGATTCCGCCAGAATCCAAGTGCGAACAAAAATTAGGTCAGCTTCAATAGCCCAGACGCGGGTCGAAGATCGGCCCAACTGGCTCTCCGGCGCGGTATTTGGCAAGATTTTCTAAGAAGCGTTCGGCGCTGCGATAGAACATTTTTTCTTGTGCGCGGCCCGACAGATGCATCGTGATATGCGCATTATCGAGCGCCCATAGCGCGTGATCTGCGGGCAGCGGCTCTGGCGTGGTCACATCTAGGAATGCACCGCCAATCGTCTTGCCTTCCAACGCGGAGACAAGCGCCGGCTGGTCGATCACACTGCCGCGTGCAATATTGATCAAAACCGCATCCGATTTCATCGCCGCCAATTCATCCGCGCCAATCATGCCCTCGGTTTCCGGCGTGGCAGGCACGGCAAGGATCACCCAATCAAATTCGCCCAATTTTTCGCGCCATTGGTCCGGAGTCAGAACGCCCTCACCCGCGGTCCTGCGCACGACCGTCACATCAACATCGAACGCCTCCAGCCGCGGCTGGATCAGTTTGCCAATCGCGCCGTAACCAAGCAGCAGCGCCTTTGACCCAGCAAGCTCGCGCTTACCCGGCGAATCTGTCAGCCATTCGCGCCGTTCCTGAGCGCGCACGACATCGCGGTATCCCTTTGCGATGTTGAGCATCCCCATCACCACATATTCGGCGATAGTGATGGCGTTGATCCCGGCGCCATTGGTGACGGTTATCCCGCGATCAATCAGGACATCCATCGGCAAGAAATCGAGCCCCGCGTAAATCGAATTGAGCCATTTCAGATCGGTCGCGGCGCGCAATGTGTCGGCCATCGCTTGTTGATCGTTCATATCGAACCAGCCGATTTCTGCGCCCTTCACCGCGGTGGCGGCTTCTTCGTGGGTCATAAACCAGCGCACATCGAGATCGTCTGGCAATCGGGGTTCGAGCAGCGGGCGGATGAGGCCTGACATAGCCACAATCGTCTTCGCATTCGTCATGACAATTTCCAATCCCAGCCCAGCGGATCACCGTCCATCACCTCTACGCCTTTGGCGGCGAGTTCGTCGCGTATCGCATCGGATGCGGCAAAGTCTTTCTCCGCGCGCGCGGCTTTGCGGCGAGTAAGCGCATCTTCGATGGCCGCTTCGTCGATGCCCGCATCTATCGGACGGATGCGCAAAGTTTCGCGCGTAAGATCAAACAGGCCGAGGCCCAGCACCGTGTCCATATATTCGATCACCGCACGTTTGATCCCAGCATCGACTTTCTTCACCGCCAGCGCATCTTCGAGCGCGGTCAGCGCAATCGGTGTGCCAAGATCGTCCGAAATCGCCGCATCAAACTTCGCCAAAGCGGCTGCGAATTTGGGATGTTCGGCAACCGGCTGAGAAGGGGCATCTGCAAGCCGCTCTGCTGCCATTACCATGCGTTTCAGCCGGGTAAGCGCGGCCTCTAGCCCGTCCCACGAATATTCCAGCTCGCTGCGGTAATGCGCTTGCAAGCACATCATCCGATAGGCGAGCGGGTGATAGCCTTTGTCGATGAGCAATTGCAGGCGCAAAAATTCGCCCGACGATTTCGACATCTTGCCAGAACGCTCAACGAGGAAATTGTTGTGCATCCACATCCGCGCGCCGGAATTGGTCGCCTCTGACAATCCGCCGCACCCGCAAAACGCTTGGTTCTGCGCGATTTCATTGGGGTGGTGGATTTCGCGGTGGTCGATCCCGCCAGTGTGAATATCAAACGGGAAACCGAGCAATTTTTCGCCCATGACCGAGCATTCGAGATGCCAGCCCGGCGCACCCTTGCCCCACGGCGAATCCCATTCCATCTGGCGTGTTTCGCCCGCCGGGGTTTTCCGCCAAATCGCAAAATCCGCCGCGTTGCGCTTGCCTTCGACCGTTTCAATACGGCCCTCGCCATCCTCGGTAACAGCGCGCGCGAGCCGGCCGTAATCTTCCACCGTGCTCACATCGAAATACAGGCCGCTTTCCACTTCATAGCAGTGTTTATCCGCGACCTTTTCACCCCACGCGATCATCTCTTCGACATAATCGGTCGCGCGCGGATGCGCTTTCGGCTGAACATTTAACCGCGCCAGATCGGTCTCAAAATCTTCCTGATAAAACCGCGCAATATCCCAAGCCGATTTGCCCTGACGTGCGGCCATCTTTTCCATCTTATCCTCACCCTCATCCGCATCAGAGGTGAGGTGCCCGACATCGGTGATGTTGATGACATGGGTGAGCTTTAGCCCCTTCCATTGCAGCGTCCGGCCCAGCGTATCGGCAAATACATAAGCGCGCATATTGCCGATATGCTGATAATTATAGACCGTCGGCCCGCAGGTATAGACCCGCGCTTCGCCCGGATGGATGGGCGTGAAAGGTTCAATTTCCCGCGTGAGCGAGTTGAAAAGGCGCAGTTCGCTAGGGGCGGTATCGGTCATAACGCGAAGCCATGCACAATCGCCGCCGCCGCGGTCAAGCGCTTAAGGATTACTCGCCCGCTTCTGTGTCGCAGCCGCCTTCGTCCTCGCACTCTTCCTCATCGCTCACCCACAGATCTTCGTTACCCGCGCCAGTGACAGGATCATCAATCAGCGGATCAGCAGCAAAGGCAGAATCAGGCCGCAGTTCAATCAAGCCGCCCTCAATCGTGCCCGACTGGATCGTCTGTTCTGGGTCCAGACCTTCATCGATCAGATCGCGCGTTTCGATCTCTGTCGAACCCCCGTTTGGTTCATCAGGATCGGTCGGCGTCGGTGTTGTTGGGCCGCCGCCTGGGGTGATTGGTCCGCCGCCTGTTGGCACACAAGACGCCGGATCGTTGATCACACAGCCATTGATCGTGGAGGCGGGATCGATTGCACTGAGAATATTGGCAAGCGGAATTGCGTCGAAACCGGTCACTCCGCCAATCACGCCATTGACGACGATTGGTTGTAGCGAACCTGTGCCGCCGCCGCTCTGGATAGACAAAGTGTTCACATCAAAGCCGCGGCGTTGATCGAAATCTACACCCGGCACGGTGTTCTGGATGAACACTTGGCTGGCGGTGGTCGCCACATCCAATGTGTCGGCGCGGATCACGCCATCTGGGCGGTCAACGCCGTCGCTCTCCGCCAACCTCAGATCGACATCCGCAACGCTGAGCCCCTGAATATCGGCAAAGGCCGCATCCGTGGTCGCAATAAAGTCAGTCGCCGCGATGCTGATTGTTCCGGCCAGACCCCCATTCGCATCCAGCATGAAAATGCCGCCGGTCTGCGTGTTGAGCCGGACAAGATTGATCGCATCAGCAGCAAATTCAGTGTCCGCTGTCGCGCCTGTGATGGTCGCATTGCCGGTGATCGTAATATCACCATCAGCATTCAGGATCAGCGCACCGTTTTGGCCAATATTCTGCCCGGTTGCGCTCGCCCCATCGCCCGCGATCAAATCGAGCGTTCCAACGGTCAGAACCGCATCAGCAGAGCTGCCATCAGCGAAAGCGTTGATTACAATATCGCCGCCAGAGAAGATGCGCGAGAATTCGAAATTCTCGATCTGGTACGGCGGCGGGGTGTCTGTGCCATCGCCGCCCACGGTGACATCACCAAGGGCGTTGAATGTAACGCTCTGCGTCCGGGTCGCATCGCCAACGCGGCCATCCGGTGTGATTAAGACATCACCGCTAGTGACTTCGATTGTCTGCGCCGTTGCAGAACCGCTGACGGTAAAGCCAGTTACTCCATCGACGGTCAGAGCTTGCACCGCATCAACGGTGCCAGCGATCTCAACATTGCCCTCAGAAACCAGATCAATGTTTTGACCCGATGCATCCACAACGCGCATCCCGCCCATATCCGTGGCGAACATGATATCGCCAGTCGCAGAGGCAAATTCCACGCCCAAGGTTTGCTGCGCCAGCACCGCGATATCGCCGTCGGTCGCTGTCACATCGACCGACAGATCGCCGCTGGATGTGATGTCGATCGCAGTTCCTTCTGCGGTGAGCAGACCGCCGATCACGGCGTCGTCAATCACCACAGCCCCGCTGGCAAGGAGATCCGCATCGCCCGCATCCAGAATTTCGAGCGTGATGCCGCCATCGCCGGCTTCAAGAGTAGCGGTGTCACCCGCAGAAACAGATGCACCATCCAGCGCACCATTGCTGGCGAACAGGCTTGCATTGGTTCCGGCATCAATCTCGGAGAACGAAATCGTGGTGCCGCTCGCGGTGATCGCCGCGCCTGCTGTGACCGTATCAAGGGTCAGAGCCATACCGGTGATCTCCACGCTGCCAGCAGCATCAATATCGCCTGAACTCACGTCTTCGCTAGCAGTAAGCGTTACGCCCTGCTGACCGGCAATGGTTCCGTCCACGCTCAGTGATCCATCATTGGCCGTGAGCGCTATATCCTCGCCTGTGATTGATCCGGTCGAAACAGAAGTGCCGCCATTGGCGATAACATTGCTCGCCGCGTCGATATCGCCGGTCACAATCGGGCCATCAACCGCAGTCAGTGTTACGACGCCGCCCGAGGTGATATTGGCAGTGTTGATTGCCGCATCATTGCCGCCGCCAATCACAACAGGACCACCAGAGCCGCCGCCTGTTCCGCCCGCAGACCCCGTCGCTGTCGCGGTAACCGCGCCGCCAGCATTGATTTCGTTCACATTGATAAATTCGGCGAGCAACGTCACATCACCGCCGCTGATAATGTCGCCCGGTCCGGTGTTCACCCCGATCACACCCGCAATAGCCGTTAGAGAAATTGCATTGGGTGATTGGATCAAGTTGAACAGAATATCAGTCGCGCTGGTCAAGTCGATTTGATCGGCCAACACATCGCCCAGTGCAATCCTATCCGCATCGACCGAAATTGCATTGGCAGCATTCAAATCACCGCCATTGACCGCTCCGCCAGCGGAAAGGTCGATAAAGTCAGTGCTGGTCGCGCTGACAAAGGCAAGATCGCCGCCTGCATCGACAACAAAACTGCCGCCCGCCGCATTCAGCGCGCCAAAGCCAACATCGCCGGTCGCGGTAAATTCAATGCCGCCATCGACGCTGACCGCACCATTGCCGTCAATGTCGCCGTCGGTCGCATTCAGCGTTAGATCGCCGCCGATTGTGCCATTGTCGAATGTCACAGAGGAACCGGTGATGGTCGTATCGCCGCCGCTGATCGCGTTCAGAACGCTGGGTGAACCTGTTGCGGTAATCGTAATATCGGTGGCCGCGTTGACCACCCCGAATGCGGCATCACCAGCGGTCGCATTGGCCGTCACTGACCCCAAAGATGTAACGTCGCTGATCGCAATTTCTTCTGCATCAATCGTAACATCGCCGTCGCTGATGATGTTGCCCGCGCCGGTGTTGGCGGCAACACGGCCATTCGCTGCTGCCAGTGCGATTGCATTGGCCGAGGAAAGCAAATCGAACAGAATGTCTGAACCGCTGGTTAGGCCGATCTGATTGGCTGTCACCGCGCTGACTGCGATGGCGCTGCCGTCGATTGTTACGGTGGCCGCCGCGTCAACATCGCCAATTGAGATGCCGCCGACCGCAAACACGTCCACATCCATCCCAGCAGAGAGGAGCGAGGTCGAAAATGCGTCGATAGAACCGGCGAATGCATCAAGGACAATTGACCCGCCTGCGCTCAGATCGTCGAAACCGATGCTGGCTCCGGAAATATCAATGTCTCCCGGCGCATTGGCCTGACCCAAAAATGCGTCATCGCCTGCGTCGAGGGAGATGCTGTCAGGGGTGTCCGCGCCGCCAATGTCGATTGCGCCGCCCGCAGAAAGATTGATGCTGCTCGAACCTTGCGAGAAGAAGCCAACGATGAAGTCTCCGTTGACCGAATATGACCCTTCGATCTCTCCGCCGACGTCTCCGGTATTCGTCAATTCGCCGCTGGTGATGATACCGCCCAGAATGATGGAATCGCCAACATCGATGCCGATATCATTGTCGCTCGACAATTCGCCAGAGCCCAGCACGCTGCCCGCCGCGCTAATCAAAATCTGATCCGCGCCTATCGACGCATCGTTCAATTCGACATTGCCCGTGTTGCTGGTTGCGCTGAATGTGCCGGTCGCGTTCAGGACCGTATCGATGCCGTTCGTGCCCATCACGATATCGTTGCGCGTCGTGATCAGGATGTCGGTCGCGCTGATCGTCGCTTGCTGAACAAACAATTGGATAACGTCATTGTTAGAGTTCTGACCGATCTCGATCCGGCCCGTTGCGTCCATATCGCCCAGACAGACAATCCCTTCGAGGCATGGGCCGCTTAGCAATCCATCGTCATCGCTTAAGAATGCCGTGCTTGCCGGAGCATCGCGCAAGTCAACTTGGATTGAGCCCGCAATCAACGTGCTATCCAGCCCCTCAATCGCGTTAGCCAGCAGGATAATCGCCCCATCATTGGCGTCGAGCGTGCCGTCCATCACCAGCGATGCAATCGGCGTGGCAGGGATCGAGAGCAGGTTCTGTTCGCCGCCTGCATTCAATGTCAGGTTTGGTCCGGCCGTAAATGGATCAAGCGGATTGATCGCATCGGTCGGATTGTTGGCGGAAGAAAGCAGCGCACCGGCCTCAACGATAATATCGTCGCCTGTGTTGACCGTCAGAGCGTTATCGGCCGCCGTGTTGGACCCCGCCGCAAACACAGCGTTTCCGCCTGCGGTGATGTCGATATCGGCATAGGATGTGACGTCGCCAGTGATCGTTGCGGTCGCAATATTATCAAACACCAACAGACCAGAACCGAGGTCGAACAGACCCGCTTGAACGATAATGCCGCGGAAATTGCTTACCCCTTGCGGGCCGGTCGCAGTCGCATTGTTCAGCAAGACGTTACCGCCAGCGGTCAAAATGATACCCGGCGCAGAACGCAGATCGTTCGCCGTGATATCGCCGACAGCAGAAATCAACATCTCACCCTGCGCATTCAGGATCGATCCCGGCCCCGAATTGAACGATCCGCCAACATCGGCGCGGACGCTCGATCCCACATCGATTGAAATCGTATTTGCCGCGTTATTCGTATGCGTGACAATCATGTCGCCGGTGGCGTTGAATGTCGCCCCGCTGCCGACCAGCAATTGCTGAGCGCCATCAAATGTGAGCGTAATATCACCCGCCTGCGCATCGAGCAGCAGAGAGCCGCCAATATCACCGCCATCAAGCGCAATCGACGCGCCTGTCAGAATGACATTTCCGACGCTGGTGACGCTTTCGACGCTGGGACTACCCTTGGCATTGATCGTAATGAATGTGCCCGCCGTCAGCGCGCCAAAGCTTGCATCACCATCGGTCGCGTCAGCGGTGATGGACCCGTCACTGCTAATATCGCCAAGGTCGATTTCTTGCGCGACCAGATCGACAGCTCCGCCGCTTTCAATATCGCCGAGCCCCGGTGACGTGGCGCCAATAGTGCCACCAATCGCGCTCAAATTGATCGCATTGGGCGAAATGAGCCCGTTAAATCGCAAATCGCTCGCCGCTGTCAGTGCGATATTATTCGCCTCCAGCGTGCCGATTGCAATATCAGCGGCCGAATTGAAAATTGCCGAGCCACCAACTGTTATTGAGCCAAGTCCGGTGATGTCTCCAGTATTGGAGGTCACACGCAAGGTGGTGCCAACATCGCCGCTGTCCAAAGTGACAGAAGCGCCCGTGATCGTGGTGCCAACGCCCGACGATGCACTGCCAATCACAGCGGCCCCGCTGGTTGTGACAGTGACCGTTTGATTGATCGATTGGACAGAATCGATATCCAACGATCCCGCATTGACAGTGACCAAGCTGAGCGGCCCCTGACCAACGAAATCACCGCCGCTCAGCGCGCCATCCACGTTCACCGTCAGCCCGCCATTGGCGGCCGCGCTGGCGACATCCGCATCACCAGACGCGGTAAGCGTAATACCACCACCAGTGGACAGATCACCTGCGGTAATATTCCCGCCTGCGTCGATGACAGCCGAGTTATTGGCATTGATATCGCCAACAATGGCATCGCCTACAGAGTTAATTCTCGTGGTGCCGTTAGTGCTGATATCACCCAAGATCGCTGACCCGGCGGAATCCACCGTTGTGCCAAAAATATCAGCCGTAATCGCGCCCGCCGAAAGATCGCCGGTCGTCGAAGTGAGCAGAACAAAGCCGCCGGTTGAGCGGGTATCGCCAATGTCGATACTGCCTGCGGTCAAAGCGATTTGCGCGGCAGCGATAAGATCACCGCCTGTGATTGTATCGCTGTTGAGCGTAACAAGGCGCGAAGCATCAATCGTATCGTAACTGATATCGCCGTCCGCATTCAGCCGAATATCAGAAACGCCGGTCGTGGTTAGCGATCCAATGAATATATTCCCGGCTAAGGCATCGGCAGCAAATGTGCTGGTGTCGGCGGTGCCAATGACAATATTAGCCGCTGAATTCAAACTTACGCTGGTTCCGCCAGTTATTGTGTCGATCGCAAGATCGCCCGTGTCACTGGTGAGATTGGAGATAAAGCGTGCATTGAGCGTGCCAAGATCAATCATCCCGGCATTGATCGTCACTGTTCCAACATTGGTGGCAGATGTGTCCACCGTACTGACCCTGACCAGTCCGGACGCATTAAAATTGATGGTTTGGCCAGAGGTCGCGCTGCCGCCAATGATGCTCCCGCCTGCATTGATATTAATATTGCCGTCCCGCGTGGTGGGATCGCCGTCTACGTTGTCCAATAACCCAAACGTCACGTCGCCCGTGGCGGTCAAGATGATCGCATCATTAACAGCGGATGCGAAAATGAGGCGATTGCTGCTTATGTTGCCATTCGTCGCGGTAATGCTGGTGGAAAGCTCACTTGAAATAGCGCCGTGATTTACATTTTCGGCAGTTATCGAGACGAACCGTTCCGACCGAATTTCTGCATTGCCGGATGCGTCAAAATCGCCCGCAGTGACAAGCGCGGTAAACGTGCCGTCGGTACGGATCACAGTATTGTCCGGGACCGCAACCTGTCGGGTGATATTGATGCCGCTCGTCGCGGTTAGTGCCGTGTTGCCAAATATTTCGATGCGACCACTATCGGCAAAAATAAAGTCCATCTGGCCCGTAACGTCCGCAGTGACAGCGCCATCAACGAAAATCGCAACGCCGTTCGACGCAACCGTGATCACGCCGCTATCCGAGGCGGCATCACCAGTTGCATCGATGGTGAGATCACCGATTATGTCGAATACGTTTGTCCCCGTGGGATCGACGGTAGTGTCGCGGATCGTCACCTGACCGCCGCCGCCAATGCCATCGGATGCACTCCGAGTGCCTGCGCCGCCGGTTCCGTTCGCCAAAATCGTAACACTGCCGAGGCTGAATTCGCCATCAATTCCGCCGGTCAATTCGATCAGCGGAGTGCCGCCCACGCCGATCCCGCCATTTGCGCCTGCGCCCGACGGTCCGCCAACGTCATTGTCGCCGCCATCACCGGCGTCCCCGCCGCCGCCTTGGGCGATCATCGTGATATCGTCAGTTGAAATGGTCGCGCCGTTTGCGCTCAGAAAAGGCGATCCGCCAATACCAGCGCCGCCCTCGCCGCCGTCACCCGCAACAGTTGCTCTGGATGAACCAAGGCCGCCCTCGCCGCCATTCCCGCCGGAACCAATCGCCGCCAATGTGAGCGGGCCAGAGCCGCCGCTGATGACGACATTCGCGCCAGACGTGGCGATTATGCCGATCGAGCCAGCCGTACCCGAACCACCCGCGCCGCCGGCGCCAGAGGTCGAAGTGATCGGCACATCGCTGGCAGTAGGACGACCCGTAAAGGCACCAAAATTGTCGCCGCCATCACCGCCAGAGCCGCCGGTGGAATCCGAATTAAACACGAACGAAACTGCGTCGATATTAATATCAGCATTGTCGCGGACAATGATCGTGGATGAACCGCCCGTCGCAGAACCGCCAATGCCGCCCGCGCCGGTATCGCGTTCATCGTCAAAGCTGAACGAGCCATCGCGGCCCGTCCCGCCGGTTGCACCGGAATTGATGGAAACCGAAGAATTGGCCTGAAAATCTGCATTTGCGCCGGCCACAACCAACCGTGCTTCGCCGCCTTCGCCATCTCCGCCATCCGCGCCATCGGCCACGATCTGCCCATCAATAAAGCCGCCATTTCCGCCGATTGCCGTCGCATCAATCGACAAGACGTCGAACACGACCGAGACATCGTTGATCGCCAATTCGGCAATCCCGGCCATGCCGATGCCGCCAGCGCCGCCGACCGCACCTTGGCCGCCTACGCCGCCGATACCTTGCGATATGACGCTATAATTCTTTGCATCGGCATCGTCTTGGTTAAGCGAGATCAGCGCCGTTCCGCCCGTGCCCATGCCGCCCGCTCCGCCAGCGCCCACGGCGTCGCCGGTGGTGGTGCCGGTGCTGCTGCCGCCTGATCCGCCTTGGCCGCTGGCGTTCACCGTCAACGATCCAAAGGTGATGTCACCGGCTGTGTCATTGAACAGCGCATTGCCGCCAACAGCATCGCCGCCAGTGCCGGAATCTTGATCAGGAGGGCCGCCGAAATTGGCATCAGAATCGCCGCCATCACCGCCAAAGGCTTGCGTCGACACAACCACCGCCAAGGCATCGACAACGGCGCTACCTTCCAAATTAAATACGGCATTACCGCCAGACGCAGAGCCGCCGTTCCCGCCTAGCGTCCCGCTTGCATTGCCGCCGTCCCCGCCAAAGTTCCGACCAGAGAACTGGCGGTTGCCGGTCGCTTCGACCGACAAAGTATTGGTCACAGTCAAATTGCCCGACAGCGCGTTAAACGTCGCCGTTCCGCCGACCGCATCGCCGCCATCACCGGCATTGGTGCCAAAGAAATCTTCACCAAATGCGCCGTCGCCGCCGATACCGCTGGAGGTAACAGTTAGGTTCGCAACCGTTGCGTCGCCGCCATCAAGGTTGAACACAACCTCCCCGCCAATGCCCGAACCACCTTCACCGGTGTTGAGCAGACCATTCGCGCCAACCGTCCCATCGGACACTTCGCCGCCCGGCCCGCCTTCGCCATCGGATGAAACTGTGATGTCCGTCGCGACAAGCGTTCCGCCAAGCACGTTAAATTCGGTCAGCCCGCCAACGCCGCCGGTCCCCGCGCCGACAAAGAATGTATCGATGACTTCGCCGTCAAAACTGAATGTACCATCGGTCCCGGCATCGATATCTTGGAACGACAGACTCCCCCCAGCACCCTGAACGGTAATCCGCACAGTGCCGCCAAGCCCTTGTCCCGAAACACCTTCGCTGCTGGTGCCGGAAAATGCGAGACCATTGGCCTCAAGGTCGAGATCGCCGTTAAATGTGATCGACCCATCATCGGCGAGCAACGTGATCGCGCCGCCTTGTCCGATGCCAAACCCAGCATCGCTTGAATTGGCTCCGCCAGTTGCCGTGGCAGTGATAAAGCTGGAACCATCAATCGAAATCGAGCCGCCATTGCTAGCGGTCAAATCAATCACGCCGCCTTGGAAATCGGTGCCTTGCCGGTCAAAGCTGGATGAAAAAGCAGGGAGGAATGCATTGGCGCGCAGGGTCACCCCATCTGCTTCCAAAACGCCATTATCGGCAGAAAGGCGGATCGTGCCCGCTTCGGAAACCACGCCCGGAGCGCCTTCGCGCAAATTGGCAAAGATATCGAGGTCGCCGCCAATCACGAGCCCTGCGCCAGGCGCGGCCCCGGTATCGGTTACGGAAATGCTGACCGTGTCGCCAACCGCCGCGCCAGCGTTGCCGCGCGCAGTAACATCGATGAACACAGAACTTGTAACGCTAAGCGCGGTGTCCGCATTGGACACGGCGACCGAGACAGAGCCCCTGTCGATCAAACCGCCAAATGCGAGCGTGTCGGTTGTTCCATCAAATGATCGGCCAGAGGTAGCAGTGGCATCAACACCTATCCCTGAGAATGAATGCGACCCGCCGGTAACATTGAACGTAAAGTCACCCGCCGCCGCATCATTGGATTGAACGATTGTGGAATCTGTGCCGCTGGTCGCATTTGCGTTGACGTTAACCCCCAAGAAGTTCGCATCGATAGAACCACCGGTTAGGTTGATCGTGACATTGCCCGCAGTGGAATCGCTGCCTTCTTCAGCAGAGCCAGTTAACAGCCGCGTCCCGGCCAAATTCGCGCCCGCATCGAGGGCAATACTCCCAAGAATGCTAGCCGTCCCATCGGCCACATTGATCTCGATTGAACCGGCTGTTGCCGACCCGTGTTGAAAGAAGCCCCGGCCACCATTGGCAGATGCGTCGAGGTCAAGAGAGCCGCCGATTGAAATCACGCCGTTATTGGACAGATCAAGGCTGATATCACCGCCGACGCCGTCGCCAGCGATACCGGTGCCGCCATTGTCGAAAATCAGGTCGTTATCATCATCGAGCCCGCGCCCCGCCGTGTTGATCGACAAGTTGCCGCCAGTGGACAGCGTACCGCCGCCAAGCCCGAGAAACGCGCCGGCCGCATCAACGTTAACGTCGATTGTGCCGCCATTGCCGGCGCCGTCGCCCGCCGTCAGATTGAGCGATCCGGTTACATTAATCCTGCCATTGGCCGTGACATTGACATCAACGCTGTCACCAGCCGTCAGATTCAGGTTCGTCGCCGCCCCGTCGCCGCTATCGACAGTCACGTTGTCGGCCGCATTCGTTACACCGGCTTGCAGCGTGATCGAACCTTCTGCAAATATATCGGTGCTGCTGGTCAATTCGACACTCTCGATCGTGACGCTGCCCGCTGGGCCGCCATTGACCGAGGTATCGACCGTGTTCGACGAGACATCGACGAAGCCTATGCCGCTGATAAAGACATTGTTGGTTTGCCTCTCAACCCGGTCACCGGTCGTCAGGATAATCTGCCCGTTCCGAATGGAAGCGGAGGAAGCCGGGTCATAACCAATCGAACCGCCAACCAGCATGGTGATTGCGTCATTCTTTGGCACTGCGACGAAATAGATCGCCTGTTCATCGGTAACACCGGTGGAACTCGCGCCGCCGGTGGAGCCGGTTTCGCCGTGCACAATCCCATTGGCGTCTTCTGTGCCGACCGCGACGGAGATATCAAACAGGCCGTTTTCAATCGTCATCGTCGCTTGTTCGGCGGCGACATAGGCGACCGAGCCATTGGCGGTAACCGTGCCGTTTTGTTCAATCCGAGGCGCGACGAGCGCGATGTAGGAACCGGAATTATTCGCCCTGAGCGTCGCGCCGCCATCAATGCGGATCGCTGAATTGCTGTCGGGAGTGCCGGTGAAGGTGACATCAAATGCACCATTCGTCACATCGGCGGGATCAATGTCGCTGGTGGAAAGCAGCAAGCTGCCGACGTTAAAGCTGCCCTGATCGCCCACGACGATGCCGCCAGCACTGTAGAACCAGATGTTCCCGCCTGTGGTTGTGGTGCTGCCAAATACAGAAGAATCGATATCGCCATCAATCCGAATCGCGCTATCAAAACCCGGTGTCAGCACCCGGTTTAGGACGGTGTAATCGCCAAGCGAGGATGTGAATTGCAGGTTGTCGCCGACCCCTAGGAACGTGACCTCTGTGCCCGATGCGCCTGAATCAAAAGTTGTCCAATTGATAATCGCAGAACTGGCCAGCACATTGACTTCATCAACGGCGGTGCCGGGGTTAAAATCGATTTGAACGTCATCAAATTGCGCAAATGCGCGCACATTGATCCCTGCTTCGCCCGGTGCGGCGTTGATCGCACGCTCCACTGGTTCGGCGCGCTGTAGGGGATCGGCCTGAACGGTGGCCGGGACTTGAATCGCGGGAATCGTTGGCGCGGCGCCAATGTTAACTTGGGTCTGCACCGGCACGGCAACCGGATTGCCGTTAAAGGTCGGCAAATCGGCAATGTTGGGCACTTCGCGCGGAATGGCGCGGACATCGCCGCGGATATTGCGGCCAATATTACGCCCGCTGCGTCCTGCGCGGCGCGCTTCGAAGCGATCTTGCGCTGTGACATGCGAACCAGATCCCGTGGCACCGGGACCGGAGCCGCCGGGAACGCCCTGAGCAAAGGCCGGACTGGACGCGGCCGTCAACGCAACCGCAGCTGCGATTGCGGAACTGCTGCCCATCCAAAGGTGCCGGGCAATGGGCCGCGGAGCTGACTGATTGGTGGTTTGAGGTGTGTTCATCATAATCATCTCCCGCCGGTTCAATTGAACCACGGCTCCAATTGCACAGTCAGCGAAACAAGCGCGCGAACGCTGCCCTTGCTCGTGGCAAAATCTGTTTGTTCAAGCGGCACAGCGACGGTGACATCCAACAGCGCTTGCCGCCCTATCGAAACCCGCATCCCGCCGCCGGTCGAAATCAACCGATCAGAATCGCCGGGAACATTGTTCACAGACACCCGCGCGAGGTCGAAAAATACGAAAGGTTGCACTGCGGCGGAATCGGCCGTTTCCGGCATCAGCGATCCGTAGAACACCTCAAATTGTGCCCCGACGCCGGTATCACCGATAATTGCGCCCGGATCATACCCGCGTCCGACGGTAAAGTTGCCGCCCGAAAATTGCTCATATCCAAGCAAGGCGTCCGGCGAATATTGGAAACGCGTCCGCGCCGTCATCCCCAACAATGGCGTGGGCCGATACGTGACGCTGGTTTCGCCGCGCACCAAAAACCCGCTGGGATCCGCATCAAGGCGGCTGGGCGGGACAAATCCGGGCGCTAGGCAATTGACGAAACCGACCCCGCAAGACGGACTTGCGCCCAGCGCGTCGAAACCCTGACGGACTTCGATCATGGCTTGATACGCGATCTTCGGCTCAACTGCAGAATATCCGCCCTGGCTATTGATGCTGGCTTCATCGCTGCCCCAATAATCGAGCCGGGCAAATGCAACGCGCAATTCATCTTCGCTGAAATCCAATCCTGTGAACTCCACCTCTTGAGAGATGAAATCGCCGCCCGCAGAAATCGTCAGATTTTGCGCTTGTGAACGGATGACAGGGTAACGCGCATAAGCAGAACCGATAAAGGTCTGCGATTCGAACACGTTGGGACCGGCAATGTCTGGCTCTGTGAAGGCAATCGTGCCCGCTAGGCCCAAAGTCAGCCCTTCTGAACCGACGCGAAATTCGTGATGCGCTGATGCGACAAGTTGTTCGTTGAAATCCTGCGCGGAATAGACGCTGAACATTGTCTCATCACCAAGGCCGGTCAGGCCATTGATCCTGATCCGCGCCAACCCGCCAAATCGGCCAATCTGCGGAGAGCCATAATTTTGAATATTGGCATCAATCAGCAGCGGCTGGTTCGACACGTCAAACACACCAACCACATCGCCCGGCTGACCACCTTGCTCTGGCGGCAGGGGTTGCAGCGTGAGCCGCACATCAAGCCCAGGGATATCGCGCGCGAGCAGCAAATACCGCTCCGCATCATTGGCGTTGAAAACGCTTTGTCCCTCAAGCTCGCCCAGCACCCGTTGCAAAGCGCCGGCCGACCGGCCCGCATCGCCGCGCACCTGTACTTGGCGTATCCGCGCGAGCAGCACGTCGAATTTTACAGTGCCCTCGCCAATGGTTTGAACAGGCACTTGAACCGCCGCGAGATAGCCCTGCGCGCGCAGCGCCGTCGCCGCGCGGTCACGTATGTCGCAGATCGAAGCAACTGCGATTTCCTGACCGACAAAGTCAGACCAGCTCGCGTTGAGCAGGCCCGGATCGACATCACCCAAACCGGCGAATTCGGCGTTGTTAAAGGTGAAAGTCAGGTCGGCAAATTGCGGCGCAGACAATGGGCACGGCGCGCGCTCCACTTCGCTCGCGATCGAAACCGGATTGGCATCGCCGCGCAATTCCGCCTCAATTTCCGGGCGCTGCAATTCTTCGCGCGTGGGCGCACCGGATGTTTGCGGGGCCGTTTGTGCGTGGAGAGCATTGGGCAATAAAAGGGTCGCAGCGCTGGCGGCAAGGACCATGCGTTTGAAAGGCAAAATTGCATTCGACATTGAGATAGAGCGCTCCATTATTCTGCTGCCGATCCGTTGCTGCGCATAGTTAGTGCCTGTGTTCGCACCTGTGTTCGTGCCTGTGCCAGCACACTGCCGCTGGCAGGTTCGCTATCACTCGACAAAAGTGGCCGCGCCGCATCGCCGATCACGGCGAAGCCTGCCCAATAATATGGGTGCGACGTGTCGGCGGCGTCCATCAACATTTCACGAGAGCCAGACAGCGCCGCTCCAATTGTCTCAGTCCGTCCGCGCCGGAACATTTCGGACATCAATCTTTCGGTTGCATCAAAATCATCGGGGGCTGGCCAATGGCTGGCCATGACGGCACGCCCGCCTGCACCGATAAAGGCACGAACCAGACCTTCCAACTCAGTCCCGCCGCCGCTCGCCACACCAGCAGCGCGGGTCGCCTCGACACTGGCCGCGCCCGCTGTGTCGCATGCAGATAGAATGACGAGATCGGCGTCGAGATTAAGCTCGAAAATCTCTTCAAAGCTCAACAATCCGTCAGAATCGCCCGCTCCAAAAGACGTCACCAAGGCCGGTTTTGATGGGCAATTCGGGTTCGGCGGCGTCACCAAACCGTGGGTCGCAAAATGCAACACACGGTAATTGCTGATGTCAGCCTGCGATTTGATTTGATCGTCGCTGAAACTGGCATTGGTGATGACCTGCGACTGGCCCATCCCGATCAAATTCGCGGCCGTAGACAATTCAGCGGCGTCGATGGGATTGTTCCACTGGCTCACCGGCCAAAAACAATCCGCGATCGCATCGGTGGTGTTGCCAGAAAAGGATGCCGGATAATTCTCGCCAATCGGCTGATTTTCGCCAAAGCCCAAATATTGCTGTGTCGCAGCGGAGCGTTCGACTTTGCGCGATTGCACAAATGCCTCTGCGGAAACGGCGGTGCTGACCATCCGTCCCCGGCCCAGCCAATTGACCCCGGTGAAATCATATTCGTCACCGGTCGGCAATGCGATCCGCGCTTCATACATCGCAACCGACGCATCATCCGCGACCAACAAATCAACCGGCAAACGCAGCATCGCGCCATCGGGTTCGAAAATCACATGATCTGCGGCCGCGATCTTGTCTGCGATTGGCTCAAACAATTTTTCATAAAGCCCCCGCGCAGCCGCGATGTCGAACGGATAGGTCGCGTATTGGCTGCCATCGAAGACAGAAATCGTCTCGCGGATAATATCGACCTGCTCGTCCAAATCATCGGCGGTCATGTCGACCTGGTAAGCCATCGCAGTGTCGCGATCGGCGTAGAACATGAACACGTCATCGCTGACGATGGCGATCCGGGCATAGACCTCGCCCGGACGCATGGCCTCACGAAATTCGCTCAATTCTAGCGAAGACGGCGCAACAGCGCGGTATTGGGGATAAGCGTTGAGTTGAACCTGTGTGCTGATCTGAGAGCGTTCGAGCACCGCGATTTGATCGCCCAGCTCAGCCGATTGCGCGCGCACAGCGGGTGATTGCGGGCCATTGCCCAGCGCCTCAAAACGGATGCGTGACCGTTCAATTTCACGGCCCAGATCAATCGACTGACGGAATAAACGTGATGCTTCGTCGGAATTGGCACTCAGCCGCCGCGCAAGGATTGCCTGCGTTTCGGCAACGCCGGGCCGGATCAGAACTTGGGTGGCTCTAAAGAAAGCATCCGCCGCCGCCGGGTCGCCTTGAACTTGGCTGGCCAACTCGCGGTAATAGGGGTTCAATTGATTGGCGAAACCGGTGATGGCATTGCGTTTACCAACCGCGCGTTCGACGACTTTGCCATACAGCGCCATCGCCTCATCATCGCGGCCCTGCCGCAGCAAGAAAGACGCCAGCCGCGCTTCTAGCGCGCTAACCGCGCGGCGTTCGGGATATTGCGCTTGAACCAAGGACAAACCATTGCGCAGATACGCCTCCGCATCGCCGGTAGCCCCGCGTCGTTCGGCAATAAGTGCAAGGTCTGCAAGCACTTGAGAGCGCAACCTCGTAATTGATGTGACCCGCCCGTCGCGCACGGCAATGGCTTGCTCATACGCGCCGATCAGATCAGAACGCGCGCCATCGAGGTCGCCATTGATGCGCTTCGCTGTGCCCCGGATTTGCAACGCCTGCGCATCAATAATCTGCGCGCGCTCCTCCACTGTCAGGCTCAACTCATCGACAATTCCGAACAGGAAGCCGGTCGCTTGGGCGCGGTTGAGGCGCTCCGAAATCGGCAAGGTAATATCCAGCGATCCGTCGACATCTGCCGCGCCTGATGCGGTTCCCTCAAGCTCTTGGTTAAGCCGGTCAATCGCCGCTCCATCGAACCCTTGGTTGAGCAAATGAATCGCTTCGAAATTACGGAGCAGACGCGCCGTGATCGGATCATCTCCGCCAAATTCAGCCGCCTGCACAAACAGCCGGTTAGCGACGCCGAACTCGCCCAAATTGCTCTTTTGCAGCGCGCGATTGACGTAAAATTCGCCGGGATTGATCGCGGAATCCGCATCCCCCTCAAGCCGCTGCTGCAAAGTTTCAAAATAGGCGGCGGCTTCGGCATATTCACCGGCAAGATTGCGGCGATACCCTTCGGCCAAGGCTTGTTCAGGCTTCAGCGTTTCGGCCTGCACACGCGCAAAGGAAAGCGGGTCAGAAACCGACGTTGAGGCAACGTCGATTGTGCCGCTGGCGATGGAGTTGTTCAGCACCGAGCGCAAAGCGAGTTCGGTTGCATCATCATAGGCGGTAAAACCCTCGGCATAGAATGTCAGATCGGCTGAGCTTGCCGTGATCTGGCTCCACCCTAGGTCGCTTTCATCAACCAGGCATGTTTGCTTGCGTGACCCAGAAATAGGGCCAGCCGTGCCAGTGGAAGCGGCGCAAGTGACCGGGAAACGGCGGGCGGCGCGCACGGCATCCTGCGCGGCGCCATCGAAGTTTTGAAACGCATACACTTCCGCGATGGGTTGCGGGTTGTCGCGGCACACAACGGCCCAGCGGCGATCAAAAATGCCCTGTTTGGCGGGGTTGGAGACACTGCGGTCTTGCACCTGGCACAGAATGCCTTCGCTGTTTCCGATGGGAAAACTGTCGCGGATAAGCACAGAGCGCGTCTGCGCCGATGCCGATGTCAGGCATATCGCAGACACCACAAAAGCCGCCGAAATTGCTGTAGTCAAACGTCCCACAGGCGTTCCCCCTTACCTAATGGACTGAATAGGATTGAAGCCAATAGCTCCTATGTGGAGGGATTTACGCCCCCATTGCTCGGGAATGGTTCTACGCGCAGCGGGGATGGGTCAATAGTATGTAATGGACAGAATCGTATCTTTGTCCCGGATCGGGCCACTAAAATACCGTTAATTTTCAAAGATCATGCACGGTTTGCAAGCCGCGATTGCTCGCAGAATTCGCGCTTTGGCCTGTGCAAAGATAACTGAGGGATAATCTGACGATTCGCCGGGGCGCTATCTCAGACCTACTCCCAACCCAGGAACGCCACTTGATCGTCTAATGCGACGCGTTCACGGTCATAAGTGTTTAGCGGTGCATCCGGATCGCGGTATCCAATCGCCATGCCGCAAAACAGCATATAGCGTTCATGATCCAGCCCCAGATGATCGCGGATAATATTGGCATAAAGCGCCATATATTCCTGAAAACAGCTATCCAGCCCTTCTTCGCGCAGCAACAGGGCCACGGTTTGCAACCACATGCCGGTATCCGACCATTGCGGCTCTTTCATCAGGCGCGGGAAATAGACGAACATGACGGCGGGCGCATCAAAGCTGGTGGCGTTGCGCATCATCGCTTTCATCCGGCCTTCGCCGTCATCGCGGGCAATGTTCATCGCGCCAAACATCCCCTTGGAAACGCCATTGAGGCGCTGTTTATACGCATCCTCTGTGCCCGGCGCGGTCCAGTCATATTCCGCGGCCTGAGGCGGCGTGGTGGTGATCTTTGCTTGCAAATCGGCGAGCGGCTGTCCGGTCAGGACGGTGGCCTCCCACGGTTGAAAATTGCAACCCGACGCGGCCCAACGCGCATTGTCCATAACGCGGCGGATTGTTGCCAATTCAACCGGTTGATCGGTGAAGGCGCGCACGGAACGGCGCGATGTGACGGCTTCGGTTACGTTCATTTATCGTCTTCTCTCTCAATCGGCTTCCACGGTCTTCTTATGGAATCAATTACAGGAGGAAGATGCTTTAGCAACTGGCTTAAGGCACAGATCAATAAGACAAATGAGCCGTACGTGCCAAAGCTCTCGCCTTGCAAAAGTATAGAAGGGAGGTTTTCCATATTTCATCGTCCAACTAAACGGACCGCGACAAAACTTGGAATGCAACCAGCCGCGAACCGTCCTAACAGAGGCAGTGCAAAAGCACTACGTGTGCAGCGCTAAAGCGCCACTTGCGTATCGCGGCTCTACGCAAATGCGTAGTGGGCCGTTCAGTGAGAGATATGGGTTTTGCTTCGTTCGAATTCAAGTCCGGGTGCTTATCTTTTTCGTGCACCCTTCTCATCCTCAAACAATTCCGCCAGCTGCTCCATGATCGTGCCGCCCAACTGTTCGACATCCATGATCGTCACCGCGCGCCGGTAATAGCGGGTCACATCATGGCCGATGCCGATGGCGACCAATTGCACCGGCGATGCTTTTTCGATCCATTCGATCACGCCGCGCAAATGCGCCTCTAGGTAACCGGCGCTGTTGACGCTCAACGTGCTGTCATCGACCGGCGCGCCGTCGGAAATTACCATCAGGATACGGCGTTCTTCGGGGCGGAATATCAGGCGGGAATGTGCCCATAGCAGCGCTTCGCCGTCGATGTTTTCTTTGAGCAGCCCTTCGCGCATCATCAGGCCCAGATTGCGGCGCGCGCGGCGCCATGGTTCGTCGGCCTGTTTGTAGATGATGTGGCGCAAATCGTTCAGACGGCCCGGCCCCTCTGGCTTGCCATCGGCCAGCCATGCCTCGCGTGACTGACCGCCCTTCCAAGCGCGCGTTGTAAAGCCGAGGATTTCGGTCTTCACACCGCAACGTTCCAGAGTGCGCGCGAGGACATCGGCGCTGATCGCGGCCATGCTGATCGGGCGGCCCCGCATCGAACCGGAATTGTCGATGAGCAGTGTGACGACAGTGTCTTTGAAATCTATGTCGCGTTCGACTTTATAGGTCAGCGCGGTGCCCGGTGAGACGATGACGCGTGACAGGCGCGCGGCGTCCAAAACGCCTTCTTCTTGATCGAAATCCCAGCTGCGGTTTTGCTGTGCCATCAAACGGCGTTGCAACCGGTTGGCCAGCCGCGTGACGACACCTTGCAAACCGGTTAGCTGGCTGTCGAGATAGGCGCGCAGGCGCTCCAATTCTTCCGCATCGCACAATTCGTGCGCTTCGACCTCTTCGTCGAAACGTTCGGTGAAGGCGTTGTAATCCAGCCCATCGGGAATATCCGCCTGCGGACGGTTCGGGCGGACTGGGGCGTTGGAGGCATCGCCTTCCTCGCCCGGTTCGCCGTCTTGCATGTCTTCGTCAGCGGACAATTCGCTGTCGGCATCGCCCTCGCCGTCACCTTCGGCCATGTCGCCGGCGACATCGGTGCTTTGCGGATCGGCATCGCCCTCTTGTTGCTCGTCACCGGATTGGTCTTCTTCTTGCCCGTCTTCCTCTTCGGAATCGTCGCTGTCGGTTTGATCGGGATTATCCGCTGGCCGCGTCAGATCGAGCTCTCGCAGCATATTGAGCGTGAGTTTCTGGAATGCCTCTTGATCGCCCAGCGAATTGGCGAGATCGTCGATCCCCTCGCCCACGCTCTCTTCAATCCAGCCGCGCACCATATTGACCGCGAATTGCGCGCTGGGCGGGACCGGTTGCCCCGTCAGTTTCTCACGCACCATCAGCGCCAGCGCGCCTTGCAGCGGCACTTCTTCTGGATTCTGCGCCCGCGTGATCGGATCGCCGCCCATGCGGATCGCCAGCGCGGCGTCCAAATTGTCGCGCATCCCGGAATATTTGTTCGAGCCCAGCGCCTCGTAACGGACCATCTCCACCGCGTCGTAACACGCACGTGCAACCGGCTCTGGCGGGGCGCCCACCGCGTGCATTCCGGCATCGTGGTGGCGCAATTTCAGCGCGAAACTATCGGCAAAGCCCCGCGCCTCGGTGACTTGTTCCGCAGGCAAATCGCGCGCGGGCAATGGCACGCGGAAACGGTTGCCCGATGCTCCCGGTACATCCGCGCTCCACGCGACCTCAACCTCCGCATCGCGCGCAATTGCCCGCGATGCGCCGGTCAGCGCTTGCTTAAACGTATCGAGTGGGGATTCTTTAGTCATTGAATGATCTGGTAGAGACGAAACGTCTCACATCAAATGATGCTCTGCCCCGTTTTTGCCCAATCGGCCATAAATGCCTCAATACCCTTGTCTGTCAGGACATGTTTGAACAGGCCGAGGATCACTTTAGGAGGTGCGGTGATGACATCTGCGCCAATCTTCGCGCTTTCCAGAACATGTGTCGTGTGACGAATGCTGGCGACGAGGATTTCGGTGTCGTAGAGATAATTGTCATAGATCAGGCGGATATCCTCGATCAGGTCCATCCCGTCGAAACCATTATCGTCATGCCGCCCGACAAAGGGTGAAATAAAGGTCGCGCCCGCTTTCGCCGCGAGCAAAGCTTGATTGGCGGAAAAGCACAGCGTCACATTGACCATCGTGCCTTCGCCCGTCAGCGCCTTACACGTTTTCAAACCGTCCACCGTCAATGGCACTTTGATGCAAACATTGTCCGCGATTTTGCGCAGGACTTCGGCCTCTTTCATCATCGTTTCATGATCGAGAGCGACGACTTCTGCGGAAACGGGGCCATCCACAAGGCCGCAAATTTCCTTCGTCACTTCCATGAAATCACGGCCCGATTTGTGGATCAGCGACGGATTGGTCGTGACCCCATCGAGCAGGCCAGTGCTGGCGAGATCTTTGATGTCGTCAATTTCGGCGGTGTCGACGAAGAATTTCATGCCTGCATTTTCCTTAGCAAATAACGGTTTCGAATCGCGCCGTATGATTGGCACAGCGCGCAAGGGGTTGCCAGCCATCCGGCGAAATGCACGCGATGAAGCCCACATCTGTGACTATGCCCCTGCCCGCAACTGTGAATAGTAACATTGCTGTCATGGACCCGTCTTAAGCGCGTCACATCTCGGCTTTAGCGGGGCAATCGAGTGATCAAACGCTTAGCCACACTGATCTTAAGCCAAATTGACTGTGAGAGCCCAATGACCAACATCCGAGCAATTGCCCTTTTCCTTGCCGGTTCAACCATCACAATGTCGCAGCCCGCTTTTGCGACAGATGATGATTTGGAGGTGTGGTTTGGCCCTGCGATTGAGCACAGCCTGGACGATGACACAAAAATTGAGCTGCAAACGGCTCAACGTTTTCGTGATGCCGATAATGGCCGGGTCGACACCTATTACCTGCGCGGCTGGGTCCATCAAAAAGTTGCCGACAATGTGACGGTTTCTGCTGCGGCGGAACAGCGCGTGAATGATGGCGGCAGCGACGAAATTCGCACCATCCAACAGGTCGGAACAAAACACGGTATTTTGCGCACCCGGTTGCGGCTTGAACAACGATTTGTCGAAGGCAATGACGGGCGGATGGGAGTGCGTCTGCGCCCGCGTCTCGGCCTTAGGGTTCCGCTTGCCGACAATTCCCCTTTCACCGCCGCGGTTGATGGCGAATTGTTTTGGACCTTGCGCTCGACCAGCGACGGCGGAAACACCGGACTAACCGGCGTCGAGACTCGGGTCGGGATGGGCTATGAAATCAGCGACAATGTGTCAGTGGGCGTGAAATATCTGCGCGCGCAGAGTATTCGCGATGGCCGCGAAGACCGGGTGAGCCACGCGCCTTTGTTCGAGATCGACATCTCGTTCTAAGGCCGCACACCGCTCTGCTTAGAGCAGCGATCCTGCACCGAAAACGCCGATCAACACCGGGTCATTGGTGGAACGCGGATCCGCGCGAATGGCGGCTTCTTCTGCGCCAATTTCCTGCCAGATCGCTGTATCAATATTGCCCGCCAGCCTTTGCGCAATCCCGCCAACATCCGTGCCGGTCGCAGAATTGATCAGCTCCGCCACCAGCGGATCGGATGCAATACGGATCGCATCGCCCAATTCTGGCACCATTTCTGTGACCAAGCGCCCGCCGAGCTCTCCGCGAAGCGCGCTGGTCGCCGCCTGCGGTCCGCCGCGCACCAGCTGGATCGCATTGGCAAGCCCGATCACGCGCACCGCATCGGTAACGATCGGTGCAGCGCGGGTCGCCCCTGCGACCGCGATATCGGCAAATGCCCCCTCCAGACGGTCTTTGAAAAGCGCTGATGTGAGCAGCCGCGTCAGAATATCACCGCGCGCACCGATCAGATTGGAGAGGCCGAGCCGGCCGACCTGTTCATCCCAATAGCCATCCGGCGCCGTCAGCCGCGCAAAGGCATTCTCACTCGCCAACAAGAGCAAGCGCCGAACCGCATCGGTCATGCTGAAACCCGGCAGGCTCGCACATGCGGGCAAGGCCAATGCCAGCGCCCCGACGCCAGCCCCGCGGATGATGGTGCGGCGGTTGGCCTGCTTCGCAATTAGTCCGGTCATATCAGCACTCTCTCCTCTTGTGGTACTTAGGGCAAAGCGTCTCTATGTCACAACTGAGATGAACCGTATCCGCCTTCTTGTCCTCAACGCAGCCCTCGGCCCGCTCGATTACCGAGTGCCAGAGGGCGTGCATGTGGAGCCGGGTAGCGTGGTTGTCGCACCGCTTGGCCCGCGTACTGTAACAGGGATTGTGTGGGACGAAGGACGATTGCCGGGCGCCGAAATAGACGCCAGCAAATTGCGCTCGATCCGCGAAGTGGTCGATGTGCCGCCGCTGTCGCAGCCGCTGCGGCGATTGATCGAATGGACCGCCGATTATTACTGCGCGGCGCTGGCAAGCGTGGCGCGGATGGTTTTGTCGAGCGGGGGCGCATTGGGCGGGCCGACGACGATGACCGAATACCGGCTGAGCGGCGGTGATGCAGAAGGCCGTTTGACGGCGCAGCGTAAACGGGCGCTGGAGAAATTGGGCGGCGAGCAAGGCACAATCCGCGAATTGGCGAAGATCGCGGACGTATCCGATGGCGTGCTGCGCGGCATGGTCGGGGCGGGCCAGATCGAGCCGGTGACAGTGGCGATTGACCGTCCCTATCCCCCGGCGGATGCGGACCATCATCAACCCGTTTTATCGCCGGACCAAATGACCGTAGCGCAAGAATTGGTGAGCGCGGTGGAAGCCCGCAAATTCGCCCCATTCTTGCTAGACGGGGTAACAGGCTCAGGCAAAACCGAAACCTATTTCGAGCCTATCGCAGAAGCGATCCGCATGGGCCGCCAAGTGCTCGTATTGCTGCCCGAAATCGCGCTGACCGAGAATTTCCTGACACGGTTTGAGCAACGTTTCGGCACACCGCCTGTGCAATGGCATTCCTCGCTCAAATCCACCGAACGGCGGCGAGCATGGCGCGCGATTGCGGAAGGCCCAGATGGCGGGGGCGCGCAAGTCATTGTCGGCGCGCGTTCGGCGCTGTTTTTGCCTTATGCGAACCTGGGCCTGATCGTGGTGGATGAAGCGCATGAAATCAGTTTTAAACAAGATGACGGCGTAAGATATAACGCCCGCGACGTGTCCGTGATGCGCGCCCGGTTTGAGGAAATACCGGTGATCTTGGCCAGTGCGACCCCCGCGCTTGAAAGCCTGCACATGGCCAATAACGGAACGTACAAAAAACTTGTCCTACCCAGCCGGTTTGGCGGCGCGCAATTGCCTGAGATCAAACTGGTCGATCTAACGATTGAGAAACCCGCCGCCGGACAATGGCTGTCGGCTCCGTTGATTGACGGGATCAAGGCGCGGCTGGCGGCGGGCGAGCAATCTTTGCTGTTCCTCAACCGGCGCGGTTATGCGCCGCTGACTTTGTGCCGCAATTGCGGGCACCGGTTCCAATGCCCCAATTGCAGCGCGTGGCTGGTCGAACATCGCCTGTCCGCGCGCCTCGCCTGCCACCATTGCGGGCTGGAAACGAAACCGCCGGAAACATGCCCTGATTGCGGGGAAGCAGACTGTCTTGTGGCCTGCGGTCCCGGTGTGGAACGCATCGCAGACGAAGTCGCTGAACTGTTCCCCGAGGCCCGCATTGCGGTCGCAACGTCTGACACATTGGGATCACCCGAACGCGCGGCGGAATTTATCGCGCAGGCCGAAGCAAAAGCCATCGACGTGATTGTCGGCACGCAATTGGTCACGAAAGGTTTCCACTTTCCAGAGCTGACCTTGGTCGGGGTGGTGGATGCCGATCTTGGGTTAGAGGGCGGCGATTTGCGCGCGGCGGAACGCACCTATCAACAGGTTGCACAGGTTGCGGGCCGCGCGGGCCGGGGCGCGAAGCCGGGCGAAGTCTTGCTCCAAACAAGGCACCCCGATGCGCCAGTTATCGCCGCATTGGCGGATGGCGACCGCGACGCTTTCTACGCCGCCGAAACAGAAGCGCGCAAAGACGCAGGCGCTCCGCCCTTTGGACGATGGGCCGCGATTATCCTGTCCAGCGAAGACGAACGCGAGGCCCGTCAAGCCGCGGCCCGCCTAGGCGACAATCGCCCCGCGCACGATGACCTTTATATCCTCGGGCCCGCTCCCGCCCCGCTGGCTTTGCTTCGTAACCGCTACCGCTACCGCTTCTTAGTCAACGCCCGGCGCAGCGCGAATTTGCAAAGCGTGCTGCGGGATTGGGTCAGCGCTCAGAGTTTTCCCCCCGGCGTGCGTGTCGCGGTCGATATTGATCCCTATTCTTTTGTGTAACGCACCAATTTGAGGGCACAAATCGGGCAATGGAGCATTGATGCGTCATGCCACACAATCCCATCCTTATCCCCATTCTCGGCGACCAACTGACCCGCACTCTATCCAGCCTGCGCGGCCGGTCAAAAGATGACAGCGTGATCCTGATGATGGAGGTCTGGGACGAGGCCACCTATGTCAAACATCACAAGCAAAAGATCGTCCTGATCTTCTCCGCCATGCGCCATTTCGCCGCTGAATTGCGCCAGGCCGGGTGGAGTGTCGATTATGTGAAGCTGGGCGATGCAGACAATGCGGGCAGCTTTACCGGAGAGGTCGCCCGCGCGATCGAACGCCATGACCCGCGCGCGATCCACATTACCGAGGCGAGCGAGTGGCGCGTGCAGCAAGCCATCGAAGAATGGCCCGACAAATTCGCTTGTCCGATAGAACTGTTATCGGATGATCGTTTCATCTGCACCCACGCCGAATTTCGCGATTGGGCAGAAGGTCGCAAAGCGCTGACGATGGAACATTTCTACCGCGAAATGCGCCGCAAGACCGGCCTGCTCATGGAAGATGATGGAAAACCCACTGGCGGCGACTGGAACTATGACAAGGACAACCGCGAACCGCCCAAAACCATGCCGGAACCACCTCCGGTTCCCAAATTTGAACCGGACGATATCACCGCTGAGGTGATCACCTTGGTTGAGGCGCGTTTTGCCGATCATTTCGGCAATTCCGCGCCTTTCGAATGGCCCGTCACCAGCGCCGAAGCCGAGCAAGCTGCAGACGCATTTTTCGAGGCCCGGATTGAATGTTTCGGCCCCTATCAAGACGCGATGGTCCACGGGTCCGACGCCCTCTATCACTCGATGCTCTCCACCAGCATCAATTGCGGATTGCTTGACCCGCTGGACCTGTGCCGGCGCGCACAGAAAGCTTACGCAAATGGCCGCGCACCGCTCAATTCAGTAGAGGGGTTCATCCGTCAGATTATCGGTTGGCGCGAATATGTCCGCGGATTTTACTGGCTCCACATGCCGGGCCTCGCGGCTGATAATGAATTGAACGCAGACCGCGGGTTACCCGAATTTTTCTGGACCGGAGAGACAGACATGCGCTGTCTTTCGGACAGTATCCGGTCCACCCAAAACAACGCCCATGCGCATCACATTCAGCGTTTGATGGTGCTCGGCAATTTCTGCCTGCTCGCGGGCATCAATCCGCGTGATGTCCAAGACTGGTATTTGGCGGTCTATGCCGACGCTTTCGAATGGGTGGAATTGCCGAACGTAGCTGCGATGATCCTTTACGCAGACGGCGGAAAGCTGGCGACAAAACCCTATGCCGCGTCGGGCAATTACATCAACAAAATGTCCGATTATTGCAAAGACTGCGCCTATTCGGTGTCCAAGAAAACGGGCGAAGGCGCCTGCCCGTTCAATCCGCTCTATTGGCATTTCATGAACCGGCACCGGGACCGCCTGAGAAGCAATCATCGCATCGGGCGGATCTTCGCAACTTGGGACCGAATGGGCGAGGAAAAACAGCGCGAATATCTTGAAAGCGCCGACAATTTTCTCGACTCTCTCGTCCCCGCCAGCAAAGGGTGGGCGCGAAACGAAGATTAGGAGCCATAATCCATGCTGACCGTCCACCACCTGCGTATTTCGCAATCCGAACGTATCGTCTGGCTGTTGGAGGAATTGGGTCTGGATTATGATCTAAAGCTCTACAACCGCGATCCCGAAACGCGGCTGGCCCCGGCGGAGCTCAAGGCGCTGCACCCGATGGGCATTGCGCCTTTGATCGAGGATGGCGACGTTCTGCTCGGCGAAAGCGGCGCGATTGTGGATTATATTGTCGGTAAATATGCGCCAGAGACGGATTTGGTGCCCGGCCCGGATCATGCAGATTTTGCCGATCATTTATATTGGTACCATTTCGCCAATGCGACTTTGATGACGAACGGCATGATGAGCATTGCCGTAAACGCAGTCGGCGCAGAAATGCCGCCGCCTTTGATGGCCCGCATCACCAATGCATGGGCAGCGATTGAACGGCGGCTGGGCGAGGCAGATTATTTCGGCGGATCGCAAATGACGACGGCGGACATCATGCTCGGATTTTCCCTAACCACAGCGCGCGCATTCAACGATATGAGCATCGACCATATGCCAAATTTGAAGGCATATTTGCCGCGCATTGGCGCGCGCGATGCGTATCAAGCAGCGATGGCGAAAGCAGAGCCGGGTTTTCCGCCTAAGCTGGACTAAGGGTCAACGCAGCTAGCAATGGCGTAAGTGCCAATTGGCGCGCCAAAGCGCGGCCATTAGCCACGCCTATTGCAATCAGTAGCGGCGGTGTTTTTTCCTATTTTTCATATAGTAAGCAAACATAGCGCCAGCCCACATGATCATCAGACCGATCAGAATATAAGCGACAATGAACCTAATTTGCATCGCCGCTTAACTGCCCCGACCGGACTTCATGTGCTCAAGGCCCGGAACAACATTGCCTTTTTGCGTCGGGTTCGATGCGTTTGTTTTGACTTTTTCAGCCTTTGGCTTGCGCACTTCGCGTTTCGATTTTCGTTGTGATTTTGCCATGCAGAATTCCCATTATTGATACGAATTATCGTTCTTCTCGTCGGTGCCTTGCCAAAAAATTCTCAGGCGAAGACAGGCGGCCCGCAGGCCGAGCCGGCCGGCGAGTGTGGACGAACACCGAGAAAACCAATTGTCATTGAGCAGGCCCTTCGAACCGGCCGGGTCGGGCTGTCTAACATCCGAACACGTCGATCGCTTCTCCTGCCTCAAAAAAGCCAATCAATGGAATTTGATTGTAAAGAGACAACGCCAGACAGTGCAGCAGCAATTAAGCGGCAGTGGCGTGATATATATATGGCCGCAAAGCGCACCATTTACAAGTCATAACAATTGTAAAATGGATCGAAATTCAAAAGCAATGGCAGAGAATAATTGAATTTGCGGCCCGGTTAATCTGAATAAAGGCAAAAATCGCGGATCATTTAATTTCCGCGATCAAACCTTTATTTTGGGCAATCGGGTCAGAGCGAAAACGCCGCTTGCGCTTCTGCTTCGATCCGCGCCATTTCATCGCGCCATGGCCCGGGGCCATAGCTGATCCGCGCCACGCCCAGCGCGCCGAGCTGTGTGTTGCTGACCATGCCGGGTAGGCGCATCACGTTGATCGGCATGGCTAGCGCGCGGCAAATTTGCGCGATCATATCGGGGTTGCTGAGACCGGGAATGAAGAAGCATCCGGCACCGGCTTCTTTGTAGGCGAGCCCGCGCGCGATCGCCGCCTTGACCAGATCGGCGCGGTTGGGGTCTTCGCCTGCCTTGAGCGGGTCTAGGAACGTGTCGGTCCGCGCATTTACGAACAATCCGGCCTGATCCAAAATGGCGATCCGTTCGGCCTGTTCTTGAACATCGCGCAATCCCTCCCCGCCGATCAATTGGTCTTCGAAATTGCAACCCACCGCGCCTGTTCCTGCCAGAGCCAATGCATTGTTAGCCAGCATGTCTGCATCGCCTGCAAACCCTGCTTCGAAATCCACAGTCAGCGGCAGGTCAATCGCCGCAGCAATCTGCCGAACGGTGACGAGCAATTGTTCAAACGGGATTTCTTCGCCATCGGCAAAGCCCTGAGCCCCGGCCAGCGATTGGCTGCCAGTGGCGATCGCGGCTGCCCCGGCCTTGGCGACGGCTCGCGCGCTGCCTGCATCCCAGATGTTATAGAGCACAAGCGGAGCATCGCCGCGGTGAAGCTGTGCAAATTCGCTCTTGTTCGTCATCCGAAAAGGTCCTGTTCTTCTGAAATGTTGTGCGCGCCCTCGCGCTTCAGCAATTCGCGCTTAATCTCCGGCCCATAAGCATAGCCGCCAATGCTGCCATCGGCTTGCACCACCCTGTGGCAAGGGATCAGGACGGCAATATTGTTCGCCCCATTGGCCCCTCCCACCGCGCGGCTGGCATTGGGATTGCCCAAAGCGGCGGCGAGTGCGCCATAGCTGCGCGTTTCACCTGCGGGAATTTCGCGCAAAGCTGTCCAGACGCGTTGCTGAAAGGCGGTTCCTTTTACGTCCAGAGGGATGGCCGACATGTCGCTCGACGGTTCCTCAACGGCGGCGACGACTTGGCCGAATAGAGCGCGGAATTCTTCGCCCGCTTCGGCCAATTGCGCCTTTGGGAACCGGGCGCGCAATTCCGCCTCCCCTTCGTTAAATGATAGGCAACAGACGCCCTTTTGCGTCGCCGCGACCAGCATCGCGCCCACCGATGTTTCGATCACGCTCCAATGCACCAACCGCCCCGCGCCGCCGTTCGCCCAATCGCTTGCCGTCATGCCCAACCTGTCTTTCGTATCGTTGTAAAAGCGCGAAGGCGCGGAATAGCCAGCCTTGTAAAGCGCATCAGTGACGCTTGCGCCGTCTTCCAAAGCTTCGCGCACTTTTGCCTCACGCAAGGCGCGGGCAAAGGCGGCGGGCGATAGGCCGACTGTGCGCTTGAACAATCGTTGAAAATGCGTCGGTGAATATCCGGTGAGGTCCGCCAGTTGATCCAGCGTCATCGCCCCTCCCCCCGCTTGGACCTGCGCGCGGATCGCGGCGATGGCGGCCAAGACGCAGGCTTCTTCTGCGCTTTGAGTGTTCGGGGAACAGCGTTTGCATGCGCGCAGGCCCGCGGCCTCCGCATCATCAGCGCCGGCGTAAAACCGTACATTTTTGCGGTGCGGCGCGCGCGCGGGACAGCTGGGGCGGCAATAGATACCGGTTGAATGCACACCTGTTACAAACGCGCCATCATAGCGGCGGTCTTTGGCCAGCGCGATTTGCCAGCGCTGATCATCGGTGAGATTGGCGATTTCGGCCATAATGCGCACTTTCTAACTTTGCCGCCTATCCGGCAAGCCTGCCTAACAATATTTACCCGCTGGCTGGCTTTTCCCTGGCTCGTCCCTGGCTCGTTCATGGCGGACTGAGGCTCTCTTTTGACGAGGTGCCATCAATTGCGCATCCCGATTCTTGCGCTCAATCGGATCAGGTTCAGTGTTACGACATGCTGCGCGGTGATATGTGCATTGTGCAAGGTTTGGGAGTTTTGGTTCGAATGGTCGCAGTACGTATTTTTGGGGGGCGAATATTTGGTGTGCTTTGGGCCATAGGCGCGGTTCTCTTAACCGCCGCGTCACCGTCATCCCCTTTGGCCGCGCATGATACGCGCAGTTCGCCTGATACAACTGAGACTTTGTGCAGCACCGCTCTGACCAACCCCGATCTGTGCCCGTGCATCATCACCGCCGCAAAGGCCGCCGGAGTTTCGGATGAAGAGCTTTCCGCGATTTTCGCCGATCGTGACGCGGCGCAGGCGGCGGACAGGGTGCAATATAACCGGTTTCGCCGCGCCGAAATGCAATGCGCAAGAGATACCGCAATGGCAGCGATGATGGGCGCCGGTGCGACAGGGCCACAAATCGGTGCACAGCCAGACGGCACCTATGCCGGGCGCGTGACCGGGCCGCAGCCGCTACCCTCTGACCTTTATATCGGCCAAGCGCCCACGCGAACGCTCCTCGCCCGCCTTCGCGCGGTTGAACGGGAAAGCCAAGATGGCACGCATTGCACCAGCGAATTGTTCATCGTGACACCGGGAGACATTTTGCCCATCACCGCCGAGGGGCTGCTGGAATTTACGCGGTCTGATGACGCATTTCGTTTCGCC
Source organism: uncultured Erythrobacter sp. (assembly GCA_947503155.1). Classification (GTDB taxonomy): domain Bacteria; phylum Pseudomonadota; class Alphaproteobacteria; order Sphingomonadales; family Sphingomonadaceae; genus Erythrobacter. The sequence continues at coordinate 251,202 of CANNCL010000002.1, read as the reverse complement.
ACAGAGGTCCCTTCTTCGGCCACGTTTCTGCCAGCTTATCTCATAAATTTCGGCGGGCGGGACAGGGTGCTTTCGCCCACATCCTATAGCCGTGGTGCAAACGGGTCAGAACGTTACGAGAATGGCCAAACTGCGATGGTCGTGCGGCGGAGCGGAGAATCTATCACGGGCGATCCCGCCGCAAGGTTCACGCCGGTCGAAGCAACATTGAGCCACGGCGCAGCGCAGGAAACATTCGGCGCGCTGGAATTGCTTTCCTGTTAAAGCGCGCTCACCGTTCTTGCGCGGGCCTCTCTTGTTCGCGGATTGACAGGGCGATGTCCCGCGCGCGATCCCTCAGCACCTCAATCGTTGCCGGTTCTTCGGTGTAATCATAGACATGGACCGCAAACAATCGGTTGGCGATCAATGTGGTGCACCCCGCCGCGCGCGCTTTGCTCACTTCGCTTTCTGTCTGCAATCGTATGATCCCAGAAGCATAGAGGCATTCATCATCATAGCCGTCATAACCGTAATCCGATGGTTCCAGCGTGGTCGTCCCGTCTGATATTTGGGCGATGGCTTCATTCGCCTGCTCGATAGCCTGTTCGCGCGCGGTGCCGGTTTCTAATTCGCGCGCCATTAACGGGAAAAACTCTTCGCGAGAGATCGGGATCATGGGCGATTGGCGCGGGGTTTTGACCAGAACGTAATCGATCGCAAAAGTCCCGCATACATCCATATCGACCAGCGTCCGGTTCGCTACATCCGATGCCGCCACTTCTTGCGAAGCGGTCCGATTTTCACCCAAAGGCAGGCAATACTCCGCTGGAATGGGCATGACAAAACTCTGATCACCAATGGTGAATTCGGTGGCCGCCACATTGGCCTCGGTCGGCTGAACCTTTTGATCCTGCGCGGATAGCGGCGCCGCAAATATCGCAACGGCAATCATCAACGCGGCAGTTTTCGCATAGGTCAAATCTTGGCCCTTTCCTGATCAATTTTCGACGCGCGAAACTTTGCGCCAAGCGGCCGCGCGGTCAAGGCCATAATATTTCCATGATACGCGCGGCGAATCCGAGGCTATAGCAATGTGTATGATTTCTGATTCTGCGCGCATTTTCGCGGCCTTCATTGCTCTGGCTTTGGCCAGTTTTTCCGTTCCCGCGGCCGCTGATCCGGCGGATATTGATGCGGCGGCGCGCGGCGTTGTGCGGGTCGTCTTGATCGATAGCAGCGGCGATGAGGTGGTTCCTGTCACCCATGGCAGCGGTTTCGCCGTTGCGCCCAATTTGATCGTCACCAATGCCCATGTGATCCGCGAGGCATTGCTGGATGACACATTGCGCATCGGGATCGTGCCAAGCGAAGGTGACGCCGGAACATTCGCCACGCCTGTATCCGTCAGCCCGCGCAATGATCTGGCGCTGCTGCAAATCGCAGATGGATCCTTGCGCCTGCCGCCGCTGACGATCGCAGGCGGTGTTTCGGGCGATATGGGAGAGGTCTCTGCGATTGGCTATCCGATGAATGTCGACCTCGCCCAAGGCTTAGAAATCAGCGACATTTTCCGCGCTCAGCCGCCAGTGAAGAGCCGCGGGTTCCTGTCCGGTCAACGGCCCAGCCGTCAGTTCGATACGATCCTGCACACTGCACCGATTGCGCGCGGCAATTCGGGCGGGCCGCTGCTTGATGGCTGCGGACGTGTGCTTGGCGTCAATTCGTTTGGCGCGGATTCGGATGGTTCGGATGCGGAGTTCTATTTTGCGGTGTCTCTGCGCGAATTGTTGCCATTTTTGCGCGAAAACAACGTGGAAACTTCGGTAAACGCCCTTCCCTGCACCTCTATCGACGATTTGAACGCCGCCGAACGCGCCCGGTTTGATGCCCAGCGCGCAGAGGCGCAGCAACGTTTGGAAACGCGCGAGGCAGAATTGCGCGAAGCACGGGCCAATGCGCGTTTGCAGGCTCAGATCGAAGTGTTGGAGGCCCGCGACAACGCGATGGCTATGGCGATGGTGCTTTTGCTCATCACAATTGGCGCAGGCTATGCCGCCGCACAATTCCGTCAAAGTGAGCGCGCGGATGTGGCGGGGAACGCTCAGCACCGCACATTTGCCATGATCGCCGCCGCAATAGCGGGCGCCGCATTGATCGCCGCCGTGTTGGTGTGGATCACGCGCCCCGGTTTCAATGAAATTGACGAACGGGTCGCCGTGATTTTGGGCGAAGCGCCCAGCGATGACGACAATCCCAACAATCCCGACATTGCTGCTGGCCCCGGCGATGGCACGCTGATTTGTACTCTCGTGCCCGAACGCAGCCGGATCACTGGCGCTCGCACGGATGATATCGAATTTGATTGGGCCGCCAATGGCTGCGTCAATGAACGCACTCAATATGGGATGGTTGGCGGCGAATGGACGCGTATCTTTGTGCCTAGCGATGAGGCGGCTGTCTCGGTCAGCACTTATGATCCCGACACGCGCACATTCCGCACAGACAGATATTTACTGGCCCGCGCTGAAATGGAAGCAGCCCGCGCCGCGCGCCGCGATTACGATCCCCCGGCCTGCGGCGTAGGCGACGCTCAGATCACACTCGGTGAACAACAAAGCGCGCTGCTGGCGCTGTTGCCGGATCGCCCGAACGAACGGCTGGTCTATAGTTGCGAGACGAAACGCGCAGGGGTTATCGGCGGGGAGGAATAAGCGGGGGGAATTTGCCCAGTGCAAGAACCACCCGCACCGCCCGCACTACCCGCACCGCCTAAATCGCCCGTCCAGCCCCGAACCAAAGGTTCGCAAGCGCGGCCACGCGCAGCGGCCACTGCCACGCCCCCTCGGAGCGTCAGGGCGCATTCCTGGTTAGCGCGGCCTGACTAGCGCGAGAGAATATTAAGCCGCCAGCGGCTCACCACTCAGCGTAATCCGGTGCATTTCGCGGCGGTGTCCGGCATAATCGTTCAAGGCATTGTGCCAGCTTGTCCGGTTATCCCAGATCGCGACTGTGCCGGGCTTCCACTGAAGGCGGCATTGATTGTCGTCCATAACCGCCGCGTCGAGCAACCTTTGCAGCAGCGGCAGGCTTTCTTCGCGGGTCTGACCGACAAAGTTGATGGTGAAGCCGCCATTTACATAGAGCAGTTTGCGCCCTGTTTGCGGGTGCCGGATCACGACCGGATGAGTCGCGCCCGTTCTGACATGCTGGCCGCGCAGGTTTTTGCCCATATCCGTCTGCGCATAGAGGCCGTCTTCTTTATAGACGTGGTCGGCAGTGTGGAATGCACTCAGGCCTTCAATCTCTGCTTTGAGGTCATCAGGCAGCGCGTCATAGGCCGCGCCCATATGCGCCCATTGCGTATCACCGCCGCTTGGCGGCAAATCGCGAGCGACCAGGACCGATCCCATCGCCGGAATTTGGTCATAAGAATGATCTGTATGCCATGCACCGCCGATATTGGTCGATTCGTCGGCTTCTTTTTTGACCAGTGCGATCTCTGGAAAGTCATCGCTGATTGGGAAATATTTGTTCACATCAACACCGCCCCAGCGTTTGCCAAAGGTGATGTGATCTTCGGGAGAGAATTCCTGATCGCGAAAGACCGCTACACCATGTTCGTAGATCGTCGTGCGGATGTTATCCATCTCGGCGTCTGTGCAATTCGCCAGTGAAACGCCGGAAACTTCGACGCCGCATTTTGGGGCCATTGGTGTGAGTTGCATCTGAATTCTCCCATTACTCCCGGTTTGCGCACTTCGCTTTACCGGTCGGTAAGTATGTAGCCTAAAGTCCGTAGAAAATGCAAGTGTATATGAGATAGTGTCGCATGAACACCTTTTGCTATGATCGAGGCGGGCATCAAAGAGGCTGCGGCTCAGTCCACCCGACCTGCGAACAAAAATCGTTCTTCGCGCCACTTCGCTTGCGCAATCGGGAATCAATTGCTAGGCGCGCGCCAACTTTCGAACCGGTGCCCCTCACGCATCTGCCATCGAAAAGTTGCATCGTTATTCTTCACTCCTCATCAGGGGAATTTAAGCGCGTGGATATTTCCGCCGGTATTCAGGCTAGCCTCGCAGGGCGCTATGCCTCGGCCCTTTTTGAATTGGCCAGCGAGAACGGAACGGTTTCGGCCGTCGAATCCGATCTCGAAACGCTGGGCGCAGCTCTCGTCGAGTCGGAAGACTTGCGCGCTGCGACCACCAACCCGCAATTGTCGCGCGGGGATCAAGGTGACGCGATTGCCGCGATTGCCAAACATCTCAAATTGTCAGAGCTGACCACCAATTTCCTTGGTGTGATCGCCGGCAATCGCCGTTTGGCTAAACTGACCGACATGATTGCCGCTTTTAAAGCAATCGCGGCGGCACAGCGCGGCGAAGTAACCGCGACAGTCACCAGCGCGCACCCGCTCAGCGCAGAACAGCTTGCGTCGCTTAAGACCAAGCTGACCGCCCGCGAGGGCCGCACCGTAATGCTTGTCGCTGATGTCGATCCCGACCTTTTGGGCGGGCTTGTCGTCACCATCGGATCGCAGCGCATTGATGCCTCGATCCGCACTCGTCTCAACTCACTTTCCCAAGCCATGAAGGCTTAAAGGACTACACTCATGGAAATCCGCGCAGCAGAAATCTCCAAGGTCATCAAAGACCAGATCGCCAATTTCGGCACTGAAGCACAAGTCAGCGAAGTTGGCACCGTGCTTTCCGTCGGTGACGGGATCGCCCGCATTCACGGCCTTGATCAGGTGCAAGCCGGTGAAATGGTCGAATTCGCTAACGGCATTCAGGGCATGGCCTTGAACCTTGAAACCGACAATGTCGGCGTCGTGATCTTTGGCTCTGACGCGGAGATTAAAGAAGGCGACACGGTTAAGCGCACCGAGACCATCGTGGACGTTCCCGTGGGTAAGGCTCTGCTGGGCCGTGTGGTTGACGCTCTGGGTAATCCGATCGACGGCAAAGGCCCGATCGAAACAACCCAGCGCAGCCGCGTTGAAGTCAAAGCGCCGGGCATCATCCCGCGCGAATCAGTTAGCGAGCCTGTGCAGTCTGGCCTCAAAGCCATCGACGCTCTGGTTCCTGTTGGCCGCGGCCAGCGTGAATTGATCATTGGTGACCGTCAGACCGGTAAAACCGCTGTCGCCATCGACACATTCATCAACCAACGCGACGCGCACAAGGGTGACGACGACAAGCAGAAATTGTTCTGCGTCTATGTTGCGGTTGGTCAGAAACGCTCAACCGTTGCTCAGATCGTGAAGCAGCTCGAAGAAAACGGCGCGATGGAATATTCCATCGTTGTGGCCGCGACCGCTTCTGAGCCTGCTCCGCTGCAATATCTCGCGCCTTACACAGGTTGCGCGATGGGCGAGTATTTCCGCGACAACGGCATGCACGCCGTGATCGTGTATGACGATTTGTCGAAGCAAGCGGTTGCTTACCGTCAAATGTCGCTGCTGCTGCGCCGTCCTCCGGGCCGTGAAGCATATCCGGGCGACGTGTTCTATCTCCACTCTCGTTTGCTTGAGCGTGCGGCGAAGATGAACAAGTCAGAAGGCGGCGGCTCGCTGACGGCTCTGCCGATCATCGAAACGCAGGCTGGTGACGTGTCCGCCTATATTCCGACCAACGTGATCTCGATCACCGACGGTCAGATCTTCCTCGAAACCGACCTGTTCTATCAGGGCATCCGTCCCGCGATTAACGTGGGTCTGTCGGTTTCGCGTGTGGGCGGTGCCGCTCAGACTAAGGCGATGAAGAAGGTTTCGGGCTCTATGAAGCTCGATCTGGCGCAATACCGCGAAATGGCGGCCTTTGCTCAGTTCGGCTCGGATCTCGATGCTTCAACGCAAAAACTGCTCAATCGCGGTGCGCGTCTGACAGAATTGCTGAAACAAGCGCAATTCTCGCCAATGCCGTTTGAAGAACAGACCGTTTCGATCTTTGCTGGCACCAACGGTTATATCGACGCTGTCGATGTTACCCGCGTCGGTGAATATGAAGAGCAGATGCTCGCCTTCATGCGCGGCGAACATGCCGATATTCTCGGTGACATTCGCACGTCCAAGAAATTCGAAGGCGATGTTAAAGATCGCACAGTCGCGGCTCTCGAAGCCTTCGCCAAACAGTTCGCCTAAAGGAACGCCTCAGTGGCTTCACTAAAAGAACTTAAAGGTCGGATCGGGTCGGTTAAATCGACTCAGAAGATCACCAAGGCCAAACAGATGGTCGCCGCGGCGAAGCTTCGCCGGGCGCAGGCCGCTGCCGAAGCCGGACGCCCCTATGCGGAACGTCTGGGCGCGGTGATGGCCAGCCTCGCAGGCAAAGTGTCTGGCGACAGCGCACCAAAATTGCTTGCCGGAACCGGCTCAGATCAGCGGCATTTGCTGGTCGTGGTCAACACCGACAAAGGGCTGTGCGGCGGTCTTAACTCCAACCTCGTCAAAGCGGCTCGTATCAAAGCGAACGAATTGATTGCGGCGGGTAAGACGGTTGAATTCTACCTCATCGGTAAAAAAGGCCGCGCACCGTTGAAGCGCGATTTCGCCAGCCAAATCGGCGGCGGGTTTGACACTTCGACGGTCAAGACACCCGGCTTTGAAGAAGCAGACGCAATCGCGGCTGAACTGGTCACCATGTTCGACGATGGCAAATTCGACATCGCGCATCTGGTATCGCCAACATTTCAATCCGCGCTGGTTCAAAACCCAACCGTGGCTCAACTGATCCCGGTCCCTGCCCCTGCGGCAACCGAAGACAGCGGCGCTGTGGTCGAATATGAGCCGGGCGAAGAGGAAATCCTCGAAGAGCTATTGCCGCGTTATGTGAAGACGCAGGTCTTCGGCGCTTTGCTAGAACGCGAAGCATCCGAACACGGCGCTTCGATGACAGCTATGGACAACGCCACGCGCAATGCAGGCGACCTGATCAAAGCTCTAAACGTAGAATATAACCGCCGCCGTCAGGCAGCGATCACCACCGAACTTATCGAAATCATCGCGGGCGCAGAAGCGCTCTAATCGAAGGCTAAGGAACACAAAATGGCCACCGCAGTACTCAACCAGACCACCAACGGCGTAATCAGCCAGGTCATCGGCGCTGTCGTCGACGTGCAGTTCCCCGGTGAACTGCCCGCAATTCTCTCCGCGCTTGAAACCAAGAATGACGGCAAGACCCTCGTTCTCGAAGTTGCTCAGCATTTGGGCGAAAACACCGTTCGCACCATCGCGATGGACGCGACCGAAGGTCTCGTTCGCGGCAGCGAAGTGATCGCGACCGGCGCGCAGATTTCTGTGCCTGTTGGGCCGAAAACTCTGGGCCGCATCATGAACGTCATCGGTCAACCGATTGACGAACTTGGCCCAGTTGGCGCGGAAAAGACCATGCCAATCCACGCAGAAGCGCCTGCCTTCGTCGATCAGTCGACCGAAGCAGCAATTCTGGTTACCGGTATTAAGGTTATCGACCTTCTCGCCCCTTACGCAAAGGGCGGTAAAATCGGCCTGTTCGGCGGCGCCGGCGTTGGTAAAACCGTTCTTATTCAGGAACTCATCAACAATATCGCAAAAGGGCACGGCGGCGTGTCCGTCTTTGCCGGCGTTGGTGAGCGGACGCGCGAAGGTAACGATCTCTACCACGAATTCCTCGACGCAGAAGTGATCAAGAAAGACGCAAACGGCGTTGCAACGCCCGAAGGTTCCAAAGTGGCCCTCGTCTTTGGTCAGATGAACGAACCTCCTGGCGCGCGTGCCCGCGTTGCTCTGTCGGGCCTGACCATGGCGGAATATTTCCGCGATGAAGAAGGTCAGGACGTTCTGTTCTTCGTCGACAACATCTTCCGCTTCACCCAAGCTGGTTCCGAAGTGTCCGCATTGCTGGGCCGTATTCCTTCGGCAGTGGGCTATCAGCCGACCTTGTCGACCGACATGGGCAACCTTCAGGAACGCATTACATCGACCAACAAGGGTTCGATCACTTCGGTGCAAGCCATCTACGTGCCTGCCGATGACCTTACCGATCCGGCCCCTGCTACATCGTTTGCTCACCTTGACGCAACCACGACGCTGAACCGCGCAATTTCGGAGCTGGGCATTTACCCGGCTGTTGATCCGCTCGATTCAACCTCGCGCGTTCTGGAACCGCGCGTTGTTGGCGACGAGCACTATCAAACGGCTCGCCGCGTTCAAGAAACGCTGCAGAAGTACAAGTCGCTGCAAGACATCATCGCCATTCTGGGCATGGACGAGCTTTCGGAAGAAGATAAGCTCACCGTGGCCCGCGCGCGTAAGATCCAAAAATTCTTGTCACAACCATTCCACGTGGCCGAAGTTTTCACCGGCATCAGCGGCATTTTCGTACAACTCGAAGACACCGTGAAATCGTTCAAAGCGGTTGTGGACGGCGAGTTTGATCACCTTCCAGAACAAGCGTTCTACATGGTTGGCGGCATCGAAGACGTGGTCAAGAAAGCCGCTGAAATGGCTGAGGACGCGTAAGCGCGCATTAGGAAAAACAAATGCCACTTCACTTTGAACTCGTAACCCCGGCCAAGCAGGTCCGCAGCGAAGACGTCCATATGGTCGTCGTCCCCGGCTCCGAAGGCGAATTTGGTGTTCTGGAAGGCCATGCGCCTTTCATGAGCACGATCCGCGACGGCGCAGTGCAAGTCTATAAGACCGAAGGCGGCGCGCCTGAGTTGATCGAAGTGCGCGGCGGCTTTGCCGAAGTGGGCGAAAACGGTCTGACCGTGCTCGCGGAGCATGTCGAAGCGTAAGCGACTGCGAACACATAAATTATCGAAAGGGCGGCCTATAACGGGTCGCCCTTTTTCGTTTGCGGCCTGTTTCGATTGAGCGCGGCGGCCTTGCAGTTCGCCCCTTACAGACGCACATTGGAACGCGAGGGGACGATAAGATGAACAAATTGGCGGCATATCACCTGCCGGGCGCATGGGGACTGGTTTCGGTCAGCCCATTCTGCCTGAAACTCGACAGTTTTCTGCGCATGGCCGAAATTGACCATCAATCGATCACCGCCGCAACGCCTTTTCCCGGCCCTAAAAAGAAAGCTCCGTGGATCGAGTATCAAGGCCGAATTCTCGGCGATTCCACGCTCATTATCGATTTCTTGAAAGAGGAATTCGGCAAAGATCCCGATGCGCATTTGACCGACGATCAGCGTGGGTCTGCGATCGCGATCCAGCGGCTCATAGAGGAAAATCTCTATTGGGCGATGGTCTATGATCGTTGGTGCCGGGATGAAAACTGGCCAATCCTCAAAGGCACCGTCCTCGGTTCGATCCCAGCCCCGGTGCGCATGATCCTCGCCCCGGTTGCGCGGCGCGGGGTGAAAAAGCAGCTCGCGGGGCACGGTATGGGCCTGCATTCGCCCGCCGAGATTGAGGGGATCGCGCGTAAGGATATTGGCGCATTGGCGGCAATGCTTGGGGCGGGACCGTGGTTCTTTGGGGACCGGATCAGCAGCACGGATGCCGCCGTCTATTCTCTGCTCGCCAATATCATGTTCGTGGAATTCACCAGCCCAATGAAGGCGATGATTGAGGCGCATCCGGGGCTTGTCGATTGGCTTGGCCGGTTCCGCCGCGAAATCTATCCCGAACATCAATAGCAGCGGAGGCTTTGCCCCCTTCACAAGCGCGCCCTTCCCCGGCACACTCTGCGGCAACAACTTCCCCTGAAGGAGAGGACATTTGAAACTTGTCTCAACACTCGCAATTACCGGCGTATTGGCTGCTGCCATGACCGCTGGCATCACGACTTCCGCATCAGCCGATGCTCACACCGAAACCGCACCGATGGATGACGGCGTCCCCGGCCCGGAACAAGACCCGTTCATCTGGCTAGAAGAAGCGCGCAGTGACGAAGCGTTGGCATGGGTCGAGGCGGAAAACACCCGGACACTCGGCGTGTTAGAAACTGATCCGCGGTTCGAAGAGCTGAAGGCAGAAGCGCTCGCAATCTATGACAGCGAAGACCGCATTCCGTTCGTCAGTTTCCGGCCCGACGGCCTGTATAATTTCTGGCAAGATAGAGAAAATCCCAAGGGGTTGGTGCGCCGCACCACGCTCGAAAGCTATCAAACCGATGAGCCCGAATGGGAAACGGTGCTGGACGTCGATGCTCTGGCGGCGGCGGACGGCGTTGAGTGGGTTTATAAAGGCTCGACCTGCCTCGCCCCGGATTTGACCCGCTGCATGATCGCACTGTCCGATGGCGGCGAGGATGCCACCATCCTGCGCGAATTTGACACATCCACCGGCGAATTCATCGAAGGCGGCTTTGAGCTTTCTGAAAAGAGCCAAGGCGGCGTCAGCTGGGTTGACGAAGACACCCTCTTGGTTGGCCGCGACTTTGGCGAAGGGACGCTGACCGACAGCGAATATCCCTTCACCACCCGCGTTTGGGCACGCGGCACAGATATTGCCGATGCGCCTGAGATTTTCCGCGGCGAATCTTCCGATGTTTCCGCCGGTGCCTATCTGCTGCGTGACAGCGACGACGTCGTCCATGCCCGCGTCGCGTACCGAGGCATCAGTTTTCATGAACGCGAATATTACGTCGAAATGGACGGCGAATGGGTAAAACTCGACCTTCCTAAGAAAGCCAATCCGTATGGCATTGTTGATGGGCATTTGCTGCTGTCGACCGATGTGGATTGGGATGTGGACGGGCAGACCTTTCCCGCCGACAGCTTGATCGCCGTCGATCTGGAAGAATGGAAGGCGAACCCTAATGGAGCGGCCAAGACGCTTGTCTGGGCACCAGCAGAGCGCCAGACGAAGCGCGGCGGGGCGATCACCGCCAACGCTTTGTTCGTTGGCTTGCTCGACAATGTCGTGGGCAAAGTCTTGCAGTTCAATTTCGTCGACGGCGATTGGACCAGCACACAGGTCGATCTGCCTGCCAATGCAACGGTTGGCATCGCGGCCAGTTCTGATGAAACCGACCAGATCATGTTCACCGTCACCGGGTTTCTGGAGCCAACGACGCTCTATTATTCCGACGGCAGCGGCCCTCCCGAAGTGCTCAAAACCTCGCCCGCTTATTTCGATCCGGCAGGCATGGAAGTTGAGCAACATGAGGCCACCAGCGCGGATGGAACTCAAATCCCCTATTTCATCGTCAAGCCTGCGGGCATGGAAATGGACGGTGAAACCGCGGTTTTGATGAGCGGTTATGGCGGCTTCCAAGTTCCGCGCCTGCCCGGCTATCTCGGCTCTACTGGCAAGATGTGGATGGAGCGCGGCGGGGCCTATGTCCTTGCAAACTTGCGCGGCGGGGGCGAATTTGGCCCCGGCTGGCATCAAACGGCTATCCGCGAGAATAAGCAGCGCACTTGGGATGATTTCATCGCTGTGGGCGAAGATTTGGTGGCGCGCGGTTTCACCAGCCCAGAGCATCTCGGCATTCAAGGCGGCTCGCAAGGCGGCCTGCTCGTCGGGACCGCGATCACTCAGCGGCCTGACCTGTTTGGCGCGGCCATCGTGCAAATCCCGTTATTTGATATGCTGCGCTATCACCTGATCGGGCGCGGCGCGTCATGGATTGGTGAATATGGCGATCCGCGTATTCCCGAACAGCGCGCATGGATTGAGGGATATTCTCCCTATCAATTGCTGCAGGAAGGCGTGGATTATCCCGCCCCATTCCTATGGGCATCCACCGCCGATGACCGGACGCATCCCGCTCATGCTCGCAAAGGCGCGGCGCGACTGGCTGAATTGGGTCAGGATTATTTCTATTATGAAGACACAACCGGCGGCCATTCGGGCGGCGTTGACAACGAACAACGCGCAAAGCTTCAGGCGCTGCAATATATCTATCTGATGCAGCGTTTGATGGACGAACAATGACATGAGACGGCCGGTTTAGGAAACTGAACCAATCACAAGCCAGAATACGAAAGGCGGCCCCAACAGGGCCGCCTTTTCCGTTTGATGCACACAATATATGGACACGCGTTAACCACCGAAACCCATAGAAACACGGACATTTTAGCCCGCGTCAACATATCCTTGAGGTTTTTCGTCAATAGCACTCATGCAATGGGTGATACGTATTTTTTGGGGCCGGCTGGCTCTTCTAAGACAGCAAGGCAATGGCCGACTGGCGCGAATGTGCCGGCGATTTTGCGCGCTCACCAAATCGCGGTCGCTGCCTTTATCGTGCTGTTCGTTGTGCTTGTTCGCGCCCCATATCTTGGCGACCCCGCCGCAGATCCCGATGAACAACTCTATTCCGTGATGGGGCAAGCCTGGCTTTTGGGCGACATGCCGTATCGGGATTTATGGGATCGCAAACCGCCCGGCTTGTTCGCTTTGTTTGCAGGGCTTCACTGGATCGGCGGCCCTTCTCCGCTGGCATACCAAATCCCCGGGATCGCTTGCACAGCGGCCAGTGCATTGATGATCCACAATTTGGCAAAGCGGATTGGCACGCCATTTGGCGCATTGGTCGTGACCCTGCTGTTTCTACTCAACATGCCGTTATTCTTTATGCATCTGGGCCAGTCAGAGACGTTCTTGGCGCCGATATTGCTCCTGCAATTGATTGGGATACGCCGTGCTTTTGAAAGCGCTGACCCGGCGCGAGTGTTGCGGTTGCTGTGCGGCATCATGGTGCTTGGCGGGACCGCGTTACAGATCAAATATTCGGTTCTGCCATTTTGCGCCTTGCTGGCGGCCCTCGCCGCTTTCCGCCTGTGGCAAATGCAATTTGGCCTTGCGCGGATCATGGCAAGCCTAGCGCTATTCGGTTTCCTCGGCCTGCTACCGACATTGTTGTTCGCCGCATATTTTGCTGCGCAGGGCGAATTTGAGACGTTCTTCTTCGCCAATTTTGTCTCAATATTTTTGCGAAGCGAGTTTTATCCGCTTCTGGCTGAAAGCAATGCGCAAAAGTTGACCACTGCCGCCTTCCCGCTCGCAGCCTTCGCCGCGCTCAGCATCGTTTCAGCGCACGCAATGCGTGATCGAATTGACTGGATTTTGTTCCTCTTGATCGCTTCCTTCACAATCGTAGGGGCCTTCTCCCTCGTCATGTTGGGGTCGCCATTCGTGCATTATTTCGGCCTGACGCTCCCTTTCATCTGTCTGATGGCGGCCAGCTTTTTCAGCTACCATCGTTCGCGCAAAATATTCAGCGCGGTGGCCTTGGTTCTCGCGCTGGGTTGCGCATCTTTCGCGGAACAGATGGAACATTCCTCCTCGCATCGCAGCGCAGTTTCGGCCTTAGTCCAGGCGATCGAAACCCATGTTCCCGCCGAAGAATGCATTTTCATCTTTGACGGGCCGACAATTCTCTACGCGCGGGCCGGCCGGTGCATCCCGACAAAGTTTGCCTTTTCCCCGCATCTCAGCAGCCATCACGAACGCACCGCATTGGGTGCCGATCCGGTGGTTGAGACCGCGAGAATTATTGCCCAGCAGCCCGGAGCAATCATCGTTACCGATGCGCTGAATACGCCTCAATTTCTTACCGAAACCCGCGACATAGTGCGCAGCGCAATTGTGAGTGATTATGTCCTTGCCGAAACGGCCGGGTATTATCCGGGCAGAGTAGAACTCTACATTCGCGCCGATCTTGCGCCTGCCGAGCGCTCAGGCCGCACGGCAATGGCCGCGCTCCCTTGCGCAATCCGATCCGGTGATCCTTGCGAGGTTTTCGTAGGATTTTCCGACTGAGGCGGCTGCCTGAAACGACTGCATCGTAAAGCATTCCGACACTTTCCCTTCGCTTCGCCGCAGCTTAGCCACGGGGGGCGTCGTCAATTACAAATTAACCATATTGAGTAGGGCGAAATTAAGTCTTCGAGCGCGAATTCGGTTTCAACAGGGAAACTAAAAACAAAAATAAACCCAATGAAATCAATTTTATGGAGACGAAAATGGCATACCCCCGCAATATTTCGATCGCCGATGCAATCAAACGTTACGGCCTACCCAAAAGCCACAAGGTGCATTGGTCATCGACCCGCAAAGCAGATGTAGTGCGCGCAGTGCATGACCGCGCGATCAGCTTTCATGAGGCGCGCCAGCGTTATCTGCTCAGCCGCAGTGAATTTGAAGAATGGGAACGCGATTACACTGCTGGCCCTACGGCGCGCTCAGGGCAATCGACTGGGCAATCGACTGGACAATCGGCTGGCCAACTAGAAAGCGTTTGAGCTGAGGAAGAGGTTCGCCGCCGGGTGTAAGTCCCCGCGCTTTGGTCCGCCCGTGCCCCGCGCATTTACTCGGCGGCGACCTCAATCAAGACTTCGTTACGGCGCAGCGGTCCCGGCACGCCCGGCGCATCATAGGATGCATATTCGGCCCCGCCGATTGGCGTCAGACCCTGTGCTTGGGTCCAATCAATCAACAATTCTTCCATCGCCGTCCAATCGCGCTCGCGCGCAAAGCCGCTAAACCGCAAGGCGGCAACCCGGCGCGCTGAAACCTGCGTCAATGTGATATCAGAAGGCGGCTTGGGCAACGTCTCCATCGTAAAGCGGGACGGCATGACAAAGCGCATCCGCCACTCGCCCGCTTCGGTTTCTTCCTGAAGAACAGGCGCGGTCATGGCGATGGGTTCATTCTGATCCACACGTTGCTGAATCACCGGAGCAGTCATCGCAATACGCTCTCCGCCAGCCGGCCGGTCCTGCGCAAATATATAGGCGGCAAGGCGGCGAAAACTCTGGCCGCTTGCGCGGCGGCGATCACCTGAATGCGTGACCTGCGCCACAATCATCGGCGCGTATTTGCGCAATTCGAAATCGTGTTCGGCGACTTCGACATCATAGGCCGGCTGTTCGCTCTGACGATCACGATATTGTGCGGACACCGCCGCACCGCCAAGAGCTGCGATGCCGATGCCAGCCAGAACCCATTTACCAATTGCCATGCTGAGAGCGTCCCTATTGCTATTGTTACCAGCAAATACGCGGGCGCTTAGTTCCCGGATGCAGTGAAATCAGCAAAGGTGGTCGATACATTTTTCAAGTTTGACGGTCAGGCCAATATTATTAGCGGATCCGTCAATCGCGGCCTTTGTGTCGTCGCGCAATCGCTCCATACCATCGATGAGCCCTGCGAATTTCTCGATATGATCGCCGCTCACTTCGCCCGCAACATCGGCGTCCCTGGCCGAGACCAGCACATTTTCATGCACCTGGCGCAAGGCATCAAGGTTGGATTTGCCAGTTTCCGTCCCGCTCACGGTTAGCTTGCGCAGTGATGCACAGCCTTGCGACATTTGCGCGGCGTCTTGGAGGAGGCTGCTGAGGCGAGAGGAGATAATTTCTGCCGAATCCCCGGTGGCCCCGGCCAATTCGCGCACTTCGTTCGCAACGACTTGGAACCCGCGGCCATGTTCGCCCGCACGCGCAGCCTCTATCATCGCATTGATCGACAGGATATTTGTCCGGTCAGCCACATCGATAATCGTCTTGGAAACCGATTGGACCTCTAAAAAGCGCGCTTCAAAGGCGCCGATTTGTTCATCGAGCTGAGCGATCCCTTGCATGGTTTGATCCATCAATTCGACGATGCTCTGCACCTCATTGATGATCTTGTCCGCAGCATTGGCGGTGACCCGCAGATTGTCTTGCGCGCCGCGTGATTGTTCGCGCAGTTCGCTAATTTCGCCGCCGACACGGCGGGATCGTTCGATCAATTCCGACACAAATTCAGAGCGTTCGCGCGAGGCATTGTTGACCCGTTCGGCGTTGGAACGAATCGTCAGAATTAGCTCGCGCGCGTCCTGATTTTCCGGCGACGCATAGGTCGTTTCTTGTGCAATTTGCCCCATAGCAACCTGTGTGTCGGCCCATGGTTAAATTTCTGTGAAATTGGCCCGGGGATTGACTGCGCAGGTTGGGGTGAACACCGCTTTACTTGTTCTTAGGCGCGTCCGTTTTCGCGGCCTTCTTCTTTTTCATCGTGTCATGAAATCGGTCTGCCCAACCTTGTTTTACCAATTGTTCGGCGCGCACCATGCGCAATTCACCCGCGCCGACATCGCGGCTGACGGTGGAGCCCGCGGCGACTATCGCGTCTGCCCCGATGGTAACCGGGGCAACCAATGCGCTGTTCGATCCGATAAAGGCGCGTTCGCCGATCGTGGTGTGATATTTGAAATAGCCATCGTAATTGCAGGTGATCGTTCCCGCCCCGATATTCGCATTCGCGCCTACGGTGGCGTCACCGATGTAAGAAAGGTGGCTGGCCTTTGCGCCCTTGCCCAAGGTCGCTTTCTTCATCTCGACAAAATTGCCGACAAAACTGTTTTCTTCCAGCACGGCACCGGGACGCAGACGAGCAAAGGGGCCGACTTGAACGCCGCTGGCCAAAGATGCGCCTTCTAAATGGGTATAGGCTTTGATGTGGACGCCGTCCGCCACGGTCACGCCGGGGCCAAAGACGACATGCGGTTCCACGGTGACATCCCGCCCCAGCACCGTGTCATGGCTAAAGAACACGGTTTCGGGGGCTTTCAACGTCGCGCCGCCCTCCATCGCTTCCTCGCGCCGTGCGGCTTGCCAGCGGCCCTCTGCGCCCGCGAGTTCAGCGCGGGAGTTGATCCCGGCAACCTCGTCTGGCTCGCATTCAACAACCACGACGCGGTCACCGCGCGCGATTGCTCCTGTGGCGACATCCGGCAGGTAGTATTCGCCCTGCTTGTTGTTGTTATCCACTGCACCGAGCAGCGGCCACATATCGTCGGAATGCGCGACAATCAGGCCCGAATTGCAAAGGTTCACTCCGCGCTCTGCTTCGCTGGCATCTTTATATTCGACCATCTTTGCAACATTGCCGGCATCGTCAGCAATGATGCGGCCATAGGCGAGCGGGTTTTCGGGCCGGAACCCCAAAACCGCGACCTTTGCATCGCTCAGAGCATTCAGTAGGTTTTGGACGGTCGCCGCGCTCACCATCGGCACATCGCCGAACGTCACCAGAATATTGCCGCTAAAGCCCGCCAGCGCTTCTTTTGCCTGTAATGCGGCATGCGCCGTGCCATGCTGCGGGTCTTGCAGCGCGGAGACAACATCGCGCCCCTTAAGCGCACCGTCCACCTGATCACGGCGGTCGCCGACCACCACGACTGTGCGCTGCGGCGCCAATTCGGCGAAACTGTCGAGCAGATGCAGCAGCATCGGCTTACCCGCGATTGGGTGAAGGACCTTATGCAGGTCGCTCTTCATACGGGTGCCCTTGCCCGCGGCGAGGATGATGGCGGCAAAATCTGTCATGTGTTTCCTTTAGTGCCGCTCGCCTTTGGCAGCAAATGCTTGCAGATTGAAGAACCTTGCCGCAACCGATGCATCCATGACGGATTTTCCTTTTGATGCGGTGGGTTTCGACCTCGACGGCACGCTCCTTGATACGTTCCAAGACCTTGGCGCGGCGGTGAACCATGCTCTGACACTCGGCGGGTTTGATCCTGTGCCAGTGGGGACGAGCAAGGATTTGATCGGCGGCGGGGCAAAGATGATGCTGTCACAAGCCGTCGATGCGCAAGGCGGAATGCCAAAGGACGATTTCCATGCGCTCTATAAGAAAATGCTGGCCTATTACGCCGAGCATAACGCCGTCCATTCCGCCCCTTACCCCCATGCGCGCGAAGTCGTGGCAGAGCTGAAATCACGCGGGGTCAAGGTCGCGGTCGTCACCAACAAGTTTGAAGAATTTGCACGCTCCATCCTCACACAATTGGACTTTATCGCCCCTTTTGAAACGGTAATCGGTGGGGATTCGATGGGCAAAGGCGCTGATGGAAAATTCCTGTCCAAACCGCATCCCGATCCCGTCATCGAAGCGCGCAAACGCTGCGGCGGCGGCTCTTTCGCTTTCGTCGGAGACAGCACTTACGATGTGAAAGCCGCACGCGGCGCGGGCGTACCGGTTATCGCGGCCGCTTACGGATATTGCGATCTGCCCCCGCATGAACTCGGCGCAAATGGCGTTATTGATTCGCTGGCCGGATTAATCGCTGCTTTAGAGGCGCTATGAACGCCGCGCCGCGTCCGCTGCGACCCTACGGCATTGGGCACCGGCCAATCACCCTGTTGCAACGCAGCAGAGAAAGTGTCAGGCAGCGGTCACAAAAGTTTACGTCCCCGTAAAGCGGGCGCAGTCAGAAGATAATGGACACAAAGGATCACATCCATGAGCATCTCCTTCAAAGATAAAGTCGCAATCGTCACGGGCGCAGGCGGCGGTTTGGGCCGCGCCTATGCTATCGAACTGGCCAAGCGCGGCGCGAAAGTTGTCGTCAATGACCTTGGCGGCGCACGCGACGGTACGGGCACTTCGGATGCAGCGGCAGAAGTCGTGGCCGAGATTGAAAAAGCAGGCGGCGAAGCGATCGCAAATGGCGGCAGCGTCACCGAATATGACCAAATGGAAAAGATGGTCGCCGATACGAAGCAAAAATGGGGCGGCGTACATGTCCTGATCAACAATGCCGGTATCCTGCGCGATAAGACATTCCACAAAATGACCCCGGAAGATTTTGAGCTGGTTCTCAAAGTTCACCTCACCGGCTCAGCTTTCGTGACCAAGGCATGCTGGGAAACCTTCCGCGAGCAAGCTTATGGCCGCGTTCTGATGACCGCATCGTCAACCGGCCTGTTCGGCAATTTTGGTCAAGCAAATTACGGCGCGGCTAAACTCGGCCTGGCTGGTCTGACGAAAACGCTTCAACTCGAAGGCGCGAAATACAACATCCGTTGCAACTCGCTGTCGCCGGTTGCTGGCACGCGCATGACCGAAGACCTCTTCCCAGAAGAAGCCTTCAAACTGTTCGCCCCTGAAAACGTGGTTCCTGCGGCACTGTACCTCGTCAGCGAAGATTCCCCCACCAACGCCATTGTCGGCGCGGGCGCTGGCGGTTTCCATTCTTCGTGGGTCGTGATGAACGATGCCGTGTGGCTGCAAGATGGTGAGCGCACCGTCGAAGGGTTTGCGGATCGCTGGGACGACATCAATTCCTTCACCAACCTCATCGCCCCGCAATCGGGCAGCGAGCAGTCTGGCAACATCCTGAAGGCCATGCAGAAGGTTACCGGCACGGGTCCGGGCAGCGCGCGAGGTTAAGGCGCGCTAAGCGACGGATAATGCGCGGATAAGACGCGCGTAAGCTACAAATCAGGCTTGCAATTTAACGGCCCTCGCGCAGAAATGCGCGGGGGCCGATTGCGTTGTGCGCAGGCGGTGCAAACAGGGGTCACAAATCATGCAAGCCGAAAATCTGCGCATACCTGCGCTAATCGCCACCATCCTCGCTTGGGTGGTCATTGCCGCGGCGATCATTGCCATAGCGTCGATGACCTTGTGGCTGATCACCTATACACAAATGGCGGAATCGCCGACCGTAATGGTCGTCGCCGGCATAGCCACCGTGCTCGGTAACCTCGCATATCTCCCCTCGATCATCGCCGTGCTGGTGTGGGTCTATATGGCCCATAGCAATCTGCACCGTGCCGCACTCCCCGGCCTGAATTACTCACCCGCTTGGGCAACCTTCAGCTTCTTCGTGCCGGTGATGAACCTGTTTGTACCCTATAGAGCCATGCTCGAACTCGCCAATCGCAGTGCGGGCGAACCGGAGGAATTGGCACGGGCCGAAGTTGATGCAGTTTTCAGCTGGTGGGGGTGTTGGATTGGATCAATGCTGGTCGGGACATTTATCGTCTTCACAATCCTAGTCGAGGCAGTGCCAGGATTGTGGCTGACGACCCCGTTTTGGGCGACGCTGGGGGTTGGGATACTGAGCAATATTCTCAATGCGGGCGCGGCGTTTTTCCTAATCAAGACCATCAAGCTAATCACCCAAGACCAACGGGACGGCGCAAGCGCGATCAGCACCTTTGAGTAAGCCGTATTGACACAGTAACACACCTCGCTTAGCTTCCCGGCATCTTTGGGAGAAGCTGCGATGTACAGCGAAGACGATATCAATTCCGCCGTTGCCGCCGGGGCGATGAGCGCAGAGGCCGCCTCTGGGTTTCGCGCCCATATGAGCAAAGTGCGCGATTTGCCGCGCGGGTCGGAGGAAAATTTCCGTCTGATCAACAGCTTCAACGATATTTTCGTGACCATTGGCGTCGTGATCTTACTGGTCGCGGTCGGCGCGATTGGACAGGCGATTGCCGGGATTATTGCGCCGGTGGAAGATTACAGCGAATTCTTCGGGCGTCTCCCCCAACCAACCGATGCACAGATGGCAGCATGGCAGTCCTCACGCGAATTCACCGAGGTCCTGACCAGCAGCCTTGCCGGGCTCTTGGTCGCAGCAACCGCTTGGCCGCTAACCGAATTTTTCACACGCAAACGCCGAATGGCGCTCCCTTCGATCATCTTGCTCTTGGGTTTTGTTGGCGGCGTGTTCTTCGCCGTTTTTGGCGCAGGCATGGCGCTCGCAATTGACGGTAGTGAAACCGTTGGCGCGCTGATGGTCTCATTTGCGGCTCTCGTTGCGGCTGGATCAGCCTATTTCCATTGGCGGCGGTTTATGGTGCCGATCACCGTGGCCGCTGGTGCAGCGGGCGTTGCGGGTACGATTATTGGCCTGATTGTCGCGGCTATCGGTCCGAACAATCTCAACGAAGATGTCATATTCGGCCTCGTATTCGTCGCCGGTCTGTGCGTGTGGGCATTCGCCATGCGCTGGGACATTTCGGACCGCGAACGGATCACCCGCCGCAGCGATGTCGCCTTCTGGCTTCACCTGCTGGCCGCTCCAATGATTGCTCATCCGATCTTTGCATTGCTGGGCGTGACCGAGGGCGACAATCTGGGCATTGGCGCGGCTGTTGGCGTGCTGGCGGTCTATGTCGGTTTCGGACTGGTTGCGCTGGCGATTGATCGCCGGGCGCTGCTCGTGTCGGCGTTGGTCTATGTGCTGTTCGCGCTTACATTCCTGTTCCGCGAATTTGGAGCGGTGGAGCTGAACTTTGCGCTGACTGCCTTGGTAATCGGCTCAGCATTGCTCAGCCTGTCGGCATTCTGGCAACCTATTCGCAAGGCTGTTGTCGGTGTGTTGCCGGACAACATTCAAGACAGGCTGCCCGCAACTGATGACGCGCCTGTTGCTGCGATAGAACCAAGCGTTGCCTAAAGCCGCTTAGTCGACCGCCTTCACCAGCTTGCGCTCCATCGGCGCCAGCACATTGGCGAGGTCTGATCCGCGTTTGAGAACTTGGCCGTGTTCGCCAAACAGGGTGAACATGCCTTGTTTGTTGCGCAGCGAAGGGCGTTTTTCCACCCGTGCATTGGGGCGTTCGGCGGTGCGGCGGAATGCCGCAAAACTGGCGGCGTGTTTGTCGAAATCCATCGCATAATCGCGCCATTCTCCGGCGGCGACCATCCGGCCATACAAGTCTAGGATGCGTTGCAATTCGGCGCGTTCAAAACCGACTTGGCCGGCAGCTTTTCCCGGAAATGCGACAATCTGACCTGAGTTTCCGGGCTTTCCCGACGCGGAACCCGCAGCCATCAGGCGCCAGTGCCGCTTTTCTTAGACAGATCGAATGCGGTCTGGTCAGCCTGTTCGGTCTGACTGTCAGCGACATTGCCCGCTTTGATCGCGGCAACCTCTGCGCGCAAAGACGCAAGCTCACCTTCCAGTTTTTCGATACAATCGACCTTATTGCCCTCTGTATCTTCGCAAGGTGTACCGTAAGGGATGAATTCCTTGATCCACTCTTCTGCTGGCAGCAATGTGGATCGGGCCTTGAAACCCACCATTGTCGCGCCGCCGGGCACGTCTTCCATCACCACGGCATTCGCGCCGATCCGTCCGCGTTCACCCACCGTGATTGGGCCGATGATCTGAGCGCCGGACCCGACGATGACATTGTCTTCCAAAGTTGGATGGCGTTTGCCGCCCACGCCGTTGGTCGGATTTGTCCCGCCTAGCGTGACGCATTGATAGATCGTGACATTGTCGCCGATCTCTGCCGTTTCGCCGATGACGGTAAAGCCGTGATCGATGAAGAAATTCCTGCCAATCTTCGCGCCCGGATGAATATCAATAGCGGTCAGTAACCGGCTGAAATGATTGATTAACCGCGCCAAGAAATAGAGTTTTGCATTGAACAGCCAATGGGCCATCCGGTGAAAGCCCAGCGCCCAAACGCCGGGATACAACATGACTTCCCACCGCGAACGCGGCGCGGGGTCGCGCGCTTGGATGGAATCCAGATATAGGGTGAGCCGTTCAAACATGCGCAGATTCTCCCACCAAAGCCGGCCAATTGCAAATCTGATCTACAACAGTTTTTGTTGTGCCGGCCCTTGCAACGCTTCTAGCGCCGCTCTCCACACTGACATGGTGGCGGGTGCTTGGCGTTCAAGGCTGATCCGATCAATAGCGCTCACCAACGCCTCAATGCTTGCAAAACTGCGGCGAGTGCGCGGCACGAGATATTCCGCCGCGCCCTCTGCCAATGTCAATGCGCGGGCCTCTGCATGGGCTTCGATCAGCGATGCGGCCATCGCGTCGTCGGGATCGCCAATCGCCAGTTGCAGCGATCCGCCCAGCCGCGATTTAAGATCCGGCAGTGCAATTTCCCACGGAGTGCTGTTCGCGATCAACAATAATGGCTGACCCGCCCGCGCGCCGCCTTGCTGCACAGCGTTCCAGCGATGGAATATCTCCGCCTCTTCCGCGCCATCAGCGCCGTCAATAACCTCAATCCCCTGCGAGGCCGCCCATTTGCCCAGCAGCGATTTGCCCGACCGATCCGGCCCTGTCAGGACCGCCGTGTGAAACGGCCAATTTCCGGGCGCTTGCAGAGCATCAATCACGGCGGCGTTTGCATCACCGATCACAATCCGACGGGGGTCGCCAGTGCCAGATACGGCCAAAGGCAAAGCGATTTGGGTGGAGGGATAAGCCACAGCGCCAGCGCGGTGCTTAGCGCGAAATGGCGAGCGCGCTTGCGCCCTCACGCACGGTGAAACCGCGCGCGCGCAAGGCGGCGGCCAATGCGGAAATTTCGCCGCCATAACTCACGCTCATAACCGATGTGCCGCCCATCGCGGTGCTCGTAACGGCCAATCCGCGTACACCAGACACTTGGCGAACGGTCGAAAGCGTTGCGTCAAACGTCATCGCATCAGGTGTTGCAAATTGAACGGTAAAACTGCGCACAATGGCCGGGGCCTGTTCGGCCTGCGCGCTTGGTGCTGCCACCGGAGCCGCACTTGCCGCTGATGCCGCAGCGGCGACGGCTTGGTCGCGCGCACGGATCGAACGACCGATCTCGATCAGCCGCGCAATTGCCGGATCAACCTGACCAGAACCGCCCAAACGCAAAGTTGGGTCTGGTTGCAATTGACCATCGACAAGGGCTTGTTCGTAAATGCGGTCCATCCGGTCCACCGCCTCGCCCAGCATTTCGTCCAGACCGCCCGGGCCATTCGCTTCCATCGTAAAGCTTTCCAGCACTTTGCTGTCTGGCCCATAGCGCGCGGTAAAGGTGCCCTTGATCGGCCCACCGGGAAATTGATGTTCCAGCCGCGCAATCGGCACCAACGCGTCCGCCGCGCCATATTGGTCGAGCGTGGTGCGCCACCATGCACGGCTGCGCCGGCCCGCCTGTCCATAATTCAACAGCAGCGAATCGCCGCCCGCTCCGCTGGGCCGGACATAATCGATCCGGCTGGTTCCCGGGTTGAAGGCCGCCCAAGCGCGTTGCCACGGATTGCGCACTTCAAAAGCTGTGTAGGCACCGCCGCTAGCCGTAATGGGGATCAGCAACATTGGCGCAGAAGCGCGCGCACGCGAAGCCCCGCCTAAGAACCGCCCTGCCCTTTGGCGGTCGAATGACACGCCAAGGGTCGCAACATAGCGTTTTGGCCCCACACGCTCGCGTTGAATAACGATCGCGGAAACCATCCCCGATAGCTGCCCATCGGAAATCGCCGGTCCGCCAACGCGGCTCCATGCCTCGCGCTGGGCCTGACGCCATGCGGTGTTGCGGGCATCCATCGCATTATCGGCGCGCACATCGACCTCTACCCCGCGAACCTCAATATCCGCGCTTGAGGCGGTCGGTGCGATTCCCCGATCGCCGGAAACTTGCGCCAAAACCAATGCATATCCGCCGCCAAGCAACGCCAAAGCAAACAGCGCGGCCAGAAACCAGCGCAGGTTCAAAGCCGATGGCTTAAGGGCGCTCAAATTCGGGCCAAAAGGGTGCGAAGCAATCGTCATCGGGGAAATCTTGTTGTCCTTTGCCCAATGGCGAGTGGAATTCCAAGCCTGAATGGCTAAACACGCGGTCATGAACGCAAAGAACTCATCATACACATACGCCGATGCGGGCGTTTCCATTGATACGGGCAATGCTCTGATCAAGGCAATCGCCCCGTTGGCCAAAGCCACCGCTCGCCCTGGAGCAACCAGCGAGCTGGGCGGATTTGGCGGATTTTTCGACCCGAAAGCCGCGGGGTATAAAGACCCGTTGCTGGTCGCGGCGAATGATGGAGTGGGCACCAAGCTGAAATTGGCGATCGAGCATGACCGCCATGACAGTGTCGGCATTGATTTGGTCGCTATGTGCGTCAACGATCTGATCGTTCAGGGTGCAGAACCTCTGTTTTTCCTCGATTATTTCGCCACAGGCAAACTGGAAAACGGCGTCGCAACACGCGTTGTTGCCGGGATTGCAGAGGGTTGCAAACAGGCCGGATGCGCCTTGATTGGCGGCGAGACGGCGGAAATGCCGGGCATGTATGGCGAGGGGGATTATGACCTCGCAGGATTCTGTGTCGGCGCGGTTGAGCGCGGCGAGCAGCTTACCGGAGACGCGGTTGCTCCGGGCGATGTCCTCATTGGGCTTGCAAGCTCTGGCGTCCATTCCAACGGCTATTCGTTGGTGCGGCGGTTGGCGGCGGATAAGGGCTGGAAATTGGATCGCCCGTCTTTGTTTGACCAAGATCGCCTGCTGATCGACGCTTTGATTGAGCCAACGCGGATTTATGTCGCCAGCCTGCTGCCGCTGATCCGCGAAGGGCTGATCCATGGTCTGGCGCATATTACCGGCGGGGGTTTGCTGGAAAATTTACCGCGTATCCTGCCCGAAGGCGCTCATGCGGCGGTTGATGCCGACCTGTGGGATCAACCGCGTCTGATGGCGTTTTTGCAAGCACAAGGACACATTGAACCCGCCGAAATGGCCCGCACGTTCAATTGCGGCGTGGGCATGGTGTTGGCCGTGGCGGAACGCGACGTGGCCGCGATCACCGAAAGGTTGGAGGCAGCGGGCGAAACCGTTTGCCATGTCGGCGTGATCCGCGAAGGGGAACGCGGCTGCACCGTTCGCGGCAGCAAAGGCACGTGGTCCGCGACCGAGGAGTGGGAGGCGACGCATCTTGGCTAAGATCGCGGTCTTCATCTCCGGCAGCGGCACCAATATGGCCGCCATCCTCTATGCCAGCCGGCTTGCCGATGCGCAGTTTGAGATCGCGCTGGTCGCCAGCAATATGGCCGATGCAAGCGGGCTGGAATTGGCGCGGCTTGAGGGCATCGAAACCTTCGTCCATTCGCATAAAGGCCATTCGCGCGCCGAACACGATGCCGCCATGGAAGCCGCAGCAATGGAAGCGGGCGCGGAATATCTGGTGCTGGCCGGTTATATGCGGATTTTGTCCGACGAATTCGTCGCGCGCTGGGAAGGCCGCATCCTCAATATTCACCCATCCCTGCTGCCCAAATACAAAGGTCTCGACACATTTGCGCGGGCCATCGAAGCAGGCGACAGCCATGCAGGCGCAAGCGTCCATGTCGTGACGCCGGAACTCGACGCGGGCGAAGTGTTGGCACAAGCGCGAGTGGCGATTGCACCGGGTGACACGCCGGAAAGCCTTGGCGCGCGGGTCAAACTTGCCGAGCACCAGCTCTATCCGCGCGCGGTCGCCGATTATGTGTCGCGCGGATCGGACCCAGATTTTCTCTTTGCAAAGCTGCGCGATCTCGCGCTCGCTCTGCCCGAGACGCATGAGCGCGAAAGCCACGGTTCACCCGGATTTCGCGCCGGGAGCGAGAAATCGGGCAAATATTTCGCCTATTTTTCAGACCGCCATCACGGCAGCGACCATATCGCCGTGCTCGTCAAAACCAGCGGGATGGATGAGCTGCTGAACCTCGTCGAGGGTCAGCCGGACATCTATTATAAGCCTGCTTTTTACGGCGCCAGCGGATGGGTAGGAGTGATCCTCAATCGTCCTGATCTGGACTGGGATCACATCTCCGAATGGCTTGAACGGTCATGGCGCAGCGTCGCCCCAGCGCGGCTCACAAAGCTGATTGATGCAGCGGACATGTTTTGATGAGCCAAAAGACGTGAACGCCCCCGTTCGCGATCATCCTTTGGCGCGCGGAAAACTGGCGGACCGCGCGAATGATTTCCTTGGCCGTGCATGGGCAAAAGGCTGGTTGCCAGAGCCGGTTTTGGAGCCGGATGCACTTTGGTCTTTGGCCGCAAAAGGTTTTGACGAGGCAGCGGAAACTGGCGGCCGCACTGCGGCAGATGCGGCGGATTTTCGCGAAAGGTTGGCGCGGCTTTGCGGCTCGGTCACTTCCGAAGCAGACCTCAATCCGCTGGGCCGCGCGATGGCCTATGGACAGCTATCGCGGGCGCTCAAAAACCGGTTGTCTTTTGGAGCGCTTTGGAAGGATCGGCCCGAACTGCTCACGGCCCAGCTCGCTCCGCCAATCATCATCATTGGTCACATGCGCAGCGGGACCACACGGATCCACAAGCTGCTTGCCGCAGACCCCGCCCATTCGCACACTCGCTATTGCGATGCCTATCATCCGGTCCCCGCGCCGGCGGGGCTGAACAGGCTCAAAAGCTCCGTTGAACTGGCAATGCTGGGCGCGCTTAATCCGTGGCTCCAATCCATCCACCCAATGTCCGCTGGCGAAGTGGAGGAGGAACTGGCGTGGATCGCAGCCGCGCTGCACCATTCGATTTACGAATCGCAGTGGCACATCCCGTCCTACAGCGCCTTTAGCGAGGCCCGAGATACCGCCCCGATTTACCGGGAATTTGCCCGCATCCTGCGCACCGACGCCGCGCACCGGGGCATGGCCGCCCTACCCCGCGTCATGAAAGTGCCCGCATTCTCAGAAGATCTGGATACGTTGCTTGCTGCTTTTCCAGATGCGCGTTTGATCATCGCAGAACGGGACAAACAGGCCGTATTGCGCAGCGCGGTTTCGCTCGCTGCGAACCAGATGGCAATCCAATCGGACACATGCGATTTGGAACGGATCGAGGCGTTTTGGCGGCGCAAGATTGAATTGCGAGAGGAACGAATGGCCCGCGCTCTTGCCTCTTGGACCGGCCCGATTGCGCGGCTTCACTTCGATGCGCTCAATGCAGATTGGGAGCCGGAAATTCGGCGCACCTATTCTGAACTCGGCCTCAATCTTTCGCAGGCCGCGCTAGCCGCAATGCGCGCACAAATGGCGAAAGGCACAAACGGCCACCACCGCGCGCATTCAGAGCAGCTCGATCGCTTTCAAAAACAGGACCGCGACCCGCGCTAGAATCAAAAAGGGCCGCCCAGCGGGGCAGCCCTTTTCAAATTCAAAAGCGTCCGGGGTTTACCCAACGATTTCGTCAGCGCTGAAGAAGAAATCGATTTCGATCTTCGCGTTTTCTTCGCTGTCGCTGCCGTGGACGGTGTTTTCGCCGATCGACAAAGCATGTTCCTTGCGGATTGTGCCTTCTGCGGCGTCGGCTGGGTTGGTCGCGCCCATAATGTCGCGGTTGCGGGTCACGGCGTCTTCGCCTTCGAGGACTTGAACAACCACAGGTTCGCTCATCATGAATTCGGTCAATTCGCCAAAGAATGGACGCTCGCTATGCACGGCGTAGAAGCCTTCTGCTTGCGCTTTGGTCATGTGGATACGCTTGGATGCGACAACGCGCAGGCCAGCGGCCTCTAACATTGCAGTAACAGCGCCGGTCAGATTGCGGCGAGTGGCATCAGGCTTGATGATCGAAAAGGTGCGGGTAACCGCCATAATGTGTTCCTTAGGATAGAGGGATGGGCGCAGCTTTGCGCTGAATTGATTTCCGGCGCGCCCCTACCCCCGGTGGCGGATCAATTCAAGTCTTGGCTGATGGTCAACTGCCCGGTCGTGCCGTCTTCGCCCGGATAAGCGGTGATTGAGAAAGTCGCTCCCGATGTCTCATCTTCGCCGCCCAGCATTGATCCGCCATTGATATCGGTTTCGATCTGGATAGCAATTCCGGCGGCTTCTGCCTGAGCGCGATAAAAATCGGTGATCTCTTTGGGGCTCTTGTCGCTGAGGAAAGTGATCAAGGCGCCCTTCCCGTCTGCTTGGCCGATGGTGATATTGTTTAGAACCTGCGCGCCGTCAATCAGCGTAAAGCCCGCTGGCAAATCAACCGGAATATCCGCGCCGGTGCGCATCGTGACGTCACCATCGGGCGTCTCAACCGTCATGCTGGCTTCGCCGCTTTCAGAATCGATCCGGTATTCGCCAGTATCGCCTTCGTCGGTGGTAAAACTGCCCGATTCCTCCGCTCCGCAAGCGGCAAGCGCCAAGAGCGAAGCTGCCGCGAAAGTGCTCTTAAGGACTGCTGAGATACGCATAGTGATCCTCCCCAATATTTATGCGACTTTGACCCATTTACCGCCGTCTTGGCGAAAGAATGCGCGCTCCAGTCCATCAGCCCCGTCGAGCGATTTCCATGTGCCGCGCGCGGCCTCTACGGTGTTGTCATCGAACAATAGGAACGCCCGTGCAAATTCGGTCGGCTCGCGATACTCGCCATCGGCATAGATGACATGGCTGGCGGTGTTTTGCGGATCGGTGTTTTCGGACAGCAAGATCGGTTGATGCGCCGCGCCGGGCTCAGACGCTTCGCCATTGGCGAGAAAGCTTTCCGGCCCAGATTTCCAAAGGGTCCGCGAAATCGCCTCACGCTGATCGGCATCTTTGCTGACGACGAGCAACCGCTCGCCCGCATCCATCACCCGCTGAGCGATCAGAGCGACGACCTTTTCAACCGGGTCACGCGACAATTGCCAGAAATCGACCTTCATGCGCTCGCATTGCTCCCCTTGTCTCGCTTACATCGCTCCGAACAATAACGCACGTTGTCCCAATCACGCTCCCACTTCTTGCGCCAAGTAAAGGGCAAGGCGCAAGTCTCACATATCTTGGAGGGAAGGTCCGATTTCTTGCGCATCTTAGCCATGCGCTCGCGCCTTACCCTTCCGCATTGTCCGCGATGAATTGGTCAATCAGACGCACGCCGTATCCGGTCGCGCCTTTGTCCCAGCTGTGGCCAGGCTTGTCAGAGAAAACCATGCCCGCGACATCGCAATGCGCCCACGGTGTGCCCTTCTTGATGAAACGGTGCAGGAATTGCGCAGCCGTGATTGATCCAGCCGGACGCGGGCCGACATTTTTGATGTCTGCAATAGGGCTGTCGATCAGCTTGTCGTAAGCCGGCCCAATCGGCAGCCGCCATAGCTTATCGCCTGTGGTTCCGCCTGCTGCTGTCAATTGATCGGCAAGATCATCATCATTGGAAAACACGCCGCCATATTCATGGCCCAGCGCAATAATCATCGCGCCGGTAAGCGTCGCGAAATCGACGATGCGCGCAGGCTTAAACACGTCCTGCGTCCAATGCAGCGCGTCACACAGGACCAAGCGCCCTTCGGCATCGGTGTTGAGCACTTCGACCGTCTGGCCGCTCATGGTGGTGACAACATCGCCGGGACGGATCGCATTGCCGTCGGGCATGTTCTCAACCAGCCCCATCACTGCGACGACATTGGCTTTCGCCTTGCGCAAAACCAGTGACAGCATACCGCCTGCAACCGCGCCAGCGCCGCCCATGTCCCACTTCATATCTTCCATACCGGGAGGGGGCTTCAGCGAAATACCGCCCGTATCAAAGGTCACACCCTTGCCAACGAACGCAGTCGGCTTGTCGCCCGCTTTGCCGCCGTTCCAACGGATCGCAAGCATCCGCGAGGCGCGAACAGAACCCTGCCCCACGCCAAGCAATGCGCCCATGCCCAGTTCGCCCATTTGATCTTCGTCAAGGACGGTCAATTCCGCGCCTGTGCCCGCAAAGGCTTCCTCGCACTGCGCAACGAAGCTTTCAGGATAAAGAATGTTGGCAGGCAGCGTGATCAGTTTTTTGGTGAACTCAACGCCGGTGGCCACGGCGCTGGCAGTTTGCCAAGCGTCCTCAGTCCCAGCCGGAGCGCCGACAACATGAACCGTTTCAAGCGTGATTCTCTTTTCAGCCGCCAATTTCGTGCGGTATTCGTCAAAGCCCCAACCACGCAGCCGCAAACCAAGCAGAACTCCGGCCGCCTCTTCGCCTGAAAGGTCGGCATGGCCGAGGTCGATGACCATTTCCGTTTCGCCAGAGCGCAAATATTTGGCCATTAACGCCGCGCCGGCACGTTCCACATTAAGGCCGCGTTTCGCCGCATCCGGTTCGCCCGCACCCGCAATTGCAACACGCTTTAAAGAACCTGCCTGCGTCACAAAACCTTCAAACACCTGACCTGCGCTGCCCTTAAAACGCGCAGCCGGGGCGCCGTCGCTTAATGCCGCGTCAAGATCGGACAGTGCATCGCCTTGATTGACGATCCGCGCGTTAAGCCGGACATGGGCAGGAGATGTGTCGGTGAAGAGGATTTTCATGTTCGCTCCGAATAAATCATCGGCCCTGGAAAAGCGCCGGGAATGGGGGCCATCTGTTTAGCCATCGCGGCCATCGTTTTCGCACGCTTGATCGCGGTTCAAATTGCACCCGGGGAATGGCGATTGCGATTAGGCGCGAGCGGTGCAATAGGCAAGCCATGTCGGGAGCTTTCAAGGCCAATATTCAGTTGAGAGACCGCTTATCAATGCGCTCTATGGCAAGTCCGCTTGGTCTTGCCGCGATGACGATCGCCATGTTGGGAATTGCGGTTCCCGCTGGGGCACAGGAGCTGTCCGGCTCAAACCCAACAGATTTGCCGCCCGCACCAGACCCAATCGAAGCCGGTGTCGGCTCTGTCGAGGATGGCGTTTCTGAAGGCGGCGTTTCTGAAGGCGGCGTTTCTGAAGGTGGCACTGCTGAGGATGGCGAGCAGATCGGCTTCGAAGCGGAACAAGTCGCCTATGACAATGAAGCGGGCACTGTCACTGCGCGCGGCGATGTTATCTTGCGCAGCCAAGATGCATCCGTACGCGCCGATGAAATCGTGTGGGACCGCAATAGCGGCGAGATATTCGCGCGTGGCAATGTTCGTTTCGTCGATAAAGATGGCAATCAAATTTTCACCGAAACCCTCGCGCTAAACGACGAGTTTGAAGCGGGCGCGATGGACGATCTGTTGCTGGCGCTGCGTCAAGGTGGGCGGCTGGCCGCGCGCTCGGCCCAGCGTGACGGCGATGGCACAGTGTTGCTGACCGACGCCGCCTACACCGCATGCGCCGTGACCAGCGAGGATGGCTGCGCACAGGACCCAAGCTGGCGCATCACCGCCGACCGCGTGACCTATGACCCAGACGAGGCGCGCGTTAGTTTCGACGGCGCAGTGCTTGAATTGTTCGGCGCGCGCATTCTGCCGTTACCCGGCCTCGCAATCCGCACCGATGGCAGCGCGGAAACTGGGTTTCTGGTGCCTGATATACGGTTTGATCAGGTCAACGGACTGGAATTATCGGGCGAGTATTACTGGCGGCTTGCGGATAACCGCGACCTGACCTTAGGCGCGTCAATCTATTCCGACGCCCCGCCAATGATCAATGCACAATGGCGGCACCTCACGGAAAAGGGCGCGTACCAGATCACCGGTTACGCCACGTCCAGCCGCCGCGTTTCCAATTTTGGTGCGACCCCAACCTCGCAAAGCGACCCGCGCGGATATTTCTTCGCGAATGGGAAATTCCTGTTTTCCCCCGAATGGAGCCTGACCGGCTCAATTCGGCTCGCCAGCGACCGCACATTCTTGCGCCGTTATGACATCAGCCGCGATGACCGTTTGCGTTCAACCATCAATCTGGAACGGATTGACGACAATTCCTATCTGAGCCTCGCTGGATGGGCCACGCAAACGCTGCGGATCAACGCCGAACAGGGGCAGATCCCGCTTGCGGTGCCTGCCTTTGATTACCGCCGCATCTTGGATGATCCGGTTTTGGGCGGACAGGTGCAATTGCAGGCCAACACGCTGAGCCTGATCCGCAAGGACGGACAGGATACGCAGCGCGCATTTGCCGGGGCGCAGTGGGATTTGCGGCGGCTGACGGGGCTTGGCCAGGTTGTGACCGTCACGGGGCTGGTGCGCGGCGATATTTACAACACGGAAAATACGCTGGCCACGTTGACGCAGGTGTATCGCGGCAATGAAGGGTGGACCACGCGCGGCGTTGCGACTGCCGCTATCGACATAGAATGGCCGTTTGTTGGCGAAGCCTTTGGCGGCACGCAGGTGCTCAAACCCCGTGTGCAGATCGTCGCCAGCCCACCGATCCGCAACCTTGCCGTGCCCAACGAAGATTCGCGCGCGATTGATTTGGAAGATTCCAATCTCTTCGCGCTCAACCGTTTCCCCGGATATGACCGGGTGGAGGATGGGACGCGCGTCACTTGGGGGGTTGATTGGGAACTGACAAAGCCGGGATGGCGCGTCAAAAGCACGATCGGCCAATCCTATCGCTTTTCCACCGAACGCGAGATTTTCCCGGACGGTACCGGATTGTCAGAACGCGTCTCTGACTTTGTTGGCCGGACCGAAGTGCGCTTACGCAATGATCTGTTGTTCACGCACCGTTTCCGGATCGACAAAGACAGCCTCGCCATCCGGCGCAACGAAATCGACGCCACTATCGGGTCTCAGCGCAATTATTTTGAGCTGGGTTATCTGCGGCTCGACCGAAACATTCAAACGGTTGAGGATTTGCAGGATCGCGAAGAAATTCGCGCGGCGGGGCGCTTTACGATCGGGCG
Organism: uncultured Erythrobacter sp.; assembly: GCA_947503155.1. Taxonomy (GTDB): domain Bacteria; phylum Pseudomonadota; class Alphaproteobacteria; order Sphingomonadales; family Sphingomonadaceae; genus Erythrobacter. The sequence continues at coordinate 218,197 of CANNCL010000002.1, read as the reverse complement.
CCATTGGTCGGTCTTTGGATCGGCTATCGTCAACCTCACCAGCGCCGAAGAAGATCCGCTGTTTACACCCGATGGGTTTGAACCGATCCGCACCCGGCTTGGCATTGCCTATAGCGACGATTGCATCGAATTCGGCGCGACGTGGCGGCGCGACTTTATCAGCGCGGGCGATGCGGAACGCGGCAACAGTTTTCAGCTCTTCTTCGCGCTGCGCAATTTGGGTTTCCGCTAAATCCCATGCGCAGCGACCGCGAATGGCCCCGGTGATTGCCCCCTAGATTGCCCCCCCTACGATTGGCAGCAGTGATAAAAGGCGTTAAGGGACGCGGGAAATAAGCTCAGCGTGTGTTCAGCCAAGGGACGGCATTTGCTTAAATACGTGAACGCTGCGGGGCGGCAGCAAGAATTGGTTGGGCGCGGCAGGGACTGCGCTGAGCGGACATTTTTTAAAATCGGGATTATAAACGTGAATTTGAACGCATTTTCAAAGACTTGTGGAACGATGGTGATTGCGGGGCTGCTCGGCTCGGCTGCGATCACCGGGGTTCCGGCCGCCGCGCAAACCGCCGCTGTGCCCACGTCGAACAATCCGTTGGGCATTCCCGACAACTTCACAATTGTCGGAAGCGAGAACCCGAATGACCGCGCAGCGACCGCTGTGGTTAACGGTTATGTCATCACCGGCACCGACATTGATCAGCGAGTTGCGCTGATCACCAACGCGTCTGACGCAGAGGTTTCGAACGAAGAATTGCAACGCCTGCGCCAGCAAGTGTTTCGCAATTTGATCGACGAAACCTTGAAAATCCAAGCTGCGGTCGCTCAGGAATTGCCGGTTGATCGCGCGCAAGTTGAGCAAACTTATCAGCAGCTAGCGGCTCAAAATTTCGGTCAGAACCCGGAACGAATGGACGAATATCTCGACTCAATCGGTTCATCGCCGCGCGCGCTAAAGCGTCAGATCGAAGGCGAGCTGGCTTGGGAAAATTTGTTGCGGCGTAATATTACGCCGTTCATCAATGTGTCTGCCGAAGAGGTGAACGAGGTTTTACGCCGGCTCGAAGAATCGCGCGGGACCGAGGAATACCGGCTCGGCGAAATTTACATGGGCGCAACGATCGAAAACCGCGAAGCTGTCATTCAGAATATGCAGCGGATCATGCAGCAGCTTGAGCAAGGCGGCAGTTTTGTTGCCTATGCGCGGCAATTTTCCGAAGCGACCACGGCTGTTGTTGGCGGAGATACAGGCTTCCTTCGGCTTGAAACACTGCCGGTTCAGATGGCCGATGCGGCGCGGCGGATGCAAACCGGTCAGCTGGTCGGCCCGATCGAAATTCCCGGTGGTTTCACCATCATCTATCTGATCGACAAGCAACAAGTGCTCGGTGCGGACCCGCGCGACGCTTTGCTTAGCCTGATCCAAATCTCGATCTCATTCCCCGAAGGCACCACCGACGAGGCGGCCAATGGACGCATCGAGGAATTTGCGACCTTCGTTCAAAATCTACGCAGCTGTTCCGAGGCCGAAAGCGCGCGAACAGTGCTGGGCGCGACAGTTGTCGCCAATGATGAAATTCAGGCGCGGCAATTGCCCGATCAGCTCCAAAACATCCTGCTGAACTTGCAAGTTGGACAGGCCACCCCGCCCTTTGGCAGCCCCGAAGACGGTGTGCGCGTCCTGATGCTGTGCGGCCGTGACGATCCCGAAGATGCCGGTGCGCCGACATTCCAATCGGTGATGAGTACAATCGAGGAAGAGCGCATCAACAAGCGCGCTCAACGCTATCTGCGCGACCTTCGCAACGACGCCTATATCGAATACAATTGAGGCGCATCCGCGCAATCGGCCTAAGGAAAGATCGCAGTGCCAGACCTTCCGCTTGCGGTTTCTTTAGGTGATCCGGCGGGCATCGGCCCAGAGGTTCTGCTGCGCAGTTATTTGCAGCTAAAGGATCCAGCGCAGCAAGGCGCGCCGCCCTTCTTTGTCGTCGGCGGGGCGCAGGTTCTGGCCGCAGCAGAGGAACAATGCGGGATTGATTGCCCCGTTACGGTGATCAGCGATCCTGCCGAAGCGGCATCAGCATTTGCCGATGGGCTACCCGTGTTGAAAGGCCGCATTCCTGAGGCAACAGGAACGCCCTACACCCCCGGCGCACCGAGCGATGAAGGGGCCGCATTGGCGCTACATTCGCTCGCAGAGGCGGCGCGCTGTGTTATCTCTGGCAGCGCGTCCGCGCTGGTCACTGCGCCGGTTAGCAAGGGGCAACTTGGCAAGGTTGGGTTCGAATTTCCCGGTCAGACCGAATTTCTCGCAGAAATCTGCGGCCTAGCCGCCGAAGATGCGGTGATGATGTTGGCCGGGCCAAGCCTGCGCACGGTTCCTATCACGGTCCATATCGCCATAGCCGACGTGCCCGCGGCCCTGTCCGCCAATTTGATCATGCACAAAGCCCGGATCGTCGCCGCCGCATTGGTTCGGGATTTCGGCATTGCCCGCCCGCGTCTGGCCATCGCCGGGCTGAACCCGCATTCGGGCGAAAACGGCCAATTCGGGTCGGAAGAAGGGCGCATTATCGAACCTGCAATTGCGGCTTTGCGCAAGGAGGGATTGGATGTGACCGGCCCTGTGCCCGGCGATGCCTTGTTCACACCGCGAATGCGCCCGACTTATGATGCGGCATTGTGCATGTATCACGATCAGGCACTGATCCCTTTGAAAGCGCTTGAATTCGACGAAGGCGTCAATGTGACGCTCGGCCTGCCGATCATCCGCACATCGCCCGATCACGGAACGGCATTTGATATTGCCGGAACCGGCGCAGCGGATGCCAGCGCAATGGTCGCCGCGATCCGTATGGCTGGCATATGCGCCAAGAGACGCCGCGCAAATGCCTGACCTGCCTGACCTACCTGACAAGCCGGCTCTGCCGCCGATCCGCGAAACGATTGCCGCGCATGGTCTAAGCGCGTCAAAGGCGCTGGGGCAAAACTTCCTGCTCGATGAACAATTGCTCAGCCGCATTGCCGCCCTGCCCGGTGATTTGACGGGCGCTAACGTCCTAGAGGTTGGCCCCGGCCCCGGCGGTTTGACCCGCGCATTGCTGCGCGCGGGAGCGAATGTCACCGCGATTGAAATGGATGCGCGGTGCCTGCCCGCGCTGGCCGAACTTGCTGATGCCTTTCCCGGTCAATTGACGGTCATTGAGGGCGACGCGATGAAGCTGGATCACGGGGAAATCATGCACGCAGAGCCGTTCCATGTCCTCTCCAACCTGCCCTATAATGTCGGCACGGCTTTGTTTGTAAAATGGCTCAGCGGCACCAAAGGCGATGAGGCATGGCCGCCGCAGTGGCTCTCGCTCACGCTCATGTTCCAACGCGAAGTGGCAGAGCGGATCGTCTCCAAACCCGGGACCGGAGCTTACGGACGCCTCGCTGTCCTCGCCCAATGGCGCAGCACAGCCAAACTGGCGATGAAGGTCCACCGCAGCGCCTTTACCCCGCCGCCCAAAGTGATGAGCGCGATTGTCCATGTGACACCGGCACAAGCGCCCGAAGGGGTATCGGCGCGGACACTCGAACGTCTGACAGAGGCCGCGTTTGGACAACGGCGCAAAATGCTGCGCCAAAGTCTAAAGGGAATGGCCGGCGCTTTGGATGCATTGGCTGAAGTCGGCATCGATCCGACCCGGCGCGCAGAAACGCTGAGCGTGGATGAGTTTGTTGGGGTGGCGCGGATACTAACCTAGACGCGGGCAAGGGTTGCTTTTGCGTGTGTAATCAAAACCCCATGTCCGATATCCCGCTGCATCAATGTGAAAGCGACCCTTTTTGCCGCGCCCTAAATCATCCGGATCAAAATAGGCACCCAGCCCCATCCCGCGTTCCTGACCAACCCGCCGCTGAAGCGCGCACAAATCTGAGAACAAGTCCTCTCGCTCATGCATTTCCACCGCGATCAGATCGAGCGCAGCAAAGCTGAGATGTTTGCTCCCACCGGCACCATTCACACATTCATTTATCTGTGCGCTGCGAAAGCCAGATGCGACTTCGACTGGTCCGGTTAGCGGAATCACTTCATCACGCACTAAGCGCAAAGTGGGCACAATTTCACGCCAAAGCTGCTCTGGTGGGCCTGCGAAAAATTCGGACCCGCACACAGCCGCATAATGTGCATCAATCCGCCACAGCTGCCAATTGGGTACGACATCCGCCACCCCATGCTCGTCCAAAAAGCTCTCAAATTCGGCAAAGTGTGCGATCTTCGTGCTGCGATTCTCGCCCGGTCCGGTAGCAAGCCAGCGATCAAAAGCAGCCGACGAACTGGGCCCTGAGGAATCGGCGGTTCGCTGATGTATCTCCGCTCCGATGAAGGCCGCACCGGCGAGCACAATTAACCCCAAGGTGGTCAAGATTGGTCGACGCATATTAGCCGCTCCCGCCATCAAAGCACAAAAAATGCCGTAGCGAGCGCGGTCATAATCGCGATCCCGGTCAAGTTTAACGCCCGGATCGCAAAGCTTGGCCGTGCGTCATCCGGCATCGCGCAGCGTGTAACCACCAGATGATTGAGCGCCGCAATGATCGGAGCGCCCACAAATGACGCGCTGATCGCGAAATCGAGCATCACAGTGAAGTTTGCCGTAAACAGAAACAACACCGCGCCCGTCAGCGCGACCAATACCGGGATGGCCATCCTATACGTCCGATCAAACGCCGCATGGCTGCGTTCTCCGCCCATTTCTTGCCACACGGATGCGACATGCCTGCCGCCAATATCGAGCGCGACCAGCAATGTGGTCAGCATCACTGAAAGCGCCGCGACCGCCGCCAGCACGGCGGCCCATTCGCCCAAAGCCGCACTGTACAATCCAATGATCTGCGCAGCGAAACCCGGTGCGCTTGCTTCTGGAGCGATCCCATCTGAATGCATCACCCCTGCGCCCATTATGCAGAAACACACCGCCAGCAATGCGGTCATACCGTATCCCGTGACGAACGCACCGCGCGCCTGGTTAAGCGAACTTTCGCTGCCAGCTTCCAGCCGGTCCTCTGCCTCTGCCGTCCACATGGATTGCGAGACTGACACGTCGAGCGGATTGGGCATAAATCCCGCCAAAGCGACCACGAACAAGATCGCAGTGGGCTCAAACGCCCAGCTCGTGTCGAAGAACGTGCCCCATTCCACACGCGGCAAAACAACCGCAGTTGTGACCAACGTCGAAGCGATCAAAAAGAGCAGCAGCGCCCGGTTGATCGGATCAAGCCAATCATAGCCGCCGATCATCAAAATTGCGGCGACCCCGGCGAACAGGACGATACCGATCAAAGGAACCGGCAATGACAGGCCGAACACGGCCGACGCGATCCCAGCTGTGCCGGTTGCCAGCGCGGCATAGATCACGGGCAAAATCGGAATAGCCGCCAGCGCAAAGAGTATCGGTGCCCACAGGCCCAGTTCGCGGTATCCGGCAATAAGCGATTTGCGCGCGGCATGGCCGTAATCAACGCCAAAACGAAATGCCGGATATTTCAGCACGAAACTGAGCAGGATAACGACCACCAATGCCACGCCGTAAAGCGCGCCCGCCCGCGTTGATTGCACCAGATGCGAAGTGCCGATGGCTGCCCCGGAAAAGAGCAAGGCCGGGCCGATCATACGCCACATAGAATTTTCCCCCACGCTGCAGCTAAGCTGCCCCCGAGTTGAGATGTCACATATTGCAGGCGCGGCGAAGCGGTTTTCTAACGATCAGCCCGCTTTCTTGCGCAGCCTCCAAGCATGGAGCAACGGCTCGGTATAGCCGCTCGGCTGGTCCACGCCCTTGAAAATCAAATCCTTTGCCGCGCTAAAGGCCGCGCCGTCTTCGTTTCCGATCAGCGGCACATAGGTCGGATCACCCGCATTCTGCGCATCAACCTTCGCCGCCATGCGGGTCAGGCTGTCCATGACCTGATCCTGTGTCACCACGCCGTGCAGCAGCCAGTTGGCGATATGCTGCGACGATATGCGCAATGTCGCGCGGTCTTCCATCAGGCCGACATCATTGATGTCCGGCACTTTGGAACAACCAACACCCGCATCGACCCAGCGCACCACATAGCCAAGCAACCCTTGCGCGTTGTTGTCCAATTCATCGCGCAGCTCATCCTCTGACCAATTGGCATCGCCGTTTTTATTGGCCGCCAAGGGGATCGTCAGCAGCGCATCCAGCCCCGCCGGTTCGGGCAAATGCTTTTGGATCTCAAACACATTTTCCGCATGATAATGCAGCGCATGCAAAGTCGCCGCAGTGGGCGACGGCACCCAAGCGGTGTTTGCACCTGCGCGCAGATGACCGATTTTCTCCGCCATCATCTGCCCCATCAAATCGGGCGCGGCCCACATCCCTTTGCCGATCTGCGCCTTGCCTGACAGTCCGTGTTTCAGGCCAATCGCGACATTGCGCCCCTCATAAGCAGTCAGCCACGGCGACGCTTTCATCGCGCCCTTGCGCATCATCGGCCCGGCATACATCGACGTGTGCATTTCATCGCCAGTCCGATCGAGAAAACCAGTATTGATGAACACAATCCGATCACGCACGGCATGGATACAAGCGGCGAGATTGGCGCTTGTGCGGCGCTCTTCATCCATCACACCGACTTTGATCGTGTGCCGCGCTAGGCCGAGCAGGTCTTCGACCGCATCGAACAAATCATTGGTAAATGCGCATTCTTCCGGCCCGTGCATTTTGGGTTTTACGATGTAGATGGAACCGTGTTTTGAATTGCCGAATTTCGCATGGCCTTCCACGTCCAATGTGCTGATCGCGCTGGTGAAGACCGCGTCCATGATCCCTTCTGGTATCTCGCCGCCATCTGCCAAACGGATCGCCGGATTGGTCATCAAATGCCCGACATTGCGCACAAACATCAGGCTACGCCCTGACAGGCTCTGCGCATCACCCGACGCGTCAGTATAGGCTTTGTCGCCCGCCAATTCGCGCGTCAGAGTGCGTCCGCCTTTCTCAAAGCTTTCCTGCAAATCGCCGCGAATGATGCCCAGCCAATTGGTGTAAGCGCTCAGCTTATCCTCCGCATCGACCGCCGCGACCGAATCCTCGCAATCGGCAATCGTCGTCAGCGCGCTCTCGACCATAATGTCGGCGATGCCCGCTTTGTCGGTTTTGCCGACCGGCGTTTCGCGGTCGAAAACCACTTCGATATGCAAGCCATTATTGACGAATAGCAGGCCCTTTGCCGTCTTGCCGACATATTGGCTTTCATCCTGCAATTTTCCGTCATTCTCATCCGCCATATCGGCCCAGCTTTGACCGGCCAATGGCAGCGCGGAATCGAGAAATTCGCGCCCGCGCGCGATCACTGCATCGCCGCGCGCCGTGTCATATCCGCCGGGTTTCGCAGGCGCCGCGTCGAGCGTGTCCGTGCCGTAAAATGCATCATACAAACTGCCCCAGCGCGCATTGGCGGCATTGAGCAGGAACCGCGCATTCAGGATCGGCACCACCAATTGCGGCCCGGCCATGGTCGCAATCTCTGCATCGACATTCTGAGTGCCGATTTGGAAATCACCGGGCTCAGGAACGAGATAGCCAATCTCGCGCAGAAACGCTTGATACGCGGCGGCATCGTGAGGTTTGCCAGCGTGCGTTTTGTGCCATGCGTCGATCTGCGACTGCATGTCTTCGCGTTTCGCCAGCAAGGCGGCATTGCGCGGCGCAAATTCCGCCAGCAGCGCGGCAAAGCCTTGCCAAAACCCATCTGCATCGCGGTTCAATGGCGCAAGCACTTGGGTTTCAAGCAGGGCCGCAAGCCCTTCATCCACGGAAAGGCCGGCGCGCGTCGTCATGTTTGTCATCTGTGTCCTCGGGGTACGAAAAAGATCGGGACCTGGGGAGGAGGACCGCCCGAAGGCGTGAGCGGCGTATGGCCAAAATCTTGCGCGATTGCAAACGGGCAAGTGGCGCGGAACAGCACGGCCGAATGACACCGCTTGGACAGAAGCAATTGGCGCGCTAGAGGTTGCGGCCAATGAAAATCAAAACCTCTACAGATTTCGATGATGCTGCGATGCTGAATCAGGTTCAGACGTGGTGCGCCATCAACACCGGGACCGCGAATGTGGACGGCCTCGCGGTGCAAGCGAAGGCGCTTGCAGAGGCGTTTAGCGCTTTACCAGGAGAGGTCGAGATGATCGACCCCGCCCCCGTTACAGGGATTGCAGCGGACGGCAGCGAATTTGAAAAGGCGCATGGCCAACATTTGGTCTTGCGCGTCCGGCCCACAGCAAACCGGCGCATCTTGCTGACCGGGCACATGGACACGGTGTTTCCCGCCGATCATCCGTTTCAATCACAGATTTGGCTAGAAGACGGCGTCTTAAACGGTCCCGGGGTTGCCGATATGAAGGGCGGAATTGCGGTAATGCTGCATGCGCTCGCGGCGTTTGAGGATACCGCCTCTGCTGGGTCATTGGGATATGACGTGCTGATCAATTCCGATGAGGAAACAGGATCGCTCGCCAGCTCCGATTTGATAGCAGAAATGGCGCGCGGGAAACTTGCCGCGCTCACTTATGAACCGGCCGCGTTGCCCGATGGCACGCTTGCCCATGCGCGCGGCGGCACTGGCAATTATTCGATCACCTTCACCGGCAAATCTGCCCATGCGGGACGCAATCCGCATGAGGGGCGCAACGCCTTGGTCGCGGCGGCGGATATGATCCTTCGGTTGAAGGCGATGGAGCGCGAGGACATCACCATCAATCCAGCGAAACTGGAAGGCGGCGGGCCGAACAATGTCGTGCCTGATCACGCGGTTTTACGCTTTAACATTCGCCCCAAATCGACCGAGGCGATGGAGGGTTTTGACAGCGATTTGAACGCTTTGCTGCGCATGGTGGAAAATGCACACGAAGTCACCATCCACCGGCATGGCGGCGTCACCCGCCCCCCAAAACCGGTTGACGAACATGCACAGCGCCTGTTCGATCTGGTGCGTGAATGCGGCGCAGAACTCGGCCAAGAGATCGCGTGGAAAAGCACTGGCGGCGTCTGCGACGGGAACAACATTGCCGCTTGCGGAGTGCCCGTGGTCGACACGATGGGTGTCCGCGGCGGGTCGATCCATTCCGCAGACGAATTTCTTATCACCGCCAGCCTAACCGAACGCGCCGCCTTGTCCGCGCGCGTCATTCAACGGCTTGCTGAAGGAGCCATAACATGACCTTTCGCCTCCGCGCTGCGCGTTCTTCCGATCTTGAACATCTGTATGAGATGGCCAAACTGACCGGCGGCGGGTTCACCAATCTTCCGCCGGACCGCGCCGCGCTCGGTGCGAAACTCGAAACCGCTGAGGCTGCGTTTGCCAATACCGAGGACGCGCTGGTTGACGAACAATTCGTGCTGGTGCTGGAAAATCTAGAGACAAAAACTGTGCGCGGCACATGCCAGTTGATGACGATGGTCGGACAGCGATGGCCCTTCTATTCCTACCGCCTCAACACCCAAACCCAATATAGCCAGCAATTGGACCGCACCGTGCGCGCCGAATTGCTCAGCCTTGTCACCGATTTGGAAGGGTCAAGCGAAGTTGGCGGCCTGTTCCTGCACCCAAATGAACGCGCCGGGGGGCACGGCCTGCTGCTCGCGCGCAGCCGCTATCTGTTTGTCGCCATGCACCGCAAACGATTTGCCGATCGCATTCTGGCCGAATTGCGCGGGATTATTGATGAGCGCGGCGGATCGCCATTTTGGGACGGTGTCGCGGGGCGTTTCTTTGGCATGAGTTTCCAAGAGGCGGATTATTTCAACGCCATCAATGGCAACCAATTTATCGCCGATCTGATGCCCAAACACCCGGTCTATATCTCCATGCTTTCCGAGGACGCGCGCAGCGTTATCGGCGTTCCCCATCCCACTGGCCGTGCGGCGATGCGGATGTTGGAGAATGAGAATTTCCGCTACGAAGGCTACGTCGATATTTTCGACGGCGGCCCCAGCATGGTCGCCCCGACGGACGAAGTGACGAGCGTTAAGAACAGCCGCGAATGCAAGCTAACCAAAGTCGATCTGGCAGAAGGCGAACGCGCGATCCTGGCCACTGGCAAGCTGCAAGATTTCCGCGCATGTTACGGCGCGCGGATGCTGGACGAGGATGGCGGAATTGCGATTGACGCGGTGGCCGCGGATGCTCTGGATGTGAGCGAAGGTGACACGGTGTGGAGCGTCGCGCGATGACGTCCCCGAAAAGCAGCCTGACGGAAATCAATTTCGACGGAATAGTCGGGCCGAGCCACAATTATGCCGGCCTATCGCTGGGTAATATCGCGAGCGCCAACCACAAGGGCAACCCATCATACCCGCGCGCCGCCGCGCTTCAGGGGGTCGCAAAGATGCGCGGCAATCTGGCGCGGCTGGGCGTCCAAGGGTTCTTGCTGCCCTTGCCCCGCCCCAATGCGGTGCTCGCCAATGCGCTTGCTTTCGACGGGACAGAGGCACCGCAATTGCGCGCCGCGCCGTGGTCCGCATCCAGCATGTGGACCGCCAACGCCGCCACAGTCAGCCCCGCGCCCGATACACAGGATGGCACTTGCCATCTCTCGCCCGCCAACCTCGTCACTATGCTCCACCGCGCTCAGGAATGGCCTGACACGCGGCGGATGCTTGAGACTGCCTTTGGTGACCGCGATCATTTCACTGTCCACGGCCCGGTCCCGCCAACATTCGGCGATGAAGGCGCGGCGAACCACATGCGCCTATGCGAAGGTCACGGCAGCGCCGGGGTCGAAGTGTTCGTTTATGGCCGACCCGGCGGCGCATTCCCCGCCCGCCAACACGAACAGGCCAGCCGCCTTGTCGCCCGCGCTCACGGCCTTGACCCATCCTCCTGTGTTTTCATCGAACAAAACCCAGCCGCGATTGAGGCCGGCGCATTTCACAATGACGTTGTGTCTGTTGCGAATGAGCGCGTGTTGTTCACCCACGCAGAAGCCTTCGCCGATCAGACAGGCGCTTACGATGCAATCCGCGCGGCGTTTCCCGCCTTGGAAATTGTCGAAGTGGCCAGCGCAGACGTGTCTTTAGCCGAAGCGATCCGCACCTATTTGTTCAACGCGCAATTGATAACGCAAACAGACGGCAGCATGGCATTGATCGTCCCCGAAGAATGCCGCGAAAGCGTGCCCGTTTGGGCGTGGTGCAAGCGCATGATGGCGTCCAACGGCCCGATCCGCGAGGTCATCCCCGTCGATGTCCGCCAAAGCATGGCCAATGGCGGCGGCCCCGCCTGCCTGCGCCTGCGCGTTGTGTGTGACCCAGTGACCGTCGATCCGCGCTTTATGCTAACCGAAGCGAAGGCGGATGTGTTGGAGCGCGTCATATCCGAAACATGGCCCGAGCAAATCGACCCCGCCGATTTAGCCTCTGAAACGCGAAGCGACACCCTCGCCGCGCAAGTGATCGCGGCGCGATCGGCGTTGCTGGCGGCGCTGGATCTGGGCGAACTGAACTAATCCACCACCGCATCACACTGATCAAAGTTAACGCGTTTGGCCTTTGCGTCGGACACGCTTACACTCCATCCTACGTTAACCCTTTGAACCCGCGCAATCGCTCGGTTGGCACGCATAGTGCATTGTCAAAGGTTAAGAGCCAATAGGGCCGGAGGAGTTCGCATGCTGCATAAAATCGGAAGGCTGTTCATAATCAAGAACAGGTTTGAAGCCTTCGTGATTATCTATGCATTGGCTCTGGGCGCAACCGCGCGCGGTTCGGCTTATCTTACCGAATATCCGGGATTTGGCGGAAAGCTGCTGTTTCTGGCGGCAACCGGCGCGGTGTTCATGGCAGGCGCGGCGATTTTGGATTCGCTGAAGGCGAAGAAAGAGATCGAGGAATTAAAAGCCTCTACTGTCCCGGTAGAACCTGTCGCCTGATCTGATTTAACCCAGAAATCGGCTGGTCTGAGCGATGCTGTTTGCAAGGCCATGCGCCAATATCAACGGCCAGACGTTCCGCCTGCCAAACCACAGATAAATCAATCCGAACACGAGGCCGATCATGCCCGTAACAAAAGCGCCGTGCAGTCCCTGGTAATAATAGTGGCGGTAGCCAAAGAAGACCGCTGAAAGCACGACCGCGACAATTCCAGCCATCCTTGTCCCGCCTAAAGCCGTCTGCCCCTTCGTGATCACAAATGCTCTGAACAACAGTTCTTCAAAGAAGGAACCGTGTGTCCAGACAAGGGCCATGATGGTCAAATATCCGGCCCAGCTCCCCTTTACGAAATCAAACCGGCCGCTTGCCCCGACATCGGGAACAAACTGGTCGGCGACAGCGCTTGATGTGCCAGCCGTCACCAGAAAAGCCGCAAAGACTAATGCGGTCCAACCAAGCGTTTTAAGCCAGCTTTCAGGCCAGACGAATCCCAAATCTGCCCAACGAAAACCGCGCCGATAGAGCAGCCAAGTCGCCGCCGCCATGGCCGCGAAAGTCGATGCAGGTCCGCCATAAACCACGGAAAACTGCAGGACCGTCTGCTTCACCGTGACAAGCACCCCGGCGACTATGGCGAGGTCGATGAACGCAGCGAACCGCCCCGTATCGACTTCGTTTTGGTTTGGCGTGATCAAATGTTCCCCCGTATTTGGACAGCTAGCCCCGCAGATACGCGCCCTCGCTTTGTTGATTGCAATCGATATGTTGGTTGAAGCTGACCAAAGCCGCTCATTGATCTGCAAAGACAGGGGTAATCGCAATCAGGGCCGACTAACGCCCTGACCCGGCGCATTCGTGGAAGCGCCGCGCTTTGACACTAAAATATCGGTGGGGGTTTCTGTTGCTAGCTACCCGCGTTCTTGTTTGAAGTCCGGGGGAGGACCGCCGGATTCGTGGAAGCGCCGCGCTTTTACACTAAAATATCGGTGGGGGTTTCTGTTGCTAGCTACCCCCGGAGCCCCGGAATCCGTTCTGTTGCCCGGTCGGTCCAACCGCGCTTAGCTTTGTAAATTCAGGCCGTTAGGCCGTAAAATTACGCAGCGATTGCGAGTGCTTCATTATCGTTTGCACTTATGAGAATGAACAGTTTTACGGGGTTTTCAGCCCGGGCAAAAACTACGCTTTTCAACCCACGTCGATCCTAGTTCGGCCCCATCAGAACACCCGCGAAAATCGGGCTTTATGGTGGAGCCGCCGGGTACTGCCCCCGGGTCCGTTGTGTCTATTGCACGCAGCAATTTATCGCCATATCCGGTTGCCCGGCAGGGCCTATATAGCGCGTAATTGATGAATGAGAAGTGAGTGTTCTTGTTTGCGCACCCCATCCGGGCTGCAAAATAAGAAACGCCCGCCCCGCACCAAAGCGCGAGACGGGCGTTTTACAATTTCAGCCGAAGCTTACTTCGTCAAAGCGTCGCGGATCTCAGTCAACAGCTCAATCTCAGTTGGGCCAGCGGGCTCTTCCGGTGCTGCTTCTTCTGCCTTTTCCATGCTCGCTTGCGCTTTATTGGCATAGCGAACCAGCATGAAGATGATGAAGGCGAGGATCACAAAGTTGATCACTGTCGTGAGGAACGCGCCCCAAGCGAGCACATTGGCGCCCGCTTCACGCGCCGCTTCCAATGACATGCCGGCTTCTACTTCGCCCGACAGCACCATGTATTTGTTGCTAAAATCAACATCGCCGAAAATCGCGCCGACAATCGGCATGATCAAATCAGCCGTAAGCGACGAAACGATCACCGCAAATGCGCCAGCGATAATCACCGCAACGGCGAGTTCCATAACATTGCCCTTGGCAATAAAATCCTTGAATTCTGACAGCATAACGGTCCCTTATTTTTATTGCTGAAAGAGAGTTAATCGCAGGTTCCCCCGCCCTTGCCAAGCGGTCAAATCCGGTTGTGACCGGCCAACAGCATCTGTTGAAAGCGCGGCCCGGTGTGCTATATTAACAATACGCACAGTTCGGCGCGCATGGTGAAGACCGGTAAGCGCGCAATTTGGAGGGAACACATGAATTTTCGCAATTTTGGGCGCGGACTCGTCGTCGCCGCTGTATCTATGACGCTCGCAGCTTGCGGGATCAATTCGGTCCCCGCTGCTGAAGAAGAAGCGAAGGCCAAATGGGCCGATGTTGAGGCTCAATTTCAACGCCGCGCCAACCTCATTCCCAACCTTGTCGAAATCGCCCAAGGCGCCGCGGCAAGCGAGCGTGCGATCCTGACCGAAGTGACCGACGCCCGCGCCCGCGCAACCTCTGTCACGGTCGATGCTGACGATCTGGCCGATGCAGATGCAATGGAAGAATTCGCCGCCGCTCAGGGCGAACTTGGCCAAGGTATCGGGCGTTTGCTCGCCAGTTTCGAATCCTATCCGCAAATCCAATCGAACCAAAACTTTCTAGCGCTGCAAAGCCAGCTTGAAGGCACGGAGAACCGCATCGCGGTCGCTTTGCGCGATTACAACGAGGCGGTGCGCGCCTATAACACCACAATCCGCACCTTCCCCGACACGATCGGCGCAAACATCATCCACGGTGCAGAACCAATCGCTCCCTATTCGGCTGTGACCGAAGGCGCAGAAGTTGCTCCAACCATTGATATGAGCGTGGACTAAGTCAGGCCGGCGAACGCAATGCTACGCTTCGGTCTAACCTGCTCGGCAGCGTTTCTCATAATGGGATGCGCCGGCGAAGCGGATGAACAAGTGGCCGGAGCGTCAATTGCGGCGCTGGAGTTAACTGGCCGGGTCGTGGATGTTGCGGATATTTTCTCCGCTGAATTTGAAGGCAACCTAACCGCAAAGCTTGCTCAATTGGAGGCCGATACGGGTGTTCAATTGGTTGTCGTTTCTACGCCTGATTTGCAAGGCCGTGACGTCTCAAATTACACCAACGATCTGGCGAATGCCTGGGGCGTGGGAAGCGGGGAACGCGATGACGGTTTGGTCGTGCTGGTCGCGCCGAATGAACGCAAAGTGCGCATAGAGGTCGGCCTTGGCCTTGAGGCGAGCGTCGAGGACGAGGAGGCTCTTATCATCATCACAGACGATATGACGCCGCAGTTTCAAAACGGCGATTACGAAGCAGGCATAGATGCCGGCGTCGACAGCTTAATCCGCGAAGTCACACCCATTGAATTGAGAGAAGCAGCATGAAACGCCTGACCCTCCTCTTTGCGGCTTTGCTGGCGATGATCGCCGCGCCGATATCTGCGCAGGATTTCCCTGAACTTACCGGGCGTGTGATCGACAATGCGGATATTATTCCTGCTGATGTAGAAGCGGAGCTGACGGCGAAACTCGCCGCGCTAGAAACGCAGACGCAGCGGCAATTGGTGGTCGCCACCGTGCCTGATCTGCAAGGTTTTGACATTTCCGATTACGGTTATCAGCTGGGCCGCGAATGGGGCATTGGCGATGAGGATCGCAATGACGGCGCAATCTTGTTGGTCGCACCAAATGAGAAAAAAGTGCGGATCGAGGTCGGCTACGGGCTGGAGGGCTATCTCACCGATGCCTTATCCGGGCTCATCATCCAAAATTTCATCATTCCGCGGATGCGCGACAATGACTATCCCGGCGGTATTGTTGCCGGAACCGACGCGATTATCGCGCAATTGCAACTGTCCCCTGAACAGGCTGCACAGATCACACAAGACGCCACCGTCCAGCAAAAGAACGAGGGCGGTTTTCCGATCGGAACGCTTATCTGGCTAGGCTTCATGTTCTTCTTCTTCGTCCTCCCCATCATTCGCGGCGGACGGCGTTACCGGTCCAAAGGCAAAGGGCCATGGGGTGAACGCGGCGGCCGCAGCGGCGGGCAGACCGCTGGCAATGTCGCATCGA
This sequence comes from uncultured Erythrobacter sp., assembly GCA_947503155.1. Classification (GTDB taxonomy): domain Bacteria; phylum Pseudomonadota; class Alphaproteobacteria; order Sphingomonadales; family Sphingomonadaceae; genus Erythrobacter. The sequence goes on along the minus strand of CANNCL010000002.1, from coordinate 202,349 downwards.
ACATCATCCTGTGGGAAATCGGCAGCGCGATTGCGCGCGGCGCGATGAGCGGCGGAGGCGGCGGCAGCAGCTTTGGCGGCGGAGGCGGATTTAGCGGCGGCGGAGGGTTTTCCGGCGGCGGTGGTTCATTCGGGGGCGGCGGCGCCTCTGGGGGGTGGTGAGACATGGCCTATTTAAATCAAACACAGCATAAGATTGTAACCGACGCCGTTGGCGCGGCGGAATTGCAAACCTCTGGCGAAATCGTCACCGTGCTGGCTGACCGGTCGGACGATTATAACGATGTCGCGCTGTTATGGGCGGCGGCTTTGTCCTTCACCGTGATGAGCGTATTTGCCGCGCTGCCCCAACCATTCCTCAATTTCTGGGATATGCTGATCGGCGGATGGAGCCATGAATGGTCCACCGGCGAATTGGCGAGCATGACGATCGCGCTGGGCCTGATCGCATTTGTCGCCGCATGGACGGTGCAATTGTGGGAACCGCTGAAATTTGCGCTGATCCCTGCCCCGCTCAAAACCGCGCGCGTTCACGCACAAGCGATCAAACATTTCAAAGTCGGCGCGGAACGCCGCACGCATGGCCGAACCGGCGTGCTGATCTATCTTTCGATGCGCGAACATCGCGCCGAAATCACCGCCGATGACAGTATCGCTGAAAAGGTTGATGCCGAGGTCTGGGGCGAGGCGATGGGCGATATGCTGGCAGAGATCAAACAGGGTCTGATCGCCGAAGGTATGGCCGCAGGCGTGCGCGATGTGGGCTTTGTTTTGGCGCAACATTTCCCGCGCGGGGAAGATGACGAGAATGAGCTTCCCGACAGGCTGATCGAAGTCTAAGCCCCCGGTATGAACCATCCAGAAAACGACGAAGAACTGATCCGCGATTCTGACGCAGACGCACCCGAAGAGACCATGTGGGAAGGCCGTTTCATCGCGGCCAAACGCCGGGGCCGCTGGGAATATGTGGGGCGCACGCGCGGCATCCGCGCCGCCGCTATCATCGCGATAGACGAGGATGATGACGGCACGCGCCACGTCATTTTGATCGCGCAATACCGCGTGCCTTTGGGGCGGTTCTGCCTTGAAATACCCGCCGGCCTGGTCGGCGATGACGACGGCAGCGAAGACGAACCGGCCATCGAAGCCGCAGCGCGCGAGCTGGAGGAAGAAACCGGCTATGCCGCCGACCGGATGGAAGTGCTGGGCGAATTTTATTCCTCCCCCGGCATGGTATCCGAATGTTTCACATTGCTGCGCGCGACCGGTCTAACCAAAATTGCAGAAGGCGGCGGTGTCTCCGAAGAGAACATCGTTATCCACCGCGTCGCGCTTGATGATTTGGGCGAATTTGTCGCCGATTGGCGCAGCGAGGGGCATGCCGTAGATGTGCGCATCGCGATGCTGCTGACACCAGAATACTTGGGAGACAATACCTATGACTAAACGCTGCGAAGGCAAACTCGCTCTGGTTACTGGCGGCGCTCAGGGGCTAGGCCGGGCGCATTGCATCCGGCTGGCGCAAGAAGGCGCACGGGTTCTGGCGACCGACATCAACGACACAGGCGCGGCAGAAACCGCCGAAATCATCAATGCCGAAATGGGCGCTGGCACAGCGTTTAGCATCAAACATGACGTGACCGACCCGCAAAGCTGGGAAGCCGCCGTGGACGCCGCGCGCGAAAATATCGGCGGTCTGAATGTGCTGGTGAACAATGCCGGGATCGGCGTGCCCGGCAATATCGAACAATGCGATTTCGCCGATTGGCAGCGTTGCTTCTCCATCAATGTCGATTCCATTTTCCACGGCTGTCAAAAGGCATTGCCGCTGATGCGCGAACATGCGCCGGGGTCGATTGTGAACATTTCCAGCATCGCTGGTCTGATCGCAAGCGACACAATGCCCGCTTACAATGCGTCAAAGGCGAGCGTGTGGATGCTGTCGAAATCCATCGCGCTTCATTGTGCGAAGAAGAACATGCAGATCCGGTGCAATTCGGTCCACCCGACCTTTGTCGATACGCCGATCCTTGATGGGACGGCTCGCTCGGCTCAGCTCGACAAGGCTGTTCTGCTGGAAAAATTGGCGCGCCAGATCCCGCTCAAATTCGTGGGCGAACCCAATGATATCGCCAATGCAGTGGTCTATCTCGCCAGTGACGAAAGCCGCTTTATGACGGGCGCAGAACTGAAACTGGATGGCGGTATTTCCGCGATGTAGATCGGCGCGAGTTTCGCGTCATCAATCCAAAAAAGAGGGGCCTTGCAAAAGGCCCCTCCCGGTTTTCCAATAGTGCTGGGCGCAGCTGGCCCGAAAACCGGGTTCAGCTTACTAGGTGCTGCGCCGTTCAGTCTGCGATCAAAGCAGCGGCGAGGTAGATCGGAATGGTCAGACCAAAGCCGAGCAAAGTCGCTGCGACAAAACCAATGCGCCAGATCATCGAGTCAACGCCGGACCAATTGGCTAGGCCTGCACATACGCCGAACAATTTGCCTTCATGCTTATCCAAACGAAAGCCGTTTTGGGGCGGTCCGCCATTGCGGTTTGTCAGATTGCTCATACCAGCGCCGCCATTGTCAAAGTTGCAGCAGGGCTTGCAGGGACGATCGCGGTTGCCATCATAAGTGCGGTAACGATCAGGGCTCCTGCAGCCGCCGAAATGCGGGCGCCGGTTGTGCCGGAAAGTTCAAAAAACGAGTACATTATTAGGTCCTTTTGGTTGGTGTTGGTTTGGGGTTTTTGCTTGCGATTAAGCCATGACGCCGGGGCTTGCAGGGATGATTGCGTAAGCGAAGAATGCTGCTGAAATCACGAGTGAGAAGGCGGCAGAGGCGAAGCGGGTTGCGATGTCGGTGGTAAACATGATGAGGGGGTCTTTCAGTTGGGGGCGGCTTAAAACCAGTTCGGTTTAAGCAAGCGATGGAGTGGCGGGGACAATGGCGTAAGCGAACATCGCTGCCGAAATGACCACTGAGAAAGCGGCGGCGGCGAAACGGTTGCTAAGTTCAATTGCGGTCATTTTAGTATCTCCAGTTGAGTGTCTGTTTGTTTCCCCAAGTTCATCCTGGGGACGTAGAACACTCTGCAGGAGCCGTGCCAAACTCTAAAAACCGCAGAATTCCGCCATTCTTGCTTGATACACAAATTTACTCCCTGTTCATCAAACCGAAAGATTGGGAATTTTTCCCACCTATTGGGATTGGGGATTTCCTTGAGGCAATAGTGGCCTTTACAGATGCGCGTGCTAACCGGACATCAACCATGGCGCTTGCGAAAATCACTCTGCAAAACTTCCGCAATCACGCGAGCAGCGAGCTTGCCGATACCGCGCATTTCAACTTGCTGGTGGGTGAAAATGGCGCCGGCAAAACCAATGTGCTCGAGGCCATCTCTCTGCTTAGTCCGGGACGCGGATTGCGGCGCGCGCCGCTTATTGATCTTGCATACCGCCCTTCCCCCGATGCCGATCCCAACGCTTTTGCAATCGGCGCGAGCCTGATTGAGCAGGGACAGGTCTCTGCGCGGATCGGCACCTATACAGAGGCCGAGCGGCCCACTCGGCGGCTCGTGCGGATCAATGGCGCAGATGCAAGCGCCAGCGTATTGCCCGAATGGCATGCCGTATCGTGGCTAACCCCGGCGATGGATGGGTTGTTCACCGACAGCGCGGGCGCGCGGCGACGCTTTGTGGACCGGATGGCGCTGGCGATAGAGCCCGGCCATGCCAGAGCCGTCGGCCAGCTTGAAACGGCCCTGCGGGAACGCAACCGCTTGCTAGAGGATCGCGGCGATGCGCGCTGGCTCGACGCAATAGAGGCGCAAGCGGCACAGCATGGCAGCGTGGTTGCGCAAACCCGGATGCGGCTGATCACGCTGCTGGCGGATGAATTGTCTGCCCTGCCGCCCGAACCTTTCGCGCGCCCGGTCCTGACGTACCGCGCTGGCGGGCCGACCGGTCCGGCGGAATTGCTCGCAGAATTTGCCCGCGCCCGCCCGCGCGACCGCGCCGCTGGCCGGGCGCTATCCGGCCCGCACCGCGACGAATTAGAAGTGGTCATGGCCGCTTCCGGTCAAGCCGCCGCCTCGTGTTCCACTGGCGAACAAAAAGCGATGCTCATCGCGATCACGCTTGCTCACGGCGTCTTGGCGGCATCCGGGCGGCCCAGCGTGTTGTTGCTCGACGAAGTGGCCGCGCATCTCGACCCGGTGCGCCGCACCGAATTGTTCCGGCGGCTGCGCTCAGGCCGGGCTCAGGTGTGGATGACCGGAACGGAACTCGCCCCTTTTGCCGATATCGAAGAAGAAGCGGCGGTCTGGCGAGTCAGCGGCGGTGCGCTCGAAAAGCTTTAACTTTCGTCTTCTGGCAGCGCAGCGGACACGGCATCCACGGTCGATGCGACCAAAGCCTCAATCCCCTCAGCCGTGGGATGAATGCGGTCGGATTGGAAGAGCGAGGCGTCTTCGTAAATATCCTCCATCCAAAATGGGATCAGCTCCGCATCAAATTCCTGCGCCAAGTCGGCATAAATCGCGTCAAACTCCGCCTGATATTCCGGGCCGTAATTGGGCGGTGCGCGCATTCCCATCATCAGCACAGGAATTTCACGCTCGCGCAGGATCGTCAGCATCGCTGAAAAATTGCTGCGCGTTTCGGAGGGTTGAATATTGCGCAGCAGATCATTGCCGCCCAGTTCCAAAATCAACAGATCAGGCGTTTCATCCAATTGATCGAGGACGAATGCCAAACGGCTTAGCCCCGCCGCGCTGGTGTCGCCCGACACGCCCGCATTCGAAATCGCCGCATTTGTGCCGCGTGTGCGCAAGGCCGCCTCTAGCTTTGCGGGATAGGAATCGCGCGGATTATCAAGGCCATATCCCGCAAACAGGCTATCCCCAAAGGCAACGATATCAACTTGCTCGCCCATCACGGGGATCGCGATTTCGCCATCGGCAATTTCGCCTGATGCCGCGGCGGGTGCAATGGCGGCATCATCAATTTCCGCCGCATCACCGCAAGCCGCCAGTCCCAATGTCAGGGTCAAAGCAGCGGCAATAGCCAGCGAAAATTTCGCGCCATTCTGCAAGATGCCGATATTCATCTGCGAACCTTCCTAATACGTACTTGTTTGGAACCCTTACCTATCCCATTTGCTTTGTGTGACAATGCCTGATCCCAAAACGCCAGAAATGGCCATCTCCGCCCGCAACCTCACCCTTACGCTCGGCAGCAGTGCCGCGCCGGTCGATATCCTGCGCGGTATCGATCTCGACATCGCGCATGGCGAAGTCACCGCGCTGCTTGGTCCTTCGGGATCGGGCAAGAGTTCGCTCATGGCGGTGTTATCCGGCCTTGAACGCGCCAGCGGGGGCACGTTGACTGTCGCAGGCGCAGATTTTGCGAATTTGAACGAAGACGGCTTGGCCGCCGCGCGCCGGGGGCGGATCGGAATTGTTCTCCAGGCATTCCACTTGCTGCCCACGATGACCGCGGCCGAAAATGTCGCAACCCCGATGGAACTTGCTGGCAGCACCGATGCCGGTCCGCGCTCCGTCGCCGAACTCGAAGCGGTCGGTTTAGGCCACCGCATTGGCCATTACCCCACGCAATTATCCGGCGGCGAACAACAACGCGTCGCCATCGCCCGCGCCACTGCGCCGCGCCCGCAATTGATCTTTGCCGATGAACCTACCGGTAATCTTGATGTCAGCACAGGCGAGGAAATCGTCGAATTGCTGTTTACGCGCCGCGCAGAGACCGGCGCGACTTTGCTGATCATCACGCATGATCCCGCGCTTGCTGAGAAATGCGACCGGGTGCTGACGATGGCAGACGGTGTCATTGTATCCGATACGAGCGGCGTCGCGGCTCCGATCGCAGTGGCGGCCGAATGACAGACATGGCCCCTCCCAGCGCTGGTCTAAATTGGGGCGGCGTCTGGCAAATTGCTCGTCGCGACCTCAATGCGCGGTTTCGCGGGCTGCGATTATTGCTGGTGTGTATTTTCCTCGGCACTGCTGCGCTGGCGGCGATCGGCACGCTGACCGCGTCGATTGAACGCGAATTGCAATCGAGCGGCCAAGCCTTGCTCGGCGGCGATCTCGAAGTGGAAGTGTGGCAGCGCGACCTGTCCGAAGAAGAGCTAAGCGCAATCGGCGAATATGGCACCGTGTCCGGCGGCTTTCGGATGCAGGCGATGGCCAGCACGGATGAAGCCGCCGCTCCTGTGGAATTGAAGGCCGTGGATGAACGCTGGCCGCTTTATGGCAATTTCACACTGGCCGATGGCAGCGAGCCGGGCGCGCCGAGCGGCAATGACGCATATTTGGCCAAAGGCGCGCTGGACCGGCTCAATATCTCGGTCGGCGACACGTTTCGCATGGGTACGGTCACGCTGACGGCGGCGGGCGTAATTGATAAGGAACCGGACCGCTTGTCCGAAGGGTTCCAGCTTGGCCCCACAGTGCTCGTGGCGCGCGATCTGCCCGGGCAAGCTGGCTTGATCCAACCCGGATCGCTGTATCAAAGCAAATACCGCATCGCCTTTGCCGATGCCGCCGCTGACCTCGATGCAGTGGAGGAAGCGCTCACCGATGCCTTCCCGAATGCCGGATTTGATTTCCGCAACCGCGACCGCGCATCCCCCGGCGCAGACAGGTTCGTGCGGCAGATGAGCGATTTTCTGACGTTGGTCGGCCTTGCCGCTCTGGTGATCGCTGGGATCGGGATTGCAGGCGGCGTGTCCTCTTATCTTGATCAGCGCCGCACCAGCATTGCGACACTCAAAGTGCTCGGCGCATCATCCCGCGACATCGTGCGTATATACGCGCTTCAAATCGCGGTCGCCGCCCTGATCGGCAGCGCCTTGGGCCTTGCAACCGGAGTGTTGGTAACACCTTTGCTTGGTGCGGCTCTCGAAGGGTTACTGCCCGTGGAAAGCGGCTTTGTGATCGAACCTGCGCCATTGATTCTCGCTGGGGCGTACGGATTGCTGGTCGCCTTTGCCTTTGCCGCTGCGCCCTTATTGCGCGCGCGCAGTTTCCCGGCGATGGCTTTGATGCGCAGCCGGATCGTACCGCTGGGGCGGGATAAACGCGCATTGATGGCCACCGCGATCGGCATCGCTGCCATTTGCGCGCTGGCTTTGCTCACGACCGCGCAACCCTTATTGTCCGGCGGATTTCTCATAGGAGCTGGCGGCGCTTTGGTGCTGCTGGCTGGGTTGGGACTGCTCTTGCAATATGCGGCACGCAAATTGCCGCGCCCCTCCAATCCGCTGCTTCGCTCTGCGCTTTCCAACATTTACCGGCCCGGTGCGCCTACCGGATCGCTGGTGACAGCGCTGGGTTTTGGGCTTGCTGCCTTCGTTCTACTGGCCGCAATTCAAAGTGCGATTGACGGCAATATCCAAAGCCGTGTGCCGCAAGAGGCGCCCGATTATTTCGTCATCGATGTTCCGCCAGAGGGGCGCGAGCGTTTCTTTGAAATCGTCCAAACCCCCTTTCCCGAGGCGCAAGTGCGCGCGGTCCCGACCTTGCGCGGCGCTATCCTCGCTTACGGCCCAGAAGGCGATATGCAACGGGTCGCGGATCTTGAGGAAATTCCCGAAGGCGCATGGGCGCTGCGCGGGGAACGCGGCATCACCTATTCCGACACTGCGCCAGAGGGCAGCCGCGTTGTCGACGGCGAATGGTGGGCGCCAGAACATAACGGCGAACCGCTCGTCTCCATCGACGCAGAATTTGCCGAAGCCACCGGCCTGAAACCCGGAGATATGCTCACCATCGGCATTTTGGGCGCGGAACGTCAGGTTCGAATCGCCAATCTGCGCGAGATTGATTGGGAGACGATGGGCTTCAACTTCACTCTCGTCTTTTCCAGCAATGCCATTTCCGATGCGCCGCACAAATTGGCGGCGACCATCGATTTACCCGACAGCCCGGACCCGGCGGCGCAGGGGCAATTGCTCCGCGATATGGTTCAGGAATTCCCCTCCAGTTCGGTCGTCGAAGTGGGCGAAGTTCTGGTCCAAGCGCGCAATTTGCTTGAGCAGGTTGGGCTGGCGACATTGGCTGCGGCGGCTGTCGCGGTTCTCGCCGGGCTTGCGGTTTTAATGGGCGCGATTGCAGCGGCGCGAGCGGCGCGGACCTATGACACGGTCGTGCTGCGGGTGCTGGGCGCGAGCAGGCGTCAGATTTTGGGGCTGCAATTGGCGGAATACGGCTTGATCGCGGCGGCTTTGGCGCTGGTGGCGCTGGCGCTGGGGTCGGGCCTCGCTTGGGTGATCATCACTCAGCTGTTCGAGTTTGACTGGCTGCCCGATTGGGGTGCGGTTCTGGCGGTTCTCGGCCTTGGATTGGCGATGGTCATGGCCTTCGCTATCGGCGGTTCCTTGCCGCTGCTTCGGGCGAAACCAGCGCAGGCGCTGCGGGAACTTTAGAGACATGAAAAAGGGCGGAGACTTTCGTCCCCGCCCTCTTGTGTTTCTGCGTACCTGATGCGGTTTAGGTGAATGTTTCCGCTTCGCCGGTGGCTTTGGGATCAGGCCCATATTGATTGTCGCCCCGATCCCCTTCGACGAACATGAAGTAAAGCAGAACGAATCCGCCAAACGGCACAAAGCTGATGAGGATCCACCAACCCGATTTGCTCTGATCATGCAGCCGGCGCACCTGCACGGCCAATGCTGGGATTAATAGGGCAAGCGCGAGCACTCCGATCACGATCGCAAAAATCCCGATCAAAATTTCCGCAGCCCCGCCGCCGCCCGAAGTGCCTCCAAAAAGCGCGGCAATCATGAATAGCAAGACGGTTACGACAGTGAAGAAAATTGCCTGCCCCAGTTGGAACATCCAATATTCCATCCGGCGCGATCGGCCTTCAAAATCAGCATACCTCTTTAACGGTAACAGCATCCATTCCATGTTCTCTTCCCCCTCAATAAGAGCACAAGCGACCACATTGCGCGTTCAAAGGCAATGACAAACCTGTGATGACGCGCTTGAGCAGGGTTCTGGAGCGCACAAAAAAGGGGCCCCGCCATTGCTGGCGAGGCCCCTTTTTTTAGCTAGCTGATCGGTTCAGATCAGAACTTGAAGCGTACGACGCCGCCATAAGTGCGCGGCTGGTTCGGGTAACCCGAAACCGTGCCGGCCTGCGCAACACCGTCAAACACCGTAGAGATGTATTCGTCATCGGTGAGGTTACGAGCGAACGCACCCACTTCTAGACCGTTGTTGAGCGCCAATGTGATCGACGCATTCACAAGATTGACTTCGCGGCTGAAGATCTGGGTGTTGCCCAGAGCAGCGTTGAAAGTCGGCAGGCCGTTATTGATCGGCGTGTTGCTCTCATGATTGTAATCGATCCGGCTGATTACGCGCATTCCGCTATCCCACTCATGCGTATAAGTCGCACTCGTTGCGATCGCGAATTCCGGAATACCTGCCGGTCTCACACCCGATAGATCACCCAGAACACTGCCTGGGAAATCGTCAAACAACGGATCAAGGTAAGTCATCGCAAATGTCAGCACGAGGCCATCAGTTGGGACGATGGTTGCATCAAATTCTGCACCCTTAACCGACTGGCTACCCGCATTTTGAAGCGCAAAACCTGTGCCGGTAAAGGCAAGGCTTTGGAAGCCGTCAATCGATTGGTCGAACAAAGCGAGGTTAAAGCCGAAGCCTTCCCACTGTGCCTTCAGACCGATTTCATAGACTTCGGCATTCTCAGGACCGGCGAAACGCGTGCCCGACACCAAGTTCGGAATTGCCAAACCGGCATCCAAGATCGGTGAAGATGGAGCAGCGAATGTCGATCCGCCCGGACCAGCAACAAAGTCTGCGCTTGAAGGACGGCTGTCCCGCGACAAGTTGACAGAGCTTGCTTTGAAGCCGGTTGAGTAGCTGGCGTAAACGTTGATTTCGTTAGACGCCTGATACGCAGCGCGCAGCAGATAAGTCACTTTGTCATCACGCGTCCGGCCATCTTCGACAGCGTTCGGAATGGTCAGGAACGGCGGCTGGAACTGAAAGCCTTGAAGGCCGATCAGCGGGTTAATTGCCGGGTTCAATGCAGCTGCGAGCAGTGCATCTTGGTTCGCTTGCGGCAATGCTTGGAATTGATCACGCGTGGTGACCCCGCCCATTGTCGCGCCGATGATGAATGCATCAACCAGATTGACCTGACCCAATGGATCCGGGCTAACTTGGCTCAGTGCAAAATCTTTGGAGTCATCGGTGTAGTTGAAGCCAGCCGTAAGCACGAGGCCATCAGCCGGTTCAAAATCAACCGTACCAAAGATCGAATAGGACGTGTTGTCCATCCCAAAGGTTTCTTGCGACAGAAGCGGCGTCAGGAAAATGCTTTCCTGAGGCAGACCAAGGCCCGCTTCCACACCGTTAAAGACCGAAGGCGCACCGCTCAAAACATCAGCCGGATTACCGCCTGCGAGCAATTCAAACACGTCACGGATACTCGCGCCGTTTTGGATCGCGCTGTCTTGCGAGATCGATTCATCGAAATAGTAACCACCAAGCAGGAAGTTGAGCGGTCCGTCGAAATCCGAAGCAATCCGGAATTCTTGGGTGAACGTATCAACAGCCTGATCGCGGGTTTCCGTCGCCAGTGATGCACTGGTGTAATCGATGTCGGACAAGAAGAAGTTGCGAAGTTCACGATAGGCCGTGATCGACGTGATTGAGATCGGGCCAGCATTGTAGTCCATCTGGACCGAGCCGCCGTAATTTTCGACTTGGTTGGTTGGAATGAAGTTGAGGAACGCTTCGCGATTGAAGAAATCGCCTGGCGCCCCAATTTGACCGCCAACTGCGTTGATCGCACCGGATACTGGGCCGGAAACGAGCGTGCCAACCTGACAGCAAACTTCGTCAATTTCCGAATAATCGACAATTGCGCGGATTTTGAAGTCCGAGCTTGGCTCGATCAACAATTGGCCACGAACAGACCAACGATCACGGTCGTTTTGCTCTTCACCAAGATTGACGATGGTCGAATAACCATCGCGGCGTTGAAGGTTACCATCGACCGAGAATGCGATATTCTCTGTGATTGGGCCGGTGATATCGCCCTTGAGCACGAAGGTGTTGAAATTGCCGTAAACAGCTTCGATGCCGCCGCCGAAATCGAATTGCGGTTCGCGGGTTACAACCGAGATAACGCCTGCCGATGCGTTCTTACCGAACAAAGTCGATTGCGGGCCGTTCAGAACTTCGATGCGCTGAACATTGGGAAGATCGCCCAGTGCAGCGGCCGAACGTGACCGGAAAACGCCATCAATAAAGACGCCGACCGAAGGCTCGATGCCGAAATTGTTATCGCCGTTACCGAAACCGCGAATAATGAATGTCGATGCCGACGATGTCTGAAGCTGGCTAACGCGCAGCGACGGAGTAACCGTTTGCAGGTCGAGCACGTCGCGGATCTGAGCATTCTGGAGCGTTTCGCCCGTTGTCACAGAAACCGAAATTGGGGTTTCTTGCAGGGTTTGCTCACGCTTAGACGCGGTCACGATGATTTGATTGCTATTTTGCGGTGCTTCGAGCTCAGGCTCTTCAGCGTCCTGCGCAAGGGCAACGCCCGGCACAGTCATCGCAAATGTGGCTGCACCTGCAAGCAGGGCAAAACGGGTAGTGCCGGCGGCGCCGGAAATATTGGAACGCATGGATTGTCTCTCCTCAAATCCCATCGACGACCGCCAAACCTTCTATTTGCATCCTCAAATGCAGGTCCGATCAGCCTCGATTGCAATTTCTGATAGGCCAGTGCCCGATGCCCCACAAGCAACTAACGCCCGAAACTGCGCGGGTCTGACGGGTAATGTTGCAACACCGTCACACCTGTAACGGTGATATGATGCATACTTAACGCCTCAAAGCTTGCCGCCTCGACGATGCTGCGCTAGGCGCGCCGACGAACCTGCATCTATGGTGCAATGCAACACGCGAACCGGCCTATGGTACTTTCCGTAGCGTCCCTGCCAATGTTGCAGAGCAGCCACAAACGCACCCCAACCGCGCTGCAACATAGCGCAATGCCCGGCTTCGCACTTCACGCGCGGCCCGCTCTGATGGAAATCAAGAAAATGTCCGCAAGCTCTAATTCCCTGCGAAATATCGCAATTATCGCGCACGTTGACCACGGAAAGACAACCCTGGTCGATCAACTGTTCCGCCAATCGGGCACTTTTCGAGAGAATCAGCGGATCGAAGAACGCGCGATGGATTCTGGCGATCTGGAAAAAGAGCGCGGGATTACGATTCTGGCCAAATGCACCAGCGTCGAATGGGAAGGCGCGGATGGTAACACCACCCGTATCAATATCGTCGACACACCGGGCCACGCCGATTTTGGCGCGGAAGTGGAACGTATCCTCAGCATGGTCGACGGCGTTATTCTGCTGGTCGACAGCGCAGAAGGCGCGATGCCGCAAACCAAATTTGTGACCGGAAAAGCGCTCGCGCTGGGTCTGAAGCCGATTGTGGTGGTCAACAAGATCGACCGTCCCGATGGCCGCCCACAAGACGTGCTGGACGAAGTGTTCGACCTGTTCACCTCGCTCGACGCTGATGATGAACAGCTCGACTTCCCATCTTTGTGGGCTTCGGGCCGCGATGGTTATGCCAGCGACGACGAAACAGCACGCGAAGGCACTCTCGCACCCCTGTTTGAACTGATCACGAGCCACGTCCCTTCGCCGGGCCTCGATCCAAATGGCAAGTTCAGCTTTCTTGCGACCTTGCTCGACCGTGACAATTTCATGGGCCGCGTTCTGACCGGCCGCGTGCAATCGGGCACAGTCAATGTGAACGACCCAATCCACGCGATTGATATGGACGGCAATGTCGTCGAAGTCGGCCGCGCGACCAAATTGATGAGCTTTGACGGCCTCGACCGCGTACCGGTTGAAAGCGCGCAAGCAGGCGACATCATCGCGATGGCGGGCCTCGAAAAAGCGACCGTGTCCAACACGATCTGCGATCCATCCGTGAGCGAGCCTATTGCTGCTCAGCCGATTGATCCGCCTACATTGGCAATGCGGTTCTCTGTGAATGACAGCCCGCTGGCCGGACGCGAAGGCAGCAAAGTCACCAGCCGTATGATCCGCGACCGGCTGCTGCGCGAAGCAGAAACCAACGTCGCTATCCGCATCACCGAAGCCGATGATAAAGACGCTTTCGAAGTCGCTGGACGCGGCGAATTGCAACTCGGCGTGTTGATCGAAACGATGCGCCGCGAAGGGTTTGAGCTGGGCATTAGCCGCCCGGTCGTGCTGTTCCGCGAAGAAGACGGCAAGCAAACAGAACCGTTTGAAACCGTCGTCATCGACGTGGATGATGAACATTCCGGCACAGTCGTCGAGAAAATGCAAAAGCGTAAAGCGGACCTCACCGAAATGCGTCCATCGGGCGTCGGCAAGACCCGCATCACGTTTTCCGCCCCGTCACGCGGCCTGATCGGTTATCACGGCGAATTCCTGTCCGACACGCGCGGCACCGGCATTATGAACCGCCTGTTCGAAAAATATGGCCCCTTCCGCGGCGCAATCGAAGGGCGCAGCAACGGCGTGCTGATTTCCAACGGTGACGGCGAATCCAACGCTTACGCGCTCAACATGCTCGAAGAACGCGGCGAAATGTTCGTCGGCGCTTCGATGAAGGTCTATGAAGGCATGATTATTGGCGAAAACGCCAAGCCGGATGATCTGGAAGTGAACCCGATGAAAGCGAAGCAGCTTTCCAACGTCCGTTCCACCGGTAAAGACGACGCGATCCGCCTAACGCCCCCGCGCCGCATGAGCCTGGAGCAATCGATCGCCTATATCGACACCGATGAAATGGTCGAAGTCACCCCGCTAAGCATCCGTTTACGCAAAACCGAATTGGATCCAAACGAGCGCAAAAAGGCGCGCCGTAAGAAGGGGTGAATGAGGTTGCGGGGCGCGGATTGCGCCCCGCCCTTTCGTTATGCTGCAGGCAATTGGCCGAGCACCAGTGATTTTTTGTCCCGCATTGCGCGCGCAATAAAATCCATCAGCACGCGAATACGCGGTGTTTGCCGCAAATCCGGATGGGTCAGTACCCAAATATCCTGCTGAGGTTCAGGCGGTTTCGACGTCAGTCGCACCAGGCTAGGCTCTGGATCTGCCATGAAACACGCGCCCCGGCTAAGCCCCATCCCCTTTACCAGGGCGCGGTGCCGGGCAGTGATATCATCGATCCCAATCGCAATAGGTGCATCGGGGAAAGGCGAATTTTCAAGCCAACCGGGCGTGCGCGCTTCGGGCGTAGGCGCGATCCATCGCAATTCGCTGCGCGGTGTGGTTTCAAGATATTCCTTGTTTGCGTAATAGGTCACGAAGTTCGGAAATAGCCGCTGTCCTACCAAATGATCGGGCGGTTCTTGTGCGCCGCGAATTACCACATCCGCCTCTGACCGATCTAGGTCGACAAAGCGGTAGCTCGTCTCCACCCGCAGTTCGATAGAAGGATGGAGCTGAGTGAATTCAAGCAAATCTTCCAGCAGCAAATATTGCGCAATCGCTTCGGGCAAAGACAGCGTGATCGTGCCAGCAATCTCTTGATCCAGCGCCCTCTGATGCCGCGCTCCGGCGAGCGACAGGCTTTCCATTTTCTCAGCCACTTCGATCAGCGCATACCCCAGCGCAGTCGCAACATACCCATCTGTGGTTTTCTCAAACAAACGTCCGCGTGCATCTTGCAGCACCGCTAAACGCCGCGAAACGGTGGTGTGCGTCAGACCCAGATCGATTGCAGCTGCGCGCATAGTCCCCGACCGTGCCAGAGCCAAGATCAGCCGGTAGTTATCCCAATCATCCATTTACGCACCCCTTCTTTGGAACGATTTTGCACCAATGACGCCAAAAAACTAGCCAACAATTGTTCGATTACGGGGCTATTGGTGCATTTATCAACCAACCCTGATCGGAATGCCCCCATGACGACCCTTTTTAAGATATCCCTATTGGCCGCGACTTTTGCCTCTGGCACGCTTGTACTTGCCGGCAATCCCAATGCGGGGGAGCGCAAACCTGCAGCCGCTCCCGCTGTTGAAAGCCCGCCGCAAGCTGCTCCCGGATTTTCGGTTGAGATGCGGCGCGGCGAAGTGCTTCAGGTCATCGCATCCGAGGCGCGCGAGGGCGGACAGGACGCCGCCCGTACATATGGCCGCACCGCGTTTCCAATCGCGTCCAGTTTTGGTTTCCAAAGGCTCGGACAATTGAATGTTACCCGCAGCGTCATCAGTGATTTTGCACCAGAGGTTTTCTCATTCTTCTCTTGGCCGGATCAGGCGTCGGCAGACGATTTCGCTGCGCATCCTGACTGGCCTGCGATCAAAGCGACCCGGCCCGATGCATGGAGCGAGTTGAAAGTTTACAGCATCGCATTGCAGGATGACCTATCACTGCAATTCGACCCTGCGAAACATTACACAGTCGTTGTCGCGTGGTTGAATGAAGAAAATCCGGCAGATTATGACCGCTATCTGACAGGCATCGAGCCCGCAGTTACACGTGCGGGCGGGCGCTTTATGTACAAGATGCGCGGACCTTCAATGGAATCGCATGCATCACCGCCCTCCGCGCCAAGCCAGCTTACCTTTGTGGAATGGGACAGCCCGGATGGCTTTTCAGCGGTTCAGCAATCGCCCGAATACCTTGCCCATCAGCAATATTTCGGCACGTCTGTTGAGCGGTTTGAATTCTATTGGATGCAAACGCCGCAGTCAGCTGGATCATAAATTCGCAGGAACACGTCTAGACTGCCCAAGCGCAGGCGCTGTATCATTGCCCAATGCCGCTCAGGTGGCCAACCGCCCGCCCACCTGTTACCCGCCTGTGCATTATGAACACCGCAACGCTTATCTCGCTCGCCGCCTATTTCGTATTGATGATCGGCATCGGCCTTTACGCTTGGCGTAAGTCCGCTTCGGACAGCGCGGGCTATTTGCTCGCCGGGCGAAATTTGCCGCCTTCGGTTGCGGCTCTCTCTGCTGGCGCTTCGGATATGTCGGGGTGGTTGCTGCTTGGGCTGCCGGGGGCGCTGTATCTAACGGGGTTGTCGGCGGCTTGGATTGGGATTGGTCTGTTTGCAGGCGCGGTTGCCAATTGGATCGTGGTTGCCCCGCGTCTGCGCGCGCAGACGGAGGAATATGGCAATGCGCTGACCATTCCGCAGTTTCTCGCCAATCGTTTCCCCGATCAGGGGACCAATTTGCGCGTGATCAGCGCGGTTGTGATTGTCGTGTTCTTCACCGTTTACACCGCAGCCGGGCTGGTTGGTGGGGGCAAACTGTTTGAAACCGCTTTCGCAGGCATTCTGCCTGATACGGGCATGTCGGACTATATGCTTGGCATTGTCATCACCGCTGGGATCGTGCTTGCCTATACAATGGTTGGCGGGTTTTTGGCGGTAAGCCTCACGGATTTTGTGCAAGGCATCATCATGGTGATCGCGCTGGTCATTATGCCTTTGGTCGTGATGTTTGGCGGCACGGGCACAGAAGAGGTATCGCTAAGCGCGGTGCCGGTGGATGGGTTCCTCAGTCTGAGCGAAGGGCTGACCGTGCTTGGCTTTATCAGCGCGGTGACATGGGGGCTGGGCTATTTCGGACAGCCGCATATCATCGTGCGTTTCATGGCGATCGACACGGTGGAAAAGGTCGCAGTGGCGCGCAATATCGGGCTGTCTTGGATGGCAGTGGCGCTGATCGGCGCAGTGGGCGTCGGCATTTGCGGGCGCGCATATGCGCAGGCGAACGGTGTGGTGGTCGAGGATGCGGAGACGATCTTCATCGTGCTGGCCGAATTGCTGTTTCACCCTGCGATCACCGGGTTCTTATATGCCGCCTTGCTTGCTGCGATTATGAGTACGATTTCCTCGCAGCTTTTGGTCTCTTCCAGTTCGCTGACAGAGGATTTCTACCGGCTGTTCCTGCGCAAAGAAGCGGGCGAACGCGAAGCGGTGAATGTGGGGCGTATCTGTGTTGCGCTGGTCGCGGCGGCGGCGATGGTGCTGGCCAGCAATCCGAACAGCGAAGTGCTGGGCCTGGTCGCAAATGCTTGGGCCGGATTTGGCGCGGCATTTGGTCCGCTGATCATTCTGGCGCTGACGTGGAGGGGTATGACGGGCACTGGCGCGGTCGCTGGATTGGTCACTGGCGCTCTGGTGACAGGGGCATGGATCGCGCTGGGTCTCAATGCGAGCTTCATTGGCGGCGAAGGGTTGTATGAGATCGTGCCCGGTTTCATCGCGGCTTGGGCGGCAATCGTTGCGGTGAGCAAGGCCACGGCAAACCAAAATGCGGACATTGTGCCTGCGAAATAATTCACGGGATTTTGTAACCGCGCGGCGCATGTCCGCGAACTCTGAATAGATCTGTCAGCAATTGGCCGATTATACTGTTTGGAGCCATCGCTAATGACCCGCCTCTTCGTCCTAATCGCCGTAATCGGAGCGCTCGTGATCGGCGCCATGCAGCTGAGTGCGCAGGCAAGCACCGCCGGTTGGCAAGCCTATGACGAGGCGGAATTTGTGATGGCACAGGAAAAGGGCAAGACCATCGTCGTCGACATCTACGCCGATTGGTGCCCGACCTGCCGCGCTCAGGCGCCGATCCTCGATGAACTGCGCCAAGAACGCGCGAGCGGCGATGTCTTGTTCGTAAAGGTCAATTTCGACGAAGAAAAAGCGTTCTTGCGCGCGCACCGCGTACCGCGCCAATCCACTGTGCTGGTGTTTAATGGCACGGCCGAAACCACGCGCTCTATCGCGGAGACAAACCGCGCGCGGCTGCGTTCCGTGGTGCTGGGCGCGCTTTAAGCGCCCAGCACAACGCCCAATATCATCAGGCTGAAAATCTATGCTGGGTAGCGCGGCTCTTTCCTTCATTGCGGGGCTGGTCACGATCCTCAATCCGTGTGTCTTGCCGTTGGTGCCGATCTTGGTCGCATCGGCATTGGGCAAGAGCCGGTTTGGACCGCTCGCGCTCGCGGGCGGTTTGGTGACCAGCTTTACGCTGTTCGGATTTACAGTGATCGCATTTGGCTATTCGCTCGGCATCAATGAACAGATGGTGCGCCTGTTTGCGGGCGCGATGTTGGCGATTGCCGGCGGGGTTCTGCTCTTCCCGCAGGCTCAGGCCGCTTTGTCGGCTGCCGCTGCGCCAATCGCCAATTTCGGCAATCAGCGCTTGGCGCGGGTCAGCGGAGATGGTTGGCATGGGCAATTTGCAATTGGCTTGCTGCTCGGCATCGTATGGGCGCCGTGCGTTGGTCCAACCTTAGGCGTCGCAATTGCGGCCGCCAGTCAGGGCCAGAACCTGATCAGCAGTTTCTTCATTTTCCTGATCTTTGGGTTGGGCGTTGCGACCTCTATATTATCCTTTGCCTATGGCTCTCGCAAAGCGATGGGCGAACGCCGCAAAACACTGGGCGCGCTGGCAAAATACGGAAAACCGCTATTTGGCGGGGCGCTGCTTTTGGTCGGATTGATGGTGATGACCGGCTTTGACAAGGTGATAGAGATCGCCGTGCTCGACCTGCTGCCGGATGCGGTGATCCAGTTTACGACCCGTTTTTGATGGCACGTTTTTGATTGCGCATTCCGCCCACTCAGAGCCATGATGTGCGGCGTAAGAGAGAGGATATTTATGACCGAGCAAACAGGACCGCGCATCACCGGATTAGGCGGCGTTTTCTACGTGGCAGGCGACACTGAGGCGACCCGAGCATGGTACCGTGACAAATTGGGCGTGGACGGCGAATACGGGCCGCAGCTCGCATGGTCTGAAGAACCCAAACCCAATCCTTATTCTCTGATCAGCCATTTTAAGACCGACGAATATATCAAACCCGGCAAGGGCGGATTTATGATCAATCTGCGCGTCCATGACCTTGATGGCTTTGTCGAAGTGCTGAAATCGCGCGATGTAGACGTGCTCGATACGGCTGACGAAGGTTACGGCAAATTCGCATGGATACTCGATCCAAATGGGGTAAAAATTGAACTTTGGGAACAAGTCGCAGAAGAACTGCCCTAACGCGGCAGTCGCTTGGCCGCGCAATTCCCACGGATAACCCCGTAATAGGCCGGTAGGACTTGGTTAACGCTAACCCTTCCTCGTGCGTTAACCAATTCCCGGTAATCATCCTTAGGTATGAACAACTGGGTATCTCTACGGGCCATAGGGCCTGCTATCGCGGCTCTTGCATTGGCGGGATGCGGATCAGTCATTCCGGCTGGCAATTCGGCTGGAACAAGCGGCAGCTCTGCTTCTGGCTCTGAACAGGGCGGCTCGGTCTATACTCGCACCGCCCCTCGCCGCGCGGCATCTGCGCCGCAAAGCGCCGTATCACGGCCCGCCGATGCTGCCTGTATCACCGACCTCAGCGCGGCTGGCGCACGGTTTAATGCCCTGCCCGACACTTACGCTGCGCCGGGCTGCAACAAATTGGGCACGGTTCAACTTTCCGCGCTTGCCGGTGATGTATCACAATTTCGGATCAGCAATATTGGACCGGTCCAATGCCAGGTTGCCAGCGCGTTTGGCGAATGGGCACGTTTCGGCGTGGACCGCGCCGCCCGGCAAATACTGGGCAGCCCGCTTGCGCGAATTGAAACAATGGGCAGCTATGCCTGCCGCAATGTCGCCGGGTCAGAGCGCCGCTCCGCCCATGCACGCGCCGAGGCGATTGATGTCTCCGGCTTTGTGCTGGAGGATGGCCGCCGCATTTCGCTCGTCGATGATTGGGATGGAGGAACGGCAGCCGAACGCGAATTCCTGCGGGTTGTTCACGGCAGCGCCTGCAAGCGGTTTGGCACGGTTTTGGGACCGGAATATAACCGCGCCCATGCCGATCACTTCCATCTCGAAGGCACCGGCTCCAGCTTTTGCCGCTGATCATCAGCGCCCGCATATGACGCCGTAAAAAAACATAGTCCCCGGCATCGTAAAGATACCGAGGACCATGCGGGCACCGAGAGGGTTAAAGGGATTCCCAGTCGGGTTGGGTCACCTTTGCAGAAGACCTCAGGAGAGGGTTTTTGCTCTCAAATTTACACCACGATTTTGGGCTCAAGCTTTGCTTCGAGTTTTAACCGCACCGCTTCTGCGGCATGGCGCGCACCCAATTTGTGCATCATATTGGCGCGGTGAATTTCAACTGTCCGCGGGCTGATATCCAATTCCCGTGCGATAACCTTATTGCTGCTTCCTTCGGACAGCCATTCCAGCACCTCCCTTTCGCGGCCTGATAGGCTGGAAATGCGATCGCGCGCTTCGATCATGCGGCGCCGGGCCGCGCCGAAGACTTCGGCTTCTTTTTCAATCCGGTTCAAACATCTTTCAAACCGGGCCGTATCAAGCGGCATTGAGAGATAATCGAGCGCACCAGCTTTGATCGCCTCGACAATGCGTCCGGGTCGCGGTTCCGCCTCGACTGCGATCAGCGGAAGCCAGATCCCCAGTCGGCTCAGGCGCTCAAGGATCATAGAGACCCCGCCTTCCCCTGGCGTGTCGCGGGCAATAATGATGCCTTCTCGCGGAGGGTGAACCGACAATTCGGACAGGTCGCCATATACTTCTGAGTGATGGCCGAGCGTGAACCCGACCCTCGCCAATTCAGCACGGTGGCGGCTGTCGGAATCGATGAAGTGGAGTGAGGCTTTTCTGGTCATTCCATTGTGGTGACCCTGCCTCAGATTTAATTCACGCTGCACCTAACCCAATATGGATCAATACACGCTTACTATTGAGTTAATCCGCTGTAATATAGACCAAATGTGGCTCCAAAACGAACCTTAAATCGGTTAGGTAATCGCAGTTATGTGGTCGTTAGCGGCATTGGACTCACTTCGACTCGAAACTGTAATCCGGCAAAGAGTGGAATGCGGAACGCAATGCGTCCCCCCAATTGGACGAAATTGTCGCGAAATAGGGATCATCAACAGTCACGCGGTGTTCGTGCGTCGGGCCAAAATCGTCTTTACCTATAACCAACAGGTCAAGCGGCAGTCCGACAGACAGGTTCGCTTTCAACGTCGAATCGAATGAAACCATCACCAATTTGACCGCGTCCTCGAAACTCATATCCCGGTCATATCCGCGGATCAGGATCGGGCGGCCATATTTGGTCTCTCCGATTTGAAAGAAGGGTGTGTCGCTGCTGGCTTCGATAAAGTTGCCTTCGGGATAGATCATGAACAGGCGCGGCTCCATGCCCGCAATCTGTCCGGCAACGATGATCGTCGCTGTGAATTTACCCTTGCCCCGGTCGCCATTGGCCTTTTGTTGCTTGTCGATCGTCGCGCGCAGCAATTTGCCGATCTCGCTCACGACGCTGAACATGGTCGGGCCGTTGAGCAGCGTCGTCTCGCGCTCATCGGGTTGTTTCGTGCGTTCTTCAAGCTGGCTGATAACGGCCTGCGTTGTGGCGAGATTGCCAGCGGTCATGATCGAGATCATGCGTTCGCCGGGCACCTGCCAATGGAACATTTTGCGAAACACAGAGATATTGTCGACGCCCGAATTGGTGCGCGTATCGCTCATCAAGACGATGCCTTTGTCGACGATCATACCAACGCAATAGGTCATTTGGGGAAGCTCCGAAGAATGGTAGCGCGGCAGCTAGCACCATTGTTTTGCGTGCGCCATTGCGCTTGCGCAATACAAAACACCTATTGCTGCGTATCCTGTTGCTGCTCAACAGCGACATCGACGGTCAGCATTTGCTGCGCTGCGCCAAAACTGATCCCGGTGACGGGGGCAGCGTCGCGGTAATCGCGGCCCGTGGCGACGCGGACATAGCGCGGATCGGGGCTGATGCCGTTAGAGACATCAAAGCCAACCCAGCCCAGCCCATCAATATGCGCCTCGGCCCAAGCATGGGTCGCCTCTTGTTCGATCCGGTCATTCATCATCAGATATCCGCTGACATAACGCGCCGGGATATCCGCCGCGCGCGCCGCGCCGATAAAGATGTGGGCGTGATCTTGGCAAACACCATTGCCCTCTGCGACGGCCTCTTCCGCAGTGGTTGTGACCAGCGTTGTGCCCGTTTGATAGATCACGTCCTCTCGGATGCGCGCCGATAAAGCGTGGAGATAATCAAGCTTTGCGCCGTCTTCTGGCCCGGGCGTGCTGCGCATAAGCGCGCGCAATTTCGGCCCCGGTTTCGTCAGCTTCGTTTGAGCAAGGAAGCTCCAGAGCGGCAAATGCCCCGCATGAGAGCCGATTACGCCGGCATTGTCCTGTGTCTCAACCATGCCGCGGCAAGTGATCGTGACCTCGCTCGCGCCCGGATCGACGGCGACCAATGTCACCGTGTTGAAATTCTGATCATCAAATTCGAGCTCAAGATGCGCATTCTCATATTGCATCTCCCAGTCGAGAATTTTCTGCCCTTGCGTCTCCTTCGGCGTCAGCCGCAGGCGCTGCAAAGCATGGACCACAGGTTCGTTAAACGAATACCGGGTCGTATGGCGGATCGCTAATTTCATCGGGCAACCCTCATGCTAAGAACCTATAATCTTCACCGATTGCTTCGGCGATGGCGGCGTTGCGCGCGGTGTAGTCAATCAGGAATTGATGAAGGCCGTTTTCAAAGATCCGCTCCACCGTCATATCGGCGATATCCATATCCGCATCTCTCATCAGTTCGTTGCAGCGCCCTTCGGCTCCGTGCATCCGGGCAAGCGCGGCAAGATTTTCGCGTTGAGCGTTGCGGCAGAAAGCGAGACTGCGCGGGAAACGATCATCCAGCACAAGAAATTCAACAATTCCGCGAGCATCAATCTGTCCGGCATTGAGCCACGTATAAGCGCTGGCCCCGGCGACCGAACGAAGAACCTGATCCCATTGTCCGGTATCGAGGCTGGACCCGACATAAGATAGCGAAGGCAGCAGCAGGTAATATTTCATATCGAGGATGCGCGACGTGCTTTCAGCGCGTTCGATGAAAGTACCCGCACGGGCGAAATGAAACCCTTCATTGCGCATCATCGACCCATCAAGCGCGCCGTGAACCTGCGTCCCCGTACGGCGCAGACGCGTGATGACTTCGCCCAGCTGCCCTTGGCTCACTGGGCGAGCAAGCTGCTTATCAAGCTTCATCCAGTTTTCATTGACCGCTTCCCATACCTCGCTGGAGATATTGGTGCGGGCGGTGCGCGCATTGTTGCGCATCGCGGCGAACATCTCGCGCACATTGGCCGGATTGGCTTTGTCACGCAGGACGAAATTCCACACTGACGCGCCGTCATAGGCGGCCTGCCCTTGCTCAAACTGCGCCTCATACTGCGCCTTTTGCCCCAAAGTTGCGATGACAGAGCGCCATTCCGCCTGCGCCGCCTCAACATCGCGGGTCAGCGCCATACGCAGGCCCGCATCGAGCAGACGCGCAGTGTTTTCCGCCCGCTCTAGATAGCGGAACATCCAAAATAGTCCGTTTGCTGTCCTGCCAAGCATCAGTCTTTAAGCACCCCTAATCCTTCAATACCCATGTGTCCTTGGTGCCCCCGCCTTGGCTAGAATTGACGACCAGCGACCCCTGTTTCAAAGCCACCCGCGTCAATCCGCCGGGTGTGATTTCAATCCCATTGGGTGACATCAACACATAAGGGCGCAGATCAACGTGGCGCGGCGCGAGGCCTTTTTTGGTGAATATCGGACAGGTCGACAGCGAAAGCGTCGGCTGAGCGATGTAATTTTCCGGGTTCGATTCCAATTTGGCGCGAAACTCACGGATTTCTTTCTTCGTCGAAGTCGGCCCGATCAACATGCCATATCCGCCCGAACCGTGGACTTCCTTCACCACCAATTCTTCCAAATTGTCGAGCACGTAAGCGAGGCTGTCACTGTCTGCACACCGCCATGTTTCGACATTCGGCAGCAGCGGTTTCTCGCCTGTATAAAACTCGACGATCTCCGGCATGAAGCTGTAGATCGCCTTGTCGTCGCAAATGCCCGTTCCCGGCGCATTGGCGATGGTGATCCCGCCCGAACGATACACATCCATGATACCGGGCACGCCCAACACGCTGTCGGGTTCAAAGGTCAGCGGATCGAGATAATCATCGTCAACCCGGCGATAGATCACATCAATCGGTGTGTAACCGCGGGTCGTGCGCATTTGCACGCGGCCATTCACAACGCGCAAATCGCTGCCTTCGACCAAGGTCGCGCCCATCTGATCGGCGAGGAAGGCGTGTTCGAAATACGCAGAATTGTAGATGCCCGGCGTCAGCACCGCGACAGTTGGTTTGCCTTCACATTTGGGCGGGGCACATGCGGCCAAAGACCGTGCGAGGCGGCGCGGATAGTTGGAAACACTCTCCACCCCGACCCGGCTAAACAAGTCAGGGAACATCGACATCATCGTCTCGCGGTTCTCTAACATATACGAAACGCCCGACGGCGTGCGCGCATTGTCTTCCAACACGAACCACTGATCTGGCCCGGTGCGCACCAGATCAATGCCGACAATATGCGTGTAAATCCCGCCCGGCGGGGTCATGCCAACCATATGCGGCAACCACGCGGCATTCTGGCGGAACAGACGTTCTGGCACGCGGCCTGCGCGAATGATCTCTTGGCGGTGATACAGGTCGTATAGGAAGCTGTTGAGCGCCCGCACACGCTGTTCAATCCCGCGCGTCAGCCGCCGCCATTCGCCCGCGCCAATAATGCGCGGCACCATGTCGAACGGGATCAGGCGCTCTTCCGCCTCATCTTCGCCGTACACATTGAACGTGATTCCCGTGCGGCGAAAACTTTCATCCGCTTCGGAATTTTTGCGATTGAGCGAAGCGGCGTTCTGATCATCATACCAGCCGCAATAATCGTCATAAGCGGGCCGGGTCTTGCCGTCCGCATCAAACATCTCATCAAAATTTTGGGTTTGATCCCCCATCGATACCCCGATTTCTCGATGTGCAATACGTGCGTCTCGCCAACAGTAACGAGGCCGTCAGTAATAGAAAGGCTTAAGCGCCCGTCTTGTTCCCTGCGGTGGACGCTAGATGGATGTTAGATGGCGCTAAATGGACGCTAAGCGCGTTCCAATTCCGCAAGCACAGCTAGGATCGATTCCGAAGTGTAGGTGAATCCGGCATGGGTGCAGCGCAGCGCAATAGCGCGGTCGCGTTCGCCGGGCTGTCCCGCCGCACTGCGTGGGGCAATTGCGCCGTCGCCGGGGCTCCACAGGGCAATGGTTTCAACCGGCGGTTTGGCCGCAATATCGGTTTCTATCGGAGCTTCGTCCACCCGGTGTCCGGCAATCGCCTGATAGGCGCGCCACACATTGTTGGCGCGCGGGCTGCCGGAAAATGGCGATCCCATCGTGATGACTTTAGAAATGCGGTCCGGGTGACGTTTCGCCAATTCGCGCGAATACAGCCCGCCAAGGCTCCACCCGAGCAGCACGACCTTATCATCATAACGCTCGCACACATCGACCAGACGCTCCTCCAGCCGCTCCATCGACGCCTCTGCCACGCCCCAATTTCGGCCCAATCCCCAACGTTTGGTTGTGTGCCCTGCTTCTTCCAATTTCTGCGCCATATAGCGCATCCGATTGGGGCCGGTGGCAAAGCCGGGCATCACAATAATCGTCTGAGGCCGCGCAGTTTTGGGAATGGCGAAACGGCGAAACGGGCGGCGCGCGGGTTCGAGCAACAGATCAAGCTCACCGGCAAAGCGCAGCAAAGATGGCTTACCGCGTTCCTGATCCGGGTAATCTTCTGACGCCAGCGCAATACGCCGCGCCAGCTCTGTCTCGCTCAGCGCGTCTCTTGTGTCTTCCAAAAAGGTTTGGCGGTTTACCATCGGACCTTTGCTCTAACTGAACCGCGTGAATAGGCCGTGAAGCAAAGCGGGCGGAGAAAGGCCTTCCCTTCCCCGCCCGTTTGTCTTTGCGATATTCGCTTTGCCTTCGCCAATTTCAGTGATCAGCTTTCGCAATTAACCTTCACAATCGCCAATGCGCTCTTGCTTGATGTTCATTTCCATCTTGCCTTCGCCCATCGGGCCAAATGTGCCTTCGGTGACCATTGTCAGATCGGAGGCGGTCGGCGAGACATTGCCCTGCATAGAAATGGTCATCTCGCCCATATTGGGATCATTGCATGACATCGCCATATCCATGTCATTGCCGTCAATCGTCATGCGATCGATCGTGCAACTGTCATCCTGATTTTCGCGCATTGCCTCACCATAACCTTGGTTCGCCATTTCTTCGGTCATGCAAAATTCGTAATCATTGCCCGATGCTGCGCCCATCATATCGACCATCTCTGGCGGAGCGCCCGGCAGTTCGGCGCTTACGAAAGTCAAAGTTGCCTTATACTGGCCCGGCTGCGGTTTCACTTCATCACCGATTTGATCCGCGACCGCCTGCGCCTCTTCTTGTGTCACTTCGCCGTCACCATCGGCATCCGCATCAACCACGCCGCCAGCGCCGCCGCATGCCGACAATGAAAGCGCCGCGATTCCGGCTACTGCAAACTTCTTCATAACAATTCCTCCTAGTCAGCCCCTCGAAATTCAGGGCCGCTCAATTTCACAATTCTACGGCTTCTATACGCCTTGGGCTCTCTATGAGCACACGCCGACGCGTTCCTGCACAATCCGCATGGTCATCGAACCCTGCCCCATGCCCATATCGCCGGTCATGGTCATCGTAATGTCCGATGCGGTTGGCGTTCCGCTGCCGGTCATCACCATATTCATTTCGCGCCCTTCAACATCGCAGGTCATTTCCGCGTCGATCGAACCGCCGCTGGCATTGAAACGCTGATAAGAACATTCGCCCTGCTGCGCGCGGTTCATGACCGATTGATACCCTTCCTCAACGTCTTCGGGTGTGAGGCAATAATCAAATTCGCGGCTGAGCATTTGCCCCATCATATTGGCGATTTCTGGCGGAGCATCCGGCATATCGAGTGACACCAGAGTTAGGCTGGCTTGATACTTGCCGCTCTCTGGCCGCATTTCTTCTTCGAGAACCTGAGCAGACAGATCAGCTGGCACAGTGTTCATTGCCACAATCCCTGCCGCCAATGTGGCGGCGCCCAAAAGTAATACTCTCATCGTCTATTCCTTCGAAAAATCTAACGGATGCCACCATTTAGGCAGAAGCTAATGTCATTTGTTGAGCTTAGTGGCGCGCGCAGCACTTCACAACAGAGACGCGCGCGCTCATATCCTCATCCATGGCAGAATTGATCATCAGACGCGGACTGGCAGAGCCGGATACCGACGAAAATTTCATCCCGCATCGCCCCGACCGCCCGGAAAAATCGATGCCGGGGCGCCCGTTTAAGCTGGTGTCTGAATATGAGCCTGCTGGCGATCAACCCACCGCGATTGCCGAATTGGTGGCGGGCACACGCGAAGATGAGAAAACGCAGACGCTGCTGGGCGTGACGGGTTCGGGCAAGACTTTCACAATGGCCAAAGTGATCGAGACATTGCAGCGCCCTGCCCTGATCCTTGCGCCGAACAAGATCCTTGCCGCGCAATTATATGGGGAGTTTAAAAGCTTCTTTCCCGAAAATGCTGTCGAATATTTCGTCAGCTATTACGATTATTACCAGCCCGAAGCCTATGTGCCGCGCTCCGACACTTATATCGAAAAAGAATCCTCCGTGAACGAGGCGATCGACCGTATGCGGCACTCGGCCACGCGCTCGCTGCTGGAACGCGATGATGTGATCATCGTTGCATCGGTTTCATGCCTTTACGGTATCGGATCGGTGGAAACCTATTCCGCCATGATTTTCGACATCAAAGCGGGCGATGTGGTCGATCAACGCGAACTCATCCGAAAACTGGTCGCGCTGCAATATAAACGCAATGACACCGCCTTTGCGCGCGGCTGTTTCCGGGTGCGGGGCGACAATTTGGAACTGTATCCCAGCCATTATGAAGACATGGCATGGCGCATCAGTTTCTTTGGCGATGAAATCGAAGAAATCGCCGAATTTGATCCGCTGACGGGTAAGAAGGGCGAGGTTCTGGAGAAGGTCCGCGTCTATGCAAATTCGCACTATGTGACGCCCGGCCCGACGATGAAACAGGCCGCCGATGCGATCAAATTCGAACTGGGCGAGCGGCTGAAAGAGTTAGAGGCAGAAGGCAAATTGCTGGAGCATCAACGGCTGGAGCAGCGCACCCATTTTGACCTTGAGATGATTGCCGCGACCGGCAGCTGCGCAGGGATTGAGAATTACTCACGCTTTCTGACAGGCCGCTTGCCCGGTGAGCCGCCGCCGACATTGTTCGAATATTTGCCCGAAAATGCGTTACTGTTCATAGATGAAAGCCACCAGACCGTGCCGCAAATTGGCGCGATGTCGAAAGGCGATCACCGCCGCAAAATTACTTTGGCAGAGCACGGATTTCGCCTGCCCAGCTGTATCGACAATCGCCCCTTGCGTTTCAACGAATGGGACGCGATGCGCCCGCAAACTTTCGCCGTCAGCGCAACCCCCGGCAATTGGGAGATGGAGCAAACTGGCGGCGTGTTTGCCGAACAGGTCATCCGCCCAACCGGCCTGATCGACCCGCCGGTCGAAATCCGCCCGGTCGAAGATCAGGTGCAAGATTGCATCCAAGAATGCCTCGCCACCGCGCAAAAGGGGTATCGCACGCTGGTGACCACGCTGACCAAACGCATGGCCGAGGACCTCACCGAATTCATGCATGAGGCAGGCGTGCGCGTCCGGTACATGCATTCCGACGTTGAAACTCTGGAACGGATTGAGCTGATCCGCGATTTGCGCATGGGCGTTTATGATGTCCTTATCGGGATCAACTTGCTGCGCGAGGGGCTTGATATCCCCGAATGCGGATTGGTCGCGATTTTGGATGCGGATAAAGAAGGCTTCTTGCGCTCCGAAACATCGCTCGTCCAAACCATTGGCCGCGCGGCGCGCAATGTGGACGGCAAAGTCATCCTCTATGCCGACCGGATCACCGGCAGCATGGAACGCGCGATGGCCGAAACCGACCGCCGCCGCGAAAAACAGCAAGCGTATAATGAAGAGCACGGCATCACGCCGACGACCATCAAGCGCGGCATTGCTGACATTGTCGCCCACACCGCGTCGCAAGATGGCGTCACTGTCGAGATCGACGATGAGGTGAACAACCTGGTCGGCCACAATCTGCGCGGCTATATCGAAGACCTTGAAAAACGGATGCGCGATGCGGCGGCCAACCTTGAATTCGAAGAGGCGGGCCGGTTGCGTGACGAAATCCGGCGGCTGGAGAATGACGAATTGGGATTGCCTGATGCGCAGAAGAAAGCGCCGCGCGTGGGCCGCTCTGATGCGGGCAGGCCGGGTACGCGCAACACGCGATATGGTAAGAAGAAGGCGAAATTTATGGGCGGTAAACCGTGAAGAAACTCGCCGCGTTTTCGGTCCTGTTTCTGGCCGCCTGCAAACCGCCGCCGACCGATGCGGATATGAACCGCGACCTGCCGCAAGCTGCGCCGGTATTTGCGTCTGCCCCGCTGCCCTCGCCTGATACAGAAGGGGCAATGTGGGCGCGCACCTCCAATCAATCCGGCGGGCAAAATGGGCCGCGCCTGATCTATGGCATTCCGGGCAGCCCCGCCTTGATCGCGCTCGAATGCGTCGGTGATGAAGGCGCGCTTCCGGCGATTCAAATCACCCGGCTAACCCAAGCGGACGAAGACGCAGGCGCATTGCTCGCGCTGGTTGGCAATGGCCATATTGGCCGGATCGAAGTGGACGAAACCGAAGTGGGCGGACGGTCCGTTTGGCAAGGCTCCGCACCGGCGGCGGATATAGTTTGGGAACCTTTGGTCGGACCGCGTCAACTTACCGTAACGGTGCCCGGCGCGGGCATGGTGACGATGAACCCAAGCGCTCTACCGGCTCAATTGATCGAGAATTGCCGGACGTCCTAATGCGGGCACATCACCGCGCGCGCGCCGCGCGTTCACGCAGCATGTCCGGCGTCAGCACTTGCGGCAATTGCTCGGCTTCTGCGCGCCCGTCTTCGCTGGGTTCATACCATAGGTAAAGCGGCACGCCCGCGGCGCCTTGCTCGGTTAGGAATGCGGTTATCTCTTCATCGCGCACCGTCCAATCGCCCACAATCGCGATCACGCCCGCCTCTTCGAACGCCGCTGCTGTGCTTTCGCGCTCGATAGCGATGCTCTCATTGACCTTACACGTCACGCACCAATCGGCGGTGAACCAGACGAAGACCGGTTGTCCGCTCGCCCGCGACAGCGCCAGCGCCTCGCGCGAAAAATCCTGCGGCGAGATCAGGCTTTCGCCGCGCCCTGCACCGCCCGCTTCATAGCTGGATGGCAAGGCAAAGGCGGCGAAAATCACGAACGGCGCAGCGATAAGGCCAAATGCTGGCCACGCCATTTTACCCGCCTTTTGCAAACGCCCCACCACGCCCAACGCCAGCACAATGCCAAACACCATAACCAGCGCGAACAGCGCAAATCCGCGCCCGCCAAGCTGAGCGACCAGCCAGATCAGAGCGAGCGCCGTCAGCCCCATCGGGATCGCCATAATGCGCCGGAATGTCTCCATCCAAGCGCCCGGTTTCGGCAGCATCCG
This sequence comes from uncultured Erythrobacter sp., assembly GCA_947503155.1. Taxonomy (GTDB): domain Bacteria; phylum Pseudomonadota; class Alphaproteobacteria; order Sphingomonadales; family Sphingomonadaceae; genus Erythrobacter. Next base: position 171,704 of record CANNCL010000002.1, on the reverse strand, counting down.
GCGCAGCGCCGGGACAAAGCCAAGCGCCAAGAACGGCAATGCCAGCCCCAGACCCAGCATCGCAAACAGCATGAGCGCCAGCGGCGTCGGCAACAACAAAGCCGCGCCCAATGCCGCCGCCATAAATGGCCCGGTACACGGCGTGGCGGCAAAGGCGGCGAGGAGGCCTGTCGCGAAAGCCCCGCCCGCGCCCTTACGCGCGCCAGAACCTGTATCGATGCTCGGCAATTCAAACACGCCCGCAAAATTCGCCGTAATGGCAACCGCTAACACCATCAGCACGACGACAACGCTCGGGCTCTGCAATTGAAATGCCCAGCCGACCTGCTCGCCCGCCGCGCGCAAAGCGAGCATCAACGCGCCCAGCCCCACGCAGGCGATCACCACGCCCGCAGTGTAAGCGATGCCTTCGGTCCGCGCCTCGGCCTCGCTACCGCCAGCCCGGACCAGAGCCATCGCTTTGAGGCTGAGTATTGGGAAAACGCATGGCATAATATTGAGGATAAGCCCGCCCACCAACGCGCCCAGGATCAGCGTCCAAAGCGGCGGGGTATCAATGCCAATTGGCCCTGCGATCATGTCGCCGCCGGTCGGCACTTCGCCCGGCAATGCGCCGAATTCGACGCCCGTTCCTTCGCCCAAAGACAATATCCCGCCAATCGAACTGGGATCATCGCCGCGAAATTCGCTGAGCGGGATGTCGATAATCAGCGCGTCTGCGGCACGGCGAAATGTTTGCACCGCCGCATAATCCACCAGCCGCAGATTGGCGATAAACACATGCGGATTGGAGAGGCTAACCGCCTCTGGCAACGGGATCGAAAGCCGCAAATTGCCGCCGCTCAGTTCAAATTGGCTGGCCGCATCAAGGCGCGGCGCAATCTCCGCCCTCCAGCGCGCAAAATCCCCGCCCGAAATTCCCGCTTGCCCGGCGTTCAAAACCGCATCTTGGGGTACGCAAATCCGGTCGGTGCAGGCGAGATATTCAACGAAACCGCCAATCTGCGGCACGCCCTCAATCACCGCATCCGCTGGCACCGCAATCGGGACCAGAACCACATATTGCCCCTCATAAATATGGTTCATTAGGCCCGAAATCAGCAGGGTATCCGGCACCGGATACAGATGCTCACCAGCGCTCCACCCATCTGGCAGGTCCAGCGTGACCACCATCCCTAGCCCCGCATCACCCGGGTTCGACCAATAGCCATGCCATTCGGGCGCAGAGGGGGTGAAACGCAGCGCCAGCATCCATTCCTCGCCAGCGCGCGGCATTCCATCGGCGATAAGTTCGGCTGAGATATTCTCGCCGCCATAACGCGCCTCTCGCGCTTGACTGTGTATCTCAGGCGATTGCTCTGCTGCTTGTGCGCGAACAGCACTCGTCAGCGTAAAAGCGGCCAAAGCCAGCACAAATGCCTTCAACCATGCAGGCGGCGCAAAAGGGGATGCAGCGAACAATCTTGCCTCATATCGGTTGGCGGGCGTAGGGGTGCATTAGCGGGCCAAATCGGCTTTCGCAAAGACAGCTTTTAGGGTTACGATCGAACGCATGACCGACGCCGATACAGAAACACGCGATCTCCTCATTCTTGGGGGCGGCCTTGTGGGGATGACACTCGCATTGGCCGCTGCAAAGCAGGGCCTGACCAGCCATGTGATCGACCGCGCGGACCCTGCGGAATTGACCGCACCGGGTTTCGACGACCGCGCCACCGCAATCTCCACCGCCAGCTGGCATCTGTTCACCAATATCGGCATCGCTGACAGTCTCGAAGAATTCGCCTGCGACATCGCCAGCATCGCGGTGAGTGATCAGAACCGCCCCGGCAGGCTCGATTTCACACCAGAGGCGCATGAGGGCACGCTTGGCCGGATGTTCCCCAATCGCCGCTTGCGCCTCGCTTTGTTTGAGGCCGCCGCTGCGGAGCCATTGATCAATTGGGCCTCAAAAGCTGAGATTTCAGAACGTCAACGCAGCGAATTTGGCGTCGCCGCCGTGCTTTGTGATGGGCGCAAGCTGAAAGGCCGGTTGATGATCGCCGCCGAAGGGCGCGGATCGCCGACACGCGAAAGCGCGGGGATCACTATCGCCAAATGGGATTACAAACACCGCGCGGTTATTACGGGCCTCACCCATTCCAAACCGCATAACAATGTCGCGTGGGAGATTTTCTTCCCCGCCGGGCCTTTTGCACTGCTGCCGATGAATGATGATGCGGACGGTACGCACCGATCTTCGCTCGTTTGGACCGTGTCCGAAGAAGATGGGAAAGCTGTCACCAAATTGGGAGACCGCGCGTTTTTGGCCGAAGTGCAAAAACGCATGGGCGATATTCTGGGCGAGGTCACCAGTGTGGGCGTGCGTTCAAGCTGGCCGCTGGGCTTCCACCACACGGCAAAAATCACCAGCGAACGGCTGGCGCTGATCGGTGATGCGGCGCACGGCATTCACCCAATTGCCGGACAAGGGCTAAACCTCGGCCTGCGCGATGCGGCGGCTTTGGTAGAGGTGCTGGCGGATGGTGCGCGGCTGGGGCTGGATCCGGGCGATGCTTCGCTGTTGACCCGGTACGAAAACTGGCGCGGGCTCGACAGTTTTATGGTCGCATTGGCGACCGACGGCCTGACACGGATATTCGGCGTTGGCGGCAAGACCGCCTCTGCCGTGCGGCGGATGGGCATGAGCGCGGTTCAGCGCACGCCTGCGCTCAAGACATTCTTTATGGATGAGGCGCGGGGCGTCTCAGGCGCTTTGCCGGAACTCTTGAAAGCCTGATTTAGTCAGCCTGCTCAATCGGCTTGTTCGATGGGACTGGGCTGACGAACCACATTGCCAACGCCGTCGCGCAATCCGCTTTGGTCAAGAACGGCGGCGGTTTCGATCACTTCCAATGCGGCCATCGCGTCGCGGTAACGTTCGGCATCGGCGATCCAGCTGTCTGCTTCGTCAGCGCCCGGCATCCCTTTGATCTCGTCAATCGCGTTTTGATAACGCCCTTGCTCCAACGCGATCCGCGCGCGTTCCAATCGCAGTTCAGGCTGAGGCGAAGGTGTGTTTTCGCGGCGCACGACAAACAATTCGCCGATCTCGCGCTGCAACCGATCCCAGCTCATCCCCTCATTGCGCTGAACCAATCCTGGCCCCAACCCATCAAGCCGCGCAGTGAGATTGTCGATCCGGATCGGCTCGCGCGCAAAATTGATGATATTGCTGACCGCATTGGGCCATTGGTCGCTAAACCGCAGACGCAATTGATCCGCCAGATAGCCAAGCTCCGCCCCGCGTTCGACCGCACGGCGGGTGGCAAAGGCGATCAACAGACCCTCTGCTCGCGCCGCATTGCCCGCCGCCGCCTGCGCCTGAAGGTCTAGGCGCGCAAGCCGCTGCTCTGCCGCGGCCAGTCGCTGATCAATGCCGCCTTGTTGGTCGACAACGCGGCTCACCGCTTCTGCGGCGACCTCTGCGTCTTCCCCTTCGAGCGCGGCAACAGCATCAGCCAGCGGGCTGGGCGAAGCGGTGATTTCCGCGCTTGGCGTCTCAGACACTTCGCCTTCCACCACAGGCGCATCCGGCAGCGCAGGCGGCGCATCTGATGCGGCCAGCACTTCGGATTCATCCGGGCTCAGATTGTAGTACACCACATATCCAACCAGCGCGCCGCCGATCAGAAAAGAGGCCAGTGCAGCGAGCATGAAGCCTCTCATAGAGGTCGGCTTTTTGCGGCTGCCATATTTCGATTCCATCAATTATCCGTATTCTGCGACCCGTCTTTGGGCTTGTTTGTTATCGAGCCATCGCGGCTCATTTGTTGCCCGTAACAAGATGTATCGCGCACTATATGCACACCTCGCGGGTGATTTCCAACGCCATTTCCAAAAGGGCATCATCATTTGGCTGGGGCGAAACGTGGATGGCGCGCCAACCCGCGCCCGCCGCCTCTGCCACGCGCGGACCAATTGCGATAAGTGTTATACGCCCCCGATCTAGCGCTAGTTGTCTGCTTTCGCGCACGAATTGATGTGCAGCGGCGGCAGAATGGAGCAGCACGATTAGCCCAAAATCCTGAAGCGGGCGCAGTGGTTCGGGCAATTCGCGCGGCACACTTTTATAGGCAATGACGGTTTCCATTGAAACACTGGCAGGCACGTTGAGCGGCACATGATCCGCCCCGGCGACCCTGAGCAGCCGCGTTTGCGGCGGGACACTATCTAGGACATTTTGCAATCCGCCTGTGCCGGCCACGGCCACTTCGAACCCGGCATCGCGGGCAATCTGCGCCGTTGATTGGCCGACCGCATAGACAGGTTTTGAGCCAAGACGCGCCAATGCCGCGCCGCCCACAGGAAAACCATGCCGGATGGCATTCGCGCTGCCGATGAGCAATGCGTCGATGCCGCTTGGGTCAGGGCATTCCCATGACAGCGGCTCTATTTCAAACAGCGGATAGCCGATCGCATTAAGGCCCATCGCATTGGCCGCCGCAACCGTCGCCGACAGGCCCGGTTCGGGCCGAACAACTAAGACATATCCGCCCATAGCGCCGCGTCAGACCTTGCGGAAATGCGGGACAATGCCGGGAGTGGCACGGGACAGCAGGTCGTGGGCGAGCGCGGCAATCTGCATATGATCGCCGGGTGTAAACGTGGCCGTTCCTTCGATGCGTTCCGAGCCATCGGGGCTGAATAAAGCGGCGCGCATGATAAGCGTGCCGTGCGCGCCGTGCGCGCCTCGCTCGTGCTGACACAGAACCGCAATCGGCGAATGGCAGGTCCCGCCAAGCTCCGCCAAAAGCGCGCGTTCCGCCTGCAATTCTGCGCGGGTGTCCGCATCATCAATCGCGGCCAGCGCGGCGGTCATTGCCGCGTCATCGGCTCTGCATTCCAGCGCAATCACCCCCTGCGCCGCCGCCGGTATCCATGCGTCTTCATCGAGCGGCACGCCAAGGTCCGATTGCCCCAACCGCTCCAACCCCGCCGCCGCAAGGAAGGTCACATCCGCCTCGCCCGCCTCCAACTTGCCCAGCCGCGTGGCGACATTGCCGCGAAAGGTCACGACACTGCAATCGGGCCGCAAATTCAGCAATTGCGAAGCCCGGCGCGGGGCGCTGGTGCCCACCACTGCGCCTTTTGGAATGGCGTCGATACTGCCCGCGCCCACCAAAGCATCGCGGCGATCCGCGCGCGGCAGGAAACTTGCGAAATGGAAACTATCGGGCCGGATTGTCTCAACATCCTTTGCCGAATGCACAGCGGCATCAATCAACCCCTCTGCCAGCCAAGCATCGAGTTCCTTGGTCCACAGCGCCTTGCCGCCAATTTCCGCCAAAGGCCGGTCCAACACTTTGTCCCCGCTCGCCATGACCGGCACGAGTTCGACCTCAGCTTCGCTCCAACCGTGGGCTTCGCAAAGCCTGGTGCGGGTTTCGATGGCCTGTGCCATTGCGAGCGGCGAATTGCGGGTGCCCAAGCGGATTTTTGGCCTCGCCGAAGCGTTAGAATTGGGTGCATCATTCATAGGTATGCTTGCTCTAAACGCTACACACCTTAGATGGAAGCGGGATGGCGTCAGTATCGCACAACCTTGAACAGCCCGGCGCGGCAGGATCAATCGTACTGGGTATTGAATCCAGTTGCGATGAGACGGCGGTCGCTCTGGTAACAGCGGACCGCACAATATTGGCTCAGCGGATCGCGAGCCAAGAGGCCGAACATGCGCCCTATGGCGGCGTGGTCCCCGAAATCGCCGCGCGCGCACATGCCGAACGCCTCGCGCCGATGATCGCGGCGGTGATGGATGATGCGGGTTTGACGCTGGACGATGTGGACGCCGTGGCCGCGACCGCTGGCCCCGGTTTGATCGGCGGAGTTATGGTGGGCCTTGTCAGCGGGAAAGCGCTGGCGATGGCAGCGGATAAACCACTGATCGCGGTGAACCATTTGGAAGGGCACGCTTTGTCCCCCCGTCTGGCGGATGCGGCGCTGGGCTTTCCTTACCTCCTGCTGCTGGTTTCCGGCGGCCACTGCCAAATCCTCAGCGTCGAAGGCGTCGGACAATATCGCCGGCTTGCGACCACGATTGATGATGCTCTGGGCGAGGCGTTTGATAAGACCGCCAAAATTTTGGGGCTGGGTTATCCCGGCGGGCCAAAGGTCGAAAAATTGGCGCGCGAAGGCGACGCGAAAGCCGTGCCGCTGCCCCGCCCGCTCAAAGGATCAAAGGAACCGCATTTCTCCTTTGCAGGTCTCAAAAGCGCGGTCCTGCGGGCGCACGAAAGCGGCGAACATATCGCAGCAGACATCGCCGCAAGTTTTCAGCAAGCGGCGGTGGATTGCCTGCTGGACCGGCTCCACAAAGCTTTGGCGCAAAACCCGCCCTTCCCTGCATTGGTGGTCGCTGGCGGGGTCGCCGCCAACCAAGCCGTTCGCGGCGCGTTGGAGGATTTGGCGGCAAGCCACGATATGCGCTTTGTCGCGCCGCCCTTGGCGCTTTGCACTGACAATGCCGCAATGATTGCATGGGCCGGTTGTGAACGTCTGGCACAGGACCCGGATTTTGCCGGCGATCCGCTCGATATCAAAGCGCGCCCGCGCTGGCCGCTGGACCCAGAGGCGGAAATTGTGCGCGGCGCCGGGGTAAAAGCATGACACAATTGGAAACTGTCGGCGTAATCGGCGCCGGGGCATGGGGCACTGCGCTCGCCCAAATGCTCAGCAGCGATGGCCGCGAAGTGGTGCTATGGGCGTTTGAACCCGAAGTGGTGGAGGCGATCAACACCGACCACCGCAACCCGCAATATTTGCCGAGTGCGCAGCTATCCCCCGCCATCCGCGCGGTTGGTGATCTGAGCGAATTGGCCGGGATCGGCACCGTCCTTTGCGTGACCCCGGCGCAGGTTTTGGGCAAAGTGCTGGGCGGCCTCGCTCAGCCCCCACGCGACCTTGTGCTGTGTTCCAAGGGGATAGAGGCGGGCACGGGACGCCTTATGAATGATGCGGCGCGCGCGGCCTCCCCCGGCAGCGCCATTGCCGTCCTTTCCGGCCCCACATTCGCGCATGAAGTCGCCGCCGGATTGCCAACCGCCGTTACGCTCGCTTGCGAAGGCGGACGCGATCAATGGGAACGGCTTTCCCCGGCCATCGCGCGGTCCGCATTCCGCCCCTATTATTCTGACGACGTGACCGGCGCAGAGATTGGCGGGTCGATCAAGAATGTGCTCGCGATTGCTTGCGGTGTCGTCGATGGATTGGCGCTTGGCCAAAACGCCCGTGCGGCACTGATTGCGCGCGGTTACGCAGAGATGTTGCGCTTTGGCGAAGCATTGGGCGCGCGATCAGAAACATTGGCGGGCCTGTGCGGACTTGGTGATCTGGTGCTGACATGCTCCTCCACCAGCAGCCGCAATTTCTCGCTTGGCAAGGCATTGGGCGAAGGACGCAGCGCCGCCGAATTGATGGCCGACCGCACGACCGTGGCAGAGGGCGCGCATACCGCGCCGGTGCTCGCACAGCTCGCGGAAAAACGCGGTATTGCAATGCCGATTGTGGCCGCCGTGAACACAATTTTGCAAGGCGCGCCGCCGCGCGATATTGTGGCGCAATTGCTCGCGCGCCCGCTGACGGCTGAACAAAACGCGTGACCAATATCACCCCTCCGCCAGAGACATTGCGCCCCGACAAAGGCGGCGATGATATGCAGACGCTTGCCAAAGGCGGGCGCACCAATGCTCTGGGCTTTATCTTGCGGTTGCTGGGCGGCATTCCGTTTCTGTTTGTCGGCTTTCGATTTTACGGCGTCGATGAAATGGGCCGTTTTGCCGCGGCATTTGTGGTCATCGAAATCTTTGCGCTGATTTGCGCTCTGGGCGAAAAACGCGGGTTAGCGCAGCGTCTGACAGAAGGGGCGGAAGATCACGAAGCCTCTCCTGCCAATCTGGTCTTCGACGGATTGCTCACCTCCTTCATATTCTCACTTGCCGCATGTGCATTGCTGATCGCGTTTCCGGTGATCATTTTCCCGAGCGGCACGAATAGCGAATTTGACATGTGGATGATCGCGGCGATCCCCGCTTTTGCGCTCACAGAAATCCTGCTCGCGGCGCAGGCTTACCGCTATGACATTGCGACAACTGTGCGCGCCCGCGCGGTGGTGGAACCGTGGACGAAATCGATCCTTGTCGCTGGGTTTTTCTTTGTTCCCGCGCTCGCCGCAGGGGGCATTTCTCTGGCATTTCTGGCCTCAATTTATGCGGCCCTATTCACCGCGGCTTATTCCTTCTTAAAAACCTATGGCCTGCCCAAAGGGTGGCGTCCGCGGCCGCGTTATCTTGCGAAAATGACCGGGCGCGCATTGCCGTTGATCGGTGCCGATGTGATTGAGCGCGGCACGCGCTTGCTCGATGTGTTCTTGCTGGGGCAATTCACCTCAGCTGGGACGGTCGGCATTTACTGGTTTGCAAAAGAGGTCGTGAGCCTGCCTCAAAAATTGAAGAGCAGTTTTGAACCGATCCTTTCGCCGGTCATCACCAAGAATTTGAAAATAGGCAATATGGCGGCGATCGCGGCCCAAGTGCGGCAAGTCGGCTTTTGGATCATCGCCTTGCAGTTCGGGATCGCGCTCATGCTCGCCATTCCGGGCGAGGCGGTGATGGGCCTTGGCGGACCGGCGATTGTTGGCGGCACAGGCGCGCTGGCGATCTTGCTCGCCGCCGAAGTCATCGCGTCTATGGCGGTCGTGTCAGAAGGCGTGCTGGTTTACATCGCGCGCAAACGGAACCTGCTGATTTCTGTGGGCGTTATCACTTTGCAGGCGAGTCTGACGGTTGGGCTGATCTTGCTCGCCCAGCATTTGGGTTACGACGAAGGGTTTCAGGCGGCAGGCGCCGCAGCGGCGCTGTTTATCGCGCTGGGCGTGTCGAGCCTGGTGAAAGCAATTGTGCTCAAAAAACTGCTTAAAGCGCCGGTATCGAACTGGCGCTGGGCGCTGGTCTATGCGGCGGCTCCGGCGGTGATCGTCGGGTTCATATTTACCAGATTTACGCCCGAATGGGTCGAAATCGTGATTGGCGGCCCAGCGATTTTGGCGGTGTATCTGTGGGTGATTTGGAAACGCGGTTTTGGCGAAGAAGACAAGGTGTTGTTCCGCAAGAATGTCGCGCCAAAAGAAAGCCCAGAAAGAAGCGAGCAACAATGACAGCCGGTTCAAAACAAAGCACTGTGATCCGGGTGCTTGGCGCGGCTGCCTTGCTAAGCGCGATGTCAGCCTTGCTGCCCATGCCTGCCGTTTCGCAATCGGCGCAATCGGCGCAAACACCGCCCGTGCCGGACTATGCCAGTTTGACCGATCAACGCGCGGTGCAATTGTGCGATGAATATGCCGCCCACCCGCTCGACCCGCTGAAACCAAGCGGCGTGGACGGCGTTTCGGCGGATGCAAATGTTGCCCATGACGCGGCCTATATCGCCTGCAATCGCGCGCTGATCGCGGATCAAACCAATCCGCGCATTCTGTTTCAATGGGGCCGCGTGAATTATGCCCGCACCGGGAACAATACCGGCCAACCGCGCCAGATGTTTCGGCTGGCCTATAGAGGCGGATCAGACATTGCGGGCGTGTATCTGGCGCAGCTTCCGCCAGAACAAAGCCTTGCCGAATTGGAGGCAAGTGTGCAGCGGCGCATGAGCGAAATGCGCGCGGCACGGCGCAGCAGACCGATGACGGGCGCAGAGCGTGATGAAATGCTGATCGGCAGTGTTGTGACGATTGGTAGCGCCGCTTTGCTGCGGATTTTAAGCGGAGAGGCCGCGCCAAGCGGGGAATGTTCCGGCGGCTATATGATCGACATCAACACGCATGAAATGCTGTGCAATGGGTTGGTTGTCGGTTCGTATTGAACTGAATTTCTTGCATATTCGCGCTGGTGTGCGGCGCTTCATTGCCGCTCGCTTACAGCCGCATTCAGTCGCGATTAACGCGGCTCACCCGATTTTTGGTCAATCCGGATTGCGGTGGGGTCATTCGTGGGGACTGAAATTGCGTGTATCGAACCTAAGCCACCTGAAAATCGGCGGCGTTGTCGCGCTTAGCCTGTTTATCGCAGGGTGCTCTCAACAAAGCGGCGATATGGCCAGCACCGGAGAAGCGCCCGCTGGCGATGTTGCGGTTGCTCCGCCCCCGCCGCCCCCGCCGCTTGCGCCTCCGCCACCACCACCGCCTCCTCCGCCGCCGCCGCCGCCGCCGCCGCCGCCAGCATCGGTGGCAAGCGCGGGTCAATCGATTGTGGTGTCGGGCAGCCGGTTGCAGCGACCAAATCTCGAATCCGTCGCACCTGTTGCCGTGATGGGCGGCTCACGCAATCGCACCGGCGCGGTGCGCGGCGCACCCCAGCAAGGCTATTCGATCCCGCCGGTTGTCGTGCCCACCGATCCGGGCCGCGAGCAATATGACGGCGAAGAAGTCTCCCCCGTCAAACTGACCAGTGCAGAGCCGGTCAGCACATTCTCCGTCGATGTTGACACGGGCGCTTATGCCAACACCCGGCGCTTCCTCAATCTGGGCCAAAGGCCGCCTCAGGCCGCCGTGCGCACAGAGGAAATGATCAATTATTTCCGCTATGATTATGACCGTCCGCAAGGGCGCGACATACCTTTCAGCGTCACCACCGATGTCGCACGCAGCCCGTGGAATGAAGACACATATTTGATGCGGATCGGCCTGCGCGGATATGATATCGAACGCGCGGAACGCCCGGCGGCGAACCTTGTGTTCTTGATGGATGTGTCGGGTTCCATGGCCCGCCCTGATAAATTGCCGCTGGTCAAAACCGCTTTGTCGGGCCTCGCCGGGGAATTGGGCGAACAAGACCGCGTGTCCATCGTCGTTTACGCCGGGGCAGCGGGCCTTGTCCTTGAACCAACCAACGACACGCGCGCCATCCGCAGCGCCCTCAATCAACTGAGCGCTGGCGGATCGACGGCGGGCGGCGCAGGCATTCAGCTGGCCTACAATATCGCCGAAGACAATTTCATCGAAGGCGGCGTGAACCGCGTGATCCTTGCCACGGACGGCGATTTCAATGTTGGCCTATCGGACCGTGATGCTCTGATTGAAATGGTCGAGATGAACCGCGACCGGGGCATTACGCTGACCACGCTTGGTTTTGGCACGGGCAATTACAACGAAGCCCTGATGGAACAGATCGCCAATAAAGGTAACGGCAATTACGCCTATATCGACAGCGCGTTGGAGGCCAAAAAAGTGCTGGGCGATGAAATGTCGAGCACGCTTTTCACCATCGCCAAGGACGTGAAAATTCAGGTCGAGTTTAATCCAGCCGTCATCAGTCAATACCGCCTGGTCGGTTATGAAAACCGCGCTTTACGCGAACAGGATTTCGACAATGACGCGGTGGATGCGGGCGATATTGGCGCCGGGCATCAGGTCACGGCGATTTACGAAGTCGTCCCCGCCGGAACGCGCGGCTGGATCGGCCCGCGCCGGTATGAGGATCAACCTTCTGCAGAAGCAATGCGCCGCGTGACCGAAGCCGCCCATGTCAAATTGCGGTTCAAGCTGCCCGATGGCGACACGTCGCGGCTGATTGAACAGGTCGTCTTGGGCGAATCCTTCATGCAAGCCTCCGCCCCAACCGGCGGTTTCGCCTTCGCCGCATCGGTTGCGGCATTCGGCCAATTGCTGCGCGGGGATGAGCTGATGATGGGCTTTAGCCATGATGATATCGGCGCGCTTGCCGGACAGCAGGGCAATTTCTTGCGGCAGGAATTTTTGGAATTGAACGCATTAGCGGGCAGTATGGAGCCGCAGCCGCGCGTCGGCGGCTAACGCGCTTTTTAACGAGGAATTGAGTTCGAGCGCGTGGGCCTGCTAAGGGGGCCTCGCTGAGAATTCGGCGCGTTTGTTTTCATCCACGAGGATTATCCATGTCACCCCAAGAAATCCAAACCGCGGTCCTGATCGGACTGGGCGTCATCCTAGTCATGCTGGTGATTTGGCTGCTGATGCGCGCCAATCGCAAGACTACGATTGTGGGTGATGATACGCACGGCAAAGATGTGTTGGACGAGGGCGCTGCGCCTGCTGCGCGCAATCAGGCGTTGATCGACGCGCCAAGCGAGGCAAAAACGCCGCCGCCTGCGGTCCCAGCGCCGGAGCCAATTGCAACGCCCGCCCCCGCCCCAGCCCCCGCGCCAGTTCCCGCCCCTGCCGCGAAGCAAACACCCGCGCCATCCGCCGCCGCCGACGATCTGCGCAAGATCAAAGGTGTTGGCCCCAAACTGGTCGCAATCCTTGCGGAACAAGGCATCACCAGCTTTGCACAAATCGCCGCATGGAATGATGCCGATGTTGAACGCATTGATGCGGGTCTTGGCCGTTTCGCAGGGCGGATCACCCGCGATCAATGGGTGGAGCAAGCCAAGTTGCTGAGTTCCGGCGAAGACACCGCATTTTCAGAAAAATTTGGCAGCAACACATAACACTGTTTGGCGCTGCTGAGGCTGCTGAAGCCGCGGCGGGCTGATCTTCTGACGGCTGAATTGCGAAAGCTGAATTGCAAAACTGGACCTCGCAACCACAAGTCTTGCGAGGACGGTTCAACCCTGCGAAAGCGGATGGGCAAACCAGTTTCAGGAGCAAACAGTGCATTCCCCCTCAAGCCCGGATCTCGCCAATGCCGGTCTCGTCCCGTTCAATTGGGAAGACCCATTCGATCTCGAAACGCAGCTAACCCAAGACGAGCGGATGATCCGCGACGCGGCGCATGGATTTGCGCAAAGCGAGCTGCAACCGCGCGTGATCGAGGCGTTCCGCAATGAAGTGAGCGCGCCCGAACTGTTCCCCCTGATGGGCCGAGCGGGCCTACTCGGCGCGACCATTCCAGAGGAATATGGCGGCGCGGATGCGGGCTATGTTTCATACGGCCTGATCGCGCGCGAAATTGAGCGCGTGGATAGCGGATATCGCTCTATGGCGAGCGTCCAATCCTCGCTCGTGATGCATCCGATTTATGCGTATGGATCCGAAGAGCAGCGGCGCAAATATCTGCCCGGTCTGGCATCGGGCGAATTGATCGGCTGTTTCGGCCTGACCGAACCTGATGCGGGCTCTGACCCGGCGGGTATGAAAACTTACGCCAAGAAAGACGGGGACGGATATGTCATCTCCGGCTCCAAAACTTGGATTTCCAATTCGCCTTTTGCCGATGTCTTTGTCGTCTGGGCAAAATCCGAAGAACATGGCGGCGGCATTCGCGGCTTTATCCTTGAAAAAGGGATGCCCGGCCTGTCCGCGCCCAAGATTGAAGGCAAAATCAGCCTGCGCGCCTCCACCACCGGCATGATTATGATGGACGAGGTGAAGCTGCCTGCGGACGCTTTGCTGCCCAATGTGCAGGGATTGAAGGGGCCGTTTGGCTGTCTCAACCGCGCACGTTACGGGATCAGCTGGGGCGCGATGGGGGCGGCGGAATTTTGCCTACATGCCTCGCGCCAATATGGCCTTGACCGCAAACAATTCGGCGCGCCATTGGCAGCAACTCAGCTTTATCAAAAGAAACTCGCCGATATGATGAGCGATATTGCGCTCAGCCTCCAAGCATCCTTGCGCGTGGGCCGATTGATGGATGAGGGGCGTTTTTCGCCTGACATGATCTCCATCGTGAAACGCAATAATGTCGGCAAAGCGCTCGATATTGCGCGTCAGGCCCGCGACATGCATGGCGGCAACGGTATTTCAGAGGAATATCAAGTCATCCGCCACGCGGTGAACCTAGAAACGGTCAACACTTATGAGGGCACGCATGATGTCCATGCCCTGATCCTTGGCCGCGCAGTGACGGGGATTGCGGCGTTTGGTTGAGCGGGTAGAAAATTTTCCTACTCACCGCGCGGGCTTTATGACGGCATGATGATACGCTTCGCCCCTCTCATTCCAGCGCAATTTTTCGCCAGAATTGTTGGGCGAATTGCCAGAATTGTTGAGCGAATTGAATACGCAGGTTTTTTGCCCCTAGACAGTGTGTCAGGTGTGTCAGGCCAGACGGCAGAATGGCGGGGAAAGGTCGCGATATGAAGCTCCACGGATATTACCGCAGCTCGACCAGCTACCGCTTGCGCATCGCGCTAGAGCTGAAGGGGATTGCGTACGAGCAAGACCCGGTAAACCTGCTCGAAAGCGCGCAGAAAGACGCCGCTTACACGGGCCGCAATCCGTTCGCCTCTGTGCCGATGCTGGCCGCGGATGGCCGCGACCGGGCGCAATCCATGGCGATGATCGAATGGCTGGATGAGGCATATCCGCAGCATCCATTGCTGCCGGCGGATATCGAAGACCGTTTCACCGCGCGCGAGCTAACCTATGCAATCGCGACAGAACTGCACGCTCCGCTTAATCTGTCGGTGCTGAAATACCTCAAAGACCCGCTGGGTCATTCGCAAAGCGAAATCGACACATGGTATCGGCACTGGCTCAAAAAGACGCTTGATCCGGTGGAGGCGCGGTTGAAGCAGATCGGCACGGCGGACTTCCTGTTCGATAGGCCGGGCATCTTTGAAACCGTGCTGATCCCGCAAATCTACAATGCGCGGCGGTTCCATTATGACCTAACGCCGCATCCGCGCATCACCCAAATCGAAACCGCATGTCTCGCCCTGCCCGCATTCCAGCGCGCGCATCCTGACAAACAACCCGACAATCCCGCCAACATTCCAGAGAAAGCCTGAACCTATGAAACTAGCCACGCTCAACAATGGCACTCGCGACGGCAAACTGGTCGTCGTTTCCAAGGATCTCACGCGCTGCAGCGCGGCGGGCTACATCGCGCCCACTATGCAGACGGCATTTGACGATTGGGCACGGATTGCGCCGGCATTGGAAGTGCTGGCCCGCGATGTGGAGCATGAAACGGTGCCGTGTGAACGGTTTCACGAACGCCAGGCGCATTCGCCGCTGCCGCGCGCATATCAGTGGGCCGATGGCAGCGCCTATATCAATCACGTCGAATTGGTGCGCAAAGCGCGCGGTGCGACATTACCAGACAGCTTCTATCAAGATCCGCTGATGTATCAGGGCGGCAGTGACACGTTCCTCCCCCCGCGTGCCGACATCCCCTTGGGCGATACGGCATGGGGCTGTGATATGGAGGGCGAAGTTGCGGTCATCGTCGATGACGTGCCGATGGGCGTCAGCGTGGATGACGCAGCGGGCCACATCAAACTGATCATGCTGGTCAATGACGTGTCGCTGCGCGGACTGATCCCCGGCGAATTGGCGAAAGGCTTCGGCTTCTTCCAATCCAAACCCTCCAGCGCGTTCTCCCCCGTCGCAGTGACGCCAGAGGAACTGGGCGATGCGTGGAAAGACAGCCTTATCCATCTGCCACTCATGGTTGATTACAATGGCGCACCGTTTGGCCGCGCAGAAGCGGCTAAGGACGCGACCTTCAACCTGGCGCAACTGGTCGCCCATGCGGCCAAGACCCGCGCATTGGGCGCAGGCACGATCATCGGATCAGGAACGGTGTCGAACAAAGGTGCAGATGGCGGACCGGGCAAGCCCGTCGCAGATGGCGGCCTTGGCTATTCCTGCATCGCGGAAATTCGCATGATCGAAACGATCGCCAATGGCGAGGCATCAACCCGCTTTATGGCGCCCGGCGATACGGTGAGGATCGAAATGCGCGACGGCGATAACCACTCGATCTTCGGCACTATCGAACAGGAAGTTGTTGCCGCCTAGCGGTTAGGACGCGCGCTTCTTGTCGATGACATCGACGAAAGCGTGGTTCACATCGCGGTGCTCTGCTTCGTCCGCGCGCACGGCGATGATGACATCGCGCAGGCGCGCATCGTCGGGCAATTGCCAATAATCGATGGCAATCTGAGGCGCGGCGATGTTCTCGTGCCGCCCTGCATCCACTTCGGCGAGGTAGCCAGTGTAGCTAATCACGGCCTCTTCTTCGAAATAGCCAACAACGCGGTGCGCCGTGCGCGGGGCAAAGAGATAAAGGAAGAAGTAGAAATTGTAGAACACCATCTGAACCGCGATGATCAGCGCACGCTCAAACCAATTGGGCTGAGCAATTTTGACGAAGGTCATGAGATGCATCCGTTCATTCTCTGCCTCGTCAAGCAAAGTGCGGATCCAGCCATCATCGTCCCGCATCATCCGCAAAGCGCGCAAATGTTGCCACAATCCGCCGACCATACCCGGCACAGCCGCAACCGTTTCCAGAACAACAGCGCGGTGGCCGTAACGATGCGCGAAAAAAGTATCGGCACAAAATCGCAGCAATTTGACGAATGCGAACGCCACACGATCACTCATCGATTGCGGCGCGATATGGCTGTCGATCACCGCGTCGTGATTCACCTGACGGACGATAGGACGGGCATCAATATGTTGCATAGGTCACCTTTGCTCCAATCCCATTCATCTAACAGAAGATGCCCTACAACACCCACGTTACCGAAGCATCTTCTGTGCAGTTTTTTGCAACACTCAAAAGCCAAGGCTCTCCGCCACTGCGGAATTTACAATCTTGCCCTTATGCACATTAAGACCCAGCGCGAGGTGCGGGTCTGCTTCGCAGGCCGCCACAACGCCTTTTCTCGCCAGAGCCAGTCCGAATGGCAGGGTCGCATTGTTGAGCGCATAACTCGACGTATGCGGCACGGCGCCGGGCATATTCGCAACGCAGTAATGAATGATGTCATCAACCAGATATGTTGGGTTTTCATGCGTGGTCGGCTTTGAGGTTTCGAAACAGCCGCCTTGATCAATCGCGACATCGACCAATACCGCGCGATGTTTCATCAGGCCCAACATATCGCGAGTAACCAAACGCGGTGCGCTTGCGCCCGCAACCAATACCGCGCCAATCACGACGTCTGCCTCGGTGATCGCGTTCTCGATTGTGCCAGCATTGGAATAACGCGTGGTGACACGGCCTTGGAACATATCATCCAGTTCGCGAATGCGCGGCAAAGACCGGTCAAGAATTTCGACATTTGCACCCAGACCCGTGGCCATGCGCGCGGCCTGCGTTCCGACAACACCGCCGCCGATCACCACGACCTTTGCTGGCAAAACGCCTGGTACGCCGCCCATCAAAATGCCGCGCCCACCTTTGGTCTTGTGGCTGGAATGCGCGCTGGCTTCGATCGACAGGCGTCCTGCAACTTCGCTCATCGGAGCGAGCAATGGCAGCGATCCATCCGGCGCCGTCACAGTCTCATAGGCGACCGCCGACACACCGCTTTCCATCAAACCCTTCGCCTGCGCCGGATCGGGCGCGAGGTGGAGGTAAGTGAACAGGATTTGCCCTTCGCGCAGCTGCACCCATTCATTGGGCTGCGGCTCTTTAACTTTCACCACCATTTCGGCCCGTGCGAAGACCTCTTCGGCTGTACCGACGATTTCCGCGCCGATGGCTTCGTAATCCTCGTCGGTCTTGCTGATCCCCAATCCCGCGCCGGTTTCGACCACAACCGAATGGCCCTGTGCGACATATTCGCGCGCCGCTTCTGGAGTGAGGCCGACACGATATTCGTGGTTCTTGATTTCTTTGGGGACGCCGACAAGCATGTTCTTCTCCTGAGGAATCGATCTATTTCCCCGCTAGTCCCCCTCGCATCGAAGCGCAACAAAGTTTCAATTGCAACGAATTGGGGTTGCGGACGGTAGAGCAGTTTGAGACAGCGAAGTCTGAAAGAGCAATGCTCGCCTTCACAACAATTGGAGCCACACCATGACCGCTAATCAGGCCGCATACCCACAAGTGAAAATGTTGATCGGCGGCGAATGGATCGCAGATGGCGGCGCGGGTTCGATGCCGGTCGTAAATCCGGCAACGGAAACTGTTCTGGGTCATTGTCCCAAAGCATCGCCGGAACAGCTTGATGCCGCGCTCGCGGCTGCTGATGAAGGTTTCCGCAATTGGAGCAACACACCGGGGATTGAACGCTATCGTGCCCTGCGCCGAGCAGCGGATTTACTGCGCGAACGCGCGCCGGCAATTGCTCGGATCGTCACATTGGAAATGGGCAAACCCCATGCGCAAGCGCTGGGCGAAACCAATGGTGCAGCGGATCTGATCGACTTCCTAGCCGAAGAGGCGAAGCGTCAAGGTGGCCGCTTGGTCCCCGTGCGCAGCGCCAACCTGTTGGAACAGCGCGTGACGCAAGAACCGATTGGCCCGGCTGTTCTGCTGACACCGTGGAATTTCCCGATCAATTTGGCGGCAAAGAAATTGGGCGGCGCATTGGCAGCCGGTTGCTCGGTGATCTTCAAACCGGCCGAAACGACGCCAGCCTGTTCGCAGATGTTGGTCCAATGCTTCATCGATGGCGGTGTCCCCGCCGGCGTGCTCAATTGCGTGTACGGCGACCCCGCGATGATTTCTCAGCACCTCACCGTGTCGCCTATCACCCGCAAGATCAGCTTCACCGGATCGACTGCGGTGGGCAAACAATTGGGGGCATTGGCGGCGCAGCACATGAAACGCTTCACGCCAGAGCTCGGCGGACACGCACCGGTTGTTATTGGCGAAAGCGCCGATTTCGAGCGCACTGTCGCCGCCTGTGCCGCGACCAAGTTTCGCAATGCCGGGCAGGTCTGTGTATCCCCGACACGTTTCCTCGTGGCGCGCGGGATTTACGACAAATTTGTGAGTGAATTCGCACGGCAATCGCAAGGTATCAAAGTCGGCGATGCGAGCTCAGATGACAGCGTCCAGATGGGCCCATTGGCGCATGGCGGACGTGTCGCCGCAATGGCGGATTTGATGAGCTCGCTGGGCGGCGAGAAAGGCGAAATTGTCAGCGGTGGATCAGCGATTGATGGGCCGGGGCATTTTTTCCAGCCGACCGTGATTGCCGCGCCTTCCTTAGACAGCCGGATGATGACCGAAGAACCTTTCGGCCCGGTCGCTGGGATTGTGCCTTATGATGATATTGAAGACGCAGTGCAGATCGCCAACTCGCTGCGTTACGGCCTTGCCGCCTATGCTTTCACAGCTAGCCTGGATGAAAGCCATTATCTGGGACGGTCGCTGCGCGCGGGAATGGTTGCGATCAACCACTTCGCCGTGGGTTCGCCAGAAACGCCGTTTGGCGGGGTCGGCGACAGCGGCTTTGGTTCGGAAAGCGGGGTTGAGGGTTATCTCGGCTATACCGAAACTAAACTGGTCACCGTCGCCAAATCGGCCCCGTGACGGTCAACGCAGCCAGACGACGATTTAGCTGAAGCGGGAAAAGAAGCGAAAGAACGACCGTTTTCGCGGCATTGGCCGAATCCGGCCATAGCGCGCGCGCCGCGAATTTTCGTCTCCGAAACAGACTGTTCGGCCCATTGTATCTGGGCCCGACGATATGATTGTCGGTCTTTCCATGTGTTGTTTCCCCGGTGCGCGCCCGAATCGCGTCTTGGTCCCAGAGGAAAGCTAACATTAATTCTGTGGAAAACTGAGTCGAATTTACCGATCAGTCAGAAAGTTTGCAATTCGGGAAAAAATTGGACGCCGTTTGGGGTTGGTTTTCCGTAGTTTGTGCGCGTCCTTCCTTCTTCAAACGCGCTGCACCCCGGCCGCTCTGACATCCGCCAAAGTTGGATAGCCATTGACCGCCATCAACAAATCAGCCTCCGCCAAAATTGAGCGCAGCACCCATGCCGCACCCTCAGCTCCGCCAATCGCCAATCCGTAAGTATAAGGCCGGCCAACGCCCACTGCGGCCGCCCCCATCGCCAGCGCCTTGACCGCGTCGGTGCCCGAACGAATGCCGCTGTCAAATAGGACCGGAATGTCACCGCTGGCGGCCACTACGTCTGAGAGCAGATCAATCGTTGCGATCCCGCCATTTGCCTGACGCCCGCCATGATTGGAGCAATAGACACCGTCCGCCCCGTGATCGACCGCGCGGCGCGCATCATCGGGATGGCAGATACCTTTGAGCACAATCGGAAGGTCAGTGACGGATTTGAACCATGCAATATCTTCCCAAGTCAGCACCTGGCCAAAGATCGCTGCGAACAGCATGATTGCAGCCTTAGGATCTTCTTCGGGCGGTTTGTCGAGCATCGCTCGAAAGACCGGATCGGAGAAATAATTCTGCATCACCTTGCCGCGCAATTGCGGAAAGTTGGACGCATTCAGATCGCGCGGCCGCCACCCGGTGAGCCATGTATCGAGAGTGACCACGATGGCTTTCGCTCCTGCCGCCTCCGCCCGCTTAATCAGGCTGGTGGCAAGCTCCCGGTTTCGCGGAGTGTAAAGTTGGAAGAATGCAGGCGTGTCTCCGGTCGCTTTGAACACGTCCTCCATCGGATCATTGGACAAGGTGGAGGCGCAAAAGGGAACGCCCGTCATCGCAGAAGCACGAGCCGCCGCCATATCGCCGTGGCGGTCTTGCGAAGCTTCGCCATTGAGACCGATTGGCGCCATAAAGAGCGGCGACGGCAATTTCATTCCGAAAAGGTCGATCGATAAATCGCGCTCTGTGCAATCGACCATCATGCGCGGGACCATGCCCCAATGATGGAACGCGCTGGCATTGGTGTCCTGCGTATTTTCATCGCCGCAACCGCCCGCGACATAATTTGTGAGCATCGGGCCGAGAGCTTCGTGAGCGCGTTTTTCCAATGTCGCGAAATCGACTGGATAATCAGGCAAGGCGCCCTGAAGCCCAGCATTGTAGATTTCGTTTTGCATCCCGCCGTAATTCTGCATTTTGGCCATCCCGTCTCGAATATCGTTTGGCGTGAAGAGAGCCGAAGTCACGCCTAGCGGCAAGTGTTTTCGTGCCCGCTCAGCGTATCATCTTTTGCAGAGTAGGCCGCAGCCGCAAAAAGAGGAGATACAACCGCTCTAGCACGGCAAGGATTGCGGGATTGCGCGCGATCTGACCGAGCCAGCGCAGCCGGGGGATGGCCCGCCACATTGCGGCAAACGCGGCGGCACCGGTTAGAACGGTGCCATCTTCTTCGGCGTGGAACCGCGCCAGCAATTCGCCTTGGTCAATCGGGCAATTCGGATCGCCCCCTTCGGACACATCGACAAAGTTGATCGCCCTATCGCGGTCAAAGCCCTTCAAGAAAGCGATCTCTCGCCGGCAGAGCGGGCAAGCGCCATCAAACCAGACCTTTAGTCGGTGATCACCCACCGAAGGAGAAGCGTGCGAGCTCATCCATAAAATGTGCGCTCTGAACGTGAATTTTCAAGCCCGCAGGCGGTCATGCGCCTCAGGCACCTCAGGCACTTTGCTCGTTCTGTGCGATGCAACGCGTAGACGCTAAGCTCTCACCGTGCCCTAGACGCCAAAAATCGCCCAGTGCACCCGGCGAAGAACGCCGCCAAGCACGCTGAGCGATTTCGGAATTTCAAATCAAATTATTGCGCAGATGCCTCGAGCGTATCTGCAAGCAATCCAAGCTGTGTGGTGCAGCCATTTTCAACGAGCGCCTGCGCGAGTTGGTCGGGTGCGGAATATTGCTCAGACAGGACGACAAATGTCACATTGACCGAAGCGGGTTCGCCCTCTTCGGCGGCTGGTGCCGTGATGGTGTAGCTGCGACCGCTGGTCAGCGGCAATCCTGTGGGATCAAGCGCGCGCACCGTTTCGGTTTCAACGAAAGGCACCTCGATCGAGCTCGAATTTGCCTGATCTTGGATTTGATAGGTTTGCGCACCTTCCGAATCTGGGCGCCAGAGACGAACTGCGTTGAGATCATAAAGGCACATATTGCCGCCTGCTGCGACATTTACGAACCAGAGATTTGGGCTGCGTGCAACGCCGTCACCGGGACCGCCGCGAACAGCACCAGTGCGTACCCGGCGGTTTGCATTGCGGCGTGTGAGGTTTGAGAACCGCGCGCGGGTGCGGGTTGCCCCTTCGCCAACGCGGAATGTGCCCGGTCCCTGCATCACGCGGGTTCCGCCATCGGTTAGGACTGTGATCTTGTCCCCTGCGCGCAATGTAATGCTCGCAGAATCTTCGACCTGGCGTCCGACGGGATAGGTCCCTGCCGACGGTCCGGTCGATTTCACCACCACGCCAGCCGAAGCCGCCGCAGGAATTGTCATAACAGCGCCGATAAGCGCCATGCCCGCGATACGGGTCTTCATTTTATCCGAGAACATAAGCTCCCCCCTCATTCAGGTTTCGAATGCGACTGGTATAGTTACGCAGCGCCGGGTCTTCCGGATGCATAGCAGCCACTTCATCGATTAATTGTACCGCTACGTCATGTTTGCTTTCGCTAAGCTGAGCGGCTTCGATCAATTTCGCGCGGTGTTCCGCTGGAAAATCGGGCATTGGCTGCAATATGTCGACCGGCTGCGCCCGTCCGCGCAGGACAATGCGGCCCATAGGGACCCACCAATCCAGCTCTGATCGCTCAATAAACTCGCGGCTGGCAGAGACGCTGGATTCCAGCGCTTTGTTTGCTGCTTCCAAACGCGCTGCGGTGTTCATGCTGTCGCCAAGCGCCGTATATTGGATACGCGTGTCGCCGCCAAAATTGCCAATGACCGCCTCGCCGTAATGCAGGCCAACCCGGGTTTTGCCGATTTTGGGCAATGCATCATCCATTTCCGCGACCTCTTTGCGGAAATCCTCGCCCGCCTGCCACATGGCGTAACCGGCATTGGCTGCGCGCTCTGCATCGTCAGGGCGCGAAATCGGTGCCCCCCAAAACGCCACAACCGCATCGCCGACGAATTTGTCGATGACCCCGCCGTGATCGAGCACAACTTGGCTGAGCATCTCAAGATAGCGGTTGAGCAGCTTTGCGACCATTTCAGGTTCAATCGCGTGGCTCATCTTAGTAAAGCCCTCAAGATCGCTGAACATCACATAGATTTCGCGCTTTTCGCCGCCGAGCGAGAGAAGATCGGGATCATCGATGATTTGCTGTGCGATATCGCGCGGGATGTATTTACCCAGCGCGCCTTGCGCAAAGCTGCGCTGAGCCGCGCCCGCCGAACGCGCCGCCGCTGTGACGGCGGTAAAGGCCACGATCCACCCGAGCAGCCAGCCCACAGCGGGCAGTCCGTATGTGTCGATATCCTGAAAATGCAGCATAAAGGGAATGCCCACAAACAGCGCAAAGAGCATCACAAAGAGCGGCACCAATTTTGGTGCGGGCCATTCAAGCAGCGCAGTGAGTGCAGCCGTCGCCACGACCAAAACAGCCATCGCCCATAAGACCCAGCTGGGGATTGGCGGCAAAACCTTTTCGTCGAGCATTTGTGCAATGATCTCGCCATGGACTGATAGCCCGGCGGGTTCAAAACCGGTCCATGATGTGAAGGATGTTTCGACCCGGTCATAATCGACAATGTCGCCGCCGATGAGGACATATTTGCCCTCAATCTCCTGAGCGACATATTCGGCGACGGCGGGGTCAAGATTTGTGAACAACTCGATCGAAAGCGACTGGAATAGCGGCTCTTCGATATTGGCTTGCCCGGAATCGTCGCCCTCGGATTGCTCTTCTAAGCCGGCGCGCAAAGCGCGGCGATATTCAATCGCGCCTTCATACCCTTCAAATTGCGCAACCGGTCCGCCTGCATCCTCCAGCATGGCGCGGCCTAACAAAGGCGGCAGGTCAGGTTCGATCCGCGGCCAAATCCGCGTCGCACCGAAACTGTTGTCGAGCCGAATGCTCGCCGGGCGCGAATTGGAACCGTCCAATTCCGCCATGAACTCTTCTAGAAATATCTGCTGTTCATAAACAATGTCGGTCGCGTTGGTGGCGACATTGGCATAGCCGACCGCTGTCGGCGTCTGCATTCCTCGCAATGTGTCGATAAGCAATTGATCGTCGGCTTGGGGTTGATCGAACAGAATATCGATCCCGATCGCCTTGGCACCCATCTGATCCAGATTGCCCAGCGCCTCTGCCAGTGCATCACGGGGCAACGGGGAACGCTGTTCCAGATTGATCAGCGCCTGATCGTCATAAACCACCAGAATAATTCGGTCGTCTTGCTCAACCAAGTCAGCCGCTAGAAAGGCGCGCGTATCATACAGCGCCCGCTCTGCGGCATTGGTTAGCGGCGTTGGTTCCTCCCCGCCGGGCAGGATCCAACTGAACCGGGCCAAAAAGATTGCGAGAAGCAAAAGCAAGCAAGTCGCGACCAACTGAATATTGCCCGCCTCACGCACACTGCGCCAGCCCCGCGCAATCAAGCCGCCCTTTTTCTTTTTATTCGATTCGTCAGACATTCACCGATCCCCCCGGAAGAGCGGGGATCAAAGACGCTTTGTGCGTTTCTTGCAAGCCGCCTTGGCTACGCAATCCCCCTCAGGAGTGTGTGATGCCTTCACGGTATGACGATTAAATCAGCGCGTAACCTTGACCGACCCATCGCCTACAACCGCGAATGCGGACCAGTAAAACGGGTGCGATGTGTCGATATCGTCCATCAGATCCAGCTGGGATCGTCGGAGCGCACCGGCGGTTTCGCTGTCCGCTTCGTCGAACAAGCCGCCAATCAATCGTTTCGTTGCGTCGAAATCATCCGGCACCGGCCAATGGCTGGCGAGGACCGTGCGCCCCCCTGCCCCCACAAAGGCGCGCACCAAACCATCCAGCGCGAAATCACCGCCTGATGTAATGCCAGCCTCAAGCGTCGCACCAACGGTTGCGCTGCCCGCAGTGTCACATGCCGATAAGATCACCAGATCGGCATCAATCCGCAGCGCGAATATTTCCGCAAAACTGAGCAGACCGTCGGACGTTTCATCACCAAAGGACGTCAGCAGCGCTGGGCGCGGCGGGCAATCTGGTTGCGGGGCGGTCACAAGGCCGTGGGTTGCGAAATGCAGAATGCGGTATTCACTCAGGTCATCGCGCGCTTTGATCGCAGTGTCAGTAAAGCCGTTTTGCGTCAGGACTGTCGCTGCGAAAGTCTGCTCTCCGCCAAAACGAGAGGCTGCGTCATACAGCTCATCCGATTTGATCGGGTTCGACCAGATATTTTCCGACCAAAGGCAATTTTCCCCGCCAGCAAGCGCTGAACGGGTTGACGACGTTCCCACTGGCCCATCACCGATCGGCGTATTTTCGCCAAGTCCGAGATAGGCTTTGTCCGCGGAACTGGGCGGAGCGGCCCGCACATCGCGAAAGGCGGTTGGCGCGACCGATGTGCTGATTTGCGAGTTTCTACCAAGCCATGCGACGCCTCGGAAATCGTAGTCATCGCCTTCGGGTGTCTGAAGCTGCGCCTGATATCGTTCTAAGCTCGCATCGTCAGTGACCAGCAGGTTGATCGGCAATTTGAGCATCGCACCATCGGGCTCAAAAACAATGTGGTTTCGGCTGGCCAGACGGTCCGCCACCGGTTCAAACAGGCGGACATACAGATCGCGTGACGCGGCGAGATCGAATGGGAAGGTCAGCACTTGCCCGCCTTCTGCAATCGCAATGCTTTCGCGGATCCCGGATACAATGTCCTCTAATTCATTCGGCGTTGCATTCACTCGGTAGGCGAGTGCTTCTTCTGGCGTGATGTAAACCATGAACACTTCGCGATCGAGAACGATCATCTTCACATAAGCTTCGCCGTCGCGCAGGATTGATTGCATTCCGGCAAGGTCAATCGCACTGCCGGTGACCGCGCGGAAACGCGGATATTCGGCGAGTGTTTGCAAGACCTCAGCCTGTTGGCCCAATAGCGCGTCGAGCCGGCCTTGGCGCTCAGTCAGGATGATCTCGGCTTGCGGATCAACCAACGCCTCCCCTTCGATCTGAATGATCGCGACACGCATCCGTTCAATCGAACGCCCTAAATTGACGCTGCGGCGGAATAATAGCGAAGCTTCGTCGCTGCCGCCGGACAATTCGCGCGCCAACACCGCCTGAGTCTGTGCAAGGCCGGGCCGCATCAGCAATTGACTGGCCGAGAAAATATCATCGGCCGCTGCGCTGCTTACCCCATCCCCCAACAGCAATCCAAAATAGGTCGACATATAGCTGCGCAAAGACGGCGCGGGCCGCCCTTCGGCTTGCGCAACAATCCCGCGATAGAGATTGATGGCGTCACTCGTTCGGCCGCTACGCGAATAGAGACCGGCAAGCTGGGCCTGCGCACTATAGAGAGCGGGCGATTCAGGATATGCGGCGACCAACAAGGCGATGGCTTCACTATGCAGTCGCTCGGCGTCGGCAGAGCGGCCGGAACTTTCGGACAATTCGGCAAGCTCGCCAAGAACTTGCGCACGCAGCCAGATAATCGAAACGATCCGGCCACCGCGCACCTCGGCCAGATTGGCATTGGCCCGCGCCAGATAGGTCGCGGCTTCTGCATTATTCCCGAGGAGCCGTAAGCCCGTCGCATGCAGGTAATCCGCCTGCCCATCGAGCAATTGCGCGCGTTCGAGCGGCGTTAGGCTCATTGAAATCGCACTGCTCGCCGCAGTCTCGCTTTCAGCGGCCAATCGGCGCGCCAATTGCGGGCCGATCTGGAGGCTGCGCAAAGCGTCGGTATCGCCAAATTCGTTGCTGAGCGGCGCGCTGATAATTTGCACCGCTTGCGCAGGTTCGCCCCGGTTTAGCGCATCGATAGTTTCATAATTGCGTTGCAGCCGGGCCAGCACTGGGCTGGTGGCGGCACTCGCGCGCGTTTGTTCAAAACGCCTCAGCGCTTCTGCAAAATTGCCGATGTTAGATTGCAGCAGCCCTTCGTTAAGGCGCGCCTCAACCTCGCTATTGCCAGTCAGCGATTCAGCGGATGCGGCAAAGAATTCGGCGGCTTCTGCAAATTCGCCGCTATTGGCGCGGCGATACGCTTCGTTCAGCGCCTGATCTGCCGTGATCGCTTCAGCTTGCTGGCGCACAAAGGCGAGCGTGTCGGTGGTTTGCGTGAGCGGAATGTCGACCGTGCCCGGTACGATTTGATCAGTCGCCAAGGAGGCAACGCCCAGCTCAAGCGCCTTGCCATAGGCAGACAGGCCGGTGGCCGCATAGGTGCGGTTGCCAACTTCGCCGACGAGCAATTCGGTGCGAATGATGCTGCCATCCTGCGTACAGATCAAACGCCGCCCGCCTGTAAGACCGGCCGGCATTTCAGCGCCTTCGCGTTCGCTGCAATTTGCATCGGGACCAACAAACCGCGCCGCTGCTTCATCAGCCTGACGCCCGCGCACAACCCACATCGTGCCGATCGAAGCGGCTGCGTCTCGGCACAGGATCGAATATTTGCGGTCGAACAATCCGGCCCCGGTTTCAGGCGCTTGAATTTGCGCTTCGCACAAACCGTTGGTCCCGACCGGGAATGTGTCGCGCAAACTGATTGATCGCTGCTGAGCCACCTGCGCCGTGTTGGGAACAGCCCAGAGGGCAGTGATCCCGACCGCTGCCGCAGTGCAAGCTGTTAGGAGTGTTTTGCCGAAAATTGTGGGTGTCATCTCAATTGCCCTCCACTTCGACGTTGCCGGTCACAATTTGCCCATAAAGCGAACTATCGCCGCCACTCGCGACGGGATCGTCGACATCGTTTTCCTCTTCACTTTCAGGTTCTTCAACTAAGCCCGGGAAGTCGATGCCGAAGTCGTCATTGCTTTCTTGCTCAGTCAATGTGACCGGCTGAATCGAGGTGATCGCCGCATCGATGACTGCGGGGTTATTCACGACTGCGATTTCGTCATCTTCGACCGGATTGTCAGGGTCGGGGCTAGAATCGCCGCCGCCACCGTTAACTGGACCGCCTCCTGTTCCGCCGCCGCCTGTACCGCCGCCAGTGCCGCCGCCAGTGCCGCCGCCAGTGCCGCCGCCAGTGCCGCCGCCAGTCGAGGTGCCGCAGTCACCGGTGGTGATCAAACAGTCATTGAACTCAGATTCGCCGGTATAGTTCGTCGCACCAGTAGCCGAACCACCGTTGAATGCGATCTCGTTGAAGAAGGCTTCGCCGGTGATTAGGTTGCCCGTGCTTTCGATCCGCGCACCATAAGCAAACACATCAAGTGTGCTCGCAAGGTCCGGTGCAAAAATAGACAGACCGCCATTTCCAACAAGGATGCCGCCCTGTTCGGTCGCAGTGCCAGAATTGCGCACCAGCAAAGATTGCCCGACCTCCAATTCAATCGCGCCCCCGCGCAAGAAGCCCAAAGGATCCTGGCTACCTGCGGCAGCGACTGCCAATTGATCATTGCGCCCGGCAAAGTTTGGATCGGCTTGCAGCAAGGCAATGAGGTTGGAATCGGCAATCCAGATATTATCCGACCCCAGGAATATGTTGCCGGTTGGCCGATCATTGGAATCCAGCACAGCAATACCGCCAGGAGTGACGATTTCGATACGCGCATCCGCGAGCAGGTTGAACATATCATCAACCCCTGCACCAGTTACAGAGACGACACCTTCGACCCGCGCAATACCGCCGGTCCCAATGACATCGATAAAGATATTCGTCACACCATCGACGAGCGAACCCTCAGCATTGATATCGCGTAAGATCAGATCAGGATCATTGACCCCAGCACCCGCAATCGTAGGTTGAGCAAAGCTGGCGCTTATCACTTCAAGCCGCCCAAGCTCTTCATTAATCAACGTATAGCCTTCGCCAGCCACAACGCCGTCCGGCGTCCCCGCCCCGCCTAGGATCGCAGGATCATCGGTGTTGATCGAGATGAAGTTCATCTGCGCCGCCCCGATACGCGCTCCATCGGCAATCACGATATCGCGCGACCTCAAATCCACGGTCAGACCGCCAAAGCTGATAAGATTATCGTTATCGCCAAGGATACTGATTGTGCCTTGCGAGGTCACCGAAATGTTCACCGAAGGATCAAGCGGATTGGGGTCGCCAACAACGCCGCCCAAAGATGTCTGGATCAAGAAACCGTCGAACACATCGACTGTCATCGTGTTGGACACGAAGATGTTACCGCCAAGCGCCCTGAAACGCGGTACCCCAAGCTCACCAGGCAACAAGTCGCCTAGCGCCGTGCCGGTAATATTCTGAGCGCTCAATTCGCCTTGCTGAGCCAAGATAGAGAACGAACCAGCCGTGTTTACAGGGCCATTATCGTCGAACGCGCCCGATGCATTGGCGCTCAGTTCGAGATCGACAATATCAACCTGTGGGATGCCCACAATGGCGGCATCTCCCACGATCAGGCTGGACGTACCGCCAGCCGCCGATCCATCTTGCCCGCTGACCGCATCTGTGAAGATGAACAAATCGACGATGTCGACATCCGCTGGGCCGTTAAATTCAACTCTGGCAAAACCGCCAAACGCTTGGCCAGCTGTCACGCCGGTCGCAGTCGTGCCCGAATTTGCCTGAGCAGTGGCGCGCAGCTCGCTGGCAGTGATTGATCCGCCCTCGCTGGTGAACGCAGTATCGCCAGCAGAGGAGTTACCGATTTGGAAAGCACTTGATCCGCCTGTCGCATCGCTTGAGAGGTCCAAGGAACCCGGCGACGAATTGGCTGCAACGATAGTTAGCACCGTATCTGTCAATCTGACATCGACTTGGCCACCAGTTGCATCACCGCCATTGTCAGCATCACCGCCAACCGCAGCGGCGCTAACAACGTTCGAACCGCTCAAATTGAGTTGAGAATCGATCGATGAGAATTGAGCCAAACCGGCCAAAGCAGCGCCGCCGACACCGTCGCCATCACTGGCATTTCCGCCGATCGCACCTGCGGTTATCAACAAACTGCCGCCCGCAATGGTGGAATCGGAAATCCCAACATCAACATCAGAGCCGATGGCCATCCCGCCTTCGCTTGCACCTTCGCCGCCAAAGACTGTTCCGCCAATGCCGACAGATGCCGC
Organism: uncultured Erythrobacter sp.; assembly: GCA_947503155.1. Taxonomy (GTDB): domain Bacteria; phylum Pseudomonadota; class Alphaproteobacteria; order Sphingomonadales; family Sphingomonadaceae; genus Erythrobacter. The sequence goes on along the minus strand of CANNCL010000002.1, from coordinate 141,904 downwards.
TCCGTTTGCGTCTGCAATAATGTTGATCGCGGAACCGGTCACAGTGAATTCTACTGTCCCGCCAATCGCATTCCCGCCGACTTCTCCTGAGCCGCCAAAGGACTGATCGATAAAGATCGACTGTCCAACCAAATTCAATGTGCTGTCATCAACGCTGACTTCGTTGGAGCCGCCAAATCCGTCGCCGCCTCTTCCGTTACCTGACGCTGCGCCGCCCAGACCGCCGCTTGTGCCGCCGGGCAAGGCCAAAGTGATCGTGCTGGCATTGACCAACGATATGCGGCGGCTCCCGCCTGTTCCATCGCCGCCATCGATATTCGCGTTGGTGTCGAGGCTTGATCCGCCTTGACCAAAAATTGAGAAGATCATCTGGCCCGACGAAATCACTCCGCCTCCATCGGCGCTTATGATGCCAGTTCCGCCGATCCCGTTTCCGCCCATGCCGCCATCGACCGATGATCCGCCACCCACGCCGCGTGCGATAATGCGGTTAAATCCGCCCGCATTTACATCATTGCCGGGGTCCGCCGGGAGAGCAAGAGTGCTGCCCCCGTTCGCTTGCACAGTCGCGGTGCCGCCGGTGCCAACCCCGCCAATTCCAAGTCCGCCGGTTGTATTGCCCCCAATACCAGCCGCGACGAGGAGCGAGTTAGACTGTGTCAGAACCCCGTTTCCAGGCAAGCCGAACGGCGTGCTGTTTTGAATGGTGATATCGGAGTTGGGGTCAACACTGAGGATTTGCGCAACGCCGCCAAATCCGTTTCCTCCATTTGCCGAAGAACCCGATCCGCCTTGGCCGCTTGCCACAATTTGTGCAGATCCGGCATTGAACGTGCCAGCGGTGAGTGCGGCCAAAGTTGCCGTCCCGCCTTGTCCTGTGCCGCCCGTGAAATTCGTGCCAGCATCGCCGCCTATACCGTTCGAAAGCAGAGACGTATGACCGTCAATTGTAATATCGCCCAGCAAGGATATGGCTAATATTTGGGAAGTTCCCCCAGTGCCATCACCGCCGTCGCCGTCAGCAGATTCGCCGCCTGTGCCGCCGCTATTTATGATGCTATCGCCGGTAATTAGAGCGGTGCCCGAATCAGCAGTCAATTCGCCGCTGCCGCCGATGCCAGCGCCGCCGACACCAGACAAGCCATCACCGCCCACACCCAGAGCAAATATGCTCAGGGCTCCTGTGGTGACGGACCCGCCTTGGTTTATGAACAATCCAGAAGCACCGGCAGCAACGCCGATCCCGCCATTTCCGCCATCACCGCCAACGCCATTGGCCGCCACAGTGATGGCATTCGCCGTCAGCGAAGCGTTTGTGACAATCACGCCCGCGGTTGTGACGCCTAACGTGCCATCGCCGCCATTCCCGCCATTGCCCTGCGGATCGCCTGTTGACCCGCCAAAGCCGCCCGCGCCGCCAAAACCGTCGGCGAGAACATTAAGCGTATCGAACACCGCCGTTCCGTTCGCCGCACTGCCGCCTGCTGAAGTGATGGAAGTCACGGCGCCGCCGCCGATGCCATCACCGCCCTCACCGCCCGATTGACCCAGACCGCCGGAGCCGCCCGCACCGCCGGTCCCAACCGAATTGAGCAGCGTGGTCCCACCGATGTTCAATACACTACCGTCCCCGCTGACAAAGAGGATCGCGCCGTTAAAGCTAGTGGCATCCGCTTGGTTCGGCGTGGACAAATTGCCGCCTCTCCCATCGCCGCCGCGCCCGGCTGCGATCACGCTGCCATCGCCGGTGCCGCCTGTTCCGCCCGCGCCATTGGCGAGCAGGGTTGCGTTTCCTACAATCGTAATCGTGCCCGCATCGGTCGCGGTTCCTTCGGCGCGGATCCCTGCCGCACCCCCAATACCGTCACCGCCATCACCTCCAAAACCGATGGGTGAGGTCGAATCGCCGCCTGTGCCAACCGCATTTACGAAAGCGTTCGCGCCGAATTGGATTGTGCCAACAATTGCCTGTGCCCCCGCGACCCCGCCAAATGCGTCGCCGCCGCCAATGCCCGTTCCGCCTTGACCCGTGCTTGTGGCGGTGAAGTTCCCGCCCAAGGTGACGAAACCATCATTGTCGGCAAACACCGTTGCGGTCCCGCCGCGCCCTTCGCCGCCCTGACCAGAACCATCATTGTCTCCGCCTGTACCATTGGCGGACAACAGAGTGATAAGATCAATTGCCAACGTACCAGCGCCATCGACAATGATCTGAGCATCGCCGCCAGATCCCAGCGCGCCTAAACTTGCCAATGCACTTGCACCGCCAACGCCATTGGCGCTGAGCGAAGCATTTCCGGAAATATCCAATGTGCTAACATCGTCGAGAATTGAAATTTCAGCCAGACCGCCGGTCGCAAAACCGCCTGTTCCTGAATCGCCGTCCCCGCCAAACGCATCTGCGCCTACGTTGACATTGCCATCCACTGATATCTGCATGTCGGTTAAGGCAATGCTTGCCTGACCGCCGTTGGCGCCGCCGCCTTGATCTTCACCGCGCGCGGCGAAGGCCTCTGCAAATACCCCGATTTCCGACGCTGTCAGATCGCCCGAAAGGCTGCCTGTAATAGAGGCCTGACCGCCGCCCACAGAGCCGCCAATTTGCCCAAAGCCGCCGCTGGCTCCGGCAAAGACAAATATTCGGTTGGCACTGATCGAACCTGCCCGAACCGTCAGAATTGCGTCGCCGCCGAAAGCATCCGCGCCATTGCCAAATAAAGTACCCGGCCCGCCGCCATTGCCGCCTTCGCCGCCAAAGCCCTCTGCCGAGAGTGTCACATCGGCTAGATTGGCGTTCCCAAGAGCAACAGAGCCATCACCGCCGAGCAACGCCAATCCGGCCTGCGAAGTGCCGCCAAGACCTTGGCCGCCATCGCCGCCTGATTGCCCGATACCTCCGGCACCGCCATCCCCGCCAACGCCGTCGCTGGAAAGATCGACTTCGCCTGTAACGGTCAAATTGCCATTGTCTCCGCCCGCTAATGCGAATGTGCCGCTGCCAAAATTGGTGTCGGCCTGATTGGGAGTAGCAATTCGCCCGCCTGTGCCGGCACCGCCTGCCCCAGCTGAAATAACGCTACCATCGCCTTGACCGCCCGCGCCTCCGAAACCAATCGAACTTGCCCGGACATTTCCGCCGACATTTATCGTTGCGGTGTCAGTCAGCGTGCCATTGGCTTGAACGAAGGCATTACCGCCCGTTCCGTTGCCACCATCCCCGCCTAAACCAGCTGCGGAATCTCCGCCAAAAGCCTCTGCGACCGCATCCACATTAAGTCCGATGTCGATCAGACCGGTAACAACCTGCGCCCCTGCGATACCAGCAAAGGCGTCACCGCCGCCAATTCCCGTTCCGCCAAAGGCCGAACCACTGGCGCTAAAATTGTCTCCAATCGTCAGCGATCCGCCATTTGGCAGCAAGATGCGCGATGCCCCGCCCAGCGCATCACCGCCTTGGCCCCCTGCATTATTTCCGCCGGTCGCATCGGCAGACATGGCAAGCGATTCTGCGACCGTGATATTTCCGCCAGCGGCAATATTTATGAATACATCACCGCCATCGGCAAGCCCGCCTTGAACGCTATCATTCGATGATCCAGCTATCGCATTGGCACTGGCGAATAGGCCGCGATTCAGCGTTAGCGTGCTACCATCAAGCGTCTGAATTCCGATCGTTCCAGAAAACGCATTGGATGCTGTAGACGTCTGTGTGGTTGATCCGGTCGTGCCCTGCGCGTTGGCATTGAGGCTCACATTGCCGTCAATCGTAACAACGCCGCCCTGCGTCGCGAACAGTTGCGCGGTGCCAGCGGTAAAATCATTCCCGACCAGAAAATCGAGGCCAATTTGTGCCTCGCCCGCATTGGTTTCGACCTCGACATCGCCAGCGATGTTGAGCACCCCGCCATTGGATGCAAGCGTCGCGTTACCGCCAGTCGCAGAGCCAGATGTCAATGTCGTAAGGTTGGCACCTGCGACCGCTCGCGCGCTGACCAAAACATCGCCGCCGATCGTCAGAGTGCCCCCGCCGAATGCATCAATAAATGCTTGCCCTGCTTGAGCGTCTAGGTCCGCGGGGAGTACGCTGATATCGACCGTGCCGAAATCATCTGCCGAAACGAACACATCGCCAGAAATGTCGAAAACCTGACCATTGCTCGCGGTCAATTCGGAGAAATTACGGCCAACCATAATGAGGTTGCCGTCGATGGAACTCGGGCCGTTAACAGCTGCGACTTGCACTTCTTCATTGGCAATCGCCAAAAGGGTGCTGGTTGAAACGAAATCTTCCAAGAAAATGCTGCCGGGGGCGTCTGTCAGCGCAGAATCTGCGTCAAACAACGCGCTGTTGCCGTCGGTGATCGATCCGCCATCGACTGTCCGGCCAAACACTTCGTAATTGGCCGACAGGATGATCTCACCATTTACGATGCCTGCGCTTGCCGCTGCATCAAAGCCGAGATTGCCCCGGAAAATCATCGAAATTGGGTCTGTCTGCGCGGCGGCCACCGCATAGATCAGATGGTTGTCTCCGGTCACACCAGTGCTGGATGGTCCGCCAACATTACCGTCGATCTGGATTGGTGTTCCAACCGTGGTGCCAATCGGAATTTCAATATCAAACAAGCCGTTTGACACGGTAAGGTTCACCGCTTCGCCCGCAACATAGGCGTGGCTGCCATTGATATTGGCATTGCCGAACATTTGAATTTCCGCAGCGACAACGGCGAAATAGGAATTCTCCGCGCTCGCGGTGATTTGCGCACCGGGCGAAATGATGATGCTAGCCGTTGTTGGATCGCCCCCCAATGACAATGTTCCGCCGCCCGTGGCAAAGGCGTCGAATGCGGCGATGTCGGTTTCCAATGTGGTCAGGATCAAATTGCCGACATCGAACACGGCATTGCTGCCGACAAGAATGCCTGACGGTGAATAGAATGCGACCGTACCGCCCGGTGTAAAGACGCCCGAACCGACCTCCAATTGCGAAATAACGGTGCCGTCAAAAACAGTCACATTGCCATTGGCGGCAGGCAAAATGATATTGAGAACAGCGAAATCGGTAACCGCGCCGCCGTTCTGGAATGTTGCCTGATTGAACGTGGGCAGGAAATCGAGCGCATTGCCTGCGCCATCTTCGTCCGGCGTCCATTCAATCACGGCGGTCGGACTGTCGACTTCGATAGTTTCCGTACCAGTGCCGGTCAGAATGCGGGTCGCGGTCCCCGTTTGGACAATTTCAGTCGCTTGAAAAGCCTGAGCCGCCGCCCGGTCTGGTGCCGCCGCTAGCCCGATTGCCAAGGCCGCAGAGCCGCAGCCAAGCAGCAGTTTTGCACGGTTATGATTCAGATGAGCCATCTTAAAATCTCCACGGGAAAAGTCGGGCGGTCAAAGAGACCATAAATCGCACGTCACCGCGCTGGGTTGCCAAATCGGGCCGGTTGAGCGGAACGGCGAGGAAAGCGTCGGCTTGAAATTTGGATCCCCACACGGCGCGCATTCCGCCGCCAGCGGACCACAGGCGATCTGGGTTGAGCACGCGGCGGCTAGGGTCTTCGTTCCAAGCAAATGCGAAATCTGTGAACACGTAAGGTTGCCATGCCACCGCTTCTGGATCGGCAGGTGCAAGAGTGCCGTAACGCACCTCCAACGCAGCACCGACGCCGCTATCTCCCAGCACGGCTCCCGGGTCGTAACCCCGGCCGATTGAGAAGCTTCCGGCGGCAAATTCTTCGAATGCAGGAAGCGGATCGTTCGAAACCTGCGCGCTGGCCTCTAATGAAAAGGTAAGCATTGGATCAGGCCGGTATTCTGCCCCCAAATTATAACGCAGAAGGAACGGGGTCGGATCACTCTCAATCCGGCTTGGCGGCACCGAAGCTCCGGCAAAACACACAATCGGATTAACCCGGCAATCTGGGCTGCTGCCCAATGCGCTGATGCCCTGACGCGCCTCAAATGCATATCTCAGCCGTAATTTCGGCTCAAACGGACTATAGCCATCGAGCCGCTGGATGCTTCGTTCGTCGGTCCAATCACCGGCGATCCTTGCAAACAAGGTTCGCACCCGGTCGCGCGTCAATTGCACATTGTTAAAATCCACGTTCTGATCGACGATATCAAAGCCGGCAAAAGCGAATATGCTTGATCGGCGTGACCGCTGGATCGGGTAACTGGCCTGCGCCGTCGCCAACACTGTCTCTGATTGCAGGTCGACCCCCGGCAAATTCAAATCCGGGCTCGTTTCGCTATAAGTCAGCTGTCCGCCCAGCCGCAGCCCATCGCCGCCAACTGCAAAATCATGCGCCAGTTGAACCGTCTGTTGTTCGGTAAATTCGAGCGTACTGAAAATCGCAATCGAAGTGCGATCCCCCAATCCGGTCAGATCATAAACTTCAACTCTCGCCAAACCGCCGAACCGGCCGATTGATTTGGAACCAAAGTTTTGAACGTTGAGATCAACATTGCCAAGCTGGCGAACCACCGCAATTTCGCCGGTCAAATCTCCAGGCGCACCGCCTGCCGCCGGGCGCAGCGAAAGACGCACATTCACACCGGGCAAATCGTCCGCAAGCAGCAGATACCGTTCTGCATCATTGGTGTTGAACACCGGTTGCTGCGTGAGCTTTTCGAGATAGGCGGCAACGACACCCTCAGAAGGCCCCGCATCCCCGCGAACCCGCAATCCCGTTAGCCGGCCAAACACCACGCCGAAATCTGCGACGCCATCACTTAGGTTCTGTTCGGGAATTTCGACAGTCGCCAAATATCCTTGGCTGCGCAGGATTGAATTTGCCTGAGCGCGAATGTCACACAGCACTGCCAAGGGCAGCTCGCGTCCAAGATAACCATCATAGGCGGCATCAAGTGAGAGGCCGGGGACTTTATCCAACCCATCAAACTCTACACCGGACAGCGTAAGTTTGATGTCGGCGTAATCCGCGCGGTCAAGGACACAAGGCGCGCGTTCCAGATCGCCATCAATCGTCAAAGTGACACTGCGCTGCTCGCGGCGCTGTTCTGGCGGCGTCAATTGATTTCGGGTTGGCGGTGTGAGTTGCGGAAGTGCTTGAGCGCCAGCTTGCGGTCCCGGTTGACCTTGGGCCAACACAGCCTCAACCGGCATCGCTGCAGCGGCACCCAACGCAAGCGCTGGCGCCATCCGCGCGAAACGCATTGCGCCGTAACGCCCGAGTTGAACGCACCCCGGCAATTGAATAACTTTAGACAAACCCGCCCCCCGATTTCCCAAACAGGCATAAATGCCTTGGGCCGCACGAAACGGCCCTATGAAATTGTCGAAAAAGGCGTGTTGCGGCTAATACCGCCTTAAATGCCCTCTTTCGGGCGACCCTACGCTAATCAAAGTGATACTCCGATTAGGACCGAAAACAAGGGTAGCCGGGTAAATCGCCCGACTAACCGCATAAGCTGTCGTGTTTTCACAAGTTTTTGCAATTTTTTTGCCCTGGCAGCTAAAATTCGCGCCAGGAGAAACGTCCAGAATGGCGGAATACTAGGAAAAAATTCATACTTTGGTGTTGGAATTGGCTAGTCGCAGACTGATGCAGGAGAAACTGTGCAGCACTTGGTAGATATTTCGCCCGTTCTTGGCGCCTATGACGGCAAACCTAGAGCATTTGGCAATTGGGTTAAGCCGCGCTATGCAGAGCGTATGACGGGCAGCACCTTGGACTGGAATAGCGAAGAGCGCGCGGGCACAGCGGTGCTTGCGCCTAGTGGACGGATCGACGAATCGACCGCCGATGCCTTCAAAGAACACCTCCTCTCAGCGATGGAAAAAGAGCCGGCTACTGCCGTGATTGACCTTGCTGGGGTCGACTACATGTCGTCACGCGGTCTTCGCGCGCTAACTTTGGCGCAGCGGGCAGGTCAGGGTGCCGGCACTACGATCATTCTTGCGCGGCCAAATGAAACGATGCGCGAAATTCTGGCGATCAGCCGTTATGATATGGTTTTCCGTGTCGCGGATTCGATTGAGGATGCGCTAGGCCACTAGGTCATATTCGAAGGGGGGAATATGCAGATCCGTTTTTGGGGCACGCGCGGGTCGCTGCCAGTGGCACCGCATGCCTCCACCATCACAGACAAAATTGCAGATGCCCTCCTCCATGCAAATGGCAAGAGTTTTGCGGACAAGGATGCCGCCGCCGCTTATGCGCGCGAAGAGCTCGAATTTGCGGTCGGTCAAGGCTATGGCGGTGCCACCAGCTGCGTAGAAGTCGACGCCGGAAAAGGCGCCTTTGTTGTATGCGACATGGGATCGGGCCTGCGTGAATATGGCCTCGACACGTTGCGCCGACTATCCGATGGCGACCGCCCGAAAGAATGGCACTTTTTCTTGTCGCATTTGCATTGGGACCACATCATGGGGTTCCCGTTTTTCGTGCCCGCCTTTGTCGAAGGCGCGAAGGTCATTATTCATGCCGGTCATGCCGATGCCGAAGAAGCATTGCGCCGTCAGCAGGAAGAAATCTCTTTCCCAGTGCCATTCCATTGGTTGAAGGCTGATATCGAATTCCGCACCCTGGAAACGGGGCAAGAATATGAAATTGGCGAACTCAGTGTTTCTCTTATCCAGCAAGAACACAGCCATGCCAGTTACGGCTATCGGTTCCGCGATGCTGATGGGAAGGTCGCGGTCTATTCGACCGACGCGGAATATAAGATCGACAATATGGATGCTGAATCCGCCATGGTGGAATTCATCTCTGGGGCCGATCTGGTCATTGCCGACACGATGTATTCACTCGCCGATAGTGTATCGATGAAAGAGGATTGGGGGCATTCCTCGAACATTGTAGCAGTCGATCTGTGTCATGAAGGCGGCGCAAAACGCCTGGCGCTGTTCCACCATGAGCCGACCTATAGCGACGCCGATATTCAGCGAATGCACGGCGAGACAATCCGCTATGAAGAGCTGACCCGCAGCGATTCAGAATTGACCGTGCTGTGTTCGTATGATGGGCTCTGTGTCGATCTCTAAGGGCGGAAATGGTTCGGGCTCCTCTGACGCAAGCCTTAGCCGTTCACCCCTAATTCTTGCCGTTTTGTTGGGCGCGATTGTCGGCACATTACTGACGGTTTTTGCGGGCGATTTTGAACGCCGCACGGTGTTCGACAATTGGCAACGCGCGGCCCCGCGTGAAATTTCCACCGATGAAGTCGTCGTCGTCATGATCGACGACGAAAGCATTGCCGCTACGACCAGCTGGCCGTGGCCCCGATATCAAACAGCTCAGCTGATCGAACAAGTGGCCGCCGCCAACCCCACCGCGATCGGTATCGACATTTATTTTGTCGATCCCGACCCTTCTAGGCCATCGGCATTCGCCGGAGCCTATTTGGAAGAAGAGCTTGATCCGGAAACACGGTCGAACATACTCAACTTGCCGAATATGGACGATTACCTCGCAAGCACCTTTGGCCGTGTGGAAACGGTCATAGCCAGGGTTGCAGTCGAAGAAGGCGGGATCGAAGCCTCAGAACTTTTCTATTCATCAGCTGTAAAAGGCGAACCGCCGCCTGCAACAACGAATGCCGATCGGGTTCTTGCCAGCATAACAGAGCTTGATGGAGCCGCTCCAAGCCAAGCCTTCGTCAACGCCCCTCCCGATGGCGACGGCGTGGTCAGACGTGTTCCGCTATCAATACAAGTTAGTGGAACGCACGTTCCTGGCTTCGCAGCCGAGCTTGCCCGAATAGCGACCCATAGCGAGGAAATAGAATGGGGCGGCGCGGGAATGCTGGTGGGTGAACAAAGCGTTCCGGTTGATCAATTTACGAACATGCAATTCAAGATGTTGCCGAACGAACAGATACCTCGATATTCGGCGGTGCAACTTTTTTCCAGCGATTTTGACCAAGCAAACCTTGAAGGCAAGGTGGTGATCATCGGGCTCGGGGCGGAAGGAACATACGACATTGTTGCCACGCCTCATGAAAGCGCAATTTACGGCGTTTTGGTCCAGGCGATGGCCGTTGATGCCATTCTAAAGGGTGAATGGTTGTCACGTCCGCCATCCATGGTGGCTCTTGAAATTCTTTGTGCCGCTCTGCTCGTTTTGCTGGTCTTACTGGCTGGCATACGCGGGCGCAAAATGCTGCTGTTGCTCACATTCGGCATCGCCATTCTGATGCCAATGGGTTCTTTCCTACTGTATTCGCATGCCAATTTATTGTTCGATCCAGTGCGCCCTTTGCTGATTGGAGCGAGCGCAGCAATTGCACTCGGATTGACCCAATTTGCACGCGCCCGCGCGATGCTCGTTGAAGAAAGAGTCCGCGCCTCCGAGCAAAAAGGCGAATTAGATGCTGCTCGCCGCATCCAAATGAGCATGGTGCCTGGTGCCAAGACGCTATCGCGGCTCGATGACAGGACTGAGGTCGGAGCAGTGCTGGAGCCTGCAAAATCGGTTGGGGGAGATTTCTTCGATGCGATTAAAATCAACAAAGATCTCCTGCTTTTCATGGTCGGTGACGTTACCGGAAAAGGCGTGCCGGCCGCTCTTTTCATGGCCCTTTCAAAGACCCTCTCGAAAAGCAATCTCGCCCGTGCAGATGACGGGTTAGAGGCCGCAGTGGCTGCGATTAACCTCGATCTGATGGACGAGGCAGATGATGAGATGGGGTTGACGATGCTGGTCGGCACCATTGATTGCCGGTCCGGGGCGATGGAACTCATCAACGCGGGTCATGAAAATCCGATAATCATGAAAAAAGACGGCAGCGTTGATATTTTCGATATGAAAGGCGGCCCACCGTTTTGTGTGATCGATTTCCCCTATCGCGTCGAACCGATTAATTTGGCGGAAGGCGATACAATGATCATTATCACTGACGGGGCAACTGAGGCCGCGAACGAGGCGAATGAATTGTTCGGCATGTCAGGCGTGTTGGGTGCGTTGAACGCGGAGAGCGACGGCACGGCGTCTAGCCGCGCGTCGCATCTCGCCAAGGAAGTGCGCCTTTTCGAAGGGGACAACGACCCCACCGATGATCTCACAATCTTCGCATTGAGATATGTGGGCAGCCGCTAAACCGGCGGTCAGCCCAATACCCCTATCGGACGGTAACCCACACAACCCGCCACCGATCATCAGCGACACCAACTTGACCAGGTTCAAGCTGCGCTTCTCTCCTAGCCGCGTGCCAGCTGCTTGCGACAGTGTCGATATCAGCCACATTGATTTCAAGGCTGTCGCGCTCAATCCGCGAGATCACTTGCTGCCGTACATTCCGCGCACGTCCGAGCGTGATCCTATCGTTGATTGCCTCTGTGCCTGTTGCGTCTGCAAAAGCTGCAATCTCGATCTGCAAGCCCGGGCGGCCAACTATGTTTTGACCAAGCCACGCTTGCAACGAGGTGAGCACTTCTTCCGTCAGATCATCTCTGTCAAGATCGAAGCCGAAGCTCTGACGGGCAATTGGTGCAGGCAAAAATGCGAAAAGTTCGCCAACCGCTGGATCCAGTTCGTTCAGCTGGCGAATCCGCGGAGCGCCGCCTGCACGCCTCGACAAACGCGCCTGCTCGTTAGTTAGCTCCAGCACCTCTAGATCAACGGCATCTTCGGCATCGCTGGCCAGAACGGCGACTGCGCCAATCTCATTGTTCGCCTTCTTCGCGGCTTGCGCTGGCTCGAGCAGAGTTACTCGGTCCCCGCCCGCACATCCAGCAAGCGTCATTGCCCCAGCAAGCGCGAAGAGCAGCGGCGCGCGCCGTTTCATTCTGAAACCTCGACAACAAAGGTTGTGCCGCGCACGCCCAGTGTAGAAGTCGGGGTACGAATACGCATAGCGTTCCTACCCGAACGCGGAATATTACCGGAGTCAACGCCGAGCGAACCGCGATTAACTCGCGTAACCGAACGGCCAATTTGGCGTCTGCGATCATACTCATATTGCGTTAGGGTGATGCTGCTGTTCGGCCCCAATGCCATGCGGGTGTTGTCGTTGAAGGTGATGCCAACGCGCTGCCCGCGCCGCGTGTTGACCACATCGCCTTGCTCAAGAGGAAAACCAGAATTGGCCTGAAGAGTGCGCCCGTCACGAATAACTTGGACCCCGCCCTCAGTCACATTTTTGATCCGGCCAATATCTTGCGCCATTGCGCCCTGCGCCATCAGGCAAGCCATCGCTGCGATAAGGATACTAAATTTTCTCATGTATTCCCCCCATTGGGTTCTGTGTTAGCATAGATTCATGGATCACAGCAGACGATTTTCGGCATTCGTAGCCAGCGGGCGTGATCCGCGCGCAACAATTCGAGAAGCGCTCCAATTCGCACGCGACTATCTAACGCAAAGCTGCCTTGATGAGCGCGCCTATGTCAAGGCGGCAATCATCGTAGAGGAGCTAATATCCAATTGTTTACGTCATGGCGGGGGGGACCAAGACCTGTCTGTCTCGCTTGTCTTGACCGACATTGGCGATGCTATTGTGCTGGAAATAGAGGATGACGGGCCCGCTTTTGACCCTACCAGCGGGACAGATTTCTCAGGACCAGACCCGGAAACCGGCGGCGGCATAGGCCTCGCGATTGTTCGCGCATGGGGCGAAGATATCGCATATGCGTATAATGGTCAGCGCAATATCCTGCGCCTGACTATCAAGTAACCGAGGCGACTGTCCGGTAAGCTGGCTTGTCCCAACTGCGCGCGGCGCACACTTCATCAAGCCGATTGACCGCTTCGACAATATCGCAGTGCCGCAAAGTTAACGGCGTTAGGCCAAACCGGATCATTTCCGGCGTGCGAAAATCGGCGATGACATCCACTTCGCGCAATGCCTGCACCATCGCATAGGCATTTTCATGAGCATAACCGACATGGCTGCCGCGCGCCGCTGGGTCGGATGGGCTGGCTAATGCGAAACCATATTTTGTGCAGAGCGGCTCCATCGCAGCAATCAGCAATTCGCCCAGTGCAAGCGATTTTGCGCGCACCTGCGCCATGTCGGCTTCAAGCATCAAATCGACACCAACCTCCAACGCCGCAAGGCCCAATACATAAGGTGTGCCGCACAAAAACCGATCGACGCCCGGTGCCGGATCATAAGCCTCTTCAAATGCGAAGGGTTTGGAATGGCCAAACCAGCCGGATAAAACTGGCTGAGCGGTCTGATTTCGGCGCGCAACGTAGATAAAGGCAGGCGCGCCCGGCCCCCCATTCAGGAATTTATAGCCGCAACCAACGGCGAAATCCGCATTCGCTCCGGACAAGTCAATTTCAAGCGCACCCGTGCTATGACTCAAATCCCAGATAACCATCGCACCCGATTGCTGAATGCGCCGGGTGGTTTCGGCAAGGTCGCGGGCGGATGAGGATTTATAGTGGACATGAGTAAGTAGCACCGCGGCGGTGTTTTCATCCACCGCATCCAGAACGGCATCGGGCGCGACCGCGCGCGCGTTAATCCGTCCGCCTGAAAATTGCTCAATCCCTTGCATCATATACGAATCAGTGGGGAAATTGGTCGTTTCGGTCAGGATTACCGATCTATCTGGGCGCAGCGACAGCGCCGCTGTCAGCGCTTTAAAGATGTTCACCGATGTCGAATCTGCGGCGATCACTTCGCCGGGATGCGCGCCAATCAATCGTGCAATCTTATCGCCGATCCGCTGCGGCGCGGCGGCCCAGTCAGCATCGAGCCAAGACGTGATCAGCCCTTCTCCCCATTCGGCCTCCAGCGTCTCTTGCATCCGCGCCGGCGTTGCGTTCGGCATACATCCCAGCGAATTGCCATCGAGGTAGATGAGATCGTCGCGAATGCGGAACCGCTCCCTCAATCCTGCCAAAGGATCGCATTCGTCCATGATACGCGCGCGCGCGTCCAACTCACTCATGCTGCTGCCTCTCTCAGGATCGCCCGGACCGGGCTGGCATCCGCACCTTCGATTTTCAAGGGCAGTGCGGTCAAATCGTAAGCGCCGCTCGGGATACCATCCAAGACAAGCCCTTCCAATATCCGCATATCGGCGGCCAAGACCGCGTGATGCGCATCCATTGTCTTTGACGTTTGCGGGTCGAGCGAGGGCGCATCAACGCCAATCAGGCGCACGCCGTGGTTGCCCAATCGTTCAATCACATCCGGCGCGATGGCCTTGAAATCAGAAACCCATTGGTCATGCGGAAATCTTGTGAATGTTCGCAACAGAACACGTGTGTGGCCCTCGATCGCGTCCCAATCGCAATCATCCATTTCCACGCGCGCCCCTGCCCGTGTCACATCAATCAAAACGCAGCGGCCAATATAGGGCTCCAGTCCGCAATCGGCCGAAGAATGCGCGCCGTCGGCGTAATGCAGCGGCGCATCCGCATGGGTTCCCGTATGCATTGGCATCGAAACGGCACCGATATTGACGGGGCATTCGGGGCCGATTGAGGCGTGCCGGGTAACTTCGACCGGCGGTTCGCCCGGCCATAGCGGCGTTGCGGCGCTGATCCGCTGAGACAAGTCCCAAATGCGAGAGCCGTTCACAGGCGATCACCTCCAGAATAATCGCCGCCTTCCTTGGGTGCCGACATGCGCGTGCGCATCGACCACAATTCTGGGAAGAACTGCAAATCAAGCGCTTTCACCAAGTAGGAAACGCCGGACGATCCCCCTGTCCCGTGCTTGTGACCAATCACGCGGGCGACAGTTTTCATGTGCTTGAACCGCCATTCCTGAAAATAATATTCCAGCGCTGTGACCTTTTCACCCAGCGCATAAAGCGCCCAATTCTGGTCCGGCGCGGCGTAAATATCATGCCACGCCCGCTCGACCGCATCGCAAGGTTGATAGGGCTGCGACCAATCGCGGGTCAGTTTTTCCTCTGGGATCGCGGCGCCTTTGCGCGACAAAACTCTTAGCACTTCGTCATAGAGCGACGGCGCGCCAAGTGTGTCTGTCAAAGCCGCAATTGCCGCATCATTGCCGTTGTGGACTAGGATTAGATCGGCACGTTTCAGCCCGAGCAAAAATTCCAGCTCGCGATATTGCTGCGATTGGAAACCCGATGCTTTGCGCAAATATCCGCGGAAAGTCAGGAAGTCATGCGGCGTCAGGGTCGCCAGAACCTCCCAAGAATGGATCATATGGCGCATGATTGTCGCAATGCGGTCCAGCGTTTTGCCGGCCCTATCCAGATCATCAACGCGCAGCGCATCAATCGCAACGCGCACCTCATGCAGCATCAGTTTGATCCACAATTCCATCGTCTGATGCATGATGATGAAGAGCATCTCATCCGGCTTATCAGAAACCGGAGCCTGACTGTTCAGCAACCGATCGGTTTGCAAATGGCGGCTATAGGTGAGCCCATCATCCCATTGGATCCGCTCGCCCTGAATGGTCGCCTCAAACGTCTCTACGCCGTCTTCAATCCGGCTTTGGATGGGCGAGGTGTCAGGCTTTGTGTCGTCGCTCATGCGGCACCTATCTCGATAGTTACGTCATTCTCGTGCTGTTCCCCGGGGGCGAGCACATCGTAACCATCCAATTCGCGGTAAACCTGCGACAGGCTGGTTGTTTCCATAGTCTCCAGCAAGGCGGCAAAACTCTCGATCACAAAATAGGTCGGCTGAAATTTGTCGAACAGATAATCTGTCCGCATCATCCGCGGCAAATCAAACCGCAATCGGCGCGCCTCGGGATTGGTGACGGCATGGACCGTCTCGGCATAACTCGACAGCAAGCCCGCGCCATACGCCTTCACCGAAGCCCCCTCCCGGATCAGTCCAAATTCAACAGTGTGCAGGTAAAGGTGACCAAGTAGGTCAGACATGCCCTGCCCTTCCGCTCTCAGCCCGGCCCGGCCATAAGCGGCCATGAAATCGCCAAAGGTCCGGTCAACAAACATCGGCAAATGGCCAAAGACGTCGTGAAACATGTCCGGTTCTTCATTGTAATCGAGCGAACTGTGCTGGCGAATGAAATTGGCAACGGGAAAGCGCCTTTCGGCAAGGTGCTGAAAGAATGCGCCATTGGGGATGACCCCCGGCACTGTCACCGCTTGCCAGCCGGTCTGCGCTAAGAAGCGCGCGTTAAATTCATCAAAGTTCGGGATGCCATCGCGGCCCAAATCGAGAGCGGACAGCCCGTCCAAAAATGCCTCACACGCTAGCCCCTGCAAAGCTTCAGATTGACGGTTCACAAGGTCGCTCCAATGCTGGTGATCCGCATTGGAATAGGCGTTCCATTCTTGCGGAACGGTCCAATCCTGCGCCGCTCCGGGCGGCGGCTCGTCAAAGATGTGCAAGTCTTGCAAAGGTCCAACGCTCCTCAAAATGGCCCAAGCGGCCTTGGCAGCAAGGCGGTCCATATCCGAAGTCCAAGTGAACCGCCAACATTCGTGCGATGGGTTAGGTCGTAGATGAAGTAATTGGCGGAGAGGGAGGGATTCGAACCCTCGGAACCCCAAAAGAGCTCAACAGTTTTCGAGACTGCCCCGTTCGACCACTCCGGCACCTCTCCGCATTCCCTCGGCCTTGCCGCGTCGCTGGTGAAGCGCCGCTTCGCACGATTGGTGCGATCTGCTGATGGCCAGATAGGAGCGCGCCCGTTAGCGCAGCCATTGCCGCTTGCCAAGCCCTGCCAGCCATCATGCAAGCGTGAAATTCCGCAAAATGCGGGCATATCTGCGAGCGCCAAGCCACAGACCGCTTGTTTTGCGCGCTCTAAGGTCCATATTTCCCATCATGGACCGCGCCCATTTCTTCTCCAGCCAAGCAGGCCGTACAATCAACGCACCGCGCCAAAGCCGCAGCCGCTTTGGAATCGGCGAAGTCGTTCGCCACCGGCATTTTGATTTTCGCGGGGTGGTTTTCGATGTCGACCCGGTCTTCGCCAATAGCGAAGAATGGTACGAATCAATCCCAGAAGAAATCCGCCCGCCGCGCGATCAGCCATTTTATCACCTGCTCGCTGAAAACGAAGAATCGAGCTATGTCGCCTATGTTAGCCAAGGCAATTTGCTGGCGGACATTGAAGGCGGCCCGGTTGATCACCCCACGGTGCCAGAGCTGTTTGAACAGTTCAAAGATGGCAGATACCGGATGCGCCGGTCGCTCACACATTAAATTAACCCCTGAATTCAGGGAATTAGAGAAACGTCGATTATGGCAGGCAATGCCCGGAATATGCATGGCACCGTGCGCCAACGGCTTGACCTGGCATTGATGAACGAATTGCGAGACGATGAGCATGTCGTTTGGCAAGGTATGAAGCTCGCCCGGATTGAGCCTAAAGGCTTCGGCATCTACCTCTTTGCTATCCCGTGGACCGCCTTTGCCTTGTTCTGGACCGCGATTGCGGCTTGGGGCACTTCGGCGATGGGCGACGGCGACATCATCGGCTGGGCTTTCCCGCTATTCGGAACACCGTTTATTCTGATCGGCCTAGGGATGTTAGCGACGCCATTTGTCCCGCTGTTTCAACGCGGGCGCATTTTATTCGCGGTAACGGCGCAGCGCGTCCTGAAACTCAGCCTTGGTCGCGATCTAACGGTGAATTCGGTTCCAGCCAGCCGGATTGGCGATATCGTCCGCCGCGAAAGCTCCGATGGTTCAGGGTCGGTTGAGATGTCACTGTCGGCGGCAATTACGGATTTCAATGGCAAGAAATCCAACCAAATGACCATTGGCCGTGTCGACAATGTAAGGGCCGCCTATCAAGCGGTTTTGGACCTCAGCCAGCAGGCCTAGCTTTTCAGTTTCCATCCCGACCGCAGAACAAAATACACCGCGAGCGCAATGGCCGCGTTTAGGACGGCTAGGCCGGCCGCCGCCATCACAACTTGGGCTTCTGTGCCAATATCGCTCTGACCAAGGAAGCCATAGCGGAAGCCAGAAATCACATAGAAGAACGGGTTAGCTCGGCTCACCGCCTGGAACGCAGGCGCAAGATTGTCGATCACGTAAAAGGTGCCCGATAGGAGCGACAACGGCGCGATGACAAAATTCGAAATCGCCGCATTGTGATCAAATTTTTCTGCCCAGATCGACGTTCCAAGCCCCAGAAGAGCAAGCAGCACGCTGCCCATCAACCCGAACCAGATCACCGCCCAAAGATGCGCAATCGCTAGCGAAACGCCGGGCCACAGCAACATTGCCAGTGCCACGGTGCAACCCACTGCAAGCGCGCGCGTGACCGCAGCAGCGACAATGCCGACCATCATTTCCCCAGCAGACAAAGGCGGCATCAACAAATCAATAATCGTCCCCTGAATCTTGCCTGCAAGCAATGAGAAGGACGAATTGGCAAAGGCATTTTGCATCATGCCCATCACAATCAGGCCCGGCGCGACAAAGCTTGCGAAGGGAACACCAAGCACTTCGCGCCCTCCGCGCCCCAATGCGACGGTGAAGATGATCAAAAACAGCACAGTTGTGACCGCAGGAGCCCAAATCGTCTGCGTCTGGACCTTGAGAAACCGTCGCACCTCCTTCATATAGAGGGCGTAGAGTCCCACGCGGTTCACACCGGTAATCACCGGAACGCCGCGCGGGCTGAATTTTCTGGCAGCGCCAGCCTCAACATTTGAAGCTTGCGCAGTCTGATTTGTATCTGGGTTCGCTGAAAACTCGTCTGCCATAAGCAAGGCGGTTAGGGCCTCTGGCAAGTTGTGACAAGCTGCCTATCTATGGTGGCACACGGTCAAAATGACCGAACGGAGATTGAATACCTATGAGCTGGACTGACGAGCGCATTGGAACGCTCAAAAAAATGTGGGAAGGCGGTTCGACCGCTAGCCAAATCGCCGAAGAACTGGGCGGCGTCAGCCGTAACGCCGTTATTGGTAAGGCGCACAGGCTTGGCCTGAAATCGCGGCCATCCCCGGTAAAGGCGAACGACAAGAAAAAGGCGGCGAAGAAACCCGCGGTCAAAAGCGCCGCTCCGCCAAAGAAAGCGGCCGCGGCAAAGCCCGCGCCCAAGCCCGCTGTGGCCGCAAATGCGGCGCCAGCAGCGGCAGCGGCAAAGCCCGCCGCGAATGGTGGTACGGGGAGCAATTCGCAGCCAGTGCCCAATCCCACGCCCGACCTGCCAAAGATCGTATCGGTCGGTCCTGGCGGATTTTTGCGTCAGGGCCCCGGCGATCAGCAACCGCCGATCCCGCCAGCGCCGCCTCGCCGCCTCGTGCCGGCAAAGCCGAGCGCAGAGATCGCGGACAAGACGAGCTTGCTCGACCTGTCAGACAAAGTTTGCCGCTGGCCAATGGGTCATCCGGGCGAACCCGATTTCCATTTCTGCGGGACCGACGTAAATCCGGGCTTTCCCTATTGCGTCGAACATTGCGGCCGGGCCTATCAGGCACAATTGCCCCGCGGTGCCCGCCGTCCGCCGCCGCCTCTGCCGTTTGGCGGACCGCGCGTTCGATAATTCAATATTAAATTTGAAAGCCCAGCGGCCTTTTGGCGGCTGGGCTTTTTCTTGTGTTTGAGGAGCCGCTTAGATGCCGTTGACCCTTTACGACGCCTTCGTCCCGAGTTGTGTGCAAATTCTCAAAGGCGTGCGCGCCCAAGTCGATAAAGCTGAAGAGTTTGCTGCCGAACACAACATCCCCGACAACGAGTTACTCGGCGCAAAACTAGCCGATGATATGTGGCCGCTGCCCTATCATGTGCGTTCGGTTTGGGTGCATTCCAAATTGGCGTTAGAGCTTGCGCCGAGCGGCGAGTTCAGCCCCGATTTCACCGATATTCCGAGCAATTGGGACGCGATGCGAGCGATGCTCGACGATGCGCTCACCGCCCTTGCAGACACCTCTTCAGACGCCCTCGAGGCGATCAGTGACGATCGAGTGCATTTTGTGCTGGGCGGTAAGCGGTTGATGGAATTCACAATTACCGATTTCTTGCTGAGCTTCTCTCAACCGAATTATTATTTCCACGCTACAACCTTTTACGACATCCTGCGGATGAAGGGCTTACCCTTGGTTAAACGCGATTATCTGCACGCGCCGCGTGTGACCGGGAGCTGACTTTGCCGAATTCTAAGACCGTATTTGCTGCTTTGGCGGCCACTTGCTTTGCCGCACTGCCTTCTGCCGCTCACGCCGAATTACCAGCGCCAGTGCGCGCGATGATCGATGCGGCGATTGCGAGCGGTGACGAAGACGCAGTGCGAACCGTGATCGACCTTGCGCGCGCAACCAACCCCGATGATGGGGAAGAGCTCGACATTATCCTAGCTGGATATGACACAGAGCTTGCCGCTGCGGAGGCCCAATCTGCGGCAAGCGCGGAAGCAGAAATCCGCAGCGCCGGCCTGTTTGACAATTGGAGCGGCCAAGGACAGCTCGGCGCATTTCGCAGCACCGGCAACGCCTCCAACACCGGCATCACTGCGGGCCTTTCATTGGAACGCGTCGGGATTGATTGGCGGCACAAGCTAACCGGCCTAGTGGACTACCAAGAAAACAACGGTGTCACGACCCGCGAACAATTCCTCGCCGCGTATGAGGCCAATTACAACCTGTCTGACCGGCTGTTTATCTATGGCCTCGCGCAATATGAGCGCGACACATTCCAGGGTTTCTCCGCGCGATATTCTGGATCGGGCGGCGTGGGTTACCGAGTGATTGACGAAGACGACATGCAACTGGCGGTAAAAGTCGGCCCCGCATACCGCCAAACGCAATTTGTTACCGGCGCGTCAGACAGCTCAATCGCAGGTCTTGGTGCGCTGGATTTTGACTGGCAAATCGCCGAAAATCTGAAATTGACTCAGGATGCGAGCGCCTTTGTTCAATCGAGCAACAACACTTTTGTCAGCACCACCGGTTTGACTGCGGCGCTAGGCGGGGGTTTGTCGGCCAGTCTTTCTTACACGCTGGAACATGACACCGATCCGCCGCTGGGCGCGATTAAGACGGACACGCTAAGCCGGATTACAATCATCTACGATTTTTGATCGTTCTTACGGCCGAACCAGATCACATGATGCGCGCCCTTATTGTTCGGGCGTGACCGAACACTGCGTTCTTCCACGTCGAGGCCGGATTCTTTCATGCGGCGGCGAAAGCCGTGATCTGGCGCCGCTGACCAAACCGATACTATGCCGCCGGGTTTAAGAGCATCGCGCGCTTTGCCCATGCCAGTGCGCGAATAGATACGGTTGTTATCCGCGCGCACCATACCGTCTGGGCCGTTATCGACATCAAGCAAGATCGCGTCGAATTTCTCGCACGTCCCGTCATTCGCATCGTCAATTAGCGCCGCGACATCGCAGATTTTCAGGTCGAGCCGAGGGTCTGACAAGGTCTCTCCCGTCAAGCCCTCCATCGGCCCTTTCGCCCACTCGACGATCTTCTCTGATATTTCGGCGACAACCACGTCTGCGCCCTGCCCTAACCGCGACAGCGCCGCGCGCAGGGTGAAGCCCATGCCGTACCCCCCGATCAAGATGCGCGGGTTTTCCGCCTCCAACCGATCAAGCGTCAGCTCCGCCAACTGCTCCTCTGAGAAGCGCATACGGGTGCTCATCAACTCATTGTAACCCAGCACGATCATGAAATCGCGGCCATGGGAAAAGAGTTCGAGCGTTTCACCATCTCGAATGGTGACGGTGTCGATAAGTTCGCGTTTGAGCATCTTGCGGGGTTAGCCGATTGGGCCGGCTTGGTCAGCAAAGAAAAAGGCCGCCCGGATCACTCCGAGCGGCCTTTTCTTCATGTCGCAGAAGGAGATTAGTCCTTCAGGAAGTCTGGCAGACCAGCTGGGCCGTCATTTCCGCCCTTATCGCCGCCGCCATCGCTATTGCCGCCGCGGCCACCACGGTCGCCGCCGCGGCCACGGCCGCCGCCACCGCCACCGCCGCCGCCACGTGGACGACGATCACCGCGATCACCGCGCGGTTTATTCTCGCGTGGCGGGCGAGTGTCTTCCAACTCTTCGCCGGTTTCTTGATCAACTACGCGCATCGACAGGCGAACCTTGCCGCGCTGATCGATCTCGAGAACCTTGACCTTCACTTCTTGGCCTTCGGAAACAACGTCGGTTGGTTTTTCAACACGCTCGTTCTTCATTTCGGACACATGGACGAGACCGTCCTTGCCGCCCATGAAGTTCACGAATGCACCGAAATCGACGATGTTCACGACTTTGCCTTCGTAGATTTTGCCAACTTCGGCTTCTTCTACGATGCCAGCGATCCATTTCTTCGCCGCTTCGATTTCATCAGCATTTGAAGAGCTGATCTTGATCGTGCCCTCGTCGTCAATGTCGACCTTAGCGCCGGTTTCAGCAACGATTTCGCGGATAACCTTGCCGCCGGTACCGATGATGTCGCGGATCTTCGATTTGTCGATCTGCATCGTTTCGATACGAGGAGCGTGCTTGGAAACTTCGCCGCGTGATGCGCCGAGAGCTTCGGTCATCTTGCCCAAGATGTGCGCGCGGCCGGCTTTTGCCTGCTCAAGCGCCTTAGTCATGATTTCCTGCGTGATGCCGGCAACCTTGATGTCCATCTGGAGCGAGGTGATGCCTTCTTCGGAACCAGCAACCTTAAAGTCCATGTCGCCCAAGTGATCTTCATCACCTAGAATGTCTGACAGGACGGTGTAATCATCACCTTCGAGGATCAGACCCATCGCAATACCCGAAACTGGACGCTTAAGCGGAACGCCGGCATCCATCATTGAAAGCGAACCACCGCAAACCGTTGCCATCGAAGACGAGCCGTTGGACTCGGTGATGTCTGACAACATGCGGATTGTGTAAGGGAATTCTTCAACCGAAGGCAGCACAGGGTGGAGCGCGCGATAGGCGAGCTTACCATGCCCGGTTTCGCGGCGGCTGGTGAAGCCGAAACGACCCACTTCGCCGACCGAATATGGCGGGAAGTTATAGTGCAACATGAAGTTGTTGAACGAGAGACCTTCCAGCCCGTCGATCATTTGCTCTGCGTCTTTGGTGCCCAATGTGGTGGTGCAAATAGCCTGCGTTTCACCGCGAGTGAACAATGCCGAGCCGTGTGTACGAGGCAGCAAGCCAACCATCGCCTCAATCGGGCGAACTTCGTCGGTCTTACGGCCATCAATACGCTGACCATCCTTGAGGATAGCACCGCGAACGATTTCCGATTCCAGCTTCTTCACGACTTTACCAGCCGTCATCTGCGTTTGACCGTCTTCGTCAGCATAGGCCTCTTTCGCCTTACTGCGAGCGGCGTTCAGCGCGTCAGAACGCTCCGACTTGTCAGTCAGCTTGTAAGCCGCTGCAATGTCGGCTCCGACGAGACCGCGAAGCTTGTCCTTCATTTCGGTGTTGTCGTCTGCAGCTGGCAGATCCCAAGGATCCTTCGCCGCTTGCTCAGCCAGATCGATGATCGCGCCGATAACCTTGCGGCTTTCTTCGTGGGCGAACATCACCGCACCAAGCATCACTTCTTCGGCCAATTCCTTGGCTTCTGATTCGACCATCATCACCGCGTCTTGCGTAGCAGCAACAACGAGGTCGAGATTGCCATTTTCGCCTAGCGCATCGGTCGTGGTTGGGTTGAGGACGTATTCGCCGTCATTGTTGTAGCCAACGCGTGCCGCGCCGATTGGACCCATGAATGGCAGGCCACTGATCGTGAGCGCAGCTGATGCTGCGATCATTGCAACGATGTCTGGCTCAGTCTCACCATCATAGGAAAGAACTTGGCAAATCACGTTGATTTCGTTGTAGAAACCTTCGGGGAATAGCGGGCGGCATGGACGGTCGATCAGACGCGATGTCAGCGTCTCTTTTTCCGTCGCGCGGCCTTCACGCTTAAAGAAGCCGCCAGGGATGCGGCCAGCCGATGAGAATTTTTCTTGATAGTGCACGGTGAGCGGGAAGAAATCTTGACCCTCTTTCACGCGTTTGGCGGCGGTTACTGCGCACAGCACCACGGTTTCGCCATAAGTGGCCAGAACGGCGCCGTCTGCTTGACGGGCGATTTGGCCTGTTTCGAGGGTGAGGGTTTTGCCGCCCCACTCCAGCGATACGGTTTTCTTGTCGAACATGTATTTTCCTTTTGAACCCGCATGACGCCTGATTGCGCGGCGGGGCCTCTATTGTCCGGGGATGCCGTCCCGGTCCGGTGCGGGGCTCTTTTGTGCCCCAGAGGCGCGAACCGGATGTTCGCAAGCCTCACTTTCAGGTCGCACTCGCGGTCACCAAAACCGGTGCCCACTTTTGTTTGCGAGTGTTTCCAAATGCGAAAAAGGCGGCTCGTTTGAGCCGCCCTCCCCGAAACTCTTACTTACGCAGACCCAATTTCTGGATCAGCGAGTTATACCGCTCAACATCCTTACTCTTAAGGTATGAAAGCAGCTTGCGGCGCTTATTGACCATCATCAGAAGGCCGCGGCGCGAATGGTTGTCTTTATGGTTGCCCTTAAAGTGATCGGTTAGGTTGCGGATACGCTGCGTGAGGATCGCGACCTGAACTTCTGGGCTGCCCGTGTCGCCATCGGCGCGGGAATTGTCTTTAATTACTTCGGCTTTTTGCTCGGGAGAAATCGACATATTGTATTCTTTCTACTCAGCGACATCGGGTAGGTTAAAACCCCGTACGACTTTCGTCGAACCATCCGTAATTTCCACCAGTGCCACCGGGACATTGTCCAGCATGGCGCAGTAAAGCCCGGATGATTGGGGCAATTCAGACAAGACCCGGCCCGCTCGGACCGCCTGCGCGTCTGTCTGATCGAGGTGAAGGGCCGGGATGTCGTCCAGCCCCGCCTCTAGCGGCAGGAGGAGGTCTTTCAATGGCGCGCCACTAGCGATTTGGTTCAGATTGTCCAGCGAAATCGCGCTGGTTTCCAAGAAGGGGCCCGCCTTTGTCCGGCGAAGATAGGTAACATGACCGCAGCTTCCAAGTGTGCGGGCGATATCGCGGGCCAGACTGCGGATATATGTCCCCTTGGAAACATGCGCGGTCAGGGTCACGGCGCCGTCTATTTTCGGCGTGTCAGAAACAATAAGCGAATGAATGGTCACCGGCCGTTTCTTAAGCTCCACGACCTCTCCGGCACGCGCCAGATCATAGGCGCGCTTTCCGTCCACTTTGAGCGCTGAATATGCGGGAGGAACTTGCTCAATAGGACCGGTGAATTCCGGCAAAACCGCCTCGATCTCAGTATGCGATGGACACACATCACTTGTGGCAACAATCTCGCCCTCCGTGTCGAGCGTGCTTGTCTCTTCGCCAAAGCGGATCGTGAATTCATAAATCTTGCTGGCGTCGAGCATCCGCCCCGCCAGTTTTGTTGCCTCTCCCAAAGCAATCGGCAGCACACCTTCTGCAAGGGGATCCAGTGTTCCGCCATGCCCCACTTTGGTCTTCGCAAACCCGCCTTCACGTAAATTGCGTTTCACCGCCGCAACAGCCTGCGTTGATCCAAGCCCGCGCGGCTTATCGAGGATGATCCAGCCATTTGGGGCAGGTTTTTTGCTGTCGGACATGCCGACCCTCTAGCCAAATGCCCGGCAATTCGCCAACCGTCCGTTTGTAATGCAGAACCACTATGACCTTCTTATCATCGGCGGCGGTATCAATGGCGCGGGGATCGCGCGCGATGCGGCTGGTCGCGGGCTCAAAGTTTGCCTTGTCGAAAAGGACGATCTGGCGAGCCACACCTCCAGTGCATCAACCAAACTTGTGCATGGCGGATTGCGGTATCTGGAACATTATGAGTTCCGGCTGGTGCGCGAAAGTTTGATTGAACGCGAGCGGCTGCTGGCTATTGCGCCGCATATCATTTGGCCGATGCGTTTTGTGTTGCCGCATGACAAAGGGTTGCGGCCCAAATGGATGTTGCGGCTGGGCCTGTTTTTGTACGACAATTTAGGCGGGCGAAAACTGCTGCCGGGTACGCAAGATGTCAATTTGCGGGCCGCTCCGCATGGAACCTTCCTACAGGACAGGCTGACGCGCGGATTTGAATATTCAGATTGCTGGGTGGAAGATTCGCGCCTCGTCGTGCTCAATTGTATGGATGCAAGAGAACGCGGCGCTGACATTCGCACCCGCACCGAATGCGTTAACCTGGAACGAGGGACGGAGAGCTGGACTGCGACCTTGCGCAGCGAGACCGGCGAAGAACGCATCACTGCGCATCAGATCGTCAACGCCGCTGGCCCCTGGGTGGACCGTGTTTTGGGCCGCGCTGTTCCGGCAGAAGAGCATCATAATTTACGTCTAGTCAAAGGGAGCCATTTGATCTTCCCGCGCCTGTTCGAAGGGGACCATTGTTACATCTTTCAAAACAAGGATGATCGAATCATCTTTGCGATCCCATATGAGCGCGATTTCACTCTGGTCGGAACCACGGATCAGCTATTCAAAGGCGATCCGGCGGGCATTGATATCAGCCCCGAAGAAGCGGCCTATCTCTGTGACGCCGCGAACGAATATCTGCGCACCGCCATTTCGCCTGAGCAAGCGGTGGCCAGCTATGCCGGCGTGCGCCCGCTCTATGAAAACAACGCCGCGTCCAATTCAACCGTGACGCGAGACTACCAATTTGAGCTGAATGACGATGGTCCAGCGCTGCTGTCTATCTTTGGAGGAAAGCTGACAACTTACCGCAAGCTTGCTGAACATGCTCTTGAAAAATTAGGCGTTTCTGGCGCATCTTGGACAGCGGAGAAAGCATTGCCCGGCGGCGATATCGATCCGTCACGGTTTGATGCTTTCGTCGGCGAAAAAACCGCGGCCTATCCGTGGCTGCCGCCCGAAACCGTTCTGCGCCTCGCGCGGGCTTATGGCACTTTGATGGCGGATATGATTGGCGATGCGCAGGGAACCGGCGATCTTGGCGCGCATCTGGGCGGCGATCTCTATGCACGGGAATTAGAATACCTTGCGGCCGAAGAATTTGCGACAACCGCCGATGACGTGCTGCGGCGGCGTTCTAAACTGTACTTGCACCTTGATGGTGATGCGCAGCGGCGCGTTGCGGATTGGTTTGCCGAGGCCCGCGCTTAACCCGCCCATTCATCCCGAAGCAGACCGAACAAAGCGGTATCGCGGCGATGGCCGGTCCAAGTCACCATATCCTGACGAATGGTCCCCTCCCGCACCGCGCCTAATTTTGTCACCGCGGCCTTCGATCGCGCATTTCTGATGTCGACGCGAAACTCAATCTTCACAAAACCTTTCGCAAACGCATTTTCGATCAGCAACTTTTTCATCGCACGATTAAAGCCCCCGCCGCGTACGCTGGGGTCGATATAGGTTCCGCCAATCTCAACCACACCGAACAAGGTTGGCCGAATGTAATTGGTGATCCCGACAAGCTGCCCAGTGGCCGTATCAATGACCGCAAAATTGACCCATTCTTGTGAAGCTCGAAACATCGCAATCGCTGCGTCGAAGCCATCCCCACCAAGATTTACAACATAAATCTGCCAAATTTCCTGATCTCTGGCGCAGGCTGCGCGCAAAGGTTCCAAATGCCGATCTTCAAACGGCTCCAACCGAACCGGGCCGTGTTCCAGAACTTCTAAAAGATCAGCCATTAAGCGCCTCTGAGAAATGCTTGCGGCACAGCGCCAGATAACGGTCATTGCCGCCAATCTCGGTTTGCTCACCCTCTCTGATCGCATCGCCGGCGTCATTCACACGCAGGTTCATTGTCGCCTTACGCCCGCAATGGCACACCGCTTTTAATTCCACGAGAGCATCAGCAATGCCCAGCAGCGCCGCAGAACCCGGGAACAGCGCCCCTTGAAAATCGGTTCGCAAGCCGTAGCAAAGCACCGGAATAGACAGTTCATCAGCGACCGCCGCCAATTGCCAGACCTGCGCTTCGGTCAAAAACTGCGCTTCATCGAGCAAGACGCAGTCCAATGCGTCTACTTCACTTTGCGCGGCAATATCGGAAAGTAAGTCACTGTCTGGCCGATATAAATGCGCACCCGCATCAAGGCCAATCCGGCTGCGCACCATCCCGTCGCTGCGCGTATCAAGCGCGGCGGTCCATAGCATCGTCGCCATGCCGCGTTCTCGGTAATTAAAATCCGCCTGAAGAAGCGAAGACGATTTTCCGGCGTTCATGCTGGAATAATAGAAATAGAGCTTTGCCATAGAGCGAACCTTTGCACCGAGATCGCCGCAAGGGAAGTCCGGCAATCGACCTGTTGATTAATCATCAATGTGATTAATCCCTGTGACAGCTGCGATCCGCAATGCTAGCCATCCTAGATCAGGACGATATTCTACGGGGAACACGAATATGGCATCTGCCGCACCAGAAACGGCTAAACCAGAAGGCATGACTGGCTTTCTTGGGTGGATTGAACGCAGCGGCAATAAGCTGCCTGATCCGGTATTTTTGTTCTTCTATCTGATCTTCGCCTTGGTCCTTGTATCGATCATCAGCGAATTGGCGGGGGTCTCTGCCCTACACCCAACCTCGCTCGACGAGGGGACCGGCGCACCGCTTCAGATCGAAGCGGTAAGCCTGCTTTCGGCTGACAATATTCAACGTCTTTGGGTCGAAATGCCCAAGACATTCACCCATTTTCACCCCTTGGGTTATGTCCTTGTGGTGATGCTAGGCGCGGGTGTGGCCGAACGGTCGGGCTTTTTCGCCGCTGGCATGGCGAGTGCGGTAAAAAGCGCGCCAAAGGCTCTGCTGACCCCGGTGGTCGCTTTGGTCGCTATGCTGGGCAATCATGCGGCGGATGCGGGCTATGTTGTGCTCATTCCGTTGGCAGGCATCCTGTTTGCAGCCGCCGGACGCCATCCGATGGCCGGGATCGCGGCGGCGTTTGCCGGGGTTTCCGGCGGCTTTTCAGCCAATATCTCTCCGGGTCAACTTGATGCCTTGCTGTTCGGGATTACCGAAGAAGCAGTGGGCGCGAGTATGCTCGACCCCACATGGACGGCTAATATCGCGGGCAATTGGTACTTCATTTCCGCAATGACGCTCCTGTTCTTGCCGATCATTTGGTATGTCACCGACCGGATCATTGAACCGCGGCTTGGCCCGTGGACCGGGGGTGCATCCGCCGGCAATGATGGCAGCGACCTAAGCCCTGATCCGACTGCGCAGGATGGACCGCTTGCGGCCAAGGGCCTTCGCCATGCAGGCCTCGCGGCCTTGTTTGTGATCGGGCTTTGGTTGCTAATGACCTTCGGCCCCGGAACGCCTCTTGTGAATGAGGCTGCTTGTGACGGTGTTCCAGCCGGCGATTGTTCGATCCACACCCAATTGCGCCCGCTCTATCAATCTTTGGTGGCCGCGTTCTTCTTGCTCTTCTTGCTCACCGGCTGGGCGTATGGCCGAGCTTCGGGTTCCATCAAAGACCACCGCGATCTTGTGAATATGATGGCGGAATCGATGAAGGATATGGGTTATTACCTTGTCCTGGCTTTTGCCGCCGCGCATTTCGTTGCGATGTTCAATTGGTCAAACCTCGGTTTGATTTCCGCTGTGCACGGCGCCGATGCGATCCAATCAACTGGCCTGCCATTGCCGATCGTTCTCGGCCTGATGGTGCTGTTTGCGGCTTTGCTTAACCTATTCGTGGGCTCGGCTAGCGCCAAATGGGCGCTGCTTGCGCCGATCCTCGTTCCGATGCTTATGTTGCTGGGGATTAGCCCGGAAGGCGCAACTGCCGCATACCGTGTCGGCGATAGCGCGACCAATATTATCACGCCGCTAATGGTCTATTTCCCACTGATCCTCGTCTTTGCTCAGCGTTGGCAGCGCGATTTTGGACTAGGCAGTCTGACAGCGATGATGTTGCCCTATTCGATCTTCCTGCTGATTTCCGGCACGCTGTTGATCGTGATCTGGTTCTATCTCGGCCTGCCGCTTGGCCCGGATGCGCCGGTTGCCTACGCTTTGCCGGGTACGGCGGGTGCAGGCATTGTCAATTAGGTTGCGGTTGAGAGGGCATGGTGACGCCCATGCCCTCTGCGCTGCACCGCAATTATGATTAGACAAACATATCGGAATATCGGGCTCGCGATTGTGGCGCTTCTCGCGCTTACTTTGCCCGCCGGAATTGGCGCACAATCGGACGCCCCGCTCAATTACCGGCTTGATGCCAGCGCGAGCGATGTAAACGCGCGCGTCGCGTTCTTCGGCGTGTCCAGCAAGACCGCGCGTTTCCCTAGGATGCAAGGAAATGTCACCATCGTTCCCGGTGCGCCCGAACGCGCGGTGATCGATGTGACCTTCGATGCAGCTGCATTGGAGGCTCCCGATACGACGACATTGGAGCGCCTTCGCGGAGAGCGGTTTTTCTGGGTCGAACGGTATCCTACGATCCGGTTTGTCGGTCGTTCATTTGATCTTTCATCGCCAACACGCGGCACGGTGACAGGCGAATTGACCGCGCGCGGCGTCACACAGACAGAATCGCTCGATGTGACCTTTGCAAGCGACCCCACAGCAGCACGGGGACAGGCTGTAACGTTCACTGGGGAGATGAAGATTGACCGGCGCGATTACGGGATGCGCAGCTATCAGCTGATCGTCGGTAACACGGTCAATATTCGGCTGAGCGCGCGGATGGTACGGCGTTAAGCTTCATCACCTTCGTCCAAATCGCGCGCCACCATCGGATCACGCAGCAATTCCTCAATCCGGTCAGCCTCCGCGAAACTCTCATCCTTGCGGAATTTTAGCTTAGGCGCGAATTTCAAACCTAACCGCTTGGCCACTTCGCGTTGGAGAAAGGCGGTGTTCTGGCGCAAAGCCTTCACCACTTCATCTTCGCCATTATCCAGCAACGGTTTCACATAGGCGGTGGCATTGCGCAGATCCGGCGTGAGACGAACTTCGGTCACAGCAATATTCGAAGCGCTCAACACTTCGTCATGCACCTCTTGCCGGGCGAGCAATTCGGACAAGATATGCCGCACCCGCTCGCCCACTTTTAGAACGCGGACAGATTGCTGTTCGGCGGTGTGATCTTGCTTGTGTGCCAATGTGTCAGCCCATTTTCGAAAGTATGTTTTTAAGCGAATTCATGTTGCGCGCCGTACCTCGGCACCCCAGCTTGCGCCGAAGAACCTTGCTCGACAGGTCCGAGACACCGACACCGTGAACATAGTCGAGATACAGCACCCGGTCACCCAAGGCGAGACGTTCGCTGCCCTTGCTCGCATGTTCCGCGATCAAGGTGTCGGCGCGCGATTGTTCCGGCTGCTGGCTTAGGAATATCGAATGCACCATCTTGTCTGAACCATGCTGCGGGCCGGTTCCGTGAAACGGATTGTCGTCGATCGCCGATTGCACTTCTGCTGCGCTGCGTACCATGACGCAGGAATCAAAGCCGAACTGATCTTTCAGGATATTCTCTAGCTGAACCTCGAGCGTGGCGGGCTCATAATTGCCATCCAAAATGACATTCCCGCTCGCCGCAACGGTAATAACATCACCAAATAGCGCAGCCGCAAATGCCGCCTTCAGATCGACCATTTTGACCCGGTTGCCGCCAATATTGATGCTGCCTAACAGCGCCAGATAGCGGTTGCCTTGCTTGGGCATTACACCATCCCAGAATCAGTCGAGGATGGACGCGGGGTAGGCAAAGCTGTCGAGGTCGCGCGCGCCATCAATTTACCCTCTTCGGAATAAAGCTCACCCTCAAGGAAGATGACCTTACGCCCCGATTTCACCACCCGGCCTTTGCCGATCAACGGCCCTTCCGGGATCAACCGTATGAGGCTCATCGAAATCTCTAGATTAAGCGGCGCCATTTCGCCGCCAGTGGCCGCGACATAGGCATAGCCCATCACATCATCGAGATAACCCGCAACGAGGCCTCCCTGCACCCCGCCGCGCCATGTGGTCATCTCACGTTTTACCGTGAAACGCATGGTCGCGGTCTGCGTCGCCTCGTCGTAATCGGAAAACTCCGACCCGAGGAGGGACGTGTGCGGAGAGCCATCCGCATCATCAGGATAATAGGCGTTGCTCATATCGAACCAGCTCTATCGGAGTTAAAACTCCAATGTCCGCTCGCGCAGTTCAACCTCAAAGACCTCCAAGCTATCGCCCGGTTTGATGTCATTCGTGTCTTCGAGAACCACGCCGCATTCGAGGCCGGAACGGATTTCATCCACATCGTCCTTAAACCGCCGCAGCGAAGCGATTGTGGTCGCCGAAACGATGACATCTTCGCGGGTGAGGCGTGCATGCAGCCCCTTGCGAATGACGCCGTCGGTGACGAGCAGACCAGCCGCTTTGTCTTTCTTGCCCGACTTGAAGACCTCTTTGACATCGGCGCGGCCAACAACCGTTTCGATGCGTTCTGGGCCAAGTTCGCCGGCCATTTCCTTCGCGACTTCTTCGGTGAGGTGATAGATCACATCGTAATACATCATCCGCACGCCGTCGCGTTTGACCAGTTCGCGCGCCTTGGCATTCGGACGCACGTTGAAGCCAATGATCGGAGCGCCCGAAGCCGCAGCCAATGTCACATCGCTTTCGGTAATCGCGCCAACACCGGCGTGCAAAACGCGCACCTTGATATCGTCGGTTGAAATATTGTGGAGCGCGGTCACGATCGCTTCGACCGAACCTTGTACGTCCGCCTTCACCAAAACCGGCCATTCAATCAGATCAGACGCCATATTGTTGAACATCGTATCGAAGCTGGTCGGAGCCAGAGCCGTACGCTGCTCGGTCGCTTTTTCGCGGCGATATTGCGCCACTTCACGGGCGCGCTGTTCGTTCTCTACAACGGTCATCTGATCACCAGCTGACGGTACGCCGCCTAGGCCGAGCACCTCAACCGGCATCGAAGGCCCGGCTTCTTTGATCTGCTTACCGGCATCATTCACGATGGCGCGAACACGGCCTCTTTCTGTCCCAACAACGAAAGTGTCGCCGCGCTTCAAAGTGCCGCGCGTAACCAGAACGGTCGCGACAGGGCCGCGGCCTTTATCAAGTTGCGCCTCGATCACGGTCGCATCAGCGGCGCGGTCAGGGCGGGCTCTGAGTTCCAGCAATTCAGCCTGAGAGGTGATCGCTTCAACCAATTCATCAAGACCAGTGCCCTTGGTTGCCGAAACTTCGACATCCTGCACTTCGCCCGACATTTTCTCCACGATCACTTCATGTTCAAGCAAACGCGTCCGGATATTGTCCGGGTTCGCCTCTGGCTTATCCATCTTGTTGATCGCGACGATCATCGGAACCCCGGCCGCCTGCGTGTGCTTAATCGCCTCAATCGTTTGCGGCATAATGCCGTCATCCGCAGCGACAACCAGAACAACAATATCGGTCACATTCGCACCGCGTTGGCGCATTTCCGTGAACGCGGCGTGACCCGGCGTATCAAGGAAAGTAATGACCTGTTTGTTCTTCGCAGTAATTTGATAGCTGCCGATATGTTGCGTGATGCCGCCAGCTTCGCCTTTGGTCACATTGGCGCCGCGCAACGCATCAAGCAGCGACGTCTTGCCGTGATCGACATGGCCCATGATCGTCACCACAGGAGGGCGCGTTTCAAGCGTCTCTTCTGGATCAACATCTTCCTCAACCTTGATCTCAATATCGTCGGCCGAAACCTTCTCAATATTGTGTCCAAATTGTTCG
Organism: uncultured Erythrobacter sp.; assembly: GCA_947503155.1. Lineage (GTDB taxonomy): Bacteria > Pseudomonadota > Alphaproteobacteria > Sphingomonadales > Sphingomonadaceae > Erythrobacter. The sequence continues at coordinate 108,369 of CANNCL010000002.1, read as the reverse complement.
ACGAGCAATTCTGCAGTGTCTTGATCAATCGTCTGATTGACGGTGACCATCATATCCAGATTGAACAATTCTTTGACGAGGTCAGCACCCTTTTCGCCCATCCGCTTGGCCAATTCGCCAACCGTGATCGCTTCGGGCACGATAACATCGCGCACTTGTTTCTCGCGCGGCTTCGATGATCCGCCGCCTTGCATCCGGCGCTCTTTTTCCCGCGCACGTTTCAGCGCGGCGAGACTGCGGGCGCGGCGGCCCTCATCCTCGTTCAGCGCTTTGGTAACGGTCAGTTTACCCGAACGGCGCTTATCCTTACCGCCATCGGTTTGCGCGCTGCCCTTGTCGTCTTTCTTCTTCTTCTTCTCGGGGCGCTTTGGCTCTGGACGGGCAACCGGTGTAAACTTGCGCGCAGCCGGCGTTGGGCTACCCTTTTCAGCAGGCGCTTCGCTTGCGGCGGCTTCGGCCTCGCTCGCGGCAACCTCTGCCTCAGCAACAGCCTTCGCCTCTTCCTTGGCATCCAATTCGGCGCGTTTTTCTTGGGCGCGGTTCTCTTCGGCGCGCTTCTTTTCGTCTTCGGCTTCCTGTTTCGCTTTCTGATCTTCGCGCTTACGCGCCACTTCAGCAGTCTTCAGCCGGTCTTCTTCTGCTTCGAGCTGCATCCGCTTAACGCGTTCTTGAGCGGTTTCGCCCGCCGGCGCTTTTGGCGCAGGTTTTGGCGCAGCTTTCTTCGCTACCGGAGCTGGGGCCGGTTCAGGCGCAGGGGCCGGCGTTGGGGCCGCCTCTGGTTCCGGCGCGGCCGCTGGTTCCGGCGTTTCACCCGGTTTCAGGAGCTTACGGCGCCGCTTAACCTCTACCGCGACCTTATTGGTGCGGCCGTGGCTAAAGGTCTGTTTGACCTCCCCTGCGTCAACTGGCCGTTTAAGGCCCAGTGGTTTGCGGGCGGGTTTTTCTGTTTCGTCGCTCATCTAGCTCGTCAGTCCTTCAAAAATTCTCTGTCGCCGCGCTGGGAAATGCCCCCGCGCGCAAAATATGCTTACTTCAAGGCGCTAATTCGGGGGGATCGCTCCCCATAAAACGCGAAAGGCGAATGACCGCCTGTCCTACTCGGCCCGATGCAGATGACGCTCTTCGCCGTCCGTCATTCCTGCCCGAAACGCCCAAATGGACGACATTTTCTCGGCCCAATGCCACAGACAGCGCACCACGGTCCAGTGGCAAGACCATTCCCCGTTGACCAGAACCCTCTGCATCGCTGCCCACGCGCCAAGCTTGATCGAGCTTTTTGCGCCCATCTTCTCTGCTGTCCCTGGCATGCAACAGCATCGCAAGTTGCCCAGATCGCGCCTGTTCTTCAATCCGAGCGGAGCCGAGCACAATATTGCCCCCGCGCATTTCAAGACCCAACCTATCGGTAAGGTTCTTGGTTAGGGCAACTTCGATCGCTTGCGGTAAATCATCCCTGTAGGAAAGGGTCTCCCCTTCCGGGCCGCCCTTAAATGCTCGCATCAATGCCCGCTTCAAATGGCCATCAGCGACCGCACTTTCAAGCGCTGCACGATCCGGCGCAATCCATGCGCCGCGTCCGGGGGCCTTTGCGCCGACATCGGGGAGCACGTCGCCGGTTGGCGATATGGCAAGGCGGATTAACTCCTCACGAGGATGAACCTCGCCGGAAAGGACGCAGCGCCGCTCGCTCCCAGAAGCATCATCTGCCTCTGGGGAACGGGGCGCTTCAGCGTTGTCGGACGTCAGGCTCTCATTGGGTGGAGTCCGCATCTGCGGCCTCCTGATTGTCAGGCTCAGCGGCGGGAGCAGCAGGCTCCTCATCCTCAAACCAATGCGCGCGCGCAGCCATAATAATTTCGTTGCCCTGCTCTTCGCTCAGGCCGTAATCGCCCAGAACACCGCCCTTGTCTTGCTCACGCTGAGGCGGACGCCGCATAGGCGGGCCGTCTGCAGGGTTGTTGCGGCGACGCGGTGCTTCACGCTTCTTGGCGATTAGTTCGTCGGTCGCAAGATCAGCCAGATCGTCCAGTGTTTTGATCCCGGCCTTGCCCAAAGTAACGAGCATGCCTTCGGTGAGATGCGGGATGTCTGCAATCGCATCCTCAACGCCCAGTTCGCGGCGGGCCTCGCGGTGAGTCGATTCCTGACGCTCAAGCGCTTCGACCGCGCGGCTTTGCAATTCTGCACCCAGCTCTTCGTCAAAGCCTTCAATCGCGGCAAGCTCGGAATTGTCGACATATGCGACCTCTTCCAACATCGCGAAACCCTCTGCGACGAGCAGCTGTGAGAGCGTTTCGTCCACGTCCAATTCTTCTTCGAACATTTTCGAACGCTCGGCGAATTCCTTGGAGCGCTTTTCCGACGCTTCTTCTTCGGTCATGATGTCGATCTGGTGACCGGTCAACTGACTGGCAAGACGGACATTCTGACCGCGGCGACCGATGGCCAAGCTGAGCTGATCATCAGGCACAACCACTTCGATCCGGCCTTCTTCTTCATCCAGCACAACACGGGCCACGGTGGCCGGCTGCAATGCGTTGACGACGAAGGTCGCGATGTCATCGGACCATGGAATGATGTCGATTTTTTCGCCCTGCAATTCCTGCACGACGGCTTGAACCCGGCTACCCTTCATACCAACACAGGCACCGACGGGGTCGATCGAACTGTCATGGCTGATTACGCCGATCTTGGCGCGACTACCTGGATCGCGAGCGGCGGCTTTAATCTCGATAATGCCGTCGTAAATTTCGGGTACTTCTTGTGCGAACAATTTGCGCATGAAATCAGGCGCGGCGCGCGACAGGAAGATTTGCGGACCGCGATTGTTGCGCTCCACCTTGCTGATCAACGCACGGATACGCTCGTTTGGACGGGCGGCTTCGCGCGGGATTTGTTGATCGCGGCGGATCACGCCTTCGGCGCGGCCCAGATTGACGATCACATGGCCGAATTCGACCGACTTAATCACGCCGGTGATAATTTCCCCGCCGCGATCCTTGAATTCTTCGAACTGGCGTTCCCGCTCCGCATCGCGGACCTTCTGAAAGATCACCTGCTTGGCAGATTGCGCGTCGATACGGCCCAGATCAACAGGAGGCAGCGGATCAACGATAAAATCGCCAACTGCCGCGCCTTCTTGCAGTTTTTCAGCCGCTTTCAAATCGACCTGTTTGAAGTAGTCTTCGACCTCTTCGACAACTTCAACTACGCGCCACAGCGTCAGATCACCGGTTACGGAATCGAGCTTTGCACGGATGTCGTTCTCTGCACCGTAACGGTTACGAGCCGATTTCTGGATCGCTTCTTCCATCGCTTCGATCACGATCGATTCGTCGATCATTTTTTCCGATGCTACGGATTTCGCAATTGCGAGCAATTCTGCCTTGTTGGCGGAAATGGCACTGGCCATCAGTTGTTACGCCTTTTCTTCTGAGTCTTCGATTAATTCATCGGCACCAGCGGTGTCGAGCGGTTTGGTAGCAGCGATCAGCGCGTCAGTCAGGACGAGCTTTGCACTGTGAACTTGATCCCGGGGAAGCGACGCCCCGCCCGTTTTTGCATCATCGATGGCGATCATACCATCTGTCAGACCAATAAGCGCGCCTTTATAAACACGTTTTGTGCCTGAAGCCTCTCCGAAGCTTTTATCCATCACTATCCGCGCTTCGTGCCCTGCCCAATCGGCAAAATCTTTCTCGCGCGTTAGCGGGCGATCAATTCCGGGTGACGACACTTCTAGGTGATAAGCGCCCTCGATCAGCAATTCGCCGGCTTCTTCGCGCGCATCCATCATCGCAGATACTGCGCGTGAAAGCTCAGCGCATTGCTCAATCACCAGCTGCCCGGTCGCCGGGTCTTCCGCCATGATCTGCAACGCCTCACCGCCATCGCCTGCCTCTGACGGCATCATCTTCACGCGCACCAATTCGAACCCAAGCGCGGACGCCTCAGGTGCAATCAAATCGGTTAGGCGGGCAATATCAGTCATGCGGTCCAATTATAGGCATTTACGACAGTTTGGCCTGCACAGGTTTCGGGTGCCGGCCCCGGTTGGCGCCAGCCCTTCATTGTGTCGACGATGTCGGGATGAGAGCCAATTAGGCGCGGCTTAGACATTTGGCAAGCCTTGCCAGCAGTATATTAGCGCAAAGGATCAGACCTCCGCCGCCCGGCTGCTATTTTGCGCCAGTGACCCAAGCGCGCACTTCGTCACGCAATGCGCGGCTTTCTGCGTCTGCGAAACTCTCGGCATGATCGCGCAAAGCCAACACTTGCCGATCCGTCAGTGGGCATTCAAACTCAAGGCCATTAAACCCTCCGCCAAGGCCAACCGCACAGCGCGTGATCGATCCGAATTGGTCGATCCCGGCCAATTGCAGGAATGCGCCCTCGCCTTTTCCTAATGGCTGTTCGAGGCCGATCTGCGCGCCTGTGCGAGACAAGTTGACCAGAATACAGCGACGTGTGTCAAACAAGGTGACCAGCCGTGCTGGGATAGACAGCCGCAATCGCGGAGCAGAGCGGCGACCCACTGGTGCGGCGGCATCATTGGCCAGCCGATCATTATCGGATGCAAGAGATGTGCTCATGATCGCGCTAATTTAGAGCTGTAGCGTCAAGACACCGCTGATCGATACATGCGTATTTGTGGCTAGGGCCGACCGATCGCGGTACCTGCAGTCATTGCCATTGCCACTCGTTCAATCGCGAATTGTCGCCCGCAAACCTCCGCTTTCGAGCTCCGCATATTGTTCCAGAAACCGCCAGATTCCTGACACGAAAACATCATTCACAGGAATTTCAAAATCGAGAGCATTCAAGCCCTATCCCTTGCGCGTCACGGTCATAAGATGATCGATAGGACCGCAGCGCAGAAACCCCGTTTCGCCGATATTCGGCGGTTCTTTGATCGCAATCCGCAATCCGCAATCCGGTGCATCAAAGGTTGGTTAGAATGCATCGCTGATTGCTTTGAACCGCGAGAAATTGCGCAAGGATGCTAAAAAGCATTCGTGGAGCCGTGCGCTGCCCCGGTTCAGCTAGCCGCCAAAGCCATTCATGCCTGCGCCAATTGAACTCAGTGGCCGGGCTTCACTTGCTGTCCTCACCCCAACCTCCGACTGGCTCACCATCATCATTGGTCCCATCATCAAAGGCAGCTTCGCTGTCATAGTCAGAAAAAGGATCGTCTTCGAACCGGCTGCTGGTCACGGGTCGACCGCCCCGGCGTGACGGCGGCGAATTGGAAGAATCTTGGCGCGCCGCTTGTTCCTCGAGAGCTTGATCGACCGCATAGGATCCCGCCCCAACAAGACCGACACACCCTACGACTGATAACAAGGCAAGGACGCCGCAACCCGCCAGCACAGTTTTGATCACGTCCATGATTTCAGCCCGAATGTTTCTGTCAACAAAGTGAGCCAAACTCATATCGAAGGTGGGTAAACAACCGGTTAGGCAAACCGCGAAGCCGGGTTATTCGCTTTCTTCCATCAACCCATGTTTTTTGATCGCATGGCGGATCTGATCGTAACTCAGGCCCAGCGCCTTGGCGGTTTGCCGCTGGTTCCAGCGGTGTTTGCCCAGCGCATGTTCGACGATTGCGCGTTCATGGCTGTCCACAGCAGCGCGAAGATCATCGACCGATTCAAAGTCCACACCAGGCGGGACCGCTCCATTGGGTTGAATACCCCCGCCGGTAGGGCCTGAGGCAGGCGGCAATCCGATTGGTGCGGCTGCTTCTGTGCTGCGATGCGGCGGAGCCTGCGGTTTCCACGGGCTTTCAAACGGATCGAATTGGGCATAGGAAATCGGCGTTTCAGGATCATCCCAGCGATACACCGCGCGCTCCACCACATTGCGCAATTCGCGGACATTGCCTGGCCATGCGTATTCTTCCATCTGCGTCATCACATGCGGAGCAAATCCGGGCCAGCCGTGCCAATCGAGTTCCGCCGCCATGCGCCGCGCGAAATATTCCGCCAAGACGCCGACATCCCCTTCGCGCACCCGTAGCGGCGGCAAAGTGATAACCTCAAAACTCAGCCGGTCGAGCAAATCGGCCCGAAACTCGCCCGATTTTGCAAGCGCGGGCAAATCGTCATTGGTCGCCGCGACAATACGCACATCGACGCGAGTGGGCCGAGATGCACCAATGCGAGTAACCTCGCCATATTCGACTGCCCTGAGCAGCCGTTCTTGCGCGCCCATCGACAGCGTGCCCAATTCGTCGAGAAATAGCGTGCCTTGATCGGCTTCTTCAAACCGGCCCGCGCGCGCTTTGGTAGCACCCGTAAACGCTCCCGCTTCGTGGCCGAACAATTCGGCCTCTATCAAGGTTTCTGGCAGCGCGGCGCAGTTCATCGTCACCAGCGGCTCTCCCCAACGGCTGGAGAGACGGTGCAAGCGTTCTGCGATCAATTCCTTGCCCGTGCCGCGTTCACCAATGACGAGGACAGGGCGGCTCATCGGGGCGGCGCGACTGGCGCGTTCTACAGCGTCAAGGAATGCCCCCGACTGACCGATAAATTGATTCTCGCGCTCCATGCACCGAGATATAGTGAAATTTCCCAATGGTTGGCAATAGAAACCAACACCGTTGTGTGTGGATAGTCAGAAAACCCCGCATTTCCGCCGTTTTTCCGGTTTGGCACGGTGGTTGCAAAACATATCTCAACAGTTTCAGACACACCTTCGGGAGACCCACACCATGTACGATCAACCTTTCTTCGGACGCGCTTTCTTCGGCAGCAAGCTTGGCAAGGCATCGATCGCCAGCATCGCTGCGATGACTGCGATGATCGCCATGACCAGCCAAATGAATATGGTCGCAGCAGACGCAAGTATCGCTGGCCCCACCAGCGAGACCGCGATGCTGGTCGAGCTGGCTTGAGCGCGGTTGTGACCAAGCCGAATGATCTTCCCCTCGGGCCGGAGCGCAGTGTTCCAGTCGCTGATGCCGATCTGAGTGATGCGCTTTCCCCGACGCGCAAATCCTCAGACCGCGTTGCTCCGGCCCACCCCTCTTTTGGTAGCAATGCGAAAGCCGCATCCAAGAATGCGCTGTCGCGGCTCGACGCAGAAATTGAAGCCTTGCGCCGCAGCCCTACTCCGACGCAAAGTCAGAGCAGAAGCAGAGACAATCAAGACTCGCGCAACAGCAGCACCAACCCGTTCCTAGATGGAGTAGCCTTTATGGGCATTTTCAGCCGCACTCGCGATATCATCGCGGCCAATTTCAATGACATGCTCGACAATGCGGATGACCCGACGAAGATGATCCGCATGATCATCCTCGAAATGGAGGAAACCTTGGTCGAAGTCCGCGCCAGCGCGGCGCGTACCATTGCCGATCAAAAAGAAATGCACCGACACGTCGTAAAGCTCGACAAGTTAGAGGCCGATTGGGGCGAAAAAGCTCAACTCGCTCTGTCGAAAGATCGCGAAGATCTGGCCCGCGCCGCCTTGGTTGAAAAGAAGAAATCCAGCAGCATGGGTGACCAGTTGCGCGCAGAGATTTCTGTCCTCGATGATGCATTGCGCGCTTATGAAGACGATATTGCGAAACTGCAGCACCGCCTGCGTGAAGCTCGCAGCCGCCAGACACAGATCGCGGCACGCCTCGAAAGCGCTGAGAACCGCGTCAAGTTGCGCACGCTGATGAGCACCGAACGCACCGACGAAGCACTCGCGCGTTTCGACCAACTCGAACGCCGTGTCGATTACGCCGAAGGCCGCGCCGATGCGCTGTCGATTACAGAAAAAGGTCCGCCGTCGCTGTCAGATGAAATCGCCGCGCTCGAAGGGGCCGATGCGATTGATGACGAACTTGCGCAGATGAAAAAAGCGCTGGGCAAAGACGACGCTGAGAAGGGGGAATAACAAATGCCTGAAGAACTAATCATCGTCCCGATGCTCCTCATTGGACTGCCATGGCTCATCCTGCACTATGTTACCAAGTGGAAAACCGCAGCGACCATCACCAGCGATGACGAAGTGCTGCTGGAGGAACTCTACAACCTCGCCAAGCGCCTTGATGAACGCATGGACACGGTAGAACGCCTGGTGGCCACAGATGACCCCGCATTCAACCCGGTCAAACGCCTTCAGGCGAACCAAGAAACTGATAACCAGCAACTGCGCGAACTTGAGCAGATGATGGCTGAAAAGAAAGGCGCGAGCCAATGAATAGCCCCCGCACAACCCTTTACCGCGACAGCGCCAATGCCAAATTGTTGGGTGTCTGCTCCGGTATCGCTTCCTACACCGGCGTGAACCGTTTCTGGGTCCGTGCAGGATTGGTAGCCCTCACACTCTTCGCACTCGGTCCGATCGGCATCCTCGCCTACATCGTTGCTGGCTTCGTATTGAAGAAAAAGCCGCCGCACCTCTACCGCGACGTTCAAGAGGAAAATTACTGGCAGCGCGTGCGGCAGAGTCCAAAGCGCACAGCTCGCGAAATTCGCGCCCGGTTCCGCGATATCGACCGCCGGCTCGCTGATGTTGAAACCTATTACGTCAGCAACAACCCGCGCCTAACATCGCAGATCGAACAGCTACGCTGAAACAGCGCGCGTCAACACAAGGGACAAAAACATGGGCGAATTTATTGGGCTGGTCGCAGTCGTAATGGTCTTCGGAATACCAATGATAGCGATCTGGACATCGCACCGACAAAAAGTAGCGAAGATGCAGATCGAGACGACAGCGGAACATACGGCTGAAAAAGCGGCACAATATGCCAGTCACATCCAGCTACTCGAAGACCGCGTTCAGGTCCTCGAACGGATTGTCACTGATCGCGGTTATGACATTGCCACCCAGATTGAGGCCCTGCGCGACACTCGCTCAGTCGAACAATCGGGCAGCGGCGTGCCGCTGAATGTGGGCAACAAGGCAGAGGTTTGATGGACGGGAATATGAGTTTTATCGTTTTAATAGTCTTGGTTTCAACCGCTGGCTGGCTGATCAATAACTGGATCCGCGCAAAGCACGGCTATGAGCTGGAGGACGAGTGGGGCGGTAAGACTGCGAAGGAGGCCTCGCCAGCACAAACTGCCGAAACTGAGCGCCTGAAATCAGAAAACCGCGAGCTAAATGACAAGCTCGACATGATGCAGGACCGGATGATTGTGCTCGAAAAGATCGTGACCGACCGCGGATATACGCTCTCCGAAGAAATCGAAGCATTGCGCGACGTGCCGGTCAAAACGGCGGCGCCCCAATCTGACAGCGGAACTCCGCTCAATCTTGACAAGAAGGAAACACGCGCATGAGCGTCGATGCAGCCACTACGATTGTACCGCATCTGCCCTGGATCATTGGCGGCGGATTGGCGCTCGGTGCGGCGGGCATCTTCGGCTGGGTTCATACGACACGCCTGCGCATTCAGCATGGATACCCGCTCGATGGAGCGTGGGGCCAAGCGCTTAAACCCTCGACCGACAATGAAGCCAAACAGCGAGTTGCGCTGCTTACGCAAGAGAATGCTGAGCTGCGCGCGGAATTGGGGTCGGTCAAAGACCGGCTTATCAATGTCGAACGGATCGTCACCGACAGCGGTTACGGCCTTGGCAATGAAATTGAACAATTGCGCGAACGTGCGCTCGAAAACCGTAAGGATGAAGGGAACGCCTGATGGAAGACGAATTGGTCATCATCTTTTCAAGCGTCATCGTGCTGGTGATTATCCTTGGCCTGACGGTCAACGGGGTTGTGTCCAAAGTGCTCAACCACAGACGCGAATTGCGCGAGCACCAATTGCGCGCCGCTAGCCCAAGGGCTGATGAAATCGCGGACCGTACGGATATGATAGAAGATCGTCTGCGCGTCCTTGAACGGCTTGCCACGGATCGCGGCACCTTGCTGGCGGATGAGATTGATGCACTGCGCGATGATCGTGCGGCACAGATTGCCGCCCCCAAACGCGATCAGGAGCTAAGCTAATGTTTGGCGCAGACACGCCTTTAATGATGGACGCGCTGCAGATTGCAGCGCTTGCTGCAGCAGTCGGTGCGGGCGCGGTGGTGCTCACAATGCGCCGGAAAAAGCGGTCTGCATCTGCCGACGTCGAGCCGCGGTCGGACCGGCAGCAGTCTGATCCCTCCACTCTGGAGCAACGTGTCCGCGTTTTGGAACGCATCGCCACAGATCGCCCAGCAGAACGCTCGGCGGAACTGGCCGAAGAGATTGAATCGCTGCGAGATAGCCCCGAGGGCGTGCAGCTTGAAACTGCCACACAATTTGAAGGAAACAGCTGATGGATTGGAGCGTCATCGCCGTTGTTGCGATCGTCGTTTGGGGCGTTGTTCAGCTCGCCAAAGCGCGCGCGGGCATCATCTCCGACGAAGACGGCAATGAGACATTTGTAGGCCGCACCGATGAGCGCGGCACCGCTGAAATTGAAGAAACGCGTCGAGAGATCGAAACCTTGCGCGAAAGACTTCATGTCCTCGAACGGATAGCCACGGATAACAACACCATGGATGCCCGCGAACGCGCGCGCATCGCTGCCGAGATCGAAGCGCTCAGAGGCCCCTCAGAACCTTCGATAACATCCCCCCCTTCACTAACCGCCGATTCCAGCCGGAAGGAGCCAAGCCAATGATGATGGACCCAACCCTAGTCGTAACCGCAGCGTGCCTGTTCGGGATTTGCGTGGTCGCCCTTGCATTCCTGCGTGCGTGGCAAGATTGGCTGGAACTCAAACGTCAAGAATTGCACGGCTTTCAGCGCGGCGGCGGAGGAAAAATGCCAGCCGCTGAGATAGAAGGCGGCGCAGCAGTTGGTGCCGCGCGGATAGAGCTTGCCGATATGAAAGAGCGGATCAAGAAGCTCGAAGCGATTGCCAGCGGGGTTGAGCTTTAGGCCGCGCACTATGCCCCCTTCCCATGCGGACATGTGCACCCTAAATGCGCCTGCATGAGAACATTGTCCGACATTTTAGAAGAATATGAATTTCTCGAGGGCGATGAGCGCTACCGGCTGTTGATCGAGCTGGGACGCGATTTGGATGATATGCCCGACGCGCTGAAAACCGATGCAACATTGGTGCGCGGATGTTCAGCATCGGTTTGGGTCTATCCGACAGAACACGGCGATAAGAACACCGAAACGCTGCACTTCCTTGCCGACAGCAATGCCGCAATCACCAAAGGCATTGTCGCTCTGGTTATATCGGCGGTTCAGGACAAGCCCGCTCGCGAGGTCGCGAGCATGGATGTGATCGGTGCGCTTGGCCCATTTGATCTCAAGAACCAGCTATCGAGTAACCGCACCCAAGGCGTCCCCAATATGATTGCACTGGTCCAGGAACATGCCGCGCGCCTTGCGCAGGCATCAAGCTGACCTGCACACCTGTTGCACCGCATTCGGGAAATTTCCCCCGGCGAAACGTGCAATACTGCTGCCCTACGTCGCCAGCGTCATTTCAAAAGGTCCGCTATTATCCGAATGGCGCCAAGTCCCAGAAATAGTCTGGCGATCCGCGCTCAGCCGTCCTTCATACGTGACATCCCGGTCATATGTCTCGCTTTGGACAAGGTAGCGTTTTAGAAAGCTGACATTCGCACCATCAACCGTCCCCTCGATCTTTGCTTTAACGTCACCGGCCCCGTGCGCATGAAGTTCGATCACAATACCGCTTAGTTGCTCACCGGTTATCGCAATTCTGGCCTTAAATGCCCATTCACCGATATCCTCAGACGCAAAGTAACTGAAAGTCCCCTCCGAAAGGCCATTCAGGTCGCTCGGCATTGCCATTTTCTCACCCTTTCCGCGTTGAGAGCATAATTTCCCTAGGACAATCACCGCTTTACGAACGCTAGTCCGCCATCCTCATCAACGTATTATCCTATGTTAATGCGGCGATGTGCGGTTCTGAAAATCCATCATATTCTAGGCGGGCGCCTCTGCTTTTGCTTCCGCCTCAATCCCTTCGACGCCCGACATTTCCCGCGTCATTTCAAACGGGCCGCGCCAATGTTCAATCTGCCATTCGCCTGATACGTATTCGCCATCTTCGCTGAGCGCGCCAAAATAAAGCACCGTTTCGGCGTAAAGTTCACCTGCTCCGTGATAAGTTTTTGTAAAATGAACCGATCGCCCGATACGTTGCCCTAAGACAGTGGCGTGAGCGGTCGAGGAATCGAATTCATGCGGTTCCAGCACAGACCCTTTCAAAATACCGCCAGCATCACAAATCGTGGCTATGAAGGGAGTAATCGGACCAGCTTCGGGCACGTCGGGATAGGAAAATGTCCCATCCCACTGGCCGGTCATATCACTGCAATTGCCATTCATCCCCCCGGATCCCTCTCTAGATAATTAATCCAACACGCTTCGGCTCTGCCGAACCTTAGCGACGCCGTTCTGCGATTGCAGTTTCAGCTCCGCTTTGAGCTTTGCCGGGTCACGCGCGAATACAAAGCTAAAGCTGACGCCGCCCTCTTTCCCAAGGGTTGCGTGGTGCAATTTGTGTGCCTGCACCAAACGTTTTGCGTATCCGCTTTTCGGAACAAAGCGGAAAAAACGTTGGTGCACGAGCCCATCATGAATGATCGCATAGACGATGCCGTAGAGGTTGACGCCCAAGGCCGCCCACCACAGCCACTCCCAATAAAGCGATCCAGAAATATACATCGCCGCGTTGATTGTTCCAAATGCGACCGCATACAAGTCGTTCTTCTCAAACATACCATCATGCGGTTCATGATGATCGCGGTGCCATCCCCAGCCCCAGCCATGCATGAGATATTTGTGCGCAAACCATGCGAACAGCTCCATCCCTACAAGGGCAGTGATGGTGACAGCGATGCACTCAATCCAATTCACTCGTTCGCCTCAACTTGCGCAGTATTCACCTTTGCTGCGCCCTCTGCTTGGGTCAACGGCCCCGCATTGCCAGCGGCCCTGTCAACTCCCTTGCCAATACCGGCGCGTTTCGCTGCGGGTAACGCCCACCACGGCACGTCAGGGCGGCGGTGATGTTCGAGGTGATAACCGAAATGGAAACATGTGAAGAGGCTGGCCAGTGGTCCGAAATCGTTGGACCGCGCGTTGTGGGCATCTGTGAACGGCTTGCCAGCCTGCAAATGATGCGGGCGGAAAGTCCCGAAGTAGAACAATTGAACCGAAGAGAGCAGCGCAGGCGCCCCGTATAGCAGCACAATCTGAACCATCGGAATGCCAATGACGAGCCAGTAAATTCCAACGACTGCCTGCACGAACAGCAGTGATTGCCAGCCGAAATAACGTTTGAAAAAGGTCAAAAACCACGGGAGGAACTGGCCGGGATGATCCTCGTCAAAATCAGGATCGCCCGCGCGGCCGGGCATTTTATGATGAGTGAGATGGGCCTCGCGCAATACCCGCCACCGAAAGCCCGCATATAAGAACAGCAAAACGCCAGCGATCCCCGCACTTAGCTTGTCTTGACCTGGAATAAGCGTGCCATGCATTGCGTCGTGGCAAACAATAAATACTCCGACCGACAGCCAGCATTGCACAAGAGCCATCCCAATCGCGAATGGGAGATTGGCCCAAGTCAGTTCAAAAACAAACATCGCATAAGCGTGGATACCGAGCCAGCCGCCCACGATGAGAGCCGCCAAAGTGAGACCAATGAAGCCCGTCGCGGCGCGACCGGGTAGGGCATAATGGCTTATCGCCATATCATTGGGCACTCTTTCTAAGGACATAAGGCTGCTTATAATGCTCCAAGTCTCGGGCGCAAAGCCTTGAACGGAAAGAGCCGTAGATCATTCACTTTCAGAAAAGAAGAACTCGCGCAGATGCTCCCCGATTCGCGCCGGACGAAGGGTTTCGGCATCAATACAGCACCAACTTGATTGCACTTCGGCGAGTACATCCTCGCCGCGGCTGATGACGGTGCGGTAAAATGCGCGCGCGCCGTTATAGCGTTCGAGCACAGTCTGAGCGATCACGTCATCCTCTAAGAAAGCAGGCTTACGATAGGTAATCTCGTGTTTCAGCGCGACCCACGCCTTGCTCGCTACTTCGTCAGGCGGGGCAATTTTGTTCCAATGCGCCAGCACCGCGTCCTGAACCCAGCCGAGATAACGCGCATTATTGACGTGGCCCATAAAATCGATGTCTTCGGGTACGACGGTGATGGGTAAGGAGAATGGTCTTGCTGACATAGATGTTAGTTAGACGCGAAACCCTTTCGTTGCCATGACAAATTGCCACTAAATCACTCGGTAGCTTGCCAGTGTGGTATCCTCGCCGCTACTCGGGGCCAAACAGTTCAAGAAGAGAGCCAAATGGCCAGCAAACCCCGCACGCTATACGCAAAAATTTGGGATGATCACGTCGTGGAAACCCGAGATGACGGGACTGCGCTCATCTATATCGACCGGCATCTGGTGCACGAAGTGACCAGCCCTCAGGCGTTTGAAGGATTGCGCGCGGCTGGCCGCGGGGTCCGCCGTCCTGAATTGACGTTGGCGGTGCCGGACCACAATTTGCCGACCACTGCGCGGCTTGACGCGAATGGTGTACGCTTGCCCATCGCGGATCCGCAAAGTGCCGCGCAGCTGGAGGCGCTTGAACGCAATGCGCCAGAATTTGGCATCCGTTACATCGATGCAAGCGCCGCTGAGCAAGGGATTGTCCATGTGGTCGGCCCGGAACAGGGATTTTCTCTGCCTGGAACCACAATCGTTTGCGGCGATTCTCATACAGCGTGTCACGGCGGTCTAGGCGCGCTCGCATTTGGGATTGGCACCAGCGAAGTCGAGCATGTACTCGCAACGCAAACTCTACTGCTTCAACGCTCCAAAGCGATGGAGGTGCGGGTCACAGGCGCGCTTGGTCCCGGCGTTACGGCGAAAGATCTTATTCTCCATATCATAGGAGAGATCGGCGCCGCAGGAGGCACCGGCTATGTGATCGAATATCGCGGTGATGTGTTCGAAGCGATGAGCGTCGAGCAACGCCTGACCGTATGCAATATGAGCATCGAGGCAGGCGCGCGCGCTGGTCTGATCGCGCCGGACGAAACCGTATTTCGCTACCTCAAAGGCCGTCCGATGGCTCCGAAAGGCGCGGACTGGCTTGCGGCTGTCACTTACTGGAAAACTCTGCACACCGATGACGGCGCGCAATTCGATAAATCAGTCGTGATTGACGCCAGCGCAATCGCGCCCACCGTTACTTGGGGCACCAGCCCAGAGGACGTTGTGCCGATTAGCGGCGCGGTCCCTTCGCCCGAAAGCTTCGCCGATCCATCGAAACAAGCAGCCGCTGCGAAAAGCCTCGAATATATGGGCCTCACTCCCGGCACCCCGATGACGCAGGTACCGATTGAGAATATCTTTATCGGCAGTTGCACCAATAGCCGGATCGAAGACCTGCGTGCTGCCGCCAACGTCCTAAAAGGGCGCACCAAAGCAGCCAATATACGCTGGGCGATTGTTGTCCCCGGCTCTGGTCTCGTCAAAATGCAAGCCGAAGAAGAAGGGCTCGACCGCATTTTCACCGATGCTGGATTTGAATGGCGTGAACCGGGTTGTTCAGCCTGTCTTGGCATGAACCCTGATAAAGTGCCCGCTGGCGAACGCTGCGCCTCAACCTCCAACCGCAATTTTGTCGGTCGGCAAGGGCCCGGTGCTCGCACGCATCTTGTGTCGCCTGCTATGGCAGCTGCGGCGGCTGTGGCAGGGCGGCTGGCTGATGTGCGCGAGCTTGATTGACGACAAGCTGCCCTGCTTCCCTTGAAACCCCCGTCCCGCAAGAGCATGTGATACTTATGACTGACAAAACCCCCAAAGATGACGCCCCTAAACCCAACGCCCCTAAATCAAATGCTGGCCGCAACGCCGCTATTGGTGCGGCAGCAACGATTGGGTCCGCCGCTGTGGCCGCCGCCTTGCTCTATGCTGGCAAGCGTTTCCGCAAGGCCCCGAAAGACAGCGCGATTGGCGCAGATCAATCGAAAACGCCCCCTTCGGGCGAGCCACCCGAAACCGACTGAGGAAGCGGAGCAATGGACGCAATTTCTCGGGTCGCTGGGCGCGCCATTCCGTTTGGCGCGAAGAATGTCGACACTGACATTATCATCCCGGCCAAATGGTTGAAGACGATCACCCGCGAAGGTTTGGGCGAAGGGGCGTTTGAAACGATCCGCGCGGAGCCTGGCAATATCTTTGACGCGCCCGAAAACGCTGGCGCTCCGATCTTGATCGCCGGAGACAATTTCGGCTGCGGTTCGAGCCGCGAACATGCCGCATGGGCGCTGCTTGACCTTGGCATCAGAGCTGTAATCGCGCCGAGCTATTCCGACATATTCTCAGGCAATGCGGTGAAGAACGGCATCTTGCCTATTGTCTTGGCACAAGAAGCGATCGATCGATTGATGGACGTTGCACAGGCGGGGGAACCGGTTGATATTGACCTCGACACACAAACCGTCACCACGCCTTTTCAAGATCGCTTTACGTTTGAAATCGACCCGTTCCGCAAGCACTGCCTGCTAAACGGCCTCGACGAAGTCGCACTGACATTGGACAGCCAAGAAAACATCGGAAATTTCGAAACCCGCCGCGCCGCTGCGCACGGGTGGCTCACCACCGGAACTCAAGTTTAAGGAAACGACAAATGAAAGCCATTCAGACCCACCAAGTCGGCGGCCCAGAAACGTTGAAACTGGACGAGATTGACACACCGTCACCCGGCAAAGGCGAAGTTCTGATCGCGGTGAAAGCGTGTGCCATCAACTATCCCGACACTTTGATGATCCGTGATTTGTACCAATTTAAGCCCGAGCGCCCCTATTCCCCCGGCGGCGAAATCGCCGGTGTGGTCGAAGCAATTGGCGAAGGTGTCGAAGGGTATAAGGTCGGCGACAATGTCATGGCAGGGATCGGCAATGGCGGCCTGCGCGAAAAGGCAATCGTGCCCGCGAACCGGATGTTCCCTGTGCCGGACGGCGTGCCGTATGAGAAAGCCGCATCATTGTTGATGACCTACGGAACTACGATTCACGGCCTGAAAGATCGCGGCCACATCAAGGCAGGCGACGTGG
Organism: uncultured Erythrobacter sp.; assembly: GCA_947503155.1. GTDB lineage: Bacteria > Pseudomonadota > Alphaproteobacteria > Sphingomonadales > Sphingomonadaceae > Erythrobacter. The sequence goes on along the minus strand of CANNCL010000002.1, from coordinate 91,322 downwards.
TGCTAATCCTTGGCGCAGCGGGCGGCGTGGGCCTGTCCGCGGTCGAACTCGCCAAAGCTTACGGCGCGCGCGTTGTCGCGGCCGTTTCCAGCGAAGCTAAGGGCGAAGTCGCCAAGCGTGCGGGAGCAGACGAAGTCGTCATCTACCCCCGCGAGGAAATGGACAAGGCTGCTTCCAAGGAACTTGCTGGCGCGTTCAAGGCCGCGTGCGGGCCAACCGGCGCGAACATCGTCTATGACATTGTTGGCGGACAATATTCAGAGCCAGCGTTGCGCTCCATTGCATGGGAAGGGCGTTTTCTGGTGGTGGGCTTCCCTGCTGGTATTCCCAAAATGCCGTTAAACCTCACTCTGTTGAAATCATGCGATATTTGCGGCGTGTTCTGGGGCGCTTTCACCGCGCGCGAGCCAGCCAAATTTGTCGCGCAGGTCAACGAACTATTCGACATGATGAAAGCTGGGACGATCGATCCGCTCGTGTCCGAAACCTTCCCGCTCGAACGCGCAGGCGAGGCGATTGCCAAGCTCGAAAACCGCGAGGCTGTCGGCAAGCTGGTCGTTACCATGGACTAAGATTGGCAAGAGAGCAGAGCGCAAGCTTGCCGCACGCCATGCCTCAACCTATCTTATAAACACCCATTCCAAGAGGAATTCCGATGACTGATTTTAAAGACCGCCAACGCGGCGAAGAAGCCAAATTCGCGATGGATGAAGAGACCGCTTTCAAGGTCGCAGCACGCCGTAACCGCCTGCTGGGCGAATGGGCTGCGGGCGAAATGAACCTCACCGATGAAGAGGCCGACGCTTATAAAAAAGCGGTTGTTCAGGCGGATTTCGAAGAAGCTGGCGATGAAGATGTGATCCGCAAATTGCTGGGCGATCTGACGGCGGCTGAAACCAATGTCAGCGAAGCCGACATTCGCGCAAAGCTCGAAGAAATGGCGATCGAGGCAAAACGCCAACTTATGGGCGGCGACTAAGCCGATGCCGATGGCAGGGCCAGATATCGAAGCCGCGATCCTCGCCGCTCTGCCCGGAGCAATTGTGGAACTGCGTGATTTGGCTGGCGATGACGACCATTGGGCAGCCACCGTTACGGCGCCGCAATTTGCGGGCAAAAGCAGGGTTCAGCAGCACAAAATGGTGTATGGCGCGCTTGGCGACAAAATGGGCGGCGTGCTGCATGCCTTGCAAGTCACGACCGTGGTCCCCAAATAATTTGCAAGATAACTCGCTAGCATTTTCACTCGATACCCAAAGGCCCCATTTATGGCTGATACCAACACTCGCATCGCCACCCTCGTCAGCGAAAATGACGTTGTCTTGTTTATGAAGGGCACTCCGCTCTTCCCGCAATGCGGGTTTTCCAGCCGCGCGGTTGCGATCCTCGATCATTGCGGCGTCGCCTATGATAGCGTTGACGTGTTGCAAGACATGGAAATCCGCCAAGGGATCAAGACCTATTCCGAATGGCCGACCATTCCGCAGCTTTACGTCAAAGGCGAATTTGTCGGCGGCAGCGACATTATGATGGAAATGTTCGAGGCCGGCGAACTCAAGCAGCTGATGGATGACAAAGACGTCGCCAAGATGGAAAGCTGATAAGGGGCTTTTCCCTTTTCATACTCCCTGTGTGGGACGCGGACGAAAAAAGAGCCGCCTCGCGGTACCAATGCGAGGCGGCTTTTTTTATTCGGGGAGGTGGGACACAAAGACCAGGAGGGTCTCACCTCAAATTGAAGACCACTTAACTTCGCTCTCTACTATGCACCGCCCGTGCCAAAAACAAATTTCCACTTCCTTCCAGATGCTTACATGGTTTCCCTGAGTTAACCCTGTTCGGAAATGTAAGATATACCGACAGCGTGTCCCCTACCACTTGGCAAGAGCGCCGGAGCACGGCATCACAGGGTCATGAGCATCGAATCTAAGTCATCCAGCACGTCCACCCCGGACGCCATTCCAGCCGCTACAATCATCATTTTTCGTGACTGTCCAAACGGCGGTGCCCCAGAAATTCTGATTACAGTGCGATCGCGCACAATGACTTTTGCTGGGGGGATGGCGGTGTTTCCCGGCGGACGGGTCGACCCAGCAGATTTTGCCTTGGGCGAACAGATTGCCGCCGACAGCGGCGGAAAAATCGCACCAGACGAAGCCGCCCATCAAATCGCAGCAATCCGCGAAACTTTGGAAGAGACCGGTCTCGCGCTTGGGCTATCAGGCGAGATCGACGCGGCAAAGGCTGCGCGCGCCCGGGCAATGCTCGAAGAGAAGAATGAACTCGCCCCCGTGTTGGAAGCGTTTGGTTGGTCGATTGACCTGACGCAGATCACGCCCTTTGCGCGGTGGTATCCCAAGAATGAGAAACTGTCGCGTGTCTATGATACGCGCTTCTATCTCGCCAATTTGGGCACTGGAGAGGTCGACGTGTCGATCGACAATTCGGAAAACACGCGTTTGTTTTGGATGAGCGCTCAGGGCGCGCTCGACGCCGCAGAAACGGGGGACATCAAACTCATCTTCCCCACCCGTCGCAATTTAGAACGGCTCGCTTTGTTCGCCAGTTATGACGAAGCCCGCGCGCAGGCGGAGGCAATCCCGGTGAAAACCATCATCCCGTTGATCGACAACAGTCGCGGTCAGCCAATGCTGACGATCATGGAAGATGCGGGCTATCCGATTACCGCTGAGCTGCTGGAAACAGTCGCGCGCGGGTAAATTTCATCGCAGCGGCTTAGTCGCGCGGGGTTCAACGGCGCGCCATCGACCACCGGTTCTCGCGAAAATTGACGACTCGGTATCCGCGCTCATTCATTTCATTCTCGTGATCATAGCGCGCATCTTCGATCTCTTGGCGATATTCGCGGTGTGCTGCGATAAACGGGAGGATTGGCGCGCCCGGCAGGACTCGAACCTGCTGCCTCAAGATTAGAAGTCTCGCGCTCTATCCAGATGAGCTACGGGCGCGTCGGTGTTGCCAATAGCGTGCTTTGCGCAGCTTTCAAATCGCGCTACGTCCAGCGCGATGAAAAATACCGACAACACGTCTGACAATGCCGCTGCTCCCGCCGATACTTTCGCTTCCGGTTCGAATGATGGGATTGCCTCTACCAGCCGCGCGCCAACGCATTTTCGGTACTACGAATATGTCATGGCCGGCTTTGTTGCGATCTTGCTCCTGTCGAACATTATTGGTGCAGCCAAACTTTCGACCGTCGCGGGATACACGTTTGGCGCAGGCATTTTGTTTTTCCCGATCAGCTATGTGATCGGCGATGTCCTGACCGAAGTGTACGGTTATGCCCGTGCGCGGCGGGTGATCTGGACTGGGTTTGCAGCGCTCATCTTTATGGCCTTCATGAGCTATGTCGTCGTAGCCATGCCGCCCGCCGCTTCTTGGGACGGACAAGAAGCCTATGAACAGGTCTTCGGCAGCACATGGCGGATCGTGCTCGCCTCCATCATCGCGTTTTGGGCGGGCGAATTCGTCAATTCCTATATCCTCGCCAAGATGAAAGTGTGGACCAAGGGCAAGGCCCTGTGGTCGCGCACGATTGGATCGACGGTGTTTGGTCAAGGCGTCGACAGTTTGATCTTTTACCCTATCGCGTTTTTGGGGATTTGGGAGACGCAGGATGTGCTGACGGTGATCGTGACCAACTGGCTGCTTAAGGTCGTGTGGGAGGCTATGCTGACGCCAGTTACCTATATCGTGGTGGGCAAGCTGAAACGAGCCGAAGGCGTGGATTTGTTCGATACCGAAACAGACTTTTCCCCGTTTGGCGGAAAACCGTAAAGACCCCCTCAGTCGGACTTTCCGGCAAGCAGTTCTTCATCAGACACAATTTCTACCGCCCAATCTAGGCCAAGGCGGCCTGCGAGCAGCTTGATGTCTTTCTCCGTAGGCACACCGAACAAATCGGCATGGCTAGTCGCAAGCCGCAGAATCAGACGATCACCGTCCACCAACAGGCGGCTGACACGCAATGACCGCGCAGAACGAGCACCGAGCCTGCGTGCAAGTCTCACCGCTAGCCCCCAGCAAATCGCTTCATCCAGCGCCTCATCACTGGCAAGCGCTTGCACCTCGCTTGGCAAATCAAGTGCATTGCCGTTGGCTGCAATAGCGGCCGCGAGCATCGCGCGCTCCGCCCCTCCTACTGCGATCCAGCGTTTATGAAGTGCCCAATCGATCGCTTGCGGCAGGCGGATGTTCGGCTCAATCTGCATGGAAGCAAGCGACAGCAGCGTCGCCGCCATCCGCAAACGCTCTGTCCCATGTTCGCGTGAAGGCGCGGCATCAACGGTCCACGCGGCGATCCGGGTTGCCAGAGTTGGTGGTGCCCCGCGTTGAGTCGCGAAGACCGAAACCCCAGCAAGCAACGGATCTTGTGCTTTTCCGTGCGCGGGGAGCCGGTCGTAAAGCAATCCTTCGCGCAGGCCCCACGACGAAAACACAACCCGGTCAGGCTTGAGTTGAGCCAAAAGAGCCTGAAGCAGCACAGCTGCATCGGGTAATTTTTCGGCTCGCATTGACGATATTCGTTGGCGGCTCTTGAGGCTGTCGGCGCTTTGGGCGGCTAAAAGTTCGGACAGTTTTTGTGCGTCATTCGCTGCCAACTCGAAGCCATGCGGATCGGATAGTGGGTGACCGCGCGTTTGCATCGCAAACACCGCCATCGCGCGCCACGTTCCCCCAACCAGATAGAGCGGCGCAGGCGTGTGTCCGTTCTTGCTCGCCAAATCCCATCCGCTTTTCCGAACCACCTTCTCTAAGGATTTACGCATCTCAGAACTGGGGTTCTTGGCCTGCTCATCACGGTATTCAGGCAGACGCAGGGCACCTAGCGGCAACGAAACCGCATCTCCCGGACTACCGTTGTCGAGGCTGACCAGCTCCAGGCTGCCGCCGCCCAGATCAGCAACATTGCCGCTTGCTCCCGGAAACGCGCCCGCAACGCCGCTGGCGCTGAGACATGCCTCTTCCTCGCCAGAGACGATGCGCGGCTTAAAACCTAACGCGACAAGCTCAGCGATAAACTCGCCGCCATTGCTGGCCTCACGCACAGCGGCTGTGGCGACCGTTTCAACATCCTCAATGCCCAGATCATCAAGCAGGAGCGCAAAGCGTTTGAGGCCGCGCATCGCCATTTGGATGGCCTCCTCCGCCAACATCCCAGTATCCGCGATATTCTGGCCCAACCTAGCTGTGACCTTCTCGTTCACGAGCACTGTCGGCGCGCGCATCGTGCCGCCATAGATCACGAGACGAACCGTGTTCGACCCAATATCGATGATCGCGCGCTCCGGCGTGTTGCCGGCAAAGACACCCTCGCGGTCAACACGCTTGCTTTTCATGCTCATCCGGCCCGGCCCTTGCGCAAAGTCAATTTCGGTACACCGCCCGCTTCCAAAGCCCCTCCCCGCCCAGACAAAGACGGGTTGGTCATGAAATATCGGTGGCAATTGAAAGGTTTACCATGCGTTTCAACGCGCGAATAGCTGCCGTCGGAATGCAACCACCAGCTTTGCTCACTGTCGAGCATATTGGCCAGCAGTACTTGTTGGAGCATCTGATCATGGACTGTTCGGTTGAGAATAGGGATCAACGATTCCACCCGGCGATCAAGGTTGCGGCCCATTAGGTCAGCAGAGGAAATGAATATCGCCGCATCGGGGCCAGGCATCGGGTGGCCATTGGCGAAGGCATATATCCGGCTGTGCTCCAGAAAGCGCCCGATGATGGATTTGACACGAATATTTTCGCTCATTCCGGCGACACCGGGGCGCAAGCAGCAAATGCCGCGTACAACCAATTCCACCGTGACGCCCGCCTCGCTGGCCGCATACAATCGATCGATCATACCGGTGTCGGTAATTTGATTGCATTTCATCCAGATCGCAGCCGGCTTACTCTGCTTCGCATTGGCAATCTCGGCGTCGATCCGGCCGTAAATTTCCTCGCGCAGGTTCAGCGGCGCGATCGCAATCAATTCCAGCCCATGCGGTTCGACATAGCCGGTTACAAAATTCATCATTTTCGCCGCGTCCCGTCCCAATTTCGGGTCAGCGGTGAAAAAACTCATATCGGTGTAAATCTTGGCGGTGACTGGGTGATAGTTTCCGGTGCCAAAGTGGCAATAGGTGCGAAATCCATCCTCTTCGCGGCGGACGACCATCGCAACTTTCGCGTGGGTTTTCCAATCGGTGAAACCGTAGATGACTTGAACCCCGGCGCGCTCCAACTTGTTCGCCCATTTGAGGTTTTGCTCCTCATCAAAACGCGCCTTTAACTCGACCACGGCGGTGACACTGATCCCGGCCTCGGCGGCTTCGATCAAGGCGTTGATCACGGCAGATTGCGACCCTGCACGATAGAGGGTTTGCTTAATGGCGACCACGTCCGGATCGGCGGCTGCCTGCCGGATAAAATCGACCACCACTTCGAAACTTTCGTAAGGGTGGTGGATCAGGATGTCTTTTTCTTTGATCGCGGAAAACAGGTCGCCGTCATGTTCGCGCACGCGCTCTGGGTAGCGCGGGGAATAAGCGTCGAATTTGAGATCGGGCCTGTCTTCTGTGGCAATTTCCGCCAGGCCATCAATGCCGATCATTCCGTCCGTTTTAATAACAGCGGCTTCGTGAACGCCCAATTGTTGGAGCAACACGGCTTCTGCTTTGGGGTCGAAATCCTCTTCCAATTCCAACTGAATCACTTGACCCCGCCGCCGCCGCTGGATCGCACTACGGAATGTGCGAACGAGGTCTTCGGCTTCTTCTTCAATCTCGATATCGCTGTCACGCAAGACGCGGAACAGGCCGTCGCCCTCGATTGTGAAGCCGGGAAACAGCTTCTTCGCATAGCGTTGGATGAGGCTGGCAATCGAAATGTAGATCGCTTCTCCGTGCCCAACAATCTTGTCAGGAACCCGCACGAAACGCGGCAAAGCGGTCGGGATCAGGATCATTTCGATGATCTGTTCTTGATCGGCATCGCGGGTAAGCGTGAAGAGCAATCCCTTCCCTTCATTTTGAACGAAGGGGAACGGATGAGCGGGATCGAGAGCTTGCGGCGTGATGACCGGCAAGATTTCTTCGAGGAAGAACCCCTCTAACCACTCGTGCGCTGCGGGTATGATCCGTTGTTCATCGGCGATGTGGATATCCATAAGCGCCAATGCATCATGCAATTCGCGCCAAATATCCTGCTGAAGCGCGGAGAGGCCTTCGAGCTTTTCGCGGATTGCGGACAATTGCTGTGTCGGGGTACGGCCATCAATTGAGGGTTTATCAATCCCGCGTTGTGCTTGCCCCACAAGACCGGCAACGCGGATCATCATAAATTCATCGAGATTGCTGCCCGAAATCGACAAGAACCGAAGCCGTTCAAGCAACGGATACCGCACATTGCTAGCCTCGGCCAACACCCGCTCGTTAAATGTCAGCCACGACAACTCACGGTTAAAATACACGTCCCCGCTCTGCATGACCGAAGCTTTAGATGGGCTGATAATCGGTTGACTGCTCATGATCTTCCTATTGCGCGGCCAGGGTTTCAACAGGGCCAAGACAGGCACGCTTAGAGTGCTCTAATTACCAGATAAATGCTTGCAAATCAGGGCGGCCAAGCGCCGCCTCAAATGAGCGAACGGCTGTCAGCAATAGCAGTAATCCCGCGTTTGCCATTCGCATCTCGGCCCAGTTGAACCAGCACATCTATAACACTCGCAGCATAGGCGATGGTATCAGACCGCGTCAGACCAATACCGGTTTGCATCACCATCAAAGAGAGTTGTTCGAGTGCGCCGCGCAGCGAATTGGCGTGGATCGTTGAAAAACTGCCAGGGTGGCCGGTGTTGATCGCGCGCAGGAAGGACACGCTTTCCGCCCCGCGCAATTCGCCCAATACAATCCGGTCTGGGCGCAAACGAAGCGCGGCTTGAAGCAATTCGTTCGGCGTAACTTTCGCCTCGCCCAACTCACCCTTCACCGCGACCAATCCAACCGAATTCTCGCCAGGAAATTTCAACTCCGGCGTGTCCTCGACCAATACGACCCGCTCATGCTGAGGGATTTCGCCCAGCATCGCATTGAGAAACGTTGTCTTACCCGTACTGGTGCCGCCCGATATCAGGATCGTGCGGCGGTGACGAATAGCCTCGCGCAGATAGCCGATAGGCTGAAGCTGCGGATCAGGCATTTCGATCTGCGTTTCCCCCGCAAGCGGCCCGGTGTCATACGCGTCCAGCGGCAAATCGAGCCGACGGTGACGCCGGATCGCCATCACCCAATGCTTTCGACTGGCGGGCGGACCGCAAAATTGAATGCGCGCGCCGTCGGGCAAAGTGGCGCCAAGCAAAGGGTGCTCGCGGTTGATCCCCTGATGACTGACCCGCGCCACCTGTTCCGCGAGCCGCTTAACCAGTCGGTCATCGATTTCAGGCGTGATGATTTTCTTGATGCCCGGATCAGTCGCATCTTCGATCCACACTTCACCCGGACCATTGACCATGATCTCTGTCACTGTGTCGCGGTCTAGCCAGCGTTTGAAAGGCGCCAGATATGCATCGAGATAGACGCTGCGCTCTCCATCAATCGCGGCAAAACCGTCGGCGCTTTCGTCGCCCTTCGATGCGGTTGGCATACCGGAACCCGGCGTCAGAGGATGAATATCGGCGCTCATATGCAGGCGCGCTTATTCGCTGACTGTGCTGAAATCGAGGTCACGCGCTGTGAACACGCGGATCGGTTCGCCCATACGCACCCGGATTGTCGGGCCGATCTGGCCATCTTGTTGCGCCGCAATACTCGCAGCGCCTTGCCCTGCTCCGCCCAGCACAACCGATGTACCGCCCGATGCAATCGCGCCAAGACCGCCGATTACGGACAACAACATGGACGATCCAAACCTGCGGAAGAAGTGATTGTCGACATCGCCAGCAAGGCCGGTGGTGCCGTCAAACGCCACCGCTGGAGAGGCGATATTGACCGATGCGCCGTCAGGCCGGATCAGCCGGGTCCAAATGACATAGGCCCGTTTCTGCCCCTGCTGAACGCCGGACTGATATTGCCCGACAAGCCGGGATGACCGCGGCACCAGAATTTGCGAGCCATCAAAACTGCGCACATCTTGGCTGACCACTGCACGGACATAGCCGGGCACGTCGGTGTTGATCGCTGTCTCCAAAATGGCAGGAATCATCGTCCCTTCGGTAACCGTGGTCGCTGGATTGGCCATCGGGCGTGCTTGGGCAGGCGCACCGCCAACCCCGCCGAGGCGACTGGCAAAGGCCGCCGCCGAACCAATTGCTCCAGAATCGCCAGCTTCAGAGCCCAATGCGGCGGTCGATCCAGGTGCCGCCTGTGTAGCGCGTGCATTTTGCGCCGCGGCGCTCGCATCAAAGATCATAGTCGGGCTGGCATAAGGATTAACAGCGACGGCAACCCCCGGCGGATTCGCTAGAATCGGCGCCGGTGCGGGATCGGGGCGAGCGGCTGGCGGCGGCACGGTGGGACGCGGCGGCGGCACTTCCGCCGGCGCTGCTGCGACCTGCGCTGGCGGCGCTGATTGTCCACCAGTGGTCTGCGGCTCCGGCGTTTGCGCTGCTGTCATCGCCCAGAATGACACTGCGCCCAGCAAACCGACAATCGCGACACCAGCGGCTAGGCCAAGCCCCTCAGTTTTTGATTTTCGTTCGACAACTGATGAAAACCCGCTGCGGCTCGCTAGGTCAATGACCTCAGCAGATTCGCCATCACGCGGGTCTTGCGGAGTGTCGTTGCTGCCCTTTTTGGGCGGAAGGCGCATGGCAAGACGCATTACTTCATCTCCCGGTCGTAAAATTCGATGCGATCAATCATAGTCCACGTCCGCCTGCATCGGGTGCGGCAGCATTGCGTGAAAGGCTGCGGCCTGTGTAGGTGAGCGTAGCAGTATCGCCGCCGGATCTCAGGATAATCTGCGGCGGAACCATTTCGAGCACAATCGTTTCCCCGCGCACGGTGAAGTTCACCGGTCCCTCATCCCCTTGATCGTTAGTCACAAGGATCGCCGGGATCGCTGTGCCTGACGGCCAAGTGAGAAACACGGCTTCACCATCATCATAGGTGCGCGCTGGCAGTAAATCTCTGTCCCCGGCGCCCTCCCAGTCGAAATTGAGCGCGGCAGGATCGCTGACCGCATAAGGGTCATTGGCAGCCGCGATTTCAACTGCATTCGCTTGTTCTTGTTGCGCAGCATCCGCCGCCGCCAATGCTGCTTCGGCCTCAGCGGCTTCGAGTTCCGGATAGCGGAATTGCAACACATAGAGCGGGGAATTGCGCGGCGACGCGATCAAATCAAACAGATATGTCCGGCGGTTGGTTACGACCGTCATATTGGTGCGCGCATCGGTTGCCAGCGGCTTTACGAACAGGATGGTTTGCGCCTGATTGGGCTGAATTTGCCAAGCAGCGCTATCGCCGACAGCGACGTTCTGAATGGCCTCATCGGGTGCGAATTTTATCGTAGTCTGAACGCGGACTTTGCCATTGATAGTGAAGACTTGGCCTTCATCAAAGACGAGTGTCACCAAGCGCGGGTCGTTTGCGCTGGTGCTTTGAACGGCCTGCACTTCCTGCGCGGCGGCGGGTGCAGTGGTCAAAGACACAAATGCGAGCACTAGCCCCAAACTAGCAAGCCAAAGCGGACCGGGGCGGTTCATGAACGTTTCTCCGAATGGGCGGAGGCGAGAGCCTTCACGCCTGCTGAATTGACCGAACGAAACCGGCTGCCGATGCCGCGCGTGCGCGATGGACCAGATCCTGTCGATTGCGGCATATTGCCGCCTGAGGATGTAGCGAAGACCTTTGTCTCGCGGATAGTGTTAGTAGCCGGAATGCCTCGGTCATTTGCGGCGGCCGCAACCGGCACCGACACGTCAATTCGGCGCTGATTGCCGGCGACACCACCCCCAGAAGGTGCAGTTTGCGCGGCTCGATCCGCCGCTGCGGGCGTCAAAGCAGGTGCCGTCCGGGCTGCATCATTGCCGCTCGGTTCGCTAATATGAGGCGCTGCAAAGCCAAAGACTTGCCAGCCTCCGACCATCTTAGCCGACACCCACAAAGTCATCAGCATCAACAAGACATGGACAAAACCAACTACGAAAAAGGCCATCGCGGCCTGTTGGTCTATTTGCCCTGGAACGGCGACCAAAGCTGCCAAAATAGGGACGGCCATTTCCAGCATAACCGACCCGCCAACAACCGCGAACAAGGGTGCAAGAGCAAGCATCACCAACCCTTTTAGCCACCCCACAAACAGCCCGCGCGTACCGTTGAAAAGCGCCAAAACCACAAAGATCGGCCCGAGCGCGAGCAGCAAAGCGAGCCCTATTCGCGCGGTCACCAGCAAGCCAACAGTGCCGAGGAGCAACAACATCGCCCCTGCCCACATCATACCAGGCGGTGAAAACAAGCTGATATTGTCCTGCCCTGTACTCGCTTGCTGCACCGCGAGAAAGACGATGTCGAGCTTTGTGGCGAAGGTTGCTGTGGCCGAGCCATCGCTGTCGGTGAGTTGCCCTGCGAGCCAGTCGGGACTTTGAACAAAGACGCTGTGGAAGAACCCCTGATAGGCAACAAAACTGGTCGCAAAGGTTAGAACCAAACCGACTGTCATCATCCGGGGGATCATGGACCTGATAGAGAGATTGGAGCGCCCAAGGATCAGGCTCATCCCAAGAAACGCAACATACATGGTCAACAAGATGATCAAAGCTGTACCAAGCTGACCGTCTGAACCGAACAAGCGCTCAAACGCCTGCTCGCTGACCTGACCGGCGATACAATCAACCGCCGTCAGCGCCGCTGCAACGCCAGTGCCCATATCTTGGGACGCGAGGTCGCAGCTGGTTGTCATTCGGCGGCCTGCCAAACCGGCGTGCCGTCTTCGTCCGTATCGCTCGCGCCATCGGGCCACGCTCTGTTGGTGAGCGCGGGATACCAAGCGCTCGGCTCATCACCCACCGCTTCGCGCAATAGATCGAGCCGCCGCACCGACGCTTCGCGCCCGGAAAGCACCGTTAGCACTTCGGGTGCCCCGGACAGATCAAGCCGCACAACAACGCTCGCATCGGGTTGCCGCACAAGGAAACAGCGCGAATGCGCGGGCAGCGTACGGATCAATGCCAGTTCATGTTCTGTCAGGCCGAAACCATCACAATAATCTTCTGGGCGCGCGCGGCTATTGGGCATGAAAATCATGGTTGCGGTCTGCTCAACCAATGCGGTAGAAATCCGGCTGTCCAACGCATCGCGCGCCGATTGTGTGGCAAACCCCACAACGGCGTTGCGCTTTCGCAAGGTCTTGAGCCAGTCGCGAATACGCGCGGCGAAAACTTCATCGTCCAGCGCCTTCCACCCTTCATCGATCAGAATCATGGCCGGCTCCCCGTCCAATCGCTCATCTATCCGGTGGAACAAATACATCATCGTCGGCGTACGAAGGCGCGGATTCTCGAGCAATTGCGTCATGTCGAAACCCAGTACGCGGGTGTCGAGATCAAGCTCATCATGCTCATTGTCGAACAGCCACGCATGTTCGCCGCCGTCTAGCCCAGAACTGCCAATCCAAGCCCCCAACCGATCCGCCAAATCGCCCGGTTCCGGTCGTTTTGCGCCCGCCAGCAATTCCTTGAAATGCCGAAGCCGCCGCAGGCTCGCATCATTGGCATAGGCCGCATCAACAGCCGCACTGATCAGGGCAAATTCCTCTGGTCCATCCGCCGCGAGTAAAACGCCCAGCCAATCGCGCAAGAAGGCTTTGTTACTAGGTGTATCCGGCAGTGAGAGCGGGTTAAACCCGGTGGGTTCACCCGGATTGATCCGGTCATAACGCCCGCCAATCCCGCGAATAAACAGTTCCGCACCGCGATCCTTATCGAACAGGATGGTGCGCGGTTTGAATTTCTGAGCCTGCGCCGCGAGGAAATTCATCACGACAGTCTTGCCTGAACCCGATGGCCCGATGACAGAGAAATTGCCGAGATCACCGTGGTGAAAGTTGAAAAAGAACGGCGTGGCGCTGGTCGTTTCCAGCAATGTCACCGCGTCGCCCCAATGATTGCCGCTGGCCTGTCCCAATGCAAATCCGTGGAAACTGCCAAAGCTCGCCATATTGGCCGAGGAAATCAGCGCGCGGCGCACGATATATTCCTCATTCCCGGGGAATTGGCCCCAGAAGGACGGCTCTAGATTGGTGTCCTCGCGCACAGCAATCGCGCCGGTATCGGCAAGCGCGGCGGAACAAGCAGCGGTTGCGTCATCCAACCGGTCCAGAGAGCGCTCTCGCACTAGAACGGTCAAATGGTGATCGCCGAACCCGACGCCGCCATTGCCCAATGCGTCGCGCGCATTCATCATATCGGCGCGTTCTGCTGCCGCCTCTTCATCGACCGACCGCGACCGGCGTAGCGCGAGATCAATCCGCTCTCGCGCAGTGGTGCGCTCATTCGGCGCATAGCTTTCGGTTAGCACCATTTCATAAGGCAACCGCAGCAATCCATCGAGGAGACCGGGAGAGGTTGCTTCGGGATAGTCTTTCAGCCCCAATATCGCGGAAAACTCCGGATTGCCTGACCCACGCAGCTCCATCGCATCGAGACCAAAGCTCGCGCGGCGATAAGGCAGCATGTGACCGATATCGGTATCCGTATCGGGCCTGCGAACAGGGCGCATTTCGCCATTATATAACGCAGAGAGCAGCTCCAGCATCTCCGAATTGGTTCCGCCTCCGGGGGCATTGTAATTGCCCAACAGCGCTGCGCCATACGGGGAAAGTGACGCTATGAGACCAGAGATCGCAGCCTTCAAACTGCGAATGTCTTTAGGATCCGCCTCAAGCTCATCATTCGCCTGACGCGAGAAAAATTTCGATATTCGTTCCGGCAGGCCAGTTTTCCCGCGCGCAGGGCGGCGGATCAGCGTGACGAATTGGTCATTGATGAACAGCGATCCGCCCGCCAAACGCTCTTTCCACCGCGCATCAATATGCCGCGACAACGGGTCGGGAAATTCAGCGTCCAGTTCTACTTCTACGCGCCGGCGGATGACGTGGTGATACAGCACAAACCGGGCATCTAATGCCGAACGCAGCACCACTTCGCGGGTCGCAGCGTGGGAATTGAGCGCGTCTGAATCTTCGGTTTCGAACAACAGGCCCGGCACTTGGATCGCGCTCATCACTGAGCCATCGCGCAGCAATACGGTATTCTCGTCGATCAACCGCTCGTAAGGCAAGCGATCGCCGACGCGCGCTTCCTTCGCGCTCCACGATGCAGGTCCGATCCAATTCACCATATTCGGCCCTCCTTATTCAGGCCATTGCGTATCACGGGGCGTAGCTGTTGCAGCTCCACCGCCGATAGTTCGGGACGCGCGGGCATTTGGAAACCTTGGTCACCCAAAGGTCGAAAATACGCGGTTCGCGCAGCGAAGCGAAATAGCCGATCACATGCATGATGAACGGCACAGGGACGATCCAAAGACTCTCTAGGATCAAGAACGCGATCGTCGTCACCATCCCATTGATGACAAAGAAATTCATCGTCACACCCGCAAACATCTGAGGCCGGGTTAGCGTACGATAAACCGGGTGACGCACAAGCGGTTGAGGAGCGAAATCGGTCATGCGTTCAGCCAAACCCGCTAATGCCGGCGACCAAACGCGGCGCACCAAAAATGATGAACACGCCGACAATAACCGTGCCGCCATAACGCCAATTCATTCGTCCCGTCAGCATCATAAAGCCAACTCCCGCAACCGCCATTACGGCAAGGCTCGTGGCGATTGGGCCGAGCAATATGGACTGCATCCATTGAAGCGCGTTGGTGATCGGATCCGCGCCAGTTTGTACCGCAGTTTGGGGCGCGTTTTGAGCAAAGGCGGCAACAGGCATCATGGTTGCGATCAAGGCAGCGGCTAAGCGAACAATCGACATCATTATACGGTTCATAGTCCTTGCGATAGAAGTGCTCCGGGTCTGCATCACTGCGCGCCCGGACGGGAATGGTCTGAAAGCCGCCCCATGATCGCGGCGACGTAATTTTGTGTCTCGCGAATATTTGGGATACCGCCGGCGCGGATTACCCGCCCCGGCCCGGCATTATAGGCGGCCAGAGCTTTTTCCAGATCGCCATCAAACCGGTCGAGTTGTTCGCGCAAATAGCGCGCCCCGCCCTCCAGGTTTTGCATCGGATCATCTGGGTTCACACCCAAATATCGCGCAGTGCCGGGCATTAATTGCGCAAGTCCGCGCGCGCCTGCGTGGCTAACAGCGTCTGGGCGCCAGCGGCTTTCTTGCCAAACAAGCGCTTCGAGCAAACTCGGGCTGAGGTCGAAACGTTGAGCCAGTTCGGCGATTTTTGCGGCGTATTGCTGCGGTATTCCAGCAGCATGGAGCGCCATATCGCCAACAATCGCATCGGGCACGATCATCGCGCCCAATTCGGTTTGCGCGACGTCTGATTTGGTGAAATCATCGGTCGCAGCAACAGAGTTACCACCAGCCACCCAACGGGCGCCGTTCTCATCCAATTCCATGACATCCGCGTGGGCATGCGCCCCGGCAAATGCCAATGCGGCAGCAATGCAATAACGGCTCGATCTAACGAGAATCATTCCAGCCCCTCCAGAACCTGTGAACTGTCTAACGCAAATGATGCGCGGGTGACAGAGTTACGTTTGGATGCGATTTCGTGATTTGGACCGGCAATGAGTCTACCGCACCGTTACCTTATCCATCCCCGGCATCGCCAAACCCATTCCGGTCGGCCATTTGGGGCGATACGCCGACTCAATTCCGGCGATTTCATCAATGCTCAATTCGATATCCAGAGCGGCGACGGCCGCCTCAATATGATGCGGCTTCGTCGCGCCAATGATGGGCGCTGCGACCGCTGGTTTCGTGAAGTGCCATGCGAGCGCAAGGCTCGCCATCGGAATGCCGCGCGCATCAGCCAGCGCGGACAGCGCGCTAATCGTAGAATTGTCAGCTTCGTCTTCGGGATAGATGACTTTGCCAAATCCATCGGTTTTGCTGCGCACGGTCTCCTCTCCCAAAGGCCGTGCCAGCCGCCCGCGCGCGAGCGGGCTCCAAGGGATCACACCAACGCCCTCGCTCTCACACAAAGGCAGCATTTCGCGTTCTTCTTCGCGGTATAACAAGTTCAGCTGGTTCTGCATGGAAATGAAGCGCGTCCACCCGTTCGCCCGCGCGGTCTCCTGAGCCTGAGCGAACTGCCAAGCATACATCGAAGACGCGCCGATATACCCGGCCTTACCGGCCTTCACGATATCGTGCAGCGCCTCCATCGTTTCCTCAATCGGCGTCGCATCGTCCCAGCGGTGGATCTGAAATAGGTCGATATAGTCCATGTCCAGCCGCGTCAGACTGTCATCAACCGCTTGAAACAGGCTTTTCCGCGATAGGCCGCCCGTATTCGGGGCGTTGCGCCACGGGATGAAGGCTTTGGTCGCGACCACAATTTCATCGCGGCTCGCCATTTCGTTCAGCAATTTGCCGGTGATCTCCTCCGACGTGCCGCCTGAATAGCCATTGGCCGTGTCGAAGAAATTGATCCCCGCTTCCAACGCTTGGCGGAAGAACGGGCGGCTTTCTTCCTCACCCAACAACCAGTCGCCGTGCCACCCCTTTGTTGTATCGCCGTAACTCATACAGCCGAGGCAGAGACGCGAGACAGACAGACCTGAATTGCCGAGGCGGGTGAATTTCATGGAACTGGATATCCTTGTTATCTGATGGCGGCGGCAGGCATAGTATCGGACGATATGACGCCCTTAGAAAAATGCGGCCATCACGAAAGGGTTAGGCCGCCATCCACTACCAGCGTTTGACCGGTCATGTAGGAGGCCAGCGGAGAGGCGAGGAACAGCGCAGCGCCTGCCATATCTTCGGGTGTGCCCATCCTGCGCAGCGGTATAGCGCGCAAAGACGCCTCCAACCGTTCAGGATGGTCGGTGGTTACACTTGTGAGTTTGGTTGGGACAAGACCCGGCGCAATACCGTTTACCCGCACCCCGTCCCGCGCCCATGCTTCACCAAGCGACTTCACAAGGCTCGCCGCGCCCGCTTTCGACGCGGCATAAGCAGGCGTGCCCATCGTCGATTTGAACGCCGCGACAGACGACACGATGATCATCGCACCATTGCGCGCGGCTAGGCCGGAATGAAAGGCACGCGCGACGTCCATGACCGAATTCAAATTGACATCAACGACCGCGTCCCACCCTTCGCGCTGAAACTCTTGCCGTTTGTAACGAACAACCCCTTGGCTCTGCACCAACACATCAACTGCGCCGATCTGCTCAGCCAAACCATCCGCTGCATTGCGGTCGCTGACATTGAGCTGGTGGTAGGTCAGGCCGCGCAAATCGCTGTCTTCAGCCTCGAGATAATCGCCCGCATCCGGGCGCGTGCCGGTTACAATCACGTCTGCCCCGCGCGAACGGAATCCTTGCGCGACACCGTTGCCGATACCGCTTGATCCGCCGACGATAATCGCACGTTTTCCAGTGAAGTCGATTGGGTCTGTCACGCGGCTCTCCCTGCCAAATTGCGAATGCGCAACTGGCCTGAGAGAGGCGTCAATGTAAAGGCCGAAACCTGTTAGCTTTGGCTAGCCAACGAATGCTCGTTCGATCACGAACTGACCCGGTTTGTTGTTCGCGCCTTCGGTAAAGCCGCGCGCCTCCAAATCCGCCGCGTGATCCTTGATCATCGACATGCTGCCGCACAGCATCACGCGGTCATTTTCTGGTACGAAACGCTTTGGCCCCTTGCTCTGTTCGAACAGGCGGCCATCGTCGATCATTACCTGGATACGGTCCTGATTGCGGAAGCTTTCACGGGTCACAGTCGGCACATAAATCATGCGTTCACGGTCTTCGTCTTCGAGCAGGGGATCGCCTTCCAACTTGCTTTCGAGCAGATCGCGATAGGCAAGGTCTTTGACCCGGCGGACCGAATGCACAACGATCACTTCGTCATACATGCCGTAGATTTCAGGGTCACGCACAAGGCTCATAAACGGCGCAAGGCCGGTGCCCGTGGACAGCATAAACAAGCGCTTTCCGGGCAGCAATGCATCCGTGACCAGCGTGCCGGTTGGCTTCTTGCCCAGATAGATTGGATCGCCCGGTTTGATATGTTGCAACCGCGATGTCAGCGGGCCGTCCTGCACGATGATAGAGAGGAATTCGATTTCCTCTTCATAGCTGGGCGAGGCCATTGAATAGGCGCGCAGCAATGGCTTGCCGTCTTCTTTCGGCAGGCCGATCATCACAAATTCGCCGGAGCGGAAGCGGAAGCTCGCCGGACGGGTCATCTTCAGGCTGAAAAGATCATCGTTCCATTGATGGACGCTGGTGATCGTCTCAACACTGATCGCGCCGCCTTCTTTGAAAGCGTCACGCGGCGGGATGGGCGATGTGGTCGTATCGGTCAAAACTTTACCTCAAACAAAACGAAGAGACGCCGCGGCGCCCCGTGATTGACGGCGCAAATGGACGTTCCGCGGGCGCGCTTCAAGGTAGTTTAGTGATAAGCCCTGAAAGCGCGGCTTCAAACCGCGCCTTAATGGTGCAGGATCAATTCCAGCCAGCCCGGTCGAAAATCTCCACCGCTTCGCGCTGATTGCGCCCAATTTCGGCGGCGTTGAGCGTGTCGGGTTTGAACGAGCCCAGACGTTCCACAGCAGAATTCGCGGCCAGGCCAGTGACGGCGGGATATTCATTGTTGCCGTCAGCAAAATAACGCTGAGCGCTCTCAGATGTCAGATATTCCAGAAATGCGATCGCGTTTTCGCGGTTGGGAGCATTAATCGTGACCCCGGCCCCGCTGATATTCACATGGGTCCCGTTGGCGTTCTGGTCGGGGAAAATAACGCCCAGCGCATCAAAAACCGCCCTTTGTTCATCATCTCCGCCAGCAAAGCGGGCGAGGTAATAGGAATTGACCACCGCGATCCGGCATTCGCCCGCCGCGACGCTTTCGATCTGCGCGGTGTCATTGCCTTGCGGATCGCGGGAGAAATTGGCGACGACGCCTTTCGCCCATGCCTCGGAAACGTCAGTGCCCCGATGCGCAATCATGCTGGATAGAAGTGAGATATTGTAGATGTTGGAAGAAGATCGGATGCAAATGTCCCCGCGATAGGCTGGGTCCGCAAGGTCGGCATAGGCTTCCAGCCCCGCCGGTTCGCCTGCCGCTTTGTTATAAATAACAACACGGGCACGCGTTGAAAGGCCGAACCACAGACCATCTGGGTGGCGCAAATGGTCAGGCAGCCGCTCGCTAAGTGTTTCAGATTCCACGGCGGACAAGATGCCCGCTTCTTCTGCGCGCCATAGCCGGCCTGCATCCACGGTGATCAGGAGGTCTGCTGGTGAAAATTCACCCTCGCTGGCGATGCGTTCAATCAGGGCGTCAGCATCGGCCTCAATGCGGTTCACGGTGATGCCGGTTTGCTCGGTAAAGTCTTCATAAAGCGCCAGATCGGTGTCGTAATGGCGCGAGGAATAGATGTTGACCTCACCCGAGCCAGTGGTGTTACCGGCTTCTGTCGCGGCTTCTTCGGTCTGCCCGCAGGCGGTTACGGCCAGCGCCATTGTCGCGGCGAGAATCAAACGCTTCATTACATACAACTCCATTCTTGTTGCGAATGCGTTGCAATAGTATTTTTAGGAAGGCAAGCGTTATGTGCGAGCAAAGGCACGCGCGCTGCCTTGCTCGGGAACCGGACGATAGCACGCCGAAGGATTAACCGCTTGCTCAGTTACCGCCGTGATTTCCTGGCTGTCACCGGCTTCTAACAACACCCTGCTTGCTGGTCCCATCGGATGCACATCGCGCACGGCTAGCCCCTGCGAATCAATTGTCAGCTCGACACGCTCCGCGCTGATTAGCAGATCAAGATCAGCGCTATCGGGCATCACGCCGGTCACACACTCGATTGGCCACAACCCAAACGCGGTTCGCAAATCATCGCCCTCGCGAACCGCACGCACCACTTGCGCACCGCCAAATATCGCGCCCACCGATGCCGCAGCAGGATTGTCATGCAGGTCTTGAGGCGCAGCAAATTGCACGATCCGCCCCTCCTCCATCACGGCAATCTTATCCCCAATATCGAGCGCCTCTTCTGGATCATGGGTCACCAACACGGTCGTCGTCCCCGCCGCGCGCAGCAGCATCCGGCAATCCCGGCGCAATCGGCGGCGCAGCACACTATCGACGCTCGCAAAAGGCTCATCCATCAGCAGAACCTCTGGTCTTGGAGCCATCGCACGAGCAAGCGCCGCGCGCTGCTGCTGACCACCGGACAGTTCATGCGGATACCGATGGCCCAACCCAGATAGCCCCACCCTATCCAGCCAATTTTCAATCTCACCCGGATCAACCGCCGGCATCCCAAACGCGATATTGGCGGCGACATTCATATGCGGGAACAACGCACCATCCTGAAAGACAAGACCCACGGCTCGATCCTCTGGCGGCGGGTTCATCCCTGCCTGTGCGATCAACTCGCCCGCGACATGGACACTGCCCTGTTGCACCGGCAAAAGCCCGGCGGCGAGGTTCAGCAAGGTTGACTTCCCGCAGCCTGACGATCCAAGCAGGCAGGTGATTTCTGAAGCGGGCGCAGTAAAAGACACATCACGCAGCGCCGCCACCTCTCCGTAAGCATGGGCAATATGACGAAATTCGAGGCTCACATGATTGTCCCGTGCAGCGCGATTTGGCTGAATGTCTAAGATCGCAGTGAGCCGCCTTACGCAATCCCTAAGCCCGCGCGCAAGTGTACCCGCAAACACTGGTTTGGGCGGATTGACCATATCCGCATTGCTAATCGCATTGATGGCAGCAGTGCCGATTGCCGCGATCATTGTTTCCGCGCCCAGCGGCGGAATGCAAGCCATCACACATCTCGCGCAGACGGTGCTTGCCCAATATGTGGGCAACACTTTGTTGATGATGGTGATCGCTGGGGGGCTTGCCGCTATTTTGGGCACTGGTTGCGCTTGGCTGGTAAGCGCTGCGCGGTTTCCCGGTCGGACAATATTCGCATGGGCGCTGGTTCTACCGCTCGCGGTGCCCGCCTATATCGCGGCCTATATTTACGCCGACTTGCTCGATTTCACAGGGCCGGTGCAAAGCGGGCTGCGCGCAGCCGCCGGAATGAGCGGAGGCGATTACTGGTTTCCGCAAATCCGATCACTTCCTGGCGGCGCCTTCGTCCTTGGCATCGTCCTATATCCCTACGTCTATATCCTTGCCCGGGCGGCCTTTGCCGCGCAAAGCCTTGGCCAATTCCGCGCCGCGCGCAGCCTTGGAGCATCGCCGTTCCGCGCCTTCTGGCAGGTGGCCTTACCAGCCGCGCGTCCGGCAATTGCGGGCGGCTTAGCACTCGTGCTGATGGAGGTGCTCGCCGATTTCGGAGTCGCGCAATATTTCGCGATTCCCACTTTCAGCACCGGCATTTTTCGTAGCTGGCTCGCGATGGGCGACAAGCAAGCAGCGCTAAAACTCGCGGCTATGATGCTGATCTTCGTCATCGCATTGATCGCGTTTGAAGCGCGTACCCGGTCCGGCCGAAGCGATAGCAAAGATGGTTTGGCCACCCGCAATGACGAACCGCTCATTGCGCTCTCTGCGCAAGGCAAAGCTCTTGCCATCTTCGCTTGCTGTGTGCCTGTATTGCTTGGCTTCGTGATTCCAGCGCTGCACCTTGGCGGTATGGCCATGAGCGAAACAGCTATCGCCGCAACCGGCGACCTGTGGAGCTACGCCAGCGGCAGCCTTTGGCTTGGTCTCGTGACATCCGCGGTTTGCTTGATTGCCGCATTGTTGCTCGCCTTTGCCAAATCGCGATCAAATAGCCGTATCGCATCTGGTGCAATCCGGGTTTCGACGCTGGGCTATGCCTTGCCCGGTGCGCTTCTCGCGGTGGGATTGCTGGCCCCGCTTGGTTTACTCGATGTTGGCCTCAGCCGCATTGCGCGCGACAGCTTTGGCTATACCGGCGGACTGATCCTAACCGGCACCAGCGCGGTGCTAATCTATGCGCTTTCGGTGCGTTTCCTCACTGTTGCTTTTAACACCGTCGATGGCGGGATGAGCAAGATACCCCCATCACTCGACGCCGCCGCCCGCTCGCTTGGCGCTAGGCCTGCTCGCGTTTTGGCCCGAATTTACGCACCGCTACTCAGCCCCAGCCTCGCTGCCGCTGCTGCGTTGGTGTTTATCGACACTTTGCGCGAATTGCCTGCGACTTTGATCCTGCGGCCTTTTAACCTCGAAACGCTCGCCACCCGCACATTCCGCCTCGCCAGTGACGAACGGCTGGTGGAGGCATCGATCCCAGCATTGATCTTGTTGGCTGCGGGCCTGCTGCCAGTCTTGTTACTGACACGAACCGGCAAGGCTTAACGGTCATACAAAAATATCAGCCAGCCTCGCTATTTTATCCGGTCGTCAGGCCAATATCCGAATTGATATGGCGATTTGCCAGCCAAGTGATGGACACAAAGGCTGGGTTCGATCGATCATTTATTCCTTGCGGCGCAATTCAGAGATGGGATGTTTTGGGGATAGGCATTTTCGCGTCGGTGTGTAAAAGCGATGGGGCGCGGTGAAGGCTGAAGCGACGTGAGAGAATAATCATGGAAAAAGAGGGCAAACCCATGGATTTCGAAACCTATTTCGCCGGCGAGCTGGACAGCGTCCGCGAAGATGGGCGCTACCGCGTCTTTACTGACATTAAACGGCACCGCGGCAAATTCCCTCATGCGACACGCTTTGTCGGCGAAGAGACACAGGCGGTAACCGTGTGGTGTTCGAATGATTACCTCGGCATGGGGCAGCATCCCAAAGTGCTAGATGCGATGCATTCGACCCTCGATGAATGCGGCGCGGGCGCGGGCGGAACGCGCAATATCTCTGGCACCAATCATTATCATGTCGAGCTTGAAGCGGAACTCGCCGATTTGCACGGCAAACAAAGCGCGCTGTTGTTCACAAGCGGATATGTGTCCAACTGGGCGGGTCTTGGTACATTGGCGGGTAAGATACCGGGTTGTGTGGTGTTCTCCGACGCCCTCAATCACGCCTCCATGATCGAAGGCATTCGCCATAGCCGCGCGCCTTACAAGATATGGAAACACAACGATCCACAAGACCTCGACCGGATGCTGTCTGAATTCGGCCCCGAAGTGCCCAAATTGGTCGCTTTCGAAAGCGTCTATTCGATGGATGGCGACATCGCCCCAATCGCTGAAATCCTAGACGTCTGCGAAAAGCACGGCGCGATGAGTTACATCGACGAAGTTCACGCGGTCGGCCTCTATGGACCACGCGGCGGCGGCATCGCCGAGCGCGAAGGCTTGATGGACCGGATCACCGTGATCGAGGGCACGCTGGGCAAAGCATACGGAGTTATGGGCGGCTATATCGCGGCGAGCCGCAATTTGGTCGATTTCGTGCGGAGTTTCGCCAGCGGATTTATTTTCTCAACCGCACTGCCCCCTGCCGTTGCGGCCGGTGCGGCGGCCAGTATCCGCCATCTCAAAACCAGCAATGAAGAGCGCGAAACGCAACAAGAACGCGTTGCCCAAGTGCGCCGCAAACTCGATATTATGGGCATCCCGCATCTCAACAATCCCAGCCATATCATCCCGGTGATGGTAGGCGATGCGAAGAAGTGCAAGATGATCAGTGATTGGCTCATGGACAATCACGGCATCTATGTGCAGCCGATCAATTATCCGACCGTGCCTGTTGGGACGGAACGATTGCGCCTGACCCCTTCGCCCGTTCACGACGAGGGTGATATCGACCGCCTCATCAATGCGCTGTCGGAAATTTGGTCAAAATGCGAATTGGCGCGGATGGCTACAGCAGCCTAAACGCTGCCAAGTTTTTTTACAGCGATGCCGCGAAAACCGAGAATGTTGCCTGGTTTTCGCGGCATCGCTTTATTGCTTGAATAACTGGCGTTTTATTCGCCGTTAGTGCCCAAATAGGCAATCAGATCGGCGCGATCCTGCGCATTTTTCAGACCAGGATAAGCCATCCGACTGCCTGGCAGATAGTCACGCGGCGATTCCAGATATTCAAACATGATTTCTGGGGTCCATGTAATATCACTGCCTGAATTCGCGTCGGAATAGTTGAAGCCATCAACCGCACCCGCTTCGCGCCCGATCACGCCATAGAGAGAGGGTCCTACGCCATTCTTGCCTTCTTCGAGCAGGTGACAGGCCTTGCATTGGACAAAAACACGCTCGCCAGCCGCGGCATCGCCGGTCATTTCTGCAAAGGTCAGTTCGATTTCTGGTTCAGCGGCCGCTTCAGTCTCATCCGGAGCATCTTGCGAAGCGGGGCCTTCTCCGCAGGCCGATACGCCAACGAGGCTGGTCAGCGCGATCGCACTCAACACCATCTTACGCATAGTGATCATCTTCCCTCTAAATCATTCGAACCGGTCATACATCAAACCCGATCATAACCTTACTGTTTTGGAGAAACGCTCACCAAAAACGGTTAAAGCTGCGTCGTCCCAAAGCTCAGGGATCATTACATTCCAACGCACAAGTTTGCGAAGATTATCCGACATTTTAGGCAAAGAATGATGCTTGGCCATCGCCGTGCATCCGACATCCTCTCAATACAGGGGACCTGAATGGATTGCCTATTGCCCGCCTCTTGTTAAAGAGACTGCCATGAAAAATATTCCTTGGCACACCAAACTCACCCTCGCTCTGCTGGTCTTTCTGCCGATCTATTTCATGGTCGCCGCGCTTGGCACCAAGATTGGTTTGTGGAGTTGGCAAACTGGTTTAATCGGCATGACGTTTCAAGCCGGTGTATTCGTGCTTGGCATTGTTGCCGTTGTTGCTTTGATCTCGCTCATTATCGGCCTTCTTAAGAAACCTCGCCGCAGGGTCGTAATTGCAATTGGCGCGCTTGGTGTCCTGTTGCCGGCTGGGATGTTTGCTGCATTTCTTTCTGCTGCTGGCACGGCTGAGGCGAATCCGATCCATGATGTCGCAACCGACACCGCCAATCCGCCGGCCTTCTCAGCCGAGACGATGACGGCGCGCGCGGAAAGCGAAGCCAACCCGCTTAGCGACTACCAACTGCCTTTGGGTGAGATTGAAATGTACGCAGGGAGCGCGCCCGAACTGGCGATTAAGAGCCATGCGCAGATCATTAATGACACCTATGCTGAATTGTCTCCCCTGCCCCTTGGCGGTGCCAGCAAAAACGATGCCGTTGCGGCGGTTGCGGCGGCGATGGGGAACATGGGCTTCGATAATATCCAAACCGATGCTGAAGCAGGCCGAGTCGAAGGCGTTGCTGGAACCTTTTGGTTTGGTTTTGAAGACGATGTAGTGGCGCGGATCGGGGAACAGGAAATCGATTTCCGCTCTGTCAGCCGTGTTGGTCAAAGCGACCTTGGAGCCAATGCCGCAAGGATTGCCGAATTGCGCGAATTGGTCGCGGCGCAAATCGGTCAGCGCTGAATGAAGCGCTAGCCGAATTGCTTTACGGCGAGCGCGCTTCGCTGAAGCACGGTCAGCGTGCATAACGCTGCGTATCCGTAAGCGATCATTCCGAACCATGCCGGGAACAGGCACATCGCAACAAAAGCTGCGATCGTCTCTGCCCCTTCGGCAAGGCCGGTTGAGTAGAAAAAACTCTTCGCACCGTGCGCATCAGTCTCTTCACCGCGCTGCGCCGCGATAACGGCGAATGCGAGGAAACTTATTCCGGTTAGAACAAAGCTGGCGACAAGCACCAAAGCGGGCAGCGCGTTATCCGCCGCCATGATGCCAAAGCCCAGAGGGACCGATACGTAGAACGCGAAATCGGCGACAATGTCGAAATACCCGCCCAGATCCGTCGGCGCGCTCGCCCGGGCAACAGCTCCGTCCAAGCCATCGGCTAAGCGATTGGCGATAATGAGCGCAAGCCCGATCCACACTTCGGATAATGCGATAGCCGCCGCCCCGCCTAACCCCAGCATAAGGCCAGCGAAGGTGAGCATGTTGGCGGTCACGCCCATACCCGCAAGCGCGCGGCCTAACCGGTTCAGCGGCGGATCAATCAAAGGGCGGAGTTTCGCATCAAGCATTAGCCCATCCCTCTAGGAGCCGAACGTGACAAGGCCAATCCAAGCGCCCGTCATGGCGGTTGCTATGTTACCCGCAATCCAGCTCTTGATACCCAATCCTGCGGTTTCGGCGCGTCGTTCCGGGCATAGGGTTCCGATGGTGGAAACCAGCAATCCAACGCTAGCAAGATTAGCGACGCCGCACATCGCATAGGTGACGATCAACAGACTGCGCGGGCCAAACGTGTCAGCGGGCAATGCAGCGAGTTCGAGATAGGCAACATATTCGTTGAGGATCACTTTCGTACCCATCAATCCGCCAGCAGACTGCGCCTCCCCCCAAGGCACACCGATCAGCCACATGACTGGCGCGAACAGCCAGCCGAATATTCGTTTCAGCGTTAGCGGCTCATCCCCAACCAAGGGCAGCAACGCGAGCACCTGATCCGTAAGCGAAACCAGCGCAAAAATCACGATAATCACAGCAATCACCGCGAGGAAAAGCTGCATCCCGTCCATTGTACCTTTTACTATGGCATCAATGCTGCCTTCATATTTGAGGCCCGGTTCTTTTCCTTCGGTTTCCGTGCTCATTTCATTGGCATCACCGGGCACCATGAGCTTTGCGATCAAGAGCGCTGCCGGAAGCGATATGAGCGAGGCTGAAATCATATGCCCCACAGCGTCCGGAACAGTGTCGCGCAAAGTTGTCGCATAAAGGATCAAGATCGCACCGCTGATCGTGGCCATTGCAAGTACCATAACTTGGAACAATTCGGCGCGGCTCATCCTTGCGAAATAGGCGCGCACGACGAGCGGGCTCTCAACCACACCAAGGAACATATTCGC
Organism: uncultured Erythrobacter sp.; assembly: GCA_947503155.1. Taxonomy (GTDB): domain Bacteria; phylum Pseudomonadota; class Alphaproteobacteria; order Sphingomonadales; family Sphingomonadaceae; genus Erythrobacter. The sequence continues at coordinate 64,299 of CANNCL010000002.1, read as the reverse complement.
TCCGCCTGAAAGACCCACGGCGCCGCTGACGCCCAATGTCCGGCGCAGCACGAATGACAACCCATTCACAAGCCAGCGCAACACGCCCCAATGCCACAGCAATGCCGCGAGCGCCGAGAACACGATTACCAGCGGCAAAATCTGAAACGCGATGATGAGCGGCGGCTGTGCGCCTTCTTTCACGGCGAACGGCAAGTCGGCCCCGCCGAGATAGCCGAACATGTATGACGAACCGTCCAATGTCGCGCGTTCGACCGCCGACACGGCGGCGTTGGCATAGGCCATCAATTCCCAAACAAATGGGACCCGCACTATAATGAGCGCAAGCGCACCTTGCAGCAGCAACGCGCCCAATATCCAGCGCCAGCCAGGTCGACCACCGCGATCCTCGCTCAGCCCCCATGCAAGGGCGAGCAACACCGCAATGCCGATGACCCCGCGCAGTTGGTCAAACAATTCCATTGTTCAGTCCCCTAGGACGGACAGCGCCCCGCCAAATCAGCCGTGCCAGATCAGCCATGCCGAATCAGCCACGCCGCCAATCATGATATTTCTCAACCAAGCCAAGCAGCCCATCGGGCTTATTCGCGCGCTTCCAATTGCCAGCGGCGAATTTATTGGCTTCGGCCATCGTCGGGTATGAATGAATGGTACCAAGGATCTTGTTGAGGCCAATCTTGTGTTTCATCGCCAGCACATATTCGGCCAGCAATTCGCCCGCATGACTGCCCACGATGGTCGCACCCAAGATGGTATCCTTGCCCGGCGGCGTCAGCACTTTTACAAAACCCTTGGTTTCGCTCTCTGTAATCGCACGGTCCAGATCGTCGAGTTCATAGCGGGTCACTTCGACCTCAATCCCTTGCTCGCGCGCTTCGGCTTCATTCAAGCCGACGCGGGCGATTTCTGGGTCCAAAAACGTCACCGCCGGGATGACACGGTAATCGGCTTTGAATTTCTTGAACTGACCGAACAGCGCATTGACGCTGGCGAACCATGCCTGATGGCTTGCGGTGTGGGTGAATTGATACGGCCCAGCGACATCGCCTGCGGCAAAGATGTTGGGAAATTTGGTCGCGAGGAATTCATCCGTCGTGACTGTCCGGTCGGTATCGACGCCCAATTCCTCAAGCCCAAAACCGCTAAGCCGGGCCTTACGCCCCACCGCGATGATCAGGGCGTCAAACGGGATGCTCGCTTCGGCGCCATCTTTGTCAGCGAACAGTACGCCGCCCTCTGCCCTAACGGCGCGGTGTCCAGTAAGGACTGTGACGCCAGATTCTTCAAGCACCGTCCGCGCCAATGCCGAGACATCCTCATCCTCTCGGCCAAGGACATGGTCCGCCATCTCAACCTGTGTGACATGCGACCCTAGCCGCGCCAGCGCTTGGCTAAGTTCGCAGCCAATCGGACCGCCGCCCAGAACCGCGATCCGCGCAGGTGCCTTGTCCAATTTTGAAAAAGCATCCCACAAGGTTTCGCTGGTCAGATATCCCGATGTCTCGATCCCCTCGATAGGGGGCACAACCGGCTCCGCTCCGCTGGCGATCACAATGCTGCGCGCGGTCAATCGCTGTGTGCCGCCATCATTGCGCGCAATCTCGACCGTCCATGGGTCGATGATTTTCGCATAGCCTTTGACCACATCGACGCCGAGCCCTTCGAAACGCTCAACACTGTCATGCGGTTCGATGGCTTTGATAATGTCCATGACGCGGGCGAGTGTTTGTTTGAACGGAATTTCCGGTTCAACAGGAGTGATCCCGTAACGATCTGCATTCCGCATAGTCGCGGCAACTTTGGCGCTCTTAATCAGGGCTTTTGACGGTACGCAGCCTGTGTTGAGACAATCCCCGCCCATCTCGTTTGCCTCAACCAGCGTGACCTTCGCCTTCACTGTCGCCGCAATCAACGAGGCCACAAGACCAGCAGAGCCCGCGCCGATAACGATCAAATTGCGGTCGTATGATTTGGGCCGAGTGAACCCGGCATAGACTTTGCGGCGTTTAATGAGGCCGATGATGGCTTTCGCGATCCAAGGTACAATCGCCAGCAGAACAAGCGAACCGATGATACTGGGCGAAAGAATACCTTCCAAACTGTCGAGCTGAGCCAGCTGCGTCCCGGCATTCACAAACACAATCGTACCGAGCAGCATGCCGATTTGGCTGACCCACGCGAATGTGAGTGTTTTCACCCGCGTCAGCCCCATCACGAGATTGATCACGAAAAACGGGATCGCCGGGATCATGCGCAGAGTGAACAGATAGAACGCGCCGTCGCGCTCCAATCCTTCATTGATGCTTTTCAGGCGTTCCCCAAAACGGCTTTCGATACTGTCACGCAGCACATAACGCGATGCGAGAAAGGCCAGCGTCGCGCCAATCGTCGATGCGAAGGAAACGAGGATTGTGCCCGTCACAAGCCCGAACAACGCGCCAGCCGCCAGCGTCATAATCGCCGCCCCCGGCAATGAGGCAGCGGTAACGGCGACATAGATCAGAAAGAACACCGCCAGCACGACCACAGGGTTCCGCTCATAAAAAGCGCCCGCATCCTGTGCGACCTGTTTGATCCCCTCAAGGGTGAGATACGATCCAAGGTCAAAGATGAAATAGGCCGCAAACAGCGCGGCCAATAAGGCGATGATAACAAATTTCTTCATGAATTTCCCTTGCTGCGCCCGGTTCGCCTCAGCGGCGCGCCTAGTTACAGCCCTTGATCAGTGCCTTCGGCCAGAGCTGCGTATTTCGCAATCCAGCGATTGTCGATCCAATGTTTCAACTTGGCCACCCATGCCCCCCGCGCGGCGAACGGTCCATAGCTGGCTATTGCAGAGCCATCGCCTGACGACATCAAATACAGGTTGTTCCACCGGGGGCGATAACTGCGCTTAGGTTCCTCGCCCGCCATGACCGCGCGCAAATTTGCCGCAAGAACCGGTCCAGCGAAAACGGCGTGAACACCCGAATGCGGAATCGCCCGGTCTTGTCGCGCGGCCACGTCGCCGACTGCAAAAATATTGGGATGCGAGATGGATTTTTGCTGCGCATCGACTGCAATGAAACCATCTTGATCGCAAGCAAGCCCGCCTGCTTGCGGCCATTGCGGAGCGCCGCTGCCCAGAGCTGCTATGATCAGATCGAAGGGTTCAACTGAGGCACCGCCGACCACAAATTGCCCATCTGCGAATTGGGCGTCCTGAGTGATGACCGCAATCTCTTGGCGGTTGAGTTCGTTCGCCACCATCTTGCGAACACTGGGCGCAAATTTAGGCAGCAACCCATCAGAACCCGTGACTAACACGACCTCCGCGCGCTCCGTGCCCCTCGTGCGGTTGCGCAACGCAAAGGCAAGTTCTGTTCCGCCAGCACCTCCGCCAACTATCGCGACACGCCCCGTCACGGGCGATCGCGCCAAAGTGCTGACAAATGCATCTATCGGGCGGATATCAATCAGCCGATTATCTTCGCCTAATATTGCCGAGGCCCGTCCGATGCCCCCTGTGTCGATAGAGGCAATATCGAAAGCGATGGTTTCCCCACCCTCGGTCACGATTTGCCCCGGATCCGGCTCAATCGCTGCGCATTTGTCCAGCACCAGTGCCGCGCCTGCCCGCTGTGCAAGAGCGCCCACGTCAACCACACCAACATCCCGCGCATATTGCCCGGCGATCCACCCAGGAACCATGCCCGAATATCTCAATGTTTGCGACGGCGTGACCAATGTCACGCGGGGGCATGGCAGGCCCCTCTTTATCCAATCAGCAAGCACCGCGACATGCGCATGACCGCCGCCGATCAGTAAGAGATGTTTACGCGCCGCAATCATTGGCCTTCTGCCATCTGCGATCTGCGCATAACTGTCCAGCCGCGGCCCTACGCTGCGGCTAGGTTTGGCGGCGCCCATCGATTAAACGCTCTACCAAGGACGGGTCCGCCAATGTCGAAGTGTCGCCCAGCGAACCGTAGTCATTTTCCGCCACCTTGCGCAGAATACGCCGCATGATCTTACCGCTGCGTGTTTTGGGTAGACCATCAGTAAATTGGATGACATCCGGCGTTGCAATTGGCCCGATCTCCTTGCGGACATGCTGACGCAATTCCTGATGCAGCGCATCGGATCCATCCACACCCGCATTCAACGTGACATAGCAATAGATGCCCTGCCCCTTAATATCATGCGGATACCCAACAACGGCTGCCTCTGCGACCAGTTCATGCAGCACCAGCGCGCTTTCAACTTCTGCGGTGCCCATGCGGTGGCCGGAGACATTGATCACATCGTCGACGCGGCCCGTGATCCAGTAATAGCCATCATCGTCGCGTTTACACCCATCGCCGGTGAAATATTTGCCTGAATAGGTGCTAAAATAGGTTTGCTCAAAGCGTTCATGGTCGCCGTAAACGCTGCGCGCTTGGCCGGGCCAGCTGTGGGTGATGCAGAGGTTGCCTTCACCGGCGCCCTCCAAAACACCCCCTTCATTGTCGACCAGTTGCGGGCGGATGCCGAACATCGGTAGGCCCGCACTGCCGGGCTTCAAATCGTGTGCGGCAGGCAATGTCGTGATCATCACACCGCCCGTCTCAGTCTGCCACCAAGTGTCGATGATGGGGCATCGCCCCTCGCCCACGACATCGAAATACCAACGCCACGCCTCAGGGTTGATTGGCTCTCCAACGGAACCAAGCAGCCGCAACGAAGACCGGTCGCGGCTTGTGACAAACCCATCACCCTCGCGCATCAATGCGCGGATCGCGGTCGGCGCGGTGTAGAGAATGTTGACGTTGTGTTTGGCCACCACGTCCCAAAACCGTCCAAAATCGGGATAGTTGGGGACGCCCTCAAACACGATGCTGGTCGCCCCGTTCATCAACGGCCCGTATACGATATAGCTATGCCCGGTGACCCAGCCGATATCAGCGGTGCACCAGAAAATTTCGCCTGCGCGGTAATCGAACATGTATTCAAACGTGGTCGCGGTCCACACACCGTACCCGCCGGTTGTGTGCAGCACGCCTTTGGGTTTCCCAGTCGAACCTGACGTGTAGAGAATGAACAACGGGTCTTCTGCTGCCATCACCTCGCAGGGGCAATCCGCGTCCGAACGGACATCATGGAACCAATGGTCGCGGCCTTCCGCCATCGGCACGTTAAGCCCGGTGTGACGAACCACCAGAACACCATCAACAGCAACCCCTTCGCGTTCCAAAGCGGCATCGACATTTGCCTTTAGAGGTACGCTTTTGGTCCCGCGTAAGCCCTCATCTGCGGTAATAACAAACCGGCTTTCGCAATCGATGATCCGTCCAGCGAGCGCTTCGGGCGAAAAGCCGCCAAACACCACCGAATGGATCGCCCCAATTCGCGCACAAGCCAGCATCGCGGTGACGCCTTCGACGATATTGGGCATGTAGATCGTAACCCGTTCGCCTTTTTCAGCGCCGATAGCTTTCAGAGCGTTGGCCATCTGCACCACTTCGCGGTGGAGATCGCGGTAGCTCAATGTCCGACTGGGGGTGGCGGGGTCATCGGGTTCAAAGATGATCGCGGTGCTCTCCCCGCGGGTCTCAAGATGCCGGTCCACTGCGTTATGACACAGATTCAGCGCACCGTCTGCGAACCACTCAATGCCCACTGGATCATAGGACCAATCGCCGCCTTTGCTGGGCGCGGTAAACCAATCGAGCCGCTCTGCTTGTTGCAGCCAAAAACCATCAGGATCGGCAATCGAGCGATTGTAAAGCTCGCTATATTGTTCCGTAGTGCAGTGGGTTTCGTGCGCAGTTTCTGGGCGTTGGACGAACTGATTCAAAACTCATCTCCCTTTGATCCGGGTGTAGGAGCGGTTGCGCCCGCATGTCCATCACTTGGGTCTAAACTTCGTAAAATTTCAGGCGTATCGATGTCGATCAACCATGCCGGTGGGCATGTGATTGCACGGCCTTTGGCGAGCATGTCGCGCGCACCGGTGTCGCCGGGCAGTTTGGCTAGCGCAGCGAAGTGATCGCTGCCGAAGATCACAGGGGGTGTTCGCGAATGGCCACCGATAGAGCCAATGATGTCAGAAGGACTGCTAAACGCATCAATTAGGGCGGAAAAATGAGATCGCGGAACCAGTGGCATGTCCGCCAAGGCAACCAGAATGGCGTCGAAATTGGCCCGGCTCGCCATCATTGCCGCTGCGGCAACCGACGTGCCCATCCCATCTCCAGCACGCTCATTGAGTGTTACATCAAAACCCGCGTTTCGCCACGCCGGTTCGCAGCGGTGCCTTTCCTGCGATGCGATCACCCAAGCACCATCCGCGACGAAGCGCATGGTCGGCATTGCTGCGGCGGCATGTTCGCCTAACAACCTCCCTCGAAACGGCTGCGCAAGTTTATCCGCATCGCCAAACCGGCGCGAGGACCCTGCCGCCAACAGAAACGCTCCGATCCGCATCTCAGCCAAGGGACGCCTCAAAGTCGGCCCGGTCATAGCAACGGATAATTTCAGCCAGCGTTGATAGAGCAAGCGTCTGAGGATCACGGGATGAATGGAACAGGCCAATTGGCGCGCGCATCGCCGCCAATTGGGCGCCAGTTATGCCGCGTTCGCGCAAAGCCTCACACCTTTGCAGGTGCGCTTTTTTCCCGCCCATCGCGCCGATATAGAAATGCGGCAATGCAAAGGCGCGTTCCATCAAATCGGCCTCCCAATCATGGTCGTGAAAAAGGAACACGAATGCCGTCCACGGATCGCTTTTCAAAAGGTCCGTTTGCGAGGGCCGATCAAGCCGGACCGCCGGAAAATTTAGTTGTTCAAACCGTGTGATGATGGCCTCATCGGGCGTCAGCGTCTCTATGTCGCAGCCTATCGTTTGTCCTAACTGAGCGAGTGCCTCAACACTTGCGCCGTGGCCGATGATGACAATGCGGGGGACCGGAAAATGTCCGAAGACCGATGCATCGGCGGCTGGGTCGAAAGACGGTTTTTGCCAGCCAGAGACCAGATCTGCGATGCCATTCACAATCCGTAGTGAAAACGGCTGCCTAGCCGTCACGGCTTCCAGCGCGAGTTGCGGTAAATTTGACCCGTCCAGCGGGCAGAATTGCACATCAAGCCCGCCTCCGCAGGGTAGTTTGATATCCAAGTAAGGTGAGCCTGTACCAAACCTCACAAGCCGAGATGAGCAAGCCTCTAGCGCCTCTAGCGCCTCTGCGACGACCGCATTTTCGATGCATCCGCCCGATAGCGAGCCAGCGAAACTGCCGTCCTGAGCCACCCCCATGATCGTGCCGGGCCCTCGCATGGAAGAGCCTTCAACCGCGCAAACTGTAACCAGTACGCTGGGTTCGCCTCGCTTCTGACAATCGTTCAAAAACTGAAGGACGCGCACAAAATCCATGTCTTGATATCCATGTAGTGCCGCTAGTGCCGCGCTACTCGCTATCGTCAGTGCTGGTGCTGGCCAGATAGGCGATGATCGCTGCACGGTTTTCCTCATCGCGAACCGCGCCCGCCAGCATATCTGTGCCAGGGAGATACCCCGCCGGATCCGCGAGATATAGGTCCAAGCTCGCCTCGTCCCAAGTGACCTCAGACCCGGTCAATGCGTCAGAATAGGGATAACCATCTAAGCTTCCGGCAACGCGCCCGACCACACCGCGCAAGTTTGGTCCAGCTGATGACGGGGCGCCCGCTTCGATCGCATGGCAACCGCTGCACATCTGGAAAGCATCCTCGCCCAGCGCCGCCAAATCGGTGGGCGCAGCTGGATCAGCTTGAACGATAGGAGCAGCCTCGCCCCGCTCTCGCACGACAATCTGTTCCAGCACTTCTGGTTGCTCACTTGAACCGCATGCCGTCACCATCACGGTGAGCAAACTAGCGGCGAGAATAGCGCGGTTGCGCATCCTTATGTCCCCTCAATTGTCTTTATCTAGCCTTAGCAATCGGCATCATGTGAACTGTTTTGCGATAGGCAATTCGCGCAGACGTCGGCCTGTCGCAGCAAAAATCGCATTGGCCAATGCCGGCGCCGCAGGAGGCAGCCCCGGTTCGCCAGCGCCGCCCACTGGTACGTCGCCGCTATTGATCAATGCCACCTCAATATTTGGCACTTCGTCCATGCGCAGCATTTTGTAATCGTGGAAGTTGCTTTGGACGATTGCACCGTCTTTCAGCTCTAGCTCGCCATACATCGCAGCGGTCAGGCCAAAGACAATCCCGCCCTCTATCTGATTTCGGAACCCGTCTGGGTTCATCACATAACCGGCATCACAAACCGCCCAGCAATTTGTCATCTTCGGCTTGCCAGAGGTCATATCGACCTCAATCACTTCCGCGACAATCGTGCCGAAACTTTCCACGATGGCAACGCCCTTCGCTGTCCCTTCCGCGTTCGGCCCGCGCCAATTGCTGATCTCGGCAAGCTTTTCCAACACCGCCTTATGGCGCGGCGCATTCTCCACCATGGCAAGCCGGTACTCTAGCGGATCAGTTCCTGCGGCATGGGCGGCCTCGTCAATGAAACTCTCAATGAAGAAACCTTGCTGCGAATGGTCCACCGAACGCCAAGCTTGGAATGGCAAATGAAGCTCAGCTTCCGCCACACGCACCGATGTATTGGCGATATTGTAGATAGCAGGAACACAAGCCTCTGCTGGATCGTGGCGCTGCGTAAAGACGCTGTCATAGGCGACGAGCGCCCCGCTCTCGCTCAGACCAGCACGCATCCGGGACATATCGGCGCAGCGATACAGCGCCTTTTGCGTGTCCTCTTCGCGGCTCCAAATCATCTTCACCGGATATCCCGTCGCTTGTGCCACGCGCGCGGCCATCGCGACATACTCGCTGCCCAACCGCCGCCCGAAAGCGCCGCCCAGATAAGGGTGATGGATCGTGATGTCATCCGCGCCGATCCCAATCGTGCTGGCAACTTCGCTGCGCGCCATCAACGGCACCTGTGTGCTGGTCCAGATGGCGCATTTGCCATCGGCCACATGCGCGGTGCAATTGAGCGGCTCCATCGGAGCATGTGCGAGGTAAGGCGCTCGGTATTCCGCTTCCAGAACAGTGGCTGCTTCTGCGAGTGCAGCCGGAGCATCACCCCGCGCCGCCGCTTGATTGCCGCCGGTTTCACCAGCTTCATCGAGCGCCGCAGCGAACACTGCGAACTGATCGTCCATTGTTCGGACCGGGCTTTCCGACTGACTCCAATCAATCTGCACTGTATTTACGGCCTGCTGCGCCTGCCAATAACTATCCGCGACCACCGCCACGAAATTGCCCATGTTGAGGATTTGCAAGACACCCGGCATTCCCTCCGCCCGGCTTGCATCCATCGCGGTTACGTTCGTTCCGGGGACTGGCGGACGAACCACAGCGGCATAGGAAAGTTCAAGCCCCTCTGGCACTGCATCGATACCGAATTCAGCGGTGCCATTGACCTTCGCCGGAATATCGGTGCGGGCCTTGCTGCGGCCCATCAAACGATATTGATCGCGCGTTTTCAGCGTAGGCGTGTGATCCATTGACTGCTCTGCGGCAGCGGTGGCGAATTCGGAATAGGGCGCGGAATTGCCTGATGCCTCATGCGTCAACACACTGTCGCGCGTTGCAATTTCGCTGGCTGGCACGCCCCAAGCATCTGCGGCTGCTCCTACCAACATCTGGCGCGCAGCGGCACCGGCGATCCGCATCTGATTTTGGCCGGTTGTTCGGATGGATGATGAACCGCCCGTGATTAGCAGATCCATCGACTTGCCGAGCTGTGTGAAAAGCCCATCCCAAGTCGGCTCTAGCCAATCGGCAGCGTTCAATGTGAATGGCGCGGCGAACATGCGCGCCGTGTCGGACACGACATAACTGCCATCCGCTGGTGCCTGCATCACTTGCACTTGATCCCAAGCGGCATCCAATTCGTCCGCCAGCATTTGCGCTAGGACCGAATGCGCGCCCTGCCCCATCTCGCAATGCGGGACGATAGCTGTGACGACATTGTTCATGTCGATCTTGACCCAGCTATTTACCAGCTGCTCGCCAGCACCGGGTGCAACTTTTGACGCCAGCGATCCGATTGGATTGCCCGGACGAACGCCGATACCGATCAGCAAGCCGCCGCCCGCAAGCACGCCCGCGCCGATAAAGCCGCGGCGGCTCCATTTGGCCAAACCAGATTTCTTCTTCTCAGGAGACATATCGTTCATGACTTACGCTTCCTCGCCCATTGCTTCGGTACGAGGCGGTTCCTGTCCCGCAGCGACTTTGATCGCGCGGCGAATGCGAGTGTAGGTACCGCAGCGGCAGATATTGCCCGACATTGCCGCATCAATATCTGCATCAGTGGGCGAAGGGTTGTCGCGCAGCAGCGCAGTCGCGCTCATGATCTGGCCCGATTGGCAGTAACCGCATTGCGGGACCTGCTCGCTAACCCAAGCCTGCTGAACTTTGGACAGCTCACCATCCGGCCCTGCGACACCTTCAATCGTTGTAACTTCGCGGCCTTCAGCTTGGGAAATCGAAGTTGAGCAGCTGCGCACAGGCTGTCCGTCCAAATGCACGGTGCATGCGCCGCATTGGGCAATACCGCACCCGAATTTTGTGCCCGATAGGCCGACCTTTTCGCGCACGACCCACAGAATTGGCATTGCCGGATCGGCATCGACCGTCACCGGCCGACCATTCAGGATGAAACTCGCCATAATTCTATTTCCCGCGAAGATGTTCTCAGTTGCGAAACGCAATTTATCTTAAACAGACGTAATTGAAAAGAGCGGCATTTCTGGCTTAGACACATGGTCATGGACACAATTGTATTCGACGACTTCTTGGCAGTCGACATCCGCTCCGGCACCGTAATCTCTGCCGACCCCTTCCCGGAGGCCCGCAAGCCCGCGATCAAATTGCGCGTCGATTTTGGCGATGACATTGGCGTTAAGAAAAGTTCAGCACAGATCACTGACAATTATTCGCCCGAAAAATTGATTGGGCGAATGGTGATGGCGGTCGTCAATTTTCCGCCGCGCCAGATTGGGCCGTTTATGTCCGAAGTTTTGGTCTTGGGCTTTCCCGATAAAGACGGCGCTATTGTTCTAAGCGCTGCTGATCGCAATGTCCCAAATGGATCGCGGCTCGCCTGACATCGAAATTGTAGAGGCCAAAAATTGTACAGGAACGCCAATTAACGCGGCTGGAGCACACAACCCTTGCGCGGCGAGCGCTTTGCGGGAATAGAAGGAGGTACAAAAGAACCTATTGCTTGGTCGCTTTATTCCTATGGGGGGAGAACAAAAATGGCCGTATCCGATCACGTCGATCTAGAAACATTCATGGCTGGCGTTACGAAACGCAATCCTGGACAAACCGAATTCATCCAAGCTGTGCACGAAGTTGCGCAGGACATTTTCGAATTCATGGAAGACAAGGTTCATTACCACGAAGCGCAAATCCTGCGCCGCATGGCAGAACCAGATCGCGTCATCTCTTTCCGCGTTTGCTGGGAAGACGACAATCACAACGTCCGCGTTCAACGCGGCTGGCGTGTTCAAAACAACAACGCCATCGGCCCATATAAGGGCGGCATCCGTTTCCACCCTAGCGTGACCGAAAGCGTTCTGAAGTTCCTCGCCTTTGAGCAGACCTTCAAAAACTCGCTGACCGGCCTGCCTATGGGCGGCGGCAAAGGCGGCGCGAACTTCAACCCTAAGGGCAAGTCTGACGCCGAAGTGATGCGTTTCTGCCAAAGCTTTATGTCTGAACTGTATCGCCATATCGGCCCTAACACTGACGTTCCTGCGGGCGACATCGGCGTTGGCGGACGCGAAATTGGCTATATGTTTGGCCAATACAAACGCCTGACCAATCGCTGGGAAGGTGTTCTGACCGGTAAGGGTCAGGAATATGGCGGCTCGCAAATGCGCCCCGAAGCAACCGGCTATGGCGCGGTGTATTTCCTGCGCAATATGCTGAAGCATCAAGGCATGGATGTCGAAGGTCACACCGCTGTGATCTCAGGCTCCGGCAATGTTGCGACCCACGCTGCGGAGAAAATCACACAGCTTGGCGGCAAGGTTCTGACTATGTCAGATTCGGGCGGCTTCATTCACGATCCCGACGGCATGACCCAAGAAAAAATCGATTGGATCAAGCATCTCAAAACGGTCAAACGCGGCCGCATCAGCGAATATGCCGATGAGTTCAGCGGCGCGACCTATCATGAGGGCAAGCGCCCTTGGGATGTGGCCTGCGATCTCGCATTGCCATGCGCAACGCAGAATGAGCTGAACGAAGACGAAGCGAAATCTTTGGTTGGCAATGGTTGTAAGGGCGTTTCAGAAGGCGCCAACATGCCAACGACTTTGCAAGGCGTGAAAGTCTTCCACGATGCGAAGATCCTTTACGGTCCGGGCAAAGCGGCGAACGCCGGCGGTGTTGCGGTTTCTGGCCTCGAAATGAGCCAAAACTCAGAACGCATCAGCTGGAATTCAGAGCGCCTCGGGGACATGTTGACCGATCTGATGGAAGGCATCCATGAGAAATGCACCGAATATGGCGAGCAAGAAGGCGGCTATGTCGACTATGTGAAGGGTGCGAATATCGCAGGCTTCAAAAAGGTCGCGGACGCAATGATGGCTTTCGGCGTCGTATAATTTTGGCGATCTAGATTACCGCTTCATAAATCAAAAAAAGGGGCGTCCTAGCGGGCGCCCCTTTTTGTTGGCTTGTGGAAATTGACTTAACGGATACCGATCTGCTCCGCCTGCGCGCGCAATTCCTGTTCTTCGCCGGGATTGGCGGCAATCGCAGCAGCCAGCGCATCGCGCGCTTTGCCCGTTTCACCCAATGTCATCCGGCTGCGCATCAGCATTACCCATCCATCAAGGTTCTGCGGTTCATCCGCCAGCCGCGCTTCCAGACTGGCGACCATTCCAGCGACCATGTTCTCCTGCTCACCGGGCGTCATCCGGCTTGCCTCTGCGACTTGCTGCGCAGTTGGGCCGCGCAGGTCATCAGAAGCCGCTTCACCGGCGGCTTCTCCCGATCCGGGGACCAGCACAGCTGGCGTACGCCCATCCATTACAGTTGCCAGGCGCTGCTCAATATCGATGTCGTTGATCGCGCCAACTTGTTGAATGGTTCGCACAAGGTCACCTTCCCACGGCGCGCCCGGCGGTGTTTCTGAGAGCAGTGTCAGCCAAGAGGAAATCGCGCCCTCGTGATCCTCCTCCAAATCCTGCTTCACAGCCATGAAATACCGCGCGCGCGGATCGCCGGGATCAAGCTCGATTGCCTTCTCAAACGCTTCTAATGCGCCGGCGGGCAAAGGGTCGCGTTCACTCGCATAAGCGCGCGCTTCACCCAAAGCCGACCAGAGTGCAGCTTCGCTATCGTCAATCTCAACTGCTCGCTCATAGGCGGTTGCCGCGTCGCCGAATTCACCGCGTTCAAAATGAGCAAAGGCCAGTTCACTCCAAGGGCCGGCATCATCGCTCGCCTCTTCTGCCGCCGCACGCAATTCATCGAGAGATGCAGGCGCATCGGAGGACGTTTCAACCTGTTCGGCGCTGCTTCCGCCGTCATAAACATTATATCCAATGGAACCTGCGGCGAGTACGGCAGCTGCGCCGAGTAAGGCCCAGCCCGCTTTCCCCCCCGATTTTCCGTCAGAAATTGGCTGCGGCGCGTCATTTGCATCTGTTGTCATAAGTTTTTCACTAGCAACCGGTGCAGAAAACGGCAATTGTCTCTGGCATTGATGAACACTTTCCGTATGGTGGTCTTGTGTGAAATCTATCCAAGGGGGGGATGGATTGGGGGATTTGTACAAAGTCGCCATAGTTGGCTCCGGCCCTGCCGGGATGAGCGCTGCTGGACAAGCGGCAGCTCGCGGGATGTCGCATGTCTTGCTCGAAAAGACTGACCACCTTTCAGATACGATCTTCAAATACCAAAAGGGTAAGCACGTCATGGCTACCCCTTCTGACCTGCAATTGCGGGCGGGCGGGTATGAAGAAGGCGGCCTAGAAGGAATGGAATTCGAGGAAGGAACGCGTGAGCGGATCCTCGGCATCTGGAACAAGCATTGCGGCATCGAAGATAGCCGTATGCCCACCTATGAAGGTGACGTTCAAGGCTTTGAGGTCAACACTAAGCTCAACGCCGAAGTTACGAAGGTCGAAGGTGAAAAAGGCAATTTTACCCTTACCTTGAAAAGCGGCGAGACGATTAGAACCGAGACCATCGTGCTCGCGATCGGGACACAGGGCAATCCTAACAAGTTGCGCTGTCCGGGTGCCGACCATCCGAATATCACGCCGCAGCTTGATGACCCTGAAGACCATGTCGACAAGAATGTGATCGTCGTTGGTACGGGCGATGCGGGTATCGAAAACGCGATGGGCCTCGCGACCGATCCAGCGCTGGGCAACAATGTAACGATCCTCAATCGCGGCACAGATTTCGCAAAAGCCAAGATCAAGAATGCCACCGACCTCGCAAGTGCGGACGAAGAAGGTCATCTGAAAATTGCCTATCGCACCTCCCCGGCGGAGGTTCGTGACGGCGAAATGGTGGTCGAGACAGAAACCGGCCAGGAAATCATCCCGTTCGATATGATCATCACGCGGATCGGGTCTCAACCTTCGCGCAAGTTCATCGAAAGCATGGGGGTTGAGTTCACCAGCGAGGACCGCGGTGCATTCCCCAAATTGTCCGCTGAGTTTGAGACAACAAACGAAGGTATCTTCGTAATCGGCGCGCTGGCGGGCTATCCGCTGATCAAGCACTGCATGAATCAGGGCTATGATGTTGTCGAATATCTGGCGACCGGCAATGCGGTGAAACCTGCCGATGAACCGCTGCTGGAGAAAGTTTTCGCAAGCCTTCCTGGCAATGAGAGCGTCGATCACTGGCTCAAAGTTTACCAAACACAGGTCGGCATCTTTGGAGGCCTCTCAACCTTGCAAATGCGTGAGTTGATGCTCGACAGTATTTGCAGCGCCTTTGAGCCAGGAGAGCCCATTTTCCGGCGCGACGACCCCGGTTCCTCGCTGTTTGCGATTGCGCAAGGCAGCGTGGCGGTTGAAGTTAATCCCAACAATCCGTCGATTACTGTGCCGATTGGACAAGGTTCTATCTTTGGCGAAGTTGGCCTAATTTCTGGCCGCCGCCGGGGTGCGACCATTCGCGCCGCAGAAGATGTCGTAGTGGTCGAATTGTCGCGCAAAGCCGCGCTTAAGTTGATCAAATCATCGCCCGAAGCAGAAGCAGAAGTCACCCGAATTTCAATCGAGCGGCAAATTTTGCAAATCTTTGGCTCTGGCCTAACTCCGGATGATATTGCTCCCTTGGTGGCAAGCGCCGAGACGCAGGAAATTCGCGCTGGTGAAACCGTCATAACCGAAGGCGATGACGACAAAGACCTCTATATCTGCCGCATCGGTTCGATGAAGGTGGAGAAGCAAATGGACGGCAAACCCGTCTTTCTCTCGCTGATCCCAGCAGGCAATTTCTTTGGTGAAATGGCCGTGATTGATGGGTCGAAGCGCACCTCAACCGTAAGCGCGTCGATCAAATCCGAAGTGATACGCTTGCCCGGCGAAGGCTTCCTTCAATTGCTCGACAAGAAACCGCAATTGCGTGACCGAGCGTTGGAAGTGATGGCTGAACGGCGCCGTTCGAACGAGGAAATCGAAAACCAGAACAGTAAAGCCGACAATGCGCTCGGCGACTTTTCTGGCACAGCGGCATTCCTGTTCGATCAAGGTATGGGTGAGGCAACCGATGCGCTGCTCATTGATGAGAGACTGTGCATTGGCTGCGACAATTGTGAGAAAGCCTGCGCTGATTCTCATGACGGGCTCTCGCGGCTTGATCGCGAAGCGGGGAAGAGTTTCGCGTATCTCCATGTTCCCACGTCTTGCCGGCATTGCGAACATCCGCATTGCATGACGGATTGCCCTCCTAACGCCATTCAGCGTGGTTCGGATGGTGAGGTTTCGATCAATACAGAAACGTGCATCGGTTGCGGCAATTGCAAAACCTACTGCCCTTACGGCGTAATCAATATGGAACCCGTTCCGCCAGAAAAGCCAAACTTGCTCAAGTGGTTGATGTTTGGCAGCGGACCGGGGCCTGGTCAGGCTTCCTATTCCTGGCGCAAAGAAAATAGCGAGCCCAATGTCGCGAAGAAGGCTGTGAAATGCGATATGTGCGCTGGCATTGATGGCGGCCCTTCTTGCGTGCGCGCGTGCCCAACCGGCGCCGCAATCCGCGTCGCGCCCGATAAATTCATCAATTTCGCCAAACTCACAGAGGATGTGGAAGACTGATGGCGAGCGCCGCGAACAAACGGTTTAAGCAGGATGAGGAACGGCGCAATGCCGACCACATCAGCTTTCTCAAATACCGGGGATACCGCTGGCTGTGGATCGCACTCCTGCTCAGCATTGTGAGCGGGCTAGGCTATTGGCTTATCGATCAGGAACCTCGGCCAAATGGCGGAACGTGGTATGGCTATACGCTCGGCACGATCGGGGTGCTGCTCATCGTCTGGCTCTCACTATTAGGCATCCGCAAACGCAAGATTTCTGAGGGGACTTGGAGCCTAAAGGCGTGGACAAGCGCGCATATCTACTTGGGTCTTTCGCTGATTGTGGTGGGCACGCTGCATACCGGATTTCAGATCGGTTGGAATGTCCACACGCTCGCATATTTTCTGATGCTAATTGTCATCATCACCGGGATTTACGGCGTCGTTGTTTACGCGAAACTTCCAAAGACACTTTCCGCGAATCGCAAGGAAATGACACGGGCTGACATGCTCGAAGAACTGTCGGTGACTGATCGTCAACTGGACAGCGCAGCACAACCGCTTGACCGCGCGGAATGTGACCTTGTGATTGGAGCTTTGGGCCAGGACGTTTTTTCTGGCGGTGCCTTTGGCCGCCTGACGGGGGCTTATCCAGGTTGTAAGACCGCCCGCGCACTATCGAACATCTCAGAAACGGGAAGTGATGCCCAGCAGAGTGTGCATACACTCCTGACCAAGCGCGCAGCGCAACTTGGCCAGATCCGCCGCCATCTTCGCAACAAAGCTTTGCTCGAAGTTTGGCTGTTTATTCACATTCCGGCGACCATTGCTCTGCTCGCCGCACTGCTCGCGCATGTCGTGAGCGTGTTCTTCTACTGGTGAGACTGGCGTCATGGCATTCCTGATCCGCACCATCGCAAGAGCCAAGTCAGGCCGTGAAATCGTGCGCGACCGCACCGTGGACCAGGCCGAGTTGGTCATTGGCCGCGATCCGAAAAGCGACATTCATCTACCCGACTTGACGGTTGAGCTGCGCCACTTGAGTTTGAGCGATGCTGGCGGCGGCATGCTCGCAGCAAGGTCATTGGGCGAACTGAAGTTCGGCATTGATGGTAAAGCTGTCTCAGATGGGACGATCGACCCAAACAGCGGAGCCGAAATTACCGTTGGCCCCGCACAAATGGTCATATCGCGGGACAGTGACGGCCCGGTTCAGATCGTTATCAAGAATGCTGAAAAGAACGCAGGCGCAAGCGATCCCGTACAAGGTTTTGCCCTCGCTAGCGCACTGCCCAGCAAGCGGCTCATGGCGTGGGGTTTCTCTGCGCTGATCTTAGTCTTGTTG
This sequence comes from uncultured Erythrobacter sp., assembly GCA_947503155.1. Classification (GTDB taxonomy): domain Bacteria; phylum Pseudomonadota; class Alphaproteobacteria; order Sphingomonadales; family Sphingomonadaceae; genus Erythrobacter. The sequence goes on along the minus strand of CANNCL010000002.1, from coordinate 46,657 downwards.
CTTTCGGTTCCAGTGATCACGCACCTGACCCGCGCACCGGTTGAGAACGATCCTGAGAATATTCCTGAGGGCCAAGTTCTCTTCGATTCGACGTGGAGCACTGGCGAGCTGAGCATGGCTCACCATGAGCTTGAAGAAAATTGCGAAGCCTGCCACGCGACGCCGTTTGTATCCGTCCAAGATGAAACCTGCCTGACCTGCCATGAGGAACTCGGCGACCACGCTGAAGCGCCGCGTCTCGCAGAAGGGATGGCACCGCTCAGCACCGGCGATTCAATCCAATGGCAGATCGCAGAAACACTCGGCAAAGAAGGTCCGCTCGGCTGTGTGTCTTGCCACTCAGAGCACGAAGGCCCCGTAAAACTCGAAGCAGCCAGCGAGCAATTCTGCTCTGATTGTCACAACGAACTTGATACGCGCCTGAGCAATGCATCATTCGGTAACGCCTCTGATTTTGGCAAGAAGCATCCGCAATTCCGCCCGCAATTCTACACCGAGCATTTCAGCGAAGAGCCAACTCGTGTTTCGCTCGATAATGATGTTACCGAAAAAAGCGGCCTGATATTCCCTCATGACATTCACATGGCACCCGATGGCGGCGTCGCACGGATGGCCCTCAGCCTCTCCGGTTATGGTGCGCCACTCGAATGCAGCAATTGCCACGAGGAAGAAGACGATGGGATCGGTTTCGCGGCGGTAGAGATGGAGCCAGCTTGCGAAAGTTGTCACAGCCTTGTGTTCGACCGCAATGGACCAAACTTCCGCTCGCTTCGCCACGGCGATGTCGATGATTTGATGGCCGACCTCGCAACGATGGATCGCGGTCCACGGCGCGCTGTCGTCACTGGCCGAGGACGGCCCGGTCAATTTGCCCGCGGCGGCGCGTATTATTCGAATTTCGGACGGCCGATGAGCGCCTATATCGCCATCAACCGTGCGCTCGAGCCAACAGGCGTGTGCGGTGAATGTCATATCCCGACCAGCACCAATGGACGGCGCGACCTGACCCCTGTGAACCTGCCGGACCGATTCCTTTTGGGTGGACATTTCGATCACGCGGCTCACGGGGAAGATGTTGCAGAATGCACAGATTGTCACACAGCAGACACGTCGGGTGAAGCAACCGACTTGCTGATCCCCAACCTTGAAAGTTGCCGCGATTGCCACCTGGGTGAGACTGCAGTGAAGACCGAAGAGATTACCCCCTCAAGCTGCGCAATGTGTCACGGCTATCACACACCAACGATGCCATGGCGCGCAGAGGATCACGGTAATCTCCCCGAAAATGGTGATAACGATACTGTCGCGGCATTCCTGAGCAGTTTAAGACGCTGAGCATGACGAGCGAAAAACGCGGTGTGCTCATTGCACAAATCACCGACACCCATATCGGTTTTGAACCAGAGGCGGGTGAGAATGAGTTTAACTTTGTGCGGTTTCGCAATGTTTTGGGGCATCTACTAAGTCAGTCAGTTGTGCCTGACTTGCTCATCCTATCTGGCGACCTTACCGACGGCGGACAGGCAGATTGCTATGCCCGCATACGAACTCTGGTTGAGGATTGCCCCTTTCCTGTTCACGTCATTCCCGGCAATCACGACAATCGGGAAGAAATGCTCAAAGCCTTTCCTGAATGCCCAACGGCCGACGGCTTTGCTCAATTCGCGATCGAATTGGACGGTTTGCGCATCCTGTGCTTAGATTCGTTCGAACCCGGTAGGCATGGCGGCGCATTTTGCGAGGTTCGCGCCAAATGGCTCGCAAAAGAGTTGGATGCTCATCCCGACACGCCGACCGTCTTGTTCGTGCACCATCCGCCAGTCATTGCCGGCATAGACTGGATGGATCCAAAGCCTGAAGAAGCGTGGTTCACCCGTTTTCATGCAACGGTTGCGGGCCACAAACAGATCATTTCAATTCAAGCCGGTCACTTGCACAGGCTGTTGCATTCAACGGTTGAAGGCATTCCCGTCAGTGTAACCCCCGCAGTGGCTCCGGCCGTGTCGCTGGATCTGCGACCGCTGGACATAGACATTGCCGATAAAAGGCCCATCGTTGCCGCTGAACCACCATTCTATAGTTTGCACCTGTGGAGAGACGGAACACTTGTTTCGCATTTTCAGCCCGTCGGCCATTGGCAAACGCTCGCACGTTTCGAAGATCACTTGCGGCCGATGATGAAGGGCCTCTTCGAAGAGCGCACTTAAGCTGCATTGGTGAAGCTCGGCGTTAGCGACCTTCCAAATTCCATACGTTTCTCAGCTGATGTTGTTAGCGGTGTCTTGCTGCTGATGCGGCTTGGCACGAGCGACGCCTTCGGCGCCGCCCCAGCCAAACGGCGCAGCACCTCTCGCTAACCGCAAAACTCTCGGCTCTTAGTCGCCGCCGAGTGCTTCGTTTTCCGGCGTAGCATCGATGTCTGCGTTACGGCGCAGAGGGCCCACCCCGCGTCCAACCCAGCGATCCATGTCGACTTCGTCGGTCACACGCCAAGGAACGCCCGAGCGCGTCATAAACAGTCGCTCCATTTCCTCACGGGTAAAGGGCCGCGAACCAAGTCGGCCAAACACAGCCATCTGACCGCCAGTTTCATCAACCGCGCGGTCACGGTCAATGCCTTTGGACAGTGCAATCGCAGGCGACGGAGTTTCTGCAAAGGCAATCAACTCCGGCACTGGAGCCGGGCTAAAGCCATAGAAGTTGCGCTGACTATCCGGGCTGGTCATTTGGAGCACTTTCATGCCGTTCCGCCCATCCGCGACATAGGCGAACAATGACGCATTGGTTGACGCGACGATCACGTCTTCTGCGTCATTCAGCGTGCCATCCAAGGTCACTTTTTGTTGCAGCACTGGCGCGCGAGGATTTTTCACGTCCAAGATAACCAAGCCGTCACCCTTCGCAGCGACATAAGCATAGGTGCGCGCAACATAAATCCGGCGGGCATCAGCCAGCGGGAATGTTGCTTCTGGAACTGCGATCGGATTGCGCAGATCGGTTACATCGAACAATTTTACACCGTCCGCGTCGCTGACCCAAAGGTAGCGGAACTGGATCGCGCTGGCGCGGGCATCGGTCAACTCGCGCACTGCCGAAAGTTGCGGAGCCTGCGGGTTCGACAAGTCGACCACGACCAAGCCCCGATCAGAAGTGATATACGCAATTTCGCCAGCAAGGTGCACATGGGTTGCACCAGTGAGTACACCGTCGGGGTTCCATGCGTCCGAACCGTCGGTGTATTCCAAGCGCTCAAAGAAGTTGTCGCGGAATTCGCCATCGGCCAGCGTGTTGACGTCGACCAAGATCAGTCCTTCGACCGCGTCGGTTACAACTGCGTAGTTGTAGATCGGCAGGAACGGCTGCTCCTGATTCACTTCGCGCATCTGCGGTGTGTTGCGTTCTGGCGCAATTGGCTGGTTGGTTGCGAGTGCCATACATGTGGCGTTCTCGCTGCTTACATGCGTGTCATGGCCAAGCGGTGAGAATGGTGCGGTGATAATCCGCTCTGACACACCTTTATTCGCGATAGACGCCACATCGTAGGCACGGAAACCGCCTCTACCTTCTGCGACGAACAGATATTCACCGCGCAGCTGCAAACACCCTACCCGGCCCGGCGTGCCCTCGTGAACATTGACGAATTCCTCGAATGGATGGGTCTCGCCAGAAAGATCGTCATCAAACGCCTCCCCGCGAACCCAATTTTTCAGCTCACGGCCATTGTCCTCAACATGCATTCGCCAATAATCCGGTGTCGAATACCGATGCAAATAGGAACCGATGACGGCTTGTGGTTCGTCATATTCGGTGACGCGAACCGCCGTCAGACCGCCTTCAAGGCCGGTCCAAGCATGCATCCCAACGAAGTTTACGTAGTTCGTGCCGAGGAGCAGCAATTGCGACATGATCGCATTGTTGTCCTCTTCTTCGGACAGGTGGCAATCGGTGCACGTCTTGGTTTCATTTAGACGCACCGTGTGCGGGAAGTGCGGCGCAAAGGCCTGGCTTGAGAAGCCAATCGCAGAAATCGGCGGCTGCTGCACATAGATGCGTTCGCGGTTGATATTGGTTGATGACAGAACCAGCGCAGAGCTTGAGCGAACCGGAGCGGTTTGATTACCCTTTGTTGTTTGGTGCACGCCAAGTTGGAACATTTGATCGCGCGCAACTTGCGGATTGTAACTTGCGAAATTGCGTGTCGAGCCACCTTCATAGCGGTGCGATTTGGTCTTCCAGTTTGCCTCAATCGGCAAGTGACACCCGCCGCATGATGTCGTCCAAGAAAGGTGGCAAGTGAAACACGCCATCTCTTCATTTTGGTGGGCGCGGTCGTCTTCTTCGATGCCGCTACCAAATTCAAATCGGCCAGTTTCGGCGCCGTAACGGCTCATCAATTTGGAGCGCGCTGCTCGGGCGTTAAACACCGGAGTAGAGGGATCAACGGAATCCCGAACGAGGCTCATTTCCCACTGAAGTTCAGGATCAACCAGCGAACGCTGGATCAAAACACGGCGACCTTCTTCGTTCTCCATCCATTCAAAGCGGCGTTGCCCATCTGGGTTGCGCAGGAGAGCAAGGTTATGCCCTTCCGGAGGGGCCGCGGGGCCGCTGGTGCGGAGTGTCGGATATTCGTCGGCGGTGCCGTGACAATCTTTACAGCCGATCTCAATCGCATTGGCTACTTCGCCATAGATCAAGCCATTGCCGTGCGTGTCTTGCTCAAAGTGGCAATCAACACATTGCATTCCGACTTCGGCGTGGATGCTCATCATATGGACGGATTCGCCCGGATTGGTCCCGGGTTCAACGAACTGACCTTCGCCGTCTCGCCGCCAGCGCTGGCGCCAGCGGTCATCATGATAGGCGGCCTCTTCGGGCGTATCACCTTCTTCAGACGGTCGTAGAATGTCGCCATCCGCATCAAGCATATTGCCGTCACGGTCGCGTTTAAAGATAGCGCGGAAATTCCAACCGTGGCCGTGGTAATCGGCGAACTGCGTGTGCTCAAGCGTGGGGTTCAGGTCATAGACGTTGCGGAGGAAATCGAGATCTCCCCACAGGCCCTTTGCCGCCGCAGCTTCCGGATTTCGGTCAAGGATCGCGCGCACTTCTTCCGACGTCGGGAAACGCTGCGTTTGATAGAACTCCTCGTATTCTTCATCGCTCATACCCTCTGGGCGCGGCGTGGTATTTTCTGGCCCCGGCCACATGGATGGCGCGTCACTCTCATAATCCCACATCGTGTAACCGAGGTAGGAGTTCAGAAAGATATTCGGTTGGTGCATGTGGCAAGACATGCACTGCGAAGTCGGGATTGAGCGTGTGAAGACATGCTGCAGCGGATGACCGGATTCGCGCACAGGCGCTTCGCCGTGGCCATCACCATTGTCGTCTGCATAGCTTTCACCTGGCTGGCGCAATCCGCCATGGCCGCCCCCGGAATGCCCGTCATCAGCATGACCGGCGTCAGCGTGGTCATCGCCGCCATAGCCATGCTCTTCCTGCATCTGCGTGTTGATCGTGGGATCGACCGTAATCGTCTGTCCATCGCGGCCATATTGCGCATAGATCAGCGAATGGCGCGGTTCACGGTCATTGGCATAAACGACGTGGCAACTCGCACAGCCGGAATGGCGGTAATCGCCCGGCTGATCATTGGTTCCCATAAACCAAGTGAAAGGATCGTTGAGGCGTGTCTTGTGAATATTAAGCGCCGGGATCGCAACGCGCAGCCCAGTTCCGGGACCGCGGTTCGATTGTTTCAGGTCAGGCCGTCCCGGCTCTTCTAGGCGCTGGATAAGCCCCGTTGGATTCGGAATACCAATCTCTGGGAATTGCGACAGGATCGTGCGGCCGCCCCGTTCAAACACACGGAAGACATCGGCGGGCGGGATCACATGCCAGGTCGGCAAAGGATACAGTTCTGACAGAACGCCGCGAGCGCGCTGTGCATCGGACAATTCGCCATTCTCACCGTCGCCCGGTGTGGACAGGACGCTGGCCTGTCCGCTGATCACCGCTGGATCACCGCTACGCGTATAAGCCTCGCCGAGCATATAATTCTTGAATGGCAAAATGCCGTTATTGTAGGTCGCCCCGCCCCACAACATTGCACCGGTCGCCATAATCGAACGCTCAGCTGCTTCGATCGATTGGATGTGGCACGAACCGCACGCTTCGCGAGCGACCCGGTAATCCGACGGGTTCACAAACTTTACGAACTCAGGCGATTCTTTGTTGAGAAGCGCATACGAACGTTGCGGATTTGCAGATGATGGGAAATGCCAGCTGTCCGGATATTTCGGCAGGACATGCGCAGTATCGCGCGCTGCAACATAGTCAGGATGATCCTGCGGCAAATCTGAGTTGCCGCGGACACTTGCATTGCCGCCATGACAATCGGTGCAGCCGAGGCGCACAGCCGGTGTTGTGTGCATTGTGGGCGCATCGGTTTGAAGGTGGCAAGTGTAGCACCCCTCTGACTTTGCATCCATTTCGGCTTGAGACTGGCGCGCCGGCGCGGGCAGAGCGATGACATCACTGTAATCGCGATAAACCGCAGTTTCACCGTCGGCTGCCCGTGTTTCCGATTGGAACACAGACACCCCCAGCAACAGCACTGCAATCCCCAGAAGGATATAACGCGGCGAAAAGGAGTGAAGAAATCTGCGTTTTGCGAGCATCAGTAAGCCAACGTTACGTTTGCGAGGATAGAATAAAACGCAGTACCGTTACCGCGATTGTCGAAAAGATCTTGGAACCCATCACCACCCAGAAGCGTGGCACCCGACAGGCGGAATACGATGTTCTGATTGGCCTTAGGCCGCCAAATAGCCGACGCGGAAAGATCATAACCAATCTCGCTTGGGATGGTCCCTTCAATCCGAAGGTTTTCCAGCGTCGTAGTGTCTTCAAACCAAAGGTGATTGGCGTTCGCGCTGAGGCGGAATTCCGGTGTCAGGTCAAAATCCGCACCAACGCCGAGCAACCAAAGACCGGGATTGTTGAAGTTCGATTGGCCTTGCTCTTTAGAAGACCGCAAATTGTTCAAAATGCCATTGCGGCCATTGACCGAAACTGCACGGCCCCCGCCCGCAAATGGAATGGTCTGACGGATCCAATAAGACGTATCTGCGCCAGCAAAAACCGGGTTTTCGAAGATCGCGTCAAAGCCGTTTTCCTCGTTATCATACGGATCGCTATCACCGCTTTGATACAAACCAGACAGGCGCAAACGCACCCAGTCGCGGTCATAACTCAGCTCAGCTGCCGCAAACTGCGCATTGATATCAGCGGGGATGCCAGTGAAGAAATTATTGCGGTCTTCACCTAGCGCCCAATAAGCGCTCGCAGTGATATTGATCCGGCCAATTCGGCCATCCGCATTGTATCCGATGTAAAAGACATCGTAATCGCGCCCGCGAATATCACCGAGCAATGCGGGGCGTACAGGAAACCCGTTATCGTCGATCTTGATATCGTTGCCCTCACGATTGCGGTTATATGCAAGCGTGATTTGACTGGTCAGAGCCGGAATTAGGAAATCTTGACGGTATAGGTTGGCGATGAACACAAAATCATCGCGCGGGCTCTGAACGACAGAGTTCAATCCGCTATTGGTGTCTTTCTCAAGCCGCCAAAACGCAGCAAGATTGAACTGCAAACGGTTATTGTCGCGATTTCCGAATAGGCGCACGCCGAGTTGCTGATCGTTGAACAAGAACCCGCGGAAATCGGCCTGAAACGGCTGAATCCCTGCCCGTATTGAGATGAAATCGTACCGGTCATTATCATATTGCGAGAAGTGATAATCAACGAAGGCCTCTTGAACGCCAAGGAAATGATCGAGCCGGTCGCTGCCGCGCGACGGTTCCACAAACAGAACGCGGCGCTCTGGAACATCCACATAATTAACATTGTAGGCGAGCGTCAGGCGATATTCGACGCTTGGCGGCTTATACGCCGTGCTGCCTTTCAGCAGCGCAAAGCCCGCGATGAATGTCTGCGATAACACTGTCGAGAAATCATCACCAAACACATCAAGCCGGTCGGGGTCTTCGGTTGTCTGAATACCCACCGGAATCGGGAAAGTGCGCGGCTCATAGACCGTGTCGCTGATCAGATTCGCAACAAAGAACCAATCATCGCCATTGATAGGCAACCACGGAACCTTGTCCGGGTTGATTGGGCGATCACCTTTATAGGTGTTCTGATTATAAGGATCGAGCAGGTCTTCTTCGACAATTCCAAGCCCCTCAATCAAGCGCCAGCGATCGGGGATTGGTACCTGATCAGGTGAGAATGCTTGCGGAGGAGGTGCGCGGATAGCACCCTGATTTTCCTGCTGAATTTCTTCGGGTAGGTCCGAACTGAATCCCGGACGCTCACGCCCTTCAATAATATCCCGGTCCAATGGCTCTGGATCAGGATTGGCCGTCTGATTCAAACCCTCAGGTTGCTCCTCATCCTGTGCCTCTGAACCATCAGAGCTTTGCGCAGATGGCGGCGCGGGAGCTGGAGCAGTCTCTTCCAATGCGGAAGGCTGCGACAGGAGCACAAGTGGGATGAGAGAGAACGCCATAATTACAGCCCCTCACACACATTCTGAGTTGGATCGTCGAGGAACGGCGCGAATGGGCAATTGACGTAGCGAAGACGGGTTTGCCGACCATTGACGGTCACTACAATCCTATCTGCGCGAATATCATTGGGTGCATTGCCAAGCGTGCCCGTTCGCACCCCAGCATTATGCAAACCAAGGAAGCTGATCATGTCATCCTGATCAATGCCGTCGCCTGATACCCCGATACCGCCGACCAGATCATTGCCGCGATAAACGGGTACGGAGCCGGGAAAAATCTGGATACCGTTATCGAGCCGAGTTCCCAGACCAGCAATCGCCGGTAGCTTTGAGCACCCTCGATTGGTGTCATTCGCCCCGCCCAATACAAAACCCAAATGCTCTTCGAGATTCTGCAGGATTAGCGCAGATTGCAAACCGGTGGAAAACGGATTGAACTGTTCAATCGGACGAGACAATGGCCCCGGCGGGGTGCCAACTTCGCCATCGGGAAAATAAGGGCGGGACAGATTGCCGCCTGATCGATCAGCGAAAGCGAATGCGCCAGTCAAAGCATTCGGATCATTAAGAAATGCCCGGACCCGCCCAACATATTCTGGCACTTCACGCTCAGCAGCAAGCAATTCACCCGCCGCAAATGCGCCTGAGAAGAAATTCGCCGTACGTGCCTTTTGTAGGCTCACATCGGTTCCAAAGATTGGAGCATCAGGCGAGCGAACAATGCCCAAAATGCGCCCGCGCGTATCAACCAAACTGATCGACACTTGCGCCCGGCTATCGAGAGGGCGCCGGATTTGCGCACGTGCGCGGCTCATCACAGCGAAGGCTTCTTCAAGAATTGCCGCGGCTTCAGCCTGAGTAATCGGCGATGCGATATCCGCGCCATCGGTTCCGGCACGTATGGGGAAACGATTATTACCCGCACCGTCAGAAAGAACATAAGCGTCAGGATTCGCAAATTCAGCAGCTGTCGATGGGCGCATTCCAGACGCTTCGGTTCCGTAAGCGGCACCGGCCCGCACGACAGCATCGGTGTATCCGCGCACTGCAACCAAACCGCCCGCTGTGCCGGCGAAGCTAGCACCGGATACATCGCTGAGCGCATTATAGGTGGCATCGGTGAAGCGCAGCGAGGTGCCGTCCGCCGAAATCCGATCCGCGCGAATCGTAACAGGAGCCTCAAACCCGATCGTCCCGGCGAGCGCGATGGATTCGTCAGTATCGATATCAACGTCGAGTACATTGGGGTCGAACCCGTAGACACCGTCTGCCGCAACCCCGATACCGCCAACCATCACGCCGTTTTTATAAAGCGGGAAACCGCCTGCGTCAGCCGAAAGGCCAAGCGGCGAACGCTGCGGACCGATCATCCCGTCACCAAATCGCGAGGATAGGTCGGAGCAAGGCAGCTGGCTAAATTGCACACCAAACAGCGGCCCGCTTTCCAACCCGAGCGTTGTCGGCGATGGCGGAAAATGCTCTTGCACAATTTGCGATGCAACACGCGTAGAGAATGCGTTGCCGCCGCTCGACAAATATGCGCCGGTGACCGCCTTCGCGATCGCAGCGGCTTCTGCGGGAACTTCGAGTCCCTGAATATCGATATTCTGCCCGTTAGGCGCGCCGGGAATTGTCACATTGACAGGCGCATTCGGCATACGAAAAACGGCGAGAACATTGCCAGGCCGATCAACGACCGAAATAACCGCGCCCTCACCCTGCGCGTTTGCCTGTGCGGCTGCCCGAGCGATGATGGTCTGCACATCTGCGGCAGAAAGGCTCTCAGCGGCAGGGAAGGAGAACACTTGCCCAGTTGCAGGAGGTGTCGGCGGCGGCGGCGTCGGCGGCGTGCCGCCCGTTCCCCCACCAGCGGGCGCAGAATCTCCGCCGCCACATGCGGCAAGCACCAGCATCGGTGCGGCGATCAGGTTTTTCCACCCCCCAGCCATCATTATTGCAACCTACGAATGGCGGTAGTCGCCGAATTGAGCGCCGTTCGGAAATCGACCGGCTTGAAAGCATTGGGTTCTTCCACCGCTGCATAAGCGCGGTTGATATTGGCACGAATACCGGCCGCCGCACCAGCAGTTACACGGCCATTACTGACCAAACCATTGAGCAACGTGTCAATCGCCATCACCGCTTGTACCGAGCCGGAATAGTCAGTGAAGTGTGAGCGCGTGGCGTTGCCGCCAATAATTTCGATCACGCGAAATGCGTCAGCGTCAATATAGGCCCGCTGACTGAGAGCGTTAGAAAGCGCCCTTGCGCGCTGAGATAGCACATTGGCAGCCTCTCGAGCAGCTGCCGGGCTGCCTTCACCCATCGCACGGTGGAATGTGCGGCTCGCGTTTCGGAAGTTCTCAGCCTGGCCCGGAACCAGCGCCCCAGACACCGCCGAAAGCATGATGATATTCTCATCGTTGAACGGCGGATTGCCAAACGGAATTGGACGCCCCGGATTGACCTCAAAAGTCAGTCGTCGCTGATCCGCATCTTGAATTTCGCGGTGGCAGCTGTGGCAATCGTAGAAATAGAGCTGCGGAAAAGCGCCCTCCATTCCGAATTTTGGCTGAGCAAACAGGCTGGTTGCGCGGCGGACCGCTTCGGCTTGACCGACAGCCCAAAACCGCACCGCATTAGGTTTGCGCTTGCGCGACGTGTAGTCATCATCAACATCGTGATGCTGCTGAAGCGCGCTAAATAAGTCGAGTTCAAATGATACGCGTGGGTGACCAGCGGCCATCATCGAATGCGTAACAAATTGCCCTGTGCTTTCAGAGCCATAGTGACAATCGAGGCAGACATTGGCGCGCGCCTGAGGATTTTCGAGCGGAGTCATTCCATCCGAAACATTCGACGCATGGGTCGCCGGACGCGCATAGTGATTGGCAAGCCATCCACCAGCAGCGCCGTGGCAGCTCTCGCAGCCAACACCATCAGATAGCTGAAACCGGTCGCCGCGCTGCGAACTAGGTGCAAAGGTCGCATGACAACCTAGGCATTCGGTGGCCTGCGTCGCAGGGCCAAGGCCGAGGCTGCTGGCAATCTGTTGACCGCGCCGCCCAGCCAGAACAGCGTATGCACGGCTATGCGCGCCGCTCGCGGAGGAGGGCTCCTGCCATGTCGCGATCTCATCTTGACGAACAACAGCGCCATTGCCCTCGGCACGGCCGTGGCAGGTCGAACCCGCGCAACTCGCAACACCTTCGAAAGTGCCATTTCCAGACGCGATTGCCGCAGGATAAACCGCAATAAGTCCCAGCACGGCGAAAATGCGGAACAATCCAGCACTTCTCCTGCGCAACGAGGCGGTAATTCCCCAATTCGGCTTTGATATTGTCATCCCATACCCCCCACGAGATGGCTTAACTTTGCTTTTTTCTCCGCGTCGCGCAAGTCTTGCATCTCTTGCACTAGTCGGATGCCGCAAGCAGCAGGCCGTATTCGAGTTAGCGCCCAAACCTGCATTAGGCTTGTATAGTCCCGTCAAGTCGAGCCATCTTGGTTCGATTCTGACAGAGTTGCGTTCTCTCAGCCCTTTGTCACAAGCTTGCGGCTTGGATGCAACCACGAATGCGCCGAATTGCCCGCCAATGCGCCAAAATAATCACATTTCCCAATTTGTCGGCGACTTGCGGCCGCAATAAGTTCTTTCGTCAATCGCGCGGGCTTGCCATGTTGCGCCCCAATCAAGCGGGGGCCATTTTCTAGATGACAACTACACCACTACCGATCGGGGCCGACGGTTTTTATCATCCAAAAACCGAAGCCGACGTGATCGCGTTGATCGATCATGCACGAAGCAACGCGCTACAAATACGCGGAAGAGGGGCAACACATTCCGTTGCGTGGAGCATCTATTCTGACCCCGCCAATGGCACGCCGCCCAACCGCACTTTGCAACAATCACCCCCGCCTGGAGAGATCAACCTAGCCTTTGACAAGATGCGCGAGATTGATTGGATCGACGAGGCAGAGGGCGTGATCGAAGCGGGGCCCGGCATCAATTTGGGTTGGGACCCGCAGGATCCGTTCGGAGTTTCAACGCTAGAAAACAGCTTCCTGCACCAAATATTTGAAAAAGGGTGGGCGGTGAACACATTGGGCGGGATCACGCACCAGACGCTTGCGGGCTTCACCGCGACCGGTTCTGCGGGCGGATCGACCCGTTATGCTTGGGATAATGCAATCGCCTTCAGGATTGTCGATGGCACCGGGAAGGCCGAATGGATCGACAAGGCCCACCCGCATTTCAACGCGGTTGGCACGTCGATGGGCCTATTAGGGATAGTGACGAAGATCCGCATGCAACTGGTGCCGATGTACAATATTGAAGGCACTGAAATCACCACCAAGATCGGCGCGGATAACGCTCCGATGGATTTCCTTGGCGATGGGACCGCAGATCCGAAACAACCCAGTTTGGCAAATTTTCTTAAGGATGCGCCATATACGCGGGTTGTTTGGTGGCCGCAAAAGGGCACCGAACGCATTCAAACATGGCGCGCCGACCGCGTGCCCGCTTCGAATGACGGCCTAACACCCTATCAACAATTTGCTCCAGATTTCGGCGGGCAAACCGAAATGTTCCTCGGCTCAGTCGTGTTTGTGCTGTTCGGAAACACCAGCCCATGGCGGATAATTGGACTGATTTGGAAAAAAGCCGGTGTGTATCTGGATAACCTCGCCAAGGTCTTGAAAGCGGGCGGCGCGGGAGGGTTCGCGCGGTTTTTCACTTTTCTACTCGGTTGCATTGCCGCCGCTGCCATCGTTGGATTTGGCGGCATACTGGCGTTTCTCAACGGATTGATGCGGGCCGCCTTCCCCTTGCTGTTGCCGATCTTCAATGGGATCACAAAAGCTGGCGAAGAAACGACTTTCAACGATTATTACTGGCGCTCCCTATGCATGGACAACACCGTCAGCGACGGATTGCTGGGAACGGAATTCACCGAAATATGGGTCCCGATCGGGCACGCGCAAAAGGTCATGAACCTCTATCAAGAAATGTTCGACGATGGCGGCTATGCTGCGACAGGGTATTTCTCAACAGAGGTTTACGGCGGACCGCCCAGCTCTGGCTGGATCCATCCGGGCTACACCGATGGCAGCGATGAATATAAAGACGGAACGGTGCGCATTGATGTCTATTGGTTCCGCGACAATGCCGGAATACCCAACACCGATGAGGCATTTCTGGACCAATATTGGGAGGTGCTACGCGCCAACAATATCCCGTTTCGGTTGCATTGGGGCAAATTTGTCCCGCGCTATGATTTTGCCGATTGGGCAGCCCACTATCAGGCTAACCTGCCGCGCCTCACAGACTTTTTGGCATTGCGTTCGCAGCGCGATCCAGACGATCTGTTTTTCACCGATTACTGGCGAAAGCGTTTGACCGGAACTGCCTGAACCGGCGCGCGCTCGATCAAACACGTCCCGCTCAGATTTAGATCACGATCAATTGGCGCCGACTGGCTTGGCTCCATCGCCAAGGACGATGAATGCTGCCCAGTAAAACGGATGCGATGTATCGGCATCGTCCATCAATTCGCGCTGCGCTGTCCCAAGCGAGCCTGAAAGCCCTTGGCCTGGCTCGCCGGAAATCAGACCTTGGATCAAGCGTTGCGTAGCATCGAAGTCATCGGGAACCGGCCAATGGCTGGCGACAACAGCGCGTGCGCCTGCGCCGACAAACGCCCTGACCAATCCGTCGAGTGCGTAATTGCCGCCTCCAACAATCCCAGCTTCTCGCGATGCCGCACTGGTTGCCATCCCGGCCGTATCGCAGGCCGAAAGAATGACAACGTCAGCATCAAGGTTGAGGTCGAATATCTCTTTGAAGCTGAGCAGTCCGTCCGATCCCTCCGACCCAAATGACGTCACCAAAGCTGGCCGCGCTGGGCAGTTTGGCTTTGGCGCTGTGACCAAACCGTGCGTCGCGAAATGCACAACCCGGTAATCAGAGAGATCGTCACTGGCGAGCAATGCTGTATCGGAGAATTCCTCCCCAACCTTCACAGTGCTCGTCTGCTCACCGTATTTTGAAGCGGCAAAGAACAGTTCACCAGAATCAATCGGGTCACGCCACGTATCCAAACTCCAAGCGCATGGATCGGTGGATGCAGACCGGCCCGCCGGCAAGGCGTTCGAGCCAACACCCAAATAGCTTTTCTGAGCGCGCGATGGCGCGATCTGCCGAATATTGAGGAAACCGCGCGGGCTCACCGCAATTGACACATCGCGCGAACGCCCGAGCCAATCAATCTCTCGGTAGTCGTAGATATCCTCATTCTCGTCCGCGGTGCGTTCAAGATAGGCATCAACGCCCTCTTGCGAGGCAATCAGGACCTGAGGTGGCAACTGCAATAGCGGGCCGTCTGGTTCAAAAATGACGTGCTTAACACCTGCCATTTCAGCTTCAACCGGACCAAACAGTCGCAGATACAAGTCTCGAGCGCGCTCAACATCGAACGGGTACGTGACCGTTTGACCGGCCTCATAGACCACAATGGAATCGCGGATAAAGGCAACCGCATCGTCAAGTTCATTGAGGCCGCCATCGACTTTGAAAGTGCGAGCGCTGCCCTTGGTCACATACAAGGCATAAACATCCTCGCCGACCAAAATCATTTTGTAATAAGCCTCATCAGGGGTCAGCTCCGCCTGCAATTCAGACAGGTCGAGCCGCGTTGGTGTGAGGGCACGGAACCGCGGATATTCAGCGAGCCGAGACAGCAGCCCGGTTTGTTCATTCCGAAGATATGCCAGCGTCTCGTTCGCGGCGATCAATCCATCTGCTTGAAGCGCAGTTGGCGTTGGCAAAGCCGCAAGCCGGTCGGCGCGCGCCTGAGTGCGGGCGATCTGACGGCTGCGGTTCAAAGAGAGCCGGAACAAAGCAGAGGCCTCGTCATCGCCTTCGGACATTTGCCGCGCAAGGATCGCCTGTGTTTGCGCAACACCGGGACGCTGCAACATTTGCGACGCGCTAAAGAACTCAGCAGTCGCCGAACTTGAACCATCTTCGGCTAACAAAGCGAAATACGGCTCTAACAAGTTGCGTAGGCTCGCGCCGCTATCTGTCGTGTTGGCAGCCCGGTCGACGACGTCGCCAAACACATTGCGCGCTTCATCCCGGCGGCCTGCGCGCAGCAAGAAGCCAGCTTTGCGCGCGTAAGCCGCAAGCAGGACCGGAGATTGCGGATAATCGCGCGAAATCGCATTGGCCGCGACATCATAGGCACGCAAAGCCATCTCTGTGCGCCCCTGACCCTCAGCGACCAAAGCCCGCTCAATCGCGATTTCCGAACGCAACCAGCGGGCCGAAGCGACCCGGCCTTCGCGCACCGCGGCAATGCGGGCGTCGGCCTGCCGCAATAGGCCGGTGGCCTTGTCCAGTTCATTACCTTGACGCGCGATAGAGCCCGAAATGGCATCGGCTTGCGCATCCAAAAGCTCAGCCCGCTCAATCGGTGAAAGGCCAAGCTCAACCCCGCCCAACCGTTGCAATGCGATGTTTTCACGGTTGATCTGAGCCGATAGCGGATTGTCGATGAACCCTTCGCGGATTGTGAATTCTTCCGCGTCCGGATCAACGTCGCGCATTTCCTGCGCTAGAACTTCGGCTGCAACCTCGGGCAAACGCCGGTTGAGGAAATTCATCGCGCGATAATTACGGATCAGCCGCTGTGCGACGCCGTCATTGCGCGTCAGAGTTTCGTCAGCTTGCCTGAACAGCCGTTCCGCCGCGGTGAAATTGCCGAGATTCGACTGTTGAAGACCTTGGTTGGCCAGCACTTCTGCCAAACCCGACATGCTTTGCTCGCTGCGCCCGACCAAGTTTTCAAAGAACTGCCCGGATTCAGCGAAACGGCCGCTATTGTTGCGAATATAGGCTTCGTTGAGCGCATCAAACTGGCTGAGCGCCCCCGCTTGAACGCGCGCAAAAGCGGCCGCGTCGCTTACTTCGGTTTGCGCAACTTCAATGGTGCCAGGCAGCGAGCGATCATTGAAAACCGATGCCAGCGCCAATCGGAGAACTGGATCATAGCCCGCAAGCCCCTCAGCAAGGTAGGTACGCCCCCCCTTCTCCAAACTGTAACTGCGATATGCGACCCCCGCAGCTTCGTCTGTGCATGTGAGTTTTGTCACATCGCCGACCATTTCGATTTGATCGGTTTCCGGCGTTTGACACGCGGCATCTGCGCCCGCACCGCTAGGCTTGGTGCTGACTGATGACCCGTCGCGCAAGATCAGGAGTGAACCCACAGCGCCCGCCGCATCGCGGCAGGTTAGGCGGTAAGCGCGGTCAAACATGCCGCCCAATCGCGGCTCTGTTGGCGCATTTTGAGCGGTGCAGCGGACCCCAGCATTACCAACACGGAAATTGGTTTGGACCGATAAAGGGGCGTCCTGCGATGCAGCAGGTGCGACCATCATGGCGCCAACAAGGCAAGCCGCACCGCCGGCAAAAGCCGTTGCACTTTTCACGAACTTCATGGCTGCTCTCCGATTCCATTGTCTCCGGAAACATCAACGTCCGGATCGATCAGTGCGGGGTTACCCGAACCGCTGATTGGGTCATTGATTGCGCCGCGCCGATCAAGCGTGTTGGTGTTGATAATGCTGACTGGAGGAGCAATCGGGCCAGAGGTCGGCTCTTCGCTTTCCTCCTCTTCTTCTTCAGCAGCCTCTTCTTCCTCTTCGGCTTCTTCTTCGTCGGTCTCTTCTGATTCTTCGCTGTCGTCGGCCTCGTTTTCCTCGGCATCAGAATCGCCTTCATCTGAGCTATCGTCAGAATCGTCGGCCCCAGCATCGTCGCCGGTATCCTCACCGGTATCGTCACCGCCGCCCTCGTCTGAGCCCCCGCCGGATTCGCCATCATCAATAGCAAAGTCATCATTGCCGCCGCCGTCATCGATGTCATCCACCGAAACGTCGCCGCCGCCGCTATTGCCGCTGCTGCCCGACCCAGCATTCGCGCCGGAGCCCGAACTGCTTGCATCTTCTGCGCCGTCGGAACTTCCATCATCCGCGCCGCCAGAATCTGCGCCGCCATCGCTGCCGCTCGTTCCGCCAGTGCCGCCCGAACCAGAGCTAGACCCTGTTCCGCTGATCGCGGCTGAGACTGTCGATGTTATCTCGCCCTGATTAGTAGCAGCTGCGACTGCACCGCACCCGCCCAATTCGCAGCCGTTAAACCGGCTTCCAGCGGCAAACACCGCATCGGCCGGCAAGCTTTCCAAGATAGCCGTTGCCGCATCATCGCCGGTCAAGACATTGCCCGCGCCGTCATTGATCTGAGCATTGATGACGAACAACAGATTTTCAGAGCCAAGCCCATCAGGGCCGATTGAGATGGCCTCTGCGCTTGTGGTGACTAAACCCGCTGCGAGGTCCGCTGTGCCCGTATTCTGGATGAGGATCCGGTCAGTCGCATTCAAAGTCAGTGCGGAGCCATTCAAAACCCCATCCGGCCGAGTTGTAGCGGCAGGCGCGGACAACAGATCAAACAATTCTTGCGCGGTTTCGTCCCCGGTCAAGGCATCAAACAAAGCGGCCTCGCCTATCGCGATCGAATTCGCAGAGATCGCGATCGTCCCGCCATTGCTAAGCAGGTCAACACTGCCTGCTGTGCTGTCGATTTGGAATTGCCCAGCGGCGAAAGAGAGGTTGAGTGGGTTGCCCGCGCTAGCCGTGACGTTGCCGACCACGCGGATATTGCCAAGCGGATCGGTCGTCTGGATGGTCAGATTGCTCAGCATCGGGTTGCCCGAAAGATCAATATCGCCGATTTCAATGTCGTTGCCACTAGGGTTGGCGGCACCGGAAATCACCAATTGGCCGGCCTGCAATCGCGCTAGAGCGGTTGAATCGACCACAAACCGTTCAATGCCGCTGGCATCCGTATCGGTCAGCAAAACACCGAGATCGTTGGTTGATGTGAGATTGATGGTCCCGTCTGTCCCT
Organism: uncultured Erythrobacter sp.; assembly: GCA_947503155.1. Lineage (GTDB taxonomy): Bacteria > Pseudomonadota > Alphaproteobacteria > Sphingomonadales > Sphingomonadaceae > Erythrobacter. Next base: position 28,104 of record CANNCL010000002.1, on the reverse strand, counting down.
GCATCAATCAGCGCTTGGCCCACAATCTGGAGCGTCGATGACGTGATATTGACCAGCTCTGCCTGCCACAGGCCGCCGACTTGAGTCACATCGCCAGCCTGCACCGTAATCGCCCCGGCGGTTACATCGCCCAGCCCAAGATTGCTCGCAGCGTTGATATCGAGCGCACCCGCGACGACAACCGGATCAAGCCCCGTTACATCGCCCACTTGTGTAGAGGCGGTTAGCGATCCGGCCGTCACATCTGCCAGTTCAATTGAACCTACCGCATCGAGGTCAAGCAAACCGATTACATTGAGCGTATTGGTGGCGGTGATATTGCCATCAAGAGCTGTCGCATCGACCGATCCAGCCGTAACCTCTGCCAATGCAATTGAACCGCCAGAGCCAATCTGAAGCGCGCCCGTTACATTGGTTAGGCCGCCCAAATTGACGCTAGCGAATTGGCCGGAGGACACGTTCAGCGTATCCGCTGTGACGTCAGCCAATTGGACCGAGCCACCGGCATTGAGGTTGATCAGTCCGTCCGCCTCTAGAGGCTCGTCAGAAATAATGTCCCCGCCTCGCGAATCTGCGGAAATCGAAGCGGCCGTAGTGGCAGCAAGCTGGATCAGGCCGGCCGCATCCAACACGAGATCGCCCGCGGATACGACCGTGCCGGAGAAAACGATATCGCCGCTTTGCGCCGTCGCAGAGATTGATCCGGCCGTTACTTCGTTAAGCAATACCGAGCCCGCAGCATCGAGCATCATGGCGCCCGTAAGCGTGATCACACCCGAGGATGTGATATCCCCGCCGGTCGAGATCGCGGTGAGGGATTCTGCCACAATAGAACCCAGATCAATCGGATTGCCAGACTGGATCGAAACCGAGCCGCCGCCCGAATCCACCAGACCGGTGATCACGTCGCCAGCTGGTGCGCTGAGGAAAATATTGGGCGCGGTCAGATCGCCAACCACCACAGAAGCGGCCGAATCAAGCGTCAATTGATCGCCGGAAGTCAATGTCGCTTGGGTCGCGACATCACCTGCGGTCGATGCCAGAACTAGCCTTTCGGCCGCATTGATTGAACCGGCTGGCAATGGCGGATCGCTTGGATCGGGTTGGAAGAAGGAGCCTGCTGTGATGTCCAACAGACGGCTGGTTACCATGGACCCGCCAGCGACAAGGTTCACTTCACCTGCCGTCATGACATTAACGGTATCTACGTTGAGCGTTCCATTCTCTAACGCGATCAGGAACGGGTTGACCGTTACGGGTATCATACCCCCATTCGCAAAGTCCTCGACCAGGAAATCTGGCTCGGAATCGCCCTCAATATTGACTTCGATCGACCCAATGGTCGCATCGGCCTGGCTAATATTGATCTCACCGCCGGTAGAATATTGGCTTGCTCCCCTTTGGTCGCCGAAGCCGCCATTGACTGTCGCTTCGAGCAACAAACTGCCCAAATTCAGCTGGCCTCGGCCAGGGTTTTGGAATGCTTGGGACACAACGAGTGAAAGCGTTCCGGCAACCGCGTCGCCGCCTTCACCCAATCCAAATCCGCTGCCGCTCGTCCCGCCGAGAGAGAGCGTCGTCAGCTCAACATCATTGGCGGTTACGGGTGCACCGCGGACAAGCATGGTCACAAAACCGCCGCGTGCATCGCCTCCGTCACCGCCTAGGCCAGTAATTCCCTGCCCGCCATTGCCGCCGAAATTAAGGACCTCGGCGCTCACATCTGCGAAATTGGCCGCTCCATCGACTTGGTCAGGCACAGCGCCCCCGCTGGCAGTGCCAAATTGAATGCTGCCATTCAATGCGTCGCCGCCTCTACCCCCGGTCGCGCCAGCGCCGCCGAAACCACCGCTGGTTGCAACTTCGATGTCTGTGTCGCCGATAACCTCAAGCGTACCGTTGATGGCGCGGCCAAATACAAACGCAGTGCCGCCCATGGCATTGCCTCCGCGTCCGCCATCTTCGCCGCCGCTTGTCGTCCCGGCCGTTCCGCCTGTTGCGGAGACTGAAACGTCCAATCCGCCTAGCGAGATGAGTGTTGGTGTGCCGCCAGCATTGTTGCGCGCATCCACAGTTACAGACCCGCCGTTTGCAGCTCCGCCGTCACTGGTCGAATTATTGTCGACCCCGTTGCCGCCAGATGCCTGCGCTATCAGGCTGGCTTCTCCAGCGACTGCGATCCCTCTGCCGGTTGCCTGCAATAGAACAGATGCGTTCGCCGCGTCGCCGCCGGTTTGGCCGTTCCCGCCGGTCGATTGCGTTATCAAAGACGCATCACCAGCAATGTTGATCTGACCTTGATTGCCAACAAGGTTAGCATTGCCAGATTGCGAAGCCCCGCCAAGGCCGAGCGAAGAATTTCCGCCTGTTGCCCGTGCGAGCGCAGAGGTGCTGCCGCCAATGTCTATCTGGCCGGGTGAAAAAGTTCGAAGCTCGCTGCTGCCGCTTGTTGCCGCGCCGCCATCGCCGCCATTTTCGCCGGCACTGCCGCCGGTCGCCATTGAGCTGTTAAAGACATCGCCAGTGAAAGTGACGACACCATCGGTCACTGAATCGTCATAGCTCAGCGTGGAATTACCCGAATCGGCGTTGCCGCCATTGCCTACACCGCCAGCAAGGATTGATCCGCCAGTTGCGGTGCTTGTCGCGCGGTACGCTGCCGCATCGACAATTGTGCCAGCGAACAGACCAACAAAGACCTCCCCTGCGATTGCACTGCCCGCGGTGCCTTCTGCCGCATCACCGCCAATTGCGGCGGAGCCCACTGCGATGTCGCCTGATGCCGTAATCTGGACATTGCGTAGCTGCATTCCGGTGAATTGTGTTTGTGCATCGCCGCCGGTCACCATGCCCGTACCCAAAGCAGCACCGCCCTGAGCGCTCATCGCAATGGTGAAGTCCCCCGCAATATTGATCACGGAATCTTCCAAGAACGGCGCGCTGGTCGCGGCATTGGCAAACCCGCCGCTTTGACCGTCGCCGCCTCTGGTCAAACCGGTGATGTTGAGAGAAGAGAGCACATCCAGTGTGCTCGCTTGAACATTGAAGCTGATATCGCTTCCAAATGCAGAGCCGCCAATCCCAAGCCCGTCAGTCGAGCCATTTCCGCCGATTTGCTCTACGAGAAATTGCTCAAATGCCACATCTACATCGGCATTGAACAAACCGAATCTGACGAAACCGCCATTTGCGTTTCCGCCGCTGCTTCGTTCTGCGCCGCCGACCGCGGAACCGCCAAGCGATCTGGCGATGATCGACAAATTGCCGAGATTCGATGCACCGCCATTCACATCGATGAATGTGTCACCGGTTTGCGCAGAGCCACCGAAACTGTCGCTTGCTTCGGTGTCGCCGCCGGTGGCCGAATTGATCACGAGCAGCGGATTGCCAGCTGCGTTTGGCAGCGAAATCACGCCCCCATCACGCACGCTAATGGATATAGCGCCTGTATTCGCGGACCCGCCACCGACATTGATGCCCAGCCCGCCCACGGCTTCGGATGAAAGGAAATCAAGCTCGCCTAGAGCCGCATCGCCGGTGACGTTGGCGTTCAAAACCGTAATCGAAGAATCATCGTCAGCAGAGGTAATGCTGATCGTTCCAGCAGTCGCATCTCCAACACCGGCCCCCACGTCGGCGCCGCCAAATGCGTCCACCGACATGTTGAGTTCTCCGGTGCTGAACACACCCCCAGAGAATACAGACAACCGCACTTCTCCAGCTGTCGCCGACGCGCTATCTCCAGCAATCGCGTTATTCAGCAATCTGGTGACCCCGCCAACGCTGACTTGTCCGGCATTCAGCAATAGCACTTCAGCAATTCCGCCTTGGGCTGTGACGCCGGTGCTGTTGCCGCTCAAATCTGCGCCAACATCAAGAACAAGATCACCCGCAACAGCTAAACTGCTGCCCAAATCTTGCACGGTAAGGCGAGCGTCACCACCGGCATCCTCACCATTCCCATTCGCATCGCCGTTTGCGCGCGCAGAAAGAAGCACGTCTGCGCCAACATTGACGATTGAACCGCCATTGATCCCTAGATCCGAAATCCCAACATCATTGCCGAAAGCAGGGCCGTTTGCTGACATCAGGATGCTGCCAGTGACGTCCAAAGTCGTGACGTTTCCAGAATCAAAGTTTTGCGATGCGTTCAAATTCACTCTGCTGGCGCGGAGGTCGATATTGCCCGCTACCGAGACATTGGATCCGCCGAATCCGATCAGCAAATTCTGGCTGTTGGTCGGTTGACCATCACCCTGTGTTCCGGTTGCGGTGATGGCGAAATCGGACAGAATATCGAACGTCGAATTCTCGACGTTGACGGTGTAATTGCCGGTGATAATGGATCCGTCAAAACCCAATCCATCGCTGGAACCAGAGCCACCAACCGCAGTGAACAAGATTTGATCGAAAGCGGCGTCCACATTTGAATTTGTGATCAGGAATTCATTGAAATCCATCAATACGCCGCCGCCAAAGCTGCGCTGCGACGCGCCAATTGCCGATCCGCCGACAATGTTGACGATATTGGACAGTCGCCCAAGATTGGCTGTTGAATCGGTAATCACAAATCTATTGAAACCGCTGGTCGCTTCGCCGGCCGAAACGTCATTGGCGCTCGTATCCCCGCCAATCGCCGTGTTGACGATCATCAGCGGACTGCCAACGATATTGGCCAAGCTGACTACAGCGCCCGCCTCAATATTGATATTCGTGCTACCGGCGATCGCGGCTCCGCCAGCTCCGGCAAGACCGTGTCCGCCAAATGCTTCGGAAGAGAGGAACTCCAATTCGCCCAATGCAGGGTCGCCAATGGTGTTGGCACCCAAGACATTCAAAGTGCTGCCGGTGCCAATTACGTTGAGCTGGACGGTTCCGGCATTCGCATTGCCCCCTGCCCCGCCAACGCCCTCTCCGCCGGTTGCGTCCGAAGACAGGCTCAGTTCGCCCGTTGTGAGCTGACTGCCATCGAGTACGGACAGCAATATAAATTCGCCGGTGGCATTACCATCGACAGCGCCAATTGCATTGGAATTCAGCCGCGTTACGCCGCCAATATCCGCGACTGCACCCTGCGTGACGGACAGATCGACGCTGCCGCCTCTCGCGTTCAGGCCATTTGGCCCGCCGGTCAGGTCGATTGACGCATCAAGAATGGCATTGCCGCCAACCACAAGGTTGGTGCCCGCACCCTCAACCAGCAATCCAACAAAGCCGCCATTGATAGTGCCATCATTGTTGGAATCCGCCGAAGCGTTTGCAGAAATCAGAACATTCCCGCCGATAGTTACCATGGTTCCTGAAGTGACATTGAATGCGGCGGAATCGGCGTCACCACCAAATCTTGCAGTCACACTCTCTAGTAAGAGATCGCCGTCAATTTGAACCGTCCCCGGCGCAAACGCTCCTCCTGCGTCATCAACCGTGAAATTCACCGCTGCGCCCGACGCACTCAAGTTACCGCCGACGTTAAACTCGCCGCCGCTGCTGACGATGTCGAGGGGGATTCCAAAACCCGGGCTGCCATCGCCGTTAAGGGCGAGACCTGTGACCACAAGGTCCGATTGAACATTGAAAGTTGAGCCATCAAGGTCGATCATGACGTTGGAGCCATTGGCGGCACCAGTTGCGCCAAGACCATCTGCCGAACCAGCGCCCGCTAGATGTTCGATCCGAATTTCATCGAAGGCGGCAGTGACATCGGCATTGTCAAAATCAAGTATTGTGAAACCGCCACCCGCGTTACCGCCTGATGTCATTACCGATCCAGGCAGAGCGGAGCCGCCCATTGCGGTAGAGCGGATCGCGAGCCGGCCAAGGTTGGCCGTGGAATCGGTCACCCGAATAACCACCTGTCCGGTTGCGCCATTACCGCCCGCGCCACCATTTGCCGCAGTGTCCCCGGCGATTGCCGAAGTGCTCAAAAGCAAGGGGTTTGCGATTTCATCCGGCAAGGTGATGGTCGCGCCATCTTCTACGATCAGTTCAAGTGTGCCGGACGTCGCCGCGCCGCCATCACCAATGGTGCCTTCGCCGCCGAATGCATCAGCCGAGAGGAAATCCAGTTCACCCAGCGCGGGATCGCCAATAGTGTTGCCGCCCAGAACGGTCACAAAGTTTCCGCCACCCGTAGAGATGAGTGAAGCGGTTCCGCTCGTCGCGTTACCGCCGCCGGTGCCATCGTCCACGCCGCCAAAGGCATCTGTAGAAATACTCAGCTCATCCGTGATCAAGAAGCCGCCACTGACAGACACCAGCGCCGCGCCAGTGAACACATTGCCGCCGGCCCCCGCAATCACATCACTTCTGACGCGAGTAACACCGCCAACAGTCACAAAGCCAGGGTTCACTAGAAGCCGTGCAACCCCGGAATTGACTTGGAATCCGTTCACCAGATCGGCACTTAAATCGGTGCCGCTATCGATAGTAAGATTGCCATTCACGGTCAGAGTGCTGGCTTCGTTTACGGATACGGACGCGGTCGAACCTTGGATAAGGTTGTTGCCATTGCCATCGCCGAGAGCAGTGGATGCGACAAGAACGTCGCCAGCAATATCAACGGTGCTTCCATTGCGCAGCCGCATGTCTGATATGCCAACGTCCTGCCCGGCGTGAGGCGTATCCGACACAATCGACAGATTCCCGCCGACCGTCAGCGTCGCCAAAGACCCATTGGTCACAACCGCAGACCGCCCTGAGGCGAGATCCAGGTCCCCCTCAAAAAGGGCGATATCGGTGAAGGAGCCAGATGCCAGACCGTCTGCGCGCACAAGCACATCCGATGTCGAAGTGAGGCCGTTCGCAAATCCGCTGTCCACCAAGAGAACATCGGTCTCTGCGCCGCTGGTGGCCTGCGGACCAATATCGCCAACGGTGATGTTATAGCCACCCGAAAGCACAATGGCCTCGCCGTCCATGCTGGCCGAAGTGGCAATGTCAAAACCCAGTTCACTGCCGCCTTGGATCAGCAAGGTTGCCGCCGTATTTTTCGCAACCGCAACCATATAAATGCGGTGATTATCGCCAGCACCGGTGCCGGCAGGACCGCCGGTGCTTCCGCTGTGCTCAATCGCGCCAAAGCCCGCATCTGTGCCAACATCAACTTGGATATCGAACAATCCATCGGGGCTAAAAGTGATCGTCCCGGCCTCTGCCGCGACAAAGGCGGCCTGACCGTTGACCGCGATATCGCCGTCCTGAACAATGCGCGGCGCGAACAGCGCGACATAGCTGCCCTCTTGCAAGGCGTTGATCTGAGCGCCTTGCTCAATTGTGATGTCGGAAAAGCCGTCTGACTGCTGAAAATCGACGGTATCACCAATAATGAAATTGCCGTTGCCATCGGTCAGCGGCGCTGATGTAGTCAGGCCCAAATTGCCAACATCGATCACTGCATTCGCACCGATGATGATCCCGCCGGGCGTGTAGAAAAAGACCGTCCCTCCGGTAACGCTGCCGCCCATTCCGTCTTGGATTTGCGAGACAATATTGCCGTTCAGAATAATCCTGCTGGTAGGATCAATCGGCAGAATGCGGTTCAAAACCGCAAAATTTGTAATGCCGGCGCCATTGGTGAAAGTCGCGGTTGTGCCAGCGTCCTGAAAGAAGATGTCGCCGATGCCGGAATCGTCAAATGGCTCCCAGTCGATCACCGCACTGTCCGTCTCGACCGAAATGTCCGTTGTATCTACGCTCGTAGTGACTGTTGCACTGCCTTCGACAACGAAGCTTTCGCCTTGGAAAGACTGCGCGTGTGCCGGGCTGGAGGCAAGCATCAATCCGGTGGCTAGAGCCAGAGCAGAGGACTGGTTCAGCGTCGCATGATTTTTATAGGCCACTAACGGGTTCCTCAGTCTTAAATACTTGCGGTGAATGTAAAGAGCACACGGACATCGCCGCGTTCAGTCTGAAGGCCTGCCCGTTTCAACGGTACAGCCACGCTCGCATCGAGCGTGAACCTTCCGTCAAACGATGTGCGAGCACCGGCGCCTACAGAATACAAATCGTCATCAATATCTGGCGCTTCGTTCCAAACCTTTGCGAGGTCAAAGAACGCGTATGGCTGGATCGCAACATCACCGCTTTCGCCAAGCGGAAGCGTTGCAGTGCGCAATTCGGTCGTGACACCATAGCCGCTGTCACCGATAATCGTGCCGGGGTCATAACCGCGGCCAACGGTGAAGTTGCCAGCAGCGAATTCTTCAAAGCCAAACAACCCACCGCTCAACGAAAGTTGCGCGCGCGGCCTAACACTCAGCGCGAGCATTCGGCTGAGCGAGACTTCTGCGAAGCCACTGGCCCGGATAACGGAACTGGTCGGCTCTCCATCCAGGCGGCCAGGATTGACCTGTCCAGCTGGGCAAGTCGGTCCGAAACATGCCTTTGATGCATCAAACAGATTAAGCCCTTGGCGAAATTCAATGCTCGCTGCCGTGCGGTAACGCGGTGCGCGGCGTTCAAGATCAATTGAATCGTAATCAAGTTTGATCCAACCGACCCTGATCCGATCGCGCGATAGCGGCGCGATAAAATCAACATCTTGATTGATGTAGTCAAACCCGGTGCTGACAAAGATATTCTCGCCCTGCGTCCGCTTGATCGGATAGCCAACCGATATTCCTGCGAACAGAGTTTCAGCGGTCAAATCAGCGATCGGTAATCCAGCGGTAGCGGCAATTCCGAGGTCTGGCTTGGTCCACGCATAAGTGACCTGACCACCAACAACCAACCCGTCGCCGCCGGGACGAAACTCATGTGACGCCTGCAAGACATGCTGCTCAGAGAAGTCGCTGCTGGCGAAATAGGACAAGGTGGTAACGTCACCCAAACCGGTTAGGCCAAAGAAACGGCCCCTGATTTGTCCGCCAAAAGGGCCTGTCGCTTCGGCGCCGTAATTCTGGATCGCCAGATCAAAGGATGACTTTTCGCGCCGGACGGTCACTTCGCCGATCAAAGAGCCTGGATCTCCACCAGCGGGCCGAAGCGTCAGATTGACTGTATATCCGGGCAGATCGCGAGCGAGCAGCAGGTACCGCTCCGCCTGATTGCGATCAAAAATCTCGTCTTCTGACAGGCGGCCGAGATATTGCTGAAGTTTTGCCTCTGCACCGCGCGTTTCGCCGCGCGCGCGGATGGCCGTTATGCGGCCATAAAGGACTTCAAAATTGACGCTGCCATCTTCGATCCGCTGCGTCGGTACCTGCGTCGCAGCAAGATAGCCCTTATTACGCAGGATCGTGGCCGCCGCATCACGGATTTCACAAAGGACAGCGACAGAATGCTCTTGTCCTTCAAAGGGCTTCCATGCGCTTTCGAGCTCTTGAGGCGTGGCGCCTTTAAGGCCGTTAAAATTGACCTCTCGAATAGTGACTGTGACACCGGCATATTGCGGATCGGCGAGCGCACACGGAGACCGTTCGATCCCGCCATCAATGTTCAGTCTCGGCGGCGGGGCATCAGCATCGCGGGCCACCCCTTGCAATTCTTCGCGCGTCGGCGCGAGCGTTTGAGCAGCCGCCTCTGGTGCAATCCCAATAAAAAATGGGCCAAGCGCAGCGGCAACCCCCCCCACTGCATAGGTGATATTTGATGCCATTATTCCCCCCAGCCGCTCCAAAAAAGCGACAGGCCCATAATTTTCAACGTCGAAGCGCGAAAAATACGGGCCAAAACACTTGTGTGCAATCGTTGCAATCGCTCATTCAAGTCAAGTGTTAACCACAAAAAATTCGAAACTACGGCACCTTACGCGTTTACCGAAAGGTAGGAATGCGATGGGATTACAACAGTTAAACCGAGAGCCCTTGTGAGTGTTACAGATGCTTAATTTCCCCATATTCGTGATCACACTCCGCTTTGGTCTATTGTCGGTCGCCAACTTTCATCGGCCCCCAACTTTCAATGACCTCTACGCGTTGCAATTTGCGCATTGTGTAATGGTGCCTTACGAAGCCGCCACTATCTTGTTATTTAGGGTTATCGGTTAAAGCTGACCGCGATTATGACTGAAACCCAGACCGATCCCAGCGCAGAGAACCGTCAATTGCGGCGCACAATCGAATCTATGCGTGAGGCGCTCGAGGATAAAGATCACGAGACGCGGCGAAGACTGCAAGCAGCCCAAGCAGATGCGGCGGCCGAAATTGGTCAGCTTAAAGTAACGGCGCAAGCGCTCCGCGATGAGCTGGAACACAAATCTCATGAGGCCCAAAATCTAGTCCAAGCTGCGCGGCAAGAAGCGGCAGCCGAAATCAAACTCTTGCGCGAAACGGTTCAGGCTTTGCGAGACACTTTGGACGACCATCAGGCCGAGACGGGGGGGCGCATCCAAGCAGAAAAAAAAGCCGCGTCTGGCGAAATCGCCCAGCTACGAGAAGCTGTTCAGGCACAGCGCGACGACATGGAAAATATGCGGCAAAAATTCAACGAAGACCGGCAAGGGCTCGAACGCAGTCACCGAGATAAGCTTCGTGAATTGATGGACACAATACAGCAATTGCGCGGCCGCCTTACGGAGAAACAGGAATGAACGAAGTATCCGGTGGCAACCCATCCGGTTCGGTGTCTGGCGCTTCTGAATTGACGCAGGCGGAGCGGGTCGATCAGCTCCAGATGATGCTAGATGTGTCACGGCAGGTCGCTTCGATGGACACGCTCGACGCGGTATTAGATACTTTAGTCAGCGTTGCGGTTGATCAGACCGGGGCCGAGCGCGGATCGCTGTTCCTGCATGACGCAGCATCGGGCGAGTTGTTTAGCCGGATCGCTCAAGGGCTGAAACGCCGCGAAATTCGCATATTGGATGATGTCGGCATCGCAGGGTCAACTTTTCACAGCGGTGAAAGCGTTATCATTCATGACGCCTATAATGATGACCGTTTCAATCGTCAGGTCGATGCAGAAACAGGTTTCACGACCAAATCGATCCTCGCTACGCCTGTCCGAAACGCCAAAAATGAGATTATCGGCGTGGCGCAGGTGCTGAACAAAGTGGACGGCGAATTCACAAAGCAAGACCTCGCCGTGCTCGAAGGTGTCACAACGCAATGCGCGATCACACTCCAATCCATGCAATTGGTGGAGCGCATGGAGGAAACGCGCAGGCGTGAGATTGAATTCCTGAATATCGTCTCTGAAATGACGTCAGAACTCGAGCTTTCTACGCTGCTACGCCGGGTAATGACCGAGGCGACAGCAATGCTCGACGCGGAACGCTCAACCTTGTTCATCAATGATGAGAAGACCAGCGAATTGTTCAGCCATGTCGGCGAAGGGTTGGATGCGATGGAAATTCGCTTACCCAACCACCTCGGCATTGCCGGTTCGGTTTTTACATCGGGCCAGGCGATCAATATCCCGCATGCCTACACCGATCTGCGCTTCAACCCCAGCTTCGACAAGCAATCGGGCTTCTTCACCCGCTCCATTCTGTGCGTTCCGGTCGTCAACAAAGCTGGCGACGTAATCGGCGTGACACAGGTACTAAACAAGAGCGGAGGTCCCTTCACTTCGGAGGATGAAAGCCGTCTGAAGGCCTTCACCGCACAGATCGCCATCGGGCTGGAGAATGCGAAACTGTTTGGCGACATCCAGTCGATGAAGAATTACAATGAAAGTATGCTTCAATCTATGTCGAACGGTGTCATCACCTTTGACGAAGAGGGCGCAAACCGTACCTGCAACCAAGCGGGCGGGAAGATATTGCGGACCGAGCCAGCCGAAATGGTTGGCAAGTCCCCGCTCGATATTCTGGGCGAAGCGAACCAGTGGCTTATCGATAAGATACAGCGCGTCACAGAGACCGACATAGGCGAGAGCCTGACAGATGTTGAGCTGGTCTTTGGCGAGGAGACAGTGTCGGCCAATGTTACCGTTCTGCCAATGGAATCCGGGGAAGGCGCATCGTTAGGCACATTGGCGATGATAGAAGACATTTCCGACGCTAAGCGCGCGAAATCGACCCTTTCGCGTTACATGGACCCGGGCCTCGCCGCGCAAATGCTGAGCGGCGGCAATCAAGACGATATTTTGGGCGGAAAGGACACGACCGCGACCGTCCTATTTTCCGACATTCGCGGATTTACCACCATCACAGAGAAACTCGGCGCGCAGGGAACTGTGGCCTTGCTCAACGATTATTTTGAACTGATGGTCGATTGCATTTCCGACCAAGGCGGGATGCTCGATAAATTTATCGGCGACGCGATTATGGCGGCATTCGGTATCCCGATGGCGCATGACGATGATGAAGATCGCGGCCTGCGCGCCGGGATCAACATGATCACCGCTCTGCGCGAATGGAATGCGGAGCGCGCGAGCCGCGGCGAGCCGCCCGTCGATATGGGGCTGGGCCTCAACACAGACCGGATCGTGGCTGGCAATATCGGGTCCAAGAAGCGTATGGATTACACGATGATCGGCGACGGCGTGAACCTAGCCGCTCGGATCGAAAGCGCGTGTAAGCAGTATTCAGCGCGGATCTTATTGTCGGAATACACCGCCGCAAAGCTGAAAGGCGTCTACCGCCTGCGCGAAGTCGATAAGGTGGTGGTGAAGGGAAAAACCGAGCCCGTTGGCATTCTCGAATGCCTCGATTATCACGACGACGCTACCTTCCCCAACTTGATGGATGTGCTCGGCAATTTTAACGAGGGCGTGAAAATTTACCGGGGTCAGGATTGGGACCGCGCAGCGGGTTTCTTTGCCAAAGCGCTAGAGGCGAACCCCGACGATACGCTGTCGCAGACTTATATCGACCGGTGCAATTTGATGAAAGCCAATCCGCCCGGCGATGAATGGGACGGGGTTTGGATCATGAAGGATAAGTGATCCGGCGAGGCAGGAAAGCCTCGCCGGACCGGTTTATCTTATGAAAGCGCAATATGCCGTTTCATGTGGTGATCAACATTGCCGAATTCGGAATCGAAGATCGTGAGGCGCTTGAAATAGCTGCCGATTGCTAGCTCATCGGTCATACCCATACCGCCGTGGATCTGGATCGCATCTTGACCAACATGGTGCGCGGCTTGGCCAATGCGGACCTTCGCTGAAGACACCGCACGTTTGCGCTCCTTCTCCGAAGCATCCAGCTTAAGCGTTGCGAGATAGGTCATCGAAACGGCCTGCTCATATTCGGTGAACATATCGACCATGCGGTGTTGGAGCACTTGGAACGACCCAATTGCTACGCCGAACTGCTTACGCTGACGCGAATAATCGACGGTCATTGCATGCGCGACTTTCATCGCGCCGCAAGCCTCGGCGCATTGCGCAGCGATCGCTTCGTCGGTGACGCGTTCAATCAGAGGAAGGCCAGCGCCTTCTTCGCCAATCAAAGCTTCTGCCGGGACGGACACGTTCTCCAGATAGACTTCGGACGCACGGCGACCGTCAACGGTTGGATAGTCCCGCGTGACAACTCCGGCTGATGCTTTGTCGACGATACAGACTGACACGCCTTCGCTATCGCGGCGCTCCCCGCCTGTGCGCGCTGTGACCACCAGATGTGTTGCCCAAGGCGCGCCGATCACGACTGCTTTGTGGCCGTTCAAAACATAGCCGCCGCCATCTTTCTTCGCGGTGGTTTGCACGTCGGCATAGTCATAGCGCCCGCGCGGTTCGGCATAGGCAAACGCATAAACACGGCTGCCATCGACGATGCCGCCAATATGCTCTTCTTTCTGCGCATCAGTTCCGGCGTGTTTCAGGAAACCCCCGGCGCAAACCACGGTCGGAACGAAAGGCTCGACGACCAAGCCTTTGCCAAACTCTTCCATCACGATCATCGCATCGACCGCGCCGCCGCCAAAGCCGCCATCTGCCTCGCTAAATGGCATGCCGAGCAAGCCAAGCTCCGCCATTTGCGCCCAGATTTCGGGGCGCCAACCGGCTTCGCTGCTGATCACGCCGCGGCGCGTTTCCCAATCATATTGTTCGCGAACCAGCCGGGTTAGGCCGTCGCGCACCATCTGCTGTTCTTCGGTAAAATTGAAGTCCACGTATTCTCTCCAGATGTCCTATGCGCAGCCTTAAAGGCCGAGGATCATTTTCGTGATGATGTTGCGCTGAATTTCGTTCGACCCGCCATAGATCGAAGTTTTGCGCATGTTGAAATAGGTCGATGCGGCATGCTGAGCATATTCTGGACCGACCGGATATTGGTTCGATCCAGTGTCAGCAATACTGCCATAAAGCGGCGTGCCATAAGACCCGACAGCCTCAAGCGTCAGTTCCGTTAGACGCTGCTGAATTTCAGTGCCCTTGATCTTGAGGATTGAGCTTTCTGGCCCCGGCCCTTTGCCCGCTTGCTCGCCCGCGAGCGTGCGCAATTCAGTGATTTCAAGCGCGGCGAGATCGATTTCCAATTGGCTCACCTTACGAGCAAAGTCGAAATCGCTCATTAGCGGTTCGCCATCGAGCACCTCTGAACCGGCGATCTCGCGCAATTTTTCAACGCCGCGCTTCGACCGAGCAACGCCGGCAATTCCGCTGCGCTCATGCGCGAGCAAGAATTTGGCGTAGGTCCAGCCCTTATTCTCTTCCCCGACAAGGTTTTCGACCGGCACTCGTACATCGGTGAGCCAAGTTTCATTGACCTCATACCCGCCATCAATCAGCTTGATCGGGCGCACTTCAACGCCGGGCGTATTCATGTCGAGCAGGATGAAGCTGATGCCTTCCTGCGGTTTGCGCGCATCGGGATCGGTGCGGCAGAGGAAAAAGCCCCAATCCGCATGCTGCGCCAATGTCGTCCAAGTCTTCTGGCCGTTCAGCACATAGTGATCACCATCGCGCACTGCGCTCATTTTCAAGGACGCAAGGTCCGAACCGGCGCCCGGTTCTGAATAACCCTGACACCACCAAACATTGCCGCTGCGGATGCCGGGCAAGTGCCGTGCCTTTTGTTCTTCATTGCCAAATGTATAAATGACCGGGCCGACCATCGAGACACCGAATGGCAAAGGCATCAGTGCGTTGACGCGGGCATTTTCTTCGCCCCAAATATAACGCTGCGTCGGGGTCCAGTCAGTGCCGCCATATTGCTGGGGCCATGCTGGAACAGACCAGCCTTTCTCGCCAAGCACCTTGTGCCAGGCGACCATGTCTTCGGGCGGAATGTCGTCGCGCAGCCCCGTATCACCAAGGTGCTTTGGGTAATTCGCTTCAATAAAGGCGCGAACTTCCTCGCGGAAGGCCACTTCTTCGGGTGAGAATTCAAGATTCATCGGGTTTCTCTCCAAACCAAAACCATTTCCCCACCCTTCTGGCACACGTTTACGTTTACGGAAAGCGGAATTGCATCTGCGCTAGAACTGGAGGTCAAATCCTGTGTTGGTTGCGGCGCTGGCCTTAGGCTTAGCGAGGTTTGCGCAGCAGCATAATCATGGCTGCAATGAACCAGACCCCGATTGCCGCTGCAAAAACCATCATGGCCGGGGCGGCAAGACCAACGAGGATTAGAATCGCCAACACCAATGCATAGACATCGCGCGAAGTGATTTTCGCGAGGAATAGCATGATCGGCCTGGACGTTTCGCGCGCGTCATGTTTCAGCGCATCAAAGCTCAACGGCCCGCCTTCTCTCAGCGACAGCAATCCAAGAATGCTGAGCCCCACAAATAACAATGTCAGTCCGGCCAAGCCCGCTTGCCCCGCGAGCGCATTGCCGCCATTCCAAATGTTCACGCTGCCCCCGGCGATGAATGCGAAATTGGTCAACGCATCGGTTGCCGTGTCCAAAGTCGCGCCCAGTTTTGATGATCGGTACGTGGCTCTCGCAATCTCTCCATCCACGCCGTCGACGATTGATGCGAATTGAAACAAAATCGCCCCGAGCAATAGCCCCGTTTGGCCGCCAAGAAACAAGCAAACCGCCATAACCACGCCGATCAATCCCGCTGCAATGGTTGCGTGAACTGGCCGGATCCATCGCAGTTTGAGCAGATGGAATGAAAAGAATTGGGAAACAGGGCGATTAACCCACTTCGAGACAAGGCCATCTGTGGGCTTGCCAGTGCTCGCAACGATCGATCGGCTTGCTGAGGCGATTTTCTGACGCGCCGATGCCGCGTCATTAATACCCTGCCGAGCGAGGACATCGCAGATTGGCTCGGGCTCTGGCATGTCCGTGCCAACCGCCGCTTCTAGTCCATCTATCGCCAAGACGGCTTGATCCAGCGCCCCGTCCTCAAGCGCCAGAAAGCGAATGCGGGTGCCTGGATATTGGCGATTGAATTCTTGCAGTAAGCCTGCGGTCGATTGCCATCCGCCCGCCGCGATCAGGTCTTGCTCAGCCTCAGCGCCGACAACGCCCGCCTGACACAGCCGATGAAACGCCCGCACGGCACTCGGAATCCCCGCGATTAATATGCTCGCCGTAGTTTCGCTCTGGAACAGGAGGGGTGTGTTCGTCATACTACGCTAGTCCGAAACCGAATTTCTGGGTGCTGCGCTCTTCATGGTCTGCCTTTTACCCAAAGATCACAGCAATGCGCGGACGCATCAATGCGGATCCATTCGCCTATGAGCAAGCCTGATCACTCGCATGGCCGCCCGCCCGAGCTAGAGGATTGGCTCAACCGCACACTTTATCACCCGCTATCCCGGCGCTTGGCTCAGCGGCTGCAATTCACTCGCGTAACGCCAAACGCGGTTTCAGTCGCGGGCGGCCTAATGGTCGTTGCAGCAGCCGCGATGTATTTTACCGTTGGCAGGTTTTGGGGAAAGGACTGGTTCGGGCTTTGGGGCGGGGTTTGGGCAGCAATGCTCGGCCTGTTGTTCCACCTCGCTTGGCATGTTCTAGACGGGGCCGATGGTGACCTAGCGCGGATGACCGGGCGCAGCAGTCAATTCGGCGAAATCATCGACGGAGTTTGCGATTATCTCGGCCATGTCGTTCTTTACTTCGCGCTCGGCGCGGGGCTTGCCGGGCAGATCGGCCCTATTGGATGGCTGTTGATGGCGGCGGCTGGATTTGCGCGGGCGGCACAAACTGTCTTTTTCGAAACGCAGCGCCGCCAATATCAATATTGGGTCTATGATACGCCTTGGCTGCGTAATTCCGCGGGGCCAAGCAAACCTACTCGCGGATCGTTGGGCGTAGTGGCCCGGTTTTATCTGCGGCTGAGCAATGTTCTGTCTGCTGGGGGGGCGCAAGTGGACGCTATGCTGGCCGGATTACCGCAGGCAAAAAGGATGGCTCTTGGCCCTTTCATCAAGGCTAAGATGATGCCCGTGATGACCCATATCGCTGTGCTGTCGTCCAATTACCGGACACTTGTCATTGGGATTGCCATGATCGCGGGGCAGCCAATTGGGATTGTCATTTTTGAATTGGGCGTTTTGTCGGTATTTCTCTGGTCCGCGATGCGGCGATCACACCGCGCGATCGGCGCAATCCTCGCTCACTGCGCCGCCAATAAAGACCTATAGATTGCCACATTAGCGCGGGCGAAATCAGTCCAGCGCAATTTGGCCGCTCGGGCGATCCCTGCGTCTCGCATTAGAAGCGCCTGGGCCGGATCATTCCAAACCTCACGCAACGCAGCCGCAATGGATTGCGCATCGCGGGGATCGACAAGTTTAGCCGCCCCTCCAGCAACCTCTGGCATTGCGCTGATATTGCTCGTGATTACCGGGCAACCGCAGGCCATCGCCTCTGCCACGGGGTTGCCGAAACCTTCGCACAATGATGGATGCAGCAGCAATGCAGCGCTCGAATAAAGCTGCAACAGACTGTCGCTATCGACACTCCCAGCAAATATAACGCGCGCGCCGATGCCAAGCTCGCTCGCTAGCTTAACAAGTCGCGCGTTGCCTGCCCCCCGCCTTTGGACAAAGACGAGCGTCCCGTCCTCACTAGCCTCGAACGCTTTGGCGAACGCTTTCAATGCACCTTCGTGATTTTTATAGGGGGCGTATTGCCCGACGACCAAAGCGTATTTTGTACCGGCCTCGATCCCAAATCCCGCGAGCAAAGCATCATCTCGCGCCAGAGGCTTGAACCGATCTGAGACTCCTGAGCGCGTGACGGTAATCCGGTCTTTGGTGGACGCAGAAAAGGCAGTGATCTCGTCGCGGGTCGCCTCACTAATCGCGGCAATTTGGTCTGAGCGTTCGAGCGCTCTTCTAATGCCATTTCCGTAGAACCAGCGTTTCACATGGCCATAGGCAGACGGGTCGCACCAATCGGGATGGGTGAGCCACATGATATCGTGAACCGTCGTCACGGTCCGCATATTCAGGCGCGCGGGCAAAATATTGGCGGTTGCGTGGAAAATATCGCACCCTGACAGCGGAGCAAACTCAGGCAAAAACCACATCGTGGCCGGGCTGTTTGTTCCGACCGGAACCACATATTCGGTGACATTATCAGCGGCGCTAAGCGGTGTGGTTCTGCGTGGATGTTTGAGCAACCGAAATTGCAAATCTGGCGCGAGCTCTGGGGCGTGATCGACAAGGCCCTGGACGACCTCTGAAATGCCGCTCGGGCGGCCGCTGATATAGCGGCAATCAATACAGACAATCGGGATCACGGCACCTTTGGTTAGCGGTTAGCGAATTTGCCATTCTCAGGATTGGCATATCCATTTGCGCCCTATGTGAGACCTTCATCCAGCGTCAAAAATCGGCGAACACACAAGGCCCATTTCTTGTACAGCACCACTAGACGTGCGGATTTTGCGCCGAAACCCTCTTGTCTGCTTCATGCGACTTGAACCGGCCCCGCTTCTCGGTCATCTGATAGCTTAGAAAAAAGCAGTGCGGGTCGAACACTGAAGAGCATTGCAGCGCGGCGGTTTCTTTGCGGAAACTGCTGTCAATTAAGAGGGCTGGATGCGCCTTCAAAGGAAAGACACATGAAGCCGATTAGGGTTGTCATTATCGGCCTGGGGAATTGCGCAAGTTCGCTTGTCCAAGGCATTGCGCATTACCGCCACGCGCCATCATCTGCGGGCCTAATCCAAGAATTTGTTGGCGACTACCGTGTCGGCGATATCGAAATTGTCCTCGGCATTGATGTGGATGCGCGTAAGGTTGGATTGGATGTATCACAGGCGATCTTTGCGGAACCAAACAGCACGGCGGTGTTCCAACCTGACATCGAATTGATGGATGCACCGGTGATAATGGGCCGCAGATTGGACGGCGTCGCGGAACATATGACCCAAGCGGGACCGCGCGGCTTCAAAGTCAGTGACGATGCGGAAGCTACGCAGGCGAGTATTGTCGCTGCGCTGCGCGACGCCCGCGCCGATGTGCTTGTCAATTTCTTGCCCGTCGGATCTCAGCTAGCAAGCGAGTTTTACATGCTCTGCGCGCTCGAAGCCGGTGTCGCGGTCGTCAATTGCATCCCAGTTTTCATCGCGAGCGATCCGCAATGGGAGGCGCGCTTTAAGCAAAAGGGCCTGCCGATTGTGGGCGACGACATAAAAGCGCAGGTCGGCGCGACAATCGTCCACCGGATGCTCAGCCAGCTATTCGCGTCGCGCGGTGTGGATATCGATCACACTTATCAGCTCAATACGGGCGGCAATACCGACTTCATGAATATGATGGACCGGGAACGTATAGATTCCAAAAAAGAATCCAAGACGCAGGCTGTTCAAAGCGCGTTGGGCAAACGACTGGCAGACGAAGACATTGTCATTGGTCCATCAGAATACGTTCCGTGGCAGAAAGACAATAAAGTGTGTTTCTTGCGGATCGAGGGCGATCAGTTTGGCGGGGTTCCGATGAATTTGGAAATGCGCCTGTCAGTCGAAGACAGCCCTAATGCAGCCGCCTGCGTTGTCGATGCAATCCGATATTGCCGAGTGGCCATGGAACGCGGGGAAGCAGGCGCATTGGCGGCTCCATCAGCGTTTTATTGCAAACATCCGCCGCTGCAAATGCCCGAGGAACAGGCGGAAAAACTACTGGCGGCACAATATGGCGCCTATTCCTGCGCTGCCGAATAGCCCCGCGCATCTTACCGCAATCACACTGACGAACGGACGGTTTTCTTGGTCAAGAATGCGATTATCCTCGCCGCTGGTTACGGCAACCGATTGCGGACACGCAGCGCGTCAAAACCGTTGACTCGGGTTGCGGAGATTTCTTTGATTGAAATCGCTGTGCGTCAGGCAGCGGCGGCCGGCGCACGCAATATCGTCGTGGTGACCGGGCATGAGGCGGCGCAAGTTGAGGAAGCGCTCCGCTCAATCGTGCTGCCGGCCCAGTGCACAGTGATCCCGCAGCGGCTGAATGATTGGAGCAAGCCCAACGGCTGGTCCGTTATTGCCGGCGCTAAACTGGTTTCTGGGCCATTTCTTTTGATGATGGCCGATCATATTTTTAGCGATTCGATCCTGCCGCTTTTGGCCGAGCAGAACTTATGTGATGCGGATGTCATTCTCGCCACCGACCGAGCGGAAAACCCGCTGGTCGATCCCGATGACGCGACATGGGTTGCGCTTGATGAAGAAGGGCGAATTCGCCAGATCGGGAAAGAAATCGAAAATTTCGACTGCGTGGATTGCGGGGCGTTCTTGGCCGGACACCAACTGCCCCGTGCTATTGAACAAGCAATAGCGTGCGGAAAACCGGGCAGCCTTTCTGATGGGATGCAAGTCTTGGCGGATGCAGGCCGGGCCGGGACCGTGGACATAGCGGACGCTTGGTGGATCGATGTCGATGACCCGCGCGCGCATGACCTCGCCGAAGAACAAGTGGCGGATCACCTCGCTTTATTCAGTCACGGACAGCGTCAAGAGATAAAGACCCAAGCCAATGCCTGACGCACCTCGCACCGTTTTGCTCGATGTGACGCGGCTGATCTCGCGCAGTTGGACCGCACGCCGCTCTACGGGCATCGACCGGGTTTGCTACGCTTACCTCCGCCATTTCCGCAGGCAAGCTCTTGCTGTGGTTCAGCACCGGGGGGCCGTACTCACGCTGTCCCCGCTTCATTCGGTGCAATTGTTTGAAATGTTGCTCGCCCCGGCGAAGGGCTTTCGTACGAAATTTGCAGCTTGGGCGCCGGGCGCATTGTTGTCGCAAAAACCGAATGTCGATCAATCAGGTTTGCCTTACATCAACGTCAGCCACACAGATTTTGATCTGGCGCGACATTGGGATTGGATCACGCAATCGGATTTACGCGGCGTCTATTTCGTGCATGATCTCATCCCAATCTTGCACCCTCAATTCTCGCGCCCACACGCCGTAAAACGCCATCTAGGGCGTGTCAGAGGTGCCCTAAAACATGCCGATCTGATCGTCGTCAGTTCAAACATTGTGGCCGGCGATCTCAAAATGTTCGCCCGAAGTGAGAACTTACCCGTGCCGCACATTGCCATTGCCCCGATCGCAGGAGAAGCATTCGAGCCCACCAATCAGGCTGCATGCCAGCCGCAATCCCTGCCCCAGAACCGGCGTCCTTATTTCCTATGTGCCGGCACCATCGAGCCGCGCAAAAACCACCGCCTTTTGCTCGATGTATGGCGCAAATTGGAAAGCGATATGGGCGCAAAAACACCCCGCCTCATCATCTGCGGACAGGCGGGGCCGCTTACCGGATGTATCCTAGACCGGCTAAAGACCGACCCCGCTTTGGCGGCATCTGCCGAATGGCGAGAGGAATGTTCAGATCGCGAATTGGGGGATCTGATGGCCAATGCCTCCGCATTGCTAATGCCCAGCAAAGCCGAAGGATATGGCCTGCCGGTGGTCGAAGCTTTGCGTTTAGGGACACCGGTGATCGCGAGCGACAGCGCGATTTTCCGCGAAATCGGACAGGGAATGCCCGAATTGATAGATGCTAGTGACGCGGATGCCTGGGCAGCAAAGATCGCCGATCTCGCGGCGATCTCAGCAAGCGCTCAGACCAAAGCGGCGCGTGCCGCGCGGTTCAATGCGCCGACATGGGGTGATCATTTCCAGAAAGTCGGCGCCCAGATCGCATCGCTTGCCTTGAAAACCGGCTCAGCATGTGAAAGCAGCTTAGCGGCATGATGGACCGCATAAAACTCTTCAATCCGCTCGCATTTCTGACGGTTGTCGTTCCGACGATCATTGCGGTGCTTTATTATGGGTTGTTCGCGCAGGACATCTACATTTCGGAATCGCGCATCATCGTACGCAGCCCCGAACAATCCGCGCCCTCCCCGCTAAACATAGCGCTAGGGCAAACTGGATTTGGGCAGGCCAATGAAGGCAACAACACCGTCATCGCCTATTTGCAATCGCGCCAAGCGATCGAGGAAGGCAATTCGGATGGCTTCATCACAGATGCCTATAATGGCGACGATGTCTTTTGGTTCGACCGTTTCGGATGGTTTGGCGGGACAAGCAAAGAAGAGTTTTACCGCTATTTCTCAGACCAGATCGACGTCGAAGAAGGAGCCTCCACACAGGTTTTGACCATCACGGTTCGAGCATTCGATCCGGAAGAAGCGCGCACAATTAATCGGCGGCTGGTCGAGCAGTCAGAAACTTTGGTGAACAGCCTGTCTGGCCGCTCGCAATCAGACCAGATCGAAATTGCGGAGAGCGAGGTTGAGGAAGCCGCTGAGGCCGCCCGCCTCGCCGCTTTGGCATTGGCGCAGTTTCGTGACACGAGCGGGATCGTCGATCCAGTTCAGCAATCAGAGGTCGGCTTGCAAATGATTTCGAAGCTCCAAGATGAGCTGATCGGTGCACAAACCCGGCTTAGGCAATTGCAGACCTACACGCCGCAAGCCTCGCAGATACCGTTTCTACAAACGCAGGTGCGCGAATTGCAGTCTCAGATTGCGCGCGCGCGCAGCGAACTCACCGGAGGGCGCGCTTCTCTGGCTTCGGCCATGACGCAGTATCAAGAGCTAGAGGTGAACACCGAATTTGCAGAGGCACAGCTCGCGGTGGCCCGTGCATCGTTGCAAGAGGCGAAAGCCGAAGCGCGGCGTAAGCAGGCGTATCTTGAGGAAATCTCCGCCCCAAGTCTGCCCGATTACCCGGTTGAACCGCGCAGGATCAGGAGCATCCTTGCGACATTCGTGTTGGGACTGCTCGCGTGGGGCGTGCTGTATATGTTGGCGATTGGTGTGCGCGAGCACAACGATTGATGGCGTCGCAGCCTCTACCTCTTCCACGCTTCGCACACAGTTTGCGCATACAATTGCGCGTCATCGGGGCGCTGCTCCGGCGCGAAATGCTGACGCGTTATGGCCGGCATAATATCGGTTTCATGTGGCTGTTTGTCGAACCGATGTTGTTCACTATTGGCGTGACGGCGCTGTGGACAGCAACCAAATCGTTTCACGGCAGCGACCTGCCAATCGTGGCATTCGCGCTGACTGGATATTCTAGCGTGCTGCTATGGCGCAATATGCCGGGCCGCTGCATTGGCGCGTTGCAAGCGAATTTGCCGCTTATGTATCACCGAAATATCAAGGTTGGCGACATCTATGCAGCACGGCTCTTGCTCGAATTTGGCGGGGCGACAATTTCGTTCGTTTCACTGGCAGTATTGTTCATAGCGGCTGAATGGATGTCTCCGCCTGATGACTTTTTGAAGGTTGCGGCGGGATGGCTTTTGATCGCGTGGTTTGGCGCAGCGCTGGCGATGGGGCTTGGTGCTTTGTCGTACCTCAATGATTTGGTCGACAAGCTGTGGCACCCGTTTTCTTATCTCCTTTTCCCACTTTCAGGCGCAGCGTTTCTGGTCGCGGCGCTGCCCAAATTTGCGCAAGAAATCGTCTTGTGGATCCCGATTGTTCACGGGGTCGAGATGGTTCGCGAAGGGTTCTTCGGATCAAAGGCACAGGCGGTCTATGATCTTACCTACCTGATCCCTTTCAATCTCATCCTATCTGTCGTCTCGCTCATCATCTTGCGATACGTCTCTCGCCGAGTGGTGCCGGAATGATTGAAGTGCGCGATCTTCGAAAGGTCTATCCCACTCGGTTTGGCGAGAACGTGGTTCTGGACGGGATCAGTTTTGATCTTGGCAAGGGCGAGAAACTCGGAATTCTGGGGCGCAATGGGGCAGGAAAATCGACCATGATCCGCCTGATCAGCGGCGCAGAGCGGCCGACTTCTGGATCGGTTCGGTCATCCATGTCTGTGTCATGGCCGCTCGCATTTGGCGGTGCGTTTCAGCCCAATCTTACCGGGTTAGACAATATCCGTTTCATCAGCCGGATTTACGATCAAGACATCGAGAGCAATCTGCAATTCGTCGACGACTTCGCCGAACTCGGCCCGTATTTGGGCGAGGAAGTGCGCACCTATTCATCAGGAATGCGCGCGCGTTTGGCGTTTGCGATTTCGATGATTATCGAATTTGATTGCTTCTTGATCGACGAAATTGGGGCTGTGGGCGATGCGCGTTTTCACGACCGCTGCAACCGAGAATTGTTCCGCAAACGCGGCGACCGGGCGATGATCATCATTTCGCACGATGCCTCTTACATCCGCGATCATTGCACCCGCTTTGCCGTATTGCATGGAGGCAAACTGGAACAGTTCGGCGATTTTGACCGCGCCTATGGCGATTTCCGTGCAAAGATCGGACTGGATGCTCAGGACCGCTTTGACCCGCGTGAATTAGCAGACAATCGCCAGCAATTAATTGAAACAACGCACACCATAGCCATGCTCGACGATGCGTTCAGGACCGCAGTTCAGGCGGGGGATTGGAAACGTGACGACGGCCAATGGGATGCGGCAGAGAAAGAATATCTCGGCGCCCTCGCACTCTACCCCTATCAACGCTCATATTGGGTGCAGGCCGCGCACGCAGCAAAGGAAATGGGCGAAGATGTAAGGGCCGAAATCGCCTACCGGACCGCGATTGCCCTTGGCGAGGCATACGGCGATGTGCGCGAACATCTGGAATTCGTTGTGCAGCGTCAGGGCGACAAACTCGCGCAGTTTCCAGCTCACCTCTATTCCAGCTGCGCGGCGCAAAATGCCGCGCCCGCTGCGCCGGATATTGAGATGTTTGCGCGCGCTTTTTGGCGGGGCAGCACGATTGACGACACCGCGATGCTGGCTCTGCTGCGCGAACACGCAACCTGTGACGGTGCACTTGCGGTGATGCTGAATGACAGTCGTTTTGATCCGCGCAATACGCAGCCACCCCAGCGACGCCGCTCGCCCGCATCGCGGATCGCAAATCTCGTCACAATCGCTTGCCCGCACCTTTCGCCATCGGAAAAAGAGACACTCGCGGCATCGCCGGCATTGCTGGCCGCACCCTGGCGGGCAATCATTGCTGCGGGCGGCTTCGCCGATTGGGATGCATTGGGTCAAATACCGGCAGAGGCCGCATAATGGCGCGCACGATCACCCCCCTCAAAAATGAATGGATCGCCCTGTGTCGCGCATTCTGATCGATGGCTATAATCTTGGGCTGGAAAAAGGCACTGGCGTCGCAACTTACGCCCGCAATCTCAGCTATGAAATCGGTAATCTAGGGCATCATGTTGACGTGGTTTACGGCAACCGGGCCAACCTAACGCGCGACGAATTGCTGCGCGAAATACACTTTTTTGATTCCGCGCCCGATGACAGGTTCAAGCTGTTTGAGATCCTCGAACAAGTGCAACAGGCTATCCAAGGCCCCTTCACCTTTCGCGCTAAAGAAGTCCCCGTTTCGGGCCGCGTCATAACCCGGACCTTTGAATCTCGACTGCCGCATTTTGACACGCTCTACAACGCGTCTGACCTGTTCTTGCGCGCCCAAAGCGCATTCAAATTGTGGAAACGGCCCTCGCAAGTGCGCCTACCGCAAAAGCCCGATCTTGCGCATTGGACCTATCCAATCCCGTTGTGGATCACGAAGCGGCCCAATATCTACACATTGCACGATGTCGTGCCTCTGCGGCTGCCTTACACCACGTTGGACCATAAACGCCGCTATCTGCAATTGCTTCAAGAGCTTGATAAAAAGGCGGAACATTTCGTCACCGTATCCGAAAGCTCAAAACGCGATCTGGTCGACCTAGTCGGCATCGCGCCAGAACGGATCACTAATACCTATCAATCAGTGAGCATCCCCGCCAAATATCGCGACAAACCACTGGATCAAGTTTCCCGCGAGGTCGAAGGGCTGACCGGGTTCGATTTCAAAGAGTATTTCCTGTTCTGGGGCTCGCTAGAGCCGAAGAAGAATATTGGCAGGTTGATCGAGGCCTATCTTTCCTCAAAGGTAGATACACCCTTGGTGATTGTCGGGGCGCAGGCGTGGAAGGCGGAACAAGAACTCAAGATTTTGGGCGAAACCGATACTGTCTATGCCAGTCTCGAACGGCGGCGCGGGGCGCGAAAGCGGGTAATCCAACTGCCCTATGCCCCCTTCCCGCTGCTCGTCAGCCTGATCCGCGGCGCGAAAGCGGCGATGTTCCCATCTCTTTACGAAGGGTTCGGTTTGCCGGTGCTGGAGGCAATGCTGCTCGGCACGCCCGTTATTTGCTCCAACACATCGTCGCTTCCCGAAGTCGCGGGGGATGCCGCCTTGATGGTCGACCCCTATGATACGCAAGCGATCACGCAGGCCATTCGCGCGATGGATGCAGACGCGGATCTGCGCGCAGATTACGCCAGACGCGGCTCCGACCGCGCCGCGCTCTTTAGCCCCGAAATCTATCGTGGACGGCTCAAAACCGTTTATGATCGGTTTCTTTGATCAGGCCCCGTGCAGGAACATTCGTATGCGCAATTCCCACCCGAATTTGATCCCGCCACTGACTGGCCGCATGTTCGCCAATGTGGTTCTGGCCGCGACCTGCCTGATGGGCACCGCCGCGTGTTCGACCCTGGGCAGCGCGGGGCCATCGGCTGGAACCATTCGCGAAACGGCGGCCGAAACCGGAACGGCGGACTATTCCGCAAGCGGTATTCAGGTGATTGATCTGAACCCCAGCGTCGCAATCAACCTTAACGCTCACAGCGCATCGAATAGCTTTGCGGAGGTCTTCGGTGACACTTCGGCCTCTCCCACACGCGTTGGACCGGGAGACATTCTCGACATCGCCATTTGGGAGGCTCCGCCTGCGGTGCTTTTCGGATCGACAACGCCCGATCAACGTTTGGGGCAAGCGCCAGAATTGGCAAGCAATGCGGAAATCCCTCAACAACAGGTCGGCGATGACGGCAAAGTCACTGTGCCGTTTGTGGGCCGAATTGATGTGCTGGGCCTGCGCCCCGATCAGATCGAAACGATTATCGCGCGGCGGCTTTCCGGCCGCGCTAACGACCCTCAGGCATTGGTCAGGCTGGTCCAAAACGAGAGCCGCACGGTCACCATTTTGGGCAATGTGCAATCCAGCGGTAGGATGGTTTTGTCTCCGCGCGGCGAACGCCTGCTCGATGCTTTGGCGAGTGCGGGCGGAACACAGGAGGCGATCGAACAATCGACCATTCAACTGGCGCGTGGGACCACACAGGCGGCGATGTCATTGGAAAGTGTTATTGCGGATCCGCGCCAAAATATTGGTTTGCAGCCCGGCGATGTGATCACGCTTCAGCACAAACCGTTCAGCTTCGTCGCACTGGGTGCGGTCAATCAAAATGCGGAAGTGCCATTCGAGGGCGCGGGCATCAGCCTTGCAGAGGCGCTTGGCCGAGTCGGCGGGTTAAACGACCGTAGGGCCGATATCAAAGGCGTGTTTGTGTTTCGAATGGAGCCTCGAGAAGCCATCAGCAATAG
Organism: uncultured Erythrobacter sp.; assembly: GCA_947503155.1. GTDB lineage: Bacteria > Pseudomonadota > Alphaproteobacteria > Sphingomonadales > Sphingomonadaceae > Erythrobacter. Next base: position 431 of record CANNCL010000002.1, on the reverse strand, counting down.
TGTGGCTGATGGCGGGAACGGGGCTCAGCCGGCGACCTCTGATGGCCGCATTCCGGTCGTCTACAATTTGCGTATGTTGAGCGCGCAAAGCCTGTTCGCGATGCAAGATTTCCAGATGCGTGACGGCGACGTATTGTATATTTCGACAGCGCCGGGCGTTGAATTGGAGCGTTTCTTAGCCGCGCTTTCCAGCACCGCCTTCTCCATCGTCGCAACAGGAAATGCGCTCGACAATCGCTAAGGCAATTGAGCCATAGCGATTGTCGTAATTGGGGTTTGGCGCAGTTTGCCCGCACAAATTCCGGTGTTTACCCGAAGAATTCGACGGGAATTTCTTGGAAGGGCTGCGTTTGGAAGTCGCCGAATTGCAGCGCGTAGATCGTCTCTAGGCCGTCATGGATCGGCGCTGGATTGCCCGCGACCTCAGAGAG
>CANNCL010000001.1 GCA_947503155.1 uncultured Erythrobacter sp. | reverse complement strand
CAATCCGCTAACCACAGCCGTGTCGATATTGCTGCCGCCGTCAATCGTATCGTCGCCAAGACCGCCTGTTAGGATGTCAGCATCAGCGCCGCCATCCAAGAGATCGGCCCCGGTGCCGCCAAACAGTTCATCGCTGCCGCCATTGCCAAAGATCATGTCGTCGCCCGCATCACCAAACAACCGATTGATGATGTGGTCACCGATGATCCGATCATTGCCATCGCCCCCGCGCAGATATTCATGCAACGGATTGTCCAGAACATCATCGCGGATCGTGCCAAGCCCGGTATCGGCCAGTACGGCGAGATCCAAATCACCGATCGTGTAGGCGAACCCGCGATAAAAAACGACGCCGTTCATCAGACCGGTCGTGAGATCATCACTGGTCCCGGGAAAGGCATCATTATTTCCATAATGCGCATAATTTCCGCGGGTCAAATCCAGATCACCGCCGAGCACATTTGTAACATTGGGGCCGCGGAAAAAGTCCTCCCCCTCAATCTCAACCCGGCGCAAATCGAACGGAGTTGCGAAATTGCCCTGTTGGTTCGTGTCTGTGTTGTAATACCCGATTATGCCAAGCGCATGGCCGATTTCATGCAACAACACGCTGACGCCGTCAGTGCGATCGGACGGGATGTCATCTCGGGAGCCGGGGGTTGGGTCAAGAAACAGTTCATTCAGCAAATAATCGCGGCTGAACTGCAGGATGATATCGTATTGGCGATCAGGCACATTTTGCCCAGTTTGCAGTTCAAAGGCCGGCGCACCGACCACAATAGTCAAGCCATCAGCTTGACCAATACCAGTGCCATTTCCCCAACCGCCTTGGGCGCGGCCGCTGGTCGTGTCATCCAGCAACTCAATGCGCACAGAAAGCTCTGCATCGCCCGCTAAAGCTTCGCCCCACAGGCGAAATGCTTCATCCGAAACGCCTAGTAAGAGGTCGATAATGTTCTGCGAAATACCAGCAGAATTGATGATCGAATAATTGGGTGTGATTGCCAAATGAAGCCCCTGTTCCTTGCGGCTTTCACGCTAAGTAGACGCGCAGACTTAATCAACTGGCGCGGCGCCGTTTATTCGGGGCATGGTCAGGAAATTTTACCGTTCTTGCATACTATCCGACACGGTCCTTAGGATCGGCTTAGTCAGATATGCCCATACGGTGGATTTCCCCGTTAGGATCTCCGCCGTCGCGGTCATCCCCGGCTGAAGATTGATCAATTCGCGGCCTGGCACCTCGCGCATACTCGCTGTGTCGACTTCCAAATTAACGCGGTAATAGGTCTCGCTCGCGCCGTTTTCTGCTTGTTCTGTCAACGTGTCGGGGCTGACGAAAACAACATTGCCCGTCGCTGATCCATAGATCGCATTGTCATATGCATCGAAATTCACGCGCGCGCTTTGGCCGACACTCACAAATGCGATGTCGCGCGGGGGAACGCGCGATTCAACGATCAACCTCTCTCCCACAGGCACGATCTGCAGCACCTCTTCGCCGGCACGCACGATGCCGCCAATTGTGGTGAAACGGATGTTTTTGACGATGCCATCGGTCGGCGCTTTCAAGGTCGCCGCGCGCAAGCTGTCCTCAGCCCGCGCCAATTGCTGGCGCGATCCGGCAAGCTCTTCTTCGGTTTGCGTAAATTCTGCCTGGAGGTCGCGGATATATTCGGATCGGACATTGGAAATCCGCCCGCGCGTTTCGACCACCACACGCTGCATCCGAATAATCTCGGACCGAGCGACATCGCCGGTATCCAGCAGCGGCAAATTGAGGTCGAGCTCTTGTTGTTGCAGATCAGCGAGGCTGTTCAGAGTCGATATTTCCGACTGCAAAGCGGCGCGGCGGCGCTGAAACAATTGGCGTTGGTTTGCGACGAAGTCTCCGAATTCGTCGAGCGAACTGGGGAATGTCAGCGGACGGTCAAACAATTCAGCATTGATCCGCGCCATCCGGCTTTCATGCGCCGCAACTTTGACGCGGGTTTCGCGGACGGCGGCCTCCAATTGCACTTGATCCAGCTCAACCAGCAATTGCCCAGCGGAGACGACCTCCCCTTCTCTCACGGCAATTTGTGTGATCGCCCCGTCGGCCTCACTTTGCACGATCTGGACCCTTGCGAACGGCACCACCCGGCCCGGTGCGCGAGTGACCTGATCAAGTTCCGCCCAATGCGCCCATCCGATGAAACCCACGAGCAGGACACAGATCGTCAGGATGATTAGCGATGCGGGTTTGAGCAGGGTGTTCAAGGCTTCTTCCCCTTGCCGATAGTGGTAGTGATCATCCCAGCCCCCGTTTGGGATGGCTTCGGTGCGCCAGTCCGGTCGCGCACTTTTCGCAAAAAGTCAGCAGAAGGTTCGCTGCCGACAATCCGGCCATTGGCCATAACGACAACGCGCGAGAAGCGTTCGATGAGAGAAATTTTGTGGGTGGCAAGAACTAGAATATCCTCCGCGCCCAGCGCCTCTTCAATCGCATCAAGCGCCGCCTTTTCACTGGACACATCCAAAGCCGCGGTCGGTTCATCAAGCAGCCAGATGCGCGGGCCTGCGTGGATCAGGCGGTTTATACCAACGAGCGCACGTTGCCCGCCCGAAAGCCCGCCGCCGCCCTCTTGCATCTGGATATCCAGCCCGCGTTTTTGATCTGCGAATAACGTCTCCAGCCCGGTGGCTTTGGCGGTCGCAATCAAAGTTTCATCGTCAATATGGCCCAGCCCCATCGTCAGGCTTTCGCGCAAACTGCCGCGTACCAATCGGGCATTCTGAGAAAGGTAGCCGATCTGACGGCGCACCGCATCCTCAGCAATCTGGCCAAGGTCGATCCCATTCATTGCGACTGATCCGGTCTGCGGTGAATAAAGGCCCGCCAACACCTTAAGCAATGTCGATTTGCCCGCGCCCACGCCTCCGATCAACGCTACGCGCTCTCCCGGCTTAATCTGGATTTGTTCAATTTGGAGCGCGGGCGGACCCTCGTCATAGGCGAAGGACACATCTTTCGCAGATAGCGATCCGCCGCTGGTATCAGGCCGCAATCCGCCGGTTTCAGTCGTGCGCTCAACCGGGAATTGCAGCAGCATGTCGAGCGCTTTGAGCGACGAGCGTGCATAGCCCCATTGGACAATCAAGTTCGGCAATTGTGCAATCAACGGCCCGTTGATCCGCCCCACGATTATCGAACAAGCAAGCAAGCCCCCCGTTGTAATTTGACCGGTCGCCGCGAGATACGCGCCAAAACCCATCACCGCCACATAGGTCGCCTGCTGCAAGCCGGAAAACAACGTGCCGGAAACAGCCGAGGCACGCTTCACCGGGTCTTCAAAATGATGCACCTCGCGAATAAGGCGGTTCCAGCGGCTGACCATTTGCCACCCGCCCAAATTCGCCTTCACCGTCTCTGATGCGTCGAGCATCTCGACCAGCATTCCATTCTTCTGATTGCCGGTGACCTGAGCGCGCTCTGCCCCTTTGCGGATGATCATCGCCAACAAAACCGCCAGAAGAATGGCAATCGGCAAGCTGATCACCGGAACAAGCGCGATGCTGCCGCCAATCGCTGCAATGACCAGAATGAAGAAGATCGCAAACGGCAGATCGGCAAACACGAATAGTGAGCTTGCCGACATGACCTGTCGGATCTGTTCCTGCCCTTGTATCTGCGCCGCCATTGTCCCGATCCCTTGCGGGCGCGCATCGAGCCGGATCGCCTGAGCGCGCGCAAAGAAAAATTCGGAAACTTCCTTGTCGATATTCTGCGCTTCGGCTTCGATCAGGATCGCCCTTAGGCTTCGCAAGATCAAATCCAGCACCAAAGCGAACAGCACACCGGCGGTCAGCACAAACAGCGTTTCAAAACTCGCCAGCGGGATCACTCGGTCATACAGCTGCATCGCATAGAGCGAGGTGGCGAGAGTGAGGATATTGGCAAAAATCGTCGCAATCCCAGCGATCACTAAGACGCGGCTACGACGTTTGATGGCGCTGGAAAAAATACCAAATGCGCTGACATTCTCAGCGCCCAGCGGGTTTGGCAGTTCGACCATGAAAAAGGATTGATCGGCACCCCAGCGAAGCGTCGACGCCTCGCCTGCGAGCGCCATTTCATCCTCCGCCACCCATTGCAGCGCTGTGACCCAGCCGCGTTCTGCATCATGCACGAGCAGCGGGAATTCATCAGCGCGGGGACGCCCGGCGATCAAGACCGGTTTATTCCAACCCAATCCGGTCCGCACCGTTTCAAGCGCGGCAACATCGCCGGGCAAATCGATATCGCGAATATCCGCGTCCCATTGCGGCGCTAGGGTCAGCCGCCGCGCCCGTGCAAAGCGCTCCAGCGCTGCAAAAATATCTGAACTCACCGAACCGCCCGCCCTATACGCCCAATGGCCGCCAGCGACAGGACAAGGCGAGTATCCTTGTCGCGCTCGCCGCCTCGCTGACCCGCGCATCACTTTCGGCGATGCGCGCGCTCGTCATTTCTCTAGCCGCATTGAGCACATCCAGCCAGGATCGGCGTCCGGCCACAAATTGCCGCCGATAACTGGCTAAGAGAGCGCTGGCCGCTTCGCTCGCCTGCGCGCCAGCCTCAGCGCGCAGCTGGCTAGACCGCAGAGTGATATATTCGCCGCCCATCCGCGTGCGCCCTTCGCGATCCGCTTGCCCCAATTCGGCGACAGCTTGGTCAACCCGCGCTTCGGCGCTGTCCGCCGCCGATAGACGCGACAACCCATTGCCGGTCTGCGCCCGCAGGACAATTGCTGCACGCGCGCCGGTGATTTCGTTCTGCGACAATTGGAACAAAAGCTGTGGGAACAGGCTGCGCCGAGCCGTGCTCGCTTGCGCTTCAGCAACGTCGATTTCACTGCGCAGCCGGTCGAGCGAAGGGGAACACGCCATCATCTGCGTCATCGCCTCCGGTTGAACCGGCAATCCGTCGGAAATATCGCTATTGGGAAAGACCGGCCGATCAACCTCTTCGCCTACAAATTCGCTGAGCCTGAGCATCGCATTTTGTCCGATTTCGCGGGCCGTCGTCAGTTCCACTTCAAGCTGCGTCAGCCGCGACCTCGCCAGCGTCAAATCGGCTCTGGGCGAGACTTCTTGGCGTACCCGCCGCTCTATCGAAGCGACCAGCCGGCGGCTATCGACCAGCCCAGCTTCGATCACTCGGACCCGCTCAAATGCCAAGAGCGCATCGTAATATGACTGAATCACGGCGAACAAGATATTGAAGCGCGCCTCTCGCAAAGCGTTCCGTCCAACATCGACATTGAAGCGCGCTGCATCGACCTGCGAATTGATCGCGCCGGCAGCCCAGATCGGCTGTTCAAGCGCAACATTCAGCGCGAGACCATCGGTATCCGCGACATTCGATCCGCCCGTGGCGGCCAATATTTCGGCGCTCAAACTGGGATATCGCTGCCAACGTGCGGTCCGCAAATCCGATTGCAACGCAGCAATTTCAGCAAGACCGGCAATAACAATCGGGCTTTGTTCCAGCGACTTTTGAACGGCCTCTGCCAAGGGCGCCGGAATTGAGGACGGCGCAACCTGCGCGGGCGCATCAATTTCAGGATCAATCTCTGGCCCATATTGCTGAGCTGCGCCCGCCGCAGGCACAGCGAGAACGCAGCACGCCATTAAGGCAGTTACGACCGGCAGCCGCCGCCGCACTGCACCGCAAAGCAGCGCATTTTCAAAAATAGGTGTCCAACGAAACGTCACTTTAAACCCGGTCTTCCAAAATCCAATTGTGTCCGCCAGCTCGGACCGCAAAACCATCCCTAAGGTACTAAGGCATGGCGGGGAAGTGTAGCAACAGATCATCACGCGCCGATCTGACAATCACAGGTTCAGATTGGCGCATATAGCGTGCCCCAATTGCTGTCCGTGTCGGGGGAAGATCGAGTGCAATTTCTATACCGGTTTCTTGTCATTGTTGCCGCAGGCGTGCTGCCGAGCAGCCTTCTCGCCGCCGCGCCTGCCAATCCATCGCTAAATGCGTTGATCGGCGGGATCGACGATGGAACGGAACAGCCTGACCTCATCCTGTCAGAGCTCACCGTCTCCATCGATCAACATGGGGCCATGGCCGAAGTTCAGATCGACGCGCGCATCACCAATCCAACCGACGAAGAGATCGAAGCACGCTTTACGATGCAATTGCCCAGGGCCGCCATATTGACGGGCTATAGCCTTGATATTGGCGGTGTGATGATCCCAGGCAGTCTGATTGACCAACCCAAGGCTCAGCAAATCTATGAAGACGAAGTGCGCGGCAATATCGATCCCGGCCTTGCAGAGATCACAAGCACAAATGAATTTTCGACGCGAATTTATCCCATTTCGGGCGAAGGAAGCCGGAGGATATCACTCACTTTCGTAACACCAGTCGATGTCGCCGCGGGCCTTTCAATCCCGCTTGAGTCAGTCGGCCGGGTTGGCGTTTTCCGCATCAATGCCTCTGTTACAGGCGTAGCAAGCCCGCCAGCACTCTCGCTTACCGGCGGCCCATCGGCGCAGTTTGCACGAAACGGCCGCGCTTGGACCCTTTCCGATTATACGCTTGGTGAAGTGCAATTGTCGGGCTCCCTGCAATTGTCAGGCATTGCCCCACAAAGCGACGCAATGGCGACGCGGCATTCAAACGGACGGACATTCTTTGCCATCACGGATCAGTTGGTTGGCAGTGATCTTTCGGATGATCCGCCTGACCATGTGCGTGTGTATTGGGATGTTTCTAGATCGCGCGCGGACGCTTTGGTCACCGAAGAACGCGCATTGCTAGGCCGGTTTCTTCGCGAAATTGATCCCCGCCAGGTCGATGTCGTCAGTTTCGCAAGTGCCCAGCCGCAGCTTCGCAGTTTTTCGGCGGGCGAGGTTGCAGCTCTCGATACCCACCTTGCCGCCTCCATCTATCGCGGGGCAACAAGCTTTGCCGGCTTGCATGAGGTTGCAGGCGGCGAGGCGGATTTATGCATCCTGTTCAGCGATGGTGACACGTCACTCGATTTAACTGAGAATTTCGAACCGGATTGCCCGTTAATCGTGATCACCAGCGGACCCAACACAAACGCTCAGAATATTGGTCTGATTATCGATGACAATGGCGCCAAGGCATTGTTTCTAAACGCGCAAAACTCCGCCGAAATTCTTGCCCAAATGCGGCAATTGCCAGTTGGTGTGATTTCGATCAGAGATCGAGGCGGAAACCGGCTCAATTATCGCGCTCTATCCGCCGAAGATGGACAGTTTAGCGTGGTCGGCGAAATGGGCGAATGGGATGAGATCACCGTGCGATTGTCCGGCGCAAGGAGCGCCGATCGCCGCCGGACATATCAAGTGGATACGGCACGCGCAGGGCGCAATGATGCGGCGGGCGCGCTATGGGCAGCGGGCGAAGTTACCCGGCTATCCAGCAATCCAGCAGACCGAGAATCCATGCAATCACTGGCCCAACAATTTCAGGTGGCGAGCCCAACAATGGCGTTTTTGGTTCTGGAAACTCCCGAACAATATCTCACCGCCGACATCGAACCACCGCGCGGCTTTGATGAGGACTGGCGCAGCGCATACCGGACTGCCAAGGCTCAGCATGATCTGAACCGCAAGTCGGAACGTGACGATCGTTTAGAATTCGTCGTAGCAGAATGGGAGGCGACCCGCCGTTGGTGGAATGCCCAATATGATCAAGACAGCGTGATGCGGCGACATGAAACAGCCAGCTCGGGTCAAAATGCTCAGGAGAGTGACGGGCAATATGCTGAAGCTAGCGGCGAGACGGCCGAGAGGCTTGCACTGCCGCTGCCTGCAGTCGCATCACCGCCGGCGCCGCCACCACCACCTCCGCCACCGCCTCCTCCAGTCGCTGTGGCCCCTTCTGCACCGCAAGAAGCGGCCAGCGCAGAAAGCTATGCCGGCGGCAGTGATGAGATGATCGTCGTAACAGCTGCAAGGCGGACATCTGCATTGCAAGATGTGCCAGTGGCCGTCAGCGCATTGAGTGCATTCGAAGCCCCGGATCAATCAGGCGGCAGGACGGGTGCCGCCGTACAGGTCGCCTTGGCTGAGGTGCTGAGTGACCGCCCATATCTTGAGGCGCTCGATCAAGCGGAGCCTGCTGAGCGGATGCAAGTTCTGGCGGAGCAAGAGGAAGCCTATGGAAGCGTTCCCGGCTTTTATTTCGATGTTGCCGAATGGTTCAGGTTGAACGGTGAGGCGGCGCTTGGGCGCGAATTGCTCCTGTCCGCACTCGACCTAAAATCGAGCGATGACGAGACTTTGCTCATCGTCGCCTTTCGCTTGGAACGAGACGGTGATTACGACACGGCCATCGAGCTGCTTGAGGCTTTGAATGCTAGAATCGATTACCGTTCCCAACCCGGTCGCATTCTGGCTTTGGCCTTGATGGCGCGGGCAGAGGCAAGGACAGGCGCGCAGAGCAATGCCGCACGTCTTAATGATCTGGAACGGGCCTTCGCATTGCTTCGCAAGACCGTCCTTGATCCGGCCGATAATCGCTATGCTGGATTGGAGACTGTCGCTTTGATGGAACTCAATTCGCTAATCCCACTGATCGAGGAAGCCGGCGGATCATGGTCGCTCGATGAAAGGCTTATCGGCGCGCTAGACACCGATATTCGCGTCGTCGTCGAATGGACCAGCGCCGATGCTGACCTTGATTTGTGGGTGAGGGAACCTTCGGGAGAGGAAGCCTATTACGGTAATCAACGCACCGCTTTGGGCGGAAAAATATCTAACGATATGACCGACGGTTACGGGCCAGAAGAATATGTTTTGAGAGCCGCCTATGCTGGTGATTACCAAGTCCGAGTGCAAGGCTTTAGCGGCGACCGGATAAATCCCAATGGCCCCGGCAGAGCAATGGTGCGCTTGATCCGCAATTTCGCAAGACAAGGCCAGAGCCAGCAATTGATCGATGCAGAGGTCGGGTTTGACCGTTCAATTCAGGATGAGAACGACCGGGTGGTGGCCACGATCAGCGTCAACGAATAGCGCAGCACCCCGGGGAAGCTCCCCGCCCCAATCGCGGTGCATTATTCGTGACGAAGTGCATCAATCGGATCGAGCTGTGATGCACGGCGCGCGGGATAATAGCCAAACACAATGCCCATTGCCGATGCAAAGGCGAAGCTCATAATGTTGATCATAGGATCAAAAATAAACGGCACATCAATCGCGCCGGCTAGCGATACAGAGGCCACAAAGGCCAAAAGCAGCCCGGCAAGACCGCCGAGCGCGCACAAGACCACCGCCTCGGTCAAGAACTGCAAACGCACCTCTCTGGCCAACGCTCCAATAGCAAGCCTGATGCCGATTTCCCGTGTGCGTTCAGTTACGGATACCAACATGATGTTCATGATCCCGATACCGCCGACCAACAGGCTGATCGAGGCGATCACCGCCACCATCGCGGTGAGCGCGCCGGTCACAGCGCCCAGAGCATCATTGACCTGAGCGGTGTCGATCACATTGAAGTCGTTCGCCTCTGCCACCTGAAGCAAGCGGCGTTCGCGTAGCAGTCCAACGAGCGCGTCTTGGATGACCGATGACGAATAAGCGCTGTCATATTTCAGCACGAAATAATCAATATTGTCGCTGCCGCGAAAACGCCTTTGGACCGTTTTCATCGGCATGATCACCGTGTCATCATCATCCGCGCCGCCGCCGCCCTGCCCGCGCTCCTCCAACACACCGATCACATTACAAGAAACCCCGCCCAACCGCATCGTTTCGCCGACCGGGCTGGCATCTGGGGGAAAGATCGCCTCGCGCACTTTGGGACCAAGCAGGCACACATTCTTGCCCGCTGTTTCCTCGTCACGGGTGAATGCGCGCCCTTCCACGACATCAATCGATTGCGCTTGCAAGAATGCGCGGTTTGCGCCGCTGACTTGCGTGTCCCAATCCTGACCGTTGAAAAATGCGGTTGCATTGGCCCTTACAGTGCCCGCCGCGACTTCGACTCCGGCGATCTGCTGAGCAACTGCATCGACATCATCCTGATCGAATGGGCGAACGGTGCCGCGATCGGTGCGCACGGGAAAAACGATGAAATTGCTCGCGCCCAGCGAAGAGATTTGCTCCTGCACTGATGCTGTGACGCCGTTGCCCAATGTCACCATAGTGACCACCGCCGCAACGCCGATAATGATGCCCAATGTCGTCAGGATTGAGCGCAGCAAATGCCGCCGGATTTCGCGCAGGGATAAAAGCAGCGTCGCCCCAAACATCAGGCTGTCCCCTCAAACTGTCGCTCACCATGTTCCACACGGTCGACCAGCCCATCGCGAAAATGGATAACGGTTTTGGCAAAACTCGCCATTTCCTGCTCATGCGTGACCATGATCACGGTGATGCCGTCGGAATTGAGCCTGCCCAGCAATTCCATGATTTCGACAGAGCGTTCGCTATCGAGATTGCCTGTTGGTTCATCGGCAAGCAGCACATTCGGGTCCGATACAAGCGCGCGGGCAATGGCGACGCGTTGTTGCTGTCCGCCCGAAAGTTCTGCCGGAGTGTGCGAAGCCCAGGGCGCAAGTCCCACTTGATCCAAAGCGTGCATCGCGGCCTCGCGGCGCAGCGACTTCTTCTCTCCGCGATAAAGCAGCGGCAATTCAACATTCTCCAGCGCTGTCGTGCGCGAAAGGAGATTAAACCCCTGAAACACAAAGCCCAGATAGCGCCTGCGCAGGAGGCTACGCTGATCGCGGTTCAACCGCTGCACCTCAACCCCGCGAAAACGGAAAATGCCTTCTGTCGGCACATCGAGGCAGCCAAGGATATTCATCGTCGTCGATTTACCAGATCCCGAAGGGCCCATGATCGCCACGAATTGACCGCGATCAATTGTAAGATCGACACCTTTTAGCGCGGTGAACGCAGCCGGGCCGGTCCCAAATACCTTAGTGATGCCTTCCAGCTCGATCAGCGGCTGCTCGGCGGCGGTTTCGCTGTTCATCCGCCTTGCGCCTGCACGCCGGTCACAACTTCCATCCCAGCTTCTAGATCGTCCGATTGGACTGCGGTCATTCGTCCATCGCTTTGCCCGGTTACGACATTGACGGCGCGCAAGGTTCCATCGGCTTGCAACACCTGAACTTGTTGCCGGGATCCAACGCCGATGCCTGCTTCTTGCTCTTGATCTTCCAAGCCCACACTGACGGACAGCATACCGCCTTCATCTTCATCCCCGCTGGTTGAACGGAAACGCAGCGCCGCATTGGGGACCAGCAAAACAGTGCCCGTCGATGCGGTCGCAATCGTCGCGGTGGCAGTCATGCCCGGCCTCAACAAACCTTCGGCGTTCTGCACGATCAAGCGGGCTTCGTAACTTACGACTGACCCTCCGGCAGCGGCGGCGGCGCCGGTCTGGCTTTCGACAGTGTTGCCAGAGGCGAGATCAACGCGCTGAACCTGAGCCGGGAAGCGGCGACCGGGATAGGCGTCCACGCTAAAGGTCGCCTCTTGCCCTGCTTCGACTTGGCCAACGTCCGCCTCATCTATCGACACCCGCAGCTGCATCGCCGCCAGATCCTCTGCTATCACGAACAGGGTCACGGTGTTAAAGCTGGCGACGACGGTCTGACCCGGCTCAATTTGGCGGGCCAGAACCACGCCGGTCACTGGCGCACGGATGACAGCGCGGCTGCGTGTGGTGGAATTGGCGCGCAAAGTTGCCTGCGCCGCTTCTATATTTGCGCGCGCCGAAGCGACCGCCGCGCGGTCTCTCGCAACTGCGGCCTCCGCTTGTTCAAGCTCTATTTGTGACGGAACCCGCCCCCCAGACAGCTCGCGCACGGCTTTCAAACGATCAAGTTGAGCAATGTCGACATCCAACGTCGCCTGCGCTTGCAGCAAACTTGCTCGCGCGGCGTTGAGATTAGCGCGCGATTGGGCGATTTGCTGATCGATAATTTCTGTGTTGATGACGGCGATCACTTGCCCGCGCGTCACCTGATCATTCACGTCGACCAGCACCTGTTCGACCGGCCCGTTGACTTCGGCGCCCACTGTAACCTGATTGGTTGGCCGCAGATTGCCGGTTGCTGTGACGGTCAGATCGAGCGATCCCTCACTCGTTTCCTCGGTGATGTAAGTCACTTCATCGTCACCGCCAGTGCATGTTGAAATGGCGAGGATAAGCAGCACTATAATGAGGGCGGGCAGCCAAAATTTCATCCAGCGCCGCCAGCGCGGGCGCGGTTTGTCGCCGAGAAATTCGTCAACCGTTTCGGGCTGAGCCGCGCTGTCTGTAATATCGCTCATTGCCCGTCATTCCCTATTTGTGTTTGAGCATCCTCTGGCACCTGCCAACCTCCGCCCAATGCCCGCGCCAATCTGACAAAAGCAGTGGCACGCGCGGCCTCAGCCGACACTTCATTGGTGCGGGCGCTGAGCAACTGGCTTTCCACAGTCAGAAGCACCTGAAAATCGATCAGACCCGCCTCATATTGGCTTCGCGCAAGCACCGCAGCACCGCGTGCTCCATCGCTCGCCTCAATCAAGGCGGTGACGCGGTCATTGCTGGTACGCAGATCGACGGCGGCTGTCTCAACATCCTCAAGTGCGACCAAAATGGATTGGCGCCAGGCGGCGAGAGATCCATCGGCAATCGCCTCAGAACGCTCGATCTGAGCCCGGGTTCGGCCGCCATCGAACAAAAGCTGACCGACTGATGCAAACACATTGCCAGTGATGACATCGAACAGATTGTCGATGCCAAAAGCGCTGGTTCCAACTGAACCTGTTAAGCGAACGAGCGGATAAAGCTGAGCGCGGGCGATCCCGGCTCGTTCGAGGTCCGATGCCAATTGCGCCTCAGCCGCGCCAACATCTGGGCGCATTCGCAAAGTGTCAGCAGGCACATTAAGAGCAACATTGACTGGCACAGCGGGTAAGCCGCGCGGCTCCGCCATGAGCGTCCGATAAACCGCACCCGGCGGCTCACCGATCAAGGTCGAGATTGCATTGGCCCTCGCGACAAGATCGCTTTCCAATAGCGGGATTGTAGACGCCGTCTGCGCGCGCTGAGTGCGGGCTTGTTCGACATCTAAACTGGAAACCAATCCGGCCTGCGCGCGCCACTGAGCGATAAGCAGATTGTCATCTTGGTTGGCCAAGGATTCGCGCGCGATCTCTAACTGAGCCGCGAGCGAGCGCGCGGTGATAGTTTGCGTTGCAACCGTCGCCACGATCACTCGTTCAAGATCAGCAGCCGAGTAACCAGCCGCCCGCAAATCGGCGCGCGAAGCAGCGATAGAACCGCTAATGCGGCCAAATAGGTCAGTTTCCCAAGCAAGGTCGCCGTTCAATGTGAATTGTAGATCATCATTCGCAAAATCGCCGAAATCGCGGCCAATCCCGCCGCTTGCATTGGCCGATGGCAAACGCGCACCGCGCGCCTCTCGCAGTCCTGCTCTTGCAACGCGGAGCCGTGCATCTGCTTGCGCAAGATCGAAATTGCCTGTCCGGGCGCGCCCAACAAAATCGTCGATCAGAGGATCGTCCAGCATCAACCAGTAAGAGCCAAGCGCGATTTCGGTCCCGGCGCTTTCATAAATCGACCAGCGTTCGGGGAGTGGGATCGCCTGTTCAAGCGTCGGGGCGTCTGCCTTGGGCAATGCACATGCCTGAAGCGCAATTAACAGCGTAAATGCTGGCAATGCCGCGGCCCCTCGAACGAGCTTCGCCCGCGTGAACTTAAATTTCCCTATCATCTCCGTTAGGATGACAGCCCACCGCCGCTTAGCAAGTCCGAATATTGGTGCCCATCGGACCTTGTGGCGCGTTGGCAGAGCGATTGCCGTACCATCAGGTTGTGCTGGTATCTCGGCGCGCTGATAGGTAGCGCTATCCTCCGAACCCCATGCGCATCATTTAAGGGCCATCACAATGCCAATCCAAACCGCCGATCGCCGCCAATTCCTTGCCGCCACCGGCACCGCCTTCGCCGCATTGTTAGCCAGCGGTTGCATGACACGCGGGGCGGCAATTGCGCCGGGTGTATCTGGCGCAACGGGCGGAACTGGTTTCACCGATTACGGCCCGCTGCGTCCTGACCCCGCCGGGATGCTCGATTTGCCCGAGGGATTTTCTTACCGCATCCTCTCAAGCCTTGGCGATGCGATGAGCGATGGAGGAACCGTACCCGACAAAGCGGACGGTATGGGATGCCTAAACCTTGGAGGCGGCGAAATCGCGCTGGTTCGCAATCATGAACTCATACCCAGCGATGATGCCGGCGGGCCAATATCCAAGGGATTTGGCACCCGCAACGGAGAGATCGTTCCGGGCGGCACAACCAATATTGTGCTCGATGCAGACACGCTTGAAGTGAAGCGTCAAATGCGCACGCTCGGCGGGACAATCCGTAATTGTTCAGGCGGAATAACACCTTGGGGCAGCTGGATTTCCTGCGAAGAAGCCCCGACCGGCCCCGGTCAGCGATATGGCGACGGGCTGGCTGTCAATCACGGCTGGGCATTCGAAGTGCCTGCCTCCGCCACCGGCCTGGTCGATCCGGTCCCGCTGCGCGCGATGGGACGGTTCAATCACGAAGCTGTCTGTGTCGATCCGGTAACCGGCTATGTCTATCAAACCGAAGACCGCGATGACGGCGTTCTGTATCGCTTCATCCCCGATGTACCGGGCAAACTGATCGAAGGGGGCCGGTTGCAAGCAATGGTGATCGACGCGGTCACCGACACGCGCAATTGGGACGGTGCGGCGATGCGAACCGGGCAACCTTTGACGGTAAGCTGGGTCGATATGGACAATGTTGAAGCCCCAGAAGACGATCTGCGCAGCCGCGCCGCCGCATCGGGCGCAGCTCTGATTGCACGCGGAGAGGGTATGCACATGGGCAAGGACGACTTGTTTGTCTGCTCAACCAACGGCGGTGCACAGAAACTCGGGCAAATATTCAGGCTGATCCCCGGACGCGGAAATGGACCAGACCGGATTGAGCTGTTCTTTGAAAGTGAGAGCACAGAGCAATTCAATTATGGCGACAACCTTTGCGTCGCGCCGAACGGCCATCTGATCGTTTGCGAAGACCAATATACCCAAGTGGTCGACAACCATTTACGCGGCATCACGCCCGATGGCCGCGCCTATGATTTCGGGCGCTTGAATATGCAGACGGAATTGGCCGGTGGCTGTTTCTCTCCCGACGGCAAGACGTTCTTCGTCAATGCCTATGCGCCAACTCGCACGCTGGCGATAACGGGGCCGTGGGCCGCTTAGCCTTTGATCATTATAAGATAAAATCGCTCCCTTTGCGCTGTCCGTTCAATTCGGCCGCGCTCAATTTGGAAAGACCACGCATGACGAAACTTTCGCTTATCTCCGCCAGCCTTTTGCTTGGCACTGCGGCGATTGCCGCGCCCCTTGCGGCAAAAGAGGGCATGTTTACGCCCGATCAATTGCAAGACATCAGCGCCGAACTCGAAGAAGCTGGTCTTGAGATCGACCCCGAAGCGCTCGCGGACCTCACAGCGTTTCCAATGGGCGCGGTCGTCTCGCTCGGCGGGTGTTCAGCGAGCTTTGTTTCGCCGCAAGGCCTCGTGGTCACAAACCACCACTGCGCGCGCGGATCCGTGCAATACAATTCAACCGCGGAAAGCAATTATCTGGTCGATGGCTTCCTCGCCGATGGTCTCGGGGGCGAACTACCCGCAGCGCCGGGATCGCGTATCTATGTGACCACAGAAGTTACCGATGTAACGGACCGGATGCGCGCAGGAACCGAAGACCTCGCCCCGATTGATCGCTATGCCGTGATCGAACAGCGCAGCAAAGACATCACCGCAGAATGCGAACAAGACGCCGGGTTTCGCTGCCAAGTGGCGAGCTTTTATGGCGGCGCGCAATACAAATTGGTGACCCGCTTGGAAGTGCGTGATGTCCGGCTCGTTTACGCCCCGGCAGATTCCATCGGCAAATATGGCGGCGATATCGACAATTGGCAGTGGCCGCGCCACACTGGCGACTTCGCTTTCTACCGCGCCTATGTCGCGCCCGACGGCTCAGCGGCGGATTTCAGCGAGGACAACGTCCCCTACGCACCAGAGCATCATTTGAAGGTCAGCGCCGCTGGCCTCGATGACGGCGATTTTGTTATGGCCGCTGGCTATCCCGGTTCGACCAGCCGTTACACATTGATGGCCGAGGTGGAGAACACCTTTAACTGGACATACCCGACATTCGAAGGGCTGTTGAACGATTGGATCGACACAATCGAAGCCGCAGCGCCCGATGGTTCGGATGCGCGGGTAAAATACGAATCCCGCCTTGCCGGGCTCAACAATTTTGAAAAGAACCTGCGCGGTCAAATCGAGGGGGCTCGCCGCGTTGGTCTGGTCGAACGTCGCGCATCACGCGAAGCAGAATTGGCAGCTTGGATCGCCGCTGATGCTTCACGCAGCGGTTATGGCGAAGCAATCGCTGCTTTGACTGAACTATCCGAAGAAAGCGCACAGGCCGCCCGCACCAATTTTTGGTACGGCAATGCCTCGCGCCCCGCGCTGTTTTCAGCGGCACGGCGTCTCTATCGGCTTTCAAAAGAACGCGAATTGCCGGATGCGGAGCGGGAGCCGCGCTATCAAGAACGCGACATGACCTTCTTCCGGCAGGGGCTTCAAGCGTTAGACCGGCGGTTTGATCCGGCGGTCGACAAGGCCGAATGGATGCTGTTCCTAACCGGATACATCGCGCAGCCGATGGCAGAGCGCGTCCCTGCTTTCGATGCTGCGGTTGGCCTTTCGGAGGGTACCACCGCCGACGATCTTCCCGCTTTGCTCGAACGGTTTTATACCGGCACGGCCTTAGGCAGCGCGGAAAACCGGCTGGCCTTGATGGAGGCCGCTCCGGCGGACCTCGAAGCCAGCGAAGACCCGTTCATGCAGCTTGCCGTGGCAATGTACGATTATGGCCGCGAACTGGAGGAGCAGAGCGAGGAACGTTCAGGTCGCTCACTGGCATTGCGCCCCGCCTATATGGAGGCGATCACCGCATGGCAGCGCGAGGAAGGCCGCCTGACCTATCCCGATGCGAACAGCACATTGCGCGTCACCTTTGGCAGCGTTCTGGGTGGTTCACCGCGCGATGGCATGGCCTATCTGCCTTTCACCACGCTGGAGGGGATCACTGACAAAGATACAGGCGAAGACCCCTTCAACTCGCCCCAAGCATTGCTCGACCGGATCGCAGAGCGCGATTACGGGGATTACGCGTTGGAGAGCATCGGTTCGGTGCCGGTCAATTTCCTAACCGACCTCGACAGCACCGGCGGCAATAGCGGTTCGGCGACGTTGAATTCACGCGCGGAATTGGTCGGATTGCTGTTCGACGGCACATTCGAAAGCGTCAATTCGGATTGGGATTTTGACCCGCGCACAACGCGCACGATCCATGTCGATACCCGTTACATGCTGTGGGTGATGGATAAGGTCGATGGAGCCGATGCTCTTATCGAAGAGATGGATATCGTTAGGTAGTTTGAGTTCGCCAGTTTGGCATTTCCCTGCTGCGCTCCGCCGGCCAATCAGGCTCGCCGGGTGCAGCAGGGACTAAGCTCAGATGAGGCTTACCAAAGGAACGCGTAAAGCCCGATCAGCATCGCAACGACCACGAATGACAGGCGGTTAAACAAAGGCTGCGTCGCGAATGAAATGTCGCCCAACTCCAGCGCGCCCCTCGGTCCATCTTCTGATTTGTCCCAAATCGACAATCCGACGGCGACCGCCAAACAGCCCATGAATACGATCCAGACCCGGATGATAAAGGGAATGTCAGGCATTCCAATCACGGGTCCAAATTTCAATGCGATGTTGAATACGATAGAGCCGATCAAGGCACCAAACGCGCCCAGCGCCGTTGCGCGCGGCCAGAAAAAGCCAAGCAGGAACACCGCCACAATTCCCGGCGCGATGAAGCCTGAATATTCTTGAACCGCTTGAAATGCGCTCGCGATGCCGCCCAGGAACGGCCGCGCCAATATGAGCGCCAGGATCATCGCCGCCAGTGCGGAAAGACGCCCCACTGTGACGTAGTGGCCCTCTGTCCGATCAGCATAGCGCGGCTTATAAATATCCATCGTGAAAATGGTGGAAATCGAATTCATCATCGATGCCAAGGATGAAACAATCGCAGCTATCAAGGCAGCGAAAACCAAACCGCGCAATCCCGCAGGCGCAAGCGCCATAAGTTGGCCATAGGTGCCATCAGACTGCGCCTCCAGCGCCGCACCATCAAGCGCGCCTTGCTGAGCCAGCATGACCGCCGCAATCCCCGGAATGACCACAATGACCGGGATCAACAGTTTCAAGAACGCCGCGAAGGCCAGTCCCTTTTGCGCCTCAGCGAGGCTCTCTGCGCCAAGCGCGCGCTGAATAATATACTGGTTGAAGCCCCAATAAGAGAAATGCAGCACCCAAAGGCCGCCAAGCAAAGTCCAAATGCCCGGCAAATCACCATAGGCGGGATGATCAGCATCAAGGATCATCTCAAAATGGCCCGGGATTTCGTTATACAACATCCCCAGACCGGCCATGGCGCCGCCCGTATCACCGGCAACCATATCGAGCGCGATCCACGTGATTGCAAAACCGCCAATCACCAAAATTACGACTTGGATGATATCCGTGAGCGCAACCGCTTTTAGCCCGCCATATAGCGAATAGAGCAAAGCAAAAACCGCCAATGCCGCCATCGATGGGAGGATCGACAAGCCTGTCAGCGACATGACGGCAAGGCCGCCCAGCCACAAAACTGTTGTTAGATTTACGGCTGTGTAGAGGATGATCCAATAGATCGACATCATCGTCTTGACCCCGCCGCCGTAACGCTGATCGAGATATTGCGGCATGGTGTAGATTTTGCGCTTTAGAAAGATCGGCAAGAACCATTTGGCGACGATCAGCAGGACAATCGCGGCCTGCCATTCGTAAGCGGCAATCGCTATTCCGACCGCAAATCCTTGCCCGGATTGGCCAATGATTTGTTCCGCCGAAATATTGGAAGCGATCAAGGATGCCCCGATCGCCCACCAAGGCAGAGACCGGCCAGCTAGGAAATAATCCTGCGTATCCTTCGTATGCCCTTCTGGTTCGCGCGACACCCACAGGGCGATCCCAAAGAGACTGACTGCATAAAGCAGAACGACGACCACATCGATTCCGGCCAGATTCATTGCATTGTCCCCTTATTCGCCCCGCGGCGAGTGTGTTTCTTTATCGAAATGCCGCGCAGTTTGGTTGCGCGGTATTGCTACTTTCAAACGCAATGGCGTGGATCGCCAATTGCCCTGCGCCGCTAGTGCGAATGCTAAACGGCCTTTTCAAAAGCGATCGGTCAAGCCCGGCTTCTTCAAAACATGCCAGCGGAATTCGCGTTTCCGCCCAGCCGGTTCCCGCCGCTGCCGATACGAGTTCTGTGACGTTTAGAACGCCGGAACAACCCTCTCCGCAACCAAGTACGAGTTCGACCGGAGCGCCCGGTGCAGCGGTGACATTCCATTCAATGAGCAAATCAACAGCGCCGCCTAGCCCCGCTTCATCAAGATTGACCGGGCGATTGGCGCGTATGCTGTAGGCGCCAATGCCGCTTCCGTCCCAGCTGATTTCACGAGCGTCTTCTTGCGCTTCGTAATCAATGCCCTTGGTGGTGATTGCACCGGAAATACTGCGACCTGTGAGAGCCGAGAGCGGTATATTGGCATTGGAGCTGTCCCCCAAATACATGCTGAACCCTTGCGCTGCGTCGCCGCGCTCCATGATCACGCCGCCAAATGCTTGACCAAGCGCAATTCCGGGGTCTTCCGATAGTTCGCCCAGATTACCTATGTCGCCGCCATCGGCATAGGTAAGTCCGTGGCCAAGCGCGAACAAGGCTCCCTCCGCTTCGGCGCCATTGACCGGCTGTCCGTCACCCAATTTCGGCCAATTAAATGACAATCGTCCGGCGAAATCGAAGCGTGCGCCGCCCTCTGCATCGCCGACCAGAACGTCCGCGACACCGCCGCCCTCTGATCCTGGCAACCATGCCGCAACAAAAGCATCAGACGCGTTGAGATGCGGATTGACCCACATTGGTCGCCCCGAAAGGAACACCGCGACCACCGGAATATCGCGCGCCTGAAATGAACGCAAAAGAGCCAAATCAGCGCCTTCAGATGTCTCGTAAACCAGATCGCTTCGGTCGCCTCGATATTCTGCATAAGGCTCCTCTCCGAAGACCACTACGGCGACATCGGGCGTATTCGAATACGCACCGTTCTCAGATAGCGTCGCCGTCCCGCCGATATTTTCCATCGCCTCGCTCAGACCGGCAAAGATAGTCTGAGCATGGGCGAATTCATCATTCGCATTGCCGGTCCCTTGCCAATTGAGCGTCCAGCCGCCGGTTTGCTGTTCGATACTGTCCGCACCGCTGCCGGTAACCAGCACATTTTGTTCGGGCTTAAGCGGCAAGATCGCGTCATTGTTCTTTAGCAGGACAAGCGATTTGCGAACGGCTTCACGAGCGATCTCGCGGTGCTCTGTTGTTCCCAAATTCTCCGGATTGCTGGCCGCACGCTCAGACGGCTTCGTGCTATCGAGAAGTCCAGCGCGGATTTTTACCTCCAAAATGCGCAGAACCGCCTCATCAAGCCTTTCCAGATCGAGTTCACCGGATTGTGCCGCGGCAAGCAGGCTATCATATAGACCGCGCCAGCTATCGGGTGCCATATACATATCCAAGCCAGCATCGAGCGCGGCTGCGCAATCAGTGGCCGTGCAACCGGGGATTTCGGCGTGGCCGTTCCAATCGCCAATTACGAAGCCATCAAAGCCGAGGTTTCCGCGCAGCTCATCTTGCAGCAATTCCCGGTAACCGTGCATTTTTTGCCCGTTCACACTGGAAAAGCTGACCATAACGGTTTGCACATCAGCGCCGATTGCTGGACCGTACCCTGCACCGTGCAATTCCATCAATTCATCAAGATCGCCCTCGGTATCGCCCTTGTCGATTCCCAATGTCGTGCCGCCATCACCAACGAAATGCTTCGCCGTCGCAATCACGCTTTCGCCGGTTAGGAACCCTTCCGTTCCCGGCTCGCCTTGCAACCCTTCGACCATGGCTGCGGAATAGCGCGCGACGATTTCGGGGTTTTCAGAATAGCTTTCGTAAGTCCGGCCCCAGCGATCATCCTGAGCAACCGCCAAGGTCGGAGCGAAGGTCCAATCCAGGCCCGTTGCCCGAATTTCACTCGCAGTGACCTGGGCAATACGGCGGATGAGGTCCGGATCATTGGCTGCGCCAAGCCCGATATTGTGCGGAAAGATGGTGGCAGATTGCAGGTTGTTGTGGCCGTGAACGGCATCTGTTCCCCACAGGATTGGAATACCGACGCCGCCATCTGACGTGTCACTCGATGCTTCCCAATATTCATCAGCCAAAGCGATCCACGCCTCCGGCGCAGCAGTCTTACCGCCGCCCGGTGCGGAATTCCCACCGTTCAGGACAGAGCCGAGATTGTATTCGCGCACTTCATCCGGCGTTATCGCTGAGATATCCGCCTGAATGATCTGCCCGACCTTCTCTTCCAAAGTCATTTGATCCAACAAGTCGAGCGCACGGCTTTCGACAGGATCGAGCATCAGTGAACAGGACGCCAGCGGTGCAGCAAGCACCAGAGCAGCGAGAATTCTAATCATTCTTGAACCCCAGTTTCGATCCGATCAGCAGAAGGCATGACGGGTTGATAAACGCGGACATAATCGACTTCCATCCGTGCCGGAAAAGCCTCTTCTTCAATACCGCGCTGGCCGCCCCAGCTTCCGCCAACGGCGATATTGAGCAGCAAATGCTGCGGCTCATCAAACGGCCAGCGAGAGCGTTTATCGCTTTCCTTATTGAACAGGAATTTCGGGCGATCATCGACACCGAAAACCATGAAATCAGCCGTCCAGAGAAGCTGATATTTGTGCATGGTTTCACAAGCATCAGCCAGCTCATGCTTTGTCGTCATCTGCGTACCGCGAGAAAAGTTGAACGCGGTCGTGTGAATTGAATGATGGATAACGCCCGGCTCAAATCCGACATGTTCCATAATATCGATCTCGCCCCCAGCGGGCCACACGGCATCGGGATCAGACGGTAACATCCAAATCGCCGGCCACGTGCCAACACCGCAAGGCAGCTTGGCGCGAATTTCGAAGAACCCGTAAGTCCAATCGCCAAGGCCCTTCGTCATAAGGCGCGCCGATGTGTAATCTTGTTCGCCCCAATCCGAAAATTCTTCTGGATTGAGTTCTTCCTCATGAGCCTCGATAATTAGATTACCGCCGGCAACCCGGGCATTGCGCTCGCGGTTCGCGGCGTAATACTGCTTCTCGTTATTGAACCAGCCTTGTTCATTGCGGAAAGTGTCATAGGCCCATTTTGAAGGGTCCGGCAGACCCGCTTGATCAAACTCATCAGACCAAACGAGCTCGTAACCAACAGGTACATTTGTTTCGACAGGGGCCTGTACGGACGAGGCAATGGAGGAGGTGGGCGCATCATCATGCTGATCTGTTACAACAGACGAAGCGGCATCCGCGTCCTGCGCGTTCGCCGCGACCACGGCGCAGCCGAGCGAAGCGGCCGCAATGACAGTGACGCCAATTGCCCTAATCATAACTCACCATCCCCAAATTTGAGCCAACAATGCGAATATCGGCGCCCGCCCCTCAGCTAGGCGCCGATATTCTGTCCCCGATCAGCGCCTAGAATTTGGCGCGGATACGGGCACCATAGGTGCGCGGCCGAGTGAAGAACCGCGTATTGTCAAATTGGGTGATGATGATCGCGCCTTCATGCACGGCATTGGTCACATTGTTGGCATAGGCTTCGAGTCGGTACTTACCCGCATCGTCCAATGTCCAACCGGCACCGATATCCATGGTGAAATACCCATCAATACGGTCGAGCAAGCGGCCATTTGTGACCTCTGTCCCTACGCCATTCGCATCGAATTCCTGGCTGTTGAAAATCGTGTGGAATTGCGATGAACGGTAACCCATCGAAATCACGTAATCGAGCTGTCCCGACGGCAATTCAAAGACCTGCGAAATTTTGCCGTTGAGCTGCAAACGCGGCACCCGCGGCAAGCGGCTGCCTGCGATCGAACGGTTGACCGCATTCGCGCCATCGACATCAGGTTGAAAACGGAAATCCGGAATTTCTTGCGAGTCCTGAATTTGCGCTTCGATCCAGAGGGCCGAGAAATCGATTGAGATGTTGTGCGGAAGATCGAAACCGCCATCAATCTGAGCGCCGTAAATCTCGGAATCCGCAGCGTTAAAGCTGAACGAAACGACCAAGTCGGTGTTGGTACCTCCGGGCACGTCCAGAACAGTACCACCAAACGTATTGGTGAAATCAATCGCGGTTTGAACGCTGAGCAAACCGGTAAACACCTGATCGCTGTAATCATTGTAGAAGAGCGAGGCGTTCAGACGCGCGCCGACATTACCAATGTCGAACTCGTTCTTACTGCCGATTTCATACAGGATCACAGATTCTGTGCCGTATGTTGGCGCAGGACCGAGATCACCGAGATTGTCGTTAAAGCCGCCTGACTTGTGGCCGTTGGCAATCAAAGCATAGAGCAGATTGTCCGGCGTAACGTCCAATTCTGCACGGAGACGCCAATCAACGAAGCTGTCTTTAAAGCTGCCTTGTTGTTGGAAAATCTGACCGCCAAATGGCACCGAGAAGGTGAACTGCGTGGTGTTGGCAAAACCGTTGCAGGTCAGGCCATCGCCTGAGTTCGTGTCCAGACATGGGACGCCGTTTGGAACGTCATCAAAGTGCCCATCGACCGGACCCGCGCGCAGGATGTCGCCCAGATTATCGCGGGCACCAAATTGAGCAATGCCATCGAGATGGAAGGCGAAGGCTTCGGCGTTGGAAATGTCGCCGCTGCCGTCTGTATCGGGATTGAAGATTGTCCGCCCGCGTGCAGCGAATTCGAACCCTTCGGTACCCGCACGCACACCCATGCAGCAATTGAAGTTGTTGTCGCCAAGCGCGAGGCCGTAACGCGCAGCGACGCCCGACCGTTCTTTGCTGTCCTCGGTATAGCGGATGCCGCCAGTGATCCGGAAACCATCGGCGACCTCATAGGTCGCATCAGCGAAGAGGCCGTATGAATCGGTGTCGACTGTGGTGTTAAACTCGATCCCTTGGAAGAACGGCGAACGGTCACCGGTGGAGCCGAGGAACGCGAATTGATCTTCACGAATATAGACCGCGCCAACACTCCAGATAAAATCACCCTCTGTGTCGAACAGGCGCAATTCGTGGAAATGCGAACGCGAATCGGTGATTGCGCGGAAGCGAGAGAAGTTATCGAGCGATTCCTGAAGGATGATCGCTGGATCAACGCCAGGCGCGCTGCCATCCAAGGGGATGCCCGAAAGCCGATCAATCACACCCGGAAAATTCGGGCTGAGCGGCGTGGTTGCCTCGTAATCATTGTCGATATCACGGTAGCTGCCCGTGTATTCGATTTGGAAATCGCCAGCATCATAGGTGATGTGTGCGCGAATGCCCCAGTGATCGCTGTCTAGATCAGGCGTAATTCCGCGTGCGATAACATCGCGCGGATCGCCAATGCCAATCTCGCTCAATGGAACGTCGCGGCCTTCGATATCACCAATGTCTTCCGCCACACCCAATGGGAGCGCGAAGTTGGAACCGGTGTAGCCTGTGCCAGTTTCCTTGATATATTCGCCAGCTAACAGGAACGACAGCCGGTCGGTTGGCTCCCAAAGGATCTGAGCGCGGCCTGCATAATTCTCTTCCGCTTCGGCGACTTCGATGCCCTGAACTGGACCGACATTGTCGTAATAGCTGCCGTGCTCAAGGTAGAGGCCAGCGAAACGCACTGCGACCGTATCACTCAGCGGAATATTCAATGTTCCGCGCAGTGAGAAGTGATCGAAATTTCCGTATTCCGCTTCTACTGAGCCATCAAAACCGCCCAGTCCCGGGCGGATAGTAATCGCATTGATCGAACCTGCGGTCGCATTGCGTCCGCGCAAAGTACCCTGCGGACCGACATTGACTTCAACGCGGGCAATATCAAAAAATGCCGAACCGATGCCCTTTGGACGCGGGATGTTCACACCGTCGAAGTGGAACGCCGCCGCGGGATCACCGATTTCGGTGTTATTGGTGCTACCGATGCCGCGGATGAAGACTTCGATATTGCTTTGGTTGTTAGCGATCGAGAGGCCGGGGATGCTTTCTTGCAAATCGGTGACGTTTTGAACGCCGATCGCACGCAGGTCATCGCCGCTAATGGCGAAGGCCGTTCCCGCAAAATCCTGCAGCGACTGTTCCCGCCGGTCTGCGGTTACAACAATGGAATTGTCGTCCGCCGCTTCCGCCTCAGCCTCAACCGATGTTTGTGAAGTTTGTTCGGCTTGATCTTGAGCCGAGAGTGGCTGCGTCAGGCCCATGCCTGCGACACCAGCCAAAAGAATTGTGCGCGTAGAAATCATGCTGCTCTCCCCTGGATTCGCTTTCCACGAATCTCTTACCGGCTGGTACATAGACTCAAATTGTGATCGGTCACAACCTAAAAAAGTGAACGTTCACAATTTGCGTGGTTTTCTGTGGTTTGTTTGCTAGACTTGCCGAAGCAAACAACCTGCCGCGATTGCGACCAAGGTTGATGGAGGGGTTTCGGGTGGCGAACGATTCGCGAAAAAAACTTGCAACAATGAGGGATGTGGCGTCGGTTGCGGGCGTTTCGCACCAGACGGTTTCGCGCGTGATCAACAATTCGCCCAATGTAAAACTCAAGGTTCGGGAGAAAGTCCAAGAGGCGATCGATGAGCTTGGCTATGTGCCCAATGTTGCGGCACGGCGGATGGGCGGCAACCGGTCTTATTTGATCTTGGCTGTTAATGACCGCGCCCGCACATTGGACAATTGGCGTGTTGGCCGGGGCAATGATTGGGTCGACCAAATGTTGTTTGGCGGCATGATGGAATGCGAACAAAACGGCTTTCGCTTGATATTTGAATTGGTTGATACCGAAAATCCGGCGGCGACCACACAATTGGCGCGCGCCGTCGCGTCGTTACGGCCCGACGGCGTGATATTGACGCCGCCCCATAGCGAAAATCAAGATTTGGCAGACCTGCTCGCTGCCAATGGTACTGCATTTGTGCGGATCGGGTCGTCGGGCAAAGAAGATGGTATCAACATCGCAATGGACGACCACGCAGCGGCAAAAGCCGCAACGGATTGCCTTTTGGAACTCGGCCACAAGGAAATCGCCTTTATCGCTGGAAGCGCGGATTATTGGGCATCAACGGCTAGGCTCGACGGCTATCGCGCGGCGATGGCGCAGGCGAACACGCCTATTCTGCCGCATTGGGAACAACCTGGCGACTTCACCTTTGAATCCGGCGCATTGGCAGCGGCTAAGCTCTTTAAATCGCCGGATCGCCCGACTGCGATCGTCGCCAGCAATGACGAAATGGCCTTTGCCGTTCTTCATGAAGCTGCGAAATACGACATCGCGGTGCCCGGCGAGCTTTCGGTAATTAGCTTTGACGATACGCCGGGCGTACGCTTTAGCGTTCCGCCGCTGACCGCAATTCGCCAGCCGATCTCCGCTATGGCAGAGCGAGCATCGAAAGAATTGATCAAACAGGATGATAAACCGCTGGCGGGCGCTCAGATCGTACTGCCGTTTGAGTTGATTGTGCGAAACAGCACCGGTCCGGCCCCAGGGTGAGTCCAATATAATGATCCCGCTTCAACGAGACCGCCGATCCAACCGCCCAACCTGATCCGATTTGCTGCATCCTATGCAGCGGCCAATGCGGGCGCAATTATAGCGTTTGTGCCGTTATTGGTATTGATCCTTCCGCTCAAAGTGGAACAGATTAGTCCTGACAATAAGCTCGCTTTGCTCAGCCTTACCTTACTTTGCGGGGCGATCACTGCGAGCATCTCCAACATTGCAGCGGGTTGGTTAAGCGACAGACTATTCGCGCGCAGCGGCCAAAGAACGGCGCAAATTGCAGGGGGCTTGGCAGCGGTGTTGATCGCGCTAGCGGTGTTCGCTTGGGCGCATTCACCTGCCAGTTTGATTGGCGCGATTGTCTTATTTCAATTCACACTAAACATGCTCTTTTCGCCGATCGGCGCGCTGCTCGCTGACAAAGTTCCGCATTCCGTCAAAGGCCGCATGGCGGCGGTGCTGAACCTTGGGATGCCGATGGGCACGCTGATGATTGCGGCTCTCACCTTGCCCTTTTTCACATCTGAGCGCGAACGCCTGATTGCGCTAGCTATTGTCATTGCGGCGCTGGTTACGCCGTTGCTGTTCACTGCGCACCGGCAACCCAATTTGGAGGCTGATGCCAGCGCACCGGAGAGTTTCGCTGCCACCTTCCCTTCACCAACACATGATTTGGCATGGGCATGGATCGCGCGATTCTCCGTGCAAATTTCAGGCGCGGTAATCTTTGGCTATATCCTTTATTTCTTGCAGGACATCCTCTTCCAATCAGAAGCGACCACCGCCGTTTCACCGGATCAGGCATTGGGACAAATGAGCCTTGCGGCCACGCCGGTGGCAATTGTTGCCGGACTGTCGGCCGGATTTGTATCGGACAGGCTGATGGCTCGCAAAGCGATCCTACTCCTTGCGGCCGGCATGGTTGCGGCGGCGCTTTGGGTGATGGTCATTTGGCCCAATTGGCCGGTGACATTTGCTGCGTATATTGTGTTTTCCGCTGGGCTTACTGCTTATCTCACCATCGATGCGGCGATTGTCACCCAATTACTCGCCAGATCAGCGTCCCGCGGAAGGACGCTGGGGATCATGAACCTCACCAACACTTTGCCAGCCATTTTGACACCGGCGCTCGCATTGGCGCTTAATTCGGCCAGCCTTTCTCAATCAGAGCTCATCCCGCTTATGCAATTTGCCGCTGTCTTAGCCATTATCGGCGCACTGGCCGCAACTCGCATTCGGACGGTCGGCTAGACGGTAAGGTCGACCAAGAAATCAAGCCGGTCGCGAAGCACCATCAATGTTCGGCAATTGCGTCACCGTATGCGTGACGGGGCCACCAAAACCGCATTGGCGATCAATAGATCCAACCCATCCAGATAGGCGCGCGTCGCCGGATCATGCGCGAAGGCAATCGTCATTCCGCGCCCGGTTGGCTGCGCCATCAAATAAGGCTTGAACGCCAATTGCCGCCGGTTTTCGTCCCAGACATAGCCGCTAGCGATCAGCGCATCAGCGCTTTCAAAGCGCAGCACATTGCTGCCCTGCGACCGGTCCAGCGGGGTAAAGATTTGCGACCCCGTCGCCAGGACCACCGCGCCGCCATCATATCCAGCAGACAGGAAATGTTCGCGGTCTGCCACTGTATTCACCAATGCGCCGGGCAAAGTATCAGGCAAGGCGCTCTGATCCGCGATTGCCGCGCGGTACTCTTCCTCGCTGGCGAATTCGCTTCCCACTGTCAGCGATGCCGGTTCTTCGTCATCACCGCCGGGTTCACGGCCTAAAGCCGCCTCGCGCTGCACCGCGATGAGAGGGTTTTCGCCTTCTGTAAAAGCAGTCAGGCTGCTGCCCACGGTCACCAAAACGCCGCCACGCTCCACAAAACTGCGGATCGTCGCCAGACCGCTTTCGCCAAGATTACCGGCTGGTGATCCTTCGGACACGATCAGCACATCATAATCCGTCAGATCAGCACGCCCGAATCGCGCGGTGCGGATCGGCACCACGGGCAGGCCGAGCCGTTGCTCTAACACAAACCGCATTGCGCCTGCTGAAAGCGGCGAGACGCCATCATCCCACGCCATTGCCACTTTGGGCAGGGTAAGGCGGACAAAGGCTTCGCTGCCCAAATTCGGACCATCCTCGACCCAGCTGGAATCCAAGGCGGCCGTCTCTGCGCCAATCTCGCGCGCGAGCTGCGCAAGACGCGCCAACCCCTCTGGCGTGTTGGTCCCTGCCGGAAACACCACGGTGCCGCGCGGATATTCGCGGCCACCTTTGGTGAAGGCTTCATCGGTGACGCGCGCCTCCAGCCCTGCGCGCAATGCCATCGTGACAAGCCGCGCCTGGCCGCTATCAGTCCATGGCACCGCGACCGCGAAATCACCCGATCCGGTTGATATTGGCACAATCGGTTCATCGCCCGAAAGCGCATCTCCTGTTACCGAACTAGCGCAAAAATCGACTGTCACGCCCGACATCAGCCCGGTCGACCACGCGGTCACATCATAAAGTTCGTGCGGTAGGTCATCGGACCGGCGACGTTCCTGTTCGCGCACAAAATCTGCGGGCAATTTGGTGTCAGCATCCAATAAACTACGCACCAAACGCGCAGCTGGTTGAGCCTGAGGGACGGCAATATAGCCCTGCGGATAAGATCGCCCACACGCGTTAACCGGACCCGCCCGCCGCCGCGCCTCGATACCTTGCGCAGCCAATCGGCGGCCGAGGCTCTCCGCGTTCCAGCGGCGATTGGCGAGGTCGATAATATAGGCACCTTGCCCCGCAGCACCGCGGGCATTGGCGGCCCGGTACGTCGCGTAATCGCTGAGAAACCGTTCTGCATTTTGCGCCACTGCTTGCGCCGTGGAAAAGCTGGCGATGAAGTGATTGCGCACCCCATCAGCATAGGTCAGCAGCGTCCCATCGCGGCGGTCAAACACCAACCCGCGCGCCGATGCCTGTTCATAGGTGCTGCCAATTGCGCCCTGATGCGCGTTCCATGTGTCGCCATATCCGGGATAGAACAGGTCGTAGACCTCGCGGGTGAAATAAGGTTCACCGATTTGGTCAAAATAAGCGGCGTTGTTGCGCCCAATAATCGCATAAGCGCGTTGCTGTGCGGCCGTGATGTTGGGATTGATTGGTTCCGCAGCTGGAGAGAAGAAATAGGTGTTATCTCCGCCCATCTCATGCACATCGACCACCACGACCGGGTTCCATTCGCGGATCGCCGCGACCTTGCCGCGTGTTTCTGGTTGGCTAAGCGTGAACCAGTCGCGGTTTAGATCGAACATGTAATGGTTCACCCGGCCACTCGGCCAAGGTTCATCATGTTCTGCGGCCTGACGGTCGCCAACCGGGTCGATGCCAACGGCACCGCGAAAATGGTTTACAAACCGCGCCCGCCCATCAGGGTTCTGCATCGGGTCGAGCACTACGATGCTCTCCTCCAATATTTGCTCAGCCCGCGGGTCGTCCCGCGCCGCAATCAGATGATACGCCATCATCAGAGCCGCATCGGTGGAGGCGATTTCATTGCCGTGTACGCCGTAAGCCAGCCACGTCACGGGGAGAGCATCGCCATTGCCAGTGCGCCCAGAGGCGATCGTCGCCAGATCCGCCTGCACCGCATCAAGCCGCGCCATATTTTGCGGCGAAGTCAGTATTAGGTAATGCAGCGGGCGCCCCTGCCAGCTTTCCGCATATTGCACCATCCGCACCCGGTCCGGCGCTGCCGCCACGAGAGCGCGTAGATACCGGTCCGTCTCATCGGTCGAGGTGATCCGGTCCCCCGGCGCGTGACCGATGGTTTCCGTAAGGGTGGGAATCGCAGGGTCAAACTGCGCCTCTAGGAATGATTGTGCCTGCGCCGGGGCAGACATTGTCGCAATCGTACCGCAAAAGGCCGCCAACATTACCGCGAGCCGGCACATCAATTTATGCATCATCCAACCGATCCTGATCGCCCAAGTTGAGAAAGTGGGGCTAACAGTGGTTCGAGGAAAGCAGCGAAGCGGTCAAGCACGCAAACAAGCGCAACGGTTACGCCCTCTCGGGGAAACGCGGCGGTTTGCGATCACTTATCCCTTGGCGTGTTCTTCGCGGGCAATTTCATGCAACCAATCCGCGTGACGCGGCGCGGTTTTTGTCTCGCTCCATTCTTCGAGCATCATCGGCGCAACGCGCTTCAATTCGGCATATTGTTCATCGGTCCCGATATCCGCCGCCAATTCGACGCGGTGGCCATTGGGGTCGAAGAAATAGATCGATTTGAAAATACCGTGATGCGTCGGCCCAAGCACATCAATGCCGTGCGCTTCGACATGCGCCTTAGCAGCGAGCAATGCCGCCTCGTCCGGCGCGCGAAATGCGAGGTGCTGCACCCATGCCGGCGTGTTTTCATCGCGGCCCATTTCCGGTTGGTTGGGCAATTCAAAAAACGCCAAAATATTGCCGTTCCCCGCATCGAGGAAGACATGCATGTAGGGATCATATTCGCCCGTCGAGGGAACGTGATCCTCTGCGAAAGCGGTGGTGTAATCCATGCCCATCACGCGGCCATACCATTCGACCGTCTCCTTCGCGTCTTTGCAACGATAGGCAACGTGGTGGACCCCGCCAAGTTTAACCGGGTGGCTCATTCGGCTGGCTCTGCCGGTGCAGCATCAAGCACGCCGCGCGCCACCTGATCGCGCTCAATGCTTTCAAACAGAGCTTTAAAATTGCCTTCGCCAAATCCATCATCGCCCTTGCGTTGAATGAATTCGAAAAACACCGGACCAATTTGCGCTTCGGCGAAGATTTGGAGAAGCAAACGCGGCTCGCCGCCTTCTGTCGTCCCGTCGAGCAAGATGCCGCGCATCTTTAGCGCTTCGGCGTCTTCACCGTGGCCCGGCAGTCGCTCTGCCAGCATTTGGTAATAGGTTTCAGGCGGCGCGGTCATGAACGGCACGCCGTATCCTTTTAGCCGGTCCCAGCACGCGACCAGATCATCACAAATCAGTGCGATATGCTGAATTCCTTCGCCGTTAAAATCGCGCAGGAATTCCTCGATCTGGCCTTTGCCGCCTTCGCCTTCTTCGTTAAGCGGAATGCGAATCTTGCCATCAGGCGCGGTCAGGGCCTGCGACGTCAGGCCGGTATATTCGCCCTTAATGTCGAAGAACCGGATTTCCTGAAAATTGAACAGGCTCTCATAATATTCGGCCCAATATTTCATCCGGCCTGTGTAAACATTATGCGTCAGGTGATCGATCGTGTGAAAGCCTGCTCCCTCTGGATGGGGATCAACGCCCGGCAGATAATCAAAATCAATGTCATAAATGGTGAGGTTCTTACCCTCAGCCCCAGCATAGCGATCGACCAGATAAAGGATCGCGCCGCCAATGCCGCGGATCGCAGGAATGCGAAGCTCCATCGCACCGGGTTCATTCGCAACAGGTTCTGCGCCTTGCGCGATCAAATGATCATAGGCTTTGACCGCATCACGCACGCGGAACGCCATGCCGCATGCCGACGGACCGTGTTCGCGCGCAAAATACCAAGCTGCACTGCGCGGTTCGTAATTGGCGATCAGGTTGATGCCGCCCTGCCGCCACAAATCCACATCTTTGCTGCGGTGTTTTGCGACGAGAGTGAAACCCATCGCCTCAAACACAGGCTCCAGCGCGCCTTTTTCGGGAGCGCAAAATTCAACAAATTCAAATCCGTCGAGACCGGCCGGATTTTCGAACAGATCACCGGGGTGAAGAGGGGTTTGGATTGTCATGGGCTGGCGCTCTTTTTTCAAATTAGTTACGTTTGAAACTAAATACGCAGAATACCCGCATTTGTCAAAGGTCGTTTGCCTAGCGGCGCGCACCGCACAATTGCATCCCCGCGACATCGCAGGCACACTTCTTCACGGGGAGACGATGATGATCAAAACAAACGGGATCAATCATGTCGCGCTGGTTTGCCGCGACATGAAAGAGACGATGCATTTCTACACCGAGATATTGCACATGCCATTGTTCAAGACGGTGCAACTGCCGGATGGAGGGCAACACTTTTTCTTTGATTGCGGCAATGGCAATGCGATCGCGTTTTTCTGGTGGGAAGACGCGCCGCCCTCCGCACCGGGCATCGCGTCAGTGAAGAAATTTCCTTTTGATGCAAAGACTGCGGTTGGTTCAATGAACCATCTCGCATTCGACATGGCGGAAGAGGAATTGGAGGCAGCGATAGAGCGGCTCCAAGAGGCAGACGTCCCGTTGACCCCGGCGGTATTCAACCATGATGACAGTCCGCAAGGCATCGCCCGGCAGAAACATGAAGGCGTATTCGTGCGCTCTGTCTATTTCACCGACCCCAATGGCATCATGCTCGAATTTGCGGCGACCACGCGCGAGTTTGGCCCAGACGATGTCGCACATGAACCCGCAACAAAGCAGGTGAATTGATCATGCCGCGCCTAAGAGAAATCCCCAAGGACGAAGCCGAGGAAAGCACTGTCGCGCCGCTTTATGCGATGCTGTTTGGTGCGCGCGACCCAGTTGCAGAGCCAGGAACCGCGACAGGCACGCGGGGCGATTGGTGGACGGTCTTTGCAAACTCCCCTGCTACCCTGAAACACGCGGCGCAGGGTTTTGCCTATTACCGCAGCGCGGATCGCAAGCTTGATCCGGTTTTGCGCGAATTGGGGCAGACTTGGGCCGGCTGGGCCACAAGCAGCCAATTTGTGTTCTCACAGCATTGCAAGAGCCTGCGCGGGCTAGGTGTAAGCGAGGACAAAATCACAGCCATTCCGACATGGCAAACCGCGTCCTGTTTTGATGCGCGGGAACGGCTTGTACTCGCCTATGCAGACCGGTTGGTGACGCATTCCGGGCGTGTTCCAGATGCGCTATTTGACATGCTGAAAGCGGAGTTTAGCGACGAAGAAATCCTTGAGCTGACTTACACGACATGCATGTATGCGATGCACGCCGTGATGAGCCGTGCACTCCGCACCGAATTCGATGACCGAGACGACCCCATCACCGAAGTGCCAGCGCCAGAAAATTTCGACGCACTCGACTTTATGGGTGGGACGCGCCTGAAGACAGACTAGGCGACGCGCCCCATATTGCGCCCGCGATCATCACGCGTCACGTTCAGATTGGCACCGAACGGCTGACCGCTTTCAAATACAGCGCGTGTGGCGTCGTCGGATAGGTCCGCATTGCCCACCACCCGCGCTCCGTCAGGGTCCCGTCCGATAAAGACCACATCAATGCCGGTTTTGCTGTGATTGATTGTGTAGCTTTCGACTGTGGCGCTATCGAACGGGCCGCTGCTGCGCGGCACTGCATCGGCCGCTTTTGGTACTTCGTGGACGCGGTTGCCATCTGACCAATCGGCGGCATCAGTGGAATAGATGCCGGTCGCATATTTGCTCATCCAACCGCCATTCGCGCCCACCAGCGCATAAGTGCCGCGCGCACCGCGCACCCGCTGGACCGCTTCGCAAATGGCATGGGCCGAGTAATTGTTCCCTGCCCCTCCAAAGAACGGCAATCCGCCTGTCAGTGTCAATCCGCGCGGATCATCGTGGGCGAGGCCGAAATGGTCGCATTGGTTGAAGACTGGGATCGCAAAACAGCTGTAGAAATCGAGGAAGGCCATGTCGGCCATTTTCTTGCCGGCGATATGCAACGCGGTTTCAACGGATGCTATCGACGCCGGATTCGCTGATAAATCCGGCCTTTCTGACAGCTCCAATTCCGTTGCCGACGTCACGCTATGGATATGCACCCATCGGTCTTCGGGAATGCCCAGCTCGCGCGCTTTGCCTGCGCTTGCGAGGATAATTGCGGCGGCCTGATTCACCTGATCGCGCGCGACTGTCATCCGGGCATACGGTTCCGCAACGATCCGGTTGCGTTCGGTGATTGTCGCTAATTCCTCAGCGCTGCGCTCTTTCGGTGCGGCGGCGTGGGGGTTGGCCGCGGCGACTTTTGTGAAAGGTGCGAACAATCCGCCAATATCGGCGCGATATTCCTCCAGGCCCTTGCCCGATTTCGCCCGCCGCGCATTTTCAGCGATGGCATATAATGGGATCGCCCCCGTCGCCCCGTGCGCAAACAGCGCAGGCTCCAACATTCCATCAAGGCCGAAGCCGCGATCTTCGCATGGCCCGCCGACCTTTTCGGACCAGTCAGGTTTCTCACCCTTCGCAGTCAGTGCAAGCACAGTGGAAATAGCTTCTGAACCGACAATCGCCGCGCATTCGCTTCGCCCGGCGGCAATATCGGCAGCAAATTCGCCGACGAGTTTCTGATTATACTGCCCGCCCGTGGTGGACAGGATCGCACGCGCCGGGCTTGCACCAACGCGCTTTGCGAAACTGCGGGGGATATTGTCCGACCCGCCAAACGGCGGCGCACGATCCGGGCGCGACATTTCAAAAGCACGGATCGCTGCAAGCGTATCGAGCGCTCCGGCCACAGAACCTGTCGCCGCACTATCCGCAATAGCCGCCGCCAAGGCACGCCCGCCAAGATCCATATAGGATAGAGCTTCGTAACCCGGCTTGCCCACGGCTTCCGAATATTGCCCCACCCCGATAATGACGGGCGTGTTATCAGCGATGTCAGTCAACGAAGCCGTCCACCCGCTCCACGATGATCGCCGGAGCCATACCGCCAGCAGCGCACATCGTTACAAGCCCAGTTTTAAGATCGCGGCGTTCCAATTCATCAATCACCGTACCGATCAGGATCGAACCGGTCGCACCGATCGGATGGCCCAAAGCGATAGAGCCGCCATTGACGTTGACCTTGTCCCAATCGAGCCCAAGATCGCGCACGAACTTGGCCGCGACCACTGCAAAGGCTTCGTTGATTTCGAACAGGTCGATGTCCTCTAAGCTCATACCCGCTTTCGCCAAGACTTTCTTAGCCGCCGGGACCGGCGCGTTGAGCATCAGCGTGGGATCATCGCCCATATTGGCAGTCGCAACGATCCGCGCGCGCGGTTTCAAACCGTGCTTCTCAGCATATTCTTTGCTGCACACCAGAACCGCCGCAGCCCCGTCAACCACGCCGGATGAATTGCCCGCATGGTGGAAGTTCTGAATATCAACATCGGGATATTTCTGATTGATCAGGCCGCGGAATGTTGTGCCGTTTTTATCAAGCGGAACATCGGCGATCTTGGTGAAAGCAGGCTCCAATTCGGCAAGCCCCTCACGCGTCGTTTGCGGACGTGGATATTCGTCTTTGTCGAGCAACACCGTGCCATCATCCAACACAACCGGCACCAGTGATTTGTCAAAACGCCCCTCGCCAATCGCCTCTGCGGCGCGTTGCTGAGAGCGATAGCCGACCTCATCCAACTCTTCGCGCGTGAAGCCCTCAATGGTGGCGATTGCATCTCCGCAAATCCCTTGGTGCGATTGCGGGTGCACTTTTTGCAGGCGTTCATTGTAGCTGCCCATCATCGGCGGTTTCAGCCCCGCGCCCATTTTCTCTTTGGCCATCGCAGCGGTCAGGCTCATCATCTCTGTGCCGCCTGCGACGACGCAATCTTCCATACCGCTCATCACCTGAGCCGCAGCCAAATTCACCGAAGTGATCCCGCCGCCGCAGAACCGATCAAGCGTCGTGCCGCTGGAGGTGATATCATAGCCCGCATCCAGCGCCGCCATCCGGCCCAGATCGCCCGCCTGCATCCCGTCTTGTGTCGAAACCGACCAGATCACATCATCGACTGTGCTGGTGTCGAGGCCATTGCGCGTTGCAATCGCCTTCATGACCGTCGCGGCAAGATGCTGGGGGTGCTGCGCCGCCAAAGCGCCTTTGCCTTGTTTGCCAATGCCGCGCGGGGTGCGCACTGCGTCAATGATGTAAGCTTCGCCCATAGGTAAGTCCTCTCGATTATCGAAAATGCGGTTGACGTATCCGTAAGCCCCCTGCACTCCTGACACAAGATTTGAGTTTCTATTTAAAATGCTAATCAATCTGCGGAGAGAGACCTGTGAGTGAAGAAGTCCTGACCCAAGTCAAAGACGGTGTATTGATCGTCACGATCAACCGTCCAGAAGCGAAGAATGCCATGACAAAAGCGGCATCAGAAGCGATTGCCGCTGCGATGGACCGCCTGGACGCTGAAGATGATCTTCGAGTGGGTATTATCACTGGCGCAGGCGGCACGTTCTGTTCCGGGATGGATCTCAAAGGTTTCTTGCGCGGTGAAAGCCCGAGCGTGCCCGGGCGCGGCTTTGCGGGCGTGGTTCAAGCTCCGCCCGCTAAACCATTGATTGCTGCGGTCGAAGGCTATGCGTTGGCCGGCGGTTTGGAATTGATGATTGCCTGCGATCTGGTTGTGGCCAGTGCTGGCGCAAAATTTGGCATCCCTGAGGCTAAACGCGGCTTGGTCGCTGCCGCTGGCGGGGTGATGATGTTGCCGGATCAAATCCCAGAGCGGGTGGCGATGGAACTGGCTCTGACAGGTGAGTTTATCGACGCCCCTCGTGCGTATGCTTTGGGCATGATCAACCATGTTGTGGAAGGCTCCGCATTGGAGGGCGCAATGGAATTGGCAGCCAAAATTGCAGCCAACGGCCCATTGGCGGTCCGCGTGTCGAAACAGGTTATGAAGGAATCGCGCGGATGGGCGATGGAAGATCGGTATGACAATCAAGCGAAGTTGATTGCGCCAGTCTTCGTATCCGAGGACGCCCGCGAAGGCGCAGCAGCCTTTGCAGAAAAACGCGCGCCCAATTGGAAGGGCAAGTAAGAATTTAGATCGGCGTGCGCTTCTGAGTGAAGCGCGCGTTCTTAGCTTTGCAGATCAATCAAGAGAGGAACACACCATGCCCGTCATCGACGTGCCCCAACCCGCATTTATGGAAGAAGAGGAAATCTCGATCTTCGCCGATGCCGTTGGCAAATTTTATCAGCAACATGCCGGCGAAAAACGCGTCGCGAAATGGCGTGAAGACGGCCAGGTAGAACGCGAGTTTTGGAACGAAGCAGGCGCAGCGGGCTTGCTCGGCGTATCCGTTCCCGAAGAATATGGCGGCCATGGCGGGGATTTTCGGCATGACATGGTGGTTTTGGATCAACAGTCCAAACACGAAGTGGATGGCTTCGCAGCCAGTCTGCACAACACCATCATCCTGCCTTATCTCGTCCGTCACGGCACAGAAGAGCAGAAGAAGAAATATCTTCCCAAACTCGTCAGCGGCGAATTGGTCAGTGCGATTGCGATGACTGAGCCGGGCGTCGGTTCGGACCTTCAATCGATCACAACCACCGCGTTGAAAGACGGCAATGGCTATCGTTTGAACGGGTCAAAGACCTATATTTCCAACGGTCAGACCGCCGATTTCATCGTGGTCGTTGCAAAGACTGACCCGAATGAACGGGCAAAAGGCATTTCGCTGCTATTGCTCGAAACAGACGGCGCCGAAGGTTTTGAGCGTGGCAGAAAACTCGACAAGATCGGGATGGACGCCGCTGACACGTCAGAACTCTTCTTTGACGACGTCTTCATCCCTGGCGACAATGTTTTGGGCGGTGTCGAAGGCAAAGGGTTCTACCAGTTGATGGGAGAGCTTCCGCAGGAACGCCTCGTTATCGCAATGGGCGCAGCGACCGTCATTGAGAAGGCGCTGGAAACGACAGTCGAATATGTCAAAGGGCGCAAGGCGTTTGGGCAGACGATCTGGGATTTCCAGAACACCCAATTCGTGCTTGCGGATCTAAAAGCCAAGGGCACAGCTGGCCGCGTTTTTGTGAATGATTGCATCGCTAAATTGCTCAAGGGTGAGCTCGATGTAGGAACGGCGTCTATGGCAAAATATTGGCTGACCGAACTGCAAGGCGAAGTCGTCGACAAATGCCTGCAACTGCATGGCGGCGCGGGCTACATTAACGATTACCCTATCGCAAAAATGTACCGCGATAGCCGCATCACGCGGATCTTTGGCGGTTCGAATGAAGTGATGAAGATGCTGATCGCGCGGGGGATGTAAGCCTTCGCTTAGAGATTAAGCGTCGCAAACAAAAAGGGCGGCTCGGAAATTTCCGAGCCGCCCTTTTTTGCGCCTATTCTGATCAGATCAGAATTGGGTGCGGATTGTCACACCGTATGTCGCTGGATCTTGTAAGAAGGCAGAACGTGAACTGCCGCGCAGCACGGTGTTGAACGTCACACCGCGGGTCACAACGTCGGTGATGTTGTTGCCCCAAAGCTCCAGTGTGAAGCGTTCATCAATCGTGCCAATACCGGCACGCACATTCACCTTGGTGTTGCCGTCCTGAATATCGAACGGAACCGGAGTGTCCGTGCCCAAGAACAGCGCCTGAGTGGATGTCCGGCGATCGCTTTCAGTACGGACCTGGCTCGACAAGAACGCCCGCAGGTTGTTGCTGATGTCGCGGTCATAGTTGAAGCCCATGATCGCCACGATCGTTGGCGCATTGGTCAGCGAATTGCCGCACAATGTTGTCACGTTCAGCGAAGTTACGCCGCCGTCACAATTGCTCGGATACCGGGCGTTCGTGTAAGTCAGACCAGCATTGATCGTCAGATTGCTGTCCGGGCGGATAACCGTTTCAAGTTCAAAACCGGTTGATTTCGCACTTGCCACGTTAAACGTCGTGAATTGAGCCCCGGTGAATTCGAGCACTTGGAAGTCGCTGAATTCTTCGTGGAACACTGCAACGTTGGCGGTCACCGCGCGGTCAAAGAACTGCGCTTTCACACCAAATTCGTAGGCATCAACTTCTTCCGAAAGGAAGGAAGGATCAGCGCCGCCAGTATTTGCGGTAATATCAAGGTTGATCCCGCCGGACTTATAACCGTGAGTGAAGCTGAGATAAGCCGTGACAGGCGCTTCAAATTCATAGGTCAGCTTACCGGTGTAGATCAGCTCGCTATCGCTGAACGGCACGTTGAATTCACGCGGCAGTGGGAAGAATTCGCCATCCGCACCATTTGCCGGAGCAACAAAGGCAAAACAGCTGAGTGCGAGCGTACCGCCGACCAGTGGCGGTGGCAGCAGGCCAGCCCCTGCAGCAGCAAGCGCGCCGTCGCAGGATGGATTGTTAATTGCTGTTTGTTGGAAGCCGCCGGTCTTGCTCTCGTCCGAATAACGCAGACCAATTGTCGCGGTCAGCCCGTCGGTGAGTTCAAGCGAGTTATGCGTGAAGAACGAATAGCTTTCGCTCGACTGCGCATAGACGTTGGTTGCGGTGGTCTGTGATGGGCTAGATCCCGTCAGCAGAGCAAGCGGAGCAGGGCCAACTGCGCCGCCAAAGATCCCGCCGACCAGAAGGTCATAATCGTCGCCAAGCGCGAAATCGATATCAGCGTTAATCGATTCGTCGGCATAATAAGCGCCGACGAGCCAATTCAGAGCGCCGCCAAGCCCTTCGCCCTGCAAACGGGCTTCTGCTGTGTAAGTCTCAATATTGGTGTCGAGCCGATCGACATCAAACACATCGAGGCCAGAGAAGTCAGAATCGTAATTCTCACTTGCTGAGAAATCGCGGTAAGAACCAATCAGAACCAGATCAGCGAATTCTCCGATCGGGAATTGGACCTCAGCGGTAATTCCGTATTGTTCAACATTCGCCATTGGCACCCGGCTGGCCGTCGCGATGCGATTGCCAAGGACTCTTTCTGCTGCGGCTTGGTCGAAAGGAGTGGTCGCGACCGAAGGAGAGGCCATGCCGCCGCGCGGAGGAGCCCCCAAAGCCACAAGCGAGCCTTCGAGGCCCGTATCTGCCAAGACTTCAACCGCTGCACAGCATTGGTTTTCGCTTTCAGAGTAATCGACGATCAAGCGTGCCGTGACACCGCCTTCGCTTTCATAGCCAAGTTGACCACGAACCAGGAACTGGTCGATCGTACCGGATTGGCCGATCTCATTTCCGCTCGCATCAACGATATCAACATTACCATCGCGTTGACGGTAAGCACCGGTCAAACGCACGGCGAGCGTGTCTTCAACCAGCGGAGCGTTGATCGCGCCTTGCACGCTCATCAAATCCAGATTGCCGTAGGTTGCGTTGGCGAAACCGCCAAACGAGGTCACATCCGGTTTGTTGGTGGTGATGTTCAGCGCGCCGGCCGATGTGTTGCGGCCGAACAAAGTGCCTTGCGGACCGCGAAGAACTTCGACGCGTTCGATGTCGACAAATTCCGACAGAGCCACGCCCGGACGTGATTGATACGCACCATCGACGAAGATGCCGACCGCGCTTTCAAAACCGATATTGTTAGATGTCGTACCGACACCGCGAATACGCAGCACCACCGAACCTGACGCGATTTGTGCGTTCGAGGTAGAGAAGCTGGGGGATACTTGCGTAAGATTCTGGACGTTGACGACGCCCTGTTTGTCGAGCTGTTCCTGACCAACCGCGGTAACGGCGATCGGAACGTCTTGAATGTCTTGCGCGCGGCGGGTTGCCGTCACGATGATTACACCCTCGTCTGCTTCGGGGGCAGCGACGGCGTCATTATCTTGGGCAAATGCTGGTGCGGTAAACGAGCTGCAGGCCATTAGGCCAGCTGCATAAGCAGCAAACTTGCGTGTCATAGATTGTCCTCTCCACTGGACCGCCCGGCATTTTGGCCGATGCGATTTTCCAACTGCAGAGATTATCAGCGGTTTCTGCCATGCCAAGCGCTACTTACCGGTTGTCCAGTGATTGTATCAAATATGCCACATACTTTGCTGCGGCGCAGCATAGGTGCGTATTTAAAACCTATTAGCTAATATTATTCCCAAAACCACCGCCCCAAAATGCAGTTTGGCAACGTCTGTCAAAGTCCCAGCCGTATGCCAATCCACACCGTGCGCGGCACTCCAAGGTCGATTGCGCCGCCGGAATTGCGCGTCACAATCGTCTCATCAAGCAAGTTTTCCGCCCGCGCAATCAAGGAAAACCGGCCGGCAATTGGTATCTGCGCATATAAGTCCACCGTGGTCGCGGGCGGCAGCCGATCGGTTTCCTGATCATCTTCGAACTGCGCGCCAATATGCCGAACCGTACCTGCGACCCGCCAACCATCTGCCGGTTTCCATGCAAGCGTCGCGGATGCAGAAATTTCGGGCGTCTGCGGCGGGCGATTGCCGTCCAACGCTATCGATGCCTCTTCGCCGGCAATCGCCGCATCAGTATAAGTGATGGAGGCATCGAAGCTGACATTGCCGAATTGCATGACCGCCGCCCCCTCAATCCCTTGCGCGTCGATTGCGGGTAAATTCTGACGCTGGCGCAAGTTTGGTGCGATGGTCACATTGGCAATCGCATTTTCAACTTCATTGTCGAAAGCCGTGAGCGACAGGACCACTTCATTCACAGGCTGCCAGTTCACACCGACCTCAAAGCCTCTTAGCCGCTCATTCTCAAGCGCGGCATTGGCCTGCGTCACAACTGGGAACACGACAAATGGCCGGTACAGCTCGTTCAAAGTCGGCAACCGTAATCCCGTATAAGCCGCCGCCCGCAAATCCAGCCGCCGAGTTGCGTAAAATGAAGCGCCCGCCCGCCAGCTCAGCGCCCAATCGGATCGATCACGCGCGATGTTTTGGGTCACGACATTGTTGTTGGCATCAACGGCGCGGAAAAAGCCCTCTTCTATCCGTGTGTGATCCGCGCGCAGGCCGCCGGTTACGATGAGCGGGCCGATGCCCCAATCATCCTCTACGAAGAAACCCAGATTGCTGTTGGTGCCGCCCGCCCGGCGACGTTCGCGCAACGCTCCGGTGAAGGCGCTATAAGCTTCCTCTTGCAATTCGCCATCTGCCCGGCGGTAATCCGCGCCGATCCGCACGTCGTGCCCTTCGGCGATGGGCGGCCTAATTTCGATCTTGCCCCCCAACCCGGTTGACGGCGTGTTGCGTTGGTCAAGCACGCGCACGAAGCGCGTTGAGCTGATGACTATGTTCGAGAAATTGCGCGCCTGAACATAAGCGAGTGCATCAAATTCCCACGCGCCCCGCCCGACGATTCGCAGGCTCGCATCCTGCCCTTCGCTGGTGGAATCGGCACCGTCGAAACGCAAAGTACGCTGATCATCAAATATGCTCGCTCGCGCTTGCAATTCGACGCTGTCTGACAATGGCGCAACAGCGCGAAGCCCAACTTGCCAACTTTCAAACGCGGCGCGCGCGCTGGCTGGCACACGCTGACCAGAAGGCGCAGTGAAAAATCCCTGCCCGCGGTCCCAACGCCCGCTAACCACGCCAAATCCACTGCCAAGATTTTGGGCGATGGCCCCGCTGGCCTCAGTCTCGCCGCGATCATTGACGAGCAAGCTGCCGCTCACCGCTCCGAGCGCTTCTGGACCCGCGCTTTCCAATTCGATTGTGCCGGCCAGCGCACCTGCACCAAACGGTCCAGACCCGCCGCCGCGCGTGACGCGAATGCGGCTTAAACTGTCGGGAGAGATCGAAGACAAAGGAATATAGCCAAAAAATGGGTCGCTAATCGGCACCCCGTCTAGCAAAACCAGT
The DNA here is from genome assembly GCA_947503155.1 of uncultured Erythrobacter sp. Taxonomy (GTDB): domain Bacteria; phylum Pseudomonadota; class Alphaproteobacteria; order Sphingomonadales; family Sphingomonadaceae; genus Erythrobacter. Next base: position 1,164,676 of record CANNCL010000001.1, on the reverse strand, counting down.
GCCCGGCTCGTTGCATTCCCGCCGAGTGCGCGCAACGTGACACCTTGCGCGCTGGGGTTCGAAGATCGGCTATCTGAACGCCGGAATTGCTGAAACCCTGCCACATTGCTGAGCGCGTCTTCGATCCGCCCGGAACCGCTCGACGTGATTTGCTCACGCTCCAACAAGACGGTGGAATAAACAATGTTCGAAAGCGCAGGCTCCAATCCTTCGCCGGTTACGACGATCTCTGACTCTTCCGGCTCTTCGCTGGTTTCATCTTGCGCAACAGCAGGCGAGCAGACAGCCAAAGCGATGGTAGAAGCAGCGAAGCGAAGTGGAGTTTTCATGGGCATGGCAGTTAGCGCCTTCGCGCAAGCAAGTCAGTTTCAATTTGCTATCAAGACTCGCTTTTGGCGTCTTCGTGTGGTTACATTGCCATGCCAGTTGGGAAGAAAGGCCATTCCCACAGGGACGAGAGATCGAAGAGAGAGACCCAATGTTAGCGACCGCCCCCGATTTTGACGTTCTGATTGTTGGCGCCGGTATATCCGGCATCGGCATGGCTGCACATATGCACATGAAAGCGCCAGGACACACATACGCGATCGTTGAACGGCGTGAGAACCTTGGCGGGACATGGGATCTGTTCCGTTATCCCGGCATACGCTCGGACAGTGATATGCACACGCTTGGTTTTGATTTTGAACCGTGGCGGCATGAAAAAAGCATCGCGGATGCACCTTCTATCCTCGAATATCTCAACAACATCGTTGATGAGCGCGGGATCCGCGAGAATATCCAGTTTGGTCAAAAAGTGATCTCCGCAGATTTCCGCGAAGATGAGGCCCGCTGGCATGTTGAGTTGGAGCAAGCCGACGGATCGCGCACGCGGCTGACGGCGAATTTCCTCTATCTGGGTTCGGGCTATTACGATTATGACGAACCCTATGATCCCGGCTTTCAGCTTGGCGAGTTTGAAGGGCAGGTTTTGCACCCGCAATTTTGGCCAGAAGACCTTGATTACACCGGCAAGAAAGTCGTTGTTATCGGATCTGGCGCAACCGCTGTTACCATTGTCCCATCCATGACGGATAAGGCAGAGCATGTAACCATGCTCCAGCGCACACCAACATGGATGGCGATGCGACCGGCAAAAGATGCTCTCGCCAATGCTATCCGCAAGATTCTGCCAGAAAAGCTCGCTTATAAAATCACCCGGTTCAAGAATATCCGGATGCAGGATTTCACTTTCAAGATTGCCCGGAACAAGCCGGAAAAGGTCAAAGAAAGCCTGTATAAGGCAATCGAAAAAGAGCTGGGTCCGGATTACGATAAAGCTGCATTTACGCCGCCATATGACCCATGGGATCAGCGGCTCTGCCTCGTTCCAGATGGCGATATGTTCACTGCAATGAAGGCAGGCAAAGCAAGCATCACAACCGGCCATATCGAAGCGTTCGAAGCGAGCGGCATCCGGTTGAAATCAGGCGAACTGATTGAAGCTGATATCATCATCACCGCAACCGGCCTCAAGATGGCAGTCGCAGGAAAAATCGACGTCAGCGTCAATGGCGCGCCCGTCGATTTTGCGCAGCGGTTTTATTACAAAGGCTGCATGTTCTCGAACCTGCCCAATCTGGCGGTGGTGTTCGGATATCTCAACGCGAGTTGGACGCTGCGCGCGGATATCAATTCCGATTATATCTGCCGAGTTTTGAATGAAATGCGCGCTCAAAACGTCGACACCGTCAATCCTGTGCTGACCCCAGAAGCAGAGGCGGCCATCGAAGAAGACGACATTTACGACTTCTCCAGCGGATATATTCAACGCGCAAAAGCACTCCAACCCAAGAACGGCCTCCATTACCCATGGCGGCTTAATCAGGAATATGTGGTCGATCGCAAACAGATGGCGAAAGCCCCGGTTGATGATGGCGTGCTGATTTTCACCCGCGCCGGAGCCAATGCGCGCGGCGCGGATGAGGAGTTGGAAGCGGCCGAATAGGGGCTTGGGCGAAAGCGAATTCTGGCCTAATCATCCCGAATGAGCTCAACCGATAAAATCTGGACCGCTGGCCTCGTCATTATTGGCGATGAAATCCTTTCAGGCCGTACACATGACAAGAACATCGCTCAGGTCGCGAGCTGGCTTCAGGTGCAAGGCATCCGTCTCGCGGAAGTGCGCGTTGTTCCCGATATTCAGGATCGGATTGTCGAAGCGGTGAACGCTCTGCGCGCTGCCAATGACTACCTTTTTACCACTGGCGGCATCGGGCCGACGCATGACGACATCACCGTCGACGCGGTGGCAGCAGCTTTGGGCGTACCGGTCGTAATTCACGAAGATGCGCGGGCTTTGCTGGAACGGTATTACGCCGACAAAGGCGGTCTAAATGAGGGGCGTTTGCGCATGGCCCGTGTGCCTGAGGGCGCAGAATTGATCCCCAATCGCATGTCCGGCGCGCCGGGCATTCGGCGCGGCAATGTCATATTGATGGCGGGTGTTCCGCATATCACTGCAGGTATGCTGGACGCCCTTACCGGACAGCTTGAGGGCGGCGCGCCTTTGCTGTCCGAAACCATTGGATGTTGGGTCGCCGAAAGCGAAGTAGCAGGGATGTTACGCGAGGTGGAAGAAGTGCATGAAGGGTGCCAAATTGGCTCTTATCCGTTCTTCCGCGAGGGCAAAGCAGGTGCGAATTTCGTCATCCGTTCCACCAGCCAAGAGGATCTCTCAAGCTGCACCGACAGTTTGACGGACGGACTTGCCACAAACGGATATGACTTCACCCCGGGCGGCATTTAAAGCCCCGCGCGAGAACACGACTAGCCCGCCCAAAACGCAGTTTTAACCTGTCGCCGCTATCTGCGGGCGCGCGATGACGAGCGTCTATATCACCATTGATAACGAATATTCATCGGGATTGGTAAGCGACCTTTCGGACGCGGACCGCCGGGATAATTTTGCCCGCTCGATCGCCTGCCTCACGCCCGATGGACCCGCGGGAATTACGCATAAACTTGCCATGTTTAAGCGGCACGGCATCCGCGCGGTGTTCTTCGTTGATCCCATGCCCGCGCTGATTTGGGGCGTTGCGGCGATAGAGGATGTGGTCGCGCCCATCATCGAGGCGGGGCAAGACATTCAGCTCCATTGCCACACTGAATGGCTCGGCATCGCTGGCGACGCCAACCCGCTTAGCTCTAAACGGACGGGCCAAAACCTGTTCGACTTTCCCTTTGAAGATCAATGCCAAATCTTGGACTATGCGCGCGGCACATTGATCGCCGCTGGCGCGCCAAGGCCGGTGGCATTTCGGGCGGGGAATTACGGCGCAAATGACGACACATTGCGCGCGCTCGCCGCGATTGGCATTCGTTATGATAGCAGCCATTGCCCCGCTTTGCCGCAAACAAGATCGCGCCTGTCACTTGGCCCGGAAACTCGCGATCCGGTTTTGCTGAACGGCGTGATCGAAGTCCCCATCGGCAGCATTGGAAAGCTGGATGGAGGTCAACGGCACGCGCAAATCACCGCTTTGACCCTCAATGAAATGCTCGCCGCCATTCGTCATGCGCGCGATACTCAGCGGCCAAATTTCACCCTGGTCACGCATAGTTTCGAGCTAATCAACCGCCGCAAGCAAGCCGTAAATTGGATTGTCCGCCGCCGATTTGAAGGGCTTTGCCGCAAACTGGGGATGGCACCGGGTATCTCGACCGACAATTACCGCGACACTCCGCCAATATTGCCCAATCCGCACGCCCATAGCGAGCCGCTGCCTGCGAGCGCGTTACGCACGGGTCAGCGCCTTGCCGAACAACTTTTATCCAATACGCTCTACGGCGCGACGTGAGGAGCGAATGAACCATTCATCCTCTATCGACTTTACCGTCGGATCCCGCCGAATTCTATCAATCGGCCGAGAACTTTCGACTTGGAGCTTTACCCTCGAAGAGGTGTTGGCCGGCAGCTCTGCCCCCCCTTCGCCTCCCGCCCCCGGCAGCGATGGCCTGCGCGTGCTCTCTGCCCCGCGAAGCCGGATCGCAGAAATCTGCGATTGCTTTCCTTACCATCTCATCGGTGGACGACAGGATTATCATCGGCATTACATAAACATGATTGGGACTTACGACGATTACTTGGCCCGCTTTTCGGCGAAGACCCGTTCAACCCTGCGCCGCAAGGGCCGCAAATTGGCCAAGGATGCAGGTGAATACACGGTCACCGAACACCGAAATGTCATCGAAGTGGAACGGTTTCTGGATGCGGCTATTCCATTGTCAGCGCAGACCTATCAGGCTCGGCTGCTTGATGCGGGCCTACCAGATACGGCCGCCGCTCGTACCGCGATGCTTGAGGCGGCGGAGGATGACCGGATGCGCTGCTTCCTTCTCATGATCGCAGGCGCACCAATTGCCTATCTGTCTTTGCCGGTTCGCGGGCGGACGCTTGTTTACGCTCATCTGGGCTATGACCCTAAATTCGCACGTCTATCCCCAGGCACGGTCCTGCAACTCGAAGCGTTAGAGCGATTGTTTGCGGAGGAACGCTATGCCTATTTCGACTTCACAGAAGGCGAAGGGGCGCACAAATCCATGTTCGGCACAGACAGCGCGGATAGCACCAGCTTTGTGATGCTAACTCCGACTTTGGCCAACCGCGCGTTGCTCGGCGCACGCGGCACATTCGATGGCGCAATTAGCGGCGCAAAGGCATTGGCGGCCCAAACCGGTGTTTTGGCCGGCGTCCGGTCCGCTCTCCGCAGCTAATTTCCTGATCCGCCGATCGCCGCTATTTCGCATGGCGGCACGCGCCGGCCTAGGGGGCAGGTCGCAGGAGTTTGTCATCCTCCCCAACAAGCAAGAAAGGGCCGGAAGCATCGCTGCTGCCGACCCTTAAATGTGTGTTCGTTGAGAAGCCTTAGAAAGCTTACGCGCCTTCGATCTCGCTCGTGTCGATCTTTAGGCCAGGGCCCATCGTCGACGTGACCGAAATCTTCTGCACATACTTGCCTTTGGCGCCCGATGGTCTCGCTTTCACGATTGCGCCGGTCATGGCTTCAAAGTTGGCTTTCAAATCCGCGTCCGAGAACGACAATTTGCCGATGCCGGAATGGATGATGCCCATCTTTTCAACGCGGAATTCAACTTGGCCGCCTTTGGCGTCTTTCACGGCTTGTTCCACGTTTGGTGTCACGGTCCCGAGTTTCGGGTTCGGCATCAGGCCTTTGGGGCCAAGCACCTTACCAAGACGCCCGACAACACCCATCATGTCAGGGGTTGCGATAACGCGGTCATAATCCAGATCGCCGCCTTGCATGGCTTCCATCAGGTCTTCGGCGCCCACTGTGTCGGCACCTGCTGCGGTGGCTTTTTCGGCGTTCTCGCCGCGTGCGAACACAGCGACTTTCACGTCTTTACCGGTGCCTGATGGCAGCGAAACCATTCCGCGAACCATTTGGTCTGCGTGGCGAGGATCAACGCCCAAATTCATGGCGACTTCGACGGTTTCGTCAAATTTCACCTTGTGTTCGCGCAATACCTTGATGGCTTCGTCGATGCTGTACAGCTTCTCGCGGTTGAGTTCAGCAGCAGCTTTTTGCTTCTTGCTCATCTTCATCGGATCAACCCTTCACTTCGAGGCCCATCGAGCGCACGGAGCCCTCGATGATCTTCATGGCCTGATCAATATCGTTCGCATTGAGGTCTTTCATTTTGACCTCTGCGATTTCCTTCACTTGTGCCTGCGTAACAGACCCAGCGACCGTCTTGCCCGGCTCGCTAGAACCCGACTTCAGCTTAGCAGCTTTCTTGATCAGAAAGCTGGCTGGCGGTGTTTTTGTGGTGAAGGTGAACGAGCGGTCGGCATAGACCGTGATCGTGGTAGGGATAGGAGCGTTCTTCTCAAGGTCCTGAGTCGCGGCGTTAAACGCCTTACAGAATTCCATGATGTTAACGCCGCGCTGACCCAATGCCGGGCCGATTGGCGGCGACGGATTGGCTGTGCCTGCGGGGACTTGCAGCTTAATATAGCCTTCGATTTTCTTGGCCACTATGGGCCTCCTTTCGCACTGTTCCCCGACTCTTTCGAATGCGGGGTCATGTTAAGCGGTCCAGCGGCCTGCCGTGTGACAAACCTCCCGCGCGGATTCGTGCCCTAATGGGCAAGAGCGGGCGAAATAGCGAATTTGCCGCGAATGGCAAGGTAAGAGTGATGGGTACCGAATTAGGAACCCCTATGCGTTCTTGCGATGCCGTCCGCATCCCGGCGTTCCGCCAAGCTATCCTACTTGCGATATTAGCCTTTTCCGGACCTTGTCGCCGGGTTAAGGAGGCGGCAACTGAATATGAGGCCCCGGATGATCCACGTCGCCGTTCGAGTACGAGAGCTGGTTTCCAGCAACATTGATGCAATGATCAACAATGCGACCCACCCAGCCAAGTCGCTGGGATTGCTCCGGTCTGAGGTGGAAGAAACTCTGATCAGCCTGCATAACGAATTGACGATGACAAAACGCCAGCAGGAACGCACGCAGAGCCACGCTGAAAAGCTTAGGACTGAGGCCGAAACTTGGACCGCCAAGGCGAAAATCGCAGTTGATCATGGCCGTGAGGATTTGGCCCGTGCGGCTCTATTGGCACGCGATAACGGCATGGCAGATGCGGCGGCAGTTCAAGAAGAAGCGGCCCAACTGACGAAAGATGTTGCAGAACTAGACGCTGCGATTGCGGACTTGGACGCGAAACGCACGGACATAGTCGCACGGGCGGCGCGTCTTGCCCTTGGCTCGCAGGCTGTGAGCCCGGGGGGACACGCGGGAATTGGCACTCGTGACAGCAGGACAGCCCGCCGTTTGGATCGGATTGACGAGCTGGAACGCCGGCTCGATTTTAATGAAAGCGTTCCTGCCGAGGGCAGTGAAGCGGCAATTGCCAATGCCGACGCTGAAATCGCCGCATTATCCCAAGCGAGCGCGATCGACGCGGAATTGGAAGCGATGAAGGCGGCTTCAAAAAAGCTGTCCTGATCGTCGGTAAAGCTAAGCGAAAACTACACTCCATTGCGCCTGACGTCTGGGGTCTGGCGCTTGACGATATTGGTGTATTACCATATCAATACACCTCCAAATAATTTTTAAAACAAGCGGCTTATAAAGGAAGCGTGAGTGCCAACACTCGATCAATGGTTCGGCTATGCCGGGCAGGCAGCTATGCTCGGCTGGCTCATCCTAGTTTTCCTGCCGCGTCGGTGGGCCCTCCTAACGGCAATCCCGCGCTATGTGATCCCGTTCGGATTGTCGTTGCTCTATGCCGGTTTTGCGATGACGCATTTTTTCGGAGTGGAGGGCGGCGGTTATGGCTCTTTAGACCAAGTGGCCGCTTTGCTTGGTACGCGCGAAATGCTGCTTGCGGGGTGGGTCCATTACCTCGCATTTGATCTGTTTATTGGCGGTTGGATCGCGGTGGAAGCAGACAAAATCGGCGTAAACCGCGTCATTCAGGCCCCAATCTTGATCGCGACCTTCATGTTCGGTCCGGTGGGTTTGGCGACATTTTTAGCAATGCGTGCCGGTTACTTCCGCAAAGACGGCGCGGCTGACGTTACTCTAGAAGAACCCTCGAAGGTGCCGGCATGATCGCCGCACCCAACCCAAAACAAAGCTGGATTGCGCTCGCACCGGCGCTCGATAATGACCACGTTACCCGGCTCAATCTGACGCTGGCAGTGTTCATGATTGCCAGTTTTGTCGTGTTCACGCCCGCATGGCTGTTGGACACGCGGATGCTCGACAGTGCTGCGGTTTGGACCAAGCCTCAGAAATTCAACGTGTCGCTTGGCCTGCACTTCTTCACCATCGGCGTTTTGCTGCAATTGGTCCCAAGGGAAACCCGAAAGGGGCCATTGCTGCTCATATTCTCGTATCTGGCGGCCGGCGCGCTGGTGTTCGAATATGCTTGGGTCGCCATACAGGCGGCGCAGGCAAAGCGATCTCATTTCAATTTTGACAGCGAATTTGAAGGGTTGATGTACGCCTTGATGGGCCTTGGCGCATTTTTTCTGATGACAATTGCAATGGCACTAGCGGTCCAAATCTGGCGCAAAGGTGATCGCAGCCGCAAAGGGCTTTGGCTCGGCGCGATTGTGGGGCTGTCGATTGCCTTCGCCTCTACTTTGTATTTCGGTTTCACCATGTCGGGCATGGGCCGGTATGTTGGTGCGCCATTAACTGGCGGCGGCGCGACCGTGCCGTTCTTTGGCTGGAGCCGCGAATATGGCGACCTGCGGCCGGCGCATTTTGTCAGCCTGCATTTGATGCAAACCGTCCCATTCGCCGGATGGCTAGCCGACCGGAATGGCTGGAATGCTGTTGCTGTCGTGACCGGTGTTACGCTGGTCCAGGTCGGGATCGCGGGTGCGCTCTATGTTCAAGCGCTGGCGGGTCAGCCGTTCTGGCCGGTTTAAAGAGGGCCGAACGGGGCGAAGGTAATCAGCATCACTCGCCTCTTTTCGCTTCCAATTCATGCCGCGGGATCTTCATCCCTTTAGTCCGGCTGGTCAGATGAAATTGGCGGCACAGCTCGCACGAATAGGCGCGCAGCTTAAACGGCGCAGCCTGCGCAGCACGCTCCGCGTCTTCGCGGGTTGGGAAACGCTTTTTCCTAGAACAGATGCCGGGACGGGTTTTCATCGAACCGTGGCCCCATACGCCTGACGCAAGTGCTTACTTGCTGAGTTCGACCTGCTCGAAATCGAGTTCGACCAATGTTGGACGGCCAAAGATCGACACGCTGACCTTGACCTTGGCTTTGTCGAAATCGAGTTCCTCGACCACGCCGTTGAAGCTTGCGAATGGACCGTCGAGCACTTTGACCGAATCGCCAATTTCGTAATCGACGCTGATTTGCTGCTTAGGCGCAGCCTTCGCTTCTTCAACGCCGCCAAAGTAGCGCGCAGCTTCTTTCTCGCTGATCGCTTGCGGCTTGTTGTTATTGCCTAGGAAGCCAGTCACTTTCGGCGTGTTTTTGACGAGGTGATAAATGTCGTCATTCATGCGCAATTTGGCGAGCACATAACCCGGCATAAATTTGCGTTCGACCTGAACCTTCTTACCGCGTTTCACTTCGGTGATGGTTTCAGTCGGGACTTCGATTTCCTCAACGCCTTCGGTCAATCCAAGCCGTTCAGCTTCGGAAATGATCGCTTCCTTCACTTTGTTTTCAAAGCCGGAATAAGCGTGGATGATGTACCAGCGAGACATGCGAAGTCCTTAAAACGTGAGTGGGTGTCTGGCGCGCTTATGCGAGCGTCAGAAGGAAATTGACGAGGGCGTTAAAGACGCTGTCGATGCCAAAGAAGAACAGCGACAGGATCACCATAAAGATGAACACGAAAATCGCAGTACGAATGGTCTCTTCGCGGGTCGGCCAAACGACCTTACTGGTTTCCGTACGCACCTGATTCACAAATTCAGGAATCGATGTCTTGCGCTTTTTATCGTCAGCTTTTGAATTGGGGGCCATGGGAGCCTCTCGCCTTCGCGTATGAATGTTTGATCCGGCTATCAGGTAGGTCTCGGGGCCGTCCGGGACAAGGTCGCAGATGGGCAGAGAGTTTTAATGATGTAAGGAACAGGGGCGCGATAAGGAGATTCTGTCCTGTTGGCAAGCGGAAGAATGTTGGCAAACGCGTCCAAATGGGTGCGTGAGAAACACTCACCCCTTCCCATTGCGCTCGCCCCGCTCTAGCGTGCCTACTTACTGACAACGCCGAAGTATCGGCGTGTCTTCGGGAAAATCATAAGGGGATAGCCACAAATGGCTGTAGCACCGTCGGGCGCCGAAGCATGGATTGCGCCGATTACGAATGTTTCGGATTTCATCTGGGGCGGGACCTGGAATGGGGCGGAAGTCATTCCTTTCCCGCCAATGACGATCATCCTTTTGGGGATCGGCCTTTGGATTATGATCGGTCTGAAATTTTACCCAATACGCAAACTGGGCAGCGCCTTTGCCGGCCTGTTCGCCGCCCGCAAAAGTTCGGGCGACGGCGAGATCTCGCCATTTGCCGCGCTTTCCACGGCTCTATCTGGACAGGTCGGTACAGGTAACCTCGCAGGCGTAGCCACCGCGATTGCACTGGGCGGACCCGGTGCAATCTTCTGGATGTGGATTACTGCGCTGGTCGGCATGGCGCTGGCCTTTGCCGAAGGGTCACTGGCCATCCGATACCGAGAAAAAACATCAGACGGCGTCTATCGCGGCGGCCCGATGACTTACATCATGATGGGCCTAGGGCCGAAATGGACATGGCTCGCAATTGTCTTTTGCATCGGGACTTTGTTCTCTGCGCTGGTGACAGGCAATTCGATCCAAGCCAACGCGGTGGCCGACGGGATAAATGAACTGTTCGGTATCGAAGAAGCCATCGGCGGCGCGATTGTTGCGATTCTGGTTTTCGTCGTCATTATTGGCGGGATCAAAAGCATCGGTAGCGTGGCGGAAAAAGTCATTCCGTTCATGGCGGGCGCCTATGTCATCATGGCGGTGATCGCGCTGACCTTGAACTTTGGCGATCTGCCAGAAACCTTTGCACTGATTTTCAAAAGCGCGTTTGGCTTCGATGCGGCGGCCGGTGGCTTCGCCGGAGGCATTCTAATGCTAGCGATCCGGGCGGGGGTTGCGCGCGGGTTGTTCTCCAATGAGGCGGGCCAGGGTTCGACAGCCATCGCTCACGCGGTTGCGCAGACCAATGATCCGGAACAGCAGGGCCGCATGGCGATGCTGGGCACGTTCATCGACACAATCGTCATCTGCACAATGACAGCGCTAGTGATCCTTACTGTGCGCGGTGACTTTACCAATGAAGGTCAAGCGGTGTTGCATGCTTGGCAATCGGATAAGGTCGGGTTTGAAATGACCAGCGGCGCATTTGCCGCTGCTTTCCCGGTTCAACTGGTTGGCATTCCTATTGGAACGTTGGTCGCGAGTATTGCGCTCATTCTGTTTGTTTTCACCACTTTGCTGACGTGGAGCTATTACGGCGAGCGGGCTATCACATTCATTTATGACCGCGTTCCTGGCTCGACACGGGGCGGTGAAAAACTGCTCCACATCATCTGGCGCGTCGTTTGGTGCTTGGTGATCTGGTTTGCTGCGGCACAGCCATCTGAACTGGTCTGGCGCTTGGGCGATATCTCGAACGCCGCGATGGCGCTGCCAAACCTGTTGGCGCTGCTATTGCTATCCGGTGTGGTGTTCAAATTGGCGCAAGGCATTCGTGATGCGGGTGAAACGCACACAGCCGACACGCCAGAAGAACCAGAGGAATATTGAGGGATTGATTGTGTCCGCGTCCCATCTGGGGTGCGGGCACAATTAAATGAAATGGCAGGGGCACAGAGACTCGAACTCTGGACCTTCGGTTTTGGAGACCGACGCTCTACCAACTGAGCTACGCCCCTACGCAAGCCGCGCCCAATATCGAAGGTCGCCCATATAGGCAAGAGGGATAGGCAATCGATGATTGCCCGCTTTCGGCCACCTCTGGTCGCATACGTACTAGCGTCGCTCGTTCGCACTGATAGACAGCGCGTCATTATGCATTCGCCTTTGCGCACCCCCATACCGGTTGAAACCCTGCTGCTCGCCTATCGCAGCGGGATTTTCCCAATGGCGGATAAGCGCGAGGATCAGGACATTTTCTGGGTCGAGCCGCGCGACCGCGCGATCATCCCTCTGGACGGTCTGCATGTTTCAAAAAGCCTGCGCAAAGCTCTGCGCGCGCCGCGTTTCACCGTCACACTCAATCGCGCGTTCGAAGATGTGATCCGCGCATGCGCCGCTCCGCGCCCCGGCCACCCTGAAAGCTGGATCAGCGAGCGAATCATCGCCAGCTATTCCGGTCTTCACCGCGCCGGCCATGCCCATTCGGTTGAATGCTGGGTCGAAGTGGATGGGGATGAGCTGCTTGTTGGCGGGCTTTACGGCGTTTCCTTCGACCAAGTGTTTTGCGGCGAAAGCATGTTCAGCCTCTCTGACAATGCCAGCAAGGTTGCGCTTTGTTGGTTGGTCGCGATTTTAAGAGAGGCCGGGTTTAAGTTGCTCGATTGCCAATTCATGACCGACCACCTTGCCTCTATGGGCGCGGTGGAGCTGCCGCAGAAAGATTATCTCAAATTGGTCGATGCGGCGCAGGGTCAGCCCGAATCGAGCCTCAGCGGAACCTATGAACGGTTTGCCAGCTGCGCGTCGCTCTCAGCCGATCATTCGCCCAATCACTCGTCGCCGGGAAAGCTCATTGCGCAGTCTTTGACCCAAACGTCATAGACGGGATGTTCCACCACATTGAGGCTGGGATTTTCCTTAAATAGCCAGCCTGAAAAGACACGGACATGCGCATCTGTGCCGCGTTCTAGAACGTCCACTTGCACGAAAGCGCCGGTTTCCTGTGGGAATTCATAAGGCGCGGTGCGTTCGCAAGCTTCGAGGCGGACAATCACTTGCCCTTCGTCAATGGTTTCGCCCGGGCGAATTTCAAAGTCTTGGCTGACATTATTGCGCTTATTCAGCAGGCCAATCGTGGCCACCCGTTCGGCCATCGGCGTCGAATCGCCGATTTCGATCGGCGTGAGTTCAGAAGCCGCCTCGCCCCCTTCGAGCGGCACTTCGACCGTCTCTGTGTCCGTCTCGGGCTCGGCTTCGCCGCATCCGGCTAGCGCCAGCGCAGCTATCGCTGGCACGAGGAAAAGAGTTGCGCGCATGGGAATGGATTTAACCCTCAGGCGTCCAAGCTTCGTAATCGCCATCCGCTGCCGCGCGTTTCCCGCCGCGCTCCAGCGCGCCTTGCGGGCGATAGGCCTCAGCAGTGCCGGTCGCGTTGGGGGTGTAATCGACCTCCCAAATTTTTGCAGGCGGCAGGTGGCTTTCCGGCACATCGTCGAACGATCCGTGCAACCAGCCGTGCCATTCGCTCGGCACGCGGCTGGCATCATTGCCGCCATTATAGATCACCCAGCGCCGTTCGCGTTGAACATAAGAGCCGTTGGGCTTTTCGCCGGTTTTCGCCTTGGCGCGGTGATAGGTGTTACCCTGCGCGTCGGTGCCGACATGCTCGCCGCCAACCCGCTTGGACCACCAATGAGTGCCGATGGTTGCACCATCCCACCAAGTGAAGATTTTTCCCAATACGCTCATGATGTCATTCCCATGCGCGCGCTGTTAGCGGAAATGGTAGAGGAGGCCAATATGGAAGATCGCTGAAGCTCACTCCGGCAGCTGGAATTCGACCACATCGCCCGCTCCGACGCCCAATTCCTCTGACAGGCCGCCGCGAATTTCGAACACCGCCAACGCCGGACCGATCGAAGACACGCTTTCAGTCGTGTAAGGTATTCCCGCCTCGATATTGGTAATCCGTCCGTCTGGGCCGATAAAGATGATATCGAGCGGCAACGGCGTGTTCTTCATCCAAAAACTGCGCGCTTGGGGTGCGTATGAGGGGAAAAGCATCCCTTCATCGTCGCCCATTTCTGTGCGGAACATCATGCCGCGCGCTTGCGCTTCGGCCGTATCGGCCAATTCTGTGACAAAAGAATGCCGCTCAGCACCGCTGACAATCGTCACGTCGATCAGGGTGAGACCGGAATCGGGATCGGTCGCGGGTGTATCTGCCGCGCTTGATGCTGGTGCAGGCGGGGCTTCTTGAGCCGCCCCTACCGGTGAGCATGCCGCCAGCGCCAGACCAGCCAGTAATGCACATATCCTTACCATAATCCGCCCTCATCGCGTTGTTCGTCTGTTCGTTCGTCAGCTTCGGCCTCGGATAACCATTCCTCTACCTCGGCCAGTTCGGCTGCATCCATGATGAACCGCACATGGTCATACTGGTGCCCTGCGCGCAGCATCGCGGCAACATGTTTCTCGCGCAACTTCCTGCGCTCCAGCGGGTTACCATTTTCGTCTTCGGCAATTTCTTCGTCGTGTTTTTCGCGCGCAAACGGCCCGAACCGGCGTTTCTTGGCCAGCAACAACGCCGCACGGCGGCTTTCCGCCTCGCCCGGAGCATTGTTTTCGCGAATTTCTTCTTCGACGCCCGCCGCCCATAGGGCTTGCTCCACACGCCGTGCGCCATATCCGCGTGCGGTCAGATCACGGCTACGGCCCCGCGCATAAGCGTCATCATCAACATAACCCAATTCAATCATTTGTGTGACAAGGCCGGTCACATCGAGCTCAAGCGTCCGGCCATCGCCGTCTTCTGCCACGCCGCGCGTTCGGATCTTACGTGCGAGATACCCCTCCAACTTGGCCCCCGTCGTGGCAAAGCGTGCAGCATAAGAAAGCGCCAAATCGCGCAACATCGCCGCGTCCAAAGGGCGCACTTTCTTGGGCTGACGCGGCTCTCGGCGCGGCCTTGAACGTCGCTTTGAACGGCCCTCATCAGGACCTCCATTGAGACCTTCGCCTTCCCCTATTTCACTACCGGACGATGACATTTTGCTCCTCCGTGACACCATTTCGCCTTATTCGTGCCACAGTCCTTATCAAATGGGAAAAGCTGCATAAGCACAGATGCGCAATTTTGCGTGTATGTGGGGACAGGATAGGCCGGGTAACAATCCGCCGCAAATGACGGGTATCGCTAATAAATATGACCGACGCCGCCCTTAAGCCAACACCGAACGACTGCGAATTACCGCGCATTCGCGCCCAATTTCCGACCTTTAACGATGCGATTGATTACGCCGCGCGCAGCGAAAAGGGCATGAATTTTCATGATATGCGGGGACAACTCGAAAGGGTTTATCCTTATTCTGAAATGCGCGCAGATGCGATTGAGATGGCCTATCGGCTGATCGCTGCGGGAATTAAGCCGAAAGACCGCGTGGCTTTGATCGCAGAAACCGGTCCGGATTTCACTGCGCTCTTTTGCGCCTGCGTCTATGCCGGTGCCTGGCCTGTGCCGCTGCCGCTGCCGACGACCTTTGGCGGCAAAGACAGTTATATTGATCAGCTCGCCGTGCAATTGGACAGCTCTGATCCATCCGTCCTAATCTATCCCGAAGAAATCGCCGAGATGGCAAGCGCCGCCGCTGCGAAGCAAGGGTGCGCCGGGATCAGCTGGCAAGAATTTGGGCAGGAAGCGGCGCCTGAAACCGATCTGCCCAAAGCATCGCCAGATGACATTTGCTATTTACAATATTCGTCTGGTTCGACGCGCTTTCCGACCGGGGTTGCGGTCACACATGAGGCTTTGCTGCACAATCTATACGGTCATGCTGTGTCGATGGAGCTGGGCGAGAATGATCGCTGCGTAAGCTGGCTGCCGCTTTATCACGATATGGGATTGGTCGGCTGTTTTCTGTCGCTGGTGGCCAATCAATTCTCGGTCGATTTTCTAAAGCCTGATGCCTTTGCGCGCCGCCCGCTCGCATGGCTTGATATGATCAGCCGTAATCCCGGCAATACGTGCTCTTATTCTCCAACGTTTGGCTATGACATCTGCGCGCGCCGCATTTCTAGCCAAACCAATGTCGCAGAGCGCTTTGACCTGTCGCGTTGGCGCATTGCCGGCAATGGCGCGGATATGATCCGGCCTGACGTGATGCAAAATTTCGTCAATTCCTTTGCTGATGCGGGCTTCAAGGCATCGGCTTTCACTCCGTCATACGGCTTGGCGGAGGCGGTCTTGGCCGTCACGGTCATGCCGCCGGGCGAAGGTATCCGAGTAGAATTGGTCGAAGAAGAACGACTGTCGGGCACACCGCGTGATATTTCGCGCCCGGCCCGATACCGCGCGATCGTCAATTGCGGGAAACCGCTTCCAGATATGAATGTCCTGATTACGGGCGAAGACGGGCACGCACGCGGAGACCACCAGATCGGCAAGGTCTGGTGCCAAGGGCCGAGCGTCATGCATTCCTATTTCCGCGATGAGGGCGCAACCGAAGACTGCCTCGTCGATGGCTGGCTCGATACAGGCGACATGGGTTATATGGCGGATGGCTACTTGTTCATTGTTGGCCGCGCCAAGGATATGATCATCATCAATGGCAAGAACCATTGGCCGCAGGATATTGAATGGGCGGTCGAACAGCTGCCCGGCTTTAACCACGGCGATATTGCGGCATTCTCTGTCGAAACAGAAGGCGGAGAGGAGGCGCCCGCAGTCTTGGTTCATTGCCGCGTTTCTGATCCCGCTGAACGAGTGAAACTGCGCGAGCAAATCTCTGACAAAGTGCGTTCAGTCACCGGGATGAGCTGCGTCGTTGAGCTGGTTCCACCGCGCACTCTGCCGCGCACCAGTTCTGGAAAACTCAGCCGCGCAAAGGCGAAGAAGCTGTATCTTTCGGGCGAGATCGTACCGCTAGAGCTGGCCGCTTAAGTCCCGCCCCAATCCGCTCGCATTGGCCCGCTGCCGCTGCGCACACTGACGCTCACACCGCGTCTTGCGAGGAGTTCGGCCGCCTGAGTGGTCTGCTCTGCATTGCCGATCAGAACGATTGGCAAATCAATACGCTTTGATGCCCATTCCACCACGGCCAGCGCCTGGGCACCCTCGGGCGTCGGACCTTCTTCATCAAAGGCGATAACCTGCGGCAAATCGCCGATCGGCGGAAGCAGTTCAATCGTCCAGTCCGGCTCTGTCGCGGCGATCCGTAGCTCAAGGGCGCGGTAAGCTGCCAAAGTCGCGCCGTCCAACCGCTCTGCGCGCACCGTTGCACGGCGGCGCGTCCGGTCAACTGTCACATCCCCTTCTGCGACGCCGGCGACCAACGCCAGCCGTTTCGCGAGGTCTTCGGCGCGTTCCAATGCGGCCTCTTCCTCATTCGCGCGTGCGCCAGCCAGTTGGGCTTGCTCAGCCGCTGTGCTGCTGGTGCCGACTTGAAACTGCGTCAGCAGCAATTCAACCGGCTGACCGAGCCGCGATTGCAGCGCGTTTTCAATCTCACTTTCCACGTCAGGCCGAAGGTTCGGGGTGAGCATGGTCGCATTGATTGCAATCGGTTTCGCAGCGAATTCAATATTCACCTCGCTCAGCCGGCCACTCCCTTGGAAGCTCTCTTCGATCTCTGCCCTCACGATCCGCTGTGCATTGGTTTGCCATGCGATCTGTTGCAGTGACAATGCCAGCGGAATCGCGAGACCAATAAACACACCGGCAACCGCGATATTTTGAAACAGTGTGTTGCGCGATGAAAGTGCGGTTTTAAAACCATAAATCCGCGCCATGCCCCACGCTGTCAGCGCGATCGTGAGCAAGTTGGTCACATAGAGCAGCATGGCGCCGGAAAAGACCGTCCAATTCCACGTCGCCAAACCAAAGCCCACCGTTGCAAGCGGCGGCATCAAAGCTGTGGCAATCGCCACGCCGACAATCGTGCCTTCCCGCCCGCGGATCATCGCATAAGCGCCAGCAAGCGCCGAAAACAGCGCAACAAACAGGTCGAACAAATTCGGCTGTGTGCGCGCGGCGATTTCTGGCGTGATCGTTTGGATCGGCGACAGATACACCAATACAGCCGTCAACCCGATCGCAATCAAGGTGCCCCACGCAAGACTGCGCGCGGATTTCTTGAGCCATTTGTAATCGCCAATCGCCAGCGCAAAACCGAGGCCCATGATCGGGTCCATAAGCGGCGACAAAAGCATAGCGCCAATCACAACGGCAGGGGATGATAGCAAGAGTCCCAGAACAGCGATTCCGGCGCTCATGGCAGTCATGAAGAGATATCGCTCGGATAACGCGCATTCCGCGCGACGTTTCTCGATCACTTGCGCTTGATCAACTGTGCCCACGACATCTTCGCGCCACCAACGTTGAACGCTGAACAAGATGCGCGATGCGGACATGCCATCGCCCGAAACAGCGGCGCCTTCTTTGTCTGGAACCGGGGTGTAACCCGAACTTGAAGGGGCAGGCGGGGGCTTGTTTGCGTCTTCCACGAGTGTTTTCGTCCCTGTTTACTCAGCCGCCTTACGGCCAATCCGGCACGAACGGAAGCGAGTAAGCGCACGGGGCGTTTCAGGCATGGATTGCGCAACAGAAACACGCTAGCTTACGTCCAATCTTGAAAGACGTGTTTTAGATCACTAATACAGTAATCAAGAAAAGCCGCCCGCGCATATAAATCAGCCGGCGGACCAGGGAGCAAGACGAGCCGCATGAGCACCGAAATGACACCAGAAACGAACCAAGCGCCCAAAGTCGCGACCAAAACTGCCACGGATTTTGAGCTGACCCCGCCCGCTCCTGTGCCTGAGATTGCGCCTGAGAAAGCCGCCGGGCTAGTGCCCGTATCAACTGAGCAGCGCTCTAAACTCGACACGAAGGTTGATGCGTTCGTTACCGATCTGGTCTCTGTGGATGCCAATTCACCGGCGTTTGGCGAAAAGGTCGATCAGATCACTCGGATGGGCCAGGAACAGATCCGCGCCGCCGCTGCGCATTCCAACCGCTTTTTGGACCGCCCGGTCCGCGCAATGGACGAAGACAGCAATGTTGGCAGCAACCTCGCCGAATTGCGCCGCACGGTCGAAGACCTCGATCCGGGCCGTAAGAACAAGCTCCTGTCCCCGCGCAAATTGTTTGGGATCATCCCGTTTGGCAGCAAGCTAAAGAATTATTTCGACAGCTATACGAGCGCGCAAAGCCATATTCAGGCGATCCTCGAACGGTTGGAGGGCGGCAAGAAAGAATTGCACCTCGACAATGCCGCGATCGACACCGAACGGCAGAAATTGTGGGAAGCAATGGGCGAACTGGAGCAAATGATCCATATCGCCAAGACTTTGGACGAGCGGCTGGAAGCTAAAGCGCTCGAACTTGATTCAAGCGATCCTGAAAAGGCCAAGGCGCTTCGCGAAAGCGCGCTGTTCTATGTACGTCAGCGCACGCAAGATTTGCTCACGCAGATGGCGGTGAGCGTGCAGGGATATCTCGCTCTCGACCTGGTGAAGAAAAACAATGTTGAGCTGGTCAAAGGCGTAGACCGCGCAAGCACCACGACGGTCGGCGCGCTGCGCACGGCGGTGACGGTCGCGCAGGCAATGACCAATCAGAAATTGGTACTGCAACAGATCACATCGCTGAACCAGACAACCACCGATATCATCGATTCGACCAGCACTCTGCTCCGCGAACAAACCGCGCAAATCCATGAGCAAGCGGCGTCGTCGACGATCCCGCTGGAGACGCTGCAACGCGCATTCCAAAATATCTATGACACGATGGATGAGGTCGACAGTTTCAAGCTGCGCGCGCTCGACAGTATGAAACAGACCGTCAATGTCCTGACGGATGAGGTGGAGAAATCCAAAGGCTATATCGCCCGCGCCGAAGGGCAAGCTCAGGCACAACAAAAGGTTGCCGCGAGCCCGTCTCTGCTAGGGCTCGATAGCTAATGCCAAACACCACCGGCGAATCCGATCAAATACTAAGGGCGGCGAAGCAATCGCTTGTGACCCAGAAAGACGGCGGGACGCATCGGCCCGGTGACAGCATCGGCAAAGGGTCGGCATCGGCGAAGCGCAAGAACTGGCTAAACCGAGCGAAATATTTTGCAGGCGCCGTTTTGACGATTTTTGTAGCCGCATCGGTTGCGGGCGTTGTTCTCGAAGGCATTGGCTTCGCCGGGATCATGATGGTGGCGCTTGCGGTCATGGCAGCTGCGTTTGTGTTTACGAATTATCCCAAGGTAAAGACCCCAAAACGCGCCGAACTCAAACAGGGCAATCCGCAGCAAATGGTCGCCCGAACAGAGCTTTGGCTCGAAGCGCAGCGCCCTGCTTTGCCAGCGCCAGCCGCCGCCATCCTAGACCGTCTCGGCGTGCAACTCGACGCGCTGGGCATACAACTCGAAACCATCGAAGAAGCGCATCCAGCCATGTCCGAAGTGCGCGAATTGGTTGGCGAATACATCCCTGAGACCATCGACAATTACCGCAAGATCCCAGAGCATCTGCGCAAAGAAGAACATGCGGGCGGCACCGCAGACGATCGCCTTACCGCCAGCCTGACCAAGCTTTCCAGCGAAGTTGACCGGGTCACTCGCCGCCTCGCAGAAGGGGCGCTGGACGATCTTGCGGTGAAATCACGCTATCTCGATTATCGTTATGGCGGCGATGATTTGATCGCCGATCTACAAGGCGAAGGTTCCGGTGTGCCGCTTCCCGACTTCGCCGCTGCGCCTGAACCTCAGAAACAGGGTCGCTAACAATGCGCGTGTCGCTCCCACACACACTTGGCCGCGAAGAAGTTCGCGCCAGAATGCATAAACACGGTCATGAGATCGCCGATCACTTCCCGCCTGGCATGGCAGAGGTGGAAACAAGTTGGCCCCACGAAGACCATATGAGCCTTCTTATCACTGCCGCTGGACAGCGGATCGAAGGGGGCATTGATGTCGGCGAGGACAGTGTCGTGATCGAGATCGACTTGCCTGCAATGCTCGGTTTCTTGCGCGGGACATTGGAACGCGCGGTCCGCAAACAGGGCGGAAAATTGCTTGAAAATGACTGAGAACGCCTCAAGCGTATCCGAACGATATCGGCCTAAGCAGGCCGCGTCAGCAGCGTAATTTCCGCGTCGCTAAAGTCGATCAAATCAATATTCTGAGCGAACAAGCATTCGCCCGGCCCAGCCCCAACTAAACCGTTACCGACAAAGCCTCCATGCGCGCGGTCATCAGCCTCACGCACTTTGCCGCAGATCGGCAAGGCAAGAAACGGCTCATCATAAGCCTTCAAAATTTGAGCATCCGGCACGCCCTCGATCCGGTCGAGCCTAAAATTCGGCGCGGCAATCAAAGACTGACCACGCGTCGCCGCTGTCCCTTTATTCGCCGCTGCATAAGGCGCACAATCGGCAACCGCCAAAGCCCGGTCCAGATGCAATTCGCGCGGGCGGCCGTAATCATACAGTCGAAACGTCGTGTCACTGTTTTGCTGAACTTCGACCAGAGCAAGGCCCGGCCCGATTGCATGAACAGTGCCAGCCGGAAGGAAATACACGTCGCCAGCTTTAGCTTCGTGCCATTTCAGCAGTTTCTCAATCGAACCATCGCGCGCAGCAATCTCTATCTCAGCCGGTGTTACTGGCTTCTCAAACCCGATCGCCAGTTTCGCACCGGGTTGAGCATCAAGAACCAGCCAGCATTCTTCCTTACCGTCCTCGCCCGGCCGCGCATTCGCATCTGACGGATGCACCTGCACCGAGAGTTTTTCGCTGGTGAACAGATATTTGACGAGCAATTGCGGCAATTCTGGTGGTGGCTCAAACCATATCTCGCCAATGCTCGCGCCTGCAGGTGCGGCAAAGGGTTCGGGCAAGACCGTACGGCCCCAGACCTTCTCAACCATGCGCGTCGGTATCTGGCGCACTGCTGCGGTCTCTCCAGCCGCGGTCACTTTTGTCATCGCAGTCATTGGGCGCTCGCCCCCGGCAGTTTGCCGACGCTTTGCGCGCCGTCGCGGGTTGTTACGAGCACTTCATCGCCAGATACGACAATACAAAGATCGTTGAGTCCAATGGCAGAAACACGTGGGCCATCAGAGGACGTGAACACATTGGCGCAATTCACCAGATCGGCTGAACCGCGAACGACATTGCCATCTGCATCCGCGCCTTCACATCGCGCGGCGAGTGCATCCTGCAAAGCGGCCCAATTGCCAATGTCTGACCAGCCCATTTGGGCTGGCACCATTGCGGCGCGTGCGGTGTTTTCCATCACAGCGTAATCGATGGATTCGCCCTCGATTTCAGCGAAAATCGCTGCATCGGGATGAAAATGCGATCCCTCTTTGCGTCCCTGGGCAACCGCTTGTCGAACCGCCGCGGCCATAGCAGGGCGGTGTGCTGTCAATTCACTCAATAATGCGCCCGCACGAAAGGCAAAGATGCCGCCATTCCAGCTGTATTCGCCGCTTGCGATATAGGCTTCTGCCTGCGCCCGGTCCGGTTTCTCAACGAACTCAGCAATCGTATATCCTTCGGCGAGTGCAGCCCCCCGGCGCAAATAACCATAGCCAGTTTCAGCGCGGTCTGGGGTAATCCCAAAAGAAACAAGGTAATCCTGCTCCGCCAGCTGGGCCGCTGCACTGACAGCATTTCGGAAAGCGGCTTCATCAGCGATATGGTGGTCGCTGGGGCACACCAGCATCACGTCATCAGCGGGTAACATCGCCGCTGCCAGTGCAATCGCCGGAGCGGTGTTCTTTGCCGCAGGCTCCACGATCAGGCGATATTCCGCACCGTGCATTTGCGTTTCGATTAAATCGCCATGTTGCGCGCCTGCGACCACAATTGGCGCGGCGAAACTTAAACCGCCATCGGCGTCATTGGTAAAATCGGCAACCCGCCGAACCGCCTGTTCGAACATTGTGGTGCCGCCAATCAGAGGCAAAAAAGGCTTCGGATATTCGACACGGCTGACCGGCCACAATCGCGTGCCGCCACCGCCGCACAGGACCACCGGATGTATGAGGCGCTCTTTAACCATGCATCGGCCCTAACACGGAGGGGTTTAAAGGCAGTGAACGACCAATCATTAACCGTTAGGCGTAAACCGCTCCTATTCCGCGCTCGAATTCATATCACTATGATTAAGCGTTCATCTTTGCCGAAAATCGACGCGATAGCCATAGCGTGCCTCGACCGGCTCGCCCGCACGGTTGCGGGCCGGGTTGAAACGAATTTTCTCGATAACCAAAGCGCAGACCCGCCCGGTGCTTTGCGCATCAGCCGAGCTGCGCGTGACCGCGCAATCACGTGCGCGGCCGCTTGTGGTGACAGTAAAGAACACAGTGACTGAGGTTCCGAACCGGGTCTCGCGTCCGCCTTCGGGGATCGGAAAATCACGCCGCGGATCAAGGCTTCCCGATAACACGCTGGGCCGCACTGCAACGCCGTTTCCCTGACCGCCGCCGCGGTTTCCGCTGCCTGTGCCAGCGCCGTCACCCGCTGCGCCTGTTCCATCGCCGGATTCGCGTGCTCCTGATCTTTGTGCTGTTCCGGTCGAAGATGCCTGTGGACGTGGCTCTGGATTGCGTTCGATCGGTGCCTGGGGCGCTGTCACAGGCTGCGGCACCGCTTCTTGCCCCGGTGCGCCAGCCCCCCCTTCATCGGGCTCTGGCGGTGTTTCCGGGTCTTCAGGAGCAGTGATTGTGACCGTGAACGCGTTTGTCACTTCACGCTCAACCGAAGCGGTAAACTCTGGCGCGAGAAAACGCGACAATCCGTAAAGGGCAATGACGTGAAAAACCACGATCCCGGTTAGCAGCGGCCAACGCGGACCCCTCGGTTTTCCCTGATAGCGCTGTTTCGTCTTGATCATATATCCTGTGCCACGGTGCAATTGGAATTCTTCCGGTCGGCCGTTGAATCCGGCTTTATACCAATAACCAAGGCAATTGCGATGGAGCGCATCATCGAAACGGCACCGAAGCGGCAAGAACCAAAACATCTGCCCCCGCATTCCGCAGTGGGCATTAGTGGTTCGCTATCCAGAAAAATGCGACCGTTTGGCCTGCCCTCTGGAATCATCGCAACCGGCCCGCTTGATCGGCGCAGTCTAATCTTTGCGCTTTGCGGCGCATTGGCGTTCTTTTCGCTCGCCATCCTGTGTGTGACGATGTCGCGGTTCAATGCAGCCTTGGCCAGCGTGTGGATACCCCATGCCAGCATTATCGCGCTGCTATTGCTGGGACAGTTGCGCAACGAAGTGCCAGTCTATGGCGGGGTCTTTATCGCCGGAATTGGTGCGAACCTATTCCTGGGCCACGATTTTGGCCTTGCGTCGCTTTTTGCGGTTTCCAACCTCATTGAGATCGCGGCCGTAACATCGCTCACCCGGCGGGTCTGCACGACGGTGCCGAAAATGACCGACCTTTCGCATTTGGGACATTTTTTGTTCTACGGAGGCTTTGTTGGGCCGGCACTATCCGCAACTGTTACGGGATTGTTCAGTGGCGCCGGGATCGGCGCCATAATGTCGGCGGCATCCTCGTGGTTCCTCGCCCACTCAATGGGCACAATCCTAACTGTTCCCGCCGTGCTCTTGATCGCCGAAACGTTACGAAACGGTCCTGTCCTGACGAATCTGCAACTCGGTGAGCGATCTGCGCTGATGATTGGCGGTCTGTTTGCGGTGGTTCTGGTGTTCAATGAGCAATCTTATCCGCTGCTCTTCTTGATCCCGCCGATCACATTGCTGATCGCCTTTCGCCTCGGCGGTCTTGGGACGGCAATCTACGTCCCGGGCATTGCGGTTGTGGCCAGCTGGATGACGTATTCAGGCATGGGCCCGATCGTGCAATATACTCCTTCAAGCGTCGGAAGGATGTACGTCATTCAGGCGTTCATTGCGGCAAATTTTCTGACCGGCCTGCCGATCGCAGCGATCCTCGCAGGGCGGCATCGTCTGACGCAGGAACTAGCCGAAGGGCGCTCAGAGCTCGCTTTATTGGCGGAGAATGTAACCGACGCCGTGCTGAGCATTGATACGCGCGGGGTCTGCACTTACGCTTCTCCGTCAGTGCGTGAGGTTCTAGGGCGCGAGCCTTGCAACATGGTCGGTCAACTGATTACCGAACACACCCACGAAGACGCATCAGACCGTATCGCCTCGGTTCTTAAACGATTGCTCGATGGTGAAGTTGATAGGGAGCGCGTTACCTATCGCCGCTTGCTTGATGCTGACAACGGCACGCCCGTCTTCATTGAGGCGAATTGCGCGATCGCTTCTTCTCCTGAAACTGGCGAACTCAGCGGTGTCGTGGTTTCTGCTCGCGATGTGACGGAACGGGTGGAACTTGAATTGCTGCTAACCCGTGCGCGGCGCCAAGCAGAACATGCTGCCCGCGCCAAATCCGAATTCCTTGCGAATATGAGCCATGAAATCCGCACACCGATGAACGGCGTCTTGGGGTTTGCTGAACTGATGTTGCAGGGCGATCTTGACGATGACAATCGCCGTCACACCCAAATGATCGTTCAGTCTGGTCGTTCTATGATGTTGTTACTCAACGATATTCTTGACCTTTCTAAGATTGAGGCCGGGCAAATCACCATCGATCATGCGCCTCTCGATCTGTATGCCACCATTGCGGAATGCGCCGCTCTGCACCGTCCGATGGCGGAACAAAGAGGGTTGGACCTCATATTTCGAACGCCTTGCGAAGATGGTTCGGCTTGCGGCAGGGATCCCAAGTTATGCGCAAGCGATAATCCGCATCCATGGGTAGTCACTGATGGTTTGCGCCTCCGGCAAGTGCTGCTGAACCTCATCGCAAATGCTGTGAAATTCACAGAACATGGCAGCGTCGAAATTTCCTGTCAGATGGATGAAGGTGAATTTTGCATCCTCGTTAGTGACACCGGCATCGGGATAAGTGCTGCGCGAATTGACACGATTTTCGCCCCTTTCACACAAGGCGAGAGTGATACGGCAAGACGCTTTGGCGGTACTGGGCTAGGCCTCACGATTAGCCGCCAATTGACGGAATTGCTTGGCGGGGTGATTGAGGTGGAAAGCGAACCCGGCGCGGGATCGCAATTCCGCATTACGCTGCCTGCGGTGATTGCCGAACCCGAAGCCAGCGTACCGGCCGCAATCAAACGGATCGAGCCAGCCGACCTACCGCAATCTGCGCGCATCTTGCTCGTCGAAGATCACGATGTGAACCGCCTGCTGGGATCAGAGATGCTGGAGAGGTGCGGCCAATCCGTCGCCATCGCGCATGACGGCAATGAAGCGATTGCCATGGTTATCGACAGTATGATGCGCGACAAGCCGTATGACCTGGTGTTCATGGATATTCAGATGCCGGGATGTGATGGTTACGCCGCAACCCGTGCGATTCGAGCGGAGGGCATCGGCCCAGACGTGATGCCGATTGTCGCCTTAACCGCCAATGCATTCCCCGAAGATATTGCCGCCGCAAGAGAGGCCGGGATGCAGGCGCATCTGGCGAAGCCCCTAGTCTTTGCCGATCTGGCGAGGTCACTGCAACGGTGGCTTCCCACCCGCATTATCGATGCGGATGACGTTGCCGATGCGGGCGCAGAAGATCGTGATAGTAATTTCACCCGTGATCCTGATTTCGACGCTGAATTTGATGACGGGGCAGTGCCCAGCTCAAACGCTGAAAACGCCGCCATGGATGATCTGTCCACGTTACCTATTGAGCGCGGCGCAGACCGCCGCTCCGACGGTGATCGCCGAGTGATCAACGACCATGTCGTTCCGATCATGGATACCCCGCAGGGGGGTAACAGTCAGAATTCTAGGCTCAGCACTCTACCCAGTGGCCATTCACCCGCCCTCGTCCATCGTTGGAATGAACGCCGTGCAGAAGCGATCGAGGCAGTGCGCAATGCTCTGGAGAGCGGCGTTCTTTGCGAAAACAGAGCATCGCAGCATTCCATCGATGAACTTGCGCGGCTCGTGCACAAACTGGCGGGAACGGCCGCCATTTTTGGTGAACCCGAATTGGGTGATCAAGCGGCCGTCTTTGAACGTGCCCTGCGTCAGGACCTACCCGGCGAAGTGCGCGAAGCGTTGGCGTTTGAATTGCTCAGTGTCGCAGACGATCCTGCTGATACGCTGGCATCGACAGGTACATAGGCAACAGTCCGGAAATTTGGGTGTCGAGACACGGAATTGCGCTCAAACGCAAACGGCGGGACCCAAAGGCCCCGCCGTTCGTTTTTGGTCGATTGGTGCGACGAATTAGAATTCGTAACGTGCACCAACTTGGATCCGCCATGCTGACGGGTTGATCGCAACAAAGTTCTGATCATCAGGGTTGAAGCCGGTGATGATGTAGCGACCTTGGTCATCCACGCCGCCATCCGCGACATCAACCAAGCCGTTAAAACCACCGCGCGAACGCAGGATGTTCGAACCGCTATCGATCAGGTTCAGGAAGTTTGCGAAATCAGCAAAGAGCTCGATCCGGTCTTCGGCGATGCCCGTCAGGCTGCCGATGAACGGGATTTCTTGGCTGAAGCGCAGGTCAAGATCGACATGCCAGTCATTGCGGCAAGTGTTCCGGCCAATCGTTTCACCAGGAGTGAACCCGCAACCCGAAGCAGCAACGTAATCAATCACGTTCTGAACCGCAGTCGCATCAGAGAGCGGCGACACATTCGCATCAGAAACGCTTGATGGGATATACAGCAAAGCGTTGTCATTGCCCGAAGAACGGTCAGCAAAGACGCCGCCGCCATCGAAGGTCAGGCTGTATGGGCGACCTTCACGAGCACGGAAGAAGAAGCCCCAGCTCGTGTCGTATCCATCAATGAACTGCTCACGGAAGTTAACCGCGGCGGTGATGTTGTGCCGTGTTTCCGTAGTTGCTGTCGATACCGCAGGATCCTGACGATCGAACGCAGCGGTTGCGTCAAACGACGAAGTGGCCGTCGAAGACTGGTTGTTACGAGCATTGTTCGAATCGGTGAAAGCGTAACCGAAAGACACATTGGTCGAACCGCCCTGTGTAAACAGGCCGCTTTCGAACCGCTTGGAAAGCACGAGCGAAGCCGAGTGCGAATCCGAGCTGCGTCCGTTGGTCAGCTGAATGTTGTCATCACGTCCAGTGTTGAAACATGCCGCTGACAGGCCGGTGTAAACCGGAGGTGTGCCGCCTTGATCCTGAAGAACCGCGTCACAGCCAACATTGGTTGCATCGACCGCTTGATAGATCGGACGACCATCCACGGTCAGACCGGTGTTGTTCACGCCCTGACGGATGTCAGGTGCGAGCGACAGATCGACAAAGTTCAGCGCATCATTGAAGCGTGAATAGATGTAATCGACTGTTAGGTTCCAGTCGCTGAAGAAGCCTGTTTCCGCGCCAATTGTGGTTTGGAAGCTCAGGCTTGCACGGGTCACTGTCGGAATGTCGAAGTCTGGGTCAGTTGACTGGACATCGGCACGGCCGGCCTCCGCATCAGCTGCACCGCCATCGATCGCGCATTGCGGGAAGCCAGTGAAGGCACCGTTTGTAACAACGTCGAATTGGCCAGTGACAGGATCCACAGCAATGTCGGCAGCACCGCAATCAAAGCGGGTCGTGCCGAGCGCGCTCGAGAAACCATTGTTCGAGAATGCGTTCGAGAAATACACGATTGGATCGCCGCCAGCAAAGATGCCGACGCCGCCGGTTACGCGGCTATTCGAGAAGAAGCCTTCATTGTCGAATTCGTAAGTTGCCGAGAGACGCGGCAGAACAACCGTGTCGATGCGGCCAAACGAATTGGCATTGGTGAAGCCGTACCGCTCTAGGAAGTTCGGGTTAGCCGTTGGCGTATCGCCATCATACAACTGAACACGGACACCAGCGTTGATCGTCAATTGATCCGTAGCTTGCCACTCATCCTGAGCGTAAACCGAGTAGATCTGACGGCCAAAGGTCGCAGCAGCGTTGTTGATGTCGCCATCAATTGCCGCGTTGATGTCACCGCCAAGCGCCGCACCCGTCGCGATTTCATCCGCATTCGGGAACAATTCAGTACCGCCCGAAAGCAGACCTTGTTCAAAGTCAGCGAAGTTTTCGAAGTAGAGCGAACCGGTCGCGTTGATTGCGAACAGGTTGAACACTTGGAGATCGTTGAGCTCTGCGCCAAACTTGAGGAAGTGACCGTTGCCTGCATCCACATTCATTTGGAAACGAGCTTGATCGATCCGCGTGTCGAGCTGGTTGGCAGAACGGAAGATACCGGGGCCTGTGCTGAGGATACCGTTTTGCGTGGTCGAACCAGCAACCGGTGTAACACCAACAACCAAACGCGGCGTTGGGTTGGCGGATTGGGCTTCACCGAAACCAACCGGGCCTTGAACGTCGCCCACTTCGGCGCGGCTCACACGGAGCTCAGTTGAGATCGTGTCGCTCCAGTCAGAATAAAGACGCAGCGAGTAATAGTCCGAAGTCGTACCTTCGTCTTCGAAGCTGTTGAAGCCAGTGATGTTCTGACCGCCAAAATCGCTTTCGATGTTGGTTTCTTCAAGGCGCTGATAGGTCGCCTCAAGACGGTGGTCATCATTGATGATGGCATCCAAGCGGCCAAAGTAACGAACGTTACCTTCGGCCAGAGTGGTTGGGTAACCGCCAATGTCCTGACCATACACACGCTGAGCGATCTCAGCGAATGTGTTGAATTGGTCCTGCGTGACGAAGTTGGCTTCGTTGGTGAAACCGCCGCCATTCGGGCCAAAGTTATTACCTTGGCCAAGATCAGCTTCTTCATAGCCGAGCGAGAAGAACAGGCGATCAGGGACAATCGGACCAGAGAGCGTCGCGCCCCAGCGCTTTTCTTCACTGCCGTTAAGCGGCGCGCCGTCGATCGAGTTGGCGAACAGGCCATCGTCGAAATAGGTGACAAAAGCCGAACCGTGGAAACGGTTGCCGCCTGCTTTGGTAACAACGTTTACAAGGCAGCCAGTGAAGTCGGAATATTCAACATCAAAAGGCGCGAATTCAACCGACACCTGATCAACCACGTCGAATGGCAGCGGCAGCGAGTTACGCGCTGCGAATGGCGTGCCGTTCAGGCCGAAGACGTCAGATTGGACAATGCCGTCAACGGTGAAGGTGTTCGTACGGTCATTGCCGCCGAGGCAAGAAATACGGTCAACGTCGTTGCTGGCTTCAAGGCTGACACGCGGGTCGATGCGGATGATGTCGCGGATGTCGCGCGTGATCGAAGGGAATGCTTCCAGCGTTTCGGTGCCAAACGCGGTGCCGGGTCCAACAGCGAGTTGGGTAACCCGGGCGCGGGCGCCGGTAACAACGATTGTGTTGCCAGTGCCGCCCGTAGCGACAGAGTTCAGCGCGAAGGTGAAGCCGGTGTTGCCTGAAACGGTGGTGAATACGTCTTCAACCGTTTGACCTTCAAAGCCATCGGCTGTGACCGTAACCGTGTACGGGCCGCCTGGTTGGAGCGACTGAACGCGGAAGTTACCGCTGGCATCCACGGTCGTGGTGCGGGTTTGGTTGGTGCGTGCATCGGTGATGGTTGCTGTCGCGCCCGAAAGCGCATTGCCGTCCGCGTCAGTGACCTGACCTTCGATGCCCGAAGTAATCTGCTGTGCCGCAGCTGGTGCTGCGATGGTGGCAGCGGCCGTCAAACTGACGACGCTTGCTGCCAAGAGATATTTGATTTTCATGAGAGGATGCCCCTGACCACGGTTGAAATATTGTGATGTGATGTGCGCCGCCCTAGTCGCGCTGCGCTGCACAAAAGCGACTGTTTTGTGACAATTTTGTGAAACGCCGATTGTATCAACCCGCGTCAAAAACTGTCCACAGGCTGAACCCCGCTCAAAAGACCCGGAATCCGCAGAAATCCGGCCTGTACAAGCCCGGTGTTGCACAGGTGCAACGAGATACTAGTTTTTGAAGGTGAGCCGATATGCGGTTCAACAAACAGTCCTTCGCCCCGGAATCCGCCATTTCGAATCTCGAACGGAGCCGGTTTGCGCCCTGAGTCGTTCTGATTCGCCCGGTCTTGTTGCGAAATGCTCGCAAATTAGGCGAGATTGATCTCACGCAGGCGCTGCATCAGGAAATCATGCGCGCTAATCGGTTCGGGCAGCTCCTCCTCATCGCCGCTGACACAGCTGGCGAGCGGCTCAATCAGATAATCAGGCCGGAAATGCAGGAAAAATGGCATTGAATAACGCGATCTGTGCGCACCCGGCCCGCGCGGGTTCACCACCCGGTGCGTCGTGGAACACAAGGCACCATTGGTCAGCCGTTCGAGCATATCGCCAACATTGATGACCAAGCCGCCTTCGGGAACCTCAACTGCGTGCCATTCGCCTGCCTTTGTCAGCAGCTCCAGACCGGCCTCTTCCGCGCCGAGCAAGAGGGTGATCGTATTGATATCGCCATGCGCTGCCGCGCGGATGGCACCCTCTGGCGCGTCGGGGCCAAGGGGAGGGTAATGCAGCAGTCGCATGACCGAATTGCCGTCTTCGATGGTTGGATCAAAGAACGTCTGCTCCAACCCTAGGTGGAGCGCTATCGCCTCCAGCGCGCGCGATCCGGCCTTTTCGAACGAGGCATAAAGCTCGCTAAAGGTCGGCTCAAATCCGTCTATCTCTTGTGGCCACACATTGGGGCCCATAAATTCAGCAAGCGAATGGCTCGGCGAAAGTTCGCGCCCGACATGCCAAAATTCCTTGAGGTCAAAGACATCCGCATCTTTGGCCTTCTCTGTGCCAAATGGCGTATATCCTCGCGCACCGCCGCCGCCTTCGATCTTGTATCCGCGCTTAATCGCGTCTGGCAGGGCAAAGAACTGTTTCGACGCTGCCTCTGCGCGGTCGATCAAATCCTGTGGAATGCCGTGATCGCGCACGACCGCAAAGCCATATTCAGCAAAGCTGCGACCAAGTTCGTCAGCGATCTCGTTAAGCGGCTGTGCAAGCGAGACGGAGGCAATGTTTATCTGGTTCATACCGGCACATTTAATACGCCGCACGCCTCAGTTCCAGTGGCATGTTTGCGCGACTGGTTCTCGCAAACGTCAAAACGGCAGGAATATACTCGCCAAGGCCGCGCTCATCAGATTGGCGAGACTGCCTGCTGCCAGCGCCTTTAGCCCCAATCGCGCGATCACAGGGCGTTGGTTCGGGGCTAGGCCGCCGGTCACCGCCATCTGGATCGCAATCGAAGAGAAATTGGCGAAACCGCACAGCGCAAAGGTCACAATCGCCCGGCTACGCTGCGTCAGTTCGCCGCCCGTCATGGCGCCCAATTCGATAAAGGCGACAAATTCATTGAGCACGATTTTCGTCCCGAACAAACCGCCAGCAATCTGCGCCTGATCCCAATCAGAAATCCCGATCAAGAACATGACCGGAGCAAACAAATAACCCAGCAATTGTTGAAAACTCACCGAGCTGAGCCAGGCGGCGGTCTCTGCCCCGAACGGCAGGCCAACACCGGCCGCAACGGCAACCAATCCCGAACCAAGCCCAGCGAGCAAACCATTGGCAAGCGCGACCAAGGCGACAAACACCATCACCATCGCGCCCACAGCAACCGCCAATTTCACGCCGGTTTGCGTGCCCTGTGCGGCGGCTTCGATAATGTTGGCAGGGCGCTGACCTTCCTCGAAAGTCTCCGCCATCTCAACTTCGCCTGCTTTGCCGCCTTCGACCAGCGACGCCGGTCCCTCTGCACTGATCCGTGACTGCGGCAATTCAACCTCATGGCCATGTTCAGCCACCATCGTCACCCGGCTTTGTTCGGCGGGTACGCCGCTATCCTTAGCGAGTGTCCCCGCTGCGGCACCTTTTGGTTCTGCATCATCAGGCATGATTATCTTCGCCATCAGGATCCCGCCTGGTGCGGACATAAATGCCGCGGCGAGCAAGAACGGCACGGCTTCTGATCCGATAAAGCTGGCATAGGCCGCCAAAATCGTACCCGCGACCCCTGCCATCCCGACGGTCATCAACGTAAACAATTGCGCCGGCGGGAGCGCCGCCAGATAAGGACGCACGACCAAGGGGCTTTCTGATTGGCCGACAAAGATATTGGCTGCGCTGCCTAGCGCCTCCACCTTGCTGATCCCAGTGATCCAGCCGATTGCGCCGCCGACCCAGCGAACCAAGCGCTGCATAATGCCAAGGTGGTAGAGAATCGACACAATCGCCGCGAAAAACACGATGACCGGCAAAGCGGCGATCACAAAAGTGTTGGCGAAAGGATTGCTTTCCATCGGGCCGAAGACCGATGTGATCCCAACCTTGGAAAAATCGAGCAGCGCGATCACGCCATTGGACAGAAACTGAATCATCGCCACGCCAAAATCAGTGCGCAGCACCAACAGTGCCATAAATGCCTGGAGGCCGAACGCGGCGCCAACCACGCGCAGATTGATACGGGTTTTGCCCGAGGACAGAGCGAAAGCGATGCCAAGGATTGCAACAATCCCGATCAGGCTGAATAAAATTGATGTGATGGTTTCGCTCACCGACAGGCGGTGCCCCCGAATGAAGTGACATTAAATCCCGAGCGCAGTTGTTTTCCCGCTGCGCCGGGGGATGGTTGGCATTTTGCGGCGCGCAACGCAACATGCAGCCGCTTTGTATGACGCTTTGATTAGCGCTTTGATCGGTGCTGCTCAGGTCGCAATTGCGGATGCTCGGATCGCAGAGTCGGTGAAAGGCACGGCCGCTGACTTTTCTTTTACTCACCCCTGGCTTACCGATCGCATGATGAGCGACACAGAGAAACAAGAAGAGCCTATCAGCGAATATGCGCAGCGTGCGCTGGCGGCACCTATGGGCCTGTTTGTGTACATCATTCTTTACGGCGGGATGACCGTTCTGGCCGGAGTGGTTGCCTTCAAACAAGTGCAATTGTGGCCAAGCCAGCTTTCAGTCGAGGCGGGCATTTTCCCATTTCTGCTGCTCGTCGTCATCACCAGCACGATCGCCCAGCTTTACGGCCAGAAACTCGCCAACCGGTTGATTTGGATAGGCTTTCTACCACTCGCCCTGTCGGCGGCGTTGATTTATTTGGTGCTGTCCCTGCCCGCATCGCCTGAGATGGTGGAATTCAGGCTCGATGATCTGGCCGCTTTTGAACGTGTCTTGGGGCAAACCCCGCGTATTTTGATGGCCGGTCCGGCTGCCTACATTACCTCGTTGCTGCTCAATGTTTGGATATTCTCGCGCCTGCGGGGCAGCGGCGAAACAACGACGGTCAGCCTAATGATACGCGGCGCAATCGCATCGGCGCTGAGCCAAGCACTTGATTCGATCATCTTCGTGACGCTCGCCTTCTACGGAGAGTTCGACATCACCAACCTGCTCATCGGGCAAGTCCTCGCGAAAGTGACCCTGAGTATCGTTCTGGTGCCGTTTCTGATCACCTTCGGGGTGAAAGCGGCTGTGTGGCTGGATCGGCGTGAGCAAGCATAAGGCGCAACCTCATATCCAGTAACCGTAGAACTTAGGGCGAAGCCCCCCTCCCCCCAAGCGCGGTCGCAGTTGCTTTTCTTCTGCAATCCGCATCGTCTTAAATCTTGAAAACGGTTCAGCAGCCAATTTCCGCGACGCGGCCTCGTACCAGTCGATTGGACCTAATGCTGGCGTCCTGACTGTAGACACCTTCGTCAATTACCGTGACCCGGTCGATCCGGAGGCGATATTCGATCCAATCTTCGAACAAATAGCAAGCGAGGATATCGAAACATTGATCCTCGATCTCCGCGCGAAGGGCGGAGGGTCAACAGATGCCAGTCAGAGCTTGTTCGCACATTTGATCGCCGCTCCCGCACAGATCAAACGCGACATGCGCGTGCGCAAGCTCAATCTCGACGGCCTGCGTGACCTCCTTTCAACGTGGGAACGCGCCGCCCTCAACCCTGACCCTAGGGGTTTCATCGCCAACGAAGACGGGACATGGTCGATACCGCCCGGCTTGCTCGATGACACAAGAACTCTGCACCCCGATGAGACGGCGTTCACAGGCGAATTGAGCATCCTCACCAGCGCTTCAAATTCATCGGGCAGTACAAATTTATCTGCTGTCTTGCGAAGCCTCGGGCGGGCATAGCTTGTTGGAGAGCGCACTGGAGGCAGCGCAGAAGGCGGGACCGCCGGAATTCTGTTTACCCTCAACCTTCCCGAAAGCGGCATCAAAGCAAGGATCCCGGTTTTTCGCTAATTCAACAACGTAGAGAGTTTCGAAAACGGAATGGGTCTCAGTCCCGACATTGAAGCTGTCGCAACTGCATCGACTTTGCGTAGCGGGTCCGACCCAGCGATGGATGCAGCCATTGCCCACATTCGTGATACGGCACGCACAGACGCAAACTTTGGGCAAGCACCCCGTCGCCTGTCAGCGTCTGACTTTGCCTCGCTATTGGGGGAATGGACAGGTTCGCTGAACTACTTGAATTACGGTTCGCCTGACCGCTCAACCATTCCGGTGGCTGCAAGTATCAGATCGGTTGATGCCGATGGAATGCGCTACAATGTCCGCTTCCCAGGCGAGGAGCAGTATAACACCGCGGTGACACTGTCCTTTGGCGCAGACGGCAGCACACTAGACGGAGCCCCGATCATTTCCCGAATTTGACCAATGATGGAGCGCTGGAACTGATCACGATACAGGCCGGTGAGGACAATGGCGATGCCGTGACTGTACAAATGACATACACAATCGCGCAGCACAAAATCATGCTCACGAAAGACATTCAAACCACCGCAGATACGCCGTTTTTCAATCGGAATCGGTATAGATTCACGCGCTAAACATCGACCGCGTCTGACGCAAACTGTGCTCGTTTAGCTAGGCAAATTGCACAACTGATGATCAAGTGGAAAGCAGCCAATGCGGGTTTTTCTGAGCGCCGAACTTCGATCCTGCAGGACGGCAAAGATTAATCGCGCAGGCTGCGTCCATAGACTTGTTGACAGCCTTCGCTTTTTCGCACTAGGGCGCGCCTCTACCCCGTGCCCAGATGGCGGAATTGGTAGACGCGCATGCTTCAGGTGCATGTATTCGCAAGGATGTGGAGGTTCGAGTCCTCTTCTGGGCACCAGCACTTTTTAAGTGTTTGAAAGTGCATCAAATCTCTGAAAATGCTTGGGATTTTTCCAGCTGGCTGTTACATTTGTAATAGGAGTGTGGCCGTGAGCAATCATCTGCAAAACCGCAATGGAACATACTACTTCAGGCGAGTCGTGCCTGATGACGTTCGCGGGCATTTTCGTACTGCGAATGGGAAGCCTCGCACTGAATGGACATGGTCACTCCGGGTCAAGGATCGTGAAACGGCGAAGCGATTGCTCCCTGAGTGTCTCGCTAGAACGAACACGCTGATTGATAGAGCCAGAAAAGCTCCGCCCCCATCTAGACTGGCAGGGCAGGAGAACCGGGAAGCGTCGGCAATTGAGAGGGCAATGCTTGAGGATTCGCTCGAAGCGGCTGATTTCTTTGCTGGCTTATATGCCGAAGAAGAAGATCGAGCAGCGCGGGACCCGGCGTTCGCTGCTGACCAAAGATTGCTAGCGTTGCGCGCAAAAGAAGCGAATGAAATTAGCGCGCGACTAGAAGACAAGAAGCTCTTGGCTGAGCTGCGCGTTGAGAATGCTGAGAGTATCACTGGATTGTATGAAAAGTGGGCAGGAGTAGCTGGCAGAAACCCTAAGACTGTCCGGCAGTGGCGGCCCTACATAAGCAATTTGGCGACATTCTTGGGCCATGACAATGCGCTCGATGTGAGAGAGGCTGACCTAGTGGCTTGGCGAAACCAGTTGCGTGATGGCGATGGCAAACGAGCTAAGTCACTGGCTCCGAAGACTATCAATGGAAGCTATCTTGGGGCCGTTAGTGCCCTCTTTGCTTGGGCCAAAAATGATGGTCTTATACCGACTAACCCCGCTAAAGATGTTGCTAAAGTTCAGGTTATCCGCAGGCCCTCCCTTCGGACCAAAGAGTTCACGATGGATGAGGCGAGGTTGATATTGAATGCAACGTTAGTTGTGCATCAAACAACCGCACGGGAACGGGAGGAGCTTCGCACCGCAAAGCGATGGGTGCCTTGGCTGATGGCCTATTCTGGCGCACGTGTGAATGAGATTACTCAGCTTCGAAAACAAGACATTGTCGTACAGGATGGCATCAATGTCATGCGCCTTACTCCTGACGCTGGGACGATCAAGGCCAAACAAGCACGAGTGGTGCCCTTGCATAGCCACCTAGTGGACATGGGTTTCCTAGACTTTGTGGCAGAAAAAGAGGCTGGGCCACTGTTCTTCGATCCTAAGAGGCGTCGGAGCGAGGATGCGATCAATCGCCAAGCCAGCCGTCTAGGTTCGAAGCTGGCGAGTTGGGTGCGGTCGCTCGGCCTAACTGACCGGGAATTGAAGCCCAATCATGCTTGGCGTCACCTGTTCAATACACTGGCCTTACGTCATGAAATTGAAGGGCGGGTGGCTCGCGCAATCCTTGGCCATGCTGCCGGTAATGTAAACGAAAGCTATGGGAGCGTGCCCGTGGATGTGATGGCGGCACAGATCGAGCGGCTGCCTCGATTCCTGTAGCTTCCTTCAAAGCCCAGCAGAAGCCATCAGAGCCGCCATAGGGACCCCGAGCGCCTCGGCAACCCGTGCTACGTTCAAGACGCTCACGTTGCGCTCTCCGCGCTCAATCTTGCCCATATGACTGCGGTCTATTCCAGCAGCGTCTGCCAGTGCCTCTTGAGATAGCTCGCAGTCTTTGCGCGCTGCACGAATTGCATCGCCAAGCTTGCGAAGAGTTCCGTCGGTGTCGGTCTTGATTGACTGGCGTTGCACCCTTTTTCAGTTGCTTGATATGCACTGATGGGCCACGGTATTTACGACCCATTAAGTTCTTCAGGAGCAAATTGTGTTTGGAGTAATAGTTACGAACATGCGTCTCAGTCAGGCTGCGGTGATCGTACAAGACTTGTTGTCTCAATACAGTGCTCATACCGAAGTGCAGGGGCTTGAGGCTGAGGTTGCCAACAAGCTCGTGCAGAAGGCTCATGATGACCAGCCGCTCTTGTTCCAAGGGAAATTGGGTAAACGGCCTCACAAGCTATCAGTGGCAGCGACTGCGCTTGGACTTGGCGTAGCAAGGATGACCCACCGACCAGAAAGCCATCAGGTGTTCACGTTTGCGCTGGGGGCACTGTTGCTTGAGGTAACTGGTAAGCCGGGAGCCAATGCTCTAACATTGCAAGATCACTCCCTGCTGGAGCTTGCACAACAATCTTATCTAGTCAGTGTTGAAGGCCAAAACGAGACAGATGGCAGTCGCGTGACAACGCGGCGCTCTTCTTAATGGTATCAAATCAGTTGGAGTGCTCGCGGAGCTCTGTGTGTACAAATTGCTGTACTTTACTAAAGTAAAGTAATGGCTATTTTTCCGGTAGGAGAAGGGCTCGAAGCCCATCTACATTCAGAAGGGATGAACCTGCATGGACGCGCTGGTGTTTACCATTCTGGTGAATGGGATGGGAGCGACCATTTACCACCAGAGCGTGATCGGTGAAAGACACCTCCACAGTCGCGGATTGGCTTGACGACACTGAGTTGTTGTAACTTTTCAATGCCCCTTTGATCTTGGAGACGGTGTCGTATCTTGCGAGGTCGATTACGACATTTCGCTGTTTCAGCAGCTCAGAGATTGCCCGTTTCTTTGCCGGTGTGAGCCGTTCGGTGAAGATGTTCTTGGGCACCTTTCCGGGGAGCCCCTGTCCCAGCCTCGTTGCAAGCGCCGCATTGCTCAGCTCGACACTTCCCGGTTCGCTAAGAAAGAGAGCGACAGCGGCTCTGGGGAGCCCTTGGATTTCCCGAGGGCGCGGCTTGAACGCAGCGATGTCCGCGCGGACATTGAAACCCTGCGCGTCGGGATTGGCGTTCTTGTACGCCTTCACTGCGTCTTTAGCGGCTTGTCGTGCAGCCTTCTGCATGGCTACGCGGTGATCGGTCATGTGTGTCGTTTCCAATGGACGTTGGAGGGCCGGAGAAACGCTCCCCTATTTACCTGCGCGCTCTTGATTGAGCTGGAACAGGCGGGCAAGGATTTCGTCGTCAGTGAGGCTGCCAGCGCGGAAGTCGTCGCCCCAGCCGTAGGCGTCCGCCACGGCCTCGTCCAATGCCCGATGGGCGTGATCGAGCCATGCGGGGCGGGCGTTGTAGAGGTTGGTGAGGGTGCGCTTTTTCAGCTCCTTGGCAGCCGCCTCGTCTATTGGCAGTATGCGGTCGGGATAGCCGGGCACGACCTCGGGCTTATTCGCAACGAGGTCCTCAGGATTGAGCCAGTTCTCTCGTAGCTCGTTGAGCCGCGTGGCGGCTGCGGCGATGGCCTTAGCGTTAGGTTTCTCGATATAATCTGCGGCTGGGATGTTAGGAGCGAGCTCTTTGGGAAAGGGGAAAGTCTCGAAGCCGAGAGTGGGAGTGTACTGTGGATCATTGCCGACACCATGCCAGCCGCCAAGTGCGAGTGACCATACCTCATGAAACTTTGAGTGCATTATGCCAAAGGTGCAATCATCATCACGGCAAATGATGACGACGCGACTATCGGGGAGAACTCTTCGGTCAGCCCAAACAAAGAGCCGGTGCTTTGCGACCCTTGGTGTGAAGATCGCCCTCGATAATCGTCGGCTGGCTTCAACTAGGTCACGCCCCGAGCGGCCCAACCGCCACCAGTTCTCCCGGCGCGAGGCGTCTCGGTTGGTATCTCTCACTGGTTTGACCGTGTTGCGGACGTATTCGAAAGGGGCCTCGAATAGGCTTGCCGCAACCTCGGCGCGTTCTCCGAAGTTAATAATCCATCGGTCACTCGAACGGCGGGTGATGTCGCTACCGTTGAGGAGTGGAACGATAACCTCGGAGTTCTTGCTGCCATCGGGATTGGCTGGGCAAGTGAGCATGTTGCGCGCGCTGGCACCTTCAATGTCGAATGGTCCAACTTTAACCGGACCTTGGAACGCGACTTTAAAGTTAGCCTT
Organism: uncultured Erythrobacter sp.; assembly: GCA_947503155.1. Lineage (GTDB taxonomy): Bacteria > Pseudomonadota > Alphaproteobacteria > Sphingomonadales > Sphingomonadaceae > Erythrobacter. Next base: position 1,125,183 of record CANNCL010000001.1, on the reverse strand, counting down.
GAGGGGGGTGGCTAACGTGAGGTCCACTCCTCCTCGAGTTGGCGATAGGTCGGAGAAGATTGCACCCACCTTCGCCCCGTCCAGCACCGCACCCGGACTGCACTCATGGTCAAAGCAAATCAGGGAGACACGTACGGCGGCACCTTCAACAGTCCATTCCTCATCGCTCCAAGCCTCGAATATCTGGCCATGCTCCACGACGGGCTTGAGCACCTCTCGGTTGGCTCCGCCCCGGATTGAGTTTGTAGCAACCAGCCCGGCCCTCTCCAGCTTCTTGGCGACCATGTGATCCCACGAGCCAGCGAACCAGTAACAGACCAAGTCTGCCCCTCCGGGCACTTGCGGCCATGCCTTGCGGAGCGCCACGGTGTATTCCTCGCCAAGCTCGGCAATCATCTTCTTGTTGCCAAGGAATGGGGGATTGCCCACCACCACATTGGCCTCAGGCCATACAGCACGTTTGCCAGTCTCCTCATCGAGCACCGCGTCCCGACATTCAATATTACCAAGGCTGCGGAGAATAGGATTGCGGGCGGCTTCAAAGCCGTTGCGGCGCATCCATTGGATTTCTCCTATCCAAACAGAGACGCGGGCCAGCTCCGCTGCATACGGGTTCAGTTCGATGCCCAAGACACTCTCTGGTCCAACTGCGGGGAACTCGCGCGAACAGCCCAGCGCCTCGGCTTCCAGATTGGCGCGGTGCTCCAAGTCCTTGAGTGCGAGCAGGGACAGGTAGAGGAAGTTGCCGGAGCCGCAGGCGGGGTCGAGCACGCGGAAGGTCCTGAGGCGCTCCACAAAGCCGCGCAGCAGTTCCTGAGCGTTGGCGAACGCGCGGTCTCTCTTGGTCTTCTCTGCACCTCTCAGGAGCTTCTCAGCGGTCTGTTGCGGCGCATTCGCAATCAGGTTCTCGATCTGGTTGTGGATTGCCGCCCACTCGGCTGAAAGTGGCCGCTGAATTACGGGTTCCACGATTTGCATAATCTTGTCGCGGTCGGTGTAGTGCGCGCCAAGCTGGCTGCGCTTGCTGGGGTCCAGTCCTCGCTCGAAGAGTGTGCCGAGTATCGAGGGATCCACCTCTGACCAGTCAAGCGCAGCGGCTACTATCAGGCTGTCTATGTCGTCCCTGTCGAGCGGGAGGGCGCTGTCGTCATCGAAGAGACCGCCGTTGAACCATTCAACTTTCGTGAAACCAACCAGCCCGCCGGACTTCATTGCGGCGAACAAGGTGCGAGCATGGTCCGCGAAGGTTTCCGGCTGGCTGCGGCTGGCTTTGAGCATTGCTGAGAACATGTGATCTGGCAGCAGGCCGACATCCTCTGCAAACATGCAAAATACTAGTCGATTGACGAAGTGAGCGACCGCTTGGCCATCGTGACCGCGATCATGCAGGCGACCTGCTAGTCCAGCGAACTCTCTTGCGGCTTCCTCGGTCAGCATCTGGCGGGTCTTAGCGGGGCGTAGTCGCTCGGGATGCTCGAAGGCGTTACGCAGGAGGTCGCGTGTAGCGCCGTCCGCTAGGTCGTCGAGTGCGAACTCATGCACTTGCTGGACAGTGTTGGTCCAGTTGGTGTGAATACGGAAACGGTCCATGTCGGACACAATCAGGAGAGGGGGGTTCTCCAACGCGATGGCGTATTGCTGGAGCTGAGCGAAGGCTTTGTCCAAGTCCTTCTTCTTGCCCTTGTACTCCCAAGCGAAGCAGCCCTTTCGCCACACATCGGCCCAGCCTTCTCCGCCGCTTGTCTTGGAGGCCCCTTTCTCGAAGGCGTACCACTTGCCTTTTTGATCGGCGGTGATTGGGTCTTCAACACCCAGCAGCGAACAAAGGTCGTTGAAATGGCTCTGCGATGCTGCGCGCTCATTCAACTCTGAGTTGCGCCATTTCGTGATAAACTGCTGGGGTGTCATGTGAATGTCTTAGCGCGCGGTGCGAACAGATAAAGATTCAATTTAAAAAGGAGGGGCATCGCCAGTCATTTCTCCGGCTTGCAGTATCGTTTGACGGTCGCTGGCGAGATACCAAAGTGTGAGGCAGTCGCTCTGATGCTGGCTATGTTTTCGTTTCGCCACGCTGCGACTATTTGCGCATCGGCGGCGAAGGGGCGGCCTAGGCTCTCCTTACCACGGTGCGTTTTGCCTGTTGCCTTGAGCGAAGCCCTAGCGGCGTTGCGTCCGGCCTCAGTTCGCTCGGCTATGCGGCGGCGCTCCATCTCAGCTACCTGAGCCAGTACCGCCAAGATTAGCTCGCCAACCCCTCTGCCAATCGGTCCAATGCCGTGAACATCCACCATCACCCCGCTATCAATTAAACGGCGCACAGTGCTTTGCACATCGAGCGCATCGCGCCCCAGCCGGTCCACGGCATAGACATGCACAGTGTCCCCCTTGCGGACCTTGTCGAGCATGGCAGCGAAGCCGGGTCGATTGGCTGCCATCACGCCCCCGCTCACTCCTTCGTCAATGAACTCCTGATCGAAGGGACCACCCATCGCGCTGCGCTGAGCTTCGATGGACTGATCTGCGGTGGATACGCGGTAGTAAGCAAGTTGGTGTGACATAGAATGGCTCACAAGTTAGGGTTGCTAGTGACGCGGCTCATATGCCTAGCTCAATAAGCAAGTCAAGCTATGTTTTGAGCCTAGCCACCAACTTACAACTTATGAGCCGCTACCGCTGTCCTGTGATGTCAGGCGTTCTCCGGCGAAGGTGCTGACTGTTGAACGTGCAGCAAATGCTAGAAGCTTCTTTTCCGCGCGTGCAGCCAGGGGGGTATGGGGGACAGTCCGTACAAATAGGGTTAGAGGCCTACGCTCGCGCAAGCAGCCCATTTTCAGGCCGCTATAACTGTGAATACGAGCTAGTCGGATTTCGCCTTTTTATCCAAAAGGGAGCGCATTCGTACGCTAAATGCACGCGATGCGTTGCTTGCCGCCGCAACTTGAGAAGCTAAGAAGGTCAATATTTCGCGGACTTCCACCGCAAGTTCGAGGCATTGCTCATCTGTCTGTGAATGCAGGCCTTCGCTCAGGATACTGTGCAGCAGCGCAAGGGGGTTCATCCCGTTTGGCCTGAGAACTGACGGAAGAAGGTCCTTTACCAATTCAATTTTTTCAGCTGCTACGCGCGTTTCTTTCACTTCGGCTAGCGCGGCGCTGTAAGAGCCTCGTTCACCTTCTGAAATCAAACTTTCAATGTCGTCTAAGAGGTTATCTATTACCTCCTCTACGATCCTCCGATAGTAAGAAAATGCACCAATGCCGTATGACTGCGATTCACAAATCAGCCCTTTAGATAGGTAGTCCTTATGGGAACCGAGCATCTTCGAGATGTCTTGGTCGGGCTTTATCGACCAAGATGGAAACTGACCAACTTTCCGGACACCAGACCTGTCATCGTCGAAAATGAGGTAGAACCATCTGGTAAAATTGCCGCATGAGACACAATCATATTTTGCAGCAACACTTTCTCCGCTTGAAGGAAAGTTGCTATGCGATTTGCCATGCCAATACTCGTTCGTCATCACGAAGGTGCGGCGATCTCCGCAAGTCCCACACTTCATATTGATTTGAGGCTTAGGGACATCGTCCAACGTCGCGGGGATAGTGCACGAGAGGCGCCGGTAGAGCGGGAAGGTCTCTAAAAAATGTTCGGTGGGCATTCGACCAGTTTGCCTAACACTGTAGTGCGGTCAAGACAGTAGCTGTTATGAACAACTACAATGGTGGGCAATAGTCACTGTATTGCCCTCCGTTAAAACCCTACGATTTCTGCGGTTTACAGCGGTGTCTGGGTATTCCTATCTTGCCCGACAGCTAGGCCAAGAGAATTTTCGCGTGCTCATTCGGGCTGGGCGTCCCAGCCACAAAAAGGGGGGTGGGGGTAAACCCTTAAAAAGTCTGTTAGAGGAGGGGGCTCGAGATTCTATGTCAATTCCAGGTCCTATAGTGCGGTTGTAGTAGGTTAAACAACTCCCATCAGAGTTTACTTCCCGGCACGGATTCTTCGTGTTAGATGGGCGATATGCCTTATGATGCAATTACAATTGACACTAATATAGCGATTCAATCTGGACTCGATTTAGAAGGTGGACTGTTGGCTGAACTCTTTCAGTTCAAGGACGCGCCAATTTCGTTCGTAATTACTGATGTTGTAATTTGGGAGATGCGTAAGCATTTAAATAATGCAACAAAGAAGGCGCGGGATGGTGCAATAACAGCTGTCAGAAAGGCGATCAATGCGAAGTTAGCCGATGGCCCATCCACGGAATTGCTCTCTGCGGAAATCGAAAAACTTGCGGAGCCGACGGAAGCGGTAAAGGGCCGCCTAGAGAGCTTCCTCTTGTCTACAGGGGCTGTAATCGTACTTTCTGACACTGTTACCGCCTCTGATGTCCTCAAGTTGTACTTCAATGTGAAGCCGCCGTTTGAGGAGGCAGGTGCTAAGAAGGCGGAGTTCCCAGACGCGGCTGCCCTGCTGGCGCTTGAGGCGTGGGCCAAAGCCAGCGGCAAGAAAATTCTTGCGGTCTCTGCTGACAAGGGTTGGAAATCGTTCGCCGATGATAGCGAATACATCGACGTTGAGGTCGACTTGGGAACCGCGCTGTCCACCGTTCAAACCCATACCGAAAACGCTGTTCAGAAGTTCTCGAGCTTCCTCGGGTCTATTGCGAATGGCATCCACCCAGAGTTGAATGAGCAACTCGAGCGAGAGCTCTCGGATTCAATCTCGGCCTTGGCTCTGGTCGCAGATGGTGAGAGCTTTTTCACCTTTGAAATGGACGAGCATGAATTGTCCATGTCGGACTTTACTCCGATGGGTGAGCCAGGTGATTATGATCTTAAGATTGTAAGGCTCGGCAACGACGAGATTGTTGCTCAAGTGGGACTGAGCATTTCTCTCAATGCCGAGGCTAGCTTCAGTCTGTTGGTCAAGGATGGAATTGACAAAGATTACATTTCGATGGGCTCAGCTACCAATGAAGTGGAGTTTGAAAAAGACATCTATGTCTTGATCACTCTAGTCGGCGATCTGGATGGCCCGTTAGAGAATCTAGAAATTTTCAGAGCCGAGCTCGTCGACAAGTCCATTACCGTAGACTTCGGAAGCATTGAGATCGATTATTCAGCTGAAGCGGAATACGACAATTGGCTCGAAGAGCAGGAACAAGCTGCATTGGATGATGAGGCTGCCGCGGCTGCAGAAGCGATGCCCACTGAAATATGAGTCCTTAACAAGGACTCGAATTGAAACTGCCATTGCGTAAACTGTTACAATCGTCCAATACAACTGTTACAGCGACTGTTTGTAAACCCACGGTTTTCTGCGGATTTTTGGCGACGAGGACCAGTCCTCTTCTGGGCACCATTTATCTGTTTCTCAACACCCCCCAATGTATCGACAAAGCGGCGGTTTTCTGCCATTTACCGACCTCTATTGTCGCTGGGCGCGTTCGATTGTTTCTGGGGAACCCACCAAATTTGGGGGCATGGCTGGGGGCATAATTGTATTTGCAGGCGACCTTTGAAAAGGTGATGCCCCAAAATGGCTCTTACAGATGTAGCAATCCGTGGCTTCAAGCCGATGGCCAAACCCTTCAAGCGCGCCGATGCTAAGGGTCTGTATGTTGAAGTTTTTCCAAACGGATCAAAGCTGTGGCGCTTCAAGTACCGCATCGCTGGCAAAGAAAAGCGGCTGGCACTGGGGGCATATCCCGAAATCAAGCTGTCAGAGGCGCGCAAGCGGCGCGATGAAGCCCGGTCTAAGGTGGATGATGGCCAAGACCCCGCGATAGATCGCAAACGGCAAAAGGCAGCTGCGAAGATTAGCGCCAATGACAGTTTCGAGCATATCGCATCGGAATACATCGACAAAATGAAGCGAGAGGGAAAAGCGCCTTCAACCTTGGCGAAAGCAAACTGGTTTCTCTCCCATCTTAAGCCAGCAATTGGCACCATGCCGATTAGTGAAGTCGATCCTCAGCTTTTGCTTGCCGCCTTGAAGAAGCTTGAGGCGAAGGGAAATTACGAGAGCGCGAAAAAGACACGCAGTTTTGCCAGTCGAGTTTTCCGATATGCGGTTGCGACCGGACGCTCCAAAAGTGATCCGGCCACCCTACTGAGCGGTGCGTTGATTACGAAAAAAGCACGGCATTACGCGGCCATTCTTGAGCCTGCGAAACTTGGCGAACTCCTGCGGGCAATTGATGGCTATACGGGCGGACCAGTGAGCAAGCTTGCTTTGCAGATGGCGCCTCATGTTTTTGTGAGGCCCGGTGAACTTCGCCATGCCGAGTGGGAGCAATTCGACTTAGCAGAGCGGGTCTGGCGTATCCCAGCGGAGAGGATGAAGTCGCGCAGGCCGCACGCCGTCCCTCTCTCCAATCAGGTTATGGGCATTCTGGTAGAATTGCGCGCGCTTACAGGGTCAAAGGGTTTCGTATTCCCCGCTGAGCATACTCGCCAACGTCCAATGAGTGAAAACACCCTGAACGCTGCTTTTCGGCGCATGGGCTTTACCAAAGATGAGGTTACAGCCCATGGCCTGCGATCCACAGCTTCCACGCTGCTGAACGAAAGCGGCAAATGGCACGCTGATGCAATCGAACGGGCACTTGCCCACGGCCATAGCGATGCAACACGCGGAGCCTATGCACGCGGAGAGCATTGGGCAGAACGGGTGTCCATGGCGCAATGGTGGAGCGACTATCTGGACCAGATAAAAGCGGGTGGAGAAGTTGTGCAAATCCGCGCCGAAAATACCATTTAAGCGTCTCGAATCACGATTCTTTTCTAATCGTCCCCGTTATCCACAGCGTGTCCCACATTTAGTAGAAATTTCTTCCCCAAACTTATCTTGATTAGCGCTGGCAAACGCTCAAGGTGCTTCGGGGCGTTATGAGAACAGTGTGGGAACGCTTTGCTGTTCTTGTTGCCCTAAGACCCCAGCCCAATTGGGCGTTTCTGGACACTGCACACAATGGCAGCATTACTAACAATCAAGAACTTCTGTGACGAATTCAGCATCAGCCGTTCAACTGCATACCGCTTGCGCGACAGTGGAGATGTTCCCCACGTCAAAATTGGACGGGCGGTTCGTATCCGGCGCGAAGATGCCATGGCTTGGTATCAAAGCCTAGCTTGCGATGCGGCGAACGACTGAAACCTAGGCAGAAAAGCAAGAGCGCCGATAAGGCTAGTGACCTTATCAGCGCTCGTATCCGAAAGCTCTATCGCGTTTGGATGCTGCTTTACTGCCAAAGGATGAGAGGGGCGTCCACACAAAATGTGTGACGGTCTGGCAGATTGGGGCGGCGGACCGATTGGTTTAGCCGCCCTTTTCAATCTTGCGTTCTGGTGGGGCGATGTGCCTCACTGTTCCTTTGAAACTTGCAGCGGATTGCGCCCCAATGTGCCATCTGAAATCAACGATACCTCTTGATTTCAGACACTTGTTTGGCAGCGACGCGATCCGCCTATTATAGGGCGGTTCCTTTGCCTCCAGTAACGCTGAAACGAGGCGGCGCGCGTAATTGTGCGGATAGGGTGAGCTGGCGGCTATCCGAACCTCAATGCCAACAGATTTTGCGGCGAAGTCACAATTGCTGTTCCGAAGGTTTGTTCCTCAATCGATTCGTGACGTTGGCATGGGGCAAGGCTGGCGTGGATGCTGAATTGAGCGTGCAGATGACAGGCCGGTTTATCGCCAAAGCGCGAAACTGGGTCAGACTGCATGGCCATCCGATGCCATGGGTATGGGTGCAGGAGCATGGGGCAACCTTTGGCCAGCACGCGCATATCCTCTTGCACGTCCCAGCTGAGCTTGATCTCTTGTTCAGGCCAATGCCACTTCGATGGATGAAAAGCCTGCTCAAAGGTCAATACGTGGCTGGTGCCGTTCAATCGCAAAGGCTCGCATCGGCATACACCACGCTGGTCAATTCCGGCGCATATGAGGCGGCTCTAAACGGAAAGCTGCACTACATGCTCAAATGCGCTCCAGAGGCGCTTGAAGGGCCACTGGGCTTAACGGGCTGGGAGCATAAGCAATGGGGGCAGCAATGCCGTGTAATCGGCAAGAGAGCGGCTGTCAGTCAAAGCTGATAGGGGGTGCCGCAATCTCCAAGGCCTTCAAACCGGAAACCGGTTGCAATCCTTGCCTATATTGCAAATACAGTTTCTCGCCCGCGCGCGCAGCGGCTTTGATAAAATAGTCCGAAATATCAAAAGAACTGCCATGTGTGCTGGCGTTCCCCAAGGTGTCAAAACACCGAATTTGCCTAATGATTTAGGAAAATAATTGGCGGCTGGTCGCGGCTGCACTAGCGTCTGCCTAACACTAATTAAGGGGCGATCATGGACGTTGCGGGATATCTAGCCGAGATTAAGACGCTTTACGCCAGTGGCCAGACCACGGAACACAGTTTCCGTCCCGCGCTTGCTAAGCTGTTTGGTTCTATCGATCCTGCCCTAACAGTCATCAATGAACCCAAACACATTACCGATGTTGGCGCGCCTGATTTCGTATTCCAGCGCGGCGATGTCGCGATTGGTTGGTGTGAGGCCAAGGACATTGGCAAAGACATTAAGAAATTCGCGGCGGGTGATTACAGCAAGGGGCAGAAAGACCGTTACCGCAAAGGCCTGCCCAATCTGATCTACACCAATGGATTCGACTTCGAATTCATTGTGGAAGGCGTGGCGGTGGATTTCATCACCATTGCCGACTTGATCCCGACAATACCCGCGCGGCCAGAATCCTTCGCACGGCTGCAAGCCCGGCTAATCGACTTCGCCAGCATCACCCCGCTAAGCGTTACCTCATCCAAGCGATTGGCAGAGCTGATGGCGGGCAAGGCTGCGCTGATAAAAGAGATTATGGGTAACGCTCTGGTGGCCGATATGAAGGCCAAGGGAGATGGTGCCACCGCAACCGACCTGATCGGCCAGTATGAGGCATTCAAAGCCAATCTAATCAGCGATATCACCGTGGCGGATTTCGCGGATATCTATGCCGAGACGATTGCTTACGGCCTGTTTGCCGCGCGCCTGCATGACGAGACGCTGGACACATTCACCCGCACCGAAGCGCTTGACCTGTTGCCTAAGTCTAACCCGTTTTTGCGCGCCCTGTTCGTCTATATCGCTGGGCCTAATCTTGATGAACGCCTGCGCCGGGTCGTGGATGATCTTTGCGCGGTTTTCCTTGCTGCTGACATGGAAAAGGTGCTGCGCCATTTCGGCAAGGTGACAAAACGCCAAGACCCGTTTCTGCATTTCTATGAGACATTCCTGGCTGAATATAACCCGGCCAAGCGTAAAGCGCGCGGCGTCTGGTACACGCCGGAGCCGGTGGTGAATTTCATCGTTCGTGCGGTGGATGAAGTGCTGAAAACCGAATTTGGTCTGGCCGATGGTCTGGCCGATACCAGCCGTATTTCGGTGGATTGGGATACCGGACAGAATGATCCCAAGACCGGCAAGCCCGCGACAATCAAGAAGGAGGTCCACCGCGTCCAGATACTTGATCCCGCTACCGGCACCGGCACGTTTCTGGCTGAGGCGGTGAAACTGATTTCGGAGCGGGTAAAGGGCATCGCGCCCAGCCAATGGTCGAACTATGTCGAAAATGATCTGATCCCGCGCATTCACGGTTTTGAGCTGCTGATGGCCAGCTATGCCATGTGTCATATGAAGCTGGATATGATCCTGACCGGTCTGGGGTACAAACCAAATGATAAGGCGCCGCGTCTGGGTGTCTATCTCACCAACAGTCTGGAAGAAGGCGAGCGGGTTGAACAGACCTTGTTTGGTCTGTCGCGCGCGATTGCCGATGAAGCGAAAGCGGCCAGCGATATCAAGCGCCAAACCCCGATCATGTGCGTGATGGGCAATCCGCCTTATTCGGGCATCAGCCAGAACAATGGCAAGTGGATCACCGGGCTGATCGAAGATTACAAATACGTCGACGGGGTGCACTTCGGAGAGCGCAAGCATTGGCTGCAAGACGACTATGTGAAATTCATTCGTTTTGCCGAAAGCATGATCGAGAAGAACGGTGAGGGCGTGTTGGGGTTCATCACCAATCACGGATACCTTGATAACCCTACATTCCGGGGGATGCGCTGGCATTTGCTAAAAACGTTCGACAAAATCTTCGTAATGAATCTGCATGGCAATTCAAATCGTAAGGAGGTTTGCCCCGATGGATCGCCTGACAAGAACGTATTTGACATCAAGCAAGGCGTTTCTGTGATCGTCGCCACCCGCAAAAAGGTAAACCATGAGAAAGACCATCTCGCCGAGGTCTTTCATTCCGATCTCTGGGGTCAGAGGAAATCCAAAGAGCAGGCGCTCAACGCCCAAGGGTTGCCAGGCAACAATTGGACAAAAATTGACCTTTTTCATCCCTATTACTTCTTCGTTCCATTCGACGCTAAGCATGCGGTAGCTTACGAGGTGGGTGCGTCGTTAGGCGAATTATTCCCAGTGCAGAGCAAGGGCATAATCACGGCGCGCGATGGGCTTGCCGTGGACTTTTCGGAAAGCGATCTCATCTCAAAAATTGAGACGTTTATTGATCCAAACACCAACGACGACGAGACTCGAAGAAAATTCTTCGGATCGAAGAAAAACGGAAAGTATAAGCCCGGTGACACTCGAGGCTGGAAGATGTCAGAAGCTAGACCTGCGCTAAGAAATCTGTCGATCCACGAGCATTTGATTCCGATGTGCTACCGCCCTTTCGACAGAAGGGCATCGTTCCGAGGTTCGGAATTGACAGATTGGCCCAGAAACGAAGTTATGGATCATGTAGTCGGCAATTCAAATTTAGCGCTGAGCTTTAACCGTCGGATCGAGCAAGAGAGGCCCTTTACTGACGCACTTGTCTTCGACTGTGCGATCCAGCACCATTCGCTTAGCATCAAAGAAGCCAACGATTTCGCTCCCCTCTACCGATACCCTGACTTAGGCGCAGATCAGGCTGATGCATTTTCCTCAAATGATCGCACCGTCAACCTAGATCCCAAACTCTACTCTGAGATATGCGAAGCCGCCGGGATCGACCCTTCTGATACTGACATTGTGCGCGAAATGGGTTCCGAGTTCAGCGCGACAACAGAAGACTCTCGCCCATCTGAGGTAAAGGTTTTCGACTACATCTATGGCGTGCTGCATTGCCCCGCCTATCGCGAAACCTATGCCGAATTCCTCAAGATAGACTTCCCCCGCGTTCCCTTTCCATCATCGCCGGAAATGTTCCGCGCGATCAGTGAACAGGGCGAGGCCCTGCGTCGCCTGCACCTGATGGAAGACACTGCCATTGGCGATGCGCCCTACCCCTTCGATGGCGACGCGCCAGATGGGCAAGCCAGCGTAGTCGATAAGCCCCGCTTCGAAGGGGACCGCGTCTACATCAACGGTAAGGACGATGAAGGGCAATATTTCGACAAAGTGCCAGAGGTAAGCTGGGGCTTTTACATCGGCGGATACCAGCCAGCGCAAAAATGGTTGAAAGACCGCAAGGGCCGCACCTTAAGCTGGGACGATATCCGCCATTATCAAAAGATCATCAAAATCTTGTTCGAAACAGACCGCATCATGCGCGGGATCGAAATGCCAATTGACGTGCAGGAGCTATGAGCGAGACCTTTAGCGAAACAGTCGCCAAAGAGCTTGGCAACTACGTCTATAGACTTGTCGACCCTCGCAATGGCGAGACGTTCTATGTCGGTAAAGGGAAAGGCAACCGTGTCTTCGCTCATATGGTGGCGGCGCTTACGCTGGAAGATGATGAGGACGAAGTTTCCACCAAGCTTTCTCGCATCAGGGAAATAACGCGAAGTGGTCTCGATGTGCTGCATGTGATTCACCGCCACGGAATCCCCGATCGTGCAATATTCGAGGTCGAGGCGGCATTGATCGATGCCTATCCGGGACTTGAGAACATCGCGGGCGGACGAGGAAGTGGTGATAGAGGCCCGATGCATGCACACCAGATCAAAGACAAGTATGACCTTCCCCAGATTGAAACCGAGCCGGAGCACAAATTGGTGCTTATCAATATCAATCGTTTCACTGGCGCTTCACCCGAGGAAATTTACGAGCAGACGCGTCTGGCGTGGCGGATTGATCGGCATAAGGCATCGCGCGCTGACTATATTCTCAGTGTTATTCGCGGTGTCGTCATCGATGCATTTGTCGCTGATGAGTGGTTAGTCGCCACACGTGAGAACTTCCCTCAATTGACTGAGAGCATTCCAAGCCGCTCTGGCTTCAACGGCAATCTCGCACCGGATGAGATACGGGAACTCTACGCGGGAGAGAGGGGCAAACGGATAGCGCTTAATGCACTTAAGCATGTGCAGAACCCCGTGCGTTATTGGAACTTGTGAAGCGGTTGCATAGTACCAACCTTCTATTTCGTGTGTTAATCATATAACACACTGATATGGGTGGTTACGGTTCAGGCAGACAATATGGAAGACCAACGGCGGATGCTTCGCGGCGCATCGATCTGGCGTGGATGATCCGCAACGGCATGGCGCGACCCGGCTATGAGAAGTCTGGCATACTGCGTTGGAATCGTGGCGGCGAACCTTCTGGCAGTATCAGCTACCGCGCGGATATGCGCGAACTTGGCTGCGAACGGTTGATCCTGGACTATACGCGCGGCGAAGGCGATGAACGCGAAGAAGTCGAACAATCTATCCGCATCACTTTCTCCGAACCGAATTTCGGCGGCAAACGCTGGTGGATGCTCTGCCCTTATCGCGGGCACCGCGCTGGCAAACTCTATTTGCCACCCGGCGGCGATAGGTTCGCATCGCGTAAGGCTTGGCGGCTAGGCTATCAATCCCAACGAATATCGCAGCGAGACAGGCCATTCGAAGCGTTGAACCGGCTCCAGAAGCGGCTAGGATGCCCGCAAGGGTGGGAACAGCGTATTAAGCGGCCAAAGGGTATGCACCGGCAAACCTATGGGCGGTTGCTGGATGAATACGAATATCTGGACGGGCTTTGCGCGGTTGAGATGATGCGGACTGTTGGGCTATTGCAGGGAAGGATCGAAAGGCGTCTAACCTAGCCAGCCAAACCTTTTTGGGGGCATAGCTGGGGGCATGTTTCGATACTGTTTGATTTTATATGATTAAAATCAAAGGTTTACACCTTCAAGTCGAGTCCTCTTCTGGCACCATGATCTTGATCCCAATTGATCGCTAAACTTCACAAACCTTACGACGAATTGGAATGACGCAGGCGTTGGCGGCGCAGATTGTTTGCGAAGACCCGCCTTTCCAATTCGAAAGGATTTTTTTGCAGCTTTGAGCCAAGTGCAAATTTTAAGGCTCCACTCGCCTGCTGCCGTTAGTCTGGGCGTAAGTTGGCACGTGTTCATGCAGCTAGGCATATTCAACGAAATCTGGAGCAATGCATTTCTCAGTAATGAGCTGGAGCAGTCGAGCGGGGATTTTTGCCGATCTTTCCGTCCAAGAACGGTTGTTTAAGAAGCATCCTTGTCAAACTGAACTGCAATTTGGTGTCTACATTGTGCAATGTCCTGCAACGCTCAATCACCTGCCCCGCGCTCGTCGTGAACCGCTCTCTGACGCTTCTCTTACACTAAAAATAGGTGAATGGCGCAGTCTGGATGTCACCAGCCTCCTGTCTGAATTTCTTGTTCAGCTGGGAAAGAACAGGGAGGCTAGATGACTGCTTTCCATCTAAGTCTCGGCTTTTGCATACTGGCTTGGGATGAACCGTTTGTGCAAGGGTCGCTCCTTGTCCGCTAGGGTAGAAAAAGCCAATCTTCTCTCGATCCAATTGCGGCGTTTAGTATTTGAGAAACCAACCACGCCTAATTCTCAACCTCTTTACTGTCCCAATCGTGCTGGCGGGAATTACCCCGAGAGGAGTTTACTCAATTTAGCTGGTTATCTGGCCTATCAATCAAACCGGTAGCTTCCTTAACTTGACTCAGCTCCAGTCGGCTTCAGAGATTATGGAACCGTAGGATGGAGATGATGCATCAGATGGTAGTTTTGATAGATAAACAAAGGCGTCATCACCCACTCCAAAACTACCCGGTTTGACTTGCACCGGAAGCGATCATGTTTCGAAGTAATCTTGTGCGGATTGGCAGAGGCCAAAAGCGCAAGGGTTGGCCAAGCGGTCGCGGGCCTCCGAATGAGCGTCTTGAACAGCTCTGGGTCGTCAGCTTGGAGGCCAGTGGTCGATCTCTGCGTCATTCCGCTAATGAATCATCATTTTCGGGGCACCGCGGATTGACGTACGCAATGTAATTGCACTAATAGTGCCATAACTTTTATCATTGGGATCGCCAGGAAAGACTGCACCATGACCTACACGCTCTATGGAATGGCCGGATCACTCTACACAGCAAGGGCGCGGTCCTACATGCGCATGCACGCTGTCCCCTTTACCGAAATAAAGGCCGGCAGCGAGGAGTTCACAGGCGAGATCGTCCCGCAGATCGGTCGCTGGATCATACCCGTGATCAAAACCTCTGCAGGGTCGATCATTCAAGACGGCGCAGACATAATCGATCATCTCGATAGCGCAGGATTTAGCAAGAATCCGATCTATCCCGCAGATCCCAAGCTACTGACGATCGCGCATCTGTTCGAGCTGTTCGGTTCGCATGGCCTTCTGCGTCCGGCGATGCACTATCGTTGGAATTTCGATGAAGTGAACCTGCCTTTCTTGCGTGAAGTCTTCCGCGACGTCCTCCCAACGGGCCTTCCCAATGAGTCGAAAGATGCAGCCTTTCTTCACGCCAGTGGCCGAATGAGAAAGGCTGCTGAGGTGTTCGGAGTGAACACGAAAACTTACAAGCTAGTCGAAGAAAGCTACGCCCAATTTCTGTTACTCATGGAGCGACATCTGAGAGAACATCCCTTCATTCTGGGCGGTCATGCTACAATTGCCGACTACGGCTTGATCGGCGCGATGTATGCTCACCTTGCCCGTGACCCTGTTCCATTGCGGCTGATGCAAGTCAGTGCTCCCAATGTGTTCCGCTGGGTTGAGCGGATGAACATGGCCGAAGTCTTTGTTGATGAGGCGCTGGCAAACTCCAAAGGCCAATTGGTATCCGGCGACAACCTTCCTGAAAGCCTGCTTCAACTTATGCGCTTCATCGCAGACGACTACTTTCCTGAAATTAACGCGCATGTAGAGCGCGCCAACAGCTGGCTGGACCGCCATCCAGAGATCGAAGCTGGATCGCCGACCAACAACAAGTCGATGAAGAGCGGCATGGGACTGGCACCATTTGAATGGAGAAGGGCGGCCATCGAAACGGTTGTCATCCCGTATCGTTTCTACCTCCTGCAACGACTCCAGGATGCGTTTGATCGCCAATCGCAGAACGACCGGACCGCAATCCGCTCCGTCTTTGAAAGCACAGGGCTCGAAAAGCTGTTCGGCCTGCGCACTAGCCGCCGGATGGAGCGTCAGGACAATCAGGAAGTTTGGGGAGCTAAACAGCAATGAGCGACAACCAAATTCTTTATGCGGTCGAACAGGGCGTTGCGACAATCACGTTCGATCGACCAGCAAAGCTGAACGCATTCACGCCAGCGATGCTGAGCGATTTCTTCAAGGTCATGGCTTAGTTTCGTCTTGCCGCTGCAAGCTCGAGTGCTGTCACCACGCCATCCTCATTCTTGTCCACCCTCTCAAATGCAGTTCCATAGGCGCCAAAGCGGCGCACCATGCCTGCACGACCCAATCCATCTTCAGCATTTGCATCGATGAAATTTCGAAACTCGGCTGGGGTCAGCCTCCCGTCACTGTCTGAGTCCGCCTGCTGAAAATTCTCTCGCGCCTTGGCTTGGTCGTCAGCTTCTTCGTTCGCAAGCAAAGGTGTGGCAACAAGCAGGGCTGAGACGACAATTGGTATCGAGGTTTTCATCGAGCGTTCTCCAGGGCTGACAAGAGATTAAATCGAGATCATCACTCCGCGGATGGGTGATACCTTATTGTCCAGCATATCGCACCAAATCTGCGCCACTTCCTCAGCACCCGAATGGCGTTCAACCGTAATCTGTTTGGAGATGGATTGCGCGATCCCGACGCTTGCCTCCGATCCGCGCCGCCAAATCTCGCCCTGGCCCCACTCAGCATCGCGTTTCGCGATGTGGCCGGGTGCGAAGAAGAACTTGGGCTTGGCACCGGGCAGGTCCTTGTCCCGCTTGCGTTCGGCTTCCCAGTGAGTTGCGCCGACGATGCAGCTCTCGACCATGCGTTCACCAAGCAAGTGGTGCAACTTCCCGGTGAGCGGCCCGTCACCCGACATATCGACCCAGGCAGTTCGCAGCAATGAATCAATCTCGCTCTCCTTGCCGTAAGTCACGACCTGGTCGCAGCATGCCAGCCCTTCGACAAAACCGACATTGCCTCGAGAAGTCAGACCCACGACCTTCTGCGCAACCTTTGGATCATTACCAAGCAGATGCGCGAGGCCAAAACCGGTCTTCGATGATACCGACCCGATGACCACCTGCTCAGCGCCGAAGAAATCATTGTCGATCAAATAGTCGTAGAGCATATAAGATGTGGCGAAGAGAGGGAACAGCAGGCAGCGCTCGTCCTCCAACGGTTTTAGAAAGTCGGGTTCACCCTGTGTCCGGCGGTAAAGATTGTAGAGCGCCGGCAAGTCGCGCCTATGCGGTGTATCATCGACGAAGAAATCTTCGGCTGCCTGCCCCGGATTGAGTACGACTTCAGACGCCATCGGGAAAAAGCCCCACAGACGCTCGCCCACACTGATGGTATCGCTACGCGATTCCACAACATCCGCCATGGCCCAACCGGGGACCTTGCCCCATTCGCCCTCGGTCGGGTAATATTTCCAATAGCCGATTGCCTCGCCTGATACGGCGTAACTGACATTGTTTGCAGTCAGGCCCATCTTGTCGATCGCCACGCGGATTTGACCATTTTCGAGCGGCGATTGGTCCGTCTCGACAACCTTTGTCTGACGCAATTCGTCGCGCGTCACCCATAATTCGGTCACTTTGTTCATCGCGTCATTCTCCATTCAAGTTTTTGAAGCGGGCAGATCAACGGGCCCTTGAAAACTGCGAATATTGTCGCTCATCCAGAAAAACGTCGTTGTGGGTTCTGGGAGCATCACAACAAATGGCTCTACCAGCGTGATTGTCCGCAAAAACGCGCCTTCCGGCAAAACCAGATCGTCGTCCCTATCCGGCCTCCCAATCACCTCAATGAACTGCTCGCCATCATGGTCCATCACCACCAATTCTCGCCCTGCTTCAAAGCCGATAAGATGGTGCTTATGGACTGCGACCCGCATCGGTCCGCCTTCTATTTCTGGCGGGATCATGTCACCTGGCCTTGCGTTTTGATGGAACAGAAAGCCGTCACACTTCATTGATAAAAGCTGCTCTGGTGTGTCACAGGAATCGGCAAAGGTCGCCCGGTCCATCGCAGCAGCAGCCCGGCCCGATTTAAAGAAAGGTTCAGCGGGCGTCACCGCCTTGTACTGATCCTCAGTGACAGGTTCGCACCGCATCCAGATATTGTTGTCGGCGGGATTCATGATTTCCATGAACAGGTCACCCTAGCCACCTTTCACAGCGATTGCTGCGGGACCAAGGGCTTCCACTGCTGCGTCAAATTGGGTGTCGAGGGTCATATTCATTGTGCTTTTCCTTGTATCGAATTCAGGAAAGCAAGCGCCTCGCGAGCATAATCCTCTGGAATATCCTCCAGTAGAAAGTGCGAGCCGCCTTTTAGGATAATCGGCTCATAATCGCGCGTACCCGGAATGACCGGGCGGACGCTGTGATACCCTTTGGGCGCAACTTGATCCTTGTCGGAATAGAGCGTCAGGAACGGCCTCTCAAAACTCTTGAGCTTTTGCAGTGCTTGCCAATTCTCGGTCAGAATCGGGTTATCGTTTCGCGTCGGCAGCATCTGCGTAAATTGCCGATTGCCGGTAAGGTATCGTTTGTCCGGATAGGGCGCAGCAAAGCCCGCAATATCCTCAGCCGGCATGTCCTTGAGGACTATGCGGCTTAGCGTTTTCCAATGCCGCCAGTTCTTTCGGAAACGGACATAGAGTTGGAAACTCCGAAGCATCCGAGCGCCCTTGCGCGCCATCTTTCCGATAGGCTTATCTGGATCGCGAACCGGCAATCCTGTGTTCGACATGATGATGCTGGCGACCCGTTCCTGATGATCGGCAATAGCGCGCAGGCCAATGATGCCGCCCCAGTCATGCAGGATGAAATGCGCGTCTTTCAGGTCAAGCTTCTCGAACAAAGCCTCCTTCACCCACGTCTCGTGGCGGGCGATCGTATAGTCACTCATCCGGGTCGGCTTATCCGAACGCCCCATCCCAATAAGATCGATAGCAATCGCCCGATAACCATTCTCAGCCAAGATCGGGATAAGTTTCCGCCACATATAGGACCATGTTGGACTGCCGTGGATCATCACCACCGGCGGACCTTCTTTTGGCCCTTCATCGATATAGCCCATACGCAAGCTACCGCCTTCTTGATCAGAAACATCGACATAGTTCGCCGCGAAGGGAAAATCGGCGAGATTTTCGAAACAAGCGTCGGGCGTACGGAGCCGATTCATTGCGCCCGTCCCACTTTAAGAAGCAATTTACCGTGGTTTTCGCCTCGGAAGATCATCTCGTAGGCGTCGGGAAAGTTCTCGATGCCTTCGACCACATGTTCGCGCATCTTTAGCCGCCCATCCTTCCAAGCTGGAACGAGCCACTCGAGCGCCTCGGGAATGCGGTGCATATAGTCACGCATGGTGAAACCACGGATGTTCAGACTGTGCGTCACCACCGACATGAAATTCGACGGCCCCTTGGCCCCAGCAAAATCATCATACTGCGAGATCGCACCGCATATGACGACGCGCCCTTTGTATCTCATTAGGCCTAGAACTGCCTCGAGTGTCTCTCCGCCGACGTTGTCGAAATAGAGGTCGATCTCGTCCGGGCATGCCTTCGCGAGCGCATCGCCCACATTGCAGTTCTTGTAGTCAATCGCGTGATCGAGACCGAGTTTACCCTGCAAATACGCGCACTTCTCTGGCCCGCCCGCGATGCCAATCACTCGCGCGCCAGCCGCTTTAGCGACCTGCGCCGCGATGGACCCGACCGCTCCCGATGCGGCCGAGACCACGACGGTTTCGCCTTCCCTAGGCCGACCGATATCGCTCATGCCAAAGAAACCAGTGTATCCCGTCATCCCAAGCCCGCTGAGAAATTTCTCAGGCGGAGAAAGCGATGCGTCGATCTTGCGCAGATGTTCGTCACGGAAAACGCCATGGGTCTGCACGCCGGTAAAGCCGGTTACCCAGTCTCCGGTCGAAAAGCGGTCTGACTTGCTCTCAATAACCTCGCCGACACCAAAGGCGCGCATCACACTGCCCGGCTTCACTGGAGGCATATAGCTGCGTTTATTTGTGATCCACCCGCTCATGCCGGGATCGATCGAGATTGTGTCCAGAGCAACGGCAACTTCGCCATCTCCAAGCTGGCGCAAGCGATCATGGGTTAGCGACCAAACATCGCGTGCTGGCCCCGCCCCGGGGTATTCTCGCATTCGAACCTGGGTCGCTTCCATATCCACCTTCTTTTGACACTTGTAGTGTCACATTGCATAAGAGCGGCAAATCTGGCAATTGCTTTTTGACAGATATAGTGCCGCTTCTTTGGGCTTGGGAGAGAATTCATAGTGAAGAAGTTTGGCATCGGGATCGTAGCGATCGTTATCGTTGGACTGATCACGGTGATGAGCCTGCAAAAGCCCATTGGTGCCTGGATATTCCAACGCGCTGTCGAACAAAATGTCGAACGCGACACAGTATCAAAGCTTTCCGATGGATTGCATGTTGGACTGTGCGGCACAGGGTCACCCATGCCGAACCTTGACCGCGCTGGCCCTTGCAACATTGTTATTGCCGGTGACCAGATTTTCGTGGTCGACATTGGTGACGGCGGCAGCCGCAATCTTGCATTGATGGGTTTGGATGCCAGTGATCTTGATAGCGTCCTGCTGACCCATTTTCATTCCGACCATATCGATGGAATGGGCCCGTTGATGCTCAACCACTGGATCCGCGGCTCCAATGCCGCGCCGCTTCCCGTTTATGGCCCAGTGGGCGTTGAAGCGATCGTCGACGGATTCAATGAAGCTTACGCGACCGATGACACCTACCGCACAGCACACCACGGAGAAGGTGTTGCACCGTCGAGCGGAGGCGGGTCTGAGGCCCGCCCGTTTAGCATGGAAGGCGACAGCGAGGTTGTCCTCGAACGCGGAGGATTGACGATAACCGCTTTCAAGGTTGAACATGAACCGATCGATCCTGCGGTCGGATACAGGTTCGACTATGGTGGACGTTCGCTCTGTATCAGTGGGGACACGAAGAAGTCAGCCAATCTGGAACGCGTTTGTGAAGGTGCCGATCTAATCGTTCACGAAGCGCTGCAACCCGTGATGGTGACACAGTTGCAAGAAGCTCTCGCCAAGCAAGGCAACGACAGCGCTGCAAAGATCATGTTTGACATCAAGGATTATCACGCATCGCCTGAGGACGCGGCCGAGAGCGCGCAGGTCACCGGAGCACAAATGCTGGTGCTGAGCCATCTCGTTCCGCCACTTCCGTCGAGATACCTCTACCCTGCGTTTCTTGGCGACGCGGAAAATCGCTTTGATGGCATTCTGATCGTTGGCGAAGATGGGATGATGTTCTCGATGCCAACCGGCGGCGACGCGATCGAACAAACCAACCTGATGTGAGAACCTGTATGACCTACAAAATTCATGGCGCGCTTGGATCACCCTATTCGATGAAAATGCGCAGCCTGATGCGATATCGGCGCATCATTCATGTCTGGTCTCATGGGGCCCATGTGCAGCAATTGGCGGCCAAGAGCGGCCTCCCACCCGTTATCCCCGTGATCGAGTATCCCGACGGCAGTTTTCGCAATGACTCGACCCCGGTGCTTTATGAACTGGAGGCGCGTCACCGGGATCGCAGCGTTGTACCGCCCGACCCTGCGACCGCCTTCATCGCGCACCTCCTCGAAGACTTCGCCGATGAGTGGCTGACCAAGGCGATGTTTGGCTATCGTTGGCTCGAGGATGTCGACCAGGTCCAAATGAGCCGTTGGCTGTCTTACGATGCGCTCAAAGGCGGCGGGCTTGAGACAAGTCAGGGCATGGCCAAGCATTTCAGGGACAGGCAAGTCGGGCGTATGGCAATCGTCGGCTGCACGCGCGAGAATTTCCCTCTTATCGAAGACTCAACCCGCCGGGTAATGCAGGCGCTAGAAAGCCATGTGGTGAACGAGCATTGGCTGTTTGGCAGCCGTCCTTCGCTCGCAGAATTCTCGATTTACGGCCAGTTTTCGCAGCTTGGCGTTGACCCTACCGCTCAGGCGATGATGCGCGCCGACTTTCCGTACACGCACCGCTGGTTGCTGCATGTTGACGATGCTTCAGGGATCGAGGGCGAATGGGACACCCCCGACGTTCCGCTCAAACCGGTGGTTCAGCAATTGCTGGCCGAGGTAGGGCGCGTCTACGTTCCATTTCTCCTCGCCAATGCCGCCGCAAGCGAAGCGGGCGAGAAAACATTCCGCATTGAAGTCGGCGGCATGTCTTACGAGCAGGGCACCTTCAAATATCAGCTTAAATGCCTCGCCAATCTGCGGTCACGCTACGCCGCTTTATCGGCCGACGTTCGGGACCGGATCAATCCGGTTCTCAGCGATTCGAATTGTCTGGAGTTCCTTCAATGAAACACATCCTTGCCCGCCTATTTCCCGCTCAATTCGACAATGTCTTTCGCGGCAACAAGATCGCGCTATGGGTGTTTTATCCGATTACCGCGGTCACACTTTGGCGCAGTCAACATCACATGCTTGCCGCTGATGGCGGCGCGCAGAGCATCGCGACCATCCCGCTCGACAGCTATCCTGACGGAGCGTCCGCCACCATTATCGCCATTTTTGCGCAATGGGGCCTGATCCAGCTGCTGCTTGGCATGCTTATGCTGCTGGCGGCTGTTCGCTATAAATCCATGGTGCCGCTTTTGTGGCTGGTTTTGCTTATCGAATGGACCGGCCGAGGATTGGTCGGCCAGTTCAAATCCATAGAAACGATCAGCACCGCACCGGGTCAAATGGGCAATATCGTCATACCGATCATTGCACTGGCGATGCTGGTCCTTTCTCTCTGGCCCGAAAAGAAGGCGGATTAAGACCCGGAAGCGCTAACCAAAAGCATCGCTTTATTGGCCACTTCGGCTCCAGAATTCTGGTTCTGACCCGTCACGAAGCGCTCCTCGTCATCAATCGTCACATAATTGGCGAACATGTCGCGAAACGCGGTTGCCGATTCAAAAACAACACCTGCATTGCGAAGCTCAGTTTCGGGATGATAGGGCGTGAATGAGATGCCCAACTCGTTGATCTGTTTGTCGGTGACACCTGTCATGCGGCGGCCAGCAATAAGCAAATTCCCCTCTCGATCGAGCGCCCGCACGAAACCAAGCGGACCGTGGCAAACACCTGCAAGGATCGGCGTGTGATCGGCATAGTAGGCCTCACTCACTTTGCTCGCCAAAGCTTTGGAGTCCGGAAAATCATAGGCGGGCCCCCACCCGCCTGCGAGAAAAATCACGTCATATTGTGAGACATCCACCTCGGCGATTGGGATCGAGTTTGCGACTTTGCTCTGAAACTCTTCATCTTCGAGGAAGCGTTCATCAGAATCGGTCCTGACCATGTAATAGAAGCTCTGCGGATCGACGGGCACAGCGCCGCCTTCGACGCTCGCAATGTCGACTTCCATCCCCGCTGCCAAAAACTCGTAATAGGGTTCGGTCATTTCCGACCCGAAAACACCGGTTGGATCAGCATCGGCTTCTCCGGGCTTATCAAGCGTGCCGTGGCTGGTTGTGATGATCAGCGCACGCTTTCCTCCTAGGTCCAATTGCGCACCTTCGTAATCAGGATGCAGTCCAGCCGCTTGAAGGATCGATGGCAAAGCCAAGGCGAAGCCCGCGATCAAGAGGAGCGGTATGCCTGCGAACAGAGCAAGTTTCTTCATTTCAAAATTCTCCGGTTAGCCGAGCGGACGCGCTTTGGCGCGAATGTTGAGTTGGCCTGCGAGGCCAGCCGAACGATGCACAGCGATTGTCTGATATTCGGGCGATATCATCATGGTGCGGAATGCTTCGAGGGAGGGGTATTCGACGAGGGCAACGGTATCCCAGTTGTCCTCGACTTCCCCGAGCAGCAGCCCCGTAACTTCGCCCGCGAAACCCGGAGTTCCGCCCACATCGGCGATACACTGCCCGACCGAAGCGCCATAGATTGCATAGGCTTGAGCGCCAGTTAGATCGGTCTCACGACCATCTGCATATTCAGCCCGCTCTTTGAACTTGAGTAGGTTGACCATCACGAATGGGCCGTCTTCCCCAGCGCCGAAAAATTCCTTCATTTGTTCCGGCGATGGCATCGTCTGGTTTACGACCTGCATGCTCTCACTCCATATTATAACACTACTAGTGTCATTATATGAATCGAATGGGCTTGTCTAGTTTGAAGGCCGCGCGCGCTGCGTATCGACCACACGGAAACCAATATGATCGGTGCCAAGGTCACGCTCTTGGAATTGCCGGGCGGCCGGCCGATATCGCGCACAATAATTGGCCGCACAAAGGAATGACCCGCCTTTAATCACATTGATTGGACTCAATGCGTCGGCCCTCGCCGCGCTGCTTGTGGTCCACTCCCAGACATTGCCGATCATGTCGTGGAGCCCAAAATCATTCGGTTCAAAGCATCCAACAGGTGCGCGCGAGGTGTATCCGTCTTCGCCAAGATCTTTGGCCGGGAAGACGCCTTGATAGTAATTCGCCTGGGCTGCACCTGAGGCATCTTTGGGTTCAGGCAGACTTTTCGATCCCGCTCTGGCAGCATATTCCCATTGCTTTTCGCTGGGGAGGGTCATCCCAGCCCATTCAGCATAGGCAAGCGCGTCGTCATAAGAAATCTGTACCACGGGATCGTTTGCTCGCCCCTCGATCGATGAAGCTGCGCCATTAGGCATCCGCCATTGCGCGCCAACGGTCCAAGCCCACCAGTTTGGATTATCAGGGGTCGGCACACGGAACGTGGCAGATCCAGGTTGGAGCATTTCTGGCGGAGCGCCGTCTATTTGAGGCGGGTCCCGTTCCGCCAATGTCACGTAACCTGTGGCAGAAACAAAATCGGCAAACTGCGCATTGGTAACTTCTGTTTGGGATATCCAAAATCCGTCGACGCTAACTGTGCGAGGCGGACCCTCTTCGGGATAGAGCGGATCGTCACCCATAACGAAGTTACCGCCCTCGACCCAAATCATTTGAGCCTCGGCAATTCCTTCACATAGTGCTCCGCTCGCATGAGCGCCCTCTTGTTCCTCAGCGGCAGAACACCCTGCCAAGAGCAGCAGCAGTAAGAGAGCGGAACGCTGCACAATCAGTCATCCAAGCGCGCGATAACGTCTCCGACCATCTGCTTGACTGCCTCGACAGTTTCGCCCGCGGACAAATGCTCATCTTCTCGCAGCATGCGCCATGTATCAAAACTCATCGCGACAAGGATCGAACGGCCCAACGGGGTGTCTGTGTGCAATTGGCTAGGCAGAATCGAATTCAACCGAGCTTTTTCCGTATCATGCACCCTTTGAAAGTTCTGTTTGAGGAACTTTGAACGTCGGCGCATGGCCGTGGTAGAAATTCGATAAGGAGCGGACGCTTCATCAACCTCGCAGCGGCGTTCGATTAGTTCCATCAGACGCTCGCGCCAATCGTCAGAACTATATGGTGCTTCAATGATTGGCCGATAGGCCTTCATCAGGATCGCATCCATTTCGCGATAAATGGCGTCCTTATCCTCAAAGTGGCGAAAGAGGGAGCGCAGCCCGACGCCTGCTCTCTTTGCTACGCTGGCTGTACTTGGGTCTGGATCACCACCCTCGATCAGGTCCATCATCGCCTGAATAATCTTGGACCGGCTAGCCTGACTGCGCGCACGACGACCATCGCTCGAAGTCGCTTCGGCTTTCAGCGCGTCAACTATCGCAGTATTGGCCTGGCTCATGCATTTCCCTTGTGTGTTTGGGCCACTCAGTGACACTCATTGTGCCACAATTCCAGCGCTTTTGCCGCGCCGGCGTATCTCAGCGGCGATGAGCCATAAGCGATCTTGACCCCAGACGCACAAATCCTCGCCGTCGCCGCCTTGCAAACGATAGCTGGGCACACCCCAAAGGCCGAGCTCATCGCTCATTTCAATCTGGTGGCGCGCGGTCTCTTCTTTCCAGCCGTCACTTCCAAGATGAAGCTCGGCTTCACTCCAATCGAGGCCCGCGCGTTCGACCGCTTTCTTGAGTCCAGCCTTGCGATGAAGGCCAACACCTTCACGGAAGGCCATGTCCAAAGCTGCCGATAGTAAATGCGTATCTCGCCCTTTCTCTCGCGCCCAAGGGAGTAGCGAATAGATTTGCCGCGTGGGTTCTCCGATTGGTGTCATCACTGGACCGAAACTCACACCGAGATGCTCTGCCTCGCGCTTGGTGTCGAACATGATATACATGCCCTTCTCGCGCGTCGCAGGCACTCCGCGCATGATCATCGGCAAGACGGGTTTGTGATTGAGCGTAATGCCGCATTCGCGCGCCATCGCGATTGTCTTGTCGTAGATGATCGAGGTGTAGGGCGAATTGAGCGACGGATAAAAATCGAGCGTCAGAATGCTGGCATCCACACCGCTCACATCGATGTCTGGTCGCGGGCAAATGAAGGGCAGTGATGGTTCGTGGCACCTGCCAAGATCGCGCAATCGCTGCTCAAGGTAAAACAATCGGTCGACACCCCAATACCATTCGCCAGCATAGTAGAACATCGAGCCGGAATAGTGGCCCAGCTGAGCCAGACGCTCGCTGCCGCGATCGAGCATATCCGGGCTGGCCCCCGTGCCAGCAGCAGGTCCAAGCTCAGAAGGTTTCAAGAGACCATATTGAGGAGCTATCAACTCGGCATCGCGGTGCGCCCATGCATCCAACTTGGCCAATTCGGGCTGGTTTTTGCCACCGCTCGCCCGGATTTCATGCCGCACCAGTTCGATGTCATAGCGCCCGGAAAATGTATCGAGGACTTGGGCGGCTAGGTGTGAATAGGGATCGTCACTCTGGTGGAAGTATTCGACAATGTGCGGCTGCCCAGCGCTTAACCGCTTCTTTTCCGCTTTTGCGCGCGCCTTGGCTCGGCTGGCTGGGTCAATAACACGGTCAAACAGCCTCCGCATCAGATGGCGCAGCAACGCGGGCGGATCGGTCATCATAATCCCGTTGGGGTTGCTGTCCGGTTCAGGCTGCAGAGGCATCTCCGCGCCTCCTCTGAACACGCCCAATCACCGCCAGTCCCGCAATCGCAAGTAGAGCGAGAAACATGCCGAGCATCAGCCGCACCTGCACAAAAGTGATCGTCGGTCTGGTGATGAACACCTCGGTATGCGCCAGCGAGGCGGTCTTGAACGCATTGCCTTCAAGCATTCTCTCATCAGCAATCATATCGAGCAGATCTCGCAAGGAGCGGTAGCGCACGACGGCGACTCTATCGACGCCTTCGCCAAAATTGCCGAGCATCAGACCAGCGCGTTCGCTCAGAAAAACAGGGTGCCCGCCGCGCTCGAGCAGCAGCGGGACAACGATGGCAGCGTATTCTGCCTCTGCGTCAAGCGCCTCAGGGCCATCCGCGCGTGTTTCCAGATTGACCGCGTAGAACTCCTTGCCGTCATCAAGGGGCAGCATGGCGCGCAAGTTTCGGCTCATGCTGCCTTCGGGCGTGTCTTCCAATCGAACGCCGTGGACGCGCTCGATCTGAGCCAGCATTTCCAGCCCCTCTTCCTCCGTGACGGGATCGCCATTGCCGCCATACCAGATCCAAAAGCTGGCATAGATCAATCCTAGGCTAGCGAGCCAAATCCATTTAGCGCGGTTCATTCTCATTCCCCCGTTTTGGTCCAATTCTGGCACACACCTAGTTTGGCCAGTAGATCAATTCGTCGCCTTCTTCGTATTCCTCGGCAAGTGTCTTATCGATCATTGCCGACATCAAGGTCGTGGATGGGTATAGCAGCTTGCGTCCTTCATGATGCCGCTCGAGCAGGCCCATAAGGCGCGCTGCAACGTCGGGCTGCTGATCCACCAAATTGACTTGCTCGGTAGGGTCATCGGAAAGATTGAACAGCCAGCTTTTATCCTGAGATTGGTCAATCTGGAACTTCCAGTCGCCAGCGCGCACAGCCCAATAGCCTCCGCTTTGCCAATAAATCGCGTCATCGGTGCGTTCGATCGGGCCGCTGCCTGTAGCGATGGGCAATAGGTCCACCCCATCAATGTCACGTTCCGGCAATTCAGCCCCGGCCATAGTGGCAATCGTGCGGAAGATATCGATATGGGTCACCGGCTGATCGACAGTCCGACCAGCCGGGAGACCGGCGGGCCAACGCATCATAAAGGGCACCCGCACCCCGCCTTCAAACAGCGTGAGTTTCCAACCACGATAGGGCGCGTTAACTTCAGGCAGGCCGACATAGCCAGCGCCGCCATTGTCGCTGGAGAAGATCACGACCGTGTTCTCCGCCAGCCCTTCTTCCTCAAGCTTGTCGAGGATTTCGCCGACGCTGCGATCAAGCGCGCGGATCATCGCTGCATATACACGCAGACGATGTGGCTTGATATCGCCCACAGCTTCGTAATCTTCGCGTGTCGCTTGCAAAGGCGTGTGCGGAGCCCAATGACCCAGATACAGAAAAAATGGGCGGTTCCTGTTGGCCTCAATCGCGCTGAGCGCCTCTTCAGTCCACCAATCTGTCAGATAGCCTCCTGGCTGAAACAATTCAGACCGATTGAAAGAACCTGCAAAGCGCTGCGAGGCCCACAGGAACCGATCGATCGGATCGAAATCAACCTTGGCATTCACAACATCCGGGCTGTCCTCCGGTAAATACAGGCCCTCCATCATCTGCAGGCTTTCGTCAAAGCCCTGACCGAGCGGGTCGATTTCGGGACTTACGCCCAAATGCCATTTGCCAATATGCACATTATGGTAACCGGCCGATCCAAGCATTTCGGCGATGGTGATCTCTTCTGACGGCAGCCCCTGATCTTCGTAGGCCGGGCGCTCAGCGTCCGCTTCGGAATCATAATTGCCGGACGGAAGATCAGGTCGGATATCGCCAGAGACTGAACTGACGACCCGGCCCATACCAGCAGGCGTAGGGGTAAATTCAAAACCCGTGCTGGTCGCATAACGTCCTGTCATCAGCATCGCGCGCGAGGGTGAGCAAGTGGCGTTTCCGGCATAGCCGTTGGTGAAGTTCACCCCTTGTGCCGCTAAGCGATCAATGTTCGGAGTAGGCACAAGGCCCCCTGCGACCCCGCCACCAAAGGTCGAGATATCATTGATGCCAAGATCATCTGCAAGGATCAGAATAACATTGGGAGGGCGCTCCCCGATCGGCTGAGCGGCCTCCGCCGGGCCTTGCTGCCACTCGATTTTTGGCGTCTCAGCCGCAATCGCGGGCAGATCGCGGTTCTTGACGCCCCAAAGTATGAGGTCGGTCCTAAACGTGTAAGCCAGCGCACCAGCGGCCACCAAGAAGACCGCCAATCCCCCAACAATTTTCTGCCATCTTTTCATCGATTGACCTCAGCTTTCGAAAACGAAGAAGAGGCGGCCGCCATGCGGCCACCCCTTCCCTTTTGACCGGACTGGAGAGAAGGTCAAAATTCGCCCCTTAGGGTGACTCCATACATGCGCGGCTCTTGCGAGATGAACGCAGATCGCGAACCGCTGCGCAGCGCGGTGTTAAATGTCGTGCCGCGGGCGATTTCATTGGTTAGATTTGTCGCCCATACTTCGATGCCCCAGCCGCCATCAGCCTGCCTGATACCAGCCCGAAGATTGACCGTCGTCAAACCATCCTGAACATCAAACGGCAAGAGCGGCGTCAGACCTAGCTGCGCCGCCGAATTTGGCACTGCTCTTCCCTGTGTCGAGGTCCGGCTATCGCTCACCGTGCGAACCTGTCCGTTGAGGAATAGATCCATCGAGTCGCTTAGCGGTGTTTCGTAATTGCCCCCTACAATGGCAACGATATCGGGCGCATTAGTCAGGCTGAACCCGCAAAGGTTTTGGATCGACAAAGCATCTGTAGAGGCAGCACAATTTTCAGGATAGCGCGCATCGGTATAGGCCAGCGACGTGTTGATCGTGAGCCCATCTGTGGGCCGCAAAACGACCTCCAGTTCTGCACCCGAGCTTTTCACATTGGGCACATTGAAGGACTGGAACTGCGTGCCTGTGAATTCCAAGACCTGGAAATCGCTGAAATCCTGGTAGAACAGCGCTAGATTGGCGGTCACGTCACCATCCAGAAAACGGCCCTTGAGACCAACTTCAAACGCATCCACCACTTCTGAATCAAATGTTGGATCGGACGCGTTCACACCAGCGGTCGCGTCGAGGTTGATCCCGCCTGACTTAAAGCCATGAGTATAGCTGGCATAGATATTCACATCATCGAAGGCATAGCCGACCTTTGCCGTATAGATCAGTTCGTCATCTTCAAAGCGCGCGTCAAAAGTTTGCGGCAAAGGCAGGAATGCCGATTGCGGTAGATTTGCTGGGGCTGTGAGCGGAAAGCATCCAAGGCCAATGACGGGCCCAACCAACGTAGGCGGGATTGCCCCAGCGGCGGCGCGGGCCGCAAGCGAAGCGCACACGGGATTGGTGCTCGATGGCTGCGCGAAGAAGCCGTCCTTGGTTTCGTCCGAATATCGCAGGCCAAGGGTTAAATCGAGCCGGTCGGTCACAGAGATCACGTTATGGGTGAATACGGAGAAACTTTCGCTCGACTGACCGAACTGATTGTTCGTGATGGTCGTCGAAGGATCAAAGCCGCCGGACAAAATTGTCAGCGGGTTAGCCCCGAACATTCCGCCAGTCGGGCCAAACAAAGTCGCACCAACAAGTTCGCCAAAGTCGTCTCCCAGAGTTAGCACAGCGTTGCTCAGGATATCTTCGTCGGAGTAGAACGCACCGACTAACCAATCGAGCCGGCCGCCAAAGGCATCCCCTTGGAAACGCAGCTCATGCGTCATCGTGTCAATGGCCGTGGTGTTGTTGACGACTTCGAACACATCGAGCGCAGAAAAGTCGGAATCGAAGGCCTCGTTCGCCTCATAATCGCGGTACGAACCGACATAGATGATGTCGACATTATCACTGATTGGCACCTCGATCTCAGCCGTAATTCCCCAGTTCTCGACGTCCGCGGTGGGTACGCGATTTAGGGTGGCAAGCCGATTATCGAGCGCCTCTCGTGCAGCCGTCTGATCAAAAGGATTATCCGCGACAACAGGAGAACCCATCCCGCCGCGCGGCCCAAGCCCAACAAGGCCGAATAAGCCTGCGCTTTCGATTGGAGAACGCAGCAATTCGATCGCGCCGCAGCAAGAACTTTGGTCCTTGGAGAAGTCAGCAATGATGCGGCCTTGGATGCCGCCTTCAGTCGCGAAACCGAGTTGCCCTCGCACAAGATAACGATCCACATCGTTGGTGGTGTCGAACTGATTGCCCGCGGCATCGAGAACGCCGATAAAGCCGTCGCGCTCGCGGTAAGCTCCGGTCACGCGAAGCGCGAGCGAGTCCTCAACCACCGGCACATTGACCGCGCCTTGCAGGCTGAATTGGTCAAAATTGCCGTAGCTTGCATTGACGAACCCGCCGAACTCGCTGAGATCCGGGCGACGGTTGACGATGTTAAGAGCACCGGCGGAGGTGTTGCGGCCGAACAAAGTTCCTTGCGGGCCGCGCAGGACCTCGACCCGCTCTACGTCGACAAATTCTGACAATGCGACGCCCGGACGTGATTGATAGGCGCCGTCGACGAAAACGCCGACCGCGCTTTCAAAGCCAATATTGTTGGACGTGGTTCCGACACCGCGAATGCGCAGCACAACACCGTTTGAGGCGGCTTGCGCTCGGGAGAAATTGAAGCTGGGAGCGACATTGCCCAGGTCAGTTACATCATCAATTGCCTGCGCTTCCAACTGCTCTGAACCAACTGCGGTCACGGCAATGGGAATATCCTGCACGTCTTGCGCCCTACGCGTTGCAGTAACGATGATGACAGATGTGTCCGCGTCGAGCGCAGGGGCATCAACCGCCGCTTCGTCCTGCGCCATAACTGGAGAGGCAGCCAGACCCCATCCCAGAGCGGCGATGACCGCAGTTTTTGATCCACCACGACAAAGCGAGCTCAACTGAATACGTGCCACAAATTCTCTCCCATCTATCGGCATTTATAGTGACATATGATATTGGCATACATAGTGTCGATTTATGAGTCAATCCGCGGAGGCGACCTCAAAGGCGGTAGTCACCGTTGACAATGCGCGCATGGATCTGACCATCCAGTGCAATGAATTGAGCTCCACCAGGCTCGAGGAACCAAAGCGGATCATCAGTGTGCTCTGGATCGAACCCTTGCTTGACCAGTTCAACTTTGCGGAACTTGAACGTACCCGTGGTTTCGGCCTCCGGCTGAATCCGAAGGAACAGGGGCACAGCGTAAGCCGGCAACCCTGCGCGGAGATGATTGGCAAAACTGACCATGGAGAAATCGGACCCAACTGTCAGCGCCGCCATCCCCGCCTTGCCTTCAAAGCCATGCACCTCGACGCCATAGACATTCGCCAGCTCAACACCGGGATATTTGGACATGACATCTGCCACTTCATTGGTGGCGACGTTCTCTCCCTTCCACCGAAAGGTGTCGCCAATCCGGTCGACGAAATAGAGATAATTGTCAGCATCACGGCGGATCAAATCGCCGGTCCGAAACCACTTGTCGCCCTGTTCAAAAACATCAGTCAGGATCTTCGAATCGGTCGCCTTCTTATCGTGATATCCGCTGAATGACTGCCGCCCAACATCGGTAATTTTGCCCAGGGCTTCACCGGGCTCGTCCACATCTGTCTTTATGCAAAACCCGTCCTCGCCGCGTATGGGGCGCTCTTCAACCACATCGAATTTGACGAGCTCCATTCCAATCTTTGACCCCATCCATGCTGGCATCTGTCCGATCGCACCAATTGTGCCGTCAAGGTTTAGGAAGGACACGTTGCCCTCGGTTGAGCCATAAAGTTCCCGCATTGTCGGGACCTGGAACCGCTCAACAAATGGCCGCCAAACTTCACCGCGCAATCCATTGCCAAATCCGGCGCGAAGTCGGTGACTGTTCTGCTTGGGGTGATCAGGCGCACTCAAAAGGTAACGGCACAATTCGCCGATATAGACAAACAAGGACGCGTTGTTGTCCGCAACGTCACCCCAGAACTCAGTGGCTGAGAATTTGCGACGCGGTTGGCTCGCTCTTCAAATTGCCGATAACTTACGCTCTCCCCTTCGAAGACGAAGGCGGCCTTGTCAGGACGGGCGTCAATCACATCCTCAAAATCATCGGCAACCGTTCTGGCATCATTCGGCTTCAGGTCGCCGAACAGACGCAACACGCGCAACACGCGCACGCCGAATTTCGCATCACGCCAGAATGCCCTCAATGGGTTTGCCATATTTCTCTCTTCCCACGTGGATTGATGATTTGCTCACGGATTGACCCGATTCATATTATGGCACTATTAATGTCATCATATTTAGCTTGGAGCAACCGCATAGGACTCCGAGCACAGTAGGGAAGACTTCAATGGTACAATTTGCACGCATACGCTTGCCCGCCATTTCGGCTTTGTGCCTCTTACCGCTTGCGATCATCGCTCCTGCTAGCGTCGCAGAGGCGCAGCCAAGCACAAAGCCCAACATCGTCATCATCCTGGTTGATGATGCGGCTCTTATGGATTTCGGCATCTATGGCGGGGAAGCCAACACGCCGAACATTGATGCGCTCGCGCGTCGGGGCGCAATGTTCACACAATATCGTGCCTCGCCCTTGTGCTCGCCATCGCGCGCCATGCTGCTGACGGGTATCGACAATCATCGCACGGGTATCGCGACCATTCCCGAAGTTCTGCCTGAGGAACAGGCGGGACAGCCTGGCTATTCGATGGCTCTTGAACCCGGCGTTCTGACCATCGCAGACCGGCTTCGGGTAGAGGGATACCGCACCCTCATGGTTGGCAAATGGCATATGGGAGAGGAGCCAGAGGAGATGCCCCAAGCTCACGGCTTCGACCGCAGCTTTGCTCTCGCTGCGTCAGGAGCCGACAATTGGGAGGATAGGTCCTACATCCCGTTCTACGCGGACGCCCCGTGGTTTGAGGATGGAGCCGAGGCAGCTCTGCCCGATGATTTCTATTCTTCGGAGTTCATTGTCGACCGCATGATCGAGTATCTTGCGGCAACCGATAGCGAAAAGCCGTTTCTTGCCTATCTGCCGTTTCAAGCGATCCATATCCCCGTGCAAGCGCCGCCTGAGTTCATCGCTAAATATGACGGCCGCTATGATGCTGGCTGGCATGTCTTGCGCGAGGAGCGTCACGCAAGAGCGATTGAACTGGGCTTGGTCCCGCAAGGTGCAGCCCTTGCCGATCTCCCGCCAGAGCTGCGCCAATGGGATGATCTGAGCGCAGAAGAGCGCGAGCTCTATTCCGCACGGATGGCTGTGAATGCTGCGATGCTTGATGCAATGGATTACCATATCGGCCGTTTCGTTGAGCATCTGAAGGCATCAGGCCAATACGAGAACACTATTTTCGTAGTGACCTCTGACAATGGACCAGAACCCTCGCGCGGCGACAACAACGCTGCGATTGGATTCTATTTCCGATTGACCGGCTACGACATTGGACTTGAGAATATGGGTGGTCGCGGAAGCTGGGGCTTCATTGGCCCGGAATGGGCGTCAGCCGCAGCTACTCCCGGCGCATGGTATAAATTCTACGCAACAGAAGGCGGCATTCGTGTCCCGCTTATCATGGCTGGCCCGGGATTAGAGAATGCGCGGATAGATAGCCCGGCCATGGTGACAGACATTGCTCCCACACTTCTGGACTGGATTGGTGCAAGAGATGCGCAGGATGACGCGACACCCATGAGCGGGCGAAGCCTATTGCCAGTCCTAATGGGAGAAGCCGAAAGCGTTTATGGAGACAATGACATCCGCGCGATTGAGGTCTCAGGAAATTCTGCCCTGTATAAAGGCGACTACAAGATCACCCGCAGCATGCCGCCGGTTGGAGACGGACGCTGGCGGCTGTTCAATCTAAGCTTGGACCCTGGTGAGACCAACGATCTTTCCGAAGCAAAGCCAGATGTGCTGGCCGATCTCCTCGCTGAGTACGCGGCCTACGCTAAGGAGCAAGGTGTGCTCGAAATGCCAGAAGGCTTCGATACGGTCAGTCAGATCAGGTCCAATACGACCGGCCGGATGCTGGAAAACTACCCGTGGCTTTATCTCGTGCTGGCGGGAATTCTCGGCCTACTATTGGCGACCGCATGGTTCGCTTTTCGTGGCATCAAGCGCCTTCGAAGGACAAGTCCGCCGCCTACGACTTGATGTGGTTCCGAAGCGTTAAGGCCAAGCCAACCGGAACAGTTATCGGGAAAAGGCCGATCATGAAAATTGCGCCAAACCAAAAGGCGGCGCGTTCTAGATAGCCAGCCGGAGCAGGCGGAAGCGTGTGCGGCTTAAAGTAACCCATGGCGCATGAGGGTGCCCATAGACGCGCATTGTCGCCCTCTATTTTTCCGCAGGATCGCCGCGAAGAAAATCAAGCAGCAACGTGTTCACTTTGTCGGGGGCGTCAACTTGCAGCCAGTGCCCTGCGCCTTCGATAATCTCAAATCGGTAAGGGCCATCAACGAAGCGCGCAGTTTCTCGCAAAGGTTTATCACTGATGAAAGGATCGCCATCAGCGGCCAGCCCGAGCACTGGCATACCTTTGCATTCCGGCACGTTCCGCTGGGCAAACATTCGCATATTGGCGCGGTAATAATTGATCCCAGCGGTCAAATAACCCGGCCGCGAAAGCCGCGCGACAGCCCGGTCCGCTTCATCCTTCGTTCTGTATATCCATTGCACCATGCGCCAGTTGAACCCACGCATCAGCCATTCACCCAGTCCGCGATATTGGAAGAAGAAGATGTAGAAGCTTCTGAGCATTTGTAGCTTCCCTCCCGCACCAAGGGTTGCAGGGTGACCGACCGAGAGCGCGGCGAAACGTTCAAATCGATCAGGATGAGCAATCACCAGACGCCAAGCAATCATCGCGCCCCAATCGTGCGCGACTAGTGCAACTTTCTCCAATCCGAAATGATCGAGCAAAGCAATCATGTCATTGAGGAGATATTTGATGCGATAGTCGGAAACTTGCGGTGGAATGGTAGATTGCCCGCAGCCGCGCGTGTCTGGTGCGATCACCCTATAGCCTGCAATGACCAGCGCAGAGATCTGGTTTTCCCAGACCTCATGGTCATCTGGAAAGCCATGTAGCAGCAGGACCGGTGGACCGTCGCCAGCAGAAAAGACTGCGAGCTCCACATCACCTGATGAGACGCGATGCTGTTCCATGGATTTGCTTGTCCCCTGTCGCTGCAACGTTGGCGGATGAACCAATAAACAGCAGCAGCTTGGGGTATGTATCGACACTTAACATGTCAATACTTTTGTTGTCGATCTATCCCGCGAGCGACAACAGCAATTCACCGCTCAAGAATGCCTCAATGTTCTCTTGCGCCAACTGCGCTTGCTTGAAGAGTGTTCCAAATGTGGATCCGCCCTGATGCGGGGTCAGCAGGACATTTGGCACATACTTCCATAGATCTGGGTTGGTGGGCTCAGGATCGATATTGCTGAAACCGGCAGAGATCGACGCCACGGTCTGCGAGTTGGGCAACTGTTCAAGTACCGATTTGTCGAGCCTCTCGATGCTGGTAGAAAGCAGCAAGTCAACCTCGCTCCCGCGCTCGGCAATGGTTGCCTCAGCGCTACAGGTTTCGACAGGGCAGTGGATGCCTGCACCCTTTACATCAAGCACCGACGAACGCTTATGGAACCCAAAGTTGATCGTAAGGCGCGGCTCGAATCCGCTATTGGCAATTGTTTCGCGAAGCGCAGGCCGCTGCCGATTTCGGGGATGAGTTTTGGATCACCTTGCGAGTAGACTTCGCTGGCAATCTGGCGCGGATTTCGTTGCAGGGCGCTAATCCTGAGACGGCCGTTCTCGCAACGCTTACACTGCCTGAGCAAGCTGGAACGATCGGCCTAAGGGCGCTGTTCGAGGGTTGCTTTTCGAACATGCGATACTCAACGAACCCGTCACCGCTTGCGCCGACAACAATAGCAGCTGAAGCGGATGCGGCTGAGGGCGCGCTGAGGGTTGCGCCCCTAGAGAATGCGCGCTGAAGGGTTGCTGGCCACCAGTCTTGCGGCAATTTGGCAACGCGCGCATTTGCTATGGGGCCTGAAGACAAGCCCAATTCTGCATATCGGGCAGATGTCGCTTCCCCCCAACTGACCATTCAGGTTTCGCCCGCCAATGCAGCTGCACCTACAGTGCTCATCACGGCGTTCGATTTTTCTGAATGACATCCACCCTACATATCGCCAAGGCGTCGAAGTCACCGAAAGAACCCAACCATCCACAAGCGCGAGATCGAAATGACGCTTCAAAAAATCACCAATGGAGCAAGTCTACAACCTCGTTCTGGCAATCCGCCCAAGCAGATCGTGCTGCTGCTGCATGGCTTTGGTTCCAGCGGCACAGACATGATCTCTTTGGCACCGCACTGGCAAGACGCGCTGCCGGATGCGTTATTTCTTGCGCCTCATGCGCCGCAAAGATGCTCGATGGCGGCATCTGGATATCAGTGGTGGGGACTATCAGGTTTTGCGCCTTCAGCGCTGGCCGCAGGAGCGGCATCAGCGGCCCCAGCGATCGATGCATTTGTCGACCGTAAATTGAAGCAATACGGGTTGAGCGAAGCAGAATTGGCGCTGGTTGGTTTTAGCCAAGGGACCATGATGGCACTGCATATCGGACTACGCCGCAAACGCGCCGTGGCAGCGGTGGTCGGCTATTCTGGAATGTTAACCGCGACGGCTGATATCGCTGAAAGCGACTTCGTGAAGCCTCCGGTTTTGTTGGTGCATGGCACCGCAGATCCCATTGTACCGATCGCCGCTTTGCACATGGCCGAAAGCGACCTTAAGCGTCTTGGCGTACAAGTGACCACTCATATGGCTCATGGGATACCCCACAGCGTTGATCCTGTTGGCTTGCAATTGGGCCGTGATTTCGCAGCCAAAGCTTTCGGAAGTTCGCTTTAGGGACGGCTGACCGGCAAGGCACTTCCCCGCGCCGCTGAAGCGACCTCCAGACAAACGATCAGGCTAATCACGGAGGTCGGGCGGCCGCTCGCCAAAGCCTGAATATGGCCGCGCGCCGGATCCTCTGATCAATGTCTGGAACTGGGCCGATTGCGGAATCGTCTGCTCATGGCTGATCGGGCTGCAACATCAGACCTCCAAATACATCTCTAATGCTCTCGTCTTTCGAATACTAACCGGGGACAGTGTATCAGATCAAAGGCTGGCAACCCGCTCCATATCATGTAGTTCAACCTAAGTTTCTCACTCTTCAGGATCTCCCGATGCGCGCTTATGTCTCATTTCTTGTGCTACCGTTTCTGCTCCTCCTTGCCGGATGCGGCGATCTGATTTCGCAGGACACGGGCCAACGGGGCAAAATCGCGCCGATACTGACAAGCGAAGAAGCGTTTGATGATCAGACTTTTGCGCAGCCGCAAGAGGCGCGTGTTACGCATATCAACCTCGATCTGGCGATGGACTTTGAAGCGAAAACGATCGGCGGGACGGCCATTCTCGATGTTCTGGCGGCTGATGAGGCAGATAAGATTATCCTCGATTCCAATGGCCTGCGTGTTTCCGCGGTCACCGATGAGGCTGGCAATGCTCTATCGTTTGAACTTGGTGATACGGTCGAGGGCAAGGGCGAACCTTTGACCATTGAGCTTTCTACTCAAAAACTGGAACGAGGTGCCGATTTTGCGCAGGGCGAACTTGCTCCAACGCACCGGATTGTGGTGGAGTATGTCTCTGCTCCAGAGGCTGAGGCCTTGCAGTGGCTAAGCCCCGAGCAGACAGCAGGCGGCGAGCATCCTTTCATCTTCAGTCAGGGACAAGCGATCAATAATCGCACCTGGATTCCCACGCAGGACAGCCCCGGCATCCGTCAAACATGGGAAGCGACCATCTCGGCGCCCGAACCCCTCAATGTTGTGATGAGCGGCGTGGTTCAGGGTGATCCGCAAGAAGAAGACGGGGATCGCCGCGATTTTCGATTTGCGATGAACAATCCGGTTCCCCCTTATTTGATCGCTATTGCCGCAGGAAATATCGAATTTCGCGAACTTGGCCCGCGTTCAGGGGTCTGGGCCGAGCCCGAAGTTATCGAAGCAGCCGCGCAGGAAGTTGGCGATACAGAAGAGATGATCGACGCCGGAATTGCGTTGTTCGGTGACTATCGCTGGGGCCGGTACGATATGATCGTGCTGCCGCCAGCCTTCCCTTATGGCGGTATGGAAAACCCAGTGATGACCTTCCTCACACCGACGTTCATTGCGGGCGATCGTTCTAACAACGGGCTGGTTGCACATGAATTGGCGCACAGCTGGTCAGGCAATCTGACTACCTATTCGAGCTGGCGCGATGGGTGGCTCAACGAAGGCGTCACCTCCTATTTCGAAAGCCGCATCGTCGAAGAAGTTTACGGAAAGGATCGCGCCGAGCAGGAATATGCTCTGAGCTATGCCGGCTTGGTCGGCGGTATCGAGGATGCAGGCGCGGACAATCCCGCCACCGCCATGCGCACTCCTGATGAAATCAGCCCATTCGATACGAAGGGTTTCGCAATTTACGACAAGGGAACAGTGTTCCTGCGCACGGTTGAGAATATCATCGGCCGCGAAAAGTTCGATGCCTGGCTGACCCAATGGTTTGACACTCACGCATTCGAGCCGGTGACATCCGAAATGTTCTTGGCCGACCTGCGCGATAAGCTGATCGGGGACGATACGGACCTCGAAAACCGCTTGATGCTCAACGAATGGGTTTACGGCACCGGCCTGCCCGAGAACGCATGGACGCCCGACACTGCGGCCTTTGCCGAAGTGGATGGCGCGGTCGCTGCTTATGCTAGCGATGCAACGCTGCCCGATGTCGATGCCTGGCGCGGTTGGACAGCGGCAGAACAGCGACGTTTTCTTGAGGAACTCCCGCAAGAAATGTCAGCTGAGCAGCTGTCAGCGCTGGATACGACGCTGGGGCTTTCGCAAACTGACAACAATGAAGTGTTGTTCTTGTGGCTGGAGGCGGCGCTGCGCAATCAATACGATCCCGCCGTTCCGCAAGCCGAACGCTTTTTGGCAAAAGTGGGCCGCAATAAGTTTGTCAGCCCCTTGTTTACAGCACTCGGCCAAACTGACTGGGGCAAGCCGATTGCTCAACGCATCTATGCTGAAACGCGGAGCAGCTACCATGCCTATACCCGCGGCAATGTGGATGAGACACTTCAATATGAAGTATCTGCGGAGCCAGTGCTGTGAGACTAATCTTCCTTAGCCGCGAATTGGGCAAGCCAGACTAGCGGCAATTCACGCCCAAGGCCTGGAACTGGGCCGGAAGCAGATTGTCGGCTAGCGGCATGACCGTTTTGAGAAACCGTCAATACGATCTCGCTCCACAAACAGTCTTTTTCAAGCGCGCGAAACGAGCCAAATCTAGGGGAAGAAGGTTAACACCTGCAAGAAGGTTCAACGTCGATCACTTCATGCCTTCACACCCGCTTAAACTTTAAAGCTGGAACGCGGGCATTTCGCGCAGCCCATCCCGCCAGCGTGCAATGTTGGGGTGATCGTCGCCCGGCTGCTGACGGACGACTTTAGCGAAATCCATAAAGACAAATCCGGTGACATCGGCGACCGATAGCATTCCACCGGCGACAAATTCCCGGCCTTCCAGATGCGTTTCCAATGCCGAGAAAAAGTGGCCGATTTGCTTCAGGCCACGCTCGGCAAGGGCGGGTATCTGCTCGTAATTATGTGGCCCCGGCAAGGCACGGCCTTTCATGGCCGGCGTCGAATTCCGCAATGCACACGCCACACCCATCCCGAACTCCATCTCAACCCGTCCACACCAGCTCGCGATCTCGGCCTTCTCCATCGCCGTCCTTCCAAACAAGGGTGGGTCGGGATAGGTCGCCTCCAGCCATGCCGCTATCGACGCGTTGTCTGTAAGCACGCTTCCTTCTTCGATCTTCAATGCGGGCACAGTGCATGCCGGGTTGATCGCACGGAAGGCTTCACCCATTTGCTCCCCGGATCTCAAATCAACTTCTACGGTTTGGTGCGACACTTGTTTGAGCGCCAGAATGATACGTGCGCGGCGCGGGCTCGGCGCCGTCTTGCAGTCGTAGAAGGTAACACTCACCAAACTCTCCCGAATTCATTTTGCCCCAGAAACGGTAAGTCCTAAGGCTATTGAGGCAAGCATAATCGCGAGAGGCAAGCGCAGATGATCGATCTCTTTACGTCACCAACGCCCAACGGGCACAAAGCATCCTGCACGCTTGAAGAGCTGGGTATCCCGTATGAAGCGCATGCGATCAATCTGACGCAAGGTGATCAGAAAACCGAAGGTTTCCTTGCGATGAATCCCAATGGCCGAATCCCGGTGATTGTTGACCGCGACAATGATGATCTGGCCGTGTTCGAATCTGGCGCGATCATGATCTACCTTGCTGAAAAAGCTGGCCGTTTGCTGCCCACCGAAACCAAGGCGCGAGCGAGGGTCATGCAATGGTTGATGTTTCAGATGGGCGGGATCGGCCCAATGATGGGGCAAGCGAATGTGTTCTTCCGGTATTTCCCAGAGAAAATTCCGGCTGTGATCGACCGCTACCAGAACGAATCCCGCCGGTTGTTCGAAGTGCTTGATCGGCGGCTTGGCGAAAGTGAGTGGCTAGGGGATGACTACTCAATTGCTGACATTGCGAACTGGTGCTGGGTGCGGACCTATCGCTGGTCGGGCGTCTCTCGCGATGGCTTGGAAAACCTTGACCGATGGCTGGGTGTGATGAAACAAAAACCCAGATTGCGACAAGGCATCACGGTACCGGTGGCAGTTGAAAGCCTGTTGAAAGACGCTGAGGCGGAAAAGGAATTCGCCAAGAATGCGCAGACGATCGTGAAGCGCTGAGCCTGCATAATACAACCGGCCTTGCGAACCCGTTGATAAGGAAATGCTTCAATTCGTTCCGATTATCAGGTTGCCTCCAAACTGAAGCCGACGCCGACACGGTCCGTTCTAAACGACTGCTTTCAGGATGCACATTAACCCAAACCAATATCCGAAGTTGGGGCGCAAAGCCGCCATTCTACGATGGATTGAGCAGCCGCAGACAGTTTCGCGATCTTCGTCGAGGCTTGAGCCAGCTCATTGATGGCGGCTACGCTTGCAACCATCAGAGCCGGAACGTGTGATCAAAGACCACCGTCTGGTCGAGTTGCTTGGACGAGCGTTCGCAGTGAGGGAAGGGCTATTGAAAATGGATGAGGAAGCAGTCTGGTCGACCAAGACAACCAGGCTGCGTCACCTCCAGCGCCTTACTCGGCTCAGCTATCTCGATCCCACAATCATCCTAAGCATCCTGAAGGGTACTCAACCCAAAAGCCTGAGCGTTCGTAGCCTCTGGCGAATGGGTTACTGGCCAATTTGCTTCGCTGATCAGCGACACGCGCTCGGCTTCCCCAACTCCTGAAGTTTGGCCAGTAGGTCACCAAATCGACCGCGGAGAATTTCGCGCATTTCAGGAGCGAATTGGCAGGTCGTTGCGTCTCCGTTGCCGGTAACTTGAATTCTTACCAGAGCAAAGCCCCGGAATTGCGGGCACAATTTCGGCCGCCTCGGTAGAGACGACAGAAAGTGCTGTTCGAAAAAAATGGATGGTGAATGGCGCAGTCCACCTCTAACCAGTCTCTCCGTTCAGATTCCCTGCTTTCAGGGAATCTGCAGGGAATTCGAGCTGATATCGTCGCGCCTTCACACATTCTGATTCCATATATGACTGAATACACGCGAGAAAATCTCAGATTTCCCTGGAGCTGCTAGCAGGGAATTTCAGCATAGCTTGCAGGGAAATTCCGTCGGCAAAGCAGGGAAGTTCGGGATCAAGAGCAGGGAACAAGTTTCGTGGGTACGGAATTCGAGTTCTTTGCTCATTTTCAAAAAAGTGCTTGCGTCACGATTCCATCGCAGATTTATTATGGAGCTACGCC
The DNA here is from genome assembly GCA_947503155.1 of uncultured Erythrobacter sp. Lineage (GTDB taxonomy): Bacteria > Pseudomonadota > Alphaproteobacteria > Sphingomonadales > Sphingomonadaceae > Erythrobacter. Next base: position 1,082,731 of record CANNCL010000001.1, on the reverse strand, counting down.
GCAACGGCGGGACATTCGAGTGCGGGATCCCGGAACATTTCGAGGCTGGGCTCGTTTGCTGATTTTCTTGATTGTCCAGAGTCGTTGCTTAACCTTGGAAGGACTGCGTGCTGATTGCCTCTTGCGGAAATCCGCAAGAGGGGCTGGCTTACGCTTGTCCTTCGCAGTCGCACGCAGTCCTCGAATTTCGGCGCCATCGGCGCTGACACGAGAGGAGGATCGTCATGGGACTGATCATTCGAGATAAATCGAAAGTGGTTTTCGCCAGTAAGACTGGCGAGGCCAAGGCCGCGAACAAGCACAAGGTGTCGATGGCCGCTATGGCGGCAGTCACAGCTGAACACTTGCCTAGTTCTATGCAAATCGAGCGACGTGTGATTTCGTCCCTCAAAGGCCTGCCAAAGCGAGTTCGCAAGACCGAAGCGAGCCAGCTTGAAAAGGTGTGCAAGAGCATCACCAAGCTGAAGCAAAGTACGCCCGTGCTAGTCGATAAATCAGGTCGGATTATCAATGGGCATATTGTGGTCCAAGCTCTCAAGGAGCTTGGCGAGGAGCACGCCTGGTGCGCCGTCATCGACCATCTCGACGAAGATGAATGCAACATGCTTCACATCGCGCTCAACCGCATCGCGGAGACAGGCGATTTTGACCTGGATGCGCTTGGCGACTTGATGATCGAGTTGGGTGATCTTGGGTTTGAGCTCGAGACGACTGGCTTCAGTCTACCTGAGCTGGATATCATTCTTACGGCCGACTTGAACGAAGCAGACCAGCCCGAGGCTAATTTGCCCGAAGTGCCTACCGAACCTGTGACCCAGCTTGGGGACCTCTGGCTGCTTGGTAAACACCGCCTTCTTTGCGGCGATGCGACAGAGCAGCAAAGCTACACGAGCGTTTTGGACGGTGAACTCGCCAAAGTGATTTTCACTGACCTGCCCTTTAACATTCCAATTGACGGATTTGTTAGCGGGCTTGGCAAAATCAAACACGGTGATTTCAAGCAGGGTGTGGGCGAGATGAGTGCGCAGGAGTTCCAAGACTTCTGTGACAAGGCCCATTCACTTGGCACGATGAATTTAGAAGACGGCGGTGTTTTCTTCTCCTGCATCGATTGGCGATCGGTCGATGTGATCATGAAGGCTGGGCGTGATGCTGAGCTGCGCCACATCAATACAGCTGTTTGGAACAAAGGATCCGGCGGAATGGGTTCGCCCTATCGCTCTGCTCACGAGTTTGTTGTGGTGTTCGCCAAGGGCAAGAAGCTGGCCGTCAACAACATCGAGCTCGGCACGCATGGCCGTGACCGGACCAATGTCTGGAACTACCCTGGGGCCAACCGCCCAGGATCATCAGCTGGAAAGGCGCTGGCACATCACCCTACGCCAAAGCCAATCGAGATGGTTCGAGACGCGCTTTTGGATGTGAGTAAGCGTGGATCGCTGGTGCTCGACCCCTACATGGGATCGGGAACAGCACTTCTTGCTGCTGAAACCAGCGGCCGGCGATCGGCAGGGATCGAGTTAGATCCCGCCTATGTCGATGTAATCATCAAGCGCTGGGAAGAGCTAACCGGTGAAAAAGCCATCCATGCTGAAACCAGTCTCGGTCTTGATGAGCTGGCCGCTCAACGGGCTGCCACCGATCAGGTGTGCAACGCGGCGTAACTGAAAACTCAAGAAGGAGTGAGGATCATGTCTGAAAGTTACGAGGTTGGGTACGGAAAGCCGCCCAAGACGTCGCAATGGAAGCCTGGGCAATCGGGAAATCCCCTAGGGAAAAAGAAGAAGATCAAGGCCGCGCCGCCGCTGGCAAGCCTGTTTGCTGATGAGCTGTCTGAGACCATTGAGGTCAAGAATGCTGGCGAGATTCAGAAACTATCGAAGGCGCAGGTTCTCGCAACTACCGTGATCAATCAGCTTATCAAAGCCAGCCCGAAAGATCAGCCGAAGCTCTTTCAGATGTTAGACAAGCTCGGCGTCTTTGAGGCTCAGAGCGAGAAGTTTCATGATGCAGTGATCAAGGACGACGTAGCATTCACACCTGCTGAAATTCGAATGATCGAGGCTGCCAAGAGGTATTCTGAAAGCGCACTCATCGAAGACGAGTAGGCTGACGGCGAACCAATCGATGAACGGGAAATCAATCAACTTGACGATGAGTATGACGAGCTCGATCTCTCCAAACGCATGATCGGTCTGGACAACTCGTCGATATCGCCTCAGATCCGAGACGCCGCCTCTAAAGCCAATGCTTCGAGGCGCTCATTGTAGATCCTGGTAATCTCTGACTGCTCATATGTGAGGCAGTAGCGCTCAAGGTGACCGCATTTCTCAACCAGCGTGATCGAACTCAAGCCGTTGTTCCAAACTGACGTGAGCGAAGTGAATTCTGCACCTATCTGCGTTCTGAAGGGATCTATCTGTTCTTCAGCTTGGCCGTAGCCGCGTGTGAGCGCATCGAGAATGTCGGCGTGATACTGGTTGTTCGCGTTGAATGTGATTTGGAAAAGGCGGAGCTCGGCGTTGCTCTCAATGAACCGGAATGTCGGCCAACCTCCGCCGTTTCCGATATTGACCCAATGATCCCACAACGCATCTGACCGCAGGCCAGTGTCATTCGAGAACCACTTGCATTCCACCACGCCTGCTTCCTTGTCCTGTGAGCTGGGATAGATTCGCGAGGACATCTGATGGTCGCCATTGGAGCAGGCAACTTGGTGATCTGCATAGCGATCACCGTCTGTAGGAATGGCTGTCCCACGAAACTCATCGATCGTGATGCCGAGTTCGACCCCACGCATAGAGAAGGGGCGGTCCGTCGGCATTTGAGCGTGGGCTGCGGCCGCAGCCAGCCCTGCGCCAACGGCAAGCGCGCCCGCCATAATCTTCATTGCAAATCGCTTCATCGCATCCTCCAATCTTGTCGACTATCAGTAACAAGACATGCTCGGCTGTTCGAAACAGTCAAGTAAAATGTGACTTATCGTCTGTAGATTGATCGGCGACATACGCGTCAAATGCAGACGTGGATATTCGTCAGCGCCTCGCCGCAAATTTGCGAAAGTTTCGTCTTGAGAAAGGCTGGAGCCAGGAGGAATTTGCCCATCAGGCTGATATTCATCGGACCTATATCAGCGATCTGGAGAGGGCCGCTCGCAATCCGTCGATTGAGGTGATTGAGAGGTTGGCGAATTCGCTAGAGGTGAAAGCTGGCCAACTGGTCGACTAAGTTCCAGCAAAGCCAGCAAGTTCATTTCGAAAACCGGTGTTTCCAGACTGACCGCTATGAGCGCTATGAGTTGGCAATGCTCCAAGAGCCGACGGTCCGCTAACGACCCATTTGCGGCCTTTATTGAAAATCCTTGTATTCGTTGGAATATCGGTCGTGCCCGTCCATGTGAGTTTTGCAAGATCTGACGATATAACTTGATGTTGTAATATTTACGTGTTTCTGTGCATTGCATGAAAATCAGGCCGCTGAGGGGCGCGCCGTAAGTATTAGGGGAATCCATGAAAATACTTCTTGCTGTGGCTGCTGCCGCAATGCTCGTTACGCCTGCAATCGCTCAAGATGCTGGCCCAATGCCGTTGCCAGTGCAGCGCGCAAGCCAAGGTAATGCTGTCCTTCCAGCTGGAACCGAAGTGACACTGGAGATGGCACAAGAAGTGACGACAAAAGGCAGAACATGGGAGGAAGGCGATACATTCGTGTTGACAGTCGTCCATGACGTCATGCTTGGGGATTACGTCGTAATCCCGAGCAATTCCCGTGCCACTGGCCGCATCACGTTCCTCACTAATAAGGGGATGTTTGGTAAATCAGGCAAGATGGATGTGGAGATTGAATATGTCGAAGTATCAGGTCGCAGAATTGATCTGGACGGCACCTACAGACAAGAAGGTGAAGGTAACACAGTAGCGACAGTTGGTGGGGTCATATTGGCTGGTCCATTTGCTGCTTTCATTACAGGTCGTTCGGGCAGGATTCCTCAGGGCCGCGAACTTACTGCCACTTTGGAACGCGACCTTGAGCTGGCAATCGCAGCCAGTGACATAGGTAGTGGAGGCTTGCCAGTTCAAGCCGCCAACGCAGGAGTAGCGCCGATGCCAGTTACGCCTGCTGCCGCACCAGACGCAGAAGCTGCGGTGGAAACGGTTACCGAGGCGGCTATTACTGAACCGTCAGAGACTCCAGAATTTGTGGCTGAGCCAGTTGAACAAGAGTTAGAAGAATAAGGCGCAAGAGCTGACAAATTGATGATCGCGCTAGCCCTGCTCGCAGCCGTTCCGGCGGGAGAGACATTCACCTGCACTCCGGTCGCTGTCTGGGATGGTGATGGCCCAATCTGGTGCGAGGAGGGGCCAAGAATCCGCCTCTCCGGCATCGCTGCCCGGGAAATGGACGGCTCTTGCAGTGCAGGCCATCCCTGCCCTTCTGCGGGTGCATTAGAAGCTAGAGATGCGCTTGTGCGGCTGGTGGGCGAACCAACAGGCGTCAATCAGCATGGCCACATCACCGTTCGCGGTCCAACAATGCAATGCGTCTCTGACGGATCGGCAGGCGGCAACCGCACCGCTGCATGGTGCATTTCTCCGCTCGGAGGCGATCTTTCCTGCGCTATGGTGGCTAGCGGCATGGCAGCACGGTGGGATCGCTATTGGAGAGGGCATACATGCCAATAAAAGAATGGGGAGCGAGCGAAGGCAAAGCACCTGCTTTGAAGCGGATCGAGTTTGCGCTTCTAGTCGGATGCATTGCCGCCGCATTGGCAATACCAAGCGCCGCCAGCGCTCATCCCGGCGGGCTAGCATCGGATGGCTGCCACAATGATAGGCAGAACGGCGGGAGACACTGCCACCGGGGTCAGAACGCAGGCCGCACCTTAGAGCAGCCACGCGATGGTCGAGTGTATTATGCAAATTGCAACGCCGCACGCCGGGCGGGAGCCACGCCTATTTTACGTGGTCAGCCGGGCTATGGAACGCACCTAGATCGCGATGGGGATGGGAAGGCCTGCGAGTAGCCACCCCATTGCAGACATAGAGCACCCACTCATCAAAGCCCAAACCCGGACGGGTGCGCTCAATTGGTTGCGCGAGGTTCCGACAGTTTGTCGAACCGTTGCAAAACTTCTCTCCACATCTCAACGCCCGCAAAGTCGTTTTGCTCTAGGAGCCGGTCTTGCTGTTGAGCAATGTGCAGCCAACCATCTTTCCCATGATGCTTCTCAACCCAAAGGGCCATAGCCCATAGTTCTTGGTCACGGTTCATAGTCATTCGACATCAAATAGAACGGATATTTGCAGAATGCACGGCGGGACTAATCCAGGCGCGCCTAGAGGTAGCTGTTTGCGCAAAGAGCTTTGGCTGTCCGGTATCGGAGTTTTCGTGACAAAAGCCGACTGTCGGCAAACGACCCAATTGCGGACGCCTTGAAGTGTTGCGGAGCAGAAAACGGTCAACGTATTGCAGAATTGACGCTTTTTTGACGGTCGCGCTGATTGACCTGTCTCCTACGCGCTGCGAATTGTGTCGGCTCCAGGCTGCTACCGGGGGTGCCTAGGTTCTGAAGGGTTTGGGGCACAGCTATGAGCATTGCAGGAAACGCATCGGCAGCACCGATTACATCAGCTGCGCGCATTGGGGAATTGGACGTGCTGCGCGGCTTTGCGCTGCTTGGCGTCCTTGTGGTCAACATAACCTCTTGGCTGAGTTATCCCTTTTTCGCGACTGAGGCACAGGCAGAAGCCCTGATTGTGACCACAGCCGACATGAATGCAGATTTTCTTGTGCGTTGGCTGGGTGCTGACAAGGCGAATACCTTGTTTGCCTTCCTGTTCGGTGTGGGTTTTTGGGTGCAGATGGAGCGTTTGGAAGGGCGCAACGCCAATTTTCAGCGGATCTATTTGCGCCGGCTTTTCGTGCTCCTTGCCTTTGGCCTTGTGCACCTGTTTTTCTTCTGGCCGTTCGACATCCTGCATCTCTATGCGCTCGCCGGGTTCATGCTGCTCGCGATGCGGCGTGTCAGCGACCGGGTGCTGCTGTTGGCTGGATTGGTTCTTGCGTTCGCAGCAAGACCTCTCGGCAGCTTCGTTTTGGACGAAACCGGCGTTAGAGCGGCTGTGGGGAAAGCCATGTTTAACGACACGATGATCCTTGAACGGTACAACGAAGTATCATTGCTAGGGCTGTCGGGTCGCTTGTTTGAAGTCAGCTTTTTCGTCTGGATCGGTGGTGGAATGATCGTCGGCTGGCTGTTCTACGCCTTGGGCCGGTTCCTGCTCGGCGCATATGTCGCGCGAAAGAAATGGATTCAGCGCAGCGGTGAGTTGTTGGCCGGTTGGCGTTTATGCGCGCTGATCTGTCTGCCGATTGGACTGACGGGCCAGTTTCTTGCCGCTGCGATTGATCTGGAAACCTGGGCTTGGACGGAGCAGTGGCAATGGGCAGAGAACTGGATCCATTACCCCACTGTGCCGATGATCGCCGCAGGTTATGTCAGCGCTCTGATCCTGATTTTCCATTCACGCGCAAAGCCGCTTGCGCTGGTGTTTGCTCCGGTTGGACGGATGGCGCTCACCAATTACGTGATGCAAACCTTCATCATCGGCTTTCTCGGTTATAAAGCCGCAGGCGGCCCCGGGCTTGCCGGGAATGCTGGTCCGGCATTGCTGGTAGCGATCGCCTTTGCAGTGTTTGCCGCGCAGACACTGTTCTCTCACTTATGGCTTTCACGGTTCGCTTATGGCCCGCTTGAGTGGGTCTGGCGCGCATTGACCTATGGCGAAGCGCCGCAAATGCGACGCCGCGAAGTTCTGGCCTAGCTGTTCTCAATCAACCTGCAGAATAGCGAAACGCGGTTCAAGCCCAGATCAATGACATGGAGTAGATGGGGCAAATGCGCAGTCCGCTTTCCACCCCAATTCCAGACGTTAGGCTATTGCTTGCCAACGCCTGAAAGCGGACAGGCAGCTATCCGAGCATTTTTAGACAAAAGCGGCCTGACTGCTAACGACCCAATTGCGGACCTTCCGAAGTTCCGCGAAACCGTTAGCCGAGACGCAAAATTGCGACGCAGCTTGCTATCAGGGAACGGCATGGGACTTCAAAAAGGGCAGCGCCGGGGAATCTCGCTTGGGCAATATGTGAGGCGTAGAAATGGTGTGTCACTTGGCGGCAGTGGTTCTCTCCAGAATATGCTGCAACGCTCATTCGGAGCTAGATCATTTGCCGGATTTTGGCGTTACTGGAACCCAATTTTTGGGTATTATCTAGGCAAGTATATTTACAGTCCTACGAGGCGTTTCGCGCCACGCTGGCTGGCACTTTTGGTCACGTTTCTAATATGCGGCGGACTACACGATATCGTCACTCTTTTGTTTCGAGGATCGACGCAATTCCTGTTCACGCTGTGGTTTTTCTTCTTTTCGCTTGGGGTCATGCTTGGCGAAAAGGCGGGGCTGAATATGGCTCAGCGCCCATTCTGGTTTCGTGCAGCCATTCACACCACATATTTGTCGATTTGCCTAATTCTTGCGATATCAGCGCAACGGCTATTCTTGCGCTGACGGATACGCCTAGGCTTACTATGCAGATATCTCGTTCATTTCTCCGACGAGAAATCCTTTGGGACTACGTCAAAGTCTTTCAGTATTTTCTCAATCTTGTTCAGGCGCTGAGTTGCGTGCGCGGCTATCACAAACGCAATTATTCCAAAGACGCTTCCTACGAATTCCATTGTTTTCTCCTGTAAATCTACTTCTGATTTGCTTCTTGATTTCGAATGGCCCTTGAAAGCCTAACGACGTCTACTTCTAGCCATCCCAAAGAGTTGAAAAGGCTGATGCAGCAATTCCCCACTGGCGCTGCCTCTCTTCTAATTCCCTGCGTCCAGCGTCTGTCAGCGAGTAGTATTTTCGTTTGCGGCCCGCTGGTGAGGGCTTCCAATACGAACTAGCAGAGCCTTGATCTTCAAGGCGGTGTAGCACTGGATAGAGCATACTATCGGTCCATTTGAATTGGCCGTCCGTCAGCTCATCCACTCGTTGAATGATAGAGTATCCATAGGAGTCTCCCTCAGCGAGAATTGACAGAGTCAAAGATCGAGAAGTGGCGGCTATGAGCTCCTTATCTACCATCACACACTTATGCATCATACCTCGAGGTATGTCAAGATTGACCCGCTTATCGATGTATAGTTCAAGAGGTTGCATCCGATGATCGCAGCATCTGGAGCGCAAGGTTTGTAAAACCGTTTGTCCTCGCCTGTGCATCCGCGTTTCTCAAAAGCGGCCATTCTGCCCCGCAGAATGACCGCTCCTATGATCAGATTTCGGTTTTTTCAGCGAGCAGAAGTGCATCTTCCACATCGACACCCAGGTAGCGAACGGTGTTCTCGATCTTGGTGTGCCCAAGCAGGATCTGTATCGCGCGGATGTTTCCGGTAGCTCGGTAGATCATCGCCGCTTTCGTGCGGCGAAGAGAATGCGTGCCGTATTCTGCTTTGCGCAAGCCGATCGCTGTCACCCACTCATCTACAAGACGCGCATATTGGCGAGTGCTCAGCGGCTTCGTATGATCAATCCGACTGGGAAAAATGTAGTCGGCGGTCGTTCCACCACGACGCTCCAACCATGACAGGAGGCTTACGCGAACATCGCTCGTCAGTTCGAACTGAACTGGCCTATTGGTCTTCTGCTGGGTGACGATTGCGCGAGTTCGGATGTCCTCGTCTGCCACGATGTCTCCAATTTTCATCTTCACCAGATCACATCCGCGTAACTTGCTATCGATTGCTAAATCGAAGAGCGCACGATCCCTCAATCTACCTTCCTGGTCCAAGAAGAAGCGGACCGCCCAAATCTGCTTCTGCGTTAGAGGTCTTTTCGTCCCTACGGTTTTGCCAGCATTCCAAGCATTACGAGCGTACATGGCGGAATCGTGTCGTGAGTAACCCATCTTTATTCTCCAAGGCCGGAATTGGCCTCAAAGACATTTATGAGTTTAGGCAGGAACTGGGCCGGAAGCGGACTGTCCGGAATTGGCTTGTGAAGTTGGAAACCCGCCACTGCATTTTCGACGGATTGCGCACAAGCGCGTGGACAGGTCGAGACCTATTTGCTGCCGACACCGGCATCGCGGCGCCAAATAGATGAGCGCTCTAGACTGCAGGACGTCCTAGTTGCCGGCTCGGCAATCTAGCCGATCCACTGGCCTCGCTATCGCCACGCCGTAACGGCATTACGATAAGCCGTTGATAACAAATCCCCGCTATGTAATTCCTTCCTTTGGGCCAAGCGGAGCTGGGGAAGTAATGTCAAAAAGCGAACGACTGAAAGCGTTACTGGCCGCCGGGTTTTTCCCTGAGGAATTGCCGCCTTCGTTCACGACCGCCGACTTTGCAAAGTATCGTCGCGCCATTGGCACGGCTTGGGCAGCGCTTCCAAATTATCCTCAATATCCCAAGACAAGCCCAGAACGTTTCAGCATTCCGAAGGTAACGGAGTGGCGAAGAGAACTGGCCATCGTTAATCCGATCGCTCAGTATCATGTGGCTAAGCTCATCGCCGACGACTGGCAGCAAATAAGCAAGCACCTCACTTCATGTAGCTTTGGCGTCGAAGAAGTCGTGATAAAGTCGAACCGAAGAAGAGCCGTCTCCACCCCGGATTTCAGGCTGGTCGCCCTTCGCCATTCGGAAATTTCGGCAATCCATAACCATGCGCTCGTGGCGGACATTTCTCGCTTTTATGGAACGCTCTATACCCACGCGATCCCTTGGGGGTTGCACAGCAAGGGGTGGGCTAAGGCCAATTTGAACAACGGACCCGTGTACAATGCCTCGCTGGGCGCGCGGTTGGACAAAGCTGTACGCAAGGGACAAGACAATCAAACCATCGGCATTCCCGTTGGGCCCGATACATCCCGCATCATCGCAGAAATTGTAGCGGTCTCCATTGACGCCAGAGTTCAGGCTGAGTTGAAATTGGAGGCTGACAGCATCGTTCGGAATGTGGACGATTGGTACACCGGCTTTGACAATGCTGGACAGGCCGAAGAGGCGATAGCAGTGCTTGCCGCCGCCGCCCGCGACTACGAATTGGAAATACACCCAGAGAAGACAAAGGTGGTGAACTCGGCCACCGAGGTACAGGCTGTTTGGCCGACCGCACTACGCCAGAGCCCCATTTCCTCTGAATTTTCCGAGCAATCAAAGACTATCGACCACTATTTCGCCCAAGCTTTCCAATTCGCTGCCGAACATAAACGGTCGAACGTTTTGCGGTTCGCCGTCAACCTTCTCCGAAGCGTCGATATATTGAAGGTGAACTGGCCTCAGTTCGAGACCTACCTATTGAAGGCCGCTCGGGCGAACGCGACCACTATACCGATGGTGGTGCATCTATTAGCGTTATACAATGCAAAGGGCTTTCCGGTTAAAAAGGACCGGATTGCAAAATTCATCAAGGATACCATCGCGAAGTGTGGGCCATCAGCCGCCCACTATGAAATCGTCTGGACCTTGTTCCTCGCTAAGATGCTGAGGATTACTCTTCCAGCGGATTGGGTGCAGCCCGTCACGAAGCTGGAGAGCTCGGCTTGCGCCTTGGTCCTGCTTGATCTGCGCCAGATGGGCCTCATTGACGGGGTGATTGACGTGTCGCTGTGGACCCAGGCGATGACAGTAAAGGGCCTTGAAACCAATCTGTGGCTCGTAGCCTACGAAGCCGACCTGAAAGGTTGGTTGACGCCTCCCACTGCTGGCTTTGTTCAGAATCACCCCTACTTTGCCGAACTCCGACGTCGGAACGTGTCGTTTTACGATAAGGAGCGGCGTCTCAAGAATGTTCGGCGCAGCAAGCCTAAGAAGCCATCGGATGCCTTCGTGCGCCACATGGCTGCCCTTCGGAGTTGGAAAACGGATGAAATAGATGCTCAGGAGTTGCTTGAGGAATGGGGAATCCCCGGCGATGATTACGGGGGCTATTAGGGTAGAAAGGCGAGCGCAGTCGATTGCTTTTGTCCGCTTTCAGGCAGTCGCGGTCGAGGGTTGGATGACCGACTTTGGGGCGCAAAGCAGACATAATCGTACTGGCCTGATGCGGAGTGAAAACTCAATCAGAGCATCCGCGTGAAAATCCCACATTCCATTCGACTTCGTGCCGATAGCAAGCATTGGTGTTCATGCGAGTCGACCTATTCGGCTCCGATGCCCGGCGGCTCGACGCTCCTCGGGCCTTGGTTGGTGAGCGCAGCATTGTGCTGGCTCATCACCAAGGAAAACCATCATGACCACCGCAACCAAGACTTCCGCCAAAGCCGGTAGCCGTCGGTTTGCACGCATGCCTTCCGATCGCGGCACCGAGAGCGAGCAGACAGGCACGAAGAAGCCTACTGCGGGAGTTACACAGGCATCTGCCAAACACAGCGAGACAACAAATAAGTCGACCAAGACCGAACTCGTCCTCGGCATGTTGCGCCGAGCCGAAGGTGCAACGCTCGACCAGATGGTCGTAGCGACCGGCTGGCTGCCTCATACAACGCGCGCGGCACTGACTGGCCTGAAGAAAAAGGGGCATGTGGTAACAAGCGAAAAGCTGGATGGTGTGCGCACCTACCGCGTCGCGGCATCCAGCAACGCGAAATGAATATGGACGGCAAGATGGGGCGGCTCGTTGATATGAATCCGTCCCAGAAAAAGGCTGAGTGGCGCAGGGTGTTCGGCACCCCTGCGCCGCCAGCTTTTGGCACAGCGCTAATAACCCGCGCCATCGCTGCCCGATATCAGGAGCAGGCACTTGGCGGGCTTAGCAAAGCGGAGCTGCGCCAACTTGAGGTTCAGTCGCGCAAAGACCAGCGCCATCCGCGCGGGCTTCGGGCGCCGACGGTCAAACCCGGCACTTGGCTCTCGCGCACATGGCATGGCGAGGTCCACGAGGTCGTCATATTGGAAGGCGCTTATGAGTATCGCGGCAGCCGGTACCGTTCCCTCACGGCTATCGCCAAACATATAACCGGCGCGGCTTGGTCAGGCCCGCGCTTCTTTGGCCTGCACAGCTCTCGCCTCGGAGCCTTGGGAGTGACGCGTCATGGCTAGCGATACGAAGAAGATGCGCTGCGCGGTGTACACGCGCAAGTCCACCGAGGAGGGTCTCGATAAGGCATTCAACAGCCTCGATGCCCAGCGCGAAGCTTGCGAAGCCTATATCCTGTCGCAGCAGCACGAGGGCTGGAAGGCGCTTCCCGATCTGTATGATGATGGCGGGTTCTCTGGCGGCAGTATGGAGCGCCCCGCTCTGCGCCAACTGCTTGATGATGTGAAGGCCGGCAAAGTCGACATTGTGGTCGTTTACAAGATCGACCGGCTGACACGCGCCCTCTCGGACTTCGCCAAGATCGTTGATGTGCTTGATCAAGCTGACGCGTCTTTTGTCAGCGTCACGCAAGCGTTCTCAACCACCACCTCGATGGGCCGACTTACACTCAATGTTCTGCTCTCCTTCGCGCAGTTCGAGCGCGAGGTCGGAGCCGAACGCATCCGCGACAAGATCGCCGCGAGCAAAGCCAAGGGCATGTGGATGGGCGGCGGCGTCCCGCTTGGATATGAAGCGAAGGAGCGCAAGCTTCTGGTCGTTCCGCATGAAGCAGCGACGGTTCGTGATGTAATGGCGCGATATCTGGCCAGCGATTCAATACGCACGTTGGTTGAAGAACTTCGCGATGATGGATTCGTTAGCAAACGGCGCGTGATGAAGGACGGCTCGGTTCGAGGCGGCGTCCCATTTAAGCGCGGCGCTTTAGCGTACATGCTGTCAAACCGGATCTACGTCGGCGAAGTGGTCCATAAGGATAAGATCTATCCCGGCGAACACGAAGCGATCGTCGATCGCGAGGTCTTCGATGCGGTCCAAGCCAAGCTGGCGGACCGAACTGCCAGCACAGATGTTGGAGTGCGCAGGCGTGTCTCGCTTCTCGCTGGTATGATCCGCGATGACCGTGGTCGTCCGATGTCGCCTTGCCACACGCGCAATCATGGGCGGCGCTATTCATATTACGCTTCCAGCATGAATGATGATGCTTCCAGTCCTGCTCTGCGGCTGCCCGCTGGTGAGCTTGAGCTATCGGTCAGGAACACGATCGCCAAGTGGCTTCGCGACGGTGACCGGATACGCGAATTGGCGGCAGGACGGAATGCCGAAGACATTGCGCGCCTGTTTGAATGCTGCTCCGATTTGGCGACGCGTATTACAACTGCACCGGTTGCAGAGGCTAGAACCCTTCTGGAACAACTGGCACTGCAAGTGTCGGTCACTGCCAAAGGTGCCAGGGCGTCTTTTGATTCAGCTACGCTATGTTCAATGGCAGGGCTGAAGCAAATCCCCGAAAAGCGCATCAGCATCCCCATACCAACCAGTCAGTCGCAATATGGTCACGAGCCTCGGCTACGATTGGAACCAGCTGGATACAGTTCAATCTCCCGCGATGAGCGGCTCGTCGAACTAATCGCTCGCTCGTTTTCAGCGCGCGACCAACTGCTTGCACTAGATCAACATCAACTGGATGCTCTGCCAGTTACAAAGCTGCGTCATCTCCAGCGAACTGCACGAGTGAGTTATCTTGATCCAGCTATCATCCGGGCCATACTGAATGGCACGCAACCCTCCAGACTCAGTGCCCGTTCTGTTTGGCGCATGAGCGACTTACCGCTCGACTGGGCCGGTCAGCGCCAGGCGCTTGGGATCAACGCCCCACAATCATAATATCGGCAGTAGGTCGCTTTTTTGGCCGCAGAGAATCTGCGCCAAATACGCGTGCAATTGCGAGGTCAGTGCGTCTCTGTTTTGGAAGCTGCACCGATACCGCCTGGCAAAGCCACGGAAAGGCGGGGAGAAATTCCCCACCAACCAGCCAGCGTCTCGGAAACCGAAACGTGCGTGACTGTGTGGTGAATGGCGCAGTCCAGACCTAACCAGTCTCGCTACAGATTTCCCTGTTAAACAGGGAATTTACAGGGAAATTGGTGTTTTTCGACGTTGCGAGCGGCTGAGCTTATCCGAAAACCCGCAGAAATGCGGTGGTTTTCGCGCAAATTCCCTGCCGAAATAACAGGGAATTTAACGTTATCGAACAGGGAATGGGTTTGGGTAAAACAGGGAACGCCGACTAGCGTTACAGGGAAGCCCTGCACGAGAAGAGGAAAACGCAAGTCATTCCTCTTCTAACTCTGCCTGAAGCAGGATCATGGCATAGCCGTTTTGCTGAGCGAGAACCTGCTCACTCAATGCCAGAACGCGAGAAGCGTCGCGCTCTCCAAGCCAGATGTCGGGATCGACATCCTCAATCGCCGAGTACGCTCCAGGCGAAGCCCTATGCTGCTCGGCAATCGAGTCATCAGGTAGTTGCTCACCATAGCGGACCGCGAGCCAAGGAAAATCTTCGCTTCGATAGGACCGAACGATCCGACCCTTGTGGGCGACAACTACCGCGACCGGCTCCCGGTGCGCATCAACCCACGCGCGGGCCATAGCCTCCTTACTTACGGCGAAGTTCTTCGCCAGCGCGACCAGGTTTTCCAACGTGGAGCCAGACTGGCCAATCGCTTGGCGCACCCTCATTGGCGGCATGAGCAATTGTGCTGCAAATCGATTGGCCTCAGCTTCAATGCGCCTCCGCCGATTTTGGTCTTTCGGATCCAATAGTTGGAAATCACTGAGCGAGCATTCAAACGGCCGCTCAGGATGCGGCCGGTGACTTGGAATGAGAAAATGGCCGAGTTCATGCCCAATAGAAAATCGGCGCCGTTCTGGGCGCTGACCTTTGGCCAGAAGAATACTGCCACTAGCCTTCAGCCCATCCATAATGAGCGCCGCTTCAAAATTTACGGTATCAATTTCTTGGATCGCTTCGATGTCGAACTGAGCACATAGAGCTTCGAGCGGAACCACGTCGGGCATCTCCTGAACTAGCTCGTGAATTCTAGCAGCTAAGGCATTGGGCGATCCTACGCCATCAAGATCAAGTCGGCTGACCCTCAACCCTAATCTTTCTTATTCTTCTGATTGAGCTGCTCCATCAGCCCTCGGATCACATCACGATCTCGCGTATCAAGCTTCTTTAGATCGCGGAACATAGCGACCATCTCCGGTTCTTGGTCATCAGCATCAGGATTTTCGCCAACGAGATCCGCAACACGCACGCGGAACAATTCAGCGAACTTCAGGACGAGTTCCATCGACGGATTGTCGGCTTGGCCCTTCTCCAGATTCCAGACGTGCGCTTTCGAGATCCCAACTTTGTCAGCAACGTTTTGAAGTGACAGGCCTTTTGCCATGCGCAGCTCGGCGAGGCGTTTTGCAAAACTCATGATGGGTCCGTTCACTTTGGAATAACGCAAGCATATAGGCCTGCTTGACATTTGCAAGCGTTCACTCTAGTTATACGCCTTCGGTCAATAATTCGGGGTGCGCAATGTCTTCACAGCAACTGCTCGAGCAGGAAATCTTCGCTCTCAAGCCATATTCGCGAAACGCTCGGACCCACTCAAAAAAGCAAATCAAGCAGATCGCAGCGTCCATTGAGCGGTTCGGATTTACCAACCCCGTCCTTGTTTCTGACGCTGGCGAAATAATAGCCGGCCACGGGCGGGTCGAGGCGGCAAAACTGCTACGCATGAAAACCGTTCCGACCCTTGCGTTGTCGCATTTGAGCGACGCTGAAAGACGCGCCTACGTCCTGGCTGACAACAAACTTGCCCTCAATGCTGGCTGGGACCGAGAGATCCTAGCGATTGAGTTTCAGGGATTGATCGACCTAGATTTCGATGTCGAGATCACCGGATTCAGCTTGGCCGAGATCGACTTCACCCTCGATGAAGCACGGGAGGCTAGCCCCGACGGACCTCAATCGGCTGAGGATACTGTCCCTGAATTAGACAGCAGGCCCGTGACCCAAATGGGCGATGTGTGGGAGCTTGGCCGCCACCGTCTGATATGCGGCGATACGCGCGACGCACAAACAATGGACTACCTCATGGATGGTGAACAGGCTGATCTCGTTTTTACCGATCCGCCCTACAATGTCGCGATTGATGGGAACGTCTGCGGCCTAGGTTCTGTAAAGCACCGCGAGTTTGCGTTCGCCAGCGGGGAGATGAACCGCGCGCAGTTCGTGGCCTTTCTGAATGGCACCCTCGGCAACATCGCGCGGGTCATGCGCGATGGAGCCATCGCATATGTCTGTATGGACTGGCGGCATATGTCCGAACTTCTTGAGGCTGGCGAGGCCAGCTTCACAGAGCTCAAAAACCTGGTCGTCTGGAACAAAACAAACGGCGGCATGGGCGCATTTTATCGTTCGAAGCACGAGCTGGTTTTCGTGTTCAAGCAAGGCACTGCCCCGCACACGAACAGCTTCGGCCTTGGCGAGACTGGCCGCTACCGGACCAATGTCTGGGACTACGCTGGAATTAGTTCGATCGGTGCCAATCGGTCCGATGAGTTGGCAATGCATCCAACGGTCAAACCTGTTGCCCTCATCGCCGACGCAATACGGGACTGCTCTCGTCGAGGCGAGATTGTACTTGATGGGTTTGGAGGTTCAGGCAGCACGCTCATCGCAGCAGAGAAAACGGGCCGGTCGGCTCGTCTGATCGAATATGATCCACTCTATTGCGACACGATTGTACGGCGGTGGCAGACCTACACCGGAAAACAGGCGCTAGTATCTCGATCTAAAGAATACTTCGACGACATAGCTGAACGTCGTTCGGCCGCAGCAACTGATGAGGAAGCTGCATAATGAGCGACCAGCAGAGCCAGTATTCTGTCGGTTATGGCAAGCCCCCGGCTAAGAGTAGATTCAAAAAAGGGAGCTCGGGCAACCCCAGTGGCCGCCCTAAGGGTGCCCGCAATAAGATACCTCGCGGCGTTGGTCTTGATGCCTCAGCACAACCAGCCAACCAGATGCTGCTCGAGGAAGCGTACCGTACAATTAAAGTGCGTGAAGGCGAAGAGCTTGTTGAGTTGCCCGTAATTAAAGCGGTTTTTCGCTCGCTTGGGGTTTCGGCGATGAAGGGCAATCGTCTCGCTCAAGCCACGATGGCCGAGCTGGTCCGCGAAATCGAGGAAGACGAACGAGCAACACGCATGAGCCTGCTAGACACAGCTTGCGAATACAAATTTGGATGGGAACAGGTAATCGAAGATGCTCGGCTAAATGGTCGCCCTGAGCCCTCTCCTCTTCCCCATCCTGCTGATGTCATTATCAACCTGGACCAAGGCACGGTCGCTTACGCGGGACCTATCACCCCTGAAGATAAAGTTCGCTGGGACCGGATGCTCGAACTCAGAGCAGAACTTCAAACCGAAGTGTCGTTGCTGGCTGGCGGTTACAAACGCCTGCAGGGAGCCAAACCAGAAATTCCATTAGCTGCGCGGCTCGCGGAGGACTGGGAAAAAACGACCAGCAGATATGATCAAATCAATGACCCATTGCCCGACAGATATCGCAAACCCTTGGATGACAGGTTTCACACCAGCATGCTCGATACCCCTGACCCGAAAGCGCACAAATGACACGTAAAGAAACACGCCTTTCAAAGGCAATTCAGCGCGAATTAGAGCGCGTCGATGGGCCTCGAATTATCGTTGCGAGCGTTGCAATTATAACAACAGATGAAGCTGCCAAGTTCGAACAAACAGGTTTGTTTGTGGACTCTGGAGACTTCGCTGTAAATGCGCCGGCTCCGCCGCCGCGAGTTTGCGGGCTTTGGGCGAAGCGTAATCTGGATGGCTGGCAGGAGAAACGCAAAGACCTTCCAAAAGAAATGCGTGAAATCTCGTCTTGGGCACCAAGTTGGAATGGGGGCGGCTATCATCTCGTCAGCCGGTCCATTGAAGCTTGGCCAGTCGAACATCATCCAGCGCGCATGCTCACGCTTTCCGCCAAGATAGTTGAGCCGCTAAAAGATGGCGCAATTGTGAGGTTCCGGATCGACCAACCCCTAGATCGAGCCGACTCTGCCTTTGCAGAGAACCTCCAGTTCAACCTGCGGCTTTTACGTGAAGTTGTTGGCCATGCTCAAATTTACTGTGCCGATATCAGCGACAGTGAATTCGCCAATCTTCAGAGTGTGGAATGGGAACTAATTCCGCCTGGAACCGCCGAGCGCGTCCTAGCCCAGCTCGCAAGAAATCGGACCGCGACCGCTGAGCAACTTGAAATAGCTTCGGCAAGGCTCAAGGTGTTGGAAAGGCTCGATCATGATGGTTTCATCGTTGGACACGGAAAGTTTGCTCGGTACTTTGGCGCTAAATTCGGCGAAAAACTGCTGGTTTTGGAAAACCTAGAATACGGCAATGCCCTTTATGTGTTCGAGGAGAATTGGAAGGAACTAACCCAGCTCAGCCGGACAGAGCTTATCAAACGCCGTGACCCCAAGGTCCATCGTTTACCGCATCTGCCTGGTTGGCAATCGGCGATCCGGAAACTTCTTAGGGCTTCTAGTTAAACGGTCTTGCATGCCGGAATGGTAGATTGTGTATGCTAAAGCAGGATCCTTAACCGCGGTTGCAACTTAGGATTGCTCTTTCTCTTGTGTCCGCTTTGCGCCCCAGTTTAGGACGTAGCGATCCGAATTCTTAGCTCCTGAAAGCGGGCATTCTCTGAGGCCATTCCGGCCAAGAAGAAAACCAAATGACATATTCGCAATTTGATCCCGCAACTTAAAATCGAGTTCCCTGGGACGTCGAGGGCAAAGATTGGCCCCGAACGCCCGTTTAATCAGAAGCAGATTTGGGTGACCTGTTTCTTTCTTGATCGAGAGAAGCGCACGCGAGACCGAAGCGCTGTTCGACTTAGCGATCGACAGCAAGCTTCGAGGATGTGACCTTGTTGAATTTAAAACGGGAGATTGGGTTGCGCCCGGAAGAATACGGGACCTTTTCGCTTCGCCGAACCAAAGCCTCAATTATCTACAAAGCTACTGGCAACATTAGGGCTGTCCAGGTTTTGCTCGGTCACTCGAAGATCGAAAACACCGTTTTCTATCCCGGTGTCGACATAGAGGTCACTCTGACACCAGCTCATAAAATTGAAATTTGACTGCAGCCGGACGCCAGCCTCTTGGGCTGGCGTCCAGTCTCGGTGTAGGAAGCGGACATTCAGCACTGCAGCCAGAAAAGATCCTAGGCAACGAACTCAAATACAAAATTGCTCAAGTCATTTTGTTGCGACCGATGTAATGACGTTGCCCTCGCTGCCGCTGTTGAATTCGAACGAGATCTCGTCTCCTACTGCAACTTCTCTGCGGATCTGTTCATTGGCTTCGAATGCCATGACCATCTCGGGCCATTCCAATGCTGGCACCGGCTCATGGTCAATTGTGATGGTGCCAGATTCGCTATCAATTGCGGTCACAACGCCCAGACCCGTGGCCATTTTTGTCGCCGTTTCAGTTTCCATCATCGACATGTCATGACCTTCAGCTGACATATCTTCCATTTGTTCGCTTTCATCGCCGCTGCC
Source organism: uncultured Erythrobacter sp. (assembly GCA_947503155.1). Taxonomy (GTDB): domain Bacteria; phylum Pseudomonadota; class Alphaproteobacteria; order Sphingomonadales; family Sphingomonadaceae; genus Erythrobacter. The sequence goes on along the minus strand of CANNCL010000001.1, from coordinate 1,063,207 downwards.
GCATGCAGCTAACAACAATGGGGCTGACAACAAAGTCACGAGGGTTGGGGTACGCATTTTTCATCTCCTTGGGATGGTTTTGGCCGAACCGGCCTTGGACGCCGCATAAGCAGATAGGCGGCGGGTAGTACAAACATGGATAGAAGCGGCGCGGTGATCATGCCGCCAATCATCGGAGCCGCGATCCGGCTCATCACCTCTGAGCCTGCGCCAGTTCCGATTAGGATTGGGAACAGCCCAGCCAAAATGACCGCAACAGTCATTGCTTTGGGCCGCACGCGCAGCAAAGCGCCTTCTCGGATTGCTTCGGTAGTCGTTTCTGTTGTGAGGTCGCCGGACCGCTTTTCTAAAGCGGACTTGAGATAGATCAGCATGATAACGCCAAACTCCGCAGACACGCCAGCTAAGGCGATAAAGCCGACGGCGGTAGCGACTGATTGGTTGTAACCCATCAGGTAAAGCAGCCAGAACCCTCCGGTCAGTGCGAACGGCAAGGTTCCCATCACCAACAACGCCTCATCAAACCGCCGGAAAATCAAATAGAGCAGCAGGAATATGATCCCCAGCGTGGCCGGGACGACAATCTGCAACCGTTCATAGGCGCGCGTTAGATATTCGAACTGCCCCGCATAGGACAGGCTAACGCCCGGCGGCAGATCAACACCATCGGCGAGCGCGCGCTGAAGATCGCCGACGACAGAGGCAAGGTCGCGGCCGCGCACATCGACATAGACGGCGCTGACCAAACGCCCTTGTTCATTTTTGAGTATGGGCGGTCCGTCACTGACACTTACCTCAGCAACGGTGCCGAGCGTAATTTGCTCACCAGATGGCGTCAGCAAAGGGAGTGCATTCAGCTCGCTTAGGCTGTCACGAATTTCGCGCGGATAACGCACATTGATGGGATAGCGAGCTGGCCCTTCGATTGTGCGGCCGATGTTTGCACCGCCAACTGCGCCTGAAACAATTTGCTGCACGTCGGCGATGTTTAACCCATAACGCGCCGCAGCGGCTCGGTTGATGTCGATATCAATATAGCGGCCTCCCGAAAGCCGTTCTGCGAGCGCCGAACTTACACCGGGCACTTGTTTGGCGACACCTTCGATTTGCAGCGCAACACGCTCGATTTCAGCGAGATTCTCGCCCGATACTTTCACGCCGATAGGGCTTTTGATGCCAGTCGCCAGCATGTCTATCCGATTGCGAATGGGAGGAACCCAGACATTAGCAAGACCCGGCACCTGCACCACTCGGTCGAGTTCTTCGACCAACTTTTCAGGCGTCATACCTGCACGCCATTCCTCGCGCGGTTTGAACCGGATTGTTGTTTCAAACATGGTCAGCGGGGCCGGATCGGTCGCCGTGTCTGCGCGCCCTGCTTTACCGAACACTGTATCGACTTCTGGCACCGATTTGATCAGCCTATCCGTCCGCTGCAACAGCGCCGACGCTTCGCCTGGTGACAAGCCAGGCAATGCGCTGGGCATATACAGCAGATCGCCTTCATCAAGCGGGGGCAGGAACTCTCCGCCGAGCCGCGTGAGCGGGATTGCGGCGGTTAGAAAAATCAGTCCGGCAAGCAGCAGGGTGATCTTGGGGCGATGCATCACCCAATCTAAACCGGGCCGATACGCCTTGGTCAGCCAGCGGTTCAGAACATTAGAATCCTCACGCGGGATTTTGCCCCTGATGAGCCAGCCCATTAGCACCGGCACCAGCGTCACAGACAAAATCGCCGCTGCCGCCATCGCATATGTTTTGGTGAAGGCCAGCGGCGCAAACAGACGCCCTTCCTGAGCCTGCAACGTAAACACCGGTAGGAACGAGAGGGTGATAATCAGCAAGCTATAAAACAGCGCCGGTCCGACCTCTTTTGCGGCATCCGCAATCAGATGCCAGCGTTCCTCGTTCGGCAGGTGCGCATCGGGATTTTCATCCTCCCATCGTTCAATGTGCTTATGCGCGTTTTCGACCATCACAATGGCCGCATCGACCATCGCCCCGATCGCAATCGCGATCCCGCCAAGCGACATTATGTTCGCATCGACCCCTTGAAACCGCATCACGATAAAGGCCGCAAGCACGCCCAAAGGCAGTGTAACAATCGCCACAAACGCCGAACGGACATGCCAGAGGAACAGCGCGCAAACGAGCGCAACGATGATGAATTCTGCGATCAATTTTCCCGTCAGATTGTCAATCGACGCATCAATGAGCTGCGACCGATCATAAGTCGTGATAATCTCCACACCTTCGGGCAGGCTGGCTTTGAGCGTTTCGAGCTTCTGTTCGACGGCTGCTATCGTGGCGCGAGCATCTTCACCCTGACGCAGTACAATAATACCGCCTGTGACTTCGCCTTCGCCGTTCAGCTCTGCGATCCCGCGCCGCATTTCCGGGCCAATCTGAATGTTCGCCACATCGGAAAGGGTGACAGGAGTGCCACTGCCAACTGTCTTGAGCGGGATCTGACGAAAATCGTCCAGCGTGCTGAGATAGCCAGATGCGCGGACCATGTATTCCGCTTCACCCAATTCAAGGATTGAGCCGCCGGTTTCCTGATTGGCGCCCTGTATTGCGCCAACGATTTCGGCATGGGTCACCCCGAACGAGGCCATTCGGTAAGGGTCGAGTATGACCTGATACTGTTTCACCATGCCGCCAACGCTAGCCACTTCGGCGATGCCCGGAATGGTCTGCAGTTCGTAACGCAGAAACCAGTCTTGCAAACTTCTGAGGCCGGCCAGATCACTGCCGCCGCTGCGGTCAACCAAAGCGTATTCGTAAATCCAACCCACGCCGGTTGCATCTGGACCTAGCGAACTCGTAACACCTTCGGGCAGTTCGTTTTGCACCTGATTGAGGTATTCGAGGACCCGTGACCGGGCCCAGTAAAGATCGGTTCCATCCTCGAATATGATATAAACGTAACTGTCGCCGAACATCGAATAGCCGCGCACCGTTTCCGCTCCCGGGACCGACAGCATCGTGGTGGCGAGCGGGTAGGTCACCTGATCTTCGACAATCTGCGGGGCTTGCCCCGCATAATTCGCGCGAACCACCACCTGAACGTCCGATAGATCAGGGATTGCATCGACCGGTGTTGTGCGCACTGCCCAAAAACCCGCCAGCGTCACTGCAATGGCCGCTAGGATAACCAAGAAACGATTGGCTATCGACAGGTCGATGATCCGGGCGATCATTGGCCGGTTTTCCTGATCGACTCAATTCTCGGCCCGGTCCCGAGCTGAGTGAAGGTAAACTCCACATTATCACCGGGTTCCAGCCCTTCCGCCAAAGACGGTTTGGCAAGCGCAAACGGCATGACCATCGCCGGCCAGTTGAGCTCTGGCACTGCGGGATGATTTAAGGTGATCGACGTCCCGGAAATTTTTGTGACGCGTCCAGTTGTTTGATAGGTCCGTCCCTCCGTCCCAGAACCATCGGGCTCGCCTGACACGGCTCCGCTCACAGGCCTTATGTTCAGGCCAGATAGGCTCGCTTCGGAATCGAGCAGGAATTGCCCGGAAATGACGACCTCTTCGCCTTCTGTAAGGCCTGCGAGAACTTCAGTCCGCCCGCCAGCTTCTCGTCCAATTTCGACTTCGGCTGGAAGAAAGCCGCCTTCGCCCTGTTTGAGCATGACGATTGCCCTGCGCCCGGTCCGAATTATCGCCTCTGACGGAACAAGCAAAGCGCGGCGAGTATCGGGCGAAAGCGAAACTTGAGCGAACATACCCGGTTTCAGTCTGCCGCTCGAATTACCAAGTTCAGCGCGCACAGTGATCGTGCGGCTTTGCGCATCTGCGCTGGGCAGTATAGCTGTGATACGTCCTGCAAAGCGTTCTTCTGGAAATGCAGCCAGCGCCGCATGGACCGGCTGACCTACGCGGATATCTGCGGCCTGCATTTCAGGAACCGATGCTTCTAACCATATCGGAGAGAAGCCTGTGATTTCCGCCAAAGTTTGGCCTTCCACCACCGTCATACCGGAACGCACGCTGAGCATCGTGATCGCCCCGCCAATGGGAGCAGCAACAGTGATCGTGGTCTGAGCGCGGCCTGTGCGCCTGACGGTATCAATCATGCCAGCAGGCATCCCCAGCAGCAGCATTCGTTGACGCATGGCGCCCGCAAGCGCTTCGTCTCCGGTGCCCAGCACTGCCAGGTACTCGCGCTGCGCTCCGCCCCATTCCGGCACGAGAATATCGACCAACGGCGCGCCTCGGCTTACAACATCATCCTGTGCCCGGCGATAGGTGCGCTGAACATAGCCGCCCGCACGCGGTTGGACGATCGCGACGTCGCGGCCATTATAAGCGAGCACGCCGGTAACAGTGATCTCAGATTCTAAGACGCCAAATTTGGCCGCCTCGGTGCGGATGCCGAAATTCTGGACCAACCCCGGATCGATTTGCACCCCGGCGGTAGCGGCCTCTCCGGCGCATTTTGCCACGAGCTCCATATCCATAAATGGGGATTTACCCGGCTGGTCAAAACGCTGCGCCGGGACCATGGGGTCGTACCAATAAAGGACCTCCTCGCAGCCACCGTCAGCCGAGGCAGACATGTCCCCGCCATCGCTACTGTTACCCATAAATATCGATAGGCCGTATCCTGCCGCGATGCTGACAAGAGCCACTGCTGCCATTACGCCATAAGTGCGCTGTGCTGGCGTGAAACGTTCGGCTGTTTCGGTCATGGCTGCACCTCTGAATAGGTTAGACGAAGTGCGACAGCCTGCTCAGCAGCGGCGGCCTCGCGTTCCAGAATTTCAAGTTCGAGCAGCACAAGAGCGGTCTTGGCTGCGATTACATCGATCAAATCCGCGCGTCCTGCTGCAAAGCTGGCGGTTTCCAGTTCTGCACGGTCCCGCGCGAGCGGAAGCAATTCATCGCGCGCCCGCTCCCATTGGCGAAAGGCGCTGCGCCATCCAGCAAGGTCTGTTTCAAGCTGAACCTTCAAAGCCCGCAAGCGTTCGTCACGCTCCGCAAAAGCGGCTCCCGCTTGGGCTTCCGCAGCCCGAATACGCGGGTTTTGACGGCGACCTGCGAAGATTGGCAAGGTGACCGAACCCATGACCGAAACGGCGTCGCCAAACCTCGTGTCGCGGCGGCCGTAACTCACACTTACACCGAAATCTGGCCTGAGACGTGATCGGGCAAGATCAGCATCTGCCTCGGCCAGATCGCTTGCCGCATCGGCAAACAGGATTTCAGGGTTTTGTTCGAGAAAATTGCGCAATACCGCCGCATCGATCTGAGCCATGGGCGGGCTGCCCTGTGCGATAGGATCTGCAATATTGGTGTAGCTCGAAAGCATTGCCCTATCCGTGTCACGTTCTGCTTCAATGCGCGTGATCGCATCTTCAATCCCTAACAATTCGCGGCGGATCGCGAGACTTTCAGCGGGGCGGGCTGAGCCTGAGGCAACGGCGCTGTTCGCAACCGGAACAAGCGCGCGAATGTCGATCAGCGCGGTCTGAGCAACCGCAAGCCGTTCCTGAGCAAAATACAGCCGCATCCATGCCGTGCCTGTCGCAACATCGACATTACGCTCCGCTAGCCCCAATCGGGTTTGTGCAACGCGAACGCCGGAAAGTGCCACGCCTTGCCGCGCTCTGCGCCTCGCCAAATTCGGTATCTGTTGCTCAATCCCGATACTAACTTGTGTCGGCAATTGCCGATCCAGTTCAAACGCGGCCGGCCCCGTAACAGGGAGGTTGGCAACGCCGCCTCGCAGAATCGGATCGGGCAGTTCATTTGCTGCCTCCGAAGCTTCGCGCGCTCCGTTGACACGCATTTCGCCCGCCCTCAATAGCGGCTGATCAGCGCGAGCCGCACGTAGGGCTTCTGCGTAGCCAACTGGCTGCGCCACGACGACATGCGCTGGCAAAAGAGCCGCGAATAGGGCCCCGCCTATAAACCATTTCATGTGTAATTCTCACTCGAACTTCGGGCCAAAAGCCACCGCCGAACTGCTCAAAAACAGGGCGTAAATCGGGTTGGGACCACGTGGAGACGGACGCTTCGCGTCCTAGTTGCTCATATTCGAGTTAGGTTCGTGGGGGCGGATAATCCGGGGCAGAAATCTGGCTCGCCAGCTGCTCTTGGTAGTCCGTCGTATAGATGGCAGGCGCGGTAAAGTGTTTTGCGAGGGAGGGTGTCGGATCGCTTCCCAACCAAACCGGAGCAACCGCATTCATTGCCTGCATACAAGCAAGCGACATGTCTTCGCATGCGCCATCGCTGTCGTCGGTGTGTTTATGCCCCAAAGACTGATCCTCGGATTGATCTTCGGAGTGGTGCATCATCTTTGCACAATCTGCCATTTGCATTGGTTCTGCCTGGGGCAAGACCGACGCTTGCGCTGAAACCTGAAAGATCAGGCCTGCACACAATGACATAAAAAAGATGAAACGTAATAATTGCACAGGCGTAGCCTAGACCTAGGATGCCAGCGCGGCAAGACGGTTGTGGATTGGTGGTTTTGGCAATTTCGCTCACGTCAGTTCACATCGGGCTGGAATTCAACGCGCATCACCTGTATACCCCCACGGAGTATTTCAGCGAGATCAATCAATGAGTGAAAAGAACAGCGCAAAGCTGAACCGTCTCAACCGGATTGCTGGTCAAGTGCGCGGGGTGGCCCAAATGATAGATGATGATCGCTACTGCATCGACATCCTTCATCAAATTCAAGCTGTCAAAGCGGCCTTGGCCAAGGTGGAAACGCAGGTTCTCAAGGATCACGCTGCTTGCTGCGTAGCCGAAGCGATTTCGACCGGTGATGAAGGCGAGCAACGCGAAAAGTTCAATGAGCTCATAGAATTGTTTGAAAAGGCCAAGCGATGAGATGGCTGTTCGTGATTTTGATGGCAGCATTAGCGATTGTCAGCCTGCCGGCCGCGAATGCTCACGGCGACAAGCCCCATGACGCCCCGGTCGTAACGTCGGAGCTTGAAGCTTCAGCAATAAAGAAACCAACGAGCTCCAGCACGCCGCAGTTGACCTCTTCACAGGGCGGCGAAGAAAGTTTCGTTTCGGATACACGGACCGTTTTGAAGAACCTGCATCCAGCAACAGTTCACTTCCCAATCGCCCTGTTTCTCACTGCGGCAATTCTGGAGTTTATATTGATTATACGCCCTGCGGCGCCTCTGCGATCAACTGTGCGAGCCTTGGTGCTGGGCGGCGCGGTCGGAGCATGTATTGCGGCGCTGTTTGGCTGGATTCATACGGGATTATCATTCGGAGGCAATGAGGCGATGCAGGTACATCGCTGGCTTGGCTCCGGCATTGCTATAATTGGCGGTTTGGCTGCGATCGTTTGTACGCTCGAAAAAGAGCGTCTCGGAATTTTCCGATTTCTGATTTTTGGAGTGGCTATCCTAGTGGTGATTCAAGGATATTTTGGGGCAGAGCTCGCGCATGGCTCCAATCACTTATTCGGCAGTCATTGATTGGCAGAATTACCTACGATTGTTCAATAAGTCGGGTGAGAAACTGATGCTCAATGTCTGCCAGAACGACGAGTTAGGTGAGGTTCGCTTGTAGGGCAGTTCAGAATCTCGGAACAATGCTCTATTCAACTGCGTAGATACCCTATTGGGGTATTTTCAAACCGACGAAGAAGGAGCAATGTAATGTCAAAATATACCCGTTTCATCGCCATGATAGCGACATCGACGCTCGTCATGTTTGCCCTGATGTATCTGAACACCTATTCACTGGATCACGTATTTTTCAGCGAAACACGGACATACATGGCGCTCTACATGGGCGGAGCCATGGCTATCGTGATGCTGCTGTTTATGTTGCACATGTATGAGAACAAGCGGGCAAATACAGTTATTCTCCTTGGGGCTGCCGTGCTTTTCGCAGGCTCGCTTTATCTAGTGCGGTCACAAGACACTGTTTCGGATCAGGCGTGGCAAAAGGCGATGATACCGCACCACTCAATTGCAATTCTCACTAGCGAACGCGCCGACATCGAGGATGTGCGTGTCCGAGCGCTCGCTGACGATATCATCAAGGCTCAGCGCCGCGAAATCAAAGAAATGCAGTGGCTGATCGAAGACATCGAAACCAACGGCAAGGCAGAAACTGAAGCAGAGGCAGAGGCTCGCCCGATCCCGGAATTTGAAGGCGCACTGGAACCGAAGGATTGATTATGGCCAAGACAGCCACACTTTACCGCATGGTCATGGACCACCACACTTGCCCTTACGGAATAAAGGCAAAATGGCTTTTGGAACGCAATGGTTTCTCGGTCGAAGATCATCACCTCACGACCCGCGAAGAAACCGACGCTTTCAAAGCAAAGCACGGCGTCGAAACCACACCGCAAACATGGATCGGTGACGATCGCATTGGCGGTTACACTGCTGTCGCAGCACATTTGGGAAAACCTGCCAAGAGTGACGACGTCAGCTACCAACCGGTCGCTGCGTTGTTTGGAATGATGGCGCTAATGGCGCTTGGCGCGGCGTGGATTGCTACCGGGCAACCGCTCTCAATTCTCGCTGCTGAGTGGTTCGTCAGCTTCTCAATGTGCGGCCTTGCCTATCTCAAACTGCGCGATGTCGAGAGCTTCTCGACCATGTTCCTCAACTACGATCTGCTCGCCAAACGCTGGGTGCCTTACGGCTACATCTACCCTTTTGCGGAAGGGCTCGCTGGCGTGCTGATGACAGCGCAGATCTTGAATGTCGTATCGATCCCGGTTGCGCTCTTCATTGGGACGATCGGCGCGGTGAGCGTGATCAAGGCGGTCTATATCGACAAGCGTGAACTCAAATGCGCCTGCGTCGGCGGGGACAGCAATGTGCCGCTGGGTTTCGTTTCGCTTACGGAGAACCTGTTTATGATTTGTATGGCTATATGGATGCTGACGAAGTCAGTGATTGTTTGAATAACTTGCAAGCCGTCCTCGAACATCCGATATTGGGTCGATAGCAGTCTGTCTGCAAGTGGCAGTGCATTGCTGAAAGCGGAGTGTCTGCTTACGACCTAATTGCAGCCTTCCTTAGATTTGGCAGCCGCACTATTGTGGCGAGCAATGTTCTCGTTGATCATTCTCTCCCTCGGCCTGGCTATGGATGCCGTTGCGGTTGCCCTAGTTCGCGGCGCAAATGGCGAACACAGCATTTTTCGAGCGATTGAAATAGGTGTCATTTTTGGCACTGCGCAGGGACTGATGCCGATCATTGGTTTGAGTGTCGGTGTTGCATTTTCTGATGCGATTGCCGTTATCGACCATTGGATCGCCTTTGCGCTGCTGAGCTTGTTAGGGATCAGGATGCTCGTAGATGCAGCACGGAACGGGCAGGAGGAGATGGCTGGAGCGTCTCGTTCGCATTATGCAGGATTAATGATCGCAGCGGTTGCAACAAGCATAGATGCCGCAGCAGCCGGCATAACTTTGCCGCTGCTAAGCCAACCCACTGGGATCGCCTGCCTCGTCATCGGTTTGGTGACTGCCATTTTGTGTATTCCAGCGTATTGGTTGGGTACTCGCGCATCGCGCAAGACAGGTAAGGTCGCTGAAATCGTCGGCGGGATTGCTCTCATCGCTTTAGGTGCGAAAATCTTGATTGAGCATTTGACCGCCTGATATGTTCAAATCCAGCGTCCGCTTCACACCCCAATTGCAGCCATAGATCGATGCCGCTTCAACGCCCGAAACCGGACTGGCAGCTATCCGAACGTTTCAAACAAAAGCGGACTGTCGCCTAACGACCCAATTGCGGACGTTAGCGTTAGTCTTTCAAACGTATGACTTTGACGTAAGAGTGGCCTTGAACAAAAGTTGGGAGAAATTCCGTCTTTGATTAAGAGGCAATATGGACGCGCACCTCGAACTCATCCAGCTACTAAAAGACACAATAGAGTGGGCCCTAGATACGCGAATGGATTTCGGCGACGTTTACAGTCAATGGTCGTCTCAGGGCGATCTACTAGCGCAGTTGAATGGACACATTCTGGATGCAAAAGAAGAGACAGCTGACTTTGGTAAGCTGAATAGGCTGTATGCCCCAACGGCGGGTTTGTGTGAAATCGTAGAAACCGATAATTCAATAAAAGACTACATGAGTTTAGCAGCCAGATTCGATAATTGGTATGCTTCGGTCCGCCAAATATGAGCGTCATCTTTCCAACCCAAAAGTGGTCATTCACCAATCGGTGAAGCAAGCCTAAAAGCTGGCGTTAGATAGAATTCGTGCGAAGGTCCGGAAGTGGGCCGTATGCGGGCCGTCTGCTTTTGGTCCATTTGCCTAACAAAGCAGACCAAGGATGAGGGGTTCTACAGCTTAGTCGAGCACATTGAACTACATTCGTTCTTCTCGAGAATGAACTGTCAGTTTGGCGAATACATGGCGTCCTGTGAAACGCTTCAGGCCGATCCTAAACTTTGCCTGGCCAGACTGTATGCAATTCGTCGATCACAAAAGGATGTGTATGCTCGCTGGCACCATGCTCTTTCAGATGCGGGTGATCGGGCGGTAGGTCGGGATGCGTGTGCGCAAGCATGGAGGGGTCCTTTCGAGGCCAGAGCCAAACGGCTAGGCCTACTCCAATTGTCCCAAGCGCCGCGAGCAATAGAAAAGCTGGCATCGTTCCTACACGCGCCCCAATTTGGCCTGCAACCGGATATGCAACGAGCCAGCAGACGTGGCTTAATGCAAATTGCGCAGCAAAGAGCGCGGGACGGTCGCCTTCGCCTGAAGAGCGTTTTAGCAGCCGCCCGCCTGGCGTAACGCATAGCGAATACCCGATCCCCATCGTCAGCCACCCCACAAGCAGCAGCGGCCAGATCATCACATCTCCGGATGGGCGTATCACCACTCCCAGACCACTGAGCGTTATCGCTAGCAAGCTGGCCCCTGCGATCATGACATTGCGATCATCGGCCCGCTTCAGGATTTGCGGCAAGACCAACGCTGCCAGCATTGAGCCCCCTCCATAGGCGGACAATGCCAGCGCGACATCTCCTTCTGTTCGGCCCATCTCCTTGACAATGACTACCGTATTGACAATGACCATCGCGCTGCCGGCAGCCGCAGCCAGCGTCACTGCTAGCAACCCGACAAGTCGCGGAGTCTTGAGATAGATTCTCATGCCGCGCGTGGTCTTGCGCCACACGCCCTCTGCTTTTTTCGCGGCCTCTTTCTGGTGCGGCAGAACGGTAGTCACCACGAGTAGGGTCGAGGCAATGAACCCGGCCGAAGTTCCTCCAAAAAGCCAGTGGAAATTGATGACCAGCAGCAATGCGGCAGCAAGGATCGGGCTCAAAAGGCTTTCGAGGTCGTAGGCCAATCGCGACAATGATAGTGCCTGTGTGTAGTCATCCTCCTCCGGCAGGATATCGGGAATGGTCGCTTGGAATGTCGGCGTAAATACCGCAGACGCCGATTGCAGCAGGAATATCAGCAGGTAGATTTGCCATACCGCATCCACGAATGGCAGCACCAGCGCTACGGCGGCCCGGACAAGGTCCATTGCGACCAACAAGCGCTTGCGCGGCAGCTTATCGGCATAAGCGCCCGCAATGGGGGCGATGGCAATGTAGGCGACCATCTTGATGGCCAACGCTGTGCCCAAAACCGCCCCGGCGTCTGCGCCGGCGATATCGTACGCAAGCAGCCCCAGCGCAACCGTGGCCAAACCCGTGCCGATCAATGCGATGACCTGTGCGAAGAACAGGTGCCGATAGGTTCGATTGGCGAGGACAGAGAGCATAGGTACGTCTTCCAGTCACTTGGTACGCGGATCAGACGACGCGCTTGATCTCGGTGTAGGCGCCATCTGTTCTCAGCGTGACGGTGACGGTCCCGCCCGACCGGTTGCGCCAGAACCAGCCGTGACTGCCATCGAAGGCGGCTACGAGCGTGCCGTTTTTACCGGTGGATTCCCTGCCCTTACCATAGCCGTGATACGAAATGCCCGGGGCATCGGCATGGGTGTCATAATTGACATGACCGCCATCAACCGACCAATCGAAGTCGACTTGCGCGCCATCGGACATGGCAACTTTGATCTCAGCCCCCTCGCCAGGGGCCAGCGTGACGGTCGTCACATCGCTGCGCGTATCGCCTTCAATTGCTGGGGCAGCCTGACCGGTCGAGGCAGGTGCTGGCGCAGCGGCCATTTGCGGGCCTGCAGCGGAATCCATTGCCGCGTCGGCTGCTGCCTCTTCGGCGAGCTGCATCTTGATTTCGCCCATCTGGGTCAATCCCAAGGTGCGGCCGATACCGGTCGGATCCACCCCGTATTCGCTCGGCAGAATGATCGTCACCAGGATCGCACTTGCGGAAACGGCTGCGATCGCGGTTGCGCGCAGCAATTGCCCGGTGGTGGGGAGGTCGGCGGGGTCGGGGCGCTGTGAATTAAACATGGCGGATTTTCCTCTGTCTTAGCTGGCGGCGTAACCGGCGAGCTGAAAGCCGACGAGCATGAAGCCCGCGGTCATTAAAACGGTGTTGGCGGCAAAGGCGTGGCGCATAAAACTTCCCGTTTTGCGCCAAAAGCCCATCAGGATGAGAATGCCGGCGAGCGCCAGCAGCTGTCCCAGCTCCACCCCGATGTTGAACGCTACGAGATTGGCAATCAGACCGTCCTCGGCAATTTCGAACTCTAGGATTTTGGTTGCGAGGCCTAAGCCATGAAAGAACCCAAAGATCAGAGTTGCAGCCTTGGTGTTCGGCTGAAAGCCAAGCCATCGCTGAAAAGCGCCGAGATTATCGAGCGCCTTATAGACGACCGAAAGGCCTATGATGGCATCGATGATGTACGCGTTGGCGCTGATCCCTGTCAGAACACCGAACAGCAGCGTGGTCGAATGGCCGATGGCAAACAGCGTCACATAGATGCCGATGTCCTTCATCCGGTAGAGGAAGAAGATGACTCCAAACAGGAACAGCAGATGGTCGTAGCCGGTCACCATATGCTTTGCGCCCAGATAGACGAAAGGCCAGAAGAGCACGCCGCTGCTCTCTTGAATATAGCCCTTGTCGCCTTCCGCAACGCTATGCGCCCAAGCCTCTCCCGCAGCACAGAGCAGCACGGCCACTGCCAGAGCAGCCAAAAGGTGACGGGAAAAGCCCGGTGGTTTCAATATTGCCAAATTCGGCATTGAGTAACTCCAGTATTGGTTTCTAAGTATTGGCCTGATGAAACGTTGGGCTATTCGTGACATGGTCGCTGTTTGCACGCCGGAAGCCGCCTTTTCTCAAAAGCGGCCTCCTTACTGCGCATCGCGGTATGCCAGCAGTCGAAGCGCATTAAATACCACCACCAGCGTCGATCCTTCATGCATGATGACAGCTGGTCCGATGCCCAAACCAAAAATCGTTGCGGGTACCAAGATTGCGACAACACCAAGGCTGACGAAGACGTTCTGGCGGATTATCGCTCGTGATTTGCGACTGAGGCCGACCGCGAAAGGCAGATGCCGCAGTTCGTCACCCATCAATGCGACATCGGCCGTTTCAAGCGCGACGTCCGAACCCGCTGCACCCATTGCAATACCAACCGTTGCTTTGGCCATGGCGGGCGCGTCATTCACGCCGTCGCCTACCATCGCGACCTTTGCCTCACGGCTCAATCGCTCGATGGTATCGACCTTATCCTCGGGCATGAGATCACCGAAGGCCTCATCCAGCCCGACTTCGCGCGCCACGGCCTCAGCAACTTTGGTATGATCGCCAGAGATCATGACCATTCGGTCGATGCCCATTGTCCGCAGCTTGGCTAGTGTTTCCTTGGCAGCTTCGCGGGGAGTATCCAGCAATCCGATGACGCCCAGATCGCGGTTGCCCTTTCTGATGACCATAGTGGTGCGGCCATCCTCGCGCAGTGTCTCGATGGCGCTTGCGGCTTCCTTCGTGATGCCTGCAATACCATCGACGCCGAACATTTCCGCTTTGCCAATGAGGACTGTGTCTGCGCCGATTTTGGCGGTTACACCCTTCCCCGTCAAACTTTGCAAATCGCTGGCTTTTGGAAGCTGTGCGCCCTTGAGCCTCTCTTTCCCGTCCCGCACGATTGCCTTGGCAAGCGGATGATCGCTTAGCTGCTCGACCGCTACCGCGACAGACAGCAATTCCTGTTCCGTCGTGCCGCCGACCGGCGTGATTTCGGTAATGCGTGGTTCGCCTCTGGTAAGCGTGCCGGTTTTGTCGAACGCAATCGCGCGAAGTGTGCCAAGATCCTCCAGCGCCGCGCCGCCTTTGATCAGCACGCCGCCGCGCGCGGCACGGCCAATGCCGGTCAAAACCGCACTGGGCGTCGCGATCGCCAGCGCACACGGACTGGCGGCCACCAGCACCGCCATCGAGCGATAGAAGCTGTCGCGGAACGGTTCGTCGATCACCACCCAAGCGAACATTAGCAAGAACGCAAGCGCCAGAACAACAGGAACAAATATCCGCTCGAACTTGTCGGTCATGCGCTGCGTCGGAGATTTCTCGGTCTCGGCCGCGCTGACCATGTCCACGACCTTGCTCAGCGTGGTTTCGTTCGAGCGGCGCGTAACCTCGATTTCCAGAACCCCGCTGCCGTTGATCGTGCCTGCAAAGACGCGGGATTCAGCCGGGATGGAAGCATCTGGTTCGCGGGCCGAACCAGCGTCAGCGACAGGCTGTTTGTCTACCGGAATGCTTTCGCCGGTGACCGGTGCCTGATCGATGCTCGACTGGCCTTTGATGATGAAACCATCGGCAGGCAGTCGCTCGTTCGGCCTGACGAGCACAATGTCGCCGCGCTGCATTTCCTCGACCGGAATTTCGACCTGCTTTCCTTCGCGCAAAACGGTCGCTGTATCGGGGGCCAATTCAGCCAGTGCTTCGATGGCCCGTTTCGCGCGGCCCATGGCATAATTTTCGAGCGCATGGCCAAGGCTGAACAGGAACAGCAGCAGCGCACCTTCCGCAAACGCGCCAATAAAGGCTGCGCCCGTAGCCGCGACCAGCATGAGCGTATCGATTTCAAACTTGCGCCTGCGGATATTTTCGATGGCTTCCCGCATCGTGTAAAATCCGCCGAAGAAATAGGCGGCGAGATAACAGGCGAGCGGTATCCACTCCGCCGCGCTGTCGACCAGCTTTTCGATGGCAAAGCCGACAATCAGGAATGCGCCTGATAGCAGGGAAAAAATCAGCTCGGAGCGCGGCCCGAAAATGCCGCCATGTTCGTGATCGTGCCCTGCTTCAGCCGCGTCGCCGATGGGTTGTGCGGTCATTGGTCTTCTTCCTTTTCCTTGCGGCGATGTATGAGCAGATAAAGCGCTGGTAGCACCAGCAACGTGAGGATGGTCGAAGATATGATCCCGCCGATCACCACCGTCGCGAGCGGGCGCTGAACCTCGGAGCCGGCGCCCACATTGATTGCCATCGGCACAAAGCCGAGCGAGGCGACCAGCGCTGTCATCAACACCGGACGCAGGCGGGTCAGCGCGCCGTGTCGAATGGCCTCAAGCAGGTGCTCGCCCCGTTGCCTCAGATCATTGATGAAAGTCAGCATGACAACGCCGTTGAGCACTGCCACGCCCGACAGCGCAATGAAGCCCACGCCCGCCGATATGGAGAACGGAATGTCCCGCAGCATCAGCGCCGCAACTCCGCCGGTCAGGGCCAGCGGCACACCGGTGAACACAATCCCTGCGTCCCGCCACGACTTGAACAGCGTGTAGAGTAAGCCAAAGATCAGCAGCAGCACCAGTGGCACCACAATTGACAGCCGGGTGGCCGCCGATTGCAGCTGCTCGAAGGTCCCGCCATATTCGACATAGTAGCCACTGGGCAGCTCGACCTCGCCGTCCACCCTCGCTTGCAGATCGTCGATAAAACTGCCGAGATCGCGGTCGCGAACGTTGGCAGTGATCACCGCGCGCCGCTTGCCATTCTCCCGGCTGACCTGATTGGGTCCGGCAGCGAGCGAGATCTCCGCCAGTTCTTCCAGCGGCACGGAGCCGCCGTTCGCAAGCGGAACCGGCAGATTCCCCAACCGGTCGAGATCGGTCCGCAGATCCTCTGGCAGGCGGACGACGACCGGGAAACGCCGGTCGCCATCGAATATCTGCCCGGCCTGCTGCCCGCCAGTGGCGGTGGCAACAATGTCCTGCACCGTAGCCATGCTCACGCCATAGCTCGCCAGCATCGCGCGGTCCGGGACGATTGACAGCACCGGCAGACCTGTAACCTGCTCCAGCTTCACGTCCGCCGCACCTGGGATGCTGCCAACGATTTCTTCCAGTTCCTGTCCGCTCGCGATAAGCTGGTCGAGATCATCCCCGAACAGCTTGACCGCGACATCGGCCCGAACGCCCGCAATAAGCTCGTTCATCCGCATCTGGACCGGCTGGGTGAATTCGTAATTGTTGCCTGGGATCAACTGGACCGCTTCATTGAGCTCGGCGACCAACTCTGCGCGCGATTTGCGAGGATCAGGCCAGTCCTCGCGCGGTTTCAGCATGATGAAATTGTCCGCCACCGAAGGCGGCATGGGATCAGTCGCGACATCGGGGGTCCCGATTTTGGCGAACACCCGTTCGACCTCGGGGAACTGGCGGATACGCTCCTCCAGCGCTTCCTGCATTTCGATCGATTGCGACAGGCTTGTCCCGGGAATGCGCAGCGCGTGCATGGCGATATCCCCCTCATCGAGTTGCGGGATGAACTCCGAACCCAGCCGCGTCGCGCCAAACCCTGCAAGGGCAACCAGGATCACCGCAGCGGCAACGAACGGTTTGGGCCGCGCCAAAACCTCATCGAGCGCAGGCGCATATCGTGTCGAAATCCACCGCATCACGCGGTTTTCTTTCTCCTCCACCTTGCCCGTCACGAACAGCGCGATGGCTGCCGGAACCAGCGTGAGCGAAAGGATCATCGCGGCAGTAAGGGCCAGAACCACAGTGATCGCCATCGGGTGGAAGGTTTTGCCCTCGATGCCTTCAAGCGCAAAGATCGGCAGATAGACCGCGGTGATGATGATGATACCAAAGATGCTCGGGCGGATCACTTCGGCACTGGCCGATGCGACAAGGCCGAAACGTTCATCGCGGTCGAGCAGCCGCCCGAGTTGTTGCTGTCGTTCACCAAGCCGCCTGAGGCAGTTCTCCACAATGATCACCGCGCCATCAACGATCAGACCGAAGTCAAGCGCACCAAGGCTCATCAGGTTGGCCGAGGTCCGTGTGGCCAGCATCCCTGAAAGGGTCATCAGCATAGCGACCGGAATGACGGCTGCGGTGATCAGCGCTGCGCGGAAATTGCCCAGCAGCAGGAACAGGACCACCACGACCAGAAGCGCGCCTTCGGCGAGGTTTTTCTGGACTGTTTCGATAGTCCGTTCGACCAGTTCAGTGCGATCATACAGCGGATGGGCAACAATCCCTTCCGGCAGCGTAGCGGTAATCTGTTCTAACCTGTCTGCCGCAGCTTGCGCCACAACTCTGGGGTTTTCGCCGGTCAGCATCAGAACCGTGCCCAGCACTATCTCTCGCCCGTTTTCGGTCGCCGCGCCTGACCGCAATTCAGAGCCAATCGAGATTTGCGCGACGTCGGACACCCGAATGGGAACGCCGCCGCGGGTCGCTATGATGATATTGCCGAGATCGCCCTCGTCCGCAGCCTGTCCCGGCACGCGGATCAGGATCTGTTCGCCCCCGCGCTCGACATAGCCTGCACCCCGATTGGAGTTGTTGTCTTCCAAAGCGGTAACGACATCGGACAGCGAAAGCTTGAGCGCTGCAAGCTGCACTGGGTCAGGCGTGACGTGGTACTGCCGTTCGTAACCGCCTACCGTGTTGACCTCCGCAACACCGGGAATGGTGCGGAGCTGAGGGCGCACCGTCCAGTCGGAAAGGGTGCGCAGATCGGTTGGCGTCCAGGCGGTTCCATCGGGCTTGCGCGCGCCAGGCTCTGGCTCAATCGCGAACATGAAAATTTCGCCAAGGCCCGTGGCGACCGGCCCCATCTGCGGCTCGATCCCATCCGGCAGCTGCGACTTCACCTGCTGGATTCGCTCGTTAATGAGCTGGCGGGCGAAGTAGATATCGGTGCCGTCTTCGAACACGACGGTGACCTGGCTAAGACCATAGCGCGAGATCGAGCGGGTGTAGTCGAGGTTCGGAATCCCCGCGATTGCCGTTTCAATGGGGAAGGTGATGCGCTGTTCGGATTCGAGCGGCGAATAGCCTTCAGCCTCGGTGTTGATCTGGACCTGGACATTGGTGATGTCCGGCACTGCATCGATGGGCAGACGCAGCGCGCTCCACGCGCCGAGCGCGCAAAGCAGGCCTACGACCGCGAGGACGAACCAGCGCTGGCGAATGGAAAGTCCGACTATACGTTCAAGCATTGTGTGGTTCCTTCCTCAATGGTCGTGACTGGCACCGGACTTTTCGACGTCCGCGCGCACAAGGAAAGAGCCCTGAGTGACATAGGGTGTGCCCGGATCGATGCCCGAAAGCACCTCGGTGTAATCTGCACCTCTGCGGCCCAATTCGAGCATCCGCACCTCATATTCATCGCCATATCTGGCGTAGACGACCTGAAAGTCCCGAAATGGCTGAATGGCCTCAGTTCGGACTGCCAGCGGCACGCTTTCCTGATTGACCGTCAGGCGGCCGCGCATCGTCATGCCGGGCCGGATCCAGCCGCCTCGATTGGGCACGGATGCCCGGATGAGAGCCGTCCCTGCCTGCGCATTGCCTTCGGGCAGATACTGACCGAGCGTCGCTGCACCCACGACCCGTCCATCTTGCGCTTCGACCTCGACCCGCATTCCGGGCCTTACGATGCCAAGGTCACGCGGGAAGATGTTGAACACCACTGTCGTCGCGCCCGGATTGGTGATGACGTAAAGTGGTTCGCCCCCGGTCATGTTGCCGGGATTACCGGCGCGTTCGGCAACGACCCCGCTGACCGTGGAATAGACCGGATAAACTTGCAGGCTTTCGGAAGACTCAACCCGCGCCAGCAATTCGCCGCTCCGGACGGAATCGCCGACCTGTTTGGTCACGGAAACCACGCGGCCGGGAAACTGACCACGAATTTCGGACCTCGCTGAAGGATCGAGTTCGACCGTTCCGTAAAGCTCGCGCGCATCGCCGATCGTTGCCGGACCGGCGGTGCCGATTTCGATACTGCCCTGCTCTGCTGATTCGGGAGTGATCCTCGTGCGACCTTCGTAGCTTTCATAGGTCCAGCTGCTGCGCTTGCCATCGACAACCGCGACGACTTCGACATCGAAGCTGTGCGGTTCTGTGACTACCGTTTCACTCGTAAAAAAGTCATCCTGCGGGCTAAAGGCGAAGTTATCGACCTGACCGCCAAGGCGGCTGAGCGTGATCTGAAGGCTTACCTTGCTTGGATCGAGCGGCTCGCCCTCCCAGTAAGGATAGATGCGGAACTGCGGGTCCTGGCCAGCTTCGAAGATGGTGACCTCGAGTCCGAGGTCGCCATCACTCAGCAAACGCCCGCCGTGCGGGCCCTCGGGCATCTCGGCGGCGGCGTCTGAATGGGCTTCTCCACCCTCTGAGCCTGAACCACAGGCAGCGAGCGGAAGAGCGAGGATAGCGAGCGGCATCAGGCGGACAAGAAATTGCTTGATCATGGGAGTGTCTCCGCGGCCACGTCAAAGCGGCCCGTAAGTCTGTCAATTTCGGATTGGGCGTCGCGAAAGATATTCATCGCCTCAACCCATTGTTGCTGCACATCGACGATGGCGTCGGCAGCGGCCTGCATATCGGAGAAGCGGAATCCGCCGCGATTGTAGCCTTCGCGGACCTGCTCCAATGTGGAGACGGCCTGCGGATAGACATCGTGCATCAGGCCATCCGCACGGCGTGCAGCGGCACCCGCCTCCGCCCGCAGTGAAGCTAGACGTCTCAGGCGAGCCAGGCGATCGGCCTCGGCTGAGGCTTCGAGACGCCGGCGTTCGGCCTGTGCGCGCTCGATATTGCCCTGATTGCGGTCAAACCGACCCAGCGGGATGGATATTCCCGCGACCAGCGCAACATCGTTGGTTTCGCGCAAGAAACGCACTCCGCCACCGAGAGTGTAATCCTGCGTAGCGCGCGATTGTTCGAGGACCACTCCAGCACTTGCCCTTGCGACCGCCGCTTCGCGCAAATCCGCATCGGCCTGCGCGAGGCTTGCGGCGAGTGACGACCGTGCGATCGCATCAGCAATTTCGATTTCGTCGCCTTCGCCGCCCCAGTAAGATGCAAGCAGATCGCGCGCAGCACTCGCACGTGCTCTCGCCTGTTCGGCCGCCAATTCTGCCGCAGTTACCCGGGCTGCCGCCTGCGTCTCGACGAACAGTGGATCGCGGTAACCGCGCACGCGGCGCAGAGCTTCGGATTGCATCGCACTCTCGGTTTCGAGCCGCCTCTCGGCAATCCAGACGGTCTGGTCGGCAATCTGCACGTCTATGAAAGCGCGCTGCACCTGCTGGGCAAGGTCAAGCCGCGTCAATCGCGTCTGGACCTCGGCCAGATCAAGCCCGCGCGACGCATAGCCGACGCGCGCCTCGCGCTTGCCGCCGCGTTCGATGCGCTGCTCGTAGGTCACTGTTACTTCTGGCTGTTCAAGCACGCTGAAGCCGCCGGTACCGGCGAAATTCTCGGCCTCCACGGCTAGCGTGGGGTTGGGACGAACGCCCGCCTGAGTGATTTCGGCGCGGGCGGCATCGACCGACGCCTGACCGGCTGCCATTTCTGGAGCTGCCGCAACGGCACGGTCGACGGCCGCGTCAAGCGTCAGCGACTGGGCTGCGAGTGGCGCAGACCATAGCCCCGCGACCCCGCAAAGCAGGGACGCACACAATATCGATTTCATCGGGAAATATCCCTCGGCAAATTACCACAAGAAAGGTGCGCGGATACGCCGCGCACCGTTACGTGCAATCAGGCCTTGGGAGGGGTGAGAGGCGGAGCCTGCGTCGTTGAATCGAGCCGGGTCATGTTGGGCCGCGCAAATCGCGAGTTGGCAAAATAATCCCCGCCGACCGCAACACCGTGATCGGGAGCGGCAGCGCTAGGGCAATGATGATGGCCATCGTGCTGCTCGCCACCTGGGGCATCGCCGCTGCTTCCATGTTCATGATCGACAGTATGTGACGCGGTATGCAGCGGACCGCCGTCGTGCGCGCCTGCCGGAGCGGCATGGCTGGCAGACAGAAGAATGGCCATGGCAGCAAAAAGGATCATAAAAAAACGCACAGCGGGCTGATAGCGAACAATTTTCGATATTGCCAGTGTCATTTTACGAAACGCTCAAGATCGTGCGAAACGGGCATCGAACGCAATGCGCTGACGCCTGCGCGCCCGCTGTTCCCGGTGGGCAATCGCCCACTCATATTTCCGGGGACTGCCAGCAAAAGACGCAGCACCTGCCCCGCGCTTTCGGCAAGATCGCGCTCGCGGATCGCCAATTGCAACATCAACCAGTGCGAGCGCAGATGCTCAAGCAATAGCGGTTGGGATACGATGTGGGCGCGCTCAAGATGGTGCCATCCCTTGGCGATGTCACCTGCTGTCAGTGCCCTGCGATAGGCGACATATTCCGCACCCAACCACGCCAACCTTTCATTGCGAGTGACGCTCATGGCCGCGCTTCTTCTTCTTTCACGGAGAGTTCGCCGCGAGCTTGGTTGAAAACCTCGACGCTGCCCCAGATGGCAAGGGACGCCACAATTCCGGCCACCAGCAAATCGGGCCACGCCTGCCCGGTGCCGAACACGCCGAAAGCGGCACCGAGCACCGCGATGTTCCCGATCGCGTCGTTGCGCGAACAAATCCACACCGAACGCATGTTCGCATCGCCCTCGCGATAGCGGAACAGCAACAGCGCGACGATTACGTTCACAACCAGCGCCAGCGTGCCGATGACACCCATCGTCTGCGGTTCAGGGCTCGAGCCGACTATCAGCCCGTAGATCGCATACCCGATCACCCACAGACCAAACGCGAGCATCGTCGCGGCCTTCACCAGCGCCGCCTTTGCACGCCAGGCGAGCGCCATCCCTGCGACGCCGAGGCTGATCGCATAATTCGCTGCATCGCCGAAGAAATCGAGCGCATCTGCTTGAAGCGCGCGCGAATCGGCAGTGACGCCTGCAATAATCTCGACCACAAACATCGCCGCATTCGCGATCAGTGCGATCCACAAGATCAATCGCCAACGCGGATTGTTGTGCGCAGCTTGATCGGGTTCTGGTGTCTGGCAGCAGGATTTGCCCATGCCGATTTCCTTGCAATGTTCGAGTCGCGAGCACATATGCACCTTGTAGTAATTACAAGGTCAAGTGATGCGTATTGGCGAACTGGCAAGGGCAACCGGCACCAAGGCGGAGACGATCCGCTATTACGAACGCGAGGGTATTCTGCCTGCCGCCGATCGGACCGACAGCAATTACCGCGATTACTCTGACCAGCATCTTGCATCGCTTACCTTTGTGCGGCGCGCACGCGAACTCGGTTTCAGCATAGTACAGGTACGTGAACTGCTCGCCCTCTCTGGCCACGAAGACAAACCCTGCAAGGACGTTGATAAGCTGGTTCAAAGCCAACTGGCTGAGGTTGAGCGGAAAATTGTGGATCTGTCGGCCTTGCGCAGCGAACTGAGCCAGATGCTACGATCATGCCAAGCAGACCGCATCGGGGAATGCCATATAGTAGCGAGTCTCGCCGGG
This sequence comes from uncultured Erythrobacter sp., assembly GCA_947503155.1. Classification (GTDB taxonomy): domain Bacteria; phylum Pseudomonadota; class Alphaproteobacteria; order Sphingomonadales; family Sphingomonadaceae; genus Erythrobacter. The sequence continues at coordinate 1,040,510 of CANNCL010000001.1, read as the reverse complement.
CGGCCCTGACGTTGGTCGTGCCGGGCGGGGTCCGCGATTGGGCCGATTACGGACAGTCTGGTTTTGGCCATTCCAAGCGACTAATGTCGTTTCGCTTTTATTTGACGCATAGCTCGGCAGTTATACCGGCGGTTAGCTGGGAGGTGGGCTTTGAAGGCTGCGCGTTTGCAACACACTTTTGACCATTGGGCTTGGATCGGCTTTGGGGTTACGCCAGTCTGCTCTTCCTGGGTGAGTGAGTGTGCAAACTATCATCCCCTCCGCCGAGCGATGAGCCATGCTGGTCCAGCCACGTGCATTGGATTCTTTGAATTCGTTGACGGGGTCGTCTGCCTTCACCTGCTCACGTATCCACGAACCTGCGGTTGCACCGAAGGCAAGAATGATGCGCACTCCGAGCTGATCGATAACGGCTTGATGAACTGGCCAGCATTCGTCCAAAAGTCTTGCCTTGTTCGCCAGCAACGTCGCTTCGGTTGAGCTACGCACAAAAACGACGTTGCTAGCTGGTGTCAGCCGAAGATCGATGCCCAAAATGTCAGCCATATGGCGAACGCGCGGTTGCATTCCGTGAGTGCCCGCAGCCGCCCCTTCCCAAACTTCGTCGACGTAAGCCGACCATGGCTCCTCCTTTTTCTTCCACCCAATAAATTGGCAGCGGACTGTGTTCTCTGCTTGAGATATTGGGTTTCCACCGGGATTCAGGCCTAATATGTATATGTTTTTCTGTTCCTGAAATGCCGGTGGCGCACTGTAAAAAACGGCACCAGAATTGTCGAGAATGCTTGAAGATAGAGACTCAACTGCCCTTACAATACTCTTCATGAAGCTAGTTTCCTTGACTACCGGAGCGCTCGGCCTTCGGGCCATAGATCAATTTGTAATTGGCTTGTGAAGCAAATCGAATGAAGCGCTAGACGACCGGAACTGGGCCGGAACCTGTCAGTCTGCTTTTCGGTTTGGGTAGTACAGAAGCTGCCATTCCGCTCCCGACCCAATTGCAGAAGTTTACCTAGGCCAATCCGACAGGTGGCTCGTCCCTGCCAACCAGCGCCTAATCGACATCAAGATTATCGCGCATCTTCAGCAAGGCTTTACCGAAGCGCTCCAGATCGTTGAGCTCCAAACCAGAGAGCAGTCTCTCATATGTAGCGTCCGCCTCCTTGCGCAATGCTGGCAATAACTCGATTGCAGCAGGCAGCAGGTGCACATGCCACACTCGCCGATCATTCTGCGCACTTCGTCGTTCGACCAGCTCCATTTTCTCAAGCCTATCGATTGCCTGACCAATGCTGGCGCGCTCGAGGTCCAGCCGCTTTGCCAGCTGCGTCTGGGTCATTCCGGGTGTCCGGTAGACATAGGCCAAGGTGCGCCACTGCGTGCGAGTGAGGCCAAACTGTTCGACCGAAAAATCAAAGTTGCGCCGCAATCGCGAGGTCACATCCTCTAGCAGAAAGACGAACCGATCTGTGTCGGTCAGAAAGCTCTCCGCGGCTGCGTCAGCGTCTTGTTTCGAGTTGGATGCCATCAGCGGACCCATACCATCTCCCTGAGAAAAATAAAATCCTTTACTGTAAGGCGCATTACAATGTAGCAACTGACAGTTATGCCAGACAACGCGCAAACCATCAGAGGCCATGAAGCGATCAAGCTCGCCGCCGAGGTCTCTGGAGACGAAAGTGCTCCCCCGGTCTTGCTTGCGCATGGCGGTGGACAAACCCGGCGCGCTTGGAAACGTGTCACCGGTGAGCTCACCTCGGCTGGCTTCCGCGTCATTGCGCTTGATTTGCGCGGTCATGGTGACAGTGCGTGGTCCGAAGACGGCTCCTATGACCTGCGCGATTTCGCGTCTGACCTCGTTGCGGTTTCGTCGCAGCTTGATCTCAAGCCTGCGGTCGTGGGTGCGTCGCTTGGCGGGCTTGCAGGAATGATTGCCGAGGGTGAACTTGCTTCGGGCAGCTTCGCTTCACTCACTCTTGTCGACATAGCACCGCGGATGGAGCCAAGCGGGGTCATGCGTGTGGTCGGCTTTATGGAGAAGCATATTGATCGCGGGTTTGCTTCCCCAGAAGAAGCGGCAGAAATTATCGCCAGCTACATGCCGCATCGCCAGAAGCGCGGGGCTGGAGGAAACCTCAAACACTATTTGCGGCAAAAGGCCGATGGACGCTTTTATTGGCATTGGGACCCCCAATTTATCCGCAACATAATGAGCGAAAAGCGATTGGACCCAGAGCATCAAGAAAGACAGTTTGAAGGGTTGAGCAAGGCGGCGGCAAATTTGTCGCTGCCGCTTCATCTCGTTCGCGGAGGATCGAGCGATCTCGTCTCCGAGGATTCAGTCGCGCACCTGAGAAAAATGGTTCCCCATGCCGAATACACCGACATTGCCGGTGCAACGCACATGGTGGTCGGGGATTCCAACGATGCATTTTCGGCGGCGATTGTCGACTTTCTCAAACGCAACCATGGCACGAAGGAAAAGGCTACATGACCAAGGAGCCAGCCCTTATCGAGCGCGAACAGCTGGAAGAGATGTTGCGCATCGCGCCCTTCCACCAATGGCTGGGCGTCGAGATCAAGTCGCATTCAGCCGATCAGCTTCAGCTCCTAATGCCATGGCGCAATGAGATTGTTTCCAACCCCATGTTAGGCGCTGCTCACGGGGGCGTTCTGGCGGCTCTTATCGATCTTTCCGGACTTTACACACTCCTTGCGATGGGGACGAAGGTCAAAGCGACCGCCGATCTAAGGGTCGATTATCATCGTCCTGCCACATCAGGGCCGCTCACGGCGACGGGGCGCATTGTGAAGATTGGGCGGCAGATATCCGTTGCAGAGACAAACATTACTGGCCCTGAGGGCAAGCTCGTAGCAAGTGGCCGGGGTGCCTATACATGCTGAGGCGCGGAGCCCTGTCTTGGCTAGCCATTTGCGCGCTCGCTCTGGCAGCGTGTTCGGACAGCGCGGAAACTGTCGATACGACCGAACCGGCCAAAAAAGAGCCACGCCAAGTCGAAACGATCATCGTAAAGCCTGAACTCTTGGCAGAGCCGGTGAAGGCATTCGGCACCATCGCGGCAAAGCAGCGCAGCGCAATTGGTGCCTTGGCCGAGGGGCCTGTCGAACGGATATTCGTAAAAGTCGGCGACCGAGTAATACGCGGGCAACCGTTGTTTCGAATTCGTCAGGCAGACTATCAACGACGGGTCACAGAAGCGCAGGCAGCAGTCGACCTGACCGAAGCGCAAGCGATCGAAGCGCAGCGCCGATATGACCGCGTGATAGCGCTGGCCCCCAGAGGTTTCGTTTCAAAAGCGCAAGTCGACGCTGCCGAAACCGAGCTGGCCGTTGCCCGTGCGCAGATGGCCCAAGCCGAGGCCGTTCTTGGGACGGCAAGGCAGGCGCTCAGTGATACGATCACGCGCGCACCTTATGACGGCGTTGTTACGGCAAGATTGGTCGATGAGGGCGTCTATCTCAACAATCGCTTTTCGACGGGCGGGCAATCCGCAGCACTTGAATTGCAAGAGCTGGGGACTGTCGCGGCCATCGTAAATGCACCGCAGGAATATGTAGACTCTTTCCGTCGCAATATGCCCGCTCGCGTGTTTATCGAAGGGTTCGATGAGCCGTTCGACAGCATCGTTTACATTATCAATGACCGCGTCGATCCGGAAAGCCGAATGGTTGAACTGCGGCTTCCGATCAGCAACCCGAATTATCGGATTAGCTCCGGACTAGCTGCGCGCGCTCAAATTGAGGTCCCGCCAGAACAGACAATCATCCTGCCGGGCACCTCAATTCAAGGCGATAACGCCTCTGCCAGTGTTCTGGTAGTCGAGGATGGCAAGGCACAGCTTCGCGAGATAACCTACGACAGTATCGACCTCGACAGAGTTCGCGTTCGATCTGGTTTGAGCGAGGGAGATGAGGTCATACTCAACCCTCCGGCAACTTTGCGCGCTGGCGAGCCAGTCGAGCCGCGCAGCGCAGCGAGCGAAACCTAATATGTGGTTAGCCGACGTATCAATCCGGCGGCCCGTCTTTGCGACCATGCTAATCGCATCGCTCGTGGTCCTCGGCATCGTCTCATTTGGCCGCCTAGGCGTCGATCTCTTCCCCGAAGTCGAGTTTCCATATGTCTCTGTGACGACCACACTTCCCGGTGCTTCTCCGGGAACGGTGGAGACAGAAGTCACCGATATTATTGAGGAGCAACTCAACACCATATCTGGCCTCAAACAGATGCGATCCATCAGCGCTGAAGGCGTCAGCATCGTCAATCTAGAGTTCGAACTGGAGGAAGATGCTGACCTGAAAGCGCAGGAAGTTCGCGACAAAATCTCTCGCCTCGGGGGCGACCTGCCCGCCGATGCCGAACCGCCGGTAATTGAAAAAGTTGATCCTGATGCAGCGCCGATCCTTTCGGTGCTCCTTTCCGGCGACTTGCCGATCCGTGATCTAACCACATTCGCCGATGAAGTGGTCAAAGAGCGTTTGCAGCGGGTTCCCGGTGTCGGGTCGGTTGAGCTGGTCGGTGGGCGCGAGCGCGAGATGCGCATATGGCTTGATGCATCAGCAATGCGAGCGCGCGGAGTGACAGCGGATGATGTGCTGTCCGCGATCCAGCGCGAGAACGCAGAGCTGCCGGGCGGGCGGCTGGTAACCGATGGCCGGACCCGGCAGTTCGGTATTCGCACATTGGCCGAGGCGACAAATGCGGCGGAGTTTGCGGCGATCCCGGTAGCCTATCGGCCCAATGGGCAAACGGTGCGCATTGGCGATATCGGTCGAGTGGAAGACTCTGTCGAAGACGAAGATAGCTACGCTCAGCTCGACGGTGAACTCGGCGTGGTACTCGAAGTGCGCAAGCAAAGCGGCGAAAACACAGTCGCCGTCGCCGAACAGATACGCGCAGAAATCGAGAACATTGAAGCCACCGATTCCGAAGGGGTGAACTTTGTCATCGCACGTGACACCTCGCGATTTATCGAACAGGCGATTGGCGATGTTCTGTTCGACCTGTTTATCGCAGTGCTGCTGGTAGTGGGAGTGACCTTCCTGTTTCTGCTGAGTTGGCGTGCGACGATCATTGTGCTGCTCGCCATTCCAACCTCAATCGTTGCCACCTTTGTTGCTTTTGCAGCGTTCGATTTTACCATCAACATGATCACTCTGCTGGCGCTGACGGTCGCGATCGGCCTGCTGGTCGATGATGCAATTGTCGTGGTCGAGGCAGTGCAAAATGATGTCGACGAAGGCGTTGACGCCACCGAGGCGGCGCACTCGGCAACCAAACGCGTGGCGTTAGCGGTCTTGGCCGGGACATTTGCGACGTTGGCGGTATTTGTGCCGATCGCCTTTATGGAGGGGATCGTTGGGCGGTTCTTTTTCCAATACGGGCTTTCAATCGTGTTTTCGGTCAGCGTGTCGATGCTGGTCGCCTTCACGCTGACACCAGCCATGTCGGCCCGGCTGCTGCGCCCCGAACATCCCGAGAGTGGCTGGCTGGGCAGGATCGAGAATTTCCATGTCGGGATGCGCAAACGCTATGAACGGCTGGTGGGTTGGGCGATTGACCGGCGTTATCTGGTGCTCGGTGGCGCGCTCGCCAGCGTGTTTATCGGCGGCCTATTTGCATCCCAAGTTCCAAGCACCTTCATGTCGACCACTGATCGGTCCGAATTTCTGACAACGATTAAACTGCCACTCGGAACGGGCATTTCGGGCGCGAAGGAAGCTGCAAGGCAGGTCGATGAAACCTTACGAGAGCACCCTGAGGTTGACCTCGTATTTGTAAGTGCCGGCAGCGGCAGCAACCCGAAGGTGCACGAGCTCGATATCTATGTCGGCCTATCGCACAAACGCTCCCGTGATCTGTCGCAAGATGATCTGATGACATTTGCCCGTGATGCGATCAGCGAAAATGTACCAAGCGCACGCGAAATTGCCATCGGCGAGGTTCCTTGGGTATCCGGGGCAGGTGTTGGACAGACCGCCATTGAGCTAATCATCACGGGACGGGATTCCGCCGCAATCAACGACTATGCCCAATTGCTCTCAGGCGAGCTTGCTGCTCAATCCAATTTTGTCGACGTGCGATCAACCTACGAAGGTGGACGTCCAGAATTGCAAATTGTGGTCGACCGCGACCGCGCGGCAGATTTGGGAATTTCCGCGCGCAGCCTGGCTGCCGCGTCCCGCACCCTTATAGGCGGTAGTGATGCTGGCACATTTAACGACCAAGAGCGCCGGTATGATGTGCGGGTCCGTCTTGATGAGGGCGCGCGGCAGAACCTTTCCGATGTCGAAACACTGCCGTTGCGGACAGGGCAAGGAGCGCTAGTCGACCTTGCTTCGGTCGCAACGGTTGAGGTGAACCAGAGCGCCGCAGAAATAGAACGGATTGATCGATCTCGCCAGATTTCAGTATTGGCAAATACCGCGCCCGGTGTGCCTTTAAGCGTTGCCGTTTTGCAGGTTGAAGATTTGCTAGCCGCGAACCCGCCGCCCGCTGGATTGGCCACCCAAATGGAGGGTACTGCCCGCCGTTTGGCCGAAACGGGCGAGGCCATCATCTTTGCCTTCGGACTGGCGCTTGTGGCGCTCTACATTGTGCTGGCGAGCCAGTTTAACAGCTTTGGCCAGCCGATAATCATTATGCTGACCGCGCCGCTATCATTCTCCGGTGCTTACTTCCTGATGTGGGCAACGGGTGAAGAGATGAGCCTGTTCGCGCAGATCGGAATGATTGCGCTGATGGGTATCGTGATGAAAAACGGTATCCTGCTTGTCGATCTTGCCAATCAGTATCGCGACCGAGGCGATGAGGCTGGTGCTGCGATGCGCAGCGCCGCCCCGGAGCGCTTGCGGCCCGTATTGATGACAGCGCTGGCAGCGGTCTTCGGAATGCTACCTGTAGCACTAGCCCAATCCGACGCCGCCGAATGGCGCAACGCAATGGGGTTCATCATCATCGGAGGTTTAACGACCTCGACTTTCCTCACATTGCTCGTCGTTCCTGCAGCATATGCGGCCTCGGCGGACTTGAGGGGCGGCGTAAGTAAGCTACGTAGAAAACTTGCGAAATTCTCGTTCATCCGTTCTAATTCTGGCGCATAGGAAGGAGCGATCTGGGATGATCTTCCCGACTGATCTGCGTCATGAGATAGTCGCGCAGAATCCCTACACCTATCGCTAGACAAAGGCTGGCAATAGCGATCAGAGCCGTCTGCTTTTTCGCGGCGGAGCGGACGCCAGTCCAAGCGAGACTGGCATTCCGTAGCGGTCAGATCTCGGTCTTTTCAGCGAGCGTGAGAGCGTCCTCAATGTCAACGCCTAGATATCGAACGGTGTTTTCGATCTTCGAATGACCAAGCAAGATTTGGATCGCCCTTATGTTGCCTGTGGCCTTGTAAATGATCGAGGCCTTTGTGCGGCGAAGCGAATGGGTTCCATACTCTTCAGGCATTAGGCCAATCCCTTTTACCCACTCGTCAACCAGTCGAGCATACTGTCGCGTGCTCAAGTGGCGAGTGGCATCAACTCGGCTCGGAAAGACGAAGTCCTCAACGTCACCTCCTCTGAGCTCCAGCCACGCGAATAGACTTGCACGTGCGTCTGTCGCAATCTCGAACTGAACAGGCCGACCAGTCTTGCGCTGCGTGATCATCGCTCGTTTCCTGATTTCGGGACCGCTCACCAAGTCGCCGATTTTCAACTCAACGAGATCGCAACCACGCAGCTTGCTGTCGATTGCCAAGTCGAACAGCGCCCGGTCTCTGATGCGCTCTTCGCGATCTAGGAAGAAGCGAATGGCCCAGATCTGCTTCTGATTGAATGGGCGTTTGGGGCCGATCTTCGCGCCGAAATTCCAAGGCACTCGGTTTTGGGCAGCAGGGTCGAATTGTGAATAGGTCATCTTCGTTCTCCTAGGCCGGAATGGCCTCGGAGAATGTCTGCTTTCGTGCGCTAAGATCTTGAATGGCTACGTCTTGGTTTGGGGCGCATTGCGGTCATTCGGAAATCGACTGGGCTGCGGCAACCAACCAGCGTTCCGATCTTGTTGCAGAGCAGGTTGATCAGTTCGCGGTCGATGTCATGTATCAGCATCAGCACGCGCAGATGTCGCGGCAAGTCTACTGTAAAGACCGGATGCTGGCAGATATCGCTCGACTAGTGCAGACGTTCGAGCATTCATTGCGGTCAGGAGACCGCTATGAATATCAACACGAAAATCGTTGCGTTGCAGAACATGAAGCCCGCTGAACTGCGCTTGGCATGGCGCAATACCCACGGAACTCCCGCTCCTCCAGGCCTTGGGTCCGCTTTGACGGTTCGAGCCTTGGCTTCTCACTATCAGGAACGAGAATTCGGCAGGCTCACCAAAGCAGAACTGCGTCAGCTGGGAGCGCTCGGACGCAAGGATAACCGCCGCAGAGAAGGCGGCGTCTCAACCGAGGCGAAGCCTGGCACTTGGCTCTCGCGAACGTGGCATGGCGAAGTTCACGAAGTGGTCGTGCTAAAAAGCAGCTACGAGTATCGCGGCAAGTCTTATGGATCACTCAGCGCAGTGGCGCGCCATATCACCGGAGCGAAGTGGTCGGGCCCACGGTTCTTTGGGCTAAGCAGCCCGCGGCTTGGTGAGCTCAAGGTAGGCGCCAATGCCTAAACCAGTGAAGAAGCTTCGTTGCGCGATCTACACGCGCAAGTCGACCGACGAAGGCTTAGACAAAGACTTCAACAGTCTCGATGCTCAGCGCGAAGCCTGCGCGGCGTATGTTATGAGCCAGCAGCATGAAGGTTGGATCCTTCTGCCAGAGTTCTATGATGATGGTGGTCACTCGGGCGGGACGCTGGAGCGCCCGGCGCTTCGGCAGCTGTTGAGCGATGTGAAAGCTGGCAGGATCGATGTGGTGGTGGTCTACAAGATCGATCGGCTTACCCGCAGCCTCGCCGATTTCGCCAAGATCGTAGATGTGCTGGATGAAGCCGAAGCAAGCTTTGTTAGCGTAACCCAAGCATTCTCGACCACGACGTCAATGGGGCGGCTTACGCTCAATGTTCTGCTCTCCTTCGCTCAGTTTGAACGCGAAGTCGGTGCCGAGCGGATCCGCGACAAGATCGCAGCATCTAAGGCTAAAGGTATGTGGATGGGTGGCGGGGTTCCGCTTGGCTACGGAGCAATCGACCGCAAGCTTGTCATCATTCCAGAAGAAGCAGCTACCGTTCGCGAGATCATGACCCGCTACCTCAAAGCAGACTCGATCAAAGCACTGGTCGAGCAACTGAGACAAGACGGAGTTGTCAGCAAGCGCCGGGTCTCGAAACAAGGCAATGTCATTGGCGGCGTACCGCTCAAGCGAGGAGCTCTCAAATGGCTCCTCTCCAATCCCCTCTATGGCGGTGAGGTTAGGCACAAAGAAAAGACCTATCCGGGCCAGCATGATGCGATAGTCGACCGCGAGCTCTTCGATGCAGTGCAAGCAAAGCTGGCGGATCGAACTTCCCCTGGGTCAGCAGCCGGTAAGCACACGCGCGTGGCCTTGCTCGCTGGTATGTTGCACGATGATCGAGGGCGGCCGATGTCTCCCACCCATACCCGCAACCACGGACGGCGCTACACTTACTACGCGTCCAACATGAATGACGATGCCGAGGTCCCGGCCCTTAGATTACCCGCTGGTGAGATCGAGCAATCAATCCGGCGCGCTGTTGCAAGCTGGTTGCGCGGACGTAGAAACCTCCAAGAGATGCTGATTTCAAAGTCCGCAAACGAAAAGATAGCAATTGCCGAGCGTGCGAGCGAATTGGCAACCGAGGTTGAAAGCGCGCCGATATCTACCGTTCGCGAGGTCTTCAAAACAATGTCGCTCCACGTAGTGGTGAACACCGATGAGATCAGCGGAGCTTTCCATCCGTACATGGCGTTGGGTTTCACCCACGACAGTGATCGAGGACAAACGGAAGCCAGGTTTGAGATCCAGCTTGATCGGCAATCCTATGGCCATGAACCTCGGCTGCGCTTGCGACCATCTGAAGCAGACAAGATCAACCGAGACAATCGTTTGGTCGAACTACTCGGCCGAGCCTTCCAAGCCCGTGAAACTTTGCTCGCTATGACGAACGATGAAACTCAAGCAATCAAGACAACACGGCTTAGGCACCTTCAACGTCTTGCTCGTCTCAGCTATCTCGATCCGGGTATCGTTCGGTCAGTGCTCACCGGCACTCAACCGAAGAGTCTCAGCTCGCGCAGCCTTTGGCGAATGGCTGATTTGCCAATCCGCTGGGCCAGCCAGCATGAAGCGCTTCAACTCCCAAACTTCTAAGTTCGACCAGTAGGTCACTTTTTCGTGCGGGGAGAACTTCGCCGAATAACGCCGCCTTTTGGTAGGTCAGAGGGTCTCCACCAGGGCTTATCTAGAATAGCGACTGCGCAAAGCCCCGGAACTGCGGGCACAATTTCAGCCGCTCCAGCGGAGACGACTCAAATCGATGTTCGAAGCAAATGGATGGTGAGCCCTGCTGGGTTCGAACCAGCGACCTACTGATTAAAAGTCAGTTGCTCTACCGACTGAGCTAAGGGCCCCCATGGGGTGCGCGCTGGCATCTGTATCCGCGCGATCGGAGCGCCCACCTAGTCAGCGCGGGGCGCTGGGTCAAGGCGCTCTATTGAGTTCGATGCATTAGCATAACGAATACTGCGCAACGAAAGCAGATTTTGCCCCTATTCCGCGTGGACAATCGCCCAATGTTCTAGGATTTCGCGATTCCCCGGAGCGGCCTCTCGCGCTTGCGTCAGAAGGACCTGAGCCTCGCCAACGGCGCCGCCCTGTTGCCACAATGCCCAGCCGAGCGTGTCCATAATCTCTGCGCTGTCAGGCGATTCGGCGAGGGCGCGGCGAGCAAGGCGCACGGCAGCGGCGTGATCGCCTAGCTTCGTCTTTACAGCCGCAGCATTGTTGAGCAGCGCCGAGTTGTTCTTACCATCGCCCTCAACAAGCGGTGCGTAAATTTGATCGGCCCGTGCCCAATCGCCCGCGCGGATCGCATTACCCGCCTCAACCATTTGCGGCGCTATCGAAGGGGCGTTGTCGCGCCTCTCAATCAACGCGCGAATTCGCATAGGATCGCCCTTGCCTGTTTCTTCAGACAGGCGCAGCGCGAGCAAGAGCGCAGCCCCATCCATCTGCGGATGTTCGACAATAGGCTCTATCGCAGCCCATGCCTCATCAAACCGGCTTTGCTGAGTAAGACTGTTTGCCAGAACCTGCCGCGCCAAAGGGTCGCCGCCAGTGTCGTCAACATAGTCAGTCAGCGCCATAGACGCCATTGCATGCTGATCACGGGCGGCGTCGATAAAGCCGCGCAGGCGCGCAAATTCCGGCTCGCTTGAGAAAACCGGTGGGGCCTGCTCAATCAATTCAAAAGCGCGCGGAATTTCGCCCGCATCATAGGCCATCTGCGCCGCAAACAGCAGCCCGATTGGATGCGGCTTGCCCGCTTCATTGGCCTTGTTGATCCAATTGCCCGCTGCTTGCGTATCGCCGCTGTCGCGCGCAATCGCAGCCATCGCCAACATTGCCGTTTGATGCGTTGGCCGTACGCTTAGCACTTTCTCAAAATGCGATCTTGCCTGGGTTGCGTCGCGCGACCCTAGGAGCAATTGTCCGGCGAACAGATGCGCCTGTGGCACAGCCGGCTCCAGTGCCAAGACCGGGGCAAGGCGATCAAACGTCGCCTCTTCCATACCTTGCGCCCAGAGCCGCTCTGCATCGATGGTGACGAGGCGAGGATCGTCGGGGAACGCGGCAAGCCCATCGTCCAGCAAGGCAAAGCCAGTTTCGGTGTCACCGCCAGCGAAATGGAATCCAATAGACGCCGTATAGGCCATCGCATTGTCCAAAGTGAGGCTCTCAACGGTATCGCGCGCGGCTTCCATGAAATCACCCATAACTTGCGCTTCGGCCAATTTAGCGCGCGCTAGCGAATGTCCGTCCGCTGACGCCGGAACCCGCTCAAATTCCGCAATCGCCCGATCTGGATTGCCAAGCGCCATCGCAATGTCGCCCGCCAGCATACGGATGTCGGGATTGTCTGGATCCTGATCAATCGCTTGGCTGACAAGGTCCATAGCCGTGCGCGGTTCGCTATTCGCAAGAGCCTCGCTTGCGGCGGCGAATGGATCACTTGGCTCGCTATCGCAGCCAGCCAAGGCAGGAGACAATGTGAGCGCCGCGGCAGCGCCCAATTTCCAAAGAGAATTGTGCATGTTCATGGCGGACCGTTTAGCCGCAGATACTTAACGTGTCGTTTTCCAGCGGCAAAGCGTCGGGTTTTCTTACAAAACCCATTTGAGCGATTTGGCCGTTAACCTTTGTAACACGCAGAAACCGGCAGTTTGACACCAAATGGCATGGCAATTGCAGCGTGTTGTTCACCAGTTTCGAATCCAGCGAGCACCAGCCAACAGGCAACTCGTTGTAGAAAGAGTTAGCATGGGGAATGATATGAGTAAGTTAACACAAAAAGCGGCAATCGCCCTTGCCGCAGGCAGCATGATGGCCGCGACGCCGGCGTCAGCTGCAATCTTCGAATATGATATGACGAACGGCGACGTTCTGACGATCAATACCGATACGCAAACCGGCACGTGGACCGGCGACAAGATCGACGTAACGTTCGAAAGCGCTGATTTTGCGACTTTCGAAGGCGGGGCCAACCCCAGCTTTATGTTCACGCTCAGCGACATGACCGGCACCCGCAACATTCGCGGCACCGATTACACGCCAACTCGCGAGAACGGTACACGCTTCCACCCTTGGATGATGAAGACCACCAATGATGGCCGCATCAACCTGTGGTCTTGGTGGGGTGATCCCGTGATCGCTGGCGATTACGTTCGCGGCATTGGCGATTACCGTGTTGTCGACGTTCCTGCGCCGGGTATGCTCGGCCTGTTCGGTCTGGCGCTTGTCGCACTTGGTCTTGGCCGCCGCCGCCGCAAGGCTGCTGCTGCTGCTTAAGTTTCAGACTGGTCCTCTGGTACTTTGTAAAGCGCCCTGCTGGGAAACCGGCGGGGCGTTTTTGCGTCTGCCGTCCACTATTTGAGGCGCGCCGCGAGGTGGCGCACAAACAACCCGCTGACCGGGTCACGCCAAGCGGGCGCAATTTGCACCGCAGGCCTTAGAACAAAACTGCGTTTGCGAAACTCAGGATGCGGAATGATCAGCTCGCGTGAAGCATAGGCCCCTTCGCTCCACAGAACGATATCGAGGTCGAGCACCCGGTCGCCCCAGCGCCGCCCTGAACGCCTTCCAAACTCACGCTCCATCCGTTTGAGACCCATGAGCAATGCGGGCGGATCATACTCGCTTTCAATCATACAGGCCGCATTGGCAAAGCGCCGCACAGCCGCGCCCATTGGCGCCGACCTGATTATCCGCGACCGTGCAATGACCGTGCCCAGCGCCGCGCATTCCTCCATCGCCGCATGAACAACCGTGCGCGGATCGCCATATTGGTGATGACGGCGGTTTGATCCGACCGCGATGAGATAGGTGCTGCTCAAGGCGTCAAATGTCCTCTGCGATGCGTCCGTAAAGCTGCGGACGGCGATCCCGGAAGAACCCCATGCCGGCGCGGTGTGTGGCCGCCTGTTTTAGGTCGAGCGTGGTGACCAGCGTACCGCTTTCCTCTGCTCCGTAACTTTCGCGCAAATCGCCCCATTCATCGGCGATGAAGGAGTGACCGTAGAAACTCTGATCGCCCTCTGTCCCAATCCGGTTTGATGCGATCACTGGCATGCAATTGGACACCGCATGGCCGATCATCGCGCGCCGCCACATCCGACTGGTGTCGAGGTTTGCGTCATAGGGTTCAGAACCTATCGCCGTGGGATAGAGCAAGACCTCCGCCCCTTTCAGGGCCATGACCCGCGCGCATTCGGGATACCATTGGTCCCAGCAAATGCCGACACCGATCCGCACCATCGCCCCATCTTGGTCATAAGTATCAGCAGGCACATCCCAGACCTTGAACCCATCATTGCCCGGGCGGAAATAGAACTTTTCCTCATAACCCGGCCCGTCAGGGATGTGGCTCTTGCGGTATGTCCCCAAGATCGCGCCATCGGCGCCGATCATCGCGAGACTGTTGTAATAATGGTGCCCGTCGCGCTCAAAAAAACTGGTTGGAATCGCGATTTTCAGCTTCGCTGCCAGCTTTTGCATCGCGATCACGCTTGGGTGATCGGTCATGGGCCGAGCAAGCGCAAACAGCGCCTCATCCTCTTCACGGCAGAAATAGGGGCCGGAGAAAAGCTCAGGCGGCAGGACCAGCTTAGCGCCTCGCGCTGCGGCTTGCTCGATCAAAGATGTGACCGCCGCAATGTTGGCGGCTTCGTCCTCGTGGTTAAGCGCGAGCTGTAGGGCGGCGACAGTGAGTTTCGTCATGTCGCCGCCGATAGCTTTATTCTGCCTTGCGGAAAAGCAGTGTCATACGGTCGCTCTCACCGATCGCCGCGTAAGTCTCGCGATCCTCGTCGCCCAAGCCGTAGCTTGGCGGGAGGGTCCAAACGCCGTTTTCGTAATCGGCGGTGTCAGCAGAGTTGGCATTGATCTCGCTCGAATCCACCAATTCAAAGCCATTGGCTTCGAAAAATGCGATCATATCGGCCTGTTTGAGATAGCCCATATTGCCGTCGACATAGTCATCCGGCGCATCGGCTTTCGCACGGTGTTGAACCACGCCAAGCAAGCCGTCCGGCTTCAGCGTATCACGCAAAGTTGCGATCTCGCTTTCGGCCATATCCCAACGCAGCAGATTGTGCATCATGCGGATCATCAACACCCGGTCGACCGTGCCATCGAGCGCATCGGGCACCGCATCACCAAAGTAAAACGGCAGATCTTCTGCGGGAATGCCCAGCGCCTCAGATTGCGTCTCAGCGAAACTCTCGCCGCCCTCGCGCACTTGGACCTTGAAATTGTCGGGTAGGGTATCGATCCCTTCTGGCACAAAGCCAACCGCGACATAGCCGCCCTCGCCCGCGACATAAGGGGCAAGCACCCGCGTGTACCAGCCGCCGCCCGGCGCATATTCGATCACCGTCTGATCGGGTGCCATTTGGAAGAAGGCGAGCGTCTCAGCCGGATTGCGAAATTCATCACGCGCGCGGTCAGCATCGCGGCGTTCATGGGCCAAAACCTCGGTCAGGGCCGTGTCTTCTACGGCTGCCTCAGTCGAATCCGGGCCGTCAGTTACGGCGGCTTCTGGTGTGCATCCGATCAGCGCGAGGGCGCTGACCGCTGCAATTGCGTAAAATTTCATCGATCTTCTCCTGATTGCGCCAATCAATCCGCTTTGCGGAACAACAGCGTCATACGGTCGCTTTCACCGATCGCGAGATATTCGCTGCGACGTGCATCGTCTTCGCCGGTTGCGAGGACGGGAGGCAAAGTCCACACGCCGCGCTCCCAATTCGCTGGATCGCTAGCATTGGCGTTCACTTCGCTTTCGGCGGCCAATTCGAAACCATTGGCCTCGAAAATCGCAACCACATCGGCTTTGCGCATATATCCGCGTTGACGGGCGCCGTAATCGTCATAGCTCGCCCCTTCAGGCGCGCGGTGCTGTACCACGCCGACCATGCCGTCATCGGTCAACATGATGCGCGCGGCCTTCAGCACAGCGTCCGCGCTGTTGCCGATGTTCAAACCGTGCATCGAACGGAAGATCAGCACGCGGTCGACTGTTCCGGCAACGCCTTCTGGCATTTCGTCAGTTTCAAACGCCATCACATCATCGGCATCGACACCCATCCCTTCTGCGATTCCGTTTTTGAAAGTCTCGGTCCAAGCCTTGGAGCGAGCTTCTTGTGCGCGGGTGCGATAGGCGCGGCCTTCACTATCCTGATTGAAGGCAACATACTGCCCAGCAGGCATCAGGTAGGGTGCGAGCACGCGGGTATACCAGCCGCCGCCAGGGCCATATTCTGCGACGGTCATGGTCGGTTCAACCCCAAAGAAAGCCAGCGTTTCGGCCGGGTTGCGATGTTCGTCGCGCGCCCGGTCATCATCGCGGCGTTCATGCGCAAGCACGTCTTCGAGCGCAGGCGTGGCGGCTTCGGTGTGCGCATCAGCGGCGGCGGGGCCGGAAAAAGTCACCAGCGCAGTGGTCGCAGCAAGCGCAGCGATTGGGGCGATCAGCTTGAATTTCATCGGGGCAGTCCTCTCTTCGTGAATGTCTAGTCTGCGTCCTGACGCAGTGGCGCCATGATGACAAGGCGTGACCAAGGGCATGCGCCAGTGACTAGCAAAACCCGTCGGCCTCCCTATGTCGTTTATCGAATAAGGAGAAAATGCGCATGGAAAAGGCAATTATCGCTGGCGGATGCTTTTGGTGCACCGAAGCGGTGTTCCGCGATGTTGTAGGCGTGAGCGAAGTTGAAAGCGGCTATATTGGCGGCATCAAAGCGGACCCCACCTATAAGGAAGTGTGCACCGGCACGACTGGCCATGCGGAAGGCATCCGCGTCACTTTCGATCCCGCAGTGATCGCGTTGGCTGACATTTATGACGTGTTTCTCGGCACGCATGATCCAACACAATTGAACCGCCAAGGCGGCGATGTCGGTACGCAATACCGCAGCGCCATTTTCCCTCTATCTGCCGCGCAGGGCGCCGAAGCCGAAGCAGCGATTGACCGCTGGAATGCCGACAATGGCAAGGTGGCTGTGACCACGATAGAAGGGCTCGACGGCGAAGATCAAACCGCCAAATGGTATCCAGCAGAAGGCTACCATCAAGAATATTGGGAAGGCGAGGGCCAACGAAACCCTTATTGCCAAGCAGTAATCCCGCCCAAGATTATGAAACTGCGCAAGAGCTTTCAAAAATATGTGAAGAGCTAAACCGCCCTGAACAGCCCCAAATCGCCACGTCTGTAGGAGACGGCAATGGCCGCGCAATTCACCAATTCTTACACGAGCGGCCATGCGGTTCAGCCTGATGGCTCGGTTGATTTTCTGTGTTCCACGGACACAGACAAATGGCCGTGGCTAACCTTAGGCTCACATCATCCGATCACCGTTCAGGCCCAGAATTTCTGGACCAGCGTCGGCGCCATCATGGCGCTGGGCGGGATGGAAGCAGGGCAATGGTCCGCTCTGACATGGACCGATTGGGAATGCGGGGCAGCGGAATGCGGCATGGCCATACGCGGCGCATATTCGCGCGAGAAATCGGGCGAGAATGAAAGCTATCTCGTCACATTGTTCGATGCACAAAGCCGCGAAATCGTGCGGATGCGCGGGCGCGGCGTCGTGTTTCGCAACCGCAATTTCGAAGATTGGCGCGGCAAGTCGAAAAAGGCAGCAAAGCGCGAAGTAAGCACCGAGCCATTTGCCTTCGCCGCGCGCGAGGCGCTTGGGATCGGGCCATCGGAACACGCCTTGATCGGGCAAGTGGCCTCTGACGGCCAAACGATCCCGGTGCTTGTGTCACGTGAAAACGGATTGCCGCCCGCCAACCCGATGATCAGCGGATCGGGCGACCACGTAAACTCAGTGCACATGATCGAAGCCTCGCGGCAAGCGCTGTGCCTTGTCGAAACCAACCCCGCATTGGCCGTTACCGGCGGCGAGATGGAGCTCAATCGCTATGTCGAATTGGGCACGCCGTTTGCGCTTAAGATCGTCGCACAATCGGACGCTGAGGTCTGCTTCGAGCTTTCACAACTGGACCGCAGCTGCGCGAAAATCACGCTACGCTGGCGATCCCGCTAACCCCCTAAAGTTTGCGCCAACGCGCCACGAAAAACCCATCCAAGCCGCCTTGTTCGGCCATCATGCCGGGATGCGTACGCAGCCAGCCCTCTGCCGTGGGCATCAACCCTTCCGGCAATTCATCGGCGGTGATCGGCATCCGCTCTAGGCCGAACGTCTCCTCAGCCCACGCGGCTTGATCTTCGCCCTCTTCGGTTTCCAGCGAACACACCGCATAGACAAGCACCGTTCCCGGCTGCATCCATTCCACAGCTTGATAGATCAGCGATTGTTGCAATTCGGTCGTCTCGCCGATCTGGCGCGGGCCGACGCGGTGCAGCACATCTGGATGACGCCGCGCGGTGCCGGTCGCAGTGCAAGGCGCATCCAGCAGGATGGCGTCAAATTGTTTGGCAGGGGTGTAGCCGAGCGCATTGGCCTTCACGATCTCAGCCTCAAGCCCGGTTCGCACCAGATTTTCGCGCAGCATCTCTAAACGCTTCTCACTGACATCAAGAGCGGTGACCTTCCACCCCGCCGCAGCAAGCGACAATGTCTTGCCGCCTGGCGCGGCACATAAATCGAGTGCGCGCCTGCCGTCTCCGGCGCCCAGTAGGCGCGGCGGCAATTGCGCGGCGAGATCTTGGACCCACCATGCGCCCTCATCAAAGCTGGGCAAGCGATCAATCGGCGTGCCGCGCGGCAAACGGATATGTCCCGGTGCAAGACTTACCCCGCCCATCGCCAGAGCACGCTCCTGCGTCTCGGCATGGTCTTTCAGCGCCAGATCAACCTCTGGCGGGTGGATCAGGCCGGGAGCAATCGCTTCGGCGCGTTCTTCCCAGCGTGTCAGCACCGCATCGGAAAGCGTTGGCACATCGGGGAGCGAAACCTCACGCTTCATTAATGTCGAAAATACCCCATGCGCCAATCTGCGCGGGCCGCCATGCAACAGTTCCAATCCGGTCGCGACCACAGCATGCGGCGGCGTTTCCAGCCGCAGAGTCTGAGCGAGCATCAACCGCAGGACGCTGCGCGGTTTGGCATCTTCGGGCAGGTTTTTCTTCGTCGCGCTATCAATCAATGCGTCGAGATCGGACAGCCAGCGCAAAGTCTCACCCACAATCGCCCGGGCCAATGCACGATCAGCCGGGCCGGTCACACCGCCCAGTGCGGATTTTTCCGCCTGATCAATCGTTTCACCTCGGCGCAACACAGCGTCGAGCAGTTTGAGCGCGCCGCGCCGAGCGGGAAGACCTGAGATTTTAGTTTTCGGTTCATTCATATCGCGCCAGCCCATACCAGTATTGAAACCAAGCGCCACCACGCGCATTGGTAATCTGACATGACAAAGAAAAAATCACCCGCCGCCCAGAGCTTCACCAAACCGGCGCATTGGAGCAATGACCCCGCGCCCAAGCCAAAAGCGGTCGATCCGTTAAAGGACGAACCACGCGAGCTTTCCCCGACACGTTACGGCGACTGGGAAAAGAACGGCATCGCTTGGGATTTCTAACGGGAATCAAATTCTCTTAAAGCTAACCTGCAAACCGTCCTTCGGTTGAGGGATCGGCCACGCTTGCCATTCCGGTGAATAGCCTTCGACCGCTTCGATACGGTAACGTTGCAACAATTGCGCCATCAACACCTTCACTTGCATATAGGCAAAGTGCAACCCCAGGCACATATGCGCGCCGCCGCCAAACGGCACCCATGCATATTTGTGGCGCGCCTTCACTTTATCAGGCGTGAAACGCATGGGGTCGAAAGTGTGAGGGTTCTCCCAATATTCCTCTGAATGATGCGTCCAATAGATGTTGATCCCGCACATCTGCCCTGCAGGTATCTTATACCCGCCATATTCGAAATCCCTGAGCGCACGGCGCGGCATTGACGGCACAGGCGGGATCATCCGCAACGCCTCTTTGAATGCCATCTCTGTAAGTTCAAGCTTACCCATATCGTCGTAATCGAGCGGGCGCGCCTCGCCGTCACCGTCTGGTCCGCCAGTGACGGTCATGATCTCTTCTCGCACCTTTTCCTGCCATTGCGGATTGGTCGCGAGTTGATAGATCAACGCCGTGGCTGACGACGTAATCGTATCATGCGCCGCCATCATGAGAAAATTCATGTGATCGACAACTTGATCAACCGGAAGCATTTCTCCGTCTTCGCGGGTCGCGGTCGCGAACTGGCTAAACATATCTTGCCCGCCGCCTTGTGCTCGGCGCCGTTCGGTTTCTTTGGTGAGATAGTCGACGAGATAAGCGCGCCCATCCACGCCGCGCTTCATTTTCGTGAATGGCAAAGGTTTGCGGATTGGCGCAACCGAAGCTTGAACCATATCGACAAAGGCAGTGTTGATCCGGTCCGCCTCTGGCCCCCACGGAATGCCTAGGAAGCTGTCTGCGGCCAGATCCAGCGTCAGCTCTTTGATCGCGGGATAGAACTGCATTGGCCCTTCCCATTTGGCGACTTCGCGGGCGATGCCGGAATTGAGCGAACCAGAATAATGGCGCATCGGACCCGGCTTAAACGCGATGGATAGCGCCCGGCGATCAATCCGGTGGTGATCGAAATCAAGCAGCATCAATCCGCGTGGGAACAATTGATCGAGCACCGGGCCCCAGCCTTGTTCACTGGAAAAAATTTTATCGCGGTTGAACAAGACCAGCTCATTCGCATCGGCACCGATCAGCGCGACGTTCCATCCGCCAAATGCATAAGTCTTATAGACCTTGCCGAATTTCTCGATCCGAGCCTGTGTGAAACCATGAGGATCGGCGAGTTGTTTGAAAGTATCGCCCACGACCGGCCAACCAGAATCGCCGGGAATATGCGCAATATCGGATTGCTCCGGGACGCCTTCGCTCCAGTGATTGAATTGAGGTGGCTGACTATCGTCAGATGACGGTTTGGCGTGGGTGGCCATGCTGCGCGTGCTCCGAGGCGTGTGGATCGTGGTTGAATGCGTATGCTGCGTGCAACTTACCACAGTGTAAATAGAGCGCCAACCGGATGAATATAGGACCAATCCGGCCAGTCTAGCCTGTGCGCCTTGGCTGCACTTAGATCCAGCCCGACAGCTCGCGCCGGATAATCGCATCAACCATTTTCACGCCGCTGCCTGAAACATTGAGGCAATCGAGAACGGCGTATTCCTCGCCGCCCGCCTCCAAAAATTGGTCGCGGCCTTCCAATGCGAGTTCTTCCAATGTCTCCACACAATCCGCCGCAAAGCCGGGGGCCGCCACGACCAAACGCTTGGTGCCTTTTTCGCCCTCTGCCATCAAAGTGTCGTCGGTTGCGGGCTCCAGCCATTGCGCTCGCCCAAAGCGCGATTGGAATGTGGTTTCAAACCGCACTCCGTCAAATTCAGGTCGTCCCATCAGGCGTTCACGCAGCAATCGCGACGTCTTGTGGCAATGACAGTGATAAGGATCGCCCTTTTCCAAAGTGCGCATCGGCATACCGTGAAAGCTCAAGAGCAAGACTTCTGGTTTGAACGCCAGCCCGCCTACTTGCCGAGAAAGATCGTCCGCCAAAGCGTCCACATACGCATCGTCGTCATGATAAGGCGGCACAAATCGCAGCGCCGGTTGCCAGCGCATATCGCCCATCACGCGGGCCACCTCGTCGAACACGGTCGCCGTCGTCGCAGCGCAATATTGCGGATACATTGGGGCGATTAGGATGCGGTCGCAGCCTTTCGCTGTGAATTCAGTCAGGCGCTGCTCAATCGACGGAGATCCATAGCGCATCGCGTAATCGACGATCACATTGTCGCCGAATGTGCCCGCGATTGCCTCTGCTTGCTGTGCCGTAATATCGGCCAGAGGCGATCCGCGATCAGTCCATATCTTGGTGTAGGCGATAGAGCTTTTTTGCGGACGCGTGTTGAGGATAATTCCCCGCAGGATCGGCTGCCACGCGATCGGCGGTATTTCGATGACGCGGCGGTCCGATAGGAATTGCTTCAGATACCGTTTTACAGACGCTGGGTCGGGACCATCCGGCGTGCCCAAATTGACAAGTAACACGCCAATAGAGCCGCTGGAAACCGGCGGGTGATCACTCGGTAGCTGCTGTCCTTGCCAAGTCATCTGGGTGTGAAACACTCATTCATCGTTGTTGTGTTCAGATACGGAACCGGCTCATGTAAAGAGGCAATCATTGTACCGCGTGTCAGATCCCGCCTGAAAGTAGAGGCAAACGCCTGAGCCGCAACCCTGTGGCAGAAAACAGCGCATTTGCAATTGCAGGCGGCGCAATTACCGCGCCCAACTCGCCCGGATCAGCGGGGGCTGCTTCACTTGGAATGAAATCGACATCAATTTCCGGACAATCGGCCAAAGTGGGCAGGCCGAGATCAGCATAGTCAAAACTGGTCGGCAATCCGCCGCGCATCCTCAAAGCATTGCCGAGAGCGATGCCGATCCCGAACAGCAATCCGCCCTCAATTTGCTGTCTCGCAATATCGAGATTGATGATCCGGCCAATATCGACCGCCGCGACAAGCTGCGTGACACGCACGCCCCCTTCGCCCTGACGCGCTGTGGCAACGCAGGCGATGCGCGCTCCGGTTTCGGCGTCGCCAATGCGGTGACATGCGATACCTTGACCGCTTTGTGCGACGCCGCCGTTCCATTCTGCCATCGACGCCGCGCGTTGAAGGCAGGCAGCGAGGCGGATGTCGCTGCCCAACATCGACATGCGGTAAGACAAAGGCTCCCGGTTTGCGCTGGCGGCGACTTCATCAATGAAGCTTTCTGTAGCAAAGGCGGCTGTGCCGTGTGCATTGCCGCGCACTCGGCCAACCGGCTGTCCGGTTTCCACCGGAATATGCCGCACCGTCACACTGGGCAATTCGTAGGGCGGAACCGCGCCTTCGCAGGCCAGCGCATCCTTGCGGCCCGACGTCTCCGCAATCGCGGCCCACGGCGTCAAATTGCCAAACAACCGCCGCCCAAATTCCTGCGCCGCTGGCGGCGTCGCAATCCGCATTTTCAGCGCGTCAATCGAACCACTGCCGCCCGCCGCCAATTGCGCGCCCAGCAGGATAAACGCCGGAGCGCGGGGACGCGAATGGATCAATTCTTCGCGGCGTTTCCAGGTGAGCTGAACCGGCTTACCCAAAGATTTCGCAATATGTGCAATTTCAATGGCATGATCATGTTCAAGCCGCGCGTCGAAACTGCCGCCGGCCGGCATCGGGTAGAGCGCCACGTCTTCGGGCCTCAATCCAACTGCTTTGGCTGCCGCAGCGCGCGCTTGTTCAGGCGCTTGGCTGGCGATCCACAATTCCAATCGGCCATCACCATACCGCGCCGCCGCACTGGCGGTTTCGAGCGGAGCGGCATGAGCGGGCTCAATCTCGTAACGCCGCGCTATGTCGACGCGGGCCATTCCCTCTTCACCAAAGCCCGTTTCTGCAATTTTAAAACTGTCGCCGCCGGTCAGCAAAGTGTCCATCCGCGCGTCAATATCGTCGCTATTGACCGGGAAACTGGTGGTGAATTGCGGCGCCATTGCCAACAACGCACGCTCTGCGCTCCACCATGTAGTCGCCGCGACAGCGAGCCAGCGCTTGGTCTTCACCGCTCCAACAATTCCGCTGATATCCGCCGCGCCCGCTTCATTGAAACCGGTCAGCTCGCTACCATTGCTTGGCCCGTGGCGGATCGCAGCATAGACCATGCCCGGCAACCGCACGTCGCTGGCGAAGGTGAAGCTGCCATCGACTTTGGATGGCAGGTCGATGCGCGGAAAATCCGGGAGTGGGGCCGCGTCTTCGCCATCTGCCCTACTCGCAGAAGGAAGCGGGGACGCGCTGGGCGCCTCGGGACGGATCGGTGCGGGATCGGGTGCGGATCGATCTGCGGCTCCCACCGCCAGCTCGCCAAATGTCGCGCTGTTATCGCCCCAACTTACAATGCCGCCCTCTACTTCGCATTCTTCCCAAGACGTCCCCCAGCGCGAGGCAGCCTCCTCGGCCAACATCGCCCGCGTCGCGGCGGCGGCTTCGCGGCAGGGCGCTTCATATGCGGAAATGGCCGTGCCGTCGGCGGTCGCGGTAAAACGCTGCGTTCGGGCGAATTGCCGCGTCTGCATATCGTCGGTTGCATCTGATAGGCCGGGTGCAAGTGGCTCCCATAATTCCGCCCATTTCTTCGCTAGCGGGAAATTGGGGTAAGCGGCGGCAACCGGAGCAGGCTCCACCGCAATCTGCCGCCAATCCGCGCCCAATTCCTGCGCCACGATTTGTGGCAGCAAGGTCGTGATCCCTTGGCCCATTTCCAATTGCGGAACAGCGACGGTCACGACGCCATCTTCTGCAATCTTAATCCACGCACCAAACACATGTTCGCCGCGCGCTGGCTCCAATGGGTTGGGATAGGTCCGCGGCACGAACCACCAAGCGACCAGCAACCCGCCGCCGAGCGCCGCCCCCGTGACCAATCCGCGCCTAGTAAGTTCCATTGGTTAGATCGCCCCGGTCTTCAGCCAGCGATCAATCTGCGCCGCAACTGCGACAAAGGGTTCTGCACCTTCGCCATCGCCAGCGGCAGGTGGTTGGCCCGCATCGCCGCTTTTGCGCGTTTCCATCGTCAGCGGGATCCGGCCAAGGAAAGGTATTTCGAGCGCGCTCGCAAATTTCTCCACACCGCCTGAACCAAACGGATCGCTAACCTCTCCGCAATGCGGGCAAGCATAGCCGGACATGTTTTCTACCAAGCCGATGATCGGCACATTGCCATCCTCAAACAGTTGACCCGCACGCGCCGCATCCATCAGCGCCAAATCCTGGGGCGTCGAAACCAGGACTGCGCCATCGGGCTTAGAATCAGCCATCATCGAAATCTGCACATCTCCGGTGCCCGGCGGCAAATCGATCAGTAACAGTTCGGTGTCATCCCAAACCGCATCCACCAATTGCGCCAACGCTTTGCCCGCCATCGGCCCGCGCCATGCCAGCGCCTTGCCCGGCGCGACGACGTGTCCCATTGAAAGGACTTTGACGCCGTGCGGGCTGTCGATAGCAACCAGCTTGTCGCCTTGGCTCATCGGCTTTTCGCGCTCCGTCGCGAGCAAGCGCGGCTGTGACGGGCCATAAATATCGCCGTCTATCACCCCAACCTTGTGCCCCATCTTAGCCAAAGCGACCGCGAGATTTGTGGTCAACGTCGATTTGCCAACGCCGCCTTTGCCGGACCCGACGGCGATAATCATCCGGCGGCGGCGATCAGCGGTCAAAGCGACGCGGACTTCATCGACATCGGCAAGGCCCGACAAAGCGCCTTCGATGAGCTTTTCCAGCTCTTCGCGCGCCTTTGCGCCGAGGTCGCCTGCTTCTGCTACGACAACCGCGCGCCGGTCCGCTATGCGACCGGAACGGATGCGTCCCGCGATCTCAACCGGCAACGCTGCGCGAATATTTGCTTCTGCATCTGCCGCAGATTTCGGGGCCGTTTTCGGGGCATTTTTTTCGTCATTGCTCATAAGGAATGCCCTCTAGCACCAAATTCACCGCGCCAACCCCTGTTTTTCCTCAAATTGCGTTCCTATAAGAGAGTCATGCAATTGTTTGATGGTTTCAAAAAGAATCTTGGCCTCGCTATGGCTGGCAAGAAAAATCCCTGGGGCGGCTCTGGAAGCAGCGGCTCTAATGGCGGGGGTGATGACGGCGACGGCGACGGCGGCGGTTCATCAGGAAATGATGACGGCCCGCGCAATCCGTGGCTGCCTGGCGGCGGCGATGGCGGGAAACGCGGCGGGCGCAAATCTGCCAATATTGAAGACATCTTTAAAAACCGCGGTCCAGAAGGTCCGCGCCGCGCCGGCGGCGGCGGAGGGGGCGGTTTCAGCTTTCCTGAACGTCCCGGCGGCGGCAGTTGGGCACCTATCCTTGTTGTCCTGGGCATAATCCTTTGGTGGCTTGCCACCGGATTGCATCTGGTCGAAGCGCGTGAAAACGCAGTGGTAAAAACACTCGGTAATTACAGCCGCACACTCACACCGGGCCTGCATCCGACGCTCCCTTACCCTTTTGAAACAGTCGATATCGAAGATGTCGAAGGCGTTCGCGCCGTGAACATCCCCGATGGTTCTGCCGAAAAACTGATCCTGACCGGCGATCAAAACCTTGTCGATCTCAGCTACATTGTCCGTTGGCGCATCAATAATTTGGAAGATTTCAAATTCCAGCTCGCCGAACCTGAGGAAACCGTCAACGAAGTCGCCGAAGCCGCGATGCGCGCATCGGTTGCCGAAAAGACGTTGGACGACACATTTTCAGGCCAAGGTCGCGCCGAAATTCAGCAGGCCGTGCGCGAGCGGATGCAAGAAACGCTCGATACATACCGCGCTGGCATTCAAGTCGTCGGTGTTGAAATCGCCAAGGCTGACCCTCCTGGCGAAGTGAATGAAGCGTTCCGCGACGTGTCTGTGGCTGAACAAAACGCTGACCGGGCGCGCAACCAAGCGCAAGGTTACGCGCAGCAAACCATTACAGAGGCCGAAGGTGAGGCCGAGGCATTTGACAAAGTATACCAACAATATCGCCTAGCGCCGGGTGTGACTCGCCAACGGCTTTACTATGAAACGATGGAGCGTGTTTTGGCCGTAACCGACAAGACGATTGTCGAGGCGGAGGGCGTAACACCATACCTGCCGCTGCCTGAAATTCGCCGCCGGGCCACCGCCGCGCCGCCGCAAATTACGGTGGAGGCGCCAGCCGCCCAGCCCGCAACATCAACGGGAGGCCAATAATCATGGAAACTCTCTGGAACAATTATCGCTGGGCAATAGTCGCTCTGGGCGTCGCCGCTATCACGTTCATGATGAGCGCCTATGTCGTCAACGAAGAAGAACAAGCAGTCGTAATCCGTACGGGTGAGCCAGTTCGGATCGTGAACCGCCCGGGAAGCGACTTTCCCGCTGGGCTGTATTTTCGCATCCCATTGATCGAATCGGTGCGCACGATTGAAAAACGCGTGCTCGATCTTGAAATGACGCAGGAAGAAGTGCTCTCCAACGATCAGCAACGCTTGCTGGTTGATGCCTATGCACGGTTTCGGATCGTTGATCCGATCCGCATGGTCGAACGCGCCGGGACAACCGATGGTGTCCGCATCGCCTTGGAGCCGATCTTGAACTCTGCACTGCGTCAGGAGCTGGGCCGCCGGACATTTGCCGCCATGCTGACCGCCGAACGCGGCACGGCTTTGGCCAATGTCCGCGCAAATCTGGACCGCGAAGCACGGCAGTATGGTGCGGAAGTGATCGATGTGCAGATTAAACGCACCGATTTGCCGTCGGGCGCGCCGTTGCAATCGGCGTTTCAACGGATGGAATCGGACCGCGAGCGCGAAGCCCGGACCATTCGCGCCGCCGGTACGCGCGATGCCCGTGTGATCCGCGCAGAGGCCGACGCCGAAGCTGCTCGGATCTATGCCGAAAGCTTTAGTCAGGATGGTGAGTTCTATGACTTTTACCGCGCCATGCAGAGTTATGAGGCCACCTTTGCTCGCGGCGAAGGACGCGGGGAAAGTTCGATCATCATGTCGCAAGACAATGAATTTCTGCGCCAGTTCCGCGGGAGCCGGTAACGAGAGCGGACGACGGTAACTTATAGCAAGCATCAGACGAACGGTTGATACAAAGCTACCGACTACAAGTGTGTTCAATCGTTGTTCAGTGCGTCTGAGCGCATTGTGGCGGCGTAACTGGGATAGAAACTGACCGCCTTTATTGGGTGATCAAGAGGAAAAGGAACGAGAGGACGTGAGCAACGTGCGGTATGTTTATGGACTAACGAGCGCGCTTTTGGTGGGGGGTGCGGCGATATCGCTGATGACCGGATACCCAGCGGGCGCACAGGTGGCACAAAACGAAGGCTCAGTAATGAGCCAAGTCGTTCCAATAGAGGGCGCGCCTGCGAGCTTTGCCGATTTGACGGAGCAATTGCAGCCCGCCGTGGTCAACATTGCGACGCGGCAATCGATCCAAGTTGATCGCAATCCTTTTGCTGGCACGCCTTTCGCCGAACTTTTCAACCGGCGGCGCGGCGGCAACAATGCCCCGCAAACGCGCGAAGCGCAGTCGCTGGGTTCAGGCTTTATCATCAGCGCTGATGGTTTTGTGGTGACCAACAATCACGTTGTGGCGCCCGATAACCGCGCGACGCTCGAAGAAATTACGGTCACTATGCCTGACGGCACAGAATATCAGGCCGAGCTGGTCGGGGCCGATGCGGCGTCCGATCTGGCTGTGCTGAAGATCCAATCGGAAAACACCTTTCCGTTTGTGAATTTCGGCGACTCGGCGGCAACGCGCGTTGGCGAATGGGTGGTTGCGATCGGCAATCCCTTTGGCCTCGGCGGAACAGTTACATCGGGCATTGTGTCCGCCGTGTACCGCAATACTGGGCAAGGCGGCGCGTATGACCGCTTCATTCAAACAGATGCCAGCATCAATCGCGGCAATTCCGGCGGGCCATTGTTTGACATGCGCGGCAATGTGATCGGCATCAACAATGCGATCTTCTCACCGTCAGGTGGCAGCGTCGGAATCGGTTTTGCCATCCCTGCTGAGATCGCTGCGCCGATTGTGGAACAATTGCGGCAAGGTAATGAGATTGAACGCGGTTTCTTGGGCGTGAGCCTTGAGCCGATGAACGATGACCTTGCCGATTCGCTTGGCCTGCCGCGTAACCGCGGTGAGATGGTGCAATCCGTGCAGGATGACAGCGCAGCAGACAGCGCCGGACTGCGTGCGGGCGACATTATCGTCAGCATTAACGGCCAAGAGGTCACGTCTGAGCAGACTGTGTCTTTCCTGGTCGCGAATATTGCACCGGGTGAAAGCGTAGATGTCGACGCGATCCGCGACGGTAACGCTATTTCGTTGAGCGCGGTTCTGGGCAAACGCCCAAGCGAAGCCGAATTGGCGCAGCAACAACAGACATTTGATCCCGATTCAGAAGAGCCAATGGCGCCGGACGAATCCGATGAAATGATCGCTGAGAAACTCGGCCTGCAAGTTCTCGAAATGACCCCGCAAATCGCGCGCAGTCTTGGCGTGGATGCGGATACGGCGGGCTTGGTTATTGGCGCGGTTGACCCGAACTCTGATGCGGGCCGCAAAGGTCTGCGTCGGGGCGACATCATCCTGTCGGCCAATTATCAGGCGGTGAGCACAATCGAAGGTCTGCGCGAGCAGATTGGCGCTGCTGAAGCGGGCAACCGCGATGCTGTGCTGCTGCGCATTCAACGGCGCGGTGCGCCGCCTCGCTTCGTACCGGTTCGCCTGCGATAAACTCAGCGCTCAGACCGAGTCTGAGCAACCTAAGAAAAAAGCCCCGGAGCCATACGCTCCGGGGCTTTTTCTATGCCTTGTTTCGCGGCGCTCTCAATTCAATTGAGCCTCGCTGTTGTTGGGACCTGCCCCGCTTTGCCGCCTCGGCGGGGCGGTCGCTGGCGCAGCTGGAGGGCGCGTGTTTGGTGAAGGGGGTGAGCGCTGGCCTTCTTTCGGCTCAATGCTCTGCCCAGTTGCTTGCTCCAAGAAATCTTGGCTCGCGGCGGGCGGCGGCTCAGGCACGGGCACCAACCCGCCGGGGTTTTCTCCCTCCACGCCAAATGCACCATCGAAACTGTCATCGCGCGGATCGCGCCGTCCCGGCTCGATCAGATTGCCTTGTTCATCGATGAAGTAATAGTCATCGGGATCGCCAAACATTGCCTCTTCATCAGGCTCCAACCGCCATTCGGGCAGGTTCAATTCCGTGTCGAATTCTTCCACTGCACGGTCCCTCACGGCGTAACGCATATAGGCGGCAAACGCGCGGGCCGGGGCGCGTCCGCCCTGCAATCCAGGTACAGCGCGCGCGTCATCGCGGCCCATCCATACGCCCGTGGTGATCCCGCTGGAGAAACCTACAAACCACCCGTCTTTGTTAGAACTGGTCGTGCCAGTCTTGCCTGCAACTGGCCTCCCAATTTGCGCCGCGCGGCCCGTACCGGTTTGCACCGCCGCTTGCAGAAGATCGGTCATCCCGGCGGCAACATAGTCCGGCACCAATTGTGTTTCGCGCGCATTTTCGTGCTCGTAGATCGTCTCCCCATCAGCGGTGGTGACTTTGAGGATACCGTAAGGCTCCACTGCCATGCCGCCTGCGGAGATAGCGGCAAAAGCGCGGGTCATTTCGATCAAGCGCACTTCGCTGGAGCCAAGCACCATAGAAGGGAAGGTCGAGATCGGACTGCTGATCCCAAATCGCCTCGCCATAGAGGCGACCGTCCCGAACCCAACTTCATTACCCAGTTGCGCCGCAACCGTGTTGATCGAAAAGGCAAAGGAGCGGCGCAAAGTTGTCTCGCCGATATTTCGGCCATTCGAATTGCGCGGGCTCCAGCCGTCAATTGTTGTGGGCACATCTTTGACTTCATCGGTCGGCCGATAGCCGGCTTCCAAAGCGGCGAGATACACGAACAATTTCCATGAAGAGCCCGGTTGCCGCATCGCACTGGTCGCGCGATTGAAATTGCTTTCAACGTAATCGGTGCCGCCCACCAGAGCCAGGATCGCTCCGTCACGGTCAACACTGACCAAGGCGCCTTGTGTTCCATCGGGCGTGTTTGCATCAATCGAAGCGGTCGCAGCGCGCTGCATCCCGACATCAAGCGTCGTCCATACTTCTAATGGTGCGTTGGTTTCGGGCAGCAAAATATCGAGCTGTGGCAGCGCCCAATCAGTGAAATAGCGCACAGAATTCTGACCTGATTGCTGTTTCAACTCGACCGTATCGACATCAACATTGGCCTGCGCCGCGGTGATGTAATTCTGTTCGCGCATTAGCCTCAAGACCACCTGAGCGCGGTCCACGGCGGCTTGCACATCGGCAGTTGGGGAATAGCGGCTCGGCGCTTTTACAAGGCCCGCGATGATCGAGGCTTCAGCGACGGAAAGCTCTGTTCCGGGATGGCTGAAGAACTTGCGG
This sequence comes from uncultured Erythrobacter sp., assembly GCA_947503155.1. Classification (GTDB taxonomy): domain Bacteria; phylum Pseudomonadota; class Alphaproteobacteria; order Sphingomonadales; family Sphingomonadaceae; genus Erythrobacter. The sequence continues at coordinate 1,009,743 of CANNCL010000001.1, read as the reverse complement.
CTGGCGCTGTCCACACCATACGCGCCGCCGCCAAAATAAACCTTGTTGAGATACAGTTCGAGCAATTGTTCTTTGCTGAAACGCCATTCCAGTGCCATCGCGAGCACTGCCTCGCGCGCTTTGCGGTCAAAGGTGCGGTTGGACGATAGGAATAAATTCCGCGCCAATTGCTGAGAAATAGTGGAGGTGCCGCCGACGCGCGAACGCGATCCGGTGATCCCTTCGATAATCGCGCCGCCAGTGCGCCAGAAATCAACGCCGAAATGCGAATGGAACCGTCGATCTTCGACCGCGACCATCGCATTGCGCATGTTCACCGGTATCTCATCATGATCCAACCATTCGCCAAAACTTGGGCCGATCTCGACAATTTCACTGCCATCGCGCGCGCGTACCAAAATAGTTTGGCCAGTTTGATTGGCCTTTAGCTGCTGAAAACTAGGGATCTCGCGCGCGGCAAATCCAACCGCAAAAGCAAGGAACACCGCGCCCAATACCGCCGCAATGCCGCCCCAAAGGGTCAGCCGCTTGGTCCATTTCCATAGGAAGGATGGCTCTTTCTGTCCGCCGCCAGAGCCGCCAGAAGAGCCGCCGCTGCGCGACAAACGTTTCTTGCCGCCTCCACCGGAGCCACCACCAGAACCGCCCGAACCGGACTTGGCACGATCGCTCGCAGCACGGCGAGAGCCGCGCTTGCCCTTATTTTGGAGAGTGTCACCGCGCTTCGACATTGGAACTCATACTATGATTGCGCCCGAAATTGCTCAGCGTCGGCTATGCATAGAACACTTGTAACCGGGCGTGAACACAGCCGCACACGCCATCCCCATAAGCCTGATTTCAAGCCTACTTATCAGGAGCGAAATCGAGCGATGCGGAATTGATGCAATAGCGCATACCGCCGTCTTCGGGCGGTCCATCAGGGAACACATGCCCCAAATGCCCGCCGCATGACGTACACAAAACTTCTGTGCGGATCATTCCGTGGGATACATCGCGGCGTTCTTCGACCGTTTCGCCATCGGCGGGTTTTGTGAAGGCAGGCCAGCCGCAACCGCTATTGTACTTCGCATCGCTCGCGAACAGGACAGTGCCGCACCCTGAACATGTGTATTCGCCTTCGTCAAAATGCTTGTCATATTGCCCGGTAAAGGCGCGTTCCGTCCCGGCCTCGCGAAGAACATGATATTGCTCCGGCGTAAGCTTGGCGCGCCATTCGGTATCGGTCGTTGTTTTAGGATCGTTGCTCATTGGGTGCCTCGTTACTCACCGCCTATATCGGTGTAATCGAAAGCATCTGCAACCTCGCGGATTTCATGTCTTCGCCTGTTTTAGTACCGGTAAGCCCCCGCATGGCGAGATTTGAAGGTGCAAAGGCAAGCCAAGCGTTAACCGTCGACTAGGGCATAATGCGCAGGCGGTTTGATCACATCCATGCGTTCGGACAAAAGCGGGCGGAAACTGGGGCGGCTCTTGAACACCGCATACCAGCCGCGCGTTTGTTCATGCCCCTTCCAATCAATCCCGCCGAGATAATCGGCGACACTGATTTGAGCCGCAGCCGCCAAGTCCGCCATGCTCATCGTCGATCCGGCCAGCCACGGGCGGTTGTCGATCAGCCAATCCATATAGTCCAAATGCCCGTGTGCCATCCGCATCGCTTCGCGCAATGCTCGGCTATCAGGCGGTTGGCGCAGAACAAGCCGCTTCTTCATCCGCTCCAGCAGCAACGGCGCGGTGACATCATTGTAGAAATTCTCATCAAACAGGGCCGTCAGGCGGCGAATTTCCGCCCTGCCCGTTGCGGTGCCATTGATCATCGGGGAACGGTCGATAGTCTCTTCGAGATATTCACCGATCGCGCGGCTATCCGCCAGCGTGATACCCTTGTTTTCATTCACCAAAACCGGCGTCCGCCCCGCAGCATTCAGGTTCAAGAACGCATCAGACGCAGCCCAAGGGTCTTCGCGCACCAATTCATAGGCGACGTTTTTCTCGCCCATAAGCAGGCGTATCTTGCGCGAAAAGGGGCACAGGGGAAATTGGTACAGTTGCCACATTATGCAGTGTCCCTTGCCCGAAAGCGCGGAAGGTTTCCAGCAAAGTTAGAAGCCCAGCTATTCAAAGACCGGCAGACTGCTTCATCAGCAAACATGCAGGCATCATGGCCTCCACTTGGTCTGCGCCTTCTTCGCTATCAAGCAAGCTCACCTCGCGAACGACAAGACGCGCGGCGGAATCGCGGTCAAGATCCCGGGCTTCCATCAGAGTGGCCATTGCGCGGACGAAAAACTCACGCCCTCCGTGTGTTTCCATATTCGGATAGCTCGCACCGCGCCGGTCGGCATCGCGTTGCCACCGACCCACCACAGCAAAGGCCACGCCGCAGCGCGCCGTGGCAGCCTCTACAATCGGAAGCTGGTCCAACGAAGTGATTGGGGGTGCAGCCGCCTCTGGCGCGGCATCCGGCGCGGTCATTGCCGCGGCTTGAAGGGCGAGCGGCGCGATAATCGCAGTCATGAAAAAAGAGGTCATGCCGCATCCTATAATGCTTCGCATGAACCGTTGGCTACGGCGAGCGCAACAAAGAGCGATGAAACCGGTTGTAGCAGGCTAAGCTGGCACCTACTTCACATGGGTTAATCCAAGAGAGGACAAGACAAAATGCTCAATCATGTAATGATCGGCTCGAACAACATCGAACGGTCCAAAACCTTCTATTCTGCGGTGCTCGGCGTGCTCGGCGCGGGCGAGCCATTCGTCAATGTGAACGACACCGGCCATACGCGCCTGTTTTACAGCCATGATGGCAGCACATTTTCGATTAGTGAGCCGATCAATGGCGAAGAGGCGAATTGCGCCAACGGTTTCACTATCGGCTTCAAATGCGATTCACTCGAACAAGTGACGAAACTGCATGATGTTGCGGTCGCAAATGGCGGCACCAGCGTCGAAGACCCTCCCGGTCCGCGCAACGGATCAATGGGCACGATGAACCTGTGCTATTTCCTCGATCCCGATGGCCACAAAATGTGCGGCATCCACATGGCGGGCTAAGCTGCTCGCTCGTTTGAGCTGGCTAGCGGCTCAGCTCAAACACCGCGAATTCGGCGCGCCAATTTGCCCCGACGGGCGAAATGGCGCGTTCGCCGGCGAAGAACCAAGAGCGCTCAATTTGGGCGCTCTTGGCTTTTGCAAGGTCGCGAAAATCATCGACCGTAACGTGGTGGATGTTGTCGGTTTCATACCAGCTTACCGGCAAAGCGCGGGTTACCGGCATCCGCCCCCCAAACATCAACGCAGCGCGCGTGCGCCAATGGGCAAAGTTGGGGAATGAAACAAACGCCTTTGCGCCGACGCGCAGCAGCTCATCCAGGATCAAATCGGGCCGCGCCGCCGTTTGCAGAGTGCTGCTGAGGATGGCGTAATCGAAGGCCTTGTCTGGATAATTGGCAAGATCGCAATTCGCATCGCCTTGAACCACAGAAAGACCGCGCGAAACACAGCGTTCGACAAGCTCTGCGTTCAGCTCCATCCCGCGCGCATCGACATCGCTGTGCGCGTGCAATTCGGACAAAAGCGCCCCGTCACCGCAGCCAATATCCAGCACCCGCGTGCTCGGTTTGACATGCGCAGCAATCGCAGCAAGATCGGGTCTCAGCGTCATTGGTACACCGCAGGCTCAAACAGCTCCATCGCAAGGCTCGGGTCCGCGAGCGGCTTCCAATTGAACCGTTCGTACAATCCATGGGCATCGCGTGTCATAAGCATCCAGCGCCGCAACCCCTGCAGATCAGGGTGATCATGCAGATGGGATAGCATGGCGGCGGAAAGCCCTTTGCCGCGGTGGTTTTCAAGGACATAAACATCTGCGAGATAGGCGAAAGTCGCACAGTCGGTAACGACGCGCGCCATCGCAACCTGTTTGGGGCCATCCCGTATGGCCACGCAAACGCTGTTTGAAATCGCGCGCTTTACAGTGGTAAGCGGTATCCCAGCGGACCAGTATGATGCGGTAAGGAACGCGTGCGCCGCCGCCGCATCAATGGCCTCGGCGCCGCTGACCAGCGTGTAGCGTTGATCCAATTTACCCATCGACAAACCCTTTTACGACGCGATCAAGTTGATCGTGTTCCAACAGGAAACTGTCATGGCCGTTCGGCGCGCTCAGCTCGACAAAGCTAACCTTTGCTCCGGCGGCGTTTAGCGCGTGGACGATATGACGGCTTTCTGCCGTGGGGTACAACCAGTCGGTATCAAAGCTGACCAAACAGAAACGCGCAGATGTTCCTGCGAACGCATCGGCCAGCTTGCCGCCGTGCTCTTCGGCCAAATCAAAATAATCCATCGCCCGCGTGATGTAGAGATAGGAATTGGCATCGAAGCGCTGCGTAAAGCCGCTGCCCTGATATCGCAGGTAGCTCTCCACCTGAAAATCGGCGTCGAAACCGAAACTTTTCGAGGATCGGTCCTGCAAGCGTCGCCCAAACTTCGCCGTTAGCCCTTCTTCGGAAAGATAGGTGATATGCGCGGCCATCCGAGCCACCGCAAGGCCATTGTCAGGCGAAGCGCCGCTGGCGTAATAATCGCCGTCCGCCCAAGCCGGATCAGCCATGATCGCCTGCCTGCCAACTTCGTGAAAGGCGATATTTTGCGCCGAATGGCGCGCCGTCGAAGCAATCACCAACACCCGCGCCGCGCGCGTCGGCCAGTTCGCCGCGAGGCTCAATGCCTGCATCCCGCCCATCGATCCGCCGACGACGCTGTGCAATTGTTCAATTTTCAGGCCGTCAAGCAAAGCGACCAATCCGCGAACCATATCGCGCACTGTGATAACCGGGAATCGCATCCCGTAAGGCGCGCCTGCTCCGCCTTCGCTTGGATCGGTGCTAGCCGGGCCGGTCGATCCCATGCAGCTGCCGATGACATTGGCGCAGATGACGAAAAGCCGGTCTGTGTCGATAGGTTTGCCGGGGCCGACCATGCGTTCCCACCAACCCGGCTTGCCTGTAACCGGGTGTTTGCTTGCAACATATTGATCGCCGGTTAGCGCGTGACAGATCAGGACGGCATTCGACTTATCCGGCGCCAGTTCGCCATAAGTTTCATAGGAAATTTGCGCGCGTGGAAGCGTCTGTCCGCTATCCAGCGGCAGAGGTTCAGGCAGATCATAGGTGGTCGAATTATTGCTCAATTGCTGCTGAACCAAGGTAAAAGCCAACCTCGTGATGCACACGCGGCCAGCGGAAAATGGGAATTTCCTCCCTTAACCGCTGCCCTCACGCTTGTCGAAGGGCTGTTTTTCTTTCAAGCGCTTTGCCTATGACAAAGCGCCCCGCCCCTAAGCCCTATATCCTTGGTATTCACGCCTATGTCCCCGGCAAAGCCACCGCGAGCGATGGCCGCGCGCTCATTAAGCTTTCGGCGAATGAAAACCCGCTAGGATCCAGCCCGGCGGCTTTGGCAGCGCTGGAGGCGGCGCCGGGCGAGGCGGCGTCCTATCCCGATCCTGATGCGAAGGAGCTGCGCGCTGCGATCGCCGATCTCCATGGTTTGGATGCGGAGCGCATTGTGTGCGGGACGGGGTCGGGAGATTTACTCAATTGCATCGTTCAGGCTCTGGCCGGGGTAGGTGACGAGGTGGTCTTCTCGCGATATTCGTTTTCTCTGTACCCGCTGCTTGCTCACAAGGTCGGAGCAACCCCGGTCTTCGTCGAGGATAACGATCTTGCCGCTTCCGTCGACGCGCTATTGAACGCTGTCACGCAGAGAACCAAGCTGGTCTTGCTCGACAATCCAAACAATCCGATTGGAACATTCCTACCTGCTAAAGAGGTCGCTCGGCTTCATGCGGGGCTACCCGCAGATGTGCTCCTCGTGGTAGATCAAGCCTATGCTGAATATCTCGCGCCCGAAATGGACGACGGTGGGCTTGCGCTAGCGGAAAAACACGAAAACGTCATATGCACTCGGACCTTCTCGAAAGCCTATGGACTCGCAGCAGAGCGAATTGGCTGGGCAACCGGCTCGGCGCATTTAATTGATCTCATTAACCGCATTCGCGGGCCGTTCAATGTGACGCTTAGCGGGCAGAAAGCCGCCTTTGCGGCGCTTGGCGATCAAGATTTTGTGGCCGCCAGCCGTGCGCACAATACCGCCGAGCGAGGGCGTTTCGTTGAGGCTATAGCGGCGTTGGGCGATCATGGGCTGTCCGCCGTGCCGAGCGAAGCGAATTTTGTGCTGATCAATTTTGATGGTGAGCTCCGCGCAGAAACCGCGCTTCATGCGATTGCTGAGGCAGGATACGCGGTGCGCCACTTGCCTGGGCAGGGTCTCCCTAACGCTTTGCGTATCACGATTGGCAAAAGCGAGGACATGGCCTGTGTCACTGCGGTCCTGCGGACTTTGTGCGGGGAAGCGGCATGAGCATCGAGCGCGTTGCGATTATTGGGCTTGGCTTGCTGGGCGGGTCGGTCGGACTGGCAGTTCAGGCGCAGGCACCTGAGATTGTCACTGTAGGCTATGACCGCGATGCCAGTGTGCGCAAGAAGGCGCGCGAGCTCGGCCTAGCCAGCTCAATCTGCGACACCGCCGCCGAAGCGGTGCACGATGCCGATTTGGTCATTCTGTGTGTTCCGGTCGGCGCGATGGAAGAGGCCGCAACTGAATTTGCAGACCATGTCCGCGCCGATGCGATCATTTCCGATGTCGGTTCCTCCAAACAAAGCGTTTCCGAAGCGCTCGCACGCGCATTGCCCGGCAGAACCGTCATTCCCGCCCACCCGGTCGCGGGCACCGAACAAAGCGGACCGGACGCGGGTTTTGCTTCATTATTCACCAATCGCTGGTGCATTCTCACTCCATCAGCGGATGCCGATCCTTCGGCAATCGAAGCGCTGAGCACTTTCTGGAGCAGGCTGGGCGCGAACGTAGAATTGATGGACGCACAGCATCACGATCTGGTGCTCGCGGTGACAAGCCACATTCCGCACCTCATCGCCTTTACGATAGTCGGCACGGCCAGCGATTTGGAAAACGTTACCCGGTCTGAAGTTATCAAATATTCCGCTGGCGGTTTTCGCGATTTCACTCGCATTGCGGCATCGGACCCCGTGATGTGGCGCGATGTGTTTCTCAATAACAAGGGCGCAGTGCTTGAGATGCTTGGCCGTTTTTCCGAAGATCTAACGGCGCTGCAACGCGCCATTCGATCAGGCGACGGAGAGACGCTGCACGAGCTGTTCAGCCGCACTCGCGCGATCCGGCGGCAAGTTATCGAAGAGGGGCAGGATGATGAACGCCCAGATTTCGGACGCGAAGATCACGACTAAAGCGTGCTATGCGTTCGCCGGGCGCGGGCCAGATGAAATGCTTTCGCTGGCATTCAGCACATTGATGGCGCGGTGAACGCGGCGTTCAATCTCTGCGCGCGGCAAGCCGGCAGGAATAGCTTCCCCCACGCAGTACGTAATCGTGCCGGGCCGCTTAACCAGACCATGATAAAACGGCCCGCTATTCACCGCTATTGGCACCACCGGCAGACGCAGCAGTTTGTATATCCCAGCAAAACCTGATTGCAGCGGCGGTTCCGCGCCATGCGCGACCCGGGTCCCTTCGGGGAAGATCACCAAAGGACGCCCTTCGTTCACCCGGCCGCGCGCGGTTGAAATCATTGCTCTGAGTGCCCTTGCACCGCCATCGCGCGCCACCGGGATCAGCCCATAGATCCGCGCCGACATGCCCCAACCGGGGATCAAGAACAGCTCCCGCTTCGCAAACACCGTCGGAAAACTAAAGATGCGCGGCATGTCGATCGCTTCGAAGAAACTTTCATGTTTCACCGCAATCAAAACCGGCTCATCCGGGATCACGCCTTCCTGAACAATCGTTATGCCAAGGATATTCTCCACGCACCACAGATGCCATGCCCCCCACAGCGCAACGACCTTCTTCAATTGCTCACGCCCAAACGGGATCGCCAGCACGGACGCAACAACCAGCACCGCGCTGAACCCGTAAAACACGGGATAAAAGGCAAGGCTGCGAAGGATCGCCGCAAACATTTTCAATAACCCAAAAGGCCCGCCAAACGGCTGGCAAGTAGCTTATGATATTCAAGAAACAAGCTGGCGAGACTTGGCTGGGATGGGACCGCATCGCGGATCACTTTCACCGATGATGGTAAAGTTCGGCGCAGCTCCCCTGCCGCGCGGCGCATGTGCCAATCGGTGGTCACCAGCCGTAAAGATTGAACCCCGTTTTCGGCCGCCCATTCCGCCGTCTCCGCCGCATTGCCGCGCGTATCGACCGCGACGAATCCCAGCGTGATGCAGCAATCCATCCGCGCCGCATCCACTTCGAATTCGGCCGCAAATTCCTCTGGAGTCACTTCGGGATCGACCCCGGTAACAAGCATTTTCTGCGCCAGACCTGCGTCAAGCACCGCCAGCCCCTGAGAAATTCGCCCAGCCCCGCCGGTCGGCACAATCACTGCATCGGCGGATACTGGCTCTGCCGGTTGAGGCAAAGCAACCGTGAACCACAGAAACCCAAGTGCCCAAATGAGCACCAAACCAGAAAGGATGTATCGGACCGCTCGCATAATCTTACAACATCGACCTTAGCGCAAAACCAATCGTTATGCGCCCGGTTATGAGCGCAAGCAGAACGCCGCCAAGCGGTATCAGCGCAATTACCAGCCAGTCGAACAAATTCAGACCGCCGCCACCGATCATACCGCTGTCGAGCCCTGCGAATTGCTGACCCAGCAGCCACACCGCACCCAGCCCGAGCACCAGCCCCATAGACGCCCCAAACACCGCATCGCGCAAAACCGAGCGTTGGAAAATACGCGTCACTTGTGCATCGGTTCCGCCCAGCAAATGGATAATCTCAACCGTTTCCTCATGATTGGAAAAGGCACTGCGCGCCGCCAGCCACACCGCCGCCGCTGTCGCAAATGCCACCAGAGCGATAAGAGCAAGCGCGAGATATTGCATCGCGGCGAGCGCATCATAAACCGGGCGCAGCCATTCCGATTGCGCGTCAACACGCGCACCTTCTACCGCGCCGTCCAAAGCCGCTTGCAATTGCGCGACTTCTTGCGAATTTGCGCGCCGGGATAGCTCGACATCGATCAGCGCCGGGATCGGCACATCATCGGTCCCCGCGCTGGCGCCCAGCCACGGCTCCAACAATTCGCTGAGTTCAGCCTCAGGCACAATCCGAACCGAGGTCACGAGCGGGTGAGCCGCCATTGCCTCAGCCGCCGCGCTGGCCTGTGCAGAGCGGATTTCCGCATCGGCCTCGATGATCTGCACGGTAACAGCATCGGACAAATCAGCGCGAGCATTGTCAGCCAAATTTCGCAATGCCAGCCCGCCCGCCGACGCGATCACCACCAGCGCGATCAAAATCGCGATCACCCACGGGATCGGCCCACCAAACCGCGTATGGGGCAAGAGCCGCGCCGTGGTGCTAGGCTTCATCGGAGCCGCATTGCGTGCTTGCTCATCGGGTAAAGGCGGCGTGCTCATGCGCTTCCGCTCGGCTTGGAGTTGGTTTTCGCAGCGCCGCTCGGCCTCGGTGGGTAGCGCAATGCCCCCGTCGGATCAGACAGGCGCCCTTTCTGGAGACGCATAATCAGCGAATCCGGCACTTTCTTGAGCAAATGTACGTCATGCGTCGCCACGATCACTGTGGTGCCAACCCGGTTGTTCAGTGCCTCAAACAGCCGGAGCAATTTGAGCGCCATATCTGGATCAACATTGCCTGTTGGCTCATCAGCGATCAGCATTTGTGGGCGGGCAATCACAGCGCGTGCAATTGCGACGCGCTGCTGTTCCCCGCCTGACATTGTCGCCGGAATTGCCTGCGCGCGGTGCGACAGGCCAACCCACTCCAACATATCAGACACGGCCTTGATGACCTTCGCCTCACTTGTGCCAGACAGCCGAAGGGGAAGCGCCACATTATCAAAAGCTGACAAATGCGGGACCAGACGAAAGTTTTGAAACACCACGCCAAGCCGCCGCCGAAAATCGGGCAAACGCGTGCGGGGCAATGTGATCATATCCTTGCCGAACATCCGGATACTGCCGCGCGATGGCCGCTGCGCAAGATAGAGCAGTTTGAGCAAGCTTGTCTTACCCGCGCCGCTGGCGCCGGTTAGGAAATAGAAACTGCCGGGGAACAAGGTGAAACTGAGATCGCTCAGCACTTCGGGGTCGGTGCCATAGCGCAGGCCCACATTGTCGAATTTCACAATTTCAGACGGCCTGTCGGTCATGCCGCGCATTTATCAGCGTGGCTTGCATCGGGAAAGCCCAACATTCCCGCAATCGCCCGGCAAATCGTCACTAACGCACAATTTATGCGCAATTCACGCGCAGCAATGTGGAAAAATACGCCGATTCGGACCTGCTTGCCGCCGCTGGCCTTGTGCCCGCACCACCGCGCACTATTGCCAATAGGGTATGATCATATCCTGCCCTGCCTGCGACACACGCTATGTTGTGCCAGAATCTGCGATTGGTACCGATGGCCGGACTGTGCGCTGTGCCAAGTGCAAACACAGCTGGTTTCAGGACCCCGCACCGCTTGATCTGACGCAGCAAGTTGACGGCGACGCTGCTGAAAATACGCCCGCAAACGCTGAGTCAGAACCGGCACCAGCTGGAGAACGCGAGCCCGCTCCTGCGCCCGCGGCTCCTGCTCCAAAGCCCGTTGAACCCAAAGCGCAAGGGGACGGTGATGACAAAGTAAGCGGCGACACAGCGGGACCATCGATCAGCCATTGGCGAACGCAAGACCATCCAGATAGCGGCAATCTTGCCGGTTCGTCTGGCGAGGGGATCGCTGCGCGCGCTTTGAAGCAGGGAATGGGGCAAGAGACCCCTTCGACCGCCGAAGCGCAGGAACGAGACTCAATCGAAGATGCCTTCGATGATTCGCTAGATAATTCTGACGGTTCAGACACCGATCCGCTCGCAGGAGAGCGCGCCGATGCTCTGCCCGAAAGTGCTGATTACGGTTTTGACGACACTTTCGACGAAGACGAACGATCGACTTTTGACTACAGCCCACCTTTTACGCGCAGACGCAATTCGCTCAAGATGTGGACGATCGCTGCTTGTATCTTCGCTTTTCTTGCATCGGGTACAGCGGTTGCCGTGAATTATTACGGTTTGCCCGATTGGTTTCCGGTCAACCGCCCAACCTTTGGCATTGGCAAAGCCGACCTCGAACTTGATTTTCCATCAAGCCAGCAGCGTAAGGAAACACTCGATTCAGGCGAAGAGATTTTCCGTGTCCGCGGCAGCATCCGCAACACCGGTCAAGAAAGCGTCAGTGTTCCAAGCTTGCTGATCGTGTTCCGTGATGAGCGTGAGAAAAACGTCTATAGCTGGGTCGTTGTGCCATCGAAAAACGAGTTGGCGCCGGGTGAAAGCCTCAACGTCACGGAAGCAGTGACTGACATTCCCGCTTCAGCAAAAGCCGCCGAAATTGGTTGGTCGCCAAGCTGATTTGGGATCGAACCCAAGACCCGCTTTAACTGAATTCAATCCAAACTGTGCCGGCATTATCGCGGCCGCGTTGGACGGCGCGATTGCGGTCTTCTTCCGCTGTTTCTCCGTCTGCGACCAAGAAACTGATGCGGGCCGGTCGAAGCACTCGGGCGCTCGCGGTCACTCGTTCAGCGACCGGAGCAGCGCGTGCGGCAGGCGCGTCCCCGCCCGACACAGTCGCGGCGCTTTGCACGATAACGATAAAGGCGGCGGCGAAGCTCATGCGAAATGGTTTCCGCAGAATTTACCATTTTCACAAGGCGATCCTTAACTTGGTCCCGTCGCGGGACAATCGCGCGCGCCACCTTACTTTTGCAGATGGTGGGCAACAGCGGCATCAAAGCCCTTGCGCCCATTAAGGCCCCTTGCTAGTGGCGCGCTCCTACCCCGCAGGACCGCATCAGCGATCCTGCCGAACCCGAGTGCGGTCGTGGCGGAACTGGTAGACGCGCAACGTTGAGGTCGTTGTGGCCGAAAGGCCGTGGAAGTTCGAGTCTTCTCGACCGCACCAAGTAGTCCTGAGTGGGCATCAAAACATCACCGGATAACAGGAATTGACCCGAAAGGGCGCTATTCTGCGCTGTGTTCGCTGCAGTTGCAAACCATGCGGTCCGAGTTGAGAGATAATCGTGATTGGGCCTTTGTTTCGGTTAGCCTACCCACAATTCACGTTTCAATTGAGGGCATCACCTTCTCCTGCTGGCATCATTGTGCCACTCTGGTCGTTCTGTGGTCATTGGAGGAAGCGTGGGACAAAAAATCTATCTGGATGCCAATCAACTGCTTGAACTCTCTTTTGCTCTGGCAAATCAGATCGTCGAGTCCGGCTTTGTCCCGACACACATAGTTGGGATTTGGCGAGGCGGGGCACCGATAGGTATCGCGGTGCAAGAATTGCTCGAATACCGCGGCATTCAATGCGATCATATCGCCATTCGCACGTCTTCATATAGCGGCATTGGCCAGCAGAAGCGGGTGGTAAAGGTGTATGCGCTCGGATATCTGATCGACACGCTCAATGCTGAGGATGCGCTGCTGATCGTCGACGATGTATTTGATACCGGCAAGTCGGTGGAGGCGTTCATAAACGAATTGAACGAGCGTTGCAGGCGCAACACCCCCTCGACGATCAAGATCGCAACGGTGTTTTACAAACCTTCCAAAAACCAAACATCGCTGACGCCGGACTACCATATGCGATCGACTGAGGACTGGTTAATCTTCCCCCACGAAATTGACGGCCTTACCGACGAAGAGATTAGGCTAAACAAGCCTTGTGCCGACGAAATCCTCAAATTGCGAGATAGGAGCGGAGCGCCTTGATGACCCAGGCTTACCGAAAAAAGCGAGAAGCCTTCATTGCTGCGGTCCCAAAGGCTGAGCTTCATTTGCATATCGAAGGCTCGCTCGAGCCCCAAATGATGTTTGCGCTGGCTAATCGAAACGGGGTGCAGTTGCCCTATGACAGCGTTGAGGCGATCTCCGCTGCCTATCAATTTGCCAACCTGCAGGAATTTCTCGACCTCTACTATCTCGGCATGCAAGTGTTGATCGAAGAACAGGATTTTTATGATCTGACGATAGCCTATCTCGATCGCGTCCATCGGGACAATGTCCGGCACGCCGAGATCTTCTTTGATCCGCAGGGCCACACTGAACGCGGCATTCCCTTCGGCCGAGTGATCTCGGGCATTCTGCGCGCGCTTGACGATGGCCAGCAACGTTTTGGCATAAGTTCAAAACTGATCATGTGCTTCCTCAGACATCTCAGTGAAGAAAGTGCCTTCGCGACTTTGGCTGAGGCTGAACCTTGGTTGGAACGAATTGCCGGGGTTGGCTTGGATTCCTCTGAAGTCGGCCATCCACCGGAGAAGTTTGCCAGGGTCTTCGCGAAATGCCGCGATCGCGGGCTAAGGCTCGTCGCGCATGCAGGAGAAGAAGGCCCGCCTGACTATGTTTGGCAAGCCCTCGACACGCTCCGTATCGACCGGATCGACCATGGCAATCGCGCGCTTGAGGATAAGGCGCTGATAAAACGCATTGTGGATGATGGGTACACCCTAACCCTTTGCCCTCTATCAAATCTGAAACTGTGCGTAATCAACGATATCGCCAAAAGCCCGGTAAAAACCATGCTTGATCAGGGCGTTAAGGCGACGGTCAATTCTGATGACCCCTCCTATTTTGGTGGGTATATCAACGACAACTACCACGCAGTCGCCAATGCGCTTGATCTGACAATTGAGGAAATTGCGACGCTCGCCGTCAACTCGTTCGAAGGCTCGTTTCTAGATGCAGACGAGGTTGCGGAGAGGCGGGCAGAGATTGATCAATTGGTCAAACAAAGCGCAGGTTACTGACAGCCGGCGACGCTTCGGCGGGCAAAGATGCGAGCTCCATTTTGCGCGTCTGCAAATGGACCATTGCCGGCCGCGCCGATCTTAGCCCCAATCTTAAACAGAAGTTTTAGGGCGGAGCCGAACATTCGGCGGTGGTTTGAGGGACCTTGAAGATCAAATATATTGCTGACCCGGCAAACAAGTGCAGCTATTCGGTTTGTAACTGGAGTTGCTGATGAAGATAATGGTACTGGGCGCGGGCGGATTTATCGGCCGGCATATCATGTCCGACCTTCTGACAGGCGGCCACGAAATCATTGGAGCCGTGCGCAGTTTGGGAAATCTGCCTGAGGCATTCCCCACAGTCGAATTTCAGCAGATGGACCTGGCCAAGGCCACTGACATGGAGTCTTGGCGCGATCGCCTCACCGGCGTTGATTGTGTCGTCAATACCGCAGGAATTCTAAGAGGCAGTCAGATGGACGCGATCCATGTGGACTTTCCCAAGGCGCTCTACAATGCAGCGGCAAAGGTCGGGGTAAAGCATGTCGTCCTGATCTCAGCGATTAGTGCACGCGAAGATGTGGCTACCGACTATTCTGCAGCGAAACTGGGCGGGGAAAAGGAGCTGCGCGCTGCGGGGCTGGATTGGACAATCCTTCGGCCTTCCTTGGTTTACGGTGATGGCAGTTACGGCGGCACATCTTTGATCAGGGGAATGGCGGGCCTGCCGTTTCTTACTCCAGTGCCCGGTGATGGCGAGTTTTTGTTCACGCCAATCCATGCAAGAGATTTGGCGCAGAGTGTGACGTTGATATGCGGGAATGACAGCTTTTATGGCCGGGTTCTTGAACCCGTTGGCCCCGACACGATCAATCTTAAAGAATTGCTTGAACGCTATCGTGCTTGGCTTGGATTTGGCCAGTCACGCTTCGTGGCAATTCCTATGCCTGTTATGCGCGCAGCGGCACGCATTGGCGACCTCGCCGGGACTGGACCGATTTCCAGCAATAGCCTCTCACAACTTGTGGCGGGAAATTCCGGCGACAGCGCTACTTATGCCGAAGCGGTAGGGTTTAGGCCGCGTAGTTTGGAAGATGCGTTGCTGGCGCGCCCGGCTCAAGTTCAGGATCGTTGGCACGCCAAACTGTTCTTTTTGGCGCCCACCACCACAGCGATTTTGGTTCTGTTGTGGCTGACTTCGGCATGGCTTGGTTTGTTTCATGGGGCTGAGGCTGCCGAAGAAATTGCCACCTCTCTTGGCTTGGAAAGCCGTCTGGTCGCACCGCTACAAATAGGGGCGAGTCTTGCCGATATCGCCATCGCGGCGCTTGTGGTGATGGACCGTAAAGCTCGGTGGAGCACCGGTGTGCAACTGCTTTTCGTGCTTGGCTATACGATCGTAATTAGTGCGGCGGCACCGCAATTGTGGCTCGAACCGCTTGGCCCTCTGTTGAAAAATCTTCCGATTCTGATGCTCATCGCGGTTCACGGCGCGATCAAGGATAACAGGTGATGGACGTATATCTCATTGTCAAAACTTTGCACATCATCAGCAGTACGGTGCTGTTTGGTTTTGGCGCGGGGACTGCTTGGTATTTTTGGAACGCACATCTGACGCGTGATCCCGCCACCATTGCAAGCGTCGGGCGCATGGTAGTGAAAGCAGATTGGATATTCACCGGCACAAGCGGCGTCGTTCAACCAGCCAGTGGACTATGGCTCGTATATCATTCTGGTTACTCGCTGACTGAGCCTTGGCTTTTGGTTACTTATGGCCTCTATTTTACCGCGTTCATGTGCTGGGCACCTGTGGTGCGTCTACAAATCAAAGCGCAGCGGTTAGCGGAGCAAGCGCGACAAAAGAATGAACCGCTCGGTTCCAATTACGAAAAGGTTATGCGGCTGTGGTTTGCGCTTGGCTGGCCCGCATTCTTAGGGCTTGTCGCGGTGTTTTGGTTGATGACAAGCAAGCCGGTCCTGTGGTGATTTTGACTGGGCCAAGGATACACTTTCAACCAAGACATTTACGGCGCGAAACTGCGCGTGGTTGGCGACGTCGTTTATGGCGCGCCGCTATTGCCGCAGATTGCTGTGGGCGTTGAATACAAACGCAACCTTGATGGACCGATCATTGCGGTGCTTGGGGCCGGCGATGATAGTGGCATCGACTACACGCTCAGCGCGACCAAACTGCTACTTGAACACTCATTACTAGTAAGCGCCGCAGCTCGGCTAACAGAGGGCAATCAATTGGGCTTGCTGGGTTTTGGCAGCGCAGCGGGACGCGGTTACCGTGTCGAATTCGAAGGGTCGCTCGCTTACCAGCTCTCTCGCCGTGCAGTGATCGGTGCAGAATATCGTTCCAAACCCGATAATTTGGGCCTTGGCGAAGATGATTGGATCGACATTTTTGCCGCTTATGCATTGAACGAAAACATCACATTGTCGGCGGCCTATGTCGATCTTGGCTCGATCGCGACTTTTGAAGATCAGCGCGGCGGTTTTCTTCAGGCCCAAATCGCCTTTTAAACCCCTAATAGGATCACACAATGCTTCTTCTGACCTCCACCGCTGCGTTGCTATTCATGCAGCAAGCCCCGGCCGAAAACGTCGATTGGGACGCAGAGTTCGGCGTTGAAGAAGAAGTTCGCGATCCGGAAACTGGCGAGCTCCCGGTCGATCCCTATGTTGAAGATAACGCCAATGCCGGGGCCAATCCCTATCGCAGCACGCGCCTTGCCGCGGCATTTGGGGGGCGTGAGGGGATCCAGCGCATTGCAGACCGCGCGATAGATCTTTCCGCAACTGACCCGCGCATCGCCGAAATTTTCATCAGCCACGACATTGTGCGGATCAAACGCACTTTGGGCGAACAGTTTTGTTATCTGCTCAATGCGGGCTGTGATTATTCTGGGCGTGATATGCAATCGTCTCATTCCGGCCTGGGTATCCGTCGCCAAGATCTGAACGCGCTGGTGGAGAACTTACAAGTCGCGATGCAAGAGGCTGAGGTCCCCTTCGCCGCTCAGAACAAGCTGCTCGCCCGCCTCGCCCCAATGTCCGGTGATGTGATCGAGCGTTGAGGGCAAGCGGGGCGAACCAATTCGCCTAAACCGTCTTTCGCGACCTCTTTGCCCTATGCTAGTCGAGTTGGCGGCGCACACTCGTTTCGTGCGAAGCCCGGAGAGTAATTCAATGAAGACCAGAGCCGCCGTCGCATTTGAGGCCAAGAGGCCGCTAGAGATCGTTGAACTCGACCTCGAAGGGCCAAAGCACGGCGAGGTGCTCGTCGAGATCATGGCAACCGGCATTTGTCATACCGACGCCTACACTCTCGATGGATTGGACAGCGAAGGGATATTCCCCAGCGTGCTTGGCCATGAAGGTGCAGGCATCGTGCGCGAAATCGGGCCGGGTGTCACCAGCGTCGCGCCGGATGATCATGTCATACCGCTCTACACGCCCGAATGCCGACAGTGTAAAATGTGTCTTTCTGGCAAGACCAATCTGTGCAGCGCCATTCGCGCAACACAGGGCCAAGGTCTAATGCCCGATGGCACGTCGCGAATGACCTATAAGGGAGAGGCCATCTACCATTATATGGGGTGTTCGACCTTTTCGAATTTCATCGTCTTGCCCGAAATTGCCGTTGCAAAAATCCGTAGTGACGCGCCGTTTCAATCCGCCTGTTATGTCGGATGCGGCGTCACGACTGGCGTCGGCGCAGTGGTCAATACGGCCAAAGTACAACCCGGCGACAATGTCGTGGTCTTCGGACTTGGCGGGATCGGGCTGAACGTCATCCAAGGCGCAAAGATGGCCGGAGCAGACCGTATTGTCGGTGTCGACCTCAACCCATCGAAACGCGAATGGGGCGAAAAATTCGGCATGACGGATTTTGTGAACCCTAAGGAAACCGCCGATGTCGTCGCGCATCTTGTAGAAATGCTTGATGGCGGGGCAGACTACACATTTGATTGCACCGGCAACACCGAAGTGATGCGTCAAGCGCTTGAAAGCTGCCACAAAGGGTGGGGTACATCGATTATCATTGGCGTCGCAGAAGCGGGCAAGGAAATCGCGACCCGTCCGTTTCAACTCGTAACTGGACGCAATTGGCGCGGCACTGCATTTGGCGGAGCCAAGGGGCGCACTGACGTGCCCAAAATCGTCGATTGGTACATGAACGGTAAGATCGCCATCGACCCCATGATCACGCACGTCCTCAAGTTGGAGGAAATCAACAAAGGTTTTGACCTGATGCATTCCGGCGAGAGCATTCGCAGCGTTGTGGTGTTTTGATGGATCAAAGCTCCCCGGACAAAGTCAATCTGGCGGACAAGTTCGCGCAGTTTTCAGACCATTGGGCACCGCGCCTTGCCGCGCGCTACAACGGCAATGAAATTCGCCTTGCTAAAGTAGAGGGCGAATTTCATTGGCACAGCCATCCCGGCACAGATGAACTGTTTCTGGTGATCGAAGGTGAGCTCGATATGGAGTTTCGGGATCGCACAGTGGCGCTGTCCCCGGGCGAGATGATCGTGGTGCCGCGCGGGACGGAGCATCGCCCCTGTGCAAGGGCGGGCGAGGTGAAGCTGTTTGTCATGGATGCCGACGGCACGCCGAACACCGGCGATGAAGCAACCGCGTTCAAGCCGGTGGAGATATGATGCAATGACCGACCCCCGTTTTCACCCGGCAGCAGGTGGCCTCGTTCCGCATATGGGGATCACTCTGGTCGATGAAGGCAAAGGTTGGCTGGAGGCGAAAATGCCGATCCAGCAACACCATTTGCGGTCGGGCGCGAACGCACTGCACGCGGCCAGCATGATTGCGCTTGCGGATAGCGTTTGCGGCTTTGCCGCTGGGCAAGTCCTGCCTGACGGAGCGAAAGGCTACACCACGATAGAGCTCAAATCGAATTTTCTGGGATCAGCCAGCGATGGTACATTGATTGGCCGGTCTGAAGCGGATCATCTTGGGCGGACCACTCAGGTATGGACATCGACCGTGACGCATTTGGAAACAGGGCGAAAACTTGCTCTGTTCCGCTGCACACAGATGATCCTATATTGAGCCTAGACGCTGCCGGGCTCCAACAACCGGCGGACCTGAGCGCGCAGCTGCTTCGGATATTCCCGCGCCATTCGCTCCCATTCTTCGACACCATAAAACCGCGTTAGAACCGAAGATGATGCCACGAAGT
Source organism: uncultured Erythrobacter sp. (assembly GCA_947503155.1). Classification (GTDB taxonomy): domain Bacteria; phylum Pseudomonadota; class Alphaproteobacteria; order Sphingomonadales; family Sphingomonadaceae; genus Erythrobacter. The sequence goes on along the minus strand of CANNCL010000001.1, from coordinate 990,628 downwards.
ACTGGATCGCGGACATCAACAAATAAACCCGCGAAAATTTCTGCGCAAATGACAGGTCTGTCAGAGACTCAACAGAATCTAGAACATCCGCAAGTTCATTGAGAAATGTCTTTAGGAACCATTCCGATTCCGGGGATTCGCGCCTTTGATCATCGAGCAATTCGCGCATCAACACTCTTGTATCAAGCGGGTTTTCAAGAGCCGTATGATAGATGCCGAGGATCATTGCCTCAAATTGCTGTTCCGGCGAACGGCTGGCATCGACACCCGATCGCATCCCTGCGAGCAGCCGCGCAGCGATGCGTTTAAGCACCGAGCCATAGAGGTCTTCCTTGCGCTTAAAATGATACAGCAGCGCCTGTTTCGTCAGACCCACTTCGCCAGCAATCTGAGCGATGCTCGCGCCATACACGCCGCGTTCGGCAAACTGGCTATGCGCAGCCGCCAGCAATCTCTCGCGCGTATCATCCTGCGTCATTTGGGTGTTTGGAACGTCCATCAGGAACCGATAGAACAAAATTGGCCATTGAAAAAGCCAAGCGGTGATCCCGTCTCGCTCGCGGTGCTTGCGCTCATGCCCAAGACTTCGCCAAAAATCAGCGTGTGGTCGCCCGCCGTGTAGTCTGACCAACGCCTGCATTCCAAATGGGCCAGCGCCCCGTTGATGACCGGCAGGCCGAATTTCCCGCTGACAAAATCATCGCTGCGCAATTGGCTGTCGCCGCGCGCGGCATAACGCCGCGCCAATTCCGCCTGACCTTCTCCGAGGATACTGACCGCGAAACGCTCGGCGCTAGTGTATAGATCAAATTGGCTCGAGGCGTTTTGCAGGCTCCAACTAACCAGCATCGGATCGAGCGAGATAGAAACGAAGGAATTGACGGTCATCGCCGTCACCGTTCCGTCCGAAGATTTCACCGAAACCACGCACACACCCGTGGCGAACAAACCCATTAATTGTCGAAATTCCGCCTTTTGATCAGTTTCATGATCAAGAGGGCCGGGCATCTCTAAAGACTGGACGTCGCTCAAGGAAAACTCCGATGGAGTGGGTGCAAATAAGGACGAAAACTTCGCCTTAGAATGGTGTTTATTCGCGTCCGTTCAACCACCGACGGCAAATTGTCAATTAAGCACGGTCCATTTCATGATCCGCCGCCGCCGCCATGCCAGTCCCCATTCCAGGTCCTATTCCAGTCCCCGCCAAGCGCGAGGTTGAGTGCGGCCCATTGTTCAATCCGAACACGGCGGATGGTCACAAGGTTACGCTCCGCCGCAAACAACCTTTGTTGAATATTCAGAACATTGATCAGATCAAATTCGCCTTCGGCATATGGCCATTGCGCTTCGCGATTTTCGACGGCGCTGCGCGAAATGGCGTCTTCTTTGATAAGGCGCGGGGCGCATTGATATTCGCTGTCAGCATTGGTGTATTGCGCCTCTGCTTGATCCAAAGCCGCTTCAAAGCTGCGCGCATCCAGCCGGGCAATTACGCCGCCGCGTTGAAACCGCGCGCCGTCTATGACGTTCCATTCGGTGATTTGTCCCTCAACCTGAAATGCCAAATCTGTGTTTCGGACTGAGCGCATGACAGCCGGCAGGCTGTTTGATGATTGATTGGATGCCTGCGCCAAAGTCAGCAGTCTTGCCGGCCCCAGCGGTGCGGGCGCGGAAGGGGCATCGAACTGGTTTGTCCTAATAGTCTGCGCTCGATTCGGCCAAACTTAGATGATTTCGCACAATTCTTGGGCACCGATACGCAGCTTGCACGTTCCTATGGCAAAACTTCAGCACTTATGTTCGGATGACAGACAAATGATCGACCGGGTTAGCACAGCTCTCAAAGATTTTCTCAAACAGGAAAGCGCAGGCGGGATCGTTCTGATCATCGCTGCGGCCTTGGCACTTATCATCGCCAACACGCCTTTAGCGCCTGTATATTTCGGGACATTGGAAACGAAACTCAACGTCTCTTTCGGATCGTTTGAAATCAACAAAGCGCTGCTTTTGTGGATCAATGATGGGCTGATGGCGATCTTCTTTTTCCTAATCGGGCTGGAGGTCAAACGCGAGATCATCAATGGTCAATTGTCGACTTTTGACAAAGCCTCGCTCCCACTTGCCGCTGCGATTGGTGGGATGGCGATCCCGGCGTTGATTTATATCGGCTTCAATTACAATTCGCCAGAAAGCATTGGCGGTTGGGCCATCCCGGCGGCGACGGACATCGCCTTCGCGCTGGGTATCCTATCGCTGCTCGGTCCGCGCGTACCAGTTGCGATGAAGGCGCTGTTGCTCGCAATTGCTGTCATTGACGACATCGGCGCGATCACAGTAATCGCGTTGTTCTACACCGGCGAAATTAAGGTTGAGATGCTGATCGGCGGCGGCATTTCGCTAGCGCTGTTGTTTGCGCTGGGCCGGATGCGGGTTGCCTCAACAATTCCGTATATTCTGTTGACCGTAGTGATGTGGGTGTTTGTGCTGAAATCGGGCGTCCATGCGACTTTGGCTGGGGTTACCGCTGCGATGATGGTGCCGATGGTGGCGCGCGATGGTTCGCGGATGCTCGAACAGATGGAGCATGGCCTGCACAGCTGGGTCGCGTTCCTGATTATCCCGATCTTTGGTTTTGCCAATGCCGGGGTCAGCTTGATTGGCATTGCGCCCGCTGCTTTGCTGCAACCATTGCCGCTCGGCATCGCGCTCGGCCTGCTGATCGGGAAACAGATCGGCATTGTCGGCTTTGCATGGCTCGCGGTAAAATCGGGTCTGGCGAAGTTGCCCGAGGGGGTCGGTTGGCGCAAAATTCACGGACTATCGTTGCTCGCAGCCATTGGTTTCACGATGAGCCTGTTTATCGGCAACCTTGCCTTTGACGATCCGGCTCAAGTCGATGCCGTGAAATTGGGCGTCTTGTCAGGATCGCTAGTGGCGGCGTTTGCCGGGTTCTTTATTCTCAGATCTGCTCTGCCCGATGTGCCTGCCCCAGATGCAAAAGAGACAGACAAAAAAGAGATAGGCGCAAATTCCGCCGAGTAAGGACCGACATTCATGCCAGCACCCGGCCAGCCCGTAACCCGCAGCGTGCGAGTAAACGGCATCAGCCTTACCTATTACGAGTGGCGCGGCGCGCCGGGTAATCAGGAACCGCCATTGCTGTTTGCTCATGCGACGGGGTTTCATGGCCGCACCTTCGACGCGATTGCGGAGCAATTTCCTGATCGGCGCGTCCTCTCGCTCGACCTGCGCGGGCATGGCCGCAGCGAAGGCGAACCGATTGGGGATTGGCGCATTATGTCCGACGATGTGAACGCCTTCCTCGATCAGCTCCGCATCCGCCGCGCGGTTGGGATTGGGCATTCGATGGGCGCGCACACTTTGGTACAATGCGCCGCCCAACGCCCTGATGCGTTTAGCCGCCTCATTCTGTTCGATCCGGTGATCCTTGCACCTGAATATTATTCGGAAGGTTCGGACGCCTTCACATCCGACGCCCCGCATCCCGCGATCCGGCGAAAACGTGATTTCACCTCGCCAGAAGCAATGATGGAACGTTTTGCCCCGCGCGACCCTTACAGCCTATTCAACAGCCGAGTGTTCGAAGATTATTGCCGGCACGGTCTGCGCGATGATGGGAATGGCGGCTTTGTCCTTGCCTGTTCACCGGAAATGGAGGCAAGCGTCTATGGATCGAGCCGCAGCAATGCCGGTGTGCACGAGGCCGCAAAACTGGTTGATATCCCAGCTCTGGTCGTGCGCGCGAAACAAACAGATCTGATGGATTTCAAGAGCTCGCCAACATGGCCAAAACTGGCCAGCCTAATGCCCAAAGGTGAGGACATGCCGCGACCTGACCGCACACATTTTCATCCGTTCGAAGACCCGGATGACGCAGCGCAAATCATCGCCAAATTTATCGCCAGTTAATTAGATTTTGCAGCCGATAGCAGGTCTGAAAAATCGTCGCGCGCCTGCGCAAGTTCGCCAGAGGATGCCCGGCGCATATTGCGCATGATCGTCGCCGCCAACCCGCCATAAAATTGCACCATCGGCCCGTGCAACGGGTTGTCCGATGCCACACTGCGCGCCAGCCACAGCGCAATTCCATGCGCCCGCGACAATGGTTCAACCGGTGCTCGATCAGGTGCGCGTTCCAACGCGAGCAGCGCTTGGCCCAAAGCCGACACGGCTTCCTCAAGGCAAATAAGTGTCAGCGCGCCGCCCGAAGACGCCTCTATCCGGGCGTCCAGATCAACGCGGCGATAAGCGGCGGCGGCCCCGGCGGCGGTGCGTTTCGGCAATCCATGCATTGTCCCTACCCCTCAGCTCAATTCGATCCGTTCCAAGCGCCGATCTGCTGCTGCAGGAAGCTTAGAGTGGATTGTGAGGTGGAAATTTGGCTCTGCGCCGCGATCAAATCACGGGTCAAACGCGAGCGCAGACCCTCTTGTTGATCAGCAATGCGCGTCAACCGATCATCATTGCCTTCGATCAAACCCGCATACCGTTCCAGCGAACCGCCCAATGACCCCGGATCACTACGAAGCGAATTGTCCCGTGCAAGATTGTCCATTGTCGCAAAAACGCCAGTTGCTCCGATCGTAAACATAGCGGCAACGCCGTCTGGGTTTTCGGCCAGCGCCTCACCCAGACGCGCTGCATCGAATGCAAACGTCCCGTCAATATTAAGCGAAAGTCCCAGATCATTCAGGGTCGAAGGCTCGCCAGCTTCTGCCCCCGGCATAACAATCTCGCTAGTCAATCGGCCAAGATCGCGCTTCAATTCGCGGGCGCCAGGATCATTGCCCAATGTGCCGCCAAGTGCAGCGGCTTCTTCGTTCAGCAAATCGGCGATATTGTTCAATGCGGCGGTGAAATCGGTCATTACATCGGTGATTGCGGCCGGGTCGTTGGCAAAGCTGATAGTAGTGGGATCGCCCACATTGGTGCCGGTCAACGTCAGGCCAATCCCCTCAGGCAACCCAGTTACGGTGTTGCTGGCGCTGCTCATTTCCACCGAATCAAGCGAGAACAGCGCATCACGTGACGTTTGGCGCAATTCGCCTGCATCGCTGGAGGGTTGCCATGAGAGAAAAGAGAGATCGCCCGGAGCCGCCAAAGGCAAAAGCGCGCTGCTTTCCCCTTCTAGGGTAAAGCCGTTTTGTGCGCCTTCTTGGCCCTTAATTACCAGTTGAGCTCCATCAGTGCCGTTGGCGACATAGGCATCAAGCGCCCCGCCGCTCGCAGAATTAATTTTGCTCGCCAAAGTCGCAAGCGTGTCAGTCGCTTCTACGGCGATTTCGAGCGGGGTCGAGCCAGTGTCTTCAGAAAAGCTCGCGCCATCAACCTCGCCAAAACGGATGCGCAATGTGCCCTCACCGAATGCGCTCAGCGTCATTCAGGACCGACAGAGGACGGTTTCGCCGCCTATGCCAAAATCCGCGCACGCGGGGCGATGATCGACATGTTGCGGCGGCAGATGAATGACACGCGCACCGCCCGCAAGAAACGCGCGCGCTACAACAAAGCCGTCGACGGTCTCAAGGCACAGAGCGGCAATGATCCAACACGTCAGGAAATCGCGGCGGCGCTGGGTGTAAGCGATGTCGAATTGCTCGAAATCGAAAGCTCCTCGGTCACGGTAACCTCTATCAGCGACGAATATGACGACAGCAACACCGCCTTTGCCAGCGAAGACCCGGACCCGTTTCAGGTGTTGTCCGGACAAGAAGACCGCTTGCGATTGGTCACCGCTATGGCGGAGTTGCCCGACCGTCTAAAATTGGTGCTTCAGCTGTTTTTCGTCGAAGAATTGAACCTGACCGAGATAGCCGAAGTGCTAGAAGTAAGCGTCCCCCGCGTCCATCAACTGCGTGCCAAAGCCCTGAAGGACTTACGCAAATTAATCGACGCGGAGTAACCGCTCCGCGTTCACCTAATCCCCATCAGCATGAGCCGCCGCCGCATGGGCCGCGCCCTCTGAACCGCCGCCGCCGGTGCCCTGCCACCAATAGGCGCGGCGTGCCGCTGTTCCGGTGGCAACCTCATTCATGGTTGCAGCATCGTAGAGCCGTCCGCCCAGCATCACCTGCACAATGTCATCGGAATTCTGGATATCAGCGCTAGGGTCCGCGCTCAGAATGACCAAATCGGCCAGTTTTCCGACCTCCAAACTGCCAATATCGTCCGCCATACCAAGCGATTGCGCCGACGAAATCGTTCCAGCTTTGAGCGCCTCAACCGGGCTCATCCCGCCGCGCGCAAAGCTCCACAATTCCCAATGCGCGTCGATCCCGGCCTGCTGACCATGTGCGCCGATTGAGACGCGAACACCGCGCTGCGCCAATTTGTGCGCTTCGCGGGCGGCATTGTCGTCAACAAATGCCCAATCCGGCGCAGTCGTGCGCCTGCCTGTTTGCGCAAGAAGCAAGCGCGGCGGCGTGTGGATCATCAATGGGTGATCAAACACATCCATCGCTTGGCGCCAGTATGGGTCGCCAGCCAGACCGCCATAGGTAACGTTCAACGTAGGCGTGTAATTCGAATTCGATTGACTGAAGAATTGTAGAACATCTTCGTAAAACACATCGCCGGGCACATTGTGTTCAATCGTCGAGTTGCCATCGGCAATCAGGTTCATATCCATGCCAAACAGCGATCCGCCCTCTGCCACGACCAGCATGTTTTCTGCCGCCGCAGCGCGCGCGACCATCTGGCGCTGTTCCCGGCGTGGTTGGTTGTAATTCTTTACCGAAATACCGCCTTGTGCCCTAATCCGCTGAACATGCGCGAGCGCGTCTTCATAAGAATCGATCCGCGCATAAACGCTGGGCGCTTTCGCGCCGTAAATGATCTCTCCGGTGGAGAAAATGCGCGGAGCAAGCAGCAATCCGGCACGCTGACGTTCAGCCGCAGCGAAGATTTGGCTGGCATCGTTGGATGGGTCGTGGATTGTCGTCACGCCCATTGCGAGATCTTGGACCATGCGCCAGTTTTGCTGTGGGATGAAATCGCCAACCCCTTGCGGACCGTGGGCGTGGGCATCGACCAATCCGGGCATGATTGTGCGCCCGGCGGCGTCGATCATCGTCGCGCCCGCTGGAATATCAACTGCATCCGCAGCGCCGATGGCGGTGATACGGTCGCCCGTGATCACGATCACGCCATTGTCGATCGCGCCTGCGTCATCGGCATCTAAGCCCGCAGCCATCGTCAGGATGCGCGCGCCAGTAATGACGGTGGTGCCAGTGGGCCGCGCCGCCTCAACCGTCATTGCCATTGAAATGCCTGTTTCGGGCGGAGAATAACCGTCTTCTTCATCTTCGGCTGCGGGGGCATTGCCAAAGAAATCCGAGACATTTGCGCTGCGCAATTCAGCGCCAATCGACCAGAAAACGGTGTCTCCGCCGCCCGACCAGCCGATATAATCTGCACCGCCTGTCGAAACCCGCACCACCGGCAGCGCGCCGCCGCTTTCGCCAACAGACACAGCCTGACCGCCGGGCAGCAGCGGCATCGCGAACACTTCGTAATTCTGCCGGAATGCGACCGTCAGACCATCTGGGGCAACGCGGAAATCATTGGCGAGGTCGCCTTTCACATGTGTGCGCTGACGCTCTCCATTAAGGTCGGACGAAACCAGCGCGAGGCCGCCATCTTGGCTCATCGTCATAAAGATGCGCGCGGCATCCGAACCAAATTGCGGGTTCGAGCCGGACCGACTGACCCGCATAGCGTCGCCGCCTGAAACAGGGACCATGTAGATACCGGTGTTTTCTGAATAGTCGGACGAGGTCAGGTATCCGCCGCTACGTTTTTCATAAGCGATATGGCGGCCATCGGGGGAGAAGGTTAGGTCGGCATAATGGCCTGGCTCGCTCGTCACCGCGCGCGGATTGGCGCCGTTCGCATCGGCTACGATGATCCGTCCAAGCCCCTCATCGGTCCATTCGACATAAGCGAGTTTGGAACCATCACGGCTATAGGCTGGGAACGCCTCCACGACGTCGCTCGCGCCGGTCAGCGGGCGCGGTCCGTCGCGGCCACGCGCCGATTTTGTGTAGAGCCGTCCAAGGCTTTCAAACACCACCTGGGTGCCGTCGGGCGAAAGTTGCGCAAAGCGCGGCATCGCTGTGACAAAACTGTCCGGGGAAACTTCAATATCAGGGTGCGGCGCATCGGCGATGCCGCGCGTGTCATCAATGGAAAACGGGATCACCGCCATATTTGACCCATCACGATCAATCCGCCGCAATTTGCCGCCCGCCCAAAAGACGATTGCGCTGCTGTTGGGCGTCCAATCCATGTTGGGATAAACGCCGTAAACCGCCCATGTTTCTTGGAGATCGAGATCAAGCGCGCCGTAAATCATCCGTTCGCGCCCGCTGGCGATGTCTTTCACCCACAGCTGGCTTTGATCCTTGTCACGCCGCACGAATGCAATCTGTGTGCCGTCGGGCGATGGGGTCGGGCGCACCGCGCCGCCAAACCCGTCAATCGCGGTGGTGACTTCGCCGGTTTCCAGATCATGCCGCTCAATCGCGAAAATGCCGGTTTGCGAATCCTGCGCATAGATAAAAGTGTTCCCCGGCGTCGTGTTGCGGGTGTAATAAATCGTCTCGCCATCGGCGGAGTAAACCGGCTCGCCCAGCTCCTTTTGTTGCTGTTCGCTGGACCGTTCCACCACCGCAACGCCGCCGCCGCCCGATACGTGATACATCCAAATCTCGCCCGTCCCGGCAGAGCGGCCCGTGGTGAAATGCTTCTTAGCGATGATAAAGCGCCCATCCGGCGACCAGCTCGGCTGATTGAGCAAGCGGAAGTTTTCATCGGTGACCTGCCGCATGTCGGAGCCATCGGTGTTCATCACCCAGATATTGTCGCCGCCGCCCCGGTCAGAGGTAAACGCAATGCGCGAACCATCAGGCGAGAACCTCGGCTGCACTTCCCAAGCGAGCCCCGAAGCAATCCGTGTTGGTGTGCCGCCTGTGATCGGCATGGTGTAAATATCGCCCAGCACGGTGAAAGCGAGCGTCTGCCCGTCCGGCGAGACATCGACATCCATCCAAGTGCCTTCATCCGTCTGGATCGGCACCTGTTCGATAGTCGCTCCGCGCGGTGCCTCTACGTCCCAGCTTTCGTCTTCGTCGTCCTGCGCGAGCGCGAGCGATGGCATGGCGAGCATTGAGCCCACCATAAGAGTTGCGGTGAGTTTGGCGACTGAACGGACGGTCGTGCGGCGCATTTTGATTGTCTCCCTCGTTTGGAATGGGAGACTAGCGGGGCGAAATTATATTGCTAGGGTCGTGATAGCCTCGAGGGCCCATCCTGTGGAGTGTCACAAAGACTTGGCACCGGTTCAATCTTTCTGACATTCCAGACTTCATATAAAGCAGAATACAAACCAAGATGCCCGGCTGATCCCTCTGTTCGCTTGCCATAGAACGAAATGTAGTAAGTCTGTCCCTCCCGGTAAAAAGCGTTCGGCTTACATCGTCGGTAAGTCATCTCGATCCTACTTTCTAACCAACCAGAACGACTATTTAGATAGCTCTCATGCGATTGGTTCCTTGTTCCTTCATAAGTCATGCCTTCGTGAAAAACTGAATATTCGAAACCACGGGACCAAACACCGCTAAATTCCCCAATTTCCGGACCCTCGGTGGGGTCGCTCACAACAACTTTCTGGCCTTCCCTAGGGCTGCTGAAGGCAACTAAGGCTCCCATCACAACCACGATGAGTGAGACGAAGAGAATTGAGCGAAATTCGTTACTCACCCAAACTGGCCCCGTTTCGGCCCCAAATAGCCGAACAAATACGCGCCAACCTTGCGCATCTGAATCTCCTCGCTGCCCTCGGTGATGCGATACCGGCGGTGGTGGCGGTAGATGTGTTCGAAGGGTTTGTGCCGCGAATAACCGATGCCGCCATGGACCTGCATCGCGCGGTCGGCGGCGTCGCAGACCAGCCGGTTCGCCCAATAATTGCACATCGAAACCTTGTCAGAGATCGTGCGTTCAATCTCCTCATGCGGCATATTGTCCATTTGCCATGCGGTTTTGAATATCAGCAGGCGCAGCATTTCGCATTGCGTCTCCAGCTCCACCAGCGGGAATTGGATCGCCTGATTGCGGGCAAGTTCGGTGCCGAACGGTTTGCGTTGGCGCGCATATTTGACGCTTTCATCAACGCAGAATTGCGCCGCGCCGCAGGAACTCGCCGCCTGACGGATGCGGTTTTGATGGACGAAGCTTTGCGCCAGCGACAGCCCGCGCCCCTCCACGCCAAGGATCGCGCTGTCGGGCACCCAGACATCATTCACTGACAATCGCGGGTGATCGGTGGGCATGTTGAAAGTCCACATCCACTCCTCAATCTTAATGCCCGGATTGGGATTGGGGACGAGGAAACAGGTGATCCCGCTAGCCGCGCCCGCATCGCCGCTAGTGCGCGCAAACATTGCGCAATGGGTGGCGACATGCATGCCGGTGATCCACATTTTCTCGCCATTGATCAGCCAGCCATCGACCCCGTCGCGCGTTTCGCGCACCGCCGTTGTTTCCATATGGGTCGCGTCTGAGCCGTGATCAGGTTCTGTGAGGCCAAAGGCGACGCGGCGCTTCCGCTCAAAACCGCCAGTGATAAATTCGGCCTTTTGTTCCTCTGTGCCCCATTGGTCGAACATGGCGACGAAGGGGAAATTGCCGACGATGCTGTGTTCGTTCTGAAGGTCGTTGTGCAGGCCCAGCCCCTGCTTCGCAAAATGTTCGCGGATAACGGCCATGCCCACATTGCTGCCGTCCTGCCCGCCGTATTTCTTGGGCGCTGAATAGCGCCAATGGCCGGCCTTATCGCTGCGCGCGGTGGCTTGTTTGAGCAAGTCCTCCCATTCTTTGCGCGGCAATCCCCCGCCCTCAAAATCCGTCCGCGCATATTCGCGGCGGTGATCGAAGAAGCGGATATTGTCGTCTTGGTTTTCAAGCGGCTTAATCTCCGCCTCGATGAAAGCGTCGAGTTCAGTCAGGTAGGCGGCGAGGTCGGCAGGTATTGCGAAGTCCATTTAGTCTTCTCCGGTCCATTTTTTTCGAGCCACGGCAAGTGCGGGGTATTTCGGGGAATCAACGCCAACCATTTCGAGCACATCGAATTTGAGCTGTGACAACAGTTCCTTGCTAGCCAACGACACCGTGCCCATCAAAATATCTTCCGCAGCATCTTGCTCGTCGAGGCAAGAAAACTGCCTATGAATGTCGCGCCCAATAATGCCCAAGGCATTGCGAGCGACCGCCAATTGGAACCTGTCATGGCCTTCCATCCGATGCTTCACCGACCCTAACCATTCGGAAATCGCCGTTGCAATTTCGCCAATATCGGCTTGACCTTTCGGCTCATAATTGTCGCTAAATCTTTTGCTAGGTTGGCGTCTCCTTTCATGAAAAGGCGCATCCTCCTCCAGCAGCATCAGTAAATCCAATTCCTGCTCGCTCGTGCGCCGCGAAATCACCACGCGTTCCAGCATCCGGTCCGCACCTGAGCGCCATTGCGCCGCCATCTTCAGGCACCCCATCGCCCACCAAACCGTGCGATGGATCATCCAATAGCGGAATCGTTCGCGGTCTACTTTGACGCCGCTTTCTGCCTCATAAGCGGCGAAATAATCCTCCAGCGAACCCAGGCCCAACGCGGGCCGATCATACCGCGCAAACCGCCACACGGCCATGCAACCAAACGCCAAATCCTCGTGCCGGTCGCCAAAATGCGCCAGCTCCCAATCGAGCACTCCGGTGAGCCGCGAATCCTCCGCCAGCAGATTGCCGAGCCGGTAGTCGCCATGCACCAACACCGGTTCACACGGTTCAGGGCAATTGTCCTCCATCCATTTCAGGCCCAGCGCGATGATCGGACGGTCACCGCCCGCCTCTTCAAATTGCGCGCGCAGGTCCGCTATCGCCGCTCGGTAATCCATCACAGGCACGGCCTGCGGAACGTCACCTCGGTTGATGGAGTGAATCCGTGCCAAATCGCGCGCCGCCTCTTTCAGCAAGGCCGCCGCGTCTTCCATTTGGAGAATTTCTTTCGGGTTCGGCGTCCCCGGCAACGCCCGCATCACAAAACCGGATCCGATCCCGTCACTCGGCTCCAATTCCGCCACCACTTCCGGCGCGGTTACCCCTTTGGCGAAAGCCGCGCGGATGATCGCGGCCTCGGCATCATGTCCGTATGGGCGACCTTCCATAAATTCGAGGCTGGGCGCGCGGCGCAGGACATAGGCATCACCGCCCGCTTCAAATCGCCAGCTCTCCATCGTCGCGCCGCCGGTCAGCCGTTCGAGCGCGCTAGGTTCAGCCATGCCTGCGCGTTCGCACACGATCGCAAGTCCGGCCAAAAGTTCATCGGCGCCCATCATGATACCAATTTCCAACTGTTCCCATCGCGCACCACGCGGCCGCCGGTTGGCTTCGCAAAATGGGTGCCTAGCATCAAAGCGCCCGACGCCCCCAACTCCTCCAGCATCCGCGCACGAGTGGCCGAAGATTGCGCACGATCATAATCCGCCACGGTGGCCCAATCTGCCCGCGCAATCTGGCAAGGATGATGGAACGCATCGCCGGTGATCAGCGCCGCCTCGCCGCGCGATTGCACCTCTACGCTGACATGGCCGGGCGTGTGTCCAATGGTTGGCACCAAACGCAATCCGGGAAGCGGCTCACACGGAGGATCAACCAATTCTGCGAGACCTGCCGCCATCACCGGTTCAACCGATTGTTCATGGACGCAGCGTTGCGTTGCCTGAAACCCCGCCTGAAACCGCTCAAATGGGCTCTCAATCGTCCGCGGATCGACCGGCTCTTTATTCGCCTCGGCCTCCCAATATTCATATTCGGTTCGTGCAAACAGATACCGCGCATTGGTGAATGTCGGCTCCCACTTCCCGTCCGACAAATGCGTGTTGATACCAACATGATCCAGATGCAGATGCGTACACAGCACCATATCGACGGTTTCGGGTGCGAACCCGGCAGCGTGGAACTTCGCGAGCAGCCCAAAATGTTTGCGGTGCCATGCCGGGTCGCTGGGTAGGTCTTTCTCGTCACCGACACACGTGTCCACCACCACGATTTTGCCGCCGATCTCAATCACAAAACATTGGACGAGTGCCAGCATACGGCCATCCGCATCGACAAAATGTGGGCGCAGCCATGGGATCTCAGCCAGAGCATCCGGCTTCGCCTTGCTGATCAATCCGTCCATGATCAGGTCTTGCTCAACCAAAGCGGTAATTTTGGCGTCACCCACCTGCCAGCTTGTCAGCCCGTCACTCACGCACCCTTCCCCTTTTCCGGTTTCGCTGCGAAGAGTGCCCCGGAATGCAGGGGCGTGGCAAGCTCTCGCAAATGCCAGTTACGACTTAGGAATGCTTATGAAGAAACGTCACATTGCTCTCGCGGCCCTCGCTTTCGTGGGCATTGGCGGAGCAACCGCTGCCTATGTCGCGGCACCAAATGTGCATGAAGGAACGCCGGGCGAGGCGCCTGAACTGGGCCGAGCGGGTGATTATGCGGTGGGCACTCAGGAAATGACGTTCGCGATGCCGGACCGGCTGACCTTCGGCAAATTGGATATGGCAACCGGCGGCACGCAAAGCGTCACGCGCGAATTGCAAGTGCGGATGTATTATCCAGCGGCCGCAATTGATGCAGAGCCAATCACCTACACGCACACGATGGAGCCACCTGATATGGAGCCGATCACGCTTCAATATTCAGGCCGGGCCTACACCGGCGCCGCCGCAATAGAAGAAGGGCAATTCCCGCTCGTCATCATGTCTCACGGGTTTAACGGGTGGAACACACAGTTCAGCAATCTTGCCGAGCACATCGCATCGCGCGGATATGTCGTCGCCTCAATTGACCATGCGGATATGAAGCTGGAGGGAGCGACCGACTTTATCCATTCTTTTGCCACAGTATTGGCCAGCCGTTCGCTCGATCAACGTCAGGTGTTGGCGCAAGTGTTGGAGCGTAATGGGACCGAAGATGGCGGGATATTCGGACTGATTAACCCGGAAAAAGTCGGGCTGATCGGATATTCGATGGGTGGTTACGGTGCGCTTGCGACTGCGGGCGGCGATTATGATTACGACAGCAGCACGTTTGATGCTGTGCCCAGCGACGCGATGGCTCCTGTTGGCGCGGCGGCCAGCGTGGATGCTGGTATCGACGCAGTCGCGGTCTTTGCGCCTTGGGGCGGCCAGCCCGATAACCGGGTTTGGTCAGCAGAAGGGTTGGCCGAAATTTCAATCCCGGTCCTCATCGTTTCTGGCGGCGAAGATGACGTGGCCAATCACTCAGCAGGCGTAAGCTGGATTTTCGATCAGCTGACAGGGACCGATCGCCATATGCTCGTCTTCCGCGACGCACGGCACAATATTGTCGGCAACGCCTTGGATTTTGAAGAAGGCGCACCGTTTCGCGCGATTGAATTTATGAACGAACCGGTGTGGCGGCAGGACCGGATCAACGCGATCAATCAGCATTTTGTCGCCGCATTTTTGGACCGCAGCTTGAAAGATAACGAGGCCATGGCCTCCTATCTCAATGTGCCTACGGTGAATGCGAATGACGGCACTTGGGACGTGTCTTTTGGCGAACAGCTCAACGGCACAATGGCGGGCGAAGAAGAACCCAATCATTGGCGCGGATTTCAGCGGCGCTGGGCATTGGGGCTAGAAATGCACCGCAAATCCGCCGGCGAGTAAGAGACAAAGAAGCCCGCCCGGATCGCTCCGAGCGGGCTTCTTGTAACTCCATGTGGTTAGCGGTTAGGCGACCACATTGTCTTTCTTGACCGTGATGACCTGCGGATAGGTGAACTCTTTCAAGCCTTCCGTGCCATATTCAGCGCCAAAGCCCGATTGCTTATGCCCGCCAAACGGTGCGAATGGCGACAGGTGCAGGAATTCATTGACCCACACGGTACCGGTTTCAAGCTGTTCAGCAATCTTCACGCCGTTATCCGTATCCGCGGTCCAAACCGCGCCCGCCAACCCATATTCCGAAGCATTCGCCCGCGCGATTGCTTCTTCTTCGGTTGAGAACTTCATCAGCGGCATCACAGGGCCAAATTGCTCTTCGGCCACAATCCGCGCGTCTTCGGGCGGATTGTCGAGGATGGTGATTGGCACATAATAGCCTGTGCCAGACGGGTCGACATCGCCGCCGGTCAGGAACTTATAGCCATTGTCTTTGGCGTCCGAGATCAATTCCACGACGCGGTCATATTGTTTTTTGTTCTGTATCGGACCGACGCCCGTTCCCTGCTGCGCGCCGTCACCAACGGTAATATTCTTGGCATAGTCAGCGATGGCCTGGCTCAGCTCGTCATAGATATCTTCGTGGATATATGTGCGCTTAGCCGCGACGCAGATTTGGCCCGCATTGCTGAAGCTGGCCCAGAACAATTGCTCTGCAACTTTCTTAGGATCAGCATCCGGCATCACGATCGAGGCGTCATTACCGCCCAGTTCCAATGTGATGCGTTTTAGGTCGGCGCTGGCGCCTTCCATGATTTTCTTACCGGTCGCGGTCGAACCGGTGAAGGTGATTTTGTCGATGTCAGGATGCGCCGTGATCATCGGGCCAAGATCGTCTTCGCCCGTGATGATATTGACGACACCTGCCGGCACTTTGTCGGCGATCAATTCAGCAATCCGCAAAGTGGTCAGCGGCGTGAACGGCGAAGGCTTCAGCACAATGGTGCAGCCCGACAGCATCGCAGGCGCAATTTTCTGAACCGCCATCATCACCGGGAAATTCCACGGCACGATACCGCCGACAACGCCAACCGGGACGCGGCGCGTACGTGATAGCCGCGTGTCGCTATCCTCGGTAATTTCTTCAGCCAGCTCCAGCGTCGATTGCGCTGCGGACATGCCAGCTGCGCCGTAAATCTCGCCTTTCGCTTGATCGTGCGGCTTGCCCTGCTCGCTGGTCAGCAGTCGATAAAGTTCATCAGCGTTTTCTTTGATCGCCCCAGAAATTGCCATGATGGCGGCGCGGCGTTCCTCGATCGGGGTGTTCTTCCACGTCTTGAAAGCAGCACGCGCGGCAGCAACAGCTTTGTCGAGTTCGCCTTGGCCGCAAGCGGGCACTTGGCCGATCACTTCTTCATTGGCCGGATTGACCACGTCGAGCCATTCGCCGGTTGTGACCATCTCACCATTGATGAGGTTTTTATATTGAGTGACCATGATACTTCTCTCCCGAATCTTTCGTAGGTTTGTCTCTTGCGCATCAAAGTGGACCTTCATGCGCGAAAATCAATCACACAAGTTTAGGCTTTGCAGCGAAAAGCTGCTCCTATCAGTTGCGCTATCTAAGTTGCAAAGGGCAACCGTCGCGGTATCAGTGGGGTAAGCAGGAGAAACCTCAATATGTCCGACACCAAACCCGATATCGTCATTTACGGCAGCCCCGTATCGCCCTTCGTCCGCAAAGTGGCAGGCGTCTGCATCGAAAAGGACGTGCCTTTTGAAATCGAAGGCGTGAACGTCTTTGACCCGCCGCAATGGTTCAAAGATATCTCTCCGATGAAACGCATTCCGGTGATGCGCGACCGCTCGATTGCTGAGGAAGGCGTGGCGGGAACCATCGCCGATTCGTCCGCGATTTGCGCCTATATTGAACGCAAGCACCCTGCACCTAGCCTCTATTGCGCGGATGCGTTTGCGCATGGCCGCGCGGTGTTCCTCGAAGAATATGTCGACACATCGCTGGCAATGGCGGGAGGACTTGGCATTTTCCGCCCGATCTTTTTCGCGGTGACAAAAGGCGAAGAACCGGATGTGGCCAAGGCGAAAGAGGCTTGGTCAAAGACCCTGCCGCCGATCTTCGCATTCCTCGATAAAGAGCTAGAGGGCCGCACTTTTTGCGCAGAAGATACAGTGTCGATTGCCGATATTTCACTTACCTGCGTGCTGATGCAAATCGCACTGGTCGCTGAAATGCCGCTGGGCGATTACCCGGCGCTGGCGGCGCATTATGAACGGATGATCGCGCGCCCTTCTATTGCCGGTCCATACGCCAAAGCCGACAAGATGATCCGCAAAGCCTTGCCCGAGCGCTTTGACCTGACTTAAAGGTTTGACGCGCTAAACCCCAAAGCCGCAATCGAGATCGAGGACTACTGCACGTTTTATGGCCAAAGATTGGTGCATCGGAATTATCGGAGGCTCTGGCCTCTATGATATTGAGGGGATCGAGGATGAGCAGTGGCTCATGATCGATACCCCTTGGGGTGATCCGTCGGACGAAATTTTGTGCGGGCGGATTGGCGACGTAAAAATACGCTTTTTGCCGCGGCATGGCCGGGGCCACCCGATTGGCCCGAGCGAGCTTAACTCGCGCGCCAATATTGATGCGCTCAAACGCGCGGGTTGCACCGATATTTTGGCAATTTCGGCCGTAGGATCATTGCGCGAAGAATTGGAACCGGGGCGCTTTGTCGTTGCGGAGCAATTTATCGACCGCACGGTGCACCGCGCCTCCAGCTTTTATGGCAACGGCTTTGTCACCCATGTCTCTATGGCGGACCCGGTCTGCCCTCGCCTTTCCGAAATGGCGGCAAAGGCGGTCACGGCCTGCAAGGGTAAGACCGCGACCGGCGCGACCTATCTGGCGATGGAGGGCCCGCAATTCTCCACCCGCGCCGAAAGCCGAATGTACCAAAGCTGGGGCGCGGATATTATCGGTATGACCGGAATGCCAGAGGCCAAACTCGCCCGCGAGGCTGAGCTACCCTATGCGCTGATCGGCATGGTCACAGACTATGATTGCTGGCGCGATGGCGATGCCGTTGATGTGGCTCAGGTGGTCGCGCAAATGCAGGAAAACGGGCAATTGGCCCGCGAAACAGTGCTCAAATTCATTGAGAAATTGCCCAAGACGCGCAAGACTTCGCCGATTGACACCGTGCTCGATGATGCCGTGATCACTGCGCCGGAAGAACATGATCCAGCCTTAGTTGCAAAACTGGATGCTGTGGCGGGCCGGATCCTCGCTTAACTTGCGTTAGCGGCTCTTGGGCCTTGGCCTTTTAGGTCTCTTTCCAGCGCCCTCGAACCGGCTCAAACCGGTCAACCCGGATCGATTGCCACACGCCGCCGGTCACATAAGGATCGTCGTTTACAGTCGCGCGCGCGGCGGCTTCGTCTTCGGCCTCGATGATGAGGACAGATCCAACGAAATCGCCCTTGTCGTTCATCAATGGCCCGGCAACCGCATAATTATCGGTGTGCTGCGCCATAAATTCGCGCTGCGCCCGTTTATGGATCGCGCGCAATTTATCGCTGTGTTCGCCATCGCGGCAATAAAAGCAAAACAAGGCCATCGGCAAAGGATAAGCGCACCCAGCGCCCGGATCAAGAAGGCCGCCAAAATCATTGAACATCACTTCGCTTGATCGCATGAGATTCCGGGTTCAAAGGCCAAACCAGACAACGACTCAGGCTTGAGTTAGGACGAAAGGAATATCCATACCCGTGACCAACACCGCTCTGCTGTCAGGCACGCCTGTCTCCACCGCTCATTTCCTCGATCGCAGCGAATTGCGCCGCGCCTACCGCGCCGAAGAGAATGCATGCGCGCAGCAGCGGATCGAACAGGCGGCCCCGGCGCGCAAAGTGAGCGAACAGGCAGCCGCGCTGGCGATTGATTTGATCGAAGGGGCGCGGGCGCACAAAGCCAGCGGGATCGACGCATTTCTTCAGCAATACGGACTGGACACAGAAGAAGGCATCGCGCTGATGTGCCTTGCCGAAGCCTTGTTGCGGGTGCCGGATGATGAGACCGCAGACGCGCTGATCCGCGACAAAATTGGCGAGATCGACTGGGGCGAACATCTGGGCGAAAGCTCGTCCACCTTCGTCAATGCCGCGACTTTCTCGCTAATGCTGACCGGCGAAGTTCTGGAACAGCCAGAAGCCCATCAGCCCGGTTTCTTAGGCGGCATGGGCGGGACACTCAAACGCACGATGAACCGCGTGGGTGAGCCAGTGATTCGCAAAGCAACCTTGCAAGCGATGCGCATCCTTGGCGGGCAATTCGTGTTCGGACGGAATATTGGCGAGGCGTTGAAACGCGCCAAGCCAGAGCGCGCCAAAGGCCTGACCCACAGTTTCGATATGCTTGGCGAAGCGGCGATGACTTTCGCCGATGCGGAGCGTTACCGGATCGCTTATGAAGGCGCGATTGATCGCTTGGCTACAGAAGCGACCGGCGGGGTCGGCCCCTCGCCCGGCATCTCAGTTAAGTTGTCAGCATTGCACCCGAAATATGGCTTCCTTCATGCGGCGGAGGCGCGCACCGATATTGTGCCGATTGTCAAAGCGCTCGCCATGAAGGCGCGTGATGCGAATATCCACTTTACAATCGACGCCGAAGAGGCGGAACGGTTGGAAGTATCGCTCGACATAATCGAGACCCTTGCCGGGGATGATGAACTCTTCACTCGCGAAGATGGAACGCGCTGGGAAGGCTTTGGCCTTGCCGTGCAAGCCTATCAGAAACGCGGTGTGCCGCTCTGCGATTGGACCGCAAAATTGGCACGGCGGCATGGGCGAAAATTGTTCGTTCGGCTGGTAAAAGGTGCGTATTGGGACACCGAAGTGAAGCTGAGCCAGGTCGGCGGATTTGACGATTTCCCGGTCTTCACCCGCAAAATCGCAACCGATGTATCCTATCTCGCCTGCGCCGCGCGTTTGTTTGAGCATGACGATGTGATCCGCCCCGCCTTTGCCACGCACAATGCCTATACCGTGGCGGTTGTAAAAGAGCTTTCGCAAGGACGAAGCTTCGAATTCCAACGCTTGCACGGCATGGGCGAAGAAGTGTTCGAGACGCTGCACAAGCTCGAAGGCAACGCGCCGACGCCGGTCCGCATTTACGCGCCGGTTGGCGGACATAAAGAATTGCTGGCCTATCTCGTGCGGCGGCTGCTGGAAAATGGCGCTAACACCAGCTTTGTGAACCGGATGGGTGATGCGGATGTGCCAGCGACCGACTTGGTGGGCGATCCCATCGCGGAACTCGCCGCGCTAACGCCGTTTCGCAATCCGGCCATCCCGCTACCAAAGGATATCCTTGGCACCCGCGTGAACAGCGCCGGGATCGACATCGCTGATCCGCTGGTTCTCGGCCCGCTTCAATCGCGTCTTGATCAGCTGAACGGGCTTCAATGGCGCGCGGAACCGACATTTCCAGCCGAAGAGCCCGGCGAAATCGCACCGATCACCATGCCGCATGACCTTTCCGCAGAGGTCGGCACACGCCGCGATGCAACCGAAGAAGAGGTCGATGCCGCCTTCGCCCGCGCTGCCGCGATCCAACCGGGCTGGGATGCTTTAGGCGGGGCAAAACGGGCGCTGTTGCTCGAAGAAGCCGCCGATCTGTTTGAAGCACACAGCGATGAATTCTTGTCGCTATGTCAGCGTGAAGCGGGCAAAACGCTGCTCGATGGCGTCGCGGAATTGCGCGAAGCGGTCGATTTCCTACGCTATTACGCTGCGGAGGCGCGCCGTCAGTTTGATGCTCCTATGGTTCTGCCCGGACCGACCGGCGAAGAGAACACATTACGGATGCATGGCCGCGGAGTGTTTGCGACAATCAGCCCGTGGAATTTCCCGCTCGCAATCTTTATCGGCATGGCCTCAGCCGCGCTGGCGGCGGGCAATTCGGTTATTGCAAAGCCAGCCGAACAGACCCCGCTGATCGCCGCGCTGGCGGTGAAATTGTGCCATGAAGCGGGCATCCCGCCAGAGGCGCTGCAATTGATCCCCGGCGCTGGCGATGTTGGCCAGATGATCACCAGCGATCCGCGCCTTGCGGGCGTTGCGTTCACTGGATCGACCGAAACTGCGCGGCTGATCAACCAATCGCTTGCCGGGCGTGACGGGGCGATTGCGACTCTTATCGCAGAGACCGGCGGTCAAAACGCCATGATTGTCGATAGTTCCGCTTTGCCCGAACAGGTCGTGCGCGATGTGTTGGCGAGCGCCTTCCAAAGCGCGGGCCAGCGCTGCTCCGCGCTCAGGGTGCTCTATCTGCAAGACGATGTTGCCGATGAAATGCTGGAAATGATCCGCGGCGGCTTTGAAGCGCTGAATATCGGCGACCCTGCATTGCTTGAAACCGATGTCGGTCCGGTGATCGATCCTGATGCTCAGGCCGCGCTTGAACGCCACGTCGCTAGGCGAGAGGCCAGTGGGCACACGGTGTGGCGCCGCGATCTGTCGGAATATACTTTTGACGGCTGCTTCGTCGCGCCCAGCATCATCGAAATCGCCTCTATCCTCGATCTAAAGCGCGAGAATTTCGGCCCCGTCCTGCATGTCGCCCGATTCAAGGCAGAGGAATTGGGGCAAGTCATCGCCGACATAAACGCCACCGGATACGGGCTAACTTTGGGCCTCCACAGCCGGATCGAAGCCACCCGCCGATACGTCCAAGCCCGCGCGCGGGTCGGCAATTTTTACGTCAATCGAAACCAAATCGGCGCGATCGTTGAAAGCCAACCATTTGGCGGCGAAGGTCTGTCGGGCACCGGTCCAAAAGCAGGCGGCCCGCATTACGTTGCGCGTTTCGCAACAGAGCGCGTCACCTGTATCGACACCACGGCGGCAGGCGGCAATGCGACTTTGCTGGCCAGTTTGTAAGGAGCGTTTGTAAGCGGTTGCAAACCCCGAACTTTCCGCGATAAATGGCGCTTCTATGATCAAGCATCTCGCCCGCCTCTCCGCCCATCTGTTCGCGCTCATTGCTCTGGTATGGAGCGGCGCGGCTATAGCGGAAGTGCAAATCCACTTTCACAGTTTCAACGGATCGGTCCTATTCGGGCGTTACCCGCACACATTCATTGTGCTCGACGGGACGCTGGACGCGACCGGTGCGGCGGTGAATGAAAATTACGGGTTCACGGCCAGCTCTGTGACGGCGGCCGCCACACGCGACTGGGCACAGCATTTGGTTGAGAGCGAGCCGGAGCGTTATATTCGCGGCACAAACCGGCATTTTTCGATTACGCTGACGGATGCGCAATATTTCGCCATCACCCGCGAAGTGCGAGCCTGGAAAAACGAGCCGGGCAACCGCTACAGCCTCGATCAACGCAATTGCATCCATTTCGTCGGACGCATGGCGCAGATGGCGGGCCTAAGCGTGGAATATCCGGACAATATGCTGCGGCGGCCGAAGAAATGGCTCAATCACATCACCACGATGAACCCGCAATTGGGCGCCGAGGTGATTGACTAGCGCCTACGTCCGCTCTTGGTCTGTGTTCTGTGATGAGCAAATGGCTGATTTGGGGTGGGAAGCTGACATTCCGACGCAAGATTGCAAACGTGATCCGCTATCCAAGCAGCCTCAATTGTTAGTCAGGTTCGTGCGCTTTAGTAGTCTTCAAAAAACCACGGATGGCAGTGACTGCATCTGCTTCGTCCAGCAGAGGCGCGTGACCACGTCCCTCAATATCGACACTATCGAAAGCAGGGCCATGACGTTCGCCCATTTGAGCCACAGCCTCGGTCGTAAGAATGTCGCTCTTCGCACCCCGAATGACCAAGGCCGGAATTTCAGTCAGAGAATCCCAAATCGGCCATAAATCAGGGGGAACAGCTGATGGGTCCTGCTCAGCCATTCCTTCAGAAATCGCCGGATCATAGGCAAACGCGATTTTTTCGTTCGGCAATTTCCGGCAAGTGCGCCGTGCAAATGCCATCCAGTTAGCGGCATCGAAATCGTCCAGCGCATCACCATTGATTGCAGCGCATCGCTGGGCTGCCTCGTTCCAATCGGCCATTTCCTTATTCTCGCCAACATAGGAACGGATGCGGCTCAGGCCCCTTGCGCTCACCTCAGGTCCGATGTCATTGAGGACAACGCCAGCGATCTTAGTTGGCTGCTGCGCAACCATAAGCATAGACATTAGCCCGCCCATGGACGTTCCGATGCAGATGGCACGCTCGACGCCAAGCTCAGCCAAGAGCACCCACATGTCTTCGACATAGACATCGGGGCGATAATTGGCGGGTTCGGGATCATATTGCGAGTGGCCACGACCGCGTTGATCGGGAACGATGACCATACGTTCAATTTCTAGCGCGGCAATCAGCGGCTCGAAGTCGGCACTATTGCGCGTCAATCCATGCATCATCAGCAGCGGCAGTTCAGACTTTTCATCAGCTGCCGCTGAATAAACGCGGGCATACAATTCCAAACGGCCATCAGCGCTGCGGTATTTTACCGCTCGAAACGGTCTGTCAATGGGCACTTACCTATCCGCCTAGAAGTGGACCTCACCAGTGATGTAAAACCGGCGTGGGTCACCATAAAAGCCTGTCAATGTGCCCTCTAAGCCAAGTGTTGGAGCGAATGGCGCGCCGCCCGTTCCGCCAGCGACAAAGTTATAGCCTGCGACGATATATTCCTTATCGAACAGGTTCTTTGCATGAGCACCGATCGAAAACCGCCCTTCATCATCGGAATAGACGATGCTGGCGTCGACCAACACAAATCCGTCTTGGTCAAGGAACGGGTTGGGTGTTTCAAACTGGCTGGCATCGGAACGCAAGGACGCGCTGCCGAGGAAATCGACCATGCCGCTGCTGGTCGGAATGCCAAGGTTGAAGCCCATATGGCCAGTGATATCCGGGGTGTTCTGGAACACCCGCTGGTCTGCGACGTCTACGCCGAATGCATCGATGAACGTGTTGAAGCTCGCATCAAGATAGCCCAGCGACCAATTGACGAGAAAGCGGCTGCCATTGCCCGCAAAGTCGCGCCCGACCAACGCGCTGCCTTCGAACTCAAACCCGTTGACATCGGCGCTCGCTGCGTTGGATGTGATGCCGATAAAACTGTCATTGGTGCCGTCACCATTGCTGTCCAAACCGACCGATCCGGGGATCTGGACATCGTCATACTGGCCGACGAAGGCCGACACCGCGATGTTGAGCCGGTTGTCGAGCAGAGACGCTTTCCAGCCCAGTTCAAAGCTATCAACGGTTTCTGGATCGAAGCTCAGAAATTCGAACTGATCATCGAAATCGATATCGCCGTCCCCGTCTAGATCAGGCGCAGCGGAGGTCTGCCCGCGCGGGTCGAAGCCTCCGCCTTTGAATCCTTGCGAGTAGGTGAAGTAGATGTGGTGATTGGCGTCAGGTTGCCAGCTAATCGATGCGCGGGGGTTGAAGTCTTCGAATGTCGCCGATCCGTCAAAATCGCTCGTAACAGCAATCGGGATCGCTGGGCTGTTCGGAATGAACAAGTCCGAAAATCCGCCGATAAAGGTCGTTCGTAGGACGCGGCTGGAGCGCTTGTCATTGGTGTAGCGGCCTCCAAGCGAAACGCTGATTGTATCCGTCAGTCCGTAGGTGAAGTCGCCAAAGATGCTGTAAGTTTCGGTGTCGACATCGCCAACGGTTTGCGCATTTAGGCCGGGCAGTCCGATGAGGTTGCCAGTGTTGGCCAGCAAAACGTCAAACGCGGTGAAAGCGCTGGCGTTTAGGTAATAGACACCGACCACGCCGGAAAGCCGATCGCCCTCGTATAGCAATTGCAATTCTTGGCTGAATTGGTCGTTTTCATAGAGCGCGGGCACATCGAGATCGGCAGCGGGTAGGCTGTCGAAGTCAATCGGAGTGGTAGAGGAGTCTTCGCGGTACGCACTGATCGATTTCAGCGTCAATGTATCGGACAGTTCAATCGCGATATTGAGCGCCCCGCCATAAGCTTCGACCTCTTGTTCGACCACGTTCAACCCCGCGCGAGTGTCGAATACGTCATCCAGCACCGGAGCGCCGGTAAAGAGGCCCGGAATCAGGCGCGAACCTTGCCGTGCTTCGCTTTCGTCGAGGACATAATCGCCAGAGAGCCGAACAAAGATCGGGCCATTGTCGAACTCAACCGTGCCGCGTGCGGCCCAGACGTCCTTGTTGTAATTCTCGGTTCCCAAATTGAGGTTGTCACCAAACCCTCCTCGCGAAAGCCGCGCACCGCTCGCGCCCACGGTCAGCGTGTTAGTGATCGGAGTGGAGCCCGTGATGATCAGATCGGCTTGATCGTAATTGCCCAATGTGCCGCGAATAGACAAACTGGTCTCATCAGGCAGTTCAGCGGTCACATACTTGATCGCGCCGCCGATTGTGTTGCGCCCATAGAGCGTGCCTTGCGGGCCGCGCAGGACTTCTATCCGCTCCACATCATAGACGTCGAGGACGGCGGCCTGAGGGCGATTGAGATAGACATCATCGACATACAATCCGACGCCTGCTTCGAAGCCTGCTACAGGGTCCTGCTGGCCGACACCGCGGATGAACGCGGTGAGTGTGGTGTTGGTGCCGCGGCTGACCTCAAGCGTGATATTCGGTATCTGTTGGGCGAGCTGGGTGATTTCAAGCACGCCTTGCTGTTCTAGCGCTTCGCCTGAGATCGCAGTGATGGAAAGCGGTACATCTTGCAGGCGTTCTTCACGCCGCCGAGCGGTGACTATAATCCCATTTTCGTTCTCGTCAGTTTGCGCCGTTTCATTGCTTGTCTGCGGCTGGCCCTGGGCAACAGCAGGATTGGCTAGCAAAGCGATCCCCGCACATCCGGCAAGCATGAGGGCACGGCTGTAAACTGCATGATTGGTCATGATGTTCTCTCCCAAGAAACGATTTTTTAGAATTCTATTGAAAGATGAACCAACTTTCAAGTCAAAACTTGCATGATGGTATTAACCCGCTTAGGCCTGCATCTGGAAAGGGCCACAATATGGATATGCCCGAGGGCAGCAACGAAGCCGTTTCTGGTATCAAGGAACCCCAGAACAAAATTCCGCGCACAGAGCGTGGGCGCAGAACCTTGCGCAAGTTACTCGATGCATCGGCTATTGAGTTTGGCGAGAAGGGTTTCCACGAAGCCTCGGTCAGCTCGATCACGCGCCGGGCGGAGGTCGCATTGGGAAGCTTTTATACTTACTTCGACAGCAAAGATGCATTGTTTCAGGCCCTTGTCAAAGACATGAGCGCGCAAGTGAAGCAAGCAGCTGGATCGGCTGTTGGCGCGCTCGTGAAAAAGGGTACAGCAACGGCCTTTGACATCGAAGCAACCGCACTTTCCAGCTTTCTAAGCTTCGCTCGCGAGCACAAAGAAATCTACCGTATCATCGATGAATCCGAATTCGTCGATCCTGACGCCTATCGCGCCCACTACGAGGCAACGGCCGAGCGAATTTACGATCGGCTAAGTGCTGGCGCAAAAAGTGGCGAAATGCGTGACGATCTGGAAGAGGCCCACGCCTGGGCCGTAATGGGAATGAACGTGTTTTTAGGCCTAAGATATGCGGTTTGGGCTAATGAAGACGATGATACTGATGCAGCGAAAGTCGCGCGCTCAATCCTCGAAAAAGGCATCGCCAAAGATCGCCAGCCTTAGATCGCTCTTCATATTAGACGCGATATTGGACGCGCAACTCTGACTTGAGGACATTCCATGACTGCCCAAAATCCCAAAATTTTACCAAGCCCAAATGCCGAAGACTGGTCCGGAGAGATGGGTCAGAAGTGGCTTCGCAATCTCACCCGTTTCGAGGGCATGATAGAGCTAATCGGAGACTCATTACTCGAAAGGGCGGCTTTTCGCTCAGGTGAAAACGTGCTTGATATTGGATTTGGCGGCGGTTCGAGCACCTTGGCCATAGCTCGTGCAGTGGCTCCCAGTGGCAGCGCCATAGGCGTAGACATTTCGCCTGATCTTACGGAAGCGGCCGTGCAGCGCGCGCAAGATGCTGGGATATCAAACGCGCACTTCATTTGTGCTGACGCCGCGACCGTAAAGTTGGAGGATGCGCCATACGATCGTCTTCTATCTCGTTTCGGTAGCATGTTTTTCGATGAACCCGTGGCAGCATTTTCAAACCTACATGGACTGCTTTGCCAAGGCGGCCGGATTGATCTTTCTGTTTGGGGACCGCCGCGCGAAAATCTTTGGATGATGGAGATGATGGGCGTTGTTAAAAGCCATGTTGAAATACCAAAAGCTATCCCGCGTGCTCCAGGACCTTTCGCATTTGAAGATCTGGAGTATTTGAAAGAGGTTTTGACTGCGGCAGGCTTTTCGAATGTTGATGTAAAAAGCTACGAAGGATTACAACCGTTTGGCGGCCCGGGCGCGGAGCCCAAAGAAGCGGTTGATTTCGCGCTCGCGTCAATGGCTGCGGGCCGGTTGCTGAAAGAAGAAGGGGATGAGGTTCTTCGCAAGGCAAGCGAAGATCTCAATTCGCTATTCGAGAAACACTATGTTCGAAGCAAGGGTGTGATGATGAAGGCTAAAGCATGGCTGGTATCGGCGTCTGCATGACTCAGGTTAGCCACAAGTCGAGTGCAAGGTTTGGTGTTTGATGACGAGTGCAATTTCTGCCCGGCCTACGCCGCAGCCAAAAACTGTCCTGGCGATGCTGCTTGTGGTCTACATTTTCAATTTTGTGGACCGCCAGATACTCGCGATTTTGGCAGCTCCAATTCAAGCTGATCTCAACCTTAGTGATGGAGAGCTAGGGTTGCTTGGCGGCATCGCTTTTGCGTTGCTCTATTCAACTCTGGCCGTGCCCTTGGCTGCACTAGCGGATCGCACGAACCGAAGCTGGGTGATTACCTGTTCGTTAGTGATGTGGAGCGGGTTCACTGCAATTTGCGGCTTGGCTCAAGGGTTCTGGCACATTTTTCTGGCTAGGGTCGGCGTGGGGATTGGCGAGGCAGGTGGAGTTGCACCGTCTTATGCTTTGATCAGTGACTACTTTCCAAGTGAACGCCGTGCTTGGGCTTTGTCCATTTACTCGTTGGGCATTCCGTTGGGGTCTGCTGTTGGCGTGCTCGCAGGTGGCTATATCGCTGCTACCGTAGATTGGCGTATCGCCTTTTTCGTGGTTGGACTGGCTGGTGTAGCTGTTGCCCCAATATTCAAGTTGTTGGTTCGCGACAAACCGCGCAAAATAGCCAAAGATACAGAGGAAGAAATACGCACTCCAGCGCTGATGGTCACGGCTCGTTTGCTGGCGCGCAAGCCATCCTTTTGGCTATTATCTTTCGGTGCGGCTTTCTCATCCATGCTCGGGTATGGAATAGCTTTTTGGCTCCCGAGCCTATTGCAGCGCACTTTCAAACTGAACCTGATTGAGACTTCACAGTTCTTTGGCGCGCTGTTGCTGATTGGCGGCGTCGCTGGCGTCCTTGGTGGAGGATGGATGGGTGACAGACTAGGCCGCCGCGATAAAGCGTTCTACGCCTACTTGCCTAGCGCTGCGTTTCTGGCCGGGATACCTCTCTTCGCTGCAGGGATAATGAGTTCCGAGGCAAAATTTGCATTCTTCCTATTTCTTGTGCCTCAGGCACTTGCTTACGTCTGGCTCGGCCCTGTGCTTTCGGCGGTTCAACATCTTGTAGAGCCCTCAGCACGTTCAACTGCATCTGCGCTATTCCTGCTCATCAACAATCTGATCGGATTGGGCGGAGGTATATTTGCGCTTGGCGCTCTCTCAGATGCTCTTACCCCGATCTATCAAGATGAAGCGCTGCGATATTCTATGCTGTATTCCTTGATGTTGTATGGGATCGCGGCATTCTTAATGCTCTTAGCAGGGCGCTATTTGAGGCACGATTGGGTGCTTGATGAGCAATGATGGTGCTGGCAGATTGAATGTCTGCAAATGGGTCGTTTGCCGACCGGCAGCTTTCCTCTGCAATGCGCAAATAGCTGACTGTCCGGTTTCGGGCCCTGGTGAGAGATCGATCTTCGTCTGATCATGGGGCGGGAAAGCGGACATCTGCTTATGCGGGTCTTCGCCAGCCAATCACATGGCGCGCAAATCAGTTTGCGTCTTGCTTACATCGATTGTTTGAGCTGTGATCGGTGTAGGTAAATTACGGCAGCGCAGATCAGACCAAGCACGATGGCCGGAGCTGCAGATGGCCCGAGAATAAAAATATGCGCAGCGACTGCGCAAACCATCGTTGCGCCAAGCAGGCTAGCTGCAAGAATTTGACGGCCCGGCAGCCATAGCAATATCGCAGCCCCTACCTCGATGGCCCCTGTGACATAGCGGAACCACTGGCCCACACCGATTGCGTCAAAGGTGGCCACCATCATTTCGACGCCGAGTAGTTTTGCACCACCAGCAGCGATGAAGGCTAAAGTGAGAACGGCTCGCAGACCGATTGAAAGATACCTCACAGATAGCTCCTTAAATTGATCTTCTCAACCAAACTGGACTTGAGATTGCGACCTCCTGATGGGCCAATTTTTTAGTTTCTGCAATTGGGTCGCTCGCTGACAGTGCGCTTTCAGGCGCGATCGAGGCCTGATGCCAAAGACTCCCACGGATAAATCTTCGCAGCCGCTTGCCGCGCTCGCTGCAATCGGGAATCACTTAGCCATGACGATTCTTTCAGACAAGTGGATCCGTGAACAGGCGCAAACCAAGGGTATGATTGAACCCTTTGTCGAGGCCCAGCGGCGCGAGGGGGTGATATCCTACGGGCTCAGCTCCTACGGCTATGACGCGCGCGTTGCGCCCGAGTTTAAGATTTTCACCAATGTAAACTCCTCGACCGTCGATCCGAAAAACTTCGATGAGGGCAGCCTTGTCGACCGCGAAACCGATGTTTGCATCATTCCGCCCAACTCCTTTGCCCTTGCACGGACGGTCGAATATTTTCGTGTACCAGAAGACGTGCTGGTCATCTGCCTCGGCAAATCGACCTATGCGCGCTGCGGGATCATTGTGAATGTCACGCCTTTGGAGCCGGGTTGGGAGGGGCATGTGACGCTGGAATTTTCCAACACAACGCCGTTGCCTGCGAAAATTTACGCCAATGAAGGTGCGTGTCAGTTCCTATTCCTGAAGGGCAATGAGCGCCCTGAGGTCACCTATGCTGACCGTGCAGGCAAATATATGGGTCAGCGCGGCGTTACGCTGCCTCGGCTTTAGGCTCCGCCTGTGTCGCTGGCGAAATTTCCGTTTTGGCGCGTGGTTCCGGGCAACCGCGAAGGCCAATATATCCTGCCCGTCATGCCGCCCGCGACAGTTGGGCCAGAAGGCGCGCCGCATGTCATGGGCGGCGTCGCACTGGCCGCGGCAATCGATGCGATGGAACTGGCAAGTGAATTGCCGATCCTATGGGCCAATGTGCAATTCCTCAGCCCAACGCAGCACGCCGAAGAACTCACCATAAATTGCGAGCAATGCGGCGGCGGACAGTCGGTCGGCCAATGGCTCGCGGAGATTTACGTCAATTCGCGCCCGACCCACCGGATCAGCGCGGCCTTGGGCGCGCGCGAGCCAAGCGAGCGTGAAATCTTTGCAATCATGCCTGAAATGCCCGGGCCGGATGGTTGCCCGCCCAAATCCATTGGGCGTTTCGGAAGCGTTGGGAGCCTGTATGATCAGGTTGAAATGCGCATCGCCCAATCCGCCCCGGAACGCGGATATGAGGCGGTTTGGACGCGCAACACATCAGGCTTCGCCAATGATGCGGGCTGGCTCGCCACGGTTTCTGATTTCTTCCTAGGCGCTCATCCGCGCAGCTGGGGCGGGTCGAGCTTGGATGCGACTTTCCGCTTTATTCAATCGGCAGAACCGGGCTGGGTATTGTCCGTCACCGAAGTGGCCGCCTTTGACAGAGGGATTGCCCATGGCAGCGCCCGGCATTTCAGCGAAGATGGCGCTTTGTTGGCGATTTCGAGCCAGACCGGCGTGCTGCCCCGGACACCGCGCATCTAACGCTCAGCAAAGAGTTTTTGCGCGCAAGTGTTTGACATGCGGCATAATCACTTTTGACTCTCGCCACGCACCGCCCCATGCCGTTGGTCAAAGGAGAACACCTCATGGCAACACCTGAATTCGACCTCATCGTCTATGGCGCAACCGGCTATACAGGCCGCCTCGTCGCGGAATATTTGGACAATCATTATGGCGGCAAACCGGGCGCGCCCAAATGGGCGATGGCTGGCCGCAGCATGGAAAAATTGATCGCAGTGCGCGATGAAATCGGTGCGCCAGCGGACACGCCTTTGGTGGTCGCCAACGCCGACGACCCCGCCGATCTAGAAGCCATGTGCGCACGCACCAAAGTCGTGATCACGACCGTTGGGCCGTATCAGCTTTATGGCGACGCTTTGGTCGCAGCCTGCGTCAAAACCGGCACCGACTATGCCGATCTGTGCGGAGAGCCCGCTTGGATGGCGGAAATGATCGAACAACACCACGAAGCGGCCAAGGCCAGCGGGGCGCGCATCTGCTTCTCCAGCGGCTTTGATTCAATCCCCTTCGATCTCGGCGTGTTGATGACGCAAAAGGCGGCGCAGGAACGCTTTGGCGCGCCGTCGAAGAAAATCCGCGGCCGGGTGCGCGCAATGGCAGGGACGTTCTCTGGCGGCACCGCCGCCAGCCTTGGCGCGACGATGAAAGCCGCTGCTAAGAACCCGAAGATCATCAATGTCCTGCGCGACGCATTCGCGCTCGCGCCGGGGTTTGACGGGCCGCGCCAGCCAACCGGCATGATCCCGATGTACGAAAAGGATTTGGACAAATGGGCGGCGCCGTTCGTGATGGCACCGATCAACACCAAGAACGTGCACCGCACCAACTTCTTGCTCGGCCACCCATACGGGACAGATTTCCAATATGATGAAATGATGCTGACCAGCCCCGGCGATGCGGGTAAGAAAATGGCCGAAGCGGCGACTGAGATGATGAAAAATCCGTTCGGCGCAAAGCCGCCCAAACCCGGCGAAGGCCCAACCAAAGAAGAGCGCGAGAACGGCTTTTACGACGTGTTGTTCGTGGCCGATGGTCCGGATGGCGAAACGCTGCATCTCGGCGTGAAAGGCAAATATGATCCGGGCTATGGCTCAACCAGCCGGATGATCACCGAAACCGGGATGGCGCTGCTATCATCCGATGCGGAAGGCGGGATCGGCACGCCGGGATCGTTCCTCGGAGAAGCGTTGGTCGACCGGCTGCAAGAACATGCTGAGATCCACTTTACCGTCGAGAAATAGAGGCGCGCTTGCATGAGAAAGGGGCGGAGCCGGTGATGACCGGCTCCGCCCCTTTTCATTTGTTTGGCCCTGAAATCCGCGATGCGCGAAATCAGAAACTTAGCCGCACACTAGCCCGGATATTGCGGCCGGGCAGCGGCAAAAATTCCTTAGAAAAGCTGGCATGGCGGCGACCGGTCGTATCGAACAGATTTTCCCCAGCCAGTTGCAGAACGACATTCCGATTGGTCGGAAGCGGACGCCACGAAACGTAGAGATTCACGAAGGTGAACGCATCTGTGGGCGCTTCAAAGGCGGCAACGTCGTCTTGTTCACCAAACCATTGGACTTCACCGCGCACATTAAAGGCGCTCACATCGGCATCCAGAGCAGCAAGCAAGCTGACCGGCGGGATGCGCGGCACGTTCGCGCCGTCGCTGAGGTCGGCGGCGACGTATGATGCGCGCAGATCGGTGGAAAGTGTGAAATCATCCTTCTCAATTACCGGCATCGCAAACGCGGCTTCGAATCCGAAGAAATCCGCATCATCCTGAAGGAACGCGAAGACCGGCAGGTCATCTTCCTCGCCGCCAGTGGGCGACAGGAAGATAAAATCATCAAAGCTTTGATAATAGACCGAGGCATTGAACGAGATGTCGCCAACATTGGCGCGGACGAATGTTTCGAGGCCCCATGCGCTTTCTTTGCCCAGATTTGGGTCACCGATTTCGAACACTTGCGTGGCGATATGCGGGCCGTTGGCAAACAGTTCTTCGCCCGCAGGCGCGCGTTCAGAGCGCGATCCGGTTACGCCAAAGCGGGCACCGCCTTCGCTCACCAAAATGGCAGAAAGTGCGCCGGAGAATAGATCAAAATCGCGTTCAAGACCGAGTGGCTCCGATTCGACATCGACCATTTCATAGCGGCCAGCCGCTTCGATCTGTAGGCCGCCAAGTTCAAATTCTTGAGCGGTAAAGATCGCAACGCTCGTCGTTTCATTGGGGGCTACGAAAGCCTCTTCGCCGACCGCTTGGAAATCGCGAGCGGTGAATTGCGCACCGATCACGCCGCCACCGGCCTGAACCAGTTCGGCGCGCGCTTCGACGGTTTCGGTGTCGAACACTGTGCCGACTTCGGCGCCTTCAAATTCTGTGTGAGTATAGTCGGAATAACCGCCGCGCAGTTTGAGCCGCGAGAAGAAACCAGAGCCCAAGGCAATATCGCCGCGAAAATCAACGCGCAGCTGCTCTAGGCCGATGGAGACGGTTTCTTCGCCCTCTTCCTCTTCTTCCTCACCGCCTTCGCCTTCTTCACCCTCTTCGCCGTGATGATGTCCGCCCTCTGGGTTTCCGACCAGGCCGTAGCTCGTATCATAATAACCAACCGACGCGCCAAAGGTTGAATCGCCTAAGATCACGCCCAGGCCGCCATTGACCGTCCAGGTCTTGGCCGCGCTGTTCGGCACGAATCCGGTCTGACCGGCCGCCTCGCGCAGTTCCTCTGCTTCTTCGAATTCGCCTTCGGCTTCTTCCTCTGCGGCATCGCCGAGCAGGTCCGCGCGCAGATCGTCGGTCAATTGGAAGCCGGGAATCTCAAGGTTGCCGGTTTCACGATAAGAACCGTCGAAATGGACGACGAACATTTCATTCAACGCTGCATCAACAGACGCACCGCCGCTGCGCAAATTGCTGGCCGTGTCGAATGCGGTCAGCGCATCAACATGGATACCGTTTTCCGGGACAGCGATTGGGATGCGCCGATCAATCACATTGACCACGCCGCCAATGGCTTGGCTGCCGAACAACAATGCCGCCGGCCCGCGCAAGACCTCGATCCGCTCAACAGTCAGAGGGTCGATGGTCGTCGCGTGATCGGCGGATGTGTTCGCGACATCGGCAGTGCCGAGGCCGTCAATCAGGATCCGCACACGTTCCCCCCCAAGGCCGCGCAGAATTGGACGCGAGGCACCCGGTGAGAAACTTGTCGAGGAAACGCCGGGCACCTTGGTCAGAACGTCACCGATCTGGCCGCTCAAATTGCGCTGAATTTCCTCTAGCCCGATCACGTCTTGACCCGCGATAAAGTCGAGCTCGTCAAGGGCATCGGCGCTCACCAGAATATCGCCGCGATAATGCGGATCGGCGCCGCTTGCTTCTTCGCGTGTCTGATCACGCTCGGCGCTACCTTCTGCCTGATCTTGAGGCTGCTGCGCATCGGAATCGGCAGCTTCGCTCGCAAGCGCAGGATTGGCAGCAAAGGCAAAAGAAAGCGCGGCGGCAACCGCGATGTGGGAAGTGATTGGTTTCATGTTGATCTGAGGGATCCCGATTGCGATTATGTAATAACGTATCATGGTCACTACGGATCAGTCAGCAAACTGCAACTGAAAATCGTAAAGTTTCGGCGAAACGCGCAGGAGGACCGATGATCGGTGTTTTGTGCGGCAAAATTGACACGCAATCTGTCACACAGATTAACGGTCACACCAAACGGGGTGGTTTGGTGAAATCAATGGAGCGGGCGAGGCGATTCGAACGCCCGACCCCAACCTTGGCAAGGTTGTGCTCTACCCCTGAGCTACGCCCGCTCACTGACGTCTCACAGAGAGGCGATCTTCGCACTTCTCTGCCGGAGAGGCGGCGCAAGTAACAGGGGGCGTGTGCGCCTGCAAGCGCAAAATTGATCAAATATCGCAAGCATTCACCCCGCACCGTCTAGCCAGAGTGTGCGCCAAGGTTCACAAGGCCGAAAAACGCCCCACATAGGGGCTCAATTCAAACACCCAATTTTTCCAAATACACGACAGGAGAGCATCCTTGGCCAGCATGGGTCTCAATATCGAAGAGCAAAAAGCCGTCGACAAATTCCGCAAGGAAGTGGTCGATCCCTCGCAAACGAAACTGGTAATTCTGGATTTCTGGGCGGAATGGTGCGGGCCATGTAAGGCCCTGACGCCAACGCTGGAGAAGATCGCCGCAGAATATGCCGATAAGGGCGTGATTCTTGCCAAGGTGAATGTCGACGAAGACAAATTCATCGCTGGTCAGTTCCAGGTGAAATCGATCCCGACAGTCTATGCGATGTTTCAAGGGCAGCCGGTCGCTGACCTCACCAGTGCGCGCACAGAAAGTCAGCTCAAAGAAGCGATTGACCAATTGCTGACGCAGCTGCCGGTTCAACCCGGTGCCGCGGCGGGCGCTGCGCCGCAGGGACCATCGGCAGAGGAGATCGCTCAATTCGTGAAGATGGGCGAAACTGCCTTGGCAGAGGGTGACACGGACCGCGCGCTTGGCATTTTTGCGCAAGTGACCGAATTCGACCCGGAAAACGCCGCTGCGATCGCGGGTATGATTCGCGCTCAAATCGTGATGGGTCAGACTGCAGAAGCGCAGCAGATGCTGGACGCGATCAAAAGCAGTCCGGTCTATCTCAAGATCAAGGACGATCCCGCCATGTCAGCCGCTGAAACCGCGCTGGAGCTTGCTGGGACACAGGTCGACGATGGCGCGCTCGCGGCGTTGCGCGATGCAGCCGCAGGCAGCCCGGATGATATGGATGCGCAAATGACCTTTGCCGAGGCCGCCTTTGCCGGCGGAGCGCGCGATGAAGCCGCTGATACGCTGCTTGGCATGGTCGCTACGGACCGCGAATGGAATGACAGCGCAGCCCGAGCCAAACTGCTCCAGATATTCGAAGCGACCGGCATGGAAGACGAATGGGTGGTCGCCACCCGCCGCCGCCTGTCCAAGGTCCTGTTCGGGTAAGAGCGAGCTTATGCCCACGCGACTTTCGATCTTTCCGCTGTCCGGCGCGGTCCTGTTTCCCGGGCTGCAATTGCCGTTGCACATCTTTGAGCCGCGTTACCGGGCGCTTATCGGTGATTCGTTAGCCCGCGACCGCCGCATCGCAATGATTCAGCCCCAGCGCCCCGAAGAAGGCTCGCCGCTTTATACAATTGGCTGTGTCGGGCATATCGGGGAGATCGAGGCCATGGATGATGGCCGCTACAATTTGATCCTCGAAGGCAAATCCCGGTTTAAACTGCTGCGCGAACTCGACACCGCAACGACATTTCGGCAGGTCGAAGGCGAATTGATCGAGGATGATTTCGATGAAACGCTAAGCCATGCGCAGCGCGGCGGCTTTGAACGCGAGGCGCGCGAATTTGCCGATGCGCAGGGGTATAGTGTCGATTGGGATTCGGTGGAGCGATTGGATGACCAATCGCTGATTAACGGGGTTTCGCAGATCGCGCCTTTCGATGGCGCATCGAAACAGGCGCTGCTTGAGGCATCAACGCTGTCTGCGCGCTGCGAATTGCTGGTTCAGTTGATGCAGTTTTTCGGGCGCAGCGATGGCACCGAAGAGATTATGACCCTGCAATAAGGGAGCCGCGCTGATTTAAACGATCACCCCAGAAGGGGCGGCCGCCACGAAAAAAGCACCGCGCAAACCGTCGATTACATATTGCGCTGCAAGCGCCGCAAGCAGCACGCCGAGCAACCGGGTGATCACGGCCTCAACCTTGTCCCCCAGCAACCGGATCAGCGGTCCAGCCGCCACCAATGCGGCAGCGGTCAGCAGCAGCACCGTGATAAGAGCTGCGAAGACTTCCAGCGTCTCAGCAGGCGTGTCCGCCTCGTTCATCAGCAACATGATCGCGGCAATTGCACCCGGTCCCGCCAGCATTGGCATAGCCATTGGGAACACCGAGACATCTTCGACTTCCGGGTCGGCATTCACTTTATCCGCACGCTCTGTGCGCCGCTGTGTGCGTTTTTCGAACACCATTTCAAACGCGATCCAAAACAGCATCAACCCGCCCGCAATGCGGAAACTATCCAGCTCAATATGCAACGCTCCCAGCAAGCCTTCGCCAAAAAATGCAAAGATCAACAAGATGACAGCCGCAATCGCGGTCGCACGTAAAGCCATCGTCCGCGCCTGTTTCGGCGTCGCGTCTTTCGTTAGCCCGGCATAGATCGGCGCACATCCAGGCGGATCGATCACCACGAACAAGGTTACAAAGGCGGAGATAAAGAGTTCAGGCAGCATATAGGCTCAAAATTATGGGGTTGGGCGCGCAATTTGCGCTTCGCGCGCCCCTCATCACTCTTCTGCCGAACTTGCAAGAGGCGATGCAAGGCTTTCTTCAATTGCGGTCAGCCATTGCCCTTCGTAGAAATATTCTGCGGTGACATATTTGACGCCGCCTGCGCGGTGTTCCCACCGCCAGCGCAGCGTGCCATCGCGCGACAATTGTGCGTCGGTTGCGCCGTCTTCGCCAATCGGGATCGCGGGCGGCGGCGGCACACTTTCATCCCGCCTTGGGCAAGTCGCGACCAGCCCTTCGATCGAATCGATCGAGGTCACGACAATGTCGCCATCCTCTATCTGGGCGCGCGGCGGCGGCTGCGGATCATCGCGCCCGGCGACATCATAAGTCCATTTATACGCCCCATCACCTTGGCGGACCCAAGTGGTGACGTAATTTCCAACGAACCCATCCTGATCGACAAAGCGCCCTTGGCTGAGCGCTATTTCTCCGTCGCAGCTCATAACAACCGCGCGCGTTTCCCAATTCGAACTGATCCCGCTTGCTTGCAGGGCGGAAACAACGGCGGCGTAAGCGACCGGGCCGTTGCTGCCATGGATCAATGCGCCCGGTGCGGCAAAATCTGTTCCGGCAACGAACTGGCCGCGCTCTTGAGCCTCGCGGGCGAAGGCAAGCTCTGTCGAGACGATTGTGCTTGGCTGCGCGGCTCCTGGTGCGCTGACCAGAGCGCGTGCAATCACGGCGTTCGATGGTCCGCGCGGCCCGCTCGCACAGGCGGCCAGAGCCGTCAGTAACAGTATGGAAGTGGCCGTTTGCGCCAGTGGTCTGAGGGAGGTTTTCATCAGGGCTCCTATGGAAAGCGCACCCTGTCGGTCTTCGTGAATTTACGCAAGCTGACTGCCCGCGATCATGCGCGCCTATAGATGGGCGGGCACATTCAAATCGGCATTGCGATAGGCCGCGACCAAAGTGTTGCGCAGCAGAACCGCGATGGTCATCGGGCCCACACCGCCCGGCACTGGCGTGATCGCAGCGGCAACTTCGCTCGCCTCATCAAAAGCGACATCGCCCACCAACTTGCCTTTTTCCTTACCCGGTTCCGGCGGCAAACGGTTGATACCGACATCAATAACCGTTGCGCCGTCTTTCAACCAATCCTTGCCGATCATGTTCGGGCGGCCAACCGCGGCGACCACGATATCCGCGCGTTTCACGACCGCTGGCAGGTCTTTGGTCCGGCTATGCGCGATCGTGACGGTGGCATTCGCGTCGAGCAGCAATTGCGCCATCGGCTTACCCACGATGTTTGATCGGCCCACAACGACCGCTTCCAATCCCGAAAGATCGCCCAAACGGTCCGTCAGCAGCATCATACAACCCAGCGGGGTGCACGGCACAAAACCCGATTGGCCCACGCTCAAACGGCCCGCATTGATGACATGGAAACCGTCCACATCCTTATCCGGGCTGATCGAAGAGATAATCGATTGTTCGTCCAAATGAGCAGGCAGCGGCAATTGCACTAGGATGCCGTCAACCGCGTCGTCGCCATTGAGCCGTTCGATCAAAGCAAGCAAATCCGCCGCATTCGTGTCATCGGGCAAGCGGTGCTCAAAACTGTTCATATTGGCGGCCAGCGTCGCTTTGCCTTTGCTACCAACATAGACTTGGCTGGCGGGATCATCGCCGATTAGCACAACGGCCAGCCCCGGCTTACGCCCCGCAGCGGCGGCGAATTCCAGCGCGCTAGCCCCTACGAGCTCGCGCAGTTTCAGCGCGAAGGCTTTTCCGTCAATACGTGTGGCGGTCATGTTCTATGGTCCGGTCAGGCAGCGCTTTGGACGATGCGGTAAATGACCGCTTCGAGAATCCTGAGGCCGATAATCAATACGATTGGTGAGAAATCAATCGCGCCTGTATCTGGCATAATTCGCCGGATTGGCCGCAGGATTGGATCAAGCAGATTGTTGATCGATTGATAAACAGCCGTCAGAAATTGATTGGACGGGCTGACCACATTGAAGGCGAACAGCAAGCCGATCACAAATTGAATGATTATCAGCATGATCAGCAGGCCGGAAAGCATGCCAATGATGTCGTTGATCAGTAAAAGACCTTGCATGTGTATTCCTGTAAGAAAGTGGCGTATTATATAACTAATACGCCTTGGCCGCTCGTCAAGTCAGACAGGGCAAGTTATCTTGCGCCGAATCCATGTCCGGCTGCGCCTAGCCGGAACTCTCTGCGCGCACCAGTGTACCCGCACCGCGCGCGGTGAAGAATTCGAGCAGCATCGCGTGGCCAACCCGCCCATCGAGGACAACCGCCGCTTCGCAGCCCGATTCAACCGCAGACACGCAGGTTTCCAGCTTGGGCACCATGCCGCCTTTGACCACGCCTTTTTCGCGCAATTCGGCGATGTCGGCAGGGCATAGATCCGTCAGCAATTTGCCATCCCCATCCAAGACGCCCGCGACATCGGTCAGCAGAAACAGCCGCGCCGCGCCCAAAGCCGCCGCAATCGCGCCTGCCATTGTATCGGCGTTGATATTGTAGGTTTCACCGTCTTCGCCCGGAGCAATCGGGGCGATAACGGGGATCATGCCAGCCGCAACTGCGGTGTCGATCACGCTGGTATCCACCTTTGCGGGTTCTCCGACAAATCCCAGGTCAACGATGCTTTCGATGAGGCTTTCGGGATCGCGCGTGGTGCGTGTAACTTTGCGCGCGGTGACCAATCCGCCATCTTTGCCCGAAATGCCCAACGCCTTGCCCCCGGCATTGGACAGCCATCCGACCAGCTCTTTGTTAATCGCGCCCGACAGGACCATTTCGGCAATCTTTGCCGTCGCCTCGTCCGTCACACGTAAGCCGTCAACAAAGGTGCTTTCTACGCCTAAACGCGAAAGCATCTCGCCAATTTGCGGCCCGCCGCCATGGACAACCACTGGGTTAATACCGACCGCTTTCAGCAAAACGATATCTTCGGCAAAATCGCGCGCGGCCTGTTTATTGCCCATCGCATGGCCGCCATATTTCACAACGAATGTACGCCCTGCGTAACGCTGAAAATAAGGCAGCGCCTCGATGAGCACTTCCGCTTTGGAAAGATCAAGCTTTTGATCGGTGGTCCCGGTCTCGTCTGTCATCGCGCCTTCAATTTGCTCTTTGTGCCATTGTATTTGCGCC
The DNA here is from genome assembly GCA_947503155.1 of uncultured Erythrobacter sp. Lineage (GTDB taxonomy): Bacteria > Pseudomonadota > Alphaproteobacteria > Sphingomonadales > Sphingomonadaceae > Erythrobacter. The sequence continues at coordinate 950,307 of CANNCL010000001.1, read as the reverse complement.
GCTTAGCGCAGCATCGGCCCATAGGGAAGAAAAGGCATTCCAAAGCATTTTGTAAATTTTACACTTGGCAACGTAACCAAATGCTGTTTCCTAGCGAACTGATTGTCGATGGCGCGACGTTCTGCGCCTATCGAATCATCATGGATGGAGGAAACAACATGAACACATCACGTATTTCAGGCTCGATCGCTCTTGCCGCTGCCGCTGGCCTTGCTGCTGCTTGTTCGGGCGGTGCAGACGCTCCGACCGAAGCCGCTGAAGCAGGCGCAGAAGGCGCTGAAACCACAGAAGTCGCTGCTGATGCGAAAGAGCGTTGCTACGGTATTTCGCTCGCTGGTCAGAATGACTGCGCTGCTGGCCCGGGCACAAGCTGTGCCGGCACCAGCGTTGTCGATTACCAAGGCAATGCATGGACCTATGTCGATGCGGGCACTTGCGTCGACACCGAAACGCCAACTGGCACCGGTTCGCTTGAGCCAATCGAAGCCTAATAGGGTTTGAAGGCGGCGCGATCTCGCGCTGCTTTGGAACACAAGAAGCCGCCCGGACATGGTTCGGGCGGCTTTTTTGTGCGCGCGGCCTTACGCGCGGGGTTAAGAACAGTGGAGCTTGCACGGCCGGAGTGTTAGATTGAGCACCAATGTCCCGTCGCCGTCTCCGCCCTAAATTCAAACGCGCACCGGCTGACCGCAGCCGCTTGGCCGATTGGTGGCTGATCTGGCGCGTTCCGGTCACGTTGCTGATTGTCATGGCCGTGTGGTGGTTTGGCTTTCGCCCCGCCGCCGATGCCGGGGAATGGGTGGAAGTGGACACGCAGTTTGCGCTGTGCGGTGAAAGGGACCGCGGAACCGGCTGCGTTGTCGATGGCGATACGGTGGTGATCGGTTTTGGCGAGGGGCGGCGGCGTATCCGCCTGATCGGATTTGACACGCCAGAGATCGATGGGGCGTGCGACGCGGAAAGCGCGCTCGCCCAAACAGCGCGGGAACGGCTTCACCAATGGCTCGGCGAAGGCGCGTTTGAATGGAGCGGTGCGGGCGATCCGCCGTTTGATCAATATGGCCGCGAGCTGCGCGAAGTGCGCCGCATCCACCCAGGCAAAGCCCCCGAATACCTCGCCGATGTGATGATCGAAGGCGGTTTGGCAGCGGAGAATGGTTGGGGCGCTTGGCCGCAAGATTGGTGCGAATAGACCCCGCTGATAGAGCAGGTGATGGCGCAAGTGATGGCGCATCTGATAACGCAGCCGGTGCAACGCTCTTCACGAAACGCTTGCCCCCGCGCCCGCTAGGCCTAGAGTGCAACGCACACAGCTTACCAATCGTCAGGCAACAAAGGGGAATAGCCATGAACGAACCAGCCACCAACGGCACCAACGGCACCAACGGAAACGAGACCAATAACGGTTTCGACTTCAACCAACCCACCATCATCACACTGTGCTATCTCGGCAGCTTCGTAACTGGCTTTTCCGGTCTCGTCGGCATCGTGCTCGCTCATGTTTGGCAAGGCGACAACCAAGACGCTTGGGCTGCCTCGCATTTCACCTATCTCATCCGCACCTTTTGGATCGGTTTTCTCGCTTCGGTAATCTTGACCATTACGGTTATCGGCATGATCGCCCTCCCGCTCCCGTTCATCTGGGTCGGCGTGCGCAGCGTCATGAGCCTGCTCAAGGCGCAAAAGCAGGAACCTATGCCTGATCCCAAAACGCTGCTGTTTTAAGCATCACGCCATCTGCGCGTCGACTTCTGCCGCCAATGCGGCGAAGTCGGCGTGGCCGGTGACGGGCGCGATTTTCTCCGCCCACATTGCGTCGATCTGATCGGCGATACCTTGCGGCAAGGCGCTCGCTGAACTGCCGGCCTTTTGCACCTTGGTGGAATCGCTCGCCGCGGCCACGCCGCAGCGTTCCTCCAACACTTTGCACATCATCGCATCGTCAAAGCGGTCTTCGTGATCGCTCATATACGCACGTGTTGTCCGCTCCATCACCAGTGCGGTGATCTGCGGCGTCAACTCTATCCCGCACAAAACCGCCAGCCGCAGCAGCGTCTGCTCGCGGTTCTTGACCGCCCATTTGTAGGTCATGATTAGGCTATCCGCCTCTTGCCGCCGCCCATACCAACTCAGCAGATGCGTGGCATAATCGCAGCCCCCCGGCCCGCCGCTCATCCACATTGGCATAAACGCCTCCATGCCCATCGCATCCTTCTCAAAATGCCAGCCATTGAGGAAGCGGTAGAACGAGACAAACGTCTCCTTCGGATCGCGCAGGGTCACGACATAACGGCCACCTGCTGGCAAGCGCTCATATTCCCGGTGCGATTTGAAGCCGCGCGGGCTTGCCACTTGCGGCGCGGTCATGTCGAAATCGGCCATCAGCGCCGCGTCATCCCACGGCACAACGCGGCTGATATCGTCGAAATCCATATCGCCGCCGGTCGCACCTGTTCGCATCTGGTGGAACATCTGCTGCATGAAAGTCGTGCCGCTCTTGGCCCAGCAAGTGATGTAGACATCGCCCGCTTGCGGCTCATGCGGGCGGAAATTTGGGCGGTCACCCGCCATCGCAACGCCCATCATCGCGCCATATTGCTCCATGCTGCGCGCACGGCCTCTGGTCCACGCCCCGATCTGGCCACTCTCTTGCTCGCTCATATCATTCGCCCCATTTCCCATTTGCACTTTGGCAGCGATAAGCCGCTGCGCCATTCCGGCAAGCTCTGCCGTACCTGACACACCTGACACACAGTCTAGGGCCAAAAATCGCTTCGATCACAGGCCGCGTTTTTAATCGGTAAAACCGATCACAGACGCGGCGCATAACTGCTGCGGCGCATCGGTCAGCATGGGGAGAATGAGCAGCAATCATCACCCCTTCCGATACCGCAAGCCGCCGCGTGTAGGAAAGCCCGCCGCCATTTGAACAGCATGGTGGCGACAAGACGCGTTGCCCCCGCTATCGTCCTCTGCATGACCAACACATTCACGCGCTTCGCCCTTGCCCTGACCGTTCCCGCCGCAATGATCGCCGGTTGCACCGAAACCGCGCCCGATGCGCCGCCGCCGACCGCGCAGGATGAATTCTTCGCCGCGCTCGCGACCCATTGCGGCAAAGCCTATGCAGGCGAATTGGTGAGCGAAGACCCCGCTGACGCCGATTTCGTGGGGGCTGAGATGGTGATGCATGTCAGCGAATGCAGCGAAGACCGGATCGCTGTGCCGTTCCACGTCAAACTAGACGGACAGGAATGGGACCGGTCGCGTACGTGGGTGATCACCCGCACCTCCATTCCCCACATGAACGGCAATGGACGCACGCAAACTGGCCTGCGCCTCAAACATGATCATCGCCACGAAGACGGCACCAGCGATGCGGTCACGATGTATGGCGGCGACACCGTCCCAAGCGATGACGGCGCAGGAACCGCCCGCATCCAAAGCTTCCCCGTGGACGCCGAAAGCATCGAAATGTTCGGACGCGAAGGCCTAACCGCATCGGTAACCAATGTCTGGAGCGTAGAAGTTGACCCGGCAGGCACTGAAGGCGCACGCTATATCTATCAACTCAAACGCACTGCCGAAGGCGGCGCACCAGAGGACCGCCTGTTCCGCGTGGAATTTGATCTAACCAATGAAGTTGAGGCTCCGCCAGCGGCTTGGGGCTGGGAATAAATCTGGAAGGAAGAAGCCGCAATGGACGAAACCGCAAACGATCCGCACACCGCATCATCCGGCGCGGTGCCGACACCGAATGGCGGCGGCGCAAGCACAAGCGTAACATTTCAACGCCCGGTCATCGTGGCGAGCTTGTTTCTGATCAATATCGTGCTGACATTCTCCGTCTTTGTCGGCGTGATATTGGCCTATATTTGGCGCAGCGAACCGCAGACGGAGGAATGGGAAAAGACCCATTACACCTACCTCATCCAGACATTCTGGATCGGGCTGGTATTGACCTTTGGCGGCCTATTTGTGTGGTTTGCTGCAATCTTTGCGCTGCTCCCCCCGGCTGGCACCAGCAATCAGGGGCCGGACGACCCGACCTTCTTCATTGTGTTTTTCGGCATGTTTTTTGTGTGGCTGGCCGCCGCAATATGGTTCTGCACACGGTGCATCCTTTCACTCATAAAAGCGGGCAAGCGCGAACCGATGCCGAAACCAAGAACGTGGCTGTTTTGAAACCAGTAATGGGCCGAATAAATTTGTCCCTGTCAGTATCATTGTCAGTTTCATTGTCAGTTTCATTGCCAGTTTCAGCGCAATATTTCCGGGCCTTTGGATCAATACAATCCCGTCTACGCCTCTGAATAAAGGCGTGAATTGTTACAATTACTATGTAGCATGACGGCTCAATTTTAGGCCGCTTCACTTCCATTGAGCGCGCATCAATCCGCCTGTAAGTTTACATCTATGCAACATCGGCGTAACCTCGTGCCAACGGGACGTCGGCGAAGGAACGAGCGCAATAGCGTTTCGCCGGACAGCAGGAATTCATGAGACACCGCAGCCAATAGCAATGCGGGGTTCGCGTGCGCTGACGTTACCCGGTCCAAATCAGTTGTGGTCGCAAATCCACTTTGATCTTGGGGGAAAATTTATGAAACTCTACACCGCACTCGCAGCCAGCGCTGCGCTATTTCTGGCAACCGGCGCACAGGCCGACGGGCATGAAGAAGCCGCCGCGCCTGACGGGCCGATGACTTACACGCTGATAGGCGCGCTCGAGGGGGTCACATTGGTCGGCGGAACGGGCCGGGGCGATGATCTGTCCTATGGCGCGTCATGGACGCAGAACAGCACGGTCACTTCATCAACCGGCACAGTGACCGAAATTTCCTCGGATTGCGTCGGCATGGATCAACCCTCCGGCTCGCTGTTCGATCGCCACTTCACATGCTCATCCTCCGATGGCGCAGGCCAATCGGCGGCGATGATTTTCGGCTGCAACACGGAAAATGAAAGCGGAAACGAAATGAGCTGCGTCGGCTATCTTCAGGGCAAAGAAGGCGAGCTGGTCGGGCATGTCGCGCTGACCACGTCCTATTACCGGTTCATGGCTGATGGCACCGGCAGCGTCCAAGGGACTGGCCACTGGATTCGGTAAGCGCCTAATCCCGAAACGAAAAGACCGCGCCGCCTTGAAGAAGGGGGCGCGGTTTTTGCTTGGGGGGTTAGGCGGATTTTGAGAATTGCGTGTAAGCATTGGCGTATGAGCAAAGGAAGCCAAACCAATCATTTGAACAATGTCAGCGCCTTTCCGCCGAGGGCGCGGCCGGGCCGGTGGTTTTCGGTTGTTCTGATCGTCCTGCCGCTGGCCGCGTTCAGCGCCATTTTCTTCGCACCAACTTTGGGCGGCCAACCAGAGGTTGAGGCTGCGGCTGAGGTTGAAAGCCCTGCGCTACTCATGGCGAGCAGCACGGACCGTGAAACCGCGTTTTTTCCGATCTGTTCCGGCGGACGCCGCGTGACCTGCGTCGTGGATGGCGACACAATTTGGTATCGAGGGGACAAGATCAGACTGGTCGGTTTCGACACGCCCGAAATTTCCAACCCCGGATGCGCCAATGAAAGGCAGCTAGGCCAAGAGGCGAAATTCCGCCTGCAAACCTTGCTGAACGCGGGGCCGTTTACTCTGGGCGCAAACCCTGAAGGGCGGAGCGTGGATGCTTACGGACGGCGGTTGCTGGTGGTGTCACGCGGCGGCCGGAATCTAGGCGATGTGCTGATTGCGGAGGGGCTGGCCGAGCGGCGCGGTGGTCGGCGGAATGTTTGGTGTTGAGGGGGCGCTTTAGTCTAAATCGCTCATGCAACTAATATAACGGGCTGCGTCTTCGTAATAATTGTCGACTTCGCTTGCATAGCGACGAAGGTCGTTGAAATATCGATCAACTTCGTTCTGGTAGTTTCTGACTTCCCATTCTGAGCACCGGCGACTGGCTATACAAAATGGTTTCGTCGGTTTCGAAAGGTAAGTCGATGGGGCGTAGGGTTGAGAGCAATACAAAAGTGCGGCATTCGCGTCTGTGTCACCGATGACCACACCCAAACCGAACGCACCTACAAGTATTGGTGCCAACCATCGATTTTTCATAGACTCTCCAAATTTTTATATATTGAAAAACCATCAATACTGACTGGCGAGCGGAAAAAGCCTCAATTTTTCGCGCCTTTGCCGAGTATTTCCTATTCAATACTAAGCGATTACTTCACAGGTATGATTGCCATAAATTGAAGCCAAACCCTACTCCGCCGCTTCAACCCCAAACATATCCGGGCCGTCATTCACGGCCACGCTATCGCCCGGCGCCTTCGCCTTTTGGCGCTTGTCAAAGCTGGACCAGACATTGTTCCAGTCGCCCGTCGTTGCGCCCTTTGAATATTCGGTCGCGCGGGTTTCGAAGAAGTTGGCGTGTTCCACACCGTTGAGCAGCGGCGTCAGCCACGGCAGCGGGTGTTCTTCGATCATATAGACCGGTGACAGGCCAAGCTGCTTCAAGCGCCAATCGGCGATGTAGCGGATATATTTCTTGATCTCGTTCGCGGTCATCCCGTTTACCGGGCCCATTTCAAACGCGAGGTCGATAAAGCTGTCTTCGAGACGCACGGTCTTTTGGCAGACATCAATGATATCTTCCTTCACCGCCTTGGTCAGGCAATCCCGCTCTGCGCAGAATGTGTGGAACATCTTGATGATGCCTTCGCAATGCAGCGATTCGTCGCGCACGGACCACGATACGATTTGCCCCATACCCTTCATCTTGTTGAAGCGCGGGAAGTTCATCAGCATCGCGAAAGACGCGAACAATTGCAGCCCCTCGGTAAAGCCGCCAAACATCGCGAGCGTGCGGGCAATATCCTCGTCCGTGTCGACGGTGAATTGCTGCATGTAATCGTGCTTATCCTTCATTTCCTCATAATCGAGGAAAGCGGAATATTCGCTTTCTGGCATACCGATCGTGTCGAGCAGGTGTGAGTAAGCCGCGATATGCACCGTTTCCATGTTGGAAAATGCGGTGAGCATCATCTTAATCTCGGTCGGTTTGAACACCCGGCCATATTTGTCGTGGTAGCAATCTTGCACCTCAACATCGGCCTGCGTGAAGAAACGGAAGATCTGCGTGAGCAAATTGCGCTCATGTTCGGTGATCTTTTGCGCCCAATCGCGGCAATCTTCGCCCAGCGGCACTTCCTCTGGCATCCAGTGGATCTGTTGCTGGCGTTTCCAGAAATCGTATGCCCACGGATATTCGAACGGCTTGTAGGTCTTGCGGGCTTCCAGCAACGACATGTGGTGTTTCCTCGGGTTCGTGTTGATTGCTCTCTATAGGGAAACAGAGTGACGAACCCTAGGCAAGTGGGGATGATTCGGCGGGGATAAACCGTGTAAAATCTGAGTCGAACCGAATAGACACAATATTGAGCGCTCTTCAGCGCGGGCGTTACCGCCGATCAGAGCCGCGCCACTAACCCCAAATTAAGCGTTGCCGCCTATTTCCCCAACCATGGGCATGATGGAAACTTTTGCCCCCACTGGCATCGCCGATGACTACTCCATCGCGGAGGACGAAATCGCTGTTCCCGCGGGGATTGATGAACGACAGGTCGAATCAGTCGAGCGCGATTCCGTGCCCCTGCGCCGCTGGCCCGCCGCCATTGCGGAATTGTATTACCAAGAAATCGTGCAGCGGATTTACCGCGAGGAACATTTTTTGTTTCTGCTCGGCCTGCTCATGTGTCTGGCGACCATCGCAGTCGATGTGATCGTCAATCCGGGCATGGCCAAAGAAGGCGCGGTTTTGAGGGTGTTGGTTGTTGCGCCGCTGACTTTGATCGGATTGATCGCGGGTGCGCGCGGGTGGAGCCAAGTGCTTGCGTTTTGTGTTGGCGCATCGCCGATCGCCTTTATCGCAGTTGTTGTGCATCTCGCGGTGCATCTGCCGCCTGATCTGGCGCCGCGATATATTCATGCGACGATCCTGCTGGTCGGGCTGGCCAATGTTATCTTGCCCTATTCGCTGCGCGGATTGGTGATTTTTGATGTGTCCGCCATGCTCGTAACGGCGGCGATGTTGTTGTTGGGCGGCACAGACAACCTCGCCCAACATGCCGACACTTTGGTGATCCTTGCGTTGGTCGCGGCGGCGACATTGCCGGTTGCGGCGCGGTTTGAAAAACTGCGCCAGCGTAATTTCCTGCTGACATTGCGCGCGCGCATTTTCAGCCGCGAATTGCTGAAAGCGAACCGGGCATTGCACGTCCTATCGCAATCCGATCCGCTCACCGGGATCGCCAATCGCCGGGGTTTTGAAAGCCAGTTTGAAACCGCGATTGTCGCGCCGGGCGAAAATGGGCGCGCAAACGACCTGATCGCCCTGATGATGATTGATCTCGATTTCTTCAAAGCCTTCAACGATGCGCATGGCCATCAGGCGGGCGATTCGTGCCTTAAGCTGGTGGCGAATGCGCTTACCGATATTTTCGACAGCGCCGATGGTGTCGTGGGGCGTTACGGCGGGGAAGAATTCGTCGCGGCGCTGCGCACGCGTGATCGGGCCGTAATCCTAGCGGTGGCAGAGGAAGTGCGCCGGACGATTGCCACCGTGCTGACCCCGGTTGATGAAGCAGACCGGTCGCTGGTCACCGCCTCGATCGGGGTGGCAATCGCGCCCGCATCGGCGATGTTACCGCGAGAGGAATTGCTGGAGATGGCCGATGCCGCACTTTACAGCGGTAAAGACCGCGGGCGTAACCGCGTCGAAGTGGTCGAGGCCGAAGTCGCCTTTGGAATTCGCCAATAAATGGCCCGCTGATTAGACCGGTGAACGGGACGCCTTAATTCGCAGACTTACCCGCCGGACCGTTTCTTTGACCCAAAAAAGCTGCCGCCGCCCAATACGGTGATGCCGATGAAGAACCCAAAATCATACCACCCGCCCTTATTCGGTACGGCATAGACCGCGATATCGGGAGAGAAGAGCGAGCCGATCCAGCTCCACGGGAATATGAAACCGTGCCACACTCCCCATAGGAAACCCGGCGTGTTTTCCGCCTGGCTGACGCCCGCATCGATTTGCCCAGCACAGGCCGAAAGCAGCAATGCCAGCGCACATGCGCAGAGCAGGCGAGTCGTATTGATTGACGTGTTCAAGGCATCACCTGCAAAATAACGAACCACATATTGGATCGTCAGATTGGCACAATTTGCCGATCAGCGCGAGTGGGTATCCCGCTGTCGGAGGTGTGAGATTGAGAAAGTGAGGGCGCCGCGCGCGGTGCGATATGCGTGATCAGATCGCCGGTTAAACGACCCGGCGCATTGGCAGGGTAGAACCTGAGCGTTCAAATTCATCGCGTGCGGCCGACCATTGTTCGGCGGAGAGCAGTTTGAAAACCTGTTCAGGCAGCGGTTTGAGAAATTCCATCCCGACCCGGTCGCCTTGGCGCCAAGCGACCTCTGCATGATGCGGGCCGGTCCCTGCGATCAACACTTTCACGAATGAACCCAGTTCCAAACCGTGGCGCGGATCGTCGACCCGGCAACCACCTTTGGAAAGGTCATCAAGCTGGATATCCCACTGCATTCCGCGCGCAGTTTTGCACGAGCCAGTGGCGTTTGTTCGCACGCGATCTGTTTGACGAGCCTGCATTGCCTAATTTGCGTAAGGCGAAATGGTTAAAGAAAACCCCCACAAAGCGTGGTGCTTTGCGGGGGTTTCGTTGATTGGGAACCACTCTTCAGCGTTAAGATCGCTAAAGCCAAGAGCCTATTGGCAGCTCAAACATTCCTCATAATCGGTTTGCTCGGCGCTCAACTCAATCTTGAGAGGATCGGCTGTGTTATCCGCCTCTACCCCGCCGGCAAAGCCTGCGCGTTGGATCGATTTCGACCGTAGATAGTAAAGCGATTTGATGCCTTTTTCCCACGCTTGGAAGTGCAGCATCATCAGATCCCATTTGTCGACATCCGCCGGGATGAACAGGTTCAGCGATTGCGCCTGATCGATATAGGGCGACCGGTCAGCGGCAAAATCGAGCAACCAACGCTGATCGATTTCAAAGCTGGTTTTGAAGCTCGCTTTTTCTTCGTCGGTAAGGAAATCGAGATGCTGGACGCTGCCGCCCTTCTCTAGGATCGAGTTCCAGACATTGTTGGAATTCTTCGATTTCTTATCGAGGATTTTTTCCAAATACGGGTTCTTGACCACAAAGCTGCCCGACAGGGTTTTGTGCGTGTAGATATTCGCCGGGATCGGTTCGATACAAGCAGATGTACCGCCGCAAATGATCGAAATCGACGCGGTCGGCGCGATTGCCATTTTGCAGCTAAACCGCTCCATCGCGCCCATATCGGCGGCATCGGGGCATGGCCCGCGTTCTTGTGCCAGCAACATCGATGCTTCGGATGCTTTGGCCTGAATATGTTTGAACATTTTCAGGTTCAGCGCCTTGGCCATCGCGCTTTCGAAACCCAACCCTTTTTGTTGAAGGAAAGAGTGGAAGCCCATCACGCCCAGGCCAACCGAACGTTCCCGTTCAGCTGAATATTTCGCGCGCGCCATTTCGTCAGGCGCACGGTCGATATAATCCTGCAACACATTGTCGAGGAACCGCATCACGTCCTCAATGAACTGCTTATCTCCGTTCCACTCATCCCATTTTTCCAGGTTGAGCGAGGACAAGCAGCATACCGCCGTGCGGTCATTGCCAAGGTGATCGATCCCGGTCGGCAGAGTGATTTCGCTGCACAGGTTCGAGGTTGAAACTTTCAGTCCCAGATCGCGGTGATGTTTTGGCATCATGCGGTTCACCGTGTCGTTGAACACGATGTAAGGCTCGCCCGTGGCTAGCCGCGTTTCGACCAATTTTTGGAACAAGGAACGCGCATCGACTTTGCCGCGCACTTCGCCGGTCTTTGGCGAAAGCAATTCAAACTCATCACCGTCGCGCACAGCTTCCATGAATTTGTCGGTCAGCAACACACCGTGATGCAGGTTCAAAGCCTTGCGGTTGAAATCGCCCGATGGCTTACGGATTTCGAGAAATTCTTCGATTTCCGGGTGCGACACGTCAAGATAGCACGCCGCCGAACCGCGCCGCAGCGACCCTTGCGAAATCGCGAGCGTCAAACTGTCCATCACCCGCACAAACGGAATGATGCCGCTGGTCTTACCATTTAGGCCAACCGGTTCGCCAATACCGCGAACATTGCCCCAATAGGTGCCAATGCCGCCGCCTTTGGACGCCAGCCAGACATTCTCATTCCACGTATCAACAATCCCGCCGAGGCTGTCGGACACAGAATTGAGATAGCAGCTGATCGGCAATCCGCGCGCCGTGCCGCCATTCGACAGAACCGGCGTCGCAGGCATGAACCATAGGCGCGAGATGTAATCATAAACACGCTGTGCATGATCCTGATCATCGCAATATGCATCAGCGACGCGGGCGAAGAGATCCTGATATTTCTCGCCCGGCAGAAGATAACGATCTTCGAGCGTTTCCTTGCCGAATTCGGTTAGGTTTGCATCGCGGCTTTCGTCGATCGTAATTTCGAACCGGCGGTCATTGACCTTCTTGCTGTCAGGCTCAGCCGCTTCTTTAGCTGCAGCTGTCATCGCCGCGCCAAGCGCTTCTGCGCCTTTCGCTGCGATCAGCTCTTCGCTGCCAGCATCAGGCTTTTCCATGGTCACGGCCTTTTCATTTCTCTGTCCATCCCCGTTTTCTGGGGTGCTGGCGGTATCGCCAGTATCTGCGTCACTCAGCACGTCATCGCTTGCCTTGAATTCCATAGTCGCCCCGTCTCACCTCATTCGAATCGGTGCTGACACCTCCTATAGCGGATAAGTGCCTTTGTTCCGATTCTGTTCTTTATCTACATATCGACAGTTTATCGCCTATTTGCCCCCAATAGGCCCACAGGTTTATCCGCCAAAATTCCCACAATTCACGCTGAAACCCCGATTTCTCAGCGACTCCTTTCCCATTTGCGCCCGCGCAGATTGCGCTGCTGCAAGTGGGAAATCACCACGATTTGGGGGTTCAATGCGAACCGAACCACTAGATAATGAATCAAGAGAGGAATCGGGTCAACGGGTGATTAACCCTAATTCGGCGCAAAAGCCCGGTGTGTTATACAGGCAAGTCACCGCGACGCGTGGGCAGAGCTTGAGTCGCGCACTGCGCAAGCCCCAAAGTGAATCTGTGAAGAAAAATTCGGTGATTGAATCTTATGAATCAATCCGAGAATCTTTCACTCGCGTGGCCGCAATTTTATTGCGCCGATCAAGTTAACGGCCCAGCAATCGAGTGGATTGCCGGGCCGTCAAAACCATCTTCTAATGTTTCCCTAATTAGGGCCGCCGTTTACGCCGCAATCGGCGCCGTGGCGCGCGCCGCCTTTGTGTGCAGCGCGATCTCATCAGCCAGCCTACCGACCAGCTCCAACGGCAGATCATGGCCCCATCCCGGTATCGTCACCAGCTTTGCGCCGGGAATGTGATGCGCGGTGGCTTGCCCCGCCTCCAGCTTGACCAGCGGATCGTCCTCGCCGTGCAACACCAAAGTCGGCGTTGTGATTCGCGCCAGACGTGTGCTGCGATCGCCGTCATCGATAATCGCGGCAAGTTGCCGCGGCAGGCCGGGCGGATAGACGCTGCGCTGCACCGCTTTTAACACGCGTTCGCGCTGACGATCGGGATTGGGGCGATAGCCGGGGCTGCCAATCGCGTTCGATACATTGATGCCATGCGCGACCAAGTCGCCTTCCTCCATCGAGGCCAGCGGCGCGATCAGGGTTTCCATCGCTTGTTTGTCCGCCTGAGGCAGTTTCGCATTGCCCGTGGTCGACATAATGGATGTGAGCGACAGCAATTTGTCGGCATGGTTCACCGCCATCAATTGCGCGATCATCCCGCCCATTGACGCGCCCACAACATGCGCCTGACTAATATTCAACGCATCCAGCAATCCGGCGGCATCGTCAGCCATATCGCGGAGCGAATACGGGACGCTAGCGGGCCAGCCGATGCGTTTGCGGATCACTTGCCACGGCAATTTCGGCGCGCGCGCGCCTTCCATCTTTTCCGATAGGCCAATGTCGCGATTATCGAATCGGATCACGCGGTAACCGCGCTTCACCAAAGCTTCGACAAATTCATCCGGCCACAAAATCATCTGCGCGCCCAATCCCATCACAAGCAACAACGCCTCGTGTTCTGGGTTGCCGTGTTCTTCGTAGAAAAGAGAAATTCCATTCGCGCCGATATGCGGCATATATATGCTCCTTGATCACCCTCTAACGGGGCTTTGCTAACCTAATTCGCGACAAGAGCCGGTTTGTGACAGCAGATCAAGCGCGCAGGCATGTTTCACCATACAATAATTTACATGCGCAAAACGCAAGTCAGAAAAACGCTAGGGTGGCTCTATACTCTTGATCATCGCAGCCATCGTTGGGCCCGCTCACCCGCTCTTAGGCGGCGCTGTTCCCGCGCGCGGAGGGAATGCCGGTAATGCCGGGGATGCCGCTTAACTGCCGCGCGTGGCGCTTAACTGCCGCGCCAGTCTGGGCCGCCAATATCCAGGCCGCGTGCCTCCAATTGGTCGAGCACGCCGTCTTGTTCCGCCAGCACCCGCAAAGGCACCACGGCCAGCGTCACGCCCTCTGCCAGCGCCGCGCCTTCGATCATGGCGACCCATTGCCCGCGAATTTCCTCGCCTATTTCAGGGTCGGCCCACGGCCAACAAGTGCCCAATGCGATTTCGAGCGGGTTCGCCATCACGGCGGGAATATCAAAGGTGCGCCAATCGCGTCCGCGCGCCTCGATAATGTCTTGGCCGATTTCGGTCGCGCTCATCGCCGCCTCTAGGCATGGGATATGGCTGGCGGGCGGCGCTTCGGCGAGATTATCGAGCAAATCCTCGCCGCGAAAGCTTTCCGGCCGGTCAATCGGAACATCGGCGCGGTCAGCGGCTTTGCGCACCACATCGGTGGCGTCTTTGGTGGTGTCATCATCGAAATCGAGCCGCCTTGCGAGCAGATCAAAGCTCGTCATCAGAAAGCTGCGGCGATCATAGTCGATGTCATATTCCGCCTCCAGCGCAGACAATCGCGCGCGCTGTTCCAGCGTCAGATAATCGGCGGCTACGCTGTCATCGGGCAATTTGGTAAAACGCCCACCGCGAAAGATCAGGCGAAACGCATCACCCGGAGAGAACCGAGGCCGCGCGCGCAGGATGACCCGCTGAGCTTCGGCGGTGGCTTCGGTCAGGCGGTCCGGTTGCCACGGGGTGCTTTCGGGCACAGCGCGAATTTCGCCGACAAGGATGATGGTGCCGGTCGCGGTTTCAATGGTCCACATCGGCGCGCCGGATCGCTGAGCAGTGACGACGATTTGGTTTTGGGTTTGAGCGGGTTGGGCGGGGGTTTGGGCAAAGATCGGTACCGCGCCGGTCGAAACTGCGAAACCTAAGAGAATGCTGGGGAAGTGTCTTTTCATGAACATGAGTTTTGCTGGCTCATCAATGCATAGCGCGTGAACGCTCTGGCAAACTGCCTTAGCGAGATTGGCAGAGGTGGTTCAACCCTTCCCAATCCGACCCAAATGATCGATCACCTTGCGCCTTTTTAGAGGCAGGCCAATATTAGGTCTCACGACTGCTTTCGCATTCATTCCCCAAATAGCTGCGCCCCGGCCTTTCATATCCGCCCCATCTTTGCTCGATGAGTGAGCTATACTCCGTCACGAGCGGGTCATCGCTGTCGAGATACAAATGCGTGGTGATCATCGTGGGTGGCACGGACTCCATCGCGCCCGAAGCACTATAGAATGACAAACGAGCGCGACCACCCCAAGGCTTGCTTGCGGACAAACCGGCGGTGTAATCCTTGTAGACAACCTCGAAACCATTTTGCTCAAACAATTGGGTGAAATCTTTTTCGATCAGGTGCCTTTTGTTGTTATCGTCCAAGCATATGATCGCGCTGTAGATAGGCTCATCCTCACCACAGCCCGCAAGAGCAATCAATCCGATAATCGCTAGGCTCCTCAAGGCACCAAAACCGTATCGCGCACCGACGTTTTCATATCCGGATAATCCAGCGTGTAATGCAGCCCCCGGCTTTCCTTGCGCATCAATGCCGATCGCACGATCAGTTCGGCGGATTGCAGCAAATTGCGCAGCTCAATCAGGTCGGTGGTCACGACGAAGCTGCCGTAATATTCCTCCACCTCTTGTTTCAGCAAAGCGATCCGGTTCTGGGCGCGTTCCAGCCGCTTTGTCGTGCGCACGATGCCGACATAATTCCACATGAACCGGCGGATCTCGGTCCAGTTTTGTTTGATGACCACCTGTTCATCCGAATCCGAAACGCGGCTTTCATCCCACGGCAACACTGCCGGCGGCTGCTCCAATTCGTCCCAGCGCGCGAGGATATCTTCCGCTGCCGCTTCGCCGAACACAAAGCATTCGAGCAGGCTGTTAGACGCCAGCCGGTTTGCGCCATGCAGGCCGCTTTCGGTGCATTCGCCCGCCGCCCATAGGCCGGGCAGGTCGGTGCGCGCTTTCAAATCCACAACCACGCCGCCGCAAGTGTAATGTTGCGCCGGCACCACCGGGATTGGGCCGGTCGTCATGTCGATGCCCAGACCCATCAGTTTTTCGTGAATCGTCGGAAAATGTTCGCGCACGAATTCCGGCGGTTGATGGCTGATGTCGAGATGCACGTAATCGAGGCCAAAACGTTTGATCTGATCATCAATCGCCCGCGCCACGACATCGCGCGGGGCCAGCTCCATCCGTTCCGCATCGTAATCCGCCATGAAACGGTGGCCGGTTTCGGGATGGAATAGCCGCCCGCCCTCACCGCGCACCGCCTCTGTCACGAGGAAATTTTTGACCTCCAGATTATACAGGCAGGTCGGGTGGAACTGCATCATTTCCATATTGGAAGCGCGCGCGCCCGCCCGCCATGCCATCGCAATCCCGTCGCCCGTCGCGCCGCGCGGGGCGGTGGAGAATTGATAGACGCGCCCTGCTCCGCCAGCGGCAAGGATGGTGGCGCGGGCCGTATGGCTTTCGACCCGCCCGGTTTCTTCGTTCAGCGCATATACGCCCCACACGCGCCCGGCGGCGGAGAATTTCTCGCGGTGGCGATCCGTGATCAGATCAATGCATGTGCGCCCGCCCAGCATCGTGATATTGGGGCTGGCCTCTGCGGCTTTCAGCAAAGCCGATTGCACCGCCCAGCCGGTCGCATCGTCAACATGGACGATGCGGCGGTGTGAATGGCCGCCCTCACGCGTGAGATGCAGCGAATCTTCATCTTTGTTAAACGGCACGCCAAGCTCGCACAGCCGATCAATGCTGGCCGGGGCGCGCTCAATCACGAATTCAACCGATGCCAAGTCATTGAGCCCCGCGCCCGCCACCATCGTATCGCGCACATGGTTTTCAAACGTATCGCCCGCATCCAGCACAGCGGCAATCCCGCCCTGCGCCCAAGCGGTCGATCCGCCGGTCAGCGACCCTTTGGCCAGCACCAACACGCGCTTGCTCGTCGCCAGTTCCAGCGCCGCGGTTAGTCCCGCCGCCCCCGAACCGATGATGATAACGTCGTATGTTTGGCGCATATCGCCGCGATTTTCAGAAGGTTCAGCCATAGAGCAAGCAATGCCGCGCAGGCCGCCGCTTAGCAAGAGTGCGCTGACCCAAGAGGCGAGGGAGCGGAACAACGAGCGCCGCATCGATAAACCGTGCAAAAGATACCGTGAGCGCCCTTATAGTTGATATCTACTTAGTCATTCCCCTTAGGTGCATCGACCAGAGAATGGTATATATGGGTCGTCATAGAGTTTTGTTCTCTAATCGACCTAATCATGGCGGCACTATTTAATGTATGCCGAATGGTTAGTTGTGTAATATAACTTATTAGTCAAAGGACACCCGTCTTCATGTCCATGATTTCGCCGATCTCTTGTCTTGTTGGTCGTCACACACCCCAACGACGAAATGTCGAATGGGATGGCCGCAGCTATGTCGGGAATTGCCGGCATTGCGGCAAAGAGATCGAACGTATTTCACACCGCAATTGGCGTGAGCGGCTGTCGCAGGTGTCTTAAACCAACGCCCGCCATCCAATCCGCGCCGGTATCAGCCGGATTGAGCGCCCGTTTCGGCTCCAGTTTCAGCTCCAGTTTTGGTGCCAGCCTCAGCAGATGTTAGCTGCACAAACACATCTTCCAGATCCGCCTCACGCGTGGTGACATCTTCGACCGTCAAACCTTGTTCCTGCAGAATTGCGAGGACTTGGCCTGCGTTCAACTTGTCCTTGTCATACGAAACCTCGACACCGCGCGCGCCGGTTTGCTCGACTTTGCTGAAAGCATCATGGGCCGGCGCTATGCTAAGGTCATTTGCGAGCGTCACCGCCACAATTTTTTCGCGCGCCATGCCGATCAATTCCTGAGTCGGCTTATTTGCGATTAGCTCGCCGTGATTGATGATGGCGATCCGGTCGCACAGCTCCTCCGCCTCTTCGAGGTAATGCGTGGTCAGAACCACGGTCACCCCTTCGCGGTTCAATTCCGTTACCAATTCCCACAATTGCCGGCGCAATTCGACATCGACGCCCGCCGTCGGTTCGTCCAGCACAAGGATCGGCGGCGAATGAACCATCGCCTTTGCCACGAGCAATCGCCGTTTCATCCCGCCCGACAATGTTCGCGCATAAGCGTCACGTTTATCCGCCAGACGCACAGCGGCCAGCAATTCTTCGCTGCGCCGCAAGGCCGCCGGAATGCCGTAAAATCCGCCTTGGTTTTCCAGCACCTCGTAAGGGGTAAAGAACGGATCGAAGACGATTTCCTGCGGCACGATCCCAATCGCGCGGCTGGCATTGCGGCGCTGACTGTCAATGTCAAAGCCCCAAATGTTCACGCTGCCTGCCGTCTTGTTAACGAGGCCCGCCAGCACGTTGATAAGCGTCGATTTGCCCGCACCATTCGGGCCAAGCAGACCGAAGATTGACCCTTCCGGCACATCGAAGCTCACACCATTCAGCGCCAGCTTCCCCTGCGCGTCATCACCCTTGGCACCTTTCGGCGCGGCATAACGTTTCACGAGATTGTCGATCTGAATGGCCGGTGGGTTCATGATGCAAAGCCATAAAGATGGCGGGCGATGACGCAAGCGATCAGTGGCGCGCTGGTCCTTCGCAGATCACGCTGTCCAAAGAGCGGCGCAATGGCGATTGAAAAATGCTCCGTCCGCGATTAACGCAGATGCATGAACACCGCCTCTCCACAAACCGCCCCAGAAACTGTCCTGGTCGACACGCGCCGCATCAGTTGTGACGGTGCCAGCGCCATTCGCGGCGGCGAGGGATATCAATCCGCCGCTCTGGGCCATCCGCGCATTTATCTTGAGATTGATGCGAGCGGAGTTGCGGATTGCGGATATTGCGACCGCCGATTCGTCCTAAAGGGCGGACCAGCCGATAAAGCGGCGTAATTAAGCCTGCTACAATATTGAGCACAATGGTTTCGCAAATCTAAGCGTGCTTTCAAACCATTGTTAACGCCTCTGCGCTAAATCCACTTATATGAGTAATCCGGTCATCACGATCCAAGCCGTTTTGAAACGGCTGCAACTGCTGTTTGCGGGCGTGTTGCTGGGCATGATGCCGGGCGCGCTGGCTGCGCAGGAAACCACAGAGGATGGCGACGCACAGGCGTTCCTGGTGACCCCGCTCAGCTTTGTTAAGCAATTCGACCTTGATTACGGCCATATCATTCCAGGCGCCACCGCCGGGACCATTGTGATGGATTCCACGGGCGCGGTGACCACCACGGGCGGTGTCATTCAGGTGGACGGAACGCAAAGCCCCGCGCTGTTTTGGGGTTACGGCACCTTTCTTCAGACGGTTCTGATTAATTCGGATTCCAACACTTATGTCCTGACGCGCGATGGCGGTACGGAAACGATGTTGATGGATCAGGTGCTGATCGGCAGCCAGCCTCCGATCATTATCAACACCAATCCGCGCCGGTTCCGCATCGTCAATCCCGATGGCTATTTCTCGTTTACGATCGCAGGCCGATTGCAGGTTGGCGCGAATCAAGAGCCCGGCCTGTATACCGGTGAATTTACGATTCAGCTCGAATACGAGTAATTCCGCGCCTCGGAACATAGCGCGATACATATTCGGTCATCGCTCGTTCAGCGAAGAAGAGTACCTTCGCATATCCCACCCAGAGGAGAGCGCCATGACCAAATCCCTCAACAATCCCAATTTCGCCCATAAATTAGTGAAGCTGGCTTCGGCTGGCGGTGTCGCCGCTTTTGCGATGCTCGCGGCTCAACCCGCTTTAGCCCACGGCGAAAGTGATGCCGCGCATGCCGAAATAACCGAAGGCGAAGAACGCCTCGCCGACTTGCTCGAAGGGCGCGTCGCTGGCGAGCCGCAAAACTGCATTCGCACGCGCCCCAATTACCGCCTGACTGTGATTGACGACACCGCCTATGTCTATGGACGCGGGCGCACGATCTATGTTCAACGGACCCGCCATCCCGATAAAATCGACGATAATGACGCATTGGTCTCCCGCCGGTTCAGCGGCAGCCAGATTTGCCGTCAGGATGTCGTGAACACCATCGACCCGGTGCTTGGCTTCTTCACGGGCGCCGTCTTCTTCGAAGAGTTCATCCCATACACACGGGTTGAAGAAGAAGGCTGAGCGGCCTTGAATTGAAAATAGCCCGCAAAGCGGCACAAATGTGAAAACCCAATTGTGAAAAATCCAATTGTGAAAAATTGAGAGCGCGCGCTTTTTGAGTGCGCGCTCTTTCACGTTTCGGCCCTCAGAATCGGGGCGCCGCTATCAACGGGCCGGCCTTTCAGAGCGCGCCCTTGGTTGATTGATCTGCGCGCGCTCTTCCGCATCGCGCGCGGGCCGAACCCGGCTTCGGCTCGGGTGAACGCGATCAGTATCGGGGAATTGCTGCACATAGCGGGAGGCACCCGCGACGCGCTGACGTCCTGTATCTGGGTTGGACCGCTGCGTCCGGCGGTGCATCCGCTCCGCGCGGATTTCATGGTCATTTGCGCGCTGCAATTCCTCTATTGAACCGCGATAATGGCTGAGCAGGTCGATCGATTTCCGGTCAGCCGTGCGCATGAACTCTGCGAGCTGTTCCTGCGTCTCTGGCGCTTCCCACACATTGTTTGTGTTGAGCAAATGCCGTGCATGGGCGCGGATTTCGGCAAGCGGAAGTGATCCAGCGGTCAGGCCGGTATAGTGAGGACCAATATTTTGAGGAGCGCCATTTGGCAGATCGAGTGCCGCCGCCTCGGTTGCCCCTTGGATCTGTGGCCGGGGCGCGCCAGCACCGGTTGAATGCCGGAAAGTCGCAGCAGGCCCCTCTTGCAAAACCAATTCCGATTGACCGGAAAAATGCCGCGTGTGTGCGCCTTTTTGCGCAGTGATTTCTTGGGCAGGCCGGCCAATGGGATGGCTCTTGGGCGTGTTTTTTGCCGCAGCCACCGGCGTTAGGCGCAACGAAAACAGCGGGTTTTGTCCACCGACAGGCGCAGTGTCATCGGCATATCCGTCTGACGCGCCGTTTGACGCGCCGTCTGGCGCGCCGTCTGGCGCGCCGTCTGGCGCACCGCCTTCGGTTTCGGCTGCTGGCGCGGCCGTTAAATTCCCTAATATCCATCCGCCGAAACACGACGCGACAACGATCAATCCCCAAGCCTCGGGGGAAAATGCCAGACCCATTCTTCTTCCTTACAGCTTTGATTCGCCCTTTCAGGCTGGATCAAAGCGTCCAATTACGACCCAAATCCCTGAAGGGTCAGCCTGCCGAACAGGCCGCCCCCTAAGAACCGTAAGTGTAATACCGGAGTTATCGCCGCGCGAATATTCGCAAGACCACGTATTTACGGGTTAGCTTTTGACCATTCCTAGATCGCCATTGGCGCGGGCCTATTCGCTGGCAAATGCAGAAGCGTCGATTGTCGCGCCGGTGAAATTGCCGTTTTCTGTCGGCAACAATTCGTAGGTCAGCTCCATCTGCGATCCCGCTGGGAATTCGAGGACTTCGGGGTCTTCAGAGGCCCCTCTGATCCGCACGAATTGCTTGCAATCTTCGCCAAGGTCAAAGCCGTTTGCGTATTGCACCTTGTACGAACCGTCGGGAATGTCGCCGACTGATGCCGTTTCGCCAATCTTCACAAAGAAGGACAAGACCAGATCATTGCTTGCGCTGTCACGGACATTGACGATGGTGTTGCCCGTTCCGCCGTTCACGATACCGATCTTGTGCCCCCCGACACCTTTTGAATTGTCCCGCGACAACACCGCGCCATTGCTTGGCGGGGTTTCACAAGTGACGACAGGCGCCGGCCGTTCCACGGCGATGGCTTCGGGCATCGGCGCAACCATAGTGTCCCCGTCCGAGCCCGCATCAGAACATGCCGAAACCAGACCAAGAATGCTGAACGCCGAAACGCCGCAAGTAAGTGCTTTCAATCTATGCATAAATTCCCCCTACCGCGAGGGGTACTAATTCAGCAAAACATAGTCAAATGGCGCGAACCACAACCAGTGAAAGCCTGTGAAAGACAGTGAAGGGAATTAGCTGGGCGCCTGATCAGGCAGCCAGCATTCCGCTCAGCCGTTTTTGGATGATGTCTTCAGCCTCGCTCATGATGCCGTCGATCAATTCCTTACAGGTCGGAATATCATTGATCAGGCCAGCGACCATGCCGCAGCTCCACGCGCCTTCATCCATCGCGCCTTCCATCATGATCTTCGGATAGACGCCTGCCACTTCTGGCAAGATATCCTGAATAGTGATCGCATCGCCCAGCTCTTTTTCCTTTTCGAGCAAGCGTTCAACCGCATCATTGGCCAGCACACGTTCGGTGTTGCGCAGCGGGCGCATCACGAGCCGCGTGTCGAGCTCGCTGGCCGCAACGATGGCCTTTTTCACATTTTCATGCACGGGCGCTTCTTGGGTGGCGATAAAGCGGGTGCCCATATTCATGCCCTGCGCGCCCATCGCGAGGCTGGCGACGAGGCTGCGCCCATCGGCCATACCGCCCGATGATACGAACGGGATTTCAAGTTCATCGGCGGCGCGCGGCAATAGGATAAAGTTGGGAATGTCGTCTTCGCCCGGATGGCCGCCGCATTCGAAACCATCGACGCTGACGGCATCACAGCCAATATCTTGCGCTTTCAAACTGTGGCGCACGCTGGTGCATTTGTGGATCACTTTGATCCCGGCATCTTTAAGCGGGCCAAGCAGCTCAACCGGATTGCGTCCAGCGGTCTCCACCGCTTTCACGCCGCCATCAATCACGGCCTTTACCAGACCGGGATAATCAGGCGGGGTCAGCGTCGGCAAAATCGTGAGGTTCACGCCAAACGGCTTGTCCGTCATATCGTGGCAACGCGCGATTTCATTGGCGAGCTTTTCAGGAGTGCCCTGCGTCAGGCCCGTAATGATCCCCAGACCGCCCGCATTGGAAACCGCGGCCGCCATTTCGGCAAAGCCAACATAATGCATCCCGCCTTGAATGATGGGGTGCTCGATGCCGAACATTTCGGTGATGGCAGTCTTCATGTGGTGTATCCTCTCATCGCGATTCCTATTTGCGCGAGAGACAAGCCGAATATAGGCTGCGGTGCAAGCGCGCTTTTGAGGGGGAGCCAATCCGCGTTTCGCAAAGCCCGGCGCAAGGGTCGCGCGACGTAGCGTCAGAGCGATTTTCGCCAATAATCGGCAGGAGGGAACAAAAATGACCGCGATCACAGAAACCCGGCCCAAACCGACCGAATTGTTCCGCGCGGGCCTGATGGCGAATGCGCTGGTTTACATCGGCGGCGCGGTGATTTTTACCATCATCAGCTATTTTGGGACGCAAACGGGCGGGTGGCTGACCGTTTTCAAAACCCTGTTAATGTTCGCAACGATGGGCGTCGTCGCCGCAGCCGCGCTGGGTTTTCTGATTGTCGCCCCGATCGGCACAGCATTCGCCATGGCGATATTGCGCATTTCGCCCGCTGGATGGTGGCAAGGGCCGCTCACGGGCGCATTGGTCGCGGTGTCGCTGGAGGCGTTTGCGGTGCTGGTGATTTCTCAGGAGACACTGGAATGGGAGCTGGGCAATCTGTTCACGCTGTCGATACCCGTCATTCTCGCCATGGCAGCGGGCGGATATGTGCAGCGTGCGATGCTGCAATGGCCCCCGCGCGCTTAATCGCGCTCCGGGCGCGCGGGCTCCGCTCACCCTTTGGGTTTGAGCAGTTTTTCCGGCCTGATCCGGCGCGCCTCACCAAACATCGAATAGGTTTTGTTCACGTAATTTGAAACATCAATGATGCTGTTCAAATACCCATCCAATTCGGCGGTCATTTCCTGCTCTACCAGCCGCACATGCGCGCCCGGATTTTCTGTTTCAAACCGCACATAGAACCACGGATCACCGCGTTTCAGCACCAACGGTTGGTTCACATCATGCCATTCAAAACCCCAGCTTAGCGGGCGCGGCCAGATATGGATGGGGAAACGCCCGCCCATTTGCACACCGGGGCGCGGGGTGGGGAAATAATCGAGATAGGGCGCGGTTTGCACAACATAGCACGGCTGATCCGCCACAAAGACGTATGGCGCGGTGATTTGAATGATCGGGCGTTCGGGATGCCGCCATTCGTTTTGCGGATGCATCACCAGCATATTGGCGCGGCCTTGCGGGCGCATCGCGGATTGTTCGCCATCGGCATCCAGCAATTGCAATTGACCGTCGGGTTTGCGCCCAAAAGACAGCGTCAGATCAATCGGGCACGGGATAACATAATGCCGCCGATCAAAATCAATCGCGGCGGGGCAGACTTGCACCGATTTGGCAGAGGTCGGCTTGGGATCTTTGCGAGTGAACGGTTTTGGCGGCGCCCAAATCGCGTCGCCCCCCTGCGGAAATCGCACCGTCCAGCCGACCGTTACGCTGCGCGATTTTCCGCGCGCTTCGGCTTCGCGGGCATCGGCGTCTTCGGCAAATTGGTCTTCCCAGCTCATCGTAATTCCCGTGATTGCAAATCTTGTGATGTCATGCCGCGATCCGCGCGGTTTCGCAATCTTGGTGCGCGGGGCAGCCTTCGCAAATGGCTTTGCGCGGGCGGCAATGGGTCTGCCCTAGTGTCTTCAGCAGCAAATGATGCTCATCCATTTCGGCGGCGCTCCAATCATCGGGGATAATCGGCATCAGCGCATCATAGGTGCGCGCAGTGTCGGCTTTCGCTGGCACAATCCCCATACGCTGCATGATCCGGCGGTGGTGGCCGTCAATCACCATCGCCCGGCGCGCAAAAGTGCTGGCATTCATCACCCCGGCGGAGTTCTTGCGCGCGACCCCCGGCAGCGTTTCGAGCCACGCCATCGCCTCATCTGTGGGCAGATTAGACAGGTGCCGCAAATCCACCGCGCCGCGCGCCGCAATGATCGCATTCAAACATTGGCTGAGCCGCTTTGCCGCGACTTTGGGGAATGTCTGCCGCTGCAACCGCTCCTCCAAATCCGCAATTGGGGCGGCGGCGACGGTTTCCCATGTGCCATATTCCGCGATCAACCCGTCGCTTGATGCGTTGGAGGCCGCCGTTTTTGTCTGCGCACCGATCACTCCGTGGACGAGCACCCAAATCGGATCACGGCGTTTGTCAGGCGGGCGAATGATCCGTCCGAACCGCGCAATCAAAGCCGCCTGCAACCGGCGCAAAATATCGGTACGCGGATCAGCCCCGAGATCGAGCTGCACGCCTTTTCCCTTTGGCTATTTGTTTGCGCGCTCCCCATGTCAGCCCGGCCAGACCCAAACATGGGAGCCAAATCCAGCGCAATTCGGACAATATCGTCTCCAGCCCGCGCGCAGAGAAGAACCCGCGTCCAATTGGGGAAACGCGCACCGGGGTTTCCGGCGCAAAAATACGTGCATTGTCGAAGGGCCAATACAGCGCCGCACCCAGCCCGCCATCGGTCAAAGTATCGAGCAATCCGTGGCTCGCCATCGCAAATGTCAGAAAGGCAATGCCAAGCACACTGCGCGCTTCTTTCCAGATTAACGCCAAAGCTCCGGCGCATATCGCGGCAAAGGCAAACGAATGCGTCGCGCCCCGGTGGCCCCAAGTGTCGGCGTAATCGATGCCAAATCGAAAGGCGACCACATCGGCATCCGGCAGGATCGCAAACACCGCGCCCGCCACCGCCAGTTTAGGCGAAATATGCCCCCGACCAGCGGCAACCGCGATGGCCAAAGGGACGACAGCATGGGTGAATATTGTCGGCATTCGCTGCGGCGGAACCTACCGCTCGAATGTGAGCGAGAATGTCACAGGCACAACCGGCGTGATCGAATCCAAATTGGCCAATTCCTGAAGCTCAGCAAGGCCGCCCGTCAGTTCAAACCGGCCCGCCTCAACGATCACCGGAGCGTTTGACACCGCAAGCACACGGTCTGCGCCCGTCCGCGTCACCGTGACTTCGGCTTGGAAAGGTGCCTCGATCCCTTTGAGCGAGAGTGTTCCGTCGAGCATCTGCATTGTGCTTGCGCCTACGCCGAGCGCTTCGAACGCGGCCGGGTCGATTTGCGCGGTTACAGTCGCGGTTGGATTGTCGGCGACAACAAAGAAAACATCGCGCATCCGCTCATTGCGAATATCGACGCCGGTATCGACCGAGGCGAGGTCAATCTCGATCACCGCTACGCCGTCCTCAGAAACAGAGCCGCTGACAGTTTCAAACGAATTGACCTCCGCAATCTCGCCTGCCTTGATCGACACATAGCTGAGCTGCGACGCTTCGCCGTCAAGGGTCCAAGCGCCTTGCGTAAGGGCAGGCGGTTCGGCGGGAGCTTGCGAACAGGCGCCCAGCGTGAGGAACGCCGCTGCTGCGGTGATGCGGAAAATGTTTGTCACGATTTGAGGCCCTTTGTTCCGATTTACAGCGAGCCTATCAGCATGCCGATACCGTGGCAAAGGTTCAGCCCGTTCGCAGAAAGTTGGTCCTAAGCCGCAATGAGCGTCACAAAGCTCATCTTGTTGCCATCGGGATCACGGGCATAAGCGCCATAGAAATCCGGCCCATATAGAGGGCGGGGGCCCGGTGCCCCTTCATCCGAACCACCATTGGCCAGCGCAGCGGCATAAGCGAGATCAACCGCATCCGTGCTGTCGACTGAAAAGCCAGCCGTATGTCCGTTGCCGGGTGCCGCCGCTTCGCCATTTTGCGGCTTTCCGATCCAGACGCAAAAACCGTCTGGGAATTTGTAGCATTTGGTGATGCCAGCATATTCGAATGCAACCTTAGCGCCGAGCGCGGTCATGACTGGATCATAATAGGCAT
This sequence comes from uncultured Erythrobacter sp., assembly GCA_947503155.1. Classification (GTDB taxonomy): domain Bacteria; phylum Pseudomonadota; class Alphaproteobacteria; order Sphingomonadales; family Sphingomonadaceae; genus Erythrobacter. The sequence continues at coordinate 923,898 of CANNCL010000001.1, read as the reverse complement.
AGGATCGATCCAGATCATTGGACCCTATTGCTATGTATTTTTGCGTCATTTCGTCACTCCCACTCGATCGTGCCCGGCGGCTTTGACGTGTAGTCATAGACCACGCGGTTGATGCCTTGCACTTCGTTGACGATCCGCGTCGCAACACCGGTTAGGAATGACGCATCGAAGGGATAGACATCGGCGGTCATCCCGTCCGTGCTGGTCACAGCGCGCAATCCGCAAACGCTGTCATAGGTGCGGCTGTCGCCCATCACGCCAACGGTTTTGACCGGCAACAACACCGCGAAAGCCTGCCAGATGGCGTCGTACAATCCGGCATTGCGGATTTCTTCGAGGTAAATCGCATCGGCTTTGCGCAAAATGTCGCAGCGTTCTTTGGTGACTTCGCCCGGAATACGGATCGCCAGGCCGGGGCCGGGGAATGGATGGCGGCCAACGAAGGCTTCGGGCAAGCCAAGTTCGCGGCCCAAATCGCGCACTTCGTCTTTGAACAATTCGCGCAAAGGCTCGACCAGTTTCATATTCATGCGTTCGGGCAGGCCGCCGACATTGTGGTGGCTTTTAATAGTTACGCTTGGCCCGCCGGTGAAGCTGACGCTTTCGATGACGTCAGGATAGAGCGTGCCTTGCGCGAGGAAATCTGCGCCGCCGACCTTTTTCGCTTCGGCTTCGAACAGGTCGATAAATGCCCCGCCGATGAATTTGCGTTTCTTTTCTGGGTCGGTGACGCCTTCTAATCCGCCCATAAATTGTTCTTCGGCATCCACCGCGACAAGCGGGATGTTGTAATGGTCGCGGAACAGCGAGACGACTTGCTCTGTTTCATTGAGCCGCATCAAACCGTGATCGACATAGACGCAGGTGAGCTGATCACCGACCGCTTCGTGGATCAGAACCGCTGCGACCGCGCTGTCGACTCCGCCGGACAATCCGCAAATGACGCGGCCTTTGCCGACCTGAGCGCGGATTTCCTCGATCTTGGTCTTGCGGAACTCGGCCATCGTCCAATCGCCGGTCAGACCGCAAACATGACGCACGAAATTGGCGAGCAGTTTGCCGCCATCGGGTGTGTGGACGACTTCTGGATGGAATTGTGTGCCGTAGAATTTGCGTTTCTCATCCGCGATGACCGCAAATGGCGCACCGTCGCTGGTGGCGACAATTTCAAAACCCTCGGCAAATTGCGTGACTTTGTCGCCGTGGCTCATCCAGACTTGATGCCGCTCACCCTCTTTCCAAAGGCCATCGAACAAAGCGCAAGGTTTGGTGACTGTCAGATAGGCACGGCCAAATTCGCCCCCTTCCCCTGTCTCATGGCCGGGGCGCACTTCACCGCCTAGCTGATGGCTCATCACTTGCTGACCATAACAAATGCCCAGGATCGGGATGCCGGCTTCAAACAGGCTTTGCGGCGCGCGCGGCGAGCCGTCGTCGGGAACGCTGGCGGGGGAGCCCGATAGGATAATGCCCTTGGGCTTCATCCTGCGAAAGGCTTCCTCTGCCATCGTGTAAGGTGCGATTTCGGAATAGACCCCCGCTTCGCGCACACGGCGCGCAATCAGCTGGGTCACTTGGCTGCCGAAATCAACGATCAGAATCGAGTCGGGAATATGGGTCTCTGCTGGCATGATTAGCGCTTACGCAGCGCGGTAGGACCATGCAAGCGGCCCCCACTATGCTTTCAACCGAGTGATCGAATGCAAAGGGCGGCAACCAATTGACCCCGACCCGTGAAATTCGGCGGTCGCTACGCCGCGCGCCCTAGCGTCACGCGCCTGTGTTGCAAAATTTGCAATTAAATTGCGAATTTTCGCATTTGAGTTCCATGCAATCGAACACCATTTGGCACTTGTACCGCGCGATCTGGCACCTCTCCCCAGAAACGTCAGAACCCTCGCGGTGCATCGGCAGGAACCTTCCTGCCAGTCTGCTTGCCAGTAGCGAGCAGCCGATACGAGCGCGTTTTACGGCCCCGGTGACTTCCAGCACCGCCGCCCATGCAAAGCCCGCTTATCCAGCGCCTCGGCGCTGCGGCTGCCCCCGATGCTGTCAGTGCGAAGTTTCGAAGCGCCTCCCTCCCCCTTTTGGCGCTGGAATCGGAATTTTCGCGCATCATGACGGCATGCCACTTGGCAAGTCAGCGAGCGAGACGCGGCCACCCACTTCCCCTCCCCCCGAATGGTGGCCGCGTCTCCACACGCGCGCCCAGCGGGAAGGTCGCGATCATTCCTGATAGAGGGTTTCGGCCTTTTCGCGCAGTTCGGTCTTGAGCAATTTGCCAATATGGCTGCGCGGCATTTCATCAATCGTATAAAGCGCCGAGAGCCGCTGCGTCTTGCCCAGCCGCGCATTCACCGCCGCCATAATGCCATCCGCATCGCGCGCGCCGGGTTTTAGCACCGCAAAACCAATCGGCGTTTCGCCCCAACGCCGTGATGCAATGCCGACGACTGCGGCTTCTGCAACATCGTCCTCGCGCTCCAACTCGCTCTCCAAATCGCTGGGATAGATATTGAACCCGCCAGAGATAATCATATCCTTTGCGCGCCCGACCAGCTCGACAAAGCCCTCTTCATCGACCCGCCCAATGTCGCCCATCCGCATCCACACATCACCATTGGCCGGATCGGTCCATTGCGCCTCGGCGGTTTTGTCCGGGCGGTTTTTATAGCCTGACATCATCGTTTGCGACCGCCCGACAAGGTTGCCCGGAATGCCCGGCGGCACTTCGTTATCCTCATCGTCCAACACTTTCATTTCGCTGCCCGGTGCGGGCCGTCCGACAGTGTGAAGTTTGTCCGGGAATTCATGCGCAGAAAGCAAGCAGACGACGCCCCCTTCAGTCATCGAATAAATCTCGACCAACCCGCCCGGCATACGTTTCAGCACTTCGGCTTTCAATTCGGCGGAAAACGGCGCGGAAGTGCAATATTTCATCGCCAGCGCCGACAGATCATGATCGTCAAATCCGGGATAATCCATCAACCGCTGATATTGGATGGGGACCAGCATCGTCACCGTGGTCCGATCCGCCGCCGCATGGTCCAACCAGCGTGCGCAATCAAATTTCCCCATGATCCGCACGGTCCCGCCTGCCAAAATTGGCGCCAGAAACGCGACCATCGTGGTGTTGGAATAAAGCGGTGTTGAGGCCAGCGAGCGGACCTCCAACCCAGCGGCCTGATAGGATTGCGCCGTCGCGCCAAATTGCCGCCAACGCATCTGATGCGAATGGACGATGCCTTTGGGAATGCCGGTCGTTCCGCTGGAATAGATGATGTTGAACGGATCGCCGGGCGCAGGATCGAAATCTGGCGCTATGCTACCCTGCGGCGCCATCCAGCTTTGCACATCTTCTAAAGGCACGCGGGTCAGGTCCGCCATAAAATCGGGGCCGAGTTCGGCGGCTTTCTTGTCATCAATAAACAAATGCCGTGCGCCGGAATCTTTCGCCATGCCCGCCAATTGTTCGGGAGACGCGCTGGTCGTCAGCGGAGCGGCCACACCGCCCGCGCGCACCGCCGCCAGAAACACCAAAGCGTAATTGATCGAACTGCTGCCAAGGATCGCAACCGATTGCCCCCGCTCCAGCCCGGTTTCGGTCAAACGCGCGGCCAATCGTTCCACCAGGCCGATCAATTCGGCCCAAGCGACATCGCCGCCCTCATCCATCAGGGCGATCTTATCAGGATGCGCCCGCGCATGATCGCGCATAATCGCATTGTAAGAGCCAAAGGGTTCGGAGAGCTTTTCGCTCATAATCTCTGCATGGTTTGGAATGGTCATAGCCGCCATGCTTAGCCGCAGAGGAATAGGCGGCAAGCACGACTTTTATTAAGGCCGCTGCTATTTCTTTACGCTTGGGCGCGAAGGTGGGAAAAATGCGGCCATTCGGCCCGGTAGGAGACAATGACATGCGCACGCCAAGTCAATTTAGGGGGCGGGCTTTGATAAGCGCGGCGGCCCTCGTCAGCATGGTCTGCGCGGCGCATCCAGCATTGGCCCAAGACATGCCCGGGCCTGAGCCAGAAGGCTCCGAATCGGACGGCGACGTCATAATTATCACGCCTGATATGGCACCGGGAGGCAGCCCGCGTGTCCTTGGCGCTCCGCCTCGGCTTCCCCCGCCAGACGGAAGCTCCGTCACAGTTCCTGCCGATAGGGTGGACGCGCCAAGCGCCCAATCAGGCCCGCCTTCGGTGCTGGCGATCCTTGCCCATCCCGATGATGAAATCACCATTGCCCCAGTGCTCGCGCGGATGGCGCGCAGCGGGGGCGAGGTGACGATTGTTTTCGCCACTAGCGGCGATGCAGGGCCGGGCGTGACAGACCTAGAGCCCGGCGCGCAGCTGGCGGCTTTGCGCGAAGACGAAGCGCGCTGCTCGGCATTTGCGCTTGGGCTGCCCGAACCGATCTTCTGGCAGTTGGGCGATGGTACGCTCGCCTTAAACGCCCGCGCACCCGGCAGCGCGGCACGCGACATGGAAGAGCGCATCGCCGCGCTCATCGCTTTGGAACAGCCGCAAGTGTTAATGACATGGGGGCCAGATGGCGGATACGGCCATGCCGATCACCGCATGGTCAGCAATGCGGTCACACAAATCATCGGCGCGATGGAAGATGGCCGCCCTGACTTGCTCTATGCCGCATTTCCATCAGATAGCGCGGCTGGCGAAAGCGGCGAGGCAGTGGCGGGGTTCGAAAATTGGGCCACAACGCACCCTTCGCTCATAACCGACCGGATCCGTTATGAGCCGCCTGATCTCGACGCGGCGCGCCATGCGATGGATTGTTATCAAAGCCAATTCAGCGACGCTGCACGGGCAATGTTGCCGGGAATCCTGCATCAGAATGTGTGGAAGGGGACGGTCTATTTCCGGCTTGCCTTCGCGCCCGCATCCTAGGGCAATAACCGCGCCTGTTTAGGTCGGGGGAAAAGCAGCAGACAATCGGCCAGAAAGCTTGGGAATTGGCCCCGCAGCGCCTATATATTGCGCATGGATGACAACAACCCAAACACCTCTGGCGAACGCAGCGACGCGCCAGCCGAAAAAGTAAAGCTTCAGGGCGAATATGGCGCTGATTCCATCAAGGTTCTCAAAGGCCTAGATGCGGTCCGCAAACGCCCCGGAATGTATATCGGCGATACCGATGACGGATCGGGCCTGCACCATATGGTGTTTGAGGTTTCTGATAACGCCATCGACGAAGCGCTGGCCGGGCATTGCGATCTGGTTTTGATCGAATTGAACCCCGATGGCAGCGTCTCTGTCGAAGACAATGGCCGCGGCATTCCGGTTGGAATGCACAAAGAAGAAGGCGTGTCCGCAGCCGAGGTTATCATGACCCAGCTTCACGCTGGCGGTAAGTTTGAAAACACATCAGACGACAACGCCTATAAAGTGTCAGGCGGCCTGCACGGCGTGGGCGTTTCGGTCGTCAACGCTCTGTCCGAATGGCTGGAGCTGATGATCTGGCGCGACGGTAAAGAACATTGGATGCGGTTCGAACACGGCGACGCAGTGAACGCTCTAGAGATTAAGGGCGACGCGCCAAAGGTCGATCAGAACCCAGATGAAAATGGCTTCAAAAAGGGCACAAGGGTCACATTCAGCGCTTCGGAAAATACCTTTAAGAACGTGCTCGAATTTGATTTCGACAAGCTGGAGCACCGTTACCGCGAGCTGGCCTTCCTCAATTCTGGCGTGCGCATCCTGCTGCGCGACAAACGTCACGAAGAAGTGCTGGAACATGATCTGTTTTATGAAGGCGGCATTGCGGCCTTCGTCAAATATCTCGACCGCAACAAAGACGCTCTGATCCCTGAACCAATCTCGGTTTCGGCAGAGAAAGACGGGATCGCGATCGACGTGGCGCTGGAATGGAACGATTCCTATTACGAAAACGTCCTGACCTTCACCAACAACATCCCTCAGCGTGATGGCGGGACGCACCTCGCGGCCTTCCGCGCGGCGCTTACGCGGACGCTGAACAATTATGCGGATCGTTCTGGACTGCTCAAAAAAGAGAAAGTCTCGCTTTCGGGCGAAGATATGCGCGAAGGGTTGACCGCGATTGTCAGCGTGAAACTGCCTGATCCGAAATTCTCTTCGCAAACCAAGGACAAGCTGGTTTCCTCAGAGGTTCGCCAACCACTCGAAGCCTTGATGGGCGAGAAAATGAACGAGTGGCTGGAAGAAAATCCGGGCGACGCGAAATCGATCATTCAGAAAATCATCGACGCCGCCGCCGCTCGAGAGGCCGCCAAGCGTGCCCGCGAAATGAGCCGCAAGGGCGCGATGAGCATTGCGTCGCTGCCGGGTAAACTCTCCGATTGCCGCGAACGCGATGCGACCAAAGCCGAATTGTTCCTGGTCGAGGGTGATTCCGCTGGCGGCTCCGCCAAAGGCGGGCGTGACAGCCAATATCAGGCGATATTGCCGCTCAAAGGTAAGATCCTCAATGTTGAGCGCGCGCGGTTTGACCGGATCATATCTTCGAAAGAGGTCGGCACCCTGATCCAAGCGATGGGCACCGGGGTTCGTGATGAATTCGACCTCGAAAAACTGCGCTATCACAAGATTGTGATCATGACCGACGCTGATGTCGACGGCGCGCATATTCGCACATTGCTGCTGACATTCTTCCACCGTCAGATGCCGGAAATCGTAAAAGCCGGGCACTTGTTCATCGCTCAGCCGCCTTTGTTCAAAGTCGCCAAGGGTAAGAGCGAGGTCTATCTCAAAGATCAGCCCGCGCTCGACCGCTATTTGGTCGATGCCGGATTGCAGGGGCGGATGATTGAAAGCGCGAACGGCGCGCGTTCAGGCGAAGATTTGCGCGCTTTGGTGGATCAGGCGCTGCGCCTGAAAAACCTGATGGCTTTCGTCCCGCGCCGCTATGATGCGGCGATTATCGAACAGATGGCGTTGACGGGCGCGTTCGATCCGGCGCTGAGCGGTACGGGCCGCTCCGGTGCGCTGACGCAAACCGCTGAGCGGCTGCAGGCAAATGACCAAGATGCGGTGTGGACCTCGACGATCCTGGAGAGCGGGACGGTGCAATTTTCGCGCAAATGGCGCGGTGTCACCGATGTTCACGAAATAGAGGCGCGCTTCCTCACCAGCACTGAGGCGCATAAATTGCACAGCCTCGCGGGACCGCAGGCCGATGCTTATGAAAGCGCGGTGCGGCTGGTTAAGGTTGGCGATGCGTCAGACGAAGAACCTATCAACGACGCAGATGATGCGGACGGTGCAGGCGCTCCGGCATTGATCACGGACGATTCAATCTCCCGCCCGAGCCAGTTGCTGGACGCAGTTCTGGCCGCAGGGCGCAAGGGCCTGTCCATCGCCCGCTATAAAGGTCTAGGCGAGATGAACCCGGAACAATTGTGGGAAACCACTCTTGATCCTGAAAACCGCATCCTCCTCCAAGTGAAGGTCGAAGACGCGGACGTGACGGATGAGATTTTCACCCGCCTGATGGGCGATGTGGTGGAACCCCGCCGGGAATTCATTCAGCAGAACGCTTTGAACGTCGCCAATCTCGACGTTTAATTGGGTGCCTGCAATGGGGGTGATAATGATCCGCCCTTGATGTTTGGTGCATAAGCCCCGACATCAATTCCCATGTCTGAGCAGGAACCAAACGACACAAGCGCACTGGAACATTGGAGCTTTTTGCTCCTGCTGGCGGTGGTCTCATTTCTGTTCGTGTGGGTGGCGTGGCCATTTGCCGGGCCGCTATTGTGGTCCGCTTTGGCGGCGATCATGTTCCAACCTTTGTATAAATGGGTGCTGCGCAAAACTCGCGGCCGGCGCAACATCGCCGCCTCGCTATCGCTGCTGATCATCTTCGTCGCGGTCTTGCTGCCTGCCCTATGGGTGGGTTCGGTGGTCGTCGGAGAGACGGTGGGCCTGGTCAACGATCTGCGCGAAAATCCGATTGATCTGGTCGCTTGGTTCGACACCAGTTTTGCGATGTTGCCTGCCAGCCTGCAAACGCTGATCCAAGACAATGGCTGGACCGATGTGTCCGTATTGCAAGAACAATTGCAAGGCATCCTAGGCGAAAGCGCCGGGGTGATTGCCTCACAGGCGGTGTCGATCGGCAGCGGCGCATTGGGCTTCGTCCTTAGCTTTGGCCTCGGGCTTTATGTCCTATACTTCCTGCTGCGCGACGGATCGCGGATTGGCGAAACCATCCTCCATTCCGCCCCGATTGACCGGGAAATTGCGGACCGGCTTGCAGAACGGTTCCTCGGCATCGTGCGCGCCGTGATTAAAGGGTCCGGCGTGGTCGGACTGGTACAGGGGACATTGGGCGCGATCACGATGATGATCGCCGGCGTTCCTTCGGCATTGCTCCTGGGTGTGTTGATGGCCATTCTGGCGCTTATACCAGCGGTGGGGACGGCGCTTGTTTGGGCACCGGTTGGCATTTGGTTGCTGGTGACGGGCGACGTTTGGCAGGGTGTGTTCGTCCTCGCCTCAGGCTTCATCATCATCAGTTCTGCCGACAATGTTCTGCGTCCAATATTGGTGGGGCGCGACACCGGCATTCCCGATTGGATCATTCTGGTGACCACACTTGGCGGGCTGTCGCTCGCCGGTTTCTCTGGCATTGTTCTGGGGCCGCTTGTCGCAGGATTGTTCCTCGCCAGTTGGTCAATCTTGCAAGAACAACGCGCCGAAGACGAAGAAGCCGCCGAACATTACCGCACCCGCGTTGGTCCCGACGGCAAAGCGCGCGACCCAGAGGATATTCCTGCTGCGGGCGATACTGGCCTCGAAATGCAGGACATCTGATCCATGATGTCGATGGTCAAACCCGGCAGTCAGGCCGAACAAGTCGGGCGATTGGTGCTGGCCGGTTTTCTAGTGATTGCTTTGCCCTCGCTGCCGCTGGGCGCGTATCTCATCTATCCCTTCGCCATCCTCACCACATGGTTTCACGAAATGGGCCACGGCGTGACCTCGATGTTGATGGGTCAGGAATTCGTCCAATTGATGATTTTCCCCGATGGGTCGGGCGTCGCTGAAAGCCAGGTTGCAAACGACATATCCCCCTTTGCCCGCGCCGCAATCGCCGCTGGCGGCCCGCTCGCGCCCAGTGTGATGGGCGCCGCGCTGATATTGGCCAGCGCGCATGAGAAATTGTGGCGGCCCGCTCTATGGGCGACAGCGGCGGCGATCTTTGCCTCTGTCATCATCTATGTGCGTTCGCCCACGGGCTATGCCGTCTTGCCACTGGTTGCCGCATTGCTTTGCATTATTGCTTGGAAGGCATCGTCAGGCACAGCCCGGTTCGCGCTCCAATTTCTGGGAGTGCTGGGCGCGATGAGCATGTTGCGCGATTTGAATTATCTCTTCACCGAAAGAGCGGTGATCGGCGGGCGCGAAATGCTGTCCGACACTGGCCAGATAGAGGCATCTTTGTTCTTGCCGCATTGGCTTTGGGCGACGGTAATCATTGCGATTTCGTCGGTTATGATCGGGGCGAGCCTCAAATATGCGCTCTCTGACAAACGCCGTTTGCCGCCTGCGCGGGTGCTGCCGGCCAATGTGCTGCAATTCAAACGTTCCTCGGATGATAAGACGCGCCGCTAAGCCGTCAGCGAAAATGCCAATCGAACGCCGCGCATTTCGCTTCTAATGTTGGCGGCATGGCTAATCGCGATACAAATTCACAGATTCAGCAGATCGCCGACAGACAAGCGATTGAACAAGTGCTCGCGCGCTATTGCAGGGGTATTGACCGCTGCGATGCGGAGGAATTGGCGCAGGTCTTCGCGCCGGATGCCCGCATTGATTACGGCGACGGACCAAAGCCGCCAGCCGAGACAATCGCAGGCCTGATGGCCGGGCTGGGTGCGATGACATTAACTCACCACAATATCGGCAATCTCATCTGCGAAGTCGATGGCGACCGGGCGCGCTGCGAAACCTATTGTGTCGCGCTTCATATCCTGCCGGGTGCAGAGGCGAAGCAAGGCGAGCAATTACCAATGACCGAGATGGTCGTTGGCGGGAGGTATCTCGATAAATTCGTCAAACAAGGCGGCGAATGGCGCATCGCAGAACGGCTGTATATTATGGATTGGAACCGTCAGGGACCATCCAGCATGGAAGAGAGCGGCGGCCTATACGACACGCTGGCCCGCAGAGGCGCGCGCCATCCGCGTGATCCGTCCTATGCGTGGTGGGCCAAAAGCTAGGTTTAAGACGCAACGCGGATCGTGTTGAACCCGCGCGCGGATTCGCCTGTTTCGCCAGAAAGCCCGATAAAGATCGTATCGACAATCTGCGCCAGTTTTTCCTCGCTCAATTTATCGCCGAGGTAAATCAGCGCATCGGGCAGCGTGTAATTGCCCACCATCTGATTGATCAGCGACAGCGTCTCATCAATCTCTAATCCCGCAAAATAGCCATCGGCCTGCGCCTGCGCGATCACTTCGCACAGATAGTGATCGGCAAGATCGACATAGGACCGCACCCGTTCGAAATTGGCCGCACCCATTTCGCAAATGATGGTGAAATATTCCGGGTCTTCGCGGTAACGATCGCGTGAGATCACGAAACGCCTGCGGAAAAATTCGTACATTTTGCGGTTGGCGGGGAGGTTCGCATCGATCGCTTCCTCCATCGCGGTCATATGCGGGGCGAGCCACATTTGCGCGATAGAATCGAAGAAATCGTCATAGTCTTCAAAGACCAGTTCAAACCGGCTGCGTGTCAGTCCGCTTTCGGCCTGCGCACCGGCATAAGAAATCTCGGTCCCGCGTTCTTTAACTAGGTCAAGCACAAGCCGCGCAATACGCGCGCGTTCCGCCTGCCGTGTTTCTTCGCTCAAGGCCATGATTGGCGCCCTCCTGATCTGGCTGTTAGATAGGTGCCAATCAGGGCCGCTTAAAGATACATTCTGAAAAACTCTGCGAGCGCCTTTCGCGCTCGGTCAGATGTCGTTTCGCCCATCAATGATTGCGCGCGCTTGCTCCTCCAGCACTTTGTATCGGTCCAAATCGGGAATCTTTGAACGAAACCATTCGGCGATTTTGAGCAAGTCTTCGCCGTAATTGCCGGTCGGGATCATGGGCGGGGAAAAACCGATCGTCTTGGTGGCATTATCGGCAAAGGCCAGGACAATCGGCACATTCGCCGCTTGGGCAATGTTGTAAAAACCCGATTTCCATTTGCCGTCAGACTTACGCGTCCCTTCGCAAGCAATCACCAAAGCCAGCTCTTCGCGGCTCGCATATTCAGCGGCGACCTGTTCCACGGCATTGGCTTTCTTCGTCCGGTCGATGGGAATACCGCCCATGTCGAGCATGAAATTGCGCATCACCCCCTGAAATAGAGTGTGCTTACCCATAAAATTGGGCTGCACATTTTCTTCATGCGTGGCGCCTGCGAAGAACACGAAATCCCAGTTGGACGTGTGCGGCGCACCAGCGATGACGTATTTCTTGATGTTTGTCGGCAGCCCGCTGACCACTTTCCAGCCATTGAAGCGGTAAATGACCAAGATGATCCGGCGCACGATACGCGACAAAAGGCCGACGTTGCGAGTTTCGTTATGTGGCAATGTTTTCTCTCTCCCCAGAGGTGTTCAGAATAGCAGTTACGCCGAAGAAAGCGAGACGGGGAATGCGAGGGGGATTAACCGCCTTGGCGACTAGAATGCAAATTGGGGAAATGACTTCTCCGCGAGCACGACCGCAGAATATCCGATCGAAACTCCCGCCCACATTGCGATGAACCACTGCCAGCGTGGTCGCACCTCTTTCAACACGATGCCAAACAAACCCGCCAAGAACGCGCAGACCAGCAAGGGGAGGGTCCATGTCCCCAAATTCAGGCTGCTGCTGACCCATGCTTCATCATTGGGGTGCGAAAAACTGACAGCCGCAGCAATCATCCGCATAATCATCGCATTGAAAACGATGATCAATGCCCAATCGCCAAGCCGCCTGCGACCGAGAAATGCCAACACCGCGATGCAGATCGTCGCAGCCGGGCCGCCCAGCGCGATCAATTGCGAATGCCACAAAGGGACGGGGCCAGATTGCCCGGATGAGGCGACCTTATTGATGCTCATACTGACGTCATAGCCTAGAGCTTTTGAAACCAGAGCATGACCCAATTCGTGAAGATATTGCATCACGATTATGCAAAGCAAAAGAACCGCGGCGGTTTTGATTAAGCGCAATCGAGCCTCCATACAGACGCCCGTGAAGACTGTATTACAATAACAACACAGTCAAGGCGCGCTCACATCCTGAACACGCCAAAGCTGGGCCGATCCGCAATCGGAGCCTCCAGCGTCGCGGCAAAAGCCAGTCCCAGCACATCGCGGGTTTGCGCGGGGTCAATCACGCCGTCATCCCACAGGCGCGCAGTGGCGTAGTATGGGTTGCCTTCGTCTTCGTATTTTTGGCGGATTGGGGCTTTGAATTCCTCCGCCTGTTCGTCCGACCATTTGTCTGCATCCCGGTGGACTGTTGCGAGCACACTGGCCGCCTGTTCGCCGCCCATCACGGAAATACGCGCATTGGGCCATGTGAACAGGAAACGCGGGGAATATGCCCGCCCGCACATGCCGTAATTGCCCGCTCCAAATGATCCGCCGATCACCACTGTGATTTTGGGAACGGTGGCGGTGGCAACCGCAGTAACCAACTTCGCGCCGTGTTTGGCGATGCCTTCTGCTTCATATTTGCCGCCGACCATAAAGCCGCTGATATTTTGCAGGAACAATAACGGGATGCGGCGTTGCTGGGCTAGCTCAATGAAATGCGCGCCCTTTTGCGCGCTTTCGGAAAACAGCACACCATTATTGGCGAGGATCGCCACCGGCATCCCCCAAATATGGGCAAAGCCGCACACAAGGGTGGAGCCATATTGCGCCTTGAACTCATGAAATTCAGAGCCGTCGACCAGCCGCGCGATGACTTCTTTCACATCATAGGGCGCGCGGACATCGTCCGGGATCACCGAATACAGATCATCTGCGTCGAATTTTGGCGGGCGCGGATCTTTCAGCGCAATATTCGCCGCCGCCCCGGTATTCGCGCCAAGATGGCTGACAATATCGCGCACAATGGTGAGCGCGTGTTCGTCATTTTCCGCCAAATGATCGACCACGCCCGATTTCTTGGCATGAAGATCACCGCCGCCTAAATCTTCGGCGGTAATTTCTTCACCCGTCGCCGCCTTCACCAAAGGAGGCCCGGCGAGGAATATCGTCCCTTGGTTGCGCACGATCACAGTCTCGTCAGACATCGCCGGGACATAGGCCCCGCCCGCCGTGCAACTGCCCATGACACAGGCGATCTGCGGAATGCCCAGCGCGGACATATTGGCCTGATTGAAAAAGATGCGGCCAAAGTGTTCGCGGTCAGGAAAAACCTCCGCCTGATGCGGCAGGTTCGCACCGCCGCTATCAACCAGATAGATGCAAGGTAAGCGGTTTTCCTGCGCGATTTCTTGCGCGCGAAGGTGCTTCTTGACCGTCATCGGGTAATAGGTGCCGCCTTTGACGGTGGCGTCGTTGGACACGATCATCACCTGACGGCCCGAAACGCGGCCGATCCCTGCGATCATCCCAGCGCCCGGAATATCGGTGTCATACAGGCCGTTCGCCGCGAGCTGACCGACTTCGAGGAACGGCGATCCGGGATCGAGCAAGCGTTCAACTCGTTCACGCGGAAGCAGTTTGCCGCGCGAAACATGGCGTTCGCGGCTACGCTCTGACCCGCCCAAGGCCGCGGCCGCGACCGTGCTGCGCAGTTCGTCCGCGAGGCCTTTATTATGCGCGCCGCGCGCTTTGGCCTCGGGGCTTTCGTTGTCGAGCTTTGTCGTCAGTGTCGGTGCTGTCATGCAGAGGCGTTTAACGGCAATTGTGCGCCCTGCAAAGTTGCGTGAAGAGCTCTAGCGTTTCCGCACAAACTCCGCGCGCAGGACGAGCCCTTTGATGCCGGGGTATTTGCAGTCGATTTCCTGTTCGTCGCCGGTCAGCCGGATCGACTTGATCAATGTGCCTTGCTTCAATGTCTGGCCGGCGCCTTTGACCGTGAGGTCTTTGATCAAGGTAACCTGATCGCCATCGGTCAGGAGATTGCCCACGGCATCGCGGACCTCAACGGCACCCTCGGCGCTCTGTTTGGCCGCCAATTCAGAGGCCGGCACCCATTCGCCGCTTGCCTCGTCATAGACATAGTCTTCGTCGGCAACGCTTTTGTCATTCGGGCTCATGATTGCTCTTCCAACCCCTTCACAATGATCGCCTCAGACGTGCTGCCCGCATCGCGGAATTTGCCGATTTCGATATATTCTGGCGAAAGCAGCCATGCGAACAATTGCGGCTTGCTGGGGAACTCCATCAGGACAGAACGCGTCGCGGTCCATTTGCCGCTGAGGTCTTGCGGTTCTTCGTCCACGCTCAGCAATTGGCCGTCGAATTTGTCAAAGATTTCCATGAAGCGCTCTTCGTATTTATCGTATTGCGCACGGTCGTGGATGGTCATGCGGGAGATCATGTAAACAGGCATCAGTTCGCTCCATTCAAGTCGCGATCGAACGTCATAGTGAAAGCGTGGGCGTTCATACGAAATTTCCTGCCAAAATAAGTACGCCAGTGGAGAGGGCAAAATATAGACCGGAACTTCTACCGCGGCTCCTCACGCCATCCGCTAAGCCCAAAACTAGCCATGATGTCCCCAGAATCATCTCCACCCAAATGGGCACAATCGGGAAAACGAGTAAAATTGCCGAACCAACGATGAAACCGAAAACTCCGTAGCGCACATAAGCGAAACTCTTGTCGGAGAGTGAACCTTCGCCAGCATCTCTCGCCAATGAATTCGCTTGCGTCACCCGCACCGTGCCTCCTGAAACAAAGTGGAACAGCGCCGCAAGCGCGATCTGCGCGGCCGCGACATAGTGTAAGCTCACCCAGCCGCCCCGATCAATTCGCGCCCGATCAACATCCGCCTGATCTCATTCGTCCCCGCCCCGATATCGAGCAGTTTTGCATCCCGCATATACCGTTCCACCGGCCAATCGGTCGTATAACCCGCGCCGCCCAGCGCCTGCACGCTTTCGGCCGCGACTCGGAACGCATTTTCGCTTGAAAGCAAGATCACACCCGCCGCATCAAAGCGTGTTGTTTGGCCCGCATCGCACGATTTCGCGACTGCATAAGTGTAAGCGCGCGCCGATTGCAGTGCGACATACATATCCGCCACCTTCGCCTGCATCAGTTGGAAACTGCCGATGGGTTTGCCGAATTGCGTGCGTTCCCTCAGATACGGGATCACCGTATCGAGACATGCCTGCATAATGCCCAGCTGAATACCCGACAGCACCACGCGTTCATAATCCAGCCCGCTCATCAAAACGCCGACGCCGCCATTGAGCGGGCCCATCACGTTTTCCTCTGGCACTTCGCAATTGTCGAACACCAGCTCTGCCGTAGGAGAGCCTTTCATGCCGACTTTTTCGATTTTCTGGCCGATCGAAAAACCGGGCATGTCTTTCTCGATCAGGAACGCGGTGATGCCGCGCGACCCGGCATGTCCGTCAGTCTTGGCATAGACGACCAGCGTGTCTGCTTCGGTTGCGTTGGTGATCCAGAATTTGGTGCCGTTGAGGACATAGCCGCCTGACATAGCCTCAGCTTTGAGCTTCATTGAAACCACGTCCGACCCGGCGGATGCCTCGCTCATCGCCAGCGATCCGACATGTTCGCCGCTGATCAAACCGGGCAAATATTTCGCGCGTTGTTCATCATTGCCCCAGCGGCGGATCTGATTGATGCACAGGTTTGAATGCGCGCCGTATGACAGCCCCAGAGAAGCGCTCGCCCGGCTGACTTCTTCGACCGCGATAACATGTTCAAGATAGCCAAGGCCCAGCCCGCCATCTGCTTCGTCGACGGTGATCCCATGCAGCCCCAGCTCGCCCATCGGTGCCCACAATTCGCGGGGAAACCAATCATCACGGTCAATCTTCGCCGCCAGCGGCATAATTTTCTCATCGGCAAAACGGCCAACGCTGTCGCGGATCATTTCCGCGCTTTCGCCAAGCTGGAAGTCGAAATCAGGGGTCGCGCGCATAGGAATCTTCCATATGTAAATCAGGTATTAGCGGGCGATCACCCGCAGCTGAAAAAGCCAATGCAAGCGCTTTAGCAATCTGGTCAGAGAACGCCAACATTGCCGCCAATAACAACCGTTGATCTCCGCTAAGTTATTGATGTCGCTGCGTTCCAATTGACCTGTCCCAATGTTGTTGTATGGATGCGGCAGCACGTCTCTGGAGCGCTATGCAAGGAGCGATAGTTTGAGTTTCACCGAACCCCCACTGTGGCCATCAGGCACCGCTCCGGCGGACACGTTTTGCGGCGATGACAATCGCCTGACGGTGCTTGCCAGCTTTGATGCTGAGGCGCTGGCGGGGGACGAGGAACTTGCGCGTATCACGCGTTTCGCCGCGCAATTGTGCGGGGCCAGCAGCGCCGCAGTCAGTCTGGTCGATGCCGAAAGTCAGCGGTTTATTGTTGCTGAGGGCTTGGACACAGATCGCACGGCGCGCACGACCAGCATTTGCGCTCACACCATGCTCCGGCCCGATCTGCTCGAAATTCTCGACACAGCAAGCGACCCGGTCTTTGCAGATTTCGAATTGGTGAAAGGTCCAGCTCAGCTGCGCTATTATGCCGGTGCGCCGCTGATCTCGTCAGAAGGCGCGCCGCTGGGCGCTCTGTGCGTCATCGATAGTGCGCCGCGCACAAAGCCGCTGACCGATCTGCAACGCGAAGGCCTGACTGTGCTGGCCGAAGCGGTGATGCGCAGGCTGCACTCCCACCGCGAAGCCAACACCGCCGGCACCCAATTGCAAGCGAGCGCAGAGCGCCTGCAATTCATGCTCGACAGCGTGCCGGATATCGCATGGTCAGCAGCGCCCGGCCCAGTGTTCGACTATTTCAATGCGCGCTTCACCGAAGTCACTGGCCGATCCGTGCGCAAAAGCGTCGATGATTGGCGCGAAGTGATCCACCCTGACGATTTCGACGCCTCTTTGGTTAAGCTAGAGCGCGCGATGAGCACGGCCAGCCTGTTTGATGACGAATGGCGCTTACGGCAGGCCGATGGCAGTTACCGCTGGGTCCTCTCGCGCGCTGTTCCATCCAGCGACGATCCCGAAACCGCTCGTTGGTTTGGCACGCTGACCGATATTCACGACCGGCACCAACTCTCGCAAGAGCGCGAAATGCTCGCCGGGGAATTGGCGCACCGGATCAAGAATATTTTCTCTGTCATCACCGGTTTGGTGGCGCTGCATGCGCGCGGCAAGCCGGACCTTAAACCCTTTGCTGAGACCTTGTCCGATCACATTCGCGCCTTGTCCCGGGCGCAGGACTTTGCGTTGAAGATTGATGCCGGGCCAGAAGGCAATTTGAAAGCTCTGTTGGAAGTGCTGATGGCGCCATATGGCGTGCCCGGCCACAGCGCGGTTTCGATCACCGGAGACGACGTTGCAACGGGCGCAAAAGCGGCGACGCCGCTGGCTTTGGTGTTCCATGAACTCGCCACGAATTCAGCCAAATATGGCGCGCTGAGCGTTGGCGAGGGAAGCCTGTCGATCGACATCATCCACGCCGGGGAAACCGTGCAAATCGCATGGCGCGAAAGCGGCGGACCGGCGGCGGTTCCCCCGACGGAAACCGGTTTTGGATCGCGACTGGTCAAAATGGCGGTCGAGAATCAATTGGGCGGCTCTCTTACGCAGGATTGGCGGGAAATCGGGCTGGCAGCGGACATTGCGATCCCTGCGGATCGGCTCCTTGCTTAGCGCGGCCAAATGTTTGGGCCAATAAAAGCAGGACACTTGGCGGGGCCGCGTTTGCCTTCTAGGCTCCTGCATCAAGGGGCAAACCGATCACAACATCACCGCCACAAGAAAAACCGCCGAGCGCCATCCTAACTTTTGACGCAGCAGAACGCCGCTATGGCGACGTCACAGCCGTCGGCGGTGTCACATGCACAATTGAAGCAGGCAGCTTTGTCGCGCTGGTCGGGTCGTCGGGTTCCGGCAAATCGACATTGCTTAAAATGGTCAACACTTTGGTCACGCCCAGCGGTGGACGCGTCTTGTTCGGCGGCGAAGATGTGACCGCACTCAAGCCGTCAACTTTGCGCCGGCGGGTCGGCTATGTGTTTCAAGGGATCGGCCTGTTTCCGCATTTCACAGTGGGTGAAAATATCGCCATCGGCCCGCGCCTTGCGGGCGAGAAATTGCCGCATGCACGCGTGACTGAACTGCTGTCTCTGGTGGAACTTGAACCGGAAATGGCCAGCCGTATGCCCGATGAATTGTCCGGCGGACAACGTCAGCGTGTCGGCGTGGCGCGCGCGCTGGCTGGCGATCCAGAGCTGCTGATTATGGATGAACCTTTCGGCGCGCTTGATCCGATCACTCGTGATGCTTTGGGCGAAAAAGTGCGCGAACTGCATGAAAAACTTGGCCTCACCACAATCATGGTGACGCACGATATGGCAGAGGCGTTGCTGCTCGCGGACCGCGTGCTGGTGATGTCGTTCGGCGAATTGGTGGCGGATAACAGCCCGCATGAATTGCTCGCCGGGGCAGGCGGCGACATCGCGCAGGGCCTCGTCGCGGTGCCGCGTCAACAGGCCGAACGGCTGGCCGCGATGGAAAAATCGGGGGCTGGGTCATGAACGAGATTTGGACCATCCTCCTCGGCCTCGGCGATAAGTTTGCCTCGCATATCGTGCTTTCCGCCAGCGCTATCGGGCTTGGCATGTTGGTGGCGCTGCCGCTCGCCGTATGGGCCAGCCGCTCGCAGAATGTGGCGCGGATTGCGCTGGGATTTGCCAGCCTTGTTCAGACCATTCCCGCGCTGGCGCTGCTCGCGCTGTTTTTCCCAATCCTACTGTCCTTGCGCGCGGTGTTTGGGGAGGATTTGCCGACGCTGGGGTTCCTGCCTGCACTGCTGGCGCTGGCGCTCTATGCGCTGCTGCCGATATTGCGAAATGCGGTGACGGCGCAGGCCAATCTCGATCCCGGCGTGCTGGAGGCGGCGGACGGCGTCGGCATGACCTCTTGGCAGAAATTGACGCTGGTCGAAGCCCCGCTTTCCGCGCCCTTCGTGATGGCCGGCATCCGCACCGCCAGCGTTTGGACCATCGGAGCCGCGACGCTGGCGACCACGATTGGACAGCCGAGCCTGGGCGACCCGATCTTCGCCGGATTGCAGACGCAAAACTGGGCGCTGGTGCTCGCGGGTTGTATCGCGAGCGCGGGATTGGCGCTGGTGGTTGATGCATTGCTGGGTATCGTCGAAAACGGCTTTGCTAAGCGCAATCGCTGGCAATATGGCGCGGGAATTGCGGCGGTCGCGATGGGATTGAGCGGCGCGCTTATCTATCAATCGGGCGGGGATGACGAAGACACGATCATCATCGCTTCGAAACAATTTTCTGAGCAATATATCCTCGCGCAATTGATCGGATCGCAGCTTGAGAAAGCAGGCTATTCGGTCGAATATCGCGACGGGCTTGGCTCAGCAGTGGTGCACAGCGCGGTAGCATCCTCCAGCATTGATATATCCGTCGATTACACCGGTACGATTTGGACAAACGAGCTGAGCCGTACCGACAATCCCGGACGCGAGGTCATGTATGAAACCATCGTCGAATGGGAACGCAGCAACACCGGCGTGCGCGTGTTGGGACGGCTGGGTTTTGAAAATGCCTATGCTTTTGCGATGCGCGAAGACCGTGCGGCAGAATTGGGCGTGAGTTCGCTCGAAGAATTGGTCCGCTTTGGCCCGCAACTGACGGTTGGCGGCGACCCAGAATTCTTTGAACGCCCGGAATGGATCGCAGTGCGAGACGCCTACGGAATGCGTTTCCGCGAAACGCGCAATTTCTCGCCCACCTTTATGTACAATGCGCTGCGTTCGGGAGAGGCAGATGTGATCAGCGCCTATACTTCTGATGGGCGGATCGCGGCGGATAGGCTGGTGGTGCTCGAAGACCCGCGCGGCGCCTTGCCGAGCTATGATGCGATGCTGATGATGTCCCCGCGAATTGCCGAGGATGCGGGTATTGCCCGCGCGCTAGAGCCATTGATCGGAGCGATCAGCGTGGAAGCGATGCGCGAGGCCAATTTCGCCGTGGACCGCGAAGGCGAAGGCAAACTCAGCCCGAAAGATGCGGCGGCAGAGCTGGCAGAATCTATCGGACTATAGTCAAACGGTCGCACAGCGGTCGCAAGCCCAGCCGGGCGCCCGCAGCGCCAAAGGCGAGAGGAGATCGCGACGCGGATGCGCCGCGCCAACAAAACGGCCAAAAAACTAACGCGCGCGCCGCCATGTCTGCGCTTGGCAAAAGGGTCCGATACAGCCGCGCACCTCGATCGTGTTGGCACCCGTGCGGCGAATTACAGACCGATAGGTCTTACCGGTGTTGGGGTCATAAATCCGCCCGCGCCACAAATCGTCTTCTTCGCGAAATTGCGTGAGCACCGGCAGGCCCAGCAAGCGGCGATTTTTCAAACTGTCATCAGGATTATAAATATCGCGCTGATCCTGCCCATCGTTCGGTGTGATCAGGAACCTTACAAGCCGGCCGCAAGTGGTGTTGCCGCATTGCTGAATTTCGACGATCCCATCGCGGTCTTCGGTGATCCAGCGGCCCGAAATATCATCCGCTGCTGCTGCGGGCGCTGCCAAAAACGTCATGCCCGCCAACATCGCTACAAAGCCCAAAAATACCCGTGCAATCATCCAAATTCTCCTGACATCTCACCGGCAATACGCGAAATATGCGCATTGAGTTACATGCGGCGTTACAGGCGGCGTTACAGTCGGCGTTACAGGCGAGCTTACAGGAAAATCAGTCGAACCCAACACCGATGGGCCAGCGCCGACCGCAAACACCCAGCACTTTGAACAACATGCCCATCTGGGAATCAGACACCAGCCGGTCATATTGCCGCTTGAGCTTATCTGCCTCTGCCGGGTTTTTACGCCCCAGCGCTTCATGCCGGACATCAATCCCCATCTGCCGCAGCCATTCGCCCTGCATCTGAAGGCCCATGACATCCGCGCCGTTCTTTTTCGCAATGTCTGAAAGCAGTTCAAAATCGACATGGGCGGTCAAATCGGCTTCTCCCGGATGGGTCAGCACATCGACCTTCTCATGCGCTTTGAGCGCTTGCAGCGTCGATCCCGCGCGCAGCTCAAACGAGCCATAATCAATGAGGAGCGCCGCCCCGCCTTGTTCTTTCAAACGCTGCGCAATCTCGGTCATCACTGCAACCGCGGCCGGGCTGGTCTCGATCATCGTACCTTGAGAGGCGCTTTTCCAGCTCTTCGGCACGATTGAATCCATCGGTGTTTCACCGGCAACAAATGCCAACTCATCCCCTTCAAGCCCGACCATCCGTTCATGCCACCCCTGCGCAGAGCGGACGAGTTGATGGATCGGCAGGGCGTCAAAAAATTCATTGCCGACAATCAGCAGCGGGGCATCGGTTGGCAAGGTCGACATATCATCGTGATGGACCGCGTCTGGAAACGCCTCGCTTTGAATTTTACGCAGCGCGTGGGACGTTTCGACGAAATGGACTTGCGGTTCAAATTCATACCGCGCGGCGGTGCGCAAAGCGTCGCTGGTGAGGGTCCCGCGTCCGGGGCCAAGTTCGACAAAATGGATGCGTTTGCGCGCGCCCATCCGCACCCAAAGGTCCGCAAACCACAGGCCAACAAGCTCACCGAACATCTGGCTGACTTCGGGGGCGGTGATGAAATCGCCATCCTCGCCCAGCGGATCTCGGCTGGTGTAATATCGCGCATTACTTTCCGCCATGAAATGCGTGAGACTGATCGGGCCGGTCTGACGGATGAGGCGGCGGAAAGTTTCGCCCAAATCGGCGGGCTTGGCAGGCTCGGATGATTTGGCGGCCTGAGATGGAGCGGGCTTCTTTGGCTTAGACGCCGGTTTTGAGGCGTTTTTGGGTGCCGGTTCTGGTGCCGGCTCAGATGCCGGCTCAGATGCCGGCTCAGATGACTGTGCCTTCGCTTTCTCCGCTGCGCGTTTGGCGGCAGTTTC
This sequence comes from uncultured Erythrobacter sp., assembly GCA_947503155.1. GTDB lineage: Bacteria > Pseudomonadota > Alphaproteobacteria > Sphingomonadales > Sphingomonadaceae > Erythrobacter. The sequence goes on along the minus strand of CANNCL010000001.1, from coordinate 901,754 downwards.
GGCAGCCTTTTTCGCTTTGGCATCTGCGGCTTGTTTCGCCTTCGCGTCTGCCTCGGCTTTCGCTTTATCCTGCGCCGCTTTCTTCGCCGCAGCATCCGCCTTGGCCTTTGCTTCTTGCTCCGCTTTGGCTTCGGCTGCCCGCTTGGCTTCGGCCTCTTCCTGCGCTTTGCGTTCTGCTTCAGCTTTGGCTTTGGCTTTCTTTTCCGCCTCGGCCTTCGCTTTCAGCTCTGCCGCTTCCTTCGCCTTTCTTTCGGCCTCAGCTTTTTCAGCGGCCTTAGCGGCGGCGGCGGCTTTGCGTTCTGCTTCCTGCTTGGCTTTGAGCTCAGCCTCAGCCTTGGCCTTTGCCTCAGCCTTGGCCCGGGCGTCGGCCTCTTTCTTCGCTTTCAACTCCGCCTCGGCCTTGGCTTTGGCTTCGGCCGCCTTTTTGGCCTTTGCTTCTGCTTCTCGTTTCGCCTTGGCCTGCGCTTCGATACGGGCCTTTTCGTCAGCTTCAGCCTTGGCCTTGGCCTCCGCTTCACGCTTGGCTTTTGCTTCGGCTTCCGCCTTTGCCTTGGCTTCCGCAGCCAGCCGCGCTTTTTTCTCGGCCTCGGCCTTTGCGCGCGCTTGCGCTTTGGCTTTCTTTTCCGCTTCGGCTTTGGCTTCTGCCTCGCGCTTGGCTTTCTCCTCCGCCTCAGCCTTCGCTTCAGCCGCCGCCTTCGCCGCAGCCTTTTGGCGCGCCCGCTCTTCAGCGGCGGCTTGTGCTTCGGCCAGCGCCTTGGCTTCGGCTCGCGCCTCCGCTTCGGCGGCCGCTTTGGCCTCTGCCTCGGCTTTCGCCGCCTTTTCTTTGCGTGATTTCTCTTGAGCGTCGGCCTTCGCCTTAAGCTCGGCCGCTTCTATCGCATCGGCTTCGGCCTTTGCTTTTGCCGCTGCCTCGGCCTTTGCCTCTGCCTCTGCTTTGGCGGTTGCACCACCTGTTGCACCACCTGTTGAACCGCCCTTCGGCTGAGGGCGCGCATCTCCAACAATCAAAGCGCTCAGACGGATCGAGCCGGGATTGATCGGTAGCGTATCGAGCGTCACCACGGTTTCGGTCCCGTCCGGCTCGATCAGCCGCAACGTGCGGCTCCAAATTTGATTTGTTTCGCTTGGGCTTACGTTGCCGCTGGGCTTGCCGCGCCGGTGCCCACGGGTTTCCTCGTCACGGCGTAAATCGTGACAATCAATCCAATCAAGATCAGCGGTATGGTCAGCCATTGGCCCATCGATAGCCCGGTTCGCGCAGCAAAGTCAGCCAGTTGTGCATCCGGTTCACGGAAAAATTCGTTAACAAACCGCGCAATACCGATGCCGAGGGTGAATATCCCAACGAGCATGCCGGGCCGATACCGCGCTTTTGTCTTCCAAAACAGCACAAGCAGCACGATCAGCAACACGAATCCTTCCAGACCCGCCTGATACAATTGGCTTGGATGGCGCACGATTTCGCCCGCGCGTGCATCCGGGAAAATCATGCCCCACGGCACATCGGTCGCCCGGCCCCACAATTCGCCATTGTTGAAATTTGCAAGCCGCCCGAGCAACATGCCCATCGGCACATTGACTGCAATGAAATCACAGACACGCAAAAACGAAAGTTTTCCGCGTATAGATACCCAAGCAATCGCCGCCAAAACGCCCATCACACCGCCGTGAAACGCCATGCCGCCATCCCACAGGCGCAGCAATTTCCAGCTGATAAATCCGTCGCCGGAGAAATCGGTAAAGGCACTGGGGATGCCGGTTTCGCCGCCGGTATAGAACGCCGCATACCCAAGCCGTCCGCCCAGAATCACACCAAGCGTGCAGTAGAAAAACAGGTCGTCTGCATGGCGCTGAGCCATCGGCGCGCCGGGTGTTTTGATCATCTTGCTGAGATGCCAATAGGCGAACATGACGCCAATCAGGTATGCCAGCGAATAAAATCGCAGCTGAAAGCTACCGATTTCAAAGAGATACGGGCTGAGGCCCAGATCAGACCAGTAAATGGGATCGGCAGCGCCGCCGCTTGCAGCAAGTAGTGACAGCACGAAAGGAACCTCTTAGTAAACAACGCAAGCCTCCGGGCGTATATCGCCCGGTGTCGCTCGCTCAAAATATCCAACGTGCTTTGGCACAGCGGAGACTTTGGGGGAACCCTCGCTAGCGAACAGCATTTGGAAGATGCCGCTCTTCGCGAGGGAGCACCGATTTAAAGAGCCGCAAATAGACGGCCATTGAAGGAGAGAATACCGCATGCCCACCCAGCTGGACACTGCGCTTGACGCAATCATTGCTGAAATGACCAAAGAAGGTCAGCCATTTCACACCACGCCAACCGAAATTGGCGGCGTTGAAATGCCTGCATTCACGGTCGCGCCGCCAACCTTGGCGCATTATTTTGCGCATTTCTGCAATGAACATAAGGACGTGGAGTTCATCGTCGACGGCGATTTGCGCATGACCTTTGGCGAAACCTATGCGGCGGCCGCTTGCGTTGCAGAAGGCCTTGTCACGAAACACGGCGTTCAAAAGGGCGACCGTGTGGGCATTGCTGCGCGCAATTCTGCCAATTGGATGATCGCCTATATGGGCATCGTCATGGCGGGCGGCTGCGTGACTTTGCTCAACGGTTTCTGGTCCGGGGATGAACTCGCATACGGTATCCGCCTTGCGGAATGTAAATTGGTTGTCGCCGATGCTGGCCGTGCAAAACGGCTGGATGGCACAGACCATTGCGCCAAACTGGTGATGGTCGAACACACCGCGCCAACGGACGGTCTGGCCAATATTTGGGCTACCCCTGCCGATCAGGCGAGCTCTGTTGCGATGAAAATGCTGGGCGAACTTGGCCCGGATGATCTTGCGACCATTCTTTATACATCTGGATCGACCGGCCAATCCAAGGGCGCCTATTCCGACCACCGCGGCGTTGTCACAGGCGTGATGAATTATGTCTGCCAAAGCGCGATGGCCAAAGTGCTGCTCGAAAGCCAAGGCCAAGATGTGAGCGGACAGCCATCTGCGCTGGTCGCGGTGCCGCTGTTCCATGTTACCGGCGAAGTGCCGCTGTTCCTGCAATCATATGCAATTGCCCGCAAGTTGGTGTTGATGCCCAAATGGGACGGGCTTGAGGCTTTGCGCTTGATGGACAAGGAAAAGGTCACGTACTTCGTTGGCGTGCCGCTGATGAGCTATGAAATGGCCACGCATCCTGAACGCGAAAAATTCGACCTGTCGGCGTGTAAAAGCTTCGCCGCCGGCGGCGCGCCGCGCCCGCTCGAACATGTTACCAAGATCAAAGAAGCGTTTCCCGGCGGTTTTCCGATCCTCGGATATGGCCTGACCGAAACCAACGCGGTTGGCTGCGGCAATTTCAACGAAAACTACATCGCTAAGCCCGGTTCCACCGGCAAAGCATCACGGCCCATGGTCGAAATTGCGATTCTTGATGATGACGGCAACCATCTGGAACAGGGCGCCGTGGGCGAGGTTTGCATCCGTTCGGTCGCCAATTTCCGCGGCTATTGGAACAATGAACAAGCCACGCGAGACGCCTTCACCGATGATCAGTTCTTCCGCACCGGCGATCTGGGCTATCTCGACGAAGATGAATATCTCTACATCGTTGACCGTAAGAAGGACATTATCATCCGCGGCGGCGAAAACATCTCCTGCATCGAGGTGGAAGACGCCGTCTATGCGCATGATGATTTGGCCGAATGTTCTGTCTTTGGCTTGCCCGACGACCGGATGGGCGAAGTTCCAGCGGCGGTGTTCCGCGTGAAAGAAGGCCGCGATGCTATGACAGCTGCGGGTTTGCGCGAATTTCTGCTGTCGCGGATCGCGCCGTTCAAGGTTCCGCTCGAAGAACATATCTGGGTGCGCAACGAAGTGCTTCCGCGCCTCGGCACGCAGAAAATCGACAAGAAGAGCCTGCGCGAAGAATACACAAAGCTGATCGCTTCCGCTTAACAGCGGATATGCGATTTACGACCATGGGAGGGACGCGATGACTGACTGGAGCCTGCCCAGTCGGCGCGTCCCTCGCCAACGCGCGATCTTTGATCGGCGCGCCGTGATGGGCGCAATCGAAGCGCTTGCCGATGAACAGGGCGAACAGAGCGGCGATGGCACAAAGGCCCGGGCGCCGGTCCTAAAGGCGCTGCAAGACGCGCTCGAAAATGGGCGCGCCGAATTGGAACGGCGGCTTACTGAGAAACCTTCTGCCGGGCATGAAATCACGCTGGGCTATGCCTTTCTGACGGATCAATTGATCCGCGTGATCCATGATTACGTCACCGCCTATGTCTTTCCCGCTGGCAATCGGACAACCGCCGAACGGGTCGCCGTGCTGGCGGTTGGCGGATATGGCCGCGCAGAAATGGCGCCGCAATCTGATGTCGATATCGCCTTTATCACGCCGACAAAACGCTCACCTTGGTGCGAGCAGGTAATCGAGGCGATGCTCTATCTGCTGTGGGATTTGGGGCTGAAAGTGGGTCATTCCAGCCGCACGATCGGCGATACAATGCGCATGGCGAAAGAGGACCTGACCATCCGCACCGCGCTGCTCGAAGGGCGGCTCGTATGGGGTGATCAGGATGTCTATGCCGAATTGCGTCAGCGTTTCTGGGCAGAGGTCGTTAAAGGCAGCGAGCGCAATTTCCTGACCCTCAAACTCGAAGAGCGCAATCTGCGGCACAAGCGTATGGGCGACAGCCGCTATGTCGTGGAACCCAATATCAAAGAGGGCAAAGGCGGGCTGCGCGATTTGCAGACGCTGTATTGGATCGGCAAATATATGCACCGCGTCGGCAGTGCGGCGCAATTGGTCGATGTCGATCTGCTCACCCGCAGCGAATATAGCAGTTTCCGCCGCGCAGAAGGGTTTCTGCTGGCGGTGCGATCCCACATGCATATTTTGACGGGCCGCGCCGAAGACCGGCTGACCTTTGACCTCCAACGCCAAGTGGCAGAGCGGATGAATTTCGCCGATCGGCCGGGAAAAAGCGCGGTCGAACGCTTCATGCAATATTACTTCATGCAGGCGAAACGTGTCGGCAGCCTAAGCGGCGTGTTCCTGTCGCATCTGGACGAGGAATTCGCCAAGAAACGCACGCGCAGCGGCTTCTTTGCCGGATGGACCGCGAAACCGCGTTATATCAAAGGCTATGTCGCCGAAGGTGGCCGGATCAAAGCGCCGCGAGACCGGTGGTTCGCAGATGATCCGGTGCGCTTGATTGAATTGTTCCAATTGGCCGAAGCAGAAGGGCTCGAAATTCACCCTGAAACCATGCGTCAGGCGGATCGCGATTCCAAACTCATCAATAAGTCCGTGCGCAAGGACCCGCGCGCCAATGCGATATTCCTTGAATTGCTGGGCGGGCGCAACAATCCAGAGGCGGCCTTGCGCTGGATGAATGAGGCGGGCGTATTTGGGCGGTTTGTGCCGGACTTTGGCCGCGTCAATGCTCAGATGCAATTCGACATGTATCACCATTATACGGTCGACGAACACACGATCCGCGCGATTGGCTTGCTCAGCCAAATTGAACGCGGCCTGTTAGAAGATGACCATCCCCGCGCGACGCGGCAAATTCACCGGGTGGCCTCGCGCCGCGCGCTCTATGTCGCGGTGCTGCTGCACGATATCGCCAAAGGTCGCGGCGGCGATCATTCGGTGCTGGGCGCGGATGTGGCAAAGCGGCTGTGCCCGCGCTTCGGCTTGGATGATAAGGAAACCAAACTTGTTCAATGGCTTGTGCTTCAACATTTGCTGATGAGCTCCACCGCGCAAAAACGCGACCTGACCGATCCCAAAACGATTGAGGATTTTATTGGTGAGGTGAAATCCGTCGACCGGTTGCGCAATCTCGCCATTCTAACGGCGGTTGATATCCGCGCTGTTGGGCCGGGCACTTGGAACAGTTGGAAAGGTCAGCTGCTGGGCGAATTGTACGATGCGGCGCAGGAACGGATGCGGTTGGGCCACAAACGCAGAGGGCGCAGCGCGCAAGTTGATGCAAAGAAAGCCGATGCGGCAAAGGCGCTGGGCAAGGACGCACATCTGGTAAAAGATGTCGGCGAATTGCTGGGCGATGCCTATTGGATTGCCGAACCTGACGACATTATCGCCAAGAATTTGTTGCAATTTGATGAGGCCCAAAAGACCGGCGAAAACCTCTCAATCCACTGCGAAGTCGATGAAGAACGCGGCGCGACCTTGGTCAGTGTGATCGCCGCCGACCATCCCGGCCTATTCTACCGGATTGCAGGCGGCATCCATTTGGCCGGCGCGAACATTATTGATGCGCGCATTCACACCGCGATGAACGGCTATGCGATCGACAATTTCCTAGTTCAGGACCTGCGCGAAAACCCGCTTAGCGAAGCGACGCAGATTGACCGCCTGAAACAAGGCATTCGCGACGCTTTGCTGGCCAATGTCGAATTGGTGCCAAAGCTGGCGGCGCGGCCACTTTCGCATTCGCGCGCCAAGGCCTTTGCCGTCGATCCAACCGTCAATTTCGACAACAATGCCTCAAACCACTTCACCGTTATCGAAGTGACCGCACGCGACCGGCCAGCGCTGCTCAATCGGCTTTCCTATGCGCTTTATAAGGCAAATTTGATCGTACAATCGGCGCATATCACCGCATATGGCGAAAGCGCGGCTGACACATTCTATGTCACTGACCTAACCGGCGCCAAAGTAACCGCGCCCGAACGCCTTGGCGAAATCGAAGCCGCATTGCTGGGCGCGGCAAGTGACAAGCGGCAACGCGAACACGAAGAGGCGTAATTGCAACACTAAACGGGCTTCGAAACCCGTTCGTCGGTAAGATAGGTTGCAATGGCGTGACTCAAATGTCAGGGGCCGGCTCCGCTATTTCAGACCCCTAAGTCAGGAGAGACACAGCAATGAATATCCGTACCCTCTCACGGCGCTTTGGCGCCATCCTTCTTTGTTCCAGCGCGGCGGTTCCGTTCGCGGCTCAGGCGCAAACTGCGCAAACCCAGCCTCCGGCTGAAGAAGGGCGCACCAGCACGCTCGACACGATCGGCAACATCATTGTTACCGGCACAAAAACACAAAACCCCGAAGACGTCCAAGACGTGCCATTGGCAGTCACCGCCTTCAACGCCGACACACTCGAAGCGCTCAAGGTTCGCGATGTTCAGGGCCTGACATTTTCTGCGCCTAACGTTTCGCTCGACCAAATCGGCACCAGCCGGGGTCAGGCCAACTTTTCTATTCGCGGCCTCGGCATTAACTCGTCGATCCCGTCAATTGATCCAACCGTCGGCGTGTTCGTCGATGGTGTTTATCTGGGCACCAATGGCGGCGTTGTGTTCGATCTGTTCGATCTCGACAGCGTCGAAATCCTGCGCGGCCCGCAAGGCGTATTGTTCGGCCGCAACGTGACCGGCGGCGCTGTGCTCATCAACACCGGCAACCCAACCGAAGACCTGCGCGGTAAAGTCCGCGTTGCGGTTGACGGCCCGGTTGATGGCGGGCGCGGCGGCGCAAACTACACCGCCAGCGGCGTGATCTCCGGCCCGATTGTCGAAGACGTGTTGCTGTTCAAAGTCGGCGGATATTACAATAATGACGAAGGGTATTTCCAAAACTCCTTCGACGGTTCGAACCACGGCGCAGCGGAAACCTATATCATTCGCGGCGCACTCGAAGCGCGTTTGGGCGACCTCACCCTGACCGGTAAAATCGACTATTTCGACAGCGAAGGCGATGGCCCAGCGGCGCAAAACCGCGGCAGCTTCGGACGCGACACATTCGATTTCGCAATCGACAATCGCGGGTCTTACGCCAACGAAACGATCAACGCTTCGCTAACGGCGGAATGGGACATTGGCCCCGGCACACTGACCAACATCTTTGGTTATCGCGATTACAGCGCCACCACCGATGCTGATATCGATGCGACGCCGCTGTTCCTGTTCCACTCCTCGACGGAAACCGAGCAAGATCAGATTTCGAACGAAATTCGCTATGCGGTTTCGACCGACAATTTCGATCTGACTGTCGGCGCGTTCTATTTTGACCAATCGATTGCCTATACCGAAATTCGCCAGATCCCGGTTTCGACCCCGCTCACATTCTTTGGCGGCGGTCAGCAAGATCACGAAGTGCTCGGCGCATTTGCCAGCGGCCAATTCTATCTGACAGACGCTCTGTCAGTAATCGGCGGTATCCGCTGGAGCCAAGAAACCAAGGACGCTGCGGTCACCTATGTCCGCCCACGTGCGGCGTGTTCGGTTGTCCAAGGTACCTGCCCAACAACCGGTGTGAACTCGTTCATCCCAACCGAGAATAACGGCTTCACCGACAGCGTTCGGTTCCGCAACGTCTCACCAAAATTGGGCCTGCAATATGAATTTAGCGACAGCCAAATTTATGCGCACTGGACCCGCGGCTTCCGCTCAGGCGGCTACAATTTCCGCATCACCAATGCGAACGCTTTTGAAGCGATTGCAACCGCACCGGGCGGATCGTTCTCGTTTGGCGAAGAGCAAGTCGACAATTACGAAATTGGCGGCAAGTTCCAAACGGCGGACGGTGCGTTCACTTTGAATGTGGCGGGTTACATCACCACAATCGAAGATATGCAGCGCGAAGTGAACCAGTCGGACCCGGTTTCGGGTGTGGCGCAATCGATCTTCAACACCGCCAATGCCACGATCACCGGCTTTGAAGCAGAAGCGCGGATGCGGGTTTCGGAAAGCCTCATCATCACAGCCAATCTTGGCCTCATCAATGATGAGTATGATGATATCTTGTTCGACATCTCTGGCGACGGCGTTATTGACCAAACTGACCTCGATCTGCGCCTTCCGCGCGTTCCAGAGGTCACTTGGGGCGTTGGCTTCATCCACGAATTGTTCCTGGGTGACAGCGAGATCCTGACCCGCGTGAATTATCAGTACCGCGATGAATTCGCCTATACCGATAACAATCTCGGCTTTGTTCAGGACATCTCAAACCTCGAAGCGAACATCACTTGGGTCACACCAATGGATGGGCTTTCCTTCTCCATCTACGGCCGCAATCTGTTTGACGAAGTGCAAGTCGGCGGGGACACACAGATCCCGTTTGGCGGAGCTTTGTCGAACGGTGTGAACCAACCATTCGGCGCGGCACCAGCAGCGGGCACATTCTCGCCGCTGTCAAAAGGCCGCCAGCTTGGTGTGGAAGCCTTGTTTGAATTCTAAAGCGCGCAGCGTTTGAGTTTTAGAGGAAGGGGCGCTTCGGAAACGGAGCGCCCTTTTCTATGGCTAGCTTTAGTCTCGCGCGATCAGCAGCAACGCCGCATTCGCGCCGTCCATACCCACAAACGCCCATTCAATCCGGGCATTGGTTAGCGGGTTCCACAGCCCTTCCAATCGGTTGGAAACAAAGGTGCGCGGCGTTTCGAACAAGCCGATGAAATCCTGCGCGCAAGCCGCCGCACCGTCTGCGCCCAGCCACGTTTGCCGAGGATATTCCATGTCGTTTTCCAGCGCGCCCGCGATCACACCCAGCGCCGACCGCGCCCCGTCAATCCCGCCTTCGGCATCAAGCAATTCCCAATTATAGCCAATTGTGTTGAGGTCCAGCTTCGCCGCCGCCGCATCCGCCACTTGGCAGTGATTGCCAAGCATATCGGGCATGGGCATCACTTCAAAGATGACGCGGGCGCGTTCCTCTAGCGCATTCAGCCATGCGGCATTGAACGCATCCTTATTCATCCCCGCGCGCCGAACAACGCCGTGCCGACCCGCACATGCGTTGCGCCCAATTGAACGGCGGTTTCATAGTCGCCGCTCATGCCCATGCTTAAGCCGTCCACGCCATTGTCATCCGCCAGCTTGGCCAAAAAGGCAAAAAACGGCGCAGCTTCGGTATCTGCCGGGGGAATACACATCAGCCCCGCAATCGGAATATCGGCATCGCGGACTTTGGCGATAAAGGCGGGCAAATCGGCAATCCGGCATCCGCCCTTTTGATCCTCATCGCCAATATTGACCTGCACAAAACACGGCACGCGCCGGCCTGCCTTATCCATCGCTTTGGCCAAGGATTTAAGCAGGCTCGCACGGTCAAGCGAGTGGATCACGTCGAACAATTCCACCGCCTCTTCGGCCTTATTCGATTGCAATTGGCCGATCAGATGCAGCTCTGCATCAGGGAAACGTGTCCGCAGTTCGGGCCATTTGTCTTGCGCCTCTTGCACGCGGTTTTCGCCAAAGACCCGGTGGCCCGCTTCGAGCAAAGGCTCGATTGCATGGGCCGGATGCGTCTTGCTCACGGCGATCAAAGTCACATCCCCCACTTCGCGCCGCGCAGGTTTGCACATGCGCGCGATATTGGCTTGGACGGTTTCGAGACGGGTGGCTGCACTTTCCATATTGGGTCCGCTATAGTGCCGAGGTGAGTTATTCAACGCCTCTCGCGCCCTTGCCATTGCGCTGGCTGATTTCTGATGCACGCAATGATGCGGTGCTGGAGGATGCCTTGCGCCGTTTGCCGCGCGGCAGCGGGTTTATCTATCGCCATTATCACCTTGATGACCCGGATCGTTACGCGCGGTTCCGCAGATTGCGCCGGATTGCGCATGGGCGTGATCATATCGTGATTTTGGCGGATAGCGCGCTGACCGCCGCCGAATGGGGCGCAGACGGCATTTATGGCAGCGCGCGTTCGCTTTGCCCGCGGCGCAGCGGCCTGCTGCATTTGGCGACCGCGCATAATTTTGCGGAAATTGGACTGGCGAACCAGATGGGCGCAGATGCAGTTCTGCTTTCTCCGGTGTTTGCCACGCGCTCGCATATTGATGGCGCGGTTCTGGGCCGCACGCGGTTTCGGATGCTGGCGCGGCATTCGCGGGCACCGGTCATCGCGCTGGGCGGGATGGACGCGCGAAAAGCGGGCGTGATGCAGTGGCGACGCTGGGCGGCGATTGATGGGCTTTCGTCTCAGTTTCCTTGACCAGAACCCGCCAAGGATTCATGGTGTGTTCCTATTAAGGAGCCTTCGTGTATGGCGACCCGCGCTATGACAAACCGCAACACCACCGCAGATTGGCGCATCGGCCTACGCCGCAGCATCCGCCGCGTCCTTCAAGTGACGGGTGCGACTGTGCTGGCGGGCGCGGCGGTCTTTCTCGCGCTGGCTCTGGCAAGCTACACGCAAACCGACCCTAGCCCATCGACCGCCGCTGCTGCTGGCGATGTAAGCAATTGGATGGGCAGCTGGGGCGCTTGGGCATCAGACCGGGTGCTGTTCGCATTTGGCTTGCCGGGCGTTTTGCTGCTGCCGCTGCTTTATGTTTCGGCGCGCAAATTGTGGCGCGATGTCGAATTGGACGGCGCAGAAGGCGAAGGCACAAGCTGGTGGCTGCCTGCCGGATTGCTGCTGATCGCGATCATCTTGCTCAGCACAGTGCTTTCGCTGGCCTTTGATACCAATGCGGGCGGCGGGACTTTACCGGCGCAGCTTGGCGGCGTTTCTGGCTTGCTGGGTGCAGGCGGGATTGAGGCTGTTGCCACACGCTTTGGCGGCGGCGCATCGGGTTGGATTATCTTGGCCGCGGCGCTTGTGTGCCTCGCGGGCGGAACCGCATTGCTCACCCGGATATTTGCAATTGATTGGCGGGCTTTGCTGACCTTGCCGAACTTTATCGGCAGCAGCGCAATCGGCGGTGCAATCCTTTCGCGCCTGCCATTTGGGGGAAGCGATCGCGGGACTGACGATAAGCAACTCACATTCGCTGAAGACGACAGCATCGAAGCGCCTGCGACCAAATCACGGCGTAAATCAAAAGCGGCAACACAGGCGCCCGCCGAACCAAGCCCGCGCCGCGCACCGGAAATCAGCGATCCGTCTGCTCCGCCTAAACGCGCCGAACCGGCAAAAAAGAACCAACGCGACATGTTTGCGGCATTCGAATTGCCGAGCCTTGATCTGCTTGCCGATCCACCAGAAGACACCGGTCCAAAACTCGATAAACTGGCGCTGGAACGCAATGCGCGCTTGCTCGAAAATGTGCTCGACGACTTCAATGTGAAGGGTGAGATCACCGCCGTTCGCACCGGCCCGGTTGTGACGATGTACGAATTGGAACCCGCCCCCGGTATCAAAGCCAGCCGCGTCGTTGGCCTGGCCGAAGATATTGCACGCAACATGTCCGCGATCAGCGCGCGCGTTTCGCCCATTCCCGGCAAAACCGTGATGGGGATCGAATTGCCCAATGCAGACCGCCAAATGGTGATGCTGCGCGAACTTGCCGCTTGCGCCGCCTTTGCCGAGGCGAAAGGCAATCTGCCGATCATTTTGGGCAAGGATATTGCCGGCGAACCGATCATCGCTGACCTTGCCGCTATGCCTCACTTGCTGGTCGCGGGGACCACCGGATCGGGCAAATCGGTTGGCCTGAACTGCATTATCCTCTCGCTGCTCTATCACTTTACACCGGCCGAATGCCGGATGATCCTGATCGACCCAAAGGTGCTGGAACTGGCGAGTTACGATGACATCCCGCACCTGCTTTCCCCCGTTGTGACAGAGCCGCACAAATCTGTACGCGCATTGAAATGGGCCGTGGAGGAGATGGAGCGCCGCTACCGGATGATGAGCAGTCTCAATTCGCGCAATATTGGCAGTTTCAACGACAAGGTGAAAACCGCAATCGCCAAAGGTGCGCCGTTGGGCCGCAGGGTACAAACCGGTTTTGATCCTGACAGCGGGGAGCAGCTTTATGAAGAAGAACAGCTCGATTACGAACCGCTGCCGCAAATTGTCATAATCGTCGATGAACTTGCCGATTTGATGGTCACAGTGGGCAAGGAAATCGAAGTTTTGATCCAGCGCCTCAGCCAAAAATCACGCGCGGCGGGCATCCACCTTATCATGGCAACGCAGCGCCCTTCGGTCGATGTCATCACCGGCGTGATCAAAGCCAACCTGCCAACTCGCATCAGTTTTAAAGTCACCAGCCGGATCGACAGCCGCACCATTCTGGGCGAGCAAGGCGCGGAGCAATTGTTGGGCAAGGGCGATATGCTCTACAAACCCAATACCGGCGCAACCGTGCGCGTCCACGGACCGTTCGTGTCCGATGATGAAGTCGAAGCGGTCGCCGATTTTTGGCGCGCGCAGGGATCGCCCGAATATGTCGATGCCGTCACCGAAGAACCCGAAGATGGCGGCGGGCTCAATTTCGAAGACGACCTCACCGCATCCGACAGTCCCGAAGAACGCAAATATCGCCAAGCCTGCCAGATCGTGGTCGAGAACCAAAAGGCGTCCGGTTCATGGCTCCAACGCCAGATGGGCGTTGGTTATAATACGGCGGCGAAATGGATTGAACGGATGGAAAGCGAAGGTCTGGTCGGTCCGGCAAACCATGTTGGCCGCCGAGAGATTTTCCGCGATCAGGATGGCAACCCGATTTAATCGAGCCGCGCGCCAAGCGAGTCCAGCGCAGCCGCCTAAAATTCCTCGCTGTCGCGCTCTTGCAACTCGCTTTCGGTCAGCGGGCGGAAGGTTATGTCGAGCGGCGTAATCCGTTTGTTTTCGCCCAGCCGGATTCTGACAATCGCGCGCTGATCCCGGTCGCGCATCATGTCTTCGATTTCGAGAGCGCGTTCCTGACCGACATAAAATCGCCCGCGCATCAGGCTGTTATTGCCATAGACGCTGCCCAAATCTGCCTCTGCCGGGAATTCACAACCGCCGAAATCGCCGTCCACACGTGCTGCTTGCGCTAGCCCATCGTCCCCGCGCGATACACATATGCGGTCAGGCGTATCGCCATCCTCAAGTCCGGGCCAATCATAGGTGAACTCGACATAATGGCCGCGCAGCAAATCGCGCGGGTCATAGCCAAAGACGGGCACGTCCCAATAGGTGCCTTGCCGGCTTTCCTGCTCGCTCAAACCCCACAGCCCGCCAAGGCCAATGACCGGCAGAACCACAGCCGCCAATTGTGCCGCCTTATTGCGCATCATGGCGTCTCCTCACCCATCATTTCGGCTAGCGATTCCGATGGAGGGGCATATTCACGGCTGACCCGAACCGCGCCCCAGGCAATGACCAAGATCATAAGACCCGACAGGATCAAGCCAAAGCCGCTAAGCAGCAGGTCGCTCGCCAATTCAAAACTCAGCACAATCAGACGCAGCGCGATGACCGCGACCGCAAATTGGAACACCCCGCGCCATCCCGCATAAAGCGCCGCAGCCGCAATGCCTGCCCACAGCACCATAAAGATCAACGCAGCGAGCACATCCACGCCGTCAAAGGCAAAGGCAAGCGCCGCGGTCAGTCCCGCACCCGCAATGATCGCGCCAGACATTTCGCCGGAAATCCCGGGCCGGGCCAGCACGACCAGAACACCGGCAATCATCGCCAACACTGCGCGCAAAATATGACCGCCATCGCCGCCGAACAAAGCCTCGCGTTGCAATTCCCCCGTGCTGGCGATCACGCAATAAAGCGACGCGCCCACGACTGCGTAGATCAATCCCAATTGTTCGATCCGCCGCCAAAAACCCGCGCGGTCCGCGCCTTTCTGCGCCAGTGGACCACGCATCGCCGCACCAAGCGGCGCAAACAGCAGCGGCAATGATGTGACAAAAGCGCTTAGCAGATAGGAATATGCAGGCGGACTGTCCCCGCGCAGCAACGCATGGGCCGCCCAATTATATTCCCAAGCGGCATGGATCGCGGTGCCCACAATGCAGGCCGCAATCAGCCAGCTTCGCCCTTTCCACAGCAGCAAGGGCGCAAACAGCACCAACCACGTCGTCAGCGGTTTCCACAGCGGAGACGTGGTTTGATAGACCTGCCCCAAATGGCCGAAAAATGTGAGGCCCAAGATCGCCGCGACAAACAGCAGCGCCTCTGAAGCCCAAGGCCATGCGGTTGAGAGAGCCTTCTCACGCAGGGTCATCGCCGCCAAAGCAGCAATGATCAAGGTCAGATGGATCACGAGGCGCAACTGCCCCGGAATATCCTCCCAATTGGCCGCAACGACCGAAATCAGGCCAAGGCCAATCGTAAGTGCGCCGATCCCAAACACCGCCCACAAAGCGAGCGGGCGCGAATGGTCTGCCTCATAAGCAATGAGGCGCGCGCGGGTTTCCCCATCAATTAGACCGGCCGCGTGCCAGCCATCAATCTTACGATTGCTCATCGGCGTAGCCTACAACCGCAAACCGCGCGCTACAATGCCCCGCAATTCTTCCGGGCAAAACCTATTCTGAAACGTCACCAGTTAGGTCCGCGCGGGTCAGTATGATCTGCTCATTCACACGGCGCTCGTTCAGGATCATTGCATCTGCCGGAGACGAAACCATCCCGATTTCTGAAAGCGGTCCGCCAACGCCCCAATCGCTAACCCATTGTTGGAGATACAGGTCGAGGCCGGGGATCGCGCGCATATGCGCCTTTTTGACATAGATATAGAGCGGACGCGCGCCGGGATATGAGAAGTTGGAGATGTTCTCATAGGTCGGATCAACGCCGTTCATCGGCAGGCCCTGCACCTTGTCGGCGTTTTCATCCAAGTAGGAGAAGCCGAAAATACCGACCGAAAGCGGATTGCTTTCGATCTTTTGCACGATGAGATTGTCTTGCTCCCCCTGATCGACATAGGCGCCGTCAGAGCGGACCTCAGTGCAGATGCGCTGATGGCTGTCTTCGTCTTCATCCTTCAGAGCCTCCATCGCAGGGTTGGTGTCGCAGCCGACCTCTAGAACGAGTTCTTTGAGAGCATCGCGCGTGCCCGATGTGCTGGGCGGGCCGTAAACCAGGATCGGTTCAGCAGGCAGCGACGGATCAACATCGGCCCAAGTCTGCGCCGTTTGTTCTTCGCCGTAAGGGTTAGCGGCGAGCGCTTCATAGACAATGCGCGGCGACAGATTCAGCATGATCCCGTCACGGGCCGAAGCAAAAGCGATCCCGTCCAGGCCAACTTGCAATTCGATGATTTCTTCGACGCCATTGGTCATGCATTTATCGAATTCAGACAGTTTGATCCGGCGCGATGCATTGGCCATGTCGGGCGTATCCGCGCCGACCCCTTGGCAAAACAATTGCATTCCGCCGCCGGTCCCCGTCTGCTCAATTAGAGGCGAGGTGTAAGTGGGGTTGGAGCGCGCGAAGCTTTCAGCGACCTGTTTGGCAAAGGGATACACAGTCGAGGAACCAACCGCACGAACCGAATCGCGCGAGCTGCCGCCACCGCCGCTGTCACAGCCCGCCAAAGGCAAAGCCAAAACCGCAGCGGAAAGACCGAGAAAACCGAAAATAGATTTACTGTTCGCCATCATAGTACCTACTCGAAAATTGGTTCCGAAAAACTGACGCAGAATGTCCCGCGCAAGCTTGCTTGACCAAGGCGCTACCGTGCGTCTGTTACATCGGCATGACGGGCTGAAAAATTACAATTGCTGGCGCGTCTGGTTTTCGGCTTGAAACGGCGCGAGCACTTCGGGGCGGACCCGCGCCAAGCGTCCGCTTGCTTTGTCCAGCATCGCCCATGTGGTGCGCGCCGACACCAGCACCTTGCCCGCCTCGTTGGTGAATTCCGCCACCCGCACCGATTTCGCGCCCTTTGCGGGGTCGGGGATATAGGTGGTGCCGGTGGCGCTTTCGCCCGCCGCAATATTGCCGCGGTAATCGATCTCATGGCGGATCACGACCCAGAAAAACCGCGCATGATCCTCCGCCCGCGCCGCCGCATCCCAATGCGCGGTGGCGAGGTCTTGGATCCACTGTACCCAAACCGAATTGTTCACATGGCCCAGCTCGTCAATATGGACGGGCTGGGCCGTGAATGTGCGGGTGAACTTATGAGGTTCGCTCACTCACCCGCCGCTTCTTGTGAAGTCATCCCCATTTGCCACAGGATAAAGGCAAATTCCTCCGCCGTTTCGCGCAGCGAATTCCACCGGCCCGATTGTCCGCCATGACCCGCGCCCATATTGGTCTTCATCACCAGCACATTGTCATCGGTCTTTTGATCACGCAGCAGCGCGACCCATTTGGCCGGCTCCCAATAGGTAACGCGCGGATCGTTCAGTCCCGCTGTGACCATCATCGGCGGATAATCTTGCGCGCTGACTTGGTCATAGGGGGAATAGGAGAGGATATAGGCAAACGCTTCTTTGCTCTCAATCGGATTGCCCCATTCCTGCCACTCGCCCGGCGTTAGCGGCAAATCCGCATTCAGCATGGTGTTGAGCACATCAACGAACGGCACATGGGCGACGATTGCGCCATATTGCGCCGGGTCTTGGTTGACGATTGCGCCCATCAATTCCCCGCCAGCCGATCCGCCGCTGGCGGTGACCATACCCTCTGCGGTGAAGCCCTGCGCGATCAGACCGCGCCCGGCATCGACAAAATCGTTGAACGTATTGGTCCGCTCCAACGCCTTGCCTTGCAGATACCAGCGCCGGCCCAGATCATCGCCGCCGCGAATATGCGCAATGGCATAAGCGAAACCGCGATCCACCAGGCTCAGCCGCGTGGTCGAGAAACCCGGAGGCACGGCATAGCCATAGGCTCCGTATGCATAGAGATGCAGCGGCCCGGGTCCGTCGATGCCTTGCGCGGCCAAAATCTCAGCGCGGTCTTTGCGCATTACAATGCTCACCGGAACCATTGTCCCGTCGCGCGCTTCGATCTCGACCCGCTGTGTCGTGTAGAGCGAGGCATCATAACCGCTCGGGATTTCCTGCTGCTTCAGCAGTTCCATAGACGCAGCGGCCACGTCGTAATCATAGACCGAATCCGGCGTCACCATGCTCTCATAAGAAAGCCGCAATACGGTTTGATCATATTCGGGATTGTTCGACAGGCCCGCATCATAGCTGGCCTCTGGAAAGGCAATCGGACGCGCATCGAGCGGCGCGTCATAGCTGCGAATTTGCACCTGATCGAGACCGTTCAGACGGCCTTCGGTTACGAAGAACCCCTCGAACAGATCAAAATCGGTGAGGTAAAACTCGTCCGATCCCGCCAGCACGGTTTCCCAATCGCCCGGCGCCTCCAATGACGCTTTGGCCAAGCGGAAATTGATATGATCATCATTGGTCCAGACAAACATCTCACCCTCGCGGATGTCGACACCATATTCGACGCCCGTTTCGCGCGCTTTGATCAGCGTCAGCGGCGCGGTCGGATCGGCGGCGGAGACAAAGCGCACTTCGCTCGTCTCATTATCGCCGGTCGAGATGATCAGATAATCTTCCTGAGCCGAAAGCCCAGCGCCAACGCCGAAGCTTTCATCCTCTTCTTTGTACAGAACCACATCGTCGGCAACCGGTGTGCCGATCACGTGAAGCTTTGCCTCCAATGTGCGCCAGTTTTCGCTCGACGGGCCGTAAACCAGCGCCGTGTCGCCCGCGACCCAAGTCAGATTGCTGCGCAGATTGGGGATTTCATCGGCGAGCAATTCGCCCGTTTCCAAATCCATGATCCGCGCGGTGTAACGTTCCGCGCCGCTTGTATCGGTCGAATAGGCCATAAATCGGCCATTTTGGCTGATCGAAAGCGCCCCCAGACGGAAATATTCCTGCCCCTCGGCCATGACATTTTCATCGAGGATCAAAGTGGGCTGCACATTCTCGGCTGCCCCCACAGGTTTGCGGTAATGTTTCCGGTACTGCGCCCCTTCTTCGAATTCGGACCAATACAAATACTCGCCCATCCGTTGGGGCACAGTGGAATCGTCTTCTTTAATCCGCCCGCGCATTTCGGTGAACAGGGCTTCCGTCAGCGCGCTTTGCGGCTCCATCTGCGCTTCGAAATAGGTGTTTTCGGCGCGGACATATTCCAGCACGTCTTCATCATCGATCTCTGGATAAGATTTATCATGCAGCCAATTGTACGGATCGCTGATCGTGATCCCGTGATGGGTGTAAGTGTGATCGCGCTTTTCGGCGATCGGAGGCGATATGGTCACGCTTGAATTATCCTCATGAGAATCGGCTGTGGCGGCGCTGGCGGTCAATGCCGCGAGGGCAGCCGCACATGTAAGAAGGGTGAGGCGGGATTTCGACATAGCTGGCGTATCCTTTGCGAAGGGACTTAGAGCGGGGCAGGCACCGCTGGAAAGAGTTGGCCGATCGGCCTATATGAAGAGCTTACAGACATTCATCCATTCGCGGCAAGCGCCGCGTCTGAATAGCCGGGAAACGACCAAATGTTGATGCAAACCCACGAATCACGCCTGAAGGCTTTGCGCGAAGAATTGAAGCGCCGCGACCTCACCGGCTTTGTCATCCCAATCTCGGATGAACATATGAGCGAATATGTCGGCGAATATGCTCAGCGTCTCGCTTGGCTAACCGGCTTTGGCGGATCGGCGGGATTTGCGGCGGTTACGCTAACCCATGCGGCAATCTTTGTGGACGGGCGTTACACCGTTCAGGTGAAGGATCAGGTTGATGAAAACCTGTTCGAATATCGCAGCATTCCGGGCGACAGCCTTGGCGATTGGCTGAAAGATGTAAGCGAAGAAGGCGCGAAGATCGCCTATGATCCGTGGCTGCACACTTGGAATTGGGTCGCCGGGCTTGAGGCGGCGGTAGAGGCCGCTGGCATCACGATGGTCCCCGCCGATAGCAATCCGATTGATGCGGTTTGGGCGGACCAACCGGTTCCATCCGACGCAGCGGCGATTGTCCATACAGAAGACCTAGCCGGACGTTCATCGGCAGAGAAACGCGCCGATGTTGCCGATTGGCTCTGCGATGAGGGGCTGGATGCGGTTGTCGTTCCTGCGCTCGATTCGATTGCATGGCTGCTGAATATTCGCGGGCAAGACGTCGCGCACACGCCGGTCGCGCTGTCTTATGTAATCGCGCATAAGGATGGCCGCGCCGATCTGTTTATTGCGCCCGAAAAAATCACGCCAGAAATCACGCAGCATCTCGGCAATGCTATCACAGTGCGCCCGCGCGATGCGTTTCAAGCGGCTTTGGGTGAGCTTTCCGGCAAACATGTCAGCGTCGATCCTGAATTCGGCGTGGTCGGCATTGCGCAAGCTTTGCGCGCAGGCGGGGCAAATTTCACATTCAAACAAGACCCAACGATCCTGGCCAAAGCGGTCAAGAATGCCGCCGAAGTGCAGGGCCACCGCGATGCGCAAGCGCGCGACGGGGCCGCAGTCAGCCGCTTCCTACGCTGGCTAGAGGTGACCGCGCCCGCTGGCGAAATCGACGAATTGGCCGCGGCAGCTAAACTAGAAGGGTTCCGCCGCGAACATGGCGATTTGCGCGATACCAGCTTCGACACGATCTCTGCCGCTGCTGGCCATGCCGCTTTGCCGCATTACCGCGTCGATGAAGAAAGCAATATCACGATCCCGCCGGGTTCTATCTATCTTGTCGATTCCGGCGGTCAGTACCCCGCAGGCACAACCGATATCACTCGCACCGTGTGGATTGATGCGCCGGATGGCCGTGAACCAACCGCAGAAATGAAGGACCGCTTCACCCGCGTCCTCAAAGGTCACATTCAAATCGATCGCGCGGTGTTCCCCGCCGGGACCAGCGGCGGACAAATCGACGCACTCGCACGGCAATATCTGTGGGAAGCGGGTGTCGATTACGCACATGGCACCGGCCACGGCGTCGGCAGCTTTTTAGGCGTTCACGAAGGGCCTCAGCGCATCGCAAAACCGGCTGGCGGACAAGCGGGCACGAGCCAAGAATTGCTGGCCGGGATGATCTGTTCGAACGAGCCGGGCTATTACAAAGCGGGTGCGTTCGGCATTCGGATTGAGAATCTCGTCCTGACGGTGGAACAGGATATTGCGGGCGCAGAAGGGCGCTATCTCGGGTTCGAACCGCTGACATTCGTACCGATTGGGCGGCGCCTGATTGAAAAGAGCCTGCTGACCGATAGCGAAATCGCATGGCTCGATGCGTATCACGATCAGGTGCGCGCCATCCTCGCGCCGCAACTATCCGGCGACGACCTTGCATGGGTGGAGCGCGAAACCGCACCGCTTTGAGAGGGTTTGCGCTCCATTCGATGTTCTAGTATTGTTCCCCTTCTTCGAGTCGCAGAGACGGCCCGGAAATTGGAGGAACATCATGATCGGTTACGTAACCCTAGGCACTAACGACCTGCCCCGCGCGGCGGCATTCTATGACGCCATTGCAAAACATTTTGGCGTTGGGCGGATGATGGAGTTTGAAACCTTCATCGCTTGGGGTGAAATGGGCGGCGCTCCCGGTATCGCTGCGACCAAACCATTCGACGGCGAAGCGGCAAATGTTGGCAATGGCACGATGGTCGCCTTGCAAGCCGATGGTCCCGAAACAGTGCAAGCGATCTATGACACCGCGATCGCGCAAGGCGGCAGCGACGAGGGCGCACCGGGGCCGCGCGGTGATGATGGTTTTTACGCTGGTTATTTCCGCGATCCCGACGGCAACAAATTGAACGTCTTTTGCATGACCCCGCCAAAGGGATGAGCGCGCGCAAGCTCAGCGATGCGTTCTTGCATCTCGGTTTGGGCGCGACTGCTGTGCCGCAGCCGCCATTTTCCGGGATGGAATGGTATGAAGGATACGGCGCCCGCCACGGCGGCGACGGTTCGGAAGGGCGGCTCGTCTCGCAGCACACTTTTACCGAAGCATGGGACAGCTGGGAAATGCACCCCAATGGCGCAGAGGTCGTCATCTGCACGCATGGCGCAATGGTGCTGACGCAGGAATTCCCGGACGGTTCCCGCAAAGAGGTGCCGCTGGCTGCTGGCGAATATGCGATCAACGATCCCGGCGTTTGGCATATTGCCGATGTGGCGACATCGGCGACCGCGATCTTCATCACATCAGGAGAGGGCACTCAGCACCGCCCCCGTTGAGCTATACTGGCGATCTAAGGCACCTGTCTAAAGCGCAATAGCGAACTATCTTGCGCCCGGATGAACTGATGGCTGTGCCTGATACAAGCCGCGACAATGTCGCACGGTTTCGGGATAATCCTGCGACACAGGGACGCTAGAACGGTTCTTGTGAGTTGCGGCGGAGTGTCCAGATACCTCCCCTGATGATGCGGCCAAATGGCGGGACGGGTTTTGCCCCCCTCTACCTTTCCCCGGCCGGACCAACGCTTGGCGTGCTTCGCCGCAGCTCTTTTTTTCCGAATCAAGCAGTTCTGGAAGGACTCATTATGCGTAAACTTACACTCACTCTTTCGGCCGCGGCGCTTGCCCTTGGTGTTGGCGGCGCAGGGATTGCCCTTGCCAATCATCATGGAGAACGCGGCTTTGCTGCGGCGGATGCGAATGATGATGGCGTCGTATCGCTCGAAGAAGCCAAGACCAAAGCCGCCGAACGTTTTGGCAAAATGGATGCGAATTCTGATGGTCAATTGAGCCGGGACGACCGCGAAGCGCGCCGTGCGCAGCGCTTTGCCGCCACCGATGCAGACGGCAACGGCGAGGTTAGTCCCGCCGAAATGACCGCCGCACGCGAAGCACGCAGCGCCAATCGCGCAGAACGCCGCGCTGAACGCCAAGCACGCATGTTCGAACGCGCCGACACAGATGGCAGCGGCGGATTGTCCGAAGCCGAAATGGTAGCAGCCCGCGAAGCTCGAGCTGAGAGCCGGAGCGAACGCCGAGGCGGAGCGCGCGAAGGCCGCCGAGCAGGTCGCGGTGAAATGCGGCGCGGCGGACGGCGCGGTGGTGGTGAACGAGGCATGCGGATGATGCGCAGGGCCGACACCAACCAAGACGGCACCGTGACACAGGCCGAATTCGATACCGCGATTGAGGCCCGGTTTAACCGCGTCGACACTGACGGATCAGGCACGATCACCGCCGAAGAACATGAGGCAGCCCGCGAGGCACGGCGGGCCGAGCGCCAAGAACGCCGGGGCCAGCGCGGGGAACGCGGCCAGCGCCGTGGCGGTCAGTCCGGCAATACCGGGCAATAAGCTCTCCCGCAGCCGGGCGCTGAAACGATGCCCCGTTCAGCCCCGGCCTGCGATCCCGCCGGTCTGGCGCGCGCCTGAAGAGGTTGCGCACCGGGCCGGCACCTTTCATTGAGCAATAGATATGAACTCCGCTGCCCCCACATCAATCCTGTTGGTCGATGATGAAGCGACCCTGCGGGAGCCGCTGGCTGAATATCTGACCGGCCAAGGTTTTGCCGTGACAGAGGCAAGCAGCGCCGCTGCCGCGCGCGCAGCCCTCACTCAAACCACCCCCAATATCGTCCTCCTCGACGTCATGATGCCTGGCGAAGATGGATTATCTTTGTGCCGCCACTTGGTCGAAACACGCCAATTGCCGGTGATTTTCCTGACCGCGCGCGGGGAACCAACCGACCGGATCGTTGGGCTTGAACTGGGCGCGGATGATTACATCGTCAAACCGTTTGAGCCGCGCGAATTGGTTGCGCGTATCCGCACCGTCTTGCGCCGAGTTGGACGCGAACCAACGCCGCAAACGCAATCTGAAGACTGGCAATATGGTTTTGAAGGCTGGCTGCTTGATCCGCTCAAACGCAAATTGACCGATCCACAGGGCGTCACCGTGCCGGTCTCAACCGCCGAATTTCGCTTGCTGCGCGCCTTCCTCGATAATGCCCGCAAAGTGCTGGACCGCGATCGGTTGCTCGACATGGTACAAGGCCGCACCGCCCATTTGTTTGACCGCGCAGTCGACAACCAAGTCAGCCGCTTACGCCGCAAAATAGAGGCGGACACCAGCGACCCGCAATTCATCCAAACCGTTCGCGGCGGCGGGTATCGCTTTGCCGCTTCGGTCAGCCGCATCGCGCCGCGCGCCGAATGAGACGCCTTCTTCCCACCAGCTTGCTTGGCCAAGTTATGCTCAGCGTGGCCTTGGCATTGCTGGTGGCACAGGTTGTTTCGGCCGTGCTGCTGTACCGCGCCGGAGAGGAGCGCCGCGAGGCTGCGATTATGACTGCGGCGGCATTCCAATTGGTGAATGGTGCAGAGGAGGCAGAGCGCCGCGCAGAATTGCGCGAAGCGCGCGATGCGCGCCGGACCGAACGGGGAGATCAATCGCGCACAGAACGATTGGGCGACCGATTGGGCGAAAGGCGGGACCAGAGAAGGGAAGCGCGACGAGAAGCGCGGCGGGCCGAAAGAAGAGGTGAAAGATCAGTCCAACGCCAAGGCCAGATGCAAGGCCAGATGCAAGAACAGCGCATCACACCGCAAAGCGGTAGCCAAGAACCTCCAACCCCAGCGGGATTGCCTCGGCGGCTCCGCTACACCGTGACGCCCTCCTCACCAATCTCCCCAAGTGAAACCACCGTCGGCGGCCCACGCGAAGAGCGCCTGCGCGCCATCCTCGCAGCCGATGGCATCACGCCGTATGCACTCGCTGTGACCATCCGGCGCACCGGAGATGACCCGGTTTTGCTCGATTTCGCGCAAGACCGGCCGCGCTTTAACCAGCGCTCTGAATGGCGGGAACGCAATCTGTTTGTCATCGCCATTCAGCGCGAGGCGGACGGACCATGGGAAACCGCGCGCATCCTCGATCCGCAACGCCCGCGTGCCGCCCTTGGCGTTTTGTTTTTTCAGACGCTTGTCACCTTTGCTTTCCTGATCGTCATTTTGTTTCTTGTATTGCGGCGGATC
This sequence comes from uncultured Erythrobacter sp., assembly GCA_947503155.1. Taxonomy (GTDB): domain Bacteria; phylum Pseudomonadota; class Alphaproteobacteria; order Sphingomonadales; family Sphingomonadaceae; genus Erythrobacter. The sequence continues at coordinate 877,117 of CANNCL010000001.1, read as the reverse complement.
ACCCGGCCGCTGGCGGAGCTAACCGAGAGGGTCAGCGATTTCTCGCGGCAACCAGACCGCGCCGTCTTGCTCGAAGAAAGCGGGCCATCCGATACGAGGCGCCTGATTGCGGCGCATAATACGATGGAGGCGCGGATCGCCGCATTGCTCGATGAAAAGAATGTGATGCTGGGCGCGATTGGGCATGATCTTAAGAGCCCGCTCGCGGCGCTTAGGGTGCGCATCGAAAGCGTGGCTGACGATGCACAGCGCCAGAAAATGGCCGCCAGTATCGAGGATATTACCGTCACACTTGACGATATTCTGGCGCTTGCGCGGGTTGGCCATGTCGCGGCGCAAGAACGCGAACCAGTTGATATCGGCGCGCTGGCCAGCGGGGTGGCCGAAGAATTTGAAGACCTAGGCGAACCGGTAACGATCGCCGATTTACCCGCAGGCAAACGTGTGGTCGCGCGGGTTCAGGAAACGTGGGCGAAGCGCGCGCTTCGAAATCTCGTCTCCAACGCCGTGCGGTACGGCGAAGCGGCGGAAATCACAGTCTTCGAAGATGGCGGCCAAGCTGTGCTGAGGGTCGATGACGTTGGGCCCGGCATCCCTGCAGGCAACATTGCCGCGATGATGGAGCCTTTCACCCGCGGCGAGGCGTCGCGCAATCGCGCAACCGGCGGGGCGGGCCTCGGCCTAACGCTCGCTCGCGCGATTGCGGAGCAGCATGACGGCGAATTGGTGCTCACAAATCGTAACGAAAAAGGGCTGCGCGCCGAACTCAGGCTGCCGCTTTAAAACCTATGATGCTAGAGCGCGGCGATTAAGGGAGACCGATCAATGTCCGCAATTATGTATGGCGCGCCGCTGTCGCTTTATTCGGGAAAGCTGCGCGCTTACCTTGATTGGAAAGGCGCAGATTACGCCGAAGTGCTGGCCACGCCCAACATTCATCAAAGCGAGATCATCCCAGCCGTCGGGCGTCCTGTCATCCCCGTTGTGAAGCTGACCGATGGTACGGTCTTGCAAGACACAACCGTCATCATCGACCATTTCGAAGCGGCCTTGCCCGGCCCATCCGCCTATCCCGGCACGCCGTGTCAGCGTCTGGCGGCGCTGCTTCTCGAAACATTTGGCGACGAATGGCTGGTCATCCCGGCGATGCATTACCGTTGGAATTACAACGAGGAATGGGTTTACGGAGAATTCGGCAAAGTCGCTCTTCCCGGCGGGACCGAGGCGGAGCAACATGAGGCAGGCAAAGCGCGCGGCGCGGCGTTCAAGGGTTTCGTCCCGATGCTGGGCATTAACGAGGCGACCATACCGGGGATTGAGAAAAGCTATGAAGCGTTACTCGCAGAGCTGGATGCACATTTCGCGGTCCACCCCTTCTTGCTCGGCACCCGCCCAAGCATCGGCGATTTCGGCCTGATCGGGCCGCTTTACGCGCATAATTACCGCGACCCGGCAAGCGGAGAGATCATGCGCCGCCTTGCCCCGCAAGTGGCCAAATGGGTCGAACGCATGATCGCGCCAAAACCGCTATCGGGCGTGTTCTTGGCGGATGATGAAGTGCCAGAGACTTTGCTGCCAGTGCTGGCCCGGATGATGGGCGAACAGCTCCCTTACCTCGCCAATGTCGCGCCGATGCTGGGCGAATGGGCGGCGGCCAATTCCGGGGAAGATCTGCCGCGCGCATTGGGCATGGCTCCGTTCGAAATAGAAGGCGCGAAGGGCGAGCGGCTTGCCCTGCCGTTCAGTCTTTGGATGCTCCAACGCTCGCTCGATTATCTGGCGTCACTCGGTGGCGAAGACCGCGCCGCGTGTGAGGCGATGCTGCGCGAATGCGGCGGCGAGGCTCTGATCGGTTTCGACATGCCTGTCCGGCTCGTGTTCGAAAATTACAAGCTGCGCGTGGCGGCTTAACTCACCGCATCAAACCGCCGATCAAGTTGCGCACAAACCGCCCGGCAATTGGCCCGGCGAGATCGGTTGCGATGGAGCCTGCGGCGGATTTGATGCCTGAGGCGACCGGGTTTGAACGCGATTTTTTGCCCAAAACCGCCGCTGCCGCTGCGCCCGCCATGCCGCCTGCGGCAACTTTGGTGCCTCGGCTGATGGCTTTTTCCCACATTGATTTGGTCTTGCGCGGGCGTTTGCGGACTTCTTCTTCGCCCTTGTCGGCAACCTCTTCGGCGGTGTCGGCGGCGTCCTGCGATTTAGCGAGCAGCACTTCTTCGGCGCTTTCGCGGTCGATCGCCTCATCATATTTGCCGTCAAACGGGCTAACCGATTGGATGATCGCGCGCTCTTTCGCGCTGACCGGGCCTAGACGCGAACGCGGCGGTTTGATCAAAGTGCGCTGAACCACGGTCGGCGCGCCCTCTTCGTCCAATGTCGACACCAAAGCTTCACCGACTTTCAGTTCAGTGATGACTTCTTCTGTGTCCATATCCTTGTTGATACGGAATGTTTCCGCCGCCGCCTTGATCGCGCGCTGATCGCGTTTGGTGAAGGCGCGCAAGGCATGCTGAACCCGGTTGCCTAGCTGGCCAGCGACTTCCTCTGGAATGTCGATCGGATTTTGCGTGACGAAGAACACGCCCACGCCCTTGGACCGGATTAGACGCACGACCTGTTCGATCTTGTCCTGCAATGCTTTGGGCGCGTCATCAAACAACAAATGCGCCTCGTCAAAGAAGAAGACGAGGCTGGGTTTTTCCGGGTCGCCAACCTCCGGCAAAGTCTCAAACAATTCCGCCAGCAGCCACAGCAGGAAAGTCGCATAAAGTTTTGGACTGCGCATCAATTTGTCCGCGGCCAGCACATTCACATAGCCGCGGCCATTTTCATCCAGTTTGAGAAAATCGTCGATTTCCAATGCTGGCTCACCAAAGAAATGATCCGCGCCTTGTGCCTCAAACGACAACAATTGCCGCTGAATCGCGCCAACCGATTGCTTCGAAACATTGCCGTAAACGCCGGACAATTCTTTTGAATTTTCATGCGCCCATTGCAGCATCGATTGCAGATCGCCGAAATCGAGCAGCAATAGGCCGTTCTCATCCGCATGTTTGAACACAATTTGCAGCACGCCTTCTTGCGTGTCGTTCAGGTCGAGCAGCCGCGCCAGCAGCAAAGGTCCCATTTCCGAAATCGTGGTGCGGATCGGATGGCCCTGTTCGCCGAACAGATCCCAAAAAATCACCGGATTGTCGGAATAGGCATAATCATCCATGCCGAGCTCTTCGGCGCGCCCTTCCAATTTATCGGCGTGTTTGAACGTCGGGGAACCGGGCATCGCGATGCCAGACAGATCGCCTTTCACATCGGCGACAAACACCGGGACACCATTGGCAGAAAAACTCTCCGCCAATCCTTGCAACGTCACGGTCTTGCCCGTGCCGGTTGCGCCCGCGATTAGGCCGTGACGGTTCGCACGGCTCAATGCGAGGCTTTGATTTTCGCCATTGCCGCCTAGCCCAAGGAAAATATCGCTCATCTGTGCCCAATCTGGTTGATCTTGATTTGCGCGGGGTTTGCAGAGCGAAGGCGCGGCGGTCAAGCGCGGGGCAATTTCTCGCCATTTTTCTCGACTTGGTCCGTCAATTCCGTAAAGCGAAATAATGGGTCAGGCCGCACCGACACAGACTTTTGTATTGCTTGATGACGCGCGCCCAGCAGATGGCGGCGCGGCGGATGCGCTGTTTTATGAGGCCCCGCGCGAAGTGTTTGTGGCGCACCGCGCAAGCGACGTCGCCAGCGTTCTGGAGGCGGCAGACAAAGCGCGCCGCTCCGGCGGAGAGCTCGCGGGATATATCGCCTATGAAGCGGGCCTTGCGCTGGAGCCGAAATTGGCTCCCCTGGCCGATGCCCGCAGCGGCGCAAACGGCCCGCTAGTGTGGCTTGGGCTGTTTGACGCGCCGACACGAATTGCAGCGGCGGATGTTCCGGCTTGGCTCGCCGCTCGCTCAGATGGAAACGCCAGCATCGGCCCGCTTGAGCCGCAGCTTTCACCCGGCGGATACGCGGCGGCGTTTGAAACTTTGCGCGAAGCTATCAGCGCGGGCGATATTTATCAGGCGAACCTAACCTATCCGCTCACAGGCTCCTATCGCGGAGAGGAAATCGCGCTTTATTCCGCGCTGAGATCAGCCGCGAGCGCGGGTTATGGCGGGATTGTATTCGATGGGACGCATTGGCTTCTCAGCTTTTCGCCAGAATTGTTCGCCGCGCTCAGTGAGGGAGAGGCCAAAGTCAAACCGATGAAGGGCACTCGCCCACGCAGCGAGGATCCCGCCGCCGACGCCGCCTTGGCAGAGGAACTGGCGACGTCGGTCAAAGACAAAGCCGAAAACCTGATGATCGTCGATCTGATGCGCAATGACCTGTCGCGTGTCGCGGTTCCCGGCAGTGTTCGGGTCGACGCTCCGTTTTCGGTCGAAAGCTATCCGACGGTCCACCAAATGGTGTCGAGCGTCCGCGCGCAGCTCTCAGCCGGCAAAGACGCGATGGATTTGGTCCGCGCGATCTTCCCATGCGGCTCCATCACCGGCGCACCAAAAATCCGCGCAATGGAGCTGATACACGAGGCCGAGCGCGATGCGCGCGGGCCGTATTGCGGGGCCATTGGCCGCATTAGTTCAAGCGGCGATGCCGCGTTCAATGTCGCGATCCGCACCTTGCGCCTGACCCCGATAGAGAATGGCCAGGGCAGCGCGGTTCTAGGCGTCGGCTCGGCGATTGTCGCGGATAGCGATGCGATGGAGGAACGGCGCGAATGCGAGGTCAAAGCAGGCTTTGCGCGGGCTTCTTCGCCGGACCATACAGCATCGGCTTTCGACCTGATTGAAACGATGGCTTTCGATCCAGAAACCGGCATCGGCATGTTGGAATTGCATCTCACGCGTATGAAAAACAGCGCCGCGATACTCGGCTTTGAATTTGATCGCCATGCCGCGCGCAACCGGATTCAGGCGCTGTGTTTCGAGCTTGAGGAACCGGCGAAATTCCGCCTGCTTGCTGCGCGCAGCGGCGCGACCGCGCTGGAGGCAGGCCCGATGCCGCCGCCGATGGACGGCCCTATCGGCGTCATTGCGCTTCCTTGTCCGGTCGATCCGTCGGATTGGCGGCTGTCGCATAAGACTTCCGACAGAGGGTTCTACGAGGATGCGCTTTCTGCCGCCAAAGGGATGGGCGCGGCCGAAGCCGTGCTGGTCCGCGATGATGGGCACGTGACCGAAGGCAGTTTCACGAACATTTTTGTGGAGCGTGATGGCGTCTTGCTGACACCTCCCGCGTCGCTCGGATTGTTGCCTGGCATCTTGCGCGAATATTTGATCGAAAAAGGCCAAGCGCGCGAAGCGGAATTGACGCTCGACGACCTCGCGGATGGCTTCCAACTTGGCAATGCTGTGCGCGGACTGTTCGCGGCGCGCTTACTCGTCTAAGTGATGGGCCAATCAAACCACGCTCTACCCTGAGCGGCCCGGAGTAACGACAATCCAAATTCCTATCCTCTTCGAAGACGGCGAAGCGCTCGTCATCAATAAACCTGCTGGCCTGCCGGTCGACCGCCCAAAACGCGGCGGCCCGGCTCTGTTCGACCATATTGAGCAGCTGAAAATGGGTTTTCAGCGCCCACCGGTCGCGGTCCACCGGCTTGATACCGACACCAGCGGATGCTTGCTGATGGCGCGCAATCCGAAAGCTTTGAAGCGATTCAACAAGGCTTTTGAGGACCGGCTCGTTGGCAAGACCTATCTGGCGATCATCGATTTTGAACCGGCGGAGAAATCGGGCACGATCGAATTGTCGCTGTCGAAAATCAGTTCAGCGGAAAAAGGTTGGCGGATGATCGCGGCGAAAAAGGGCAAACCTGCCGTTTCGCATTGGGAGCTTTTGCAGACCGTTGGAGAGGGCGACAAAAGGCGTTCTTTGATCCGGTTCCGCCCAACCACCGGGCGCACGCATCAATTGCGGGTTCACGCTTTGCAAGGTCTGGGCACGGCCTTGCTAGGCGACCCAGTTTACGGACCAGTTCGCGGACAGAACAAAGGCGCACCGCGCACGATGCTGCACGCCGAATCGATCACGGTGATGCGCGCCGGCAAGGAAACGATTGCCGCCTTCGCACCCTTTCCAGAAGATTTCGTGCGCGCCGGGCTGACGGCTCCTGAGCCGCCCGCTCCTCCTCCTGCGCCCACACCATCGCCGCCTTCGGAAGAACGCCCAGAGGCACCGGCCTCTTCCGATAATGGCGCCCCTGAGACTGGTAATGGACAATAACCAGCTAGAAGACATTATCGGCAGGGCCCATGCACTGGCCGAAGAAAGTTTTCTCGCAGGCTCCGGCCCTGGCGGGCAAAACGCCAATAAAGTGGCGACCGAGGTCCAGCTGCGGGTCAATATCTACGCGCTGCGATTATCGCCGCCGGTTTTTGCGCGGTTGCGTGATTTGGCTGGGTCCAAGCTGACCACGGCTGGCGACCTGCTGATCACCGCGCGCCAACACCGCAATCAAGAAGCGAATCGCACCGCCGCGCGAGCAAAGCTGGACGACATGTTGGAGGCCGCGCATCGGCAACCCAAAAGGCGCGCAAAAACCCGAATAAATCGCATCGGTAAGACCCAGCGATTGAAGGCAAAAAAGGCGCGCGGCGATGTAAAGTCCAAACGCGGCAAGGTCAGCCGGTCCGATTGGTGAGTTTTTAGGGGCACGAATGCTTGACTTTTCCCCGTGAATCGGGAAATGGGCGCGCTCTTCACGGCGGTGCAATTCGCGCCGCCCTTTATATTTTCAGGTCCGCGAGCGATTCGCATCGACCTCAGCCGATCTTAGGAAACCGCCATGGCGAAGCCCGCAACCGTCAAGATCAAGCTCGTCTCGACCGAGGGCACGGGCTTTTACTACACGACCAAAAAGAACCCGCGCAACACCACCGAAAAAATGGTGTTCCGCAAATATGATCCGGTCGTTCGTAAGCACGTTGAATTCAAAGAAGCCAAGATCAAGTAAGATCGGGGCGCATTGGGCACGCGGTCATTCGCGCAGCTTAATTCATCGACAGTTCAACGCATGGCCGGTAATCGGACATGATGAACACGATCAAACATATTCGCCGCACAGGCATAGCGTTCACCGCTGCCGGAGCCATCGCGCTTGGTTTCGGCCTACCTCTTGGTGGGCCGGCGGCCGACCTCACCTCTGCGGCCTCCGCGCAAACCACTTCCGCTGATCTGGACCGCGCGGTGTCGGCATTGCGCGCGATTTCCACAATGCGGGCCGATTTCACGCAGACCGACCGCGCAGGCAACGCCGCGCGGGGGACCATGACGTTGAAACGTCCCGGGAAAATCCGGTTTGATTACGGCAGAGATGCCGACCTGCTCGTCGTTTCGAATGGCCGATCGCTCTATATGATCGATTACGAGGTCAATCAGGTTGAGCGTTGGCCGATTCGCAATTCACCGCTGGGTGCGCTGCTCGATCCCGACCGCGATGTCCGCCAATTTGGGACGCTGGTGCCAACCGGCAGCCCAGAAGTGCTGAGCATTTTCGTCAGCGACCCGAGCAAACCCGAATTTGGCGAGATCAATCTTATCTTCGTGCGCAACCCCAATGCGCCGGGCGGATTGCAGCTCACCCATTGGGTGGCGCTCGATGCACAGAATCACCGGACGACGGTGCGGCTATCGAATCATCGCTACGGGATCGCCGTTCCAGAAAGCACCTTTCAATTCCGTGATCCGCGCCGCTCGTCTCGTCGACCGCGTTGAACGGTCTGACCTCGAAAAGTTGTAAGAACGCGACAAAACTAGGGCCGCGTTCATATAAGTGAAAGCCGAAAGCGCCTAATCCTTATCAGGCAAGGCAGATGGAGCCGAGGGTTTCCCCCCTGTTGCCCCGGCTTCGAAAAGTCCGCCCTGCAAAAAGCGTGACGAACGCTAATAAGGAAACCCCTGTGCCACCGCCCCCGGCACAGGGGTTTTTTATTGCCTTGGTTAAATTGCGGGCGGGTTAAATCGCGCGCTCGGGCCTTGCGGCCTTGCGAAGCACGTGGCCGCTCATTCCCAGCCGAACGCCCCCCGAATAATGTCGTAGATCACATTCTGCTCGATTACCCCGCGCGCGCCCTCTGCGCCTGGCCCGCGTGCATACAGCGCGACGTCTTCGCCAGCATGGGTCTCTCCGCCGGTCGGGATCGCCGCCTGTTGCAGGGCTTCAATGCCGGTTTCCGGCACCGGGCGTTCCGCTTGGTTCGCAATCGCGCCGGGGCCATTGGCATAGCCCAAAGTTGTGTAGGGCCTGCCATCAGCCGCTCTGGTCGCTTCCGCCACTTCGCCGTCGCTTGTTGGCGGCACAACCAGCCCAAGAATGTCATTCCCGCGGCGCGGATAGCCCGCAATGGTAAAAACATGGCTGTGATCGGCCGTGACGAGGATCAGCGTCTCTTCGGGGTCAGTGTTGTCGATCGCATATTGGATGGCGCGGGCAAACTCGGCCGTCTCTTCAAGTGCGAGGCCCGCTTGGCCCATATGGTGCGCGTGATCGATCCGCCCCGATTCGACCATCAAATAAAAGCCATCGGGATCGGCCGAAAGCCGCGCCATTGCTTGGGCCGTCATATCGGTCAGCGTTGGCTCGGACGAGGCCTCCTCACGCTGAGCCATGTAGGTCATGTGGCTGCTTGAAAAGAGGCCGAACACTGGCGCATCCATCGGAGCGGCTTCTAACTGCGCAGAATTGGTCACAAATGTGCCGCCGGTACGCTCAGCCCAAAGGGCCGAGAGGTCGGTGCCCTCGTCACGCCGATGCCCGCCCAGGTCTGCGCCCAAGAAAGACCGCATTCCGCCGCCAAGCGCGACATCGAATTCGGTTTCGACCAATTGCGCCGCGATGTCCCGGCAACCCTCAGCGTCTTGATCGTCGCCGGTCCCGATATACGCCTCCCAATTGCGTTCAGTCGCGCGGGCATAGACGCTGGCCGGGGTCGCATGGGTGATGCGCGCGGTGGAAACGATACCCAAAGCAAGCCCGCGCTCCTTCACCTCCTCGCCCAGCAATGGCAGCGGATAGGCCAATGTGTCGGCGCATGATCCGCGCGCGCCTTCTGGGCCGACACCCAGAAAACCCATATTGGTTTTGACCCCCGAATGCATCGCGGTCGCGGTTCCGGCGCTGTCGGGCACTTGCGCGTTGATATTGTAGGTTTTGACCAACGCAACATTTTCAAAATTTTCAAACGGCAGGACATATTCCTCGCCGGTCTGACCCAATTTCTGACCTGCATAAATGCGCGCGGCGGTGATCGTGGAGATGCCCATCCCATCCCCGATAAACAGGATGACGTTTTTGGCGCGCGGCGCTTCGGCAGAAGCGTCCGCAGAGGCCGGTTCAAGCGCCTGCTTATCGCCGTAATAATTGACCGTGGACGTGCACGCGCCAAGCGATAAGGCGGCGGTTGCACAAAGGGCGGCGGTAATACGCTTCGTAATCATGGCGTCTCTCCGGAATGATCTGATTGGCTCGCTATCCCCTTCTGCTGTGGCGGACCATCATGACACGAAAGTGAAAGGTGGAAAATCTGACCGAGCCGCTCTAAATCAGCGCGCATGATCACTGTAGCCACCTGGAACATCAATTCGGTTCGCTTGCGCATGCCGATTGTCGAAAAATATCTGACCGAGCACGCGCCGGACATCTTATGCTTGCAGGAAATCAAGTGTGAGGAGAGCAAGTTCCCCGCCGAGGCTTTCGCCGCGCTGGGGTATGAGCATCAGGCGGTGCACGGGCAAAAAGGCTATCACGGCGTCGCCACCGTCAGCCGGGTGCCGATCCGCGAGGTTACCCGCCACGATTGGCAGGCCAATGGCGAAGCGCGCCATGTCGGCGTCGAAGTGGTGGGCAAGGATATGTTTGTCGACAATGTCTATGTGCCCGCTGGCGGCGATGCACCCGACCGCGAAGTGAATGCGAAATTCGGTCAGAAACTCGACTTTCTCGAACGGATGATTGGGTGGGCAGGTTCGCTCGATAAGCCTTCTCTGATCGTGGGCGACTTCAACATCGCGCCGCTGGAAAGCGACGTTTGGAGCCACAAGCAGCTGTTGAAAGTCGTCAGCCACACGCCGTTAGAGGTGGAGACATTGCAGCGTTTCAAAGATGCGCATGGCTGGGTTGATCTGGGCCGCAAACATATCGCTGATCCTGAGCGGTATTTTAGCTGGTGGTCGTATCGGTCGCCTGATTGGCGCAAAAATGATCGCGGGCGGCGGCTCGATCACATGTGGGCGAGCGCGCAGTTGGCGGCGAAATCCACAGGTCACAGCCTGCTCGAAGATGCCCGCAGCTGGGAGAAGCCTTCCGATCATATCCCGCTGATCACTGAGTTCGATATTTGAGCGAAATCTCGCCCGGCCTTTCCCCATCACGCCGCGCTGCGCAGGCGGTGGATGCGCTGCGTCATGGCTGGCCTTTGGCGTTTGACGACGGGCCGGTCTTACTTCCGGTCGAAACTGCGATTGCGAGCGGCGCGAGCGCGCCAAAAATGCTGATCTCAGCGGCGCGTGCGGCGACGCTAAAGCTGGCGAATCAACGCGATGCCGCTGTTCCCCATGCCCCGGTGCTGATCCGGGGCGGCGAACCGTTCGATATGCGCGCTGCTGTTCCGATTGCGGACCCGGCGCTGGATTTGAACAATCCGTTGAAAGGGCCGTTCCGCTCCGAAGCGATTGGTTGGGAAGAAACAGCTCTCGCAGCCATGGAGTTCGCGCGGATTGCAGGCATTTTGCCAGCCTTCTTGGTGGACCCGCTCTATGCGGGTGAGCCGCATAGAATCGCCGCATCGGATCTCGCGCATTATTCAAACGCCGGTGCCTTACAAATCGTAACCCGCGCCCGTTTGCCCGTGACGGCCAGCGCGGACGCAGAAATCATTGCATTCCGCTCCACCGCCGACACGCGCGAACATGTCGCGCTCATTATCGGTGATCAATGCGGCGACAGCGAGCCCTTGGTTCGGGTGCATTCTGAATGCCTGACCGGCGATATTCTGGGCAGCTTGAAATGCGATTGCGGCCCGCAATTGGACGCCGCGCTGAAGGCGATGGCCGATCACGCCAGCGAAGCCGGCGGATGGGGCGCGCTGCTTTATCTGCGGCAAGAGGGGCGCGGGATTGGGCTGATCAACAAATTGCGCGCGTACCGGTTGCAAGATCAGGGCTTTGACACTGTGGACGCGAACCAGCGGCTCGGCCTGCCTGATGAAGCGCGCGATTTCCCTGTGGCGGCGCGGATGCTGGAATTGCTGGGCGCGCGGACAGTCCGGTTGATGACCAACAATCCTGCAAAGGTTGATGCGCTTACCAATGCCGGGATCACCGTGAGTGAACGGGTGCAGCATCAATTGCCCGATAACCCCCACAATGCCCATTATCTCGCCACCAAACGTGACAGATCAGGGCATTTGCTAAAATGAGCGGGACAGAAATCCCGATCACAATCCGGCCAGAGGCAGCGGGCGATGAAGACACCATCTTCGCGCTGACAAAGGCCGCCTTTGCCGAAATGCCGTTCAGCGACGGCGATGAACAACATTTGGTGAATCGTCTTCGCGCGGACGGTGATCTCACTCTATCATTGGTGGCCGAAGACGCGCAGCGGATCGTTGGTCATATCGCGATTTCGCCGCTCACTATCACTGACGGAGCGCAGGGTTGGTTCGGCCTCGGCCCGGTTTCGGTATGGCCGGAACTGCATCACCGCGGCATCGGCGGCGCAATCATCAAACGAGCAATTGCCGATATGCGGGCGCTCGGGGCGCAGGGTATCGCCCTGTTGGGCAGCAATATTTATTACCCGCGCTTTGGTTTTAAACATTACCCTCAGCTCACCTATGCTGGACCGCCGCCTGAGTTTTTTCAGGCGCTTTTGCTGGACGGCAAATTACCCAGCGGCGCGGTATCGTTTGCGCCGGGTTTTTCTGAATAGAAGAGGACAGCCTCACATGCGATATTTTGTCCTGGCCCTCGCGCTGATTTTCAGCCTCGGCAACATGTCTCAGCCGTCAGAATCAAGCGCCGATGCCGCCATCCAAACACTGGTCGATAAGGGGCAAGAGCGCGAAGCATTCACCCTCGCCAAAGAAGCAGCCTTAGCCGGCGACGCAAAAGCGCATGAATGGCTGGGGTGGTTTTTCGATCAAGGCCGGGGGGTGGATGCCAATCTCGATCAAGCCGTCCACCATTACCGGATCGCCATTGGCGCGGGCCACAATTATGCCCGCTGGCGGGTCGGAGTTTTAATCGATGAGGGGCGGACCTCTGGCACGTTGGAATCCGCAGTCGCTTTGTTTGAGCAAGCGGCAGAGGAGGGTTTCACCAATGCGATGGTGAGCATGGCCGTGATGCAAGCAACCGGGCGCGGCACCGCGCAGGATTTCGAAGGGTCACTGGCCAATTACATGCGCGCTGCGCAGGCAGGTAACACGCAAGGGATGAAAGGCGTGGGCGTGCTGTTCGCATTGGGGCAGGGTGTACCCCAAGATAGCACCGAAGCAGGCGCATGGTTCATGCTGGCCGCCGTTTTAGGCAATGAAGAAGGCGCGATGAACCTAGAGCTGATGGCCGAAAGCGCCACTGACGCGCAAATGGAACAGATGACCGCGCGGGCCGGCGTGCTTGGCGAAGAACTCGGTTTCGAAGTCGACTTGCGTTACGATCCCGACCTTTGAAAAACCCTGCGCGCTAAGGTTTAGCGCCGCTCATAATCCGTCAGGCCGCTGGCAAGCGTGTTGCCCGACATATCGACCCGCGAACCCGTCCAATCGGCCAGAAACACGCTGGAACGCTGAAGCCCTGGCACAAACCGCGCTTCGTTCCCCGTAACCGCCAATCCGTCGGATGAATGCAGCACCGTTTCCGCACCCAAGGCGATGAATGCCGAGTAATTCTCTTTGTCCCGACCTTGAATGAACCAATTGTTCGCGATTGCCCCGCGGCTGCCTGCGGGCAGATCGATCATGTAATTCGTCGCGCTGCCTGCTGCATCGTCGAAACTGTTATCCTCAATCATCACAGTTGCGCTGCGTGCTTTCACATAATGCCCCCCGCGCCCGCGTTCAAAACGGCTTTCGCGCACGGTCAATTCGCCGTAATTGCCAATATAAATCGAATGCGCACAGCCCGCCGAGTTCTCGCAAGTGCCAAGCCCGCTAAAGGTAGAACGCATGATATAAATGCGCCCGGCCGGATCATCGCCGGTCAAAATGCCCTGCTGGCTGTTGAGGAACCGGGAATACGCCACATTCAGCGCGCCTCTTTCAAGCCGGATGCCTGCGCCATTGCCGTCACTCACGGTGATGTTCGAAAAGGTAATCCCGCGCACTTCCGCGCCTAATCCGCGCAGGACCAAGGCCGCTTTGCCTTCGCAGGCGGTGCGCTCGAAAGTCACGGTGCCAAATTCTTCGGCGGCATAGATGACCACGCCCGCCGACTGCACCGCGCATTGGCGGTATGTGCCGGGCGCTATGTTGATCGTGCCGCGTTGATCACCGATCGCATTGACCGCCCCTTGCAGCGAGCCAAAACTGCGCCCCGTTTCCGCGATTGTGAACGGCCCGCTATTTTGCGCCGATGCAGAGGATGCCGGGATGATCAGCAATCCTAGACCGAGGATCAAAGCGAGAAACACCCAATCGAGCGAGTTGGCGATACGGTTCGCGAATTCCATCGCGCCAGAATTGTTGGCGGTCGAGCGAGCTTTTGCGGGGTTTTGTACCATGACCACGGTTTTACAGCGTTTTGGCCTTTTATACTGCGGCTTCAGCGATACTGTGCCGTTCCGGTGCATCAATTGGCGCTTGGCTTAACCCGGCCCATCCCGCTACACATTCACAGGAATTTACGGGACACCCTGTTCGAGGGATAATGAGGAGAAACCCCATGAAGAAATTCGCACAATTCGCCGTGATTGGCACCGCCGCTTTGGCTGTTGCCGCCTGCGGGAACAGCAATGACGCGTCGACCGAGGCCATGCCTGAAACGGTTGAAATGCCCGCTGATGAAGCGCTTGAGCCGATTGCTGAGGAACCTGTGGTGGATGAAGAGGCCCTTGGTCCGCCGGTTGATCCTGCGGCCAATGCGCCCGATCCAATCACGACAGAAGCGGTCGCCGATGATGCAGCCGCCGTCGCCGATGAGGCAATTGCTGCTGCTGAGGCTGCTGAAGCCGCGATGGCCGCAGAGGCCGCCGCAGCGATCGACGCCATCTCGGAAGAGTAAGAATGGCGGATAAATGGGTTACGGCAGCAGGATTGTCAGCGGCGATTTTGGCGCTGGCGGCCTGCAACCCGTCAACCGGCAGCGCGCCGGGAGCGGTGAGCGAAGGCGAAGCAGCGGCGCTCGAAGAAGCGGCGGAGATGCTGGATGAGCGGCGCCTGCCCGAAGGCACATTGCCGCCTATTGATGGGCCGCTGCCCACCGAACAAAGCGGTGACACCCCCGCCGAAGCCGCCCCAACCGAAGACACAGCAGCCATAAACACAGCAGAAAGTGATGCCGAATGAGTACCGGGACCGGCCAAGGCATGGATGCCGAGACATTCGAACAATTCGCCGAGCAATTGGAACGCTATGTCAAAGAGCGCCTGATCCCAGCAGAAAGCGAAATGATCGAGAACGACGCCATTCCGCCAGTCATCATTGATGAAATGCGCGATATGGGTCTGTTCGGATTGTCGGTGCCGGAGGAATATGGCGGCGCAGGATTGAATATGACGCAATATGCGCGCGTCGTGAACATGATGAGCAACGCCGCGCCGGCATATCGTTCGATCTTCTCAATCAATGTCGGGATGTTTGCCAGTGCGCTCAAAAACGGCGCGACAGAGGCACAGCGCGCCGAATGGTATCCCAAGTTGGCCGAAGGAAAAATCGCGTGTTTCGGCCTGACCGAACCCGGTTCAGGCAGCGACAGCGCCGCAATGGCAACCACCGCCACGCCCGACCCCGATGGCAATGGCTGGGTTCTCAACGGGACAAAACGCTACATCACCAATGCGCCTCACGCCGATGTCGCTCTGATCATGGCGCGCACGGAAAAGGACGCCTTGCCCAAAAATGCGCATGTCAGCGCGTTTCTGGTGCCGATGGACACTCCGGGCATGTCGACCGGATCGCCGGACAAAAAAATGGGGCAATCCGGCTCGCATATCTCCGACATTATGCTCGACAATGTGAAAGTGCCGGGCGACGCTTTGCTGGGCGGGGAAACCGGCAAGGGTTTCCGTTTTGCGATGCAGAGCCTCGATAATGGCCGCATTTCTGTCGGCGCGGCGGCAACCGGATACGCCCGGCGGGCGCTGAATTCCGCGATCCAATACGCCAATGAGCGCAAAGCGTTTGGCGAACCGATTGCCAATTTTCAGCTAATTCAGGCGATGCTAGCCGATAGCGAGATCGAAATTTACGCCGCCGAGGCGATGATGAAAGACGTGACAGAACGCGCCGACCGGGGCGAGAATATCCTCGTCAAAGCCGCCGCATTCAAAGTTTTCGCCTCCGAAATGTGTGGCCGCGTGGTGGACCGCGTGGTGCAGGTATATGGCGGCGCGGGTTACCTTGCCGAATATGACGCAGAACGGTTCTACCGCGATGCACGCATTTACCGAATTTACGAAGGGACGACCCAGATCCTACAGCTCCAGATCGCCAAACACATGCTGCGCGAATGGGAGAATGCGTCTTAGTCTAGGGTGTTAAACCGCCCTCTCCCCCTCCCTTCCACCCGGAATTCTATCCTAGAGGGCAGAAGGGAGGGGGAGAGGGCGGCTTGGCACAAGGGCCAGACGGTTGTCCGGCCCGCACGCAACAAGGAACCTTATGTATAATCTTCTCAACGACCTCTCGATCATAGAGGTCTCCAGCTTTGTCGCATCCCCGACAGCGGGCCTCTATTGCGCGCAAATGGGCGCCGAAGTCATCCGTGTCGATCATAAGACAGGCGGGCTGGATTATGACCGCTATATGCTGACCAAAGAGGGGCGCTCGCTGTCTTGGGAAAACCTCAACCGCGCCAAGAAATCGGTCGCGTTGGATTTGCGCAGCGGCGAAGGGCGCGAATTGTGTGTCGAATTGGCAGCCAAGACCGGACAGTGCATCACCAACTTGCCCGAAAAGAGCTTTCTGTCGCACGCGGCGATGAAAGCGGCCCAGACAGACGGCGCACCCGATATGACATCGGTGCGCATCATGGGCTGGCACGATGGGCGTCAGGCGATGGATTTCACCGTTAACGCCGCCAGCGGTTATCCGCTGATGACGGGGCCGGAAGAATGGGAAATTGATACCGCCCCGCCGATCAACCAAGTCCTACCCGCATGGGATTTCATCACCGGCGCTTATTGCGCCTTTGCGATGCTTGCCGCGTTGCGCCACCGCGATGCGTCGGGGGCGGGCAGCGAAGTGCGCGTGCCATTGGGTGATGTTGCGATTGGCACGGCGGCGAATTCGGGAATGTTTGCCGAAATGCTCTATCGCGGCGGCGACCGTCCGCGCCTTGGCAATGCGATCTGGGGCGCATTCGGACGCGATTTCCGCAGCAAGGACGGCACGCGGTTCATGGTCGCAGCGCTCACGGCGAAACAATGGAACGGGTTGGTCGAGGCGTTTGGCGTCACCGCGCCCATTGGCAAGTTGGAGGCCGCGGTCGGTGTCAAATTCTCGGATGGCGACGACCCCCGCTTTAAGCACCGCCATGCTTTGTTTGACATATTCCAATCCGTCGCCAGCAGCCTTGATTACAAGGGGCTATCCGCGCGCATGGCGGCGAATGGTTGCACCTTCGAAAAATACCGCACCGCGCATGAGGCGGCGAGCGACCCTGAGCTGGTCACAGACAATCCGTTATTCGGTCCCTCACCCGCCAATCCATCGGGCTTTGAATATCCCGCCACGCGGTCTTTCGCGAATTTGCCGGATCAAGATGCCGGTGCGCCTGCGCCTGCGCCCTATCTCGGTCAGCATTCGGAAGAAATTCTGGCCGAGCGACTGGGCCTTTCCAGCGGCGCCATTGGCAAATTGGTGGATGCCGGGACCGTCGCCCTTTCTGATAAGGCCCGCACTGAAAAGGACCGCTGATGACTAGAAGAGCAGCTATCGTATCGCCTCTGCGCACACCCGTAGGCAAATTCCTCGGCGGGTTATCCAGCCTGAACGCGGGCGAGCTTGGCGCGATCATCCTAAAAGCGCTGGTCGAACGCAGCGGGATCAACCCAGAACGCGTCGACGATGTCGTGTTCTCGCAAGGATATGGCAATGCAGAGGCTCCGGCCATCGGGCACTGGTCTTGGCTCGCGGCGGGGTTGCCGTTGGAGGTGCCCGGTTATCAGCTGGATAGGCGCTGCGGATCAGGGCTTCAGGCGGTCGCCAATGCGGCGATGATGGTCGAAACCGGCATGGCAGATGTGGTCGTCGCGGGCGGGTGCGAAAGCATGTCCAATGTCGAACATTATACTTTGCAAGGGCGCGGCGGCGCGCGGATGGGCGACATCACCATGCATGACCGGTTGTCACGCGGACGGTTGATGAGCCAGCCGATTGAGCGTTTCGGTGTGATCACCGGCATGATCGAGACAGCAGAGAACCTTGCCAAGGATTACGATATCAGCCGCGAGGATGCCGATGCGTTCGCAGTGCGCAGCCACCAGAATGCGGCGGCGGCGTGGGATGCGGGCAAATTTGACGCGCAATTGGTGCCGGTTGATGTGCCCCAGCGCCGGGGTGATCCGATCACATTTGCTCGCGACGAAGGTTTCCGCGCCGATGCGTCGGCGGATAGCCTTGCGAAATTGCGCGCGCTCGACTTGAAACGCGACCCCGATGCGATTGTGACCGCAGGCAATGCCAGCCAGCAAAACGACGCGGCGGCGGCGTGTTTGGTTGTCGCCGAAGACAAGCTCGACGAACTCGGTCTGGAGCCAAGCCTGTGGTTTGGCGGCTGGGCAGCGGCGGGCTGCGACCCTTCGCGTATGGGTATCGGCCCTGTGCCAGCGGTAGAGCGCTTGTTTGAACGGCGCGGATATTCGTGGGACGATATCGGCATGGTCGAACTGAACGAGGCATTCGCCCCGCAAGTGCTGGCCGTGCTGAAAGGCTGGGGTTGGAGCGGTGATGACAGCCGCCGCGATATTCTCAACGTAAACGGCTCGGGCATCTCGCTCGGCCATCCCATCGGCGCGACGGGCGGGCGTATCTTGGCCGATATGGCCGCAGAAATGCACCGGCGAGATGTTCGCTATGGGTTGGAGACAATGTGCATCGGCGGCGGACAGGGGATAGCGGCGGTGTTTGAGCGGGCGACGTGAGCTTTGAGGCATGGATCGGGCGCGAACAACGTGCGAGCGACCGGCTAGACGAAGCGCTGGCCGCACGGTGGCTCGCGACGTTTGATCTGCCTATCCCGGATCCCGCAATCATGCCGCAGGGCATTCACTTTGCGCTCTGCACACCCAAAGCGCCAACGTCCGCGTTGGGCGAAGACGGACATCCCGCCCGCGATGACAGCGATGCCAGTTTCCTGCCCCCATTCCCCATGCCGCGCCGCATGTGGGCATCAAGCGCGATCACCTTTCATGCGCCGATCGCTATCGGCGCGGCGATTGAACGCACCAGCCGCATTGCCTCCATCAAAGAGAAGGACGGCAGCAGCGGAAAACTCGCCTTCGTCAATGTCGAACATGAGACAAGCGCAGGCGGCACAGTTTCAGTGCGGGAAACGCAAACGCTGGTTTACCGCGATGCCGCTGCGCCGGACGCACCGCTTAGCCCGGCTGCACCATCTGCGGACACGTCTCAGAGCACATTCGGCACATCCGAATGGAGTGCAGTGCGCAAACTCACGCCCGATCCGCGCCTGCTGATGCGATATTCGGCGCTGACCTTCAACACCCACAGGATCCATTACGATGCACCCTATGCCTCGAATGTGGAACGCTATCGCGGGCTGGTTGTGCACGGTCCGCTGACTGCTAGCCTTTTGCTGCAACTGGCAGCGTCGCAGCTGGGCGAGAACCGGGCGCGCCATTTTGAATTTCGCGGAATGTCTCCGGCGATTGCGGGCGAGGAATTGCACCTCGCCATGCGCGAGAGCGAGGAGGGCTACGAGCTAGGCGCCTTCGCCAAGGATGGCCGGCAAGTGACGAAAGCTTCGGTGACGCTCTAACCTTGCGGCCTAACCGATGGGAAAATCCTCAATCGGCTCCATGACCGAATAGCTTTCCGCCTTCAGGTCATCGGCCATCTTGGGAAACTCAATCGGCGCAGGCTCCACATGTGTATCGGGCAACCGGTCGAGCAAATCCCGGATCAGCGTCAGCCGCCCGCGTTTTTGATCGTTGAAATCCACCAGAGTCCACGGCGCATGATCGTAATGCGTTGCCCTCAGCATCGCCTCTCGCGCATCCGTATAGGCGTCATATTGTTCGCGCGCCGCCAGATCGACCGGCGACAATTTCCAACGTTTCAGCGGGTCATCAAGCCGTTCGCGCAGGCGCTCTTCCTGATTTTCCTGATCCGTGGTAAGCCAGTATTTGAACACCATGATCCCGTCATCAGCGAGCAGTTTTTCAAACACTGGAACCTGCTCAAGGAACCGCTCAACTTGATTCTCATCAGCATAACCCATCACCTTTTCTACCCCGGCGCGGTTATACCAGCTGCGATCAAACAGCACGATCTCGCCTGCATGGGGCAAATGCGCGATGTAACGCTGAAAATACCACTGGGTCAGTTCATCCTCGCTCGGCTTGGATAGGGCCACCGTACGGCATTGGCGCGGGTTCAGCTTGTCACGCACCGCACGGATTGCGCCGCCCTTGCCCGCCGTATCGCGCCCTTCGAAAATAACGACGATCCGCGCGCCCGTCATCCGTGCCCAGCGTGCCATCCCGACCAGCTCTTCGGTCATCGGATCGAGCAGCTTGCGATATTCTTTGCCCTTCAAGGCCCCACCCTTCGACATACTGCGCATTCCTTCTCAATTGTCCTTGTATCCCCGCGATGGTAGTCACAAATATATGGTTATGGCCACACTTGCTGATCCCGAGATCGATTATTCGAAGCTCCCCGAGCTGGATGAAGGTGTGTTCACTGCACCGCTGACCAAACCCGCGCATCTGGGCGCAGATTGGTTGGAGCCTGCGCAGACGCAATATTCGAGCGAGGATCATGCGGTTTGGAATGACCTTTTTGCGCGGCAAATGGACGTGTTACCCGGACGCGCGGCGACCGCTTTTATTGCTGGGCTCGACAAACTTGACCTATCGCGCGGCGGCATCCCTGAATTTGGTGCACTGTCTGAGGAGCTGGACAAGCTGACCGGATGGACCGTTGTGCCCGTGCCGATGTTGATCCCGGATCGGGTGTTCTTTTGGCATCTCGCCAATCGCCGTTTCCCGGCGGGCAATTTCATCCGAACACGCGAAACGTTCGATTACATCCAAGAACCCGACGTGTTTCACGATGTCTTTGGCCATGTGCCGATGCTGACCGATCCGGTCTATGCCGATTATATGCAGGAATATGGCCGCGCCGGATGGAAAGCCATGCGGTATAACCGGCTCAAGGCGCTGGGCGCGCTTTATTGGTACACGGTTGAGTTTGGCTTGATCGAAGAGGCCGAGGGAATCCGCGCCTACGGTGCTGGTATCCTGTCCGGCCCGACAGAGGCGCGCTTTGCAGTTGAGGCCAAAAGCCCGAACCGGATCATGCTCAATGTCGACCGCGTGATGCGCACCGATTACGTCATTAGCGATCTGCAACCGACCTATTTCGTGATTGAGAGTTTCGACGACCTGTTCCGCCAGACGGTGGAGCGTGATTTTGACCGGCTGTACAATAGCCTCGCGGCGAATTTCACCTATGCGAATTCAGCAATCATCGATGTCGATAATGTCGTGGACCGGGGCAGCCAAGAATATCACTTGCGCGGCGGCCGCGGCAGTGGGGCAGAGGCGGTTTAGGGTCTAACCTTCGCCGCTCGGCTGCGTTACGGCGTGATAGGCCACCAAAATCGCGATAGATGCCGCAATCGCTGCACCAAGAGCGATCAGCGAAAGCCCGCCCATCACCGTTCCAGAATTGAGCAATAACCCAGCGACCAAGCTGGCGATCAACCCCGCGCCCATCTGTTTCAGAATGTCGCGCGGCGCATCGGTCCGCGCGACGATCGACGCAAACCATCCCGTGCTAAGTCCGATTACAATGAGCAGCAGCAATGCCATGAAACTCGAAAACCTTCTTCAGTGTATATAATGCACCAATGACCGACGCGGTATGATGGTTCCGCGAAGAATTGCAAAGGTGCGGATTTAGAAGAAATAGAGCAGCGCGCAGCCCATCGCGATCCGGTATAAAACAAACACCAACATCGATGCCCGCTTCAGGAAATTCATCAAGAACGCCATCGTTGCAAACGCCGCGATAAAGGTCATGACGCCGGTAATGAGCGCCTCAACCAACAGCGCGCTATCGGCTTCCAACAGGTCTGGGATAATCAGCACCCCCGCGCCCGCCACGGCAGGTATCGAAAGCAGGAATGAGAAACGCGCCGCTTCGAACCGGCCATAACCCAAGAGGCGCGCCGCTGTCATCGTAACGCCCGAACGGCTGGTCCCAGGGATCAGCGCCAGCGCCTGAGCCATGCCGACGAGCAAACCGTCGCGCCATGTCATTTGCTCAAAGGTTTTATCCTCTTTGCCGAAATAGTCCGCGAGGCCGAGCAGGATGCCATAGAAAATCAGATTAACCGCAATCAGATCGGTGATGCGCAGCGCATCCATCAAACCCTCTGTGCCGATCTCCAGTCCAAATTGGCTTCGGACGAAGGCATCGAGGAACCCCAGCTTAATCGCAAATCCAAAGATAACGGCGGGCACCGTGCCCAGCACGATCCACCAGAACAGCTTACGTTCCGCCTTTGCGCCTGGGTTGTTTGCGCCGATCCCAACGCTGGCAAAGCCGCCGCGCGCAAGGCCCATCACGTCTTTGAAGAAATAGACAATGATCGCCAGCAGCGAGCCAACATGCACCGCAATATCGATCATCGGACCTTGATCCTCGAACCCTGTGAAAACAGAGATCAGGATGAGATGGCCCGACGAAGATATCGGTAGAAATTCGGTAATCCCTTGGACCACCGCGATGAGGAGCATTTGGAGGAAAGTCATAAGCCCCGCTCCAAGCCGGATGCGGGGCTCATGTCAATAATCCTCAATCATCCTTACCAGATGCGCACGCGTTCCTCTGGCGGCAGATACAGCGCGTCGCCCTCGCTAACGCCGAACGCTTCGTACCATGCATCCAAATGCCGCACGGCATTGTTCAGGCGGAATTCGCCAGGAGGGTGGTTCGCGGTCATCACGCGGTTGCGCAGGCTCGCCTCACGCTCCATCCCGCGCCAGATTTGCGCAAAGCCGAGGAAGAAGCGCTGATCGCCGGACAGGCCATCAATCACAGGGGCCTCTTCGCCGTTCAATGACAGGCGGTAGGCGCGATATGCCATTTGCAGGCCGACCACATCGCCGAGCGTTTCGCCCATCGATTGTCCGCCGCGCAGGCACACCGGACCTTCGGGGCTTTCAACCGGGCAGTATGCTTCGATGAAGCCTGCCATTTGATCGGTGAACTGAACGAAGCCTTCGCGGTCTCCGTCCTGCCACCAATTGCGCAGAGTGCCGGTCGCGTCGAATTGCGACCCTTGGTCGTCATAACCGTGCCCGATTTCATGCCCGATCACCGCGCCAATACCGCCGTAATTAACCGCCGGGTCGGCATCGCCGTTAAAGAATGGCGGTTGGAGGATCGCCGCAGGAAAGACGATGCGATTGGTGAGCGGCGAATAATAGGCGTTCACCGTTTGCGGGAACATTCCCCACTCGCTCGGATCAACATCCGTGCCGAGGCGCGAACGCGAATCTTCATCGTCCCAGCGAACCGTCGCCATCCGATTACCCAGCGGATCATCAGCGGAGATATCAAGACCATCATAGGTTTTGAACTCGCTCGGATAGCCAATCATCGGGACAAAACCGTTCAGCTTCGCGCGTGCTTCTGCAATGGTTTCGGGCGTCATCCATTCGTTGTTATCCAGCGCTTGGTTCATGGACCGGGTCAGATTCGCGACCAGCTCATCCATCTGCGCTTTGCTTTCAGGCGGGAAATATTGTTCCACATATAGCGCGCCGAGCTGTTCGCCGATCGAACCCTCAACCGCGCCAATCGCGCGTTTCCAGCGTTCCTGCTGTTCTTCGCGGCCACTGATCGTCTTGCCGTAAAACTCGAAATTGGCTTCATCCAGATCTCTGGAGAGAACCGCCGCATTCCCGGAAAGGAAACGGGTCGCCATATACGCTTTGATCGTGGCCAGCGGCGTTTCTGTCAGCAATTCCATCATCGCCGGCAAACCGCCGCCGATCATGTCGATCTGTTCCTGAGACAGTCCCGCTTCTTCGATTTCTTCCGGTGTCGGCGGCAATTGACCGGCAAGGAAGCGCGGTTGTCCGCTAAGCTGCGCCGATTCAAGGACAGCCGCAATCGGGAAATCGCCCGCAATCGCGTTCAATTCGTCTGGGGTCAGCTCATTGTAAGTCAGCGTTGGAATGCGGAAAATCTGCCGCGCCCATTCCAACTCAGCAACTTGCCGCTCAAACCCATATACTGCCGCCGCTGCGCCCGCGGGGTCGCTGTAACCCGCTGCACCGAGGATGGTGGCGAGATATTCCAAATAGGCCGCGCGAATTTCCAGATTGCTCTCTGAATCGACGAGGTAATAATCGCGGTCAGGTAGGCCCATTCCGTCAAACCCGATGCCGACCGCATATTGGGTTGGGTTGCGGGCATCGATGGTGACGCCTGCGCTGACAAGCGAAGGGTAACCGGGTGTGCCGAACAATCGGGCCAGTGCTTCTAAATCAGCCGCGCCGTAAATCTCTGCGAGATAAGGCTGAGCTGGCGCAAGGCCGCTTGCGTCAATCGCATCAACATCAAGATAGGCGTTGTAAGCATCGACGATCCGGCGCGCCTGTGTTCCCGGCGCGGGATCGGAGGCGACCAATGTTTCCACCAGCGACCGAACGTCCTGCGTCGCGCCCTCGCGTAGCATGTCGAATGCGCCGAAACGTTGGCGATCCGCCGGAATTTCGTTCGCGGCAATCCACTTGCCATTCACATAGGCGTTGAAATCATCGCCCGGATTTACATCGCTATCGATCAGGCTGGTGCCCACGCCCCACGTGCCAAAATCCATTGTCGGCGTGCCAGTTTCCAGCTCCGCCTCAAGGTCATCATGCGCTTCGAGCAGCTCGATATTCTCGCCCGGAATGCCGTGGTCGGTGGCGTGTTCGGTTCCATGGCCATCGCCTGCAATCGCGGCGCTGGAAAGTGCAAGCGCGGCAGTCCCGGCGAGCAGGAGTTTTGTGGTGCGGATCATGTGCGTGTCCCCGTTGTTTTGAAATCTCTCGTGATGTTGGCTTAGCCGGTCCTGCGGCGCAAGGTTGCCGCTGGTCGCGCTGAACCAGCGCTTGGTCGAAACTTCGCTTAAACACGCCGAGCGGCGCCTGCGAATTAGGCCGCTTCGTTGGCCGCAAATTGCAGCGACGCCAGCCGCGCATAAAGCCCGCCCGCCGCGCTCAATTCTACGTGCGTGCCCTGCTCTGCAATCTCGCCATTGTCCAAAACGATGATCCGGTCCGCCGCCCGCACTGTGGCAAGACGGTGGGCAATAACCAGAGTGGTCCGCTCCTTCATCAAAACGTCGAGCGCTTGCTGCACCAATTGTTCGCTTTCGGCATCCAACGCGCTGGTTGCTTCATCCAGCAGCAGGATCGGCGCATCCCTCAGCAAGGCGCGAGCAATAGCCACGCGCTGTTGCTGGCCGCCCGACAATTGCGCGCCGCCTTCACCCAGATAAGTGTCCAGACCTTTGGGCAATTCGCGCAGGAATTTTTCCGCATTCGCCGCGCGTGCTGCGTCCCAGATTTCCTCATCACTCGCGTCCCATTTGCCGTAACGCAGATTGTCGCGGGCATTGGCGCTGAATAGCACGCCGTCTTGGGGAACAAGCGCCA
The DNA here is from genome assembly GCA_947503155.1 of uncultured Erythrobacter sp. Taxonomy (GTDB): domain Bacteria; phylum Pseudomonadota; class Alphaproteobacteria; order Sphingomonadales; family Sphingomonadaceae; genus Erythrobacter. The sequence goes on along the minus strand of CANNCL010000001.1, from coordinate 852,009 downwards.
TACGTTCGCGAATATCGGCGGGATCGGCTTTGGTCAGCGGCACACCGTCAAGCCGGATCGTACCAACCTGCGGGTCATAGAACCGTTCGGTAAGTTGGAACAAAGTGGATTTACCCGCGCCCGACGGCCCCACAATGGCCACCGTCTCACCCGGCTCAATCTCAAGGTTAAAGTCCCTCAGCGCGGGGGTCTCGGGACGCGCCGGATAACGGAATGTGATATTGCGGAAAGACAGGCTGCCGCGCGGCGGATTGGGCAGGCTTTCAGGACGCTCTGGCGCCGCAATAATCGGTTTTGCCTCTAGCAATTCCGCCAGCCGGCTGGCCGCGCCCGCCCCGCGCAGCAAATCGCCATACACTTCGGTTAGCGAACCCATCGCCCCTGCGACCAAGCCGCCGGTCAGGACAAACGCCGCGATAGTCCCGCCGCTAATCACCCCTTCTGAAACGGCCAATGCACCGCGCCACATCGCCATCGTTATGCCGCCAAAAATCAGCACAATAACAATCGACGTCATCGCAGAGCGTAAGATGATGCGTTTGCGCGCGGTTTCAAACGTGCGCTCCACCACATCGCTAAACCGGCCCGCCTCGCGGGTTTCCTGACCAAAGCTCTGGACGATTTTCATCGCGGACAGCACCTCGCTGACATAGGCGCCGACATCCGCCACGCGGTCTTGGCTGTCGCGCGAGATGGCGCGGATCTTTCGCCCAAAAAACACAATCGGCAGGATCACCATCGGAATCCCGATCAACAAACCCAATGTCAGCGTCGGCGCGATGTAAAGCAGCAAGGCGATACCGCCTATGCCCGTCAACGTGTTGCGCAAAGCAACGGATACCGTTGTCCCAACCACCGTTTCGATGATCGCCGTGTCCGATGTCATCCGGCTGGAAATTTCCTTAGGGCTGTTCTTTTCATAAAACCCTGGCGACATCCGCAGCAGGTTCTCCTGAACCCGAAGCCGGATATCGGCGACCACCCGTTCACCAATCCAGCTCACGAAATAAAACCGCGCCGCGGTCCCAAAGCCAAGGACGAGCACGATCATCAGAAGATATTGAAACGCCTGGGTGATTTCAGCAGGCCCAGCGGCCCCGCCAAACGCATCGTCAATAATTACCTTAAACCGCCACGGAATCGCCAAAGTAGCAGCGGCAGTCACCACCAAAGACAACAGCGCAAAACCGATTTGAGCGGGGTATTTGCCCGCTTCTCGGAACACCATACGCAACGGCGCGAGTGAACGCGGCTTCTTTGCCGCAGACGCGTCTTCTTGCCCCTCGGCCTCAGCTGCCTCGGTTTCGATTGCGGTGCCTTCGTTTTCGGCGCCTGCGCGTTCTGCCGCGCTGATTTCGGTGGTGTCCCCGTTCATATCTGCCCTGATCTAGTCACGACTTGCGCAAATTTCACCTGCAAAAAGCACACAGTTTTGACCCGGCACGGGATTGACGCGAAAATTGTGCATTGCACAATGAGCCGCAAAGGCCCATTTGGGTGTGTAATAAAACACGCCGCGTGAGGGGTCGCGCGCAAACCCGGACGGGCCAAAACCATGCTTTACCACGCCTATGAAATTCAGCGCAGCTGGATGAACAGCGTCAGTTCGATCGCTTCGATCAGCGCCTCTATCATGACCAATTCTGCCAATCCGTTTGGTAAAATGGGTGTGATGCCGATGGCCGCCAATGCGCTCGAAGTGTTCGCCCATGCGACCGCGCCTTACGGCAAACCTGCTTTCGGCATCACCGAAATTGAAAGCGGCGGCTCGCTTTATCCTGTGATCGAAGCGACCGTGATGAACCGGCCTTTTGGCGATCTCAAACGCTTCCGTTTGGACGGGGTGGATGATGCCGACGACACCGCGCGCCCCAAAATGTTGATCGTTGCTCCGATGAGCGGCCATTACGCCACGTTGCTGCGCGGAACGGTCGAACGGATGCTGGTCAGCCACGAAGTGTACATCACCGATTGGGCCGACGCCTCAACCGTGCCGATGCAAGAGGGCGATTTCAACCTCGACACCTATATCGATTATCTGATCGAATTCCTTGAATATATCGAAGGCGTTGCGCCCGGTCAGCGTCCGCATATGCTAGCGGTTTGCCAGCCTTCGGTTCCTGCCTTCGCCGCGACGGCCTTGCTCAACCAACGCAAATCATCCGCCGCGCCCGCGACATTGACGATGATGGGCGGGCCGATTGATACGCGCGAAAGCCCCACCTCGGTCAATGATCACGCGATGAAACGTCCGATCGCATGGTTCCGCCAGAGCGTGATTGCGACCGTGCCAAAGAATTATCGCGGCGCTGGACGCAAGGTTTACCCCGGTTTCATGCAGCTTTCGGCGTTTATGAGCATGAACCTGCAAAGCCACATGATGAGCCATTATGAGATGTACAAACATCTGACCGCTGGCGACGATGCGAGCGCGCAGGCGACCAAGGATTTCTACGACGAATACCGCGCCGTGTGCGACATGACCGCCGAATTCTACCTGCAAACGGTCGAGGAAGTGTTCCAGAAACACTCCATCCCCAGGGGCACATTTGAGCATAAGGGCGAGGTCGTCGACCTGACCCAGATCACCGACACTGCCCTGCTCGCCATCGAAGGCGAACGTGACGATATTTCAGGGCTCGGTCAGACTAAGGCGGCGTTGAAGCTGGCGAGCGGCCTGTCTGAGAAGAAGAAGCGCTATTACATGGCCGAAGGGGCCGGGCATTATGGCATCTTCAACGGCAGCCGCTGGCGCGACAAGGTTGCGCCTGTGGTTGAGGAATTTGTGGCCGCGCATTCTTGATTTGCGCACCCCACCCGGGGCGCGATTTCCTCGGCCCTTTGGGCCTGCGGGCGGGCGGGCGCCCTTGCGGTCACTGCGTGACCGTTTTGCATCGCTAATCGGGTAGGATCGGCGCCAAATGCTCGCGCAATAAATCAGCGCAGACAAATTCTGAGTCGAACAATCGACCGATCCATGGACCCGGTCGCAACGTTGGATAGATCATCGAACCTTGACCAAAGTATGCTGCCCGCTTGAGAACATCTCTGGCGGCTTCAAATGACGTCCCATTGAGTTGCTTTATCCCGGCTATCCATGCTTCGATGCGCCTGATGTCCTCAGGCTTTTTGCAGTAATCGAGGAAGAATGCCGCCCCCTCCGCATGATAGTTCAAGCGGTTGAGTTCTTCATTGTCTATCTCGCCAGCAATCCATTTTTCGCCTCCTTTCAAACCTTCTCGAATGCTCTCTTGAGGTATAAGGTGCACTTGCTTCCAGCTGCATGCGATTAGGAAGCGATGCACCTGCTTTAGTTGTTTGCGAAAACGCTTTGGTTTCTCGACATAGAGCGCGCGTAACATGGCTGTTGCATCACTCGATTGGTCCCATTCCTCTCGCGTCATGAGTTAGCTGTCAGCCTTCGGCTGCCGAAAAAACACCCGCTTGATAATCCGCTGCGCCATCCACAGCAGCCCGGCCACAATCACCAACAACACGCCCGCAACAGCCGCCGCAACCGTCGGGTATTCATACGCCACATACAGCAGCGCCACGGTCGCCACGTCCTCACCGGTTGAAACCAGCGCATTGCTTACCGGCTCTGGCGAAGTGTTGACCACGGCGCGCGCGCTGGCCTTTCCGCCATGCGCTAGAAAGCTCGCCCCGCCGCCAAGTATGAACGCAATCACCTGCGTCGCTGGGTCCGATGGATCGACGATAGTCAGCGCCAGCAATGCCCCGCCAACCGGACGAATGAAGGTATGGACCGTGTCCCACAAACTATCGAGCCACATGACTTTATCGGCGAAGAATTCCGCGATAGCCGCAACCGCCGCCGCGCCCATAACCCATGGGTTTTCTAGCACACCAAGGCTCGCCAAATGCTCCGGCACCGGAAGCGCGCCCAGCCGCATCGCTAGCCCCGTTGCAAACACGCACAGATACAGCCGCCAACCTGCCAAGAGGCTGACACTGCCTGCGATCCCGATGATTTCCATTATACCCATTTGAAGAATGTAGCCTGAAACGCTGACAAAGAAAAAGGCGGCGCAGGATCGCTCCTAAGCCGCCTTCATCAAAACCTCTTTGCGACCAGCACCTCGAAGCCATTAGGCTTCGCAAGCGCGACCGCGCGTCGGCCGGTCAGGCCGCCCCCGCGGAGGTATTCGCGAAGCGAATTACCGCGAGCGAAAAAGACCCATCAAAACACTTCGAAAAGTCCCGCTGCGCCCATGCCGCCGCCGACGCACATAGTCACAACGACGTATTTCGCACCGCGGCGCTTGCCTTCGATCAAGGCGTGGCCGGTGCAACGTGCGCCGGTCATGCCGTATGGGTGGCCGATCGAGATCGAGCCGCCATTGACGTTGAGAATGTCGTTATCAATGCCCAAAGTGTCGCGGCAATGCAGAACCTGCACCGCAAACGCTTCGTTGAGTTCCCACAGGCCGATATCGTCCATTTTCAGGCCGGTTTGCTTGAGCAATTTCGGGATCGCGAAAACAGGACCAATGCCCATTTCATCAGGCTCTGTGCCCGCAACCGCCATGCCGACATAACGGCCAAGTGGTTGAAGACCTTTTTGCTCAGCAAGCTTGGCTTCCATGAGCACAGATGCCGACGAACCATCGGACAATTGCGACGCGTTACCGGCGGTGATGCAATTGCCGGGGCCCATCACTGGCTGAAGACCCTGAAGACCTTCGAGCGTCGTTGTTGGGCGGTTGCCTTCGTCCTTGCTGAATGTGTGCTCGACTTCGCTGACTTCGCCGGTCGCTTTGTCTTTCACCATCATTTTCGTGGTGACGGGCACGATTTCGTCATCGAATTTGCCCGCTTCTTGGCCAGCGGCTGTGCGCATTTGCGATTGCAGAGCGTATTCGTCCTGCGCATCGCGGCTAACATTGTAGCGCTTGGCCACGGTTTCAGCCGTTTGCAGCATCGGCATATAAACATTGCCGTGCATGGCGAGCAGCGATTTATCCATCGCTACGCGCATTTCAGGGGTCTGGACCATCGAGATGGAATCCTGACCGCCGCCAACGACAACGTCCATATTGTCGACAACGATCTGCTTCGCCGCCGTGGCAATCGCCATCAAGCCGGATGAACACTGACGATCAATCGTTTGCGCCGCAACCGACACAGGCGCACCGCCGCGCAGAGCGACTTGGCGGGCGATGTTGCCGGCCTGCGTGCCCTGAGTGAGGACAGCGCCCCAAACGACATCGTCGATTTCAGCGGCGTCGATACCGGCGCGCTCTACGGCTGGTTTGAACGAATAGGCACCGAGTGTGGCACCAGGGGTGGAATTAAAGCCGCCCTTATATGCGCGGCCAATTGGCGTGCGGGCGGTAGAGACGATGACTGCGTCACGTGACATGGGGGTGTGTCCTTTCAAAAACGTAAGGCCGAAGCCTACGATAGGGCGGCCCTAATTTAATAGGGCCAGTTCAAATTCAAAAAACCGGTCGGCTTAAACGAAGTAAAGTGTGATCCACTCGCAGATGAGCGCTGGCGTATCTTCGCCTTCGATTTCCATCGTCACTTCGCAGGTCTGTTGCCATTGACCCGGGCGCTTTTCATTCATTTCGGTCAATTTCCAGATGCCGCGAATACGTTTTCCCGCGCGCACTGGGGCGAGGAAACGGCATTTGTTGCCGCCATAATTGACGCCCATTTTCACGCCATCAAGTTTCGGCGTGTCGCTGTTCGCGCCAAGATAAGGCATCATCGACAGCGTCATGAAACCGTGGGCGATGGTTCCGCCAAATGGCGTCATCTTTGCGGCTTCTTCGTTGACGTGGATGAATTGGTGATCACCGGTCGCATCCGCGAACATGTTGATCTTTTCTTGGCTCATTTCGACCCATTCGCTGGTGCCGATTGTTTCGCCGACTTTTGCGGCCAATTCTTGCGGTGTCATAGGGTTCTTCCTCTCATCCTTACGTCCACCAATCGCCCCAGCAATGCCGGGCGCGGACGCTTCAATTGAGAGGCTACATGGCGTATCAAACCCGCCAGTGCAACGTATGCAAGCGCGCGTTTTAGGGCATGTGAAGCTATGCCGTTACGGCACGCTTGCTCTTTGGCTTTGCCTTTGCGGCATTGCGCAAACGCTCCGCGCGGGCAGCAGACGGTGAAAGCTTCGCCTGTTTCGGGCCAGACCCCGCAAATGTGCCCTTTGCCGATTCGAGCCGTTTCACATAGGAATTGAGCCCGATTTGCAGCCCAATAATCATGAGCATCACCGGTTGATACGCGATCCCCTGAAACAGCGCGCCGACCAGATAGATCAGGCTCGCCATTTGCAGCGACGCGGCAAGAGGTGAAATCCACGCCTCGGATTCGTCATCTGCGCCTTTCCAACGGCGGTAAATCCGCTCCATCTGGACCACGCCCAGCCCATGGAGCGTGAGCCAGATGATAAGTCCGGGATACCCTTGCTCGCCCAGAATTTCGAACAGGGCCGAATGGAATGCGCGCCCTTCATCAACGACCTCGCGATATTGGACCGAGGTGGTGTTTCCGACCTCTTCGCGCACAGGCATGGTGTAGGTGAAGCTGTTCGCACGGTAGGAATCGAACCCGCCGCCCATCGGATTGCGACTGGCATAGTCGATTGTCCATTCCCACACGGCAACGCGGGTGGAGGCGCTTTCATCGCCGCCCGGCTGAGCGATTGTTGCCATGCGTTCGTAATAGCTCGCAGGCAAGAACGGCAAAGCGGTGAGGCCCAGCACTCCGGCCGCCGCGACAAACGCAAAACGCCGCTTTGTATAACGCAGCAACAAGATGCCGAGCGCAGCAATACACAAGAGACCGGTGCGCGCCTCTGTACCGATCGGGATGAGCAAGCTGGAAAAAATGAGAGCCAAAGCAAACACGCTGACGGTCCAATGCGGACGAAAGATCGTGCCATACCGGGTGAACCAAGCGACCAGCGGGATCAGCGCGATGGCGACTGTGGCCAATGTAGAGCTTTCATAGATCCCGCTATTGTCCTGAACGAAGAATTTGAGATTGCCATAACCGCCGCCGCCCAAAACGGTCTTCATTCCTGTCCCGATCACGATCGTCGCAATCGACAGAACCAAAGTAAGCGCCAAAGCTTCTATCCGGGCGCGGGTGGTCACGGTTAGCGGCAGGAAGATTGCGAACAGCAATGCTTTCCACACCCAATCCCACTTGGTCGCCGCCGATTCGGGAAAGGCTGAACCCTGCAACGTCCACCAAGAATAGACGAGCAATAACAGCATCAAGAATTGACGCAGTGAAAAACGCGATCCTTCTTTGCGGTCGAGCAACAGCCATCCACCAAACGCCGCAGCAAAAGCGATCAGCGAAACCTGCAATTCGGTGATGAGTGAATACCCGATCCGCTGCGGCGCGATAATGTCGATATAGACATAAAGCAGCACCCACAGAAACGGGCGGCGCAGGCCAAGCATCAGCACGTAAGCGATGAAACAGATGAAAACGAGATCAAGCATCAGTTGCTCTCGCCATCAGTTCCGCGGGGATTGCGCCGGCGAGAAGCCCGGCCCGCATTCGTCGCAGCGGCGCGTTCGGCATCGTTTTCGTCGGCAATATCTTTTAGCCGCAGATCAACGTCCAAATCATCGCGCATCACCAGCCGCAAGAATGCGGCAGCGAGCAGCCCGTGGCCAAGTGCGAGAGAGATGTAATCGATCATTGCCTATGCGCCATAGAGACACGCGGTTGACGCGGCGTTAAGCACAATGGCGCTAAAGGCTCATGCCATGACGCGCATTCTTCATGTCCTTGACCATTCGCTGCCGCTGCATAGCGGCTACACCTTTCGCACCCGCGCCATATTAAAGGCGCAGGAAGCCGCAGGGTTGGAAGTTCGCGGGATCACATCGCAGCGGCATAATCAGGAAGCGGAATGGGACGCGCAAACAGATTCACATAACGAAGTTTTCGATGGACTGACCTTTCACCGCACGCCGGGCAAACCAAGCGGCCCGGTCATGGTGAGCGAGTTTCGCGAGATGGCGGCGCTGTCATCTTCGATACAAGAACTGGCCAAAACATGGCGGCCCGACATCATCCACGCCCATTCGCCCGCGCTCAATGGCGGCGGCGCTTTGCGCGCCGCGCGGGCGCTGAACATTCCGATTGTCTATGAAATCCGCGCCTTTTGGGAAGACGCCGCTGTTGGCAACCGCACCGGCAGCGAAGGATCAGCCAAATATCGGCTCACCCGCAGTCTAGAGACTCAAATTGCGGGCCGCGTCGATGCGCTCTTCACCATTTGTCAGGGACTGCGCGATGATTTGATCGCGCGCGGTATCGCACCGGGAAAGATTGGCGTGATGCCCAACGGTGTTGATCTCACATTATTCGGCGACCCACCCACGCGCGACGATTCGCTAGGGAATGAGTTGGGATTGCGAGCGGGCGATCCAGTGATCGGCTATATCGGCAGTTTTTACGACTATGAGGGCGTCGATGACCTGATCGCCGCCATGCCGCATTTGCGCAAAGACCATCCCGGTGCCCGGCTCTTGCTGGTTGGCGCGGGCGCGATGGACGGCGAATGGCGCGCAGCCGCAGCGAAATTGCCTGAACCCGAATCGGTCTTTTTCACCGGCCGCGTTCCACATGCAGAGGTGGAGCGCTATTATTCGCTAATCGATGTGCTGGCCTATCCGCGCAAACATTCGCGCCTCACCGATCTCGTCACGCCGCTCAAACCGCTGGAGGCGATGGCGCAGCGGCGAATCGTTGCCGCATCCAATGTCGGCGGACACCGCGAATTGATCACCCACGGCGAAACAGGATTTCTCTTCCCGCCCGATGACCCGGCCGCTTGCGCAGCTGCCTTGGCAGAATTGCTTTCTTCGCGCTCAGAATGGGACGCGATCCGGGCGCGCGGCGTCGACCATGTTCAATCTCGCCACGATTGGCATACGAATGTGCGGCGTTATCTCGACGTTTACCATCTCTTGCTAGCACAGCGTAGTCATGGGGATGGGCGCGTGCCCGAACCACAAGAACAGGGTTTGCGGGCCTAGGGACGAACACGGACCTTTGCTCATCATAGATAATTAATCGGCACTATCGCCGATAAGGGGCACCATGCGGCTTAGGGAATATTTCGAAAAAGAGCCTGAGGCACGCAAAGCGCAGCGTGTTCGGTCGAAGAGCTCACCCGCTTCAATCGCTACGCATGGCCTCTTCGTGCCGATATTGACGGGTTGGGGCGCGGCTTTGCTGGGCCTGATCGTTATCGTTTTGCCAGCCAGCGCAATTGCGCGGATCGCCACACTCAGCGGGCTTGGCGCAATGGGCGGCGCGGCGAAATTTGCTTTTGCCGGCGTTGCGGCATTGCTCGGTGCGGGCTTGGCTTTTGTAATTGCCTCCGCTTTTCGCGAAAAAGCACGCAGAGCCGCTGAACAGGTTTCCGTTATCTCCGCCGTTTCATCACGCCGCGTGCGTCCGATCGACCCCGCCGCCGAGCTGGGCAGCGACAGCCTTGATGCACCGATCGACAAAATGCCCTTTGGCAATGAAGCCGAAATTGCTGAAGATGGCGAATTCGAGGAGCTTTTTGACGAAGCCCCGGAAGAAAGCACGGGCACATCTGACCCTCAGCCAACCTTGGGCGAATTGTCACAGCGCGGATACGATATCGAAGAACCCGGCGACTGCTACGCAGCGGATGAAGAGGAAGAACAATCCGGCTTTACCCGCAGCCATTTTAAGACTGCTTTGATCGAGACTTGCGAAGGTGCGACCTGCGAAGGTGCGACTTGTGAAGCGGCCTCGCCTGAAGCTGCTGAAGATGCGCCCGAACCAGCTCCGAAACCGGCCCCAAAACCAGCTGCCGTGCTCACCACAAAAACCGCCCCCGCGAAACAGCCGCTTGGCCGGCCCGGTTCCGGCGGCTCGTGGAGCCTGACGCAATTCGCCCCAGAAGCCGAAACACTGGCTGAAAAGCCGGTCGCGCTGGACCTCGGCGAATTTGCCGAACTGCCCGGACGCAATGCGGTATGGGTCGAAGAGGAAGCAGTCCCGGCACCTATTGCCGCGGCAACTCCGCCGAAACCTCGCGCCGTTCCGAGTGTATCGCCCTCTGGCGCGCTCAACAAATTGCGGCAGACCCCAACAGAAGACCTCAGCCTGGTCCAGATGGTTGAACGTTTCGCCGGGGCTTTGCACGAACATCAACAGGCCGAACGGTCTCGTCTGCCGAAAAATGCGGTTGGCCGGGATGCCGCTTTGGCGGACGCCCTAAAGGCGCTCACTCTGTTCACAGAGCGCGGCTTTGATCAGCCAATTCCGACCGCCGCCAATGGCGGGGACGAAACGGCACAAGAAAGCGAATTGGGTCAGACCGAACGCGAATTGCGTGATGCGCTGGTCAAATTGCAAAACCTGCGCGGCGCGGCCTAATACCCGCAAAATTCGCGCATTTTTGCTCAGGCCGCTGCTGGTGGCGCAATCAAACTAAAGACAGGCTTTGCGTTCCTGTAATATTACTGCGCGCTTCGCGGTTGCAAAATCGCGTTTGCGTCGGCAAAGGAGAGGCGAACGAAGCGCGGCCCGGCCTATAGGCATTGCCTAGACCCGGTGCGCTCGCCATCTACGCCACTGCTGCACTCCGTAAAACGGCCTCGCAGTAATGGCATCTGACAGAACGGATCTTTGCCATGGGATACCCCAATTCCCAGGGTCTCTACGACCCCGCTAACGAACATGACGCCTGCGGTGTGGGCATGGTTGCCCATATTAAGGGCGAACGCAGCCACACAATTGTGGAGCAATCGCTGGAAATTCTGGCGAAGCTGGACCACCGCGGCGCGGTTGGAGCCGATCCACTTTTGGGTGACGGCGCAGGCTTGTTGATGCAAATCCCAGACGCGCTGATTCGCCGCTGGGCGAGCGATCATGGCCATGATCTGCCTCAACAGGGCCACTATGCGGTCGCGATGTGTTTCATGCCTCAGGACGAGGCCGCACGCGGCTTCGTTGCGGACCGGTTCGCAAAACTTGCCGAGAAAGAAGGCCAGCGCCTGATCGGTTGGCGCGATGTGCCGATCACACAAGAAGGTCTTGGCGATGCGGTTATCGCGTCGATGCCCGTTATCCAGCAGGCGATCATCACACGCGGGGAGGCTTGCGAAGATCAAGATGCGTTTGAGCGCAAATTGCTCGCGATCCGCAAACAAACGCTCAACCCGCTCGCAAAACTTGCGGTGAAACACGATCTGCCGAATGTCCTAGACACATATATGCCGAGCGTTTCGAGCCGGACGATTGTCTATAAAGGGCTGTTGCTGGCGACGCAGGTGCAAAGCTTTTACGACGATCTGCGCGATCCCGAATGCGTCAGCGCGTTCGGCCTGGTTCACCAGCGCTTTTCCACCAACACATTCCCAAGCTGGAAACTCGCTCATCCGTTCCGCTTCATCGCGCATAATGGCGAGATCAACACGGTACGCGGCAATGTGAATTGGATGAATGCGCGCCGCCGGACGATGGAAAGCGAATTGCTCGGGCCTGACCTCGACAAAATGTGGCCGATTATTCCGCATGGGCAATCAGACACGGCGTGTCTTGATAATGCGCTCGAATTGCTGCTGGCAGGCGGATATTCGCTGGCACACGCAATGATGATGCTGATCCCAGAGGCGTGGAACGGCAATGATCTGATGGACCCGGAACGCCGGGCATTTTACGAATATCACGCGGCTTTGATGGAGCCGTGGGACGGCCCGGCAGCGGTTTGCTTTACCGATGGCCGCCAAATTGGCGCGACATTGGACCGCAACGGCCTGCGCCCCGCACGTTTTTGCGTGACCAAAGACGATGTCGTGTGCCTAGCCTCGGAAAGCGGCGTCTTGCCGTTTGCAGAGGAAGACATCATCCGCAAATGGCGCTTGCAACCGGGCAAGATGCTGCTGATCGACCTAGAACAAGGCCGCATCATCGAAGATGCGGAGCTGAAGGCTGATCTGACGCGGTCAGAGCCTTACGCAAAGTGGCTGAAGGAAGCGCAGTTCAAGATCGCCGATATTCGCGAGATTGAGCCGGAACTGTCCGAAGTGGCAGAACATTCGACCACATTGCTGCAACGCCAACAGGCATTCGGATATACGCAAGAAGACATCTCGCGCTTTCTTGAGCCGATGGCAGTCAAAGGCGACGATCCGATTGGGTCGATGGGCACTGACACGCCAATTGCGGTCCTGTCGGACAAAGCGCGGCTGCTCTACGATTATTTCAAACAGAATTTTGCGCAGGTCACCAATCCGCCGATTGATCCAATCCGCGAAGAATTGGTGATGAGCCTGCTGTCGATGATCGGCCCGCGCCCCAATCTGCTGGGCCATGATGCCGGTACGCATAAACGGCTGGAGGTCGAACAACCGATCCTCACCAATGAAGACCTCGCCAAAATGCGGTCGGTCGAAGCGGTGCTGGACGGGGCATTCCGGTGCGAAACGATTGATATTACGTGGGATGCGAGTGCTGGACCGGAAGGGTTGGAGCAAGCGCTGAAAGAAATGTGCTGGGCCGCGACAGAGGCGGTTTTGCAGGATCAGAACATCCTCGTCCTATCCGACCGCGCGCAAAGCGAAGACCGCGTGCCAATGCCTGCTTTGCTGGCAACAGCGGCGGTGCATCATCATCTGGTGAGGCAAGGCCTGCGGATGCAAACCGGGCTTGTTATCGAAACCGGCGAAGCGCGCGAAGTACACCATTTCTGCGTTCTGGCCGGTTACGGAGCAGAGGCGATCAATCCCTATGTCGCGTTTGAAACGCTCGAAGATATTCGCGCGCGCAAACATGCCGATTTCTCCGCCGAGAAAGTCGAACAAAACTATATCAAGGCCATCGGCAAGGGTATCCGCAAGGTCATGTCCAAGATGGGCATCTCGACCTACCAAAGTTATTGCGGGGCGCAGATCTTTGACGCGGTGGGCCTTTCGACCGCTTTCGTCGAAACCTATTTCACCGGTACAGCGACGACTATCGAAGGCGCTGGTCTGGCCGAAATCGCCGAAGAAAGCGTGCGCCGCCACGCGCAGGCTTACGGTGATAACCCGCTCTATAAGGGGATGCTGGATGTCGGCGGTATCTATCAATACCGCCTGCGCGGCGAAGAGCACGCATGGACGCCTGAAAACGTAGCGCAATTGCAACATGCTGTGCGCGCCAATGATGGCAAAGGCGACGCAAAGAATTACGAAGAATTTGCCAAGTCGGTGAATGAACAGTCGGAACGGCTACTAACCATTCGCGGATTGCTGGAATTCAAGAACGCCGATTCTGCGATCCCGCTGGACGAGGTCGAACCCGCCAGCGAAATCGTAAAACGCTTTAGCACTGGCGCGATGAGCCTCGGTTCGATCAGCCACGAAGCGCATTCGACCATGGCGCTGGCGATGAACCGCATTGGCGGGCGCTCGAACACAGGCGAAGGCGGCGAAGAACCGTTCCGTTTTACCCCAATGGAAAACGGCGATTCGATGCGCAGCCGGATTAAGCAAGTCGCGTCGGGGCGCTTTGGCGTGACGACCGAATATCTGGTCAATTCCGACGATATCCAGATCAAGATGGCGCAGGGCGCAAAACCCGGCGAAGGGGGGCAATTGCCCGGCCACAAAGTCGACAAGCGGATCGGCGCGGTCCGGCATTCGACACCGGGCGTGGGCCTGATTTCGCCGCCGCCGCATCACGATATTTACTCTATCGAAGACCTCGCTCAGCTGATCCATGATCTCAAAAACGTGAACACTGATGCGCGTATTTCGGTGAAGCTTGTCTCCGAAGTCGGCGTCGGCACGGTCGCCGCTGGCGTTTCAAAAGCGCGCGCGGATCACGTAACGATCTCCGGCTATGATGGCGGGACCGGCGCTTCGCCGCTGACCAGCCTGACCCATGCCGGTTCGCCGTGGGAAATCGGCCTTGCCGAGACACAGCAGACATTGCTGCTCAACAATCTACGCAGCCGCATCGCGGTGCAAGTCGATGGCGGTCTGCGCACCGGCCGCGATGTGGCTATTGGTGCATTGCTGGGCGCGGATGAATTTGGCTTTGCCACTGCGCCGCTGATCGCGGCCGGCTGTATCATGATGCGCAAATGTCATCTCAACACTTGTCCGGTTGGCGTTGCCACGCAAGACCCGGTGCTGCGCGCCCGCTTTACGGGTCAGCCTGAGCATGTGGTCAATTACATGTTCTTCGTCGCCGAAGAATTGCGCGGGATCATGGCCGAATTGGGCTTCCGCACGGTTGAGGAAATGGTGGGCCGGGTCGACCGGCTCGATATGACGCGGATGCATCGTCATTGGAAAGCGCGCGGGATCAACCTGTCGCGCATCCTGCATCAAGTCGAGTTGGAAGAGGGCCAATCCCTGCACCAAACCGGCGTTCAGGATCACGGTCTTGGTGCGGCGATGGATAACGCTTTGATCGCGGATAGCCGGGATGCGATTGCGGCCAAAAATCCAGTGCAACTGGATTACGAGGTCCGCAATGTGAACCGCACCGTCGGCACAATGCTGTCTGGCGAAATTGCCAAGGCGCATGGGCACGAAGGCTTGCCGGTGGACACGGTTCGCATCAACCTCACCGGGGTTGCAGGGCAAAGCTGCGGCGCTTGGCTGGCTCACGGTGTCACGCTTGATCTGATCGGCGATGCCAATGACTATGTCGGCAAAGGGCTGTCAGGCGGACGGATCATCGTGCGCCCACCCGAAAGCTCCGCGCGCACATCGAGCGAGAACATCATCGTCGGCAACACGGTGCTTTACGGCGCGGTTGCAGGCGAAGCCTATTTTAGCGGCGTCGCAGGCGAACGGTTTGCCGTGCGTAATTCAGGCGCGATTGCCGTCGTCGAAGGCGCCGGGGATCATGCCTGCGAATATATGACCGGCGGCGTAGTGGTTGTGCTGGGCGCGACGGGCCGCAACTTTGCTGCCGGAATGAGCGGGGGGGTCGCCTATGTCTATGACCCCGATGGATCGTTCAAAACCCGTGTGAACCATGCGCAGGTTGAATTGATGCCAATCTCTGGCGAGGCGGATGCCGAAGACGGCACCGGGCGCCCGCAGCAACGCGGCACGAGCGTGCATGATTTCGGCATGGGCGACATGCTGCGGCATGATGCAGACCGTCTGCGCATCTTGATTGAACGGCATCAACTCCACACCGGCAGTGCCGCGGCCAGCGCATTGCTGAATGATTGGGACACAGCAATCGGCAATTTCGTCAAAGTGATGCCGACAGATTACAAAAACGCGCTCCAAGCGATGGCTGCTGAGCGCGAAGACGCCGCCTCGGTCGCGGCGGAATAAAGGTACAGACAATGGGTAAAGACACCGGATTTCTCGAATTGGATCGGCGCGAACGCGACTATCTCGACCCCAAAGAACGCCTTGGCAATTACCGCGAATTTGTGGTGCAGCCCAGCGACGAAGTGCTTTCCAGCCAAGCCTCGCGCTGCATGGATTGCGGCATCCCCTATTGTCACAACGGGTGCCCGGTGAACAACATGATCCCGGACTGGAACCATCTGGTCTATGAGAATGATTGGAAGAACGCGCTGGACGTGCTGCACAGCACGAACAATTTCCCTGAATTCACTGGCCGCATTTGCCCTGCCCCGTGCGAGGCGTCCTGCACGCTCAACATTGTCGATCAACCGGTTACGATCAAGAGCATCGAAGCGGCGATTATTGATCGCGGGTGGAATGAAGGCTGGGTCACTCCGCAGATTCCCGAGAAAAAGACCGGCAAATCGGTCGCCGTGGTGGGGTCCGGCCCAGCGGGAATGGCCTGCGCTCAGCAACTCGCCCGCGCGGGGCATTCGGTAACTTTGTTTGAAAAAAGCGACCGCGTCGGGGGATTGCTGCGTTACGGTATTCCCGATTTCAAGATGGAGAAGAACCTCATCTCTCGCCGGTGCCTCCAAATGGAAGCCGAAGGCGTCGAGATTCGCACCAGCAAAGAGGTCGGTGTCGATATCTCGTTCAAAAGCTTGGAAGAGAACTTTGACGCGGTTGTCCTGTCAGGCGGCGCCGAAGACGCGCGCGGATTGGCCATTCCCGGCGCAGAAATGCCGGGCGTCCGCATGGCGATGGAATTCCTGACGCAGCAGAACAAGCGCAATGCGGGCGATGAAGAAGAACGCGCCGCGCCGCGCGGGACGTTGAAAGCGACCGGCAAACATGTCGTCGTGATCGGCGGCGGCGACACCGGCAGCGACTGCGTGGGAACCTCTAACCGGCAAGGCGCGGCCAGTGTGACTCAGCTTGAGATCATGCCTAAACCGCCGGAAAAAGAAGATAAGGCGATGACGTGGCCGGATTGGCCGCTGAAATTGCGCACGTCATCCAGCCATGAAGAAGGCGTTGCCCGCGATTGGGCCGTGCTCGCGAAACGCGTTGTTGGTGACGGCGAAACGGTCACTGGCCTCGAATGCGTGCGCGTCGAATGGGCAGAAGGCGCGATGCAGGAAATCGCCGGTAGCGAATTCACCATACAGGCCGATCTGATCTTTCTTGCGATGGGTTTTGTCGGACCGAAAAAGGCGGGCCTGCTCGAACAAGCCGGCGTTGAATTGACGGACCGCGGCAATGTCGCAGCCGACACCGAAAATTACGCGACCAGCGCGGAAAATGTCTTCGCCTGCGGGGATATGCGCCGGGGCCAAAGTCTGGTCGTTTGGGCCATCAGAGAGGGCCGCCAATGCGCGCGCGCCGTGGATCAGGCATTGATGGGTGTGACCGAACTGCCCCGCTAATCAGGGCTTACATGCGCGCTCAGATGGGCACTCAGATGGGCGCCAATAAAGGGCATTGGCATGGCGTGTTGAGGCAACAGACCAGTTGCTAAGCGCGTGTAAAGATTTGCGATCTATTGACCCGCGCGAAGGCGGGTGGTTCACCTGCCACATCCAAAGACGCGCACGGTTGGTTCCCAATAGGACGCCGATGCGCCCAAAGAAGGGATTGAGGGTCGTGACGCATTTTATCAGCCATAGAGCTGGGGTTTTGGGATTCGCGGCAAGCGTGTTTGCGCTTGTATCAGGCGCTCCGGCGCTTGCTGAAACGCCCAGTGACCTTGCATTCAGCGACGAAGCGATTTCGGCTGAGGCTTTTGTGCTGGCGGCAAGCGGAGAGGGCGCGCGCGTCACGCTTCCGGCAGATGACCGCGCCGCGCTGGCTCCTCAATCCGGTGCACCTGCTGCTGCACCCGCTGCTGCCCCAACCGCTCCGCCTCCTCCCAAAGATGTCGATCTGCGGATTGTGGCCTCGCAATTTGTCGATGTGCCCGTTTCTGGTGATGCCCGCTCGCTTGCTCGGTATTCGGGGCGCGTGGATGGCTATCTCGAAGTGCGCGGCAGCTTTTATGGCGGCCCCAGCAATCTCACGCTGAAAATTCGCCCGGAATACACTTGGGGCAAAACCTCCAATGGTGAAATCGGCCTGATCCCAGGCAACACCGCGCTTTTCCGGCCCGAAGGATCGGGCGATTTCGACCTGTCGGCCAGCGTCGAATATCAGTGGAATTCAGGCGCGACGCTCGAAGTTGGCAAGATCAACGTCCTTGATATTTCAGGTCAATTGCCGATCGTGGCGAGTGATGGTCATTTTGGGTTTCAAAATCTCGGCCTCGCCCTGCCTCCGACCGCAGTCGTGCCAAACACGCTGACCGGTGCGGCGCTGCAAGTGCCCAAGGGCAACATGATTTACCGCCTATGGGTGTTTGACCCCGATAGCCAATATCAGCGCACTGGGTTCGAAACTGGCTTTGAAAGCGGCGTCGGATTCCTCGCCTCCGCCGCTGTGCGCACGCGCTTTGGCGGAATGCCGGGCGTCTATAATTTCGCCGTTGTCGGATCGACCCGTGACAGTTTTGCCGTCGACATCCTCCCGCGCGCGCTCACTCCGCCGCCGCAACCGTTCGGCACATTCGGCAATGAAAGCGGCGAATTGGCCGTGCAATTGTCCGCCTATCAATTCGTCAAACTCTATCCAGAGGCGCGCGGCAAAGGTTGGGGTATTCTGGCCCGGTTCCAAGCATCCATGGGCGATCCGACGTTCCTAGATTATTCGGGCTATTTCGGCGTTTCCGGCAATCCGCGTTTCCGCCCACAAGACCGTTTTGGCCTCGCCTATTTCCAATATTCGCTGACTGATGAATTGGTCGATGACATCGCCTTTCGCCTCGGGATCGAAGACGAACAGGGCGTGGAGGCGTTCTACACTTACGGCATTGCTGACGGACTTGGCTTCACCGCGAATGTGCAAGTGGTCGATAGCGCCGTCGCCTTTCGCAGCACCGGGGTCACGGTCGGGGCGCGGCTGACAGCGGATTTCTAAGATGAAACACAAAGTGTTCGGCGCGCTCGCTCTCGCCCTATCACTCCCACTTGCGGCTCACGGCGAAAGCGCAGACACGCGAGAAACACAGGCAGCAGAGCCAGAACAGCCCTCCGAATTCATCGGGCGGTACAACGGCAATTCGTTTGAAACCGCGATGGGCATGATCATTCGCGAAGACGGCACGTTTGCATGGGGCGTGTCTGTCGGCGCGCTTGACCTGCGCGCGGCAGGGACTTGGCGGCAACGCGGCGAGTTCATTTTCTTCACCAGCGATCCCGTGCCAGTACCGCCTGAATTCAGATGGTCGGGGAATGAAAACGGCGCAGAGGGCTCTGCGGGCGGCCCCTTAGTCAAAGTGGTCTGGGCAACCAACGGCGAACCCTTCCCTCATGCCAATGCCAAGCTCACCTGCGCTAATGGCGCGCAGTTCAACGAGCAAATCCCGCGTGAAGGATGGTCCCCGCCAGCGGGTGAATGCGACACCCCGCAAAGCCTGCAATTGGTGCAATCGATCCACAATGTGACATCGCCAGTCTATGACATCGCGGACACATTCGCGGCAGGGCCGGGCCAAACGATCCGATTTGAGTTTCACGCCAATGACATAGATGTTGCCGATTTCACCGGGATGAGCGGCGTGCTCGAAGACGGCATTTTGCGCGTGAATGGCGGGGAATGGCCGCTTGAATTGCGCAAGTTGCCGCCGCGCCAATCGGAAACAACACAGCCCTAATTTTACTAAAGACAGCGCCTTAAATCACAGTCTTAACCGCGCATTTCCGCACAGTTCTTAGGTAAAGTGCCCAGGGATTGCAGGTGTTTATTATTGTCCTTAAAGGTTCTGCCCTATCTTTAAGGAGTCGCCCCTTGCACGCCCCGCTTACTCGCCAGATTTGTCGCTCTGACCTCGAAACCTATGCGCGCGACGGGTATGTCGTGCTGCGCGGGGTTATCGACACCGCACCGATTGATGCACTGATGGCATCGGTGGCGCATGTTATTCGGCTTGAGAGCGGCAGCACGGCAAATGATCATAGAGTGCTCAACGAGGCTCTGATCGCACTTAAGAAAGCCAATCCATCCAGCTCGTCTTGGATTTATCAGACGATCCAATCGTCATGGGCGCTGCGCCAGTTCTTCGCCGATATCGACATTACTGGCATGGTTCAAACCTTGCTTGAAATGGACGACATCAACAATTTGGGTTCGGTCAGCCCCGCATTCCGGTTTGATATCCCCGGCGATGCGCGCAACATCCGCACATGGCACCAAGATGCGAGCTATTTCCTAGAGAACGGCGCGGGCACCGACCATCTGGTCGCATGGATTCCGTTGAATACCGCAACCAAGGATAACGGTTCGGTCATCATCGCACCGGGCACACATAATGACGGCCGCTTGCCGCGCGACTATGCCGAAGCGAACGGTTTCGCTTCTGAGCAATACACCGCCGATATGGACGATCACGACACATCGCGCTTCATCACGGTGGAGGCAGAGGCGGGCGATATCGCCTTCATCAATATGGACCTGCTGCATTCCTCCGGCGTCAATGTGACCCAAGACAGCGTGCGCTACACCGCGCAGATCCGTTACAACACGATCAATCGTGCGGATTATCGGCCAGTGTTTCTAAAGCCGGAATATCCCGAATATCAGCGTAACGGGTAACCGGCGCTCCCTTACCCAGCGGGCCGGCCATACGAACGGCCGCGTTCAAAAGCGGCGATGCAGGCTTCGACACTGAAACGCACGGCATCGTAGAATGCTGCGCCTTCCTCTGCTGAACCAAACGCGACAAAGCGGCTGTCGTTGCAATAAATTGCGTTGGCCCGGCGGTTCAGGCCGTCATAATGCGATTGAACCTGCTGCCCTTCGGAGATCGAGAAAGACACATATCCAGCGCAGCCCCGCTCGTCTGGCGCGGACTCCAGATGCACATCAAGCCTGCCATACAGATCGTTCTGCCGGGGACTTGTCTCGACGCTAAAATCGGCAAAGGTCAGAACCGCTGCCGCCATCATGCGCGCCTCCCGGTCGGTTGCGCCGCAGGTTTCATCGACGGAATTGTCCAGCTCAAGCAGGTAGATGCGCGGGTTCTCAGCCCCGGTAGCAGCCTGTGATTGAGCCTGCACAGCCGAAGGCGCAAGGAGTGTGGCGGCAATTCCTAGCCATAGGGGTTTCTGCATTTCGCGCATTGTTTTGGGGCCTCCAATAGCCGCGCTCCGGTTGGGGCGCATTTTTGATGCCGCAAAGTAGGCAGCGTCCGCCCTATGACGTTGGTAAAAAACGACAATCGCCTTGCCACCGCGCAGCGCGCGCTCGCGCTTGCTATGTGTGCCGGCTATGTCTGCCGGCTATCCATTGGCGCACCCCACACACATCGCCGCACTGGGATCGTGGCTCAACCGCGCCGGTGCGATTTCTTCTCCGCAGCGCCCGCAATAGCCCCATTCCCCCTCCTCGATCCGAGCCAGCGCCGCTGTGATCCGCACGCGTTCCTGACCGCGCCGCCGTTCCTGTGCCTGAGCCATGGCTTGCTGCTGCATCGCGTCCATACGCGACAGGCGTCCGACGCTGTCTTGTTGCAGAGTGACGGGCGCGCGGGCGTCTCCGCTAATGCGGTCCTCTTCGGCCAATTCAGCCTGCCTTGCGATCAACGCGGCTTTGGCCTCGTTCTCAGTCATGGCGCGACTTTCCTACACATGCGCGGGTGAGGCAAGGTGCGCTCCTCACAGGCTGATCATCGCCTCACCAATTTCGCAAAATGGAAAGTCACACTTTGAACCCTCGCAAGGCCCGAAATCTCTATTTTTCACAGAGATTTATGGACACGGCGTTTGTTTTCAAAAGTGGCCAAAGGGGTTCAAGCGTCTCAGAGCGACCAGTCGATCTCTCCCCGGCCATGCTCCGACAAAAACGCATTTGCCTGACTGAATGGCCGCGACCCGAAGAAGCCGCGATAGGAAGACAGCGGGCTGGGATGCGGGGATTTGAGGATCAGGTGGTGCGAGGCTGCTCCCAACGCCTTCACCCGCCCCGCCTTCTTCGCCGCATGGCTGCCCCACAAGACGAACACCGTTGGCTCCCCCCGTCGCGCCACCGCATCCACCGCAGCATCGGTGATAGCGTCCCAGCCGCGCCCGGCATGGCTGCCCGCTTTGCCATCCTCCACCGTCAGCGTGTTGTTGAGCAACAACACGCCTTGCTTCGCCCACGGCGTCAGATCGCCGGTTGCGGGGCGAGCGATACCAAGGTCACTCTCCAGCTCCTTGAAGATATTGGCGAGCGACGGCGGCGGTTTAACGCCGTCTTTGACCGAAAAACTCAGCCCATGCGCTTGGCCCACCCCATTATCCTGCCCATGATAAGGGTCTTGGCCAAGGATTACGGCGCGCACCTCCTCCAGCGGGGTCATCGCCAAAGCGGCAAGCCTTTCGCCGCGCGGCGGATAGATGACTTTGCCTGCCTCCTCTTGGGCGCGCAGCCACCTGCCCAGCTTGCCGGCTTCGGGCGTAGACAAAGCCGGTTCAAGCGCGCCGCGCCAGCTTTCAGGGATCGCATCAAGGTTCATATGCGCCCAAAGCTACACTGCTGGGGGGCAAAGGCGCGAGACACCTCTTTCCCTCTATCCCCAATCCGCGTAATGGCGGGGCGATGACAGTACATTTCCATGAAGAAGACCTGCCTGCGGGCGTCCTTAAAGGCACGAGCGCACTGGCGGTCGATACAGAAACGATGGGTCTAATCACCCACCGCGACCGGCTATGCGTGGTCCAGATCAGCGACGGTTCGGGCGATGAGCACCTTGTGCGCTTTAACCCCGGCAGCGAGTATGACGCGCCTAATCTGTGCGCGCTGCTGGAGGACCAGTCGCGGGTGAAGCTCTATCACTATGCGCGGTTCGATCTGGCGGCGATCCAATATTATCTCGGCGTGATGGCCGGGCCGGTGTTCTGCACGAAAATCGGCAGCAAGCTGGTTCGGACCTATACCGATCGGCACGGGCTAAAAAACCTCGCTACCGAATTGCTGAATGCGGACATTTCCAAGCACCAGCAATCCTCCGATTGGGGCGGTCCTGTTTTGAGCGAGGCGCAGCGCGATTATGCCGCGTCCGATGTGCGCTACCTCCATGCTTTGCGCTCTGAATTGACCGTGCGGCTGGAACGCGAAGGGCGGATGGATATTGCGCAGGCCTGTTTCGACTTCCTGCCGACACGCGCGCTGCTCGACATTGCTGGCTGGGATGGCCGCGACATATTCAGCCACAATGAAGGTCACTACGCCTAAGAACCCGCTATGGTCATCACACGCCGCATCGAAACCAGCCAGGCGCAGGAACTGCGCGGAAAGCGACAGGACTTCGCCGCGCCGGGGGGAAGTCATGACAAATTGGTCGGTTTTCTAGCGCGGGTTTTGCCGATGGGCGTCGGGGTGCTCGCGGCGCTGATGATTATCACGCCTTTGTCGCCGCGCGGAGAGGTTAGCTTTCTGCTCGACCGGACAAAGGTTGCGGTGATCGATGAACGGTTGAGCGTCGACAATGCGATGTACCGGGGCCGCGATGATCTTGGACGGCCATTCTCGTTGACGGCGGGCGAGGCGGTGCAGCGATCCAGCTCAGAGGGCCTCGTGCGGATGCAGGATTTGATGGCGCAAATCCTGCTTGATGATGGCCCAGCGCGGCTATCTGCTCCTGGCGGTGTCTATGACATCAACGCGGAGGTCGTAGAAGTCGAAGGCGTGGTTCGAGTGCGCACAGCGGATGGTTATACGATGACGGCGAGCGGGGTTGCTTTCGACCTTGAAGCCCGAACAATGAGCGGCGATGACGGCGTGTCGGGATCAGTCCCAGCGGGCACATTCGAAGCCGATGCGATGCGCGCGCAATTGGATGCGCGGCGATTTACACTGGATGGCAATGCCCGGCTGACGATGGTGCCCGGCGAATTGAGAGTGCCCTGATGATCAAAAAACAGCAACCCAGCATTCGTAAAATCGCGCTCACATGGGCGGCCGGCGGATTTGTTCTCACGACGGCGCTGGCGGGCAGCATCGCGCTGAACGCGCAGGGGATCGCCGCGCACAACACCAGCGCGCCGGTATCCTTTGATGCCGGCTCAATCGACTTTGATGACAGAGCAAACCGCGTGGTGTTGACCGGCGGCGTGATCGTCAATCAGGCGGGCCTGACCCTGCGGTCCAACCGGATGTTGGCGAATTACACCGATGACGGATCGCTCGACGTGGCGCGGATCACTGCCAATGGCGGCGTGGTCGTGACACGCGGGAATGAGCGAGCCAGCGGCGATGTCGCGGTCTATGATTTCGACCGGCGGATCATCACAATGGCAGGCAATGTTTCGCTGCGCCGGGGCGGCGATACGCTCAATGGCGGGCGGCTGGTTATTGACTTGGCGAGCGGGCTTTCAACCGTCGATGGCCGGTCCAGCGGCGGCGGAAATGCGCCGGGCACCGAAGGATCGAATGGCCGGGTAACGGGTACATTCACCGTCCCGCAGAACGACTAACCTCCGCCTTCCCAAACCGATCAAATCCGATGGTGCCAGCGCAAGTTGGTGCCTGTCGCAGCACAAAGTGAAGCGGGAGGCACGCGCCGAAAAGATCGCCCGGACGGACGATCACAAATCAATAGGCGTTGTCGTGCTTCAAGACGAGAACGGTCTGAAACACGATCTCCAAATCGCGCCGCAATGACCAGCCGGAGATATATTCAAGGTCTGACTGAAGCCTATCGGTCAGGTCCTTCTCCACTTCTGTTGCGCCGCGGTGGCCGCGCACTTGGGCAAGGCCGGTAAGGCCCGGCTTCAAGCAGTGGCGACGCCAATATTGCGCGTCCACTTCCCAGAAAAACTTGTTGTTGGCTTGGCTGCCTAAAGCGTGCGGACGGGGTCCAACAATCGACATATCGCCGCGCAGGACGTTGATGATCTGCGGCAATTCATCAATGCTGGTGCGCCGAATAAACGCACCCATTTTCGTGATGCGATCATCTTCGCGCCCGGTTGAACGTTCGCCATTCGCGTCGTTCTGTTCGACCTTCATGGATCGGAATTTGAGCATGTTGAAGAATTTATTGCCCCGGCCCAAACGGCGTTGAATGAAGAGCACGGGGCCGCCATCCTCAAGCTTGATCTTAGCGGCCACCACCAGCAGCACCGGCGACAAAGCGATGAGCGCGCCGCCGGCAATAATGATATCAAACAACCGCTTCGAAATGCGCGAACGCAGACCCAATGGACCGGTTGAAACCACCAGTGTTGTGCGCTCCTGCCCCTCATACCGATGAACATCGGTTGCGCCCAAGGAATGCGCCGGTTCGCTCACTATCTCGCCGTAAACTCCGGTGGATTTGAGCAGAAAAGCCCAAGCTTCGCGCCGTTCGCTAGGGCAGCTGACGACGACCTTATCCTGATTCTGTAGCAGTTTGCCCAATCGGTCGAGCATAAAGGGATCGTGACTGGCAGGATCGAGATTGTATTTGCTTGCCGAAATTGAGATCGAATTATCGAGATCAAAACTCGGACCGCCATCTTTGATGATGAGCCGATTGGTCGTGCGCCCACCCCAAAATTTTGCGATCACAATCGGCATCAAACGCCGCAGCGCAAGAATGGCCAAGGCAGAGATAATCAGCCCCAAAGTCACCGAAACACGCGAAAACTGCGCGTTAGATTTGGTGTAGAACGCCACGAAGTTCAACAGTGCAGCAGAAACCAATAGAGCCGTAAGCGCTTGTTTTGCGGCAAAAATCCAATTGCCTAGCGCTTTTCCGCCATAGCTTTCATTGTACAAAGCAATGGTGAAGTAGACGGGCAGGATAGTCTGCACGACCAGCATATTGCGCGGCTGCCACCAGACACCTTCGTAGAGCAAGCTGGCAAACGCGAACGCCAAATGCAGCAACGCCGCATCAATCAGCAGCAGCAACGCATAGGCGCGCAGGCGCCGGCGCTCTAGCGAAGGCGCGATCTTGCGTTCAACCTGATCTGACTGGGTCTCTTCATGAAGAGATCCCGTAAGCTTGTTCATACGCTCTTTGTTCCCCCGGGCGTCCCCCCGGAACGCTACTTAAGGAATATCCCTTAGCATTCTTTAAGCCTCTACACACAAAAACTCACATTGTGCGACTGCGAATTAGAAAGCTGTCCGATTTTGCTACCGTCTTGCGGCGAATCTGGCGATCTCGGTAAGGTCTTGAGCAAGCAAGAGTTCGGCGGCCTGACTGTTGCTAAGCAAGCTGCGGTGCAGGGCGATAAGTCGCGGGATTAGGCGGTCAAGCTTGCGCGCCTGCCAGTTGGAAAGCTGTTGGCGGATCTCGCGCTCTTCTTTCCAAAAGATGCCGAGCTGTGCCTTCTCGCCGCGCCCCAAATTGTCGATTGATCCGCGCGGGCCAAGTTTGGCAGAGATATTCGCAAGTTGCGCCGCACGCCGCTCCAACGCCAAAAGCAGCCCAACAGGGTTAAGGCCCAGCTCTTTCATCCGCCGGATTTCTCCGGTCAACTTGGCGAGTTCACCGCCCATCACAGCGTTGACGACTGGGCCGAAACCGTCCTCTTCTGTGGCAGCGCCAATCTCTGCATAATCCTCGACAGCGGCAGTCTTAGGCGATTGCGGACCGGCATCCATATAGAGTGCCAGCTTATCGACCTCTGATTGCGCAAGCCGCACATCAAGCCCTGATCCGCGCGCAATACGTTCGGCCAAATCTCCGCCCAATCGCAATCCGGCGGCATCGGCCATCGCGCGCACGGTCACAGCAACGCTCATCAAATCCGGCGGATAGAACATCGCCACCAAAGCATCGCGGCGTTTCTCAAGCAGTTTCGCCGTACGCGATTTATCCGTGGCGGCGGTTGCAACAATTAGGATCGGAGCCGCATCGCCCGCGCCCGCTTCGCTTGTTTCGATGAGGGCTTTCAACGCGTCATGCGCCTCATCCCCGGCCGCCCTCACCCAAATATGCCGCGTGTCACCGAACAAAGAGGAGGAGCGCGCTTCATCTCCCAAAAGCGCCGGATCGCGGCGCAGATCAGCGCCAGACAATTCAATCCGCTCACCCGCATCGGGCAAAGCTTCGACGATTTTATTGGCCGCAGCAGAAGCGCCCGCCTCGTCAGGGCCGCAAAAAAAGAAGATCGACGCTTGCCCGGCCGAATTGGGCAGGCCCCGCGCGAAGTCTTTCTGCGTCGCCTTCACCAGATGCTCACTGGATTACTCACTGAGCTTCTGCGGCGCGCTCCCGCTCCCTCAGCACCAAGGCAATCTGCGTCGCCATCCGTTCGGCCACTTCTATGGCGAGGTTTTCGAGCGCCCGCTGTTCAGCGGCGATGGTCGCATATTCGCTGGACACGACGTCGATACCGGCATCCGATCCTGCGGTCGCATCGAGCAAAATCTCGCCCGTCGCCAGATCAATCAATTGGTAGCGGGAGCGTAAGATGCGGCGTTCGCGGCTGATCGTGTCATCATTGAGCACGCCCAATGCTTCGAGCGCATCATCAAGTCGCACGTCGAGGCGGTAGGCGGGTGTCGCCTCGCCCGCTACATGCAGCCTGTTTTGCAGAGCATTGCGCACCAGCCAACCGTCGCGCCCCGGGATCGCGGGAACATCAACAGCCGCCAGCCCCTGTGCCACGACCGAATTAGAGCCGCCTGCATACATAGGCTGAAGCCCGCATCCCGTCATCGGGACACACAGGGCAAGAACCAGCAGGGCAGCGCTTCTTTGCATCACGTAACGATGTTCACCAATCTATCAGGCACCACAATCACCTTGCGCACTTCTGCGCCGTCCAAAGAACGCTGAACCTTCTCGCTAGCCAGCGCAAGCGCTTCGAGGTCCTCTTTTGGCGCACCCTTAGGCACGGTGAGCGTATCGCGCAGCTTGCCTTTGTGCTGAACGGCGATTGTCACTTCATCCTCCACCAGCATTGCCGGATCATGCGCGGGCCATGCAGCATCTGCGATCAGGGCGCTCTCACCCATGACCGAATATGCCTCTTCGGCAAGGTGCGGCATCATCGGCGCGATCAGGTGTAGAATTGCTCGAATAGCGAAGTTGCGCGACTCGCTCGGCGCAGCTTTCTCCGCTGCGCCGGTCAGCTCGTAAATACGCGCGACCGCTTTGTTGAAACCAAGCGCTTCGATGTCCTCGGCCACAGCGACGATGGCTTGGTGGGCCTTGCGCGCGAGGGCTTTGTCTTCGCCAGTCGCAGCCGGGTCATAGTGCCCGAACAAGCGCCATAGCCGCTGAACAAAGCGGTAGCACCCTTCGATGCCGCTTTCAGACCACGGCAAATCACGTTCCGGCGGGCTGTCGGACAACATGAACCAGCGCACTGCATCTGCGCCGTAATTGGCGATAATATTGTCGGGATCGACGACGTTCTTCTTCGATTTCGACATTTTGACGACGCGGCCAGAAGTGACAGGCGCTCCGTCTTCGATGCGGGTCCAATCGGCACCGTCTTTGCGCACTTCATCCGGCGACAACCAGCTGCCGTCACCAAGGCTATAGGTCTCATGCGTGACCATGCCCTGCGTAAACAGCGCGGCAAACGGCTCTTTCACATCAAACTTGCCGATATGCGACAGCGCCCGCGTCCAGAACCGCGCATAGAGCAGGTGCAGGATCGCGTGTTCAATCCCGCCAATATAATGCTGCACCGGCATCCATTTGGCGATTTCTGCCGGGTCAAACGGTGCATCGGCGGGCTGGCTGGCAAAGCGCAGGAAATACCAGCTCGAATTGGTGAAAGTGTCGAGCGTATCGGTCTCCCGCTCCGCCGCGCCGCCGCATTTGGGGCAGGTCGTGTGCTTCCATGTGGGGTGGCGTTCAAGCGGGTTGCCCGGCGTCTCAAAATCGACATCATCCGGCAGAGTGACCGGCAGCTGATCCTTAGGAACCGGGACAATGTCGCATTTGGCGCAGTGAATGAAAGGGATCGGTGTCCCCCAATATCGTTGCCGCGAAACGCCCCAATCGCGAAGCCGCCAGACGGTCTTGCCTTCGCCCCAGCCGCCACTTTCGGCGCGGGTGATGACATCCGCCTTCGCATCATCAACCGACTTGCCATCGAGGAAATCTGAATTGACGATTACACCGTCACCCGCCTCCGCTTCTCCGCCCATCGGCGCACTCGCCTGAGCCGGATCTGCGGCAACCACGCGCGCAATCGGCAGGTCGTATTTGGTCGCGAATTCAAAGTCGCGCTGATCATGGCCCGGTACGCCCATGACCGCGCCCGTGCCGTAATCCATAAGGACAAAGTTCGCGATGAAGACCGGCATGGCCTCGCCCGTGAACGGATGGCGCGCGGTGATCGGGGTGCGATAGCCGAGCTTTTCCGCCGTCTCCAGCGCCGCCGCGGTCGTCCCGCCGCGCTTACATTCCTCAATGAAGTCGGTGACTTCCGCGCTATCGGTGGCCAGCGCCTGAGCTATCGGATGATCCGCTGCAATCGCGCAGAAACTCGATCCAAAGATCGTGTCAGGACGTGTGGTGTAAACCGGCAATTTTTGGCCATTGGACAGGTCAAAACTGAACTCAAGCCCTTGGCTTTTGCCGATCCAGTTTTCCTGCATCAGCCGAACCTTGTCGGGCCAATGCTTCAGATCGCCCAGCCCATCCAGCAATTCGTCAGCAAAATCGGTGATCTTTAAGAACCACTGATCCAGCTTGCGCTTTTCCACCTCAGCGCCGGAACGCCAGCCCTTGCCGTCGATCACCTGCTCATTCGCCAGCACGGTCATATCGACCGGGTCCCAGTTCACTTCGCTGGAACGGCGGTAAACCAGATCGCTGGCATACATATCGAGGAACAGCGCCTGTTCATGGCCGTAATATTCCGGGTCACAGGTCGCAAATTCGCGCGTCCAATCCAGCGCAAAACCGATACGCTGCAATTGCTCTTTCATCGCTTCGATGTTGGAACGGGTCCAGCTGCCTGGATGGACCTTCTTTTCCATCGCCGCGTTTTCCGCCGGCATTCCGAACGCATCCCAGCCCATCGGGTGGAGCACTTCGTAGCCTTGCATCTTCTTATAGCGCGCCAGCACGTCGCCCATCGTGTAATTGCGCACATGGCCCATATGGATGCGCCCCGATGGATAGGGGAACATCTCAAGGATGTAGCTCTTAGGCTTATCGCTATTGGAATCGGCGGTGAATGTGCCCGCCTCGTGCCACGCGCGCTGCCAGCGCCCGTCAGCAGAAGACGGATCGAATCGAGTTTCAGTCATGACAGATGCGCTAGAACTAAAGCGCTCAGCCTGTCACTGCCTGACGGCGCAAATCGCGCGCCTTTGTGAGGATAATGTCCTCAAGTTTTTGCACAGTTGCCGCCTGAACCGGCGCATCAACCCAGCCGCCACCTTGGGCAACTTGGCGAGACGCTGCGACGCGCAGAGCATCGGCGCGCAAATCTTGATCGAGGATTGTCACAGTGACCTTCACCCGTTCATTCGGGTTGCTGGGGTTCGCATACCAATCGGTCACGATGACGCCGCCATTGCTATCTGCCGACAAAAGCGGCGCAAAGCTCAGCGTGTCCAGAGCGCCGCGCCACAGATAGGCATTCACGCCGATCGCATTGACCTGTGAAGCCTGAAGCTGGCTGGTGGGCCGTTCGTTGCCGCCGCAGGCCGCCAGCATACCAATCGCTGCCGCAAGGCCAGCGAGTCGTGTCGATTTCAAAAATGCATTGGTGGCGCGTGTCACGGCGGTAAAATCCCTCACTTATGTATCCTGTCGCTCTATACCGGGCTTGCCCGGTGCGGCAAGGCTGTTGAAACGCCCAAATTGCCCCAAAGCGGGGGAATACCGGCGGAATCTTCCGACTTTTCTAGCACAGAGTCGTCTGTACGCCCGCTTAATAGCTGCGATCTGAGGGGCTTGGGACGCCGGGAATCTGTGTGCTGAGCGCAACAGGTGACTCGATAAGGTCCTGTATGGAGGTAGAAACGATTGCGTAGAACGGCTTCACAGACTTATCACTAAACCTCAATAGATCGGCCGTGACGGTAATCATCGTAGGTTCAGGAGCACCATGCTTCATTAGGGCTTAGAATTATCTTCAGTGACCGGATGGGGCATGAAATGACACAAATGCGTACAAAAACAGCGGGAAAGCAGCTTAAGCTGCCGCTGTTTGGTGCGCTTGCGGCATTGGTGCTGGCATTGCCATCTGCTGGTTTGGCGGTCGTTGGTTTGGGTGGCGACGATTCGACTATCGATTCGACATTCGATCTGTTCACTCCGGCATCTGTAGATCCTGAATTGGCCGCCCGCGTCGCTGATAAAGCGCGCGAACGCGGCATTCGCTTCACACCAGCCGGTGCGAGCACCGTTAGCAGCGATCGGACCGTGACCGTCGCGGTTCGTATCGACGATCAAACCGCGCAAGCGATTTCCATACGATCTGCGGCTCAGACCAAGCCGGGAACCGGATCTGGTATTGCAGGCCTTCAAGCAAGCCGGTTTAACCTTGGCACGGCGCGCGGTTATCAAAGTTTCGCGCGCACACAGCCTGTACCATCCAATCCATCCGCCGTTTCGCTTCCAGATGCCGTTCGCGACGCTGGAACACGCAATTTGGCCGCTGCCACTCGGATGGCGAACCCGAACATGCCCGATCTGTCCGAATTTGAACCTGCGCAACCCACCCGTCAGGATGAGCCTAGCCGCCTCCAAACGCGGATTGAGCTAGAGGGCGAAACAGTGACAGGACGCTCGCCCAACACACTTGACGCACTGAGCTCACAAACGGTCGATGTCGGCGGCAGCTTCCGCCTTTCGCCCAATCTTGATGTGACCGCCGGTGTGCGCCTGTCGCAAGAACGCGATCGCCTGGATCCGGTGACCAATTCGGTTCAGGACAGCCAAGCGGTTTATGTCGGGACGCAGATCCGCTTCTAATCGGTTCTCGCCGGTGACATTTACCGAAAGACCCCGCTTTGTCGGGGTTTTTTCTTGCCTGACGTTACGGCAAGCCTACGCTTCATCTTTCAGCTAATAGGAGGATTGAGCATGAGCCGTGTTGCCATTGTCACCGGAGGAACGCGCGGGATCGGGCGCGCGATTTGCCAGCAGCTTATGTCAGACGGCTTCACCGTCGTCGCCAATTATGCCGGCAATGATGATGCCGCGCGCGCTTGCGAAGAAAGCATCGGGGTCAAATGCTTCAAATGGGATGTCGGCGATCACGAAGCGACGCTGGCCGGATGCGAGCGTGTCGCGCAGGAAATCGGCCCGATTGACATAGTGGTCAACAATGCCGGAATCACCCGCGACGGTACTTTGCATAAAATGACCTATGATGATTGGCATGATGTGATGCGCATCAACCTTGGCGGATGCTTCAACATGTCAAAGGCATGTTTTCCCGGGATGCGAGAGCGCAAGTGGGGGCGGATCGTCAATATTGGCTCTATCAACGGGCAAGCGGGACAATATGGCCAAGTGAACTATGCCGCCGCAAAATCCGGTATTCACGGTTTCACCAAGGCGCTCGCTCAAGAAGGCGCGCGTTTGGGCATCACGGTCAACGCTATCGCGCCGGGCTATATCGACACCGATATGGTCGCCGCAGTGCCCGACAATGTGCTTGAGAAAATCGTTGCAGGGATTCCGGTGGGGCGGCTTGGCCAAGCCAGCGAAATCGCGCGCGGCGTTAGTTTTCTGTGCAGCGAAGATGCCGGGTTCGTCACTGGTTCCACGATGAGTATCAATGGCGGTCAACACATGTATTGATCGGCGTGAAACGGAGAAACTAGGATGAAAAAAACCACCCACAATCCGACCCCTTGGCTCCAAGGCTTCGGGCTCAACCACGCTGTCGAAGTTTCTGGCGGACAGCGCACGCTCTATCTTTCTGGTCAGACCGCATCAGATGCCGAAGGCGCGCCCATGCATCCCGGCGATTTCGTCGCGCAATACAAGGCCGCGTGGCAATGTTTGCTCGATGCGCTGAATTCAGCCGGGATGGACGCCACCAATATCGTGCGCCTCAATTTCTACGTCACCGACGTTGCTGCCTTTATGGAGGTGGCAGAACAAGTGATGCCGATCCACGGCGAAGCGGGTGCGGAAATTGTCAGTACCCTCCTAGGCGTGAAGGAGCTGTATCATCCCGATATCATGGTCGAAATCGAAGCAACTGCTGTGGCGTAGGCAAGATATTATGAAAGGTGCAACGCGCTCACTTATGAAATTCTGCGGTCTTGCGGTTGGCTTTGCATTGTCGGCAGCCGCCGCGGCCGCGTCCCAACCCGATTACGTGCTGGTCCAAACCTATGAGACCAGCTTTATACAAGCCGGTTCCAGTAGCGGGAGCGCAAGCGGGCGCACTGCTCTAACCGAGCGGGTTATCGCGCAAAGCGCCGACGGAACCGAGATCGACTATTCGATCCCGCAAGACCCCGCAGATGCGCGCGGCAGTGCGATCTGGATGTATCCCGCGCGGGTCCTGATCGGACCGAACGGCGACAAACGCGTCCTCAACGCACAAGAGCTTGATGCGCGCGTCGATGAATGGCTCGCATCGGCGGATTGGACCCGTGATGCCTGCTCGCGCTGGCTCTTCACATGGACCGCAGTGCAAATTCGCTGCGACCCCGCAGCTGTAATTGAGGTGATCGAGGCAAACGACATGCGCCCTGGAACCATCGCGGAAGGGGTATTGCTGGATATACCGGGCTACGGGATCTCCGCATATTTGCGCGAAGCTGGGATGCGCGGCAACCGCCGGCTGTTTATTGCCGAAGCGGAGTTGGATAGTGATTGGGCGCGGCGCAAAGGCGCAGAAGTGGCGGTGGCAGTGGCAGAAATGAACGGCGAGACGTTGGCCTTTGAGGATGCGCTTATTGCGGAAGCCGAAGTGGAAACCAGCGGAACGATCAGGATCGAATTCGAAGTCGATGACGCCGGACTTGTGTGGGGAAGGACATCAGAGGTGGAAGAGCTTGTGATCAAACCTAGCCAGACCGATGAGCTTCGCCGCATGCGGTCCACCGTTACCCGTTTCACTTATGACGATTGGGCGAGCATGCAAGAAACGCCGCTATGAGTGCTGGTGGAAACAACGCTTTGGACCGCGAAATGACTGAGGCAGAGATAAGCGCGATCATCGAAATGGCGCTGAGCGATCACACGAGCTTTGACACGATAAACCGCGAATTTGGCGTGGCGGAAAAGGATGTGAAGGCGCTGATGCGGGACCGGCTTAAACCGGGCAGCTATCGCGCGTGGCGCAAACGCGTGCGGGATTTCTCAGACCGGCGGGAACATTATAAGTGAACGTGCCCCAAAATGTTCCGCCCTATCATCCGCCGGTGAAACGCTCTGTCCAGATCGCCGGGCACAAGACCTCGATCAGCTTAGAACCGCTATTTTGGGACATGCTGAAGCAAGCGGCATTGCGCGCCGACGTGCCAATCAACGCCTTGGTCGGTCAAATCGATGCAGAGCGAATAAAAGCCGAAACGCCGCCCGGCCTCGCCAGCGCAATCCGCATTTGGCTAGTGACGAATGCTTCGTAAGAGGCTTAGTCGTCCACCCGCTCAATATCCGCGCCGACCAATTGAAGTTTTTCTTCCAGCCGCTCATAGCCGCGATCAAGGTGATAAATCCGCCGCACTTGCGTCTCACCCTCCGCAGCAAGCGCCGCGATAATCAGGCTCATGGAAGCGCGCAAATCGGTTGCCATAACCTCGGCGCCGGTCAGCTGCGCTGGCCCTTTCACCACAGCGGTGCGCCCCTGCGTCGAAATGTCGGCGCCCATCCGGGTTAGCTCGGGCACATGCATGAAACGGTTCTCGAAGATGGTTTCCTTAAGGACGCTGGTCCCTTCCGCCTTGCATAACAGGCTCATCAACTGGGCCTGCATATCGGTGGCAAGGCCGGGGAATGGCGCGGTGGTCAGATCAACCGGCTTGAGCGGGCCATTGGCCGCCACATTCACGCCTTTGGCATCTTCTTTGATTTCCAGGCCAATATTGCGCAGCGCCGAAAGCGTCGAAATCATATCGGCGGCATTCGCCCCCTCTAGCCGCACTTCGCCGCCTGTGATCGCCGCCGCGCAGGCGTAGGAACCCGCCTCGATCCGGTCTGGCATAACTTTGTAAGTGGCCCCGTTCAGACGTTTGACGCCGTGAACGGTAACGTCCGATGTCCCGATCCCTTCGATCTCCGCCCCCATCGCGGTCAGCAGATTGCACAAATCCACAATTTCGGGTTCACGCGCGGCGCCGGTTAAGCGGGAGGTTCCATTTGCAAGTACCGCCGCCATCAAAGCGTTTTCTGTCGCGCCAACCGACACGACCGGAAAATCGAAATCGCCGCCCGGCAAACCGCCATCAGGGGCGATTGCTTTCACATATCCTTGCGTCAGCTCAATTTCGGCGCCGAATGCTTCAAGCGCCTTTAGGTGCAAATCAATCGGGCGGTTCCCGATTGCGCAACCACCGGGCATCGACACAGTTGCCTCGCCAGAGCGCGCCAACATTGGCCCCAGGACAAGGATCGAAGCGCGCATTTTCCGCACAAGATCATAGGGCGCGACAGTTGATGTAATCCGTGTCCCTTCAAGCCGCATCGTGCGCCCAAAATCCTCTGGCCGCGTGCCTTGGATCGCGGTGTTCACACCGAACTGATTCATCAGGTGCTGAAACCCATCAATGTCGGCCAGCCGCGGGAGATTGCGCAGCGTCACCGGCTCATCGGTCAAGAGCGCGCAAGGTATGAGCGTTAATGCCGCATTTTTTGCGCCAGAAATGGGAATAGTACCCGACAGGCGATTGCCGCCACGAATGATCAATTTGTCCATAATTGCAGCCTTAGCGAAACATGCCAGACGTGCAACTGACGCCGAACATTGACCTTGCATGTCGAGCGAGGCACGAAGTTTTTGCAAGGCGGCGCGTGTGCCGCAAATTTTTCGAGAGACCCGTTTAAATGTCCCAAAAGCCGATTAAAAAAGCCGTCTTTCCAGTGGCCGGTCTAGGCACGCGGTTCTTGCCCGCGACCAAAGCGATTCCCAAAGAATTGCTGCCGATCGTCGATCGCCCGCTGATCCAATATGCAGTGGATGAGGCGCGCGAGGCCGGGATTGAGCAGATGATCTTTGTCACGGGGCGCGGCAAATCGGCCATCGTTGAACATTTCGACATCGCCTATGAGCTTGAAAAAACCATGAGCGAGCGCGGCAAGGATTTGAGCGTGCTTGACCCAACGCGCGCCACGCCAGGCGATATCATCACCGTGCGCCAGCAAGTGCCGATGGGGTTGGGTCACGCAATATGGTGCGCGCGCGCGATCGTGGGGGACGAACCTTTCGCGATTTTCCTGCCCGATGAATTGATGGTCGGGAAAGCAGGCGGCACGGGCTGTATGAAGCAGATGGTTGAGGCGTATGAAGAGGTCGGCGGCAATCTCATCAGTGTGCTTGAAGTGCCCGATGAAGAGGTTTCAAGTTACGGCGTAATTGACCCCGGCGCAGTGAGCGGGGCGTTGACCGAGGTCAAAGGGTTGGTTGAAAAGCCGCCGCGGGCCGAGGCGCCTTCGAACAAGATTATTTCTGGCCGGTATATCCTCCAACCCGAAGTCATGCGCACGCTGGAAACACAGGGCAAAGGTGCAGGCGGGGAAATTCAGCTGACTGATGCGATGGCCCGGATGATCGGTACCCAGCCGTTTCACGCAGTGACCTTCGACGGCAATCGCTATGATTGCGGCAGCAAGCTTGGCTTTGTCGAGGCGACCTTGGCGCTGGCACTGCAGCGCGAGGATATGGGCGCAGATGTGCGCGCGATGGCGCAAAAGCTGCTCGGCTAGTTTCAGCGCTTAGATACGAAAAGGCCCCGAACCGCATTGCTTGTAAGCAGCGCGGCCGGAGCCTCTTATGTGTTTTGGCCGTATTTTGCGGCGGCGTTAATCGGCGGTTTCGTACTAATCGGAATCGACGCTGTCTTGATCCGATTCCTCACTCAACGGGTTTTCGAGCGGTAGCGCCGCAGTTTCGGGCCCTGCCTTCACATCCTTAGCCGCTGCTTGAACCAGCGTGCCGAGCGACGATCCGTCGAGGCCGAGCTCTTTCATCAGACCGTCAAGCACGGGTGCCTGTGCGCGGTAGGCGAGCGCGGCGGAGACCGCATCACTGGCAAGGTTTCCCGAGCCGCCACCAGAACCGCCGGCACCGCCGCCAGAACCGCCTGAGCCGCCATTCTGCGTAAGCCCATCGACTTGTACGATTTTGATCGAATCAATCGCTTCCATCGGCTTGGCGCTTTCCTTGATGACCTCAGGCAGCACTTCGAGCAGCGCTAATTTCGTCTGCAAGCTGATCTGGTCCATCGACAGGATATTCGCGGCTTCGTTCACCGCTTGCTGACCGGCTGCTTCGACTTCGAAGCGCACACGGTCGGCTTCGGCGCGCAGCACTTCTGCATCGGCCTCACCCTTGGCTTCCAACCGCGCAGCCTCGGCTCGGTTGGTTGCGGCGTCCTTCTCAGCTTCGGCTTCGACCTTGATGCCAATCGCTTCGCGTTCGGCTTGCTTGGCCGCCTCGATCAGTTCGATCTTTTTCTGACGTTCTGCGATCTCGCTTTCGCGCGCCGTAGTAACCTGTTCCTCAGCTGCGACCGCCATTGCACGGGCTCCGTCTGCCTCAGCCTTGGCCTGACTTTCCTCGCGGCTCTTATTCTGAACCGCGATCTGCTGTTCTTGACGAGCGATTTCGAGGGAGCGGACCTGATCAATCCGCGCCTCTTCAACGGTCCGGTCAGCCTCAATTTGCTGGCTATCCACTTGCCGCTTGGCCTCAATCTTGGCGGCATCCGCTTCGCGTGTCCGTTCCGCCTGTTCGCGGGCGATTTCCGCCATCTGAGCCGCACGGCGCACCTCGACTTCGCGCTCTTGCGACAGGCGCGCATATTCTTGGTCACGCCCAATTTCGAAGCTCTTCGTGTCCGCTTCGAGGTTCTTCGTTTCCATCTGCACCCGCGTGTCTTGCTCAATATCGTTGCGCAGTTTCTTGCGCGCTTCGATTTGTTCGGTCAGCTTGGTCAGACCTTCGGCATCAAACGCATTGTTGGCATTGAAGTGTTCGATACTGGTTTGGTCGAGCCCGGTGAGCGAGACTGATTCCAGTTCTAGCCCGTTCATCGCCAGATCGTTGGACGACACTTGCTGCACCTTTTGCACGAAATCCGCGCGCTGCTCGTGCAGTTCATTCATGCTCATCCCAGCCGCCACAGAGCGGAGCGCATCGACAAATTTACCTTCGACAAGGTCTTTGAGCATCTCAGGTTGCATTGTGCGTTGACCCAAAGTCTGCGCAGCCATGCCGATTGCACCGGCGTCAGGGCGGACGCGGACATAGAATTCTGCCTTCACGTCGATCCGCAAGCGGTCGAGCGTAATCAGCGCCTCTCCATCGCGGCGAATGACCGCCAACACCAAAGTGTTCATATTGACCGGCATGGTCTCATGAAACACCGGCAACACCAGTGCGCCGCCATTCATGACGACTTTCTCGCCGCCAACCCCGGTCCGAACGAAGGCTGTTTCCTTCGAAGCGCGCCGGTACAATGTCGACAATGCGATCAAGATGATGAGCAGCAGCACCATGCCGCCGCCAACGATGAATACGTAGTCTAGCAATCCCATATTTCCTCCAAACAATCTTACAATCAGGGCTGAAGCAGCGGGCTTTCGTAACGCACACCGAAGAAGAGTTCTCCTTCGCGTCGTACCAGAAGCACGGTTTCACCCTCGGCCAATTCCGCATCTGAATCATGCGGTTCGACCATTACATAATGGGGATGCCCGAAAGCATCTTTGACTTTGGCGCGTGCCGGCGATGCCGATCGGGCGGTGCCCGTTTGGATCACAGCGTCGCGCCGAACCAGGCTTTGTAGGCCCACAGCCGTCGTCTCATCCTTAGGCAGCAGTTTTTCAATCGGACGGATCACGATACCATTTAGAGGCACCGCAGCCGCGCCCGCCAACAGGCCCGCAAGTCCAGCAGATAATGGCGATCCCATCGCGCTATTGATGAGCGCTTGCCCAACCACCCCTGTCACGGTGAAGACGAACAGCAAGCTGGACAGCCAAATTAGGAACGGCACTCGGCCAATCCCAAGCACACTGAAGACGCCATCGAGAATTCCGCTGGCCTCCAGCCCGTCTGCCATATCCGCATCTAGGTCGATCTCAACATCACCAGCGCCTTCGAATAAGTCGCCTGCTCCGATGATTTGAAGAAAGCCAATTGCGAACAATGAACCGAGCGCGATTGCAAAAGGCAGGTTGTGCGGCTCAAGCAAAGTCATACCGACACCGCTTTAAAGAACTCGCATTCCAAACTCACAAAGAGTCCCGCCGCAAACCCCATTTCAAGAGACACAGCGCCAATTTCCCAAGTTTTTCCCATGAATGGAGTATTAACACATGTTGTGGCGTTTTAACAGGAAAATCGGCCAAAGTGCTGCGATAGTTCTTGTTTGCAACTTTATTTAACCCCGTTGCCTTGTATTGTTGCGTGACCGTACCCATATCTAAGGCTTAAACAGGTGTGATCTTGAGCGGCAGCGACTTCAAGCCGCCAACGAAAGTGCTCGTCGCGCGTTTCGCCTCGCCCGCTGGCTCGACCGTTTCGATACGGTCTAGCAAGGCTTCAAACAAAATCCGCATTTCAAGCCGCGCCAGATGCAGGCCGAGGCATTGATGCGCGCCTGCCCCAAATGCGAGATGCCGATTGGGCGTGCGCGCCGCATCAAACCGGCGCGGATCATCAAATTGCGCCGGATCGTGATTGGCGGCGACGTAATTGATCATCATCCAATCGCCCTTTTTCACGCGCTGGCCGCCAATTTCGACATCTTCGGCGGCGGTGCGCATGAAATGCTGAACCGGGCTGGTCCAACGAATCGCCTCTTCGACAATGCCGGGCAATAATGACCGGTCGGCCTTCACCCGTGCAAATTGTTCCGGGTCATTGGCTAGCGCCATCATCGCGCCAGCAGTGGACGCGCTGGTTGTGTCGTGACCGGCGGTCGCTACGATGATGTAATACCCCGCCATATCACGCGGGGGCAGCGGCTTGCCATCGACGGTAGCGTTCGCGATTACGCTTGCGACATCGTCTGTCGGATTGGCTCTGCGATCTTCGGCAATCTGCGCGAAGTAATCTTCGAAACTCTTCACCGCACCCGCGACCAGAGCCACGACT
This sequence comes from uncultured Erythrobacter sp., assembly GCA_947503155.1. Classification (GTDB taxonomy): domain Bacteria; phylum Pseudomonadota; class Alphaproteobacteria; order Sphingomonadales; family Sphingomonadaceae; genus Erythrobacter. The sequence continues at coordinate 812,390 of CANNCL010000001.1, read as the reverse complement.
TGTTCGGCTGACATATTCTCCATGCCAGATCCAGATAGGTCTGCATCCTGCCCGCCAAACAACTGCTGCGTCAGCATCTGCATGCGCGGCTCGTCCTCTGGCTCCACGCCTAATATCTGCATCACCACTCGCAGCGGATACGGCCCTGCCACCGCTTCGGCAAAATCGACCTCCGGCCCCGCCTCGATCATCGCATCAACCGTGCGAGCCGCCAGAGCGCGAATTTCATCCTCAAGCCGTTTCAAATTGCGCGGCATGAACCATTCTTGGGTCAGTTTACGATATTTCGGGTGAACCGGCGCGTCGAACACAACCAGCGAATCCACCAGCATGTTAGAACCCGTTGCCGCTCGGCTGAACTCGATGGCTTGGTTAAAACTAAACACGACCGGGCGCGGATTGTTTAAAAATGTTTGATTATCTTTTGAAATCCGCATCACATCTTCGTGACGAGTGATGAGCCAAAATGGCTCAAACAATCCTTCAGTCTCGGGCATGACCTTGGCGACCGGAGTGTCCGTGCGAATCTGATCAAAAACATCCAGTAACCCGTCCCATTCTGCATAGGCGTGGGGGTCGATCACCGTTTTGGCGAGATCGGTCGAGAGCGTTGCAGGGCCGGTCATGATGCGGCTTTCGCCTCATATTCATCGCGCAATTCGCGCTTATAGAGTTTCCCATTGGCCTCTCGCGGCAATTCTGGGCGGAAATCAAACAGTTTGGGCATCTTAATCCGGGCAAGTTCCGGAGCGAGAAATTCGCGCAATTCTGCTTCCAAATCGTCGCCAGCCTCCGCCACATTGATGGGCTGCACAACCGCGACGACTTTCTCGCCAAGGTCGGGGCACGGAGCGCCGATTACCGCCGCATCCATCACCTTGTCATGCGTGATCAGCAGGTTCTCAATCTCTTGCGGATAGATATTCACCCCGCCCGAAATGATCATGTGGCTCTTACGATCAGTCAAAAACAAAAAGCCATCAGGATCAACATGCCCAATATCACCCAGCGTCATCCACCCTTTCGGGTGCATCGCATCTGCGGTCTTTTCTGGATCGTTATGATAGGTCGGCAAAAGCGTATTTTCGAAATAAATCAGGCCGTCTTCATTGGCGCCAACCTCTTCGCCATCGGCCCCGCAAACATGCAGAGTGCCGTGGATGGACCGGCCGACTGATCCGGGATGCGTGAGCCAATCCTTAGCCCCGATCATCGTCATCCCAATCCCTTCACTGCCCGCATAATATTCATTCACGATCGGCCCCCACCATTCGATCATCTCTTGTTTGATCGGAACAGGGCACGGCGCGGCCGCGTGCAAAGCGCGCTTGTGGCTCGACAAATCATATTTCGTTCGGATTTCGGGATCGAGTTTTAGGAAGCGAACGAAATGCGTCGGCACCCACTGGCTATCGGTGATTTTGTATTTCTCAATCGCCGCAAGCGCGGCTTCGGGTTCGAATTTTTCAAGGACGACCAAGGTCGCGCCCAATCGCTGTGCCGCCCCGCACCATGCAAGCGGTGCAGCATGATAAAGCGGCGCAGGCGAAAGGTATATCATGGAGCCATCTGCGGGCATCCCCGCGCCCATAGTTGCAAGGCCGAGAAATGGGATCATCGCCTGCGGGTTGGGGTCCTCTGGCGGGGCGGGCCGGATGCCCTTGGGCCGGCCAGTCGTCCCCGAACTGTAGAGCATTGTCGCGCCAGCGCGTTGATCTGCGATTGGCTCTGCCGGGTGACTGGTGAGCGCAGAATCGAAACCATCCGCGCCGCCGCTGCCGGTCGTCAGCACCTCGAGATCTGGGCATTCTTTGCGGATATCCGTCATCACAGTATCAAAAGCGGGCGAAGTGATGAGCAGCTTTGCCCCGCTATCGTTTAGAATATAGGCGATCTCTGGCGCGGTTAGCCGGGTGGAAATCGGCACCAACAATGTTCCTGCGCGCTGCGACCCCCAAACAAGGGTGAAATATTCGATGCGGTTCTCGAGCAGGACAGCAAAGGCATCATTCGCCGCCAATCCGCGCCCACGCAGCAATTGCGCAAACCGGTTCGCCGATTGGTCAAGCTCGCCATAGGTTTGCTGCTTACCGCTCCCCGCCATAATGACAGCGGGGTGATTGGGGCGGTTTGCGGCATGCGCAATTGGGTGCGCGATGGGCTGTGTGTTCATAGTTCTCTCCTTTGCATCCACCGCCTCCCTGCTTGTTGCGGCAGTTCGCGGCTGCAATCTCTCAGGAGCAAGGCTAGCGAAGCGCGGCAATCACTCAAGCGAAAACAGTACGGAGTAGAAACTGATTTTGATGAGAGGCACAAAAAAAGGCGGCGGGTAAACCCGCCGCCCAAACTCGGACACCCTCTCCGATGCCCGACCCGCTTCCAGGCGGGTAGCTCTTACATGCGGCCTATTGACCGCCAGCCGCACCAGCGCGCCGGCGTCCAGGCAACAAATTATCATTTCCAGCCTCGGAATAGTTTGCAACCATTCGGGTCTGCTCTTCGCTTTCGACCATATAAGGGATCGGATTGACCGCAACCCCGTTAACGCGAACCTCATAATGCAGATGCGGACCAGTGGAGCGGCCGGTTGAACCGACATATCCAATCAGATCGCCCTTCTTCACGCTTTCACCCGCAGCAACCGCGAGGCGCGACATATGTGCATAGCGCGTTTCGAGATCTGCGCCGTGATCAATGCTAATATAAAGGCCGTAGCTGGAGAACCAGTCCGCGCGGCCAATAAGGCCGTCAGCGGTGGCGTAAACCGGCGTGCCGGTCGGCGCAGCAAGATCGACGCCATTGTGGCGGCGACGTTGGCGCAAAACAGGGTGATTGCGCATTCCATAACCGCTGCTCATCCGCGCGCCAGCAAGTGGCATACGCGAAGGCACTGAAATCGTTGGGCGCTGGGTAATAGTCGGCACAGTGCCAGCAACCTGAGGGCCGGAACTGTCGAGCGCAGACCAGCTTGCAAACAATTCACTGAACCGTTCATCACCCCGGTCCAGCGTTCCGTCCTGAATATCACGAACGGGTTCGGTCACATCGGCGGAAGCGGCGGCATTGGCAGAAGAATTGGCTGCAGCCGGACTAGCCGCAAGCAAAGCCGACGCGGCGCATAATGCGGCGGCGAACTTTGAAATAGGACGCTTCAAAAGCGTAAACATACTGACCCGGTCCTGTCTGGCGATGCGCCATGTTTGGTTTGGTTGCACGCAAATTGCTATGTTATTTTGGAGCGCTTCTGCCCCGTCTCGCGCATCAACCGAAATGCAGAATTCATACGAACGCCGCGTTGTAACGAGGGTTATCGGCGCGATTCGTTAATTCGCAACATCTTCGTAAAAACCGCGCGACAAACCGGCTGCAAGACGCGCTGAGTCGTTAAATGGCGGCTTAATCGGCCCTCGAAAGTGTGCGCGAACCAGTGATTTCCACAAGGTTTCGGGAATCTTACCGCTCGCCTCGGCTTGCCGCAAAAAGTGTTTGGTGCCGAATCTGACATGACGAATTTCATCGTCAAGAATGCGCGCGAGAATTCGTGCCCCATGCTCATCCCCGGCCGCGCGAACCCGGCCCAGCGTCGCGGGTGTCACGTCTAGACCTCGCGCCTCCAGCACCATCGGCACCACCGCCAGCCGCGCGGCGACGTCGCGGCGCGTCTCATGCGCCGCTTCCCACAACCCGCCATGCGCGGGCAATGCCCCGTAATGGCTGCCCAGCGTTTCGAGCTTTCGTGCGAGCAGGGCAAAATGCATCGCTTCATCACCGGCCACATAGAGAAAATCGGAGACAAATTCCTCTCCCATCTCTTTCCCAAAGCGCCCGGCCATATCCAGTGCAAGATCAATCGCCACAAATTCGATATGCGCCAAAGAATGCCACAGCGCGATCCGCCCGCGTTCTGAACCAAATTTGCCGCGCTTGGGCATTTGTTTCGGCTCAAGCAATTCGGGCCGATCGGGCCAGGCGGGCGTATCTGGCATCGCGGCATCGAATTCAAACGCCAACCGTCCCATCCGCCACCGCCGCGCCACATCGCGCGCAGCAAAGCATTTGGCTTGCGGATTGCCGGTTAGCAGCGCGTTACGAATGGCGGATGAAACCGTTTCCATGCGGCGATCAGAGAGCCTGTGCAGCGGCGAGGACTTCTGCGGCGTGGCCTTTGACTTTTACCTTGTTCCACACTTGCGCGATTTTGCCGTCCGGGCCGACCAGATAGGTCGAACGCACCATGCCCATATAGGTCTTTCCGTACATCTGTTTCTCGGTCCAGATGCCGAGTGTGTCAGACAAGCCATTGTCTTCTGCATCACTCGCAAGCGGCGTGGTCAGGTCGTGTTTCGCGATGAAATTGAGGTGCTTTTTCGCGCTGTCTTTGCTTACGCCGAGCAAATCGGTGCCCGCCGCATCAAAATCGCTCTTCATCGCGGTGAAGTCTTTGGCTTCGGTGGTACAGCCGGGCGTGTTGTCCTTCGGGTAGAAAAATACGACCAGTTTGCGGCCTTTGAAGTCGGACGGTTTGACCAAGCCGCCATCGGGCGTGCCCATTGCAATATCAGGCATCACATCGCCAGCCCCGGCAAAATCACTCATCATTCTAACTCCAATTGCTGTTCAAATATGTCGGCCCAACTCGCCGCGACACTCTGCCGGCAAACGGCAAGGTCGCGCGTCAAGTCCGCATAGCTAGCCCGCTCGCACGCACGCGCAAGAGCTCTTGCAGCGGCAGGCGGCGGCTTTGTGCAATCCGGTGCCAGCAATCTTCCTGCGACCAGCATATCGGTCATTAAGCGATAGGCGGCGGGCATTTCCGCGCTCAGCACGCCGTGCTCTGTCATAGCCTCAATTGCGGTCATCAAATCGGGATTGAACGCATTGGGTATTTCTTCAGCAAATTCGGCCGCATGGCGCAATTGAAGGAAGTGGACGAGGAATTCCATGTCCACCAATCCGCCGCGCAACAATTTCACATCCAGCGGCCCGCGCGGGTTCTTGTGCTGCGCCATCTCGCCGCGCATTTCCAAAACTGCATTGCGCAGCTTAGCGTGATCGCGGGGTTTCAAAAGGACATCTGAGATGGCGGCCTGCACCTCTTTTCGGGCGGTATCAGACCCGACCAGAACGCGCCCTCTCGTCAGCGCCATATGTTCCCATGTCCACGCACTTTCACGCTGATATTTGGCGAAGGCTTCGGTCGAAACAGCGAGCGGCCCTTGCTTGCCCTGCGGTCTCAATCGGGTGTCGACCTCATAAAGCGCGCCCTGAGCGGTCGGGACGGAAAGTGCGGCGCTAACCCGGCTGGAGAGGCGGTTGAAATATAGCGTCGCGCCCAGTGGACGCGCGCCATCAGATTGCGCCGCGAAATCACCAGTGAAAAGGTAGATAATATCGAGGTCAGACGCATGTGTCAGCGCACCGCCGCCCAAGCGCCCTAGGCCTAAAATCACCAGCTCGCTGCCTTGTATAACACCGTGGGCCTTGGCGAATTCTTTGGTCGCCGCCTCTGCTGCAACTGAGATTGCTGCTTCTGCGGTGGAGGAAAGCGCCGCGCCAATGATCGCCGGGGGGTATTCGGCTTCGATCAGGCTGATACCCAAAGTGAAGCGCTGTTCACTTGTCACATGGCGAATGGCATCGAGCTGTGCCTCATAATCATCGCGCGCGGCGCCGCTGCGCATTTGGTCGGCGGTTTGATTGCCAAGTGATTGCGGGCCGAGTGACTGCGGGTCAATCGGCTGGCGGTCGATCAATGCATCTAACAATTCAGGCCGACGGCCAAGCTCATCCGCGAGGATCGGCGAAAGTGTGAGGGCAGCAACCAGCCGCTCTAACAATTCAGGCTGCGCCGCGAGCAAATGGAAAAGCGTGATTGCTGACTGGCTGCGCTCAATCACATTCTGCCAGCGAATAACCGCCCGCGCGGGATCATCGCTTTGTGCAAACGCCCTGAGCAAGGCCGGGAGCAAACGGTCGAATACTTCAAGTGCCTGCGGCGATCGAATGGCAGAAAAGCGTCCGTCGCGCCATTCTTCGATGCGCGTAGCGAGCGCAGTGGGTTTTTTGAAACCAAGCGCCCTTAGCGCCTCAGCCCGTTCATTGGGCGGCGGCGCCGCGGGAAGGACGCGCTTCTCCTCCCCGATCAGGCTTTCGTAAATGCTCCCTGTGCAGTCGGTCAGCTCGGTCAGTTCTGCGACCAGAGCCGCGCCATCTGCCAAACCGTCAAGCTGTGCGGCACCGTCCAATGCCGCGCCTTCGGGCAGGCTGTGTGTTTGGCGATCATTCACCATCTGCAATCGGTGCTCGATCACGCGCAATCGGTCATAACCCTCGCCCAAAATGCGGGCATGATCCGCTTCAATTCGCCCAGCTTTAGCCAGCGCATCAAGAGCCGCGCGCGTCCCGCGAACCCTTAGCGATGGGTCGCGGCCGCCATGGATCAGTTGATGAGTTTGCGCATAAAATTCAATCTCACGGATCCCGCCTCGCCCGCGTTTGACATCGAAACCCGGTCCGGGGCCGACCGGTCCATCATAGCTTTCTCTGATCCGCAAAGTGAGTGCGCGAATTTCTTCAATCGCGCCGAAATCGAGCGCCTGTCGCCACACAAAGGGCGCGATCTCGGTCAGGAATTGCTCACCTGCAGCAATGTCGCCAGAAGCGGCACGCGCGCGGATGAACGCGGCGCGCTCCCACGCCAAAGCTTGCCCTTGATAATGCGCAAGCGCCGATCCGCGCGGAACCACTAGCGGGCTGATCTCTGCTGCTGGACGCAGCCGCAGGTCAACGCGCAGGACATACCCGTCGGCGGTCGTCTCCGAGAGCAGTTTAATAATGCGCCGCGCATAACGCTGCGCCGCCTCGCCCGGATCATCATTTGCGCGCCGGGGCAGGGCCTCTGGATCATAGAGCAAGATCGGATCGATATCGGATGAATAGTTAAGCTCGCCCGCACCTTGCTTGCCAAGCGCCAGCGCGATGAAACCGTCTGTGCATTCCTCGCCAACACGCTCAGTAATGGCGGTGCGGATCGCCGTATCCAGCGCATAATCTGCAAAGCTGCTCAGTTCACTCAGCACTTTGGAAAGATCAAACGCCCCAGACAAATCGCCGATACCAAGCGCTGTGGCCAATGCGAGCCGGTGACGCCTGAGACCTACTCCCGCATCCTCATGCGCACCCTGCGCCGTCGCCCAAGCCAGCGCAGCATCGCCGCTGCCCTCTGCCAACAAAGCGGCCAGTTCAGGTTGGCGGTCCAGCGCCCGCGCCAAAAACGGCGCATGCGCACGCGCCCTTCTAAGCGCGCCGGTCCAATCATGAATGCTTGCCATAGCCATCATCTCGTTCTTTGGCCGTCTGCCTGCAAGGCTGCAAGCCATGCCGCTTGCGGGGAGAGGTAAGCTCTGCGAAGACGCATTCAACTTGGATCGTAATAAGGATAGTACGATGATCAAACGCAAGGTTGCATTTGGCGCACTCGCCGCCGGCGCGCTGACACTCGCTGGCTGTGATGCCATGCCGGGGTTTGGCGAAGCAGAACCGACGCTCGACATCCCTGAAGTGGAAGCAGGCGATATCTCAGAAGCGACGATGATCGACATCACCCGCACCTTGTCTAGCGATGAGTTTGGCGGCCGTATGCCGGGCACCGAAGGCGAAGAAATGACCGTCGCATTGCTGACGGAGCGTTTCGAAGCCGCAGGATTGCAGCCGGGCAATGGCGACAGCTGGATTCAAGAAGTGCCCCTGGTCGAGATCACAGGCAACAATTTTGCGCCGCTGACCATCACCAATGGCGAGACCGATCTGGTCTATGATTACGGCAGTGAATGGACCGGCGTTACTTACCGCGAAGACGCCAGCACACAGATCGCGAACAGCGAATTGGTGTTTGTGGGATACGGCATCAACGCGCCAGAACGTGACTGGAACGATTACGAAGGCGTCGATGTTACCGGCAAAACCGTGGTCATCTTAGTCAACGATCCAGATTGGGAAACCGAAGGTCTGGACGGCACATTTAACGGCAGAGCCATGACATTTTATGGCCGCTGGACCTACAAATATGAAGAAGCCGCTCGCCAAGGCGCAGCTGGCGCGATCATTGTGCATGATACTGCACCTGCCAGTTACGGCTGGAACGTGGTTGAAAGCTCTTGGGGCGGGCCGCAAGCCTATCCTCAGCGCGGCGAAAATGCACCGGAAATGACGCTGCTGAATGGCTGGGTTCAAAAAGAAGTGGCGCGCGAGATTCTTGCCGCTGCTGGACAAGACCTCGATGATCTAACCGCCGCCGCCAAGACCGAAGAATTTGCGGCGGTCGAATTGGGCATGACCGCATCGACCAGTTTCCAAAACACATTCCGTAGCTTCAGCTCACAAAACGTCATTGGCGTGTTGCCGGGTAGCGAAGCGCCGGATGAATATGTGCTTCACACCGCGCATTGGGATCACCTTGGCACATGCAACCCGCCCGCTGATGATGGCGATGACATTTGCAACGGCGCGGTCGATAATGCGACAGGCACAGCGGCATTGGTCGCCCTCGCCGAAGCGCATGGCAAAGCAGGCGCACCGCGCCGGAGCCTCGTATTCCTTGCTGTGACAGCCGAAGAATCCGGCCTACTTGGCGCATATTACTACGCCTCGAACCCGGTCTTCCCGCTCGATCAGACGGTTGGCGGGGTCAATATGGACGCGTTTCTTGTCGCGGGACCATCTAATGACGTGACCGTTGTGGGGCCGGGCAAATCTCAGCTCGACCTATTCCTAGAGGCGGCGCTTTCAGCCGATGGCCGCGTTGCCACTCCGAACCCAAGCCCGGAGGCCGGGTATTACTATCGCTCTGATCACTTCGCATTCGCCAAACAGGGCGTGCCGATGCTCTATGTCGATGGCGGCGAAGACCTGATCGAAGGCGGCACCGAAGCAGGCGCTGCTGTGGCGACCGATTACCGCGAAAACCGCTATCACGGGCCAAAGGACGAGTTTGACGAGAACTGGGGCTGGTCCGGCGTAATGGCCGATTTGCAATTGATGTACCGTTTGGGCCGGATGATGGCGATGAGCACGAGCTGGCCGAATTGGAACGAAGGCGACGAGTTCCGCGGCACGCGCGATGAAAGCTGCGCGAGCTCAGAAGGCGGCTGCTGAACACCGCCGAAAAAGCCGAAGACAAGAAAACCGAACATAAGGAAGCCGGTCCGTGGGAATCGTGATGCCGCCAGAATGGGCGCCTCAGGATTATCTGTGGATCGGCTTTCCGCATTTGGCAGAGGAATGGCCGGGATTTCTTGAGGCTGCTCAAGAGCAAATCGCCGCATTCGCCAATGCTGTGGCAGACAGCGGGCAGGATGTACGCCTGCTAGTCCGCGACGGCGCCAACGAAGCGCGGGCGCGGGCCCTAGTCAGCGAGACGGTCACGTTAGAACGCCGCTCCTTTGGAGATATCTGGCTGCGCGACACCGGACCACTTGTGGTAACGGGCGGCACCGAGCGTTCGGCGCGCCGGTTCGCCTTTAACGGATGGGGCGGCAAATATCTGATGGACGGCGATCAAACCATCGGCGCAGAATTGGCGCGAGATGCGCGATTGCCCACTCTAACATCATCCATGATCCTCGAAGGCGGCGCAGTGGACGGCGACGGAACCGGCCTGGTCGCGGTAACGGAACAATGCCTGCTCAATTCGAACCGCAATCCTGACATGTCGCGCGCAGACATTGAGGCAGAGCTTCACCGGATGCTTGGTTTCGACCGCTTCTTATGGCTTGGTGATGGCTTGGTGAATGATCACACTGACGGCCACGTCGATAATTTGGCCCGCTTTGTCGGGCCGGGCCGCATGGCTGTGCCGCAGGCAAGCGGCAGCGACGATCCCAATGCCGCGATTTACGCCGATGCCAGAAGCCGCGCGGAAGGTTTCGGGATCGAAGTCGTCGCAATACCATCGCCCGGTCTCATCACCCGCGATGGATTGGTTGAACCGGCTAGTTATGTGAACTTTGCTATCACAACACATATCGTGGTCGTGCCAATCTTCGGCTCGCCTCACGACGATGCAGGCGTTGCCGCAATCTCAAAGCTGTTCCCAGACCGTGCGACCATCGGCCTGCCAGCGGGTGCGGTGCTAGCGGGCGGAGGCGGATTTCACTGTGCCAGCCAGCAAATGCCCGCTGCATTCTCAAGGCAATGGGCCAAAGATTAACGATCCGTTAGGGTTTTGCCGCGAAGGATCGCTGCATGAGCAAAGCCATCGCCCGATCCCGCGACCTTTTCGCCGAAACGCGCCAATTTCAGTTGGAAGCCGCGCAAAGCGTTATCGTTCTGGCTTGCGGCGCTGCTCTAATTCTGGCCGGTCAAGCGCTACCGCTTTGATCAGATGAGCCGGTAAAGCGCCGCCAGCGCCGCGCCGCCCAGAACAAGCCCTACACAGACACGCCAAACCTTATCGCTAACGCGGCCTGACGCGCGCGCGCCGGTCCAATTGCCCAACAAAACCGCCGGGAATAGCGCCAAGGCGAGCACAAATTGCTCCCACCCAAATTCGCCCAGCACTATGCCCGCGCCCAATCCAGTGGCGGCGGCGACTGTGAAGATGAACAGCATCGACGCTGTCACGACTGCACGCGGTAGTGTGCGTCCGACATAATAGGGCACCACCGGCGGCCCCGGCATCCCGGCAAACCCCGTTAACAAGCCGCTCAAAATGCCGACGCCGCCTGTGGTGACAGGGCCATGCGTCATCTCCCCGCGCGAGGGCATTAGGATAATCGCGAAGGCGGACAGCGCCACAAGCGCAATGATTAGCCGCGCAAGATCTGCGCCCGTAACGGTCAATAACCAAAGGCCCGGCGGGGTGGCAATCACAACCAAGGCGGAGATGATCCAAGCCGACTTTTCCGCATCACGGACCAATCTGCGAATCTCACTAAGGCCGATCAAGAGCGCTAGAAAGTTGGTCACCAGCACCGCCTCCACTGGCAACAATGCCAGCGCGAGAACCGGCACCAGCAGGATCGCCATCCCGAACCCGGTTAACCCGCGGACGAAAGCGGACAGAAACGTCGCTATGACCGCAGCCGCAACTTGCTCGGCCGTAAATCCAGCGAGAAATTCCACGAATCCGGCTTAGACGGCTTCGGGACGAAGATCAGGCGGGGTCGCCGCCGCCGTCAGCATTGCGACCGCATCGTCAAGCGACATCACCCGTTGATCCTTCTCCCCCAAGGTGCGGATCGCGACAGAACCTTCCTCGGCCTCGCGCTTACCGACGACCAAGAGATGCGGAACTTTCGCCAGGGAATGTTCGCGAACCTTATAGTTGATCTTCTCATTACGCAGATCGGCCTCGACCCGAATGCCCGCCGCTTTCAGCTTCGCCTCGACCTCTTGCGCATAGCCATCAATGTCCGAGACAATCGGTGCAACCACGGCCTGAACAGGTGCAAGCCAGACCGGCAGACGGCCCGCATAATGTTCGATCAAAATGCCGATAAACCGCTCATACGATCCAAAAATCGCGCGGTGCAGCATAACGGGACGATGACGCCCGCCATCCTCGCCCACATAGGTCGCATCAAGACGATCGGGCAGTACCCGGTCACCCTGAATCGTCCCAACTTGCCACGTCCGGCCAATCGCATCGGTCAGGTGCCATTCGAGCTTCGGCGCATAAAATGCACCCTCTCCCGGCAATTCTTCCCAACCATATTCTTCGTTCGCCATGCCAGCTTCGGCAACGGCATCGCGCAATTCCTGTTCGGCTTTGTCCCAATCTGCTTCGGACCCGAACCGCTTTTCAGGGCGAAGTGCGAGTTTGACGTGATAGGTGAAACCGAAATCCTGATAGACGCTGTTGGCGAGCTCACAAAAGGCGCGCACTTCTTCGACGACTTGCGCCTCGGTGCAAAAGATATGCGCGTCATCCTGAGTGAACTGACGCACACGCATCAGACCATGCAGCGCGCCATGCGGTTCATTGCGGTGACAGCAGCCCATTTCGCCAAGCCGGATCGGCAAATCGCGGTAGGACGTGATACCTTGCTTAAACACGATAACATGCGCGGGGCAGTTCATCGGTTTGATCGCAAGCCAATCGGCATCGGCCGCTACTGTAGGCGCGGCATTGCCTTCATCTTCCGAGACTTCTGGCACCATGTCAGGCACGGCAAACATATTCTCTGCATATTTGCCCCAGTGGCCGGATTGCTCCCACTGGCGCACATCCATCAGCTGCGGCGTTTTGATCTCGCGATATCCGGTCGAATCCATCTTGCGCCGCATATAGGCCTCAAGTTCGCGCCAGATCCGGTACCCTTTAGGATGCCAGAAAACGCTGCCATGGGCCTCTTCTTGCAGGTGGAACAAGTCCATCTCGCGGCCCAATTTGCGGTGGTCGCGCTTGGCCGCTTCTTCGAGATTATGCAGATGCAAGTTCAGCTGTTTCTTGTTCAGCCAACCCGTGCCGTAAATACGCGTCAGCTGCGCATTGTTTTGATCGCCGCGCCAATAGGCACCGGCAACGCGCATCAATTTGAACGCCTGCGGATCGAGTTTCCCGGTGGAAGGCAGGTGCGGACCGCGGCACATATCTAGCCAATCATCGCCCGACCAATAGACCGTCAGTTCTTCATTCTCGGGCAGCTCTTTGGCCCATTCCGCCTTAAACGCCTCGCCATCTGCTTCCCATTTGTCGATCAGCTTTTGGCGTGACCATGCCTCGCGCCGCAGCGGTTTGTCCGCTTTGATAATCGCGCGCATCTGTTCTTCGATCGCAGGCAGATCTTCGCTGCTGAACGGTTCGCGCGATGCCGGGGCCATCACGTCATAATAAAAGCCATCATCGGTCGCCGGGCCAAAGGTGATCTGTGTACCGGGATACAACGCCTGCACCGCTTCGGCGAGGACGTGGGCAAAATCGTGCCGCGCCAATTCGAGCGCGTCGGCCTCATCGCGCGCGGTGATCAATTCCAGCTGCGCATCGCCGTCGAATGGGCGGCCCAAATCGCGCACTTCGCCGTCCACGCGTGCGGCCAAAGCCGCCTTCGCAAGGCCCGGTCCAATCGCAGCTGCGACATCGGCAGGTGAGCTGCCGCGCTCCATTTCACGCACGGAGCCATCGGGCAGGCTGATCTTAAGCAGTTCGGTCATCGTTTCATCCGTCTAATCACGCGGGTGTTTCGTCGGCGCCTTGGCATAAGCAGGCGCGCGGCGGAAGAGAAGTGTTGGGGAGTTACCCGATTTCAAAGCAAAGCCTTGACCGGGGAGATGTAGGGTTCGCTTGGCCCAATGTCATCATTCCCCCAACGGCCCAAGCGCCCAAACGGAAAGGGAGCCATTCATTTTGGAAAGTGTACTTGACATTTCGTCGAATCAATGACAAGTGTGCTTTCCATAGTTTCAAGGGAGCTTGACCAATGGTGGTTCGACCAATGACACGTAGAAACAAATCACTCTTATGGGCCGCGCTGATAATTGCAGCGGCCATCGCATCGGTTGCAATCGGCCTGAATGATGGCGCCTCAATAGGCATCATTGGCGGGCTTTCGGGCGCGGCTTGGGGTTCGCTTCAGGCAGACGGAGCCTGCGGGCGGGAGTGCCTTCAATGAGCTCCGCCGACGCCCAATTGCTTCGCAAGCCCGTGCTTCCTTGGTTTGGCATTTTCTTCGCCTTTCTGATCGGATCGCTCTTCGCCATCGACATTTTCGATATCAGGGACCCTTTGCTCGCGAATGGCTTGGTCCTCACTTCAATGCTGTTCGTTGCAAAGGCGGGGTTAAATGCATCCGCCAATGCCGCAGCGCGCGGCGAGATGGGGAAAGCCACGCGCAATTACCTTATCCGTATGCTCGTGGTGAGTGTGGCATATATTGGCTCGGTCTTTGCCGCGAGCCAGCTCATCGATGATGGCGATCCGATTACGGCTCTAAGTGTGATTATCGCACTGATACCCGGCGTCGCGATTGCCCTGTATTTCTGGGCGATGGGCAAATATCTGCAAGAACAACAGGACGAGTTTCTGCGAATGCTGATGGTGCGCCAAGCCTTGATCGCGACCGCCATCGCCTTCTCAGCTGCGGCCATCTGGGGCTTCCTCGAAAGCTTTGACCAAGCCCCGCATGTCGATGCGTATTGGTGGCCTATCGTTTGGTTCTTTGGGACCGGTATCGGTGCAATCTTCAACAAGGTCCAATACGGCACCGTTGGAGAGCTTTGATGAACAATCGCCTCAAAGTCCTGCGCGCCATGCGCGATTGGTCGCAGCAAGACCTTGCCGAACGCCTCGGGGTCAGCCGCCAAAGCGTGAATGCGATTGAGAAGGGGCGCTACGATCCTTCGCTGCCCCTCGCCTTCACCATCTCAGAAGTGTTCGCGCTTCCGATTGAAGAGATTTTCAGCCGCGACTGATGGCTCAGGCCGTCAACATGTTCGACCCAGCCTCTACCGTGATCACCTTGGTCCCGGCGAGCTGGGTCGATCGCTGACGAATTCCTGCAAGGAAACGGTATTCGGTCGTCGCACGTTCGGGCGTCAATTCAATCGTCATGTAGCCGCGCTGCGACGTGTCCGCCCATTGCAATTCTTCATTGGCGTCCACGACGAGCTGAGCCATCTGTGGCGGCGGGACCATCGCCAAATAGGTCTCAAACCCCGGTGAACTGACAGAAGAAACCCCAAATTCAACGCCGACTTTCTCGCCCTCATGAGCCAAGTTGAATGCCCAAGCATTATGCGTGTCACCCGCGAGGACGAGCAGATTTGCATCCGCTTCAAGCGCACCTTTGAAAGTTCGGTCACGCGCGGCGGGGTAACCATCCCACGCATCCATATTGAGCGGCAATCCCGCCCTGCTCGCCATCGCGCTAGCCTGCAAACGTCTGCGGATAAATTCGGGCACATTGCCGCCAAGCAAATCGAGCAACGCAGGCGGAGAGGCTAGCTTGCCCATCAACACTTGTTGCACCAGCACTTGCCACGTTGCCCCGCGCGCGGTCGAGGCGGATAGCCCCTGGGTTAGCCACGCCTCCTGCGCCTCGCCCAGCAATTGGCGCTGAGGGTCAGCATAGTCACCATCGCGGAACGCAGTCAGCGCGGAAACCATCGCCTCTGGGCTCTCTTTGCCTTCAAGCAACTTTGATAGGCTGAATTGTTCTTCGCGGCCCTCTATGCGCGTATCAATCCGGAACAAGGTCGCCAGATCACCAACATCATAAGCTGCGTAAGGTTCGTCCGAAACCGGCATCCATTCGCGGTACACCTGTTTTGCGGCGGCCTTGCGCACTTCCCAATCGCCTTCGGTTTCGCTCTGGTGATTTTGCGCGCCGTCTTTCCAGCTATCATTGGCCGTTTCGTGATCGTCCCACACGGCGATCATGGGGAGCACTTGATGCAGCCGCTGAAGATCGGTGTCAGCCCGGTAGGTCGCATAGCGCAGCCGGTAATCAGCGACCGCGAGAATTTCCGTTGCTGGCTCTAGCGTGCGATCCGGGTGGCGTTGCCCTTCGGATGGGTAGGTGCCGCCGCCATATTCGTAAATATAATCGCCCAGATGCACGGCAAGATCGACATCATTCGCCTCAGCCGCATGAGCATAAGCGTTGAAATAACCGAACCCGAAATTCGCGCAGGAGAACACCGCAAGGCGGAATTTATGTGCGGAACCACGCGGCAATGTGCGGGTGCGGCCGACCGGTGAGACCGTGCCATCGGGAGCAATAAAGCGGAAGAAATACCAGCGATTTGGCGCGAGGCCGCTGGCAATGGCTTTGGCGCAAAAATCGCGGGCCGGGGATGCTGTGACTTCGCCATCAGAAACGATGCTTGTAAATTCCGCGCTTTCGCTGACCTGCCATCCCAGCGTGGTTTCCCCGTCCCCGGCATAGCGCGTCCATAGCAACACATTGTCCGCGTGAGGTTCCCCGCTGGCCACGCTGTGGGTGAACCCAATGCCGAAACTGTGTGCGGCAGCGGGAGTAGCGGCAATCGCAGCAGAAGCGCCCGCAAGCGCAAAAACACCGCGGCGCGAGATCGCGCTGGCGGAATTTGAGCCGGAGTTCGATGCGGATGCGCCGGGCTGTTGCGGCGTCTGCGCCGCTATGTCTGTTTTGATCATCGCTGCGTGATCGCATGCAATGTGCTGCAATTACAAGCCGGTTAGATTGCTGACAAAGGCACCCTTGCGCACCCCCGCTCGAAACGGGCACAAGAGCGCCATGGCAGAAACCCGCTTTCACAAATTGGCCGATGGCCGCAAAATCGCCTTTCGTCATATTGCTGGATTTGGGCCTACGCTCGTTTTTCTACCCGGCTACATGTCGGATATGGAAGGCGGCAAAGCGACCTCAATCTTTGAGACGGCGCGGGCAAAGGGACGCGCTTGCTTGCTGCTCGATTATTCGGGCTGCGGGCAAAGCTCGGGAGATTTCGCCGATGGCACATTGTCCCGGTGGCGCGATGAAGTGCTAGCGCTGATCGATGCCTATGTGGACGGCCCGGTCCTCTTGGCGGGGTCTTCTATGGGCGGATGGCTGATGCTGCTGGTTGCGGAGAAATTGGGCAACCGCCTCGCCGGCATGATCGGGATCGCTGCTGCACCCGATTTTACCCGTTGGGGATATTCAGCAGATCAGCAAGAGACGCTGGCGCGGGGTGACATCCTCTATCAAGACAACCCCTATGGCCCGGAACCGACACCGACCCACCCCGGCTTTTACTCTGATTCAGTGCGGCTTATGCGCCTCAAGACCGAAATTGCGGTGCATTGCCCCGTCCGCCTGCTGCATGGTCAGCATGATGAAGATGTGCCTTGGGACATTAGTGTCAAACTCGCGGCAGCTCTGCGTTCGGACGATGTACAGGTGTCGCTGATAAAGGACGGCGATCACCGCCTCTCTCGTGATGCCGATATCGCATTGCTACTAGGCTTGGTGGACGGCTTTTACTGATGGAAACTCCCCTGTGCTCCTAACCTCCTCTCTTCTCGCGATCGCCCTTCAAGTCGGTCCCAATCCAAGCGCTATCCCCGCCACAGACGGCCATGCAGAATTGCGCGACCGCCCGCGGCGCCAGAGCGAAGCGGATGCCTTGGCGAACCCTGAAAGCGCTTGGCTTGCCGAATGTTTGGAGCAACTTTCTGAGGACGCGTCGCGGGCGCATACGATGGCGCAAATTCAGCGCAACAGCGTAAGCGGCGATGCGCGCGTGCTCGCCAATCATTGCCTCGGGCTGGCAGCCACAGAATTGGGACGCTGGGCAGAAGCGGTCCAAGCTTTCTCCGATGCCCGCGATGAAATTCCCGAAACTGACCCCCGCGCACGCGCCCGGTTCGCAACAATGTCTGGCAACGCCCATCTTGCGGGCGGTGATGCGGCGAGTGCCGCTTTGTCATTCCAACTGGCCAAAATGGATGCGCAGCAGGCGGCGTCGGCAACGCTTGAGGCAATAGCGTCGGTCGATTTGGCCCGCGCTTTGGTCAGCATGAATGCGCCCGATGACGCCCTTTCCGCCCTCGATGATGCCACACGGCTTGCCCCGAGCGACCCGGAAGGATGGCTGTTGAAAGCCACCTTATTGCGCCGGCTTGAACGGCTCGATGAGGCACAAACCGCGATCGAGCGCGCTGGCGAATTGGCGCCGATGGATGTGCAAGTTGGCTTAGAAGCAGGGGTCATAGCCGTGCTGTCCGGACGCGACGACGCGGCGCGCGAAAGCTGGCAGTCTGTGGTCGAAATTCAACCCGGCAGTCTGGCCGCTCAGATCGCGCAGGATTATCTGACGCAGCTTGGCGAACCAACACCGCTTCCTGAGGAAACCTCATGACCAAATTCTCCGTTCTCGACCTTGTACCCGTGCGCGAAGGCGGCAGCGTAGGCGAAGCCCTTGCCGCCAGCACGGCGCTCGCGGTCAAGGCGGACGAGCTTGGCTGCAACCGGTTCTGGGTCGCGGAACATCACGCGATGGAGGGGATTGCAGGCGGCGCAACATCGGTTGTGCTGGCGCATATCGGCAATGCCACCAGCCGCATTCGGATTGGGTCAGGCGGGATCATGCTGCCCAATCACACACCGTTTCAAATTGCCGAACAATTCGGAACGCTCGACGCGCTGTTTCCGGGACGGATCGATCTGGGGCTTGGCCGCGCGCCGGGAGCGGGGCCCGAACTGCAACGCGCATTGCGTAAGAATTTACAGCAAGCTTCCGAATATTTCCCGCAAGACGTCATTGAGCTGCGCGCATTGCTAACCGGCGACGTTGAATTGCCGGTAAAAGCGACACCGGGCCATGGTTCAAATGTGGAATTTTGGATGCTCGGCTCAAGCCTATTCGGGGCACAGCTCGCGGCGAAACTGGGGATGCCCTATGCTTTTGCAGCACATTTCGCTCCCGATCACCTCGATGCTGCACTCACCTTGTACCGCCGCGATTTTCAGCCGTCCGAGGCGTTTGAAAAACCATATGTGATGGTGGCGATGAATGTCTTCGCTGCCGATACGGACGAAGCGGCGCAAACGCTTGCCTCAAGCCAGCAACAAAGCTTTGTCGCCTTACGCACGGGCAATCCCGGCAAACTTCCTCCGCCCATCTGTGCCTATGCCGAAAGTCTTCCGGCACCGGCTAAAGCTATGCTCGATCATCTGGGTCAGGCGGCGGCAGTGGGAACGCCCGGCAAAGTGCGCGCCGATATAGCCGCCTTTCTAGACCGAACCCGGGCCGATGAGATCATCCTTTGCGGATCGACATTTGAATCCGAAGCGCGGCTGCAATCGCTGGAGCTAACGCTTGCGGCATGCCAAAGCATTGCTGCCTGACGCCGTTAAGCGTTTTTACGCGGCGATCGCGCTTGCACCTCTCCACCCAATGCATGTATTGCACACGGCACGATAAAAATAACTCGGCATAATAAAATTACATGAGCTTTAGCCGGGTGCAGGATGCCAGGAGCATAAGAGCGATGACCGGTAAGACGAGCCCAAAGGGCGTTGCCAAGGGCACCACAGCCAAAAGCGCGGTCGCCGAACCGCTGCTGAAAGAGCTAACAACGCACCTTAAAGCGGCGATCTTGCCCGGTGATCAGCCTTTGCCGGCATCTGCCCTGAATGATGCGGCTGAATTTCTGCTCGATGCGGCGGCGAAACGGCCAGCATCCCGGTCGGCGCTCAAATTAGAATCCGACACAGGTGAGCGACGTTTGCGCATTGCAATCGTCAATGATGACATGCCGTTTCTGGTCGATTCCATTGCTGCGACGCTTACCGGAGCAGGGCTGAGCATTGACCAATTGATCCACCCGGTTGTCGCGATTGAACGCGATGCATCCGGCGCGCTTACCGGCCTTTCGAAAAAAGGCGGCGCGGGCGCAAATGAGTCCCTCATCTATGTCGAAACCCCGCGGATCGACGCGCGGCAACGCCGGGATTTGATTGCCGCATTGCGAGAGACGCTGGGCGACGTTCGCGCGGCTGTAACCGATTGGCCCAAAATGCGCAGCGCAATGGCGGATGATGCGCATGGGGTTGAGGCGCGAGACGGCGAAAGCGGCGCGCTGCTCACATGGCTGAATGGCGGTATGCTGACCCAGCTTGGTCATGTCACCCGCGCGCGCGGCGGCGAAGAAAGCGGCGCGCTGGGCATTTGCCGCAAAAGCGCGCGGCAAATCTTGGCCGATGCATCGTATGACCGCGCATTTGATTGGTTTGATGAGAAAGGTTCAGCGCGCGAATTGCTGGTGATTAAGGCCAACCGCCTTTCCAATGTCCACCGCCGTTCGCCGCTCGATCTGTTTATCGTGCCGGTCCGCGACGGGAAGAAAGTCACGGCGCTTTCGGTCCATGCCGGGGTTTGGACCAGTGCCGCACTCGCCACCCCTCCGGGCGAAGTTCCGATGCTGCGCAAAGCTTTGAGCGATATTACGGGCACGTTGGGATTCGACCCCGCTGGCCATGCGGGGAAAGCTTTGGTCCACGCCTTTTCGTCATTGCCGCATGATCTGCTGACAGCGTTCACCGCCACCGATATCGAACGGCTTGCGACGGCAATGATGAGCCTGGTTGACCGCCCACGCCCGCGCCTTGTGTTGGTACAATCGGCGTTGGAAAGGCACGTTTTCGCCTTTGTATGGTTGCCGCGTGACTACTTATCGACCGATGTTCGCTTGCAAATTCAAGGCCTTCTTACGCAGACCACCGGCGTTGACCTGCTGAGCTGGAGCTTGGAGGTCGAAGGCAGCACTTTGGCGATGCTGCAATTCCTGCTCGATTCCCGTGCGACCGGCGAAATGCCCGATGCAGCCAAGATTGAAGGCGAATTGATCGACCTTCTCAAAGGTTGGAACGAAGCGGTTGAGGCGCATCTCGCCGAAGCCGATGAAAGTTCGCGCGTTCCCTCCATCGCGCTGCGTTATGCGGGTGCTTTCCCGCCCGGATACCGTGTCCGCTATGGCGCGTCGGAGGCGGCACTCGACATCATTGAAATGCGCAGCGTCGCGATGAGCGATGATCCTGCCGCGAGAGCGTGCCGGCTCTATAAGTTGGCGCATGATCCCACGGGTGATTTGCGGCTCAAAATCTATCATGCGACCGGTGAATTGCCGCTGTCTGACGCGGTGCCTGCGCTCGAAAATTTCGGGTTCCGTGTTCTGGCAGAGATGCCCACCCGGCTTGACGATGGCGCGCTTGGAACAATCCACGAATTTACGCTGGAATTGCCACAAGGCTGTGATGTTGACGCCTTGCTTGCGCGCGCAGACATCATCGAAACCGCGATCGCCGAAGTGCTGAATGGGCAATCCGAAGATGATCCGTTCAACCGGCTTGTGGTGGTTACCGGCCTAGGCGCGCAGCAAGCGATCTGGCTTCGCGCAATTTACCGATATCTGCGTCAAACGGGCATGAGCTTTACGATCTACACCGTGGTCGATGCCCTGCGCCGAGCGCCCAGTGTGACGCAGGCGATTATTGACTTGTTTGTCGCGCGCCATGACCCCGCATTTACGGGCAATCGCGACGCGGCAATCACAGCCGCTCTGAGCGCTTATCAGCGCGGTCTGGCCAAGGTCACAGCGATCAATGATGACCGGCTGCTGCGGCTTTACCGCGCGGTGATTGATGCGGTTCTGCGCAGCAATGCGTTTGCGCCCGCAGCCGAAGAGGCGCTGGCATTTAAGATTGATTCTGCGCTCGTGCCCAACCTGCCAAAGCCTGTGCCGTGGCGCGAAATTTTCGTTTATTCGCGCCGGGTGGAAGGCATTCATTTGCGCTCCGGCGCCGTTGCACGCGGGGGGCTGCGTTGGTCCGATCGGCGCGATGATTTCCGCACCGAAGTGCTTGGCCTGATGAAAGCGCAGAAGGTCAAAAACGCCGTCATCGTTCCAAGCGGTGCGAAGGGCGGGTTCTACCCCAAACAACTGCCCTCGCCTGCAATTGACCGCGATGCGTGGGCGGCAGAGGGGCAGGGCAGCTATGAAGTGTTCATTCGAACATTGCTGTCCATCACAGACAACATCGTGGACGGCAAAGTCGTCCACCCTGAAAGCGTGCGTGTCCATGACGGCGAAGACCCGTATTTCGTGGTTGCCGCCGATAAAGGCACAGCGCGTTTCTCCGATGTCGCCAATGGCATCGCAGAGGCGCATGGCTTCTGGTTAGATGATGCCTTCGCCAGCGGCGGTTCGAACGGTTACGATCACAAGGCAATGGGCATCACCGCTCGCGGTGCTTGGGTCAGCGTTCAGCGGCATTTCCTTGAGATGGGCGTCGACGTCCAAAGCGACAGTATTAGCGTAGCGGGCTGCGGCGATATGTCTGGCGATGTGTTCGGCAACGGTATGCTGCTTTCGAAAGCCGTCAGGTTGGTCGCGGCGTATGATCACCGTCATATCTTTATCGATCCTGATCCCGATCCCGCCGCCAGTTGGAAAGAGCGAAAGCGTCTGTTCGACCTGCCGCGGTCCAGTTGGGAAGATTATGACGCGGCGCTGATTTCAAAGGGTGGCGGAGTGTTCTCCCGCGACCTGAAAAGTATCAAATTGCCCAAAAAGGCGCGCGATCTACTGGGCATTGAAGACAAAGAAATCGAGCCGGATGCTCTGGTGAGCGCGATCCTAAAAGCACAGGTCGATCTGATCTGGTTTGGCGGGATCGGGACCTATATCAAGGCCGAAACCGAAAGCCATCTCGACGTTGGCGATCCCGCGAACGATGCGCTGCGGGTGAATGCATCGCAGGTCGGCGCGAAAGTTATAGGCGAGGGCGCCAATCTGGGCATCACTCAAGCCGCGCGCATCGCCTATTCGCTCAAAGGCGGGCGGATCAACACCGATTTCATCGACAATTCAGCTGGCGTGGACTGTTCAGATAATGAAGTGAATATCAAGATCGCGCTGGCGACTGCGACCCGGGAAGGCGCGCTGACACAGGTCAAACGCAACAATCTGCTAGCGAAGATGACTGATGAAGTCGCCGAGATTGTGTTGGAGGATAACCGCCTGCAAGCGCTCGCGCTGTCAATCGCTGAAACCGGCGGACCAGATGCGACCGCGTCGTGTATTCGCCTAATCGAACAGCTAGAGGAAATGGGCGCGCTGGATCGGCGGACCGAAAGTCTGGCTGATGCCGAAACCTATACGCGGCGCGCTGCCGATGGACGCGGGCTGACACGGCCAGAATTGGCGGTGCTTTTGTCCTCTGCGAAACTCGCATTGCAAGACGCGATTGAGGCCAGCGATCTGCCCGATGATCCGATGCTGGTCAGCAATCTGGTCGCGATGTTCCCCGGTCCGATGCAGAAAAAATGCGAAAGCCAAATTCTCGATCACCGGCTGCGGCGCGAATTGGTCGCCACTGATCTGGCCAATCGGATCGTGAACCGGATCGGCCTGCTCCACGCATTCGAATTGCCCGAAGAAGAAGGCGTCGGCCTGGCCGATGTCGCGGCAGCGTTCATCGTGGTGGAGCGATTGTTCGACCTCAAAACATTGTGGCGCGATATCGACAATCAAAAGATGAGCGAAACGGCGCGGCTATCACTGCTTGATCGCTTGGCCGCTGCGGTGGGCAATTTGATGTCCGACGTGCTCAGAACCGCCGCTGGTCACGTGGAAACAAGCGCGATGATCGCAGGGCTACAAGCCGGCGTCACGACGCTAACCTCGGGCCGTGAAGAGCTGATTTCTGGCGATACACGCGAGCGTTCAGACTTGTTGCGGGCGCAATTCGTGGATCTGGGTGCGCCCGAAAAACTGGCCAGCAGGGTCGCTGATCTGTTCGATTTCGATGGGTCCATTGGTCTGGCTCAGCTTGCGCTGAATACAGAGCTAGACTCAGCCTTACTCACCCGCGCCTTCACCGATATTGGCGAACGTATCGGGCTTGATTGGGCACAGGGCACTGCGGCGCATATGTCGCCGTCGGATATTTGGGAACGCCTATTGGTTGATGGTCTGGCGCGCGATTTTCAGCACATGCGGCTCGATTTCCTGCGCAGGTTGATGCGCCGCAAAACTGGGAAAGACGATCCGCAAGGGGCCATTGCGGAATGGGCAAAGCGCAACGAAGATGCAGTCACGCAATTCAAAGCGATGATTGCCCGCGCGCAGTCCCGGCCGCCAATTGCACCCGCCGTGCTCGCGCAAATCGCAAGCCAAGCGCGCAATCTGCTCGACCGGTAAAGGCGCTCAAGTCTAAGCATCACGCTTGACGCGGGCCCAAATTTTGGTGAACCCATCTCGTCATGAGCGCACAGGAAATAGGATTGGCTTCGGCTGATGTGGTAATCGTTGGCACCGGGCACGGCGGCGCACAGGCGGCCATCGCGCTTCGGCAAAGGGGTCACGAAGGCACGATCATGATGGTCGGGCGCGACAGCGTTCCGCCATATGAACGCCCGCCTTTGTCGAAAGAATATCTCGCCGGGGACAAAGCCTTTGAACGGATCATGATCCGGCCAGAGAAATTCTGGGCAGACAAGGGCATCGAATTGCGGCTCGGCAGCGGTGTCGGCGCGATTGACGCGTTGGCGCATACCGTAACCCTCTCCGATGGCAATGTGATCAGCTATCGCAAATTGATCTGGGCTGGCGGTGCGGACCCGCGGCGGCTGGGTATTCCAGGGGCCAACCTGAAGGGCATCCATTACGTCCGGGATAAACGCGACGCCGATGCCATGATGGCCGCGCTGAAGGCGGGCGCAAAGCGCGCCGTCGTGATCGGGGGCGGCTATATTGGCCTTGAGGCGGCGGCAGTGCTGCGCAAGCTTGGCTGCGACGTAACCGTGCTGGAAATGCAGGACCGCGTGCTCGCACGGGTCGCCGGAGAAGACATGTCGCGCTTCTATGAGGCTGAACATCGCCGCCAAGGTGTCGATATCAAGCTTTCACAAGGCGTCGCAGAAATTCTTGGCGAAGAGGGCGGCGTTGTGACCGGCGTCAGGCTAGTTGATGATAGCACGCTGGATTGCGACATGGTTATCGCCGGTATTGGAATTGTGCCCGCCGTTGCACCTTTGATTGCTGCGGGTGCAGCCGGATCGAATGGTGTCGATGTCGACATGTTCTGCCGCACCACGTTGGATGATATTTACGCGATTGGCGATTGCGCCGCACATGCCAATGCTTTTGCAGACAGCGCCGTCATCCGGCTGGAATCCGTGCAGAATGCCAATGATATGGCGAACACGGCCGCTCGTGCGATCATGGGCGACAAAGAACCATATCATGCGCTGCCGTGGTTCTGGTCCAACCAATATGATCTGAAACTGCAAACTGCGGGCCTAAGTATCGGCTATGATGAGACGGTGCTGCGCGGTGATCCTGCGGCGCGCAAATTCACTGTGGTTTATTTGAAAGAAGGCCGCCCCATCGCGTTCGACTGCGTCAACATGATGAAGGATTACGTGCAGGGCCGCAAAATGTTGGAAGCCGGAGCGAGCAAGATCGATCCCGCTCTGCTCGCCGATAGCGACATTCCGCTCAAGGAACTGCTTTAAGCCGGCCGAGCGCCCAATGCGCCGCCTCTGAGATCGCCGTGTCTGTGTCTTGTGTGAGCTTGCTCACGGGCGGTTTCAACGCCGGATCGCCGCTATTGCCTGCCGCATAAAGGCAGTTTCGGACGAACCGGTCCCGCCCAATCCGCTTTATCGGAGATCCTGAAAACAGCGCCCGAAATCCGGCATCGTCCAGTGCGAGCAACTCGGCCAGACGCGGCGCAGTCAGTTCAGCGCGAGGCAGGAATTCACGCGCTGCATGAGCTTGATTGGCAAATTTGTTCCACGGGCATACCGCAAGACAATCGTCGCAGCCATAAATGCGGTTGCCTAACCCTTCGCGAAATTCCTCTGCAATCGGGCCCTTATGCTCAATCGTGAGGTACGAAATACAGCGCCGCGCATCGAGCTGATACGGGGCGGGAAACGCATTGGTCGGACAAATATCGAGACATGCCCGGCATGACCCGCATTGATCGCGGTGCGGGTCAGCCGGTGCGAGGTCCAAAGTCGTATAGATCGCGCCGAGGAACAGCCAGCTGCCGTGATCGGGGCTGACGAGGTTTGTGTGCTTGCCCTGCCACCCGATCCCAGCCGCCTCGCCCAGAGGTTTTTCCATCACCGGCGCCGTATCTACGAAGACTTTGACCTCGGCCCCCGGTTCCTGCGCCACCAGCCAGCGCGCAAGCGCTTTCAGCCGCTTTTTCACCACATCGTGATAGTCGCGCCCCTGCGCATAGACAGATATTCGCGCCCGGTCGCCCGCATCCTCCAGCGCCATCGGATCAAGCGCCGGTGCATAGCTCATGCCCAGCGCGATCACGCTTCGCGCTTCGGGCCATAGGCCTTGCGGCGACCGGCGGTGATGCTCGCGCGCCTCCATCCACTCCATCGAACCGTGATTGCCTTCGCCAAGCCATTGCTCCAGCCGCTGCGCGCGCACCGGATCCCCGGCCGCGCTAGCAAAACCGCAGGCGGCGAAACCAAGCGAGCGCGCTTCTCGTTCGATGCGCCCATTGAGCGGATCGCCTAGTCCGTTGGTAACAGCAGCGTTAACCACGTTTGGAGCACCTCCCGTTTAGCCTCATGAGTTAACCGTCCCGGCATGGATATGGCGTCAAACACCCGAATGATGAGCAACAGCAGTGCAGCAAGCGAAGACGAAGGACTAACTCTTTCGCCTCCCGACCCGCGCGCCTTGGCTATTGAAGCACGCGGACTGGTCAAGAGTTTTGATGGAACCCGCGCAGTGGACGGTGTTGATATTTCCGTTCCCGAAGGGGCGATTTACGGCATTCTTGGCCCGAATGGCGCGGGCAAAACCACGACTTTGCGGATGTTGCTGGGCATTATCGATCCAGACGAAGGTATCCGCCGGGTGTTCGGCCATGACCGTCCGCATGATATTGGCCGGCTCATTGGTTATCTACCCGAAGAACGCGGCCTTTACCCTGCGATGAAATCAATCGAAGCCATCGCCTTCATGGGCGCATTGCGCGGATTGTCGCTGGCCGAAGGGCGCAGGCGCGGACTGGAATTGCTCGAACGCCATGACCTGGCTTACGCGGCGGACCGCCAAATACGCCAACTTTCCAAAGGTATGGCGCAAACCGTCCAATTGCTCGGCACGCTGGTTCACCGCCCGCGTCTGGTGGTTCTGGATGAGCCGTTTTCAGGCCTCGATGCGATCAATCAGGGCAAGCTAGAAAGGATGATCCGCAGCCTCGCCGAAGAAGGCGTGACGGTGATCTTCTCAACCCACGTCATCCACCACGCAGAACGCCTTTGCGAAGGCGTGGCTATCATCGCTGGGGGCAAGGTGCCCTATGCCGGAAGCGTCGAAGCCGCCCGCGACCGCATCCC
This sequence comes from uncultured Erythrobacter sp., assembly GCA_947503155.1. GTDB lineage: Bacteria > Pseudomonadota > Alphaproteobacteria > Sphingomonadales > Sphingomonadaceae > Erythrobacter. The sequence continues at coordinate 785,549 of CANNCL010000001.1, read as the reverse complement.
GGCGCAAGTGCGCCTCGAGACCCGCGCGCGTGACGGTGATTGGACCGCGGCCCTGCCCGAAGACACGCGCCGCGAAGGCGATTTCTTTTACTTCCCGCTTCCCGAAGACGGAGTCGAACCTTTGCTGCGCCAGTTAATAGAAGGCGAGGCAGGCATTCTGTCGCTCTCAATTGAACGCGCAGGACTGCACGATGCCTTCGTGTCGATCGCCGGAGAGGCCGCCGCCCGCCAGCTAGAGGCGGACGCAGCTGGAGGTCAGGCATGAACGCTCAGCACACAAATGACGCGCATCGCGCCGACCTAGACGCGAAACCGCGCCTCACCCGATTAGAGGCCGCATGGGTTATCGCCCGGCGTGATTTTGTCGCGGTACTGTTCAGCCGCGCCTTTCTCTTCTTTCTGATCGGGCCACTGTTCCCAGTGCTCGTTGGCGGACTGGCCGGCAGTATCGGCAGCCAGGTCTCAAAAGAAACCACCGTGATCGAGGTGGGCCTCGCCATGAGCGCTGAGGACAATGCAGCAATGATCGCCGCGCGCGATCAGCTTGCCCCCAAATTGCGCGGTGCAATCCCCGCCCTGCGCGCGGTAGAAGAAGCCGCTGGCAATGCCGACTTTGACGCCCGCGCCTTTATGGAGGCCCGCAAAGGCAATTTTGCCGCCATCGTCACCGGTACCGTCGATAAGCCGGAACTGATCGGTACCGAAGGACAGGTCCGCCGCTGGCAGGGACCAATTGAATTGATCGCCGCAAGCACCGCCGCCGATGCGCCTTTGGTCTTTCCCCAATCCACGCGGCAAACGGTCGCCTCCAGCGCCGCATCGGAGCGCAAGAACCGCATCCGCACCGCTCAGGCGGCGCAAATGGTGATGTTCTTGCTGACCATGCTCCTCGCCGGAATGGTGCTGTCAAATCTCGCAGAAGAAAAGGGCAACAAGATCATCGAAATCCTCGCCGCCGCGATCCCGATGGATGCGGTGTTTATGGGTAAGCTGTTTGCGATGCTTGGCGTCTCGTTTGTCGGGATCTTCGTCTGGGGGATGCTGGGCTGGGGATTTTGGGCGATTGCTGAGGATGCGATCATCACGGTCACCAACACCGATTTCCGCAACCTGCCCGGCCCCGCCGTAGGCTGGCCGTTATTTATCGCGCTGGGGATCGCCTATTTCTCGATGGCCTATCTGCTGCTCGGTTCGCTGTTCCTGACCATTGGTGCGATGGCAGACACGGTGCGCGAGGTGCAAACCTTGTCGATGCCAGTGACCATGCTGCAATTGATGGTGTTCTTCCTCGCGGCGGCGACGCTGACCGATGCAGGTTCCGGGTTGGAGATGGTCGCGGTTATCTTCCCGCTATCCTCTCCCTTTGCCTTGCTGGCACGCGCGGCGTTGGAGGAAACCTTGTGGATTCATGCGGCGGCGCTTGCTTGGCAGGCAATGTGGGTGGCGTTGCTCGTCAAAGGCGGGTCGATGCTGTTCCGAAAACGCGTGATGAAATCGGGCGGAGCGGGGCGCGAGAAGAAAAAGCGGCGCTGGGGTCTTGGATCTCGCGGGGGTCGCGGGGGTCGCGGACCTGAGGCGCGCGAACCTCAGCTGGAACCAGCCGAATAGGTAGCCAATCGCAACCCGTATTGACATCACTGTCAGTTAGGGCAGGATGCAGATAACGGGAGAGGTCACGAGACGGCGCAAGGCCGCGGCCACTCCATTTATGGAGAGAGTCATGGCAACTGTAGCACCCGAACGTCCGAAAGTTCGCACTTCCCCGACCGCTTATGAAGCGATCAAGGAGCATTACGCGAAACATCCGGGTGAACGCCCTGACCATCCCCACAAATGGGATGTCAGCCGCAGCGACATTTATTTCGAAGACAAATGGCAACCGATCTTCAAAGAGATGCAGGATGCCGGTCCGCTCCATTACATCCCTGAAAGTCCTTACGGCCCCTATTGGGCGGTCGTCGGGCACAAGGCGATCCAGCATATCGAGGCGCAGCCAGAGATATTTTCCTCCAGCTGGGAGCATGGCGGGATCACCATCCTAGAGCGGCTCGAAGAGACGGACGAGCTCAATGTGCACGAAGAAAGCGGCACCACTCGTGAATTGCCGATGTTCATCGCTATGGACCGCCCTGAACACACCGGACAACGCCGCACGGTTGCGCCAAAATTCACCCCGTCCGCAATGGCCGATATGGACGCCGAAATTCGCGCGCGCACCGGCGAATTGCTCGATTCGCTGCCACGCGGCGAAGTGTTCGATTGGGTCGATACGGTTTCGATTGAACTGACGACCGGCATGCTTGCGATTCTGTTCGGCTTCCCATGGGAGGACCGCCGGATGCTGACTTTCTGGTCGGATTGGTCGGGCGACACAGAACTGGCGGGCGTGCGCGAATTGGATGAATTGCGCTGGGAATTCCTGCACGAAATGGCAGCCTATTTCCAATCAATCTGGATTGAACGGACGCATGATAAAGAGCCCGGCAATGATCTCATTTCGATGATGATCCATTCCGAGGCGATGAATCAAATGCGCCCAGAAGAGTTTATCGGCAATCTCGTGCTGTTGATTGTGGGCGGAAACGACACCACCCGCAATTCGATGAGCGGTTTCATCCATGCGCTCGACAAGTTTCCCGACCAGCGCAAGCTGTTCGAGGAAAACCCCGACATCATCCCCAATGCAGTGCAAGAAATGCTGCGCGTGCAGACTCCGCTCGCCCACATGCGCCGGACCTGCACCGAGGACACCGAGGTTTTTGGCAAGACAATCAAAAAGGGCGAGAAAGTGGTGCTCTGGTATCTTGCCGCCAACCACGAAGAGAGTGTGTTCCCGGACCCGCATAAGCTCGACCTCACTCGCGAAAATGCGCGGCGGCACATCGCTTTTGGCTATGGCATTCACCGTTGTGTAGGCGCGCGCTTGGCCGAAATGCAGCTCAAGATCCTGCTTGAAGAAATGCACAAACGCCGGATGCGCGTTCATGTTGCTGGCGATGTGGAGCGGGTCCGCGCGAACTTCGTCCATGGCTTCCGCAAGCTTGAGGTCGAGGTTACCGAGTTTTGATCCAGTGAAACCTTTTGCGGGTTTCCAACGTAAGAACAGGTGAAGCGCTACTTGTTTTCGTGAGGAACTGTCATGCCGTTCAACCTGTCCACCCGCCGAACCTTTGTCGCTGGCGCCGGTCTTGCCGCGGCTATGCCGCTGCTCGCGAGTTGCGGCGGCGGAGTGGTTGAGGCGCGTAAAGAACGGACCTTTCGGGTCAGCAAAACCGATGCGCAATGGCGGCGCGAACTCAGCCGCAGCGAATACCGGATTTTGCGGGAAGCGGGGACAGAGCGGGCTTATTCTTCGCCGCTCGACAACGAAAAACGCGCGGGCACCTTTACCTGCGCAGGCTGTAACAACCGCCTCTATTCCTCGGCCCATAAATATGACAGCGGCACAGGGTGGCCGAGTTTTTGGCGCTCAATTGATAGCGGCGCGGTCGAGACCTCGACCGACTACAATATCGGTTATCCGCGCACCGAAGTGCACTGCGCCGATTGCGGCGGGCATTTGGGTCACATTTTCGGCGATGGGCCTCAGCCTACGGGCAAGCGCCACTGCATCAACGGCGTGGCTATGGACTTCATTCCGGCTTAATCCGCCAAAGTTTGAGCCCGTTTTCCGCTCCGGCTTCGGCTCCGGCTCCAGCGCCCACGGGCTCTAACCAACTGGGTGCGTCGCCGCTCACCAAATCTGCGACAAATCCGTTTGGAGCAATCCGAGCATACATCCGCGCCTCAGCCAGCGATGGGCAAAGTGCGACATAGCGTGTGCCGCGTATTTGCAACGCGGCGCGCGCATCCGCCTCTGAACCGAGCGCGGTTTCTAACAGAACTTTCATCGCCTCATGCCCCCGGTGATGACCCGTGGCGAGCACTGAGTGATCGCTGACGAGTAACAATTCAGGCGCGATATCGAGCGGCGCATAAAACTCGCCCTGAGGCAGCGCGCTCAGCGCTTCTCCTGCGCCGTACACGCTGCATGTGGCTGCTCTGGATAGGGGCTGACCCGCATCGCCGGTAGATGCGCGAGCGGATATTGTGCTGGTCAAAAGCATCGCTGGAAAGGCGGGCAGCAACGCAAAGGCAACCCCGATCATCGCGGCAACACGCGGCACCGGGCTGTCCATCAGGCGAATAGCACGAAGCCATTGCCGAAGCTGCCACGCCAATGGCGGCGCGGCGAGAACACATGCGACCGCTCCGGCACGCGAAACGAATATTGAAACAAGCAACGCCGCGCCCAGAATGATTGCATAATCACCCCAAAACCGGCGCAGCCAATCGCGGGACTGGCTGGCCAGATTAATCGCCGCAATCAACGCAATCAGCGGCGTGACCGCATATTGGAGCGCGGTCGTGAGCGACTGACGCCAGATCGGCATCCCTTCAAGGACATTGGCGTGCCAATATCTCGCAACAACGGGATCAAGTTCGGAAAACCCTCCGCCGGTCGCACATTGCGGCGCAACGTAGAACAGCATTGCCAAAGCGCCTCCGCCAGCAACAGCGAACCCGCCAATCAATATTCCGATCGGCATCGGCTGAATCCGGGCAAGCGCTGTGAGCACCAGCGCGCCCCAAGCGAACATCGCCAGATGCAGCGGGCTGATTGCGTCGCAATGCGCCGCGAAATCCGCAATGCCGCGCGTCAGCAAGAACAATCCCGCACCAATAAGCGCGAGCGATTGGATTGCGCTAACCAACCATATCCGCGCATCGCGTGCTCTGAGCCAGCGCAGCGCGAGCACTGCGAAGAACACAGCCGCCAGTGGCAGCCCTTCAATTGAGATTGACAGCCATGTGGCAAGCGCGCCCCCAATGACCCATCCGCCAACCTTGGGCGAACGCGCCATCAACCCGTTGACCGCTGCCAGCGCGCACACAATTTGCCACCCGTGATGGTCAATCCGCATCGGACCAAGTTGAAACAGAACTGGAACCGAAATCGCTACGAGCAGCGAGGTGAACGTCGTTTCCTCGTCCCCCATCAACCGCCACGCAATCCGTGCGGCGAGCAACATAGCTATGCCGAGGGTGATGAGCGGCACCGCAACAAGAGCGGCGGTTTCTGCGGCGCTCTCGCCTACCAAAGGCGTCAGTATCAGGATAATCAGGGCAAGCGGCATATCGACCAGCCGCGACCAATGCATTGCCACCCCGCCATGCGGCGCATCAACGCGGGCTTGGCTAATGTCGAACCAGCCCTGCCCGCCGATCAAGTCGCGCACTTGGACAAGCCGCATGATGTCGTCAGGATCGGGGAAACGTCCCGCCGAAATCGCGCTCCAATTGATCAGCAGCAATAATGCGCTGACGATTGCCCATGCGGCCGCGACCCTGCCGAGAAATTCGCGCGGGAAAGCGGAGCGGCGGCGATCGACCAGCACGGGTTAGGCGCTTGTTTCTATGGGGATATCACCGCGGAACACGATGCGACTGCGGATTAGCCATGTGGCGGTGAAGCTAACGACAATTGCGCCGCCTTTGGCAATTAGCGGATGAACCCCTGACCAATCACCAACACCAACAATCGCAGTCGTCAGCGCCAATCCGATCAGAGCAGAGATCACGAACAGCGCCTTTTGCCGCGTCCGTGCCGCTCCGCCCGCCGCAACGCTGTCTTGAAACACCGCGCGGCTCGACATCAGCCAATGCGCCAAAATACCCAGCGAATACCCCACCGCAGAAGCCGGCGCAGCGGCCACTCCCAAGGAAAGCAGCGCTAGAAAGCTGCCAACATCCACTGCCAATGCACCAACACTCGCCAGCACATAGCGCAAGAATCGAATATCGCGCAGCTTGGCCAGGATCGTTGAAGCCGTCATGGAATTCGCTGTCGTCACGTCAGGCTGACTTGCGAATATCGTCTTTGAAATCGGGCTCTGCGCTGATCCGTTCCGGAACACCGCGCAAGGATGTGAGCGCGGCGACTTGATCCTCGTTCAGAGGTTGAGAAGGCTTGGTTTCGGCCTCGGCCCGGCTTGGCAGGGCCGCTTCCGCGCCTTCGTCGCCCGCTTCGTGATATTCTGCGTCTTCATTGACGCACCACGTATCGTACACACGCTGCCCAGCGAGAATATTCTCAACCGTCAGCATGGCGGTCATCATCGCGTGATCTTGGTTGTTATAGCGGTGCATCCCATTGCGACCGACAAGGTGCAGACTGGGGTGTTTTTCTTCGAGTTCGATCCGCATCGCATCGACATTGGATTCGTAATTGTCGTCATAAACCGGATAGGCTTTTTCCTGACGAACAACCGCGCCGCCGGTCACTTGTGACGGATCGCACAGGCCCAGTGTTTCCATTTCGCGCTTAGCAAGCTCAACGAGATCTTCGTCGGAAGAGGACCACAGCCCATCCCCTTCGAAACAGAAATATTCAAGACCGACGCAAGCCATATCTTCGTCTGGCACCATTTCCGGTGACCAACTGCGGAAATTCTGCACGCGGCCAACTTGCACGCGGTCATCATGGATATAGATCCAATTGTCGGGGAACAGATCCTTTGATTTCACCATCAACGCCACGGTCAGGAAATCGCGGTACCGCAGATTATCGGCCTGCAACGTTGATTGCGGCAGCGGATGCAAACGTTTGGACAGCTCGCGCATCGGCGCAGAACTGATCACATCTTTCGCGCGGATTTGTGCGGTGCCAGCCTTGCTCGTGGTCGTCATTGACCAGCCAAACCCTTCATCATTCGGCCCAATCGCCGCCACGCGGTCAAGTGCATGGCCCATCAGAACCTGGCCCTTACCCGTCGCCAAAATTTTATCGCGCGCCGCATCCCACATCATGCCGGGACCGAGCCGCGGATAGCGAAAGGTCTCCAGCAGCGTTTTGGTCGCCATACCGTCATTGGGTTTCTTGTTGAGGCCAAGCGACCGCTTCACCCCGTCAATCACCGCGCTCATGAGCGAGAGGCCCTTGATCCGCTGCGCCGCCCAATCTGCGCTCATTTCGTCGCAAGGCATCCCCCAGACCTTTTCTGTGTAGGTCTTGAAAAAGATCGAATAGAGTTTTTCGCCAAACTGGTTGGTGGTCCAATCCTCAAAACTGCGCACGTCTTTGATCGGGAAAGCGCGCCGCCATAGGTAACTCGCCATGCAAGCGGTGGACCGCAGAATGCCGAGATTGCCGAGCGCCTCAAAGGCACGCAGCGGGTAAGAATAGAACTTACCCTCATAATAGATGCGGCTCATCCGCGGGCGCTGAATGAAATCGTCAGGCAAAATCTCGTTCCAAAGATCAACGACCTGTTGGGATTTTGAAAAGAACCGGTGTCCGCCAATATCAAAGCGGTACCCTTCATGTTCGACCGTGCGGCTGATGCCGCCGACATAGGTCTCATCTTTCTCGATGATTGCGACGCTTTTGCCCTGTTTGGTCAGCAAATATCCGGCGGTCAGGCCAGCGGGCCCTGCTCCGATAATGGCTACGTCAACGTCAATGATACCTGCAGTCATATTTGCTTCACCGTCATGTTTGATCATGAACAGCCCCCATTTGATCGCTCTGGCCGCAATTGTGCGGCAAGCTCACCTTGGGAAGTGAAGGAAATTGGTTAGCGAGAAGTAAACGCGGGCGCTTAATTGCAGGTTAGATTGTCAAAAAGTTGCGCATGCCTAAGTGAAATCACGGGTTCAGATGCGGCGAACTGTTGTCAGTCGAGCAATGCTGGGCATTGCAAACGAGCGGCGAGCCGCGCGAAATCGCCCAAGGTCAAAGTGTCATCGAAAACCACGCCATATTGTTCGTCACGGCGCCAACGCACCTTGGCACGCACGTCCTTCAATGCACCGCCGCCATCTGCGCTTTCGAGGCGCAAATTTTGGTCAATCGCGTATTGGCCATCAGTTTCAAATCGAGCACCTTGCTGCGACAGGTTTTCGACAATCGCCTCGCTTTGCCCTGTTAAGGTTTTGATCCTGATGGGAAAGCACAGGCCCAATCGCAGTCCACGCTTTGGATATTCGCTGGCTTCATTGATCAAACGCGCAACATCGACAGGTTTGGTGAATTCGAACCCGACCTCATTCTCGCGTTCCCAAACCATGCGCAGCTCATAAATGCCGCCGCCTGGCATGTGCAATTCCAACAATCCGCCTGTCGGAGCGGCATGAAAGAGGCGCACGGCGACCCCTGTTTCGGAGACATCGCGGACGACGCAAACGAATTCTCCGTGAGACGAAATGATCTTTGCAGCCCGGATGAGCAAGGTGAAACGCGGCGCGGCGCGCGTCTCTTGCGCTGGCTCAGCAACATCGCCGCCAGATTCTAGCGTGGGGCCATCTGCGACGTCGCGGGCCGGGTCATCTTTCGCCTGAGATACGATTGCTGCGTTTTCCATATTCACATCGCTTGGCCGGCACAGCCCAAAGATAGATAATGCGGATGGCCGGAATTCCTGATTTCGAACCGTGGCTCTAGAGGATAAGGGGTTAAGACCGGGATAATGGTGCGGGTGGTGGGAATCGAACCCACACGATCAAAGATCAGGGGATTTTAAGTCCCCGGCGTCTACCATTCCGCCACACCCGCACTTGGTTTGGCCTGCGAACCCTTTCGGGCCAGACACGCGCGATAGCCAGACGCGCGGCCAGTAGCAACTCGCCTGACACGGTCAAACCCTTCAGCCTTGCGCGATTGCCCGCAAAGCCCCATTTCCACGCCAGCATTAGGCCGAGCAGCGGAGACTTTATGGCGGGCGAGAGTGTTCACGACGCGCATTCGGTGGTGGCGACGATCCAACCGGCCATTATGTTGCTTGGCTTGGGGATTGGCGCTGCTCTGGCATCGCGCGCTTGCCGCCTCAATCCCATTGTCGGTTATCTCGGGTTAGGCCTTGGTATTGCGGCACTTGGTTTTGCCGATGATTTCAGCGGGCCTGTGGTCGCCGCAATGGCAGAAGCGGGCGTCATGTTCCTGCTGTTCAATCTGGGCCTGCATTTCTCGCTCGGCAGAATCCGGGACGAGGCCGCTAACATTTTCGGGTTTGGCACTTTGCAAATGCTGGTCGCAGGCGGCGGGTTCTCCGCGCTGTTCTTCGCCTTTGGATTGCCGACTGAGTTCGCAATTATTGGCGGGTTTGCAATGGGGTTGTCCTCGACCGCCGTTGTGATCGGCTTGGTTAGAGAGCGCGACCAAGAAGATTGCCCCGTTGGGCGCGCGGCGCAATCAATTCTGATTTTTCAAGATATCGCTGCGATCCTATTGCTGGTCGCGGCGGGGGCCTTGAGTACTGGCGGCGCGATTGCACCCGAATTGGGAATTGCCGGGTTAAAAGCGTTGGCCGCCTTCGTCATCGCTGTGTTGTTTTCACGCTATCTAACCCGCCCTTTATTCCGCCTGATCGCGCGCGCGGGCAGCAGCGAAGTGTACACCGCAACCGCATTGTTTATCGCGCTGGCCGCTGGTTGGGCGACCGGGATGGCGGGGCTGTCGCTAACTCTCGGAGCGTTTCTTGGCGGAATGGCGGTGGCCGATTCGCGATATAAAATCATGGTCCAGACCGAAATTGATGCGTTTCGCGGCCTGTTTCTCAGCTTCTTCTTTATATCCGTCGGCCTGTCGATTGATCCAGCGATCCTCGCAGACAATTGGTTGTTCGCGGTCGCAGCGGCGGCCGGCTTGATCGTGCTGAAATGCGTGTTCAATGTGCTGGCGGGTCTCGCCAATCGCTGGTCTGTCCCCGGCTCCATTCAATTGGGTTTCTTACTGGGTCAGGGCAGCGAATTTGCGCTGGTCATCTTTGCATTGCCAGCGGTTGCGGGCCTGATTGAGCCGCGCCTTGCTTCGATCCTTGTAACCGCCATCGCGATCAGCCTTGCGGTGACACCGGTCATTTCCAATCTTGGGCGAAAGCTTGCGGGTAAACTCAGGCAGGGACCAGCCGACAAAAAACTGGCCGGCGACGATGCGCCTGTGGTGATCATCGGTCTGGGACCGGCGGGGCGCGGGGTTGCCGATGCGCTGACCTACAATGAAATCGGGTATCTGGCGGTCGAAGCCAATGCGGAGCGGTTTGAAACTGCGCTGGCCGATGGTTACCACGTCCATCAGGCCAACCCAGCCGATCCGCGCAGCTGGGACGCGTTGGGGATGAGCAACCGAGAGGTGGTCGTGATCGCGACAGGCAATCTCTCCATCTCACGCGAGCTGACGCCGCTGGTAGAAGAGCGTTTGCCTGATATTGAACGCGTGATCGCGTTACCTGGGCCTGAGGGGCTTCAGGAATTTACCGATCTTGGCATGATACCCGTTGACGTAAAGGCCCCGCGCGGGACCGAACGCATCATCGAAATGGTGTTTCAAGCATTGAACCGCGAGCGCAAACTGCCCGCCTCCAAGGCGTCAAACCGAACAGATGAAGAGCATGCGCTCGAATATGCGTGAGGATTCGGCAAGCAAACCCATCGCAACGCAAACTTCGAAAGCTGAAACCTAACCGCCGTTAAGGCGCTTTCGGATTTCCTTGCCTGCCTTGAAATAGGGCACACGTTTCGCTGGCACGGGGACCGCTTCGCCGGTGCGCGGGTTGCGGCCCGTGCGCGCTTCGCGTTCGCGCGTCGAAAACGCGCCAAATCCGCGCAATTCGACCCGGCCGCCTTCGGCCAGCCGCTGTGAAATCTCATCAAAGAAGACATCGACAACTTGTTCGATTTCTTCTGCGCGCAATTCTGGATTGTCCTTGTGCAGCTCGTGCAACAATTCGGATCGTATCATAGTGCCCTCCCGGCAAACTTCGCGGCCCCTGCTGCCGCGTCGCGGCCAATGCGAGTCTTTTTGCTCGCTATTAACATAAATTGCCCGGACCCGACGGGCGCTCTAAGCCCGGGTGATTGCCAGAATCATGCACACCCCGCAAGGATTGTGCGAAAAATTGTTAGTTGCAAATTGACCAAACCCGCTCGGGCGCCGGCACGAGGCGGTTTTTCAGCCTGCTTCTACCAGATCAGCAGGCGTCAGGCCGAGGCGCTTCATCCGCGCACGGATCTCTGGCCATTCCTCGCTCAAGAACTGATCCCGCTCACGCTTGCGCAGCAATTCTGCTGCGCCGGTCACGACATACATGCCAACCCCGCGCTGAACCTCCACCAGGCCATCATTCTGGAATTGCTGGTAAGCTTTCGCCACAGTGAGCGGGTTGGCCCCCTGCTGCGCAGCAAGCGCGCGCACAGACGGCAACATTGCTCCTTCGGGGTAATCCCCTTGGATAATAGCCGCCGCGATTTGGTCGCGCAGTTTAAGGTATACGGGTCTGGATTGGGTCATATCAATGTCTATAGGTGCATCAGTGCCATAATACAGCCATGCGCGTCAAGTTGCGAGCATCACCCATGACGACAGATAGAGGCCTGGGTAAGATTGCACATGCGCCGCGAAACAAAAGCTTCACACGGCCAGATTGGACGCTACGGTGCGCCGCTTAAACGGGCCGCTTGGGGATAGCAGGCCTGAAGAAATAGACTGGAGGGCCGCGCGCCAATGTACGAATTCATTTTCAAATTCGATTCGCTCTATGAATTATGGGCGTTTTGGATTGCCGTTGTCGCTTTGGCCGGGTTCCTGCTCGGCGGCCTATTTTTGGTCACTCGCCCGCAAGCGGAAGTGATCGGACACCCTAAGGGGCTGTTTCTCCTGTTCATGGCGGAAATGTGGGAGCGTTTCTCCTATTACGGCATGCGCGCGCTGCTGATCTTCTACCTCATCCAACATTGGATGTTCGAAGAGAGCAAAGCCTACGTCATCTATGGCGCTTACACCGCTCTGGTTTACATTGCTCCGGTGATCGGCGGCTATCTCGCTGATCGGTATCTCGGCCAACGTAAAGCCGTTTTGTTTGGCGCGGTGCTGTTGACCATTGGTCACTTCTGCATGGCGTTCGAAGGGGACGCTTCGCTGGGCCAAGACAATCCTATGATTGATGTATTCTGGCTTGCGCTGGCATTGATCATTGTTGGTTCGGGCTTCTTGAAAGCCAATATTTCGGTCCTTGTCGGTCAATTGTATGAGCGCACCGATATTCGCCGCGATCCGGCTTACACAATCTTTTACATGGGCATTAATGTCGGCGCTGCGACAGCGGCGATCATCTGCGGCTATCTTGGCCAGAGCCCTGAATGGGGCTGGAGCTGGGGCTTCGGTCTTGCTGGTGCAGGCATGTTGCTTGGTCTCATCTTCTTCGTGGTTGGTAAGCCGCTGCTGCTTGGCAAAGGCGAACCAAAAGACCCCGCAAAGATCGCCGGCGCCCGCGAATGGCTGATTTACGGCGTTGGCCTTGGCATGGTCGTACTCTGCTGGGCGGCGATCCAATACCAAGAGCTGGTTGGATATGTGCTTGGCGCATTCGGCGGCGGCTTGGTGCTGTTCGTGCTGTTCACAGCGGTCACCAAACTTGCGCCAGAAGAACGGGACCGGATTTTTGCGGCGATGTTCTTGATCCTCGTTTCGATCGTTTTCTGGGCCTTGTTTGAGCAAGCCGGTTCGTCGCTCAACGTGTTCACGGAGAACCACGTCGACACTGCCGGTGTGAACTCTTCGATGTTCCAGTCGGTCAATGCGATCTACATCGTGATGCTAGCACCGATCTTTGCCATGTTGTGGCAAGGGCTGGCGGCCAAGAATGCCGAACCGTCCACTCCGATGAAATTCGGCCTCGCCGTTATTCAGGTTGGTTTGGGTTTCTTGGTTCTGGTTTGGGGTTCACAAAGCGCCGGCGTGAATGTGCCGACACCGGTGATCTTCATCTTCCTGATCTATCTGCTGCACACAACCGGCGAGCTTTGCCTCAGCCCGGTTGGCCTATCGGCCATGAACCGTTTGAGCCCGGCCCACATGGCATCGCTCATCATGGGCACATGGTTCTTCGCTTCGGCGACCGGTAACTTTGCAGCAGGCCTGATCGCATCGGCAACCGGCGGCGAAGGTGTCGGCGAAGAGGCGGGCAAAGAACTGGTGCTTGGCGTCTATTCAACCGTGGGTTGGTATGCGGTTGGTATCGGCGTTGCCGTGATGGTCGTCAGCCCGCTGATCAAGAAGTTGATGCATCTCGACACGCTCGAAGATGACACCATCGACGATGATCTTCTTGGCCAAGGCGAAGTCGGCGAACCGCAAGCCGCTGGTATCAAACCGGCGACCCGTTCGTAAGAACAAACGGCAGCGTAAAAACGCTGTCTCAGTTGGCTGGACAAGCCCCTGATTACCCGCCAAGTAACGGCCTAAATATTGGCTTTACGGGTAATCAGGGGACCAGCGATGACAACCACTTCGCGGATGAATTCTAAAGGCAAGTTGAGAGGCGCAGCATTCGCCGCTCTCGCCAGTTCTTTGGCGCTTGCGGCCTGCGCTACGACAGGGTCCGCCAGCGGATCTTCAGATGCCTCCTCTGGCAGCGATGATGACGCGCCGCGCTTTGCCGCGATGACACCGGAAGAAGGCCCCTTCGCCTCCACCTATTCGCGCTATCCCGGACGGCCCACCGCGCTTGTCGGCGCGACCATTTTTGACGGCGCAGGCGGGATGATCGAAAGCGGCACAGTCCTCTTCCGCGATGGCGAAGTTGTCGCAATTGGCGGCAGCGACCTTGCCACCGATGGCTATGACGTGATCGATGCCACTGGAAAATTCGTCACCCCCGGTATCATCGACATCCACTCGCATCTCGGCGATTACGCCACGCCATCTGTCGACGCGCATAGCGACGGAAACGAAGCGACCAGCCCGACCACGCCAGAAGTATGGGCCGAACATTCGGTCTGGCCGCAAGATCCCGGTTTCAGCCGGGCGCTCGCCAATGGCGGGATCACCAGCCTGCAAATCCTGCCCGGTTCAGCGAACCTGATGGGCGGGCGTTCGGTAACGCTCAAAAATGTGCCGAGCCGCACAGTTCAGGGGATGAAATTCCCCGGCGCGCCTTACGGGTTCAAAATGGCTTGCGGCGAGAATCCCAAACGGGTTTACGGCGGACGTGGACGCGCGCCGTCCACACGGATGGGCAATTTTGCTTACAACCGTCAGACATGGCTCGACGCAATTGATTACGCCAACAATGAAGACGCGGACCGCGATCTGGGCATGGAAACTTTGGTCGGCGTGCTCGAAGGCGACATTCTGGTCCACAACCATTGTTACCGCGCCGATGAAATGGCGCTCGTCATGGATATGGCGAAAGAGATGGGATACCGCGTAACCGCGTTCCACCACGCGGTTGAAGCGTATAAAATCGGCGATTTGCTGCGCGAAAACGGCGTGTGCAGCGCGATCTGGGCCGATTGGTATGGGTTCAAGATGGAAGCCTATGACGGCATCCTCGAAAATGCGGCGCTGCTGCAACAACAGGGCGCCTGCGTTGTGATCCATTCCGACAGCGATGGCGATATTCAACGGCTCAACCAAGAGGCCGCGAAAGCGCAGGCCGCGGGTCAGCGTTTGGGGATCGAATTGTCCGATGCTGACGTGATCAGCTGGATCACTTTGAATGCCGCCAAAGCGATGGGCATTGATGAAATGACCGGCAGCCTGGAGGCTGGTAAGATGGCCGATGTGGTGCTGTGGAACGGCGATCCGCTGAGCGTGTATTCACGGCCTGAAAGGGTCTGGATCGACGGCGCATTGATGTATGATGCGATGGATCGCAGCAGGCGTCCGGTGAGCGATTTTGAGCTGGGTCAACCGGGTGAAGGAGATGTGAAATGAAACGCCTCCTAGGACTAGCGGCTTCGGCCATCGCTCTTGTCGCGGCTCCGGCTACGGCGCAGGATTTTGTGATCGCCAATGCGACTGTCGCATTGGGTGATGGCAGTGAACCGATTGAAAACGGCGTTGTCCAAGTTGAAGATGGAAAGGTCGTTTATGCCGGTGCGTCCGATGGCCGATCCTACGAAACCGATATGGTTGTTGATGCAGGCGGAGCTTGGGTAACGCCCGGCCTGTTTGCCACAGTCACTACGCTTGGCCTGTGGGATGTGGGCGCGGTTAGCCAATCGAACGATCAACGCGCGGGCGGATCACCGTTCAGTGCGGCGCTGGATGCTGCGCCAATCGTGAACCCCAATTCTCAACATATTCTGGTTCACCGCGCCGCCGGGATCACCCGGGCGGCGACCACGACTATGCCATCGGGTTCAATCTTCGCAGGCCAAGGCGCGATCATCGATTTGGACGGCGACAGCAACCCAGTGATGCGCGAACGCGCGTTTCAAATGGTCGCGCTTGGCGAAGGCGGCGCGCGGCTATCGGGCGGCAGCCGCGCTTCTGCGCATGTGCTCTTCCGTGCGGCATTGCGCGAAGCTCAAGCATTGGCCGGTGCAGGCGGAACGCCGCAAACCACAGAGATTGTGATCGATGATGAGGTCATGCTGGGCCGGTTCGATGCGGAGGCTTTGATCCCGGTCGTAACCGGAGCGCAGCCGCTTTATGTCGCAGTCGATCGCGCCTCTGATATTCGCGCGGTGCTGGCTTTGCGGGATGATTTTCCTCGGCTCGATATGGTGCTGGTCGGGGCAGGCGAAGGGTGGTTGGTCGCCGATGCGATTGCGGCGGCGGGCGTGCCGGTAATTGCCGATGCGCTCGATGATTTGCCGGAAAGCTTCGAAGTGCTGGCCGCGACACAAAGCAATATTGGCCGGATGATGCGCGCCGGTGTGCAAGTCGCGATCAGCGCCAGTTCTGGCAACAATCCGCGCAATATGCCGCAGGCGGCAGGCAACCTTGTCGCACTCAGCCGTATTCCCGGCGCAGCAGGGCTAAGCTGGGGTCAGGCTTTCGCCGCGATCAGCTCCGTCCCCGCCGCGATCAGCGGATATGATGGCGAAGCAGGCGTGCTTGCCCCCGGAGCGGTGGGTGATGTCGTGATGTGGGACGGTGACCCGCTTGAAGTTGGCTCGGTCCCAACGCGCGTATTTATCGGCGGGGTCGAACAATCGCTTGAGAGCCATCAAAGCCGCTTGCGTGAGCGGTACCGTGATCTCGATGAAAGCACTCTACCAAAGGCGTATGACTGGTGAAATTTCTGACTGCATTTTCTGCATTTTCTGCTTGTGCGCCTCTATTGGCGGCGACCGCCGGGTCGCCAGCCCTTGCCGACGGGCATATGGAAGACGCCGCGACTGAACCTTCGGCGGAGGCTATCGCAGCAGCAGAGGCCGCCGAAATTGCCTATCACAGCGCTCAACAGATTTACCTATCCGGGCTGATGGCGACCGATGGTTGGTACACGATGGAAGGCGGTCTGCGCTGGCGTTACACCGATTATGTGGGGACCGGCGAGAAACCCACAGCGTCCGACACCGTAACGGTCCATTATGCGGGCACCTTTATTGATGGGGAACAATTCGACAGTTCCTTTGATCGCGGTAC
Source organism: uncultured Erythrobacter sp. (assembly GCA_947503155.1). Lineage (GTDB taxonomy): Bacteria > Pseudomonadota > Alphaproteobacteria > Sphingomonadales > Sphingomonadaceae > Erythrobacter. The sequence goes on along the minus strand of CANNCL010000001.1, from coordinate 769,135 downwards.
GCCGGCAACATTCCCGTTGAGCGGTCTGATCCCGGCATGGGAAATGGCTATTCCGCAAATGGGTGTTGGCGATACGATTGAAATCGCCGCACCCGCCACGCTTGCCTATGGCCCGCGTGGGCGGCGGACAATTCCGGGCGGGGCGACATTGCTGTTTACGGTTCAATTGATCAGCATCGCTGGGCGCTGATCTGCGCGTTTTATTCGGGCGAAGAACCCCAATCGGTGCGCTTCTCTCCCTCAGTGAAGAGGTGCTCGCTGCCCCAATCGGCCATTTCACGGTAAAGCGGGACGAGCGCCCAGGCGCGATCCGTTAGTTGGTAATGCGCGCGCTTTCCCTCAGGCGGTTCGCGCGTCATCAAACCGGCTTCTTGCATGATTGCGAGCCGTGAGGTCAGCGCGGCGCGGTTGATGGCCAAACGATCAACAAATTCCTCAAAACGCTCAACCCCCAAAAACGCTTCCCGCAGGATTAGCAAAATCCACCGGTCACCGAGCACGCGCGATGCGCGCCCGATCGGGCATGGGGAGTGCGAGGCTTGATAGGTTTTCATACGGCTTCCTTCAGAGGTCTACATATCAGACTTGTGTAACCGTCTGGCAAGCTTCATAACATCTGCGAATCAGACTTTTGGAGTATCCCCGATGACCCAGACCCGTTTCGACAGCCCCGAAGCCTCTATCGAATATATGCGGCGCGTTGCCGTCGGGCGGTCTGGTTTCTCCAATTGGCTATCGGTGGAGCCTTTAATTGTTTGGCAGGGTAAGAGCGAATTGCTGCTCGCACTGCGCCCGGAAATGACCCAGCACCACGGATTTGCGCATGGTGCAATCGTTGGATTGATGGCTGATAATGCCTGCGCTTGGGCGGCAGCGTCGGTTGCGGGGGACGTGGTAACCGGTAGCTATACGATCAATTTCCTGCGCCCTGCCAAAGGCTTGCGGCTGCGGTCGAAAGGCGAAGTCATCAAACCAGGCAAGCGGCAAGTCGTTGTGCGCGCCGATGTGTGGGCAGAGGATGATGCGAACGTACCGGTCCATGTTGCCTCGGCGCAGGCGACGATTATTCCCACCGGGCTGACGCAATAGGCGCGAACTTCTCCACGTGTCGGTTAGGTCAATCGCGACACTGGTGGTATTACCCTCGGCCATGAACGGGGCAATAATCGAACTCATCGCGGCAAATGCCGCCTTTGTTGGCACGCATTTCCTCATGTCACACCCTTTGCGAGCCAGCATGGTGAAAGCCATGGGCAATGCCGGGTTTCAAATCGCCTATTCGGTGGTCAGCCTCGCAACTCTCGCTTGGGTCTATTTCGCCTTTACCGATGCGCCACCAGCAGACCTTCCGGGGACTGGCCAAATCGGCTGGGCCATCGCGACATTGATCACTTTGCCGGTCATGGTTCTCTATGCGGGCTCAATGATGGGCAATCCCGCGCTGCCGACACCCAAGGCGGAGGAGCAAGCGCGCGCCGAGCCAAAAGGCGTCCTCAAAGTAACCCGCCACCCGATGATGTGGGGCTTTGCGCTATGGGCGCTATCGCACATGATCTTGTTCTGGAGCGTCCGAACCATGATCACCGCCTTTGCGATTGCGGTGCTGGCGCTGATCGGTGCAAAATTTCAAGATCGCAAGAAACAGGTCTTGATGGGCGAGGCTTGGGCCGAGTGGGAAAGCAAGACGAGTTTTTGGCCGCGCTGGGGTGCTTTGCCATCGGCTGGCGCCTTACCTTGGGCTTTGGGTCTCATTTTCTTTGTATTCTTCAGCTGGCTACACTTGCCGATTGCCGGAATACCCGCCGGGATCTGGCGCTGGTTCTGAGTGTTTGTGTGATCAGGCCGGGCGAGGTGTTTTTCCGCTAGGTTTGGCGATTTGGTTCAACTGGTCGCACAACCGACACTAACGGCCTTCGATTGGTCATATTATGGGCCCTGCCCAATAAAATTAACGCCATCAGCATCTATATACCTGACTAATCTTGGCAGCGATGATCAAGAAAGCTGTTCTTGGGAATTGCGCCGCGATCATGTTAAGCCTTTGAAAGTCCAAAGGCCGGAGAAACCGAATGCCCACTGCCTCCCTGCTTGTGATGACATCCCCCCTGCTGCTTGGCCCGGTTCCAGCGGCGGGATTGATCGAAACAAGCGCCGCCTCGCCGCTTATTGTTGCTGCAGAAACCATGAATCGGCGTGACGTGTCGATCTTGCCTTTGGCGTGGACACTCGCAGAAGCTGCATCGCACCAAGCTCAAGATCAAGGGCCGCAGGACACATCTGCGACCGCCAGCTCCGCCGCTCAAACTGACGCGCAACCGGGCGGCGAGCCGTCAGAAGAATCCGAGAACGAAATTGTCGTTGAGGGTGATTACGGCCCGCCTGAAAGTGATCCGATGGGCGCGATCAATGAAACGACCTATCGGCTAACGCAGGATCTGGACGAGGTTTTACTTGAGCCTGTCGCATATGCCTACCGCGATGGCCTGCCCGACCCTTTGCGTGACGGTCTAGGGAATGTGGTGCGCAATTTGGGCGAACCAGCCAATTTCCTCAATTTCCTGCTGCAGTTTAAAATCGGCAAGGCATTTGAGACGCTCGGCCGGTTTGCGATCAATTCCACACTGGGTGTGGGCGGATTGTTCGATATTGCGGGGGAACCGGGCATCGGATTGCCATATCGCCGCAATGGGTTTGCCAACACTTTGGGCTATTACGGCGTTGATACCGGGGCCTATCTCTATTTGCCGATCACAGGGGCAACAACAGTGCGCGATCTGATCGGCAGCACGCTGGATCAGGCGGTCCTGCCATTCGCCGTGGGCGCGCCGTTTGACCGGTTTGAATATGGCGCGGCGTATTTTGTGATCAATGGGTTGGATTCCCGGCTGGAGTTCGATGAAGAGATGGAATTGCTCGGAAACACCGTTGATCCATACGCGGCGCGGCGGGATACATATCTGGCGCGGCGCGAGCGTGAGATTGCGCTGCTGCGCGGCGAGGAACCGCCAGAACCGCCTGCAATTCTGGAGGAGCTGGAAAACGAGTTGGAATGCGGTGATGTTGTTTGTGACGAAGGCCTGCAAACAGACAGCGACGCAGAAACGCCGGGCGCGCCCAACCTATCACTAGGTTTTCAACGCGAATTGCCGCCCATTGCCGACGCGGTGACGATCACACAGCCAACCACACGGTGAAATTGCAAATCATGGTTCTTGGGCTGCAAGGCCGTTGCCGATAAATCCGAATTTTAGATTTCGAATTGCAAAGGCATTCATCATGCAACCGAACGTCTCATCGCCATCGATTGGATGAGCGAGGAGCCAATCTGCGGAAATGGTGATCGTGCCATACTCATAGCTGGTGAAGCCAGCCGCTATGCCTCCGCAAAACCGCTCAATTTCGCGGGCGAAGTCTAGCTCGCTTTGGCCTGCCGCGCGTATTGGGACAGTGCCCAGTTCTGGTCGGTAAGCGAAGTATGTTTCGGCCGACGCCATCTCGCGTTCCTGCCAAAAAACAGAACTGATTGAATGATAACGGGGCCGAATGGTCTGATGCCAATCGAGCAAATAACCCGTGCCATCTTGCGCCAAGAATGCGCATTCCAGCTGGCCATCTGTAACCTGCGTATCATTGATCCAAACCATGTCGGATTGGAGGTCGCTCTCATAGGTGATGCGCAGATGATGCAATCCGCAATCGTTCAAAGCCGCGCGCATCTCATTGTGAGAAACCGCGCCAATTGGCGGTTCTATCGGCGGTGAAGCGAGCGCCAACACAATAGCGAACGCCGACATGGGAGGGTTAAGCCCGCGCCTCTTCGACATTGGCGGAATTGTGCTTCAACGCTTTCAGCACGCAATCGACGATTTGCGGCGCGTTCAGCCCAGCTTCGTCATATTGCTTTTCTGGCGTTTCATGGTCGATAAAAGTGTCTGGCAGGCGCAGCGTGCGGACTTTCAAGCCCGCATTGCCGCTATCGGCGTCGGTCAGCCCTTCATCGCTCGCATAGGTCAGCACATGCGCGCCCAGGCCGCCAATCGCACCCTCTTCGACCGTCACCACAACTTCATGCGTGCGCATCAGCTTGGCGATCAGATCTTCGTCGAGCGGTTTGGCAAAGCGCAGATCGGCAACCGTTGTGGACAGCCCTTTGGCCTCCAGCGTGTCAGCCGCCTTCTTAGCTTCTTCAAGCCGCGCGCCGAGCGATAGGATCGCAACCTTGGTCCCTTCGCGCACGATCCGACCTTTGCCGATCTCAAGTTTCTCAAGCACGTCAGGAATGGCAACGCCCGTGCCGTTGCCGCGCGGATAGCGCAGGGCAATCGGGCCGTCGTCATATTCCGCGGCGGTGTAGGTCATATTGGCCAGTTCGGCCTCATCCGCAGCGGCCATTACCACCATATTGGGCAAGGTCGCCAGATAGGTGATGTCGAACGAACCGGCATGGGTACAGCCATCGGCGCCAACCAAGCCGGCACGGTCAATTGCGAAACGAACTGGCAAATTCTGGATCGCCACGTCGTGGACGACTTGGTCATAAGCGCGTTGAAGGAAGGTTGAATAAATCGCCGCAAATGGCCGCATACCCTGCGCCGCAAGACCAGCGGCGAAAGTGACGCCGTGCTGTTCAGCAATACCGACATCGAAGCTACGCTCAGGGTGCGCTTTCGCAAAGCGATCAACACCGGTGCCCGACGGCATTGCAGCGGTAATCGCGCAAATGCGGCTGTCGGTTTCGGCCAGTTTCGCCAGCGTGTCGCCAAACACATTTTGGTACGCTGGCGGGCCAGCGGCGCTCTTCTTCTTCTCACCAGTGATGACATCGAATTTGGGCACGCCGTGATATTTATCGGCGCTTTCTTCGGCGAATTTATATCCCTTACCCTTCGTCGTCACGACGTGGATCAGGACTGGCCCTTCGGAAGTGTCGCGGACATTTTCCAAAACCGGGATCAGATGGTCAAGATTGTGGCCATCAATCGGTCCGACATAATAGAAACCCAGTTCTTCGAACAAAGTCCCGCCGGTCACCATACCGCGCGTATATTCTTCCGCCTTGCGGATGCCTTCATGCACGCGGCGGCTCATTTTCTTGACCGCTTTCGATGCCAGACTGCGCAGGCCAAGATATTCGCTGGAGGACACCATCCGCGCGAGATAGGCCGAAAGGCCGCCAACCGGCGGTGCAATCGACATGTCGTTATCATTGAGGATCACGACCAAACGATTGCCCGCCTGTTCGGCATTGTTCATCGCCTCATAGGCCATGCCCGCGCTCATCGCGCCGTCGCCAATGACCGCGATGCCGCGGCCCGGTTGCCCCTGCATCTTGTTGGCCATGGCAAAGCCGAGCGCGGCAGAGATCGACGTGGAACTGTGAGCAGCGCCGAACGGGTCATATTCGCTTTCGGAACGCTTCGTGAAACCGGACAATCCGCCGCCTTGGCGCAGAGTGCGAATACGGTCACGCCGACCCGTCAGGATTTTGTGCGGATAGCATTGGTGGCCAACGTCCCAGACCAGCTTATCGTCCGGCGTGTTGAACACATAATGGAGAGCGACGGTCAACTCGACCACGCCCAGACCCGACCCCAAATGTCCGCCCGACGTGCTGACCGCGTCGATCATTTCTGTGCGCAGTTCATCGGACAATTGCCGCAACTGTTCAGGCTTTAATTGGCGAAGCTCATCAGGCGTAGGCACTTGATCAAGCAGCGGAGTTTCAGGCGTTTGACTCATGAAATTGGCATTACACTCTTGGAACTGAACTGTCGATAAACGCTTTACCGTGCGCAAAGCACGTTTCATCGGCAGAATGGTCAGGGTTGGTGACATTCGCGGCCGTCAATTCACGGCCACGCGGCAGATGTTGCGTCAGGCGCACATCTGACAAAGACCGCGAATTTCAAGCACGGGTCGTTCCGCTTTGAAATTTCGCGATGACGCAAGCGCGCGAACCGCGCGGCTTACCTCTTCATCATCGACATGTTTCGCGTCCCCGCACTCATCACAGACGAGGAATATGCAATCATGTTCACAGCCGGGATGGGTGTTGGCGAGGAAGGCGTTAGAGCTTTCGACCCGCAGAGCGAGGTTCTTCGCCACGAACAGGTCGAGGATCCGGTAAATACTGTTGGGAGCAACCCGTTTCCCGCGAGATGCCGACAAATTGTCGGCGATATCATAGGCCGATACGGGCCGTTCATGCCGGGCAAGTTCGGCGAACACCGCCTCGCGCATACTCGTCCATTGTTCGCCCGATGCCTTGAGGGCATCGCGCGCCGCTTCGATCAGGTTTTCGCCCGAATGTTCTTCATGGGCATGATGATGTTGGCTTGCCATTGGCGCAATATAGGGTCGCTGTGCCCGTTACGCCAGCCAGCTTAGCCGTCGCGCAGGAAACTGGCCCTGAAATCGCTTGGAAACATCGCGCGCAGGGCGTCGACCTTGGGCTTGTCCCAGCGCCGAATATATCCGTGCCGCGGATTCTTCGCCATGAAGTCCTGATGATATGCCTCAGCCGGGTAGAATGTCCGCTCGCGCTCAATGCGGGTGACGATCGGGCTGCTCCATGTGCCGGATCGGCCCATTTGCGCAAGATACGCCTCTGCCACGGCGCGTTGTTCGGCGCTGGTTGGCACCAATGCGCTGCGATAATGCGAGCCGACATCGGGGCCTTGGCGATTGCGCAATGTCGGATCGGTAACGACCGAAAAGAAGATCCGCAGCAATTCATCATAGCGAATGACATAGGGGTCATAGGTGATGCGCACGGATTCAGCGTGATTGGTCCCGCCCGATGTGATGCGGCTATAGGTCGCATTGCCAGCGACGCCGCCGTGATAGCCAGATTCGGCTGATCTCACGCCGTTAATGTGGCTAAACACGCCCTCCACGCCCCAGAAACATCCGCCGGCAAAGATCGCGGTCTTAAGGCCAGCACCCTCTCTCGCGATACGCGCAGGAGCTGGCGCGTTAACCGGTTCTTCGAGCGCGAGCGCAGGAGTAGGCTGGCTGGCGAAGGTTACGCCCGTAGCTAAGGCCGCGGCCAATAGAAAAGCGCGCTTCATTCGGAGTTCTCCAAGGGCTCGATTAGGAATTCAGCTGAAGGCGCAGGCGCTTCTAGCGGCGAAGCGGCCTGCGCTGGCGATTCAAGCTGAGGGCCCCATTGGTCAATCGTGCTCGCAGCCATAATCACCGCGCCAGCCATAAAGCCCACGCCGAAATTGCGAAAAAGGTCTGAGGAGAATAGCGTCATGGTCAGTCTCGCGGGTTCTTTGGGGGCCTGATCGACCCAATACAAACGGCACGATTGCGCCGAAATGAATGGTTGTTTCATCAGGCAGTTCGTTTGGTTGCGTGAAATAGTTACGCGGCGAGACAACAAAAAGATGAGTTGGGGTTGGCCGGACGCACAGACGCGCGCGCAAGAGCCTCCCTAATGCAGCGAAGGGGTCAGTGCAGAGGGCGGCTCACAATCTTGGCGCCCGGATGGAAGAACGAAGCGAAATCAGTGCCTAAAGTGACGCATCCCGGTGAAAACCATCGCGAGGCCCGCTTCATCCGCAGCGGCGATCACTTCATCATCGCGGATCGACCCGCCGGGCTGGATCACCGCCGCCGCGCCCGCTTCGGCGGCGGCAATCAGGCCGTCGGCAAAGGGGAAGAAAGCATCGGAGGCAACCGCGCTGCCGGTGGTTTTGGGCGTGCTCCATTCATAGGTTTCCGCTGCTTCGCGCGCTTTGATTGCCGCAATGCGCGCTGAATCGCGGCGATTCATCTGACCGGCGCCGATACCCGCGGTTGCGCCATTCTTGGCATAGACAATCGCGTTCGATTTGACGTGCCGCGCGACGGTCCACGCAAATAGGCAATCTTTGAGTTCCTGCGGCGTAGGCTCCCGCTTGGTCACCACTTTGAGATCCGCCTGCGCCACCGCGCCATTGTCGCGCGACTGAATCAGCATACCGCCTGCGATGGTCTTCATCGCAAAGCCGCCCCTGCGCGGGTCAGGCAGAGTGCCCGTTTCAAGCAGGCGCAGATTCTTCTTGCGCGCAAACACTTCGCGCGCTTCGGCGCTGACTTTGGGTGCGATTACGACTTCGGTGAAGATGCTCGCAATCGCCTCTGCGGTTGCCCCGTCGAGTTCAGTGTTGACCGCCACGATCCCGCCAAAGGCCGAAACGCTGTCGCATTGCAGCGCATCGTTCCACGCATCCAACAAGGTGCCGCTTTGCGCGACACCGCATGGGTTTGCGTGTTTGACGATCACCACTGCTGGGTCACCGCCCGCGAATTCTGCTGCCAATTCGAGCGCCGCATCCGCGTCGTTCAAATTGTTGTAGCTGAGCGCTTTGCCCTGCAATTGCTGCGCCTGCGGCACGCCCTGAGTGCCGGTCATCTGGGGCACGTAAATCGCCGCCGCCTGATGCGGGTTCTCGCCGTAACGCAAAGTGTCATCGCGCTTAAATGCCAGCGGCATGGTCTCTACAAATGGGGTCGCCTGCAACGCTTCTGCGCCGAGCGGGTGGGTATAGGCATCGCCAAACGCGAACCAATTGGCGATCGCAGCATCATATGACGCGGTGCGCGCATAGGCTTTGCCCGCCATGCGGATGCGGAACGCTTCGCTGGTCGCGCCATTATTGGCCTCCAGCTCTTCTGCCAAAGCCCCGTAATCTGCCGGATCGGTCAGGATCGTAACAAAGCCGTGATTTTTCGCGGCTGAGCGCACCATGCTTGGCCCGCCAATGTCGATATTCTCGATTATCTCCGCGCGGTCCGCACCTTTCGCGACCGTGGCCTCAAATGGGTACAAATTGACCACAACCAGATCGATCGCACCAATATCATGCGCCTCCATCGCGGCGACATGTTCCGCATTATCGCGCAGCGCCAGCAAGCCGCCGTGAACCGTGGGATGCAGCGTCTTCACCCGCCCATCCATCATCTCAGGAAAACCGGTCAGATCCGACACATCGCGCACGTCCAAACCCGCCTCACGCAGTGTCCGAGCCGTGCCGCCCGTGCTGACCAGTTCCACGCCGCGCGCCGCCAATGCCGCGCCCAGTTCCGCCAAACCGGATTTGTCGGACACCGAAAGCAGCGCCCGTTTGATAGTCAACTCAGCCATTTTAGGATCTATCCCATTTTCTTGAGGAGCCAGGAAAATTGCCCCCCGCCGCGCGATGTCAGGCCCTCTATCACCAATTGCTCGGTCGCATGAGGGCGTCCTTCGCCATCAACCCACAGACTGTCTTCGCATGACAGTTTCATAACTTCTTCGTCGCCAGCATCAGTTCCGGCCTGTCCGCGCAGGCGGAATTGCCACAAGCTTCCGTCTGGCGTCAGCAGGCTGGCGCCGCGCATATCATCCGACAAATGCGCCTCTACACCGCGTCCAAGGTGGAAACGGATCGCAAAGCCGACTTTGCCGCGCTTACCCTTGCGCGATGCGGGCAAGAGGATGTCATCGCCCGACAATTCGGTCCCATCACTGCGCAGCGTTAGGATGCGGTTATGGGTCAAACCAAACCGGGCGGCATAGCCATCGTGGCTGGCCTCTATCCTGGTCGCTTCACGGTCATTTTGTGTGATTACGCGGCGTTCAACCTCGACCATCTCTGCGCCGCGGCCCAATTTACCGTGGAGCAGAACGGCCGTGCTGTTGGCATCATCAAGCACCAACGTGGAATGCGCCGCCGATGCGCGCAAAGCTTGCCCGATACGCGCGGGAACTTGCCCGCCCGCCATTGCCGCGCCGCCGCAATTTACGATCAAACGCGAGGGGCCATCAGACATTTCGAACGCCAGTGTCGATGCACAGCCGCAGCGTGTGTGCCGCGCACGGGGCGGGGGCCCTGCGTCGAATTGCACATTGGTGCGCCCACCATGCATCCGCTGATAACCCCAATGTTGGGGTTCATTCAAAGCGCGTGTGCGAATGCCAGTGGCCACTATGAGAGCCGAAACCCGGTCCGCAGAGATCGCGCCCTGTCCCTGCCAATTGCCAAGCGCCCCATCGCCGTGCCGCAAAGCGAGCAGCGGCGGCACCAACAATTCTCGCATGACCCAGATCGCATCAGGCGCTTCTCGGTCCACAGCTTCGTAACATGCAATCAGGTCGGTCAGCACACGGATCGCATCCATCTGCGCCGCCGGACAGCGGGCCAGCGATCCGCCGTCTTCTGCCACCAGATCGCCCAGTGCGTGGATCAAAGCCGCCTCGCCATAAAGCCGCCGCGCTTTGCCATCTGGCAACAGCAATCCCGCCGCCGTGACAGCGGCCCAGCCCGCAACTTGCCCCAGACCCGCGCCGCTGCGCAAAGCTTTACGGTCGAGCCAATTGGCAGTTTCTTCGATGGCGACCAGCAACCGCGATTTTAGTTCGCTGTCTTGCCGCCCCATCAACATGGGCGCGTGGACCAACCAGGCCATCAGCCGCAGACCGGCATTCTCCACATCCCAAACCGCGCTCTTCACCGATTTCTTGGGCGCGGATGCATTGGCATCGAGCCATTTGCTCGTGATCCGTTCTGCAATAGCGATGCAATCGGCGCGCGGGGCGCTGGCCGCAAGATCGGCGAGCCATGAGAAACTGTGAACCGTCCGCTCAAGCCCTGTGCCAAGCCGAGCCCCAAGGCGGGGACTGCTTTCAAAATCGATCTGACCGATGGGCTGCTTGACGCCGTGGACTAGGAAATGACCGGCCCGCAAAGCCGTGCCTGCCATGCGGTCGCCTGTAATTGGGCTGTCGACAGTCCCCAGAACCCGCATCGCCGAAGCCCGGCGGAAAGGGGCGGAGAGAGCATGTCCGGGCACACCCATTCGGTATGCCATGCGGATCAACGCTTCGCCGGGGCGCGTTCGCGGCGCAATGACGTCAGTCAATGCGAGCGCGCGTGACGTTTCAACCGGGTCGAGCGGGAAAGCGGGAGCCGCATCACCGGCAGCTTGTTCTTCAGGCGACTCTTCGCGCAGCGATTCTTCACCGGCGCCCAGAGCCAGCGCAGAACGCTCACCCGCTTCGTCCAACTCCTCCGCCTGCACAGCTTTGTGGTCGCCAAACAGCGTTTCCATCAGCTCGCCCCCTTTAACGCGGCGATATTGGCGGCATAATGATCCGGCCCACCCTTAAAGGTAGCGGACCCCGCCACCAGCACATCGGCCCCGGCCTCGACGCATAATTTTGCGGTTTCCGGGTTCACCCCGCCATCAACCTCAAGGTGAATATCGCGGCCGCTTTCGACGATCATCGCGCGAATGCGGCGGACCTTTTCCAATTGCGAATGGATAAAACTCTGTCCGCCAAAGCCTGGATTGACGCTCATGACGAGAACCAGATCGACAAGGTCCATGACATTATCGAGCACCTCCACCGGCGTACCGGGGTTGATGACAACGCCCGCTTTCTTACCCAAAGCGCGGATCGCCTGAAGCGTCCGGTGGATATGCGGGCCTGCCTCTGGATGAACCGTGATGATATCCGCGCCTGCTTGCGCAAACGCCTCCAGATACGGATCAACCGGAGAGATCATCAGATGAACGTCGAAGACTTTATCCGAATGCGGGCGCAATGCCTTCACGACATCTGGGCCGATCGTGATATTGGGCACGAAATGCCCGTCCATCACATCAATATGAATCCAATCCGCACCGGCCGCATCAACGGCGCGCACTTCTTCGCCCAACCGCGCAAAGTCAGCTGACAGAATACTGGGAGAGATAAGCGGTGATGGCATTGTTAACAAACGCGCCTTTTCGTTTGCACTCCGCCTTACGCGCACCGCGAATCGCGCAGCAAGCCGGTGTAAACCGCTTTTCCCCGCCCTTTTTGCATGTGCGAGATAAGCGTTTGGCATCAGAATCGCATTTAGGGCCCTGTGTTAGTCACTCAATGTGCGATCAGTTCAGGCGCAATTCAGCACGCAAATGCCATTAACGTGTCATATTCTTGCGGCGAATTGTCGCTCGGCCTTGGGGGCATTTGGCCTCCCAACAAGCCGCATCCAATTATATAACGGGCAGAAAATGACAGTTTCGAAATCAGTGATCAAAACCACGTTTGGCGGCATTGCCGCTGCCGCTATGCTGGTGCTGGGCACCGCTGCGCCGACCGCGCCCGCTTCGGCTCAGGCGTCCAGCGGCAGCGATTATCGCAACGCAATCTCCAACAATATGCGCGCTTGCGCTCCGGGGGCCGGTCCGTCGGTTCGGGTCACGATCAATGGCGTCAAAAATTCAAGCGGCACGATCCGGGCACAGGTTTACAATGGCACACGCGCCGACTGGCTGGAAAGCGGGCGCTGGTTGAACCGGATCGAATTGCCCGCCCGGCGCGGCCGGATGACGGTGTGCTTGCCAGTGCCCGCCAGCGGCAATTACGCCGTCGCTGTGCGTCACGACGTCAATGGCAATGGCTCGACCGATATCCGCACCGATGGCGGCGCGATGTCGAACAACCCCTCGATCAATATCTTCAACCTCGGCAAGCCGGGCATTGATGAAACGCGCTTTAGCGTCGGCAGCGGGGTCAACTCAATCGCCATAACGATGAAATATTTCGGCTAAGGCCGAAGGGGAAATATTTCGGCTAAGAGCTTCGGTTCTTCCGGTGCTTCCTCAGCGCCCACAGCACGCTGGGCGCTGACAGCAGCGGGTGCCGCTCACGAAATGGCGTCACTTCGACAGGCATCCCGGTGTGCCGTTCAATCTTCCAAGCTGCATATTTTGCCGCCCCGTCAAAAGTTGTGCTGGCTTTGATCAGTCGTGTGAAATTGAGCGGTTTGCCCAGCCGCTTGCGGCGCTTCCACCAGCTCAGCACACGCGATCGCTCACTGGCTGAAAAGCTCGGGGTCAACCGGTCGCCGCTAAGTGTGCAGGCAATGCCCGCTGCGTCCAGCGCGAGCGGGAGCAATCCCGCGAAATGCGCCGCATTCACACTGAGAATGTCATTTTCGCGCCCAGCTTTTTCGACCCTGAATTCCGCTTTATAGGTCGCGCGGAACAGCGCGCGCCAATAATCCTCCGCCGTGCCGCTGGCCGGGCCTAATGCCGCCGCCAGCCGCGCCGACGTTATCGCAGCGGATCGAACGGCATCCGTAACCCGCCCGCGCGCCGCATCATTTCGCTGCCAGACCAAAGCAGCGGGCTGTACGAACCGCGCCCAAATTGTGGTGTCGGCAAGGTCGCCTGATGCCGCCTTCGCAAAGGTTGATAGCGCCATAGTCGCCACCTTTGCGCGCAGCATATTATCGCCCTTTTCGGCGTCATCCTCACGCTCATGATAGCTGACGCGCGGCCATATCCGCGACTGCTCCGCGCCCGGCAATAGGACATAGAAATCGAGCACCCCCTTGAGCGATCCGGTGCGCAAATTCGATCCATAAAACAGCACCGCATCCGCGCCGGCATCCTCAGCCAGCGCGCGCGCAAATGCGGCCACCGCAGGGTCAATGGGCGCATCAAGGCGCTCAGCAATTCGATCTGACAGGTTTAGAGGGCTGCGGGTCATGGGCCGCGCTTTTCGCCTTACGGGGTTACGAATTCAAGCTCTGGTCCCTGACCGATGCGATATTCGCCCGGGGGGAAGGCTTCGCCGTCGAGGATAAACTGGTCTTCGATATTCAGCGTATATTGCGGCGTCGTCAGCTGATGTATCCCGCGTTCACGCAGTCTAGCCGGGGTTTTGCCGCGCAAAACCGCAGGGATTAGAAATGCAGAACGCCGGGCAATTTGATCGAGAGCGACCAGTTTCAGCCCCTTACGCAGCGGCCCAAAAGGTTTGATCCCCGCCGGCATTGTCTCCAGCGTCGACGAAAACAGCAACTGCCGCCAAGCCGGATCACCCGTGCCGCTATGCTCCATCGGGGCTTCTTGTGGACCAAGCGCAATGGTCATGCGCGAACCGCGCCGCCATGAATTTGTGCGCGAGGCGAAGAACCACTGAACCACACCCCAAGCGGTCGTCACACCCACAGCCATCGAGTTAAACGCGCCCAATTTATGCGCGGCCTGCCCGGATTTTGTCGCGGTGGTGAATGCGCCAGCCCCTAGGATAAAACCCAGCACTTGGCTGCCGGCCTCTTCGTTTTTCGATGTCACCGCAATGGGGCGGCGATGAACGCGCCCGCCATTTTCGAAGGCGTCAATCGCATGTTGCAATGACCAATCACCCGGCACACCCAGATCAACCGTCAACGCATTCGTCTTGCCCTTGGGCAGAACCGCAATCGCAGGCCAATCGTCACCAAAGATACTAGCGCCGCAGGTCAGCACATCGCGCACCGTCCCATCGCCACCATTGATAACCAGCAAATCAATCCCGCGCGCCGCCAGATCGGCCAATGCTTCGGGCAATTGTGATCGGTCGCCAGGCTGCGCGATATGGACCTGCGGGGTGATCCCGCAATCAAAATCAGCGCCCTGATTGCCATGGCTTCGTGGGTTGTAGATAACGCCGACGCTAGGCGCCTCGCCAGCCGCGCGCTGGGCACGGGGGCCTGCTTTTCCCGCGGCTTTTTCCGCCGCTTGCGGGAGCTGAGAAAATTCGTAGATCGGCGCGGACATGTCCATCTCTTAAATGCTGCGCGGCGTGATTGCCACTGCCATATCGGCTCTCAGTTGCAATATACGCACGGTGCGCCCGTAAGGTTACATCGCAACTGGCACCGATTTGACAAGGTGCTCCGCCATTTTTCGGGTCCGTAGATGGTATTTTTTGGCTGGAACGCTTGCTATGCCGGACCGACCGAAAAAGTATTCCCTCTGGCATCCGTGCGCGCCTGCGCTACTCTGACGCTATGCTGACAGACACCCTCCTTGAAACCGCGCGCGCGCTCGCTCCAGAAATTATTGCGCTTCGCCGCGCGATCCATGCAGAACCGGAATTGGGCCTGCACACGCCCATGACCATGGCGAAGGTGCGAGAGGCGCTAGCCGATCTGCCGCTCGAATGGCGCAGCGGCCCTTCGACAACGGGGGCGGTGGCGACCCTGAAAGGAGCGAAGGCGAGCGGTGACAGCCCGCGCGTGCTGCTGCGCGGCGATATGGATGCGCTGCCGATGGATGAGAAGACCGATCTCGATTTTGCCTCGACCATTCCGGGCCGGATGCATGCTTGCGGTCACGACACGCACACAGCGATGCTCGCAGGCGCAGCGCGGATGCTGGCCGCACAGCAAGAAAACCTCGCCGGGACGGTCGATTTCATGTTTCAACCGGGGGAAGAAGGCCATCACGGCGCGCGTTTCATGCTGGAGGATGGCTTGATCGATCCGCTGCCTGATGCTGCCTTTGCTTTGCACATCATGCCCAATGCCAAATTCGGCGTGATCGCCGGACGCGCCGGGCCGCTGATGGCGGCTGCGGATCATTTCACCATTACCGTTAATGGCAGAGGCGGTCATGCTTCTATGCCGCATGATTGCGCCGATCCTGTACCGGCCGCCGCTGCGATTATCGGGGCGGTGCAGGCGATGGTAACACGCCGTTTCAACGCCGCCAGCGCCGTTGTCGTGACCGTAACCCGCATCGCGGCAGGCACGACATTCAACGTCATTCCCGATGATGCCGTGCTGCAAGGGACAATTCGCACGCTTTCGGCCGAACACCGCGAAAAAGTCCATGCGCTGATCACGCAAACCGCCGCCGACACCGCCCGCGCGCACGGTGTGGAGGCGACTTGCGATATTGTGCCAGGCTTCCCGGTGACCGTGTGCGACGAACGCGCGGTCACATTGGGCGAAAAAGTCGCGCGCGGGATCGCGGACGGGACCGAAGGTTGGCACGACCTGCCCGCCCCGATCATGGGGGCAGAGGATTTCTCTTACATTCTTGAAAAAGTGCCGGGCGCAATGTTCTTCCTTGGCGTGGCACCGGAGGGCGACAATTGGAGCCAATGCTGCGCCATCCATTCGCCGCGAATGCATGTTGATGAGAGCGCATTGCCGCGCGGCGCCGCGATGCTCGTTGGATGTGCGCTGGAATTCATCGAGAATGGGTTTGCATGAGATTGCTCACCTTTTCTCGCTGCTTCTCGCTGCTTCATGCTGCCGATCATCAGGTAATTACTTGTAAGGTGCCGATCCGAAAGCTGGCGAGGGCGCGATTCCTATGCGATCATGCGCCCAAGCAAAGGATGCAAGCGCGATGCTAACACACATAAAAGCTCTGACATTTGGCGGATTTTTCGCAGCGCTTGCGAGCCTTGCCCTGCCGGTGGTTCCCGCCGCAGCCAGCGGGCCGGACACAATTTCCTACACCGTTGTGCCCAATGACACGCTCTATGACATCGCGCGCCGATACCTTGTGAGCGACGAAAGCGCGCTTCGGGTTCAGCGTTTCAACGCGGTCCGCAATCCGCGCCGCCTCAGCATCGACCGGACGCTCCTGATCCCGCGTGAATTGCTCCGCCACCAGCCGGTCGAATTGCGGGTCGCGGCGTTTTCTGGCCCGGTGGCCATCGGCGGAAACGCACCAATTATCGGCTCCATCCTCAGCGAAGGAGCCATTGTAGAGACGGGGCGCAACGGCTTTATCAGTTTTGCCGGCGGGTTTGGCGGACGGATTTCCCTCCCCTCCAACACCACGGCGCGGCTGATCAAGGCGCGGCGTTATGTGCTTGGTGATACGCTGGATGTGGATTTCGCGGTTTCGCGCGGACGGGCCAATGCGACCTCCCCCGCGCTCGAAGGGCAAGATCGCCTCCGAATGCGCACACCTGTTGCGGTGACGGCGGTTCGCGGGACGCAGTTTCGCGTCGCCTATGACCCAGAAACCGGCGATTCCAGCCTTACCGAAGTGACCGAGGGTGAGGTCCAAGTTGCCGCAGGCGGCCAAGAGCGCGCCGCGCCCGCCGGTTTCGGTGTTTCCAGCAGCGCATCCGGCGTGAGCGAACCAGAAGAACTGCTCCCCTCACCCGAATTTCGCGATCCGGGTGCGGTGCAAACCTCAGAAACGCTGAATTTCGCGATAGAGCCTGTCGCCGGAGCCGCTGGCTACCGGGTACAGCTCGCGCGCGATGCGGGGTTTCTGGATGTGGTCACCGAACAAATGATCAACACCGAAGCGGCCACCATACCCAGCATCGAGAATGGCCGCTATTTCGTCCGCGCACGGTCGATTTCGCAGAGCGGTCTAGAGGGCAGTTCGGAAAGCTATTCCTTCCTACGCAAACGCGTGGGAGTGGCTGCGGCGGCGGGCAGTTCACCCGATTATGACGGCTTCAATTTCAGCTGGATCCCGGAGGGCGGCGAGAATGCCAGTTTCGCATTTCAAATGTGGTTGGAGGCCGATTCCGGCACGTTGCTCGTGGACGAAATAGGTTTGGACACCAGGCAAGTCATCCTCACCGATCTTGCGCCGGGCAAATATGTCTGGCGTGTGGCCGCGAGCGAGACCGACCCGCAAGAGGGCCTCATCAAGGTTTGGGGACCAGCCCAGACGTTGATTGTTTCGCAGTAATGCTCCCAAAGCGGGCTGAGCGATGAAGGCAACCCGGCTCCTTGTTGAATGGGCGGTCTTGCTCATTGCGGCGATCATGGGTGCCGCGCTGTTGCAGTCGAGCGATCTGACGCAGCGGCTCGACAATCAATTGCTCGATACTGTTTCCCCACTCGCGCGCCCGGCGATGTCGGACGACATCACCTTGGTCGCGATTGACGATCAAAGCTTAGGCGAGATTGGCGCATGGCCTTGGCCGCGCGCGGCGCATGGGGAACTGATCGACCGGCTGAACGACGCAGGCGCGCGCGCGATTGTTCTCGATATTCTGTTTCTGGAAAACACAAACGCACAAGATGACGCCGCGCTGGAGCGGGCCATGCGCCGGGGCGATAATGTGCTGTTGCCGCATACATTTGCGGCGCGAATCAATTCCGAAACCGGCATTGATCGGCTCTATCCTTTGCCCGAATTCGGCAGCGCGTCTGCCGGGGTCGGCCATGTCGTCGCAGAACCCGATCCCGACGGCATTTTCCGCCGTTTTGATCTCGTCCTTTCGACCGACAAAGGCGAATTTCCGCATGTTGCCACCCGGGTGCTGGAATTCTTAGGCGAAGATGTCGCGGCGGAAACGGCGGAAACGGCGGAAACGGCCCAGCGAACAGCGTTGATCCCGTTTCACCCGGCCGGATCAGTCATCACGCATTCCGCCAGCGACATTCTAGCGAGCGGCGCCTTGCCCGAATTCTTCGAAGGCAAAATCGTCCTGATCGGTGCCACAGCGCAAGGGATGGGCGACCGGTATTCGGTCGCGGCGGGCGATATTGGGGTGATGACGGGGATTGAGACTCAGGCCAATTTGCTGAACGCATTGATGGCCGATGCGCTAATCAATCCTGTTGGCGGCTTGTGGCAGAATTTGACCGCGGCGCTCGCATTGTTCGCGCTGTTCTTGACCTTTTGGTATCTGCCCCCGCGCATCAGCCTCTATGTCGCAATTGGTTTGGTCGCGGTCTTACTCATGATCAGTGCCGGTTTGCTCGCATGGGGGCATTTGTGGATGCCGATTGCGCCCGCGATTATCATGATCGTGCTGTCCTATCCGCTGTGGAGCTGGCGGCGGCTTAGCCATGTCAGCCGCTATCTCGACAAAGAAGCCGCGCGGATGATGGACGGCGGCGATGCGGCGATCCAACATCGGGGCATGGAATATATCGCGCGCCAGGTGGAGCGTGTGCGCGGGCTGATCCTGACAACCGAAGGATCGCTGACATTCGTGCGCCAAGTGATCGAAACCGCACCCGATGCGATGATTGTGTTGAACGATCAGGGCATAGTGCAAATGCTCAATGCGAAAGCCGATCAGCTTTTCCCCGATTGGCAATCACAAGAAGAATTATCGCTGGAGCAGCTTTTCCTGCTTGGCCGCGTCAATCTACAGCGTGACGGCGACGAAATGCTAACCGAAGATGGCCGCATTTTCCTGATCGCGCGGGCACCGCTCGGCCGGTTTTCTGGACCGGTTGATCAAGGCCCAAATGATGGCAGCGCGTCGGGCGAAGTGTTGGCGCTGCGCGAAATCACGGATCTGCGCAGGCTCGATCAAGAACGCAAACAAATGCTCGAATTCCTGTCGCACGATATGCGCACACCGCAGGTCGCGATTATCGGCCTGACGCGTAAACCCACAAAAGCCGCCGCCGACAACACAATGGACCGGATCAAGAAACAGGCGGAGCGAACCTTGAAGCTCGCGGATGACTTTGTGCAATTGGCTCGGCTCGAAAGCCCTCAACTTCAATTGGAAGACAGCGATATCAGCGCCCTGATCGAGGAAGCTTGCGACCGCGCCTATGTCCTCGCAGAAGCCAAACATATTCGCATCGAACAGCAATTGCCCGAAGAACCATGTTTTGGCGATGTTGATGCCTCGCTCATCGCGCGGATGCTCGACAATTTGATCGGCAATGCGGTCAAATATTCACCCGAAAATTCGCGGATCGACGTGACGCTTAATTGTGCATCCGGCAGCGCAAAACAGATCATCGTTTCCGATGAAGGGGCCGGCCTGCCGGAGGCGCGGATCAAGGACCCCTTTGCGCGCTTTGGTGCCCATGCAACAGATGCCGGGCCGAGCGCCGGGCTTGGGTTGGCGCTTGTGAAGAAAGTCGTCGATGCGCATGATGGGACGATCGACGTGGCATCGCGGCCCGGCCAAGGCACGCGCTTCACCATATCTTTGGCGAAGTAATGCGCGTTTATTAGCGAGCTATTGTTGAGCTATTGGCGAGCGGCGTAATCCGCGATCAAACCATCCGCCATCTCGCGCAAATCGTCATCGTCAAAATCGCAATCGGTCATGGTGCCTGTCCCGCGATAGACGGCAATGCCGGTGTTACGGTCGATGAGCAGGAGGCTGCCGCGCAGCACCATTGCCTCACATTCGTCAAACCGCTTTGGTTCACGCGGCGGCGCAATCCAGACCGGTTCGTCTTGCCCGTTTTCTGAGGATTGCCCGCCCTGCGAGGATTGAACACCCTGCGAGGACAGTACGCCAAGCTCTGCCGATCCCGTCGAAATAGCATAGTCAGCGACCAGCTGTCCGTCCGGCGATATGGCCAGTCGGCTGCTCGACACAGACCCCATGAGCGCCGCGGCAAAGCGGGCTTTGAGCGTCTGCTCACCATCGTCTGGCAAAGCGATCGCAATTTGCATGTTCTGCGCAGCAATATCAGCGCGCGTAGATTGCACCGCCAGCGGCGATGAAACCGCACATGCCGATAACAGGAATGCACAAGCCCCCGCCTGAGCCAGAACCGAGCCTGCCTGCAAGAATTTTCCAAATTTTCGTGGGCGGTATTGGCTCACATATCCTCACCGGCTTCGACAGACTTATCCATGCGATAGCCGAAACCGAAGACTGTTTGAATGGCAAATCCATGCTTTGGCCGAAGCTCCAGCTTGGACCGGATGCGCGAGACATGCAGATCGAGCGTCCGGCTCTCGACCTCAGGGACGCTGCCCCAAACCTCACCGAAAATATACGCCCGCGACAGCGGCCGGTTGAGGTTGTCGAAAAACAGGATCGCCAAATCGGCCTCTTTATTGGTGAGGTTCAACGATTCGCCTGCGCGGGTGATCTGTTTGGTAACGCGGTCCACCTCATAGGTGCCAAATTTGCCAAACCGTTCCGGCCCGGCCTTGTTAAGGCGCCGGTGTGCCGCCTCAATCCGGGCGAGGATGACCTCTTCACTTTCCGGCTTTACGACATAATCAACCGCGCCCGCTTCGAGGCCCAGCACCACATCGCTTTTGTCAGAACGGCTGGTGAGAATAATAAAGGCGGGCGGGTTTTGCAGGCTGGAGGTCGCCCATTTTACCAGATCAAGCCCGGTGCGGCCCGGCATATTCCAATCCACCAAAACAACGTCGCATGTTTCGCGTTTAAGAAACGTCGTCAGCTCGGTGCCAGAGCGAAACCGCTCACACTGATGCACCGTGCCATCGATCGCATTGCCAAGCTGTTCGAGCAGCTCGGGATCATCATCCGCTATTGCGATTCTCATTATTGCTGCCCTCTTAGCTGCCGCTATTGCGATCTTATGCTCACGGCAGTCCCCGGCCAAAAGCAACTTGTATCCTGATAAACTCGCGAAGTGCCCAATCGGCAAGGAAATGTGGCGCATTCAGGGTAAAAATTACAAGAAATTACGACTCAGCAAGGCGGAAGAAGCAGAAGCCTTGCGAGAGAATTGGTGGTGCACCCGAGAGGATTCGAACCTCTGGCCTCTGCCTTCGGAGGGCAGCAAAATGGGAGAGTTGGGGCTTTTGAGGGAGCAGGGCACTACTGTTATTAGTAGACTTTCATCCATACTTGTGTCCATTTGTCCCTCTAAGTTTTTCATAATTTTTTCATAACAAGTTGGCGGTAAGGATGGTTGATCTCTCGAAAGTAAGCGTGCGTGAACGGCTGAGACCCCGAAAGGGAAACGAGCCATATTGGCACCGTGTGCAATCCGGTTGCTTTGTCGGCTATCGGCCCTCGTTGAAAGATCGGCACGGGAAGTGGCAAGCGCGGGCCTATGACGAAGACAAGAAGATCTATCAGCGTAAGCCGCTCGGTGATTTTGGACATCTCGACGGAAACAAGCGGTTCGCTGCCGCTAAGACAGACGCAGAGCAGTTCAAGCAGGTCGTAGATGCGGGGGGTGATACTGCACCGAAAGTAATAACTGTTGGCGATGCTTGCCGTGAGTATGCAGCAACTAGAGAGGAAGCCGAGGCTCGTTTTGGTCGGTACATCTATACCCAGTCGATATCTAAGGTGCGGCTGGACAAACTTCGCAAGAGGCATCTTCAAGAGTGGCGCGATTGGCTGGAGAACCGCCCCGCCAAGGTCAGTCGCTCAAACACTGGGGCCTTAAGAACACGGAACCGGGCCCCCTCAACGGTCAATCGAGATATGGCTGTATTGCGTGCCGCGCTAAGCAAGGTACTCCCTAAAGGCGCTCCCAACACTCCCTCCGCATGGCAAGAGGCCCTTACCGCAATCAAAAATGCCGACGGCAGACGCAGAACCTATCTTTCCCGTGAAGAGCGCTCGAGGTTGCTCAAGCACATTGACAAAGAGGCTGAACCTTTCGTCCGGGCATTATGCCTTCTGCCCATTCGCGTGGGCGCGTTGGCCTCACTCTCCGTGAAGGATTTCGATCCTCAAACATTGGAGTTGACCATCTCCAAAGATAAGGCCGGTGAAGCGCGACGCATTGAAGTGCCGGTCGAAGTCGCCAACTTGTTGAATCAGCAAATGTCCGACAAGCTTCCTTCAGCTCCGCTCTTTATGGGGAAAGATGGAAGCAGGTGGAACCGCCATACTTGGAAGCGGCCAATTTCCAAGGCTGTCAAAGCTGCTGAACTACCTGAGGCCACAACAGCCTACACACTGCGGCACAGCACAATTACCGACCTCGTTAAAGCAAGACTGCCACTGCTTACGATAGCGCAAATCTCTGGAACCAGTGTTGAGATGATTGAACGCCACTACGGCCATCTCGCAAACGACGCGGCAGTTGAGGCTCTCGGAACATTGGCACTTTAGACAGCCAAAAGCCCGTATGGAATTTTGGTTAAAATACCGACAATTGAACTATCCACACCCAGAATTCTTCATTTTATCTGATATTATTCAGAGTCTTATTGGCCGAACCTCTTGCCTCAATCTCGTTTTGGTCCAGCGAAATTTTTTTGGTCTCTTGCCGTACGATTGAGGTGGCATATTCACGTCGGGCAGACCTTTCGACCAGTAAAGCCAGAATACGCGGCCACCCCTACAAAATTACTTTCGAAGCTAAAGATCACATGAGCACAATACTTGCCATTGAATCGGACTAAGGCAATATGCGTCGGGTAATTCAATTGGGGTGGGGCATTATGTCTGATATTGAAGATGATGAGGAGCGGGAACAAAATGCTCCATTGATGGCACCGGATAGGGATTTTTCAGATGGATCTTCCGCCCTTATAAGCGCCGTTGTTTCCGCTGGGCTATTCGTTTTCATTGCTTTCGCACTTGCAGATCTTTGGACAAAAGGTTTGGCTTCGTTTCTGATAGTCATAGTCGCTGGTGCACTTATCTACGGCTTTGCAAGCCGGAGGCCGTTTCATGAGAACGTTGGCTCAGGACTTTTCTCGACTATCACGATTGCGTCGGCCGTCATCTTGATTGCACTAGCAAGTCGACAGATCTCTGACACCGTAACACTTTTGATCGTGACGGCGGTCATTGTTCTAATATCTTCATTTGCCACTATTTTGAGGATTACCTCAAAATCTGGTGGAATTAGCCTCAGCTCTACGTTGCGTGATTATCTCCCAATCGTCGCAAGTTTGCTCGTCTTTGGGATAGTCGCCACAATAATATTTTTTGCCGCTCAATATGCGAGTGAAAATGACGGTTTTCGAGCTCCATTCCTCCAAAGCCTTTCAGCATCATTCATCGAAGATCTCGTCTTCTTCTCCCTGCTTGGTTTTCTCATCCTCTTTTTCCAGCGGCGAGACGCGGACCGAGGCAGAAGTGTAGATGACAAAATTGAGCTCCTATTCAGCGCTAAGAAACTGAGAAGCGGAGAAACCTCTTATTTGCGGGATAAACTTAAGGGGATTTCATATGACTGTATCTCGATGGTTACAGCGGTCGATGTGTTGGAAGTAGACGAGGCTCAGAACCTTATCAGATTGGATGTGACGCGTCGCTTTTATGTCGGCAACTATCTCGACAAAGATTCTGCGGTGTATCCTTTTGAGATCAAAATTTGGTCTGACGACGCAGTTGACCGAAACCCGGCAATAAAGGTCTTTCCTACTCTCACTAACGGTGTGTTTATGAGAGATGGAGAGTGGAATCGCTCCGGAGACGATGAGATTCTTGAGCCCGGAGTAGACTTGTCCAAAGGTGAGGACCTCATTTCGGAAACGAAGCATTTAGAAATTGCACCGGGTGAAGTGCGTGAGTTTCGCTCTCGCTTTAAGGCGTGGCAGTCGATCTATAAGGGTGGAATTAATGGCCCAAAGGACGAGCTCGATAGCTTGGAGTTAACGATTTCGAAGCACTGGGATGATACCCAATTCCATGTTCGAAACAGCTTGAACAGGACTGTGGCAATAGCCATCTCTGGTAGGGAAAGCAGGCAAATCAAACTGCTACCGGGCGATGAGGTGCGCAAAGCGTTCCGAATCGAGAATCTCTCGGCAAACTCCAAGGTTGATATAACCTTCGAACCCGAGTAACCGGAAGTTCAGGCTGCAATCGCTAATGTAGCTTTGAAAGGGAATATTTATGCGTGGCGTCAAAGACGGTACCGAGTGACATTTCACAAGAGACTGAAAAGTCTCGTTTTTCAGATCAAACAAAAGAAGGGACGCGCCGAGGCTGCGTCCCTTCTTTGTTTGGTTCAAAGATCAACCCGGAAGCAAGTCGCACAGTCTGTTCGGGACCACCTATAATCCGAAGTTTGAGCCCCTTGGAGCAGAGCATCTGTCCAAACGCGAGTTCACAAAAGATTGAGCCAGATTCCGGTGCCTAGCAGGCAAGAATGACCGCAGAGCGCAAACGGGAGCCAACTGGCCAGCCTGGCAACAAATTGCACAGCTTGTTGAAGGCTGGCACAAGCTGTTGCGCTTGCTTTCGTGAAATACGTTGATTGATGATCCGATTGAGTAAGCGCTCAAGCAAGATGTCTCATTCTGCGACCTTGAGGCTTGCTGCGCTGCAAGCCAGCTAGGGCGTAACAAACGACTGCGGACTAAGCTAGGAGGCGACTGGACGCGCCATACTTGGAAGCGGCCTATTGCCGTCGCCGTCAAAGCGGCAAGCCTGCCACGAGAAGCGACTGCCTACACTTTACGTCACAGTACGATCACCGATCTTGTGAAAGCTGGCTTGCCTTTGCTCACCATCGCACAAATATCAGGGACTAGTGCCGAGATGATCGAGCGCCATTATGGGCATTTTGCCAACGATGCGGCAGTCGATGCCCTCGGGACTCTTGCACTCTAGGAGACCAAAAACCCGCACAAAATTTTGGTTGAAATCCAAGCATTCTTTTGGCTAGCGAGTTTCTCGCTTCACCTTTCTTGTTTTTATTCAGGATGTTGGATTTCCGCCGCCTACTCTTGGGAGAGGTTTGGTCCCATCAAATTGTTTTTGGTTCATAACCTGGAAAGGCGATAGCAGTGATCTCATCCAGGGCGGGTGACTCTTCTGTCGTATGCAATGACTGCAGCACCGCAAGAAGAGCACGAATGAGAATTACCTAGCAACGGGCACTGAGGGAATTGCGATAGCGGCCTCTCTAGAAGTTAGGTGCCCACTCCACTTCATCCAGCGCATCAACACGCACGAAACGCGCGTCTTTTGAATTACTGGAGATCACAAAAGACATAGGCTGCGGCGCATCTACTATGACCAAGCCATGCACCTCAGGCTCGCAAGGCATTTTGTTTCGTTTGGCTAGATTTGCAGCATGTTTCCTAACGAATTCCACACGATTCAAATGACGGAGTAAGTTGTCTGGCCTCCCGTTTGGCCGAATTATACCTCGATACGCAGATAAACGCCTTGCCGCCTCGGACTGAGTCCGACACAATTTGATATCCTTTACCTCTATTACCCACGCATGTTTTTTGTCAGACGAGAATGCCAAGACATCAATATCTCCCAGTCGCTTCAGCTCATCGGTCGCCTTTAAATTGAGACAGTCCGATGGCTTAACGGACGCGTCGGCCCGCAAGCCATGAGAACGAACAGCTAACGCTACCTGCTCGTTGAATTTCATCCCTGACTTTTCACCAGCGTGGCCAGTGTAACTCAGCATCTCATCGCTCACCCAAAATCCACCCTGTAGACCGCCATCAGTTGCGCCAGAGAGGTTGTGAATTGCGGATCGAGCTACGACTGCTGGTGAAACCACAAGGAGCGGGTCGCCTTCATTATCGATCGCAACGAGCGGACGACCTATTAGGGAGAAGCGTCGATCAAAGCGGCTTATGTCGAAGTCGCTCTTCGAAGAACCGGTCGAGATGTCATTCCAGCTATCTCGACAGGCTAAAGTCAGTCTATCAATTAGGGGGCCGAAAGCCGGGCTACCATCGAGCTTGAGGTCGTCTAATTGGCGAATAAGGTCTGATCGACGCAGCACAAAAGGTGATTGCTTTTTCTCGATCGCCATCTCTGTCAGAACACTCGAAAACTGCATAAAAACTTCGGCTACCACGCCATACTCAGCAGCGAGAGCTTGAAGCAATCGCTCATCAAGGCCTTTAGGATCGCTGTCAGCGACAGGTTCATGCAGGCGACTATAGGCTGCACTTTGATCAGAACGATTTTTTGAGTGCAGCAAACGAATAGGAGAGCCAAGTGCGGCATCGCCAAACTCATGATCGTGCAACAGATGACCGGTAGGGCCAATCTGCAGCTCTGGGCTGACCTGGTCTGCATGCATGGCGGGTATCAGATCTGATACCACAAAAAGCTGTAGGGCCATTGCTTGCAGGTCATCTAAGTCAATTGAGCCAACTTGATATTCTGATTGAATTGCAGCGTGTGATGCGGCCATTTCAGCTAAGATCGAACAGGCGCGAATTGTTCCGTTAATTTGACTGCGAACCTCAAGACTGGCCTGCTCATCACCGTCAACACCATGGATGGCCCTTAACGCGCGTGCACTAGTCTCCCAACTTCGTTGCTCCCAGAGTGCTGCCTGCAAGCGGTCTAGCGCATTTACTACCAATGCCTCGCTCTGATATGCTGCAATCGCTTTGCAAAGTGAGTCGCTTAGAGATGTCTGAAATTCGACGAGAAACTCGATGCACGCTTCTTTCCCTTGGATTGTTTGGCCTGCCTTTGCACCTTTAACAGCTAGCGCTGCTCCAAACTTCACGAGTGCGGCTGCGCTTCTTGGGATCTTGCGATACCGCTCCCTGATGAGACCATGTGCGTGAAGCAACTCAATTGGGCGCTCTGGGCTAAGAGCGTGCCTCCAGCGGAGATCCTTGGAGCCCGCAATGGTCGCGACCTGAATCAGGGCGTCGTGCAGTGAAATGGGCACGCCACGCATTTCAGCAATGCAAGAAAGCAATTTCGCAGCTAGCACAACTTCAGCTAAGTTGTTCTCACGATGCAAGCCGTGATGCCATTCTTCTCGAATTTGCAACTCGGCGGAGCAGCCATCTCCCAAAATCTGATATGTTACAGCGTCATAGAGTGCATCGTCTGTGATCGTATCGGCAACTTTATTTAAGTTCGGCCAATCAACTTGTATCGAAACAACGACCGGTTGCTGCGCCTCAATGGGCGGGGTCTCCAAGTTCAGTTTGTCGAATAGGTTGGCCCAGAAAAGCACTGCGCGCCAGTTTTCATATTGGTCGCCGAAATTCGCCTTTATGATTTTGCAAGAGATCCAGACTGGCATTCCTGAATACAGCACTACGCCCAGCAGTTCGTCATCGCGCACGGCGTCGATGCATGCGTAGATGGGCTCCAGACTTCCAAACATCGATTGAGTTTCAGCGCGCATCACACGCCTTATTCTGCCATCAACATAGGGCAGCGCTCGTCGATCGGTGGCTCTCGCTGATTCTTTGCGGGCCTCAAATAGACAGTCTGAACCAAAGAGAATTTGGCACGGGGGGACAGCTTCCAATTGATGCTCGGGCACAAGAACGTAGTCGCTTTCACGCCACCACTGGAATAAATTCAGAAAGCCACTTGGGTTATGCAACTCAAAACCCATGACCCTCGCCATGCGCTCGATGGTCCAGACGCGTTTAAGGTCCGACATAGCGCTGTCTTCTAACGGCCCAAGTGTCACGGCTTCGGCTGGCTCCACGAGTTTAAACTGCCACGCCCTTAGATCGGCAGGGACCTCAAACTCTAGCGCCCGACCCTGCCCCCAACCACCCATTAGAAGAACCGTCGTACCGCTCCTAAAGTTGGATTTTTTTTGAACCGTGTCGAGAGCAAACCGGGCACCATCAAACAAAGCTTCATAGAATTCATCTGTATAACCCCGGGCACCGCTAAAGCCATCTTCAGCCCAAGATTCGAACCCATCCATGGTTTGCATGAAGTGAACAAAGTGGCCCTCGGAGATTTCAGTGATCTTCTGGCGCACGGATTCATTGCCACAGTGACCGATCGGGCCTCCACCGAAATTCTCGAAACCCGCCACACGAAGCCTATGGGCCTCTTCCTGAAGCAAATTGTATTGAAACAGCCGCCCCATACCTCCTGTTGTGGCTTCGTGAATTAAGTGGGCGCGGGCAGCTGTAGTTATGGCTCCCGGAGCGACGAGCGTGATACCATGCTGATCTGCCAGCAGTGGTTTGAAGTCGATTAAGGCGTTCCCGATCGGCTGGTCCGCTATTGAGGTTGCCTCTTCGATCGATAGTACGAATGGGGACAGCAGGGAGGTCTCGGAAACTATGGACTCAACCTCAGCCCAACGCAGCCTTACATTATGAGCAGAGGCGTTGATCTGGCTCTGGCTAGGGAGTTTCATAGCAATTGCTGGCTGCCCAGAGCCAGTCTCCCAGCGTTCTAGACCGGCTCTTTTAACGATCGCGTCTACCAAACGAAGCAGCGCTTTTACGCTTGTGAGTGCATCATTTTTGGGTTGGCCTTCAGGTAATTCCGCGAAGGCTTCGAGTAGGACTTCTGTGTGAAATGTCGCGTTGTACCAAGAGGATTGAAAGGCCACGAACTCGCCTCCTCTTGTCACAATTGGCGCGACGAAGAAATCTTCGATCGGGTCTTCTAAGCGATTAATCCCGGCTTTCTTGAGCTGAATATTGAGAAGTGCCACAAGTTTATCGCGCTTCAGCTTTTGGCTGCCTGAAGCGTATGAGGCAACAAGCCGTGTGGCCCAATTAAGCCTGACCGTATTCGCATGGAATTCTGGCCTGATCTGCAAACCTGCGAGAGTCTCAAGAGCATGCTTTTTGTCGAGTTTGGCGAGCCAACCCACTATTTTCGGAGCTTGGTTGTAAATATCGCTAGGTAGCTCTGGCGGCCTCATGCTCTCGAGCAGTGCTTCGATATCGATCTCAGGCCCATCTTTTTCGTCGCCGATCATATGGACATGTTACGATCCCGCCGTCGCTTAATCAAAGTGCTGAATGAGTAAAATTAGAGTATTGTGAAGCGATAGAGCGTAGCAGAAATGACCAGGGCAACTGGCCTATGGGGCCCGTTTGAGCATTCTGGGGTGGTGAAACAAGAGATCGCCAGTTTCGTCGTCTCGCACCTCGACCAGAGTGGCCTTATTGATTAGTAAATGATCTTTAGCGTGTTGTTTTGCTGAAGCAAAATCTCCAGCCCATGGCGTGTTGCCAAGCTTGCGTGTGCCTCGAAAGAAAATGATGTTGTACGGCATGTGGTTCCTCCAGGATTTGTCGATAATCATGGCGATGGGCGACAAAAGCTATAGCAGTTTGTTCATCAAGTAACTTAACATGGGCAAGCGTATTAGAACAGAATAGTGCCTCATTTCCCACTCGGCCGGACCTCACGGTCCGGGCGATGTACGTGCCACCAGTTAGGTCTTTCACCCGTTGTCTTTGCATTCGACGGAACAGCTAGTTCACTCGGCTTTGAGCGCAACTGTGTCCAAGAATGCGGCATAAACAAGCCCAATCGCCCCTGATTAGTCAGATGCAAGTTTGCAAAATCAGTTCTCGTCCAAATTCTCTAGGTGGCTTGCCACCCCGCGGAAAAGTGTTCTGCGCTCGTACAAATCAGCGCAATAGACATTTCCGACACCGCGCGGCCTGTTTTCTACATCATAGCCGATGGGCATGGGGAACGAGAGCTGCACCTCACCGTAGCGCTCCCAGAAGATATAGGATGCCACCGCATGCATCTTCGAGCAAACCGGCGCTATAACTAAGTCATAGTCGTCAATCAGATGGTCGTAGTACTCTTCAAGAATGTCCAAGCTTTCTTGGATGAAAAGCGTCGATACATCCTCGGTTGCACATCGCCGCGTGGATTCGAACTTCGAGTGGAGCTTCTTGGAGAAGTCCGCTCTCCAACCATGCCTGGGGTTCCCGGGAACCCCATATAGAAGAAGCAAAAGCGATGGGTTAATCGCATCTATTGCTCCGCCCGACCTGTGCACCTCATAACCGGCAAAAATTGCTAAGCAGGACCGACTTTCCCCACTACGATGGCCGGAGAAAGCCTCAAGTACCAAATTTTCCGACATTTCCATTGCCATGGACTTCGGGAGGTAGGAGATGTCAGGGTCTGATGTTCGTTTGATGAGTTCGGAATATTCCCCCTCGCTAGGCACATATTCCTCTGCCGACGAGTAGATTACCCGCTGCCTTTCAAGCGGCCTATGACCCCGAATTGACTTCAAGCAAAGGCAAGCCGCGTACGATGTCATGCCTGAAACATCGATAGCTATGCGCTTTACCTCAGGCGGCAATTTGGAAACCATCTCATCCAGTTCTTGCGCAAACTTTTCGATGTTATCAGTGTTGAGTTCGAGAACGAGAATTCGATCTTCTGAGAAGTTGCGTTTTGCCAACGCTAAGTACTCGTCAAAGACCAGTGAATTCTCGGAAATGTCGTTTATATAACGAATGATAAGGCAGTAAGCGCTTTGGTCAAAGGCTCCATGCCGGAGCAGGTGAAATGCTCTATCTTCAAATCCAGCCGCGAGTACCAATGCGTCCATATCGACTGCAACTCGAGAGATGTCATCGACTTGATGGACATCGATATGATCAGTCATACTACTCATAGATATCGTAGCCGAAGAGCCCCTCATCAAATTCACTTGCAGTGTGGAGTTTTGCGAGACGCTTTGTACCTACTTTCACAAATGATTGTGGGTCCAACAGAAGCAGCTCAAGTTTTTTCTGAGAAAGTCTCAAATGCTCATCCCGACGAAATATGATATTAAAAGCAGGGCAGAAAATGCGGTTTAAGACATAGATCGGCTTCATTACGCCATCGTCGCGTGCATATTCTGCTTTGCTATCGTCAAGAACGCCGAAAGAGATGAGTTTTTCAAGAACGATCGTCGCCTCTTCAGAAATCTCGC
Source organism: uncultured Erythrobacter sp. (assembly GCA_947503155.1). Classification (GTDB taxonomy): domain Bacteria; phylum Pseudomonadota; class Alphaproteobacteria; order Sphingomonadales; family Sphingomonadaceae; genus Erythrobacter. The sequence continues at coordinate 738,086 of CANNCL010000001.1, read as the reverse complement.
CTGAATCGTTTCGCTCAATTGCCAAATGCTGGCGCTTGTGCTGCTTGCCCTGCTCTTCCTTGAGGTAGGCTCGAAAGATCGAACCAATAGAGGCGGCAATTTCGTATAGCTTTCTTCCGAGACTCACCTTCTGGCCACCGATCATGATGTATCCCGGAATCTGACTCAAAGACTGGAGCCGTTTTAGTGAGACTGATCGTATCGCCTTGTCCTGAACAGCCATAGACACCTGTCTTGGCGGCGTATTCGGCTCGATGCCCGCATATGCGAATATTTCTGAGACTAGCTCGAGAAGGTTTCTGGGGGTCCGCTCGGCAATGTTCCAGACAGCAGTCCAGCCGGTGTACCTGGCGTCCCTTCTGCTTGCAGCTAGTAGGCCGATCAAGGGTTTTACTATGTTTGGATTATCGCCAAGATAGTCAACGATTTGATGTGACTGATAACCAAAATGCTCCAACCTTTGATCCACGATCTGGCGAAAGTACTGTTCCAACTCCTCACGGGCGATCCTTGCGTTCCGCGAGCCTACAAAGAGCGTCTGGGATATGTCCTGCTCGAAGTAATCGTGGCCATTTTCAGGGACCTTTCCAAGAGAGCTCTCAAACTCAAAAGTGAACTTTTCTGCCGAGAATTTGACACAATAAATAGGGTTTGAGGTCAGAATCAGATCGCACAACACGCGTTGGAATTGCTTGTTGAGATTTGGGGCTCCAGCGTCATCGAACAGTAAATGGAACCTGGCTCCCGAAAGTTCGGGAAATGTCCGACGGATGACGCGAAAAAAATCGATGAGAGATGCAGGCACGAGCTTCTCGCGGCTCGAAAAACTAGCAAGGTTATTGCCACTTACCAGCTCCATCTCAATCCGGATCATTGTAGAAGCAAAGTTCCTTAGATCAGGCAGCAGATCGCCTTCGACGGATATAATGCCCGGTGGCGGAACGACCTCGTTCAAGAACTTCCTTAGTTGCCCAAGATCCGAAGGGTTTCCGAGACGCCCAACCTCAACGCCTTGTGATACGGCCTCTAAAGTTCTGCGCATGGTTTTTACAACCACTAGATGTGCAGCGAAGGTCTGCGATTCTGTTTCTGTCCAGTCAGTTGCCCCCGTTAAGGACTTAAACTCGCCTTGGCGACACGGAAAATAAACGCCAAAAAGATCCCTGAAATCTACATTCGAGTTCTGCGAATGCGGGAAAAACCCCAGGGCAGCCAGGTATGTGGACTTCCCAGAACCTCGGTTCCCGGAGATAAAATTATTGCTGAAATCGGATACCTGGCTCATCAATTCGGGGAATGGGACAAATAGCTTTGCCGCCTCAGAGGGGTCAATAATTTCCTCATATCTTTGAAGGCGAAAAGTTGTGGGGCGGCCAAACTTCTCGTTCCTAAATTTGGACTTCTGATCGCGAAACGCTCGTTCTGAAGAATTTTCGCCAAGGGTACTCATGACTTCTGAGAAAGTCGCGACTTCCCCTGACATGATACGGGTAAGCTTCCGGAATTGGTTAGTACCCAGGAATTTTCTTAGAGACATTCGCGGTAAGAATGACTTCTGTGCGGAAAGAATGCGCCAGACATGCTGCCGAAAGCTAGTCATATCACTGTTAACGCACTCCTCGTGGCTCATGCTGCCCATCGCGCCAAATGAAACATCAATTAGATGAAAACTAAGGCGGCCATCCGCATCTTCCTCCACTAGAATGTTCTCGTCGTGTAGGTCTCCATGATAGGTTCCAATTGCCTCAAGTTCGGCAAGGGCGGAGCCAATTTGCCTTACGAATGCAAGGGCTACATGTGAGTTTAGATGGTAGCTCTTTTGCGCTAGGAATTTTCTGAGTGATATGCCGGCAACAACCGGGTAAATGAGACAATTGAGCTTGAGCTCCTTGCCTGCAGCATCGGAATGTTCAGTCTCTATGATATCAATCGGTCGAACTATGCGCGTCCCTTTAGGCAACGCTGTCATAACCTTGATGGCCTCCACGATATTTTCGCTCGCGCCAGGCCTTAATACCTTTGCCAAGACAGAATGGCCTAGGACGCTGTGCTCCGCGAAATAGATAGATGAGTTTTTGCCAGTCTTGATCCGTTTCTTGAACGAGTAAGACCCAAACTCTAAGCTCTCTTTGGCCTCTATTTGGGGGAACTGTAGCACCAGCCTACCCAGGACCAGAAAGCCCGCCCTTGTGAGCCGAGGGCCATCTTCCTCATTTTCAACGAGGCCGTGCTCAAGAAAGATATCGTAGACATCTGAGCCGGGCACAACGGAGCCGGAGGCCCAATCGTACTGGAGGTTAGTCAAGTCATCTAGGCTTGCTGAATTTACAAAATTCAAAAGCGAGCGGCGCTCGACTAGCGCAGCATTCACATCGACGCGGTCTGCGCTGCTTGGAGTCACATCAAGTACTTCCACATTTGTATGGTGTTCGCACGCTCTTTAACATGGCCAAGCAAATGACACTCAGTTAAATCCTGCGGATAGGTGAACTGATGAATATGTCCCCCCATCTGCTCCACAAACTGGCAAGCGCGCCACGCCAAGCCCTCATTGAAGGTCCTGTCAATATACAGCGATGCCTTCCTCGCTAGGTTCGGCTTACTCGCTATCACGCCAGTTTCGATATTGCTTCCCGGCGATTCAACCAGTGTCACGATGAAGTCGAAATCCTCCATGATGACCATTTCTTGGAAGAACGCATTAGCGCCAGGCCCGTCAATCGATGAGTCGACGACATCTTCGGCATACTTCACCTCATGCCCGATGTCTTCAAGCGCCTCTCTGATTTCTATCCGCTTATTCTGGAGGTTTCGGGTTCGTTCGACATCCGAAAGATGTTCGACTTGAGGCCCAAAAACAAGGATTCTTAAATTGATCGGCGTCAGCGATTCATCAATCAAGTCAGTAATTGATGGCATTTATTCTCCCCTATTCTATTTTCCTAGAGCAACTAGAATACTACTTGCAATAGGTTCAGCGAGTTTCACTGGGACTGCGTTGCCCAGTTGTTTCATTGCCGCAGTCCAGGTGCCTGAAAATTGATAGCTGTCGGGAAAGGTTTGAAGGCGTGCGCATTCACGGAGAGTGAAGTATCTGAGCTCTCCTGCATCATTCCTAAACATATTCTCGCCGCCAGGGACTCCATGCACGCCGGCTTTGAGCGTTTTTGCGGGAAGATCTAGACTGCTGCCGCTATGTCCTTTGTAGGCCCTTGCTCCGAGCTTCAAGTAGTGCATTGGATCACCCGAAGAAGCTGCATGTTTAACTGGCGTGACCAAATCAGTAATTGCGTCCCTCGTTGTCATCCAAGGGAGGCACTCGCCAGCTTCGTCAAAGAGCATTTGGCTTTCAATCATAGCCAACGAGTGCAAATGGTACCCAGAATGAACCTTGTGCCTTTCCCAATAACGTCCGGACGTTTGCTCGTTTAAGAGCGCGGCCTTCGAGTGGGTGGGCTGTGGGAAATGCCATCGGGCACCTAGGCCTTGTTGAAACCCTACAAAAAAGACACGACTCCGCTGCTGCGGCACGCCATAGTCAGCTGCATTCACGCAGCTAACAAGCACCCGGTAGTGCAAGCCAGAGCGATCACCTTCTGTGTGATATTCTTGAAGCCTATAGAAATGATCCTCCCAGTTTTCGGCTTCATCTTGCCCAATCTCAGGGTGAGTAAGCTGAAGCCTGATGTACTCAAAGTATGGCCGAAACCTTGGTCTCATCAGACCAGCCACATTCTCAAACATGAACGCCTTCGGCCTGATTTCACGGACTGCACGGACTGCTTGAGGAAATTGGTCCCGCATATCTCCTTGCGCGACGTGCTTGCCACCAACTGAGAAAGGTTGACAGGGCGGGCCCCCGCTCAGGAGCGCAATCTGATCTTGATGACGGGAGAATTCCACACCCGAGATGTCGGCTTCTAATACTTCGAAAGCCGCCGCCGATTTACGTTCGGCAAGATTGCGCCTTAAGGTTGCGCAGCTTGCTGAATCGAAATCATATCCACCTATGGTGTCGAAACCAGCCAGTGCGACCCCTTTGGCCAAGCCCCCAGCCCCTGAAAAAATATCTACTGCCCGCAAATCCATAACCTTGTCGACTTTAGTTTAAGCCAGAACATCTGAGAGTACAGCCAGGGTGTCAATTGGCCAATCCCTGTGTTCTCGCGCGATCAACCGTCCCGACCAGCGGGACGGAGCGGCTCAGATGGATATCGTGCAGTTCAGTGAGTGCCATCCCTAAGAAGCCGAGGCTTCCCTCCAGCCCTGCCAAGTAGCAGCCCTCTTGCCATAAACGCGTCCTTCTCGCCCCCATGACTTGCTGTAGGGCGCACGCTCCCACGTCATATCGAATTCAATTTCTAACTCCGGCGGAGCATATTTCAGCATGTAGTGCAGCCGCGTCATCAGATCTGAGCAATGCAGTTGAGAAGGGCTAGTCGCATCGCTATCTCTTCCCACCCGGTCGGATCGAACTGCGCCAGCGATGTACTTGCCGCCAATTAGCCTCTTCACCCATTTTCGCGGCATTGGGCGGAACAGATGGTTCAAGTGGACCGGAATGTGCAAAAGGATGTGAGTATGCGCGCCCTTGTAGCGCCCCCATTCTTGTACCCAAGCCCAAGTCAATTTAGACTCATTCCGAGCTGCCCAATCGCTAGCATACTTGATGAATTTGCCGGTCGTCCTCGCATTATCCAATGGATCGATCCCCGCATCTTCCCAAAGGATCGTAATGAAGCGATTGAACGGTCGTCCATTGAGCGTTGCAGCATTGGTAGCACCAATTAGTTTCTCGCAATCTGCTCTCGAGAGTTGGTAACTAACCCTATATCGATCAAGCCGCTTGCCCCCGCGCCGGCTTATTCTCTCTCTCACTAACTTCGCCTCTATATGGGGAGCGGAACGCACCGATCATCAAACCTCTGTTATCTATAAGAAAGTTCCTTTGCGGCTGGGCCGCAAAGGAACTTAGGTGGATTTTGAAGCGTAAGTTTCAAAAGGGATGAGCAGGGACATTAGGAAGACGGGAGATTGTCGATCCAATCGTCGGCATCGCTTTCGGAGATGCGCGTTGCGCGGCCGATTTTGACGAAAGGAAGCCTACCCGCATCGTGTTCGCGATAGACTGTCGAGCGCCCCACATTGAAGCGCTCGCAGAACTGGGGAATGGTAAGCAGTTGGGTCATTTTGTGTCTCCTTGGTTACGGAAACACTCGGGTATGCCGGGACGTTTGGATCGTCAGTCACATATAGAAACCAAAGAACCCAGCCTATTTGTGATAAAAGCAGGGCCCTTTTAGTCGTTAGGCCAAAGAGCCGCCCTCAACACTCGCTGGCGATCGGGCGTAGCCTGTTCACCCCAGACCAGGCTGGCCGCCATCTGAAAGAAGCGCGTCCAGTCGTTTACATCTTCGTTTAGTAGCGGTCGATCTCCTCCAACCGGCGTCGCCTTAGCCCCGAACTGGCATTCAAAGAGAGGGGTCAAGAGCACCGCAAGCTTAGTCCTTTGCCTGCGGCTATAGATTGAACTAGCCTTCTTCTGAACTGCCTTGCCATCAAGTGCCTCGACAACCCTTGCAAGGCCTTCAATCATTAGCTGGAGACGCTCCAAGTCTTTGTCCTGCTCAAACTGATCCCTGATTTTCATCGCAGCGAAAACGAATTCGGGCTCATCGTTTAGCTCTTTGAGCATTCGATTGCTTCTCTTAAATGAAGCAATAGCGTCAAGCGCGGCATCGCGTGTCTTCGAGGGCGACCTCCCAAACCGTTCTAAGCCACCACACACTAATCCAAGCAAGCGAACTTCCCGAGCAATATGCCCCCACCCATCCTTGGGTGATCCTGCGCCGAAAAACTCGTGAAACCGAGCCTTGCAGCACTCAGCCTCATCTGCGAGCAATCCGATGACCCCATCGGCCACCTGCGCTTTATAAACCCGCAATAGTTCAGTGCGAGAATTGACTGGGTAGTCAAACTGCATTCGAGTCCTTGCCCTTTAGCTTGACTTACAAGGTGGTCGCCAGACGTGGAAGGATCTTTTAGACCTATCTAAAGCCGCCCCACTCAAGGCGAAACAAAACCGCCTTTTTCATAATTTTTGCATAACCACCTATCTTATCGTGGCTAAGTCATTGAAATAATGGTGCACCCGAGAGGATTCGAACCTCTGGCCTCTGCCTTCGGAGGGCAGCGCTCTATCCAGCTGAGCTACGGGTGCGCATGGCGGCATCTTTTGTTGCGCCGGGCGCGCCGCTTAGCAAGCCTGTCATCAGCGCGCCAGTCGAAACGTACATTTCGCGGCCCAAGTTTACGCGGCCCTCTGTGCAATTGTCGCGTGACTGCTTAACCAAACGGCAAGAGGCTTGGGCTTACATAGCTCTCATGTCAGCGCTTCCTCCCAAAGAAATGCGTGCAATGCGCAAGACCGCCGCCCATGCCAGCGAGCCGCTCAGCTCGCTTGCGAATCGCTGGGCGGATATGCATTCCTCCTCAGCGCAGCTCGCCAAAGTCGCGGCGCTCGCGCCAGAGCCATTTGACGACAAACTTGCCGCGTTTCCCAATCTGCTTGAAGGCGCGAGTGATTGGCAGCGCGATATGGCGTGGCAAGGTATTGAGGATATTGACGCTATGATGCGGCCCGGCCTTGCGGCTCTTGGTACGATCACCGCGCGCGGTCAGGATGCAAGTGCCCCGGCATTGGCGCTTTGGCGTGAATTTCACCATGCGCGCGAAGCGGTGCTGACACTGGTTCAACCCGCTGCGCAGCCAGACGCCGGTTAACCGGGCACCCCTCTTGACTGTGTTCGCGGTATGTTCCAATCATGCGGCGTGATCGAAACTCAGCCCCCTACTCTTGATTCGCCCGCGTCCAATGCGGCCACAGAACCCACCGCAAAAGATGTTGCGCGCGGTATTATGCGGCTATTCGCCCGCAATGATATTTGGTGCCTTGGCGAGGTCGCGCTGAAAAATGGTCGGCGCGCCGATTTGATGGGCGTCGATGCCAAAGGGCTGGTGGTGATTGTTGAAATTAAGGTCGCGCGCGGCGATTTGCTCGGCGATAGCAAATGGCCCGACTATCTCGATTATTGCGACAGGTTTTTCTGGGGTCTGTCCCCGGCACTTGATCGCGGCCCGCTTGAGACAGAGGCGTATCAACCCAGCCGCTGCGGCGTGATCGTCGCGGATGCGTATGATGGTGAAATTGTACGCCACGCGCCGCTAGAACCGCTCGCCCCCGCGCGGCGCAAGGTTCAGGTTGAACGGTTGGCCAGGATTGCAATGCGCCGGCATACGGCGATGCTTGATCCGCATGTGGGTGATCTGGGCGCGGAGTAAGGATCGCGGGTGACGCCAGATGCGGGATGATCCTGTTTCAATCGCGCCAAGACGCTCGAAACCACGCCAAAACACGCCAAAACACACTGTCTTGCTTAATCAATCTGCGCCATAGTTCGCGCATGATCCCTGCTGACACACCGATCTGGCTCGCTTTTTTGTTGGTGAGCGCCGCGATGACGGTGATCGTGGCGGTGCGCTATTTCTTAGCCTGCGGCCTGTTCGCCTTAGCGACGGCGCGGGTGCGGCCCGGCCTTTATGCTGGAATGCGCGGGCAGATTGGCAAAGAAATCCGATGGTCGATGATTGCCGCCTTTATCTATGGCGCGCCCGCTGGCATCGTCTTTTGGTTGTGGCGACATCACGGATATTCGCTGCTCTATGCCGATTTTGGCGCCTATCCGCTTTGGTATTTGCCGCTCTCCGTGCTCATCTATTTGTTCGTGCAAGATAGCTGCTTTTATTGGAGCCACCGCGCGATGCATGGATCTCAGCGCTTGTTCCGCCTGGCGCATAGCGTCCATCATGAAAGCCGCCCGCCGACCGTTTGGACGGCGATGAGCTTTCATCCAGTGGAATCGATCAGCGGTGCGATTGTTATTCCATTGCTGGTCTTCTTCGTGCCGATCCATCTGGCGATGCTTGGCGTGGTTTTGACCGCGGCGACTATTATGGGCGTGGTCAACCACATGGGATGGGAAATCTTCCCCCGCCGCTTTGTTCATTCGCCGTTGGGGCAATGGGTGATAACAGCCAGCCATCACGAGCGGCATCATGAGGAATATAGATGCAATTTCGGACTGTATTTTCGAATTTGGGACAGGCTTTGCGGGACCGATCGCGGGCTCTCGGCGCGTCTGACAAGTCAGCGCGAACCGGGTGCACCGGCACAGGCGAAGTCTCAAGACAAGGCGCTGCGATGATCCGCGCGGCCGCACTGGCATTGGGCATTGGCGCTGTGGGAATGGCTGCTCCGGCGTCGGCGGGCACGGTTACCATTACGGTTACGGACTTGCGCTCTGACGAAGGCGTCGTGCGCGCTTGTATGACCACGGTGGAGGACATATTTCCGCGCTGCCGCCGCGACCCCAATTCGCACCGGACAGTCGTGCGCGCCGGAAACACAGTGACCATACGATTCACCAATGTGGAGCCGGGCGATTACGCCATCGCGCTGCTGCATGACGAAAACGAGGACGGCAAAGCGAACCGCGTGCTCGGCATGGCTCCGCGTGAAGGGTATGGTTTTTCTCGCGATGCGCCGGTGCGAATGGCGCCGCCGGATTGGGATGATGCCGTGTTCACCATCGGACGGGCATCGCAAAACCTGACCATCAAAATGCGGTATTTTCTTTAGCGTGCGGCCTGACCGGCCGGCGGGTGGTCGGCCTTGCGAAGCCTAGCGGGTTCGAGGTGCATTGAGCTCGCTCGTTCAAATTCTTCGGAATTAATCTTCAAACCCCCCGATCTTTCCTGCTGCGCTTAACGCAATGTTTACCACGTCGCTTCAAACCACAGGTGAACACATGCGTTAATCAAGGGGCACTAGGCCAAGTCATGGACACTCTTCGGGGCACATTCGACACCGGCATTACAGCTGATGATAGCGACGATTGGGACGCAGAGGGGCGCGCACACGGCGAGAATCCGGACGCAAACTCTCCAACTGAGGGCACCTCGCGCGAATTGCCGCCAGAGGCGATCGGCCAAGACGAACGCCGTATGCAAGTGCGTGCCTATAATCATTGGGCCAGCCTGCTTGGCGAGGCGACTTTTCCTTCGATCGAAGATTTAGAGCCGCGCGACCTCACCGATTTTGGCCCCAACAGTGTCTTGCTCGATTTCTCCACCGGGATTGAAGATCCAGGCGTGCAATATCTTGGCGATAAACTTGCCGAAGAATGCGGCGCGGCTTCTTCCAATTCAGCGACACCGATCAACAAGCTTTCGGATGTCCCTTCGCGCTCTTTGCTCAGCCGCATTACCGATCATTACATGCAAATCCTCGCCAATCAGGCACCGATCGGTTTTGAGGCGGAATTTGTAAACCAGCGCGGCGCTTCGATCCTGTATCGCGGCATATTGCTGCCCTATTCCAGCGATGATGAGACGATTGATTTCATCTACGGCGTCATCAATTGGAAAGAGATGGCCGACGCGGCGACGGCGGATGAATTGCTGCTCGAAATTGATCAGGCGCTGGAAAGCGCAGAAGAACAGCCCGTCGAAGACGAAGATCAACCGCACAAACATCACGCCGACCCAGTAACTGAATGGGCGGATTCGCCCGCGCATGAGCCTGAGGCCGCTGGCGTGCCGCAGGTCAATCCGATCTCCGCCCCCTTATCGGACAATGTGGCGTCTCTTAGCCAAATACCCGGCCCCGCCTCCTTCGATGAAGGCGCAGGTGCCGATGGCGTTGCCAGCGAAGATGCAGGCGACCTGCCGATGCCTGATTTTGGCCAATATGCGCTTGATGATCCAGAAACTGATGAATTCGGCGAAGAGGTCGACGAGGATGGCGAAGGCGCTGCTTCCTACAGTTTCGCATCGCTTGCCGATTATATCGAAGCGCCGACGAAGAAAGTCGTCGATCTCGATGCAGGCCAGTTTGATCCAGACGATTATCAAGTGGAAGACGCTGACTTTTCAGCGATAGGCGAGCCAGATCACACGCCGTTGCAGGTCCAACCCGCTGCTGATTTCACGCCGGTCGCTGATTTCGAGCCCGCTGCTGATTTTACCCCGGCAACCGAAATTGAACCGGCCCCCGCCGACGCCGTGGTCTCAGACGCCGTGGTCTCGGAGACTGTGATCTCAGGGGCTGTGATCTCAGACGCCGCGCCCTCAGACGCCGCAAATTCAGAAACCGCGATCTCAAATGATGCATTCGCACAAGATGCCGGTCTTCACGATTGCCTCGCCTCTGCCCGCGAATTGGCACAAAGCGCCAGCGCGTCAGAAGACCGCAGCCGTCATGCGCTCTATGCCGCCGTGGGCCGCGCCTATGACTTCTCGCTCGCTTCTAAGGATGAGCCTGAAGAATATAATGAGCTGATCGAAGATAGCGGTCTGACTGTTCAAGACCGCGCGCCGATGACACCGATCGTCAAGCTGGTCTTTGGCCATGATTACGACAAAACCCGCCTGACCGAATATGCCGCCGTGCTGTCACATGCGCACCGGCTCGAACTGGCTCGGGGCAGCCTGTCCGGCTATCTCAGCGCCGCCGATGGCGGGCTAAAAGGCGTGGTGAACGCCGAACGCCGCCTGCGCCGCGAAGAAAGCGGCAAAGAAGTCGAACCAGAAGGCGATGTTCGCGCTCAGCTTGCGAAAAAATTGCGCGAATTGGAAGAACTTACGCTTGAGGCTTTGTCGGGCGAAGGTCCGGAATTCTCACTCGTCATGGTTCGCCGCGATGGGGCCGGCAATGTCGCACTGATTGGCGAAATCGACGATGATCTCGCTCTGATCGAACGCGCAGGCAAAAAACTCGTCGGGTAATCCGCGCGGAATTTGATCCGATTTTGCTTTAGCGCCGCCGCAACGCTTGGCCTTGCCTGTTTAGGTCGCTATTTGCTGCGGCAATGCCCCTCGGCCCATTCCTCCGGCGAGAGCCCGTGCGTGTTCAGCCCTTTTTCGGCTTTCGCAATGCGAACCGGCTGTTCCTAAATGCGCGCGCAATCCAAGCGCGTGAACCCGTGTTTGAAAAACGCAGTTTCTGGCGCAATGCGGCGACGATGATGGGGCTCTATGCCTCGCATGAGGTCGCAGATTTTCCGGTCACACTCGAATATCAAGGCGCGGGCGGCACGCTGGTATCCGAACAAATCATGAGCGGCCGCGAAGGCTATGTCCGGTTTGACCTTGATCTGGACGCATCCAACGCATCCGCCAGTGATATGCCCCGGCGCACACGTTGGGAAAAAGCAGTATTGCGCTGGGAAAGGCCCGGCACGGTCGAGGCGGATGGTGAGGCCACCGCTTATATCCTAACCCCCGGTACCGAAACGCGAATCGGCGTCATTTCAGACATTGATGATACGATTTTGGAAACCGGGATCACCGGCAATATCCGCGCCATTGCCCGCAATTGGCGGCATATGGTCGAAATGCCCAGCGAACGTATATTGGTGCCGGGGGCAAGCGCATTTTACGCCGCCATTGGCGGCAATCCAGCGAAGAAACGCGAGCCAGAATCCCCCATAGATGCGCTGCTGCCAGAGGCCCGCGTGCGCCCCGTTTTCTACGTCTCCTCCAGCCCGTGGAACCTGTTTTCATACCTCGTAACATTCAAACGCGAACGCGGTTTGCCGCTGGGTCCGGTGATGCTGAGGGATTGGGGTTTTAACCGGAAAACCTTAGGAAAAGAGGGGCATGGGTCGCATAAACGCGAAGCGATAGAGCGGATTTTGACGACCTTCCCGCATTTGCGTTTTGCCTTGATCGGCGATGACACCCAAAAAGACCTGATGGCGTTTGGCAGCATTGCCGCTGCATTTCCGGGGCGGATTGCGGCGGTGTTTATCCGGTCTGTGTCGGGTGAGCCGCTGAATGATGAACAATTGCACGCCAAAGACGTAATCGACAAAGCCGGGGTGCCATTTTGGTCCGGCAGCGACTACCGCGCGGCGGAAGAGTTTTTGCAAAGCGCCGGACTCGACCTCGAAGGCGGGGTCGAACGATTGGTCCGGACGGCAAGCGAAGGGGAATAGGAGAATGCGCATCATGCTTTGGACTTTGGGCGGATTGGTCGCGGTCGCGGTAATCGCGGGCCTCGCCCTGCAAATCGCAGTTTGGCGCAACGGCCCCGCTGTGGTGACCGCCATTGACCGCATTGCAGGCGGACAGCGGGATGCTGAGTTGAAAGCAACCATCTCCACCGGATCGCACCCTGCGCAGAAACTGACCGTATGGGGACCGGAACGCCGCGACCCGGCAGACGCGCCGCTCCCCGTCTTGCTTTTCGCACATGGAGGCGGTTGGAGAAGCGGCGATCCGGTCGATTATGGATTTATCGGCCGCGCATTTGCACCCGAAGGGTTCATTGTGGTGCTGGTTGGGTACCGACTGGGCGAAGACGGCAAATATCCGGCGATGTTAGAGGATACAGCAAGCGCAATCGCATGGACCCATGAAGAGATCGCGGCTTACGGCGGCGATCCTGACAAACTGGTCCTCGCCGGGCATTCGGCGGGTGCTTATAATGTCGTCATGCTCGGTTTGGAGGAGCAATGGCTGGGCCGCAAAGGGCTTTCCACCGCTGACATTGCCGGCGTTATCGGCATGTCTGGACCCTATGATTTCGCGCCTTTTGCCCGCGATTCCACCATTGCTGCCTTTGGCCACGTAGATGACCCTGCGATCACTCAGCCGCCCACTCATGTTCGCGCAGATGGGCCGCAATTCCTGCTGATCCAAGGGGAGAAAGACGATCTGGTCAGGCCGCGCAATTCGCGCATTCTTGGGCAGGCGCTCTCCGAAGCAGGGGGCACTGTGCGCACCTTGTTTTACCCTGACATGGGGCATAATGGCCCGCTGCTTTCGCTCGCCGAGCCGCTGCGATCACGGCGCGATGTATTGGATGAAATGATGAATTTCGCCCGCGAAGCGACCAGCCCCGTGATCGATGCGCCCGCTGTGACCGAAGAAACTTCAGTTCCCGTTCAGGCCCAAACACGTTAGCGTCACCGCCAATGCGCGCTTTTCAATCTTTCTCCGTTTACGCACTGGCGCTGGTCGCTGCTTGCGCCCTCGCGATTCAGCCGGTTGCGGCGCAATCGGTCCTGCGTGATGCGGAAACTGAGGAGCTGCTGCGCGATATGGCGGCGCCGCTGATTGAGGCGTCGGAATTGGAGCCGGGCAATGTCGAAATTGTCCTCATCAACGACCCCTCGATCAACGCATTCGTGGCGGGCGGTCAGGTTGTTTATGTCCATGCAGGCCTGCTCAACGCAGCGGAGACCGCCAATGAAGTGCAAGGCGTAATTGCGCACGAATTGGGCCACATCACCGCCGGACACGTTGTGCGGTTTAACGAGCGCACTCGCGGTGCGCAGGGGATTACGATCCTTTCGCTGCTGCTGGGTGTAGGCGCCGCTCTGGCGGGCGCTGGTGACGCGGCATTTGGCGCGATTATGGCGGGGCAACAGGCCGCCGCCGGCAATTTCTTGGCGTTTAACCGCAATCAAGAGGCCGCGACTGACCTTGCCGGCGCACGTTACCTTTCTGGCGCAGGAATTTCGGGTCGCGGGTCGCTCGCTTTCTTCGAACGTCTGCGCAATCTCGAAATTCGCCGGGGCTTTAGCCAATCGGATGACGCCGCTTATGGCCGCACCCACCCACTGGCAGGCGACCGGCTACAAACCTTGCGCGGCCTCTATGCCGAAGACCCAGCATGGGATGCGCCCGACGATGCCGAATTGCAGGCTCGTTTCTTGGGCGTGCGCGCAAAACTGTATGGCTATATCGCCCCAACAGACCACACATTGCGGCTCTATCCCGAAAGCGATACCGGCATCCCTGCGCGCTATGCCCGCGCCTATGCCTATCACAAGGATGCGCAGATCGACAAAGCGCTGGCCGAAGCGGATGCTCTGCTCGCGATGAACCCCGACAATCCGTATTATCTGGAATTGAAGGGGCAGATCTTGCTCGAATCGGGTCGCCCCCGCGATGCTCTGGCACCTTTGCGCCGCGCGACTGACATTACCCGCAATCAGCCGCTAATCGCGGGGATTTTCGGCCATGCTTTGATCGCCACCGAAGACGAAGCGAACTATCCAGAGGCCGAGCGGGTTTTGCGCGCAGCGGTGGCGCGGGACCGGTTTAACCCGTTTGCATGGTATCAATTGGGCGTGGTCTATGCCGCGCGCGGCGATATCCCGCGCGCGCGCCTCGCCAGTGCTGAACAACAGGTGATGAACCGCAATTACCCCGAAGCGATCCGCAGCGCTCAAGCCGCAGAGGCCGGATTGCCGCGCGGCACACCCGATTGGATTCGCGCACAGGATATTGGCTTAGAGGCGCGGGCAGCGCTGGAACGCATCCGCGACAGCCGCTAAGCCAAAAAAATGGATTCTTCTTTGCGAAACACTCTGCTCACTGCGCTGCTCGCGCTCGTCTTTGGCTTTTTGGGCGCGGCGACGTGGTCCTATGCCGGCCTCGCGGATAATCGCACGCGCGCCTATCTGCTCGACAATCCCAGCATCCTGCAAGATGTCGCAGAAGCGCTTCAGGCGGAGCAAGCCAGCGCCCGGCTCGCGGATGCAGGCGATGATTTGTACGAAGCCTTTCCCGGCGCTGTCATGGGCAATCCGCAAGGCACCACAGTGTTGATCGAGTTTTCCGACTATAATTGCGGAGTATGCGAAGCGAGCCTAGCCGATGTGCAGCAATTGGTCGCCGCGGACCCCGATCTTAAAGTGGTGATACGCGAATTGCCGATACTCAGCCCCAGCAGCGAAGATGCTGCGCGGATGGCGCTCGCGGCGGCGATGCAGGGCAAATACGGCGAATTTCACGAGAAAATATTCGAGCTTGGTGCTGATTCGCCTGCCAGTATTGAAGCGGCGGCTCGCGCCGTCGGCCTGGATATGGAACGCGCCCGCACAGACGCGGCCAGCGATGCGGTTTCGGTTGAACTGGCCCGCAATTTCGAATTTGCCCGGTCGCTTGGCTTTACCGGTACGCCCTCTTTTATCGCCGGTACGACGCCGTTTATGGGAGCAGTGGGCTTTGAGCGGCTGAAAGAAGCGCTCGATAATTCAGGCGCGTAATGCGCAAGGCCGCCGCCTTTGGTCTGGCGCTTGCCGCGCTTGGTGTAACACTTGCCCCGGCGCTCACTTCTGCTGCGGCGCGTGAGGTCAATTGGGACCGTATCAACCTGCCCCAAGAGCGCGCCGCGATTGAGCGGTTTCAGCAATTTGATCAGCGGATGCAGGATGTCGGTTGGAAATTGGTGCACGGCAATGCGGCGTTTTGCGAGCGCGTGATCCCGTCTGTCGGCCTGCAATTGCAAGACCTCGCCAGTTATGGATCGCCCGAAATTGCGCGCGCCGCGCTCGAATTGACCGGCGATTTCGCTGTCCAGACCGCCGCACGGGGGTCGCCCTCGGCGCAGGCCCGGCTGTTTGCTGCGAATCGCGAGATCACTCAAATCGGCTTGCTTAACCCCAATGAATGGGAAGCCGGCGAACGGCTCGACTGGCAGCGTTTGAAGCGCGTCCACGATTACGTCGATGCAGCGCTCGTTCAAAATGGCGCGGTTGAGTTTGGCTTTGCCGACCGGCGGCCCGTCAGAATTGTTCCCGTCAATGTCTGCGCCACACGGTTTGAATTGATGGGCGAAGGCAGCCGTGCGGTTGCCGACGGGGACCGCGTCGTCATCGGCATGAATTTTCCCGGCTTCGGGTATGAAGAAGACATCTTTGCAGGTGTCGTCGCGCATGAACTCGCGCACAATTTATTGGGGCACAGCGCATGGCTAGACCGCAATGGCCGGGGCCGCCGCAATGTTCGCAAGACCGAACGTGAGGCGGATCGGTTGATGCCATGGCTGCTGGCCAATGCCGGTTATGATCCGGTATCAGCGCAGCGTTTCATGGAAGAATGGGGACCGCGCCACGATGGCGGCCTGTTTCGCAATCGCAGCCATGATGGATGGGATGAACGCGCGGAATTTATCGCCGCCGAAATCCCCGCAATCCGCGCTCTGATGGAAAGTGAAGGCGCAGCGGATTGGCGCACCCATTTTCGGCGCGAAGTGGACCCGCAAGAGGGCCTATAAACGCCCACCATCCTGCGTGATGGTTGCGGCAGGCGGTTCATCGCATAGGCTAACCGCATTAGCCGAGATACAATTGCCCCTCACACCGCCGCAAAATTGCGCTACATAGGTGATTGATGTCGATGATACGCATCCAACCTGCGCCGTTTTTTTCGAGCAAGAACCGCGCCTTTTGGAACCTCCAACTGGCGGGTTGGGGCGGTGCGTTCCTGCTGCGCGCGTTGAACACGCTCGCCAATGGGCTTCCTTATGATCAGTTGATCCTGAATTTGGTGACGACCATCACAGGCTTTTCGATCAGTCTGGTTCTGTCTGTGGTTTATCGGCAGTTGATCGATCGCCGCCCGATTGTGACATGGGGCGGGACCGCACTGGTATTGCTTATCGGCGTGATCACCTTTGCCTCAATTGATGCGTGGGTTCAGGATCTCTATTTCGGCGCCAGCCGAGAGACGACCTTTGCTCAGCGATTCATCGGCATCACATTCATCCCGCTCACGCTGCTGGGCGGGTGGAGCGCGCTGTATTATGCCATCAATTTCTTCCTGACGGTGGAGGAACAGGCCGATCGGTTGGAGCGGTTGGAGACGCAAGCAACCTCCGCTCAATTGGCGATGCTGCGTTATCAGTTGAACCCGCATTTCCTCTTTAACACGCTCAATTCCATCAGCACTTTGGTCCTGCTCAAGCAAACCGTCCCCGCCAATGCGATGCTCACGCGGTTATCCGGATTCCTGCGCCATACTTTGATCACAGAGCCGGGGAGCCAGGTCACACTGGCGCAAGAAATTGAGACGTTGCAGCTTTATCTCGACATCGAACGGATGCGGTTTGAAGAACGCCTGCGCACCCATTTCGACATTGAAGAAAATGCGCTCGATGCGCAGCTTCCCTCGATGTTGCTGCAACCCCTGATCGAAAACGCGGTCAAATATGCGGTCAGTCCCCAAGAAGAAGGCGCCAGCATCACGCTCACCGCGCGCCTTGTGGGACAACGGGTCAGGATGACGGTTGAGGATACCGGTCCCGGGGTCGACGGGCCGATGCAGCTTAACATGCTCGAATACACGTCCGAAGGCGCGGCCAAACCGGCGCAAAGTGCGACCTCGACCGGGGTTGGCCTTGGCAATATCCGCAATCGCCTGATGCAGGGTTACGGTGACAATCACCTCTTCGAAACCAGTTCGCGGCCCGGCGGCGGTTTCACTGTTGTGATCGAAATCCCCTATGAACGCGCCGCCGAAACAAGCCCCGCGCCAGCAGCGACAAACGCGCCGAGCAGCGCTGATCAATCCCCCCCGCTGACACAGCCAAGCGCATCTTCGCCCCCCGAAGGTCCGCAAGGCGGTGTAATCAACCTCAACCCCCAACGCGCCATTGGAAATACGTGATGACCATCCGCACAATCCTCGTCGATGATGAAAAACTCGCCATTCAGGGTATGCAATTGCGCCTTGAACCCTTTGAAGATGTCGAAGTGATCGACACTTGCTCAAACGGGCGCGAAGCAATCCGCAAGATCAAAACCGAGAAACCCGATCTCGTTTTTCTCGACATCCAAATGCCGGGTTTTGACGGGTTTTCCGTGGTCAAAGGCGTGATGGAGATTGAACCGCCGCTGTTCGTCTTCGTCACCGCCTATGAAGAACACGCCATTCGCGCGTTTGAGGCTAACGCCGTCAATTATCTGATGAAGCCGGTCGATGAAGACAAGCTGGCCGACACGATAGAGCGCGTGCGCCACCGCATCGCAGAGAAGAAATCCAGCGAAGATGCCGAACAATTGTTGGGTGTGCTGGCCGAAGTTGCACCCGACCGCGTCGCCGATTTTGGCGAAGATACCGGCGAAAGTGCTGACCGGTTTGAGAAACTGATCAATGTTAAAGATCGCGGCCAAATCTTCCGGGTTGAGGTCGATTCAATTGAGCATATCGACGCTGCGGGCGATTATATGTGTATCTTCACCGGCGACAATTCGCTGATCCTGCGCGAGACGATGAAAGACTTGGAACGCCGGCTCGACCCGCGCAAATTTCAGCGCGTTCACCGTTCCACCATCGTCAATCTGGATCAGGTCCGTCAGGTAAAACCGCACACGAACGGCGAATGTTTCTTGGTGCTGGATTCGGGCGCTGAGGTGAAGGTTTCGCGCAGCTACCGCGATGTGGTGGCGCGCTTCGTGCACTGATTTTTGTGAAGGCGCATCCGCGCCTTCGTCCTCGCTAGACGCGCAGCAGAGCTGCGCCCGCTGCGGGCGCCCGGTCGGGCTTGCGGACCCGGCGGGTCCGAGCCGGTGGGTTAGTGGGTTCTTGCTTGTGGGCGGTCTTGCGGTCGCTGCGCTAGCGTTTAGAGGTTGGGCATGACCTTTTCTCTTTCCGGTTTTGACCTTTCCGCTTTCATTCGCTCCACCCTCGACGAAGACCTTGGGGTCGGGCTCGAAGGGGGCGGGCTCGATGTTACTTCTGAGAGCGTGATCCCAGCCGATGCGCGCTTTGCCGGGGTGATGGACAGCCGCGATCCTATCACTGTCGCAGGGCTTCCTTTGGCGGAGGCGTTTTTTCGGCATCTCGATCCCGATTGCGTGATTGAGGCGTTGGTGAGCGACGGGGACCGCGTCGCGGCGGGCACTGATCTGATGCGCCTGACGGGCAATGCCCGCGCTCTGCTGACGGCGGAACGCAGCGCGCTCAACATCGTTCAACACCTCTCCGGCATCGCCACTATGGCGCGCGAATATGTGGACGCGATGCGCAAAGGTTCGCTCACTTGCACTCTGCTCGATACGCGCAAGACATTGCCGGGCCTGCGCGCGCTTGAGAAATACGCCGTGCGCCAAGGGGGCGCGCAGAACCACCGAATGGGGTTGTGGGATGCGGCGATGATCAAGGACAACCACGTCGCAGTCGCAGGCTCCGTCGGCGAAGCGGTCCGCCGCGCGCGCGATGCGGGGGTAAAGCCGATCATTTGCGAGGTCGACCGGCTGGACCAGATCGAACCGGCGCTGGATGCGGGCGCGCATCACCTTTTGCTCGACAATATGGCACCCGATGTCTTGCGCGAGGCCGTGCGCCTAGTCGCCGGACGCGCCGCCACCGAAGCCAGCGGCGGGATCAACCTTGAAACCATCGCAGCAAAAGCAGCGAGCGGCGTCGATTATTGCAGCGTCGGGCGGTTGACGCAAAGCGCGCCTGCCGCGGATGTGGGGTTGGATTTCACGCCGGTATGAAGATGGCGCAAGGGCCGCGGCCGCTTTCGATCAAACTATTTGCGGCTACATGCCTGCTCGCCGCGAGCGTTTCGCTTGCCAGAGGACTTATCGATCCACTCGAGACCCAGGGCATGTTGTGGAGCTACACCGGGATGATGCTCCGCGAAGAACTCGTTACAATCGCGCTGTTTTCGACATTCACCATCGCACTAATCCCGATTGTCTGGGTCTATTTCCTCGCCAATCCGTTCGCACGCTGGCTGGTGGTGTTGTTTGGCGTGCTGCGCCTGTGGCCTTACATTATTAATCCGGGTTACGTCCCCTATGCTCTGCGCTACAACACTTTCGAAATGGCCGCCCCGGCTTTGCAGCTATTGGCGATCATCCTGCTCTTCACGCCAAGTGCGGTCCGGTGGTTCGACAAGAGGCAAAGCGACGATGTTTTGGAAGCGTAGTGTTCTCGGCCTCTTCGCCCTCGCTGTATTTACAGCCGTGCCATCGGCCGCCAACGCCCAAGCGTACCAATGCCGCGCGCCGCAAATCAGCAGCGTGCCGCGCATCGCGCCTGAAACCCCGCGCGTGGTTCCGACCACCGGCTACACCCTCGCGCTCAGCTGGTCGCCCGCCTTTTGCCGCACCCGCGAAGACAGCCGCGCACACAGGACGCAATGTTCGGGCGACAATGGCCGGTTTGGCCTGATTGTTCACGGTCTGTGGCCGCAGGGCAGCCGCACATGGCCGCAATGGTGCCCCGCAAACGCGCCGCTCACCCCGGCTGAGGTCCGCGCGAATATGTGTATGATGCCATCCGCGCGCCTGATTGCGCGCCAATGGACAAAGCATGGCAGCTGTATGACCCGCCGCCCCGAAACCTATTTCGCCGTGACGCGCATCTTGTGGGACAGCCTGCGCATCCCCGATTTTGACCGGATCAGCCGCGAGGATGGGCTAACCGCAGGGCGCATCCGGCGGGCCTTGGCCGATGCGAATGACGGCTGGAGCCCGTCGCAGATCGGCGTGAAGCTAAACGGCGATGGTTGGTTGCAAGAAATCCGCCTGTGTTACGGCCCGCGTTTTCGGCCGACGCGGTGCGATGCGCGGCGGTTCGGCGCGCGCGATGGACGGCAAGCGCAGATTTGGCGCGGGCTTTAGATCGTCAAATGATCTCGATCTCTTCGGAAAAGAAAATCGGAGAATTCGCCAGATCGATAAACTTGGCTTCGTCTTCCAACAAAGCCTTACCAGCAGCTTGCGCGGCGGGTTGAGCGGCATTCGCAGCCATAGCGGCGGCGCTGTCGTACCAAAGCTCTGCCACACCGTCATAGGGGCGCGCCGCTTGCTCAGCCCCGCCCCGCCGAGAAGCGCTGAGCACATCATCCAAAGCGGTTCTGCGGGTGTGCGACTGAACATAGCGCCGGATACCCAAAGCTTCCTGATGCTGCGCCACCAAAGGGGCGTGTTGCTCAGACCAATATGTCTGAAACTCCTCACGCGACATGCCGTCCTTGCGGCGAAGACAAAATATCAATTTGATCATGACGCCGTCACCATTTCACCGCCGCTCCTTGAAAAACGCGCGCAGCAATTCTGCCGCCTCGTCCGCTCCCATGCCCGAATACACTTCGGGCCGGTGCAAACATTGTTCTTGCTCGAAAACCCGCGCGCCGTGTTCGACCGCGCCGCCTTTTGGATCGCTCGCGGCATAATACAGCCGCGCGATCCGGGCATGAGCAATCGCGCCTGCGCACATCGCGCAAGGTTCCAGCGTCACATACAAATCACACCCTGTCAGGCGCTCTTGCCCCAGCGCCTCTGCCGCGCTGCGCAAGGCACGAATTTCTGCGTGGCCGGTGGGGTCCGGGGGTGAACGCGTGGCATTGGCGGCGGCGGCGATTACGGCGTCACCCTTGACCACAATTGCGCCCACAGGCACCTCCCCCGCTGCTGCGGCCTCGCGCGCGGCGGCAAGGGCGCGCTGCATCGGGGCGGGGATTGGCCAGGTAAGAGGCGGGGTTGTCATGCCGCCCGCGCTACCGACGGGGCGGCAAAGGCGCAACTCTCCTGCAACTCTCCTGCAACTCTGCTTGACTGGAACTGCGCCCAAGGCTATCCGCGCCGCTTTCCGGGACACCCGAACAATTGGACCGCTTTTACAAGCGATTCGCGTTTGGCCGTTGCCCGCCCATTTGAACAAACGAGAGATATCATGTCGCGTATTTGCGAACTGACCGGCAAAGGTCGCCTGACTGGCAACAATGTGAGCCACGCTAACAACAAGACCAAGCGCGTCTTCCTGCCTAACTTGCAGAAAGTGACCCTGCTCAGCGAGAAGCTGGAGCGTAGCTTCAAATTCCGCGTGTCGACCAATGGTCTGCGTTCGGTTGAGCATAATGGCGGCCTGGATAACTGGCTCCTTAAAACTAAGGACGAAAAGCTTTCGGCCCGCGCGATCAAAGTGAAGCGCGAGCTTAAGAAAGCTGCCGCTGCTGCCTAATTTGCGCGTCGCGGCCCTAAGCTAGCTTGGGCCGGATTGCTTACAAAAGGGCGTGCGATTTGATTCGCGCGCCCTTTTTGTGTGCCTGCCATTTGGCCGATTACGGGCCGGGCGCTTGCGGCCATTCCAACCGGACAAGCAAGCTGCGCTGAAACATCGACAGATTATCGTCAGAGATCAGATAGACCGCCCCTGATCCGGTGTTTGGCCCTGATCCGGCGTTTGGCACATATGCGATGCCCTCGAAATTCTCTCCGAATAGCGGCCCTTCAAGCTTCGCAATAATCTCGCCAGTCCATTCTCCGCCTTCCTCAATGTCGCCGGGGTCGGCGCGCATGATCGCGGCGTCAAATGTCGCGGGGATGCTGATCTGTAACCGCCGCAGCAGGATCAGGACGGAGCCATCGGGCAATGCGGTGGCATCAACGGGCGAGTAATTGGGCGGGGTCGATACGCGAAATGCGGTTGGCGTGCTGGCCTCTATCGGATCGCTGGCAAAGAGCAGGCCGGGCCGGGTTGTTTGCTCTGCACGTTCGCGGCCTGAACCTTCACTTGCCGCCTCCGCTATCCAACCCGGCCCTTCTGCAAGAATGATAAACCGGCCATCCATCAATCGCGCCATAGCTTCCGGACCGGAATTGGCGCTCCAGCCGCGCATCTGAGTGGGCGCACTTCTGGCACTCTCGCCATCTATCCGGTCGCGCTGGATAGCGTTAAACCCTTCATAAGCGGTCCATAATGTGCCGGTCTCAGGATCGCGCGCCATCGCCTCAAGATCGATCATTTCGCGGAAGGAATTGCGGCGTGTGGCGAAATAGATGAATTCCATGCCCGCTTGCACCGGTTCGCCCGATACTAAGGGGATGTCGAGCGTCCATCCTTTATCACTGCCAGCCAGCAGCGCGCCTGTTTCTGTGTTTGCGCCAGAGTTTACCAGCGCGGAAAAGCCGCCGAAAAACGGGCTGGATGCAGAAAGCTCCCATGCCCCGGTGATCGCCAATTCTCCGCGGATACCCTCACGCTCGGACAGCGGCGTCACGGTGATTGCAATGTCCTGTGGGCGTTGATCGTAATTTGTGCGCAGCAGAGTTCCCGGCGCAAGACCCAGCGCAATCGCGCAAATCAGGGCGAGACGGAACGGAGCAGGGCCGAACGAAAGAGCCATTTGCGCGCCGCTACCCCGCCCTACGCCGTCATGCCGGATTAATTCATCGGGCCAACGAAAAGCAGCGGGTCTAACCGCGCCGCTTTCCATTTGAGGCCCCAATGCAAATGCGGCCCCGTGGCGCGGCCGGTCGATCCCACATTGCCGATATGCTGACCCTGCGTAACCGCCTGTCCTTCTTCAACAACGATCCGGCTGGCGTGGAGAAACGCGCTGTTTAGCCCTTGTCCGTGATCAATAATGATCAAGCCGCCTTCGAGGCTAAAGCCAGTCCGCGCGAGAACCACAACACCGTCAGCAGGCGAAACAAACGGCACGCCGTTACCCGGTGCGATGTCGATCCCGCCGTGATAGCTGCCGGGTTCGCCGCGATAAATACGCTGGCGACCAAAGCGTCCTGATATCCGCCCCGTAACCGGCCAGATGAAATCCTGGCTCCAACCCTGCGCGCCTGTTTCTACTGCGCGGGAGGCGACGATTGCGTTTAGCTCTGGCCGGCGGCGAGCCATGAAACTGGCGCTAGGGCCGCCCGGACGGCGAGCAATATTGACCCGCTCAATCTGCCAGTCGCGCGGAGAAACAGTGATGTTCTCGCGAATGATTTGCCCGCTGCTGAGTGTTGCCGAGAGCGCCAATATACCCGCAGAATCGCGATCAAACGCGGCGAAAAACGTGCCGTCTTCGGCAATATCCAGAACCTGTTCGCCAAGCGATGCCTGAACCGTATCGTCAGGCGCTTGACCGCGAATATAGCCGCCTTGGGTCAACTCGCCTGCGTAAGAAAAGCGGGTGTTTTGCACCAGAGCCGGGGCCGGTTCTGGCGCAGCTTGTGCAGGTACCATCTGTTCCACTGCAATCGCTTGCGGGGTCTCAAGCGCCTCAGGCGTCTCAGGGTCGGCAGGGGCGGCAGCGTTAGGCGCGGCGCTCACAGTGTCAGGCGCTGCGGCTTCACTACCGGTGCAACCGACCAAAGCCGCAAAACCGAGCGCTGCTGGTGCGAATACACTCCACCCCATCATTCGGCCAATCATTCGCTTTCAAGCAGGCGGCGCGTCGCGATCTCAGCTGTGGCGTAAGCTTCCTGATGTTCCGCGCTCCAATAGCGCAATTCCTCAAGCGGAATCACTTCGCCAGACATTGCGCACAGCACATGCTTTCCCGGCCGCAAGACACGGAAATTTGAGGGGCCATAATAGAGTTTGGCGGCTTTATCGCTGGTCGACATCAACATAGAGAGGCTCTTAGCACGGGATGCTATCCGAATAAATCATCTTGCTGCGCTGATGGCTTGGCCGCGCGGGGTTTTTTGACGGGTTTGGATGGAGGAGAGGGCGGCGGCGCATCACCAATGGCTGAACCCACACCGACACCCAGCTCACCATCCTTGAATTGCAGCGTCAGCGCCGCCTCACGCTGAGCCTGCGCTTTCCCCGTCAGCGCCCTGCCCTGCGTATCGCGCACGATCGCATAGCCGCGCTCCAGCGGTTTTTCTGGGTGCAGCTGGCTGGCGATTCGCGCCAAGGCGTCGAGCCGCTCCCGCGACCCTGCCAATGGCCGCTCGATCAAAGCGGGGACCAGCCGCATATTTGCGAGCCTGCGCGTATGTTCCTGATGGGCGCGGGTTAGTATTCGGGGGGACAGCCGCGCCGCGGCACCCGCCAATGCCTCGCGCCCTTTACCCGCGCGGTCCATCAGCCCCCGGCGCAATCGTTCCGCCAAATCATCCAATTTCTGCGCTTGCGGTTGGAGCAGCGTTTCGGCGCGCGGCATCCGGCGCATCCGCGCCTCCAACCGTTCGCGCCCAAGCTCCACCGGGCGGTGCACCGCGCGCCGCTGCCGCGCGGCGAAATCGGCCAGCGTCGCAGAAAGGTCCGCGCGCACCGGAACCGCCATTTCCGCAGCCGCCGTCGGGGTGGGTGCGCGCTGATCGGCGGCGTAGTCTGCCAGTGTCGTATCAGTCTCATGCCCCACAGCAGAAATAACCGGAATGGTACATTCTGCAATCGCGCGAACAACGCTCTCTTCGTTGAAACTCCACAGATCCTCGATCGAACCGCCACCGCGCGCCACGATCACAACATCGGGCCGCGCAACCGGGCCGGACCCGTCCAACGCCGAAAACCCGCGTATAGCGCCCGCAACTTGATCCGCCGCGCCCTGCCCTTGCACAAGAACCGGCCAGACAATCACATGGCTGGGAAAGCGATCCGCCAGCCGGTGGATAATATCGCGAATAACCGATCCGGTTGGTGATGTAACGACACCGATCGTGCGCGGTAAGTAAGGCAAACGCCGTTTCCGGCCCTGCGCAAACAGCCCCTCTGCCTCCAACCGCGCCCGCGTTTTCTCCAGCAGCGCCAGCAGCGCCCCCTCGCCCGCAATCTCCAGCGAATCGATCACGACTTGGTATTTCGAACGCCCCGGATAGGTCGTCAGCTTGCCGGTCGCGATCACTTCCAGCCCATCCTCTGGCACGAATGCCAGCCGCCCAGTGTTCCCGCGCCAC
Organism: uncultured Erythrobacter sp.; assembly: GCA_947503155.1. Taxonomy (GTDB): domain Bacteria; phylum Pseudomonadota; class Alphaproteobacteria; order Sphingomonadales; family Sphingomonadaceae; genus Erythrobacter. The sequence continues at coordinate 712,584 of CANNCL010000001.1, read as the reverse complement.
ATCACCCCGTCCAGCACGGATTTATCGTCTTTCAGCGCGCAATACATATGTCCCGACGCCGCGCGCTTCACCCCTGACAATTCCCCGCGCAGCCGCACATAACCAAACCGGTCCTCTACGGTCCGCTTGAGCATCTGCGAAATCTCGGTGATCGAAAGCGGTTCCGCGTTGTCGCCCTGCCGCTCTCGCGCTACCAGCCCGTCTTGATCTGAAGATGAGGAAGGAGCGCGCGCCATGAATATCCTGCTTTTGGGTTCGGGAGGGCGCGAACATGCGTTAGCGTGGAAGCTGGCGCAATCCCCTAGCTTGACCAAGCTATACGCCGCCCCCGGAAATCCGGGCATCGCACAGGAAGCGGAATGCGTCACGCTCGATGCGGGCGATCACGGCGCCGTGGCGGCGTTTTGCAAAACGCACCAGATCGCGCTCGTGGTAATCGGGCCAGAGGCGCCCTTGGTTGACGGTTTGGCCGACAGTTTGCGCGCCGCCGACATCCCCGCCTTCGGCCCCTCGGGGGCGGCCGCGCAATTGGAGGGCAGCAAGGGTTTCACCAAAGACCTGTGTGCGCGCGCGAATATCCCGACCGGGGCCTATGTCCGCACGGCGTCTCTGCATGACGCAAACCGCGCGCTGCAACGCTTCACCGCGCCTTACGTGTTGAAAGCCGACGGATTGGCCGCGGGCAAAGGCGTGGTGATCGCAGAAACGCTCGAAGACGCAGAAGCCGCGCTCGCCGACATGTTTGGCGGCGGGTTTGGTGAAGCGGGCGCAGAAGTCGTGATCGAAGAATTCCTGAGCGGCGAAGAGGCAAGTTTCTTCGCGCTAACCGATGGCGAAAACGTGATCCCTTTCGGCACGGCACAAGATCACAAGCAGGTCGGCGAAGGTGACACCGGCCCCAATACGGGCGGCATGGGTGCCTATTCCCCGGCTCCGGTGCTCACCGCGGCTCTCCAAGCGCAGGCGATGGAGACGATCATCAAACCCACCGTCGCGGCGATGGCAGCAGAGGGAATGCCTTATTCCGGTGTCCTCTATGCCGGATTGATGCTGACCGAAACCGGCCCGCAATTGATCGAGTATAATTGCCGGTTTGGCGACCCGGAATGCCAAGTGTTGATGATGCGGTTGCAAGGCGATTTGGCCGCAATCATGCTCGCCTGCGCAAAGGGCGAATTGGCGGGGGTCAGCGCCGAATTTGCCGAGGAAACCGCCCTAACCGTGGTGATGGCGGCGAAGGGCTATCCCAGCACGCCGGAAAAAGGCGGCGCAATTGATCTGGGCACAGCAGAAGAAGGCGCAGCGAAGGTCTTTCATGCCGGGACTAAGATAGGCGCAGATGGCGGCCTGATCGCCAATGGCGGGCGGGTGCTGAACGTCACCGCCAGCGGAGCGAATGTGACCGAGGCACAGCGAACTGCTTACGAAGCGGTCGATGCGGTGCGTTTCGAGAGCGGGTTCTGCCGGCGTGATATTGGCTGGAAAGAGGTCGCGCGGGAGGGGGGGTGAACTGTTTGCGAAAATTGATCTGGGTCAATGCAGAACGCATCTTTATGCGCGACAAGAGGCCTATGGAGACGCTCAAACACTCTCGAATCCCAGTTTTGTTCGCACTCGCTGTGACGGCCGGTTGTCAGACCACGTCAAACGCGCCTTCCAATTTGGCGGCCCAACCGGGGCCTTCTGCTTTTGTTGAGGCCGCTTGCGGGGGCTGCCACGGGGTGGAGTCGCCTTACGAGTCCCCCAATCCGCGCGCACCCACTTTTGAATCCATCGCCAATCGCCTCGGGGTCACCAAAGCAACGATCCGCGCATGGCTCGTTAATGCACACAATTATCCCGAAGTGATGGATTTCGATCTTGAACCCGATCACGTTGACGAAGTCGCGGATTATATGATCACATTGCGGCGCAGGGATTACGTGCCCGCGCCATGATTTTCCTACACACCGCAGCGTAGCGTATAGCGCAGCCTGCTCTTTCACATTGTCAGCACGCAACAGCTCTGATCGCAAAAACCGATCAAAACACACGCCAATAATCGAAGGTTTTTTCACCCCTAGACAGTGTGTCAGGTGTGTCAGGCGCTCACAGCTTTTCAGCCATTAACGCCTGCATATCCGTGCCGGGACGCGGGCCGTAATGGGAGATTACCTCGGCTGCTGCGATCGCGCCGCGCTTTAGGCAGGTCTCTAGCGCTTCGCCTTTGACGTGGCCGGACAGGAAGCCGGCGGCGAATTGGTCGCCTGCTCCGGTTGTGTCGACGACTTTGGCAACCGCTTGCGCTTTGACCTGTGCGCGCACGCCGCCTGCACTGGCATGGGCGCCGTTTTCGCCGCATGTCGCGACCAGAACGGGGACTTTGGCTGCGACGGCTTTGAAACCGGTGTCGAAGTCATCTTCGCCTGTAAGGGTCGCAAGTTCGCTTTCATTGACGAACAGAATGTCAATCAACCCGCCGTCGATCATGGCGCGGAAATCGTCGCCGTGGCGGTCAATCACGAAGCTTTCGCTGGCGGTGAAGGCAACTTTGCGGCCAGCGGCGCGCGCAACCTCGATAGCGCGGCGCATCGCGCGGCGTGGTTCCTCTGGGTCCCACAAATACCCTTCGAGATAGAGCACAGAGGCGCTGGCAATCAGGTCTTCGTCCAAAGCAGCGGCAGGCAGATATTGGCCCGCGCCCAGGAATGTGTTCATCGTCCGCTCGCCATCGGGCGTCACAAAGATGAGGCAGCGTCCTGTTGGCGGCTCTTGATCCCGCATCGGCGTGTCGAAATCGATGCCAACCGAACGGATGTCATGCGCGAACACGTCGCCAAACTGATCCTTGGCAACCTGCCCAATAAAAGCGCATTTCGCGCCCAGTTCCGCAAGGCCCGCCAGCGTGTTGGCCGCCGATCCGCCTGAGGTTTCCGTCGCCGGACCCATGCCCGCATAGAGCCGGTCCGCACCGTCCGCATCGAGCAAGGTCATGCCGCCGCGATTGAGGCCGAGATCGGTGATGTCCTGATCTTCGCATGATGCGATGATGTCGACGATGGCGTTGCCGATGGCGATGACGTCATAACGGGCTTTGGATGCTGTATCGGGCAAGGGGACGTGTCCTATTGTTCGCATGAGTTTTTCGGTTGCCCGCGCCTAGCGGGATGCGCTGACAAGGCCAAGGTTTAAGATGGGTGCGCAAAAGCATGGCAAAGCGGCGCCGCGCGGTTTGACTTGGAAGCAGCCGCACCGCATCGCATAATCATGAACGCCGTATTCGATGCCCTTGCCAAAGCGTTTGGCCAATTGTCCGACCGGGCGGTGATCGGCGTATTGGTAAAGTCGGTGCTGGTGACACTGTTGGTCTTCGCCGGGCTTGGCGTGGGTTTGTACTTCGTGTTGGTGGCCAGTTTTGAGGCCGCCGGCCTATCAGGCGGCGGATTTGCCAGTGCGGCGACGGCGGCGGTGATCGCAATTCTGGCGGCATGGCTGTTGTTTCGCGTGATCGCGCTAGCGGTGCTGCAATTCTTCGCGGATGAAATCGTCGCGGCGGTTGAGGCGAAACATTACCCAGAGCGTTCAAGGCAGGCGAAGCCTTTGCCGTTCCGCCGGGATTTGGCCAATTCACTGCGCGGCATAGGCCGCACAATTGGGGTCAATCTGCTGGCTTTGCCGGTTGCGATCCTGCTTTTGGTGACCGGGGTAGGTGCGGCAGTCATATTCCTGGCGGTCAATGCGTGGCTGTTGGGGCGCGAGCTGACTGATATGGCTTGGTTGCGGCATTGCTGCGGGGACACCGCAGGCAATCCCGTGCCCCGTGCGCAGCGGATCATGCTCGGCTGTGTGGTCGCGGGATTTATGGTCGTGCCGTTCATCAATTTGCTTGCGCCTATCGTGGGTGCGGCGGCGGGGACACATCTGACGCACCGGTCGATAGGACTTGAAAATGGCAGTTCGGGGAATGCGAATGTTTAGAGTGATTGCCATCGGCGGCATCGCGCTCTTCGCAGCGGGCTGCTCCAGCGGCGGCGGCGTGGCTTCTGCGCCTACTGCCTCTACGCCGGTCGCCGCCGCCGCATTCCGCGCGCCTCAGATCATGCGCGGCAGCGGTTTAGACAGTGTCATCGGGGAACGCGCCGGCACCCTCACGCGGCGGTTTGGAGAGGCTCGGATCGATCTAGCCGAAGGGGACGCGCGAAAGCTCCAATATGTGTCGGATGCCTGTGTCCTAGACATCTATCTCTACCCGCTTTCGGCCAATGCCGAACCCATCGCGACCCATGTGGAGGCGCGCGCGCGTCAAGGCGGGGCACCAGCGGACCGCGCCTATTGCATCGCCGAAGTCGAAAACCAGGCGCGATCGTAGCGATACGCGCCCCGCAAAGAGAGGCGTGGTAACGCGGTCTTAAGCACATTTGCGCTATGCCCTCGCGTAAATCAAAGGGGTTTACCGCGACATGACCACGCATTTCACTGAGCTGGCGCAGCGCGCCGCTGCCGACGGGCAAGTAACATCGCAAGAAGTTCTGGCTCTTCGCCGCGAGGGCTGGGGCGATGGGATCATCACCCGCGACGAAGCGGAAGCTTTGTTTGCCGTCAACAATTCGCTTGATGAACGCGATAGCGAATGGTGCGATTTCTTCGTCGAGGCGATTGGCGAATTTGTCCTGAACGGGACCCCGCCGCGCCTACAATGCGACGCCGCAGAATCCGAATGGCTGATCGCGCAAGTCGATCATGATGGCGTTGTCGAAAGCTTCGTGGAATTGGAAGCGATCGTTCGCATTATTGAACGCGCAGAGAATGTTCCGACCGTCCTCAAAGACTATGTGGTCGCTCAGATCGAAAGCGAAGTGCGAACCGGAACCGGCCCAACACGCCACGGCGGTGACCTGTCCGCGACCCATATCAGCAGCGCCGAAGCGCGCATCTTGCGCCGGGTCGTGTTTGCCAGCGGCGGACACGGGCCAGCAGCCGTAAGCCGGTTTGAGGCAGAGATGCTGTTCCGATTGAAAGACGCCACCATCGCCGATGAGAACGCGCCGGAATGGGACGATCTGTTCCTCGACGGTGTCAGCAATTATCTCAAAGGTTTTGCGCTACAAAACGCTCAGCTTGAGCATGGGCGGGCGCTCGAACTGCAAGCTTTCGTGCAAGACAACAAAGCGAATGTCGGGCGGTTCTTTGGCCAAATGGTCCGCGAAGCACCAAATGTCCGCAACCATTTCGGCAAAGTGTTTGGTAAGCGCGATGCTGCCCCCGGCTTTGCCGAACAAGCCGCCGCAGGCGAACAAGTGACCGATCACGAGCAGGAATGGCTCGACGCGATGATCGAGGCCGACGGCGAGGTTGATGAATTGGAACGCCGCCTGCTCGCCCGGATTATCGAGGAAGGCTAAACCGTCCCCTTTTTCCGGGTTAGACCATGAAGCTTTCGCCGCACCCGCACGCCCCTTTGGCGTTAGGGTTTTCGAAGGTGAAACCGGCTGTGAAGTCGTCTTCTTTCCAGTCCATGATCGACCCAACCAGATACAGCACGCTTGCCCCGTCAATGTAGAAAACGCCGCCAGGGGTTTCGATTTTCTCGTCGAACTTGGCCTCTTCGGTGACGTAGTCGACCGAATAAGCAAGACCGGAGCAACCGCGACGCGGGGTCGACAATTTGACCCCAATTGCATCTTCAGGCGCTTTGCTCATGAGGTCCGCAACGCGGGCTTCCGCGCCGCTCGTGAGGGTCACAGCAGCAGGCAGTTTGCGGGTTTTTGTCTCGGTATCCATCACAGCATCCCCAATTCAAGCCGCGCTTCGTCGGTCATTTTCTCTGGGCTCCACGGCGGGTCCCAAACCAGATCAACCTCTGCATCGCGAATACCGGGAACAGAAGAAGCGCGCAGCTCAACCTCGCCCGGCATGGTTTCGGCGACCGGGCAATGCGGGGTTGTCAGCGTCATCGTGATGGTCGCGTCACACTCATCGTCAACTTCAACGCCGTAAATCAGGCCAAGATCGTAGATATTGACTGGGATTTCGGGATCGAAAATTTCCTTGAGCGCATCCACGACCGCAGTTTGCAGATCGCTGCCTGCGCCGCCAACCGGCCCTTCGGCGGGTTTTTGGTGAAGGAAACCGTCGAGATAATCGCGTTCGCGTTTAACCGGCGCGGCGATTTCATCCTCATCAACCACGTCCGAAACCCGCGCACGCGGCGGCTTTGCAGCGATCACATCGTCATTGGGCGCTGGTGCGGCCACGAATTCGCGTTCTTCGTTGGGCTTATTCATAGCCTTATGCCTTTCCAAAAATTCGGCGCGTGCGGGTGATACCCTCAAGCAACGCGTCGACATCGTCTTGCGACGAATACAGCCCAAAACTGGCGCGCGCGGTCGCCGGGACTCCGAGATAGTCCATCAAAGGCTGCGCACAATGATGCCCAGCGCGGATTGCGACATTTGATTCGTCGAGGATCGTGCCGAGATCGTGCGGATGAATGCCATCAATCGCAAAACTGACGATCCCGGCGCTGTTCTCTGGCCCAAACACCGTCACATCGTTCATGCGAGTAAGCTCGCGGCGTAGGCGAGTGACCAGCGCCGCCTCCGCTTCATGCATCGCGGCCAATCCGACATCCGCCACATATTTCGCAGCAGCAGCAAAAGCGATGGCTTCTGTGATCGCTGGTGTGCCCGCTTCGAAGCGTTGCGGCGCAGAATTATATGTGGTCTTCGCGAAGGTCACACGGTCGATCATCGCGCCGCCGCCTTCCCAAGGTGGCATGGATTCGAGCAGAGCATGCGGCGCCCACAAGGCACCGATGCCCGTGGGGCCGTAAAGCTTATGCGCGCTAAACACATAGAAATCACAGCCCAGCGCGGACACATCGACCGGCATATGCGGCACAGCCTGACAGCCATCAAGCAAGAGCTTTGCGCCTACCTTATGCGCCATTTCTGCGGCGCGCGGCGCATCAAGCACGCTGCCCAAAACATTCGAAACATGCGCGAACGCGACGAATTTGTGCCGGTCCGTTAACATGGCTTCAGCGGCATCAAGGTCGATCTGATGATCGCTGGTCAGGGGCGCGACATCGATCACCGCGCCGGTCACTTCTGCGATCATTTGCCACGGGACGATGTTGGAGTGATGCTCCAACTGCGACAGCATGATGCGGTCGCCCGCTTTCAGGTTCGCTCGGCCCCAACTGTTGGCAACCAGATTGATCGCCTCTGTCGCACCGCGCGTGAAGACGATCTCATTTTCTTGCCCGCCGACAAATGTCGCGATTTGCCGCCGCGCTGCCTCATAGGCCAGCGTCATATTGGCGGAACGGGAATACACCCCGCGGTGAACCGTGGCGTAATCCTCTCCCATCGCGCGGGCCATTGCGTCGATCACCATGCGCGGTTTCTGCGAAGTCGCCGCCGTATCGAGATAATGCCACGCCGCGCCATCGCCGGTCGTCAGGCCCGGAAAATCAGCGCGCAGATCGCGGTCGATATGAGCGGGAGCGTTCACAATGACGCCCCCTCCAGAGCCGCCAAAGCCGCGCCGAGCAGCTGCTCATGTACCTTTTCGTCATCCAATTCGACAAACGCATCGCCAAGGAACGCCTGCACCAGTAATTTGCGTGCTGTGTCCGGCGAGAGACCTCTTGCGGCCATATAAAAACGGGCGGCCTCATCCAATTGGCCGACCGTCGCGCCATGGGCGCATTTCACGTCATCTGCGAAGATTTCAAGCTGCGGCACAGCATTGGCGCTCGCGCCTGCTTCGAGCAGTAAGCCTTTGAAGCTCTGCGCGGCATCCGTTTTCTGTGCGTCCCGCGCGACTTTGATTTCGCCCAGGAAATTGCCGGTCGCTGTGCCCCAATGGACGCTGCGCACGGTTTGATTGCTGGTTGCATTGGGTGCCGCGTGGACCGTGGTGGTCACAAATTCACGCACGGCATCGCCGCCGCCAATCGTCACGCCGCCAAATTCAAAATGCGCGCCATCGCCCAACGTCACTTCGGCTTCGACACGGGTGTAATCGCCGCCCGCATTGGTGACGAACAATTCCGCTCGCGCGCCTGCGCCCAAGGTCAATCGGATGCGGTGCAGCTCAGGCTGATCACTACCGACAACCATTGTGTGCCGCCATGTTTCGCCATCAGCGACACTGATGTCTTTCCACTGATCCAGAGCATCCGCCCCGATCCGCGCAAGCGCATCAATGTCGGCATAGCGCCATGCCTCATCACGGCGTGTCGGAAGAATTGCCGCTTCAGGCATCGGCCATGACCGCATCATACCCTTCAGCCTCTAGCCGCAGAGCCAATTCCGGACCGCCCGTTTGCACGATCCGGCCACCTGCCAGCACACTCACCCGGTCCGGCTTCACCACGTCGAGCAGCCGCTGATAGTGCGTGATAAGCAATACGCCCTTATCGGGCGCGCGCATGATCGCATTGATCCCGTCACCCACCACGCGCAGCGCATCAATGTCGAGGCCGCTATCGGTTTCGTCCAATACCGCAAAAGCAGGATCAAGAATGCCCATCTGGACCATTTCGGCGCGCTTTTTCTCGCCGCCGGAAAAGCCGACATTCACTTGCCGTTTCAGCATTTCCATATCGAGCTTCAACAGACCCGCTTTTTCTTTGGCGAGCTTTAGGAACTCACCGCCGGAAAGCGGTTCTTCGCCGCGATATTTACGCTGCGAATTGGCCGCTTCGCGCAGGAATTGGACGTTGGAGACGCCGGGAATTTCGACGGGGTATTGAAAGCCAAGAAACAAGCCGGTCGCAGCGCGTTCATGCGGATCCAGGTCGAACAGATCCGCGCCTTTGAACATCACTGTCCCTGCGGTGACATCATAGCCGGGCTTTCCGCCCAGCACATTAGCCAGCGTCGATTTGCCCGCGCCATTCGGCCCCATGATCGCATGGATTTCGCCCGCAGCAATCTCGAGGGTCAGACCTTTGAGGATCGCTTTACCGTCAATCTCGGCGTGAAGGTTTTCAATTTTGAGCACTGCGTGCCTCCGTGGGTTGGCCGGTACGCTCTTCTTCGCGCTCTTCGTAAGCCGCTTCTGCTGCGGCTGCGGTGGCGTCTGTTCTGGCTTTCACAACCGACGCATCATGCAATTCCAGCACGAGACCTGGTGGCCGTTCGGCGTCGTAATCTTGGCGCGCCGCCTCCGATCTGGTCATCAAATAGGTGAACTGACCATCCAGATCCGCGCCGCGCGCAATATGGATGCGGCCAATATGGTCAAACACTTCGACCATATCCGCCGGCGTGTAATCGGCATATTCACCGCGCCCAGCAACCGCCGCGTTGGAACTTTCTTGTGCGGCCTCGCGCTCTTCGATGCAGCGCGGGAGGTCCGACCGGTGTTGTTCTTCAAAATTAGCCTCGCCCGTGACCCAGCGCATTTGGCTAGTCAGGCAGCGGCGATAGTCCGAAATGAAAGGTTGGATCACGCGTGGATATTCGAGCGTCCACGTCTCTGGTGCATCATTTACGACAGCTGTTGGCGCCTGACCGACGCCCTGAAGCGCGATCATCGGGGCCAGAGTGTTTGCAAGAACAAGTGTGAGGCTGGTCATTCGGCTGTGTCCCGTCTGTTTGCGCCTGATGGTTTGTAGGGTGAGCGATTTTCGCTTCGTCTTTTGTTTTTATCGTCGATCCGCATTCTCATGCCGAGCGTGATCCGTTCCAGCACCGCGTCCATATCCTCTAGGATATGCGCCGCCTTGATCCGCATCACCCGGATGCCGACCGCTTCCAGGCTTTTGTCGCGGCGCTTATCCAGCGCTTCGTTCGCGTCATCTTCTTCGATCATGATCGCCATGCCGAGATTGTGGCAGTTGAAGTCCACAATCGCGCTGCCGACGACGGCAAATCGTTTGAACGTGTAACGGCCCAAATTGGCGCTCGCGAATTTCTCAGACAGCGCCTTGTTAGCGGGCGAAGCAAAGCGCTTCATCTCACGCGCACGGTCATGCAGCTCGTCGAGGCGCTTGTCCGAAATCTTCCACCCGCGACCCTTTTTATTGAGGGTTTCGGGGTCGATCTTTTCATCCGACGGCGCGCGGAGGTTTAGGGTTTTGCGGTTGGTCATATTTTTGGATACTCTGGCAAACGGCAATTGCCATCGCGTCTTGAAAGCACTCTCTGCTCAATCAGGTCTCTACTTCTTCTTGTAAGCTCTTCGCGCTGAAAATATCGGAACCAGAAGGCGTCCGCAGCTTCGTGGCATGCTCTTATTAGATCGCGGCAGGCAACCCTGCGCTCGCGTTCGGAAGGTAGTGGAATACGCGATTCAAATCCGCGTTCTGGGTTCTCAGCACAAAACACCATTGCTTGTCTGGCTACCTCGGAACTCCGCAACGCAAACCTGCACTCCTCAGGCACAAAAGATTCAGCACACCGATCTGTTGCCGAGAGCGAAGTTGCTTGAAGAGCAATCGCGGAAAGTGACAGTGCGAAAATCACCCCACACTCCCCTCAAGCGAAATCGCCAGCAGCTTCTGCGCTTCAACCGCAAATTCCATCGGCAGCTCTTTCAGCACATCCTTGGCAAAGCCATTGACGATCAGCGCCACGGCCTCTTCTTCGTCTAGCCCGCGTTGCTGCGCGTAAAACATCTGATCATCGCTGATCTTCGACGTGGTGGCCTCATGCTCGATTTGAGCGCCGGGGTTCTTCACCTCGATATAGGGCACGGTGTGCGCCCCGCTTTTGTTGCCGAGCAGCAGGCTGTCGCATTGCGTGAAATTCCGCACGCCTTCGGCTTTCGGGCCGACGCGGACCATGCCGCGATAGGTGTTGTTCGAATTACCGGCGCTGATGCCCTTTGAGATGATCGTGGAGCGCGTTCCGCGTCCGTTGTGGATCATTTTCGTGCCGGTATCGGCTTGCTGGAAATTGTTGGTGACCGCGACGGAATAAAACTCGCCGACGCTGTCTTCGCCGTTCAGCACGCAAGACGGGTATTTCCACGTCACTGCGGAGCCGGTTTCCACCTGCGTCCAGCTGATTTTCGACCGGTCGCCTTGGCACAGCCCGCGCTTCGTCACGAAATTGTAGATGCCGCCCACGCCTTCGGAATTGCCGGGATACCAGTTTTGGACGGTCGAATATTTGATCTCTGCATCTTCCATCGCGACCAATTCTACGACCGCGGCGTGAAGCTGATTTTCATCGCGCATCGGCGCGGTGCAGCCCTCTAGATAGGACACATAAGCGCCCTTTTCCGCGATGATCAGCGTGCGCTCAAACTGCCCGGTATTCTCTGCATTGATGCGGAAATAGGTGGAAAGCTCCATCGGGCAGCGCACGCCCTCCGGTATGTAAACAAACGTCCCATCGGAAAAGACGGCAGCGTTGAGGCAAGCGAAGTAATTGTCGCGTGTCGGCACAACCCGGCCCAGCCATTTTTTGACGAGCTCAGGATATTCTTTGATTGCTTCGGAGATCGAGCGGAAGATCACGCCTGCCCGCATCAACTCGTCGCGAAAAGAGGTCGCCACGCTGACACTGTCGAACACGGCATCCACCGCGACCTTCTTTGCGCCCTTTACCCCGGCGAGCACTTCTTGCTCTCCCAGCGGAATGCCGAGCTTGTCGTAAACGCGCTTAATCTCTGGATCGAGATCATCGAGCGAGTCCAGCTCGATCTTCTTAGTCGGCGCGGCGTAATAATAGGCGTCTTGGTAGTCGATCTTTGGATAGCCAACCTTTGCCCAATCCGGCTCTTCCATTTCTTGCCACAGGCGAAACGCCTTTAGCCGCCAATCGAGCATCCATTCCGGTTCGCCCTTTTTGCCAGAGATAAACCGAACAGTGTCTTCGTTCAGGCCTTTCTCCGCAAATTCGGTTTCAATGTCGGATGACCAGCCATGCTCATATTCCGCAGCAGATGCAGCGGCATCCTTTGCGTCTTGATCCATTTCTGGAGTTTGGAGGTCGAGATTATCGGTCATGCCGCATGCTCTTTGGCTGGAATAGAATGGGATGCGCCGGATGAATGGCGCAAATAATCGAGGGTGATTTCGGCGAGAGCGCCGCGTAATTTTTCATTGATGATCGGCCAATGCGGCTTCATCGAACAATTGGCTTCGTGATCGCAGGCCCCTTCATCCAGGCAAGCGGTGAGCGCAATTGGCCCCTCCACCGCCTCGACAATATCGGCAACCGTGATGGCTGCCGCTGGTCGGCCAAGTTGCAATCCGCCGCCCGCGCCGCGCACCGAACGCAGCAATCCTGCGCCGGTAAGCTTTGATACAAGCCGTTGAACCGTCGGCACTGGCAGGCCCGTTTCACGCGCCAATTCCGCCGCGCTCACCCGCCCATCGCCGCAATGCGCGGCGGCCTGAACCATCGTGATGACGGCGTAATCAGCAAGGTTGGAAAGACGCATAGCGGCGGGGAAACCTAAGTTATTGAGAACGATTCTTAAATCGGACTAAATCAGTCGTATTTCAAATACGCGCCATTTGATCCGATTTCAAGCGGAACCTTTTTAGCGAATGCCTATTCCGGCGCGCCAATGCTGCGGAAGTGCTTTAGCCTGTCGAGGTTTTTCATCCGCAACATCGTTTGAAACAGCGGTTCATCCGCCCCGCCAAGCCGCGCTGGCGTGTAGCCGCAATAGTGGCGAATCTCGCGAATCATGTGGGGTTGATCGTAAAACGCCGCCGCAATTTCGGCCTCACCCTCATCGGTCAATTGCGGCTGCGCGAGCAAATTAGCAGCCCGGACCGCACGCAATTTTCGGGCCAAGGCCGCAGGCGTATAACCGAAATAACGTGACACCAGCCGCTCTGATTGTCGGCGCGAATAATCGAGCCGTGTAAACAGCGTCTCAACGTCAGGATGGAGCGAGCTGCCTAGCCAAGCCAGCGTCAGTTCAACAAGCGCGTCATGATCTGGCGGGATTGGCTGAAGCCGCGGTGCAATCCATTCCCCCAGCGCACGGCATGCCGCCTCGCCAGAAACGTCGCCTTGCCGATATTGTTCATTCAGCGCGCCTGCGAATTGATCGATATCCGCGCCCAAGAATTCTTGCGCAGGGGCGAGCCGATTGAGATGCGCGTTGGCGGGCACACCGGACAAAGCCGCCCAACCCAAGGGGGACAGCGAGGCCCCAAAAGAATGCCACGGGCCGCTTACTTTCATCAGGGACGCGGTTTCGAAACCGCTGAACATCTGCGCTTCGCCCTCTAACGGGTGCGCCCGGCCCGCGAGTTCAATCGAACCTGTGCCGCGCGGTGTTAGAAACAATTGGCCCAGCGCGCCGGGATGCCGATCGCTGATCTCGGCCGCGTCCCATTCAAAATGAAACAGGGCGAGGACGTATCTTTCGAGACCGGCCGGGGGATCAAAATAGGTCAGGCGAAACTGATCGGTGCTGGCGTCAAAGCCGGGAGTCGCGATCATTCCCGCGTTCCCACAAATCGCCGGGCCAAGGATTGCGGCGCCAGAAAACAGTGGGACGGCATAGCAAGCCAAGTGCGACCCGCTTGCCTTGCCGTCCCCAGCGCCTCTGCGACAGGCTCTGCCGCGCCGATTGTGGTCGGCACTTGAGTTTGCAGATATCGGCCTCGGGTCATAACGCCTTGTATCACAGCGACATGCAAAGCGTTTGGTCTATTCACACGGAACGGTTCAACGCGAACGCTGCGTCTCCACCCATTGCAACACGTTTTCTTCCATGATCGACAACGGGACCGGGCCACTGGTCAGGATCGCGTCGTGAAATCCGCGAATGTCAAAATCATCACCCAATTCGCTGCGGGCTATCTCGCGCAATTCCATGATCTTGAGCTTGCCGATCATATAGGCGGTCGCTTGGCCCGGCGTGGTTATGTAGCGCTCAATCGCTTTGACGATATCGCCTTGGGGGTTGGGTGTGTTGACGGCGAGGTATTCGATGGCCTCTTCGCGGGTCCAGCGTTTGGAATGGATACCGGTATCGACCACCAATCGGCAGGCGCGCCACAATTCCATGCCAAGTCGCCCGAAATCGGAGTAAGGATCGGTGTAGAAGCCCATGTCTTTGCCGAGCTCTTCTGAATACAATCCCCAGCCTTCCGAATAGGCCGTTACGCCGCCAAACCGCCGGAATGCTGGCAAACCGCCCAACTGTGTTTGGATCGAGAGTTGAAGATGGTGGCCGGGAAGCCCCTCATGATAGGCGAGCGCCTCCAGCTCATTTTTCGACATGTCGCGCAGGTTATAGAGGTTCACATAATAGGTGCCGGGGCGCGAACCATCGGGGGCAGGGCGTTGATAGAACGCTTTGCCCGCGCTGCGTTCGCGGAATGCCTCAACCGGCTTGATCGTCAGCGGATCGGTTGGCAGCACGCCAAAGAATTCAGGCATCCGCGTCGCCAGCCGATCAATCGCGGCCTGTGCATCGGCGACATATTCCTCGCGGCTGGTGTAGAAGAATTGATCATCCGTGCGGGTGAATTCAAAGAAGTCCTGCAAACTGCCCTCAAAACCCACTTGATCCATGATGGCGCGCATTTCGCCGTGGATCCGCTCCACTTCGCGCAGGCCGATATTGTGAATTTCATCGGCGGATAGGTTCGTTGTGGTGTAGCTCGCGAGCAATGCTGCGTAATATTGCTCACCCTGAGGCAACCGCCAGATGCCATCGTCAGTCGGCGCAATCGCCTGTTGGCGGCGCATTTCGGCCAGCAGCCTTTGATAACCCGGCAATGCCGAAGTGTTCCAAGCCTCTTTCGCCATTTCTGACAGATAAATGATCGCGCTGGCCTCTGCCTCTGTCCCATCCGGCAAATCGGGCGTGAGCGGCGCAAGTTTTGCGTCAAAGTCGTTCAATATCGCATTGTCATCGCCCGCTGCGATCAGCGCTTCGAGATCGGCGATCACATAGGGATAAACCCAATCGGGCGGCATCACGCCAGCATCGGCACGCTCGCGCGCTTCGGCGGTCAAGGCGTCGAGCTGCGGGCCAATCCCCTCAATCCGCGAAACATACGCCTCTGCGTCGGTCAGCGAGCTGACCCGGTGAATGTTAATCAGGAATGCCGGAATATTGGTGTGCGCACCGCGCCGGTGGTCGAACAAAAACCCATATTCGCGGAACGGATAAAGCGACGCCCGGCGCTCTGCCAGCAATTCAAACAGGCGGTAAGACAGCGCATCTTGATCCGGCAGTGCGGCGAGATCGTAATCCGCTCGCATAGCGGCGACCGTGTCTTGCATCAGGGAAAATTGCGCTTCGTCTGCTGCGTCAGACACCTCATCCCAGCGCCCATAATCCGCGTCACGAATGCCGCGATATGATTTGCTAATCGGGGACATATCCAAGTTGGCGCGGTCATAGGCTTCGAACATCTCAGCCAGCGAAACCGCCGTCTGTGCCGGTGCGGCGGGAGGAGCGGCCTCTGGCGGCGCGGCGCTCACAATCGGGGCCTGCGACATGGCCGTACAACCCGTTAGGGCCAATGCGGCAATGGAGGCGGAAATCAGGCTAAAGTGGGGTGCCGAAATGCGTCGCATGGTGGTCCTCAATATGACTTGCTCTTGATCTTCAAACGGTGTGCAGCACGGTTAGTGCCGGCTAAGCGGGCGCTAAGAGCCCAATTCGCGCAAATTCTTCGGCGCAATCATCTCTGAAAGATAGGGGCTGTCCAAATCGCGCAACCGCGCTGGTGTGCGGCCGACGAACCGGTTGATCTCGCGGATCATATGCGATTGATCAAAGAACGCATCGCCCAGTTCCGCCTCAAATTCTGGGGTCAATTGCGGGAAAGACAGCAAGGCAGCCGCCCTCAAGGCCCGGTATTTGCGCGCCAAGGCTTGCGGTGAAAGGCCGAAATACCGTTCTGTCAGGCGTTGAACCTGACGTTCGGAATAGGCCGCCCGGTGGAGCAAATCGGCAAGATCAGGGCTAAGCGATGACCCAAGCCATGTATTTACGACTTTGATCAGATCCGCATGGCGCGAATTGATCGGCTTTACCTTGCCGCCAATATATTCGCTGAGCGCCAAAGCGCATTCACGCCCGGTCTTCGTTCCCGCGCGGTAATGCGCATTCAGAGCGTCACCAATCACAGCAACATCTTCGCCCAAAACCTCGCTTGCGGGGCGCAACCGGTCCCGGTGCTCACCAGCATGAAGGCCGGTCAAGGACGCCCAGCCCAGCGGCGTAAGGGCGGCTCCGACAACATGAAAAGGGCCATCGACGATGATCGGATTCGCCGTCGAAAGCGGCGTCATCACGGCGACTTCGTAGTTTGGATCTTTATGACCAGCGCGGAAATGCATTTCCCCTTTGCCAAACGGGAACAGCGCAAGATGCCCCACGGATGAGGGCTGAACATCGCGAATCTTCCGCTCATCACAGCGGAAATGATACAGTGTGGTGACGTAATCGCTGATCGCGGCGGGCGGCGCGATATAGTCGACATTGATGAGCGAGCTTTCAGTAAGCTCAAAGCCCAACTCGTCTGTTTCCATGCCGTTTTCGGCTCTAATCGAGTCTTGGAAATCAACCATCGAATACGCCC
Organism: uncultured Erythrobacter sp.; assembly: GCA_947503155.1. GTDB lineage: Bacteria > Pseudomonadota > Alphaproteobacteria > Sphingomonadales > Sphingomonadaceae > Erythrobacter. The sequence goes on along the minus strand of CANNCL010000001.1, from coordinate 696,077 downwards.
CGTTGCCCAGCGTGTAATGGCTTTCAATTTGTTTTGACACAAAAAAAGGGCGGCTCCGCAAGGGAACCGCCCATTTGAGTTGAGGAACTCTTCGCATCGCTGCTCCGAGCCCTTCGGGTCGCAAGAAGTGTCTAGACGGGGGTCCGCAGAAACAATTGTATGCAAACGACAAGCTGGTTTTCGCATCTGTTGCGCTGAAAATTCGGCTCAATACCGTGCGTTTGGAGGCTTTGACCTCTCGACAGCCGCGCAAAATTTTGGCTTAGGCAGCGACAATGACATTCCGCCCAAGCCTCTTCGACCCCAAATTGTTCAAAATTGCCCGCCCAGCAATCTTTGCACTCGATTCGGAAACCGGCCACCGGATGGCCATTTCTGCGCTCAAGGCGCTGCCGAGCAAGGGCGCGCGATCCTCAGCGTCGCGGCCGGGTAAGCTCGCGATAGAGGTCGCAGGGCTTAATTTCCCAAACCCAGTGGGTGTCGCCGCGGGCTTCGACAAGGATGCCGAAGTTCCCGACGCTCTATTGGGCCTCGGGTTTGGCTCCACAGAAGTCGGATCGATCACCCCCCTGCCCCAGTCTGGCAATCCCAAGCCGCGCCTGTTCCGGTTGGTGGAAGATAAAGCCGTCATCAACCGGATGGGTTTCAACAATTCGGGCGCACAGGCGGCGCTGACCCGCTTAGAGGCGCGCGGTAACAGGCCGGGCATTGTCGGCATCAATATTGGCGCGAATAAAGATTCGCCGGACCGAATCGCCGATTATGCGCAGATGGCCCGGCTGATGACGCCTTTGGCCAGTTATCTCGCGGTGAATATTTCCAGCCCCAACACGCCGGGCCTGCGCGCATTGCAAGATGAAGGCGCGCTTACGGAATTGATCGACGCAGTGATCGAAGCAAGAGGCGCAGCGGCTACTCAATCTCTGCCGCCGATCTTCCTGAAGGTCGCGCCGGACCTAGAGCCCGCCGATATCGATGCGATTGCGCGCATTGCCTTGGATAAAGGGCTCGGTGCACTCATCGTTTCCAACACCACCATTTCCCGCCCTGACCTTCGTTCTCACCATGCGGGTGAAACCGGCGGACTTTCTGGTGCGCCTTTGCGTGAACTGGCGCTTCAACGCATTCGAGATTTCCGCAAGGCAACCGGCGGCGCGATTCCTTTGGTCGGCGTGGGCGGCATTGCGTCCGCCGATCATGCATGGGAACGCATCCAAGCTGGCGCGAGCCTGATCCAACTTTATTCCGCAATGGTCTATCACGGGCCGGGCCTTGGCGCGCAGATCGCCGCCGGGCTAGCGCGATTAATGAAGCGCGATGGCTTCGCAAACATTGCAGAGGCGGTGGGAAGCGAATAGCGATATTCGCCATGCTTAGAACCTTCGCACTTTTATCGCCCATTGCGTTGCTGCTCAGCGGCTGCGCAGATTATTCCGCACCGGTCGCCAGCGCGGCGCAAACCACGCAGAGCGAGCCTGAGGGCGCCGTCAGCGCTGCTGATCCGCGTGCGGCCGCGGCGGGTGAGGCGATATTGGCAAAGGGCGGCTCCGCAACCGACGCGGCGATTGCAGTCATGCTCGCGCTGACCGTGGTTGAACCGCAAAGTTCCGGCATTGGCGGCGGCGGATTCATGATCCACGCCGGCGACAATGGCGTAACAACATTTGACGGACGCGAAATCGCTCCTGCTGCGGCAACCGGTAGGCGTTTTCTTGATACCGACGGAGAGCGGCTTGAATATGAGGCGCGGGTTATCTCTGGTCTGAGCGTCGGCGTTCCGGGCAATATCGCGCTCGCGGCGCAGGCGCATGAGCAACACGGCAAGCTGCCTTGGGCGGACTTATTTGAACCGGCAATCGCGCTGGCCCGCGATGGGTTTTTGATGAACCGCCGGTTGAACGGATCGCTGTCCAGTCGGTCCGAACGCGGCGGGCACACCGAAGCGGCGCGCGCCATTTTTTACACCGCCGATGGAGAGCCAAAACCCGTCGGCACGCGCATCACAATACCGGAACTGGCAAATACTCTCGAACGGATCGCAAATGACGGTCCGGCGGCGATGTATGATGCAAACGCAGATGCGCTTGCTGCCTATGTGGCGCAGGCCACTCCGCAAGATGGCCGGATGACGGCCGGCGATATTCACGGCTATACGGCCAAAGAACGCGGCGCCGTTTGCGCACCTTATCGCACTTACACGATTTGCGGCATGGGTCCGCCCAGTTCCGGCGGTGTCGCCGTCGCACAAATGCTGGGGCAGTTGGAGCGGTTTGATATCGCCGCACTTGGCCCGCAAAGCCCAGAATTCTGGCACCTTTTCTTAGAATCTCAGCGGATCGCCTATGCCGACCGGGAACTTTACATCGGCGATGCAGACTTTGTTGAAGTGCCCGTCGCTGGTCTGGTCGATCCGGCCTATGTTGCCTCCCGCAGCGCGCTCATCAATCCGGCTTCCGCTCTCGATATTGTCGAAGCAGGCACTCCTCCAGGCGCGCCGCTCGCCCGCGCCGATGGTGATGAGCCGCCAGAAAACGGCACCACGCATTTCTCTGTCGTTGATGCACAAGGCAATGCGATCAGCTACACCTCCACCATTGAAGGGGCATTTGGTTCAGGCCTGCATTTTGGCGGATTTTACCTCAACAATGAACTGACCGACTTCAGCTCCTCGCCCGACATTGACGGTGTGCCCGTCGCGAACCGCGTAGAAGGGGGTAAGCGCCCCCGTTCCTCAATGGCTCCGACGATTGTGTTCGACGAAGACGGCGAGGTTGTGTTGGTGATCGGCGCAGCAGGCGGTCCAACGATCCCTGTACAAGTCGCGCGCTCCATCATTGGCGTGATTGATTTCGGCATGAGCGCGCAGGAGGCTCTCGGTCTGCCATTGATCATGGCGTTTGGTCCGACTGTTATCACTGAAGAAGGCAGCGTGATCGCCGATATGACCGACGAATTGCAAGCGCTGGGTCATGGCCAAATCCGGCTGCTTTCCCCTCGCGGGAAGGCAAATGCTTTGCTGCGAACCGAAAATGGCTGGGAATCGGCAGGCGATCCGCGCGTCGCCGACATGCTCGGATATGAATGAGCCTTCGCAATATCAATGCGCTGGCGCCCAAGTCACAGCTTGCTTAGCGACACAAGCGCTTGCCGCTACGGCTTTGAACGCTTAATTTGCCGATAATCGCAACCAAATGTTAGCTCGCCGGAGGCTGAAAACAGCCCCATATTGAGCGGGAAGAGGAATTTTTGTCCGTGCACGCCTCCAACATACCGCCCGTAGTCAATCCAGCCGACGATCCGATCCTTCAGGACGTCGATAGCGCACGCAATCTCGTCGATCTGTTTCTGAAACGGGCCGAGGAAAAAGGCGACGCGCCTTTCCTTGGGCGCAAACAAGATGGCGAATGGCGCACCCAAAGCTGGAGCGAAGTCGCAGACCAAGTTTGCTTACTTGCGGAAAATTTGCGGAAAATCGGGCTTTGCGACGGTGACCGAGTCGCATTGGTTTCAGAAAACCGGCCCGAATGGTGCATCGCGGATTTGGCGATCATGGCAGCGGGATGCGTTTCTGTACCAACCTACGTCACGAACACAGAACGCGACCACGCGCATATTCTCGACAATTCTGGTGCGCGCGCGGTGTTCGTATCCAACGAGAAATTGCTGGGGCCCGTCGTTGGAGCAATTGGGCAGACCGGCATCGCCGACCACGTGATCGGCATCGAAGACCTTCACCGGAAACAAGCGAGCAGCTTTGAATATCACAATTGGACCGATTTGATCGCAGGCGATGCCGCCGCCGCGCGGATCGCTGTTAAGGCGCGGGCGGAGGGGATCAATCGCGGCGACACCGCCTGCTTGATCTACACCAGCGGCACCGGCGGCGCACCGCGCGGGGTGAAACAACATCACGGCGCGATCCTGTGCAATATTGCCGGCGCAGCGGACATCGTAATCGACGATTTCGGCGTCAATGATGAACGGTTTTTGTCCTTCCTCCCGCTCAGCCACGCCTATGAACACACTGCCGGACAATATCTGCCGATCGGGCTGTCGGGTGAGATTTACTATTCCGAAGGGCTCGAAAAGCTCGCCTCCAATATCGAAGAAGTGCAGCCCACGATCATGGTTGTGGTCCCACGCCTATTCGAAGTTCTACGCACCCGGATCATCAAACAGATTGAGAAACAGGGCCGCATTGCCAATTTCATGATGGATAACGCGCTGAAAATCAGCGAAAAATCCAAAGAAGGCAAGAAACGCAAACGCGACCGCCCGCTTGATTTGCTGGTTGAAAAAACCCTGCGCCCCAAAATTCGCGCAAAATTTGGTGGCCGGATCAAAGCGATGGTTTCCGGCGGTGCGCCGCTCAACCCAGAGGTCGGCAATTTCTTCGACGCGATGGGCCTCACCATGCTGCAAGGGTATGGCCAGACCGAAAGTGGCCCGATCATGAGCTGCAACCGCCCCGCGGCCGGTCTGAAGATGGACACTGTCGGCCCGCCCATGCGCGGCGTTGAGGTCAAAATCGCCGAAGATGGCGAAATCCTGTGCCGGGGCGAATTGGTGATGGATGGTTATTGGCAAAACGACGCCGAAACCGCGCGCACGATTATCGATGGCTGGCTGCATACTGGCGATATCGGTCATCTGGATAGCAAGGGCCGGATCGTGATCACCGACCGCAAGAAAGACATGATCGTCAACGACAAGGGCGACAATGTTGCCCCGCAAAAGATCGAAGGGATGCTGACCCTGCAACCCGAAATTGCCCAAGCCATGGTGAGCGGTGACAAGCGCCCATATGTAGTCGGTCTGATCGTGCCGGATGCGGAATGGGCGCTCGAATGGGCGCGCGCGAATGATGAAAAGTTCGACATGAAAGCGCTGCAAGACCTGCCCGCCTTCAAAAATGCCGTTCGCGGCGCGCTGGACCGGGTCAATAAAGACCTGTCTGTGACCGAAAAGGTGCGTCAATTTGCGTTTGCTGACGAAGCGTTTTCGATTGAGAACGAAGAAATGACGCCGAGCATGAAGATCCGGCGGCATAAAATCCGCGACCGGTATCAGGATCAAATTGGCGGGCTTTATCGGGGGTGACCTTCGTTTTTGACCTAAGCAAACCAGCGACGGCAATCGCCCTTTTGCTCGGATCGGCCTGCCCAACCATGGCGTGCCCGCCGGTTACACCTTACCCACCGTTAATGCAGGAGCAGGGGGAAACGTCGGAAGAATTCGAACGACGCGTTGAGGCAAGAACAGATGCGTTGCGGCGCCTTACGGAGCTTCAAGCGGCAAGAACAGCTGGTTTCGATCATGGCTATGAAGTTGCGCTTTGGGATTCGACGCCCCGTATATTTTTGGTCGAGTCAATCGGCGACGTGGACCGGGTTGAATTTCGTTACCGCGATCGGGGAATGGTTGTTACGCGGCCAGGCAAGAGGCTTCGCATAGTTCAATCTGTGCGCGGGCACACCGACACGGCAACAGTCGATATCACCCACAAAGAAGTCAGCTCGTGCCAGCGAGATGGTTTCGCAAGTGCGGTCGAAGGTGAAACCGGCACACGTTTCATCATGTTTGCAACCGATGAACCTTTATCGATGTCCTCAATTATTGAGATTTACAGCGAAGCCGAGGTCATCACCGGGCATTCAAGAAGTGTTTTTGGAGCGAACTAAGCCGCCTCAACATCCTCGACATATTGCGGATAAAAATTCGGGCTGCGGCTCGACCAACCCGGCGCAGTTGCGGCTGCTTCGCTGAGGCTTTGGAGCAAAGTCTTGCGTTGTTCAGGCCGGATCATCGGCAATGCCGCCGCCGCGCAGAAAGCCGCTGGCAGATAGGGCCGCGCCTCAGCATCTAGCAGGCGTTCATATAAGAACCGAAATGCTGAAAAACTCGACAGCTTCTCTTGCTCAAGATCATACGCCGCCATGCGCACAAGCTTGCCGATAAAGCGTTCAATCTCTGCGATTGTGCCCGCTTGCGGGACAAGATTGCGCAGGGATTTCAAATCTTGATAGGCGACATATTGGCGGCGGATTGACGTGTTTTCCGCCTCGCTAATGCCCCACAATTTAAACGCATCACAGCGCGCCAAACCAATATCGAGGCTGCGCTTGATGTAGCGCTGCTCGCACGGCGTGAAGCCTGCGAATTCGCGCATTTCACCAATTGTCATGGCGCTGGTGCTGGCAAGTGTCACGTTCGTCTCCCTGTATGGAAGACGGTTGTCGGGGAATTTGGTTAATACGTAGTAACCATAGCCCCAACTTTACGAAGGATTTAGATTAATCCAGCAAGCGGACTGCGCCCTTGTTTAGATCAGCCCAGCAAGTGGGCTGCTGGGATCAGCATATTTGCGGCGTCCCATTCGGCCTGCCAAATAGGCTTCGCGTCCGCCTTCGACCGCCAGTTTCATAGCGCGCGCCATGCGGATCGGTTCTTTCGCCTCAGCGATGGCCGTGTTCATCAGGATCCCGTCACAGCCCAATTCCATACCAACCGCCGCATCCGACGCGGTGCCCACGCCCGCATCGACCAGAACTGGCACATTGGCCCCTTCGACAATCAGCCGGATCGTAACCTGATTTTGGATGCCCAGCCCCGATCCAATCGGCGCGCCCAGAGGCATGATGGCAACCGCGCCTGCGTCCTCCAATTGCTTGGCCGCAATCGGATCATCGACGCAGTAAACCATCGGATGAAACCCTTCTTTGGCGAGAGTTTCGGTCGCGATCAGAGTTTCGCGCATATTGGGATAGAGTGTCCTCGCCTCGCCCAGCACTTCGAGTTTGACCAGATCCCAGCCGCCCGCCTCGCGCGCCAAGCGCAAAGTGCGAACGGCATCCTCGCCGGTGAAACAGCCCGCCGTATTGGGCAGGTAGGTCGTTTTCTTTGGGTCGATAAAGTCGGTCAGCATCGGCGCTTTAGGATCAGTCACATTGACCCGGCGCACCGCAACAGTGACGATTTCGGCACCGCTCGCCTCCACCGCAGCGGCGTTCTCTGCAAAATCTTTGTATTTCCCGGTGCCGACAATCAGCCGCGACGAAAATGTCCGTCCCGCAACGGTCCATGTGTCCGCTGGCGCATTCTTGTGGTCCCCGCCGCCGACGAAATGCACGATTTCCAAAGTGTCATTCGCCCCAAGCATTGCCGTTTCCAAGGTCGAACGAGGCACAATCTGCGTATTCCGCTCAACCGCGACCTTTTCAGGCGTCAGTTCAAGCTCTCGCACCAGATCGGCAATTGTCGATGCGGATGTGCGGTGGGTTTCACCATTTAGTGTGATCGTTTTCATATCGCTCATAGAATATGAAATAGCCGCGATGTGCGGCGGCGCAACCTTCGGTTGTGCCAAGAGAGCCGGTTTTCAGCGTTACCTTGAGAGCGAGGCGCGCAAATTCAGCAAATGGCCGAGCGACACAAGCGACACGCCAATCAGCGTCAGAATAAATTCTTCATTGCCGTGGGGCACCGCGAGCGCACCACCCATGAAGGTCAATCCCATCATCGCAACCACGAATGGCGCGGTGCGGCGATGCTTTAGCGCGCCCCAGCCGATGGCAACCGCCGCAACCACCAGAGCAATCGCCAGGCCGAAACGGTGAATTTCAGGAGCCAAAAGGAAATGCCCGCCCAGCCCAAGGACAGACACAAGCAGCACCGTTGCAATACAATGCAGGGCGCACAATCCCGCAAGCCCGATACCCAGTTGATCGAGGCGACGGCGTCCATCGGGCCGAATCGGAGAATTGGTGTCCTGCATGGTGCTGAATGCCACATATGTAACATTATCACATTTCGCAAGGTGTTTCGCATTTGCAATGCGTGCATCGACATTTGCACCAAACGGACTTGCATGGACCGACCGCGCCCGACATTGACGCAGGTGACATGTCATCAACTGCTCTCGCACCCGACCTGAATCCCACCGCGCAACCGCTTGCGATCGCGCGGTGGTTGGAAATTGTGGCGGCAATTGTGGTTGTGATTGTCCTTGTCGGGGGGATCACTCGGCTCACAGAAAGCGGGTTGTCGATCACCGAATGGCAGGTCGCGACCGGGATTCTGCCCCCGCTGTCCGATGCCGCGTGGCAGGCGGAGTTTGCAAAATATCAAGCGACCCCAGAATATCGGTTAGAGGCAAGTGTTTCCGGGATGACGGTCGCGGATTTCAAGTTCATCTATTTTTGGGAATGGTTCCACCGCCTGCTCGCGCGGCTGGTTGGGGTGATTTATGCGGTGCCGCTCGTGTGGTTCTGGGTGAAGGACGCGATACCCAGCGGGTTTAAGGGGCGCTTGATTGCGCTGCTTGCTTTGGGCGGGCTTCAGGGGTTGTTTGGTTGGCTGATGGTTCAATCCGGGCTTGTCGGTGACATGACCGATGTTAGCCATTTCCGCCTATCGCTCCATCTTTTGACCGCGCTGCTCTTGTTGGGATCGTTGGTTTGGACCGCGCGTGATATGCGGCGTCTTGCAATAGATCCGCATATTGGCCCGGCGCCGCTCACCAAAGCTGCGGCATTCACGGCGGTGATTTTATTTGTGCAATTGCTGCTGGGCGCGTGGGTTGCAGGGTTGAACGCGGGACATGCGGCCTATGATTGGCCGCTAATGAATGGGCAATTCGCACCCGACATGAATTTTGGACGCGGGTTCTTTTGGACCCTCACGCATGATCCATTCCTGTTGCACTTCCTTCATCGCTGGTGGGCGTGGATCGCGGTTGGCGCGCTCATTTACCTCGCGCGGCGGGTTCGCAAATCGGATCGACCAGCGTCGATTGCGCTTCATTCGGCGTTTGGCGTGATGGTGTTGCTCGGCATCGCTACCGTCTTAACCGAAGTCGAATTGTGGGTCGCGGCTGCGCATCAATTGACCGGCGCATTGCTAGTGGGGGCAACGGCATGGGCGATGCATAGCGACGGTGCGGCGCGGCAAAACAGTCGCAGCGGCACCGCGCTCACATGACTTTGGCCGCTGCGCTTACGTGGTGCCCGTTTCCTGACGAGGAAACGGCGCGCGCCGTGGCGGCTCAATTGCTGAGTGAAAAGCTGATCGCTTGCGCGAATATCCTGCCGGCGATTGAATCGATCTTTGAATGGGACGGCGTGCCTTCGACAGCGAAAGAGGTCGCGGTCTTGTTCAAGACCACCTCTGATTTGCTAGACAAGCTAACAGTGCGTTTGGGTGAGCTTCATCCCTATGATACACCTGCCATCGCTGGGTGGCGCTGTGACAGCGCCCATCCTGCAACTTTAACGTGGTTGGGCGATACGCTCGGTGCAGCGTGAAGTGTTAGAGAGCTGCATTTGGAAAGGCACATCTGACGTGCAACGGAACGAAGCGAGATGACATCTTCCACACGCCGCGGCGCCATCGGAGGCACCCTCGGACTGGGCCTCATTCTGGGGTGCTCGGCTGGTCTTGGTCTCAGCGCTGGTGCCGCATTTGCACAGCCCGCTGCCGCGCGCGTCGCGATCCCTGCGCATCCGATGCGCTTTTCTCGGCGGCTTGAACGTGATCTTGTTGGCGGCGCCAAACTGGTGGTTAGCCGCGATTGGCGCATCCAATTTGCAAGGCAAGGCCAGGGTATCGGCATTACCGGAGTGCAATTGCATGCCGAAGTTGATGCGCCAGAAACACTCGCCGCGCTGGCCGAAATTGAACGATCGCGCTCTACAGCGGATATGTGGCCGATGCTGCTGTCAGGCGACGGCCGTATTATGTCCGCGGGTCTGGGCACACGGGAAGAAGATTTGGCCGCCGCCGCGCACGAGGCAGAACGCATGATCGCGCAGCGCCCAATGCCCGCATCGCAAAGAGAAGCGCAGAGACAATATCTCGGCGAATTGGCGCGAGCGGGTTCTTCGCTGCTCGATACGATGCCTGATGATTTGTTCTTTCCCAGTGGCGAACCCGTTCGATCGAGCCGCGTGGTTGCTCTGCCGGGCGGTCTAATTGGGCGGTTTGAGGTTTCATATTTGGCTACGCGGGACGCGCTTGGCGGCTGTATGGAGCGGGCCGAACGCCAAGTCGTGACCCGCATTGGAGACACCGAAAGGCGAGCACGCGAAACGTGGACATTGTCCAAGTTTTAGCGCGCAATAATCCCGTAAATTGTGGAGCGGTATTATTTTACCTCTCTCGAAAGCCCCGGTTTTGGTTGACTTACGCCGCCTGCTTGGACAAATGCGCGCTCCAACGCACTCCCGTTCATTTTGAACATGAGCGCGATTCGCTGCTCGCTCATTTGGCTGTCGCCAATTTTGATCGGGCCGCGTCACAGTTTCAAACCCACCCTTTGTTTCAAGGATGTTTCAGCCATGAAGGCTATCAGCAAGATGACCCGGTCGATCAAACCGGCCGAGGTCGAGAAAAAATGGCATTTGATCGATGCCGATGGCCTGGTTGTTGGCCGTCTCGCCGCGATCATCGCCAACCACCTGCGCGGTAAGCACAAGCCTAGCTACACCCCGCATGTCGATTGCGGCGATCACGTGATCGTTATCAATGCCGACAAGGTGAAGTTCACCGCCAACAAGGCGACGAAGAAAATCTATTACAAGCACACCGGTCACCCGGGCGGCATCAAGGAAACAACCCCGGCGAAAGTGCTGGAAGGTCGTTTCCCTGAGCGTGTTCTTTCAAAAGCTGTTGAGCGGATGATCCCACGCGGACCATTGGGCCGCGATCAAATGCGCGCTCTGCACCTGTATAACGGCACTGACCATCCACATGACGGGCAAGCCCCGCAAGTGCTCGACGTTGCCTCCATGAATCGCAAGAACAAGGTCTCCTCGTAATGGCTACCGAAGAAAATTCTGGCGAAACGACGCCAGCTCCAGAAGCAACTCCGGAAGCGGCGACACCGGCTCCAGAAGCCGCTGCGGCTCCGACTACGAGCGTGTCCGATCTTTCCGATCTTAAGGAAATTGCTGGTGATGCGCCTGCGGGTGATGCGGCTCAAATCGCTGAAACCGTCGCAGCTCAACCAACCATGCCGCTGCGTGATCAAGAGCTTGACGCACAAGGCCGCGCCTATGCAACGGGCCGCCGTAAAGATGCGACCGCTCGCGTTTGGATCAAGCCGGGCACAGGCAAAGTCACAATCAATGGCCGCGATCAGGAAGTGTATTTTGCACGTCCAACGCTGCGTTTGATCATCGACCAACCTTTCACGATCACCGATCGTCAAGGCGGCTACGATGTGGTTGCCACTGTCAAAGGCGGCGGTCTTTCCGGCCAAGCTGGCGCAGTGAAGCACGGCATCAGCCAGGCGCTCACAAAATATGAGCCTGAGCTTCGCGCGACAGTGAAAGCCGCCGGCTTCCTCACCCGCGATAGCCGCGTTGTTGAGCGTAAGAAGTATGGCCGTGCGAAAGCGCGTCGCAGCTTCCAATTCTCGAAACGTTAATCCGCTGCATCAATTCGCTTACGGCGATTGCATACAAAAAGGGCGGCCTTCCACACGGAAGGTCGCCCTTTTGCTTTGGTGCCTAGCCGGCAATTCTGATCGGTTAGCGTTGCAGCAGCAGCAGCCCCCAGAACAATCCGGTGCATGCCAAGAATACTGGCCAAGACCAATAGACCTTAAAGTCGGCAACCTCGAACGATTGGATCACCAATTGACCGCCGCTTGACCCTTGCGTGCCAATGACCAATGCCACGCAACCTGAGATAAGGGCGCCAAAACCCATCGCTTTCAACAAATCCATCTTTGAGCCCCTTCCGATCAACACACGTCAATTGTCCGCGCGATTCGCGCTCCGCATGGGAGCTAAGTATCGGACAAAAATTCCTAAGGGGCAGCAGCCAAGCAAAGTTAACTTTGGAGGCCCTTATATTACCGCGGCGAAGGGCCCAATTCGCGCAGTTCGGTTACAATCTCTTTCCCGCGCGTGCACGTAATCACTCGGTATGAAGGCGGAGCGCCGTGGCGCAGGCGCGTTGATAAAGTCCCTGCGCCAATAAGACGCGCCGCATAGGCACCGTGTGTTCGCAAATCATCGAACGGCACATGGACATGCCCCGACAGGATCGCATCTGCGCCAGCAGCCGCAATCGCAGCAAAGGCGTCATCGCCGCCAATCGTCGGATTATCCAGCCTATCCGGTGGCCCCAAAAGCGGGTGATGTCCGGTCACAATGATATGGCGCGGATCGCTGCGCAGGGCGCTGAGCTGGGTAAGTGTATCCGCCAAAGCCCGCTGCGTGATCACCCCGTCAGACCACGGAAAGCGGCTTTGCGCCCGGACCGTCGTCTTAAGCGACACCAAGACAACATCATCGCTTTCAATCGTGCTGCCGACCCGCCGTTCCAATCGGCGATAACGACGATATGGATCGGTGAACCGTTCAATCGGGCTGTAATACGGCATGTCGTGATTGCCTGGCTCCAGGATCACAGGCAGCCCTAGGCTCTCAAACCACCGCGCCGCCGCTTTATACTCGCTGTGCTTGGCGCGCTGTGTGATGTCGCCTGTGCAGATCAGCGCATCAGGCATCTCATCCGCAATCGCGCGTTCTACATGACCAAGGGCAACGCGGTCCTCGACCCCGAAATGCACATCGCTGATATGGAATAGCCGGGTCGTCATCACGCCGCTGCACAAGCGTGATTGATAAGGCCATGCAATGAAATTCGTACCCGCATCAAATCCGCCTGCTCAGGATCAGCCATGCTGAAACCCCATTGAGCGCGGTGTAACCACCATAAATCCAAACCAAGCCAGACCAGCCATTGGCCGCCAGCATCATCGCCGCCAACAGAACCAGAAATTCCGCAACCAATGTCAGTTTTCCGCCCAGCAATTGAACATAGCCCGGCATTTGCCGGGTAAGCGGGTGGCCGCTGTCCAAGACAGCGCTGTGCAAGGCAAAATTGCCAATGCCGAGCAGAAACATAATGGCGAGCGATAGAATCACGCATTGCACTATGGCGTATTCGCACGTCCGATCAATTGCGCGCTTCGTCGGGGAAAATAGCCCGCCGGTCATTTCCGGTCGCCGCCAATCGGCATTGTCTGCCGGGTTGGTCGAGGATCGAATGACCGCCGGGCCAACCTCGCCTATTTCTTTGTCTCAGCAGGGCGGTCGGTATCCCCCGTTCGAAACCCCATCGAACACCGCAACCCTCTGCTTATAGGAGAGAATATATGAAAACCCTCGCACTTGCAGCGGCCACACTTGGTCTCGCTTTCACCGCTACACCAGCTTTTGCCGGCCCAACAGATCTGCCGACGATGTCGGTTAACACTGCCGGCCTCGACCTCAACACCGCCGAAGGGCAGCGCTTGCTTGATGAACGCATCGAACGCGCCGCCCGCGATGTGTGCCAGGTGAATTATGTCCGCACCGGCACACGCATCCGCTCCACCGAAGCCCGCGAATGCGTCGCCAAAGCGCGCGCCAGCGCTCAACAGCAGATGGCAACCATTGCAGAGAACCAGCAACGCGGCGGTTAAATCGCGTTCATATCCTGCGCCCCTGCCCTGCACGGGGCGCAGACATTAGCGGCTCGAACCCTTTTCAGTCCCGGGGTTCGGGCCGCTTCTTTTTGCGCAGCTATTGGGAAGTTGGTCGTGCAGTTTGGCGGACTAACGCCCAGCCATCGCTTTGACCTTAGACAGATAGGTCCGGCCAATGCGCAAGGCATCGCCATTTTGCAATTCTGCCGACCACACACCCAAACCATCATGGCGCAGCCCGCGAATATTGTCGCGCCGTAGGATCGTGGAACGGTGGATGCGAATGAATTGTTCTGGGTCCAACCGCGCCTCAAGCCCGGCGATAGTTTGCAACAACAGATAAGAACGCGATTCTTCGTCCGGTTCCGCCGGATTGCCGACGTGAAGGCGCACATAATCACGTTCCGCATCAATCTGATGCACGGCGCTCACGGCGATCCGCAGCAATTCTGAACGATGCGGCACCCACAGTTCTTCGAGCCACTTGCCCGGTGCCTCCTTGCGCTCTCCGCGCCGCGCGGCCGCGCGTTCGATCGCGCGTTCCAGACGATCGGCTGAGACAGGTTTCAGGACATAGTCGATTGCCTCGAGGTCAAAGGCCTCAACCGCAAAATGATCATGTGCGGTGACAAAGATTACCGCGGGCGGCTCCTCTTCACTCTCTGAGAATTTCCGCGCAACGCCCAACCCGTCAATTTCGGGCATGGTCATGTCGAGCAAGACGAGATCCGGTTGAAGCTTTTCTGCGAGCCGCAAGGCTGCGGCACCATCGCTGGCGGTGCCAACGACGCGAATCGCGGGCAGCTCTGCGCAGATCACTTGAATGCGTTCCACCGCAAGCGGTTCGTCGTCGACGATCAGGGTGCGGAGCGCTTGATTTTCAGGTTTTGTATCAGACATCGAATGGCGTCCACTCTTGTAAGATCAATGTTTAAGGGGGCGCGATAGGGGGATGCGCATCTCAGTCTTATAACCGCCAGGTATGGGCGCGGAAGTGAAGGCCACATCAGAACCAAATCGCGCCTCCAGCCGGTCGCTCACATTGGCAAGACCAATGCCGAAACCATGCGGCGTGCCCTCAGGAACACCCGGCCCATCGTCGCTGACGCTGATGACCAGCCGGTCGAATTCTTCGCGCGCGGCAACAGTGATCGTCACAGAACGCGCGACCGTCGACACCGCATATTTGACCGAGTTCTCGACCAAAGGCTGCAAAATCATGCCCGGCACGCGGGCTTTTTTGAGATCGTCGGGAAGATCAAAATTGCAGGTCAAACGCTCTGGAAAACGCACCGCTTCGATGTCGAGGTAGAGTTGTTGCAGATCAAATTCATCTTCGAGATAGACGTCGCCGGTGGGTTCATCGGCGAGACTGTGGCGATAGAACCGGCTGATCGTTTGGATCATCATCTCCGCCCGGTCCGCTTTGCCTGTCATCACCAAAGCGGACAGCGAATTGAGCGTGTTAAAGAGGAAATGCGGGTTCACTTGATACCGCAACGACCGCAGCTCTGCCGCCTTCGCCGCGGATCGGAATTGTTGTTCGCGGCGCTCAGCAACGCGGGCCTGCACCCCGGCGAGCAGAGCAAAGTAAGTGGATGCCCAAGCGAGCAGTAGGAAATAGCGGCCCAGAGCAATTTCCAGCACCATCTTCCACGTTTCTTCACGCGTGTCGGCAGGCGCAATAATCAGCGATTCGGAAATCTTCTTGCCCGATCCATCCGGATTCGGTGCTTTGATCGTTACCCCTTCGGGAAGGTCGAAGAGCAGATTGCCTTCATCATCAAAACGAAAGCCCCGTTCTTCGACGAATTTCTCCTCAAGTTCGACCTGAATATCATGGAAAACAAAGTGATTGATCTGGCCGATAGTGATCGCAACCGGGATGGCGAAAAGGGTCGCAGCGCCAATCTTAACCCACAACGCCTGACGATCGACCAGCCGAAGCAAGGCCCACAGCACAATAGTCAGACCAATCCCAGCAATCGTCACAATAGCGCGGCGAATCGCCATTTCCGCCTGCATATCGAGGTCGAGAATATAGCTGCGCGCTGTGATCAACACGAAATAGGTCGACCACAGGACAACCATCGACATCAATACGGTGCGGAAAGGCACACTGATCGGCGCCGGCTTTTCGGGCGCTTTAGAGGTTTGGTTCCATTCCATAGTCACCAAGCGAGATAGCGCTTCAACCGGCAAAGCGCCAACCGGTCGTCGGCCCTAGTGCCCGCTTGGTCGAATGCCGCGGCTTGTGGGACGGGGCAATTCATGGCTGAACCCCTACATTTCGGCCCCATATATCGCTTAAGCCCGAGGCTTAATCATCTCAGCCGGCACAACCCATTTGGCAAATTGCTCTTCTGTCAGAAGGTCAAGTTCGAGCGCCGATTCCAACAATGTCGTTCCGTCAGCATGGGCTTTCTTGGCGATCTTGGCTGCATTGTCATAGCCGATATGCGGGTTGAGCGCGGTGACCAGCATCAGACTTTCATTCATCAGCTGATCAATGCGGGCGGTGTTGGCTTCGATACCAACCACGCAATTGTCGGTGAAACTGCGCGACGCATCGCTGAGCAAGCGAATCGATTGCAGAACGGCATTGATCATCACTGGCTTGAACACATTAAGCTCCAGATGCCCATGCGACCCGGCCACGCTGACCGTGGTGTTGTTGCCCATGACCTGAGCGCAGACCATGGTCAGCGCTTCGCATTGCGTCGGGTTCACCTTGCCCGGCATGATCGAAGAACCCGGTTCATTAGCCGGAAGAGCAATTTCGCCCAGACCAGAGCGCGGACCCGATCCCAGCAGGCGAATATCATTGGCGATCTTCATGGATGACACGGCGACAGAATTGAGTGCCCCCGACAGTTCCACGAGCGCATCATGCGCGGCCAGCGATTCGAATTTGTTCGGCGCGGTCACGAAATCATGTCCCGTAATCGCCGCCACATGCTCTGCGAATTTCTCTGCAAAGCCCGCCTTTGAATTGATGCCAGTGCCAACCGCTGTGCCGCCTTGCGCCAATTCCAGCACCCGAGGCAGAGCGTTTTTCAGCCGTGCAATCCCGTATTCAATCTGTTTCGCATAGCCGGAAAATTCCTGGCCCAAAGTAAGCGGCGTCGCATCCTGCAAATGGGTGCGGCCAATCTTGACGATATCAGCCCAAGCTTTCGCTTTGTCATCGAGTGCGCCGTGCAGATGCGACAGCGCCGGGATCAACTGCTCGATCGTCTCGCTCGCCGCAGCAATATGCATCGCGGTGGGGAATGTGTCGTTGGAACTTTGCCCCATATTGCAATGGTCATTGGGGTGAACTGGGTCTTTGCCGCCATGCTGGCCGGTCAATATCTGATTCGCGCGGCTCGCGATGACTTCATTGGCATTCATATTGGACTGCGTGCCCGAACCTGTCTGCCACACGCTGAGCGGGAATTGATCCGCGAGCGTCCCGTCCACCACTTCGGCGGCGGCGGCGACAATTGCGTCTCCGATTTTTGCCTCAAGCACACCCAAATCCATATTCGCCTTGGCGGAGGATTGTTTTTGGATGCCCAATGCCTTCACCAGCGGTGCCGGCATTGTCTCTGTGCCGATGGCAAAGTTGGCAAGGCTACGTTGGCTTTGCGCGCCCCAATGCGCGTCAGCCGGCACGGCCACATCGCCCAGCGAGTCGCTTTCGATGCGGACTTCGCCGACCGCGCCGAAAATTGTCCCGTCATTGTTTACGGTCTGATTGCGAACGGTCTGGCCGCCCTCGCTAATGTCACTCATCGAAGCTCTCCTGGTATCGGTCGAAACCGGGTCCCGGTCCCCCCTGCCGATGCATATATGCCCATGCGTAGAAATCCCCTTATGACGCGGCGCGGGGACAGGTCAAAGGGAAGCTGCCCAATTCGGACTCCAAATCCCTTGGAACTGACAGCGGCGATGGCTAGGAAGGGTTGACGAACTGTATTGCAACACTAATACAGTCTCACGGAGCAAGTATGAGCAACATCAACACAATGGCCCCTGAAACGAAACGTGACACGGTTGCGGCGCGAAAAGCCATGATCGACAGCCAATTGCGCACCAGCGGCGTGAACGAGGAATTCGTGCTGGCACGGATGATGGCGGTCCCGCGCGAGAGTTTTCTGCCCGAAGACAAAGCAAGCCTCGCTTACATTGATCGTTCGGTAAAGCTGGGTGACACAGCCAATTTGGACGCGCATCTGGCATCGCCGCTATTTTACGGAAAACTGCTGCTCGAAGCGGCACCGGTGCCCAGCGACCGGGTTCTGCTCGTTGAAGGCGGCACCGGCTATCTTGCAGAATTGCTGCGCCCACTGGTCGCAGAAGTCACTGTTGTATCGGCGGGTGATGCTGCTGATGGGACGCTGCCGACCGGCACGTTCTCGCTCATCCTGATCGATGGCGCGATTGAACAATTGCCAGCGGCTCTGATTGACCGGCTGGACGATGATGGCCGGGTTGTTTCAGGCCTTCTGCTTCGGAAAGTCACTCGGCTGGCTTCGGCCCGCAAGATTACCGCGCACGTTTCACTTCAGCCAGTGGAAGACCTTGGTATTCCGGTCCTTCACGCCTTCGACACACCTAAAAGTTGGGCTTTTTCATGAACCACCGCGCCCGTCTCTTGAGCGCCGCAAAAGCGGCCTCTTGCTTGGGAGCAATCGCTCTCGCCGGGCTTAGCAGCGCCGCTCAGGCAGAAACGCTGCGCGATGCATTGGTGGCAGTGTATAACACCAATCCCACCATAGAAGGGGCGCGCGCAACCCAGCGCGCAACCGACGAAGATGTGCCAATTCAGCGTTCTCAGGGCCTACCCAGTCTGAATGCAACCGCGACTCATGTCGAATTCGTCCGGCAATCGGCCAACTCCTTTACCGCCCCGGCGCGCAATCTGGGCGTTAACGCGCTATTGCAGGTGCCGATCTATTCCGGCGGCGCGGTTCGTAATGGTATCAACGCGGCGCAAGAACGTGTCTCCGCGGGTCAAGCAGATTTGCGCGGCACCGAAAGTTCGATCTTTAGCCAAACGGTCGCCGCCTATATGGATGTGCTGCGGACGGAGGCTCTGGCGGAATTGTCAGCCAATCAGGTCGAAGTGTTGCGCGTTACATTCCAATCGACCAGCGATCGGTTTGAAATCGGCGATTTAACCCGCACCGATGTGGCGCAGGCGCAATCGCGCTTTGCCGTTGCTGAGGGCGATTTGCGCACCGCTTATGCGAATATGGTCAATGCGCAGCAGACCTATATTCAATTGGTTGGGCGCGCGCCGATGGATTTAGAGGCGCCGCCGCCACTCCCCGGCCTTCCTGAAACGGTCGGTATGGCGGTCGTTACCGCGCTTGATAACAACCCCGATTTGATCGCCGCCAAAGAACGCGCAGAGGCCGCCGGTTATGACACCGAGGTTGCTGGCGCTAGTCGCTTGCCGACAATCGGCCTGTTCGCCAATTACGATTACAGCAATTTCTTCGGCACGCTTGGCGGACCGATTTCGTCAGACTTCGCCCAGCGCGAGGCAACCGCCAATGCCGGTGTGCGGATCACCATCCCGATATTCCAAGGCGGGCGGCCCGCGGCGCAGCAGCGTCAGGCCGGCGCGCGCGAAACAGCGGCTTTGGAACAAGTCATCGCACAAGAACGCAGCGTCATCGCACAAACACGCTCCGCCTATTCGAGCTGGGAAGCTTCGAACGCCGTGATCCAAAGCTCGCAGACGGCCGTAGAAGCCGCTGAACTCAGCTTGGAAGGTGTGCGCGCTGAAAACTCGATCGGAAATCGGACGATTATCGACGTGCTCAACGCGGAACAAGAATTGCTCTCCGCGCGCGCCCAATTGGTGACCGCGCGGCGCAACGCTTACGTTGCTGGATTCACTCTGCTCGCAGCAATGGGCAAAGCAGAGGCACGCGATCTCAATCTTGACACTGGCGGGCCGCTTTATGACCCTCAGGTCAATGCAGACCGGGTTGGCGGGCGCTTTTGGGATTGGGACCGAGACCCCGAACCTGCGCCAAATTCGACCAGAACCGTTGACATTGATGCTTCGCAAGCTTTGATTGGTCCCGTAATGGAGCCTGACGAAGCACGTTAACTATGTGATTCGGATATGGTTAACGCATTCTGCGGCTTAACGTGGGTGCAAACGGGGCAGTAGCATGGCGAATAACAGCGAAGCATCGGTCGAAGAGATCCTGGAATCGATCAAAAAAGTGATCGCGCGCGACAGCCGCGATTCCGCGATTGATGCGCGCAACCGCAAGGTTGATGCCGCAAGCAAGGCCGATCGTCAGCCTAAGGAAACCCCAGAATCCGCACCAGAACCCACACCAGAACCCACAGAGGCGGAAGAAATCCTCGATCTCGCAGAGATGGAGCTTTCGGAAATCGTCGAAATGAACGCGGATTTTGATGGGCAAGACGCCTCGCCAGAAGAATCGCTAATCACCGAAGAGGTGCGCGGCGCGATGCAGGACAATCTTGCTGCGCTGGCAATGCTGGCGGAACCGGGTGCGAAGCCGCAAATCGTGCGTTCGGGTGAAACCTCGCTAGAGGGCATGACCCGCGAATTGCTGCGCCCGATGCTGGCCGAATGGCTCGATAAGAACCTGCCGACTATGGTCGAAACGATGGTTCAGGCGGAAATTGCGCGGATTGCTGGCAAGCGCGGCTAGCACAGATCGCGCGGGCAAATTGCTCCTTGCGTGTTAGTTTCGCTGGAAACCGTTCGGCGCAGGCGTTACGCCGTGCCTTATGGGACTAAACATTTTTAAGAGCGCCGCCTTCGCTGCGACGTCATTGCTCGTTTCGGCGCCACTGGCGGCTGATGGTCACACAGACTCTGCGGGAAGCACGGCTGAAAGCGCGGCTGAAGCTTCGACAATTCAAGGCGTCACCAGAACGCCGATGAGCGCGCGGGACCTGGTTACGATGCCGCGCCTTGGCGGGCCTACTGTGACCCCATTTGGGCGTTATGCGGTCTATTCTGTGACCAACACCGATCCAGAGACCTTTGCGCGCACCCCCACCCATTACCTTCTCGATCTCGCAGTGCCCGGATCGGAACCGGTGGAATTTGACCTTGGCATTGATGGCCATTCGCTCGCCTTTGGGCCGGACAATTTCCTGTATTTCATCAGCTATAAACACACGGATGAGCGCGAAGAAGAGCGCGCGCGGGTCTGGCGCGCTGCGCTTGAAGGGAATGGCAACGTCACCGGACCAATGCTTGTGGCGGACGTTCCCGGCACCGACATTGCCGGTTTCAGCATGGCACCCAGCGGCGACAAAATCGCGCTTTGGTCCGCCATTTCGCGGACATGTGAGAGTTTTTCCTGCCCGAGCGAAAGCGAACAGCTGGGAACGGGCCGCCTATATGAAGGCGATGCCGGATTCTATCGCCACTGGGATCAGTGGGTCACACCGGGCGAGTTTAACCGGGTTTTTGTATTCGATTTTGCAGATGGCGCGATTACGGGCGACGGTGTTGCCCTAGACGGCGGCAATGCACCGGATGCGATCACAGCCAATACGCCGACCATGCCGTTTGGCGGCGGCGAGGATATTGCTTGGGCACCTGATGGATCAGGCATCTATTTCACCGCACGCGTGACCGGCGCTGCAGAGCCAACCTCCACCGATCTCGACATCTATTGGTCCGATCTGTCCGGCGCTGCTCCAACCGAATTGACCGCCGCTAACGAAGCGCACGATTCCGGCCCGGCTCCTTCGCCCGACGGCAAATTTCTCGCCTATGCTGCGATGGCCCGGCCCGGTTACGAATCTGACCGGATGGTGGTGCAATTGCGTGACCTGGAAACAGGCGAAACACGCGCTTTAACGCAGGATACCGATCTTTCCTTCGGCGGGCTTAGCTGGAGCGCAGATGGCAGCCATCTGCTCGCATCGGCCGCCGACGTGCTCGATACACCTGTATTCCGCATCGACCTGGAAACGGGCGAAGTGACCGAGTTGAATCTGATCGCTGGTAATGAAGCGCATATCGGCAATGTCACCGCTTTGCCAGGGGGGCGGTTGCTGTTCACGCGCGATTCGATCGGTGTGCCGAGCGAGCTTTACATCGCCTCGGGCGATAATCGCGGCCGTCCGCTTACCGATATCGTCACCAGCCAGATGGGCGATATGGCCTCCACCATGACACGGCGCTTCAGCTTTGCTGGAGCCGATGGTGACACCGTCTGGGGCCAGATTACACGGCTCGAAAATCAAGAGGGGCCAATCCCCGCAATCCTGTACATTCACGGCGGACCGCAAGGCTCGTTCCGTGACGGTTGGTCGTCGCGTTGGAACCCGCGTGTCCTCGCCAGCCAAGGCTATGCGGTCATCTCCGTCGATTTCCACGGCAGCGCGGGATACGGCCAAGAATTTATGGATTCGATCAACCGTGATTGGGGCGGCAAGCCTTTGGAAGACCTACAAAAAGGTCTCGCCGCGGCTCTCGAAATCGACACGCAGATCGACGGATCACGGGCCTGCGCAATGGGTGCGAGTTATGGCGGATATATGGTCAATTGGATCGCTGGTCAGTGGCCCGACCGCTTCGATTGCCTGATCCAGCATGACGGATTGTTCGACATGCGCAGCTTCTATTATTCAACCGAAGAATTGTGGTTCCCTAGCTGGGATTTTGGCGGTTCTTACGCCGAAGAGCGCGAGACCTATGAACGCTGGAACCCGGTGAACCATGTGGATCAATGGCGCACGCCAATGTTGGTCATCACCGGTGAACAAGATTTCCGGGTTCCCTACACACAGGGCCTACAAAGCTTCACCGCGCTGCAAGAACGCGAGATCCCATCGCAATTGCTGGTGTTCCCGGATGAAAATCACTGGGTGCTGGGTGCGGAAAATTCGGTGCAATGGCATGACACGGTGTTCACATGGCTGGACCGCTGGTTGAAGGCTGACGAACAGGACGGCGCAGCGGAATGAGCGAGCTGGATTTGCTGGCAGCTCAAGCCGCGCTTTCCAAAAAATACGGCGGCGCAGATGCTGGAATAGAGCGCCAGATATTCCTGTGCGCCGTTTCTGAAAAACAAAAATGCTGTTCTCATGAAGACGGCGCTGCTGCGTGGCAATTCCTCAAAGACCGGCTCAAAGAACGCGGCTTGATCGGCCCCAAACGGACCGATCAGCATCCACGCGGCCCCGGCGGCGGCATTCAGCGGTCAAAAGCCGATTGTTTGCAGATATGTTCCGCCGGACCCATCGCAGTCATATGGCCCGACAATGTCTGGTACCATTCCTGCAATCCCGAAGTGTTAGAACGGATTATCGACGAACATCTGATCGGCGGAAAACCGGTGGAAGAGTTTCGATTGGTGCCGCTTCTCAAAAGCTGATCTGACAAAAATCAGTCTTCGTCTTTGGGCGACCACAATTCATCAGCATCTGGCAGGCGGTTATCGACCGCCTCATCATGGCCGGTGCCATTCGACAAAAACGCCAACCCCATCAGACCGCCGCCCAACAGCATCGTGAAGCTAATCCCCAACGCCGCCGCGATGTAAAAATGGACCGAAATTGCGCCATTATAGGCATAGAGCAACCCGACCGCGATCAGCACAGTCGCCACGGTAAAAGACATCAAGATTTTCATGATCCGCCGATAACGCGCCCATGCATGCGCGGCGTTTTGGGGATCATCGAGGGGGGATTTGTTGACCATGACAATTCCATGCGGACCGATCACCCGCTTTGCAATGAAGAAGATGCGCGTTTGCGGCTCGCAAACCCAATCCAGTTACGCATTTGGGCTTTGATCGGAGGCGGACCAATTGACCGCATTGCGGGACTCGCCTTTTGTCGCGATTGATGGCAACTTCGCTAATTCAGAGAGGAACGCCATCATGACCATAGCCAAAATCATTGGTGACCGGGATGCGTCCGACGTCGTTTCATGCGATGTCACCACCCCAGTTGCAGAGGCCGTCAGCATACTCGCGGGAAAGCGGATCGGTGCGCTGCCCGTTATGTCTAACGGGAAAGTCGCCGGAATCGTATCGGAACGCGACATCATTTACCGGCTCGCGGAAAAGGGTGCCGCTTGTCTCGATCTGACGGTGGAAGCGATCATGACGTCGCCCGCGATCACAGTCGAATCCAGCGCACAGATTGACGATGCTTTGTCGCTTATGACCCGCCGCCGTTTTCGCCATTTTCCCGTGGTGGATGACGGCAAATTGGTCGCCTTCATATCGATCGGCGATCTGGTGAAAAGCAAGATCGACGAGGTCGAGCACGAAGCCGCGGCGATGCGCGATTATATCCAAACGGTCTGACCCCCTTGAGGATCGCCCCCGGCCACCTTAAATCAATGTCATGTCAGAAACGATGATCCTAACCCCCGCAGCGGCCAAACGCATTGCTTGGATCGCCGAAAAGCAGACGAAGCCCGCGATTCTGCGACTCTCTGTTGAGGGCGGTGGTTGCTCTGGGTTTCAGTACAAATTCGACCTCGCCGACGCACCGGAAGGCGATGACAGCATCAGCGAAACTGACGGCGTCAAACTGGTCGTTGATCCGATGAGCCTTGATCTAGTCGGCGGCAGCATCGTCGATTTCGTCGAGTCCCTCGGCGGCGCAGCATTCCGTGTCGAAAATCCCAAAGCCGCCGCTGGCTGTGGTTGCGGATCAAGCTTCGGCATCTGAAGACCTTAGCGGCCGGGTGGAATTGCCATCCCGATGAGTGGTTATTCGTGCAAGCTTCCAATAGACGCGCCTTGCCCGATCCTTCATGGATGGCGGCATGAAAATCGCGACTTACAATATTAACGGGATCAAGGCGCGGCTGCCGCGTCTTAAAGAATGGCTCACCGAAACGCGGCCCGCTGTCGCCTGCCTGCAAGAAGTGAAGAGCCAAGACAAAGACTTCCCCGCCGCTGAATTTGAAGAGCTGGGATATCAGCCCATTTGGCATGGCCAGAAAAGCTTCAACGGTGTCGCAATCCTCGCTGACACCAAGGCCGGATATTCTGTGCAGGAAGTTAAGCGCGGCCTCGGCATTGATGGACCCAAAGAAGGAGAGGGCGAACAGTCACGTTACCTCGAAGCGGACATTGTCAAAGACGGTGCCAATGGCACTGAACGCACGCGGATTGTGTGCATCTATCTGCCCAATGGCAACCCGCTGCCCGGTCCCAAATTCGACTATAAGATTGCGTGGATGGAAAAACTGCGCGCGCGGATGCTGGAGATATGGGCCGAAGAAATCCCAGCGGCGGTCCTCGGTGATTACAATGTCATTCCAGAGGATGACGATGTTTTCGCGGTCAAAGCGATGGCGTCCGACGCTCTAATGCAGCCCGAATCACGCAGCGCCTATGCGCGCCTTCTCGCCGATGGCTGGTGCGACGCGGTTCGCACGCTCAATCCTCGCGGCGGGGTTTGGACCTATTGGGATTATCAAGCAGGCGCGTGGCAGCGCGATCACGGTTTTCGGATCGACCATATCCTGCTTTCGCCAGAACTTGCCGACCGGTTGGTCGCCGTAGGCGTCGACAAAGAACACCGCGGGCGCGAGAAAGCCAGCGATCACGCGCCTACCTGGGCGACTTTGCGAGACAATTAAGCAGGCGCATAAACAAAAACCCCCGCCGGTTTAGGGCGGGGGTTTGAAATTCGTGATGCGCCGATATTAGCGATAAAAAACGTGCGTATCGATCTGCGCGAGGCGCGTTTTGGCGCGGCTCCAGCTAGGGCGAACATAGCTTGCGTGGAAATACACCGCATCAGCGGCCTCTGATTCCCACATTCCATCATGCGCAATGCGCGCCACGGCCTTTGCCCGGTGCCATGCATTAGAAGATGTGTTGATGTTGGGCATCTGCCCCCCACGCACGAACGAGAATTGCGACCGCTGATAGACAACGCCGCAATAACTGGCAGGCCAGCGGCGATCTTCGGACCGGTTGATCACAACCTGCGCCACGGCAAGTTGCCCGGCGAGAGGCTCGCCGCGCGATTCGAAATAGACGGCACCTGCAAGGCAGCGCATCTGTTCGGTCAGCTGTGCGTCAATATCGACCTGGCCGACAAGCTCGCGCAGCGAAGAAGCGTTGATATTGGAAGCGGAGGCGTCATTCGCATCTGTTTCGGGAAGCGGCTGAACCACTTCTTCTGACACGAAAGCTGGCTGATTAGGCACAATTTCGACCACTTGTGAGGCCGGCTCTGCGATTTGGTTTTGCTCTGGCGCAACAATTGCGGCGTCTTGGGCAAAAGCGACAGTGCCGTCGGCACTGGAGAAACTCAAACTTGCGGCCGCGACTATTGCGGCGGCACTTAGGGAATACGTCTTACGACCCATGGGATCTACTATTTCTGCGGTGAGCGAGCTCCGACGCAGGCTGGGACCTGTTGCGAGTGTTTATCGCGAGTTATGAAGAGGTGGTCCGTTTTAGCCTACCGGCTGCCCCCCGTCTGCGTGCCATCGAACCGGCCTTATTGCCGTTCCTTTGGCCTCCGCGTCTGGAAGCGAGGCTGCAGATAGTCACAAGTGAAACTAAGTCAAGTTAACCCGGCAGAAGTGCGATGAAGCGTTCTGCATCTTCGACATCCAGTTCTAAAATCCAAATATCGGGGTCTTGTTTGCGGCGACGATCAAGATACTCGGAAAATTCATGTGGGTTTTCAATATCTTGTTTTTTCGTCGCAACAAATGGCCGCGTTCCGTCCATTTGCGGCATTCTTTCAAGCAGCTGCGCATCGCGTCCGCGGTACATAGTTACGATCAGGATCGTGCCTGCGTCTCGCTCACCCTTGGCTAGCACCATCGCGCTACCGCCATGCGTATCGGCTAGGCGAATCAGGCTCGAAATTTCGAGATGTGCGGGGAGCCGTGTCGTCATTCAGGGCATTTCATGCCGAGTAGCCAGGAAGACCCGACAAAGCGATGCGTGACCGCATGAAAGTGCCTGTGCCGCGCCCGATCTCATCCCCTTCCGCATCCACCAGCCGGGATTCGGCCACAAGTACACGGCGTTTCCCGCTAACCCAGCGCCCTTCGGCAACCACTTCGCCTTCGCGAACGGGTTTGGTGAAATGCAGGTTGAAACTGGTTGTGAGCAAGAAACGATCAGTCGCCATCGTGTTCGCCGCGTAAAACGCCGCATCGTCGAGCATCTTAAAATAGATCGTCCCATGCGCCGCGCCCGCCGCGTGGAATACATCGCGCGTCACTGTAAATGTCAGGCGAGATTGCCCCTCGCCAATAATCGCTAGTTTTGACGCAAAGACGGAATTCACGGGAGCAGAGCCATAAAGCCGCTCCAGCGCGCGATAATGCAAATCAGCCCCAGCAGGCGTCCCATCCGATTCAGGCGGCATGTTTAAGCAGCTGCACGCAAAAACTGATTGGTCAGCACCGAAAACGCCGCTTCTGCATCGGGTGCGTCGGTCAATGCGCTCATCCTTGCTTCATCGCGCACCAACCGAGAAATTGCCGCAAGTGCATGTAGATGCGTTGCCCCGGCATTTTCTGGCGAAACCAATCCAAATATCAGCGATACAGGAATGGCATCGGCAGCGTCAAAATCCACCGGTTGTTCCAATTTAAGCAGAACCATTGTCGGGCGTTTTACCGCGACGCTGCGGCAATGCGGAATGGCGACGCCTCGGCCAAAACCAGTGCTGCCTAAAGCTTCGCGTTGCTCAAGCCCTTCGAGCACAGCGTCAGCATCAAGCCCGTAAACTGTCGAATACAGATCCGACAATTGAACAAGCACTTGGCGCGCCGATTCTGGGCGAATGGTGGCCACCGCTTCGGGCACAATAGAAATGTTTACGTCCATGGCGAACTCAAAGTCTCAATCAAGTTTGTCCTGCGAACAGGGGGGAAGAGGGGGCCATTAAAGAAAGCGGCACACCGCGAGCGGGGGCGGTGCCGGTGTTCTTTCATTCATGGGTGGATCTGCCTGTTTACCCTACGGTTCCCTGCCGTAGCCAAGCGCTGTGATCCTAGTGCGGTTCGACCCATCCGATCGATCCGTCTTGGCGGCGATAAACCATATTATGCCTGCCAGTGCCAGCATTTTTGAACAACAGCGCGGGTGTATCGCGCAGGTCCAGCATCATTACCGCATCGGCTACGCTGCCCTCAGGCACGTCGACACTGGTCTCTGCTATCACCGGCGGGGCGTCTGCTGCGGCTTCTTCCTCGGGCTCTTCGACCGCAAAGATCCTATAGGCGGCCTCTTCCTCAGCGCGCACCTGCAACGCGCGTTCGTGGCGGTCGGTCAGGCGGCGTTTATGCCGGCGGAGCTGTTTTTCGATCTTGGTTGCGGAGTTATCGAGTGCGACATGTGCGTCATGCGCGCTGCCTTGCGCTTTTAAGATCATGCCATGAGAGACATGGGTGACAATGTCGCAGGTGAAAGATCCGCCCGATTTTCCGAATGTGACGTGTGAGGAAAGTGCGCGGTCAAAATACTTCTCGACGATCCCCCCTAATCGGTCAGATGCGTGTTCCTGAAGCGCCGTGCCAGTTTCAACCTGGTGTCCCGAAATCCGGATATCCATCGTGATCTGTTCTCCTCCATAGTGGTGTTTAATGCGGTGTTATTTGGCCCAAACTGCGCCCTCAATTCCGGCGATAAATTGGGAATGGCGGGTTAATTCATCCGGCGTCGCGCCATGCGGTCGCGGTTCGCGGCGTGGGCGTGTTGGTGCCAAAGGTGCACCAGAAACGATCGTTGCAGAAGCGGCATCCGCTGGCGCACTCTCTGCCGCCAGTTCCAGCCCAATTTGCCGCCCACCGGTCAATTCGACATAAACTTGCGCAAGCAATTCTGCATCAAGCAGCGCGCCGTGTTTCACCCGGTGGCTGCGATCGACGCCGTACCGCGAACACAGCGCATCAAGCGAAAGTTTCGCGCCTGGGTGTTTTTTGCGCGCGATCGCGACCGTATCAATCATCCGGTCCATCGAAATGGTCTCGCGCCCAATTCGCACCAATTCTGAATTCAAGAAGCCGAAATCAAAGCTGGCATTGTGCGCAACCAGCGGCGCATCACCCAAAAATTCGATCAATTCGCCGAATGTGTCAGCAAAAAGCGGCTTTCCCGATAGGAACGCGCTGGAAAGCCCGTGTACGGCTTCGGCGGCGGCGGGCATGTCGCGTTCTGGATTGTAGTAAGCGTGGTAGGAGCGGCCGGTTTCGACTCGCCCAATCATTTCGACGCACCCAATTTCAACCATTCGGTCGCCCGTCTTGGGGTCGAGGCCAGTTGTTTCGGTGTCGAATATCACTTCGCGCATGTGCAATGTTATTCACCCAAGGGAGCCGGTGCGCAAGGGAATAACGGCCAGATGCAGGCTAAGATTGATCTGAGTGGGATGGTTCGAGAAGCTTTACCACCAACGCATTCACCTGCGCCTCTGTCTCAGCCAGTGTTTTGCCAGTGTCGATTATATGATCGGCCCGCTCTCGTTTTTCGGCGTCGGGGGTTTGCAGACCGAGAATATGTTCAAACTTCTCTACCGTCATGCCCGGGCGGGCTAACACGCGTTCACGTTGAATCTGTGCCGGGGCGGAAACCACGACGACATTATCGACGGCGGCGTGCCCACCGCCTTCGAAGAGCAAGGGAATATCAAACAGGATCAGCGCCGCATCGACATTGTCCGCCAGAAATTGCGCGCGCTTTTGGCCAACGGCCGGGTGAACAATCGCCTCTAATGCCGCGAGTTTTTGCTTATCGGCAAACACGATTTTGCCCAATTTTTCCCGGTCAACACCCCGCGGGCCGGTCGATCCGGGGAACGCAGCTTCGATTGCGTCATTAAGCTCGCCATCTGGCCCTTGCATCGCGCGAACCTGAGCATCAGCGTCAAAGATCGGAACGCCGGCGCGTTCGAACATTGCCGCTACGGTCGACTTGCCCATACCGATAGAGCCAGTGAGGCCGATGATAATTGGACCGTCTTTGCGTTCATTGCTCACTGCGACAATATCCCTAGCAATTCGGCATCATGTTCGCGCGGAGGGGCGGCGCCGAAGAGTTTTTCAAATGCAATCGCCGCTTGCCCGATAAGCATAGCAAAGCCGCCGATTGCTTCGTGGCCCGCAGCCCGTGCCGCGATCAAAAACGGTGTGTCGATAGGCTTTGTAACGATATCATAGGCGATACTGCCCGGCGGCGCGTGACTCCAATCAAACATCAGCGGCGGACTGCCTTCCATGCCCAAGGGGGAGGCGTTGATAATCAGATCAAGGCATTGATCCCGGTCATCAAACGCGAAATCCGTAGGTTCGGCAAAATGTGACAGATGCACCGCATAATGTTCGCCGCGCGGGGCAAGTTCATCGAGCAACCCGCGCGCCTTTGCCGGATCACGCCCGGCCACCACCAGTGTAAAACCGTGATCCGCCAATGCGGCGATGATGGCACGGGCGGCGCCGCCTGTACCCAGAATGCGCGCCATTCGAAACAGGTGCTTGGTTTCAAGGATAGGGAGGAGTGGTTCAAGAAAACCGCCAGCATCGGTGTTAAAGCCTTTGAGCGACCCGCCTTCTTGCCGAATAACTGTATTCACCGCGCCCAATTTCGCGGCAAGCGGGTCGAGCGCGCTGAGCGCCGGGATAATCGTTTGTTTATGCGGCATCGTCACATTGCAACCGATCCAGTGATCATCGCTGCGAGAACGGTCAATATAGTCGGTCAAATCATCGGCTGTGACGTGCTGGCTGGAATACCCGCCCCCAATCCCAAGTTTTTGCAGCCAAAATCCATGGATCAGCGGTGATTTGGAATGCGCAATCGGGTCTCCGATCACATGAGCATAGCGTGTCATGCCGCCAGAATTCCTTCATCGCGCAACGCGCCAAGAACAGGCAGCAAAGGCATACCCAAAACGGTGAACTGATCCCCTTCGATCCGCTCAAACAGTTGAACGCCCATCGCCTCAATTCGGAAACAACCAACGGTGTAGCCAATTTCCGGCCATTCATGGCTCAGATAGTGCTCGATAAATGCCTCGGATAGTTCGCGCACCATCAGGCGCGCGCAATCCGTTCCAGCCCATTCGCAAGTGTCTGCGCGCACCAGCGCCGCACCGCTGTGCAATTCAATCATCTTACCTGAAAAATGACGCAAATGATCGGCGGCATCCTCGCATGAGGTCGGTTTGTCGAACCGCTTGCCTTCCGCCACCAACAAGGAATCGCTGCCTAGCACAAGCGCATCGGGGTGGAGGCGCGCGACAGATGCGGCTTTGGCGACGCTTAGCGCTTCGGCAATCTCACTTGGGGCGGCGCCGCGCAAACTGTCTTCTATCGCGCGCTCATCCAAATCAGCAGGGATCGGCTCATATTGAACGCCTGCTGCATCAAGCATGGCGCGCCGCGAGGATGATTTCGAAGCGAGGATAAGCCGGCCAGAGGGGTGCACGGGCGTCATATCGGTTTCGACACACCATCGACGGGCCGTTCCCGGCGTTGACGTTCTTGGACGAGCCGGATGATCGCCGCCGCGCTTTCCTCAATTGACCGCCGGGTCACGTCAATCACGGGCCAGCCATTATCTGCAAACATCCGCCGGGCAAATTGCGTTTCGGTCTTCACCCGCTCATTATCGACATAGGAGGTTTCTGTGCCCTCATTGAGCGACAAAAGGCGGTTGCGGCGGATCTGGACCAACCTTTCTGGCGCAGTGGTCAGGCCAACGACAAGCGGGTGCCGCAATCCAAACAAAGCTTTGGGTGGAGGGCTTTCAACCACCAGAGGAATATTCGCGACCTTATATCCGCGATTGGCGAGATAAATGCTCGTCGGGGTCTTGGAACTGCGCGAAACACCGGCGAGGACGATGTCGGCATCCTCCCAATCCTCATGCGCAATCCCATCATCGTGAGCGATCGTGTAATGGATGGCGTCGACACGCTTAAAATAATCGGCATCCATGATGTGTTGACGGCCCGGGCGTCCATGCGCCTCTTGGCCCAGTTGCGCCTCCAATGCCGCCGTCACCTGATCCAGAACCGGGACCGCAGGCAGGCCCAAATGGCGGCAATGTTCCTCTAACCGCGCACGAGTTTCAGGGTTAACCAGCGTGAACAGGACAAGGCCGGGATTGTCGGCAAGGTCGGGGACAATCCGGTCGAGATGTTGACGCGAACGCACCATCGGCCAAAAATGGCGGCTGACCACAGGATCATCGAATTGCGCGAGCGCCGCTTTGGCGATCATCTCCAATGTCTCGCCCGTGGAATCCGAGACTAGGTGCAGATTCAGACGGTTCATAAGGCGATTCGCTGCCACTCTGTGTGCTTGTGGATAGTCAGGGGCATAAACCACGGGAGAGAACGGTCGACAAGCAGGGGACAGAATTTCATCCGCGCTATCGGCATTTTCATCTAAGTATTTCTCTACAGGCTAGCGTTAATATCGACAGGCTGGGGAGAGCGGGGATAGATCGCGCTTGACGACAGTTTCATGCGGATTCGCCTCGATGCAAAAGGTCTAAATATGCCGGATAAATGCGGCAAAGACCGGCAATGCCCACTTTCCACAGGGCCAACAGACTCCATCAACCCTTTTAATAATCTTATTTATTTGATTAGAGGAACGCCATGCCTGGTCCTTTACTCGACACCCTGAAGGGTTCTTCCCAAGAAATCGCTCCTATCTGGCTGATGCGTCAGGCTGGGCGGTATCTGCCTGAATATCGCGAATTGCGCGCTGATAAGGGCGGTTTTCTAAAGCTTGTCTATGACAGCGATGCGGCTGCGGAGATCACAGTTCAGCCAATCCGGCGGTTCGGGTTTGATGGGGCAATCCTGTTTTCCGATATTCTGATCGTGCCGCATGCAATGGGGCAGGGCTTGGAATTTTTAGCGGGCGAGGGGCCTAAACTCAGTCCCACTTTGCTTGAGGCAAGGTTGGAGGATTTCTCCAGCTCGTTTGATCGGTTTGATCCAATCTATGAAACCGTGCGCAAGACCCGCGGATTGATCAGTGATCAGGTTACGATGCTGGGTTTTGCGGGATCGCCGTGGACTGTGGCGACTTACATGATCGCAGGTCAGGGGTCGAAAGATCAGGGGCCAGCGCGGTTGCTTGCCTATCGTGATCCGGCGCGGCTTCAGGCGATATGCGATGCGATTATCGATGTGTCGATCACCTATTTGCGCGGGCAGATTGATGCTGGTGCAGAGGCGGTGCAATTGTTCGATAGCTGGGCTGGATCGCTGGCTCCGGACGAATTTGAACGCTGGGTTGTCGCGCCGAATGCAAAGATCGTTGCCGCGATTAAGCAATCGCATCCCGATACGCCGATTATTGGCTTTCCAAAGGGGGCAGGGGCGAAACTTCCCGCTTATGCACGCGAGACCGGGGTTGATGCGGTTGGTCTTGATGAAACGCTTGATCCTGTCTGGGCGAATTCCGTTTTGCCAGAGGGGATGCCGGTTCAGGGTAATCTGGATCCTCTGCTGGTCGAGGCGGGCGGACCGGCTTTGCCGAAACGCGTGAAATTTCTGCTCGAGGCTTTTGAAGGTCGACCGCATGTCTTCAACCTTGGTCACGGAATCGGACAATTCACTCCGATAGAGCATGTTGAAGAGCTTCTCCGCGCGGTCAGAGGTTGAAAGAGATAGTCATGCAAGACGCCCTCCTCACGATTTATCCGTGGCTGAAAGTTGGCCATGTCATCTTCATGGTGTTCTGGCTTGCCGGGCTGTTCATGTTGCCGCGCCAATGCATCTATATGCTCGATCATGCGCCGGGATCAGAAGGCGAGGCGAAATGGGCTGAGCGGATGGGGAAACTGCGTAAGATCATCCTATCACCCAGTATGATGATTGTGTGGGTCTTGGGACTTACGCTCGCTTATACAACCAATGCGTTTGTCGCTGGCGGCTGGATTCATGCTAAGATTGCACTGGTGCTCGGCCTGACGGGATATCACGGTTGGTTGGTTGCACAGACCAAGAAGATGGCGCGCGGCGAGCGGCCGCTATCCGAAAAGACACTGCGAATGATCGGAGAAGTGCCCGGACTGCTGCTCGTTTTGATCGTGGTGCTTGTCTATATTCGGCCATTCTGAGCCTATTTGCGCGGCGAAATACCATTCCGCGATTGACGCGCGGCAATTTGGGTCATAATTTGCGGGCAACACAAACGGCATCGGCCCCGTCACAAATACGCGGCCAGGTCTGCTTTCTCCAAGCCCTCACCTTGTCACTTGTGCCCAATCTCCCGCTCGAAATACCCGGTATTTTGCGCAATTCAAATCTTAGGGCACTTGCGTCCAAACAGGTACTGACCCGCCGGTAACTTCCTATATTCTGGAACAAATAATCAATGCATCTTAAAGACTTAAAAGAACGCGCGCCGGCTGAACTGGTCAAAATGGCCGAAGAATTGGGCGTCGAAGGCGCCTCTACCATGCGGCGTCAGGATCTGCTGTTCAGCATCCTGCGCGAACTGGCGGAAGACGAAGAATACGAAGAGAAGATCATGGGCATCGGCACCATTGAGGTGCAGCAAGATGGCTTTGGCTTCCTGCGCTCTCCCGATGCGAATTATCTCGCGGGACCGGGCGATATTTATGTTTCGCCCAATCAAATCCGCAAATGGGGTTTGCGCACCGGCGATACGGTCGAAGGTGAAATTCGCGCGCCGAAAGGTGAAGAGCGGTATTTCGCGCTTACCGTGTTGACGACGGTCAATTTCGAAGACCCAGAAGCGGTGCGGATGCGCACCAATTTCGACAATTTAACCCCGCTTTATCCGGATCAGAAACTGTCGCTCGACACGCTTGATCCAACGGTGAAGGACAAATCCGCCCGCGTGATCGATATCGTGTCACCGCAAGGTAAGGGACAACGCGCTTTGATCGTGGCGCCGCCGCGCACGGGTAAAACCGTGCTGCTGCAAAACATTGCCAAAGCGATCACAGACAACCACCCAGAGGTGTTTCTGTTGGTCCTGCTCGTTGATGAGCGGCCCGAAGAAGTCACCGATATGCAGCGCAGTGTTAAGGGTGAGGTGATCTCCTCAACCTTTGACGAACCGGCCAATCGCCACGTTCAAGTTGCTGAAATGGTTATTGAAAAAGCGAAACGCCTGGTCGAGCATAAGAATGATGTTGTCATTCTTCTGGACTCGATCACGCGCCTTGGCCGCGCCTACAACACTGTTGTTCCAAGCTCCGGTAAAGTTCTTACCGGCGGTGTCGATGCCAACGCATTGCAGCGTCCAAAGCGCTTTTTTGGTGCCGCGCGTAACATTGAGGAAGGCGGCTCGCTCTCTATCATCGCAACCGCGTTGATCGATACGGGCAGCCGTATGGACGAAGTGATCTTCGAAGAGTTCAAGGGCACCGGTAACTCGGAAATTGTCCTCGACCGCAAAGTTTCCGACAAACGCATCTTCCCAGCGCTCGATGTGGGCAAATCGGGTACGCGTAAGGAAGAGTTGCTGGTTGAGAAGGATAAGCTGTCGAAAATGTGGGTCCTGCGCCGGATTCTCATGCAGATGGGCACTGTCGATGCGATGGAATTCCTGCTCGACAAGATGAAGGATTCGAAGACCAACGAAGATTTCTTCGATACGATGAATCAGTAAACACCCGGCGAATTATGGGATCAGGCGGAGGATCGAACCGTGGAGCGCAAGGACAGCAACATGGCCCTGATCGCGGTATTTGTTTCGCGATTTGAGGCGATCCAGATTGCTTCAATGCTGCGCGGTTATGGAATTCGTGCTTGGGTCGATGGCGAAGCCCATGCTGCCACTGAATATATCTCAATGGCGCTTGGTGGTCACCGCTTGACGGTGTTTCGCGGCGATCATTCGTGCGCTTCGGAAATACTGCGTCAAGCAGGTGCCTTAGAGAATGAGACGGACCCGTTTGGGCCGCGCCTCGCTCTCATCCTATTGGTTGCTGGCGTCGCTGCTTGGACATCCGTGATGATAGCTTCGTTCATCGCTATGGCGCAGCTGTCCTTAGCGTGGGTATTGGCCATCCCCCTCAGCCTTTATAGTGTTCCGGTCGAGCCGAAGGGTAGAGCTGATTATTTCCTGACCGAGGCGCGCGACTAGTTTTTTTGCCGCTCCAACTGAGCGCCCATCATTTCCCAAACTTTGTTGATTGCTTTCAAAGGTCGCACCATCACCTTGAATTCCGTAATGAGCCCGTCATCGTCAAATGTGATCATATCGATCCCGTTGACCCGGATACCGTCCATTTCGGTCGTGAATTCAAGCACCGCAGTTCCTTCGCCAACCACTTCTCTGACATAGCGAAATTCATCGTTTCCTAGCGTTTGACCCGCTGCTGAGAGATAGGCGACCACGATCGGGCGTCCTTTTTGCGGTGTATGGACGACGGGGGAGTGGAACACGGCATCTTCGCGCATGATTGCCGCCAATTCGTCTGGTTTGCTGCCGTTTGCGGCGACATCGTGCCACCGGGCAAGAGCTTCGCTGGTGGGCATTGCTGCGGAACTTGGCATGATTGGGCGGTTTCCTCTCGTATTGGGCCTGTTAGCAGCGTACCCATTGCGCATAGCATTCGGCAAACCCAAATATGGGGTGAGACGCCAAGAATGTTGGCCAGAACTAGGCGCGAGCGGAGAGACTTATGAAGATCAATGTCGAAATTGAATGCACGCCAGAAGAAGCTCGCAGTTTCATGGGGCTTCCGGACGTAAGCCAAGCAAACAGCGTCTATGTTGATACGGTAGCCAAGGCGATGAAGGGTGTAAGCAGCCCTGATCAGCTTCAAGAATATGCCCAAGCTCTCGCGCCAATGGGGCAGATGGGCATGAAGCTGTTTCAAACCTTCGTAGAAGGCGGGATGCGCAACGCTACTGGCGGATCGAGCGCGCGTTCTTCAAGCAAGTCGAAGGGCGATTCTTCGGATTGATCTGAGGGTCGCCAAAAAGACGATTGCGCTATGAATACACAAATCCCGACAATTTTTGCTGTTTCAAGCGGATCCGCGCCTGCGGCGATTGGTGTGATCCGGCTTAGCGGCCCGCGCGCGCTTGATGCGTTGTGTTTATTGGCGGGAAGGGGTTTTGAACCTCGGCGCGCAAGCCTAGCGAAACTGCGGTCAAAGACCGGTGATTTGCTCGATGAAGCATTGGTTTTGTCGTTCCCAGGCCCAGCCTCGGCAACCGGGGAAGATTGCGCCGAGTTACATTGTCACGGTGGGCGCGCTGTTTTGAGCGCGGTTTGTGATGAGCTTGCCGCAATGGACGGCCTTCGCCACGCCGAAGAGGGTGAATTCACACGCAGAGCTTTTGCCAATGGCCGGATGGACCTCGCAGAGGCGGAGGGATTGGCGGACCTGTTGGAAGCAGAAACCGAAATGCAGCGCGCCGCTGCGGTGGCCAATGCGAACGGATTGTTATCCGGCAAAGTCGATGGGTGGCGTGACGCCGTACTCAGGCTCTCTGCGCAGATAGAGGCTGCGCTCGATTTTTCGGATGAGGATGATGTCGGGGACAAGGTTGGCGCCATGCCCGAAGGTTTCACGTGGAACATTGCGGAATTGATTACGGAATTGAGCGTTTTTCTTGAATCCCCGCGTTCCGAAAAGTTGAAAGAGGGTTTTCGCGTCGTTCTTGCCGGCCCCCCTAATTCGGGGAAATCGACGCTGTTTAACGCGCTTACAGAAAGCGAAGCTGCGATTACATCGGCGATTGCTGGAACCACGCGCGACGTAATTGAACGCAGCGTCGGCATTATGGGCGTCCCTTTCACTTTGATCGACACCGCTGGGTTGCGCGATCAGGCTGCTGAGGAAATTGAGGCGATTGGGATTGAACGGGCACGAGGCGAATTTGCGAAGGCGGACATTGTCCTCTGGCTTGGCAATGCGGGTGAGGGTCCGCCAAACTGCTGGGAAGTTGCCGCACGCTGTGATGCCAGTGATTTCGAAGCAAAACCCGCCGCACGGCACATTGTCTCTGCTGTCTCGGGGGAGGGGGTGGTCTCGCTCAAAGCGGCCTTGGTCGAGGAAGCTCGCAGAGCGCTGCCGAAGCCGGGCGAGGCGGCTATCAACACCCGCCAATCTTCGCGCCTCACCGAAGCTTACGAGGCTTTGAAGGCGGCGCATGGCCAATCGGACTTCTTGTTGGTCGGTGAAGAGCTACGCCGGGCGCGCTTAGCGTTTGATCGTCTAATTGGTCGGGCGACGACGGAAGAAATGCTTGATGCCTTGTTTGGCCGGTTCTGCATTGGGAAATAGTCGCAGCGCAGCGTTGGCGACAAGTATGTTCCACGTGAAACAGTTTCTTTGACGGGCCGCTTTCGAGTGCCTATTTGATCCCGATGCAATCCTTTGATGTCCTTGTGATCGGCGGCGGACATGCCGGTGTCGAAGCAGCCTGCGCTGCTGCAAGGATGGGTGCGCGCACGGGTTTGGTGAGCTTTGACCTCAATGCTGTTGGCGCGATGAGCTGCAATCCTGCCATTGGCGGGTTGGGGAAGGGCCATTTGGTGCGCGAGGTTGACGCTCTGGACGGCGTTCTTGGCCGGGCAGCGGATGCTGGGGCAATTCATTACCGGATGCTCAACCGCTCAAAGGGGAGCGCGGTTTGGGGCCCCCGAGTTCAAGCGGACCGCGTGCTTTTCAAAGCCGCTGTGCAGTCCGTGGTTCATGCTCAAGAAAACTTGACGTTGATCGAGGGTGAAGCAGCGGCGCTTGCGCTATCTGGCGGCAATGTCAGCGGATTGGAGTTGGCCGACGGAACTGTGCTTCATGCACAGCGCGTTGTGCTGTGTACGGGCACATTCCTTGGCGGGGTGCTGTTTCGGGGTGAAGAACGGTTTGAAGGCGGGCGTATAGGCGAGGATGCTGCGAAGCGTCTGGCGCAACAATTGCGCGGCGCTGACCTACCGATGGCACGCTTAAAGACCGGTACTCCCCCGCGTTTGGATGGGCGCACGATCGATTGGGCTGTTTTAGATGAGCAGCATTCGGACGATGACAGCTGGACTATGTCCGCGCTGACCTCTGCGCGCCGGAACCCGCAGGTTTTCTGTGCGATCACCCGCACCACCCATGCCGCGCATGACATAATTCGGGCAAACCTCCATCGTTCCCCGCTGTTTTCCGGTGCAATTGACGCTGCGGGGCCGCGTTATTGCCCCTCGATAGAGGATAAGATCCACCGCTTCGGCGATCGTGATGGCCACCAAGTCTTCCTCGAACCGGAAGGGCTGACCACACATTTCGTCTATCCCAATGGGATCAGTACATCCCTACCGGTTGATGTGCAGCATGACATGTTGCGCGCAATGCCCGGCCTGGGCGCGGTTGAGATGGCTGTGCCCGGCTACGCTGTTGAATATGACCATATTGATCCCCGCGCGCTCACGCCTGATCTTCAGGTGAGGGCGATTCCGGGTCTGTATTGCGCTGGTCAGATAAATGGCACGACGGGGTATGAAGAAGCCGCCGCGCAAGGATTGGTTGCCGGGTTTGAGGCGGCCGCTGCTGCTTTGGACAAAGCGGCACCGTCACTAGATCGCGCAAATTCTTACATCGCCGTGATGATTGATGATCTCACCTTGCAGGGGGTGAATGAGCCGTATCGGATGCTGACCTCCCGCGCCGAATACCGCCTGCGCCTGCGCGCAAACAATGCGTCGACTAGGCTGACACCGCTTGGACTGAGCGCTGGTTGTATTGGGGCAGAACGCGCGCAATGGTTTGAGCAGCGTGAGAGCGGGCGAGAAGCTATTGCAGATATGTTCGCGACCAAAATTCACTCCAAGGAATTGGCTGATAGCGGATTGCCGGTGCGCCGCGATGGCGGGGAAAAGCCGGTATCGGAATGGCTTAGGCATGACGGAGTTACGTTGGATGTTTTGGTTCCGTGGATTGGCTCTGCCAGTGATCTTCAATCGAACCCGCTCTTGGAAGAGATGGCTGAGGACGCCGCCTACGAACCATATCTTGCTCGGCAAGAGGCTGAATTGCGCGATTTGCGCGCGAGCGAGGAGCTGACTTTGGCCTCGGATTTTCCGTATGATCAGGTGCCCGGTCTTTCTAATGAGATGATTGAGAGACTGTCCGCCGCTGCTCCTACAACCCTCGCAGCAGCGGGGCGGGTGGCTGGTGTGACCCCAGCGGCTTTGTCGGCATTGTTGGTCCATGCACGGCGCTGGCAGCGCGCAGCATGATGATATCGGACGAATCGTCGGCCCGCGCTTACACGCAAGGTTGGGGCGATAAGGTTGCGCGCGAGCGTCTTGAGCGCTTTGCGAGGCTCTTGCTGGAAGAGAATCAGCGCCAGAACTTGATTAGCAAGGCTTCGGAAGAGCAGCTTTGGGTCCGCCATTTTGCGGATAGTGCGCAGCTCTTAGAACATGTTCCACGTGAAACATATGCAAATGGCGCTCCGGGCCCTTGGGTGGATTTGGGCACAGGTGCTGGGCCGCCTGGCTTGGTCATCGCAATTTTGCGCCCACAAATCCAAACCGTTCTGGTGGAATCCCGCGGGCGGCGTGTAGAGTTCCTTCAGCACTGTGTAGAGGAGCTCGGCCTCACGAATTGTGTGGTCAAGGGTGACCGTTTGGAGCGGCTTGAGCCCTTCAAATCATGGGTCATTTCGGCACGGGCCTTCGCACCGCTCGAAAAACTTCTGCGTTTATCCGCACCCTTCTCCACAAAGACGACGATCTACCTATTGCCCAAGGGGCGATCTGCAGCGCAAGAATTGAATCAAGCAAAGCCTTTGGTTCGGAGGATGTTCCACGTGGAACAATCATTGACCGATGCGGAGGCAGGGATCATCGTGAGCAAAAGCGCGAAGAAATGAGCGCAGCGGCCCGCGAATGGCCGGATTACTACCCCAAATACGGGGCAACACGGGACGCGCATTATGCTGACAATCGCGATAGCCAATCAAAAGGGCGGGGTGGGTAAGACCACAACCGCCATTAATATGGCCACCGCAATGGCAGCGACTGGGTGGCGAACACTCCTGATCGACCTCGATCCGCAGGGCAACGCTTCCACCGGTTTGGGTGTCGGCGCGGATCAACGCGAAGTTTCAACCTATGATCTGCTCGTAGACGAAGTGCCGCTGGCTGATGCAGTGGTCGAAACCACCATTCCTGGTCTCGATATTGTACCCGCGACGGTCGATTTGAGCGGGGCAGAGATTGAATTGGTCTCCGTTGATGAACGCACCGCGCGTTTGCGCACGGCGTTGGAAAATCATTCCGACCATGAAGTGTGTTTCATAGATTGCCCCCCATCTTTGGGGCTGTTGACGCTAAACGCCCTGTGCGCGGCAGACACATTGCTGGTGCCGCTGCAATGCGAATTCTTCGCCCTCGAAGGGCTTAGCCAGTTGCTCCAGACGGTTGAGCGGGTCCAGCAGCGGTTTAACCCGTCGCTCGACATTATCGGCGTTGCGCTGACAATGTATGATCGCCGCAACCGTTTGACCGATCAAGTTTCCGACGATGTGCGCGATTGCCTTGGTAATCTCGTGTTTGAAACCGTTATTCCGCGCAATGTGCGCCTTTCGGAGGCGCCAAGCCACGGCTTGCCAGCGCTCGTATATGACCATTCCTGTGTCGGTAGCCGCGCCTATATCGCCTTGGCGCGCGAATTGATCGGCCGTTTCCCGCCTGAAAGGCAAGCAGCTTGAGTAAGAATGTGAGCAAACCTTCGTCCGATCCGATCCGTTTTTCCGTTCCGCAGCGTAGCTCTGCTGACCGTAAGAAGAAGCTTGGCAAGGGGCTGGGTGCTCTGATGGGCGAAACCCAGCGTGAAGAGCCATTGGTACGAAGCGGTACGCCGCAGGGTGGGAATAAGCGCGGCAATGCGGATGGATCGACTGATTCGCCGCTGCAATCGCTCTCAATTGCCTCGATTAAGCCTCTGCCGGGCAATCCGCGCAAGCATTTCGATGAGGGCGCGCTCGAAGAACTGGCCGCGTCCATTGCCAAACGCGGCGTGATTCAGCCCATTATCGTGCGTCCGCATGGTTCGGGTAAATATCAACTGGTTGCGGGCGAGCGCCGCTGGCGTGCCGCGCAAAAGGCCCGGCTTCATGAAATTCCGGCGCTTGTCCGCGAATTGGATGACCGCGAAGTCATGGCGCTCGCGCTGATTGAAAACCTTCAGCGTGAAGACCTGAATCCGGTTGAAGAAGCGCGTGCCTATCAGCGTCTGTCTGACGATGAAGGTATGACGCAGGCCGAAATTGCGCGGATGGTTGAGAAATCCCGCAGCCATGTTGCCAATATTCAACGCCTTTTGGGCTTGCCCACGGCGGTTCTTGATCTGGTGGAGGGAGGGCGGCTCTCAATGGGCCATGCCCGCGCCTTGATTGGTCAAGATGATGCGGCAACGCTCGCTCAAAAGGCGGTGAATGACAATCTGTCCGTGCGAGAGATCGAAAAACTGGTCCGTAAGGTCGCGAAGGCCGTAAAGGCCGGCGCGGCAGATGCGGCGTCAGATGCGGCCTCAGGGGCGCCTACTGGATTGCCACATGAAAACGCCGATATCGCGGCGGTACAGCGGCATTTGGAAGATTTTCTGGGTTTAAAGGTCCGAATCAAGGCCGATTCGGATCCGAGTTCCGGCGACATAACGATTAAATATGGGTCGCTCGATCAATTGGATCTTGTCTGCCAGCGCCTAACCGGCGGCGATATTTAAGACCGAAATCCCCGCAAGAACGTCGTAAAACCCGCAGAAACCCTGCGGATATGCTTACTATCGCCCTAATTCCTACCGCCTTGTTAAGGATACCTGAAAACGAACATTGAACTCCGCAATCGTACCTAGGTCTGGCGATCGGGCCACCAAACCTGCTCGGCAAGCATGATCAAGCGGTGCCATTCGGGGCGATTCGAAAAAACTGTCTGATTATGCGTGCAATGGGAAATGACTACGCATTTGAAGGACCAGATTATGAACAAGACCATTCGTTTCGGCGCAGCCGGTATTGCTATGTTTGCCGCTCTCGGCATGGGCTCAGTCGCTCAAGCACAAGATTCTGCAACCGCTGACGCAACCGCAGAAGTTCTCTCCGCACTTACGCTCGACAATGACGGCGGCTCGCTCGATTTCGGCACTATGGTCGTAAGCGGCGGCGGTGTTGTAACATTGGACGCTGACGGCACGCTCGTATGCTCCGATCCGGACATCATCTGCTCTGGCACGACCGGTGTTGCTGGTTTCACTGTCACCGGCACCGCGAACAACGCTGTGACTATCAACCTGCCAACCGGTTCGGTTGAACTGCGTCACCCAAGCTTTACGCCAGCGACTGCTGCAGAGCACGCCATCGAACTTTCGGCTTTCACGTCGAGCGAAAATGGCGGCAGCGGCCCAGAAGTCACCCTCGACGGTGCTGGAACCGCGACTTTTGACGTTGGCGGAACAATCACCCTCGACGGCACCGAAGATGCAGGTCAATTTGACGGCACTTTCGACGTTTCGGTTGAATATTCCTAAGAGTTAGATGCTGCGCCACCTGGCGCGGGATCCACCTCAATGGACAGTTTGAGCCGCGTTCCCTCCACGGGAGCGCGGCTCTCTGCTGTCCAAATTCCTCAGCGCCGCAGGGCGCGGTAAATTTAGCCCTTCTTAACCTTAATCGCTTACCAAACTCGGTGAAACTACGCAGGTCCGTGGAAACTCTTCCACACATCTGCTCAGGGAGCTATCGACGCGATGTCATTTAAATCATTCAAGAAAATGGCCAACCGGGCCGTAAATATTGCCGCAGTATCCGCGATCGCTATCGCGGCAACAGTTGCGGTTCCAGCGCCGGCACAGGCGCAGGGCGATTTGCTGGTCGCGCCGACGCGAGTGATCCTGGATGGATCGCGCGGGACCGAAGTGATCCTCAGCAATATCGGATCAGAAGAGGCGACGTACCGGATCGGCCTTGAGCTGCGCCGGATGCTCGACAACGGGCGTCTCGTGCCGGTTGAACGAACCGATGCCAATAATTCTGAAGAGGCCGCGCTTGGCATGATCCGCTATGCGCCGCGCCGGATTACACTTCCGCCGGGCCAGCCTCAGGCGGTTCGCCTTGCGGCGCGTCCCGGTGCGGATCTGCCCGATGGGGAATACCGTGTGCATATGTCATTCAAGGCGATCCCGCGTCCGCGCGAAGTGACCGCCAGGGATGCGCCAGCGGATGAAGGTGTCTCGATCCAACTGATCCCGATCTATGGGGTCACAATCCCGATCATAGTGCGTCAAGGGCGGGTAGAGGCTCAGGTCGCCATCAATCAACCACGCATTGAGCAGGGCGAAAACGGCCCAGAACTGGCATTGTCCATCAGCCGAGCCGGACAAAGCTCTACCTATGGCGTCCTGACTGTGACGAAGCCCGGTGTAGAGGAGCCGCTCCTGCTTTTGCGCGGTCTGGCGGTCTATCCCGAGCTTGATGAACGCCAGGTTCGCGTCCGTCTGACCCCGGAACAAGTCGCCAATTTCAATGGCCAAGTTCGGATCGAATATCGCGAGATGCCCGAAGCAGGCGGCGGGCTTATTGCCGCCGTAGATAGCTTCGTCGGTTGAGGCACGGGTCTATTCGGTAGCCTGTCTGCCGGGGACATCCATCCATGACTGCATTCCACCATAAAATACGCCAAAAGACTTTGGGCGCCGCTGCGAGTTTCGCAGTGGCGCTTGGCGCGTTTATGGGCGGGGCACCGGTGTTGGCACAAGGATCAAGCCAATCGACTGGCGCTGAAACACGTTCAGCCCCCTCGACTAGCGCCGTGCCGTCATGGCAGGCCAACGATGATGATTTCCTTTTCCTTCAACTCGTTGTTGAGAATTACAAACTCACTTATGACGTGCGTGGTTACCAGACCGATACGGGAATATGCCTAGATCTGGCCGATGTTATCCAATCGCTTGACCTGCCGATCCGCATCGACAAAGAGTCGCGCCGCGCAACTGGTTGGTTGTTTGCGGAGGATCAAACTTTCACGCTTGATCGCGCGGCTGGCACGGTACAAAACGTGAACACCGGGCGAGCGCCGGTCGCTGAAGACATTTATGACACGCCAGAAGGGTGGTGCGTTGATACCGATGCGCTGTCACGTTGGTTTGGTCTGACCTTCCGTCCCGATCTCTA
The DNA here is from genome assembly GCA_947503155.1 of uncultured Erythrobacter sp. Taxonomy (GTDB): domain Bacteria; phylum Pseudomonadota; class Alphaproteobacteria; order Sphingomonadales; family Sphingomonadaceae; genus Erythrobacter. Next base: position 651,490 of record CANNCL010000001.1, on the reverse strand, counting down.
TAATGCCCTTGTTCGGCTCGAATCTGACGAAGAACTGCCGTTTATGCAGGCGATTGAGCGCAGAAGTCGCGCGGCGCGACTTCGCACACGCCCCGCACAGTTTGATTTGTCGCAATATGCCACTGCCGATATGGAATATCGGGCGTGGCGGACCCCTTCGCTCGATGTAGTCGCCCAGGCAGGCGTGCGCACCGGCGAGGGAGGGCGCAGCGGCACAGAAGGCCGCGTTGAACTTTTTGCCGCCGGAGAGGCGCTGGGCACCAGTTATTTCGCCCGGATCGCCACCGATGACCAATTGAGCCCCCAAACGGTGCGTCTGCGCGCCTATCGCAATGCGCCAGAAGGCGGATTGTTGGGGCCGCTGGACGCCACACAACTGGCAGTGGGCGATGTTGAGACGGTTCCGGGGCGTTTGACCGGTCAAACCGCGATTGGCCGCGGCGCATTCATTAGCAATCGGCCCTTGGGGCAGACATCGCGTTTCTCGACCACCACTTTGCGCGGCACTTTGCCGGGCGGATGGGATGCGGAATTGTACCGCAATGGTCAGCTGCTCGCATTTCAGGATGATCGCGGCGATGGCCGCTATGAATTCATCGATGTTGAACTGTTCTTTGGCCGCAATGAGCTCGAAGTTGTGCTCTATGGCCCTCAGGGGCAGATCCGGCGCGACAAGACCTCTGTTCCGGTTGGTTTCAACCAGATTGAGCCGGGCCAAACCTATTATTGGGCCGGCATCGTGCAGAATAACAGGGATCTGTTCGATCTGGGCACTGGTGTCCAAATCGGCCCGCAAAAATGGCGATGGGGGGTAGGCGTAGAACGCGGCCTTGATCAAAGGACCAGCGCCTCGCTTGGGGTGCAAAGCCTGTTCTTTGACGGTGCTCGCCGCAGATATGTGGAGGGCACGGTTACGCGATCATTGGGTGCAATGCAGCTGGAATTGGCTGCTGCGCATGAATTCGGGGCCGGAGGGGTCGCCGAAGCGAACGCGCTTGGGCGATTGGGGCGCTTTAACTTCGGTGCAAATGCCCTCGTGGCCTTCGGAAACTACACCAGTGAGTTCGCAGAAGGGTCAATCGACTACCGCGCGGGCTTCAATTTTGACACTTCGCTCAGTCTTGGCAAATTTTCCTTGCCATTACAGGCAGATATCTCTCATTCTAAGCTAAAAGATGGGTCAGAAGTTAACGAATTACTAATGACCACCTCTATCACGGCGGGCCGTTTCGCCGTGTCAGCACAACTGAGTCATCAGCAGCGAACCGCCGGTGCGGTGGCTCCGGCGCGCACGGATACGCGGTTCCGTTTGCTGGCCAATGCGCGGCTTAAAGATTTCCGTATTCGCGGCAATGCGACGTTCCTGACTGCTGGCCGGGAACAGGGGCTGGAAAGCGCCACGGTTCGCATCGACACCGATTTTGGCGAGGATGCTGAGTTGCAGGGGCAGATTGACTACACCGCGCGTGTTGATGAATTCCGACTGACGGCCGGCTATACGCGGCGGTTCGAAGAATTCTCCTTGCGCGGCGATGGCTTCGTGACTTCGCGCGGAGGCGTGGGGGCTTCGGTGCAATTGGCGTTTAGTCTTGGCCCCGATCCCGTCAGCGGCGGTGTGCGCGTGACCAACAACAAACTCGCGCGCAGCGGCCAAGCGGCGGTGACGGTGTTCCGCGATGATAATGGCAATTCGCGGCGCGATCCGGGTGAAGAGGTGCTGCCTGATGTGATGGTGGAGGCTGGTTTGCGCAGTACGGATGCGATCACAGGCGAGAATGGCCGAACTATCGTCGATGATTTGCGCCCGTTCCGCCCGGTTCTGGTGGGAATTGACGAATCGTCGCTGGATGATCCGTTTCTTGCGCCGTCAACCAAAGGTGTTGTGCTGACACCGCGCCCCGGCGTGGTGGCTCAGATCGAATTGGCGATATCGCCAACGGGTGAGATTGAGGGATCGATCCTTAATCCTTCGGGTGTGCAGCAACCTGGCGTGCGATTGCAATTGGTGAATAATCTCGGCGCGGTATCAGCCGAAACGATCAGTGAATTTGACGGGTTCTTCCTGTTCCAACGCGTTCCCTACGGCCAATACCGTCTGCGCGTTGCAGAGGAAGCGGCCAGCACGTTGAAAGTTGCTCAGCCGCTTGTGCTCGGCGATGGCCGGCGGGTCTTCACCCTTGGCCGGGATGAAGATGTTGTCCGCTTTGGGACGGTCAGACTTGTGTCTGATGACAGCCCAGACGCGCCGCAGGAGACCGGACCGACTATTGCGGCGGTTAGGCCGGAATAGTCAGTCGGTAATCCCGAAAAGCGGTCTGGTTCAGTTGCCCTTGATATAACGCGGGGCCGCCGGGCGCGGGACCGGCTGCGCAACAGGGCGCGGCGCAGGAGCAGGGATCACGCGAGCGGCGCCGGGCACCACTTCTTCGCGAACCGTTTCGCGCACAATCACGCGTTGTTGTTGTTGCACCTGAACCGGAACATAGACGATCTGCTGCGGCGGAGCGTAGCTGTAGCCATAGGATTGGTATGCCGGGGCAGGGGCGTAATATCCTTGCGGCGCATAGGCAGGTGCAGGAATAGAGCGCGAGGCAACCCGCTGCCCGTATACTGGTGCACCGACAGGCGCACCGTGACCATATTGCGAGAGATAGCTATCGAGTGCCGCCTCGCAGTCATATTCACCGCGATCATCGCGGCCGCCGCCGATCAAATTGCCGATCAGCAATCCGCCCAATCCGCCAACGCCAGCGCCGATCAACGTACCGCCAAGACGTTCAGCGTCTGACACGCGGTTACCAATGATGCCGCCAGCAATCGCGCCGAGCAGGCCGCCAATGATGCCGCCTTTTTCGCGGTCACCGCGTCCATTGGTGCGGGCTTCACATTCATCAAGCCATTGATCGCGCTGAAAAACAGTCGAAGCCGGAGCGTAACCTGCGGGCACATATCCGGTTGGGGCATAAGCATGTGTTTGAGCGGTTTGCGCCGGAGCGGAACCTGCATACGCGCCGGGATGCGCGCCGGGATATGGTGCTGTTTGTTGCGGAGCAGCGCTTTCGATGCGGCGGGTGCGTGTCACGGTTTCAACGCCATTCGCGTCGATGGTTGTTTCAGAATAGTCTTCGATCGCAGGCCCGGTCTGATATTCAGGCGGCAATGTCTGCACTTCTGAAGAGCTCATCGGAGCATAGACTTGCGCCTGAGCGGTCATAGGCAATGCCAGAGCTACTGAGGTCATCCCGATGCCGGCAATCGCGCGGCGTGAAAGTGCATTGAGCGTCATGAATGTTCCCCGATACTGCCGCGCGAATCGCGCAACTGTGAAAAGCGTGTTGGTTACCGAATATTTACCACCGGGCGGCGCGCAGAGCCAAGCGAGGTCGCCAGTGCTGTCTCGTTTCGGGGCGAATCTGATCAGGATTTTGAGCGATTGGCCGGCAGGAACACGGCTTTAAACGCTAAATCCGCGCAGATAGAAGCGCGGCAAGCCGCTCTACACCTTCGGCGTCTTCCTGTGTGAAGCGCGCGGGTTCAGGGCTGTCGAGGTCGATGACAGCGATCACTTTGCCATCGCGTATGACCGGCACAACAACTTCGCTGCGGCTCGCCGCGTCGCAGGCGATGTGTCCGGGGAATGCGTGAACATCCTCCACCAATTGCGTCTTTGCCTCGCTAACCGCTGCGCCGCAAACGCCCGCGCCGATCGGAATGCGAATACAGGCGGGCCGTCCAACGAAGGGCCCAAGCACCAATTCCTCCGCTCCATCAGCATTTTCGCCGATCCGGTAGAAACCCGCCCAGTTCAGGTCCGGCACAAATTCCCAGATGAGCGCGGCAACATTCGCCATATTCGCCACAGCATCGCTTTCGCTCTGTGTCAGCGCATCGGCAGCACCGCACAATTGCCGGTAACGTTCTGGCGTATCTAGGGAAGCGTCGGGTTTATAATCGAACACGGGCAATATCCTGTTGTCGGAAGCGAATGGCCGACCTATCCACTCAAACATGGGAATTCTACGCAAACTCGCAATCGCTGTTCTTGTCTTTGCTGTCGTTTTGGGCGCTGGGCTGTTTTATCTGTCACGCGGCAACACCGCCGAATTGTCGGTGGATGCTGTGGCTGGGACCGACCCAACATTAGAAGAACCGGAGGCAGAAAGCTTTCCGACGGTTCAGATCGCCAAGCCTGTTGGCTGGGCAGATGGTGAAGCGCCAGAGGCCGCCGAAGGCTTGAGCGTCAACCGCTTTGCCGAAGGGTTGGACCACCCGCGCGTGATTTACGCTCTGCCGAATGGCGATGTTCTCGTGACGCTAACCCGCGCGCCCGCGCCAGAGGGTGACGGCGATGGCGGGATTATGGCGACAATTCGCGGCTGGGTTGCGGGCTATCTCTTTTCCGAAGCGGGTGCGGCGGGCGCCTCTGCCAATGAGATTGTGCTGCTGCGCGATGCGGATGGTGACGGCGTGGCTGAGGTGCAGCAGGTCATTCTGTCTGACGGACTCGATTCGCCTTCTGGCATGAGCTGGTTTGATGGAACTTTGTTTGTGGCCAACCACAATGCAGTTCTGGCGTTTGATTATGAGCTGGGCAGCGATGCTGTGACCGGCGATGCGCGCAAATTGATGGATCTGCCTGCGGGCGGCGGACATTGGATGCGTAATATGGAAATTCACCCGGATGGCGACCGGCTTTATGTTGCCGTGGGCTCTGTCAGCAATATTGGCGAATCCGGTATGGCGGTCGAAGAAGGCCGGGCGATGATCTGGGAATACAACCTGACCACCGATCGTCAGCGTCAATTTGCCGCCGGTCTGCGCAACCCTAACGGTTTGGATTTCAGCCCGTGGTCAGGCGAGCTTTGGACGACCGTGAACGAGCGCGACATGCTCGGCTCTGATCTAGTGCCGGATTACCTCACCAATGTGCCGGTGGGCGCGCAATATGGTTGGCCGTGGGTCTATTATAAGAACAATATTGATCGCCGGGTTGAGGCGCCAATGCCGTCTTACTTGCTCGAATATACGCGCCATCCGGAATATGCTCTTGGGCCGCACGTTGCGGCGCTGGGTTTTGTGTTTACCGCCGAAGGGCACCGGATGGGTGATGACATGGCCAGCGGCGCGTTCATTGCGCGGCACGGGTCGTGGAATCGCAAGCCGCCTTCTGGCTATGATGTCGTCTATGTTGAATTTGACGAACGCGGCAATCCGCAAGGGACGCCTGTTCCTGTGCTGACCGGGTTCTTGAACGATGATGGCACGACCAAGGGCCGCCCAACATGGGCCGAATGGGCGGGCGATGGATCATTGCTGGTTTCGGATGACACCGCCGGGATTATTTGGCGGACGCTAGCATCGCAAAGCGCGCCGGGCGCAGCAATCGTCCAAGTGACGGGCGAACCGCTGCGTGCGCAGGGTGAATTGGTCGATCCTAGGGCTACTTTTGAAGAGGATTACCTGCGGCGCGGCGCACCGCAATAATTGTGGTTTAGAGCGGTAAGCCCGCTCTGCCAGCTATCTCGCAAGCGAATTGAAACGCTGTCCGGCCAGACCGGCTTCCGCGTTTAATCGCCCAGGCCAGCGCCTCTTCTTCGTCGGCCTCGAGCCCAAGCGGATCGGTATAGGCGCGCACGATCTCAAGATAGGTCGCTTGGTCGCAAGGGTGAAAGCCCAACGTCAATCCGAACCGGTCGGCTAGCGCCAATGCATTATCGCGCTCATCACGTTCATGCAGAGCATCGCTCTCACTTTCGTCGCGCTGTGCGATTGCGCGGCGGTTGGATGTGACGGCAAGGCGGATATTGGCGGGCCGGGTTACCGCGCCGCCATCGAGCAGGCTGCGCAACATCAGATTGCCCTGCGCATCCCCTGCGTCAAAGCCCAGATCATCAACGAAGATTACAAAGGCGCGCGCCTCACTCGCAAGCGCCGCCATCAAAGCAGGGATGCTATGCAAAGCGTCAGGCGCAAGTTGAATGAGCGCGAGTTTGCCCGGATATTCGGCTTGAAGCCCCGCTACCGCCGCGCGAATGAGCGCCGATTTACCCATTCCGCGCGCACCCCATAACAGCATGTCATGCGCCGCAGCACCGCAGGCGAGCCGATCAAGGTTCGCGCAGATCGCCGCCTTTTGGTCCGCAATTCCGCGCAATTGATCCAGCGCCGGCGCATCAATTGCAGCGATGGGCTCTGCAGACAGGCCGTCCCACATAAAGCCTGCGCCGCTCGACCAATCCACCGGTGCCGGCACAGGCGGAGCAATCCGCTCCAGCGCGGCGGCGATCCGTTCCAATTGGTCCCGCCGGATCGTCATGCTGCCCTAACTCGCCAACTTCTCTGACGAGAGCGCATAAAGCAGATCAGCTCCCGCAACCGCGCCAGCTTTCAGCCCAGCGGCCTCTGGCACAATCCTGTCCAAGAAAAACCGCACCGTCACCGGCTTGCTCTGCGCCAGCGATGGCGCCGCACCATTCGCGACAGCCGCCGCCTGTTTCATCAACTGCCACCCGGCCACAGCAACCGCCGCCATGGTGCAGAACGGCACGCTTCCCGCCAGCCGGTCATCAAGGCTCGCCTCGTCACGCATCCAGCGTGCGACATGCGCGCAATCCGTCGCCAGAGCCGCCAATTCGGCCTCATTACCGGCATCATCTCGGGCATCACGCGCGATTTCTTCGAACAGCGAAATCATCGGGTCGCCGCCTTCTAGACCCAATTTGCGTGTCACCAGATCAGCGGCCTGAATGCCATTGGTGCCCTCATAAATCGGAGCAATCCGCGAATCGCGCCAATGCTGCGCCGCGCCGGTTTCCTCGACAAAACCCATGCCGCCGTGGATTTGAATGCCGATCCCTGACACTTCGACGCCAACATCAGTGCCCCAAGCCTTGAGCAGTGGCACCAGAATTTCGGCGCGGTTCTTGGCATCGGCATCGCCAATCGTCCCGCGATCCACCTGACCTGCACAATAATAAAGAAGCGCGCGAACACCCTCAGTCAGCGCTTTCATTCGCAGCAACATACGCCGCACATCGGGGTGCTCGATAATTGCAACCGGGGTTTTGTCCGGCGATCCGGCGCGCGCCGATTGCACGCGGTCGGCGGCATAGGCCATTGCCTGCTGCGTCGCGCGTTCAGCGATTTGATTGCCTTGGTTGCCGACATTGATCCGCGCATTGTTCATCATCGTGAACATGGCCATCAACCCGCGATTTTCCGCGCCCACCAATTCACCGATGCAATCGTCATTGTCACCGTAACTCATCACACATGTGGGCGAGGCGTTGATGCCCAGCTTATGCTCAAGGCTGACCGGACGCAGATCATTGCGCGCGCCCAGCGAACCGTCGGCGTTCACATGATATTTCGGGACCACGAATAGCGAGATACCGCGCGTCCCCTCCGGCGCACCGGGCAGCCGGGCGAGCACAAGGTGGATGATATTTTCCGCCAGTTCGTGATCACCCCATGTGATGTAGATTTTCTGGCCGACAATCTTGTATTTGCCCGCATGTTCGCCGTCCGTGATCGGCTCTGCGGTCGATCGCAAAGCGCCGACATCGCTGCCCGCAGCAGGCTCGGTCAGGTTCATTGTACCTGACCACCTGCCGCTCACCAGATCGGGCAGATATTTCGCCTGTTGATCCGGATTGCCATGATGCTCCAGCGCCTCAATCGCGCCAACCGACAGCATTGGCAGCAGGTTGAACGCCATATTCGCCGCGCCGAGATTTTCGAGCACATTGCAGCCAAGCGTGAAGGGGAGGCCTTGTCCGCCATGTTCGGCCGGGCTGGCGATAGAATTCCACCCTTGCTCGATATAGCTCTCATACGCTTCTTTGAACCCATCAGGCAGGCGCACGACGCCATTTTCGAGCTTCGCACCTTCCAAATCACCCACTCGGTTGAGCGGTGCGAATTCGCCAGCGGCAAATTGGCCGACGCCTTCGACAATCGCTTCGACCAGATCGGCCTCCGCATGGGCGAATTTTTCAGATGCTGCGATCTCTTCGATCCCGGCATTCACACGAATGGCGAGGAGTTGGTCTTGGGTCGGCGGAATGTAAGGGGTCACGGGCGGCTTGTGTCCTGATTACGGGTGTTTCGATGAATTGATTGCGGCCTGCATCTTGGCAGGCGTCGCGCAAGAATATAGCGCACCAATCATGAGCGGCAAGAACGTTACGGAAGTGGTGCGAGCAGACGCCGCCGGAATCGCCCGGGCGGCGCGAATCCTCGAATCGGGCGGGATCGTCGCGGTGCCAACAGAGACGGTCTATGGCCTCGCCGCACGGGCGGACGATGATGCGGCGGTGGCGAAGATTTATGCAGCCAAAGGGCGTCCCGATTTCAACCCGTTGATCGTGCATGTTCGTGATGAAGCCCATGCGCGGCAATATGCCGATTGGGATGAGGCGGCGGCGACCGCGGTGCAGACGATTTGGCCCGGACCTTTGACGGTCGTTGTCCCTGCGAAACCAGATAGCGGCCTTGCCAAAGCGGTCACTGCGGGTCTGCAAACTCTGGCCCTGCGATGCCCTGCACATCCGGTTATGCGCGCTTTGTTAGACCTGATCGATTTCCCGCTCGCCGCGCCATCGGCCAATCGCAGCGGGTTTATCAGCCCGACCACGGCGCAGCATGTGCTGACCTCGCTTGATGGCCGGATTGATCTGGTGCTGGATGGCGGGCCGACAAAGGCGGGTGTTGAATCGACAATTCTCGCCATTCGCGCTGGCGGTGTTTGGGAAGAATTGCGCCCCGGTCCGGTCGATCTGGACGCGCTCCACGGCGAACATTTCGGCAAAGGCTTACCCGCTATGGGTGACGTCAAAGCAATCGAGGCGCCCGGGCAACTCGCAAGTCACTATGCGCCGGGAAAACCCCTGCGGTTGGCGGCGGCGACAAGCGAAGCGGATGAATTCCATATCGGTTTTGGTGGGGTGGCGGGCAATTGCACTTTATCGGCCACGGGGAATTTGGCGGAGGCTGCGGCGCGGCTGTATGATTGCTTGCACCAAGCCGCCGCATCCGACTTGCCGCGCATAGCCGCCGCGCCGATCCCGCAAACAGGGGTGGGGCGCGCGATCAATGACCGCCTGCGCCGCGCCGCTGCACCGGCCGATTAATTGTCCTCAGGTTCCGCCGGAATATAGCGCATCAATTCCTGCATTTCGGCGCGCGTTTCTTCCGCATTTCTGCAGGCGCTGCGGCTCCCGTCTTCGCAATCCTCGCTTTGCTCGCGATATTCACGCTCTAACTTGCCCAAGCGTTCTTCGCGGCGGCGGATTTCGCGGCCCCGGTTTTCATCCGATTCAGATTGGCTCGTCGTGGCCAGATCGACCGCCCGCGCCCCGACACGGATCGGTGCAGTGACGACATCCGCCGCCGCTTTGACCAAACAGCCCGATAGCATAAGCGAAATGGCCATCAGGCCCATAAGTTGAGGAGCGCGCATGACGGTATCATGCGCGCTCCTGAATAGATTGCAAGTCAGGGGTTTAGCCGAGGCGAGCCCCTGAACGGTTTAGCCAACTGTGCTACTGCTCAGATTCATCCTCTGACGCCGATGCTTCAGCGCTTGCTTCAAGTTCGGCCACAACCTCTGTTTCTGGGTCTGCATCGGCCGTTGATGGCGCGCGATTGCAAGTCAGTTTTCCAGACCCAGCGGTATCGACCGAACAGGTGGCTGATCCGGTCACAGTGATGTTACCCGATCCAGCAATGCTGCCATCGACCCTGCCATTTGAGGCCAAGTCGACATTGCCCGATCCAGCGATGCTGACCGAAACGTTGTCGGCCATCAATTCGCCCAGCCTGACATTGCCTGTTCCTGCAATGCTGACATCGAGTGACTGTGCGGAGCCAGCAGCAGAGACATCGCCTGACCCGGCAATCGCCACATCAAGGTCTTCTGCATCGATCGCAGCGACCGTGATGCTTCCCGAACCGGCGATTTCAATCTCTGCACGGCTCGCCATAGTTGCTGATTCGATATCGCCGCTGCCCGCAATGCCCAAAGTTTCCGGCGCAGGAATGGTGAGGCGAACAATCGCCCTTTTAGAACCGTCATAGACATTATTATCGCGGGCGATGGTCAATTCATCTCCGTCGAGATCAAATCGCAGCGCGTCACCGGCCTCGCTGTCACCGTCGAGCGTGATGGTCATGCCGTCGCCCTCGGTAATTATCAGGCTGTCGGGTCCGGCCAGGCTGATTTCATCAGGCGCATCGCCGGACATATCCAGCTCTGCCAAAGGCACACCTTCAACTTCGTCCCAATCCATATCCATCGACACAAAGCCGCAACCAGACAGCGATGTACCCAGCATCAACACCGCAATCGGAGCAGCGCGTTTTGCAAATTCTTGAATCATGATGACCTCCACCTTCCAAACTAAGCGTATTGCTCAGATAATACACCCAATCGGATGTTTCAAGCCAAGATATAACTTAGCGCAGCTATTTGGGGTCAACTTGGCGCACAAACAAAAAGGGGCCGCCCGCTGGGCAGCCCCTTTATCATCCGGTTCGAAGACCGCTTAGTCCTCGTCAGGATTGTCGTAATATTGCGGCGCATGTTCACGCAGCACTTCGAGAATTTTCTCTAGCGCGGTGGCTTCGTCCGTCTCTTCCATCGCGCCCAATTCCCGGGCAAGGCGGCTGGATGCAGCTTCGAAAATCTGACGCTCTGAATAGCTTTGCTCAGGCTGATCTTCGGGGCGGAACAAATCGCGGGTCACTTCTGCGATCAGGACGATTTCGCCCGAATTGATCTTCGCTTCGTATTCCTGCGCGCGGCGCGACCACATGGTGCGCTTAACTTTGGGCTTACCCTTCAGCGTTTCCATCGCTTCTTTCAGGGTCTTGTCCGATGACAGCTTGCGCATGCCAATCGATTCAACCTTGTTGGTGGGAACGCGCAAGGTCATGCGCTCTTTTTCAAAGCGCAAAACATACAGTTCGAGCTGCATCCCGGCGATTTCTTCGTTCTGCAATTCCATCACGCGGCCCACGCCGTGCTTTGGGTAAACAACGTAATCGCCAACAGCGAAAGCGAGCGCGGTGGTCGCCATGCGAAATTCCTTTCATTTGGCCGTCCAACAGGCGCGCGAGAATCAAATTTCCTCGCAGTCTTGCCCCTCAACAAAAGGAAACAAGAGCAGAGCGGAAACCGTTTTGCGCTAGGGTTGCTGGGTGATGGCCTTTCTAATTGTCATCGCCTGCGCCGGGTTGAGCCAGCGCGGTTGCACCATTGTATAACACAATCGCAACAATATTGCGAGTCGCCGAATTAACGGCGCACTCATTGCAAATCTTTCTAGCTGCAAAGATGCTTCTAGCCGCAAAGATGTATTGCCGGCGTTCAACAGCGTGGACTTAATCGCCTGCGCCAGGTTCCGCGCTGAAATATTTTTCAAACTTGCCCTTTTCGCCTTTGTGCTCATCGGCGTCAGCGGGCGGATCTTTTTGACCGGTGATGTTCGGCCATTCGGCGGAGAACTTTGTGTTCAGCTCCAGCCATTTTTCGAGGCCGTCTTCGGTGTCAGGCAAGATCGCTTCGGCTGGGCATTCGGGTTCGCACACGCCGCAATCGATACATTCGCTGGGGTTGATCACCAGCATGTTGTCGCCTTCGTAAAAACAGTCGACCGGGCACACTTCGACACAGTCGGTGTATTTGCATTTGATGCAGTCATCGGTGACGACGTAAGTCATGGGGCGTCTTTCATCTTAATTCGTTCGGCTAAGGCACGTTTGGCTGGCTAGCCGCTAAAAATTTGAATCGTGTTCACAATTAGCGCGCTGCTAAAAGCAATTCTGCTTAGTGGTCAAGCTCCCGATAATGACACTTGGCCTGCGCAGAAGAGGCGCGCCGCGTCGGCAGCGACAAAACCTCGACCACATGAACCTGTTTTCCGATCATCATGGTGAGGACATCGCCGATAGCCACATTCTCGCTCACGCGCTGCACATGTTTTCTATTGCGGCGCAAAGCGCGCCCCTCAATCATGCAGCTGGCGGCGGAACGTGTGCGGGCAAAGCGTAGGTAAACCAGCAGCCGGTCGATCCTCATCGTTTCATCGGTCGGGGTGCTGGCCTTTGCGCTCATCCGCCGAGCAGGTCCGCCAGACTGTCAAAGGCGCCGCTGGCGCGGGCCGGGCCGGTATCGTGTTTCGCCGGGGGCTTGCTGCGCGGCCCGCGATCATCGCGCCGACCCTTGCCATCTGGTTTGCCGTCTTTGCGCGGCCCCTTGCCTTTGGCGTGTTGCGGCTTGGCACGGTCACTATTGCTCCCGTTTTCGCGCCCCTTTTCGCGCCCCTTTTCGCGCCCTGCGTCGCGCGCCTGTCTTCGGGGTCGGTCACCAGTGTGGCCGCCAGCGCGTTTGGGACGCCATGTCCAGCTGTCAGGCGCAGCCGGACCCTGCGCGCCTTCGGCCAAAGCGCGTGCGCGCTGAACGCGGAAACCGGCACTGCCCAAAAGCCGCCGCGCATTCTCTTCCTCAAGTCCGATGGAAATTGGCAGTGACAGGTTGAGGCGGAAACGCGGATTGCGTTCTTTAGAGGTTTTGTCCGTCGCCTTCGCCCGCGCATCAAACGCGGCGCGCAGGACCTTTTCCGCCAAATCCACCCGGATCAATTGACCGCCAGCGGGGCGATATCCGGCCGGAACCGCCTTTGCCTCGCTCAGAACTGGCAACATCATGTCCTGCAATGGACGCCGATCGAGGCCCAATGCATGCAGCAAACGGCGCGGCGCCGGCTTAAGCAGCGGCGCGGCATAAATATCGAGCGCGCCAAATGTCACGCCAAGCTTTCGCAAAAACGGGCGCATCTCTTTGGGCAAGTGCTCAAGACCCGCCTTTTCACGGCTGACCACACCGCGCGCCTCAATCAATGTAATCAGCAGCGCCCGTGCCTGGCTGCCCGCCTCTGGATCGCGCGCCGCCTCAGCCAGCTTGCGCAGGGGGGTAAGCGGCTCAAGCTGTTTGCCGAGCCATTCGATCAGACCCGCTTCCAACTTAGCCTTCGTCGCCTCCGGCAGAGCGGTGATTTCGCGCACGAATTCCAACCGAGGCGCACCGAAATCGTCTGGCAGAATAATATCGCCAAGCTTTTGATTGTGCCAACGAACCGCGCCGCGTTCGATCGTTAGCTCGGTAATGCCGTCTGCTAGCAACCATTCCGCGCGTTTCGCCAATATGCTGGGCAGCGCCTTTTCCCCCGCGGCGAGCAGCATTTTGCGATCTTCCAAACCTGCATTTGGGTCGACCACAAAGCGAAAACCATCGAGCTTGCCGATGACCTCGCCCTCAACGCTCAATGCGCCTGTGGATTCTAGCGTTACGGGCAGGGCAGACCCATCTTGTCCCAGGGATTTCATCAAAATTGTCGTCCTCCGGTTGACGAACCGTTCAGTTAGACGCGCATGAAGCGCATCGGAAAGTTTTGCTTCGACCGCGCGCGCCCGCGCAGCCATTTCGTCGCGCGCCAACACCCAATCGGGGCGCTGGCAGATATAGGCCCAAGATCGGATTGCGGCTATCCGTCCCTGCAATGTGTCGATGTCGCCGCGTGTCCGGTCCAATTCCGCGATCCGCGCCGCGACGAAATCCGCGCCGAGATAGCCGCCTTGGAGGTCTTGCCACAAGCGCGCAACGAATCGCGCATGGGGATCGGCGCCCAATGCCCGGAAATCAGGAAGAGAACACGCCTCCCAAAATCGCCTGACGCTGCCCGCGCCGCGAATAGTCTCGGCCAGCGGCTCGCCTGCCAGACGTTTAAGCACGGCAAGGTCGATGGCCGGGGGGGCGGCGCGCAGGACTTCGCTATGCGGGCGCGATTCGAGGTCGCCGATCAGGACTTCGATCGTATCAAAACGCGGCTGAGCCTCGCGCCAGTGCAATTTGGTGAGCGGCGCGAATTTGTGCTCTTCAATCGCGAAGACCTCTTCTTCGCTAAATTCCAACGGCGCGCCCGACCGGCTGCCGCCGCCCGTTAATGTACCAAAACTGCCGTCGCGTTGATGCCGCCCGGCGCGCCCGGCAATCTGCGCCATTTCTGCTGGGGTCAGCCGCCGTTTGCGTGTGCCATCGAATTTGGAGAGCGCGGCAAAGGCCACATGATGCAGATCAAGGTTGAGCCCCATCCCGATCGCATCGGTGGCGACGATATAGTCAACTTCACCGCTTTGGAACAATTCTACCTGTCTGTTACGCGTTTCTGGTGAAAGCGCACCCATCACCACCGCCGCTCCGCCGCGAAACCGCTTCAGCGCCTCCGCCATCGCGTAAACCTGCTCAACCGAGAATGCGACGACTGCGCTGCGCGGCATGAGGCGCGACAATTTGGCGGTGCCCGAATGGGTGAGGGTGGAGAAACGCGGGCGTTCTACCATCTCGGCTTCGGGGATCAGTTTGCGGACAATCGGTTCCAGCGTGGCGGAGCCGAGGATCATCGTTTCCTCGCGTCCGCGCGCATTCAGCAGCCGATCGGTGAAAATGTGCCCGCGTTCAGGGTCTGCGCCGATCTGCGCCTCATCAATGGCCACGAATGCATAGGGGCCATTGGGGCCTGCGCCGCGCCGGTCCATCGCCTCCATCGTGCAACAGAAATAGCGCGCATTTGGCGGCTCAATCCGTTGTTCCCCGGTGATCAGCGCGACCGCATCATCGCCCTTGATCGCGCGCACCCGGTCATAAACCTCCCGCGCGAGCAGCCGCAGCGGAAAACCCATCATGCCAGAGGAATGCGCGCACATCCGTTCAATCGCGAGATGCGTCTTGCCCGTATTGGTTGGGCCGAGCACCGCTTTCACAACACCCTGATCGGAATATTGCGAACCCGAATTGCGAGAAAGGGAATTGAGGGTCACGAGCGCCGTTCTGTCAGGCTTATTGTGCAGGAGCAATATCGGCGGTCTTGTGAATTTGGGACTACACGCATTATGCGCAAGTGGTGGTGGACCTATACGCAGAACACCCTACCGCATGGGAGACTCGTCTGATCGTTGGTTAAGTGCGCATTTACTTTGATTTGGCATGGAGAGCGGACAGTTTAAGAACGCGCGGGCTTTTGCGCCGGCGACACGTAATGGATGCGAGAATTTAGACGTTGGATCACCCGAGCGACCTTCCTGAAAATGACGGCACTGGCGCCGGAACCCGCTCAGCAACCGGGCACACACCCGGTGAGCGGGAAGATGCGCCCTATCACGGCGTCGATGCAGAGACCGCGCGCGACTTTGCCCCCTATTTCCAAAGCTCTCGCCAGCTTGCCATTCCGACCAAGGGGCAAAAGGTCAAACGTCAGGTCCTGACCCGCGTCACCGGCTGGGGTGCGCGTTACGACGAATGGAAACTGAGCGCGGGAACGTGGTTTGACGGCCTCGATCTCGCACCTAACCTTGCGGAGAATATTGGCAGCCGCCGATGGTTTCGCGGGGTCGCCACGATGGTGGTGCTTGGTGCAATTGCGCTGGCGTTTTGGCCCAATTTCGCCCCCTTAGAGGCGCGCGCCGCAATGCCCGAGGGTGAGGAAATCCGCGACGAATTTCGCAGCCAGATGATTATGCCGCTTGCTTTGGGAGCGGATAGCGGACGCCGGATGGGTCCGACGGCGGATGTTATTCCGCTGGAAAATGCGCCCGAACGCCCGCGGATCGAATTGATTGCGACTTTGGCCGCTGGCGACAGTTTCGCCAGCATGTTGCGCCGGGCGGGCGTTTCCGCCACCGATATTGGCCGCGTCAGCGCGCTGATCGGCGGGGCCATGCCCTTGTCAGAGATTGAACCGGGTACAAAAATCGACATCGTCCTTGGCCGCCGCGCAGAAGCAGGCGCACCGCGTCCGCTCGATGCGCTCAAATTCCGCGCGCGATTTGATTTAGAACTCGAAATCGGACGCCAATACGTCCCAACCGAAACAGAAGCCTTGCAAGGCGGGGAATTGTCGCTCGCCCGCAACGTGATCCGCGTGGATGACACGCCGCTGCGCGTGCGCGGCAAGGTTGGGTCAAGCATGTACCGATCCATGCGCGCAGCCGGTGTCCCAGCCAGCGCTGTGCAAGATTATCTGCGCGCGCTCGATGACCAAATTGACATGGACCGAGAGGTCCGCGCGACGGACGATTTCGACATCATCATCGCCTATCGCCGCGCCGCGACTGGGGAACGGCAGGCGGGCCAATTGCTCTATGCCGGGATTGAGCGCGCGGGCGAGGCCAAGACGCAATTGATGCGTTGGGGTTCAGAAGGGCGGTTTTTTGAAGCATCGGGCGTTGGCGAACAACGGCGCGGGCTGGTCGCGCCGGTGCCGGGGCAAATTTCTTCAAGATATGGGATGCGGCGTCACCCGATCCTTGGCTATCGCCGGATGCATTCCGGCATGGATTTTCGCGCTCGGCATGGCACGCCGATTGTTGCTGTTACCGATGGCCGGGTGCAATCGGCTGGCCGTGCGGGCGGCTGCGGCAATGCGGTAAAGCTTGATCATGGCGGCGGATTGGCGACCCGGTATTGCCATATGAGCCGAATGTCCGTTCGCCGCGGCCAACAGGTTCGGCGCGGGCAGGTGATTGGCTATGTTGGTTCCACGGGCCTGTCGACCGGACCGCATTTGCATTACGAAATGTATCGCGGCGGGCGTCATATCAATCCGGCGAGCGTCGATTTTGTCACACGCTCGGTTTTGTCTGGGACCGAGCTGATCGATTTTCGCCGCCGCCTTATCGATTTGCGCGATATTGAGCCGGGCGCAGCGCTTGAAGACTTAGAACCGCTGTCGAGTGAGGTCGAAGAACCTGAGCGCGAAATTGAGAAGATCGAGCGGTCGCAAACGGTGGATTGATCCAATCATTTGATCGGATGTGAAATTTGCGGCAAGCCTGCAAATATGACCGCACGTTACCCCAACACCCGTATGCGCCGAACACGCGCAACCGCTTGGAGCCGCACGCTCCACCGCGAAACTTT
This sequence comes from uncultured Erythrobacter sp., assembly GCA_947503155.1. Classification (GTDB taxonomy): domain Bacteria; phylum Pseudomonadota; class Alphaproteobacteria; order Sphingomonadales; family Sphingomonadaceae; genus Erythrobacter. Next base: position 634,515 of record CANNCL010000001.1, on the reverse strand, counting down.
GATCACATCGGCTGATCTGATCTGGCCATTATTTGTGACAGAGGGCAACGGGGCCGAAGAGCCGATTGCCTCGCTCCCCGGCGTATCGCGCTGGTGCGTTGACGGCATTGTCGCGCGCGCGAAAGAGGCTGTCGCGCTTGGCATTCCGGTCATTGCGCTTTTTCCAAATACTCAGGCCGATCGGCGTTCTGATGACGGGGCGGAGGCCCTGAACCCGGACAATCTGATGTGCCGCGCCATCCGCGCCGTCAAAGATGCATGTGGCGAAGATATTGGCGTGCTGACTGATGTGGCACTCGATCCCTACACCGCCCACGGGCAAGACGGCCTGTTGGATGACAAAGGCTATGTCACCAATGATGACACGGTCGCGGTGTTGGTCGATCAGGCGATCAATCAAGCGGAGGCAGGCGCCGACATTATTGCCCCGTCTGATATGATGGATGGCCGCATCCACGCGATCCGTATGGCGCTGGAGATGGGCGGGCACCACAATGTTCAGATCATGAGCTACGCAGCCAAATATGCGAGCGCGTTTTACGGTCCGTTCCGCGATGCGGTGGGTTCAGGCGGTCTGCTGAAAGGTGATAAGAAAAGCTATCAGATGGACCCCGCCAATACCGACGAGGCATTGCGCGAGGTGGAGCTCGATATTGCTGAGGGTGCCGACAGTGTGATGGTGAAGCCGGGCCTCGCTTATCTCGACATAATTTACCGGGTGAAAGAGCGTTTTGGTGTTCCCGTCTTTGCTTACCAAGTCAGCGGCGAATACGCGATGATAGAGGCTGCGCAGGCGGCCGGTATTGGGGACCGTGACGCGCTGATGATGGAAAAATTGCTTTCGTTCAAACGAGCCGGTTGCAGCGGAATATTGACCTATCACGCACCGGTCGCCGCACGGCTGCTCAATGGTTGAATTTCGGCATGAGACGCCGCGCTTGATCCTGCGCGATTGGCGCGATGAGGATTGGGCTGAGTTTTGGAAGGGGACCAACACCCCATCTGTGATGCGCTGGCTTGGCGGGGTTTGTGATGAACCAAAAAGACAAGCGGCGCAGGATCGTCTGCTGTCTTACCATACCGATCACGGCCACACATTCTGGGCGGTGGAGCGTGGGGGCGACGGAGCCATTGTGGGGTTCTGCGGTCTGAAACGGAGCAACCAAGCCGGCGGGCCGATGGGTATGATGGAAATCGGTTGGCGCCTGCGCGAGGATGCTTGGGGTAAAGGCTATGCGAAAGAGGCCGCCGCCGCTTCGCTCGATCTGGCTTTCACGCGGTTCGCCGCTGACGAAGTCATCGCGCTTACGGTTGAGGGCAATGGCCCAAGCTGGGGGTTGATGATCCGGCTGGGGATGCAGCGGCGCGAAGATCTCGATTTCGCCAATGACGAATTCGATGCAGAGAGCGGTACGATCATCGTCTATTCGATCACGCGCGATCAGTGGGCCAAGCGCAATGCCTGATCTGGTGCTTGAGACCGACCGGCTGGTTCTGCGCACAATCACGGAACATGATGTGGCCGATCACGATCGCCACCTTAACACGCCCAATGTCATGGCACGTTTGGGCGGAGTGATGGAGCGCCATGAAATCGAAACGCGCCATGCCAAAGGTATGGCGATGTATGCCAAGGATGGTTTTAGCTTTCTATTTATGATCGAGAAAACGACCGGTGAAATGGTCGGTTATGGCGGGATCAAATGGGTCGATAACCCGCTCGCCCCCAATATTGGCGATCATGAAATTGGCTGGATTGTGCGCGAAGACCGTTGGCGGCGCGGTTATGCGTATGAGGCCGTGACCGCGATCATCGATTGGGGCTTCGGGCGCATTGGCGCTTCGCATCTGGTTGCTCTGACCAGTGCCGCGAATATCGGCAGTTGGAAGCTTATGGAAAAACTTGGCATGGAACGCCGCAAAGATTTAGATTTCACCGAACCTGGATATCCCGAAACGGATAATCCAACGATTCAATATTCGCTCACGAAAGAGCAATGGGAGACGCAGGAATGACCAATCATCCGGGCGCAAACATCATTTCGATCCACGGCAAGACGCCCAAAATTCACGAGACTGCCTTTATCGCCCCCGGCGCAACGATCATCGGTGATGTGGAGATTGGGGCAGGCAGTTCCATCTGGTACAATTGCGTCGTGCGGGCCGATGTTTTTACGATCCGCATCGGCGAACGGACCAATGTTCAAGATGGCAGCGTCCTGCATTGCGATCCGCCGCGTCCCGGTGATGAGGAAGGGTGCCCGCTCGTAATCGGAGACGATGTGCTAATCGGCCACATGGCCATGGTGCATGGATGCCGAATTGAGGATCGCGGTTTTGTTGGGCTAGGTGCGATAGCCATGAACAAATCGGTGATCGGCAGCGATGCGATGCTGGCCGCAGGCGCCATGTTGACCGAGCGCAAGATAATGGGCCCGCGCGAATTATGGGCGGGCCGACCGGCGAAGAAGCTCAAAGACCTATCCGACGCCGCGATTGCCGGCATGACAATGGGCACCGCGCATTATGCAGAGAATGCGCGGCACCATAAAGCAGCGGTCGGCGAAGGGCTGGGTTAAGCAGCCGGACCCTTTGTCATGTAACGCATCATGTGCGGCATGAAATCGATCTTGCCGATATCGAGCCCTTCCATGCGCAGGATGGCGTAGGCGGCGGTGAGGTGGAAATAGAAATTTGTGAACGACCAGTCGCGCACATATTCTTCCGCCGTCATCGTGAATTCCATCCCATTGGGCAGGTCGAGAACGACGGTGCTGTCGGCCGCGATCAGCTCATCCGCAGTGACGCTGTCCAGCAACGCCGCGGTTTCCGCCAGCGCCGCTTTTGCCCCGGCAATCGTGGTCTCATTGTCATCGCGCGAGGTGAAGGTTCGGCTCGTCAAACGCGGCAATGCCTCACCAGGAAGGTTGGCGACAAAGCGAACTTGCGTCGCGAGCGGATGCATATCGTCGGCAAGGCGCGCTTCGAGCAGAGCATCACCCTTGGCATGGGCCTCAGCTTTGGTGAGCAACCCGATCATTGTGTCGATGCGGGTGCGGTAAACGGCGATGGATTGGTCGTAGAGGGTCATAGGATTCTCCAGTTTCGAATTGAAACCTAAACCTGTGTTCCAATCAAATCAAGCCGCCATTCTAAACCCTTCAATCACTGATCAGCGCCCGCAGGCTCTCAATATTGTCCGCCTCATGCACGGGCTTATCCCAGCGGATGCGGTGGATCCGGGGGAAACGCATGGCGAGGCCGGATTTGTGGCGTTTCGATGTGTGGACGCTGTCAAAGGCGACCTCGAACACCAAAGTCCGCTCCACTTCGCGCACCGGGCCAAAGCGATTGAGCGTGGTCTGCCGGACCAATTTATCTAGCTTTTTCAGTTCCGCATCGGTGAACCCAGAATAGGCTTTGCCCACTGGCAGCAATTCGGCATCCTGTCCCGGATCGCCGTTAGGATCTCCGGCCCAACACCCAAAAGTGTAATCGGAATAGAAACTAGACCGCTTGCCGCTGCCGCGCTGCGCATACATCAACACGCAATCGACCAGCAACGGATCGCGCTTCCATTTGTACCACAGCCCGGTCTTGCGCCCCGCAATGTAAGGACTGTCGCGCCGTTTCAGCATAAGCCCTTCGATCGCGTCATCGCGCGCGCCTTCGCGGATGTCCGCCAGATGCGCGAAGTCGCGCGCCGCAACTAACTGCGACAGGTCGAAATGCGTGTTTGGTAGGCGCGGCATAAGCGCCTCCAACGCAGCGCGCCGACCGGCCCATGATTGTTCGCGCAAGTCATCGCCCTCCACGATCAGGGCATCATAGAGCCGGATGAAAGCGGGCGCTTCGGCCAGCATTTTCTTCGACACCGTTTTGCGCCCAAGCCTTTGTTGAAGCGCGTTGAAACTGGCCGCGCCGCCCGCTTCGCCTCCTTGATTGGTGCCCTGATTATTGCCGCGCACCAGCAATTCGCCATCAAGCACCCCGTCCATCGGCAGAGCATCCAGCAATTCGGGGAATGTCGCAGAAATATCATCGCCGCTGCGCGAATAGAGCCGCGTCTGCGCCTGCCCCTCATCATTGGTGACTCGGACGATCTGGACGCGGATGCCATCCCATTTCCACTCCGCTGCGTAGTGTGCGAGATCGACGCCGAGGTCTATTCGCGCCTCCTCCAACGGATGGGCCAACATGAATGGGCGGAAATGCGGGCGATTTTGGGTGTCTGGCGGCGCGGCACCATTGGCGGCCCATGCGAACAGTTCGGCATAGGGTGCGTCCAGCGCGTGCCAATATTCCTCAACCTCATCAACTGACACGCCGAAAGCCTGAGCAAATGCTGTTTTCGCCAGCCGCGCCGACACGCCGATCCGCATCCCGCCAGTCGCCAGCTTGATCAGAGCAAATCGGCCATTCGCATCGAGCCTGTCCAGCAGTTCGGGCAGCTCTTTGGGTGCGGTGCTGCGATTGAGGCTGGCGAGGGTGCCGACCGTTTCAGAAAGGCTTGCCGGATTGTCATTGGCCATCTCGGTTTCCGGCCACAACATGCTGGCCGTTTCCGCCGTATCGCCAACGAAATCGCGGCTGAGCGTCCAAAGCACCGGGTCGATACGGTCCTTCATCAAATTGCGGATGGTCGAGCTTTTGACGCCGGGAAAATCGAGCTCCCCCGTCAGCGCCGCCAAAGCCCACCCGCGATCGGGATCGGGCGTTTCGCGCAAATAGGCCGCGATCAGCGCCAGCTTGCGATTGCGCCCGCTTGTATAAACCAAAGTGTCGATCAGAGCGGAAAAGGCTTTCATCGCGGGGCGGTTCCTGCTTCACCGTGCAGACATGTCGCGGCATTATGGCGCGTACAAATCTTTCGAATAAGGACATGCCCACAATGAAATTCGCTCCTCTCGCCGCGCTGATGCTGATGGCTGGCATCGCAACCCCTGCGCTGGCCGATGGTCATACCGAAACCACCGACGCGGCCACCGACGCGGCCACCGACACGGCTGCGGCAACGATCAACACGCCAATCGAAATGCTGATGGCGAACGATGCGGCAAAAGCTGTTGTGCTCGCGCATCTGCCCGGCATTGATGAACACCCTGCCTACGGTCAGTTCAAAGGTATGAGCCTGGTCGAATTGCAGCCATGGTCGCAGGGCATGATCACGGATGAGGTGATTGAGAAAATTACCGCCGATCTCGCTGAGCTTGGCTAATGAATTGGGCGCGGAGGGATGGGAATTACTCATCCTCTTCCTCCCGCCCCACTAGCGCCAGCGCCCGTGCGCGCCGCTGATTCAGCTCGCACCACCGCAGCAGAGCTTCCTCGCGGCCATGGGTTATCCATGTCTCTGCCGGGTTCACTTCGGTTATGGTCTGGGTGAGTTCATTCCAATCGGCATGATCGCTAATGATGAGCGGCAGTTCGACGCCGCGTTGCCGCGCGCGGCCGCGCACCCGCATCCAACCACTCGCCATTGCCGTGATCGGGGCGGGCAATCGGCGCGACCAAGCACCGCTCAACGCAGATGGCGGCGCGATCACAATATGGCCGCGCATGTCGTCCTTTGTGTGATCCGCGACCAAGCGTAATTCGCCGAGGCTAACACCGTGCTCTTCATAGAGGCGGCACATTTTCTCCATCGCGCCGTGCAGATAGATTGGCTGCGTATGACCCGCGGCGCGTAGCTCTGCGATCACGCGCTGCGCCTTGCCCAAGGCATAGGCCCCGACCAGCACGCATTGATCCGGGTGATGGGTAAGTGCGGCGAGCAGTTTGGCCATTTCCTCCGCAATCGGCGGGTGGGTGAAGACGGGCAGGCCAAAAGTTGCCTCGGTTATGAAGATGTCGCAGGGCGTGACTTCGAATGGGGCGCAGGTCGGATCGGCGCGGCGTTTGTAATCTCCGGTAATCACCACGCGCTCACCCGCATGTTCGAGCAGGATTTGCGCTGATCCCAGCACATGCCCCGCCGGGATATAGGTTGCATCGACCCCGCCGGGCAACCGGACCGTCTCTCCATATTGCGCCGGCACAGCGCCTTCGCGCGTGTTGTAGCGCAATTCCATAATGCTGAGTGTTTCGGGAGTGGCGATGGTTTGGCCGTGCCCGCCCCGCGCGTGATCGGCGTGGCCATGTGTCACCAGCGCCCGGTCCACTGCGCGGCTTGGATCAATCCAGCAATCGGCGGGGACGACATGCACGCCCCACGGTTCAGGGCGGATCCAGGAAAAGGGCGCGGTCATAAATGTCTAACGAAAAGGGCGCGGACAAGTTTCCTCATCCGCGCCCCAAATCCGTTTCGGCCAAGCATTTCGGCAAGTAGCCTCAGCTTTTCTTGTCGTTGCCCGATTCCTCTGGCTTGGTGTCCCCTTGAGTGTCCGGCTTCGGATCATCCTTCGTTTCGTCTTTTGGTGGCGGAGGGGCCTTCTTCGCTACGGGCTTTTTCTTCGCCGCTGGCTTGCGCTTTGGCTTTACCTTCGGCGGGGCGGGCGTGAGTTCAAAGCTCGGCTTGTCGTCCTTCACCGTCACATGCACTTCGCCGCCATCGGTGAGCTTGCCGAACAGCAATTCTTCGGCCAGCGGCTGTTTGATCTTGTCTTGGATCAAACGGCCCATCGGGCGCGCGCCATACAGTTTGTCATAGCCTTTATCTGCCAACCAGCCGCGTGCATCGCTGTCGAATTGGATGTGAACGTTTTGTTCGGCCAATTGCAGTTCAAGTTCGAGGATGAATTTGTCGACCACGCGGGCAACGGTCGATTTGCCGAGATAGGCAAACGGCACGATCGCATCCAAACGGTTGCGGAATTCCGGCGTGAACATCTTCTTCACCGCTTCGGAGCCTGCATCTTCCTTAGACACATCACCAAAGCCGATGCCTTGGCTCGCCATGACAGCCGCGCCCGCATTGGTGGTCATGATCAGCACGACATTGCGGAAATCGACCGTTTTGCCGTGATGATCGGTCAGCCGGCCATTATCCATCACTTGCAATAGGATGTTGAAGAGGTCCGGGTGGGCCTTTTCAATTTCATCGAGCAACAGGACGCAATGCGGGTTCTGATCAACCGCATCGGTTAAAAGACCCCCTTGGTCATAACCAACATAGCCCGGAGGCGCACCGATCAGACGTGAAACGGAGTGGCGTTCCATATATTCCGACATGTCGAAACGCTTCAGCTCAATCCCCATGATCGAGGCAAGCTGCCGCGCGACCTCGGTTTTACCAACGCCGGTCGGGCCGCTGAACAGGAACGAGCCGATCGGCTTGTCCGGGTCACGCAGACCCGCGCGGGACAGTTTCATCGCGGTCGAAAGACGTGTGATCGCTTCGTCCTGACCAAACACGACATGTTTCAGATCGCGGCCAAGGTTTTCGAGCGCCTTCTTATCATCTTTGGACACTGATTTAGGCGGGATCCGCGCCATCGTGGCAATCACTTGCTCAATTTCGCGAGCGGTGATCTTCTTTTTGCGGCGGCTGGGCGGGACCAACATCTGCATCGCGCCGACTTCATCGATCACGTCGATGGCTTTATCCGGCAATTTGCGATCATTGATGTAGCGCGCCGACAGCTCAACCGCAGTTTTCAGCGCGTCGGGCGTGTATTTCACATTGTGGTGTTCTTCGAATGCCGTGCGCAGACCTTTGAGGATTTTGATCGTGTCCTCAATCGTCGGCTCATTCACGTCGATTTTCTGGAAACGGCGCAGCAGCGCGCGGTCCTTTTCAAAGTGATTGCGGAATTCTTTGTAAGTCGTCGAACCGACGCAGCGGATCGTGCCGCCCGACAGAGCCGGTTTCAGCAGGTTCGAGGCATCCATTGCCCCGCCGCTGGTCGCGCCTGCGCCAATAACGGTGTGAATCTCGTCGATGAAAAGAATCGCATCCGGCATCGCCTCCAATTCGGTGACAACCTGCTTCAAGCGTTCCTCAAAATCGCCGCGATAGCGCGTCCCTGCGAGCAAGGCGCCCATATCGAGCGAGTAAATCACCGCGTCGTTCAGCACTTCGGGCACATCGCCTTCGACGATTTTGCGCGCGAGCCCTTCTGCGATGGCTGTCTTACCAACGCCCGGATCACCGACATAAAGCGGGTTGTTTTTCGAACGGCGGCACAGGATTTGAATGGTCCGGTCAACCTCTGGCCCGCGTCCGATCAGCGGGTCGATCCGGCCTGCTTCTGCTTTCGCGTTGAGGTTGACGGTAAATTGGTCGAGCGCGGTCTCTTTCTTATTGCCGCCCTCTTTGCCGCCTTCCGCCTCCGCTGGGCCAGGGGCATCGCCGCTGCCCTGCGGCGTGTTCGATTCCAGCTGGCGTCCGCCTTTGCCGATGCCGTGGCTGATATAGCTGACCGCATCGAGACGGCTCATATCTTGTTGTTGCAGGAAATAGACCGCGTAAGAATCGCGTTCGGAGAACAGCGCCACCAAAACATTCGCGCCCGTTACCGTGTCCTTGCCAGAGGATTGGACGTGAAGGATCGCGCGCTGAATAACCCGCTGAAAACCGGCGGTAGGCTGCGGATCGGCGTCTTCTTCGGTCTTAAGTGACTGATATTCCTGATCAAGATATTGCTTCACGACCTCGCCCAATTCGGCAAGATCGACGCCGCAAGCCGACATGACCGCTGCGCCGTCTTCATCATCGATGAGCGCGAGCAACAAATGCTCTAGCGTGGCATATTCATGCCGACGCTCTGACGCATGGGACAGCGCGTTGTGCAGGGTTTTTTCGAGATTCTGGGCGAAACTGGGCATGGGTGGGCCTCTATCTTAGGGCGCGAGCTGCTCCAAAAACGGGAGCATTGTTGGGGGACGGTAAACTATATGGGGCAAGAACGCAGAATTGCGACTCCAAATTGGAGGCGGTTCGCGGCGTCACGTACCAGAACTGCTGAACAACGCATCAGCCGCGCTGCGATGCGCCGCGGCTTTGTCGCGGTGCGATTTGACGCGCGCAATCTCGGTCTCCAGTAATGCGATCCGCGCAGTTAGCTCATCTTGTGAATAGGGCGCGAGATCTTCGCCAGCGAGCTTGCTAGCTGCGTCACCGGAGCGTGCCGGAAGATCATCATCCATTGGCGTTATTTTCCATCGAAAACGAGCATCGCAATTTACGCCGCTTGCTGTCAATGAGCATGGCAGGTAATTGGCCCAAATACGTTAAGGGTAACGTGTGCGGGGACGCATTCGTGGATATTGTGAGGGGCGGCGAATATGGTTGAGGCACATGGGCCTGTTGATCCTGAGGTGACGCCAAAAACAATGACAGCCATCGGAATGGCCGCGCCCGGCGGCCCGGAAGTTCTGGCGGCTGAGCAGGTTCCAGTGCCGGTGGCGGGCGCAGACGATGTGCTGATCAAGGTTGCCTATGCCGGGGTGAATCGCCCCGATTGTATTCAGCGTGCTGGTCATTATCCCGCGCCTCCCGGTGCCTCGCCAATCCTTGGTTTGGAGGTTGCGGGCGAGGTGATTGCAGTTGGCGCGAATGTGCCCGCAGAAATGCTGGGCGCGCGCGTCGCGGCGCTGACGCCGGGCGGGGGATATGCGCAATATTGCACCGCGCCGTGGCAACATTGCTTGCCCGTGCCCGATGATATGGACCTGAAAAGCGCCGCGGCTTTGCCAGAAACATTGTTCACCGTGTGGCACAATGTGTTTGAGCGCGGCATGGCCCGCGATGGCGAGACATTGTTGGTGCATGGCGGAACATCAGGCATTGGCACGATGGCGATTATGCTCGCCAAAGCGTTCGATATGCAGGTCATCGTGACCTGCGGCGACGAGGCCAAATGCGAAGCCGCGCGCGGTGTCGGCGCAGACCTCGCGATCAATTACCGCGAAGAGGATTTCGTAGAAGCCGTCCTCAAACACACGGGCACCGCCGGGGTGAATATCGTTTTGGATATGGTGTCGGGTGATTATGTCCCGCGCAATCTCAAATGCTTGGCCGAAGATGGCCGCCATGTGACTATCGCCATGTTGGGCGGGGTTAAGGCGGAATTGTTTATGCCAATGGTGATGATGCGGCGGCTTACGCTGACCGGATCAACGCTGCGCCCGCGTTCTGATGCGTTCAAGGCGGCGCTGGCCGATGAAATTGCAGACAATGCCTGGCCGTTATTCACCGATGGGGAATTGGCACCGGTCATGGATCAGACGTTCCCATTGGCTAAGGCTGCCGCTGCACATGCGCGGATGGAAGCGGGCACGCATATCGGGAAAATCGTGCTCGAAGTGGGTTGATTGCCGCGTTCGGTAAGCAAATCCCAAAGCAATACCTTGCCGATTGCCCACCTTTCGCCTATCTGACGATCACGAATGGCCGCTCCGCAAGGGGCGGCCCTTATTATTTCTGACGGAGTTTTCGTTCCATGGCCAATGCGCCAACCCAGCCGAAACCGCTGATGCCGCACGCGACCGCCACTTGGCTGGTCGATCATACGGGTCTTTCATTTGAGCAGATCGCCGAATTTTGCGGCCTGCACATTCTGGAAGTGCAAGCGATGGCCGACGATCTTGCGGGCAGCAAATATACCGGGCGCGATCCGGTCCATGCTGGCGAATTGACGCTGGGTGAGATCGAGCTGGGTCAGGCGGATGAAAACTATTCGCTCAAAATGCACAAAGCTCCGGTCGAAGTGACCCGGACGAAAGGCCCGCGTTACACACCGGTGTCCAAGCGTCAGGATAAGCCCGATGGCATTGCATGGTTGCTGCGCAATCATCCTGAATTGTCGGATGCGCAAATTTCCAAGCTGATCGGCACGACGCGCAACACAATCGGCGCGATCAAAGACCGTTCGCATTGGAACATTCAAAACATTCAGACCAAAGATCCTGTGACCGTGGGTCTGTGTTCTCAGCGTGAGCTGGACCGCGAAGTCGCCAAAGCGGCGAAGCGCGCCGGCGTTGTCGAGGAAGTTGAAGCGCCGGTCGAAGGCGCGGATACCCGCACCGACAAGGAAAAGCTGATCGAGGAATTGCGCGCAGAACGCGAAGCGGGCGTGAAGGCCGCCGCCGAAGCTGCTCAGGAAGCCGAAGCCGAAGCATGGTTGGCGAAGAAGCGCGAAGCCGAAGAAGCGGGCGAAGTTGCGCCATCGACTTCGGGTTTTGCTCAGCCGCCTGCTGAAGAAGACGCACCCAGCGAATAAGTCGCGGCCGATCTAAAGGCTGTTCTTTCAAAAAACCGCGATTCTCGGCGCACATTTGCTTGTGCGCGCGGGGGTGATCGGCCATGTTTATTGACATGAGTGTCAATAATGAAGCCTATCACCATCCCACCCCTTGGGACACGCGTTTCGAATCGCTGACTCTGCCGGATATGTTGGAACGCACGGTGCGCCGCGATCCGGCCGCGCCCTTCTTGCATTTTCTGGGCCGAACCTATTCCTACGGCGATATCTACGCGGACGCGCGGCGTTTCGCCGCCGGACTGATTGCGAGCGGCATCAAGAAGGGCGACCGCATCGGTCTGTTCCTGCCCAATGTGCCGATCTATGCCTCCGCCTATTACGGCGCGATGATGGCGGGCGCGATTGTTGTGAATTTTTCGCCCCTATATTCGGTCGAAGAATTGGCATGGCAGGTCAGCGATAGCGGAACGCGGGTACTGGTCACTGTCGATGTGCCCGAATTGTATGGCAATGCGGCAGAAGTGCTCGAAAGCTCGGAACTTGAAACACTCGTTGTCGGTTCGCTTTCGGAAATGTTGCCATGGTTTAAAGGCGCTGCGCTCAAAATCCTAAAACGCAGCCAAATTGCCAAAGTGGGCTGGAGCACAGCGACGCGGCGTTGGTCCGATATTCTCGGTGATGCGGACTGCGAATTTCCTGCGCTCAATGCATCAGAAGATCTTGCTCTGCTGCAATATACTGGCGGTACGACGGGCCGGCCCAAAGGGGCGATGCTGGGCCACGATCAATTGTCGCAAAATGCTCAGCAAATCGCAGCGATCAATCCGGCGGATGATCCCACCAAAGAAGTCTTTATGGGCGCGCTGCCGTTTTTTCATGTGTTTGCGAATACGGCGCTGCTCAATCACGCTGTCGCGGCGGGCGCTTCGATTGCGATGGTGCCGCGATTTGACGCGGCGCAGGTGTTGGCGACGATCCAGAAATATAAGACCACCGGTTTTCCCGGTGTACCGACGATGTTTCAGGCACTGCTCGATCATCCGAATCTGAGCAAAACCGACCTGTCCTCGCTCAAAGTCTGCATTTCGGGCGGGGCACCTATGCCCGGACCCGTTCACGAGAAATTTGAGGCGGTGACAGGTGTGCGGCTGGTCGAAGGATACGGCCTGACAGAGAGCGCGGGCGTGGTGTCGGTGAACCCTTATGAAGGGACGCGCAAACGCGGCACTATTGGTCAGCTTGTCGCGGGGACACAAATCCTGTTGCTCGACAAAGAAGACCCCACCAAACTCGCGCCGCAAGGTGAGCCGGGCGAACTCGCTTTGCTCGGTCCGCAAATGATGCGCGGGTATTGGAACCGGCCAGAAACCGCCGCCGATGTGTTTGCTACGCATCCCGGTGAAGATGGCGGCAACAAGCAATATTTGCGGACCGGCGATGTCGCAGAGATGGATGCAGACGGCTTTCTTAAGATTGTCGACCGGATCAAAGATATGATCTCGGTTGGCGGGTTTAAGGTCTTTCCCAGCGTCGTCGAAGACGCGATCCTCAAACACGAAGCCGTGAAAGAAGCGCTCGTGATCGGCGTGCCAGACGATTATCTCGGTGAAATGCCGCGCGCTTATGTCACGCTGGAGCCTGAGGGTGTGGACGTGCGCGGCGACGGTATCAAAACGTGGCTCAATGAACGCATTGGCAAGCATGAACGCGTTGATGAAGTCGTGATCCGCGAGGAATTACCAAAGACGATCATTGGCAAGCTCGATCGCAAGGCCCTGCGCGCCGAAGTCCTCTGAGGCCGCCCATCGGCAGCGCGCGCCGAAGTCCTCTGAGGCCGCCCACAAGAATGCACCCAAAATGCAAAACGCCGCGCAGCCGATTAAGGCTCGCGGCGTTTCAAAACAGTTTGAACTGGGTTTAGCTCGCCATTTGCAATTGCGGGTCCGTTCCGCCGGATTTGGCGGCTGGCGCAGTTGGGCTGGCGGTTTTGCGCTGGCCATTGGGGGCAAAGCGGCCATCAACCTGCGCGCCTTGTTCGATGGTTAGCGCGTCATAATGCACGTCGCCTTCGATCTGAGCGCTTTTCAGGATAACCAATTCTTTCGCGGTGATCGAACCAACAACCTTACCCGACATGCGCGCGGTTTCGGCGGTGACGCCGCCGCTGATGACGCTGGCTTCGCCTTGAACGAGGCTGGCGCATTTGATGTCGCCTTCGATTGTCCCGTCAACATGGAGGTCGACCGAAGCGCTAACATCACCCTTGATCGTCACATCCGATCCAATAACCGAAAATGTCGAATTGCCTTGGGCCATGTTTTTTCCTCGGGATTTAGGGGCGGGGGGGACTTGCGGAGGGGATGGCCGCTCAGTTTCCGCGGGCTTCTTTGAGAACATCGGGGGCCGTCTCCAGGAAAGGCCGCGGGTTGACCGCGCGGCCGTTGATACGAACTTCGAAATGCAAATGCGGACCGGTGGAACGACCTGTAGAACCCAGCCCGCCCAGAGTCGCGCCCGCTTCGATGGATTGCCCGGCGCTCACGTCGATCCGTGACATGTGCGCGTAGCGGGTCATCAAACCATTTGCGTGGGTGATCTCAACCGTTTTTCCGTAACCCGATTTCCAACCAGCAAAGGAAACTTCGCCCGTTGCGGCGGCGAAGATCGGCGATCCATATGCGCCTTTGAAATCAATCCCGCTATGCATTGCGCCGCGCCGAGTGAACGGATCGCTGCGATAGCCAAAGGCTGAGGTAATGCGTTGGTCGGCGGCGGGCACGATTTGCGGCACACCATCAAGCGCACGTTCCAAAGCGGACATGCGCGCCAAGCTGAGGCCGAGGCGTTCAAAACGCGGATCGAGTGAACCATCGGCAGAGGTCGCGAGGATCTCCAAAGGACCACCCATAGCCGTCTCAAGTTCTTCGCGGGTCGCGTTCGCCATCGTATTGGGATCAAGGTTGAGCCTGCGCAAAGCCACTTCGGCGCGGCGCGCGCGCCAATCGGCAAAGCGTGTAAGGTTTTCAACGAAGGCCAGCTGGCGCGCTTCGATCTCGGCAAGGCCGCGCGCGCTCGGGAACATGGCCCCGATCATCTCAACTGTCTCTGCTGTTTCTTCGCTGGAATCGGTGACATTGGTGTCGACCGTTTGAATATCGTCCGGGAGCATTTCGACCATCGCGTCGAGCGCGTCCTGACGAGCACCAAGGTCGTCGACCACTTGGTCCATGTCACTGCCATACGCTTCTAGACGCTCTTGGCTCTGTGCGACGCGGGCTTTTTCATCCTGAAAAGAGGCGATGCTGGCTTCGGCAGCGTAATTGTTCCACGCCATAATGCCCATCGAACCGGCCCATCCGACCGCGAGCAGAGCAACGCCTGCGGCTGCGCCCATCTGCAATTTTGACGAAATCTTGATGAAGCGAACTTGGCCTTGCGAGCGCATAAAGAACTCGCGGTCCGGAAACCACTCGCGCAGCCTCTCTTTCCAAGGACGTTCAGAATCTGAATTTGGCAAATTGGCCCCGACTTCTTATCTTTGTTACCCGGTGAACTACCAAGGGGTTTGTAAAGAATCGAATCTCTGCGCCCGGCGAACCGCCGAACCGATGGGGAATCACGGTGAAGCGTTCATATAGGAGCAATATTGCCAGAAAATGCGGCTTTGTCGTTTCCATACAATTTGACCTTTCGGTAAATCCCGCCCCGATTCGGGTGCAATTTTGGGCGCGACTTTGGCGCGACTTTGGGCTTGATTCTGGCCAAATTTTGGTTTGTTTCTGGCCCATAACCCACTTTCCAAAGGCATCCTGACAGCGCTGGATCACCCTGCTATTGCGGCCGGTATGGACAGGATGGATACGCCTTTTTCAGAACCAGACGGAGAGCGATCAGAGACGTTGATCGCTGACCTCGCTGTTCGCGCGCGGGCGGCTCAGCGTGTGCTCGCCGCGATGCCGAGCGAGGCGCGGGCGCGGGCTTTGATGCAAGCATCGGCGCACTTGCGCGCCGATGCGATCACAATCCTCAATGCGAATGCGGCGGATCTGAAAGCGGCGCATGAAAACGGCCTTCCTGCCGCTATGATTGACCGCCTCGCGCTGGATGCGGAGCGTTTGGAAAACGTTGCCGCAGGTGTCGAGGCAGTGGCCAATTTGCGCGATCCAGTGGGCGACGTGATTGACGCATCAGAGCGCCCCAATGGCCTCAAACTCAGCCGGGTGCGCGTGCCGATTGGAACGATCGGGATTATCTATGAAAGCCGCCCCAATGTGACCGCCGATGCCGCGGCATTGTGCGTTCGGGCGGGCAATGCGGCGCTGCTGCGCGGGGGGAGCGAGGCGGTGCATTCCAACCGCGCGATCATGGCGGCCTTTACCGCTGGCCTTGCCGAAGGCGGGGTTCCGGCGGGCGCAGTTCAGTTGATCCCAACACAAGACCGCGCCGCTGTTGGTGCGATGCTGAGTGCGGCGGGAATGATCGATATGATTGTGCCGCGCGGGGGCAAAAGCCTGGTTGAGCGCGTTCAAGCCGACGCCCGCGTCCCAGTGCTCGCGCATCTTGACGGGATTTGCCACACCTACATCCATGCCGCCGCTGATCCGCAAATGGCGACGCAGATTGCAGTGAATGCAAAATTGCGCCGGACCGGGATTTGCGGCGCGATGGAAACATTGCTGGTTGATGCCAAATTTGCCGGAGCCGCGGATTTGGCCGCGGCCTTGATTGATGGCGGATGCGAGCTGCGCGGGGATGGACGGGCGCAGGCGCTCGACGCCCGCATAAATCCAGCCCATGCCGATGATTGGGACACCGAATATTTGGACGCAGTTTTGTCCGTGGCGGTGGTGGATGGATTGGACGATGCGCTGGCGCATATTGCCCGCCATTCTTCGGCCCATACCGATGTGATCGTGACCGGCGACGATAGCGCGGCGGCGCAATTTTTCGCCCGCGTCGACAGCGCCATCGTCATGCACAATGCGTCCTCGCAATTTGCAGATGGGGCGGAATTTGGGCTGGGCGCGGAAATTGGGATTGCGACCGGGCGGCTTCATGCGCGCGGGCCGGTCGCTCTAGAAGGGCTGACGACGTATAAATGGCTGGTGCGCGGCAGCGGTCAGGCGCGGCCATGACGTTGGTGCTGATCGCGCCATGTTGACCGGACTTTTAGGCGGCAGCTTCAATCCCGCGCATGGCGGGCATCGCCGCATCACGCGCTTTACGATCGACGCTCTGGCTTTGGACGAGGCGTGGTGGCTTGTTTCTCCGGGCAACCCTTTGAAACCGCGAAAAGGGATGGCGCCGCTTTCCGCGCGGCTCAAATCTGCGCAGGCACAGGCCCGGCGCGCGCCGATTGTGCCGACCGCAATCGAGCAGGAATTGGGCACACGCTACACGCTCGACACGCTGAGAAAACTAAAGCTGCGATACCCAAAGCGGCAATTCATTTGGCTGATGGGATCGGACAATTTGGCGCAATTCCACCGGTGGAAAGATTGGCGCGAAATCGCGCGAACGATGCCGATTGCGGTAATCGCGCGGCCCGGCTATAATGCAGCAGCTATAAGCAGCCCCGCTATGGCTTGGCTCAGGCGCTACCGAGTGTCTGCCGCCAATATTCGCAAAAGGGGTAAGAGGAGCGCACCGGCACTGGTGTTTCTGCGTTTCGATCCTGACCCAAGATCAGCCACGGCGATCCGCCGCGGTGATGCCGATTGGGCGCAACGATATGAAGGCGCACCCGCCCGCGACCCACTAACTTTTCGCCAAATTTTTGAACCGGTGAGCGCATGAGCCAATCGCGCGCGCTCACGACTGTTCTTGCTATCCGGCGCGTCGGCGCCCATTTTACACCCTCACTTTGGAGATTCTCCCGTGTCGATGACACAGATAAATACTGCCGCACCTACACACTCACCGGCACCCCTAAAGGCTGTTTTGAATATGCCCACTGAACTTGGCGAACACCCACTTCACGATCTGGTGATGAGCCAGCTTGACGATGATCAAGCGCAAGAAATCGTCTCAATTCCGCTCGAAGGCAAAAGCTCGGTCGCCGATTTTATGGTGATCGCGAGCGGCCGTTCGACCCGCCAAGTCGCCTCGATGGCGCAGAAATTGGCGGAGAAGATCAAGCAAGCCGGCCACGGCCCTGCGCGAATCGAAGGTCTGCCCACGGCGGATTGGGTGCTGATTGATGCCGGCGATGTGGTTGTGCACCTGTTCCGCCCAGAGGTCCGGACATTCTACAATCTGGAACGCATGTGGTCATTCGAAGGCGGCGAACCGCATATGGGCCGGGCGTAATTCGTTTCGCTCGCCCATCCGGGCGAGCGTCCTCGGTGCTGATCCTTCCGCTGCGCTACAGGGCACCTGTGGGCGGGCGGTCGCCCTTGCGAACCCTCTCGGGTGCGTGCGCCGCCACTGAGACTAGCGGTATAGTCACGGCATTCGCTTGCCAGCTTGGTGGCGGAGCTCGGCCGCGTAGCGACCGCAAGCCCGACTGGGCGCCCGCAGCGCCGTAGGCGCGAGGAAATCGCACCCCGGATGGGGTGCGCAAACGAAAGGACTCCCCGCTCATCCTCCTCCACGTCATCGCTCGCGGAAAGATTGCTCGCTCACCCGAGGCGGATCTGGTTGCGCGCTATGAAAAGCGACTGACTTGGCCGGTCAAACTCACCGAATTGCCCGAAACTGGCGGCAAAATTCCTGATCCGCTGACGCCGCACAAAACGGTGCTGCTTGACGAACGCGGCAAGGCGATGTCGTCCGAAGAATTTGCGGCGCTGCTGGGCAAATGGCGCGACACTGGCACGCGCGAAACGCGCTTTGTGCTCGGCGCGGCAGATGGGCATAGCGATGCGGAGCGCGCAGATGCCGATCTCTTGCTTGCCTTTGGCCCGGCGACATGGCCGCATCTGATGGCGCGGGCGATGTTGATGGAGCAATTGTACCGAGCGACCGCAATCCTTGCAGGGCACCCCTATCATCGGGCAGGATAACCCGTGATGCGTATTTCGGCGATCTTTCCGGTTGTTATTGGGGCCATTGCTCTCGTGCTGGTCGCGGTTATTCCAGACAGCCGGGCACAGCGCGATGTTGCAATTCTTGAACCCGAAGAAGCGCAGGCGCAGCTCGAACGGGCGACCCGCGAAAGCCAGCGCGCCGACGCCCGAGCCGCCCGATTGGCGCGCGAAGCCGACGAGGCCACCGAAGCCGCCGACAAAACTGCGCGCAAAGCCGCCTCTGTGGCGGCGCAAATTCAAGCGGCAGAGGCCAATATCGCCGCCGCGCGCGCGCGCTATTCACTGACGCAAGCTGACCGCGCATCTTTGTCCAAACGTCTCGCGGAACGCCAGCAACCGCTGGTTCGTCTAACCGCCGCTTTGCAGACCACGGCGCGGCGTCCCTTGGCGCTTTCGGCTTTGCAGCCCGGTTCGCTCAAAGACCTTGTCTATGTCCGCGCGGTGCTCGATTCGGCGGTGCCAGAAATCCGCAATCGTACGGCGGCATTGCGCGGCGAATTGGAGGAAGGTCGCCGGTTGGAACAGCAAGCCGCGAGCGAGCTCGATAATTTGCGCGCTGGCGAAGAGGAATTGCAGGCCCGCCGCACGCAGCTCGCCGCGATTGAAACGCGGCAACGCCTTGCCTCTCGCGAGGCGCGCGGCACCGCATCACGCGAAGGCGAACGGGCGCTGGCATTGGCCGAAGAGGCGCGCGATCTCGACGGATTGATCGGCGTGATTGGCGAAGCGGCTGAACTGCGGCGCGAACTGGCTGCATTGCCGGGACCGATGATGCGCCCGAGCAATATCGCGGCGGGTTCGGGGCAAAGGAGCGAAGCGGTCAGTGCGCCGAGCCCGTCACCCACACCCACCGCCTCAAACGAACGTCTCGCAGGGTTCCAATTGCCTGTTCAGGGGCGCACCATCGCCGGGTTTGGCGAATTGCGCGATAGCGGCCTGCGTTCCACTGGCCTCGAACTTGCGCCTGCTCCCGGCGCTCAAGTCGTCGCGCCTGCATCGGGGCGGATCGCCTTTGCTGGGCCATATCGCGGCTTTGGCCGAATCGTAATTATCGAACATCCCGGCGGCTGGACCAGCCTTGTGACCGGGCTTGCACGGGTGGCGGCGGATGTCGGTGATGAGGTGATCGCCGGCGCGCCTTTGGGTGTGGCGGGGCGTGATGATGCCTCGATCACTATCGAACTGCGCCGCGACGGTGAACCGGTTAACCCGCTCAATTTTCTTGGTTAACTGCGCCGCACCGATTGGTGAGGAAACCGGCAGACTGTAACCTAACGGCCTGTTGCTGCCCCGAACCGGGACGCGCGGCCATAGCGGATATGTCTCATCTGGCGTTCAGGCGCGCAAACCTATAACAATGCCGATAAAGGAGCCTTGCTTACCTCATGAAAATCGCCGCCTTGCTTCGCAGCGCCGCTCTCGTCACCGCAGTCGCGCTGATCCCCGCAACCACCGCCACGATGGCGCAGGTCGATGGCCGCGCCGGGCCGGAGCTCGCAAAAGTGTTTGCGGTCTATCAGCGGATTCAGGCGAATTATGTGGAGCCGGTCGAAGACGAAGTGCTGGTGCGCGGCATGATTGACGGGATGCTGGCATCGCTCGATCCGCATTCGGGTTATCTCGATGGCAGCGATCTTGAACGGCTGACCACGATGATCGACGGCAATTATTCGGGCCTCGGACTATCCGTGATTATGGAAGACGGCGCGGTCAAAGTGATCTCTCCGTTCAAAGGCAGCCCAGCCGATAGCCAAGGCATCAAAGCAGGCGATTTCATCACCCATCTGGATGGGGAACTGATTTATGGCGGCGAACTCGACGACGCAGTGGCGCGGATGCGCGGCAAAGCGGGCACGTCGATTAAGCTGACGATTTTCCGTCCTGGCCGCGACGCTCCGTTCGAAGTGGACGTGACGCGCGGCGTGATTGAGCTGGAGCCGGTCACTTACGAGCTTCAGGCGGGCAATATTGGGCATATTTCGGTCAATGAATTTTCCGCAGATGTGGGCGCGGATGTTTACCGCGCTTGGGAAGCGATGAAGAGCGAAGCGACGGGCCGGATGAGCGGGCTTGTGCTCGATCTGCGCTCAAATCCGGGCGGTTCGCTCGATGAAGCGGTGGCTCTGTCCGACCTCTTCCTCGATTCAGGCCGCATCGTGTCGCAGCGCGGGCGCGCCCGCGGTGAGACTATTCTCTATGACGCCGAAACGGTCTTCCGCGGCGATATGGCAGAAGGTGTTCCGATTATTGTGCTCATCGATGCAGGCTCAGCCTCCGCGTCGGAAATTGTCGCGGGCGCATTGCAGGATCACCGCCGTGCGCTGGTGATGGGGCAACGCAGCTTTGGTAAAGGTTCGGTGCAATCGCTTCTGCCGCTTGGCCCGGATGCAGCGCTGAAATTGACGACGGCGCGGTATTTCACCCCGTCTGGGGCTTCGGTGCAAGAAGGCGGCATTACGCCGGATATCCGCGTGCCGCAGCTGTCCGATCCTGATTTCGCCTTGCGCGAACGCTATCAAACGCGCGAATCCGATTTGCGCGGGCATCTTATCAACGAACTTGGTATTGCTGATGCGGAGATGGAGGACGACAATATTGACGATCCGCGTTTCCAACTGACTGCAGAGCAGCTCGAAGAGCAGGGCGTTGAGGATTTCCAACTGCATTATGCGCTCGAAACACTGCGCCGCACGACCGCCAGTTCGGTTGCGCTGCGCCAGTAGTTTGGGCCAGTAATTTGGGCCAGTAGTCAAAGGCTCAATCACCGCCTAAAGGCACAGATATGAACGGTTTGCACAAAGCACGCGCCCTGTCGCTCGCGATCCCGGCGGGACTGCTGGGCGGGGCGTATATCTCGCAATATGGCTTTGGGCTTTTCCCGTGCGAAATGTGTTGGTGGCAACGCTGGCCGCATTTTGCCGCGCTGGGATTGGCCATGCTGTCCTTTGTCATCGCTCCGGCTCGCATATGGACCGCGCTTGCGGGGCTGGCGATCATCACGTCTGGGCTGATCGGCGGATTTCATGCGGGCGTTGAATATGGCTGGTGGGAAGGGATCACCGGTTGCAGCGGCCTGCCCAGCGCGATTGACGTGATGGATGTCTCTGCCGCGCCGCTGATCCGCTGCGATGTTGCTCCGTGGAGCCTGTTTGGCGTTTCGCTGGCGGGTTGGAATTTCCTGATTTCTTGCATCGGCGGCGCCGCCGTTCTGGCGCTTGCTGCGTATAAGAAGTAAGCACAGCTTAGTTTTCAGGAGCACGATATGGACCGCGATGAACTTCACCGAATGATCCGCGTCGATCAGGCCGGCGAATTTGGCGCGACGCGCATTTATGAAGGGCAGCTCGCCGTGATGGGTGAACGCGGTCCGCATTCCGCCGAAATCCGCCACATGGCCGAACAAGAAGAAGAGCACCGCAAGCGTTTTGACGCGGTTCTGGCAAAACGCGGCGTGCGTCCAACGGCGCTGCATCCGTTTTGGTCGGCGGCGGGTTATGCTTTGGGCGCGGGCACGGCGTTGCTCGGGCCAGAGGCCGCGATGGCCTGCACCGCAGCGGTCGAGACAGAGATCGACAAACATTATTCCGATCAACTCGACCGGTTGGCCGAAACCGGGAGCGAACCCGAACTGGCGGAAATGATCGAAGAATTCCGCGAGGAAGAGCGCGAGCACCGCGACGCGGCGCTGGCCAATGGCGCGGAAAATGCGCCGGCCTATCCAATCCTATCGGGGGTAATCCGTTTGGGTTGCCGCATTGCGATAAAGGTTAGCGAGCGGGTTTAAACCGCGCGCATTCTTCAGACAGGGTTCACGGATCGCAATCTAACGAAATACAAATTCTGACGCGCGGTCTGCGCCTCTACAAGGAAACACCAATGGCACATGTGTCTCACCTATCCCGCCTCGCGCTTGCCGCGCCATTTGCTGCTCTTGCCTTCGCCGCGCCTGCCGCTGCGCAGGATCAGGCGGGTGACCGGGTCAACATGGTCATTGCTTACGATGAAAGCGAATGCCCAGAGCCGACCACTGACAGTGAAATTGTGATCTGCGAGATTTTGGTGGAGGCGGACCGTTTCCGCATCCCGTCAAATCTGCGTTACAGCGATTCGCCCGAAAACGTGGCACGCACCCGCCAGATTGAAAGCATCCGCTATATTGGCGCATTTGGCACATTGTCCTGCGATCCGGCCGGCGCGGGCGGTTTTACCGGCTGCACCGAGCAATTTATTGATCAGGCTTATGCAGAGAAAGAGGGCGCCGAGAGCGTCCGCTTTAGCCAATTGATCGAGGAAGCACGCCAAGACCGGCTTTCCACCATCGACGGCGATGCCGCGGCGGAACAGAGCCGGGTCGAACAGATCGAACGCGAATATCTCGACCGGTTGGAACGGGAACGCGCCGGTTCATTGCCGGGTGAGGACGCAGCCAGTGGCCCTTCACTCAGCGCGCCGCCTGCTTCTGATATAGGGCCTGCGGAAAACCCAGACGGTTAAAACCCAGACGGCTAAAAGGGCGCGTTAAACCGCGTAATATTCGCGGTACCACGCCACAAATTGCCGAATACCGTCGCGAACATCGGTTTGCGGCGTGTATCCGGTTAACTCGCGCAGCAAGGTCGCATCCGCCCATGTGGCGGGCACATCGCCTTTCTGCATCGGCATGAAATTCTTCACCGCATCGCGCCCGCATTCGGCCTCAATCGCGGTGACAAAATCCATCAGCCGAACCTTGTCACTATTGCCGATATTCACCGCCCGCCACGGCGCGGCAGGGGATAGCGAATCCCATTCCGGAATGTCCTCCGCCGTCTCTGGCCGGACCGGAGGCGTATCCACCAAAAGGCGAATTCCGCGCACCAAATCAGTGACATAGGTAAAGTCGCGGAACATATCGCCATTGTTGTAAATGTCGATCGGCGTCCCTTCCAATATGCCGCGTGTGAATTTGAACAGCGCCATATCCGGGCGGCCCCACGGTCCGTAAACGGTGAAAAACCGGAACATCGTCGTCGGCAGGTTCCACAGATGCGCATAGGAATGCGCCATCACTTCATTCGCCTTTTTCGTGGCGGCATAAAGCGTCAATTGCGTGTCGCATTTCTCCCGTTCATCAAACGGCATGGCGTCATTGGCGCCGTAAACTGAACTGGTGGAAGCCATCAGCAGGTGATCCACCGCCAATTCGCGCGCGCATTCCATTACATTGAACGCACCGACAAGGTTCGCATCGACATAAGCGCGCGGGTTTTCGAGGCTGTATCGAACCCCCGCTTGCGCCGCCAAATGGACGATCACGTCCGGCTGTTCTGCCATCGCCAGATTGTGCAGCGTTTCGAAATCCTCCAGCAAACCTTCTTTGCAAGTGAAGTTCGGATTTTGCAGCAACATCTGGTGCCGCCGCTGTTTCAGGCGGACATCGTAATAATCGGTCATCCCGTCATAACCGACGACGCGAAACCCTTCTTCCAGCAGCAATGCCGCCAGATGATACCCAATGAATCCGGCCGATCCGGTGATAAGGACTGTACGCATATCGGTAATTCTCCGGCGAAGCCGTCTCCCATTCACCTCAAACAGCGATTATTGCTTCGGTTTTGGATGCAATAGCCTTTCCCAGCGCTGGGTGGTAAAACTATCGAAGGGTTACCGCAAAAATAGGGCGTTTTTCGCGCCCATCCCAGCATGTCGAACCCCCTAAAACACGAGAACGCTTCACCTTGTCCAGACCGACTATCCTTTGCGCTGCTTATGGAGGGGGGCATGTGAATGCCTGCCTCCCGGCGGCGCTGGCGATGATGGCGCGCGGATGGAATGTGCAATTTCTGGCTTTGACCACGGCCTATGCGGCGGTGAAAGACGCCGGGGTGCCGGTTTGGCAGGCGCGTGATTTGTTGGGCGCGCAAGACGGGCATATTCGCGCGCATGGCCTGCGCTTGGCTGGCGATGCGCCACAAGGCGGCCCGGTTTCCCGCGAAGAAACGATCGCCTATCACGCGCTGGGCTATCACGATTTGGTGGCTGAACACGGCGAAGCGGGCGCGGCGGCATTGTATGAGCAACGCGGGCGCGCGGCGTTTGAACACCGCGAGCTTGCCGCACGGATTATGGACCGGGTGCGGCCCGATCTGGTGCTGACCACAAATTCACCGCGCGCGGAAAAGGCAGTGATCGACTGCGCTCAGGCGCGCGGTGTTCCCGCAGCCGTGCTAAATGATACATTGGCCAGCGCGACCAATGATTGGCTGCATAATCCCGCCTATGCCGACCGTATTCTGGTGATCGCCGATGCGGTGCGCGATGTCTTGATTGCATCGGGTCATGCGCCGGAAAAGATCATCGTCACGGGCAATCCAGCGCTAGAGCCGAACAGACAAGGTGCGCGGCACGCCGGGCACCAAAATGATCAAGTAAATCACCACCATCGGCACCAACATGATCGCGGTCGCCCGGGCGAGCCGGATCAAGGTGCCCGCGCCGGAAAACCGAAATGTTTCGCGGTACACACCGCTGGCGATCGCGCCGACAAACCAGAAAATCAGCGCGCCAGCCGCCAATTTGGCGACATCTTCGGTGAAGAATCGCCATTCACCCAGCCGCAGAAAATAGGCAAACCACACCGCAAGAATGCAAAGCACAGCATCAATCGCCGCGACAAATATGCGTTTGCGCCCGCGCGGAGCATCCTCAACACGGTCAATCGCCGCCCGAATGCTGAGCGCCATTGGTTCGATCGGCAAAAGCTTGCGCGCAGGGGTAGTGGTGGTTTTCTTCAACATGGTGCGACCCAGTTGTTCCTCTAATTGAGCGGTTTTGAAAAAGTCACAGCCCGCTCTGGCCCAAGTGTAGATCGCCTACACTTGGCCTCTTGATTCTACAAGGAACACCCCCCTTTAAGAAAGCGCCACATCGGGCGCATCTTCTTGTTTCATCCCAACTAGGTGATAACCACTATCCACGTGATGCACCTCTCCGGTTACACCCGATGACAGGTCGGACAGTAAGTAAAGCCCCGAACCGCCGACATCATCTATGGTAATATTACGCCGCAGCGGTGAATTCAGCTCGTTCCATTTCAAAATGTAGCGGAAATCGCCAATTCCGCTGGCTGCCAACGTCTTGACCGGGCCTGCGCTCAATGCGTTCACACGAATGCCTGCTGGGCCAAGGTCGTTGGCGAGATACCGCACACTCGCCTCCAACGCCGCTTTTGCGACGCCCATGACGTTGTAATGCGGCACGACTTTTTCCGCGCCGTAATATGTCAGCGTGATGATACTGCCGCCACCTGTGCCACCCTCTTGTAAAGGCGGCATTAATTCCGCAGCGCGCTTTGTCACTGCGACCATGGAATAGGCCGAAATATTCATCGTCATCAGGAAATTATCGAGGCTGGTATCGACATATTTGCCGCGCAATTCCGATTTGTCGGAAAAGCCGATGGCGTGGACCACAAAATCCAGCGTCCCCCAGCGTTCTTTGATCGCCGCAAATCCGGCATCGAGCGAGTCCATATCGGACACATCGCATTCGAAGGTAAAATCGCTGCCCAATTGTTCAGCCAGCGGTTTGACCCGCTTGGCCAAGGCGTCGCCCTGATAGGAAAAGGCCAGCTCTGCGCCGTGCTCGGCGAGTTTGCGCGCAATGCCCCAGGCCAGCGACTTGTCATTGGCAAGCCCCATGATCAGCCCGCGCTTGCCCTTCATAAGCTGTGTCATGCAGCATTCTCCCTCAGTTAGTCCGGCGTCACGCCGTCATCCAAATCTGCGTCCGCCCGCGCTGGTTCCGCGCTTTCTGGCTCTGCCAGCGCCGCATTCAATTCCGCCCCGATAACGAGGCCCAGCCCCACGAGCCAGAAAAAGAACAGCGCGATGATGATCCCGGCCATGCTGCCATAGGTCAAACTGTAAGCGAAGAACCGGCTGAGCACTATGGGCAGAGCGCTTGTGACACCAATCCACCACAGCGCGGTGAACACGGCGCCGGGCCATTTGGGATAGGCTTTGGATCGGTATTCAGCCGGGGTCAGCGAAAAAAACAGCATGTAAAGCGACAGGGCGAGGCCCGATGCGGGTACAATCCGCGACCATCGCAAGGCTCCGATTGCTTCGGATAATTGCGGGAAATTGGTCAGGATCACTTGCTGCGCCGTGCCGATGACGACCTGCGCAAACAGCGACACGATCAACAGCACGACCGCGCCCAATATAAGCCCCGCTGAAAACAGCCGATATTTCCAAAAGGCGTGGCTGGCGCGGGTGCCATATGC
Source organism: uncultured Erythrobacter sp. (assembly GCA_947503155.1). GTDB lineage: Bacteria > Pseudomonadota > Alphaproteobacteria > Sphingomonadales > Sphingomonadaceae > Erythrobacter. The sequence goes on along the minus strand of CANNCL010000001.1, from coordinate 608,077 downwards.
GCGGCGCAAAATGTCGCGGATTGATTCGATCAGGCTGGATACAGTCCAAAGCGCCACAACCGCGCCGAACCACAAAAGCCAACCTTCGCGGGCATAGATCACGTCCTCTGCAACCGGCTGAAGCGCGCGGCTTACGGTGGGAGGCATGGCGATCAAAACCGCCGTGACCAATTCAATCGCCTGTTCGCGCCCGCCGATCAATTCAAACAGAGCGGCGCCCAGAATGAAGAATGGGAAAATCGCCAACATCGAAAGATAAGCGAGGTTTCCGGCATGGATAAAGCCGTCCTGATATGTGCCAGTGACCATCCGCCGGATGACTTCGAAAACCCGCGTGCCCGGCCCAAATCGCTGGCCCAGATCGCTGCGCGCAATCGCCGTCCTTAGCCTGTCGGGTTCGCTTTGGCCGGTCTGTTCGCGCAGCACGGCCTCTTCGCCCAGCAACCGATAGGCGCGCACCGATTCCGCGCGCCGAGCCTCTGGTGAGAGTGAGCGCATTTCGCGTTCAGAAGCAGGAGGCAGGTGTGAGGCCAGGCGTGAAGGTAGATGGGGGGGAAGGCGGGATGATTTGCTCAAAGCGGTGGCGGCCTATGCGACCTAAAGGCCGAATTTCTCGCGCGGCTTGGCATCGTCGGTCCAATCGCCGAGCCGCTCTTTCAGCGCATCCAGATCCTCTGGCATCTGAATTTCCAGAGTGACCAATTGATCACCGCGCGCCAATTTGCCGTTTTTGGTGCTCGCGCCGGATTTCTTGGTCCAACCTTTGCCCGATAGGCGCATGACCGTGCCGCCATTGGCACCGGGTTTCAGCGTCAGCATAACCGGGCCGTCAACTGTGGGGCATTTCACTTTGCCGCCATTCACCGCCTCATTCAGCGTGATTGGCAAATCCATGCGGATATTGTCGCCCTCGCGGCGGAAAAACGGATGCGCGGCGACTTCGACCATCACGATCCCGTCACCATTGCCGCCGGGGCCGCTATGGCCTTTGTCCTTCAGCCGCATTTGCGTGCCGTCTTCGACGCCGCCGGGCAGTTTTAGATTGATTGCTTTGCCATCGGCCAATGTGATGCGTTGATCGCGGCCAGCGGCGGCATCCACAAATGGCACCGCCAAACGGTATTGAATATCCGCGCCGCGTTTCGCCGGAGGCGGGGGCGGCCGTCTTCCGGTTCCGGCACCAAAACCGCGAGAGCGCGGCTCGTTCTGGCGCGATCGTCCGCCAAATAACCCTTCGAACAGATCGCCAAGATCCATGTCATTGGATTCAAAACCGCCGAATTCTTGGTCCCGGTATCCGCCCGGACCGCCCGGCCGCGCGCCGCCAGCATAGGCGCCGCGCGGAAAACCGCGTCCGCCCCCGCCCATTCCGCCGCCCATACCGGCAAACGGATTGAGCGGATTGCCGTCTGCGTCGATTTCGCCGCGATCAAATTGCGCGCGTTTGTCTTCGTCCGACAACAGATCATACGCCTTTGTCGCGTCAGAGAATTTCTCCGCCGCGTTTGGCTTGTCCTTATTACGGTCAGGATGGAGCGTCTTGGCGAGTGTGCGATAGGCGGTTTTGATCTCTTTTTCAGAGGCCGTGCGCGCGACGCCAAGGGTGCGATAAGGATCGGACATGGTGTGTTAGCTAGGTGAGGCGGTGAGGAGGTGCAAGATAACATATGCGCTTTGCTGCAATTGGCGTCACTTTCCTACATCCTGGCAGATGTATAATTCTCAGGCCATGTCCGCTTATATTCACTTCTCTCGGCCCCTATTTGACAGCAGAGATGCCGGATCAGGGTTTTTTGCCCCTGGACAGTGTGTCAGGTGTGTCAGGCGGATCGCCAGTGCCCACCTCTGTAATGCGAATGGAGCGAGCGAATGAGTGATGCAAACGCCCTTGGAAAAGCCCAGCTGGCAGACAGTGTGATCCCGGCTGGCGCGGACCCATACGCTCTGTTCGATGAGTGGTTTGCTCTGGCGCAGGATAGCGAGCCTAACGATGCCAATGCGATGGCGCTGGCGACCGCCACGCCGGAGGGGCGGCCATCGGTGCGGATGGTGCTGCTTAAAGGGCATGGGCCGCAGGAAGCGGCAGAGAGCGAGCAGGGCGGCTTCACCTTCTTCACCAACACTGGCAGCCGCAAAGGCGGCGAGATTCGCGCCAATATGCATGCCAGCTTGTTGTTCCATTGGAAGAGCCTGCGCCGCCAAATCCGCATCGAGGGGCCGCTGATTGAGGTCACACCTCAGCGCGCCGATGCCTATTTCCACTCGCGCGCTTTTGCCAGCCAAGTTGGCTCCGCCGCGAGCGACCAATCGCGTGAACTGCCTCAGCGCCGGGACTATCTGGACCGGGTAAAGGCGCTGTGGACGCAGCATGAGGCGGCGGGCGAAGTGCCGCGTCCCGCCCATTGGACCGGCTTTACCGTGCGGCCAGAGCGAATCGAGTTCTGGATCGACCGCGAAAACCGATTGCATGACCGCCGCGCGTTCACGCGAACCGATGCAGGCTGGACCGACACGCTGCTTTACCCATGAGGATATGATGACAAAACCGATCCCCTATTGGCATGTTGATGCCTTCAGCACCGCGCCTTTCTCTGGGAACCAAGCGGCGGTGATGGTGCTGGATGAATGGCTGCCGGATGACCAATTGGTGGCGATTGGGGCGGAGAACCTGTTTGCCGAAACCGCCTTTGTGGTGCGCGATGCGACAGGGGCCGCGGATTGGGAATTGCGCTGGTGCACGCCGACCTATGAAATCGCGCTTTGCGGCCATGCGACCTTGGCCAGCGGGCATGTGCTGCTCGGCTGGGACGCTGAGCTTGAAGGGCGTGGTTCGGTGACATTCAGAACGCGCAAATCGGGAATATTGGAAGTGCGCCGGGACGCGGCGGGATATGAGGTCGGCCTGCCCGCAATCCCGACCTATCCGCGCGACTTTCCAGAGGCTGAGGCGATGCTGGGCGCGGTCCCGGTTGCAACGCATCGCTCTGGCAAAGAGCATATTGGTTATACCGTGTTCCTGTTTGAAGACGAAGCCGCGATCCGCGCGTTGAAACCCGATGTTCGGGCGTTGGAGACGCTGGGGACCGATCAGTTCATCTGCACCGCACCCGGCGACAAAACCGACATTGTCAGCCGCGTTTTCGTGCCCGGCGGCGGAGTGGATGAGGACAGCGTCACCGGATCGGCGCATTCCGTGCTCACGCCCTATTGGGCGGCAAAACTGGGGCGTGACCGCATGACCGCCTATCAGGCGAGCGAACGCGGCGGCAATCTTGCGCTCAGGCTTGAAGACGGCCGAGCGTGGCTGGGCGGGCCTTGCGTGACAGTGGTGGAGGGGAGCTTCTACCTCTGAGGATAGAGCGCCAGCACATCGGCGGCCTGTTGCAACATAGCGGGCCGCTCTGCGCTGGTTGAGTGCCCAAGCCGCACCAATGTCAGCCGCTGATCGGGGGAGACAAGGACATATTGCCCCATATGCCCGATAAGCGAGAACAGACTAGCGGGAGCGCGGTCCGGGAATAGCGGATGGCCGTTCTCAAGATCGGGCACAGGCTGATTGAGCCAAGTTTGATAGCCGTAAAACGCCGCCGCCGGGCTGGGCTGGGTCATCGCCTCAATCCAGCGGCTGGGTACGAGCTGTTCGCCGCCCGGTGCGCGGCCACCGATGCGCATAAACTCGCCGAATTTGGCATAGTCGCGGGCGGTGGCGTGCATCAAACTGCCGCCGATCAGGGTTCCCGAGGCGTCAAATTCGGGGACGATGGAGGTCATGCCAAGCGGGGTGAACAGGCGTTCTTCAAGGTAGTTCGTAACGGCCCGGCGGCGAATATCGGGATCCTCGCTATCGGTCAAAGCGCGCGCGGCAATGTCGGCAAGGATTACGGTGGTGTTGGAGGAATACTCAAAATGCGTTCCCGGCTCCGCCTCCAGCGGTTGTTCCTTCGCCCATTTCGCCATGTCATCGCGCCCATCAAGGAACAACATGCGCACCTCAGCCGAATCGTAAGGCGGATCGCCCGCCTCGGTATGACGCAAACCAGAGCGCATTTGCAGGAGGTGGCGCAAGGTGATGTCCGCGCGCGGTTCCCCGCTGCGCTGCCACATTGGCACGGGCGCCGGCGCATCCACGCTCAGCAATCCGTCTGCCACCAACATCCCGACCAGAACAGCCGTCACCGTCTTTGCCATCGACCAGCTGATGAAACGCGTCTCGCTATCATAGCCCTCGCCGTAACGCTCCGCCGCGACCTTGCCGTCCGCGAGCAGCAACACGGCTCGGGTCTCGCCGATCCCTTCCGCCGTGAACAATTCATCGACTTGGCGCGCCAGCTGATCCTTGGGCGCACCGGCATCCTCTGACACTGCGTCAAGCGCTGCTTGGGTCAATGGAGGCAAAGGGGGCGGGCCGGTATCGGCACAAGATGCAGTAATCACCGCGAGGGCTGGCAGGAGCGCGGCGGCGGCGATATGGGAGGGCATACGAAGCGTCATACCGCACTCAATTGGGCAAGGGTCAAAACAAAGCAATGGCAAATTCACGCGCTACGAACTTGGGCCCAAAGCGTTCGGCGGCCCGCCGGATTATCCCGTGGGTCTTGATATTGGCGGTCGCAGCGGTGGCAGCCGCGATCTGGTTCAACCGCGCTCCGATTGCCGGTTATGCAGAGGTCGGTACATCCTATGCCGCGCGGGTGGGATGCTCATGCCGCTTCGTCGCGGGGCGTAGCCTAGAGGATTGTGAGAAGGACAAGCTTGGCGGGATGGAACTTGTCTCGCTCAGCGATGATGTTGACGCGCGCAGTGTGACCGCGACATTCCCGCTGGTGACAGCAAACACAGCCACGTACCGCGAAGGGTATGGCTGTGTGTTGGAGGAGTGGGAGGGCTAACCTCCCCAAGCATTAGCCCGCGACCGCCCTAGCTAGTGACCGCCCTAGCCCGCGACAGATGTCGTGGCGTCGATCCAGCCGCCGCCAATGACCCGCTCGCCCGCATAGATCACAGCCGCTTGTCCGGGCGACACGCCAAATTCAGGTGCTGCAAAGCGCATCACCACCGAAGCTCCATCGCCTACCGGACCATCAAGCGTGATCGGCACCGGTTTTGCCAGCGAACGCACTTTGGCGGTCAATTCTTCGCCCGGCTCCACTTTGCCAATACGGTTGGTTTCGATCACTTCGACGCTCTCAACCGCCAACATCCGTTTAGGTCCGGCGCGCACTTCGCGGGTCTCTGCATTGAGCGAGATGACATAGAGCGGCTCCGGCTGTCCGCCGATATCCAGCCCTTTGCGCTGACCGACTGTGTAGTGGACGATGCCTTTGTGCTCGCCCAGCGTCTCTCCGGTCGCGGCATGGACGATATTGCCCGGCACGCCGCCTTCGGGGCGCATCTTCTTGACGATCTTTGCGTAATTGCCATCGGGCACAAAACAAATGTCCTGACTGTCAGGCTTGGCCGCATTGCGCAGCCCAGCTGCTTCGGCCAGCTCGCGCACCTTAGATTTTGGCAGGCCGCCTAACGGAAAGCGGATATAGTCCAGCTGTTCCTGCGTCGTCGCATAAAGAAAGTAAGACTGATCGCGGGCCGGATCGACCGCGCGGTGCATGTGCGGACCCGAATCATCAGCAGCATCCACCTCTAGGCGCCGCACATAATGTCCGGTCGCAAGGCAATCCGCGCCCAATTCGCGGGCCATGCGGAACAGGTCGGTAAATTTGGGCCCCATATTACACCGGATGCAGGGCACCGGCGTGCGCCCGGCGAGATATTCATCGGCGAACTGTTCCACGACATCCTCGCGAAAGGCGCTTTCATGGTCGAACACATAATGCGCAATGCCCAGCCGGTCTGACACGGCGCGCGCATCGGCAATGTCATCGCCGGCACAGCACGCACCCTTGCGCCCCGTCGCCGCGCCATAATCATACAGCTGCAGAGTGATGCCGATCACCTCAGCACCTGTATCCGCCGCCAAAGCCGCAACGACCGACGAATCGACCCCGCCGCTCATGGCGACAACGATCCGGCATTCGCTCGCCGGACGCGGCAAATCGAACAGCGCGGCTGTATCGAGACCGAATTTCGAGTCGGTCACAAGAGAAGAAGCAGAGGTCATGATTGCCGCGCCATATAGGAGCAGCGGCGAAGATTCGCTACCCTCATGGCATCCGGCACAGTCCTCACCGCCTTGGCAGGGAGGGCGTTTTAGAGGGTGAGGCGGTTACCCGCGTCGCAGGCGGTAATCCTAAGCACTGGTAAAGATGAGTTTTACCACATCTTGACGACCGCCAATTATAGAACTGCACATGTTCGAAAATTCGAAGCCAATTTCAGCTGCATCCAGCGCCCGATTCTCGGAGAAATCCGGGGCGGACGGCGCGCGCGAATCTAAGGCTCTGCGAGCTCTGGAATGGAGCGAGCTGACCGCACGGCTATCGGCTGCACGCGATCTCAGATTGCTCCTCCGCCGTGACGCGGTGCGGGACAATGCCGATGATGCGAGCAGCTTTGCTGACGCAGCAGCGCGATATTTTCGAACGCGAAATGATGATGAAGATTGCCACGAACCGGGTGTTAACCCTGTTGCTTTAGAGCGCTGCAAAGGCTCCCCCGGCATGGTGCGTGAACAACAAGAGACAAACTGGCGGCTTCTGAGCGAAGAAGCCAATGAACCGGATTATGCGACGACAGGTCCAATTGAGTTTTCAGGCGAAAGCCCGAGCTCAGGCCCCGAGACTGGCGTTAAGACAGGCCCTAAGACGGGAAATGCGAGAGAAGATTGATGATTGAGAACCAAGACATTCGCCCTGCACAGGTGATCGGCCCCCTCGGAGAGCCGCTGACGATTGCCGATCTTCCGTCGCCTAAGACGAAACGCTGGGTCGTGCGCCGCAAGGCCGAAGTGGTTGCCGCTGTAAATGGCGGCCTGCTTTCTATCGACGAGGTGCTGGAACGTTATGGGCTAACGCTCGAAGAGTTCGCATCTTGGCAAAGAGCCGTCGACCGTTCGGGTATGCAGGGTTTGCGCGTGACGCGCATTCAGCATTACCGCGACCTTTATGAACGCCAATTGAAATACTGATCCACCGGGCGCGGCATCATGCTGCGCCCGGCAATCATTTAGAACACCAAACCTCTCTCTGCACACCAACCTCGCATTACGAAGGTTCTCTAAACCGCGTTTTTCCGCTAGCTGACTAGCGTTCCTGCATTGGGATTCGCGCAAACATGCGCGAGATGCAGGCGTGAAGGGGAACGCATATGCTTGGTTTTATTTGGTTTATTATCATGGGCGGAATCATCGGCTGGCTTGCCAGCATGGTGATGAATCGTGACGCTGCGATGGGTAAGTTCTGGAATATCGTTGTTGGTATCGTCGGATCTTTCCTCGGCAATATGATCATGTCGCTCATTCCGGGAATCGGTGGCGGCGATTTGGGCGCTTGGCCGCCTAGCATCGCGGGCGTTATTTCTGCCCTGATCGGCGCGATTGTGCTGCTCGGCGTGCTGAATCTGATCCAGCGCGGCAATGTGCGCGGTTGATCTAACCACCTGATAATTTGGGTTTTTAACTCGGCACAATTTGAGGCGGCGCGGTCATTCAGACCGCGCCGCCTTTTGCTATTTGGCGCCGCATTTCTGGCGAATGTCGGCGCGGTGCAAAGGCCCTTCGTCTAGGCTCAAAGTCATCAGTCGAACCGCGGATTGCCCCTTTTCGCGGTCATGCTAGTTGCGTCTGATGCTTATTAAGCATTGCGAGGGGTGACTTATATCTATAACACACCCTTCAAATCAATCCGGTCGAAATACCTGCCCCGCAAAAGGGAACTGCAATGAACTACGAGACGACGATCACAGCGGACATCCAAGACGACATCTCAACCGATGTCGCCGGTCGCACTGATTCGCAGCAATCGTCTTCGCGCAAGACATTGGTCATCTCGCTTGTCGGATTGCTGGTGTTGCTCGGCGCGATTGCGGCCTATTTCACCCTTGCAGGCGGCGAACCTGTTCCTGCTGGTGATGATGATGGGTTGCAAGCACCGGTTGTGACTGTGATTGCACCGGGCAAGACCACGGTGAGCGGTATGATCGAAGCGCCTGGTACACTTGCAGCGCGCCGTCCGATGCCGGTTGGCGTTGTCGGCGAAGGTGGCCGTGTCCTGTCAGTGCGTGTCGATGCGGGCGATTGGGTTCAGCGCGGAGAGATCCTCGCTGTGATCGACCGTTCGGTGCAAAGCCAGCAAGCAGCCGGACAAGCGGCACAAATCGAAGTGTCCCGCGCCGATGCGCAATTGGCGCAAGCGAATTTGGATCGCTCTTTGCAATTGGTGGAACGCGGTTTTGTGTCTCAAGCTGATGTTGACCGGCTTACCTCGACCCGCGATGCCGCCGATGCGCGGGTAAAAGTCGCCGAAGCACAGCTCGCGGAACTGCGCGCACGCGCTGCACGCCTCAATATCGTCGCTCCGGCGGCGGGCTATGTGCTCGAACGCAGCGTTGAGCCGGGCCAGACGGTCGGCGCCGGAACGCCTGCATTGTTCTCGATCGCACGCGGCGGCGAAATGGAATTGCTCGCTCAGCTTAGCGAAAACCAGCTTTCCGGATTGTCGCAAGGCGTCAGCGCCACCATCACCCCGACCGGATCGGCTAAGACATTCGAGGGTCAGGTTTGGCAACTTTCACCCGTGATCGACCCACAAAGCCGCCAAGGAACGGCGCGCATTGCGCTGCCTTATGCTGCTGAATTACGTCCGGGCGGTTTTGCCACTGCGCAGATCAATAGCGGTTCAATCGAAGCGACCGTGTTGCCGGAAAGCGCCGTGCTCGCCGACAGCGAAGGCAGCTTCGTCTATGTTGTGAACGACGAAAACAAAGCAACCCGGACTTCGGTCACCACCGGAATGGTCACGCCCCAAGGGATCGCGATCACGGCCGGGTTGGAAGGAACGGAATTGGTGGTGCTGCGCGCAGGCGGCTTCCTCAATCCCGGCGAAACGGTCAATCCGCGCAGGGAAGAAAACTGATCATCCAGCCCCGCGATCAATTCGTATTTGATACGGTCCGATGCTCTGAGGGGCAGCTGAGATTTAAACAGGCGACACGCTCATGAACTTCCAAAACATCTCCGCTTGGTCGATCCGCAACCCCGTGATCCCCTTGGTGTTTTTCACCGCGCTTCTGCTCGCCGGCATTCTCAGCTTTGCGCGGATGGATGTGGTCAACAACCCTGATGTCGAATTCCCGGCGGTTAGTGTTGGAATATCGCAGCCGGGCGCCGCACCGACCGAAATTGAGAACCAAATCACTCAGCGCGTTGAAAGCGCGGTTCGTTCTATCAATGGCGTGGCCTCGATCAATTCAACCGCGAGCGAGGGGTTTTCGAACACATTTATCGAATTTGAGATCGGCACCGATCCGAACGACGCGACCGCCGAAGTGAAGAACGCGGTCGATTCAATCCGCGGCAGCTTGCCTGATGGCATCTTGGAACCGCGGATCCAAAAGGAAGAAATTTCCGGCGGTTTTCTAGGTATTTACGCCGTAGAAGCCGACGATATGACCATCGAACAACTCAGCTGGTTTATCGATGATACGGTCTCAAAACGCCTGCTCGCGATTGAAGGGATGGCCGAGGCGAACCGCTTTGCTGGGGTGAACCGCGAGATTGAGGTGATCCTCGACATTAACCGGATGCAGTCGCTTGGCGTGACCGCCAGCCAGATCAACAATGTCCTGCGCCAATCCAACATTGATGCGGCCGGCGGCGCGACCGAAATCGGCGGTACGCGGCAATCGGTACGTGTGCTGGGCAGCACGGACACAGCCTTTGAACTGTCGCAGCAACAAATCCAGCTCGGCGATGGCCGCACCATCCGCCTCGCGGATGTCGCCACTGTTCGCGATGGTTTCTCCGAACGTTCCTCCATCAGCAAAGTGCGCGACAAAGAAGTCGTCAATTTCGCTATGTCGCGCGCCAAAGGCGCCTCTGACGTAACTGTGTTTGAAGAGGCGTTAGAAGTTATTGACGATATTGAGGCGGAAAATCCCGGTGTGCGCTTCATCCCGCTGTTCAACACGGTGAAATACACTGAGGAACAATATACAAGCTCGATGGCGGCGATGATCGAAGGCGCGATTTTGGCTGTGATCGTCGTGTTTTTCTTCCTGCGCGATTGGCGCGCCACGCTGATTTCGTCGGTGGCGATCCCGCTTTCTGCGATCCCGACCTTTTGGTTCATGGATTTGCTGGGCTTCAATTTGAACCAATTGTCTCTGCTTGCTCTGGCCTTGGTCGCAGGCGTTTTGGTCGATGATGCCATCGTCGAGATTGAAAATATCGTGCGGCATATGAGGATGGGCAAAAGCGCCTATCAGGCCAGTATCGACGCCGCCGATGAAATCGGATTGCCGGTGGTGGCGACCAGTTTCTGTATTGTCGCGGTGTTCCTACCGGTGGGCCTGATGCCCGGCATTTCTGGGCAGTTTTTCAAGAATTTCGGCATCACTGTGGTTGTCGCAGTGCTGATGAGCCTTGCAGTGGCGCGGATGATCACGCCCATGCTGGCGGCGTATTTCCTTCGTGCAAAGGGTCACGCGGCACACGGCGAAGGCCCGATGATGGATCGCTATATGAGCATCCTTGGTTGGACGCTGGAGAAAGAAAAAGCGAAAGCGATGCGCGCGAAAATCGCGAATGTCGCATCCAAGCCAGCCTATTTCATTCTCGCGGCTTTGTTCGCGTTGGCCCTGACTTATCAGGTTTTCACAGGCATGTTCCTGATCGAAGACGCCGGGGTTCTCAGCATCCTGTTTGGCTGCATTGCTCTGCTGATTGGTGTGCCAATCGCATTCTTCGTTGGTCTGTTGGTCACAGCAATGCTGGGTTCGATCCCAGGCTTTTTGTTGGGCCGCGCCGAAGGTTTCTTTGCTTGGTCGGCCTTTATGATGCGCCGCCTTTGGGCAAGGCTCTTCGATCACCGGGTTTGGATGCTCTTCTTGGGCATGTTTGCGATGGTCCTGACGTTGGTTCTGTTCGCGGTCACACCGGCGCAATTCCAGCCCGTGACCGATGACAATAACAGCCGCGTCGAGATTGAAATGGTGCCAGGCACAACGCTCGCCTCGACAGAGCGGGTCGCGGATGAAGTGGCGTCTTTGCTGTATGAACAGCCTGAGGTTGAGGTCGCGCTGGAACGGGTGCGGGTTGGCAGTGCGTCGATCTACATCACGCTGAGCGATGACCGGGAAAAGACATCGATTGAATTTGAACGCGATCTTGCCCCTACGCTTGCGCAGTTCCCCGATGCGCGGGTGCGATTTGCATCACAATCGGGCGGCTTTGGCAGTGGGCGTGATATGACGATCATGCTGGCTGGCTCTGACCCTGCTCTGCTGGAGCAAACCGCGACCGCTTTGGTTGAACAGATGCGCGGTCTGGATTCGCTGGTCGCGCCGCGCGTCAGCGCAGACGTCAATCGTCCGGAAATCATCATCAAACCGCGCACTTCGGTGGCGGCAGAATTGGGCGTAACCACAGCCGCGCTCAGCCAAACGATTCGGATCGCCACTTTGGGTGAGATCGAACAGAATGCCGCGCGTTTCTCGCTTTCCGACCGTCAGATTCAGATCAGCGTGAAGCTGCCTGAGGAGTCGCGGGAAAGCATGACCACGATTGAGAACCTGCCGGTGCCCACACGTTTTGGCGGCACGGTGCCGCTGGCGCGGGTTGCGGAAATCAGCTTTGGTTCCGGCCCAACCTCCATTCAGCGTTACAATCAGAACCGCCGCGTTTTAATCGGTGCCGATTTGGCGCGCGGCCAAGTCAAAGGCGAAGTGCAGGCAGAGATTGATGCCCTGCCGATCCTTCAAGACCTGCCGCAAGGGGTCGCCCGTGCGGTGGTCGGCGAAGAAGAGTGGCAGGCAGAAATGCTCAACAGCCTCATCATCGCTATCGTCGCGGGCTTCTTCCTCGTCTTTGCGGTGCTGGTGCTGCTCTACAAACGTTTGATGAGCCCGCTGGTCAATATGACCTCGCTATTGCTCGCGCCGCTCGGGGGGATTTTCCTCGTCTGGGCGGTTGGTCAGCCGCAGAGTATGCCGGTCTATATCGGTGTGTTGCTGCTCTTGGGTATTGTGTCGAAAAACTCGATCCTGCTCATCGATTTCGCGATCGAGGAAATGGCAAGGGGCACGCGCAAATTCGAAGCGATCATGGAGGCCGGGCATAAGCGTGCGCAGCCAATCGTGATGACCACCGTCGCTATGACAGCCGGGATGGTTCCGACCGCGCTATCGGGCGTGCTGGGATCGGGCGATGGCGCATGGCGCGCACCGATGGGCACGATGGTGATCGGCGGATTGATTGCGTCGACGGTGCTGACGCTGGTGATCGTGCCTGCAGGCTTTAGCCTTGCGGATGGGATTGAACGCAGGCTTGGCCCGTGGCTGCGTGATCGGATGCTAACCTATCGCCCCGGTGATGATGGTCAGCCAGTTCCGGTGGATCCGCATGCCCCTTCACCCCCGGGGGCCGAACCTGCGGAATAATGCGCCCCAAATGCTGAGCGGCCTAAAGTTGCGCGTGACGGGCCGCGTCATTTGCGGCAAATGGCCGCCAGCATGACTGACAAAGCCGCGATTAAGATGAGTATCCCTAAGCCAGACCCGGTTCCGCTGGTGTTTGGCGGTCAACCGCTGACCGCCGATCGCGCACGGCGGATGCGTTGGACCGCCACTGGAATGTTGGCCGCGATGGCGGTGTTGTTTTTCACAACGCACGGCCTGCTCGGCAATCACCCGGCCTGGGGCTATGTTAACGCCTTTGCAGAGGCGGCGATGGTTGGCGGCTTGGCTGACTGGTTCGCCGTGACTGCATTGTTCCGACACCCGCTCGGCATCCCTATCCCGCATACCGCGATCATCCCGATGAACAAAGATCGGATCGCGGATACGATGGCGCAGTTTCTTCAGGAAAATTTCCTAACGCCCGCCGTCGTCGCACGGCGCATGGCAGGCATGAATGTCGCCCGCGCGGTTGGTGACTTTCTGGTCGCAAGCCCAGAAGAAACCGGCCCAGATGCGCGCTCGCGGATCACTGGCGGCGCGGCGGAATTGCTGGCCGAAGTGCTCGAATCGCTCGACCCCGACCGCCTCGGCAATCAAGTCCGTTCTGGGCTTGGGTCGCAATTGGGTAAGATCGACGTGTCACCATTGGTGGGCCGAATGCTCGAAAGCGCGATGGCGGATCGGCGCCATTTGCCGCTGATCGATGGATTGGTCCGCTGGGCTGGCCTGACATTGGAGGATAATGAAGACACGATCCGCGTCATTATTCATGAACGTGTGAACGGCGTTCTACGCTGGGCCGGGCTTGATAAAACGATATCCGGCAATGTTCTTGACGGCCTCTACAAATTGCTCGCCGAAGTGCTGGTTGATCCTGAGCATCCGCTGCGCAGCAAAGTGGAAGAGGGCCTGCAAAAACTAGCGCATGATCTGCAGCACGACCCCGAAACGCGCGAGCGGGTCGAAGATATGAAGCGCGATCTGATCGAAAATCCTGCTGTGGCTGAATGGTGGATGGGTGTTTGGGAGCGGATCCGCCAATCGCTCATCCGGCGCGCGCGCGATGCCGATACCGGGCTTGGCAATGAAATGCGTAAGGGGCTTGCCGATTTGGGCGGCGCGTTGAAACAGGATGAGCGCCTACAACTGCAAATCAACCGTTTTGCGCGGCGCACATTGGTGGGGATTGCCACACGTTACGGCGGTGAGATCGTGACATTGGTGTCAGAAACGGTGAAACGCTGGGATGCGACAACGATAACGGGCCGCATCGAAAACGCCGTGGGCCGTGACCTGCAGTTTATCCGCATCAATGGCACGATCGTTGGCGGTTTGGTCGGTATGACGCTGCATTTCATCACCTCGCTCATGTAAGGTCATAGGTAGTCGCGCGCAGAGTAGTCTCCCGGGCAAATTTTGCGGCATTGGTGCCGTACTGATTTAGACTATGGAAACACAAAACCTCTCTCTTCGCCCGCAAATCCTCTCCTTGTCGCAAGGAGGGCAGGCGGTCATCAACGGTGCGATCATCACAGCCAGTGAGCCTTGCACCATCGAGGTCGGCTCGGGAGCATTCGTATTGTCTGGTCGATCCTTGTGGCGTGACCGGGACCCGCTGCACAATCCGCGCGAGGAATTGTATTTCTCCATGCTCGACGCGAGCACCGATCCGGCCCGTTTTGCAGAGGAACGCTTTCGTTTCTTCACTCTGCTGTCGCAGATTGTCGCCCAAGAACGCACGCATGAGGCGCAAGAAGAATGCGCGCTTTGCGCGTCGGTGCTCCTCTCTGGTGATGCCGAGGCCGCCACGCGCAGCGCCGCACGGATGGCATCAGAGCGGTTTGGAAAACCCAAACGACATGCCAACGTGCCGGGTCAGCGCGGTGAACGCAGGCAAACGGAAATCATCCGCCCGCTTTTTGCTGAACGCTAACCGCCCAATTCAACCGTGCGCATCAGTTTGCGTAATGCGGTATATGATATTGGTGGTGTAGAAGGATCGCATCGGCTGACCATCAGCATCCAGCGCGGGTTCAAACACCGCCTCTTCCATTTCCTCGCAGGCATTGCTGTCGATCCGTTCTGTGACGGTTGCTTCGACCAAATGGCAATCGGATACTGAACCATCGGTTTCGATGATGACGCGCATCCGCAGGATTGTTTCTTCGCCGCGATTGACGGCTGCTAATGTGTATTTTCTTTGGATATGCCGGGCGATCTCAGCTTCGTTTTGCCAATGCGCCATGCGGGTGAATTGCGTGTGTTTTTCCGCGTCGAGCCCCCAGGCCCGCACAAAGTCAGCCGCACACACATTCAAAGCTTGCAGAGGCGGCGCCATATCGCCTGTTTCAAAGGAAAGCGCCTTTCCCCCATGGCCAAACAGGATACGCGGGATTGTCGCCGCTTCCTCAAGGTCAATCTGAGGCAGGCCGCGCAGAACCACAGGCGCTCCATCAGCCTCAGGCGCGTCCTCTTGCGGGTCATTGATGGTGACGCGGGAGAAAATGGCAGCAGGGCCAAATCCCTCAACCTCGCCCCAATTGTGGTTCACCCGAGGAAATCCCTCATCTTCCTCCAACCCCAGACGAGTGACTATTTGCCGAAACTGCCTTAGCCTTGGCCCCGCTAGGGTTAGGCCAAACCCTGTGCCCGGCCCCGCTTGTTCAAAAAACACGAGATGCCGGTTGTCACCCTCACCAAAAATGCGCGCCAAGCGGCAGCTGTCTTCGCCAAAATCGATGTTCCAACCGCTGCTGGGTTGCAGCAATTCGGTTCGGTCTGGCCGGTCGTCCGCTGCCGCCGCACCTGTGTGAAGCAAGGCGGCACAGATGGCCGCGGCTAGAGCAAGCGGGCGAGACAAGAATGCGGCAGACATAAAAAGACCTCCGCCGCGCAAATTAGCGAAGCGGAGGTCTTTGACAAGTTTGGGTTTTTCGTAAGGCTAGCCCCAAAGGCTAGTTACGCATCTTATCCCAATGCGGCGGTCAATTCCGGAACCGCATTGAAGAGATCAGCGACCAGGCCAATATCTGCAACTTGGAAGATCGGAGCATCTTCGTCCTTGTTGATGGCGATGATGACTTTGGAATCTTTCATGCCGGCAAGGTGTTGGATCGCGCCGGAGATACCGATGGCGATATAGACATCTGGTGCAACGATTTTGCCGGTTTGACCGACTTGGTAATCATTGGGGACATAGCCTGCATCAACCGCAGCGCGCGATGCGCCGATCGCCGCACCGAGCTTATCGGCGAGCGGGTTGATGATTTGCTCAAATGTCTCGCTGTCCTTAAGCGCGCGGCCGCCAGATACGATGATCTTGGCGCTGGCGAGTTCAGGACGTTCGCTCTTTGCAACTTCGCGGCTGACGAAGCTGGAGATGCCCGCATCACCGGGACCAGCAGCGTCTTCGACGGAAGCTGAGCCGCCTTCGGTTGCTGCTTTGTCGAACGCGGTACCGCGCACGGTGATGACCAATTTCGCATCGGATGATTCAACCGTTGCGATGGCGTTGCCAGCATAGATCGGGCGGGTGAAAGTCTTGCCGCCTTCGACAGAAAGAATGTCCGAGATTTGCATCACATCGAGATGCGCGGCGACGCGCGGTGCGATGTTCTTACCCGAAGTGGTGGCAGGCGCGAGGAAGGCGTCATAGCCATCCATCAAGCCAGCGACCAAAGGCGCGACGTTTTCCGCAAGGAAATCACCATAAGCGGCGTCGTCGGCTTTCAGAACCTTGGCGACGCCGGCAATCTTAGCCGCCGCGTCCGCGACCGAACCGCAATCGCTGCCCGCGACCAAAGCGTGGACTTCGCCCAGTTTAGAAGCGGCGGTGACGACGGCGAGTGTTGCGTCATTGACGGTGTTGTTGTCGTGTTCGACCAGAACCAGAGTGTTCATGTCTGTCTATTCCTTTCCTGCTCAGACGCTCGCTTACGCGATGCCGAGGGCTTTGATTTTTTCGACCAGCGCGGCGACGTCTTCGACCTTTTCACCGGCCTGACGGACGGGAGGTTCGGAGACATTGGTGGTGGTCAAGCGCGGTGCGATGTCGACGCCAAAATCGGCAGGCGTCTTGGCATCGAGCGGCTTCTTCTTCGCCTTCATGATGTTTGGCAGCGAAGCGTAGCGCGGCTCATTCAGGCGCAAATCGGTGGTGACGATTGCGGGCATTGTGAGCTTGACCGTTTCAAGACCGCCATCAATCTCGCGCTTCACAGTCACGCTGTCGCCATCGACTTCGACAGTGTTGGCGAAAGTGCCTTGCGGGCGGCCCATCAGAGCGGCGAGCATTTGGCCGGTTTGATTGCTGTCGTCTGAAATCGACTGCTTACCCAGCAGCACCAAACCGGGCTGTTCTTCGTCAGCGATCGCTTTCAGGATCTTTGCAACGGCGAGCGGTTCAACTTCTTCGTCCGTCTCAACCAAAATCGCGCGGTCAGCGCCCATCGCCAATGCGGTACGCAATGTTTCCTGCGCCTTTGCAGGGCCTACAGAAACGGCGATGATCTCTTCGGCATTGCCCGCTTCTTTGATGCGGATCGCTTCTTCGACAGCGATTTCATCAAACGGGTTCATGCTCATTTTTACATTGGCAAGATCCACGCCTGAGCCATCGGCCTTTACGCGTGGTTTGACGTTGTAATCGATCACTCGCTTTACGGGCACGAGGATTTTCATGGATAGTCCTTCCTGTCGTATTTCTTGGGCCTCACCTAGCTTGCGTTTACGTAAACGTCAAGTTGGGCGGGGCCGGCTCTATAGTCCAATGCACCCAGCTCTTTGGGTCAGCATTTCACGTTCCGCCTTGCCAATATCGTGGCCAGTCGTCCATCATCTTTAGTGTAGGATGCTGGGGGATATTATGAAACGGATTATGCAGGGCTTTGTACCAGGCTTTACGCAAGCGATTGCCGCTCTGGCCGCTCTGGCCGCTCTGGCAATGACCGCGCCGCTATCTGCTCAGGAAACGCGCATTGGCGAAGAGGGTTACGAATCGCCGCCCGCTGATCTGACGCAGGTGGATTGGCTGATCGGCCAATGGGGCGGCGAGGGTATTGGCGGCGCTCCTGCGATGGAAAGCTGGTTGCCCCCCACCGGCCCCACGATGGTCGGGACCTTTGTCCAGCAGACTGCTGATGAGGATGGCGCTCCGGTCATCATGTTCACCGAACATATGTATCTAATGGAAGAAGGCGGCACGCTTGTCCTGCGCCTAAAGCATTTTGGCGCCGATCTAACCGGATGGGAAGAGAAAGACGGAATGCTCACATTCCGCCTCGTCGCGATTGAGCCTTGTGCTGCTTATTTCAACGCGCTCACCTTGCGCTGCGCCGATGCGAGCAAGCCCGGCGAAGGGCTTGTCGCAGCGGTGCGGATGCAATCAGGCGGGGAACTGAGTTTTCAGTTCACCCGCATGGAGTAGATTGCCTGGGAAGCAGAGGGGCTTACGCCGCCTGCTTAACCTCAGCGACGATCTTCTTCGCCGCATCACCCAGATCATCCGCCGCAACAATCGGCAGGCCGGAATTCGCAAGGATTTCCTTACCCGCGGCCACATTGGTGCCTTCTAGGCGAACGACGAGCGGCACGGACAGGTTCACGTCTTTTGCCGCCTGAACGATACCGTCGGCGATAATGTCGCATTTCATGATCCCGCCAAAGATATTGACGAGAATGCCTTCGACCGCGGGGTCTTTCAGGATGATTTTGAACGCTGCGGTCACTTTTTCAGTGGTCGCGCCGCCGCCAACATCGAGGAAGTTGGCTGGAAATGCGCCGTTCAGCTTGATGATATCCATCGTCGCCATCGCCAGACCGGCGCCATTGACCATGCAGCCAATGTTTCCGTCGAGCTTAATGTAAGCGAGGTCATAATTAGACGCTTCGACTTCCGCAGGATCTTCTTCGGTTTCGTCACGCATCGCCTCGATGGCTGGGTGACGATAGAGTGCGTTGCCGTCGAAGCTCATCTTCGTGTCGAGCACCAGCAGATCGGCATTGCCGTCCGCGTCAGGCTTGGTTTCAACCAGCGGGTTAATCTCGAGCATTTCGCAATCGCTCGACATAAAGGCGGCATAAAGCTGCGCGGCCAGTTTCTGGCATTTCTTGTTCAACGCGCCCGACAATTTCAGCGCGAATGCAACCGCGCGGCCATGATGCGGCATAAAGCCTTGCGCCGGGTCGATCGTGATCGTGGTGATGAGTTCGGGCGTGTTATGCGCCACGTCTTCAATGTCCATGCCGCCTTCGGTGGAGGCAACCATCGCCACTTGGCCTGACGCGCGGTCAACCAGCATCGCCAGGTAATATTCGCTTTCGATATCAACGCCGTCGGTCACATAGAGGCGGTTAACCTGCTTGCCCTCGTCACCGGTTTGGATCGTCACCAATGTGTTGCCGAGCATGTCGCGTGCATCCGATTCGACATCGTCGATGCTCTTGGCAAGGCGCACGCCGCCTTTCGCGTCTGCGGGCAATTCCTTGAATTTGCCTTTGCCGCGTCCGCCCGCGTGTATTTGCGCTTTCACCACATAAAGCGGCCCAGGAAGTTTCTTCGCTGCCGCAACCGCCTCTTCGACGGTAAGGGCGGCGTGACCCGCTGGGATTGCTAGCCCGTGTTCTTTGAGCAATTCCTTGGCCTGATATTCATGGACGTTCATGGCAGAGTGATCCCTTTAGTCTGTTCGCGCGCACCCGCATTGGTCATCGAGAGCCGTTGCGCATGGGGAGAGGTTGTTTGCAAAGCGCCTAAGCACGGATTGGCCCCCTTGAAAAGTGCGTAAGCACCCTTCAGGAGGGCGCATCGCAGGAATGGTCAAAAATGATAGATCAGGGTCGGTTTCAAGAAATAGTGCGCGAAGCGGGCCGTATCGCCCATTCGCGCTGGCCGGGGGACGGCCATGCTCTGAAGAGTTGGGACAAGACGCCCGGCAATCCGGTGAGCGAATCTGACCTCGCGGTGGATGCATTTTTGCGCCGGGAATTGGGGCGATTGCTGCCGTCGGCGGCATGGTTATCCGAAGAAACCGCCGATGATAAAAATCGAACCAAGAGCGACCTCATCTGGGTCGTGGACCCGATAGATGGCACTCGCGATTTTGTGGGCGGGCGTCCGGGATGGGCGGTGTCGGTTGCTTTGGTCAGCAGTGGACGGCCGCTGATCGGGATGCTGGCTGCTCCGGCGCGCGACGAAGAATGGTTTGCGGTCGCAGGCAAAGGGGCGGTGCTGAATGAACGCACTCTCAAAGCAAGCGCGCGCACCGAATTTTCGGGCTCGCGGGTTCCCACCGATCAATTGCCGAGCGCCGATTCGGACCTTGTGATGGTCGAAAAGCCCAATTCAATCGCGCTTAGAATTGCGATGGTGGGTGATGACCGCGCCGATCTCTTGGCGACTTTGCGATGGGGCTTTGAATGGGATGTCGCGGCGGCGACTTTGATCGCGAGGGAAGCAGGTGCGCGCGTGTCGGACGCTTTTGGCAAGCCGCTGGGCTATAACAAGCACGACCCGCGCGATTTTGGGGTGCTGGTAACGTCGCCGCATATCCATGCAGAGGCCGTGGCGCGGCTCGCTGAGCGGGCCAAGCAGCTCAAATAAAAAGGCCGGCCCATATTAGGCCGGCCTTTCTACAATCATTGATCATTGATCACTGCGAACGCGCGGCGTTCACATCGTCTTGGCTGATCGGAATGATTTTGATCTCAACCCGGCGGTTCAGCGGCTCGTCCACACCATCAGCGGTTTTCACGCGCAGATAATCATAGCTTTCGCCATATCCGCGCGTTTCAAGGCGGCTGCGGGCGACGCCGCGTGCTGCCAAATAATCGGCCACGGCCTGCGCGCGCTGTTCCGAGAGGCGCTGGTTCAGCGCATCTGAACCGGTTGTGTCAGTAAAGCCGTACACATCGATCAGGCTGTTGGGATAATTGATCAGGCTGGTCGCGACCGAATTGAGCGATTCGCTAAAGCCAGGATTGATGTTGGCCGAACCGCGGGCAAAGGTCACACCATCAGGCAGACGCACGAGGATCGCGTCTTGATCGCCAATTTCCTCAACGTCGACGCCGCTTCCTTCCAATTCTTCATCAAGTTCGCGGATTTGATCATCGAACTGTTTGCCGGCGACAGCGCCCGCAGCGCCGCCAATACCGGCGCCCAAAATGCGCGCCGTATCACCGCCCACAATTCCGCCGAGCAGATAGCCGAGCGTCCCGCCCAACCCTGCACCAACAGCGGTACGAGAGACTTTGCGTTCACCGGTGTTGGGGTCGGTGACACAGGCGCTTGTTCCAAGCATGGCGATTGCGGCGGTGGCCGAGAGCAGGATGCGTGATGTTGTCATTATTTTTCCTCCGATTGGAATAAGCTTACATGAAAGTAAGCGGCGCAGCCGCCTTATGTTCCGAAAAACCTATTGAGCGCGCGGCGTTTGCGGCGTGATGAATGAGCCGTAAAAATGTGTAACCGAGATGAAGGCTCTTTTGCGGTGGCTGGCAAGCCGCTCCAATTGTGCTAGCGGTTCACTCGTGACACCGTTTCCTTGGACAGACATGTTAATTATCGCTGGGCTGATTTTGCTCAATGGCGTCTTTGCGATGTCGGAACTCGCAATCGTGTCCGCTAAAACCGCGCGTTTGCAGGCGAAGAGCGAAGAGGGGTCCGCAGGGGCGAAGACCGCTTTGGCGCTGGCCGCAGAACCGGGCAAATTCCTCTCTACTGTGCAAATCGGGATCACATTGATCGCGATTATCACGGGTGCATATTCTGGCGCCAGCTTAGAAGGTCCGGTCGGTGAGCGGCTCGCTTTGCTGGGCGTTCCGGATGAAAATTCGCGCCAAGTCGCCTTTGTCGCGGTGATCGCGCTGACCACTTATCTGAGTGTGGTCGTGGGCGAGCTTGTCCCTAAACAATTGGCGTTGCGCGCTGCGGTCCCGATTTCGGTGCTGATGTCGCAGCCCATGGCGTTTTTGGCCACGATCGGCGCGCCGCTTGTGTGGTTGCTCGATACATCATCGGCGGTCATCATCCGATTGTTCGGTATCCGGTCAAAAGGGCAAAGCTCTGTCACGGCAGAAGAATTGCAGATGATCTTTGCCGATGCGACGCAATCCGGAGTGATTGAGGCGGAGCAGCACCAGATCCTGACCGGGGTTGTGCGTTTGGCAGAACGGCCAGTGCGCGAGATGATGACGCCGCGCACGGAACTTGACTGGATCAACGTCGATGCTGATCTCGCTCAGATTAAACAATCCATTGAAAACAGCCCGCATTCGCTTTTGCCCGTCGCGGATGGTTCGCCCGATTCGATCCTTGGGATCATCAAAGTGCGCGAAGTGCTCGCCAATTTGGTCGCGGGTGATGCCGTCTCAATCCGCGCTATGATGCACAAGGCGCAGGTGGTCCCGGATCAGCTTGACGCAATGGACGCTCTGCGTGTGCTCCAATCCGCTGATACCGCGATGGCGGTGGTGCACGATGAATATGGCCATTTCGAAGGGATTGTGACCCCGGTCGATTTGCTCACAGCCATTGCCGGCAATTTTGCCAGCGACAAGGATCAGGGCGACGCGCCGCAGATCATCGAATGCGAAGACGGTTCGTTGCTCGTGTCTGGCGCTCTATCGGCTGACGGCCTCGCGGACCGATTGGGCCTCGATTATAGCGAAGACCGCGAGTTCGGCACAGCAGCGGGCTATGCGCTGTCGGTCATGAAAATATTGCCGCAGGAAGGCGAAAGCTACACCGATCAAGGGTGGAGTTTTGAAATTGCCCAAATGGACAATCGCCGGATCGACAAAATCTTGGTCCGCAAGCTCGAAGAAGAGCCCGAAGCGCAGGATTAGGCCTTAGCCGGGGATGAGCGTCTGAGCCGCCGCGCCGTCACCTTCGGGTGCGGCGATGATGTCGCGGGTCACGCTGCCTTTGGCGACGATGTTTGTGGCCGGATCCCCGACTTGCGAGCGGATGCCTGGAGCGGCGCTACCGGCGCGGTCGAGCGCGCTTGTTTCGATATCGCTGCGCGCGGCCGGGCCACCAAACAACGCTTCGAGAGCCTGTTCAGATGCGGTGCCTTCTGAGGGGCGCGGTGCGCCGGGCGCGGGCGGGGTCAGCGAGAAATCAGGCGGAACCACAAGCGGTGCCTGACGCTGGACCGCGAATTCATCGGGCCGATCGCGGTTGAAAATACCGCTGCCACCGCAAGCGGCGAGCATCGCGCAGCCAGAGCCGAGCAGGATTGCGGTTTTAAGGTTACGCATATTCAATTCTCCGCAGGGACGGTTTTTCCGTCCGAATTTTCATCCTTTTCGCGCACGAACAGGCTTCGGGCAAGGATAATGACGACACCGATGGTGATAGCGGCATCGGCGATGTTAAAAACGAGGAAGGGGCGAAACGTCCCGATGTGCAAATCCGCATAATCGACGACATAGCCGAGCATGTAGCGATCACGGATATTTCCGATGGCTCCGCCTAAGATCATGCTCAAGCCAAGGATATCGCCCAGCAGCTTTTCCCGCATCATCCACACCAGCACGACCAGCGCGATGAGGGCGGTGAGGCCCACGAGCAGCCAGCGCATTTCCATATTGGTTGCCTGAAGCATACCCAGCGAGATGCCGTAATTTTCGGTGTAAGTGAGGTCGAAAAACGGCAGCAATTCGATATTGCGGACGGTCCGCAGGTCGAGCGGGCCAACGACATACCATTTCACGATCTGATCAATCACCGCGAGGAACACGGCGACACTCAGTCCGATCACGCGGTTGCGAGTTAGGAAACCGCCCATCAACCTGCGTCCAATTCGCTGACAACGCTATCACAGCGCCCGCACAGCGCGCCGTCTTCGGGCACGTCGGGCAGCAAGCGCCAGCAGCGCCCGCATTTCGCATCAGTGGATTTCGCAACAGTCACGTCGTCCCCTTCGGCGCGTGTCACTGTCCCAGTGATGAACAATTCGGCGAGTTGTGCGTCGCTGACGCCTTCTGGCACCGCATTGGCGGGCACCGTGACGACCGCTTCATTGCTGGAACGGATCACTTTTTCGCGGCGCAGCGGTTCGATTGCTTCGGTCACGCGTTCACGCAGGGCGCGCAAAGCATCCCATTTTTCGCGGTTTGCAGGCAAAGGCAGAACGTTCGGCCATTCGAGCAAGTGAACGCTCCCGCCTTGCTCGCCGTCTTCGGGATAGCGGGTTTGCCACACTTCCTCTGACGTAAAGACCAAGACCGGTGCGGCATAGCGGACCAGCGCGTGGAACAGATGATCCAGCACGGTCCGGTAAGCGTTGCGCGCGGTCGAATCGGGACCGTCACAATACAGCGTGTCCTTGCGGATATCGAAGAAGAATGCGCTCAAATCTTCGTTACAGAAATCCACCAGCAGCCGCGTATAGGCGTTGAAGTCGTATTCTTCTGCGGCTTTGCGCAATTTTCCGTCGAGCTCGCTCAGCAGCGAGAGGATATAGATTTCGAGCTCAGGAATCTCGCCGCCATCCGACGCATCGCCGATAAAGCCATCGAGCGCGCCCAGCAAATAGCGGAACGTATTGCGCAGGCGGCGATATTGATCGCCGACGCCTTTGAGGATTTCATCGCCGATCCGGTGATCTTCGGTGAAATCGACAGAGAGCGCCCAAAGGCGGATAATGTCCGCGCCGGTTTGCTCCATGACTTTGACGGGGCTGACCGTGTTGCCGAGCGATTTCGACATTTTCTTGCCCTTGGAATCCATCGTGAAACCGTGGGTGAGGACTTGATCGTAAGGCGCGCGGCCGCGTGTCGCGCAGGATTGCAACAAGGACGATTGGAACCAGCCGCGATGCTGATCGGACCCTTCGAGATAAAGGTTGGCGGGCCATTGCAGATCGGGCCAGCGGCCTGATTCCAGCACGAATGCATGGGTGCAGCCCGAATCGAACCAGACATCGAGGATGTCCATGACCATGTCGTAATCATCTGGATTGTGATCCGACCCGAGGAATTCGGCTTTGCGAGCCTCTTCCCACGCATCGACGCCCTCTGCGGTGACAGCGGCGACGACACGGGCGTTTACAGCCGGATCGCTCAAATATTCGCTGGTGCCGCTTTTCAGAAAGAGCGTGATCGGCACACCCCAAGCGCGCTGGCGCGAGAGGACCCAATCGGGACGCCCTTCGACCATAGAGCCGATGCGGTTTTGGCCTTTTTCGGGCACGAATTGGACGCGGTCGATTTCGGACATGCCGCGCGAACGCAGCGTGCCGCCGCCGTCCAATTCCTTATCCATCGGCACGAACCATTGCGGTGTGCAGCGATAGATGACCTTCGCTTTGCTCCGCCATGAATGCGGGTAGGAATGCGCGTAATCGGCAGAGGCGGAGAGCAACGCGCCCGCTTCGCGCAGGTCGTTGCAGATCGGCCCATCGGGCGCGTTGAAGGGTTTGTTGATGACCGCACGGCGGCGTTCTTTGCCATCCGCGTCGAGGTCAGCCGCGCCGAGCCACGGCCAATCATCGCGGTAACGGCCATCATCCATAACGGCGAAAACTGGGTTGATGCCGTTCGCTTTGCAGAGGTCGAAATCGTCTTCGCCATGGTCGGGCGACATGTGGACTAGGCCGGTGCCGCTCTCGGTGGTGACGAAATCACCTTCGAGGAAGGGGCGAGGCTTGGTGTAGAACTCGTCGCCGGGGAAGCGGTCCGCCATTGGGTGCTTGGCGATGGTGCCCGCTAGGTCTGAGCCTTTGATGGTTTTCGATACGCCGTGTTCGAGAAGGCTTCTAGCATCACCCTTCAAGCCGGGCGTGCCTCCGAAATTCAGCCCAGATCTTTCGAGGAAGTCCTCTACAAGGTCGAATGCCACAAGATACTTTTGGTTGTTGCTCGCCTCAATCAAGTAGTAGGCCGTGCTGGCCCCATAAGCCAAAGCCTGATTGACCGGGATCGTCCAAGGCGTCGTCGTCCAGATCACCGCATGCGCGCCGACCAGCTCCGCAATCGGGCTTTCAGTAATCTCAAACGCCACATCAATCTGCGGACTGTCCGTCAGGTCTTCATACTCAACCTCAGCCTCAGCCAGCGCAGTCTTCTCCACCGGCGACCACATGATCGGCTTTGATCCGCGATACAGGTTCCCCGCCTCGGCGAATTTTAGCAGCTCGGCGACAATCGTGCCCTCTGCCTGAGAATCCATCGTCAGATACGGATTGTCCCAGTCACCCATTATGCCAAGGCGTTTCAGCTGTTCACGCTGAGTATCGACCCATTGCTGTGCGTATGCGCGGCATTCGGCGCGGAATTCCTTTGCGGGAACCTCGTCTTTGTTGAGCTTTTTCTTGCGGTATTTCTCCTCAACCTTCCATTCGATCGGAAGGCCGTGGCAATCCCAGCCGGGCACATAAGGCGCGTCTTTGCCCATCAGGTTCTGCGTGCGGCACACCATGTCTTTCAGGATATGGTTCAGCGCATGGCCGATATGCATATCGCCATTGGCATAGGGAGGGCCATCATGCAGGATGAATTTCTCCCGCCCCGCGCGCTCCTTGCGCAATTGCCCATACAGATCAATCTCGCGCCAGCGCGCCTCAATGCCCGGTTCCTTCGTAGGAAGGCCGGCTTTCATCGGGAATGCGGTTTTCGGGAGGAAGACCGTATCTTTGAGGTCGCGCTTGCCCGTTTCTGTGGGCGATGCGCCGTTGTGATTGCTGTCAGACATAGCGCGCCGCGTTAGGGCATTCGCGCCCAGCAATAAACCCTAATAAACCGTCAGCGCGCCGCCCTACGCCGATCCAATGCGGCCTGCGCAGCGTCGATCTCTTCCTGATTGCGATTGTCATAGCGTTGGATGAGCGCCGGGAGCGTGTTGAACGCGTCATCGGTCCAGATATATCCGTTGAACGAACCGGGTATTTCGGTGAGCTGTTCGGGCAAAGTGATCCCGGCGATTTCGCCTTGTGTGACCGCGCCGGGCCCTTCGACCAGAATTTGGACATCCGCCGCCCGCATCCGCGCGATCAAACGGTTGGGCCAGCCCCATAACAGCGCCTGATCATCCAGCGCGATCAGCATGGTTCCGCCCTCGCAGCTAGTTGGTACGATCCCTAGCCACCCGAACTTTGCGTAATCAGCAGTGCATTGCCGCGCTTCTTCCGCGTTGAACGCCCAGATGCCGGGATAAGTTTCGCGAATGCGCGCCATTTGATCGGCATCGCCATAAAATGCGTCACCCTTGTCCACTGGATCGCGGCCGGCTGCTTCTAATGCGCTGATAACGGCCAGGGCCAATTTGGCGTCTGCGCTGGGGAGATGGATCATCAGCCGCGCCTGACGCGGGATGGCGCGGGCGACCTCGCCAAGTGTCGGCATGACCGCGCCTTGGCCGCGATAGGGATAGACACGCTCGCCCGTAACTGCCGTGAAATAGCCAAAACCTGCGTCCAGCGCCTGCAATTCTGCCAGGCTGCGTGCGGAGACTGCGCCTTCGCCTTCGGTGAAGCAATCGAGCGCACTATACGCAAACAGAACAATTTCGCCGTCAGCGGTCAATTGCGGGTCAACCTCGATCAGCCATCCGCCCATCCGGTCCGCGCGCAGGATACCGCCGCGCGTGTTGGGCAAATGGCGGTTGGTCGGCGCATAAATTTGCGCCCTATCGCAGGGATCAGGCAGATCGATTGGTGAATATTGAGGCGGGTCAAATTCCAGCCCAATCGCCCGGTGCGCAATTTGTTTGGGCGCGCCAGCGGGATAGGGCGCGAGCCAGCTTGCATTGGTGACGGACAAGGTGAGCACCGCCAGCGCAAACGCCAGCCCGCCCCAATAGGCAAATCGCTTCATTCTGGCTGGCTCATCCCAGCAGCTCGCGAGCCTTGTCGCAGTCGCGTTCCATCTGCTCCATCAGCGCCTCAAGGCTGTCAAACTTCGCTTCGCCGCGCAGGAAGTGATGGAAGGCAACCTCAATCTCCTGACCATACAGGTCGCCGGAAAAATCGAAGAAATAGGGTTCGAGCAATTCCTTGGGCGGCTCAAACTGCGGGCGAATGCCGATATTGGCCGCGCCTTTCAGCACTTCGCCCGTGGCCAGGATTTTGCCGGTCACCGCATAGATCCCGTATTTGGGCCGCAAATATGTGTCGACCGCAAGGTTGGCGGTGGGATAGCCGATCGTGCGACCGCGCTTGTCGCCATGTTCGACAATGCCGCGGATCGCAAAGGGCCGGGTCAGCATTTCTGCGGCAAGCTCGGGCTCGCCTTCCCGCAACGCTTCGCGGATGCGGCTGGAGGATACGATTTCGCCTTGGCCGCAAACCGCTTCGACAACGCGCGATTTCAAGCCCAATTCCCCGCCAAAACCGCGCAGCAATTCGACATTGCCCTTTGCGCCTTTGCCGAAGGTGAAATCTGCGCCCGTCACGACGCCATGCGCGCCAAACCGTTCGATCAGGATTTTGGCGATGAAGTCTTCGGCGCTGGTGCCCGCCAGATCGCCGTCAAAGTGGAACACCAACATCGCAGTTGCCCCGGCGGCGAGGTAAAGTTCTTGCCGCTGCTCCAAAGTGGTGAGGCGAAATGGGGCGACGCCGGGCTTAAAGAAACTCACCGGATGCGGGTCAAAGGTGGCGATAATGGAGGGACGGCCCTCTTCATGCGCCCATTTGATTGCTTCGCCCGCCACCGCCTGATGGCCGCTATGGAACCCGTCAAAATTGCCGAGCGCGATGATGGCACCGCGCAATGCCTCCGTCACGGTTTCGCGGTGATCAAGCCAACGCATCAGGCGCTCTCGCTTTCGTTTTCGCTTGGCGCAGATGCGGGTAATTCGGGTGCTGGCAATTCAGCGATCGGGATGAGGCCCCGGCGGATGACGCGCATCGCATTCCCGCCCATCACCGCGCGGATTTCTTCCTCGCTAAAGCCTGCATCCATCAAAGCCTGTGTCACATGGACCAATCCGGCAGTGTCAAAGCGCACCAGAACCGTCCCATCGAAATCGCTGCCCAGCGCGACATGCTGGACGCCGACCAAATCGCGCACATGGGTCATGGCGCGGGCGATGGCTTCGGGCGATGTGCTGCACACTGCGCCTTCCCAATAACCGATACCGATGATCCCGCCGGTCTCCGCGACGCGGCGGATGTGATCATCGCTGAGGTTACGGTTCACGTTGCAGGTCGCCTGAACTCCGCCGTGGCTGGAGACGACGGGGCGGCGCGCCATGGTTAGAATGTCATCGACACAGGCGCGGCTGCAATGCGCAATGTCGACGATTATGCCGCTGTCCTCCATCTGGCGAACGGCGTCGCGGCCCATATCGGTCAACCCGCCCTTTCCCTCGCCATGCATTGATCCGGCGAGGGCGTTGTCAAAGAAATGCGTGAGGCCCGCCATGCGCAATCCGGCACCATACAGAACATCCAAATTGCTAAGATCGCCTTCTAGATTGTGTAGCCCTTCGGCGCTGAAAAGAGCGCCAATGCGGCCGGAACCATCGCTGCGCCCCGCGAGCAAACTGTCGATATCGCCCGCGCTGCGAATTTGACTCAACGCGCCATCGCTTTCTTCGGCCGCATCATCAAGTTTTTCAGCGTGATAGAGCGAGCGTTCCAGTAGCGAGGTCCATGTGCGCGGCGGCTGAAGCTGACCCACCACGAGAGCGGTGACATTGTCGCCGTCTGCGCTGTTATTGTCGTAATTCTGGTTCGTTGGCGTTTTGGTCACGCTGGAGAAGACTTGCAGCGCGACATTGCCATCGCGCAGGCGCGGCACGTCCATATGTCCGTAATCATGACGGTCCAGCACGTCCCGTTTCCACAGCAGCGAATCGGAATGCAGATCGACAATGGTCAAACTCGCATGCAGCGCGCGCGCTTCGTCCGTGATTTCGGGCAGAGCTTCGCCGCTCACCCGGTTCATGTTCCGGTCGACGATAGCCGGTGCAAAGGTGAAGAAACCAGCCGCGCCGATGACGATGATGAGGAGCAGGCCGATGACAAATTTCCGCATCAGTTTTGATCCTCGGCTTCGCCTTCATCGCGGCGATGATAAGTCACGAAGGAAAAGGCAGGTGTCTCGCCGCTGGCGGCGTGATGTTCGCGCGCGGTCTCTGTCCATTCTGGGCCGAGCGGTTTCATGAAGGTGTCGCCGGGGTAATCCGCATGGATTTCGGTGACTTCGATACGCTGAGCCAAAGGGCGGAACACGTCATAGATTGCTGATCCGCCGACCACGGCAACTTCGCCGGAACTGTTGCCCGCTTTTGCAGCGATCAGGGCTTCGGCGGCGGAATGAGCGATTTCTGCGCCTTCGCTTTCCCAGCGTTCCTTGCGGGTAAGCACAATGTGGCGTCGCCCGGGCAATAGGCCGGGCAGGCTTTCAAAGGTTTTGCGTCCCATCACCATCGGCTTGCCCATCGTGAGTGCCTTGAACCGCCTCAGATCGGCGGGCAATCGCCACGGCAATTGGCCCTCATACCCAATCGCACCATTGGCGGCGCGGGCATAGATGAGAACAATCTCGTGGTTCACGCAGACTCTTCGGGCGGCTTATCATGGGAGACACGGGTCACATGACCCATCTTGCGCCCCTCGCGGGCCTCGCGTTTGCCATATAGATGCAGATGCGGCTCGCCCCCTTCGGCCAAGATTTTATGGGCGCTCAATGCATCTTCGCCAACGATATTGCGCATATCGATGCTGGCAAATCGCGTCTCCGTCCCGCCCAGCGGTAGGCCGCAAATTGCGCGGATATGGTTTTCGAACTGGCTCGTGGCCGCGCCCTCAATGGTCCAATGACCCGAATTGTGGACCCGCGGCGCCATTTCGTTGAAGACCGGCCCCTGCTGGGTCGCAAAAAATTCCAGCGTCAGCACCCCGACATAACCAAGCGCGTCGGCAGTTTTCTCAGCGATCTGGCGGGCCTGGGCGATCTGGCTTTCGACCACCGACCCGGCTGGCAAAACAGAATGTACAAGCATCCCGCTATCATGGGTGTTGGCCGACGAATCCCAAATGCGCATCGCCCCATCTTCGGCCCGCGCTAGAATCACCGAAAACTCGGTCTCAAAATTGACCATGCCTTCGTAAATGCACGCCTGTCCGGGGAAACGAACCCCTTCGGCTTCATGGGCGGAGGCAATGCGCCATTGCCCTTTGCCGTCATAGCCATCGCGCGCGGTCTTTAGGATGCCGGGTGTGCCAACCCGCTCCAACGCGCGGGCAAAATCATCATCGCTTTCTACCCGCAAATAGGGCGCACACACAGCGCCCAACTCTTCGACAAAGCGTTTTTCGCTCAGCCGGTCTTGCGCGATTTCGAGCGCTTTTGGATCAGGCACAAGCAAAGTTGTCGGAATGGCTTCGACAGCGGAGAGCGGGACATTCTCAAATTCCCACGTCACCACGTCGCATTTGGTGGCAAAAGCGGCGAGCGCGGCCGTGTCACCCCAGCCATTTTCAAAGAAATCATCGCAAGCCGAAGCCGCGACATTATCGCCAGCGGGCGCATAACCGATGCAGCGATAGCCAAGTTGAACCGCCGCCATTGCGAGCATCCGGCCAAGCTGACCGCCGCCAAGAATGCCAATGGTCGAACCGGGTGGTAGGGGCGCCGAATTTGCCATCAATCTACTGGAACCTCGCCAACATCATTTGTCCGCGCCGCGCGCCAATCTTGCAGCCGTTCTGACAGTGCTTCATCTGATAAAGCGAGGATCGCCGCCGACATCAGCGCGGCGTTTTTCGCGCCGGCTTCGCCAATCGCCAATGTCCCCACAGGGATGCCAGCGGGCATTTGAACGATCGAAAGCAGGCTGTCCCAACCCGAAAGCGCTTTGGACTGAACCGGTACGCCCAGCACCGGCAGATGCGTCATCGCCGCGATCATGCCGGGCAAATGCGCCGCGCCGCCTGCGCCTGCGATAATGACATCAAAGCCCTCGCCCTCTGCACCTTTGGCAAACGCGCTCATCCGGTCGGGCGTGCGGTGGGCAGAGACGATGCGCGCTTCGTGTTCCACTTCCAATTCGCCGAGAATATCGGATGCCAGACGCATGGTTGGCCAGTCTGACTGACTGCCCATCACGATGGCGACCTTCCCGCTACTATCCTTGGCCATACGCCCCTCAGCTATCCTTTAGATAATACCGCTGTCCCGGCACCATATTGCTATCAAAATCATAGATGATCGGTTGACCGGTCGGAATTTCGAGTCCGGTGATATCGTCATCAGAGATTTGCGAAAGATGTTTCACCAGCGCGCGCAAAGAATTGCCATGCGCGGAAATGATAACCGTCTCACCGCTGGCCAAAACCGGCAGAATGTCGCTTTCCCAATAGGGCAGGACGCGTTCGATCGTGAGCTTGAGGCTTTCGGTATTGGGAACATCAATCCCGTCATAACGCGGGTCTGCGCCGGGATCATATTCGCTTCCCGCCTCCATCGGCGGCGGCGGTGTGTCGAAACTGCGCCGCCAGATGTGCACTTGATCGTCGCCATGCTTTTCGCGGGTCTCTTGCTTATTAAGTCCGGTCAGACCGCCATAATGCCGTTCATTCAGCCGCCAATCTTTTGTCACCGGGAGCCACAAGCGGTTCATCTCTTCGAGCGCGAGATTGAGCGTCTTGATCGCGCGGGTTTGCAGACTTGTGAAACAAGTCGTGGGCCACACGCCTTTTTCCGCCATCAGCACGCCGGCGGCTTTCGCCTCGGCCACGCCTTTGTCAGTCAGATCGACATCCCACCATCCGGTGAAACGGTTTTCGAGGTTCCACTGGCTTTGGCCGTGGCGGACGAGAATTAGCTTAGGCACTGACGCATGCGCTCCTACTTGCTGGGGAGCACGTGTCGTTAGCTTTCGCCGCCGCCATTGGAAAGCCCGTTCTGGGATGATTCGCTCTTCAGCTCGCGGCCTTGTGCTTTGCGGCGGCGCAGGTTCTCGCGCAGTTTTGCCGCCATCCGCTCTTCGCGCGATAATTTGCCGTTCTTATCTTCACTCATGTGAAACGCCTTGCCGCTAGGCGCGCAATTGTTCAAGCCAGCATCAAGCTTGCCTTGACAAGAGACGCGCACCCAACGATAGGCGCGCGTCTTGAACAGGCGCCGCGGTAGCTCAGTGGTAGAGCGCGTCATTGGTAATGACGAGGCCGAGAGTTCAATTCTCTCTCGTGGCACCATTTCTCTCTTACGGCTTGTTTGCTTGCGCAGACGCCTTTCGAGGGAACGGCCTGACCGGCCGGCGGGCGGTCGCCCTTGCGGTTGCCCTTGCAGTCGCTGGGCAACCTTTTGGTTCTTGCCTGCGAACTTTCTTCTACCCCCACTTTTGACGATACGCCTGAGCCGTTTGCTCCGCTATCCCGTACTCAACAATCACTTGAGCAGGAGAGCGAACGATGGATCTGGGACTTAAAGGCAAGAAAGTCATCATGAATGGCGGCGCACATGGGCTTGGCCTCGCCTCGCTGAAATTGTTCGCCGCAGAAGGCGCGGATGTCGCCTTTTTCAGCCGCAAAGAAGACAAGATCGAAGCCGCGAAAGCCGCCATCGACGCAGAAGGGCCGGGCAAAGTCTTTGCCGAAGTGTTCGATATGGCCTCTGGCGGCGATTCTTATAAAGCATGGCTGGAAAAGGCCGCTGGCGAGCTGGGCGGATGCGATATCTTCATCCACACCGCCTCTACTTCTGGCACTGGCGGAACCGGCGATTGGCAAGCGACGCTCGATTTCGACATTATGGGCGCGGTTAATGGGGTGGAGGCGCTTACCCCGCATCTCGCCAATTCCGATTGCGGATCGATCCTGTTCATGAGCTCCACCGCGGCGCTCGAAACCTTTATCGCACCGCAAGCCTTCAACGCGATGAAAGCGGCGCTTATCACTTATGGATCGCAGCTATCACAAGCGCTTGCCCCGCAAGGCATCCGCGTGAACTGCGTGTCACCCGGCGCGATCTATTATCCCGGCGGCAATTGGGAAGTGATCGAAGGCGCAATGCCTGAATTGTTCAATGGCACGCTGGCGAAAATGCCGATGGGCCGGTTCGGCAACGATCAAGAGGTTGCGAACGCAATTGTCTTCACCGCCAGCCCGGCTGTTCCTTACATGACGGGATCAAACATCGTGGTCGATGGCGGCTTTACACAGCGAGTGCAGTTCTGATTTGCCAGTTTCAATTTGGTAATTCTAACCCAATTTATTGACCGAAAGGCCCCTATTCATGGCTGAGATCGAACGCGACAAACTGCTCGATATTTACACTCGCACGATGAAGGTGAACCGCACCGACGAAAAATTCCGTGAACTGCTGATGCAGGGCAAGGTTGCGGTGATGTATTATTGTGTGCGCGGACAAGAGCTGGTCTCTGCCGCCGCGATGGCCGCTTTGGAGCAAGACGATTACGTCGTCTGCACATACCGCGGACAGGGTGAGCAAACCGCCAAAGGCATTCCGATCGAAAAATGGTGGGGCGAATGCCTCGGCAAGGCGACCGGCACCTGCAAGGGCAAAGGCGGCACCATGCACATCACCGATCCTGATACAGGGATCATGGTCACAACCGGCGTTGTGGGTTCGGGCATTCCAATTGCCAATGGCCTTGCGATGGCGAGCCAGAATAGCGGTGACGGCAAAGTCACTTTGGTCAGTTTCGGCGACGGCGCGGCCAATATTGGCGGTTTTCACGAAGCGATGAACATGGCGCAGCTTTATAAGTTGCCCGTGATTTTCCTGTGCCAAAACAACCGTTACGGCGAGCACACCGCCTATGCCGACCACACCGATAGCGTCGACATTTCGAGCCGTGCGGCAGGTTACGGGATGAAAGGCATCAAGGTTGACGGGAACAACGTCAACGAGGTCTATCCCGCGATGGAAGAAGCTGTGGCGCACGCCCGGTCCGGCAAAGGCCCGGTTCTGGTTGAGGCCATGTGTTACCGTATGATGGGCCACTTCTTCGGCTCAGATTTCTCTTACATGCCCGAAGAACATCTGGCGGAAATGGCAGCCGAAGACCCGCTGCCCAAGCTGCGCAAAGTGATGCTGGAACGTCAGTTCACCGAAGAGGAACTCGACAAGATCGTGGAAGGCATCAACACCGAAATCGACGCCGCTGTTCAGCATGCGCTCGATGCGCCGCTGCCGGATACTGATGAAATCTACAAAGACGTGCTTGAGGAGACCGCATAATGGCCGAGATTACCATGACGCAGGCGCTCAATCTCGCGATTGATGAGGCAATGGCCGAAGATGACGGCGTATTTTGCCTAGGCGAAGATGTCGCCGCGAAGCAGGGCGGCGGGGTGTTCAAAATCACCTCTGGCCTTAGCGAGAAATACGGTGAGAACCGCATCCGTGCGACGCCAATCTCCGAAACTGCGATCATTGGCGCCGCCGTTGGTGCGGCGCTGGCGGGACACCGTCCGATTGCAGAGATCATGCTGATGAATTTCGTCGGTGTGTGTATGGATCAAATCGTCAATCACGCGGCGAAATTGCGGTTTATGTCGGGCGGCCAAACACCGTGCCCGATCGTGATTCGCACCACGACCGGCGTAGGCGTCGGGTTCGGCGGGCAGCATTCCGATATGCTAGAGGCGTGGTTCGCGCATGTTGCCGGTATTCACGTGGTCACACCATCGAATGCGGCCGATGCGCGCGGCTTGATGCGCTCTGCCATCGACGCAAATGATCCGGTGATCTTCATCGAAAATATCCTTTGCTATGGCCTCACCAGCGAAGATCCCGGTCCCGGCTACCGCGTGCCGTTGGGCAAGGCTGCTGTGGCAAAAGAAGGCTCCGACCTATCGCTCATCACTTATGGCCGCACGGTGCTCGACGCATTGGAAGTGGCCGGTGAGCTTGCCAAAGAAGGCATCAGCGTCGAGGTGATCGACCTGCGCACTATCGCGCCTTATGATGAGGAAACCGTGCTCGCATCGGTAAACAAGACCGGGCGCGCGCTGCTCTTGCACGAAGCGGTACGCCCATTTGGCGTGGGCGCCGAAATCGCTGCAAACATCCAGGAAAAATGCTGGGACAAACTCAAAAGCCCGGTGCGCCGGATTGGCGGGACATTTTCTGCCGTGCCGTTTGCGACCCATCTTGAACAAGCATGGATTCCGCAAAAGAGCGACATTGCCGCGCAGATCAAGGCATCGGTAGGGAAAGCGTAAATGGCCGAAGAAATCCGCATCCCAAAACTCGGGATGAGCGCAACCGAAGTCACGTTGGCGGAATGGATGTTTGGTGACGGTGAAGAGGTCGCGAAGGGCGACATTATCTACACCGCCGAAACAGACAAGACGACGGTGGAGATCGAAGCGCAAGCCGCAGGCGTGATCCATCCGACCGGCGAAGAGGGCGTGAAATATAAGGTCGGCGATATAATCGGCACGATCGGGTGAGCACTCCGCGTGAAATGTTGCAGGCCGTCTATGCGGCGGCTGGTGCGCGTGATTGGGACCTTGTTGAAAGCCTCGTCCACCCCGATTTCATCCTGTATGAGGCCGAATGCCTACCCTTTGGCGGGGAATGGCGCGGGAAAGACGCGCTGCAACGCTGCGCAGCGGCAATGTATGGCACATGGGCAGAGGCGAGCGTCGATATCCACGACATCACCGGCGGTGATAGCCATGCGGTCACAGTGTTGACCTTGACCATGACATCAAAGCGGACGGGCGAGACATTCTCGCAAACCGTCAATGAATGCGGCGCGTTTGAGGGTGGTTTGCTCAAGGAATTGCGCATCCACTATTTCGACGCCGCCGAAATCGCCGAGAAAGCCTGACGCTATGACAATCGAGAAAATCTGCGTTTTGGGCGCACCTGCCGATCAGGGTCAGCCCTTGGTGACGCAATTGCTGGATGCGGGCTTTGCCGTAACAGCAGGGGTCCGGCGCGAGGATGCGCTGGCCGATACGCCATTCCCCGATCTACCCACGGTGCAGGCGGATATCACCGATGCCGACGCCATGGCTCACGCATTTGCAGGCCAAGACGCCGCCGCCTTTCACCTGCCGTTTGAATTTGACCGCGAACGCGCCGCCAGCTTTGGCCGCGCTATCGCAGAAGGCGCCAAGCGGGCGGGCCTGAAGAAAATCGTCTTCAACACCGCGTGCTTTGTCGCGGACCATGATCTCGATTTGTCGGCGCATGACGGCAGGCGCGATATTGAACGCGCTTTGGAGGAAACCGGCATCGCGTGCGTGTTCATCGAACCGACTGTGTTCATGGACAACCAATACCGCATCTGGACCCGTCCGCTGATCATGCGCGACTGCGTGTTCGCCTATCCAGCGAAGCCCGATCTTAAGATCAATTGGGTCTGCCTAGAGGATGTGGCGCAAGCAATGGTGCGGGCGTTGCAAACCAGCGCCGCAGACGGCCAGCATGTGCCAATTGGCGGGCCAGAAGCGCTTGTCGGCGATGAGGTCGCGGCGTCTTTGTCCAAGGCATTGGACCGGCCTGTGCGCTTTCAAAGCCTCGCCCCAGAGGAATTCGCCGCCCGGATGAGCGAGCTCGTCACCGGCTCACGCGAGGTGCAGCCGCTCAGTATTTATGACGGGATGGCGAAGTTTTACGGTTTCTATAATTCGCAGCCCACCTCGCCATTGACGGTTGATCCGCAAAAGGCGCGCGATTTGTTAGGCATGGAGCATACGTCACATGCCGATTGGGCAGCGTCGAAAGATTGGATGCAGGGCCTCGAAGGGCTGATCTAGGGGTTGCTAAATAGCAGACGCGGATCGAAGCCATAGGCTTCGCAAGGCCGATTGGCCGCCCGCAGCGATGCGGTCTTTCGGCCGCGTGAGCGTGGAAATCGCATCCCGGACGGGGCGTGCAAACCTAAAGCGTTTGTCCGTCATCGAGCACGAAATCAGTACCGGTGACAAATTCTGCCGCGTCTGAGCATAAGAACAAGACCGGCCCGTCCAGACCTTCCTCTCCCATCAGACGGCGCTTGGGAAAACGGGCAATCTGTTTCTTACCAAGATCGGTATCGAACCATTCATCATTGATGGCTGTGCGAATATAGCCGGGCGAAATCGTGTTCACACAGATGCCAGCCCGGGCCCATTCGCGCGCCATGCTGCGCGCCGCTTGGACTACGCCCGCTTTGCTGGCGGCATAGGCGACAAGGCCGGGCGAGGGTTCAAACGCCGTGATCGAGGCGACCATGACGATCCGCCCCTTGGTCACGCCATTCGCCATCATCCGCTTCGCGCCTTCTCGTGCGGTTAGGATCGCCCCTTTGAGGTTGATTGCCAGCGTGTGCTCGATCTCTTCTTCGGAGATTGTCACCATCATGCCCGCGCCATCGACGCCGGCATTGGCGATCACTGTGTCCACCGTTCCAAACGCTTCTTCTGCCGCGTCGAAACCCGCAATGATGTCGGCTTCG
Organism: uncultured Erythrobacter sp.; assembly: GCA_947503155.1. Taxonomy (GTDB): domain Bacteria; phylum Pseudomonadota; class Alphaproteobacteria; order Sphingomonadales; family Sphingomonadaceae; genus Erythrobacter. The sequence continues at coordinate 570,135 of CANNCL010000001.1, read as the reverse complement.
CGCGCGACGTCCATCTCAACCGCCGCGGCGCGTTCGCCAATCTCGCTTGCCAGCGTTTCCAGCCGGTCCTTGCGCCGCGCGCCGAGCGCCACATTCGCGCCGCTACCGGCAAGAATGCGGCCAAAGCGGGACCCAAGGCCCGAAGACGCGCCGGTGATGAGCGCGGTGCGCCCCGATAGATCAACTGAAATGGTCATACTGGCCGCTACTTGGTCGCAGGCAGTTCGCCGTCAATATACTTTTTCAAAGTCGTCTGGAAATGACGGACCCGGCTGTCTTGATAAGACCCCAATTCCATCATGCCTTCCTTCATTGATTTCATACCGGTTTGCACATGCGGCAAGTTTGCCATGTCTTGATCAAACACATTGGCTAGCTGCGGGCCCATAATTTCGGCGGCCCATGCAAAGGGTTCATCATCAGGGATGAAGGTCATATCGACTGCACGCGGTCGTTCCTCACCTTTCGGCGTGGGGAACAGCAGGCGGATTTCCATTATGCACGAATCCGGGGTTTCATCGGGCAACCAGCGGTAAACCAGCGTCGGCAAGAACCCGATCCACGGTGCGAAATTGGGGAAGATATTATACGTGAAATTGTCGAGAATTTCGCTGTCGGAGGCGTCCGAATAGTCATAGCCATAGGCCTCTGCAAAGCCCTGCCGCCCGGCCTCGGCCAGCACTTTGCGCGCGCCCAGCGGATCGGCCGGATCGTAATCCTGATCGCTGTCCCCGGCGGCAAAGCGGCGGTTGGTGTCCGCATCGGCGCCGCCCGAAAATTCGTTCATCTTTTCGAGCACATAGGTCGAATCCTTGCCCTTCATATGCGGGCTGAGGACACCAGATGGCGTGATCGCGCGGTTAAAGTGATCGCCGATCAAATCATAACGCGTGTTCGCATCGCCAAGGAATGGCAGCAATTGCGGATGCGTAACGATTGAATGCCATGCCTCCATGAAGGCTTCTGCGGTGGCCTTCCAATTGGCTTTGATGCGTTTCTGGATCCACATGCCAGTGTAGCGATTTTCAAAATCATATCGCTCATAATGCGATGCCGGTTCGCCCAGCCATGTTTTGAAATCAGGCAGATCATAATTCTCTGTCAGCATGACAAAACCTTGCCACAGCTCAATTCGAGCCTCCGGCAGGTCCATATCTTTGTCAGCCAAATGTTTGAAATCCCACTCGCTGGGGATTTCTTTTAGCGAACCGTCATTGCGCCAGGTGAAACCATGAAACGGACACCGCAATTGGATCGATGGCCCGCATTCGGTGCGCAACTTACGACCGCGGTGCAAGCAGGCATTGTAGAACGCGCGGACGCCGCCGTCTTTCTGGCGAATCAACAAGAAGCTCTTGCCCGCAATATCATAGATGACAGTGTCGCCAGCATCCGGCATTTCATCTTCGCGCGCCGCGAACAGCCAAACATTGGGCCACAGCTTCTCGCGCTCTGCCTTAGCGAAATCCTCGCTAATGTAAGGATCAACCGAGAGCGGCTCATCGCCCATCTCGATATTGCTTTCCTTGAACAGGTAATCAGGCGGCGTTCGTGTGTCGCCGTTTAGCATGTCGGTATAACTGATGCCGGGGCACCGGTCTTCGCGGGCGATGTCTTTGATCTCGTTCATGGCAGCCTTGATCCTGTTTACTCGCACTTTGCGCAGTGTTCGTCCGGGAGAATATCACACAAGTTTGCCCCTCGGTCACACTATCGGATTGGAGAGGGCGCATGGGGAACAAAGAAAACATGAGCACGGGCATTTCAAAACTGGGTGAGGTCATGCAATTCGCCTTTGTGCCGGACGATTTCGACGCTGCGGTTAAGCACTGGACGCAAGTTATGGGCGTCGGCCCGTTCTTCTTGATGGAGGGCATCCATTTGGAAGGGATGAAATATAAAGGCGTGCCGACCGATGCCGTGTTCGACCTCGCTCTCGCCTATTGGGGCGATCTTCAGATTGAACTGATTCGCCCGCGCGACAACCACCCTTCGATCTATTCGGGCGAATATGGCGCGGTTAGCGGGCTGCACCATGTCTGCATCCTCGTCGATGATATCGAAGAGGCATACCGTGTGTGCGGCGAACAGGGCGCTCAAATCGTAATCGAAGGATCGCTCGGTGATAGCCGCGTGATCTATGCCGATCCAGGATCAGGCCCCGGCGGATTGGTCGAGATTTTACAGCAAGGCGAAGGCGGCCCCGGTCTGTTTGCGATGATCAAGCAGGCTGGCGAAGGCTGGGACGGCAGCGAACCGCTCCGCAGCCTAGGATAACGCCAATGGCGCGCTAAGAATTAGCGCCAAGATAGCCCAGCTGCCCCGCTTTAAAGATCGTCTGGGCGCGGTTCACGCTGTCCAATTTTTCGCCTGCACGGTGGATATGATACCGGATCGTTGCGTGGCTACGTTCAAGGATCATGCTGATTTCCTTGTCTGTTTTGCCGATCGCGGCCCAGCGCAAGCATTCCACTTCGCGCTTTGAAAGAACGCAATCTGATGGGATGCGCCGCTTGGTGCGGTGTGCCTGCACATAGCCCGCGACAAACCGCCGGACGAGCTGAGCAAACAGCAGCGTATATTTCGCAAATTCTTCCGTCAGATCCTCTTTCTCGCGGTCCATGCTGATAAAACTGCTGGCGGAGATTTGACCAAAAGGAAGATGCACCGGAATGACAATCGCGGCCTTGCACAAGGAACGCTTTTCAAAATCAGCGAGGTCCAATTCGTCGAGATAAGAATTGGGCCATTTGAGGTTGAAGCCTTCGCTGTTCACCCAAAACGGTTCGCTTTCATAACGACACGCACGCGGCAGAGGTGAGTGCAGGGCAAGGCGGTGATCTTCCCACCAACGCGAACCATCATCGAGCCAGCGAAAGATATCGGCATTCAGGATCGTGCCATCGGCATCGACCATTGGTTCCTTTGACGAGATATCGTCGCAAACCGCGATCTGCATCCCGCGTTCTTTCGCAATACGGGCGAGATTTTCCGCCGCATCGTGGATGTCTTCAGGGCAGGTGATCGTGACTTGCTCAAGCATTTGCTCAAGATTCTCGGTACCGTTAGGTGTGCGAAGTTCGACGACTTTGGCGGCCATGGCTGGACGTGTTCCTCTCCTGATGCTCCCGTTTGGGGAGCGTACCCTACTTCTTCTGATTCGCCTCATACTTTACGTAGGGGCACGGCAGGCTGCCGCTCGGTAGGTCAGAACCACTCTAACGGAGAATGCGACCATGATGAGGCAAGATGGGTTTTGGGCAGGAGAGAATTTCGGTGCGGCGCTAAAAGCGCTGGCACTTGGGATAGATTCTGAGCGTCCCGCGCTGATCCATGGGGATCGGATTGTGACGTGGGGCGAACTTGACGCGCAAACCGATGCGATTGCCGCCGGTCTCATTCATCGCGGATTGAAGCCGGGCGATATTGCCGGGCAGATGCTGCGCAACAACCCCGATTACATCCTCGCATATTTCGGTTGTATCAAAGCCGGGTTGGTGCCGGTCAATGTGAACTACCATTACAAATCGCGCGAATTGGCGGATATTTTTGCGCGTTTTGAATTGAAAGCACTGTTCACGGAAAGCGAATTTGCCGAGGCCGGAGCGCAAGCAATGCCCGGCGGCGCGCATACAATTGATGTGGGCGGCGGCGAATGGGATGCCTTGCGAAACCATGATTTGCCGCAAGGTTTTGCAGTGCATGATGACCCCGCGGCGTTGTTTTTAACCGCGACAGGCGGGACAACGGGCATGCCAAAGGCGGTCATGTGGCCAATGGCCGAGGCGTGGCAGGCATTTAGCATTTCTGTGTGGCAGCGCGGCTTTGGCGAACCGCCTTTTGTCGCGGCTTCGCTGGAGGCGCAGGTGGAGGAGGCAGCAAAGATCGGCCCAGACCATCCGGCGAGCGCATCTCCGATGTTGCTGCTTAGTCCGTTGATGCATGGTGCAGGACAATTCACTGGCGTCATCCATTTGCTGAAAGGCGGCACATTGGCGTTGCTTCCGGCGGAGAAATTCAACGCTGACGTGGCGCTGGACGAGGTTAAGCGCATCGGCGCGCGCGGCATTTTCATTGTCGGTGATGCCTTTGCGATGCCGCTGGCCGACCGGCTGGATGCGCGCGGTGACGGGCAAGAGGTTATGGCATCCTTGCGAACGGTGACATCGTCGGGCGCGGTATTTTCTGAGGCATATAAGAAACGCCTGATCGCTCATAATCCTGCGCTGGTTGTTATCGATGCGCTGGGTTCTTCGGAAAGTTCGGGCACCGCGATTGTTGTCACGACCGCGCAAGGTTCAACCGGCGGCGGTAAATTTTCCGCATTGCCGGGGCGAGAAACCAAATTGTTTGGCGAAGGCATGCGCGAGATTCCGAAAGGTTCGGACGGCGTGGGGATCGTCGCGCGCACAGGACCGCTGCCGCTTGGCTATCTTGGGGAAGATGAAAAGAACGCGCAGACATTCCCCGTGGTGGATGGCAAACGTTGGCTAATGACAGGCGATCAGGCGCGCTGGGCCGCCGATGGCAGTATGGAATTCATTGGCCGCGACAATATGTGCATCAACACTGGCGGGGAAAAAGTCTTTCCCGAGGAAGTCGAAGCGGTCTTGCGAGAACATTCCGGCGTGCGCGATGCGCGCGTCGTGAGCCTGCCGGACCCGCGCTTTGGCCGCAAAGTGGTCGCTGTGGTGGAGGCCGGAGGCGAAATTGACGGGCTCGAAGAGGCACTCGATGCTCAGGCCCGAGCAGCGTTGGCGGGGTACAAAATCCCCCGCCTTTACGTGATGACGGACAGTTCGCTGCGGCTGAACAATGGCAAGCCGGATTACAAGACGGCGCAAAGATTGGCGGACGAGACGGCTGGCTGACCTCATAGTCCGCGTGAAGCGCGGCAAGGGCGACCGCCGGCCGGATGGCGTTCTTAGAGATTAAGTCGCGCGGTCCGCTTTGTCTTTGTCATTGGTGCCCTTGATCATCTGGCGCATCATATCCCATTCGGCGTCGCCCAGTGCCTGCAATTGCGGGTAAAACGTGCCGCCATTGGCCTGATAACCGGCGCCATCAATCGCGATGGTTTGCCCGTTCACATATTCCGCGCCGGTGCCCATCAGGAACACGGCGAGGTTGGCGAGTTCGTGCATTTCACCAGCGCGGCCCATCGGATTGAGGTCATTTTTCGAATTGTCGCCGCCGCTGCCGGGATTGAGGCGTGAGCTCATTCCTTTGGTCGGGAAAAGCCCCGGCGCAATCGCGTTGAAGCGCAGGCCATAGCGGCCCCATTCGGTCGCCAAGCTTTGCGTCATCGCATTGATCGCGGTTTTCGACATGGCGGATGGCACGACAAAGGCGCTGCCTGACCATACCCAAGTGGTGAGAATTGAAAGGAAGCTTGCGCTTTTGCCTTCTGCGATCAGCCGCTTTCCGATGTCGAGCGTGACATAAAATGTACCGCGCATCACGATGTCGGCGATGGCGTTGAAACCATTGACGGACAAGTCTTCGGTGCGGCTGATGAAATTGCCCGCCGCATTGTTCACGACGCCCGTCAGCGCGCCGCCATCGGCCCAAATGCTATCGACCATCGCATGAATCGCATCGGCATCGCGGATATCGCAGGCATGGGCGACCACTTTGCCGCCCGAATCATGGGCATGTTCGGCCATCAATTCCGCCGCCGTCTCATCCAACTTGTTCTGCCGCCGCCCGCAAATATAGACAGTCGCGCCGAGCTTCAGGAACCCTTCGGCCATTTCGCGGCCCAGCCCGGTTCCGCCGCCTGTTACCAAAATGCGTTCATCGGTCATAAGACCTTCGCGGAACATCAGCTTTGAAACGTCCATTATCTGTGTCTTTCTAGTGAGGGATTCAGAGACCCAAAGGGTATCAACCCGCGGTATCAGCGACCCGCGGAATCAGAGACCAAGCACGGTCTTTGCGATGATGTTCTTTTGCACTTCGTCCGATCCGCCAAAGATCGTCGATGCGCGGTTGTTGAGATATTTGCCCATCGCGGTTTGGGCCAATTCGCTGCCAACCGGTTCGGGCGCTTCATTGCCGTAAAGCGGGCGTTCGAGCGGCAGTTGCAGGCCGTCAGTGCCGAGCAGTTCGAGCCGCAATGTGTCGATCTCTTGCCCGATATTGGACCCCAGCAATTTGACCAGCGAGGTTTGCGGCCCCGGCGAACGACCCTTGGCCAGTTCCGCCAAAATGCGCAGTTCTGTAAATTCCAACGCTTCGGCCTCTAACCGTGCGCGTGACAGGCGATCGCGGAAACGGGCATCATGCGAAATCGCCCCGTTCACGCCCGATGGCTGTTCTTTGGCCAGAGCTTCAAGCTTGTCGATGCTTTGCAGCAAACGCGGCGCATAGCATGATCCCCCCCGCTCATTTTCGAGCAGGAATTTCGCAATCGACCAGCCTTGGCCTTCTTCGCCAATACGGTTTTCCGCGCCGGTTTTGGCGTCGGTGAAGAACACCGCATTCACTTCATGGTCGCCGGACATCGAATGGATCGGCGTGACCTCAACCCCCGGCTGGTCCATCTCCAGCAACAGGAATGTGATCCCGGCCTGTTTCTTTACGGTCGCATCGGTCCGGACCAGCGCAAATATCCAGTTCGCGTGATGCGCATGGGTGGTCCAAATTTTTGATCCGTTGACGGTATATTGCCCGTCTTCAAGCCGCGCGGACGTCTTAAGCGAGGCAAGATCCGAACCGCTGCCGGGTTCAGAATAGCCCTGACACCAGTAATCTTCGCCGGATAGGATGCGCGGCAGAAACCGGGCCTTTTGTTCCGGCGTGCCAAACGCGCAGATCACAGGCCCGACGAGCCGCAACCCAAGGATCGCGAGGCTTGGTGCGCCTGCCAGTGCGCATTCTTTTTCAAACAGGAATTTCTGCGTCGGCGTCCAGCCCGTGCCGCCATCTTCCTTTGGCCAATGCGGCGCGACCCAGCCCTGATCATTCAGGATACGGTGCCATTCCATGCCAATATCGGGTTCGACAAACACACCGGGCGTCCGCCGCGCGCCATCGCGCAAACGGTCCGGCAATTTTGCGGCGAGAAATTCGCGCACTTCTTCACGAAAGGCGAGGTCTTCGGGAGAAAAGGTCATGTCCATGGCTTACGCTCCCTCTCTTTGTGCCCAGCCAATCGAGCGCCGCAACATGTCGTAATAGACATCATAATTCCAAGCGCACATTTCCTTATGCGGGTAGAAATCCTGCATCCCCGGCAGGTCATAATGCCCGCGGCAATGGCCAAGCGTGTTGTACACAATCCGCCCCTTGCCGATGTCGCGCGTATAAAGGATCGGCACGGCGGCCTTCTCCCATTTCTCCTCCACAAATCCGGTCGCGTCGCCTTCGAAAGTGGTCTGCATCAGCGTGTCGATATCGGCGGTCGTTTTAGACAGATACAGCTCATCAACGATCTCAAAACCCTCGATCCCGCGCGTGAGTTCGTGGTCTTTATTGACCACTTCAACCTCGAATTGCCCAATCGGCGGGTGCGCTTTGAATTGCGTGCCCAGCATATCGAAGACGTCGGGCCGATCCTCTGGCGTGTCGACCAAACCTTCTTCGGTGAACACCAAAATCGAATTGGTGCCGTGCAATGCCAACCATTTGCCGCCGCCCTCTACCCATGCGCGCAGCTGTTTGGTCTGCTCTTTGGTTGGCATCAAATCGCAGGTGTAAGTGATGAGGAAGCGGCACTGATCCAACCGCTCTAGCCCCGAATAATCGGCGGCCACCGTTGTGCGGATATGCGGCTGTTCGGCGAGGAGTTTGAGTATCTCCAACCGAGGGTGGTCGATATCGTGATATTTGCCTGCGGCAATGAAATGCGCATCGATCCGCTGTGTTGGTTGCTTGGTCATATTCAGCTCCTGATCGATCCGCCGCCATCGACCGTGAAATCGCAGCCTGTGGTAAAGCTTGCCTCATCACTGGCGAGAAAGACGACAGCTTTGGCGACTTCCTCGGGCTCTCCGATGCGGTTCATCGGATGCGTGGCAGCAAAATTGGTTTCGATGTTTTCCGGCGTGTCTGCGCCGGAGAATTTGTAGCGGTCATACATCGGTGTGCGGATCGCGCCGGGATGAACCATATTGGCCCGAATAGGCACGCCGCGTTCGGCGCAGTCCAAGGCGATAGAGCGGGTGAGGCCCAGCAGCCCCGCTTTGGACGCGCTATAGGCGGCCACGAATGCGGCCGCGCGCATGGCGATCATTGACCCGATATTGACGATGGCGCTGGGCTGCCCGCTGGCTTCCATCGCTGGGATGGCCGCGCGGCAACCGTGGAATGGCCCTTCGAGGTTGATATCAATGGTCCGGCGCCAACTGTCGAGATCGACGTCCACGACATTTCCGGGTTCCGAAATCCCGGCAATATTGCACAATATTGTGAGCTTTCCGAAATGGGTTTGCGCGGCCTTCACCGCATCGTGCCACTGATCCAGGTCCCGCACGTCGAGCTCAAAAGCTTCTGCGTTTTCGCCCAGCTCGTCTGCCAAAGCGCGGGCCTTGTCGATCTGAACATCGCAGAGCAGCACTTTGCCGCCTTCATCCACGATCATTCGGCCAACTGCCGCGCCAATCCCTTCGGCGCCGCCTGTGACTAGGGCGACTTTGCCTTGCATCTTGCCCATTTAACGCTCCAAAATCGCGACAGCGGAAAGGCCCGGTGCGCCGTAAACATGGCTGTAACCGGTCTTCGGGCCGTTGCCATCTGGCCCAGCCACTTGCCGTTCGCCCGCGCGGCCGCGCAATTGTTCAATATTTTCATAGACTTGGCGCAGGCCCGAGGCACCAACCGGCTCCCCGCAGGCCAAACATCCGCCATCGGTGTTGATCGGCAGTTTCCCGTCACGATTTGACCAGCCATTGGCGAGCCATTCTTCTTGTTCACCGTCTTTGCAGAAACCGTTTTCGGCCATGTGCATGATTTCAGCGCCCGATTCGGTGTCCTGCAATTGCGCGACATCAATGTCGGCGGGGCCGATGCCCGCGCCTTCAAACGCCGCTTTGGAAGCGAGCACGGTTGGCTTGCCGCCCTCTTTGACGCTGACGCCGGCTTGGAACACTTCGAAACTGTCAGGTGGGCGGGTCCGGACCGCGATATTGGCGATTTTTGCCGCGCCATTATTGTTGAGCGCGCCCAATTCGCGCGCCTTCTTCTCGCTCGCTAGGATCAGCGCCACGCCGCCTTCTGCTGGCGCGCAGAACATATATTTGGTCAGCGGATCGTTGATCATTGGCGCGTTCATGATCGTTTCCAGATCAATCTCGCTGCGCCGCCATGCATGGGGTGTGACGGTGCCATTGCGGAACGCTTTTTCAGCGACCCGGCCCAGCGTTTCCCGGCTGATCCCGTGCAATTGCATATAGCGTTGAATTTTGAGCGCGAAGAACTGCGTCGTCAGCATCATGCCGGTTTGGCCGTACCATTCCGGCAGTCCGTAATCGGACGGTTTGGCGTTGAAAGCCCCGCGCGGATGTTTGTCGAAACCCACCGCCAGCGCTAGGTCGTACATCCCGCTCGCAATCGCTTGCTGAGCCGCGACAAGCGCGCTGCCGCCGGTTGCGCAGCCATTGGCGACATTGGTGAAGGGGAGCGAGGTTAACCCCAACTCATTGACCATAATGTCGGCATTGCCCGCCGCAGCAGAGCCGCCATAGGCGCATTCCATATCGGCCCATTCCAAACCCGCATCAGCGAGCGCCTGACGCACAGCAAAGACGCCTTGTTCGCGCCCCGATCGTTCTTCTGTCCGGCCAAAGGGGTGGATGCCCGCGCCGACAATATAGACATTCTCGGTCATGCGGCTTGTTCCTTTGCAGCGTTTATTGGGCGGAAGGCGAAAGTGTCATGCGCCGCGTTGAAGGGCACCACGCAAAATTCCATCGGCATGTTCAATTTGAGGTCTTCGAGGCGAGCATCGACAATGCGGCTTTCGACAATCACTTCGCCGGGCAATTCGACATAGCCGAGCAGAAATTGTTGAAAATCGGGCGGGCCTTCGCCGGGGCCAGAGCCGGGGCCTTCATAGGGCTCTTTCGGCAGGAACCCCTGCGTCGTCCATGACCAAAGGGTCCCTTGACGCGACAGTTTGTAAGGCTCCACGTCGCGCGCCGCATCCCCTTGGGGCATGGGGAAAACCACCTCGCCAGAAGGCAGCTTGCCTCCCATCAAATGCGGTTGCGCGTCATCGCTCCATAGGTCGGGGTCGATTTTCTGTGCCATTTTCTCAGTTCCCCTGCGCCGCCTCAGGCAGCTTTTCCATATTCCGCGCCATATTCGGACAACGCGCTTTCAGTGTCGCCAAACAGTTTGGCGAGCACCATCACGCGCTTCATCGCGTGGCCGATCGTGAGTTCATCTGTGATGCCCATGCCGCCATGCATCTGCACCGCTTCGCGCGCGATGGCGTCAACATTCTCGCCGATAAACGCTTTCGCGCCTGCCGCCGCGCGGTGCCATGCCGCTGTGTCGGAGCGGTCGGTTAATGCGGCGCGGTAAAGCATGGAGCGGCATTGTTCTTGCCTGGCATACGATTCCACCAGGCGGTGCTGGAGCGCCTGAAAACTGCCGATTGCAACGCCGAATTGCTCGCGCTCTTTCACATAAGTCAGCGTATCCGCCAGCAGCCGCTGACCCAGTCCGACCATTTCCGCAGCAGCATAGAGCCGCGCTTCTGCAATGATGCCTGCCAACTGGGCTTCGCTCAGATCCAGCTTGGCCGCCGCGCTGACCGCGGCGCGGGTCAATTTCAATTCGCCGGCAATGCTGCCATCGGCGAGGCGGTAAGCGCGTATTTCCGCGCCGTCGCAGTCGCGCGGCACCAAGAAACATGCGGTTGCCCCGTCCAGATCTGCGGTCACAATAAACATATCTGCGATGAGCGCGCCCATCACAAAAGTCTTCTCTCCGCTCAGCGTAAATCCGCCTGACGAAGGTTCGGCCTTCATCCCGGCGGCCTTGAGATTGTATCTTTGTGCCCGCTCTGCCCAAGCGAAGCTTGCGATCTGTTGCCCGCCAACCACTTTTTCCAGCGCGCCATGCGCGCCGCCAGCAGCAAGCAAAAGAGAGGGCAATGCCCCAAGTTCAAGCCACGGATCGGGCGAATTGGCATTGCCAATCGCTTCGGACACCAAGGCAAGGTCAACCGCGCTGCCGCCCATGCCGCCAACCTCTTCTGGCGCGGCCAGCGCGATCAGGCCCATCTGTGCCAATTGCTCCCAACGTTCCCGGTCATATCCCGTGGACGAGAGCCGCATTTTGCGCCGCTTCTCCACGTCGATAGGCGCGGAAAAACGCTCAACCGAGCTGCGGAACATTTGCTGTTCTTCGGTAAGGTCGAAATTCATGGCCGGCGCCCCTTCTTAGCCCGCTTTGGAAAAAGTGATGGGCAGGCGGATGACGCCTCGCAGCAGGATATTGGGAAGGATTTTGATCCCGCTTTCATCAGCGACCGCAAAATCATCGAGCCGCTCCAGCAATTCATCAAAGGCGACCAACATCTCCTTGCGGCTCAGCATATTGCCCACGCACATATGCGGCCCCTTGCCAAAGGCCTGATGGGCGCGCGCATTCTTGCGCTCGATGTCGAACGCATCAGGGTTTTCGAATTTCTTCGGATCGCGGTTAGCTGCGGCATAGCGTAGTTGCACCACCGCGCCCGCCGGAATGGACGTGCCGCCCAATTCGGTGTCTTCTTTCACAATCCGCCACATTCCCGCGGTCGGCGTTTCATAACGCAGAGATTCTTCGACCAAATTGCCGATCAACTTCGGATCGCGTCCGCCCGCTGCGGCTTTGGCCTTGGCCATTTGATCGGGATTGCGGATCAATTGAAGCAGTCCGCCTGCCAATGTCGAGGTTGTCGTTTCATTCCCGGCGACCATAAATTGCTGCATGATTGACATGATCTCTTCATCAGTCAGCGGCGTCTCGCCCTCAACGCGGGCCTCCACCAGATCGGTCAGCAGATCGTCCCCGCCATTTGCGCGGCGGTCTTCGATCTTGGCCTTCATGTATTTTTGGTATTCCACGAATGCATGCGCGCATTCCAGCTGACGCTCTCTGTCAACCATCTGGCTGAACCGGTCGACGGCCGCATCGGACCATGCTTTCACCTGAGCCGGGTCATTATCCAGTCCGATTTGCTGCGCGATCATCGCCACAGGCAGGGGAATCGCGAAATCTTCGACAAATTCGCTCGATCCGGCGCTGGCCATCTTTTCGATAAGCTCGATCGATTTTGCGCGCATATCCGCTTCGATTGCATTCACACGCGGCGCGGAGAATGCGAGATTCACCAGCTTGCGATTGCGGGTATGGACCGGCGCATCTGCGGTCAGCAGGGTTGGCGGGTTGTCCCAGCCGCCTTTCAGTATCTCTTGGATCTCTTCATCTTCCGCACCCATCAGCACGGTGAAATCGTTAGAGAAAACCTCCGGCTTTCCATTCGCCTCGTTGCACAGATCATAGCTGTAGACGACGTAAGTGTTCATTTCCGGCAGGTGTTCGATGGTGATTCCCGCATCGTGGATCGCGCGGTAATAATCGAACGGGTCCAGCAGCGTTTCTGGTGCAAAGACGCTGGTGTCTCTGATCGCTTCAGGCTTGTTCATGGCGCAGGCTCCCACTGGGCAGAAATATGTAATCAATTCCTAGCCAATGGCAGGGCCGGTAAGCGATGCGCGAATGTGTTAGGGCCATCACGCTTCGTATCGGCCAAATGCACCGATTGCGGTGCTAACCTTCGGCCAAATCGCCGAATTCACGGACAAATTCGGCGCTGTCGAAATAATCGCGCCATTTGGCGATCTTGCCCGCATCATCGAGTTCGAACGTCCCCATGACCCGGATCGTCCGCCGTTTCCCCTTCATTTCGAACCAATCGGTGCGTTCGGTCAGGACGACATTTCCGTTTTCGGCAATATGATGCATGTCGAAACCGCACGCCTCGACGCCGGGAAACGCATCCATCTTCGCGCGGACTTGGGGGATGCCATGCACGGTCGAAAGCGGGATGTCGGTCCATTCGATATTGTCGGCCATGAAAGAATAGATCTTCTCCAGATCAAATTCGTCCCATGCGGCGATAAAGTCTGTGATGATTTGAGTCGGTGTTTGGGGTGTCATGGGTTCTCTCCGGCGATAAAGTTGAGCGCATTGGCGAGGATATGGCGCACATGCGGATTCGCATAGGTATGGGGTGCGTCGCCAAATTGCAGATAGACCAGCGGGGCACCTCCGTCTTTTGGGCCGACCCGTTTGTGCCACGCGACCAAATTGCTGGCGGGCGGGTGGTCCCACCCTTCATTGGAATAAAGTGTGCCCGAAATGCCAAGCGCGGCGGAGTAGAAATTGTCGCGGGTGAAACTATAATCAGAGCGGATTAGCGGCTCGACATCCTCTTCGAAGACTTCGGCTAAATACAACTCATCGCAAACCGCGAAACTTGCTGGCAGACCCGCTGTTACAGGGTGCTCGGCAACGACCTCTGCCCGGTATTCGACATCGTGCCGGTAGCCGGAATCGAGCACTTCTTTACCGCGCACTTTGCCCGGTGTGTACAAGAACCTCCCGCCCAACATCTCATGCCATTCGGGCCAATCCGCCCAGCCGGCCAAAGCATGGTGCATCGCCACCGCACCGCGCCCGCTTTCAAAGCGTTCCACGATAGCGCGGCGGAAAGCGGGGGATGGCGGGCGCGAAGTCACCCAATTGTCGGCAAAAGTGTAACCGCCCATATCGTAGAACAACACCGCATCGGCATCGCGCGCCGCGCCGTTTGCGACGGCTTCTTCTGCTTCGGGGTGGAGCAGATGGGTCACATCCCAGTCGCCCAGATTGGCGATGAGTTCGGCAAAAGGCTCCTCTTCATAGGGGTGCCCCCAAGACAGGACGAGCAGCGAGCGTGTCGGTCCCGCGGGTATCATGCGATCTTAAGGATCATCTTGCCGTCATTGGTTCCTGCAAACAGGCGCATGAAACTGTCAAAGGCATGTTCGAGCCCTTCGTCGATATGTTCATCGGTGGCGAGCTTTCCGGCCGCTGCCCATTCGCCCATTTTAACCGCGCCTTCGCCGAACCGTTCGACATAATCAGCGACCAACAGCCCCCGGATCGACGCGCGTTTAACGATCAATTGCCAGATGTTGCGCGCGCCGCGCGGTTCCGTGTTGTATTCACTGATCAACCCGCACAGCCCAACGCGGCCATAAAGGTTGAGGTTCATCAGCCCCGCATCAAGGATCGCCCCGCCGACATTTTCAAAGATCACATCGACCCCATCAGGTGCGGCCTCTGCGATGGCGGCGGTCAGCGCGGCTTCGTCCTTGCCCTTATAGTCGATGGCGGCGTCGAAGCCGTATTTGTCGATCAGTTTCGCGCATTTCTCTGGCCCGCCAGCGATGCCGACCGCGCGGCAGCCGTGAATTTTTGCAAGCTGCCCCACAAGTGACCCAACCGCACCCGCCGCGCCGGAAACAAGCACGGTGTCGCCCCTTTTCGGTTCGCACACTTCGAGGAAACCGAAATAAGCGGTCATCCCGACCGCGCCAAATATGGACAGGTAATTGGTCACATTCGGCACCAGCGAGGCATCGATCGGCTGGCTAAACCCGCCTGCGACGCCGATGGAATAATCCTCCAGCGCATTGAGTCCCATCACCCATTGGCCTTTTTCAAAACCTTCCGCACGGCTTTCTTCGACCACGCCAATTGTGCTGGCCCGCATCGCATCGCCCAGCGGCACAGGTGGCATGTAATTTCCGCCAGCATCCATCCACCCGCGCATCGCTGGATCGAGCGATGCGTAGTGATTGCGGATCAAAAACTCACCCTCGGCCAGTTCAGGCGTAGGCTCAGTGATCAGTTCAAAGTCTTCGCGGACAGGCTCGCCGTCCGGGCGGCGCTGGAGGAGGAAACGGCGGTTTTCAGGCACGGAAATTCCTTTGGATGTTCGAGCGCCGAGCTAAGCCGCGACGAGTTTGACGGGAATGGCGCTTTGCAAGCTCATCCCAGTAATTGGGTCGAAATCGACGACTTCGCTGGTGAGGCGGTTCGTTGAGGAGCCGCGTTCGCGTACATCCTCTTTCGACGCATCGGCATCGCCGTAAGCATGAGCCATAGAGACGAGCCCCCGGCGCACTTTGTCGCTGGCCTTCACCACGCCGTGGATCGTCGCATGGGGCGACGTGATCTCAACAATCCCGCCTTCTACTAAGCCGAGCTGAGCCATGTCTTCTGGGTGGATATAGGCCGGATTGGTCACCGTCTTTTCCCGCAATTTCTTAAGCGGATGACCAATCGAATTGAACCGCGTTTTCGAACGGCGGCTGATCAGTTTGAACTCATAACCCGCTCGTGTCGGCACATTGCTGGCATAGCGCAGCAATTCGCCCGGCATATCACCCACATCAAGGCCAAAGCGGTTAATCTCGCTCTCCTCCACCGGTCCAACGACAGGGTGTTTGTCGGCATAGACAACCGCCGCCCCGCCAACTTTGGCTGCGTCTTTGC
This sequence comes from uncultured Erythrobacter sp., assembly GCA_947503155.1. Classification (GTDB taxonomy): domain Bacteria; phylum Pseudomonadota; class Alphaproteobacteria; order Sphingomonadales; family Sphingomonadaceae; genus Erythrobacter. Next base: position 554,595 of record CANNCL010000001.1, on the reverse strand, counting down.
GGACCTGGCTTGGCGGGACAATGCACCCGGCGGTCATCAGATCGAGGAAGGTTTCCTTCGACGGTTTCTCATCCATCGGCAAAGCGCCGCCCGCCAATTCCATCGTCACGCCCAGATGATGCGCCAGCGTCCAGAACATTTCATATTCGTCGATCACATCGCCCGGCGGGGTCGCGACCGCCTCGACATAGCGGGCATAGGCTTCTTCGTGCCACCATTCGGAAAGATTGGTGATGTCTTCGCGTTCAAGACATTGCGACGGGGCAAGCACCACATCTGCGCGTTTTGCACTCGCGCTCATCCACGGATCGATCTGCACAAACAGATCGAGATCATCCAAAGCGCGGACCATTTTTGCCTGATCAGGGAAGCCAACGACTGGGTTTCCGCCGACCGAAATGAGCACGCGAACCTGTCCATCACCCGGTGTCAGAATTTCATCGGCGAGCACATTGCAGGGCATCTCAAAGCCCAATTGGCCCAATCCGCGAAACCGCGATTTGGCCATGCCTTCTGCGCCAAACAGCGGCACATCGGGGGCAACTTGCGCGCGGCGCGGGCCGTTAATATTGGTAAAGACGCCGGGAATTGCGGCTTTCTCACCTTCTTGTTTGAAACGCGCGCAAATGGTGTTGAGGGATGTCACGAGATATTCGGTCAGAGTGCCATTGCCTGCCATTTCTGGCCCGGTCCCGGTCACAGCGCAGCCTTTCGAGCCGCCTGCAAACACACGCGCCGCCGCGATCAGTTGATCCTCGTCCACGCCCGCCCGCGCGGCCGCTACGCCCGGCGAAAACGGCTCTACGGCCGCCGCCAATTCGTCAAATCCATCGACATTGGCCGCGACGAAATTGCGATCATACAATTCCTCTTTGATGATCACATTCAGCATTCCGGCAAGCAGCGCAGGGTCTTCGCCCGGCTTTACCGGCAAATAGATATCGGCCAGCCGTGCGACATCACTTTCGCGCGGATCAGCGACAATCACTTTCATGCCGCGTTCTTGCGCATCGCGGATCCGGCGGGATGGGCTAAAGGGCGGAACCCCGCCCGGCGGCGAATAATGCGAGACGATCGGATTGTTCCCCACCAGCAGCGACACATCGCTTTCGGAGAACGTGTTCATGCCGCCCATCCATTTGCCGTAACGCATGGTGGTGAAAACCTTTGCCGGCTGATCCAGCGTCACTGAGGTGTAAAAATTGCGCGTCCCAATCGCTTGCGCAAAACTGAGCGAAGCGGCCATTGCCGCGCTGTTCTGATACCCGCCCGATCCCATGAACACCGCGACCGAATTTGGCCCGTATTTGGCGATCACGCGGCGGATTTCGTCCGCAACGTGTTCCAGAGCTTTCGGCATGGCGGTTTCTTGGAGGGCCCCAGCATCATCGCGCACCAAACTGTGATGCAAGCGGTGCTCCGCATTGTGCGAATCGGGCAGCTCGCGCCCCTTTAGACAGGTGTAGCCGCCAAATGCCGGATCATCTTTATCACCGCGCACTTCCAGAACTTTACCGTTCTCAACATCCACCTCCATCGCGCAATTTGCGTGGCAAAAGCGGCAGAACGTCTTGCGAGTCTCAACACCCATCACATTTCTCCTTGTTTCCAAGATACCAGAGCGTGCGCGCGCAGCGACTGACACTTTTGGCCGTAGAGGCGGCGGAGCGCTGGCCGCATTAGGGAGGCGAAATAAGGAGATTCTGGATGCCCACGACTTCACGCCAATGGCTACTCAACGGACACCCACGCGGACGCGGTATTGCGCCTGATGATTTTAAGCTGGTCGATACGCAGCTGGCTGACCCTGCCGAGGGGGAGATGCTGCTGGCGACGCGGTATCTGGGCTTTGATCCGGCGCAAAAGGGCTGGATGGAGAACATCGCCGATTATGTCGCGCCAATGGCGATTGGCGATGTCATGCGCGGCAGCGGCATTTGCGAAGTGATCCAAAGCAATGGCGGCAAATTTGCGGTCGGTGATATCGTGTTTGGCTCCACCGGTTGGACCGAACACTGCGTTCATGACGGCGAAGGGCTGACCAAGGTTGAAACAACCTTGTCCCCGACCGCCGTATTATCGGTGCTCGGGACAACCGGGCTGACCGCCTATTGCGGGCTCTTCAAAATCGGCAAGCCGGTTGCGGGCGACACCGTTCTTGTATCCGGCGCAGCAGGCGCCACCGGCAGCATTGTCGGACAGCTTGCCAAAATCGCCGGTTGCCGCGCTGTCGGTATCGCGGGCGGCGCAGAGAAATGCGAATGGCTGGTCAAGGAAGCGGGATATGATGCCGCGATCGATTATAAGGCCGGCAACGTAAAGGCTCAGATCAAAGAACATTGCCCCGGCGGCGTTCATGTCATTTACGACAATGTCGGCGGGACAATCCTCGATGATATGCTCGCCAATATTGCGACGGGCGCACGGGTGGTGATTTGCGGCGGGATCTCTCGTTACGAATCGGGCGGCCTACCAACCGGACCGGGCAATTATTTCAACCTCATCTTCCGCCGCGCCAGTATGGAAGGCTTTATTGTCCTCGACTGGGCGAGCGAATTTGGTGCGATCCGCAGGCGTCTGGAAGGTTTCGTCGCCGATGGCAGTCTGAAATATCAAGAAGACATTCAGCACGGCTTTGAAAACGCGCCTGATACTTTGCAGCGGCTGTTTGTCGGTAAAAACCGCGGCAAACAAATGCTCAAACTTTAGGGCAAATCGCCGGGTTGGTTTACATTCATAAGCGGCGGGTCGAATGCGATCCGCCGCGCCCCAACGCTTTCGGCAAAGCCGTAAAGCGCGCGGCCGCCGCCTGATAGAAATGCGCCGAGTTCCTGAGCGAGCGCGGCTGGCCATAGACCCACAACCGGCTGACTTTGAACGATCGCTGCGCCGTCGCCGTGTAAAGTTTGCGCCAAATTATGCGGCAAATTTGGCGCATCGACCCCTGCGCTAAGGACATGCGAATATCCCTCTCGCGCCGCGTGAAGCAGGGCAGCATTTAGGCCGCCAAGCGGGCCCAAGTCAGCGGCAGGCAAGTCAGGGATACAGGTGAAACCCGGCTCTTCGCGTCCGCAAATGATCACACGATCACATTGAGCATCAAGCGCCGCCGCCGCGCAGTCAATAAGCCGCTTGCCGCTATAAAGAGCATACGCCTTATCACTGCCAAAGCGCCGCGCCTGACCCCCGGCTAGGATCGCACCAAGCGTCTTAATCAAACGCCTCGGTGGCCTCGCCTTGCGCGTTATAGACCGGCCCTTCGGCATCCACGCGGTATTTCTTGCTGGCCGCCCCCGTCAGTCCGAATGTCCCAATATGGTCGCGCATTCCGGCATAGGCGGCATTGGCGAAGTGATGCGCGAGCGCTTCTTCGCTTTCCCATTCTTCAAACACATTGACGCGCGCGGGGTCACTGCCATCCGCGCTCCATTCGTAATGGTTGCAGCCATCCTGCGCGAGAGCGGCATCAATATGCGGCTTTGCGCTGGTGAGCGCCTCTGCGCGCTTTGCAGGGTCGAGGTCGATTTGTGCGGCGATGACGATTTTGGCCATGAATTTATCCTTCTACCGGGTTGTATTCTGCGATGACTTGGAACGCGCGTTTGGTGTAAACCCAAGCGCCATCGCGTTTCTCAAGCTCATCTGTGTAAAGTCCGCCAAGCATCCGGGTTGAGCCGTCTTTGCCTTTGAGCACTTCCTGCGTTTGCACACGCGATGTGGCCGTATTGCCGGTCACTTCGATGGATGCGGGCACGCAGCTAAAGCTGACCGCATCAAAATTCGCCATCGCGCCAAGCCACACTTCGACGATCGCATCGCGCCCTTTCAATTCCATGCCCATAAAGTCCCAGTCGGCATCATCGGCCCAGACCGAACCCCATGTCTCTGCGTCAAAACGGACAACACCGTCGCCGTAAACTTCGTGCAGTTCGCGAATGGCGAGCCGGTCTTCGATCGGTCCTGTGAACATGATGCGTCTCTCCTGTCAGTTTGTCAGACCGTATCGGTGCACATAGGGCGCGCGGCAATGAACACTTTTGGGAAGGGTCGATCGGGCCTGTGCCGTGTTACCCCTGCATTCAACTGAGAGGAAATCGTGATGGGACAATTGGAAGGCAAAAGCGCCGTTATTCTGGGCGCAGCAAGCACCGGCAATATGGGACAGGTCATCGCCAGACTGTTCGCTAGCGAAGGCGCAAAGGTGATGGTGGCCGGGCGCAAAGAGGAACCGCTTGCCGCAATCGCGGATGATATCGGCGGAGCTTATGCATTGTGTGACATCACCGATCACGCGCAAGTTCATGCCCTTGCGGACAAGGCCAAGGCCGAGTTTGGCCGCGTCGATGCGGCGATCAATTGTACCGGTTGGGGCCTGCTTTCGAACTTGCTGGAAACCAGCCAAGCGGATCTCGACGCGATTACTGATCTTCAATTCAAAGGCGTGCATCATTTCCTGCAAGCTTTCGTCAAAGTGATGAGCGAGCAAGCGCCCACTGGTGGATCTATCATCTCGCTTTCGTCTGCCACGACAAAGGCGCTCATCAACAATCACGCCGCCTATATCGGGACCAAACGCGCGGGCGAGGCGATGATTGAATGCGTCGCCAATGACTTTGGCCACCTGGGCATTCGCGCCAACAGTGTCTCTCCGGCTTTCACGCAAAGCCCGATGACCGAAGGGGCGTTTCAAACACCCGGCCTGGTCGATGCATTCTTGCCGCGCTATCCGCTGGGGCGGCTCAACACATCCGAAGACGTCGCGAATGCCTGCCTATGGCTCAGCGGCGATCATGCCTTTGTCACCGGACAGAACATTCAGCCCAATGGCGGTGTCATCATGCGCGGCAACCCTCAGGCAAAGGATATCGAGGCGGCCGTTGGCGCAGCGATGGCGGCCGCAGCGCAGGAGGGGTGATCCCCCCTCAAACGGCCAGCCATTCCTCCGCTTCGCCGTGATCGGCGAATTGGCCGAAGCGTAGGTCACCTTCTGAGACCCTTTTCAGCTGCATACGCTGCGTCACGGATGCCGTCACATTGGCGGATTTGCGCAAACCGTTTTCGATGCACCAGGCAATCGCTGCTTGGCCTGTGGTTGCATGGTCTTGCGGCATCACATGTGCGTGGGTGAAATCGCAGATCAAATCGAATGACTGGTCATGCGCCTGAACTTTGCCGACCGCTGCTATCAATGCGGCCCGAAAATCGGCGGGATCGTGATCGAAATTGCCTTCGAAGCTGATCGCGACGCGGTGTTTGCTGGGCAATGGGGTTACTTTGAACATGATGTAAACCGTCTACTCTCTGGATGCTTAACCGGCGCTGTTTCCTTGCCTAACTATTCGCCCTCATCGGCGGTCAGAATTGCGCCGTCCCGCCATCCACGCTCAGATTGGCACCGGTAATCCCCGCGCCCTCTTTTGAGGCGAGCAACAGCGCCATGGCCGCGATTTCCTCGACTGTGTTCGGACGTTTGATCGCGGCTTCGGATGCGAACATCGCGATCATGTCATCAAACTCCATACCCATCGCCTTGGCGGTTTCCGGGCCGTTATTCTTGATGATATCGGTGACCACTAGGCCGGGGCAGATTGTGTTCACTGTCACACCCGCCTCGCCGACTTCGCGCGCCAAGGATTTCGTCAGGCCGTTTACGGCGTGTTTGGCGGCGGTGTAGGCGGTGAAGACCGGCTTGCCGTGTTTCCCCTCCATCGAAGACATGTTGATGATCCGCCCGTCGCCTTTCTTGATCATGCCCGGCAAGGCCCGGCGGCAGGCCCAGAAAGTCGAATAGACGTTCCATTTCATCGCCTCGTCAAAGGCTTCATCAGACAGATCGACCAGCGGCTGCAGATCGCCCGCGCCGCCCGCATTGTTGACCAGAATGTCGATTGTGCCGAATGTGTCCACGACCGTGTCGATGAAGCCTTCTACATCACCTTGCTGCATCACATCGCCCGCGACAAACACCACCCGGTCTTTGCTTCCGCGCCCGACTCGCAATTCCTCGACCACGCGCGCGCCCTTTTCCGCGTTGCGCGCGAACAGAGCGACTTTTGCGCCCTCGGCCAGAAACGCCTCTGCGATCCCGCGTCCCAATCCTGCGGTCCCGCCGGTAATCGCTGCGACTTTGCCTTCGAGCTTCATAATGCTTCTCCCTTTGCCCGGCATGGTAGGCGAATGGCGGCGAAGCGCACCCCGCTATTTTGAGCAAGCCTGACACACCTGACACACAGTCTAGGGGGTAAAATCCGTTTCATCATTGGCGCCGCCTTTAATCGGATAAAGCGATCAGGGGTCAGCGCGAGAAAGGCGGGGCTGAGCATTCGGGTGAGCATTCTGGTGAGCATCCAAAGGAAGCTGCCAAAACCGGCCTGTGTAGGAAACGCAAAAGTGCGAGTTGCACCTTTCGCGCGCCTACCCCCTTATGCGGTGCATGAACGAAACTGATATTATCATTCTGGGCTGCGGCCCCGCTGGCATGACCGCCGCATTGGCCGCCCATGAGGCGGGCGCGAGCGTCACCATCATCGAACGTTTTGACCGGATCGGCGGCACCGGCGCGATTTCGGGCGGGGTCATTTGGGTGCCGGACAATCCGCGCCAACGCGCCGCCGGAATGTCCGACAGCCGCGAAGAAGCGCTCGCCTATTTCCGCGCCCTAGATCACGGCGATTTGGTCGATGAGACGCTGGAGGCGTTTGTCGATTCCGGGCCAGAGGCATTGGCGTTTTTGGAAGATACAGGCGCGATGAAGGTCGCTCTGCTCGAAGGGTATCCCGACTATTATCTGGACCGTCCCGGCGCAAAGCCAGAAGGGGGGCGCGCGCTGGATCATGATCTGTTTGCTCTGGGCGAATTGGGCGAATGGGCCGGGCGTATCACCGCCATCGAGGAACCCAAGCCGATGATGCTGCGCGAGACGCCTTTGGGCGGGGGCAGCGGTGTTGTCCCGCCAGAGGAATTGGGCCGGCGCATGGCGAATAATGAACGAGGCTTTGGTCAGGCGATGGTCGGACGGCTGCTGAAAGCCTGTCTCGACCGGGGAATTGAACCGATATTGGAGGTTGAGACCAAGCGGTTGGTGCGCGAAAATGGGCGCATCACAGGGATTGAGGGCACACGCGGCGGCCAGCCTTTCGCCATGACCGCCCGCAACGGTGTCATCATCACCACAGGCGGTTTTGAGTGGGACGAAGACAAGCGCCAAACCTTTTTGCGCGGGCCAATGGACGCCCCGGCCAGCCCGCCCACCGCGCGCGGCGAGGGATTGACGCTGGCGATGGAAAGCGGCGCGAAGCTGGGCAATATGACGCAGGGTTGGTGGGCGCCGACATTGGTGACGCCCGACATGCCGTGGGCCACAGGAGAGCAGCGCGCGCAGCCAGTGTTGATCGAGCGCACCGTGCCGCATTCAATCATGGTCAATGGCAAGGGTCAGCGGTTCTGCAACGAAGCGGCCAATTATTCCGCGCTTGCCGGGGCGTTTCATCAGTTTGATCCGCAGACTTATGATTACCCCAATCTGCCCGCATGGTTGATCTTTGATGCCGATTATGTGGAACGCTATCCCATCGGCCCGCGCCTACCGGGGCAGCCTGTGCCGGAATGGGTGACGCGCGCCGATAGTTTGGCGGAACTGGCGGACAAGATTGGCGTTCCGGCGGATGGTTTGAGCGCGACTGTCGCGCGCTTCAACGGCCATGCGGCGGCAGGCCATGATCCCGATTTTGCACGCGGCACCAGCGCCTATGATCATTTTTACGGCGACCGCAGCAGAGAGGGCGCTGCGGTCACATTGGGCGCGGTTGAAACCGGGCCGTTTTACGCGGTGGAAATCCGCATGGGATTGCTGGGCACCAATGGCGGCGCGCGCACGGACGGCGCGGCGCGTATCCTTGGCCATGACGGCGAAGCGATTGCCGGCCTATACGGCGCAGGCAATGCCATCGCGTGCCCCACGGGCGGTATTTATGCAGGCGCAGGGGGCACGCTCGGCCCGGCGCTAACCTTTGGCTATATCGCCGGACGCACGGCGGCGCGGGCGAATATCTAGGATCGCGGTTAGGTCTTTTTCGGCTCAAATTCGATATGCAGCTCTTTCAAAGAGCGCAGCAGGAAATGCGGGTGATATTCGAAGTCATTCTTGGCATCGGCAAAATGCATATCCTCAAACCGGTCGACCACGGCGGTAAAGCCCCAGATCAATTCGCGCCGGGCCAGCGGCGCGCCCAAACAATGATGCGTGCCTGAGCCAAAGCCCATGTGAGAGCCAGCCTTAGGCCGGTCCAGATCGAGTTTCTCAGGGCATTCAAACGCGCGTTCATCCCGGTTGGCGGCGGCAAAACGGATATTGACCATCGACCCCGCAGGCAGGGCGACGCCCGCCAATTGCGTATCCTCGCGCACAAACCGCATCAGCGATTGCACCGGGCTTTCGAGCCGCACGACCTCCTCCACAAAGGTCTTCATATATTTGTCCGGGTCGGATTTGAGTTTTTGCCAAACGTCCTTGTTTTCAATCAGCAACTTCATCCCCGCCGCCAGCGCATTGGTCGTCGTCTCGCTGCCGCCGACAAAAGTATCCGCCATCATTTCGGCATGCAGTTCATTGTCGGTGAGCGTGCGGCCCCAATCCTCGATCACAGTGTTGACGAGCACGCTGATGAGGCTGTCATCGGGATTGGCGCGCAGACGGTCAAAAATGGGTTGGAAATATTGCTGCGCCTCGATCTCGCGGTCGACCATTTCCATATGCTGGTCTTCGGGTAGCATCAGCGAAATCCGCTGAAAAAATGCATCGGTCCAGCGTTTGATCCGCCACATATCCTCGCGCGCGGCGCCCATTTGTTCGCCGATAATAAACAGCGGCAACGGCACACAGAATTGCTTGACCCATTCGCACCGACCCTCCGCTATAAAGCCGCCGATCAATTCGTAAGCGAGCCCTTCGACCTTGTGGTCGATTTCCTTGATGCGCGAAGGTTTGAACGCTTGGTTGAACATCGCACGCATTTGTTTGTGGTTCGGATCGTCGCGTCCATTCAATGTCGGCGCCGGCACCCAGCCTTTTTCGGCAAAACGCGCCGCGACCATTTCGCCGCGTTCGACATTACCGGCGCTGGCGCGGAACGGTGTGTCGGCAGACGAGCTGGGGAAGCGCGCCGGGTCCATGAGCACTTCGCGGACGTCATCATAGCGGCTGACGACATACATATCGGTGCCGGGGATGTGAAAGACGGGGGCCTCATCGCGCAGCTTGCCATAGGCGTCATACGGGCATTGCTGAGTTTCGGGGTCGAACAGGTTTATGCTCGGGGTGCTCGCTGCGTTGGTCATGGCGTCCTCACGAAACTGATGATGGTGTTTGGCAGAGGATCGCCGCGATAAGACCGGGACACAATTGGCGGAAATAGGGAGAGAACCAATGGACGCGAAACTGCAAGAGCTGATCGACAAGCAAGAGATCAGCGATGTGATCCAGCGCTATTGCCGAACGCTTGATTGGCTCGACGCAGAAGGTCAGGCGAGCTGTTATTGGCCAGATGCCGCGATCGAATACGGGTTCTTCACCGGCACTGCGGAGGATTTCCTGCCCGTGGTCATGGCGACCGAAAGCGGCCTTGCGCGCCGCTGGCACATGCTTTCCCCGCCGCTGATCCGGTTTCATTCGGACGTGTCCGCCAGCAGCGAATGTTACGGCATTTTTGGCGGAGGCCGGTTGCAGGAGGACGGCAGTATTGCTGGCGATATGATCGGCGGGCGTTATTTGGATGAGTGGGAAAAGCGCGGCGATGACGGCGCGCAAGAATGGCGCATTTCGGCGCGCACATACATCGTCGATTGGAAAAGCCCGCTGACGGATCAGCCCGGCTTTGAACCCGATCCCGATTTCCCGCTGCCGACCTTCAAAATCGATGGGCCCGGCCACCCGCGATACCGCAAACTGTGATGGTGTTTGCGCGGATTATTTCTTCATAAATGCGCCGATACGCTCATGCATATCCGGGCCGCGCCCTTCGCCGTCCATCCATTCGCGCACCAACGCATCATCGGCAGGTTTCGCATCCGCGCGGTCGAGCAAGCGTTTGATTGCGGCGTGGCTAAAATGGCTTTGACCGGCGATTTGCGCGGCCAATCGGGCGATCTCTGTCTCAAATTCGCTATCTGCCACGGCATATTCGGCCAATCCAATCCGCACCGCCTCTTGCGCATCAAACATCTGCGCGGTGAACATCAACCGTTTCGCGGTCGAAAGGCCCACGCGCCGGGGTAGGCGCACGCTCATCCCCCATACCGGCGTCAGCGCAAATTTCGCATGGGTATCGCCAAAGCGCGCATTGCCGCTCGCCACGATAAAATCCGCCGCCAGCGCGACTTCGAGTGCGCCGGTGTAACAATGCCCATGCACCGCCGCGACGACTGGGATCGGCAGTTTCTCAAGCAGCCGCAGCGTTTCCGAATGCCAGCCTTTGCTCGGCGGCGCTTCGCCTTGTGCAATGCCGCCAAGGTCATGCCCGGCGGAGAAACATTTCCCCGCCCCGCGCAAAACGACGCAGCCAATGCCGGTGCTTTGCGCAAGGTCGGCCACATGCGCGCGCAATTCGCCAAACATCTCCACGGTCAGCGAATTAAGCTTATCCGGGCGGTTCAAGGTCAGCTGCGTCCAGCCGTCAAAATCTTCGCGCAAAACGGTGTCGGTCATCTCACTCTTCCTCGGCCTGGGAGTCTTCGGCTGGTGGGTCCATATAATCACGGTAATAGGTCAGTTGCCCGCCTGCTACCTTGTAGATACCGGCCCCGCTGCGTGCCCCATCGGGTGTGTGCATCGTCCACCGCGCCCAAACCGCGTGATCATCGCCGCAAATCTCATCAACGGTAAAGTTGATTTTGCGCTCCCCCATCTCTCTTACCATCGTGGTCATAAAACCAAGGATCGCCTCGCGCCCTTCATACCGGCCCCAGATAGGGTCTTCGAGCAGGGCATCGTCGGCAAAGAGCGGGGCAAGCTGTGTGTAGTCGCCGCCGTTTTGAACGTCCCAGAATTTTTCGATTACGCGCTGCGCTTCGCCTGCCATGTGGGCCTCCTTTGTTGCACCGATCATAGAGCGCAGTGCGGCCGCGTCCCCTTACGAAAATGAGGAGGGGGCCGATTGGCGCAGACACGTTACCCTGCGCGGCAAGAGGAGAACCGTCATGTCCACCACACCGCGCGTTTCATCGGCCATCGCAGGAGAGCCTGCGCATTTCAGCTCTGTCCTCGCGCATCAGCCGGCCATCGCAGAGGCGTTCACCGAACTTTACGCCGCGTTCTGGGGCAGTGATGTGCTGGCCGCGCGGATCAAAGAGGTCGCGCGGATGCGCAATGCCCGTGTCACCGAATGCGGATTTTGCCGCAATGTGCGGTTCGACAAAGCGCTGGGCCAAGGGCTGGGCGAAGAGATCGTTGATGACATTGATTGGGGATATGAGACATCGGATAAACTGTCCGATGCGGAAAAAGCCGTGCTGAAATTCACCGATGCGGTGATCCATGATCCCGAATTGCTGACCGGCGATGCACAGGCCGCGTTGCAGCGGCATTTGTCGCCCGAACAGATTGCGGAATTGGGGCTGGGCCTGACGCTGTTTCTGGCGCTGGCCAAAGCGTTGATTACGATGGGGTTGGAACCTGATGTGATGGGCCGAACTGTTTTGCCAACGCCTGCTCCGGCAGAAATGGCATGAACGGGCCGGTTGCCTCGGCGCTGGCCGGATCGCCTGTATTGGGCGCGAAATTTGAGGCTTTCCGTAGCGCCGCTCACGATGCGCTGGGTGAGGAGTTTACTGCGCAAATCCGCCATGCTGTCGCGCAAGTGCATGGGATGGGCGAGACACCGCCGCCCAGTAACGCGCCGCCATCCGGCAACGCCCCGGCCGCCGCTCTCGCTTATGCGCGGCGCATCCCGTTTGAACACACCGCCATCACGGATGCAGATGCCGCCGCCGTTATCGCGGAAATTGGCGAAGCGCGCTTTGTCGCATTTTCGGTGGTCGCCGCGCTGGCCGATGCGGAATGCCGCGCGCAGAAAGTCGATCTGGCCGGGCTGACTGCTTAACGGGCGGTCTAAACCCGCTCTGGATGCCGATCTGCCAGAGCGAAGCCGGATTGCGGCGGGGTCGGTGATTGATCGTAGCAGGCCGTATCGTAGAAATCGTGCAGCCGCGAAATCTTGCCGTCTGTGATTTCAACGACGCCGCAAATATGCGGGGTCATCAAATCGCGGCCTTCGGCGTCCCAATGGTGATCCACCCGCTCTGTGAAAACGACGTTTGCGTGAGAGGATATGTGCACCAGATCGGCGGTGAAATGGGTCATGTTCGTCAGGATCGGAATTTCATTTTCAAACCCGCCCGACATCAACAATTTGATCACTTCATCCTGCCCGCGCAAATCGGGCAATCCGCTATTGGACCAGATGAAATCGGGCGCGGTGAGGGCGGGTATGGCCTCCACAATCTGTCCGTCATCCATCGCTTTGAATATGGAAAGCGCCAGACGTTCTGCGTCGTTCGAAGCGTCGTTTAAGTCGATCATGTCATTCCCCCAATTCGCGGATCGGATCGCCGCCGTCCCAGCCCCTCGCCGCGTCCCGGACCATGGCGTAAAACCCGGTGAGCGCCTCGCTCGGTTCGTACAATTCGATCATATGGCCGAGGCTTTGCGAGGCATCAGCAAAGGCGAAGCGAGTGCCATTCGATGTCTCTGAAAGCTGCGCCAGCGCGAAGCCGCGCGATTCAAAATCCGCAATTGCATCATCCAACGAATCCACAAACACCGCGATATGATGCAGTCCGTATCGACCCGATCCGGCAGGATAGAGGTCGTGCATCGCGCTGGGTTCGCGGCCATTTTGCTGAACAAATTCGATCATCACATCGCCCCATTGCCCGTAAGCCGAAGAATGATCGAAGCGCTGATCTGTCCCGCGATGGATGCTGCGGCTGACGGGGACATGGCGCATGACGAAATAGGGGCCAGAGCCAAATTGCGCCGCATGGGCGCGCGCCGCCGCCGCGATATCGGGCACGAAATAGGCGACCTGCCGAATGGGCAAATCGCCGGTCATCTGCCGGGCCTAATTAACACCGCGATCCTTCCCCTCCCAATAGGGCGCACGCAATTCACGGCGCAGGATTTTGCCAGAGGGATTGCGCGGCAGGGCCGCAATAAAGTCCACCGATTTGGGACATTTGTAACCGGCAATATGGGTCCGTGCATGGGCGATGATATCCGCCTCGCTCAAATTCTCGCCATCTTTGACCACGACGCAGGCCTTCACCGCCTCGCCCCATTTTTCGTCCGGCACACCGATCACGGCGACATCGGCGACTTTGGGGTGGGCATAGACGGCATTTTCAACTTCAGCCGGGTAGATATTCTCTCCGCCAGAGATGATCATGTCCTTCACCCGGTCGTGAATATAGAGGTATCCGTCTTCGTCGAGATAGCCGGCATCGCCGGTGCGCAGCCAGCCATCGGCATCAACAGTATCGGCAGTGGCATCCGCATTGTTCCAATATCGGCTCATATTTTTGGCCGACCGCGTGGCGATTTCGCCGACCGTGTTGGCGGGGACTTGGGCGCCTTCTTCGTCAATGATCTTGAGCTCAACCCCGGCCATCGGCGTGCCGACGCTGCGCATACGCGGTGATCCTTCGGGGACGTGATCCTCTGGGTCGAGCGCGACGATCGTACCGCTAGTTTCGGTCATGCCGTACATCTGGACAAAACCGCAGCCCAAGACCTCCATCGCCTCCCGCATCAATTCCAGCGGGATCGGCGACGCGCCATAGGTGACATATTTGAGGCGGCTGAAATCGACCTCGCGGACGCGCGGATGATTGAGCAGGATTTGGATCGCGGCGGGGACGAGGAAAATCTTTGAAATATTGAAGTTCTCGATCAGGTCGAGCGCTTTGGCCGGGTCATATTCGGGCAAGACAATCGAATTGGTGCCCGCGACCATTGTCCCGATACCGGTGCCGGTGCCGCTAATGTGGAAACACGGCATGGCGAGCAATGTGACGTCGCCTTCGACCGGTTCTTGCCATTTGCGGGTTTCCCCTTCTGACCCGGCGCGGCTCGATAGGATCGACCCTTGGGTCATCACCGCGCCTTTTGGCCGGCCCGTTGTACCAGAGGTGTAGAGTTGCAAGGCGTCATCTTCGAGACCGATTGGGACGGTCACAGGATCAGCCGGGGCGGCATCGCGCCATGTCCGGTAATCGGTGCCGGAATGATCGGGCGCATCAATGCCGATAATATGTTCGACCTTGGGCGTGTCCCCGCTGACCTGCGCCAGCATTTCGGCAAATCCTTCTGCCACGAACACCACGCGCGCTTCGCAATTGGCGAGAATATAGGCGACCTCTGGCGCGGCCAGGCGCCAGTTCACCGGGGTCATCACCGCCCCGATTTTGGCCGCGCCCAGCAAGGCTTCGAAATAGAGCGGGTGGTTCTTGCCGAGGAAAGAGACGCGCTCCCCCTTGGTCACGCCCATTGCGGTGAGCGCATGAGCGACCCGGTTGCTGCCCGCGTCAAGCTCAGCAAAGCTGATCACCTCATCGCCAAAGGTAAAGGCGGCAGTGTCGCCGTTCTCTCGCGCATGGCCCTGCACGATTTCGCAGAAGGAGTTCGGTTCGGCTGGTTGGTTGTTTTCCATGTCGGCAAGTCTAAGCGCATTGGCGGCGCAGCGATAATGGCATTATTCATAGCGGGCGGCGCGGCGCATGGTGGTGTAGGGTTAGTGCATGACTGATCCCAATCCGCCGCAAGGCTACGCCCCCGCCGGTTTTTCGCCCGGCTTTCTCGATCACGGCGGGCCGTATTTCTTGAAAGACAATGCTGCCGGGCCAAGGCTGGTTGGCCTGCGCATTTGTCCGCATCACATCAATTATCAGGACGCCGCGCATGGCGGGGTGATCTCAACCTTTGCCGATGTTGCCCTAAGCCATGCGGTTTACGATGCGGAGCGGCCTCGGCTGGCCCCTTCGACGATCACGCTGCAGGTGAATTATCTGCTTGGCGCGAAGTTAGGTGATTGGTTGGAGGCGCGGGTGCGGATCGACCGTATTGGCGGGCGAACGGCCTATACGAGCGGGGAAATTTTGCGCGGAAATGAACCCATCGCGACGATGAGCGGGGTGTTCGCAATCAAACGCAACGTCTGAATTCAGCCCAAATACCGCGCAGCCGCAGGCGTGGAGGGATCACGTTCATCGTGATAGCCGCAGGACCCCTCTGGCAGGCCGGACATATCAACGCCTTCAAGCTCGCGAAATTCGCGCCAATCATACAGGCCGGTGCGCTGAGCAATGCGCCAGCCTACGGCGCGTTTTTCAAACCGGTCAACATAACGCCCGGCGATCACAGCGGAATAGATTTTGCCCTTGTCGGGAAACACATCCGGGATTGGATAGGCGGCCGGTATAGTGTGCATCGCCGTCATATAGGTTTCGGTGTGGCATATCGCTGCACCATCTGGCCCCTCGGCAAACCCAAACATCACCTGACCCAGTTGATGCTGAGTGATCAGGCACGGATCGATAATCGCGCGCGCTTGCTCCACAAATCCGCGCCAATCGCCGATCACATCACCGAATTGAAATTGCGCATCATCGTGAAACAAATGTTCCATCATACCCCATCGCCGCCGGTCTATTGCATGGGCATAGGCGGTGATGACGTCTTGGATTGCGGCGCGATCTTCTAATGTTCCTGCCATGTCTTAAAGCTCCACAATGACCTTGCCGATATTGCCGCCAGTAAACAGCTTGGCATAGGCGGATAGGGTGTTTTCGAGGCCGTTTGTCACATCATAAGGCATGGTGAGCTGGCCCGCCTCATGCCATGTTTTGAGCCGCGCGGTCAGGCGTTCGCCTTGGTCCATAAAATCGGGGCTGAAGAACCCTTCGACCCGCAATCGCCGCATCAACACTTGATCATATTCACGCGGAGCCGTGCGCGTTCCGCTGCCATAATCATTCAGCAATCCGCAGACCGCGATCCGCCCGTAATGGTTCATCCGGGTGAGCACGTCGTCGAGCACCGGCCCGCCGACATTGTCGAAATAGACGTCAAAGCCGCCCGCTGCGTCCAATTGCGCGCCGACATTACCAGCCTTGTAATCAATCGCCCCGGTCAGCCCGAGTTCTTCGGTCAGAAACCGGCATTTATCCGCGCCGCCCGCAATTCCCCACGCCTCGCAGCCCAGCAGCTTTGCGATCTGCACCGCCAAAACACCGGTCGCCCCGGCGGCGGCAGACACCAGCACGCATTCGCCCGGTTTGGCCGCGCCGGTTTGTTCAATACCCCATAACGCCGTCCAGCCATTCATGCCCAGCGGCCCAAACCATGCGCGCTTATCCGCAACGCTTGGATCAAGTTTCAACGCGCCGCTCATCACCGCGTCCACTTGGCTGATTTCGCCCCAGACGCCGAATGTCCGCACCAAGTCGCCCTCGGCAAAACCGTCCGCGCGGCTGGCGATCACTTCGCCAACCACCAATCCTGTCATGGGTGCGCCCACCGGCAATGGCGGTTGATAGCCATCCTCGCGGCTGGTCAGCCATAACCGCGTGCCCGCATCCATCGACAGCATCGCATTGCGCACGCGGATCTCTCCCGCGCCAAGAGGCGGCAGATCCTCCTGCACCAGCGCCAATGCGCTCGCAAAATCATTGCCCCGGGGGCGGGAGTTGATGCGCCAAAACTGGTTTTTCATGAAGTGTCTTTTCCGGCCCGCTGGACGCTGCGGCAAGGCCCCCTTTTGTTAGGGGTTTGCCCAGTTATTTTGGTAGTCGGCTATCACTTTGGCGCGGTGCGTGCGCGCGGCGTCATTCGTAGTCTCCTCGCCAACCAATGGGAGAGACAGAATGGCACTCATCACAGTAATCGGCGCATCCGGGCGTCAGGGCATGGCGCAGGTCAAACAGGCGCTCAAAGCAGGCTATGATGTGCGCGCCATTTCGCGGCAAGAGGACCCCTTTGGCGGCGCAAAGATCGACGGTATCGAACGCGTCGAAGTGCGCGGCATGGACCTTTATGACCATGCGACGTTCAAACCTGCGCTGGAGGGGTCGGATTACGTTTTCTACACGCACCCATTGCAGGCGCGCGCCGACCGTGCCGTCTTGATCGGGGACTTAGGCAAAGCGGCGGCAGAGGAAGGCGTCAAACGGCTCGTCTGGAACACGTCGAGCTGGATCCCTGACCGTCCCGGCGATCCGTTCACCTATGGCGAAAACACCAAGGGTATCAACGCGCTGTGGCGGTCTGGTTGCCCCGGAACCGTGTTTGGCAGCGTGCTATTTATGGACAATCTGCTGACCAATTGGGCGCGGCCCTTTATCGTCGATGAGGGGCGCTATGTGTATCCGCATAACCCCAATTTGGAGGCGAACTGGATCAGCCTGGATGATGTCGCGCGCTTTATGCTCGCCAGCCTAGAGCGGCCCGACATGGAAGGCGCATGGCTGAATATTGGCGGGCCAGAGCGGTTGGTGGGTAAGCAAGTGACCGGCTATCTCAGCGATGCTTTGGACAAAGACATCAAATATGATCCGTGTTCACCAGAGGAATTTGGCCGCTATCTGGTCGATGCCGCGGGCGACACGATGCCCGCCGAAATGCGCGAGGAATTCGCGAAGGGTATTCAAGCCTTTTACGAATATAATAACGAAGCGCCCACCCGCCCGTTTGAGGTCGATATGGACCATGTTTATGAACGCTTCCCCGAATTGGAGGGCAAGCTGGAAAATCTCGGTGATTGGACCAAGCGTCAGGATTGGGGCGAGAGCAATTTCCGGCCTGCATTCGGGTGATGGCCAGCATGTCCCGCCGGGTTGAAGGAAAAGTGGCGCTTGTCACAGGCGGGGCTTCGCGGCCCGGTCTGGGCTTCGCCATTGCCCTGCGTTTGGCAGAAGAAGGCGCGCGCATTATCCTCAGCGATGTGGACGCTGCGGGAGCAGAAGCGAGCGCGGCAATCATCCGGGCAAAGAACCTTGATGCCATCGCGGTCACGCAGGACGTCTCTTCCCAATCGGACTGGGACGCGGCGATCGCAGGTATCGTCGCGGATTACGGGCGGCTGGATATTCTGGTCAACAATGCCGGTATTCTCAATGTCGCTGAGATTGATGACGAGGACGCCGTCCAAGGGCTGAAACGCCAATATGCGGTGAATATCGAAGGCGTATTTATGGGCACTCAGGCGGCGGTCCGAACCATGCGGGCGGCTGGCGGTGGCGGGGCGATCATCAACCTATCCTCCGTCGCCGGGCTGGTCGGCTTTCGCGGCAGCGCGTCTTACGCGGCAACAAAGGGCGCGGTGAAAATGATGACCAAATCGGTCGCCTTGGAAACCGCGCCTGACAATATCCGCGTGAACAGCGTCCATCCCGGCATCATCCGCACGAATATGGCGAATGCTGGGCTAGACGATAACGCCGAGAATTACGCAGCGATCGAAGCCGCCATACCCGTGGGCCGCTTGGGTGAGCCGGAGGATATTGCCAATTGCGTGTTGTTCCTCGCCTCAGACGAAGCGGGCTACGTCACCGGCGCGGAATTTGTCGTCGATGGCGGATACACCGCTCAATAGCGCGCTTACTCCGCCGCTTCGCGCTGCTCGGCTGCGAAGATTTCCAGCAGCTCCTCGTCCGTGGCATTGGCCAGTTTCGCCGCCCATTGGTGAAACACTTGTCCGCCGCGCTCATTCTTACCGAACAACACCTCTTTCAGCATCCCCGATTGCAACGCCTCATGCTGGCGTTTGCCGGTCGCGTAATCCTCGTCGCGCACCACGATTTCTAAGAAGTCGAATTGTTCATGCGCGGATTTGATATCGGCCTCCGTCTCTGGCTGATTTTCCATCACATAATATTGGGTGGTGTAACTGTCGCCGACTGTGTCGCCCGGGAACAATTGCGAGATCAATGCCCCGCGTTGCCCGCCGCCGTAAAAACTCGCGATCGAAATATGCGGGAAGATCGTCCAAACGCCCTGCGTCAGCGCTTCATCAGGCAATTGCGTATCTGACATTTGCGTGAGGTCGATTTGTTCATCGCTGCCGGTTTTCTGAACGAATTTCGATGGGCTGGAGAGGCGCTGATGCGGGCCCCAGAAAAAGTAGTTCGCGCGGTTGAAGAAATCCGCGCCGAATGTGTCTTTGTGCAAGACCGGCAAGTGGTAAAAATCGAGATAGCCGTCATAGGCCGTCTTCCAATTGGGACCGGCCAAAGTGCGCTTAGAAAACAGCGTCCAGCCATCGAACCCGAATGCCTCCAGCAAGGCATCATAGCCGCACAGATAATCAGGGATCGGCAATTTCGATTCCAGATCAAGCGTCGCCCAGATCAACCCGGCGCTTTCATGCGATGGGAACCGCTTGAGGCACAGCGCCGCCTTATCAACCGCGCCGAAATCCTTGGCCGAGGCAACGCCGACCAAATCGCCATCATTCTTAAACGTCCAACCGTGATACCCGCAGGTGAAACGCGTTGCGTTGCCGGTTGTCCCTTGTGCCACAACCGGATTGCCGCGGTGGCTGCACATATTGAGGAACGCCGCGACACTCCCATCACGTTGCCGCGTCAACAGCAGCGGCACGCCGCAAATATCCATCGCCTTGTAATCGCCCGGCTCCGGCAATTCGCATGACGGCGCGACCATCAGCGGCAGGCGGCGGAAAATATTGCGCTTCTCCGTCTCAAACATTGCCGGGTCGGTGTATGTGCTGGCGGGAACGCGCACGATGTCGTCTGCATATTCCATCGTATCGGCCGCGCCATGCGCGATCAGGCTGCGGGTCATCGAAATGAGTTCGTCGCGGGGCATCGTATGATCCTTAAGTGAGTCGGCAGCATGATGCGGCGAGCGGTGCCCATTGGGCAATGCGTGTTTTTGTGAGGGAGGGGCGGGCAAACAAACACCCTTTCCCCCAAAACCAAACGGGCGAGCCTTTCGGCCCGCCCGCTGCTTTTGGTCCAAAAAGTTGCGCCTCTTAGAACCGGAAGCTGGTTTCCACGAAGATTTGACGACCGCGGTTCTGGGTAACAACGAAGTCATCGCCGCCAGCCGGAAGGAACGGACGACCACCTGTGGTGTTAGCCCAAATCTCATCAGTGATGTTGGTGCCTACCAGAGCGATCTTCCATTTACCATCCGCATCACCAATCGAAGCGCGCGCATCGAGCGCAACATAGCTGTCTTGGCGGAAATCGGTCAGCGTATCTTCGTTTGTGAAGTAGTCATCCGAATAAATCATATTGCCGCCAAGGCCGATTTCCAGACTGTCACCAAGCGGGATCATCCAATCAAATGCGAGATTGCCCGACCATTTGGGTGCGCGCGCCGCGCCCCGGCCATTAAGGTCATCGCCGCTTTGAGTGACGAATGTGTCGCTGAACTCGGCATCGAGGTAAGACAGATTGCCCGAAATGCTGAGGCCTTCAACAGGCGTTCTCCACCCCAGTTCCAGATCGAGACCCTGTGTGGTCAGCTCACCGGCGTTCAGTGTTGAGAACTGGATCGCAACCGCGTCGAAGTTTTGCACCTGAAGATTGTCAAACACATAGTAATATGCGGTTGCGTTCAACGTGATCGTGCGATCGGAGAATTGCGTTTTGATGCCAATTTCGCCGCCCTCACTCGTTTCCGAATCGTAGACCAGAGCGCCAAAATCGTTATTGGCCGCCGCAACAGCAAGACTGTTGGTTGGCAGTGCGGAATTGTCGATACCGCCCGATTTAAAGCCAGTCTTATAAGAAGCGAAGATATTGATATCGTCAGTCGCCTGATACCTCAGGGTCACTTCTGGCGAGAAATTGTCATCGCTGAACTTGATCGGTCCGGTGAAGAAACCGGAATTCAAAAACGCACCGCCCGCAAGGAATGCGTGGACGTAAGGGATGCTGATCGTGTTCGCTTTGTCTTCGTCAGTATAGCGGACGCCGCCCGACAGTTCGAGTTGATCGGTGATGTCGAAAATCACACTACCAAAGACAGAATATGCGTCGGTGGTTGTTTCGTGACGCCGATCATAATCGGTGGTGAAGCCAGTGATCGGATCCGGCGCGAGCAGCGAAATATTTGCCGCCTGTTCCGCCGTATCAAACACGAAATCACGCGTTTCGTAGAATGCACCGACCATGAAATTGAACGGACCATCAAGGTCGGATGTCAGGCGGATTTCCTGCGTGAATTGTTGGAGCTGGTTGTTCGGGTCAGAACAGCCGACGCCTGCGGCGATGCCCGGAGCGAATTGGCCACCATAAGAATAGCAGTCAAAATCGGTCGCATCGAGATCGAGGTAACCGGTGACCGAGTTAAGCGTCACGTGGTCGCTAATGTCGAGGTTCCATTTGAGCCGAGCAAAGAACAGATCGGTTTCACCAAACGGCACACCGCCGCGGCCCGCCGCAGCGGACGGCGTTGGAATAGAGGCGCCCAATGCGGCCGCTGAATCGGGCAGGAATTGCAGACCGTCAGTCGAATTGCAGTCATAGCCCGGATCAATGATGATCCCGCCGCCGAGCAGGAAGATCGAATCCGCTACGCCGTTTGCGCCGCAATTGATGTCACCGTGGCCGATCGCGCCGTCATTTTCATTGCGAACATATTGCACCTTGAGGTTCGCATCGAACCTATCGCTCGGTTCATAGGCCAGCGTGACGCGGCCAACGAAGTTCGAACTGGAACGGGAATCCCCGTGAGCCGTGGGCGTGCCGGGCTGGAGATCAACGAAATCTTCGATGTCGTTATATTGCGCGGCAACGCGAATGCCGAGCGTGTCCGAAATCGGTCCAGAGATGAAGCCGCCGACAGTGTAGCCGCTCTCTTCGAATTCATATTGCGCATCGCCGCCGACTTCCCAAGTCGCGGTTGGATCAGCGGATTTGATCGAAAACACACCCGCAGATGCCGATTTACCGAAGAACAAAGATTGCGGACCCTTCAACACGTCGATCTGAGCGGTGTCGAAAAAGCCGGCCTGTACCAGGCGCATGGTCGAAACCTGCACGCCATCAAAATCGAAGGCGACCGCAGAATCGAAGGATGATGAAATGTTGGACGAACCAACCCCGCGCAAGCTGAGTTGACCGCCCGAACCTGAGCCGCCGACCTGAACATTCAGGGTCGGGACGCGGCTGACCACATCGGCGACCTGATCAACGCCGTACCGATCAAGAACTTCGCCGCCGATCACAGTCACGGTAACGGGAACTTCTTGCAGAGTTTCGTTTTGGCGGCGCGCCTGAACCACGATCACACGATCACCAAATTCGTTCTCATCCGCGCCTTCGGTTTCGCTGTCCTGAGCGAAAGCGGCCTGCGGCATAGCGGCAAAGGCGGCAAGTGCAGCGCCGCTCATCAAAGCGCGGCGCATACCGGTGTTAGCGGCACTTCGGGTGGTACGTGTGGTCATCATGCTCTCTCCCAAATGGGGCGAAGCGTGCGCTCCGCACCCGATTTCCCTAACCTCTCTCAAGGCTCCTGTGCTGCCATCGGGGACAGCTATCAGTATGGGACGGAGTGTATGGATGAGGGTATCCGCGCTCATCTAGCAAAAGCGCTAGGCACGTCCGTAAAGTGCGTCCATTTGGCCACATTCTTGCGCAAAAGCTTGATTCCGTAACGTCATCTTACGTAAGCGGAAGGGTGCGCGCGACTATTCGGCGGCTTCTCGCGCTGCTTGCATCTCTGCATCACGCGGATCATTGGGCCAAACCCATTCTTCGCCAATCACCGGTTCGACCCGCAAATGTTCTGGCACATTTTCCGCGCCGATCATCCGGTCGCAGGATTGGTGGAACGAATAAATGCGCGCCTCTTGATAAGACAATGGCACGCTTTTGAACGCCGCGCTTTGCATCGATTTTTGGATCGCTTCGCCGAATTGCGTGTCTTCTAGAATGATCGGGCTCATATCGCGGCCATTGGGTTTTGTGTCATCGGGAACGGTCCACAAATCGGGCGCGGGCGCCCCGGAACCATCGGCGTCCCAATCGAGCGCCATGGTCACCAATTCCAGCCGGGTCGTGCCGCGCGAGGTTGGCCAAAACAGGATCGGCGGAACAAAGAAATTCGATAATGGCGACACCCAATTGGGAAACAAAGTGTAGCTTTGCGTGCATGTTCGGCCCAATTCGCCGACGCTCTCAATCTCTTGCCATCCCGGCGGGCTGTCGACCGCGCGGACGTGTTCCCTATCGGTGTTCACGGGCGCCGGGGCCAACATTCGCGCATGGCCATTGGGGTACATCGTGTTGAGATTGCGTTTCGGGTCCACCAGCGGCGCGACCGTATCGGGATGGATGAAGGGCACGTGATAGACCTCCATATTGGCCTCCATCGCGACCTTCCAATTGCAATTCAATTCAAATGAATGGCGCGCCGCCAAACGGATGCGGTCAAACGCAAATTCATCCCATTCGTTCAGCAGCGGCCCCATCCATTCGGTCAGCGGCATGGCATCATCGTCGAAATTCACAAAGATGACATTGCCCAGCATCTCGCACCGCACCGGGATCAGGCCCCGGCAAGTCATGTCGAAATCCTTTGGGAAATCCTGCCGTTCCGGCACACCGATAAGCGTGCCGTCGGTCTTATATGTCCAATTGTGATAACCGCACATCAGCCGCGATGACTTGCCGAAATCTTCGGTAACAACCGGAGCGCCGCGGTGACGGCATGTGTTGTAAAAGGCGCGCACCGTCCCATCCATGCCGTGCACAATCACAATCGGATCGCCGGCATTGTGCCAACGCATATAGCAGCCCGGCTCTGGCACTTCGTCAATATGACCCGCGAACAGCCAGCTTTTGCGGAAGATATGGTCCTGTTCCAGCGCGTAATATTCCGCCGAAGTGTAGCGCGCAGCGGGCATGTCGGGCAGTTTAGGAAACGCCTTAGGCGGACCGGTTCGCGACCCTTCCCATTCCATCAGTGCTTTCAATCTGGCGATTTCTTCTGCGGCGATCATCGGCTTGCTCCCGGCCTACAAGATGAGGCGGCAGGATAAGGCGGGGTTGCATCTGCGCGACTGGCAAAAAGGCCACCTGTCTTATCGCCATATGTCCCGTCGCTTTAAACCCCATCGCTTTAAACAGTGGCGCGGCGCGTGGGCCGTCTTAGTCTGCGGCGCAAATCAGAGCTTTTGGGAGAGAGCACTTGAATGCAAATGGGACAGGACGCGTAGAGGGCCGTGTGGCCCTCGTCACAGGCGGGGCGATGGGTCTGGGTAAGGCCGATTGCGAGCGGCTGGCGAGCGAAGGCGCGAAGGTCATCGTGACCGACCGCGAGGCGGAATTGGCGCATGAAGTTGCCGATGCCATTGGCGGTGATGCAATGGCGCTCGACGTGACCGATGAACAGCAATGGAAAGACGTGATGCACGCCGTGCAGGAACGCCATGGCGGGCTGGATATTCTGGTCAACAATGCCGGGAATGTGATCTTTGAAAATATCGAGGATTGCTCGCTCGACCATTTCAAATTGCATCTGGATATTCATGTCAGCGGGACGTTTCTCGGCTGCAAATATGCGCTGCCTTTGATGAAGCATCGCCACAAAACAAATGGCGGCGGCGGATCGAGCATTGTGAATATGGCGTCGACCGCGGCGCTGATGGGTTATCCAATGATCCCGGCCTATACGGCGGCCAAAGGCGCGATCAGTTCGATGACCCGCAGCATTGCGATCCATTGCCAAGACGAAAATTACGGCATTCGCTGCAATGCGCTGGCACCGGGCGGGATTGAAACGCCGATGGTGCGCGATATTTCCGGGCGCGCGGGCGAGGAATTGATGGAGATCGACACCGGGCCGCTGCCGCAAGATGGACTGGGCGATCCGCGCGATATTGCGGGCGCCGTGCTGTTTTTGGCGAGCGATGATGCGCGGTTTATGAACGGCCTTACGATCCCGGTTGATAATGGGCTGGACGCCAGACCGCATCACTGAGGCCCCGATCACAGAGACCCCGATCACAGAGGCCCCGATCACAGAGCCGGAAAAACCTGTGAAGGGTGACGGTTCCTATCGCTGGTATGTGCTGGGCCTGATCACGCTGGTCAGCATGTTCAGCATTGCTGACCGGCTCGTTTTCTCGATCTTGCTAGAGGATATCAAGGCAGAGTTTGCCTTTTCCGATGGTCAAATCGGGCTGCTGGGCGGGCTGGCTTTTGCCGCGACTTATGTGATTATCGGTTTTCCCGCCGCGCGTTTGGCCGATCGCTCGGTCCGCAAAAATATCGTTGCCGGGGCGATTGGGTTTTGGAGCGCGATGACCGCGCTTTGCGGGCTAGCCACCGGGTTTTGGACATTGTTCTTTGCGCGCACCGGCGTGGGCGTGGGCGAGGGGTGCTCCGGCCCCGCCTCGCAAAGCCTTATCGCGGATTATTTTCGGCGCGAAGAATTGGCCAAGGCGATGGGTTTTCTTACCATTGGCGCAACAATGGGCACGGCGGGCGGATTGTTGATCGGCGGGCAATTGAATGAGCTGTTTGGTTGGCGCTGGGCGTTTGTGCTCATGGGCTTGCCGGGTTTGCTGATCGGGGCGTTTGTGTATTTCACCATCCGCGAACCGCGGCGCGGGCAATATGCACCCAAAGACGCCCAAATTAAGCAGCAGCCGCTGTTCGAAACCGCCAAGACGCTCACGGGGAACCGCGTGTTTATGGGCCTTGCCATCGGTTGGGCGGTGCAGATCATGATTGGCTATGCACTGGCGTTCTGGATGGCGGCGGTGATGATGCGCAATTTCGGCATTTCCAGCGGCGATGTCGGGATTTACCTCGGTCTGGCTTTCTTCATTGGCGGCATTCCGGGGCCAATTCTGGGCGGTTATGTCGCAGGCTGGCTGACGCGGCGCGACGAACGATGGCGCGCATGGTTGCCGGGAATTGTCAGTCTGGGCTGTGTCTTGCCATTGGGAATGAGCCTGTCGTCGAGCAGTTTTTGGCCATTCCTCATTTATTTCGCCATCGCCTATGCGATCTATGTCGCCAGCCAAGCGCCGATCCTATCGGGTATTCAGGCGGCGGTGGAGCCGGGTCAGCGCGGCTTTGCTGTGGCAATTGCGCTGTTCTTTAACAATCTGGTTGGCCAAGCATTGGGCCTCGCAGTGATTGGCTGGGTCAGTGATTGGTTGGCCCCGACGCAGGGTTCGCTTTCGCTGACAATTGCGGTGTTTGCGGTGTGCCTCGTCTCTGGAATAGCGGCGATGGCGGTGTTCGCATGGACCGCCGCTCAGATGGAAAGCAGCGGGCATTTGGCGAAGATGGCGAAAGATCCGGCCTAAAAACCAGCCTAGAAACCAGCCTAAAAGCCAGGATGTATCGACATCATCCCGCCATCCACCAGCATTTCTGATCCGGTCATATAGGCGCATTCATCGGAGGCGAGAAACGCAATCGCCGCCGCCGTTTCCGCTGGATCAGCCAGCCTGTTCATCGGCGCGGTTGCGGCCACGGCGGCTTTGATCCCCGGCGCGGCGTCTTCTGCTTGCGCTAGGATATTCGTGTCGGTTCCGCCCGGCATCACGCTGTTGCAGCGGATATTGTACCCTTCCTTCGCGCAATGGGTGGCGACCGATTTGGTCAACACCCGCACCGCGCCCTTGCTCGAACAATAGGCGACATCGCTGGGCAAAGCGCCAAGCGCAGAGGTGGAGCTGATATTGATGATCGAGCCTGTAGAGCCGCCCGGATTGCCCTTCATCGCGGCAATCGCGGCCCGGCACCCGGCCATCGTGCCTTTAATATTGATATTGTAGATCCGGTCCCACGCTTCATCGGTGACGTCCTCAATCGACAGGCCAGACACGGTGCCGGCATTGTTGACGAGGATATCGAGGCGTCCCCAGCGCGCTGCCGCCTGCTCGACGATTTCAGGCCAAGCTGCAAAGTCACAGACATCTTGGGCGGCGAAAACCGCGCCGCTCTCTGCGCAAACGGATGCGCCCCAATCGGTGTTGATGTCAGTGCCCAACACTTCCGCGCCGTCTGCTCGCAATCGCCGCACAGTCGCCGCGCCAATCCCGCTGGCGCAGCCGGTGACGATGGCGACTTTGCCCGCCAGCCTGCCTTGCGGAGCGTCCGGCATTACTCGGCCTCTTTCCACACAGCTGCGCTGGCGCGCTGGTTATGCGTCTCGACAAAACGCGCCAGATTATCTGTACCCTCAGGCAGTTTCCAACCCACGGTGAACCCGAAATTCGCAAAGCAGAACATGAGCAGATCGGCAAAGGTAAACCGGCCCAATGCCAAGTGATTGCTATCCCCCAGCACGCTATCAAACATCCGCCATTTTTCATCGGACATTGCCGCGAGTTCCGCGCCCGCTTCGGCGGTCACCACGCTCATGCGCGGTTCGAACATGGGCCGCCCGCCGCCCGCGCGAAAGCCCATTGTCATTGGCACCACCACTTCTTGGTCGAACAGGCGCGCCCATTTGCGCACCTCAGCGCGTTCGCGCGGGGTTTCGCCAAACAGGTTGGGCGCGGGGTGCGCTTCTTCGATAAACTCGCAAATCGGCCAGCTTTCGGTCAGGCATGTGCCGTCATCCAATTCCAATGTCGGGATCGTGCCGAGCGGATTTTTGGCGATGTAATCCGCATTCTGCCGGTTTTCGCCGGTGATGATGTCGTAATGGACACGCTCAAAATCGCGCCCCTCTTCCATCCCCTTTTCGGTCAAGAACATGCGCACAAGGCGCGGATTTGGCCCCAGACTGGAATGAAGTGTGGTCATCGATTGTCTCCTTGCGATCATCTTTGCCGTGCGGTTCCACCGAACGACTCTCTGCTTGACCCTATGCGCACAGGCCGCCTGCGTCGCCCTCACAAATGCGCTAGTCATGACTTTGGACTTGCACGCGCCGCCTGGTGTCAGCATCTAAGGTTCCATGAGCAGCAACGGCCCAAATGATCCGCCCCATGATGACGCATCTGACAAGGCCGCGCCGCCGCGGGCGCAGTCGAAACGTGCGAACCAATTGTTCGGTCACAAAGGCGGCGCGTCACCATGGGAGAAACCTGAGGGCGATGGGCCTGCTTCGCCCGCAACGGAACAGCGGACACCCACGACCTCTTCGGCGGCTTATCCGGCGGATGCGCAATACGCCTCGCGCGATGCTGATGAAACAGAACGAGCCCCAGAAACGCGCGGCTTTCTGAGCGATGTCGATGACGAAGCGGAGCTGACCAAGCTGCACCCGAATTACAAATTTATGATGCGCGTAAGTGCAATCATCCTCGCGCTGGTGCTGATGATTATCGCGGTTGTCGCGGATGAACTGCTCAGTTCTGAATTTGGCTGGCCGTTTGGGCTGATCACTGGCCCGGCGTTCTTGCTGGCGTTGTTTTTGGTCATCCGTATTCCCGGCGCGCGTTACAATGCGCGCGGTTATCAAATCAGCCGTGACCGGCTGCGCGTGGTGCGCGGGATTATGTGGCATTCGGACACGATCGTGCCGTTTGGCCGGGTTCAGCATATTGATGTCGATCAGGGACCGATTGAGCGCGCTCTGGGCATTGCCACGATGACGCTGCACACCGCCGGCAGCCACAATGCCTCTGTTCATTTGCCCGGTCTGGGACATGAACTTGCGGTGGAAATGCGCGAAGAAATCCGCGCGCATATCAAACGGGAAAGCTTGTGAGCGAGCCGCTCCCCGCCGCGCAGGCTGAACCGCGTCATACCGCGCCTTTGAGCGTGTTGATTGGTTCGCTTGCGGGTCTGCAAAATGCGATTTTCCCCGCTATCGCCGCGGCGTTCGGCACGGGGATTGGCGGTGTCGGCCTGTTTATCGGTTTGGGCGTCGGCGCGGCGATTGCGCTCTTGTCGGCTGGGTTTGCCTATATCGGGTGGAAGCGGCTGACCTACACAATCGGCGCGGCGGATATTCGCGTCGAAAGCGGCGTGCTCAGCCGGTCTGCGCGTTCGGTTCCGTTTGAACGGATTCAGGATGTGAGCCTTGAGCAGAAACTGCTCCCGCGGCTGTTTGGTCTTGTGTCGGTAAAGTTCGAAACCGGCGCTGGCGGCGGCGATGATTTGAGCCTTGCCTATTTGACCGATGAGGATGGCGAGGAATTGCGCCAATTGGTGCGCGAACGGCGCGATGATCACGCGGCGGCGAGCGCGGCTGATGGCGAAACGGCGCCAATAGGCGGGGCGGCGGCATCGGACGAAACGGGCGAGCCGCTTTTCACAATGGGCCCGGGCCGATTGTTCACATTCGGCATCTTTGAATTTTCGCTGGCGGTTTTTGCGGTGCTGGCCGGTCTGACGCAATATGCGGGCAGCTTTATCGATTTTGAGATTTGGGACCCCGATCTCTGGCTCGGCGTGATCGAGGATCAAGGCGTCGAGATCAGCCAAGTTGGTTCCGGCGCGCAGGTTTTGGGCGCTTTGAGCGCGCTTGCGGCTGTGTTTGTGATTGGATCGGCGACCGGGATGGTCCGGGTTTTTACGCGCGAATGGGGGTTCCTGCTGGAACGGACCGCGCGCGGGTTCAGGCGGCGGCGCGGATTACTGACGCGCACCGATGTCGTGATGCCGATACACCGGGTGCAGGGTGTGAAGATCGGGACCGGCTTTGTCCGCTATCGGTTCGGTTGGCACGGTTTGCGGTTCGTCAGTCTGGCGCAGGATTCCGGCGCATCGAACCATGTCGTCGCGCCGTTTGCGAAAATGCGCGAGATCGCCCCGATTGTGGAGGCGGCTGGGTTCCATCTGCCTCAGGAAGACGCCGACTGGCACCGGGCGAGCGGGCGGTATTTGACTGACAGTGTGTTTTTCGACGCGGGATTTGTGCTGATTATTGCGGGGATCGTATTTGGCGTGACCTCAATTTTTGCGCCCGAATGGCGGGAATTGCCGACCGGAATTTTGATCGTGATTGCCGGTTTCGCGGCAATCGCCAACACGCTGGCATGGCGGTATCAGCGGCACGCATTGGATACGTCTCAGATCATGGCGACCCGCGGCGTTCTGTCCCCGCATAGCCAGATTGCGACCCGGATGAAGCTGCATTCGGTCGAGATTTCGCAAGGTCCAATCTCGCGCCTGCGCGGTTATGCGACGCTGCATCTGGGCCAAGCAGGCGGGGAGTTTTCGATCCCCGGCGTGCCGGTTGAACGCGC
Source organism: uncultured Erythrobacter sp. (assembly GCA_947503155.1). Classification (GTDB taxonomy): domain Bacteria; phylum Pseudomonadota; class Alphaproteobacteria; order Sphingomonadales; family Sphingomonadaceae; genus Erythrobacter. Next base: position 524,410 of record CANNCL010000001.1, on the reverse strand, counting down.
GCGACAGGTTCGCCGCGAAGTGCTGGAAACGATTGCGGCGACGGATTTCTCGCAGTTGGAATCCGCTTAGTTTTTAGCGGCCCTTACTGCCCCGCCCGGCCCCGTCTCCTTGCCCGGCCACCACATCCTTATGGCAGCGTTGGTGGCCGGGCGGGGAGGCGGGGCGGTAAGGGCATCAAGCCAAAACGTCTGCCCATTCGGGATTCTTGTCGAATTTTGCCGCGACATAGGAACATTGCGGCACGACCTTGAAACCTTGCTCTCGCGCATCCGCAATCAGACGTTTGACCAGCAAGCCCGCAATCCCGCGTCCGCCAATCTGTGGCGGCACAATCGTATGCGTCGCAACGCGCACTTTGTCTGATCCGCCCAATTTTGACGGGCGCGGTTCCCATTCCAGAGTTCCCGCGGCCTTTTCACCGGGCACCTCGGCAACATATTTCCCGCCCGCTCCATCTTCCAAATGTGTGATGGTTACGCCGTCATTTGTGCCTGTCATGTCCCGTGCTCCTTGCGCTCTGCGTTATCGCAGTTAGAGGCGGAAAGACCATGACACAAATCAAGCCGTTCCTTTCCGACAACGCCGCCCCCGTCCATCCCAAAGTGTGGGAGGCGATGCGCGCCGCAGACAGCGCCGACAATCCCTATGATGGGGATGCTTTGTCAGCGGAATTGGACGCGCGGTTTACCGATCTGTTCGGGCGCGAATGCGCGGCAATGTGGACCGCGACCGGGACTTCTGCGAATTGTTTGGCGCTGGCGACTTTGTGCCAGCCGCATGGCGGTGTGGTGTGCCATCAAGAGGCGCATATCGAGGTTGATGAAGGCGGCGCGCCGGGTTTTTATCTGCACGGTGCAAAGCTGATCCATGCTCAGGGCGAAGGGGCGAAACTCACGCCGCAGGGCATCGCCGCAGTGATCGATCCGATCCGCGATGATGTGCATCAGGTGCAACCGCATGCGATCTCTATCACGCAGGCCAGCGAATATGGGCGCAGTTATACAGCGGACGAATTGGCGGCCTTGAGCGAGTTCGCGCAGGAGCGCGGGCTAGGCCTGCATATGGACGGCGCGCGGTTTGCCAATTCGGCGGCGTTTTTGGGCGGGTCTGCCGCCAAAGCCGCTGGCGGCGTGGACACTCTCGCATTCGGTTTCATCAAGAATGGCGGGATGGGGGCAGAGGCCATCATCTTGTTCGATCCAGAGCAAGCCGCAATGGTCAAATATCGCCGCAAACGCGCCGGGCATTTGCAATGCAAAGGGCGGTATCTGGCTGCGCAGATATTGGCGATGTTGGACGGCGATCTGTGGCTCTCCAATGCGCGCCATTCCAATGCGGCGGCGCAAGATATTGCCAGCGGATGCGGTGACCGGTTGATGTATGCGGTAGAGGCCAATGAGCTGTTCGTGCGGCTGTCACCGGCAGAGCGCAACGCCTTGCGAGCGCAAGATTTCGCCTTTTACGATTGGGGCGATGATGCCGCGCGGTTCGTCACCGCATGGGACACGCGCGCCGAAGACGCCGCGGCTCTGGGTAAAGCGATCGCGTCATTATGAGCGCCAGCCTGTGACCGCGCCGCCAGCCACCATGCTGAACTGGCGCGTGATCGTGCCGTTCATCCTAACCGGCACAATCTGGGGATCGACATGGTTCGTTATCACCGGACAGATCGACGGCGTGCCTGCCGCGTGGTCGGTGTTTTACCGGTTCGCTTTGGCGACGCCGGCCCTGTTTCTGGTGGCGTTTTTGATGAAGCGGCGGCTGAGGTTAACCCGGCCAGAGCATAAGCTCGCAGTGCTGGTCGGCGTGTTCCAGTTCAGCGGCAATTTCTTATTTGTCTATCACGCTGAACTTTATGTGACATCGGGCATTGTCGCGATGATGTTTGGCTTGCTGATGGTGCCCAACGCCTTATTCGGCAGGCTATTTCTGGGTGAGCGTGTGCAGAGCGGCTTTGCAATGGGCAGCGCGGTCGCGATTGTCGGTGTATTGTTGCTGTTGGTGCATGAATGGCGCGCCAATCCAGATGCCGGGGTTGTGGGCGGCAATGTTGTGCTGGGCATTGGGCTGGCCTTTTTTGGCATTGTGGCGGCATCGATTGCCAATGTGATCCAAGCCAATCCGACCGGGCGCGCCGTGCCGATGGTCAGCTTGCTGGCATGGGCGATGCTGTATGGCACGTTATTCGATCTGGGGTTTGCCTTGGTCACCGCCGGGCCGCCGCCATTCCCGACAGGGATCAATTATTGGGCGGGGATCGTCTATCTGGCGTTGATCGGATCGGTCGTGACGTTTCCGCTGCATTACAATTTGGTGCGGGAAATTGGCGCGGGGCGAACGGCGTATAATTCGATCCTGACCATATCGGTCGCTATGCTGATCTCTACCCTATTCGAAGGGTATGTATGGACGTGGCTCACCGCCAGCGGGATGGTCTTAGCGGTCGCGGGAATGGTGCTGGCCCTGCGCGCTAAGCAGAGCCGCTAAGCCCTCTACATAATTGGGATATTGCGGTTTCCAGCCGAGCACGCGCTTCGCTTTGCCATTCGCGACCCTGCGGTTTTCTGAATAAAATCCGCGCGCCATTTCTGATAGATTGGCCTGTTCGAGCGTCTCCAGCGGCGGCGGTTCGAGGCCGAGCAGCGCGCAAGCATGCGCCGTCACCGCATTGCCGCTGGCGGGCAGATCATCGCTCAAATTGTAAGCGCCAGCAGGGGCATTGCTGGTCAGCGCGGCAACCACGCCGCTGGTGATGTCATCGACGTGGCAGCGGCTAAAGACCTGACCGGGAAGATCAATCCGCCGCGCTTTGCCGGTCCCGACCCGGTCCAGCGCGCTGCGCCCCGGCCCGTAAATCCCCGGCAGGCGGAACACCCGCGCCGCCATCGCCATCCAAGCCGCATCCGCATCGCTTCGTGCATTGCGGCGGCCAATGCCTGTTGGCGAGGATTCATCCACCCAAGCGCCCTGTTGATCGCCATAAACGCCGGTTGAAGAAAGATAGAACAGCGCCCGCCCGTTCAAAACCTCTCCGTAATTTTCGAGCACAGGATCAAGCCCGCTATCCCGGCTGGGCGGGACCGATGATAGGATATGGGTCGCCTTGTCCAACGCCGCCGCCACGGCATCTGCATCGGCAAAATCGACATTGCCCGCGCTGCCCGTCGCATCGACGCTCCACCCATATTCGCGCACCCCCGCAGCGATGCGCTTTGCCGTGTAGCCCAGTCCGAAAATCAACAAATGTGCCATAGGTGCAATCATGCGGTTGGACGCGCGGCGAAATCAATCTAAATCACCCGTCATGGATATTGCTACCACCCCCACAAACCCCGAAGGCAACCCCGAACTCGCGGATGGCGCCCATGCGCCGCAAGAACCGGCGGTGATCCGGCGCGAAGATTATAAGCCATTTGCATGGATAATCCCGCAAACGCGGCTGCATTTCGATCTGGGTCTGGAGGAGACGAAGGTCACATCGCGGCTGACGATTGAACGCAATCCGGCGGCGGAGGCATCACAGCAATTGCGCCTTAATGGCGACGGTCTGACGGCGCTCTCTGTGACAGTCGATGGAGAGCCTGCGCAATACAGCGCGGAGGGTGACGATCTGATCGTCACAATACCGGGATCAGCAGCAGGCAAGAGCCATTTGGTTGAGATCGCAACCACCCTCAACCCTAGCACGAACACCACGCTGATGGGGCTTTATGGCTCAAACGGGATGCTGTGCACCCAATGCGAGGCGGAAGGGTTTCGCCGTATAACCTTCTTCCCCGACCGCCCGGATGTGCTGTCGACCTATTCCGTGCGGATGGAGGGGGACAAGGCGCTTTTCCCGATCCTGCTGTGCAACGGCAATAAGGAAAATGTCGGCGATCTTGATGGCGGAAAGCATTTTGCCGAATGGCACGATCCGTGGCCAAAACCGTCTTATCTCTTCGCGCTCGTCGCGGGCGATTTGGTCGCCAATTCTGCGCCGTTCACAACGATGTCGGGCCGCGAAGTTGAGTGCAACGTATGGGTCCGCGCCGAAGACCTATCGCGCACCGATCATGCGGTCGAATCGCTCCACCGGTCGATGAAATGGGACGAGGAGACATTTGGCCGCGAATATGACCTCGACCTCTATAACATCGTCGCGGTCAGCGATTTCAATATGGGCGCGATGGAGAATAAGGGTCTCAACGTCTTCAACACCAAATATGTGCTGGCCGACAATGACACCGCGACCGACGCGGATTTTGACGCCGTAGAAGGCGTGATCGCGCATGAATATTTCCACAATTGGTCCGGCAATCGGATCACCTGCCGCGATTGGTTTCAATTGAGCCTGAAAGAGGGCTTTACCGTCCTGCGCGATCAATTGTTTTCGCAGGATATGCGCGGCGAAGCGGTCAAGCGGATCGAGGATGTGCGCATCTTGCGCGCGGCGCAATTCCCAGAGGATGCGGGGCCATTGGCGCATCCGATCCGCCCGGACTCTTACCGCGAAATCAGCAATTTCTACACCGCCACCGTCTATAATAAGGGCGCAGAAGTCATCCGCATGATGCGCACGCTTGCTGATTTTGGGGCGGGCACTGAGGCGGGCACTGGGTCGGGCACTGGGGCAGGCACTGGGGCAGGCACTGGGGCAGGCACTGGGGCGTTCCGCAAAGGCACCGATCTGTATTTCGACCGGCATGACGGCGAGGCGGCAACTTGCGAAGATTTCATCACGGCGATGGAAGACGGCGCCGGCCTAGAATTGTCGCAGTTCCGCCGCTGGTACCGGCAAGCGGGCACGCCGCGCGTGACGATGCGCCAAGAACTGGCCGGGGATGGCCTGAAACTGACGCTCACGCAGAGCATCCCGGATACTCCCGGTCAAAAGAACAAAGGCGCAGTGCCGATCCCCTTGAGGGTTGCGGTCCATTGCCGCGAAACCGGCGCGATTGGCGCGGAGCAATTGATCGTTCTGAAACTGGACGAAGAAAGCTTCACACTGCCTATCTCTGGCCCGGTTCCTTGTGTGTCGATCAATCGCGGCTACACCGCGCCGATTGTCCTGGAGCGCCCGGATAACCGCGAAGATTTGGTGTTTTTGGCCGCGCATGATGATGATCCATTTGCGCGGTATGAGGCGATGCAGGAATTGGCCGTGGGGCATCTCGTCTCCGCCGCCAGCGGGGCATTGGATGAGGCCGGACGCGCCGCGGGTAAAACCGCGATTGCAGGAGCGGTGCGCGCGGTATTGGCAGACGACGCGCTGGACGATTCGATGCGCGGTGAATTGCTGCTGCTGCCGAGCGAGACCTATCTGTTCGAAGCAATGGCCACCAAAGTGGACGGGGTGGAGCGTAAGGCCGATCCCGGCGCGATCCATCTTGAACGCGAACAGCTCAAAACCGCCATTGGCTTCACGCTGAAACGCGAATTGGAAAGCGTCTATGCCCGCGTCGCGGATACGCCGTTTGACGATCCCAATGGGCGCGGCGCGCGCAAGCTTAAGACCACCATCGCCGGCCTGTTCGCCGCCAGCGACCCAGAACGCGCCGCAATTATGGCCGCGCGGCAATTCGACAATGCCGACAATATGACCGACCGGCAGGGTGCATTGATGGTGCTGTGCGGATTGCAAAATCCGGCACGCGAAGAACGGCTTGCGGCGTTTTATGAGCGTTACAAAGACAATGCCTTGGTGGTCGATAAATGGTTCACCCTTCAGGCTCTCGCGCTGCATCCCGATGTGATTGATCAGGTGAAGGCGCTGGCTCAGCATTCCGATTTCACGATGGCCAACCCCAACCGCGTGCGGTCTTTGTACATGGCGTTTGCCGGCAATCCGCAAGGATTCCACGATGTTAGCGGCGCAGGATACCGGATGATCGCGGATGTGATCCTCGCGCTCGATCCGATCAATCCACAAACGGCGGCGCGCTTCGTTTCTGCGCTTGGCCGCTGGCGGCGGATCGAAAGCGTGCGCGCCGGTTTGATGAAAGGTGAGTTGGAACGGATCGCGAAAGCGGATAACCTGTCGCGCGATACGTTCGAACAAGTGAGCCGGAGCCTCGATGGCTGAAACAGATGACCCCCTAGATACACCGTTCGATATCGAACGTGCTGATGTGCTGGGCGCGGTGCCGCACGGCTTTTTCGGCTCGGGCGGCGGTGTGCATCAATTCGGCTATGGCGGGCCGGGGGACGCAGAGGCGATCCGCAGGTTGCGCAGCGCAGCGGCCAGCGCGATCTTACCCGGCGCACCGTTGGCGGCGCCGCATCAGGTTCATTCACCCGAAGTCGTCACAATCGACAAGAAATGGCCTGACGCCGCGCGTGATCGCCCGGTTGCCGATGCCGTTGTGACCAACCGGACTGATGTCGTTTTGGGCATAGTCACCGCGGATTGCGGTCCGATCTTGCTGGCTGATGCGGATGCCGGTGTTGTCGCCGCGGCTCATGCCGGATGGCGCGGCGCGCAATCCGCAGACCGGGGCGGTGTGCTGGAAAACACCATCACCGCAATGGAGGCGCTGGGCGCGGTCCGCAAGAATATCGCCGCAGCATTAGGCCCAACAATCGCGCAGCCCAGTTACGAGGTGGACGCCGCCTTCCGCGAATATTTCACTGACCCGGACGAAACCTTTTTTTCCATTGCACCAATGCGCGAAGATGCGGCGCGCTGGCACTTTGATCTGCCCGCTTATATCCTTGAAAAACTGCGCCAATCCGGCCTGACAAAGGTCGCCGCATTGCACCGCGATACGTTTGCGGAAGGCGCGCGATACCATTCTTTCCGAAGGGCCTCGCAGCTTGGCGAGCCGACTTACGGACGGCAATTAAGCGCAATCGCGGTTCCCGCCAGAGGCGGTATTTGAGTGCAGGTTGCGTTTGAATGAACGACGAGTGCTCAAAACACAGTTGGTTTTTTGCAGTTTTGCCGTTAATGGCGCACACAATCGGGGTCAAAAGCGCGGCAAAACGTTGCGGCGCTTGAATGAATGGTCCTTAGTGGTTCGGAGCTTTTGGCTCCAAAGGTTACACCAAGCGTCGCAGGGGGCATTCTCACCGCGGCCACACGAGCAGGGTAATACATCATGGCTTCTACTGTAGATGGCACTGCAGAAGGTACCCAAGACGGCGTTCGTCGCCGCGACTGGATCCACATTGCGGCGCTCAGCACTGCTGGTGTAGGGGGCGCGTCCGTCGTGTTCCCGCTGGTTAGCCAAATGGCACCATCCGCCGACACGCTGGCTGCAAGCACGACCGATGTCGATGTCTCTGCGATTGAGGCAGGTCAATCGATCAAGGCGGTCTTCCGCGATCAACCCTTGTTCGTTTCGCGCCTTACGCCCGAAAATATCGCCGAAGCGCAGGCCGATGATGGCGCCGATATGCGCGATCCGCAAACTTTGGCCGACCGGCTTGGCGAAGGCAATGAGGACATTCTCATTCAGCTTGGCGTTTGCACCCATCTTGGCTGTGTGCCGCTGGGCGCGGGCGAGGGCGAAGATAAGGGCGAGTATGACGGGTATTTCTGCCCGTGCCACGGGTCGCATTACGACGTCGCTGGCCGCATTCGCAAAGGCCCCGCGCCGACGAACCTTGCGGTTCCAGAATTTGAATTCGCTTCCGAAAGCGTCATCCGGGTCGGCTAAACCGCCGAATTTTGACGACAAGATTTGAAACAACCGCGTTATGTGCGCGCTGAGAAACAAGTAAGAGAGCATTATGAGTTTCGCCTGGGCAAAGCAGTACGAACCTAAGACCGCTTTTACAAAGTGGATGGACGAGAAATTGCCGTTGCCGCGGCTGATCTATGGCGCGGTTGGCGCGGGTTACCCGGTGCCGCGCAACCTCAACTATATGTGGAATTTCGGCATTCTCGCCGGTTTCTTCCTGGTGTTGCAGATCGTCACCGGCGTCGTCTTGGCGATGCATTACGCCTCCAACACCGAAGTCGCCTTTGGCCAGGTTGAGCATATTATGCGCAACGTGAATTACGGTTGGATGATGCGCTATGCTCACGCCAACGGGGCAAGCTTCTTCTTCATCGTCATCTATCTGCACATTTTCCGCGGCTTTTATTATTCATCATACAAAGCCCCGCGTGAGATGATCTGGTTGCTCGGCGTGGTCATCTTCTTGTTGATGATGGCGACCGCGTTCATGGGCTACGTGCTTCCTTGGGGGCAAATGAGCTTTTGGGGCGCGAAGGTGATTACCGGTCTGTTTGGCGCAATCCCGCTGATTGGTGAGCCGCTGCAAACATGGTTGGTCGGCGGTTTTGCGCCGGGTAACTCTGCGCTCAACCGCTTCTTCTCGCTCCACTTCCTGCTGCCATTTGTGATTGCGGGCGTTGTGATCCTGCACATTTGGGCGCTGCATATTCCGGGTTCTTCAAACCCGTCAGGCGTCGAAGTGAAGAAGGAAAGCGACACTATTCCGTTCCACCCTTATTACACGGCGAAGGATGGTTTCGGATTGGGCGTGATCCTGATCCTGTTCACTTTCATGCTGTTTTTCTTGCCGAACATGCTCGGCCACCCGGATAATTATGTCGAAGCCAACCCGCTTTCGACCCCGGCATTGATCGTTCCAGAATGGTATTTCTATCCGTTCTACGCGATCCTGCGCGCTTTTACCGGCGATTTGACGGTGCCGTTTACGAGCATTATTTTGATCCCCGCCAAATTGCTTGGTGTGATCGGAATGTTCGGGTCAATCTTGGTGTGGTTCTTCCTCCCATGGCTCGACAAGAGCCCTGTGCGTTCGGGACATTATCGTCCGATGTTCAAGAAGTTTTTCTGGTTCGGCCTGATCCCGACGATGGCGGCGCTGTTCTATCTGGGCGGTGCAAAGCCGGAAGAGCCGTATATCGTGCTCAGCCAGATCGCGACGGCATATTACTTCATGCACTTCTTGGTGATCCTGCCGATCGTCAGCCAGATTGAAATCCCTAAACCTCTGCCCTTCTCGATCACCGAAGCGGTGCTTGGTAAGGATGCAGATAAACCGGCCAAAGCAGCCACAGCGCCTTCGGGCACACCAGCGGGCGCTTCGCCGGCTGGATCGCCGGAGCCGGCTGAGTGATCGCTCACCGAACCTGTTACACTGACCCGATAACGAGAAAGAGTTAGGTCATGACCATTCGACTTGGAGGCATCATCGTAGGCCTCGGCCTCACCGCAATATTGGTATTGTGGTCGCTCGTGCCTGGATTGCTGAATTTCGCGTTGCCGGAAAAGCCGGACTATTACGCGTTTCAAGAAGAGAACATCGCCCCAGAAGAGGGATTCTCTTTCGAAGGCGCGGCCGGAACATGGGATTACGCCCAGCTGCAGCGCGGCTATCAGGTTTACAAAGAAGTTTGCTCTTCGTGCCACAGCCTGAAATTCGTCGCATTCCGCAATTTGCAAGAGCTGAGCTATTCAGAAGCAGAAGTTCGCGCCGAAGCGGCGAGCTGGAGCGTCCCGGGCATTGATCCCAAGGATGGATCGATTGTTGATCGTCCGGGCCTGCCGACAGATCACTTCCCGTCGCCTTATGCCAATGACGTAGAAGCGCGTGCGTTTAACAACAATGCGGTGCCGCCTGACCTTTCGCTGATGGCGAAAGCGCGGGCCGATGGTTCGCGTTATATTTATTCGTTGATGATGGGCTATGTTGAACCCGATCCGGCGGATCAGGCGCTCTCACCAGAATTTGAGACCCCAGCGGGCCTTTATTTCAATGAGCATTTCTACAACATCAACATCGCGATGCCGCCGCAGCTCGTGCCAGACATCGTGACCTATTCGGATGGTACAGATGCAACCACAGCGCAAATGTCCGCCGATATTGCGGCGTTCCTGACTTGGACTGCGGAACCTTCGTTGGTTCAGCGTAAGCAGACCGGTTGGTGGGTGATTGCATTCCTGATCTTTGCAACGGGGCTTGCATTCTTGTCCTACAAGCAGATTTGGGCCGGATTGAAGCCAAAGAAATAAGCGCTTTTTCCAAGAGATACATTATGATGCGCCCTGTCATCCTTCGCGGATGGCGGGGCGTTTTCGTTTTAGGATTATAGTGAGGCAATCATGAGTGCTGAGATGATGACACCAGAGGCGCTCAAAGGATTGATCCGGACGGTGCCGGACTTTCCAGAGCCGGGCATTCAATTCCGCGATATTACCACGCTGATCCGGCATTCAGAGGGGATGGCTGCGAGCGTGCACCATCTCGCAGAGCTTGCGCGCGCGGCCGGCGCGCACAAAATTGCCGGGATGGAGGCGCGCGGTTTCATCTTTGGCGCGGCGGTTGCGGTTGCATTGGGCATTGGCTTTGTGCCTGTGCGCAAACCGGGCAAATTGCCGATCAAAACTATCGGTGTGGATTATGCGCTCGAATACGGGACCGACCGCTTGGAAATGGACCCCGGCGCGGTTGCGGCAGGGGAAAATGTCGTGATCGTCGATGACCTTATCGCCACTGGCGGTACGGCCGCCGCGGCAACCCAATTGTTGCGCTTGGCGGGCGCAACCGCCAAACATGCACTGTTCGTGATTGACCTGCCGGATCTTGGCGGGGCCGACAAATTGCGCGAAGCGGGGGTCGACGTCGCGTCGCTGATGCAGTTTGAAGGCGCGTGACAACGTAAATCGAGGAACATCCCAGTCACTCCAGACGTTGGTGATGCGAGGACAATAACTATTTCGATGGAATCACAAGCAGTCGTAATCGCCGCCGTCGGTGCCCTTGGCATCGGCGCGCAGTGGGTTGCGTGGCGTACAGGCTGGCCAGCAATTGTGCTGATGCTGGCCGCCGGCTTTATCGCTGGGCCGATCACCGGGTTCATCGATCCAGAGGCAGCCTTTGGCGACATGCTCGATCCGATGATCAGCGTCGGCGTCGCGCTCATCTTGTTCGAAGGGGGGCTGAGCCTCGATCTGCGCGAATTGCGCCATTCGGGCAAAGCGGTCATGCGCTTGGCCACTGTCGGTGTGCTGGTTGGCTGGGCGCTCGGCTCGCTGGCGGGCTTCTATATTGCGGGCCTTGTCTGGCCGGTCGCGGTGCTGTTTGGCGGCATCTTGATCGTTACCGGACCGACGGTGGTGATCCCCTTGCTGCGCCAAGCAAATATTCAACCGCGCCCCAATTCGATCCTCAAATGGGAAGGTATCGTCAACGATCCCACTGGCGCTTTGTGTGCAGTCATCGCGTATGAATATTTCCGCAGGGTCAATGATTTCCCGGATGCGTCGCTGCTCGATGTTGTGCCGCCATTGATCATTTCGGCGATCCTTGCGGGGCTTATCGGATACGCCGCCGCGCGCGCCATCGCCTATTTGTTTCCGCGCGGGGCGATCCCCGAATATCTAAAAGTGCCCGTCTTGTTCGTGGCGGTGATCGCCGTGTTTGTGGTCACCAATATGATCGAGCATGAGGCCGGCTTGGTCGCGGTGACGGTGATGGGGATCACTCTGGCGAACCGCGATGTGTCCAGTATTCGGTCAATCCATCCCTTCAAAGAAAACGTCGCAATCCTCCTCGTTTCAGGCATTTTCATCCTGCTGTCCGCCTCGCTGAAATGGGAGGATATGGCCTATCTCAACCCGCAAACCAGCATCCGCCCGCTCTTGTTCTTGCTCGCGCTGTTGTTCCTTGTGCGTCCGGCGACTGTGCTGATCAGCCTGCTCGGCACGGATGTACCTTGGAATGAACGTTTGTTCGTGGCGTGGATTGCCCCGCGCGGGATCGTGTTGGTGGCGATTTCTGGCCTGTTTGCATTGCGGCTGGGCGATTTGGGGATCGAAGGCGGTCAGCTGCTGATTGGTCTGAGTTTTGCGGTCGTGATTATCACCGTGATTGCGCATGGATTTACGATCAACATCGCGGCCAAATTGCTGGGCGTGAAGGGGAAATCGCGGCCCGGCCTGCTGATTGTCGGATCGACCCCGTGGACCATTGCACTGGCGAAACAGATGGAGGCGCTCAAGACCCCGGTCATGATCGTCGATCCCAGCTGGCAAAGCCTCAGCGCCGCGCGCCGCGAGGGGTTGCCATTCTATCACGGCGAAATCTTGAACGAAGCGACCGAACACAATCTCGACCTGTCGCCCTTCCAAGTGCTCGTCGCGGCCACCGACAACGAGGCGTATAACGCGCTGGTCTGCAACGAATTCGCGCATGAGATCGGGCGCGATATGGTCTATCAATTGGGCGAAAGCAGCGATGAAGAAGATCGCCATTCCATGCCCGCAAGCATTCGCGGCCGCGCCTTGTTCGACGATGGTTTTGGCGTGGGCGATGTAAACAAACGCCAACGCGAAGGGTGGGTGTTCAAAAAGACGCGTTTATCAGACGAGTTTGATTTCGAGGACGCTCAGGAAAAATTGCCAGATAGCGCGACGATGCTGTTGTTGGTGCGCGAAACAGGGAAGCTGCGGTTCTTCACCCATGCGGCGAAACCGGAACCGCGCGCGGGCGACACCATCATCACCTTCGCGCCGCCTCAGGTGAAAAAGCCGGACGAAAAATCGGGAAAGCGCCCCGGTGACACCCCGGCCAAACCCCAACTGACGTAATGAGAAGACAGCGAGGAAAAGATGCAAATAGGACGTTTCACAATCGCATTACTGGCTCTCGCCGCGCTCAATGCTTGCGAATTGAACAGGGATGATAGCGCCGGCGCGCCTAATCCCGATCCGGCCGCTGCGCCCGGATCGGAGGCCGGATCGGAGCCTACATCAGAGCCGAGCGAGGCTGTCTCGATCCTGCGCGCTGATATTGAGCAACCCGAATTGCCCGCAGCGCCGCTGGAACCGCTCAATACGATTATTGGCTTTCCAGATGGCGGCAGTGATCTGGATGCTGAGGCCCTGCTTGAATTGCAAAAGGTGATTATCTCAGAGCAATTGGAGCTGGGCGGACCGATCACGTTGCGCGGTCATAGCGATGCCGGCGGCAGCGACGCGGTCAATGAACGCGCCAGCAGAGCGCGAGCCGAGCAGGTGCGTGATTGGCTGATTGGCAAGGATATTGCCGAAACCCGCATCACCATCATTGCCTTTGGCGAACAAAACCCGGTGGAACCTAACGCTTTGCCAGACGGCACCCCGAATGAAGAAGGCCGCGCGCTTAACCGGCGGGTCGAAGTGCTGATCGTTCCGCCTGCGCAAACCGGCCAAGCGGCAGAGGCCGCGCCAGCCGCGCAGTAATCTGCCGGATCAGCTCAGCGCCGCGACTTCTTTCAGCACACGCTCAGCATATTCGGGGCGGCAAATCAGCAGGTCGGGCAGATAGGTATCCGCCCGGTTATAGCGGATTGGCGTGCCGTCGATGCGGCTGCAATGCAGGCCATGCGCCAGCGCCACCGCGACCGGGGCGCAGCTGTCCCATTCATATTGTCCGCCAGAATGCAGGTAGATTTCCGCCTCGCCGCGCACGACCGCCATCGCCTTGGCGCCCGCGCTTCCCATCGGCACCAATTCTCCGCCGAGCGTTTTGCACACCGCCAGCGCTTCTTTAGCCGGGCGAGAGCGGCTGACCAGGAAACGCGGCGCGGTGGCCGGTTCGCGCAAGTCCGCCACTTGGTCCGTGCGCAAAACCAAACCGCCATCAAGTCCGGGCAGGGCGACCGCGCCGACACTTGCAATCCCGTCCACCGACAATCCGACATGCACCGCCCAATCGCTGCGCAATTCGCCATATTCGCGGGTGCCATCGACGGGATCGACGATCCACACACGGCTGTGGTTAAGCCGTGCGGCGTCATCCTTTTCTTCCTCGGATAGCAACCCATCATTGGGCCGTGCCGCGCGCAGGGCGCGGCACAAAAATTCATTGGCCGTCGCATCACCCGCACTGCCCAGCGCCTTGCCCTCAAACACGCCAGAACCCCGCACCTCTATCAGGATGCGCCCGGCAATTTCGGCAAGATGCGCGGCCAGCTCGGCGTCTGTCATTTCTGCATTTCTCACTTCAGCGGCAATATCTGAGCAATGATGTATTCCGCAGCCTCTATCGGCGTCATATCCACCGTATTGACGCGAATTTCGGGCGTTTCGGGCGCTTCATAAGGGCTGTCGATCCCGGTGAAGTTCTTAAGCTCTCCGGCCCGAGCCTTCTTATACAATCCCTTCACATCGCGCTGTTCCGCCACTTCGATCGGCGTATCGACGAAAACTTCGATAAACTCGCCCTCCGGCAGCATTTCGCGAACCATCTGACGTTCGGCGCGGAACGGCGAGATAAAGGCGGTGAGCACGACCAGCCCGGCATCCGCCATCAGTTTGGCGACTTCGCCAATGCGGCGGATATTTTCAATCCGGTCGGTTTCGGTAAAGCCTAGATCCTTGTTCAATCCGTGCCGCACATTGTCCCCATCAAGCAGGAAAGTGTGGCGGTTCATCACCGCGAGCTGTTTTTCGACTTCGTTGGCGATGGTCGATTTGCCTGATCCGGAAAGCCCGGTGAACCACAAGACGCGCGGTTTTTGGTTTTTGAGCGCGGAGTGATCTTCGCGTGTGATCGTGGTCGGCTGCCAATGAACATTCTGCGCGCGGCGCAGGCTGAATTCTATCATCCCGGCGGCGACGGTCGCATTGGTGAATTTATCGATCAGGATAAACCCGCCCAGCTCGCGCGATTTGGCATAAGGTTCAAAGGTTATGGGCCGGTCGGTCGCGAATTCTGCGACGCCGATGGAGTTTAACTCCAGCGTCTTGGCCGCAAGGTGATCGAGGCTGTTGACGTCGATCTCATATTTCGGCGGTTGAATGGTCGCGGTGACCATCTGGCTGCCGATTTTGAGCCAATATCCGCGCCCCGGTTTCATCGCGGTTTCGTCCATCCAGACGAGCGTGGAGCAGAATTGGTCAGATGCTTCAGGCGGATCGCCAGCCGCCGCAATCACGTCGCCCCGGCTGCAATCAACCTCGTCCGTGAGCGTGATCGTGACCGATTGGCCCGCCACCGCTTCATCGAGGTCGCCGTCGAATGTGGAGAGGGTTTTGACCGTGCTGGTCTTGCCCGCGGGCACAATCCGCACCGGATCGCCCGGTTTGATCGTGCCGCCTGTGATCTGCCCGGCAAAGCCGCGGAAATCGAGATCGGGGCGGTTCACCCATTGTACCGGCATACGGAAAGAGCGATCTTGAGCCGCGGTCGCCGCCATCTCTACATTTTCGAGATGCTCGATCAGCGCGGGGCCGGAATACCAAGCGGTGTTGGCGGAAGGCGCAGAGGTGATGTTGTCGCCCTTAAATCCCGAAATTGGGATCGCGGTGAAAGCTTCGATCCCGGCTTCTTTTGCGAATTTGGAATAGTCAGCGACGATCGCGTCAAATGTGGCAGAATCGTAATCGACCAAATCCATCTTGTTCACCGCCAACACCAAATGTTTGATGCCCAGCAGATGCACGAGATAGCTGTGCCGCCGGGTTTGTTGCAGCACGCCCTTACGCGCATCAACAAGGATCACGGCGAGGTCAGCAGTCGAAGCGCCGGTCACCATATTGCGCGTATATTGTTCATGCCCCGGCGTATCCGCGACGATAAATTTGCGCTTTTCGGTGGTGAAAAACCGGTAAGCGACATCAATCGTGATGCCTTGTTCCCGCTCCGCCGCGAGGCCGTCTACCAGCAAGGCAAAATCGATCTCTTCGCCTTGTGTGCCGTGTTTCGCGCTGTCGCTTTCCAGCACGGCGAGCTGATCTTCGAAGATCATTTTGGAATCGTAAAGCAGCCGCCCGATCAGGGTCGATTTGCCGTCATCCACGCTGCCGCAGGTGATAAATCGCAACAGGCTTTTGTGCTGATGCTGTTCAAGATAGGCGTCGATATCATCAGCGATGAGGGCGTCTGTTTGGAAGGAGGAGTCTTGAGCGCTCATCAGAAATACCCCTCCGCCTTCTTATCTTCCATCGAAGCGCTCTGCCCCTTGTCGATGGCGCGGCCTTGCCGCTCGGACCCGGTCGCGAGAAGCATTTCCTGAATAATCTTGGACATATCGGTCGCGTCGCTCTGTGTCGCGCCGGTCAGCGGGTAACAGCCAAGCGTGCGGAAGCGCACCGATTTGGTCACCGGCTCCTCGCCCTCCTCCAGCCGGAAACGGTCATCATCGACCACCAATGTCAGGCCGTCACGCTCCACCGTAGGGCGCGGCTGCGACATATAGAGCGGGACAATGTCGATGTTTTCTAGCGCGATATATTGCCAGATATCCAGTTCGGTCCAATTGGAGATCGGGAAGACGCGGATGCTCTCGTCCTTGTTCTTCTTGGCGTTGTAGAGGTTCCACAATTCGGGACGCTGGTTTTTCGGATCCCAGCGGTGTGAGGCGGTGCGGAAACTGAACACGCGCTCTTTCGCGCGCGCCTTTTCCTCATCACGCCGCCCGCCGCCAAAGGCCGCGTCAAAACCGTGGCTTGTCAGCGCGCGTTTCAACGGATCGGTCAGCTGCGCCTGAGAATAGAGCGCGCTGCCGGTGTCGAACGGGTTGATGCCCTGTTCTTCGGCCTCTTCGTTTTGCGCAATAATCAGCTCAAGCCCGTATTCTTTCACCGTCTTGTCCCGGTGTTCCAGCAGCGCCTGAAAATCCCACCCGCTGGCAACATGCAACATCGGGAAAGGCGGCGGCGCGGGATAGAACGCCTTGCGCGCCAAATGCAGCATCACCGACGAATCCTTGCCCACCGAATAAAGCATGACCGGGTTTTCCGCCTCGGCCACGACTTCGCGGAAGATATGGATGCTTTCGGCTTCGAGCCGCTGAAGATGGGTTAGGTTTTGCATGACGGTGCAGCTAGTCACTCTGCACGAAGCGGCAAACCTAGAAAAGCTTTTGTAGGGGCAAGTTTGTGAGTGCTTGAACCACCAGAGCGCGGGCGGTCCGGCAATTCCGGGTGGGAGAATGGAGCGGGTAAGGGGAATCGAACCCCTCTAGCTAGCTTGGAAGGCTAGAGCATTACCACTATGCTATACCCGCCCGCTCAGTGGACCGGCCATTGCCACCAAGGGCGCTGACACGTCAAGCACTACTGCGTGTGAATGTCCTTCACAACCGCGCCGTTTGGCAAGATCGCCTCTGCATCGCCGTCTTCGGCATATTCTTCGGGAAAGCGTTTTTGGTGACGGATAGAATGCCACAAAGCGATGCCAATTATGGTCGCGCCCAGCAGGCCAGTGATGACCTCAGGCACATGAAAGCGGATTGATGCCAGCATGATGCAGGCCAGCGCAATGATCGCGTAGAACGCGCCCGGTTCCAAAAAGCGAAACTGCGTCAGCGTGCCGCCTTTGACCAAGGCAATCGTCATGCTGCGCACAAACATCGCCCCAATACCCAGGCCCAGCGCGATCAGCAGAATATCATTGGTGATCGCAAAGGCCCCGATCACCCCGTCAAAGCTGAAAGAAGCATCGAGGAATTCGAGATAGATAAACCCGCCCGCGCCGGACCGCGCAACTTGGCCGGTTGCCTCATCCACGTCGCCGTCCAAAAATTTACCGATTAACTCGACAGCAAAGAACGTCGCAAGGCCGGAAAAGCCCGCGATCAAGAACGTCGTGCGGTCTGCGCCTTCGACCATCAAGCACAGTGCGCCCACCGCAATCGCAGTGAAAAGGTAAGGGGCGAGCGGGATCTTAGCGAGCCATGCGAGCGGCCGTTCAATCGGTGCGATCCAAAGATGTTCGCGGTCATCATCGAAGAAGAATGTGAGGCCCACCAGCAGCAAGAACACCCCGCCAAACCCGGAAATGCCGATATGGGCATTGGTCACCGTCTCTTCGTACAATTCGCGGTCGCTGATCGCGATGGTCACTGCCTCCCACGGGCTGACCCAAGCGGCAAACGCCACGATCAGCACCGGGAACACGATCCGCATCCCAAACACCGCGATCAAAATGCCCCAGGTCAAAAATCGCTGTTGCCACACGGGGTCCATGTCTTTGAGCACAGAGGCATTTACGACGGCGTTATCGAGGCTGAGCGAGGTTTCCATCACGCCCAATACCCCGGCGAGGAAGATCATCGAAAAGGCGCCTGCCCAAAGACCTCCGCCCGAATAACCCAGCCAACCGGCAAGGATCAGCGCGGCCAGAGTGAAAATCAGGCTGAAGGCAAAATTGTCCCAGAGGTATTTCAAGTTCAGTGGTCCTTGAGGAAAAGCCGGTCAGCCTGCCGCCATATTGTCGATCAGACGGGTGCCGCCGATCCGCGCCGCAACGATCAGGCGCGCTGGCGTGCCCTTTAACGCGGCAAGGGGCACAAGCGAAGCGCTATCGGCCAAAACCGCGTAATCCACGCTCACGAAACCCGCGCTCAGCAGCTCATTTTCGAGCGCAGCCAGGGCCGGGGCCGCGGCGTCGCCTGCCTCAAACCGCGCGATTGCCGCCTTCATCGCCCGCGGCAAAGTCGCAGCGGCGGCCCGGTCTGCATCTGACAAATACCGATTGCGGCTGGACATTGCGAGGCCATCAGGCTCGCGCACCGTGGGCACGCCGATGATCGAATGGACATGCGGCTGTGTCAGGTCGAGATCGCGCGCCATTGCCCGGATCACGGCGAGTTGCTGAAAATCCTTCTCGCCAAAGAAAGCATGGGTGGGCAGCACCTGATTGAACAATTTGCACACCACCGTTGCGACCCCGTCGAAATGTCCGGGGCGTGAGGCTCCGCATAGACCTTCGCTGACGCCGCTGACGGAGATATTGGTGACGAAGCCATCGGGATACATTGCGGTCACATCGGGTGCCCACAGCAAGTCGCACCCTTCCGCCTTCAACATTGCGGCGTCGGCCTCCAACTGGCGCGGATAGGCGTCCAAATCTTCGTTTGGGCCAAATTGCGCCGGGTTCACAAAGATCGACGCGGCAACGTGATCACAAACCTCGCGCGCGCGGCGGACCAGCGTCAAATGCCCTTCATGCAAAGCGCCCATTGTCGGAACGAGGCCGAACGTCGATCCATCGGCGCGCAATCTCGCTACCTCTTTTCTCAACATATCGAGCGTGTGCGCTGTTTGCACGGATGTTTCCCCTCGCTTAATAGCCGCCTCAAGGCGTTGGTTTAGACATTGGTCTAGACAATGGATGGTTTAGACAATGCGGGTGCGATAGACGTTTGGAGCGCTGCGCTCAAAGCGCAAATCAAAACGTAATACCCCGCCGCTACGCGTCCTGCCGATATATGTTCACCCAAACTCCCACACAGAAAGCCGCAACTATGTCTCGCAAAACTGCTCACCGGATCGTTTTTGCGAACGAGAAAGGCGGGACGGGCAAGTCCACTACGGCGGTGCATGTCGCGGTTGCGCTGTCTTATATGGGCGCGCGGGTCACGTGTCTGGACCTCGATTCGCGCCAGCGCACCACGCATCGCTATATGGAAAACCGGCTGAGCACGATGGAGCGCCGGGGCACCGAATTGCCGACCCCTGCCTGCGAAGTGTTCAAAGGGCGCAGCGAACAAGCATTGCTCGTCGCGATTGACCGGCTGGAGAAGGATTGCGATTTCCTGATCATCGACAATCCCGGGCGCGATGATCCGATTGCGCGGTGCGCGGTGGAAAATGCCGACACTTTGGTCACGCCGATGAATGACAGTTTCGTCGATTTCGATTTGATCGGACAGGTCGATCCCGAAAGTTTCAAAGTGAAAAAATTGTCGTTCTTTGCAGAGCTTATCTGGGAGGCCCGGATGAAACGCAGCAAAGCGACATTGCGCGATGCCCGGCCTGAAATGGATTGGATCGTGGTCCGCAACCGGACCGGTTACACCGAGGCGCGCAATATGGCGCGGATCGAACGCGCTTTGACAGAAATGGCCAAGCGCGTTGGCTTTCGCGTCGTCCACGGCCTGTCGGAACGGGTGATCTACCGCGAATTGTTTCCCTCTGGCCTGACCCTGCTTGATAAAGGGCAGTTGGGCGATTTGGGCACCAGTCATCTCGTGGCGCGGCAGGAACTTCGCGCTTTGCTGATGGCGCTCAAACTGCCAGAGTTCACCAAATCCAAACCCAAACCCAAACCCAAATCCAAACCCGGGGCGGAGCGAGCCTGATCTATGTTGAAATTTGCCATCATACTGGCCGTTATTTGCCTGATGTTTCGTTGGGGGCTGGGCCAATGGCCGTGGGAAATGCTGCGGACAAAGCCAACGCGCGGCCAAGCCGTCTTCAACGCGCGCAAGCTGCTCAGGGTGGAAGACGGCGCGAGCCGAGAGCAAATATTGGCGGCGCATAAGCGCTTGATCGCGATGGTTCACCCGGACAAAGGCGGATCGAATGCCAAAGTGCATGAGGCCAATGATGCCCGCGATCTCTTGCTCGATGAATTGCCGGATCGCGGTGTTGATCTTCCGCCGTCGGACGACTGAAAACCAAACTTAGGAATAGTACAAAGCCATGGCCCATCAATTCGACCCAACTGTCCTGCGAGAATATGATATTCGCGGGATTATCGGTGAGACCCTGGGCGCGGACGATGCCCGCGCGATTGGGCGCAGTTTTGGGACTTTGCTGCGCCGGGCAATTGGCGAGGATCAGCCGGCTCCGGTTGTTGCGGTCGGCTATGATGGGCGGGTCAGTTCGCCGATGCTCGAACATGCCTTGGTAGAAGGGTTAAATTCTAGCGGCTGCGACGCGATGCGGATTGGCATGAGCGCAACCCCGATGCTGTATTATGCAGAGGCGTCACGCGAAGATGTACAGGGCGGCATTCAGATAACTGGCAGCCACAATCCCCCCAATTATAACGGCTTCAAGATGGTATTTCAGGGCCGCCCGTTTTTTGGGGCGGACATCCAAGAGCTCGGGAAATTGGCAGCATCCGGCATGTTTGCCGACGGTGCGGGCCGGGTCACGTCGCTCGACGTCATGGGCGAGTATGTCGAGCGCATGCTCGAAGGCCTGATCGATATTCCCATCGAAGCGCTCAGCGGCCTCAAAGTTGGCTGGGACGCCGGCAATGGGTCGGCAGGGCCCGCGCTGGAGGCCTTGGCCGCGCGTTTGCCGGGTGAGCATCATTTGCTGTTTACTGAGGTCGACGGACATTTTCCTAATCACCACCCTGATCCAACTGTGGAAGCCAATCTGGCGGACTTGCGGGCCTTAGTCGCGGAGAAGAACCTCGACTTTGGAGTGGCTTTTGATGGGGATGGTGACCGGATCGGCGCGATTGACGGCACGGGCCGGGTAATCTGGGGTGACCAGCTGCTGATGATCTATGCCGAAGATGTCCTCAAAACCCCGGGCGGAAAATACCAAGGCGCGACGGTTATTGCGGATGTGAAGGCGAGCCGCGCGCTGTTTGATCATGTCGAACAGCTCGGCGGAAAGCCGCTTATGTGGAAGACCGGCCACTCGCTAATTAAGTCCAAAATGAAGGAAACCGGCTCTCCTTTGGCGGGTGAGATGAGCGGCCATGTGTTTTTTGCGGACACATATTACGGTTTTGACGACGCTTTATATGCCGGTGTCCGGTTGCTTGCGGCGTCTGCGCGGCTGGGTAAATCGGTCACTCAGCTGCGCGGGGCGATCCCGGAAATGCTCAACACGCCGGAAATGCGTTTTCAGGTGGACGAGGTTCGCAAATTCCCAGCAATGGCAGAGATTACAGAGCGCCTGACCACCAATCCCGGCCCAGCAGTCGAAACGGTCAACGCCACAGACGGCGTGCGGGTGAACACGAAAGACGGCTGGTGGCTGCTGCGCGCATCGAACACGCAGGACGTGCTGGTCGCGCGCGCGGAAAGCGATACGCAGGACGGGCTAGCGCGCCTGATCGCGCAGATCGATGAGCAGCTCGAATTGTCAGGGCTGGAGCGCGGGGAGAGCGTCGGGCACTAAAGCACCGCAGCCGCGTATATAGAGACACCAAGGCCCATTCAAAGGATCGCCAGAATGAAACGCCCACTCCTCGCCGCCGCTTGCGGTTTCGCCCTGACCCTTGGCGCAATCCCAGCATCCGCTCAAAATGTGCAAAGCGAGGAATTATCCGCCGAAGAGCTAGAGGCGCTTGGCAGCATGTTCGGCGATATGTTCGGAACTGCCGAACCGCTTACGCAGGAAGAAGAGCTGCGCGTTCCGTTGGCGATGCAGGTCGTATCGAAATTGATGCCGCTGGGCACTTTGGGCCGCGTGATGGATGAGACAATGGCCCCGATGATTGACGGCATGTTGGGCAGTTTCGACGGTGCGCCTGCTATCGCCTTGTCAGGTCTGACCGGGATCGGCCCTGTTGAATTGAGCGAGGTTGATGAGAAAAACCTCGAAGAAGCGATGGCATTGCTCGACCCCGACGCGGCAGAGCGCAATGCGGCGATCAATGGCGCGTTTTTCGAACTGATCAGCGAAGTGATGGTGGAGGTGGAGCCGGCCTACCGCGCGGGCCTTGCGCGGGCCTATGCGACGCGTTTCACCAAAGAGGAATTGCTGGACCTGAACGCCTATTTCGCGACCGAGATCGGCAGCAAATTCGCAGCCGAGAGCTACATTATCTACACCGACCCGCAGGTCATGGCGTCGATGAATGAAATGATGCCCGCCGTGATGCAGCGTATGCCGGGGATCATCGACACGATCACCGAAACATCGGAGAAATTTCCGCAAGGGCGGTCCTATTCCGACCTCACCGATGGCGAAAAATCGCGGCTGGCGGATCTGCTTGGTGTGAGCGAGGATGAACTGTCCGAAAGCGAACCGGCGCAGCCCGACGCCGAAATTGAGGACGCCTACGAAGAGGCATGAGCGGGGCCGCCGGCCTTCCGCCAGAAATACAGGCGTGGTTCGATGCGCGCGGATGGCGGGTGCGGCGGCATCAGCTGGATATGCTCACCAAAGCGCGCGGGGGTAAGCACGCATTATTGGTTGCCGATACCGGCGCGGGTAAGACGCTGGCGGGGTTTCTGCCGACATTGTGCGATTTTTCCAGCTCGGCGGATGCGGAACCGGATGACGGATTGCACACCCTCTATGTCTCACCGCTCAAGGCGTTGGCGCATGACGTAAAGCGCAATTTACTGACCCCGATTGAGGAGATTGGCCTGCCGATCCGGGTCGAAACGCGCAGCGGCGATACGTCATCCGACCGGAAGAAACGTCAACGCAGCAAGCCGCCGCATATCCTTTTGACGACACCGGAATCTTTGTCGCTGCTGCTGTCCTATCCTGAGAGCGCCGATCTGTTTCGCGGGCTCAAACGCGTGGTGATTGACGAGATCCATGCTTTTGCAACTGGCAAGCGCGGCGACTTGTTGGCGCTTGCGCTGGCGCGGCTTCAGACGCTTGCTCCCAATCTGCAGCGCGCGGCTCTTTCCGCGACGCTCGCCAATCCTCTGGCCTATCAGGAATGGCTTGCGCCCCAGCCAGCGGACGGGACCGGCGAAATTCACGCCGCTGATCTGGTCTTGGGTGAGGAGGGGGCGGAGCCTGATCTGCAAATCCTGCTGCCTAAAGAAGAGCGCGTTCCGTGGGGCGGACATGCGGGACGCTGGGCCGTGGATCAGCTGTATGAGAAGATACAGGCCAACCGAACGACCTTGATCTTCACCAATACGCGGTTTTTGGCAGAGTTCATTTTTCAATGTTTGTGGAATGTGAATGAGGACAATCTGCCGATCGGTGTCCACCACGGCAGCCTGTCCAAAGAGGCGCGGCGCAAGGTCGAAGACGCTATGGCGGCGGGGGAATTGCGCGGATTGGTGTGCACCTCCAGCCTCGATCTAGGCGTCGATTGGGGCGATATTGATTTGGTGGTGCAAATGGGCGCGCCCAAGGGTTCATCGCGCCTGTTGCAGCGAATTGGGCGAGCAGGGCACCGCCTCGACACACCCTCGCGCGCGATTCTTGTGCCCGGCAATCGGTTTGAATTTTTGGAGGCGATGGCGGCCAAAGACGCCGTTGATGAGGGGCAGCGCGACGGCGAAAGCTTCCGCGAGGGCGGGCTCGATGTGCTCGCGCAGCATGTGATGGCCTGCGCCTGCGCCGCGCCATTTGATGAGGCGGATTTGCTCGCGGAATTGCGCGGCGCATTGGCCTATGCGTGGGTGGATGAGGCGGCGCTGGCGCGGGTGCTGAGCTTTGTTGAAAGCGGCGGATATGCGCTGCGGGCCTATGACAAGTTCAAGCGGATTGTGCGCGACAAAAGCGGTGTCTGGCGCCTCGCCCACCCTGAACAGGCGCAGCGCCACCGAATGAATGCCGGGATCATCGTCGATTCTGAAATGCTGACCGTGCGTTTCAAGAATGGGCGAAAGCTGGGCAAGGTTGAGGAGCGCTTTGCCGCGCAGCTTTCCGCCGGAGACACGTTCTTCTTTGCCGGGGTCAGCCTGGAGGTGGAGAGCGTGAAGGATATGGATGTGATCGTGCGCGCTTCCAAGAAATCCGCAACGATCCCGTCTTATGGCGGATTGCGCCTGCCGCTGACCACGCATCTTGCGACGCGGGTTCAGGCGATGCTGGATGATCGCGCGGGCTGGGGCCGGTTTCCCGATGATGTGCGCGAATGGTTGGAGGTGCAAGATTATCGCAGCCGCTTGCCGAAACCGGGCGAATTGCTGGTCGAAAGTTTCCCGCGCGCGGGCAAATATTACACCGCCTATTATACGTTCGAAGGGTGGAATGCGAACCAATCGCTGGGGATGCTGATTACGCGGCGGATGGAAGACCGCGGCCTGATGCCGGGCGGATTTGTGGCCAATGACTATTCGCTGGCGGTGTGGGGGCTGAGGCCGGTGGATGATCCAAAGCCGCTGCTATCGCCGGATATCCTGACCGATGAATTCACCGATTGGGTGACCGAATCGCACCTGCTGCGCCGTGCTTTTAGGGAAGTTGCGGTGATCAGCGGGCTGGTCGAGCGGCAACATCCGGGCAAGCGCAAGACTGGCAAACAGGTAACGTTCTCAACCGATCTGATTTACGATGTGCTCAAGAAATATGAGCCCGACCATGTGCTGCTGGAGGCGGCGTGGGCCGATGCGCGCGCGAGGATGACGGATGTTGGACGGCTCGCGGATTTGCTTGAGCGGTCGCAGCGCGAAATGGTGCATGTGGAGCTGGACCGGGTGTCGCCATTGGCCGTGCCGGTGATGACAATGATTGGACGCGAAGCGGTCCCTCAGGGGGCGGTCGATGATGAATTGCTGATCGAGGCGGAGACTTTGGTTAGCGAGGCGATGCGGATTGATCCGCCGGGAGAGGGGGATTGACCCGCATCGCCGCCTAAGGTCAATCCAGTCCGCGATATCGCTCATTGCCGATAAAGGCGAAGCGCTCTGCGCCTGATTCCTTGATTAGCGTGATCGTGTGAGCGGATTCGTTGTAGCTGGCCAAAGCCGCCGGTTCGAAACGCAGCAGCGGTTCTTCGTCCAAAGCGCTGGCGGCTGCGACTTGCGCCCTGAGTTGACCGCGCGTTACCGCCGCGCCGTTCCAGAACAATTGATCGGAGGCGTCGATGAAGACGGTGTTCTCGACCGGGCTCAGAACGCAAGTGGGGCAGATTTCGCCAGTGGGCAAATCCACCGATGTCTCATGCACTTTGATCGGCACGGCGAGGATGATCATGATGAGCAGGACGAGCAGAACGTCGATAAAGGGGGTGACGTTCATTTCGCCCATCGGATTTGCGGGTCCGGGAGGGCGACGGCGCCGCGCCCTTGGATCGTAAGTGGCCGAAAAACGGCTGGGACGGGTTGGCATTGCGAAAGACATACTACCTCTCCTCACTGTTGATGGTGCTGCGCGAATTGGCGACGCAAACACCGTGAGGTAACTGTATAACATTTTATTCGAGTTGCCTAACGCGTACCTATGTGTGGAATGCAACTGATCTGGATCGCGTACAAAAAAGGGCGCCGCGGTTTCCCGTAGCGCCCTGTTTTTCAGTGTTTCCTGGGTGGCAATTTGCCGAATTGGCTTAGTTGAACACCCGGTATTTTTCATTGCCGACAAAGCCGAACTTAGTCACGCCGGAGACTTTGATGATCTGCAGCACTTTTGCTGTCACATCATAGCCCGCTTGCGCTTCTGGTTCGAATTGCAGTTCCGGCTCAACCGGCATCCCTGTCGTTTCAGAGAGCAGCGTAACCAGCTGACCTTGATTGATCGTCTCGCCATTCCAAAGGATCTGGTCGGTCGAGGTCAGAATGAGCTTATTCTTAACCGGATCGACTTGAATATCCTGCGGCGGCGGGTTGCCTTGCGGAAGATCGATGTCGACTGAGTGGGTCGCCACCGGAATGGTGATGATGAACATGATAAGGAGCACGAGCAGGACGTCGATCAACGGCGTCATGTTCATATCCAGCATCGGTTCACCGTCGAGTTGGCCACCTGCCATACCCATATCAGTTACTCCTTAGATTCGCCGAAACTCGTCTTCACGAGGATTGAGCGAGCTGATTAAATTCCCGGTTCAACCGGATTCGAGATGAAGCCAACCGTCGGATAGCCAGCGGCCTGCACGTTATAAATCGTACCTGCCACACAGCGCCACGGTGCGTTCACGTCGCCGCGAATATGCACTTGTGGGATCTGATCGGGGTCTTCCATGATCGCTTCTGGGCCGCCAGCGCGCTGGACGATTGTGTCCAGACGGTTGAATGCCCGGTCGTAAAGCTCTGTCGAAGAAACCGGCGTGATGTTGTTGAAGTAGATGCGGCACTCGCCATTACGCGCTGCGCCTTCAAAACCAGGTTCACCCGCGCTCCGTCCGCTAGCATCTGTTGTGCTGACGGTGAGAGACAGGTTTTCAACCTTATCTTTTGATTCCACCGATTCAAACACCGGTATCTCAAGCTTTTCGATCGTCTGAATCGCGACCGGAACCGCGATGAGGAAGATGATCAAGAGAACGAGCATCACGTCCACGAGCGGCGTCGTGTTGATGTCGGACATGGGGGTTTCCCCGCCTCCCATCGAAATCGCCATTGTGAATTCCCTATCTGCTCAAAAGAGCGCTTTTTTCTAAAGTCAGCGTGCCTCAGGCAGCGCTGTCTCGAATATGCAAACCAACTGGCCCCAGCGGGGGCGTGCAATGCGCACCCCCGCTGGACCAATAGGTCTTACTTCTTAGCAGCCGGGGCTGGCTTAGCAGCAGGCTTCGCACCCTTAGCAGCAGGAGCCGCTGTGAGAGCAGGCTTAACCGCGCCGTTCGAACCGATGTAAGCAACGATGTTGTTTGAGAAATCGGTCATCAGAGCGTTGATCGTGCGGTTGCGCGATTGCAGCCAGTTAAAGGCAAGCACAGCAGGCACAGCAACGAGCAGACCAATCGCGGTCATGATCAGCGCTTCACCAACCGGACCAGCAACCTTATCGATCGATGCCGAACCGGCGATACCGATGTTGATCAGTGCGCGGTAAATACCGATCACCGTACCAAGCAGACCGATAAACGGTGCCGTTGCACCAACCGAAGCGAGGAACGAAAGACCGCCCGACAGGCTTTGGTTGATCGTGTCTTGTGAGTGAGCGAGCTCTTCTTCAACGAAGTGAATCTCGTTGCCAGCACCTTCCATTTTTGTGTGGTGGTCCTGAGCGGTGACAGCATCGTCAGCGAGCTGACGCCATGCGCTGTTCTTCTCGAGCTTCGTTGCGCCTTCGCGCAGAGTTGCCGCACGCCAATAGGCAGATTGAACAGCCTTATATTGACGCATAACCTTGGCTTGCTCGAAATATTTCGTGAACAAGATGTAGAACGAACCGACTGACATGATCACCATGACAGCAAGGATCGACCAAGCGACGGGGCCGCCTTCTTTCATGGCTTCGACGAAGCCAAATTTGTTTTCAGGCGCTTCAGTGGCAGCGGCTGCGAGTAGATAAAGGTTCATTGCGAGTAATCCTCTTAAAAAAGTGCCTCAGGGCCTGCGGGTCAACTCTATCGAGCCGCAGGCCGTGAAATCTGTATCAATTCAAACGATATGTGATCCGTGTCGAGTAGGAACCCGTGGTCGGGTTACCCGCATCATTCAGAGCCGGATTGAAACGCGCATAACGCTCCATCCCGCTGCACGCCGCCCGATCGAGAACGCTCGATCCGCTCGACGCAGTTACCGAACAACCGGTTGCCCGGCCTTCTGCGGTAACCGTGACGCGAACGCCGACAGTGCCTTCAAC
The DNA here is from genome assembly GCA_947503155.1 of uncultured Erythrobacter sp. Taxonomy (GTDB): domain Bacteria; phylum Pseudomonadota; class Alphaproteobacteria; order Sphingomonadales; family Sphingomonadaceae; genus Erythrobacter. The sequence continues at coordinate 496,321 of CANNCL010000001.1, read as the reverse complement.
TTCTTCACGCAGAGCGCGTGAAGGGTAGTTGTCCTGAATCCGCTGAGCCCAGCGGCGCTCGTTCCGGGTCGACGCACCGCGCGCCTGTGAAGGCGGTGGGGGCGGCGCCGGGGGAGCAACCGGTGCAGGCGGCGGGATCACCAGAGCCGGCGGTGCCGGCGGCGGGATCGTTGGTTGTGTTTGAATTGGCGGCGGTGCCGGCGCAATTTGAATGGGCGGCGGCGGAGCAACAGGAGGCGGCGGAGCCACCTCTTCAGGTTGCTCTGGCGGTGGCTCATCCGGCTCTTCGGGGGGTGGGGGTTCCTCAATGTCAACCGTAGTAACCCGCTCAATGGCTTGTTTAACGGCCGAAATGGCCAAGCCAGTGATGAGCAAGTACCCGACTGCCACATGGATCAGTGCCACTATGACAATGGAAACAGTCCTGTTTCCACCCATTTGTTGGTCAGCGTAGGACATCCAGTCGCTTTCTCTCCAATTGTCGTGTCGGATTTTCATCCGACACAGTTCTCACGTCAGGTCTGCATCCAGACGCCCTGCTCGAATCTGCTGATTCGCATCGGAGCGCTGAGTTTAGACCCGGGCCGTGAATCCCAGAATCTTGTATCTCCCTGCCGGTTCTCGATCTTCACTTACGACGCCCGTCAACCCGGTGAGCGCTCGCCAGAATTCCAGTCCCGACAAACCGCCTTTAGCATCTCTTCCAAAGATACATCCAAAACGGCTCTGCTTGCACCGATCTTGTCCCCAACCTCGTTGCAAGCGATCATGGCTTTAACGGTCAACACCTATGCAATCAAACGCTTTTACGGTTCAGGATCGATTCACTGCGCCTGTCCTTGGGTGATGCCGGGGTGCTATAGAGGCACATTATCCATAGATGTGAGACACAGGAATTTAAACCGATGACGCGCGTTAACACTAATTTAACCCACAGTTTCAAGGCACTAGTTGCCCTGTGCGTCAGCGCAGCAATGCTCCCACTGACGAGCGGATCGGTTTATGCACAGGCCGGCCCAGCGCAGGCGGCCAATCCTGCTGATTTGGCCACCTTTTCCGATCTCACGACCTTGGCAGAGAACAGTGATCTGGTGATCCGCGCAGAGATTCGCCGCCAAACCCGCGTTGAGGCGGAGCGCGCACCCGGCCTCGCACCGGGATTCGCGCGCCTTTATATCGAAGCGCGCACTCAGGCGCTGCTGTCGGGTTCAACTGCGGTGGGCGAATCGCTGGTCTATTTGGTCGATGTACCCCTCAATGAACGGGGAAAACCCGACAAGCTGAAAGACCGCGTCATGTTGCTGTTCGCGGATGCGGTGCCGGGTCAGCGCGGTTCGATTCAGCTAACCGGGAAACATGCACAGCTCGATTATTCGCCCGCGCTAGAGGCGCGCATCCGTCCGATTCTGACCGCGCTTGTTTCGCGCGATCCGCCGCCTGTCATCACGGGCATTCGCGATGCATTGGCGGTGCCCGGCACATTGACGGGCGAATCGGAAACGCAGATTTTCTTGGAAACGCAGGACCGTTCGCCCGTGTCTCTCACTGTGCTGCGCCGTCCCGGTCAGCGCCCTGTTTGGGGCGTGTCATGGGGCGAGATCATCGATTCGGCGGCCCGCCCGCCTGCGCGGGACACATTGCGGTGGTACCGGCTCGCTTGCGCTTTGCCCGGCGCCCTACCTAGCGGTGCCAATCTGGCCCGCGATCCGGCAGGGCGGCGATTGGCGGCAACCGATTACGCTTTTGTGATCGAGCAGCTTGGCCCCTGTGCGCGGGCGATTACCGAAACGCCGTAAACCGCATTCTTGGCTGTATTTACGCCAATCGCCGCTTGACGCAGAGCGGCTGCGCCGTCAGCGCTGCGGAAAATCCCCAGAGCGTCTGGGGCGGCATTTCGGAGCGTTTTCTTGACCACTACCAATTCGGGCATCAATCCGCCCTTACGTATCGCAATCGCTGGGCTGGGCACGGTTGGTGTCGGCGTGATCCGCTTGCTCGCGGCCAATGGCGATTTGATCGCCGCACGGGCCGGACGCGCGATCGAAGTGGTTGCCGTTAGCGCGCGCGAACGCCGCAAGGATCGCGGTGTCGATATTTCCGGATATGCGTGGGAAGATGACATGACCGCGCTGGGTTCGCGCGATGATGTCGATGTGGTGCTGGAATTGGTCGGTGGATCCGATGGCCCCGCGCTTGCTTTGTCCCGCGCTGCTTTGGCAGGGGGCAAGGGCCTGGTCACCGCGAATAAAGCGATGATTGCGCATCACGGTCTGGCTTTGGCTGAGCAGGCTGAGGCATCGCATCTGCCGCTCAAATTCGAAGCCGCCGTCGCGGGCGGGATCCCGGTCGTCAAAGGTCTGCGCGAAGGCACCAGCGCCAATGAACTCACCAAAGTTTACGGCATTCTCAACGGCACCTGCAATTACATCCTATCGGAAATGGAAGCGACCGGCGCAGATTTCGCTGACACTCTCGCGGGGGCGCAAAAGCTGGGTTACGCAGAGGCTGATCCGACCTTCGATATCGAAGGGATTGATGCCGCGCATAAGCTCGCGATCCTCGCCGCGATTGGTTTCGGCGCAAAAGTGGATTTCGATGCGGTCCAAGTCAGCGGCATCGTCCCCGTGCGCGCCGCCGATATTGCTCAGGCCGACACGCTGGGTTTTGTCATCCGCTTGATCGCAGAGGCCGATGTGCAGGACGAAATAGGCGGCCCGCGCCTCCTTCAACGTGTGCGCCCTTGTTTGGTAGCGAAAGGCCACCCGCTCGCCTCTGTTGACGGCCCAACCAATGCCGTGGTGGCAGAGGGCAATTTTTCTGGCCGCTTGCTGTTCCAAGGGGCCGGAGCCGGCGATGGCCCGACCGCCAGCGCCGTCGTTGCTGACCTTATCGATATTGCCCGATCAGAAGTCGGCGCGCCGTTTTCGGTTCCCGTGGCTCAACTCGCGCCTTTGCCGCCGGCCGATCCGGGTCAGCGGCTGGAACGCGCTTATTTGCGCTTTACCGTCAATGATCGCCCCGGTGTTCTTGCCGAAATCACCGCCGCGATGCGCGATGCGGATGTGTCGATCGAAAGCCTGATCCAACAGGGCCGCGAACAGGATGGGGGCGAAGTTTTGGTCGCCATCGTCACCCATGAAGGGCCAGAGGCGAATGTGCGCCGCGCGCTGGAATTGCTCGACGGATCAGACAGTTTGACCGGCGATCCTTTGGTGCTTCCGATCCTACCAAACTAGGGCTTTACCAGCCGGGTGGCTTTACCAGCCGGGTTTGGCCTTACCGGCCGGGTTTGGCCTTACCGGCCGAGTATCTTGGGTTTGGTATGCAGCGCGGTGCTGTACATTCTGCCGCGCGCATTGTTTGGCTGCATTCACCCAGATGCGTCGGGCAAGACCAGCTCGCCTTCGCTGATCGGGCCGCGCCCTAGGTCACCTTCATCACCCAGCGGCGGCAATCCGCGCGCGATTCGGTCTGCATCAGAGCCGGGCGGTGCGACGGGCAAGCGGGCGACATCAACTATCAATGCGGGCTCTCCGGGACATGGCCCGATAAAACACCCTCTGATTGTCACGAGCGGCACCATCCCATTGGGCAGCCCGGTTCCATCGACATCGGCTGGCTTGATGCCCTGCGATACCTGAGCATAGCGCCGCTCAAAGTCTTCTTTGCTCCAAAACCCGTCGCTCGGTTCGCTGCGTTCGCGGCAGACCACGATCTCTCCGGCGATGATCCCTTCATCGACGTCGCGCTGGCATTGTTGTTCGATAAACTCGTCTAACTGTGCCTGTTCGCGCCCTTCGAGAAGGTCGATCACCAACCGCCTATCATTCGCCGTTCCATTCGGGGTTTCGGATGTCTGCGCGTGTAGCGGTACGGCAAAAACAGCCGCTGAAATGGCGAGTGGTATGAAGAGAGATCGAATCGGTGAAATGGGGCCTATTCCTCGGGGATTGGCGGAGCATCCAGCCCCAAGGCGCGGCGGCGCGCGGCGATCTCTTCGGGTGTCGGTTCGGCATCGCGGCCCAGCGGGGGCAGGCCGCGCGCGATCCGGTCGGCATCTGTACCCTCTGGCGCTTCGGGCAGCGCCTCCACATCGATGATCAAAGCGGGCGGCGGGACCGAACCAAATCCGATTGAATTGCCATGATTGGCAATGCCGAATGTGTCCGGGGTGCTGCCGCCTTGTGTGCGGCGGGCATAGTCACGCTCCCATTCCTCTTTGTTCCATGATCCGTCGCTTGCCTCGCCCATTTGGCGGCACACGATGATTTCATTGGCGATGCGCGCGGCGTCGGCCTCTTCTTCGCAGTCTTCTTCTAACAATTGATCTGATTCTTCGCGCGGCACGGTGATCGACAGGTCAATGAACTGGCGGCGGCGCGGCGGCGTTTCGGCCTGAGTTTCGGCGGGCGTTTCGGCAATTGCGGCGCTATCATCCGGGCCATTAGTCACCGCCGCGTCATCCTGTGCTGCCACAGGCTGTGAGATCAGCAAAGCAAGCGCAGCTGATCCCAAAACCGGACACAACACACGTGTTTTTCGTAAGAGAGGGGCAGCATTGCTCGACAAGTCCGCCTCCTCCTGTCTAAGCGCGGGGCGCAAGCCAAAGGGCAAAAGGACTGAATTTCGCATGAACACCCATACTGACACAGATGTACTTGCAGGCAAAGAGACTCGCAACGCGACAGGCAAACAGAATGCCGTTGATCGCATGTTGGTCCTCGAAATGGTGCGCGTTACCGAAGCCGCCGCCGTTGCCGCTGCACAATTGATCGGGCGCGGCGATGAAAAAGCCGCCGATGCCGCCGCCGTAGAGGCGATGCGCCGAGCCTTTGATGATCTATACATGGATGGCACCGTCGTAATCGGCGAAGGCGAACGCGACGAAGCGCCAATGCTGTATATTGGCGAGAAAGTCGGCGGCGCACCGGGCAAGGGGCCGAAAATCGACATTGCGCTCGACCCATTGGAAGGGACGACCATCACCGCAAAAGCCGGGCCGAACGCTCTGGCCGTGCTGGCTGCGGCAGAAGAAGGCTGCCTGCTGAACGCGCCGGATGTTTATATGGACAAGCTGGCGGTTGGACCGGGCCTGCCTGATGACATTATCGATCTTGCCAAAACGCCAACCGAAAATGTGACGGCGGTGGCTAAGGCGAAGGGCGTGAAACCGTCCGAGATCGTCGTCTGCGTCCTCGACCGGCCGCGCCATTCGGCGATGATTACCGAATTGCGCGAATTGGGCTGCGGTGTGGTTCTGATCGGTGACGGCGATGTTGCTGGCGTGATCGCGGTGACCGATCCTGACACCAATATCGACATGTATATGGGCCAAGGCGGCGCCCCCGAAGGCGTGCTGGCGGCGGCGGCTTTGCGCTGTGTTGGCGGCCAATTTAACGGACGCCTCGTGTTCCGCAATGACGACGAAAAAGCGCGGGCGAAGAAATGGGGCATCACCGACCTCAACCGTATTTATAAGCTCGAAGAGCTGGCCAAGGGCGACTGCATTTTCGCCGCGACCGGCGTGACGTCAGGATCGCTGCTGGATGGTGTGAAACGCAAGCGGACAGCGACCGGCGGGACGATCATGACCACCGACAGCGTAGTGATGCGCGCGAGTTCAGGGACAGTGCGGTGGATCAAAGGCGAGCACCGGATTGGTTGATTAGTGTGAGAGCGCGAGGTTCGTTCTAGAAGCGGCGGCCCTCGCACTCGAAAAAAAGAACGCGCGGTGGATTAAGGGCGAGCACCGGATAGGGCGATTTGCCGGGGTGATCCGATCTGTTCGAATTGTCGAACCAAGGGAGTGGACTGATATGAAAGCCAGGATGATTGGGTTATTTGCATTGATTGCAACGACCGTGCCCGGACCTTTGCTTGCTGCACCGCTGACATACGGTTGTGACACCCCGTCCGATAGATTTTCAGCAATTGAGCAAGATGTACAAACGGAAAATTTCTTCGTCCGCGGCCGGATAAAACCATTAGAATTCCGCGAGTCAGAGCGGTATGCGCCTCTCGCACAAGTGTATTTGAGAAGCATGGATGGGCAGAACATGTTCGTCATCAAGCTCATTTCCAGGCACGATTTGGACTATGCGCTGGCGAGGCTGGAAATCACGCAAGATGGAACAAAGCTTGAGCCGGTTAATCTGGGTGCGGTCAATCTTTCTGATGAACTAACCTTTGAGATCTTTATCTCAGGCGAATCCGAAATCAACTTTCGCATTGATGACGTTGAAGGCTCGCCAACGCTGGACTTGGGCGATTCTGCTGAATTGAACATCATTTGCTCAACGGGAGAATTTGTCTTCTCCGATTTAGATTGGGGCAACGAGTAAAGATGCGACCCGCGCCGGCTTCGCAGGATAGTTCCTGCGATTCGGTGATGGCTGTGTTCTCACCCGTCGAAAACCCCACCGCCCTCTGTTGCGTTTCCATGCCGCTAGGTTAGTCCGGGGGCACTGCTCTCAAGCGAGAGATTAAGAACTGGGGTAACGCATCCATGAAGATCATGTCGGGCAATTCAAATCTGCCGCTTGCGCGCGCAATTGCGGCCTATCTTGAAATCCCGCTAACCGATGCAAGTGTGCGCCGGTTTGCTGATGATGAAATCTTCGTCGAAATTCACGAAAACGTGCGCGGCGAAGACGTGTTTATCGTGCAACCAACCGGTTTTCCGGCGAATGATAATCTGATGGAATTGCTGATCTGTATCGACGCGCTTCGGCGTGCTTCGGCGAAGCGGATTACGGCGGTTGTGCCCTATTTCGGCTATGCGCGGCAGGACCGGAAACCCGGCCCGCGTACGCCAATTTCGGCTAAACTGGTCGCGAACCTTATGACAGAGGCGGGCGCAGACCGGGTGCTGGCGGTGGATTTGCATGCGGGGCAGATTCAAGGTTTCTTCGATATTCCGACCGACAATCTTTACGCGGCGCCGGTAATGGCCGCCGATATTCAGGCGCGCTACGGCGATCAAGATTTGATGGTCGTCAGCCCCGATGTCGGCGGCGTGGTCCGCGCCCGCGCGCTGGCCAAACGGCTCGACAACGCTCCGCTCGCCATCGTCGATAAACGCCGCGATCGTCCGGGCGAAAGCGAAGTTATGAATATCATCGGCGAGGTCGAAGGCCGGCACTGTGTGATGATTGACGATATTGTCGATTCCGGCGGCACGCTCTGCAACGCGGCGGAGGCTTTGCTGGCCAATGGCGCGAAATCGGTTGCCGCTTACATCACCCACGGGGTTCTTTCGGGCGGCGCTGTGGCGCGGATCAACGGTTCAAAACTGACAGAACTCGTTATCTCGGATTCGATCCGCCCGACAGAAGCGGCGGAAAAATCTGACCGTATTCGCATCCTGACGATGGCGCCGCTCGTGGGCGAAGCGATTCGCCGGATTGCCGATGAAAGCTCGGTTTCCAGCCTGTTCGATTAAGCCATAGGCTCCGGCCGCTTTGCCTATTCCGCCGCATCCAACAGGGTGCGGCGCATCCACGGCCTGATCGCGCCGGGCCGAATCCGGTCCAGCAATTCCAATCGCCGCGCCTGTCTGATTTCCAGGCTAAGGGTTAGCAATTCGGACCGCTTGGTCTGAAACTCGCCCGGCGTCATTGCGAAGAATGTGTGAAATTCGCGGATCTGATGCGCCTGATCGAAGAAGCGGAGCAAGAAATCATCTTCTTCCGCATCATCGGCAACCCCGCATAATTGTGCGGCCAAATCCAAAATCCGTGCGCGGCGCATGATCTGTTTGGGGGTCAGGCCGAAATCACGCTTGGCCACGCGTTCCACCGTGCGCGGCGACACGCCTTGTTCTTCGGCAAATTCGCTGAGCAACCGGTTGGGATCGACAAAGGCCTGCAATTCTAATGCTTGCGACAACGGCTCTGGCGGGGCGATACCCTTGCGCGTCACATAATCCGCCAGCCACCCTTCGATCGCCTCTAGCCATTCCGGAGGCTCTAGATCGAGATTGAACAGGCCGGTGATTTCGCGGTCGGGAATTCCGGCGGCGTCAATCCGGGTGATCCGGTTTAGCATCTTTGCGTCATTCACGCCGAACAAAGCGCGCAGCGCGCCCGGCCTCAACATCAATCCCGCCACTTTGATCCCGCCACTATAGCGCAGCGGCATAACGGCGGAATGTTGACCGCAAAGGAATGTCTCATCCCGCAATTCCATCGGGCCATCCGCCGTGCCCGCCGTCCAATCAACGCCCACGGCGCAGCGCAGATAGGCGCTGTCATTGCACAATTGGCCATAGATCATGGTGTTTTCGCGCTCATACGCATAGGCGACCATCGCGCGCGCGGCCCATGGCCGAATGCGCGGATCCGCTTGACGATTCAGCGCGAGCGGAACGCCGTCTTCCGTCGAGCCGGTTGCCGAACGGAACACTGCGGTGCCTGTGAAATCTTTTTTGTTGCCCGGTTTTCCGGTGTTGTGACCCATAGTTCCAATTCTGCCCTATTGGCGGCATTCTGTCATCTGTATTGCAAATTGAGTGGCGGGTTATTTGCGCAGGGACTAGGTCTAAACCGACAAAATTGCGCTTTGATCCCAAAAGGCCTGAGGGCCGGAAAATCAAACGGCTCTTGGGCCAGAAAGAACCCCGGAATGACACCTGCTGACATGGCTCTTGCAAGCCGCCTTGCCGATGCCGCAGGCGCCGCCATCCGCCCGTTTTTCCGCGGTGATTGGACGCAGGAACGCAAGGCGGACAAATCGCCCGTGACACAGGCAGATCGCGCCGCAGAGGCGGCAATGCGCGCAATCATCGAAGAATGCCGCCCGGATGACGGGATCATTGGCGAGGAATACGGCACGCGCAACGAAGGGGCCGGGCGGCAATGGGTGCTCGACCCGATTGATGGCACGATCAGTTTCATGGCCGGGCGTCCGATTTTCGGCACACTCATATCGCTTATGCAGGACGGCTGGCCGGTGCTGGGCGTGATTGACCAACCGATTGCGGGTGAACGGTGGGTCGGGCAAATTGGGGAGGGCACGACGTTTAACGGCAAACCCGTGCGCACACGCGCATGTAAGGAGCTGTCCGACGCCACTATCGCCTCTTCTGGTCCGCAATATTTCACCGATGATCAAGCGGGCGCGTTCATGTCGCTGGCCGCGCGGACATCGCAGATCGTGGTATGGGGCGGCGATTGCTACAATTACGGCCTGTTGGCGGGCGGCCATTTGGATGTCGTCTGCGAGGCGGGGCTGAAACTGTATGATTACGCCGCCTTGGTCCCCATTGTAGAGGGCGCGGGCGGCTTGATGAGCGATTGGCAGGGGAACCCGCTGGACGCCAATTCTGATGGCAGCGTGCTGGCGCTGGGCGAACCGGCGCGATTGGAAGAAGCGCTGGAGGCGATGGGCTAACAATGGCTGCGATGCCCAATCACCTCTTCTTCTACGGCGTCCTGCAAGAAGGGCTCGGCCCTGATGGCGGCGATTGGCCGTTTCTGCGCGGGCTTGGACTGGGCGCGCCTGCGACGGTGCAGGGCGCGCTTTATGCGATCCCTACGGATACGGGCTGGCACCCGGCTTTAATTCTGACACAGGCGCGGTATTCGGCCGTCATTCACGGCGCCATCCATGAGGCATCTGAGGTCGATATTGCGGCGGTCGATGCGTTTGAAGGGGCGGATTACACCCGGCAAGCGATCAGCGTCGATGGCTGGGACGGGTACGGCGACACACAGGCGGATGCTTACATCTGGACCGCCGACCTGCCGCCGGGGGCAGAGGCCATTGCCAGCGGAAATTTTGCCGAGTGGCTGAAGGAAACCGGGCGGGCGTGTTTTACGGGCCGCTGAATGCTGAGAGGGCCGCTTTGAGCGCGGGCATTTCATTTTCCTACACGGCGGCGATTCGCCATAAAACCCGCCATGTTTGCCGCCTTTTCTTCGCTGTTTTGGGACGACTTGCTGATCGCGGCAAATGGCGGCGCTGAGCAGACTGGCGGCGCAGAGATGTTTTCTCCCCCTAGACAGTGTGTCAGGTGTGTCAGGCCGGGCGGGTCTGAGCGGGGCTGGGCCGGACAGGGCAGGAGAACAGCAGGCGCGATTCGCAAAACTCGGATCGCACAGCGATCCGCAAGGCCGACCGGCCGCCCGCAGGGCCGCAAGGCCCGAGGATATCAGACCAAAACACGCGCCGGAAACCGACAACATCGCTTGCAAAGCACAGCGAAATCGGTATGTGCGCGTCCTTCAACGACGCGTAAGTTTCGAGTCCGGCCTGGCGATAAAGGCTGCCAGGGCTGGTCCAATGTGTCCCTGATAAGGAGATGAAAATGCCTAAGCTAAAGACCAAAAGCGGTGTGAAGAAACGCTTCAAAATCACCGCAACTGGCAAGGTCAAGCACGGCGTCGCTGGTAAGCGTCACCGTTTGATGAGCCACAATGCGAAGTATATCCGCCAAAACCGCGGCACGTCTGTTGCCTCGGATCCCGATGCTCGGACGATCAAACAATGGGCGCCTTACGGGCTTTCATGATTTGAACGGCCTAGCCTACCCTCGCCCCCGCCCTTCCACCCGGAATTGTATCCTCAAGGGCGGAAGGGCGGGGGCGAGGGCAGGCTAGGCACCCGAAGTAGAACGAAGGATTTACGAATATGCCTCGCATTAAACGCGGCGTCACCACGCGCCAGAAACACAAACGGTTACTCGAACAAGCCAAGGGCTTTCGCGGTCGCCGTAAAAACACCATTCGCATTGCGCGCCAAGCGGTCGAAAAGGCCGGTCAATATGCGTATCGCGATCGCCGGATCAATAAGCGCAACTTCCGCGCTCTGTGGATTCAACGGATCAACGCTGCTGTGCGCGAAGAAGGTCTGACCTATTCGCAATTCATGCACGGTGTGAAGCTGGCCGGGATTGAGCTTGATCGTAAGGTCATGGCTGATCTTGCCATGAATGAAAGCGCTGCTTTCAAAACGGTTATCGCTCAGGCGAAAGCTGCGCTTCCAGCGTAATTCAAACGGCGGTCAAACGCCGGTCAAATGCCGGTGCATTTGCGCTTTCCTACAGCGCGGCGCCGCTGATATGACATCAAATCAAAGGGGCCTTGGCATGGGAAACCGTGCCGGGGCCCTTTGCTTTTGTGCTTTCGCTTGGCCCCTGTCACTTTTGTAAGAACTCGCCACGATCCTTGTATGTCTTCGCCATTTCCGCCACACATTGCCGATGGGGAACGAGTCAGGCACATTCAGCGTCAAAGCTGAAAATCATTCGGTGAATGAAGAGGCGCATTATTCGGTGCGCAGCCGCTTTTACACGCCGCCTCCGCAATTCAACGGCTGCTTTACGACCTTCTATCAACTCGCTCTTGATTGCGAAGAAGGGGGCACGCTCCACGATTTTCTGCAACCAGAATGGGGCAATATCCGCTTCTTTGGTAATACGGCCCCGCGCGCAAAGATCGGCGAATCTTTGGTCGAAAATGCGCGTTTCAACGCAACCGGACCAAGCTCACTGCCTTGCGAATTTGAGCTTGGCACGACGCGGATGTGGGGCATTGGGTTTCTGCCGCTTGGGTGGGCGCGGTTTGTTGATGCTGATGCACGGGATTTGACCAACACTGTTTGTGATGGGGCGTCGCATCCGGTCTTTGAGAAATTCGATTGCCTGTCTGAGGTGCTATGCGATCCCTCGGTTTCTACTGAGGAACAATTGGCGTTCTTGACCGAAACTCTTGAGCGGCTGATGCAGCCCAATCGCGACGAGAACAAAATCACGCGAATCCACACCGCATTGGTTGGCGGGGAGCATATTGTGGTGGGTGATCTGGCCGCAGAATGCGGGATGAGCATCCGGACGCTTGAACGGATGTGCCATCGCTATTTCGGGTTTTCGCCCAAACTGCTGCTGCGGCGGCAACGGTTTATGCGCAGCCTGACAAGTTTCATGCTGCACCAAGGCGCGCGCTGGACCGAAGCAATGGATGGTGAGTATCACGATCAGGCACAATTCACGCGTGAATTCACCCAATTCATGACGATGACGCCGAGCAAATATGCGGCGCTCGATCACCCAATTTTGGCGTCCTTTATGGAGGCACGGGCACGGGTTTGGGGCAGCGCGGCCCAGACCTTGGATGAGCCGGTTCGCTTTGAAGAACTATAGGTTGCGGGCCGAATAGGGCGGTTGAAATTTGCAGTTTCCTGCACGCTTCCTTAGACTTAAGTGTCTGGCCATTCGGCCCAATAATCAGGAATTCGGTTAGCGCGCGATGCATGCTGAGACAGGGAATGCGATCACAGTCCGCTTTGCGCTTCCCAGCGTAGAGCTCACGCCCTTTGTGACGACCTATTATTGCACCCAAGCTGTCGCCTCGCCGTCTGAGCCGGTGCTGGAAGATTACCTCCATCCCGAATGGCCCAATCTGCGTTTCATGCCGCAGGGATGGGCGCGGTCGGCGATTGGCGAGGAGCCGCTGAGAATTTCGCCGGCTTTTTCGGCGACGGGACCGACCAGCAAAGCAAACCGATTTCGCATTACGTCAGGGCGAAGCTGGGGGATCGGATTGATGCCGCTTGGTTGGGCGGCGCTGATTGACGCCCCGGCAAGCGATTATGCAGACCGCACGGCAGACGGGCATAAAGATGCTGCATTTGCGGCGCTCCGGCCGCTTGCGAGCGCGCTTTCTGAGGTAATGGAGTCGGGCGGTGCGGGCTTTGCCGAAGAGCTGGAGATCATCGAAAGTCACATGGCCGCGATTGCAGCCAATCTTCCCGCTAGCACTCGCGGGATCGACGCGATCACCCGGATCAACGCTGCTTTGGTTGATCCTGAACTTGCAACGGTCGGCGATCTTGCAGACCGGGTTGGAATGAATGTCCGTTCGCTGGAACGTTTGTCGAAACGCGCCTTTGGCTTCACGCCCAAATTGCTGATGCGGCGTCAGCGTTTCCTGCGCAGCCTTGCACAATTCATGCTTGATCCTTCGCTTAAATGGCTCAGCACGCTTGATTATCAATATCACGATCAAGCGCATTTCGTGCGTGATTTCAAACGCTTCATGGGAATGGCGCCGACCGCTTACGCCAAACTTGATAAGCCGTTCCTGGTCGCTGCGGCGCGCGCTCGGATGGCGGTCGCGGGCGAGGCGGTGCAGGGCTTGCATGACCCGTCGGCTGGCAAAACCTGACCGGCTAATATTGGTCGCAATATCGCCGCGCAGATTGCGGCTTTGCAAGTGGGCGCAATTGACGCTAGCGGACCCGCTTACTTAAGCTAGGCCCCAAGCAGGCAAATCATGACCGAACTGACATCCCAAAAACAAGTTACGCTGGACGCAATCGCATCAGCCGCATCGTTGGAGGCGTTGGAGGAGCAGCGCGTTTCGGCCCTCGGCAAGAAAGGCTGGGTGAGCCTTGCGCTGAAGACCTTGGGCGGCATGAGCCCCGATGAGCGCAAAGAAGCGGCCCCCGCGATCCAAGCAATGCGCGGCGAAGTGGCCAGTGCGATTGATGCCAAGAAAGCGCAATTGGAAAGCGCCGCGCTCGAAGCGCAATTGGCCAGCGAAACGATTGATCTGACGCTGCCTGCGCCAGAAATGCCCAGCGGTTCGGTCCACCCGGTCAGCCAAGTGATGGATGAATTGGCGGAGATTTTCGCCGATCTCGGTTTTGCCGTCGCTACTGGCCCAGAGATTGAGGATGACTGGCACAATTTCACCGCGCTCAACATGGATGAAAGCCATCCGGCGCGCGCGATGCACGACACGTTCTATTTTCCTGATGCTGCGGCTGATGGTGGCAACCCGGCCTCAAGTAGTGAAGCGATAGGCCAGAAAAATCAGGCCTCAAGTAGCGAAGCGGTAGACCCAAAAAATCGGGCCTCAAGTAGCGAAGCGGTAGGCCCCAAAAAAATGCTATTGAGAACCCACACCTCTCCTGTGCAAATCCGCAGCATGAAGGAGCAGGGCGCTCCGATCCGCATCATCGCACCGGGCCGGGTTTACCGATCTGACAGTGATGCGACCCATACGCCGATGTTCCACCAGGTGGAGGGGTTGGTGATCGACCGCGACATCCATCTCGGCCACCTCAAATGGACGCTGGAAACGTTCTTCAAGGCTTTCTTTGAGCGCGAAGATATCACCTTGCGCCTGCGCCCATCCTACTTCCCCTTCACCGAACCCAGCGTCGAATTTGACGTGGGCTATGCCAATGAAGGCGACCGCCGCGTTGTTGGCGGGCACGGCGATGCGCCGGGCCATGATTGGATGGAGCTGGGCGGCAGCGGGATGGTCAATCGCCGTGTGCTCGAATTTGCGGGCGTTGATCCGGATGAATATCAGGGCTTTGCCTTTGGCCTCGGCATCGACCGGATTGCGATGCTGAAATATGGGATGAACGATCTGCGGGCTTTCTTTGACGGCGACCCGCGCTGGCTCTCGCATTACGGCTTCTCGCCCTATGATCAGCCGACGCTTTCCGCTGGTGTAGGAGCGCGCGCATGAAGTTCTCCATCACATGGCTCAAAGATCACCTTGAGACAGACGCGACTTTGTCTGAGATCACCGATTGCCTGAACGCGATCGGACTTGAGGTTGAGGGCGTCGAGGACCCAGCCGAGCGGCTCGCGGGCTTCACCGTCGCAAAAGTGCTGACTGCGGCCAAACATCCCGATGCGGACAAGCTGCAAGTGCTGACCGTGGACACGGGCGCGGGCGATCCGCTGCAGGTCGTCTGCGGCGCGCCCAATGCGCGCGCTGGGATGATGGGCGTGCTGGGCCAACCGGGTGCTATTGTGCCGTCCAACGGAATGGAGCTTCGCAAAAGCGCCATTCGCGGGGTCGAGAGCAATGGCATGATGTGCTCTGTCCGGGAATTGGAATTGGGCGATGAGCATGACGGCATTATTGAACTGCCCGGTGACGCGCCGGTCGGTCGCAGCTTTGCCGATTATCACGGTTCCTCGCCAATTATTGACGTTGCGATCACGCCGAACCGCCCCGATTGTATGGGGGTTTACGGTATCGCGCGCGATCTGGCGGCGGCAGGTTTGGGGACGCTGAAACCCATCGCCTTCCCGGCGTTTGAGGCGAGCGGCGCTTGCCCCGTCGACATTCGCACCGATGACACAGAAGGGTGCCCAGCATTCTATGGCCGCGTCATAACAGGCGTCAAAAACGGCCCGTCGCCCGATTGGATGCAGCAACGGTTGACCAGTGCGGGACAGCGCCCAATTTCATTGCTGGTCGATCTGACCAATTATCTGATGCTCGGCTTTGGCCGTCCGGCGCATGTCTATGACCTCGCCAAATTGTCCGGCGCGGTCGTCGCCCGGCGCGCCAAAGATGGCGAGCAAGTGCTCGCGCTGAATGAGAAGACCTATACGCTGGATAGCAGCATGGTCGTGATTGCCGATGACGTGCAGGTTCACGATATTGCCGGAATTATGGGCGGCGAGGATTCGGGTGTTTCCGATGATACGACCGACGTTCTGCTTGAAATTGCCTATTTCCACCCGGCCCGGATTGGTGTGACGGGGCGAACACTTGGCCTTGCCTCCGATGCGCGGACACGGTTTGAACGCGGCGTTGATCCGGCGTTTTTGCAAGACGGTCTGGATTTGCTCACGGGGCTTATCGTTGAACTGGCGGGCGGCACTGCGAGCGAAGACGTCCATGCGGGCGCACCGCCGAGCGAAGCCAAAGTGGTGCAGTTTGACACCGGTCTGACGGCGCGCCTTGGCGGGGTCGATGTGCCTGCCGAAGAGCAGAAACGCATTCTCGAAAGCCTTGATTTTGTCGTGGCGGGGGACTGGCCAGAAAACGGGAAAGTCACCTGCCCACTGCGCCGCAACGATATAGAGGGGCCTGCGGATCTCGTCGAAGAAGTCGTGCGCATTCACGGTCTTGATGCGGTCGAAAGCGTCGCTCTGCCGCGCGCGGAGGGCGTCGCACGTCCTACGGCCACGCCAGAACAAAAGCTGGAACGCAAATTGCGCCGCGCAGCAGCGGGCAGCGGGCTTAACGAGGCGATCACATGGTCGTTCATCTCGCAAGAAGAAGCCGATGCGGTTGGCGGCGGACATTGGACGCTCGACAATCCGATCAGCGAAGACTTGAAGGTCATGCGGCCTTCCTTGCTCCCCGGATTACTATCAGCGGCGCGGCGCAGTTTTGACCGGGGTGCAGCAAGTGTGAGCCTGTTTGAAATTGGGCGCCGCTATTTGGCAGACGGGGAATATCCCGCATTAGTGGCAATCATGGCGGGCGATGCCGCTCCTCGGTCTTGGCAGAACGGCAAGGCGCCAAGTTTTGATGCATTTGATGCCAAGGCGATGTGCCTGAACCTGCTCGAAGCGGCGGGAGCGCCGGTCGGCAAATTGCAGGTTATGGGCGATGCCGGTGATGTCTATCACCCCGGTCAATCGGCGACATTGCGATTGGGGCCAAAGAACCAAATCGCCAGTTTCGGGATGGTTCACCCTAGCTTGCTAAAGACCTTTGGAATCGGCGTTCCGGTGGCGGCTTTGGGCATCCATCTCGATGCGATCCCGGCGAAGAAAGCTTCGAAAGGCGCAGTTAGTTTTGCTCGCCCAAGTTTCACGCCCCCGGCCTTGCAGGCGGTTACGCGTGATTTCGCATTCCTCGTCCCAGACACGCTCCCGGCAGGCGATCTCGTTCGTGCGGTAAAGGGCGCGGATAAGGTGAATATCGTCGATGCAAGTGTGTTCGATCTATTCACCGGCGAAGGTGTGCCCGAGGGTCAAAAATCGCTGGCGATCGAAGTGACACTGCAACCGCAGGATAAAAGCTATAAGGATGCTGATCTGAAAGCGATTGCCGACAAGGTGATTGCAGCGGCGGCGAAACAGGGGGCGGAACTGCGCGGTTGATTGTGCGGCTGTCAGTTTCTCTTTTTTTGGCAATCGCCGCTTTGATAGGCTTTGGTTTTGCACTCGGCGCGACGGGGTTCCAACTCATCTCTGATTGCAGCGTGCCTGTGCGTGGGCCATTCTTCCTCGTGACCACCGGGGCCGCGGTATTTCTGGTTTTTGCTTTGCTGGCGATTTGGTCGGATCACCGCTCTGCATACTTTCTTGTCGCAGGCTTGGGTGCTTTGTTGTTGTTCCATGATTTCGTCCAAGGCGCAGCCACCGAAGATGTTTTGAACACCAACTGCGATCAGCTGAAAATTAGATAATTATGTCCAATACACCCAATTCTCGCCGCACATTCGCAATCATCTCGCACCCGGATGCGGGTAAAACCACGCTGACGGAAAAACTGCTGCTGCAAGGCGGTGCGATCCACCTCGCTGGCCAAGTGAAGGCGCGCGGCGCGGCGCGGCGGGCGCGGTCGGACTGGATGAAGATTGAGCAGCAGCGCGGCATCTCTGTCACCTCGTCCGTGATGACGTTTGAGCGGGAAGGTGTGACTTTCAACTTGCTCGACACGCCGGGACACGAGGATTTCTCAGAAGACACCTACCGCACCCTAACCGCTGTCGACAGCGCCGTGATGGTGATCGACGCGGCCAAGGGGATTGAGCCGCAGACGCGCAAATTGTTCGAGGTTTGCCGCCTGCGCAATGTGCCGATCATCACCTTTGTCAACAAGGTCGACCGCGAAGGGCGCGACCCGTTTGAGACGCTGGACGAGGTTGCCGACATGCTCGCACTCGACGTCAGCCCGCAAATGTGGCCGATTGGCATGGGCGGGCAATTCCGGGGGATTTTGGATTTTGCGACCGGCGAAGTCAGCCGCCCAGAAGGCGCGTCGAAAGAGTTTCTGGGTAAGCGCGACAGCGATCCAGAAATTCCCGAAGAATTCGCCGAAGAGGCCGAACTGGCGCGGGTTGGCTATCCCGAATTTGATTTAGAAGCTTATCGAAGCGGCGATTTAACGCCGGTATTCTTTGGATCGGCGCTGAAGAGTTTCGGCGTTACCGAGCTGATCGAAGCCATCGCCAAAATCGCCCCGCCGCCGCGCGCGCAGCCCGCTGGTGATACGCAAATCGCGCCTGATTATGACGAAGTGACCGGATTTATCTTCAAGGTTCAGGCGAATATGGACCCCAATCACCGGGACCGCATCGCGTTCATGCGTCAGGTGTCGGGCACGTTTAAACGCGGCATGAAACTGACGCCATCGGGCCTTGGCAAACCCATCGCGATCCATTCGCCGATCCTGTTCTTTGCTCAGGACCGCGAGATCGCGGACACGGCCGAGGCTGGTGATATTATCGGCATTCCCAATCACGGCACTTTGCGAGTGGGCGATACTTTGTCCGAAAAGGATGAGGTGCGCTTTACGGGCTTGCCCAATTTTGCGCCCGAAATCCTGCGGCGGGTTCAGCTCAAAGACCCGACCAAGACGAAACAGCTCCGCAAGGCGCTGGATGATCTGTCCGAAGAAGGCGTCATTCAGGTGTTCTATCCAGAGCTTGGCGCGCAGCATATTGTCGGCGTTGTCGGCCAGCTTCAGCTCGAAGTGCTTATCTCGCGTCTGTCGGCGGAATATAAGGTTGAGGCCGGTCTTGAGGCATCGCCTTTCGCCACGGCGCGTTGGGTAAAGGGCGATCAAACCGCGCTGGACGAATTTGAAGGGTTCAACCGCGCGAACCTAGCGCGCGACCGCGACGGTGATTTGGTGTTTATGGCCAAGAGCCCGTGGGACGTGAATTATCAGGTTGAGAAGAACCCGGCGCTGACTTTTTCGGCCACCAAAGAACGGTAACCTTGCGGGCTGCGCGACTTCGCGGCAAAGCTGGCGCCCATGACAACCGCCGGACCGACTTCGCAGACTTTCATATCACAGCGCCTACGCCTCAATTACGAAGATTGGGGGGGCAGAGGAAAGCCGCCGCTCGTGCTCGTTCACGGCGGGCGCGATCATGCGCGCAGCTGGGATTGGACGGCAGAGGCGCTGAGCGAAGATTATCACGTCATCGCAATGGATCACCGCGGGCATGGCAACAGCGATTGGGTGTCTGACGGCAATTATTCCGCTGGCGATATGGTCTATGACCTTGCGCAATTGATCCACCAATTGGGCGTTGGCCCGGTGCGGATGGTGTCGCATTCAATGGGCGGCAATGTGGCGCTGCGCTACACCGGTATGTTCCCTGAAACGGTCACCAAACTGGTCGCGATAGAGGGTCTTGGACCATCGCCAGAATGGAAGGAAAAGCAGCGCGCAGTGCCCTATCCAGAGCGCGTCGCAGAATGGATTGAGAAGAAGCGCAAAGCCGCCGGACGTTCTCCGCGCAAATATGAGAGCATCGAAGCCGCCTTTGCGCGGATGATCGAGGAAAACTCTTATCTGACCGAGGAACAGGCCCGGCATCTGACTATCCACGGTGTGAACCGTAACGAAGACGGCACGTATAGTTGGAAGTTCGATCCGCATTTGAATGTCTGGGGCGTCGAAGACGTAGCCGATGACTTCATCGAGGCGACATGGGGCGCGATCACATGCCCGACCTTGTTGCTTTACGGCGCGGATAGTTGGGCGTCGAACCCCGCGAAGGATGGCCGCATCAAGCATTTCAACAATGCCGAAGTGATCGAATTTGAACAGGCAGGCCATTGGCTCCACCATGATCAATTCGATAAATTCATCGCGGTGCTGCGCGGCTTTCTTTGAAGCCGAGAGTTTGAAGTTACAGGGAGGCCATCATGGCTGAATTTTTCGATAAGCTGAATGATAAGCACATCGCGATGATCGAGAAACAGCCGATGTTTTTTGTCGCCACGGCTGCTGCTGATGGCCGGGTTAATTTGAGCCCGAAGGGATATGATGCGTTTCGTGTGCTTGAGCCGGGCAAGGTCGCCTATCTCGATCTAGGCGGGTCGGGCAATGAAACCCATGCGCATCTTATGGCTCCTCAAGATGATGCAGGGCGGATCACAATCATGTTCTGCAACTTTGATCGGCCTGCGTTGATCTTGCGAATTTATGGCAAGGGGCGGCCCGTTTTGCCGCAAGATTCTGAATGGGAAGGGCTGGCGGAGAATTTTACGATGATGCCCGGGACACGCCAGATTTTCGTGATCGATATCGACAGCGTGCAGACCAGCTGCGGCTGGGGCATTCCATTTATGAGCCTAGAGGGTGAACGCGACACGCTGAAGAAAGCGCATCGGCAATCTGATCCGGTGGAGTGGGAAACCAAAATGGCCGGACGCACCACCAGCATTGATGGCCTGACGACACGCGCGACGACGCGCTATATTGCGGGCGAGTGATCGCGCGCAGCATAAGATTACAATTAGGACGATAATCGCGCATCGAACTAAGCTTGGTTGCTCAAAACATGTGCAGGTGATTAAAAACTAAGCACGTATTTTTGCGCAACTGCGAAAACATGCGCTGAATCCCCTGCGTCCGCCCTCACAATCAATGTGGCACACGCCTTGCAGTCCTTTTGGTGAGCCGGAATCTCCGGCATAGCCAAAGGGGGCCAGGCATGAAGTTCATCATCGCCATTATAAAGCCGTTTAAACTTGATGAGGTCCGCGAAGCGTTGGGCGCCATCGGGGTCGCCGGTATGACCGTTTCCGAGGTCAAAGGTTTCGGTCGCCAAAAAGGGCAGACCGAAATTTATCGCGGCGCAGAATATTCCACCAACATGCTGCCAAAAGTGAAGCTCGAAATTGCTGCGAGCGACGACATCGCCGCGCAAGTGGTTGAGACTATTCAAGAAACTGCCAACACCGAAGCGATCGGTGATGGCAAAATCTTCGTTCTCGACCTTGCCTCTGCAACCCGGATTCGCACTGGCGAAGCCGGCGAAACCGCACTTTGATCCTAGGGTTACGACAGATGAAATCACCTCTCAAGAAATTGTCCGCGATGGCTGCCGGAACTTCGGTAGCTGCAGCATTGCTGGCGGCGCCGGCACTGGCGACCCCGGTTGCCGAAGCGGCAGCCGCAGTCCCCAATCCGGGTAACAACGCATGGATGATGACGGCGACGATCCTCGTTCTTCTCATGATCCTGCCCGGACTCGCGCTGTTTTACGGCGGTCTGACCCGTTCGAAAAACATGCTTTCCACCATGACGCAGATCGGCGCGACTGCCGCTCTGGCGATGTTGATCTGGGTCATGTGGGGCTATTCTTTGGCCTTCGGTGACACGAGCTATGAAGGCACGCTGGGCCTGTTCGTCAGCGGCGGCAGTTATTTCCTGTCGGGAACAGACGCGAGCAGCACGGCCGCTACGTTCAGTGATGAAGTCATCAGCAAATATGTCTTCATTAGCTTCCAAATGACCTTTGCCGCCATCACGGCTGCGCTGATCTTGGGTGCGACAGCGGAACGGATGAAGTTCAACGCTACGATGATGTTCGTGCCGATCTGGCTGACGATCGTATATTTCCCGATCGCTCACATGGTGTGGGCTGGCGGCGGTTTGCTGTTCGAAGATGGCGCGCTCGATTTCGCTGGTGGAACTGTGGTTCACATCAACGCCGGTATTTCAGGTCTGGTGCTTGCTTACCTGCTCGGCAAACGCCGCGGGTGGCCGCAAGAACCGATGATGCCGCATAGCCTGACGATGACAATGATCGGCACGGGTTTGCTGTGGGTTGGTTGGTTCGGCTTTAACGCGGGCTCCGCGCTCGAGGCTGACGGTTCGGCTGGTCTGGCCATGATCAACACCTTCGTTGCCACTGCCGCAGGTGCGCTTACCTGGATGGTAATCGAACGCATGGCTGGCCACAAAGGGTCGGCACTCGGTTTCTGCTCCGGCGTGATCGCTGGCCTAGTGGCGGTAACCCCGGCAGCAGGCAATAGTGGGCCGTTCGGAGCGATCCTGTTGGGGATCCTGTCATCGGGCGTTTGTTACTTCTTTGTCGCCAAGGTGAAGGCCAAGTTTGGCTATGACGATTCGCTCGATGCGTTCGGCATCCACGGCGTAGGCGGCATTGTCGGCGCCATCGGTACTGCGATTGTCTATCAACCCTTCATCGGCGGACCGGGTGATGGATCGACCGGGGTTGGCGAACAACTTTGGATCCAAACCTTTGGCGTTCTTGTGACCATCGGTTGGGCCGGCATCGGCACTCTGATTGCTGCCTATATCGTGAAACTTACGATTGGTTTGCGGGTCGATGAAGACACCGAAGTCGACGGGCTCGACATCGCTGAACACGGTGAGCGCGCTTACAACTAATCAACCAGTTTGGCGGGGGGAGGATCCTCTCCCCCTCTCCCCGCTAACCCATGTTCCTCCTGCGAACGAACAAACTTATGAAGGCCGGGACGGTGATACCGTTCCGGCCCTTTTTTGTTTGTTCATGCCTGGCCGGGCGCGCAAAACTAACCCGCTTTGATAAAGTCCGCGCAGCGCTCGCCGATCATGATGCTCGGCGCGTTGGTGTTGCCGCTGACGATCTTCGGCATCACGCTGGCATCGGCGATCCATAGGCCCTCTAGGCCGTTCACCTTTAGCTTTGGATCTACCACCGCATCGGCATCGGAACCCATGCGGCATGTGCCAACCGGGTGATACACGGTGTCGGCGCGGTTGCGGATCAATTCATCCAGCGCCGCATCATCATTCAGATCGACAGGATGGCGATCTGTTGGACCGTATACTTGCATCGGCGGCGCCTCGGCAATTCGGTGCGACAAGCGGATGCCTTCGCGCAGAACCGCGATATCTCGGTCATCGTCGAGGAAATTCGGGTCAATCACCGGCGCGGCGGCCGCATCGCTTGAGCCGAGCTTTACCGTGCCCCGGCTTTCCGGGCGCAGGACACAGGCATGCAGCGAAAAGCCATAGCCTTTCACATTTTCACGCCCGTGATCTTCGAGAACAGCGGGGACGAAATGCCATTGCACATCGGGCGCAGGGCTATCGTTCATCACGGTCCAAAATCCGCCTGCTTCGGCGTAAGGCGTGGTCATGGCACCCGTGCGTTTGCGCCGATGCTCAACAATGGCGCGTGCCATTTTGAGCGTGCCTTTGAGCGTGCCGCCAATCGGCACATCGCTGGTCGTTTCCCAGCCGGAAACATAGTCGATATGATCTTGAAGGTTTGCGCCAACCGCTGGCCGGTCGAGGACCACGTCGATGCCTTGGTCTTTCAGATGCTGCGCAGGGCCAATGCCTGACAACATGAGTATTTGCGGAGAACCAAAGGCACCAGCCGACAGAATAACGCCGCGCCGCGCATAGAGCATTTCTGACCGTTTGCCGCGCCGGACCATGACGCCGGTTACGCGGCCTTCTTCGACGACCAATTTTTCAACCAACGTATCGGTGCGCACGGTAAAATTGCCCTGTTCGCGGATTGGTTCAACATAACCGCGTGCCGCCGACCAGCGTTCTCCATCGCGCTGTGTTACTTGGTAAAGGCCAAAGCCTTCCTGCTGCTCTCCGTTGAAATCGCCATTCGTGCGCATTTGCAGCTCGGCAGCGGCTTCGACGAAGGCGTGGCTGGTCGGGTTTGGTGATCGCTGATTGGAGACGAAAAGAGGCCCGCCTGCGCCGTGATAGTCATCACTGCCTCGCTCATTGGCTTCGCTCTGTTTGAACCACGGCAAGACGTCATCATAGGACCAGCCGGTACAACCCATGTCGGCCCAATTGTCATAATCCCATTTGTTGCCGCGAATATAGACCATGGCATTGATCGCGGATGATCCGCCAAGCCCTTTGCCGCGCGGTTGGTACCCGATGCGCCCATTCAGCCCCTTTTGCGGGACGGTGTCGAATTTGTAATTCGCCGAATTTCGGATGAAGGGCATGAAGCCCGGAGTCTTGATCAGAACATTGTCATTGCGTCCGCCCGCCTCCAGCAAGCATACGCGGCGCGTCCCATCGACCGCCAATCGGCCCGCGGTCGCGCTGCCGCCGCTGCCGCCGCCAATGACGATATAATCAAAACTTTCCATGATCTCTCCTCTTACCAATGAGAGACTAGGCAGCTTCCCCATTGTCCGCAATCGGGTTTCGGGTCGCAACTGAATTTGTGTCGGATGCAGTGCTGTAGCCGCCAGCGTTATTGCCAACCCGCTCTAGCCATCGCGCGCGGATCATGTCGGACGTTTCGCGGCTGCCATCATGCGTCCAGCCGGGTGCGCGCAGTAGATAGGAAAGTTTGTGTTTCCACGGCGCATTCCAAATGTCGCTCAGCATCCCGATCCATTCGTGGAATACCGCCCAGAGAAGATTGAAACTGCCGAGCTGCTTCACAATGCCGTATCGAATACGCTCATCATCGCGTTCCGCTTCGAAAGTGCCGAACAGCTTGTCCCAGATGATGAAAACACCGGCATAATTTCGATCGAGATAACGCGGATTGGTCGCGTGATGGACGCGGTGATGGCTGGGCGTGTTCATGACCGCTTCGAACCAGCGCGGCATCCGCCCGATCACCTCGGTGTGGATCCAAAATTGATAGACCAGATTGATCCCGCCCACGATGGCGATCATCGCGGGATGAAACCCGATGAGCACCAGCGGCAGAGCGAACAGCAGGCCAAAGGTGAATGATCCTGTCCAACTTTGCCGCACTGCTGTCGAAAGATTGTAATGCTGGCTGGAATGGTGGTTCACATGGCTTGCCCACATCCAGCGGATGCGGTGCCCGGCCCGGTGGACCCAGTAATATTTAAGATCATCGAGCACGAAACACAGCGGCCATGCCCACCAAACGGTCCACCATTCGGCGCCGAAATCAAACAGCCGGTATTCATAAGCAGCGATGAAAACATAGAGCGCAAAGCCGCCAAATAGCGCGCCTGCTACGGTTGAACCGAGACCAAAGCACAGGCTGACAAGCGTATCAGCAGGTTCATAAGCGTCAGGTGCGCGAAAGCGCGACCACGCCATCTCGGCCAAAATGGCGAGAACGAAAAACGGTACGGCGTATTGGGTGGGTGAAAAATCGGGCATTGTTATCAGCCTCTATAGCCGGTTGATCGCATCGGCCCAAATTGCGGGGTCGGTTACCGACAATCGAACAGTGCCAAAACTCGTTTCTCCGCAATCGACGACCAAGCCATCAACCTCTTCGCGCACTTTGGCGGTATTGGTTAGAATCCGGCCCGCAAATTGGTTGCCGTGAAGTTTGATGATCATCATGCGGCCTGCGTCGTCTTTGACCAGCGCCGCCTTTTGATCGCGGCCAATCGCAATGCGTTGGGCCTCGAAACCGTCTTCGACCTCGCTCGCCGCTAGCCGGACCGTCTCGTCGTCGCTGAGCCGAGGTTTGCCGCCCAAACCAATCAACCGCGCAAGACCATAAATCACCAAGATCGCCGCCAGCGATCCGCCGAATTGTAAGAGAAGGGGGGGTATTTCCATGCGCTCAATTTCCTCGCCGGTCGGATTGGCGCGCGAAGGATTGGCATAGCGAGCAATTTGCGGCAAGCATGGCGACAAGGAGAGACCAATGAAATTGCCTGCAAAGACGTTTTCCGTTGCCGCTTTTGGTGCGTTGATACTGGGAACGGCTCCGCTTACCGCCGATAACCATGCCGAAAATGGTGCTGCGCCTGACCCCATTGCAATTGTGGATGGCGAAGCAGAGCGGACCGCGCGTGTGGCTCAGGAATTGTGGGAGTTTGCTGAGCTCGGCTATCTCGAAACGCGCTCCAGCGGCTTGATGCAAGCGGAGCTCGAAGGGGAAGGCTTTCGAATCGAGACGGGGATCGCCGATATCCCGACCGCCTTTGTCGCCGAATGGGGGGAAAGCGGGCCGGTTATTGCAATCCTAGCGGAGATGGACGCGCTTCCGGGGATCAATCAATCCGGTTCTGCCTCGCGCAATCCCGTTGACGGCAAACATGCTGGCCATGCCTGCGGACATAATCTCTTTGGTGCCGGATCGCTGACGGCGGCGATTGCGGTGAAAGAATGGCTGGAGGCGACGGGTACACCCGGACGGATCCGGCTTTATGGCACCCCGGCGGAAGAGGGCGGCTCTGGCAAGGTCTATATGACCCGGTCCGGCATGTTCGTCGATGTTGATATTGCGATCCACTGGCATGCCGATGACGAAAACAGCGCGGCCGCGCGGACGAGCCTAGCGAATCGGTCGGCGAAATTCCGCTTTTCCGGTGTTTCGGCTCATGCGGCGGGCGCACCCGAACGGGGGCGTAGCGCACTGGATGGGGCCGAGGCCATGAACATGATGGCCAACATGATGCACGAACACATGCCGCAGGATGCGCGGATGCATTATGTCATTACAAGCGGCGGCAATGCACCCAATGTCGTCCCTGATTTTGCCGAAGTCTTTTACTATGTCCGCCACCCTGACCCTGAGGGCGTAGAGCAAATTTGGGAACGGCTTGAGAATGCCGCGCGCGGTGCCGCATTGGGTACCGGCACGCAGGTCGAGTGGGAGGTCATCCACGGCAACAACCCTCTTCTCGTCAACGAAACCTTGGCCCGCGCGATGCACGTCAACCTCGAACGGGTAGGCGGGGTGGAATACACACCAGCCGAGTTAGCTTGGGCAGAGGAATTACAGCAATCTTTGGGCGATGCCGCATTGCCGCTTTCGAGCGCTGGCGAGATTCAACCCTATAATCGCAGCCTAGGCTATGGCTCGACCGATGTTGGAGATGTCTCTTGGGCGACGCCAACTGTGGGTGTGCGGACGGCGGCGTGGGTGCCTGGGACGAGCGCGCATAGCTGGCAAGCGGTTGCGGCGAGTGGCCATTCGATCGGTCATAAAGGTGCGCAGGTGGCCGCCAAGGCGATGGCGCTAATGGCGGTGCAGCTGTTCCTGGACCCTGAGATGCGCGCGGCGGCGCGAGCGGAATTCGACGCGGCTCGCGGCGAGAATTACGTCTATCGCTCGCTTCTCGGAGATCGCGATCCGCCGCTCGATTATCGCCAATAGGTGGTAACGCGGCCTAACGCGCGGCGAGCATATCCAGCATTGGGCGCACCGGGCTGACATCATAACCCGCCGCCATCGCGGCACGGGCGATGTCATCTGGTGCGGTGCCGCCCTTTGCTTGCGCGAGCGCCCAAAGCAGCGTTGAGCGGGTGCCCGATCGGCAATAGGCCAGAACACCGCCATTGGCCTTGTCCAAAGCGGCGATCATTTCATCGACTTGAACGTCGCTAAAACCGGAATGGCCGATTGGGATGGCGATGTAATCAAGCCCAGCGGATTTTGCGGCGCTCTCAATGTCTGCTCCCTGAGGGGCAGAGGGATCCTCGCCGTCTGGCCGATTGTTGATGACGAGGCTGACGCCCGCCAGTTTTGCCTCTGCGAGGTCGGCCAGTGTGATTTGGGGGCTTGCTAGAACCGAATCGGATAAAGTTCGAAAATCGGTCATGTCTGGTCGCCTTGTTGATGATTGAGTGGGCCTGCTTTGGCGTGATGACAGGCCATACGCAAGCGCTTCAATCGGCATTCTAACGCCTAAAAATGCCGCATTTTCGCTACTTGGAACCTTAGCGGGTTAAATCATTCGCATAGCGGGCCTTTGTGCGCTATATCCTGAAAAACGAAGATGGGTCTGGTTCAGCCAGGAGACCATCTGCGTCTGGTGCGACCCGTTGCCCTCGTCGCCAGCGCTTAGAAGTTTCGGGCAGCGTGATAGGGTACGTACTGAGTTATGGGTTACGACAGGGGACGTCGGCGCGGCCGGGACAAGCGCGACGGTTTCGGCGAGGACAGCTTTGATCCTTTTGGTGGTGGCGGAGACGGATACTCCCCGCCCGGTGATCGCGGTAATGATCGCGGCGGTGGCAACCGCTACGGCGGCGGAGGCGGTGGTGACCGTTTCGGCGGCGGTGGCGGCGGCGGCGGTGATCGCTTTGGCGGCGGCGGCGGCGGTGGTCCTCGCGGCGGCGGTGGCGGCGGCGATTCTGGCGGCGGCGGCGGTTTCAACCGTATGCCTCCTCAAGTTGTCGGAACCGGCAAAGGTACGGTCAAATTCTTCAATAGTGAAAAAGGCTTCGGCTTTGTTCAGCAAGAGAGCGGCGGCGAAGACGTCTTCGTTCACATCAGTGCGGTCGAACGCGCTGGGCTGACAGGGCTGGCCGAAGGGCAAGAGCTGGAATTCAATCTGGTGGATCGCGGCGGGAAAGTTTCTGCGCAGGATCTTCAGATCATCGGTGACGTGATCGCAGCACCAGCTGCTGAAGCGCCGCCCAAACGCGAGCTCACTGGCGAAAAAGCCAAGGGTGTTGTGAAGTTCTTCAACGCGATGAAGGGCTTTGGCTTCCTCGTGCGCGATGACGGCCAGCCGGATGCATTTGTGCATATCAGTGCAGTCGAGCGTTCTGGTCTGACGGCTATCAATGAAGGCGAACGCTTTGAGTTCGACCTGGAAGTTGACCGACGAGGGAAGCATTCTGCGGTCAATTTGGTGCCTGTGCAGGAGTAACATCTGCAAGCATTGCTGGCCGTTTGACGATTGTAGAGCGGCCCATATAAAACACGATGGCGGCTCTTTTTAAAAGGGCCGCCATTTGTGTTGGTGCCCTCATCTCAACAAATTTGAATATTGGAATTAGTCTATGTCGATATCACCGCTCATGCCTGTTTATCCGCGCTGCGGCGTGCGGCCCGTTCGCGGCGAACACTGCCATCTGATCGACGAAGATGGCACGCGCTATCTTGATTTTGCGAGCGGTATTGCGGTCAACTTGCTCGGCCATTCGCATTCGGGCTTGATCGGGGCAATTCAACAGCAGGCATCGACATTGATGCATGTTTCAAACCTCTACGGCAGTCCGCAGGGCGAAAAACTGGCGCAGCAACTGGTCGACAACACGTTTGCCGACACCGTGTTCTTCACCAATTCCGGCGCAGAAGCGGTAGAAGGCGCAATCAAGGCGGCGCGCGCCTATCACCAGAACGCAGGCGATGCTGGCGACAAGAACCGGTTCGAATTGATCACCTTCGCCAACGCGTTTCATGGGCGGACGATGGCGACGATCAGCGCATCAAATCAGACCAAGATGCACCACGGATTCTCGCCGCTGCTCGATGGGTTCAAATATGCTGAGTTCGATGATCTTGAGGCGGCCAAGGCGCTGATCGGTCCGAATACAGCAGGGTTCTTGGTTGAGCCCATTCAAGGAGAGGGCGGTATCCGCCCGGCATCACAAGAGTTCATGCAGGGTCTGCGCGCCTTGTGCGACGAGCATGATCTGATGCTCGTTTTGGACGAGGTGCAATGCGGCGTGGCGCGGACCGGCAAGCTCTATGCCCACGAACATTACGGTATTGAACCCGACATTCTAGCGACGGCCAAGGGCCTTGGTGGAGGGTTCCCGATTGGCGCCGTCATTGCGACTGAAAAAGCTGCGCGCGGCATGACGTTCGGCACGCATGGATCGACCTATGGCGGCAACCCGCTTGGTATGGCCGCAGGCGGAGCTGTGATGGATGCCGTGGCAAACGAGGAGTTCCTCGCGGAAGTCACTGAAAAGGGCGAGCGTATTCGCACTCGTCTTGAGCAGTTTATTGGAAACTATCCGGATTTGTTTGAACTGGTTCGCGGCAAAGGCCTGATGCTCGGCGTGAAAATGAAAGTCGAAAGCCGGCCATTCTTCGTCCATCTGCGCGACAATCATCAATTGTTGACGGTTGCCGCTGGGGATCAGACCTTGCGGGTTATTCCGCCGCTGGTGATTGGCGATGCGGAGATCGAAGAGTTCTTCGAGAAGCTCTCTGCCGGCGCGGCGAGTTACAAAATTCCCGAGACGGCGTGATGGGCAAACCAGCCGATTCTCGCCATTTCCTCGACCTTTCTGACGCTGGCACGAACGCGGTCGCAGCGATGATCGCCGACGCGTTGGACCGCAAAGCCGCACGGACCGATTGGCCCAAGGGCAAAAGCGATCCCGATGCACCCTTGGCCGGGCGCGTGCTCGCGCTCGTTTTCGAGAAGAATTCGACGCGTACACGGGTCAGTTTTGACATTGCGATGCGCCAGCTAGGCGGGACGGTCTTGATTCTTGAATCCGGATCGAGCCAGCTTGGCCGCGGAGAGAGTATTGCCGACACAGCGCGCGTTTTGAGCCGGATGGTTGATGCAATCATGTTGCGCACCGATGACCACTCCAAGATTGAGGAAATGGCGAAGCACGCCACTGTCCCAGTGATCAACGGGCTGACGGATCGTTCGCACCCTTGCCAGATCGTCGCAGACTTGCTGACCGTGATCGAACATCGCAAACCTCTTCCTGGGCTTGAATTTGCGTGGTTTGGGGATGGGAACAATGTGCTGCATTCCATCTTGGAAGCCGCTGGATTGATGAAGTTCAATGTCCGTGTTGCGACGCCAAAGGGTTTTGAACCCGATCCCGAATTTGTCGAAATGGCCCGCAAGGGCGGCGCCAGCGTTACTCTGACGAATGATGCTAGCGAAGCGGCAAACGGTGCAGATGTGCTGGTTACTGACACGTGGATATCGATGGGTCAGGACGATGCCGATGCGAAGCGACAAGCAATGGCACCGTTTCAGGTGGATACGGCGTTGATGGCCAAAGCCAAGAATGATGCTGTGTTTCTACATTGCTTGCCTGCGCATGTTGGCGAAGAAGTCACTGAAGATGTGTTCGAAGGCGCGCAATCGGTCGTCTTTGATGAGGCAGAGAACCGGATCCACGCGCAAAAATCTGTGCTGCTTTGGAGCTTTGGATTGCTCGGCTAGAATATTGCCGGTCAATTGGGATCAGAATTTCAGCGGCGCGGGGCCTTAACGCGGCCCTACGCAATCACCATATGATCGCGCATGACCACTCCGCCTGAAACATTTGCTGACAAACTGCTCGGCTTTACACTGCCGGCTCGGAGCGCGCGCGCGCGCGTCGTGCGCCTCGACAAAGTTATTAGCGACGTGCTTTCGGCGCATGATTACCCGCCGCCTGTAACCCATCTCTTGGGCGAGGCCTTGGTGTTGGCTGCGTTGATGGGCGGTTTGCTTAAGGCTGAGGGCGATGATGCTCAACTGACCATGCAGGCACAGACCAAGACTGGCATCGTGTCCTTGCTGGTATGCGATTATCGCGGGGGCAATCTGCGCGGTTATGCCGACTTTGATTCTGAAAGACTAGCTGCACTAGGCGCGAACCCGCCGCTCTCTGCACTTTTTGGTCAAGGCTTTCTGGCGATCACGTTCGAGACTGAAGGCGGGCAGCGATATCAGGGAATTGTTCCGCTGGAGGGTGAAACTCTGGCGGAGGCTTGCGAGCAGTATTTCAGTCAGTCAGAACAATTGCCAACAATGATTCGCATAGCCAGCCGGTCAAACGCCGATGGACAGGGGGCTGCGGGCCTTCTTATCCAACATCTTGCCGACGGCGAGGAAGGGCGAGAGCGGCTTCATGCCCGCATGGATCACCCAGATTGGGAGCATGTTGCGGTTATCAGCAGCACGATCAGCCATGATGAATTGCTCGACCCGAATCTTTCGCTCGAATCGATCACTTGGCGATTGTTCCATGAGGAAGACGAGGTCCGTATCCAGCCGGGAGCGTCTTTGGCGCGCGGTTGCCGGTGCAGTGCGGACTATTACACCTCAGTAATTTCCCGCTTTCCCAAGAGTGAGCGTGAAGACATGCGCGGTGATGACGGTCAAATTTCAGTCGATTGTGCATTCTGCGCACGATCGTTCCCTCTCCCGATCTAACAGCTAAGCGCTGTTCAGGAACAACTCATCGCGCGATTGTTATTGGTGGCGTGAAATAGTGAAAGGTTTCGTTGAGAACGACGACATGACAAAGAGTGCTTCCCCTTCTTACATCGGTGTTGCGACCGCCATTGGCGTGTTTGCTTTGGGCGTAGCTTTGCCGGCGGCGGCTCAGTCTGATGGACTTGCTATGCTTAGCGGGCTTGCCAAAGGGGAGTGGACGATAAAGAATCGCGACGGTTCTACAGATAGCAAGATCTGCGTCCGAACGGGTCAAGAACTGATCCAGTTGCGTCACACAGAAAGTGGTTGCAGCCGGTTTGTTGTAGAGGATGCTGCGAACAAGGTGACAGTCCAATACACCTGTCCCGGCAATGGCTATGGCCGCACAAACATCCGGAAAGAAACAGGTGGGTTGGTCCAGATCGAAAGCCAGGGGATTGCCGCTGGACTGCCGTTCCAACTTGCGGTCGAAGCACGTCGCACCGGTAGTTGTTAATCAGCTGAATTCCTGCCGCGAGAGATTGCCCTGATCAAGGCCGCCGCGCTAAGCCCCATGCCTATGAATCACATTCAAACCAGTTCTGCAAAGCCAAAGGCTGTGGTCCTTCTTTCTGGAGGCTTGGATTCAATGGTGACAGCTGCGCTCGCAAAAGAGCGCGGCTTTGAAGTGCACGCATTGACCGTAGATTATGGCCAGCGCCACCGTATAGAATTGGCATCAGCGAAGGCTATCGCTGAGCGACTGGAATTGGCAACGCAGGTAGAGATTGCGCTAAATCTCAGAGCATTTGGTGGTTCTGCACTCACCGATACAATGGATGTGCCAAAGGACGGCCTAGGCGACGACATTCCTGTTACCTACGTGCCAGCACGGAATCTGGTATTCCTGGCTTTGACGGCTGCCTGTGCTGAATCGGCGGGCGCACGGGATGTGTTTATCGGTGTGAACGCGCTCGACTATTCAGGGTACCCCGATTGCCGTCCAGAGTTCATTCAAAGCTTCACCGAAACTGCAAGGCTTGGGACTAAATCCGGCATCGAAGGCGCTCCATTTACAATTCATGCGCCGCTTCAAAATATGACGAAGGCTAATATTGCGTCGGAGTGTTCCCGCCTTGGGTTGGACCCTGCGTGGAGCTGGTCTTGCTACGACCCGGCGCCTGATGGAAGAGCTTGCGGGCAATGTGATTCGTGCCGCCTGCGCAGAAAGGGTTTTGTGGAAGCGGGAATAATCGATAGCACGCCCTACTCGGTTTGAGTTCATCGACCGGCAGCCTCCGCGTAACTCGGTTTCTTGTACGGTGCGGCGTTGGCAAATTTTTGGGCAATGCTTGCTAGTCCGCTCGGCAAGTTTTGGGATTGCCGAAACCGGGCTTTCTTGAGGACCAACGGACTGGGTTTTTGCTCAACAATGGCGGAGGCATAAAAGTCTTCGCGGGTTGTGGGCATTCGCACTATTGCCTGTATCGGCGTAGGTTTCGGGGCAGCTGCTGTTTGCCCGTCTTCCTCTTGGCTGATTTCTTATCGATTTTCTGCGCGGCTTATGGCGACGGTCCTCGCGATCCACAGTGCCTGCCCAAAAATCGCCGCCGACCTTTGTGGCAGTTGGCCATTACCCGGTATCTTGTGGGGCTAGCGAACTCTTGGCGAGAGACTATCCGGCTCTTGAGCTGGCATGGGGGGGAGGGGGGGCACCTGCATTTCCCAAGGGGATATTTGCATATCGTATTGCCGCATTCATGGCACCTATTGCGAGTTAGGTGATTCGAAGAATGCTGTTCGGGGGGCTGGCCCAGATCCGTTTTTGCTGAGGGTGTGTTCTCGGCTTGGAGCAACGCTCGAGCGCTAGTCATAGGGAGCGAGATAGGTCCCTAGCCAAGTCTCGCGAAGCCGTCAGTCAAGCTCGCCGAGCGGTATCATGTCTAGAGTTAGGCACAAAAAAGGGGCCGGAAATCTCCGGCCCCTTCAATTGTTTGTTGGCTAAAGCCAAACTTACATGCCCGAACCCGGACCGTAAGTGACTTCAACACGGCGGTTCTGCAGTTCGCGAACCCCGTCAGCGGTAGGTACCCGCGGTTGTGATTCGCCGAAGCCTTCACCGCTAATACGACCGTCAGGGATGCCGCGACCGGTCAGGTACGAACGTACCGACGAGTTACGACGATCAGCCAAAGCCAAGTTGTAAGTGACGCTACCTGAACGGTCAGTATGACCGGCAAGCATCACGTTGGCCGCACCACAGTTCGCATAAGCTGTGACCGCGTTGTCCAGGATGGTCGCAGCATCAGCTGTGATCACCGATTCATCGAAATCAAAGAATACGATGTAAGGACCCGTGTTGCACGGTGGCGGTGGCGGCGGCGGTGGTGGTGGCGGTGGCTCCGGCAACGTAGGAACTGGTGGAGTTCTTGGCGCTGGCGGCGGTGGTGGTGGTGGCGGTGGAGTATCACCACCGAAGTTGTAAATGATCGAACCAAGCACAGAATGTGAGCTCACATCCGTTTCGAGCGGACGCCCGAGTGGATCAACGATGTCAACATTCACTGCGTTGAAGTAACGATACTTCAGACCAACATCCCAGCTGTCGCTGATCGGAGCGCGAACCCCGGCGAGCAACTGCCATGCAAGACCAGTGTCCGAATCATCCCACACACCGGGACCATTCGAGTTCACGCGGCCATCTAGGTCAACGCGAGCAACACCAACACCAGCACCGGCGAAACCTTGAATGCCGTCGTCAGAACCAAAGTCGAAAAGACCATTGATCATGAAGCTCAGAGCATTCATTTCACCGAGAGCGGCACGAGTGCCGTTAAACGTGTTGATCCCACCAGGCGCAGTGGCCGATGGGTTAAGTGCAAGACCAGCGGTCCCTGCAGAAACTTCTTGAAGTTCTGCGGTACGGTAGCTGGCTTCTGCTTCGAGGCGGAAAGCTCCGAAATCATGACCCACAACAGCACCGAAGTCTCCTCCGGAATCGTGGTCAGCGACGGCATCGCTAATGTTGCCGTCAACATCAAAAGTGACGTCTTCAACTAGCATCACACCAGCATCGCCCTGAATGTACCATTGACCTTCACGGGCCATGGCGGGCGTGGTGAGTGCGGTTGAAGCCATCGCCAAACCTATGACGATTTTACGCATTCTAAATTTCCCCTTCTTTAGGTCTGAGGCGCTAGTTGTCTCTAACTTCTCCGATTGGGAGTAGCAAGCGATCAATAGCGAGGGACTGTTGCAAGAATGCCGCGATTGCGCCTTGGTTCCAAAAATCGCGCCTAGTTGCTTCGGTTTGGCGCTATTTGGACTCGCCGATTCTGCCTAAATTACGCCGGGCGCGCAAAGATGCCAGTCACTCGAAGGGCTTCAACTAGGTCGTTGAGCATCTGCCTGGCTTCGGCATCTACGCTTGTGCCGCTGGTTGGTGCGCTTGGTTCAACCGCACTTTCCCATCCTGAACTGTAATGAACCAACGTTGCCGCTTGGCGGTCAAAGATGCTCATGCCTTCTTGTGGGCCCACAAATTGCCAAGATCCTGCCGTCAGAACGGCGATCTGATCCTCGTGCCCCTCCCATTCGCCTGTCGCTGGTGCGGTTACTCTGAAAGTTTCGCCGTCGGCAGCTGCGGCAGGAGGCGCGGGAAGCGAATCGACAACGCTGGCTGAAAGCAATGCGTCGAGCATTGAAAGCGATTGATTCACAAAGAACTCTTTCTGCGCTTGGCCAGCAGGCGTGGCTATGCTGCGGCCCGCGCAAGCTTTCCGGTTCCGCCGCAGAGTAGAGGTGAACCTGTGCACCGTTCGGATAACGCACGCGCCGAAGCGATGCCTCAAATGTTGGGCGCCGCTCTGGAGGAGAGCAAGCCAGCAATCCGCTTTCCCCCTCAACCATTACTGCGCGAGCTTCTCCGAGTGACGACGACACCAACGCGATGCGTGCTTCGCTGTGGGTTTCAGCAACCATGCGCACCCATTCCGAACCGGCCCTGGTTTTGCCAAATCCGCGTCCAGCCAAAATGAGCCAAGTTCGCCAGTCACCAGCAGGCGGTAATTGTGAGGTGCGGGCGTGCAAGCCCCAGTGATATTCAAATTCGTTGCGCTCTGCTTGATTAAGAGTCGCGGCGATCCGCGTTGGAATGTCCCCTGTTTCCTGCGCCAGCCAGCCAAATTTGCTGGTCACGTAATTTTACTTTCAGAAATATCTGCTCGCTGCCTCTCACTGCGCAATTGCTCGCGAATAGCGTCAACCTTTCGGCCGATTGAGGCGCGCACCTCTGCGGCGCTTACATTGCGCTCTTCGGCCTGTGCCCGTGCGGCATTGTCGCGATGCGCGGACAGCAAGCGGATTGCATTGGCGAAATCGTATTTGTCGGAACCTTCTGTCTGCAGATCGCCCTCGCGCAACCGCCGGAGCACTTCCATCTCCAGATGGACGTAACCTTCCGACAGAGCAGCGAGCCATTGCCGCGCAAATTCAGGGTCTTTGCGGCGGGCTTTATAGGCATCGCTTACGCGGATTTCGGCATCTTCTGCTGATTTGGTGACATTCGAACTCTGAGCAAGAGAGTCGAGGAATTTTGAGCGCTCTTGACTGGTTAGGCTCGGACGCTTGCTGCGCACCGTCATGCTCGTCCCTTTCGTGAAAAGAGCAAAAGAAAGGGCGACGCTTCCTAAAGGGAAGGCCGCCCGATGTGGTCGCGGAGACGAATCGTTATTTCTCGATGTTGCCTTCTTCTAACCAAAGAGCGTCACGATGTCAATATAAATAACCTATTTGGTGATTTTAATGCAGTTGCATGGTTGGAGGAGGTCGCGTAATTCCTGTCGCGATAACCGATTGGGATGTTTTGAAATTGGCCTGGCTGCGCGCATTATACGAATGGACGATGGATAAAGCGGCGCACCCAAAGGCGGTGTGGTGGCTGGCATTTTTCTGTTTCATTGAGTCGAGTTTCTTTCCGATCCCCCCCCATCCTTTGCTGGGGCTAATGTGTCTTGCTGAACCAAAAAAAGCGATCCGATTTGCATTGATCGCAACCGGCTCTTCAGTGATCGGCGGTCTGTTCGGCTATGCGATCGGGTATCTCTTATACGAATCGATTGGGGTGTGGGTGCTCGGCCTGCTTGGTCTGACTGACAGCTTTCCGGTCGCCGCGTGTTACATTCGGGAACAAGGTGCGCTTGCGGTCTTTTTCGCAGCTGGCACGCCGGTGCCGTTTAAGTTGATGACCATCACGGCGGGCTTCATCGAAATGAACCTGCTGACATTCACGCTTGCGGCGCTAGCTGGCCGCGCGCTGATCTTCATGGTCGTAGGCATTTTGTTCCGGATCTTCGGAGCGCCGATCAAGCGTATGATTGATCGATATCTTGGATTGTTGACGACATTATTCGTCATCCTCGTGGCGGGCGGTTTTATCGCGTTCACGCAATTTGCTGGCGGTGAAGAGGAACCCGGCACGCCGCATATTTGCGACGGCGCAATTGCCGTTCAAATCGAAGAATAAACCTAGCGCGCCAGCCGAGGTGCGGGTCTCTGGCTAGGAAATAATCCCAACCGCTTTTCCTGCGCGTTCGAACATTTGCAGGATGGTTTCGACTTCCTGTTCTGAATGCTCCGCACACAGCGAACACCGCAGCAAGGTCATATTCGCAGGCGTTGCCGGTGGCCGGGCGAGGTTGACGTAGAGGCCTTCTTTTAAAAGCGCCTCCCACATCCCAGCACCGCGTTCCAAATCAGGCATGATGACTGCGATGATTGCGCTTTGCGGCTCGCTCGTACCCAGCTCAAAACCCAACGCGGTCAGGCCAGCATGCAGCCGTTTCGAATTCTCCCAGAGATGGGCCCGCTTGTTCGATCCATGCATAAGTTTGCGGATCGAAGTGGCGGCCGTGGCGACAACGCTAGGCGGCAGGCTGGCGGTGAAGACATAGGGACGACAAACCAACCGAAGAATGTCAAATTTGGGATGGTTCGACACGCAGAAGCCGCCGACAGTGCCGACGCTTTTTGAAAATGTCCCGATGATAAAATCCACATCGTCCATCACGCCCTGCTCTTCAGCAACGCCACGACCATTTTCACCAATAAAGCCCATCGAATGGGCCTCATCAACAAGCACCATCGCGCCGTATTTCTTAGCAATCGCGACCATTTCTTTCAGCGGAGCGACATCGCCCAGCATCGAATACACACCTTCGAGGACAACAAGCTTGCCTGCCTCCGCAGGAATACGCCGCAGCCGCTTTTCCATCGCTTCGATATCGTTGTGGCGAAAGGGCACGATTTCGGCATTGCCCATCGCGCAGCCATCATAGATGGAGGCGTGACTATCGATGTCGAGGACAACATAGTCGCCTTTGCCAGCAATGGTCGCGATGATGCCGAGATTGGCCTGGTACCCGGTTGAGAAGACCATTGCATGGTCCATCCCGTAAAACTCTCTGAGCGCGTCCTCACACTCCCGGTGGCCCTGATAGGTGCCATTCAGGACGCGGCTGCCGGTTGTGCCTGATCCGAAATCAGCGAGCGCCTGCTTGCCCGCATCGAGAACGTCGGGGTCAAACGTCATGCCCATGTAATTATACGTGCCCAGCAGGATCGTGTCGCGTCCATTGCACATGGCCCGCGTCGGAGAGAGCACCTTTTCCATCACCAAATTGAACGGGTCTTCGATCCCCGTTGCGAGCAATGTCTCGCGGGTCTGAATGATCGGGTCAAATTTGGTGAAGAGGTCGCCAACGGCGGGGTTGGTCGTGCTTGTTGTATCAGTCATGCCGCGCTCTCTATCAGCTATCTTGTAGCTTGTGCACCGCGCTGACCAATTGGCCATAATTTTCAATTTCAGCCTGTTGGTTCATGCTGATAATAATATCAAACTCGTCTTCGATTTCAGCCACGAAATCCATCACAGTCAGACTGTCAAACTCCAGGTCCTTTGCGAAGGTCGTTTCATTGGTGATGGCGACGCCTTTCTTGTTGAAAGGTTCAATTTGTCCGCGAATGCGTTCGTCGACTTCTGCTTCGGTCATGATGAAGGATGCTCTTTATTTATGCGATGGATGGGCAGCGTATGTTATGCTTAGCGACTGAAAAGCGTTTCGGAACCAAACTTGTCAAGCTTTGCTGTCACTGGCACATGCGTATGGTGCAAATGTGGGGGAAGCAAAGGCGTGATACAAGCCGAAGCAGATATTGTGGTGCAAGAGAATGCTGCGCCTGCGTCAAGCGAGCCTACGCAAGGGGCGGGGCGCGAGTTTTCTGCGCAATCGATCCACCTTGTTCGGACGGCTCAAATCAACACATTGACGCTCTCTCAAATGGCGGATCAAAAAGCTTCAATCTTGATCGGCGCGACCTTTGTGGTGTTTTCGTTGGCCGTGACACGGTTGATTGGCAGTGAGGTAAATTTCTCGACCCTTTGCCTTGCGGCAACGGCTTTCCTTTCATCTTTATGCGCAGTGATCGCGGTTTTGCCATCTCTGAGCAAGCCTCCGACGGACCGCGCGGCTTTCAACCCATTGTTTTTCGGTCATTTCGCGTCGATGAGTGAGAGCGAATGGACGGAAGAATTGCTCGATCATTTTGAAAGTGATGAAACACTCTTCCGCGTCATGCTTAAGGACATTCATCAAAACGGGCAGGTGCTCTACAAGCGCAAATACCGCTATTTGTCCTATGCCTACCGAATTTTCCTAGGCGGTTTGGCGACGACTATGGCGGTTTATTTGGCGGAATCACTCGCGGCCTAGGTCGGCAGCAATTCTCGCACTGCATTCATGAATGGCATGATCGACACGGGTTTTGATAGATAACCTGCCGCGCCTGCGGAACGGATGCGTGCCTCGTCCCCTTTTCCAGCAAAAGCCGTTACCGCCAAAACAGGAATGGCCTTTAATACTTGGTCACGTTTGGCAGCAGCGATCAGGTCCACACCTGACATTCCGGGGAGTTGAATGTCCATGATAATAAGATCCGGAGCGACTGATCGCGCGGTTTCCAACACCTGCTCGCCATCGGCGACGGGCTCCACATCAAAACCGTTTGCCTTCAAAACATCGCAGAACAATCTTCGGTTGAGGTCGTTATCCTCGACAACCATTATTCGTTTTGTCACTGAGCGCCCCGATGCTTACGACTTACGTTTCCTGAGTACTAACACACAGAGGGCATAACAATCTCGGATTTCTCTGATCACTCGCACCAATCTGGTCCCTCCGAAGCCGCCACCCGCGCAGCGACGCTTGCATTGGCTGCGATTGGATGGGTGCTGCAAGATGAGGAGCGGGCGGAGCGTTACTTGGACCTAACCGGATTGGACCCTGACAGCTTGCGCGCTGGACTGGGTGATCCGCAAGTGCTTGGTTCCGCGCTCGACTTCCTCGCCAATTACGAACCCGATTTGATCCGAGCCGCCGAGGCCTTGGCTGTAACGCCAGAGGAATTGGTTGCCGCCCGAAAGGACCTTTCTGCATGAGCCTATCCCCTGGAAAAAGACCTCTGATCATCAGTGATTGCGATGAGGTCATTCTCTATATGGTCAAACATTTCAAAGACTGGCTTGAGGACAGCCAAGGTGTTGATTTCAACCTTGAGGGCCAAAATTTCGGCGAAGCTCTACGCTGGCAGGAAAGCGGACAGCTGCTTGAACCGTCAGATATTTGGAAAAAACTCGGCGGGTTCTTCGACACTGAAATGGATAGTCAATTGCCCATTGCTGGCGCGGTCGATGCGCTCAATGAATTGAACGAGTATGCTGATGTCGTGGTGCTTACCAATTTGGTCGATTTTCGGCGAGACAAGCGCGCCGAGCAATTGGCGGCGCAAGGCTTGCATGCAAAAGTCTATACCAACCAGGGCCCCAAAGGTCCGGCACTCAAAAAGATTGTCGAAGAATTCAAGCCAAGCCGCGCGCTTTTTATCGACGATCTCGCTCAGCACCACCATTCGGTGATGGAAACAACTCCTGACGTGGTGCGCCTGCATTTATGCGGAGAACCGATGATCGCGGGCGCAATTGATTGCGCGCATAAGGCCGGACATGCGGATGCGCGGATCGACCGCTGGTCTGAGGCGTTACCGTGGTTGAAGGGTCAATTGGAAGGAACACCGGCATGAGTATCGAAGAACGACTAAAAGAGTTGGGCATTGTCCTGCCCGAAGCCGCTGCACCTGTGGCGAGTTATCAGCCGGTCGTGGTGCATGGAGGTTTCGCGCACGTGTCTGGTCAGCTGCCGTTTGTCGACGGGGTATTGGCGACGGGGCGATTGGGCGAGGATGTTGACCTCGATGGCGGCATGGAGGCCGCGCGCGCCTGCGGTTTGATGATCCTTGCGCAGCTCAAGGCGGCTGGCGTTCTTGAGCGGGTCGAACGGGTCGTAAAACTTGGCGCATTCGTCAGTTCTACCGCTGATTTCACCGGCCAACCCAAAGTGGCCAATGGCGCATCTGATTTGATGTTTGAGGTTTTCGGCGAAAAGGGCCGTCACGCGCGTGCCGCTGTTGGCGTTCCTGTTTTGCCACTTGGCGCGGCGGTTGAGGTTGATGCGATCATCGCGATTTCGGGCAGCTAAGCGAAGGTGACAGGTCGCACCGTTCCCGATTGGTTGACCCGGTGGGAGTATGCCCATCGCGGTTTGCATGGCCGCGGCGTCCCTGAAAATTCATTGGAAGCGGCGCGGCGCGCGATCGCGGCCGGCATGGGCATCGAATGCGATATTCAACGCAGCCGCGATGACCATACCGTGGTGTTTCACGATTGGGACCTAGATCGTCTGACCGCGGGCGAAGGGCCAACGCAAAGTCATACGTCAGCTCAATTGCAGCAATTGCGCTATCACGGGAGCGATGAGCGCATTGCGACGCTTCGCCAATTGCTAGAAACGGTCCGCGGCGTGGTTCCGCTGCTGATCGAAATCAAGTCGAAGCCCGGCTATGATGTTGAACGCATTTGTGCCGCTGTCAGCGAAGCCTTGGAAGAGTATGCAGGCCATCATGCGGTCATGAGCTTTGACCCGCGAGCAGCCCGTTGGTTCCGCCGCAACGCCCCGCACATCGTGCGCGGATTGGTGATGCGGGAGGATGAATATGGAAACACGCAGACGGCTTGGCAGCGGCGAGTCGCTTTTTGGACCGCTAAGCCCGATTTTCTTGCATACGACATTTCTTCATTGCCGAACCATTGGGTAATCGGATTGCGTGACGAAGGGCTGCCGATCCTGACATGGACGGTCAATTCGCGCGACACCCGGACAAGGGCACTTGCGAGTGCTGACGCCTTGATTAGCGAAGGTGAGGGCCTTGCTCGAGAGAGGGGGGCTTGATGGAAGAGGAAGAAAAGGCGCGCGACCTGACCGTTCGTCTGGCCCCATCGGTCGGCGAGTTTGACGCGCGCGAATGGAACGCGCTCGGCGGAGACCGCAATCCATTCGTCAGTCACGAATTTCTCACTGCTTTGGAGGATTCAGGCAGTGTCGGCGAAGGAACCGG
Source organism: uncultured Erythrobacter sp. (assembly GCA_947503155.1). Taxonomy (GTDB): domain Bacteria; phylum Pseudomonadota; class Alphaproteobacteria; order Sphingomonadales; family Sphingomonadaceae; genus Erythrobacter. The sequence continues at coordinate 454,242 of CANNCL010000001.1, read as the reverse complement.
CTGGGATCCGGTGCCGATCGTCATCACCGATGCGGCCGATCAATTGCTCGCCGCAATGCCCAGCTATGCCAAGGGGCATAGTCACGGCGAATATGTCTTCGATCACAGCTGGGCCGATGCACTGCACCGGGCGGGCCGCAATTATTACCCCAAACTGCAAATCGCGGCGCCTTTCACCCCGGCGAATGGACCACGGCTGCTGTTGTCGGACCCTTCCCTCGCGGGGCATCTGTTAAAAGGGGCGGAGGTGGTGTGCGAACAGAACGGGCTGTCCTCTGCCCATGCAACCTTCATCGACCCGGCCCAACTTCCCTTGTTCGAAGCCGGCGATTGGCTGATGCGCAGCGACCTTCAATTCCACTGGCTCAATCGCAATTATGACGACTTCGATGGCTTTCTTGCCGAGCTTGCTTCGCGAAAACGCAAGAATTTGCGCAAAGAACGCGCCGCCGCCCAAGAAGGCCTGACAATCGTGCGATTGCGGGGGGATGATATTGAGCCGCATCATTGGGATGCGTTCTGGGAGTTTTATCAAGACACAGGTGCGCGCAAATGGGGGACGCCTTATCTGACGCGCGAGGCATTTACGCTGATGGGGGAACGGATGGGCGACCAGATGGTCCTCATCCTCGCTCTAGAAGATGATCTGCCGATTGCTGGTGCGCTCAATTTTGTTGGATCGGATGCGATCTATGGCCGCTATTGGGGATGTGCACGCGATGTGCGCTTCTTGCATTTTGAGCTTTGTTATTATCAGGCGATCGACATTGCGATTGAGCTCGGCCTTCCGCGTGTTGAGGCGGGGGCGCAAGGCGGGCACAAATTGGCGCGCGGATATGAGCCGGCAAAAACCTGGTCAGCGCATTGGATTGCCGATCCGGGGTTTCGCGCTGCAATAGCTGACTTTCTTGAGCGGGAACGCGAAGGCGTATCGACCGATCAAGTGTTCTTGGATGAAAAGACACCTTTCAAGAAAGGCGTCTAAAACCGCGATCAAGCGGCGCGGCGTTCTTCTGACAACCAACGGCGTGCGCGCCGCTGTGCTTCGGCGATTTCGCGGGCCGTCATTTCATCAGAAACATCCGCGCGGCACCAACCGGCTTCTTCATGTCCGCGTGAGGCGGCGAGGTTAAACCATTTGTGTGCTTCGACCAGGTCGCAGACAACGCCGTTGCTGCCGGTCGAGTAAGCGACGCCAAGGTCGAACAGAGCGGCGACATTGCCAGAGGCTGCGTCTGCCAGAAAATTTGCAATCGCCAGATCGACTTCGCCGTTACCGAGCGGCGCTGCGTCTGCTGTATAAACTGTTTCAAGTTTCATTTCGTCTTCCCCGTTTTTGCGCCGGTTCTCTGGGAAAAGTTGAACCCCTGCGAACCGCGCAACCACAGACCTCACCGATCATGGTCAACAAAACGTTAATGACGATCCAAATTTCTTAATCAAAGACGCCCACACAATCTGCTGAAACGGGGCGATTGTGGAGAACGCCGGGTCAAACTGACTTGTGCGGGGAGGGCCTCATGCTTATACGCCCGGCAACGTAGCGACTTGCTAGGGGGCAAGCTGGTTTGCGAATGTCTTCGCACACCGCAACGGGCCGGTCTTTTGAGAGGTTTTTGACATTAGAGGGCCACATGCCAGCTGCCGCGTCTGAAGAGATCGACATCTTTGAAAAAGCAAAGAGCTTGCTTGCTGAGGACTACGTCCCCAGCGATGACGAAGTTTATATGAACCAGCAGCAGCAGGCTTATTTCCAACTGCTGTTGATCGAGTGGAAACGCTCGATCCATTCTGCTGCTGGGCAAACACTGCAATCGTTAGCTGATGGCCCCATTCGCGAAGCGGATTTGAATGATCGCGCTTCTAGCGAAACCGATTGGGGTATCGAACTTCGCACGCGTGATCGTCAGCGCAAATTGGTCTCTAAAATCGATTCCGCACTGCGCCGGATTGAGCAGGGCGAATATGGCTATTGTGAAGTAACGGGCGACCCGATTGGTATTCGCCGTCTAATCGCACGGCCTGTCGCCACGATGACCGTCGAAGCGCAAGAAGCGCATGAGCGCCGCGAGAAGGTCTCACGCGACATTTGAGGTTTCTGCGACCATTGCTTGGTCGAAGCTTTGCTGAAAACCGTGTCAGTTTGGGACAGGCAACAGCATCGCCTCAGCAGCGGGATTAAATTAACGGACCATTTACCGCGCTCTCCTACGTCCATTGGCATAACGCAGCGAGATGACGTTGCGCGGCAGTGCAAGTCTATCAGGGCAATACCGGATACGCTTTAGGAGAAAGTGGTAAGATGACGGGTCTCGAAACCAGAAGCGTGTCACGCGACAGCCTTTTCTTGCTTGCCGGCGTGCGCGTTGAGCAAGAGAGCGATCAACATCGTGTCCGCGTTCGAAATCTTTCTGACGGCGGTATGATGGGCGAAGGCCCTGCGCCAGTGAAGCGTGGGAACCGTGTTGAGGTTGAGCTACGCAATATCGGTAAGGTCGGCGGCAATGTTGCGTGGGTTCAGGATCAACGTTTTGGCATTGCGTTCGACGAAGAGATTGATTCGCAGCGAGCACGCAAACCCGCAGATGAGAATGATCTAGGCGCGGGTTCTAAGGGTTCCACGTCCTATGTGCACCGCGCGCCGCCTCCGCCGGAACAGAGAAGCCTGCGCAAGGTTTAATGCTGCCGCGCATTTCCTGCGTAAAGAAGCGCGCCTGCGCGCTGACCTAACGCTCACAAGCTGCTAGCCTTGCACGCATGTTGCGAGTCTCATTCATCTTCATTCTGGCATTGGCGCTAAACGCTTGCGGCTCCGCGGCAGATCGCGGACCAGTCAATGTGGCCTTGATTGGCGAACAAGACGCCTTGTTCGAAGATGGAGTGCGCCTGTCGGCTGCTGCTCAGCACATTCGGGCTACGACCAATGAAGGGCTTGTCGCACTTGACCCAGCTGGGCAGGTTGTCCCCGCAATTGCAGAGCGTTGGATCGTTACGGATGACGGGCTAAGTTATATTTTTCGCCTTCGCAATTCGGATTGGCCCGATGGTGAACCGATAACCGCATCTCAGGTGCGTATCTTGTTGGAAGAATCAATCCGCCAATTGGACGGAACTTCGCTTGGGCTTGATCTTGCCAAAGTGACCGAAATTCGCGCCATGACAGGGCGCGTGGTTGAATTGCGCCTTTCCGGGCCAATGCCTGATTTCCTGCGCCTTCTTGCTCAGCCAGAGCTTGGCTTTGTCAATCGCGGAAGCGGCGCTGGCCCGATGGTTTTGGCGCGTGACGATGAAACGGGGCTAGCCCGGCTCACGGCACTCGCGCCGCAGGAACGCGGGTTGCCAGCCAGAGAAGATTGGGAAGATGTATCGCGTGACATGACGGTGCGCGCAATCACCGGGCAAAAAGCGGTCGAAGCATTCACCAGCGGCGATGTTGACCTCTTAGTGGGCGGAACAATCGCAGATTTTCCACTGGCGCAATTGGGACCGCTTTCGCGCGGCACCGTTCAAGTTGATCCCGCGCTCGGGCTTTTTGGTCTGATTATTCGCAGCGATACTGGCGTGTTGGCTGATCCCGCGCGGCGCGAGGCTTTGGCGATGGCGATAGACCGAGCGGAATTGATCCAACCATTCGGCCTTGGCGGCTGGCAAGCGGAGACATGGATCGTCCCTCAAGAGCAATTTTCCCCGCTGCAATATCCAGAAAACAGATGGTCTGAGCTGACTGTCGAGGAACGGCGAGCCGTCGCGCGCGCGCGCATCGCTGCGTGGGAGCCTGCCGGTGATCAATCTGCGACTGTACGTGTCGGATTGCCGGAAGGGCCGGGCAGCGACCTCCTATTCGAGCAACTTGAAGGCGCGTGGCAACCGATTGGAATCACCGCAGTTCGGGCAGGGTTAGGTGAGGGCGCAGAGCTTGAGCTGCGGGACCGCTTGGCCCGATATTCGTCGCCGCGATGGTTCCTTAATCAGCTGAATTGCTCGCTTGAGCTTGGGTTATGCTCTGAGGAAGCGGATGCGCTGGTGCGCGAATCACTAAACCTCCGCGATCCAGAGGCCAAGCAAGCTCTGCTCGCCGATGCCCATGCGGAATTGATGGCGGCTGAGGTGTTTATTCCGCTTGGTGTACCGGTACGTTGGTCGCTCGTTCGCGGCGCGGTAAGCGGGTATCAGGCGAACCAATGGGGGCTTCACCCCTTGTTCCCGCTCTCTCAACCCACCACTTAAGGGAAGAAGGAGACCGACATGAACGGCCCAGATGGACCGCGTTTTGATGGAATTGATGGCAATCCTCAGGTGATGGGACTGACGCTGCCAACCGGCACTGACCCTGCTTCTATTCGTGCGCGTGTTGAGGCGATGGAGTTGTTGCTGGAGCGGAGTTTCCGTATTCCGGGGATCAATGTGCCGATCGGTCTCGATGCGCTAATCGGGCTTGTTCCGGTGCTCGGCGACATCGTCACGACTGCAATGGGCGCTTACATGGTTTGGGAAGCGCGTAATCTGGGGCTGTCCAAATGGCACCTCACCCGTATGGGCGCGAATGTCGCCTTTGATACGGTACTCGGCCTGGTGCCGGTCGTGGGCGATGCTGCGGATTTTGTGTTCCGGTCGAACACTCGCAACCTGCGCATCATCAAGAAACACCTCGATAAACATCATCCTGAAACCCGCATAATCGAGGGCTAGGGCTGAGAAGACTGACTTTAGCCGCGGGTTCGGCCGAGCAGGCTTAAGCTTCCAGCTCAATGTCCCAATACAGCCAGTCCCGCCAGGTCTCATGCAGATAATTTGGCGGGAATTGCTTGCCATGCTGTTGCAATTGCCAACTCGTTGGGCGGATTGCTTTCATCTGTATTGGCATCTTCGCCTGTTTGGGCGTTCGCCCGCCTTTCTTCATATTGCACGTGGCACAAGCGGTGATGATATTCTCCCAAGTGGTCTTTCCGCCCAATCGGCGAGGGATCACATGGTCGAAGGTTAAGCTCTCTCCCTTGCCGCAATATTGGCATTGAAACCGGTCACGCAGGAAAAGGTTGAACCGGGTGAAGGGAGGAAATTCGCTCTGCTTCACATATTGGCGCAGCGCGATCACGCTGGGTATCTTCATATCTAGCGATGGTGAATGAACCTCGCGGTCATAGCTTTCGACGATATCGACGCGATCCAGAAAAACCGACTTAATCGCGGTTTGCCAAGGCCACAGGCTTAGCGGGTAGTAGGAAAGCGGTGTGTAATCCGCATTCAACACGAGCGCGGGGCACGCCGACAGATCGCTATCTGGATCTGCGCTTGCATTGCGGAATTTCGCTGCCGTTTCGATCAGTTCGGCTTTGAACACGTTGAGCATTCCTCCCTGATTGACTGCAACATGCAATGGCATGGGAAAGAGTCAAAGCCATCATGCATTCGCTATCCACAGGGATTGATGCGTCGTGCCGGAGCAATAGCCGGAGGAGCGGACCTATGGCATGGGTTTCGGGATGACTGAAACGCCGCCCACGCAAGAACCAGCGATCACTCGATTCGCGCCCAGTCCAAATGGGCAATTGCATCTTGGCCACGCCTATTCCGCTGTTTTCGCGCATGACATCGCTAAAGAAACCGGCGGCGCATTCTTGCTGAGGATTGAGGATATCGACGGCGACAGAGCGCTGCCGGAATTGATTGACCAATATCGCCGAGATTTGGAATGGCTTGGACTGGAATGGGACGAAGTGCCGTCGCAATCGGGCCGCTTAGCTAAATACGATGTGGCAGCGCAGGATCTTGTTGCGCGCGGTTTGCTTTATCCCTGCTCATGCACACGCAAGGAAATTCAGGCAATTGAACCGCGCATCGGCGGGGATGGCATAAGCTATCCCGGCAGCTGCAAAGGGCAACATCACGATCCTGCCAAGCCAGCCGCACTGCGCTTGGACATCGATAAGGCCATGCGCGAGGTCGGCGAGTTGGTCTGGACTGATGAGGTCGCAGGCGCGGTCATCGCCGATCCGCGCGAATTCGGCGATGTTGTGATCGTACGCAAAGATGTCCCTGCCAGTTATCACCTTGCCGCAACGCTGGATGATGCAGCTGACGGAGTGACGCTGGTGACCCGCGGTGCAGATTTGTTTTCGTCGACCCACATCCACCGCGTCTTGCAAGAGCTGCTTAAGCTGCCTGTGCCGCACTGCCATCATCACGTTCTGTTGCTCGATGATGATGGCAAGAAGCTCGCAAAACGGCGGGGTTCGCCGCCCCTAGCCGAGCGCAGAATGCGCGGAGACGATGGACTGATGCTTGCGGAGCAACTGCGGTTGCACAAATTGAAGGGTGGAAATTTTTCAGAATAGCGCCCACTTTGTGTCCATGAACTACATCCTCATCCCCGTGCTCATCATTCTTTGCGTCCTCGTCATTGTCTCGCTTGTGCGCGGTATCGTGGCGTTCTTGAAAACGACCAAAATCGACCTTGATACTGGTGAGGGCGAAACAGTCACTGAGATGCAGATGTTGCAAAATAAGGCGATGTTTGCGCGGATTAAATATCAAGCAGCTGCGATTGCGGTGGTCGCGGTCATTGCGCTGCTGGCCAGCGGCGGCAGCTAAGGCCTGGCCTATAAAGGTCTGACCTTCAAAGAGTGACGGCTAGACGTGGCGGGTGGCTGAGGTCATAGGGCGGTCTATGGTCAAACTGAACAAAATCTACACGCGCACAGGCGATCACGGCACAACCGGCCTTGTCGATGGATCGCGCACTGCCAAACATTCCGCTCGCATTGCGGCCATTGGAATGGTCGATGAGGCCAACAGCGCCATCGGCCTTGCGATCTGCGCTGTTCAAAGCGAGGCGCATCGGGCCCTGCTAATACGTATCCAAAACGACATGTTCGACCTCGGCGCGGATCTCGCTACGCCGGCTGAAGGTGATGACTTTTCGCCGTCTGAAATGGTGCTGCGGATCGTCCCGGCACAACCTGAATGGTTAGAGGGTCAAATCGATGCACTGAACGAAGCGCTGGAGCCGCTGACCAGCTTTGTTTTGCCCGGAGGAAGCGAAGCGGCAGCTCGGACCCACGTTGCCCGTGCATCGACCCGAGCAGCAGAACGCGCAATGACCGAACTGGCTGGCGAAACTGCGATCAATCCTGCCGCGCTGGCTTATGTAAACAGGCTGTCTGACTTGTTGTTTGTGCTTGCAAGAGTTCTCAATGATGGCGGCGCGGCGGATGTGAAGTGGGTTCCGGGCGCCAATCGCTAGCTAAGCGCTAGCCACGGTGCGTCTTCCTCGCTAGTGACCGCGCTTTGCTGCACTTGCGAAGGGAATGTTGCCATGCGGAAAATCGCTGTTATCGGGGCCGGTCAAATGGGAACCGGAATTGCTCAGACCATCGCTGCGCATGGAATGCATGTGATGCTGACGGACATCGATTTGGCGACAGCAGAGGCGGGCAAGGGAAAGATCGAAAAAGCCGTCACCAAACTGGTAGGACGCGGCAAGATTGAGGCGGATGCGGCAGAGGCCTTGCTGGCCAAGGTTACGCCAATTGGCGAATACGCTCCGATGGCAGAAGCAGACCTCATTATTGAGGCGGCGACTGAGAAAGAACCGATCAAGCAGGCTATTTTTGAGAGTGCTGGCAAGGTGCTTGCGCCAACGGCGATCATGGCATCGAACACCAGTTCCATACCGATCACCCGAATGGCGAACCATTCGCCCGATCCCGAACGTTTCATCGGTCTGCACTTTTTCAACCCAGTGCCGGTAATGGGGCTAATCGAGGTTATCCCGGGTCTCGCCACAGCGAAAGACACTACCGACCGCGTAACCGCCTTTGCCGAAGGGTTGGGCAAGGAAGTCGTTCTGAGTCAGGATGAACCGGGCTTCGTCGTCAATCGCATTTTGCTACCGATGATCAACGAAGCGGTGTTTGTGCTCGGTCAATCAACCGCAGGTATTGAAGACATCGACAAAGGTGCGCGGCTGGGCCTCAATCACCCGATGGGGCCGCTGCAACTGGCTGATTTTGTCGGGCTTGATACCTGTCTGGACATTATCAATGTTCTCTACAGAACGACGCGCGACACCAAATATCGTCCCGCGCCTTTGCTCGTGAAATATGTCGAAGCAGGTTGGCTTGGTCGTAAGACGGGCCGCGGTTTTTACGACTATTCTGGCGATGCACCGACCCCAACGCGCTAACGCTGGTATTCGACTAGGCTCATTCTGCGATTTCTAGGCTGCCTGGCCCATTGGACCCCGGAGCGCGTGCAGGAGCAACACCTGGCGCTGCTCCTGATCTGATTTGTGGACCGCTTGTTTGCGCCGGACGTGCACGCACAGGAGCGTTTTCACGCGGCTCAGGCTGGGTCACTTCGGATGGAGCATAATCGCCAAACGCAGGCTGACCTGTCTCTGCAGCGGGACTGCCGCTGTCAAAGCCATTGGCCGTATCAACGGCCGATTCGTTCCAATCGTCTGTAAAACCTTCGTCAGCCCACGCCACTTGCGACGCGGGTGCTGATGGTGCGGCAGCCGGGGTGGTCACCTCGGTTTCAGCGACAACCTCTTCCTGCTCCGCCGTTCCAGGCAGATAGGCGCTAGCGGCAAAAGATGCCGCGACGGCGATTGCTAGAGTCACTCCGGCGAAACCGAGTGCAGCTTTGGGGTTTGCGAACATGCTTTTTGACATGTCGGGAAGCTTAGCGATGGTAGGGTTAAGTTTTGGTGCAAGACCGCGCAAAAACCTAATCAACCACGCGCTTAAGATCATATAGCAGATCAAGCGCATCGCGCGGGCTAAGGGCATCAAGGTCGGTGCCGCGCAAACGATTGGCGAGCGTTTCTTCCTTGGTTGAAGTGGGTTTGGGCGCGGCAGCAGCGAACAATGGCAATTCGCCAAGCCCGGCTGCAAGGCCGCCCGTTTCGCTGCGCCCTTTCTCCAGCTTTTCGAGCACCTGACTGGCCCGCTCAACCACGGGCGTGGGGACACCAGCTAATTTTGCCACAGCGAGGCCATAAGACCGGTCGGCTGGGCCCTCAGCCAATTCGTGAAGGAGAACCAAGTCACCCTTCCATTCACGCGCCCGCACATGGTGCAGTGACAAATTGGCGCAGGTTTCCGCCAGCCTTGCGAGTTCATGATAATGCGTTGCGAACAGGCACCTGCATTCAATTTTAGAATGAACGGCCTCTGCCACCGCCCATGCCAATGCCAACCCATCATAGGTCGAAGTGCCGCGGCCAACTTCGTCTAGGATCACAAAACTGCGCGATGTTGCCTGGGCAAGGATGGCGGCGGTTTCAACCATTTCAACCATGAAGGTTGATCGGCCGCGCGCAAGATTGTCCGATGCCCCCACGCGGCTGAACAATCGGTCGACCAAACCGATCTGAGCGGATTTGGCAGGCACAAAACATCCGGCCTGCGCCATCAGAACAATCAAGGCGTTCTGGCGCAAGAATGTCGATTTACCGCCCATATTCGGCCCGCCAATCAGCCAGAGCCGATTTTGCGAACTCAGCGCGCAATCATTCGCGACAAACCGGTCCCCGGCTTTCTTCAACGCGGCTTCAACCACGGGATGGCGGCCTCCCTCAATCGAAAGGCCCGGCGCTTCGTCGATGCAGGGACGGCACCAATCGCCTTCTGCGGCGCGTTCGGCATTAGCGGCAGAGACATCAATGCGGGCAAGCGCGGCGGCCGTGGCGGCGATATTTTGGCGGACTTTACCCGCTTCGCTGACCAATTCTTCAAAATGCGATTCTTCGGCGGCGAGCGCCCGTCCGCCAGCTTCGGAAATACGCGAGGCTTCTTCGTGGAGGCTGAGTGAATTGAACCGCACTGCGCCTTTCATCGTCTGCCGGTGAGTAAACCCACTTTCTGCATCCATTAGCGCATCGCCGTGGCGGCTGGGCACTTCGATGAAGTAGCCGAGCACGCCATTATGTTTGATTTTCAGCGAATTGATGCCGGTCTCAGTACGGTATCGCGCTTCCATCGCGGCGATAGCGCGGCGCGCATTGCCCGAAATATCGCGCAGTTCATCAAGGCTGGCGTCATATCCGTCAGCGATGAAACCGCCATTTGACCTTTCAGTTGGCGGCGACACCACCAGCGCGCGCGACAGCAAATCGACAAGCGCACCGTGCCCGGTTAGCTGCGGCAATGCGGCATTGAGCAATGCGGGCCGGTCGGCCTCTTGCATCAACCATTCATACAGCCGCCATGCCTCTTGCAACCCATCTCGCAATTGGCCCAAGTCACGCGGGCTACCGCGTCCGGCCACGACCCGGCCAAGCGCGCGGCCAATATCCGGCAATGATCGCAGAGCATCGCGCAAATTAGCGCGTTCGATGGGGCGATCCCGCCAAAACTGCACCAATGCCAGGCGGTCTTCAATCGCTGCAATGCCTAACAATGGTGCCGCCAAGTCATCCGCAAGCAACCGTGAACCCGCGCCGGTTGAGCAGCGATCCAGCGTAGCGATCAGGCTTCCTGGCCGTCCGCCATTCGAGCTTTCGAGGATTTCGAGACTTGCCCGCGTCGCCTCATCCATTGCCATACCGGATGCTTCGGCGCGCATTATGGGCGGCAAGATCAAGGGCAGCGTGCCGCGCCCGACGTGATCCAGATAAGCAATAAGCCCGCCCGCAGCGGCCAACATCGCACGGCTAAAATCGCCAAACCCGTCTAGCGTCGAAACGCCGTGCAGCGAACACAGGCGCTCACCACCGACTTCGCTTGAAAATGCGACTCGCGGGTGTTGAACCGTTTCATCTGGAGCGCCGGGGCAGCGTTCTGCTAGTTCCGCCGCCCAACCCTCTGGTATAACAATTTCAGTTGCGTCCAGCCGAGCCAATTCCGCGCCCAGCATTTCGGGCGCGCATTCACTCAGGACCATTGTGCCAGTCGAGATATCGCAGCTCGCAATCCCGATTGATCCGCGCATCTCTGCAAGGGCCACCAGCAAATTCGCACTACGCGGCTCGAGCAAGGCCTCTTCGGTTAGGGTGCCAGCGGTGACAAAACGAACAATGTTGCGTGCCACAAGCACTTTGGAGGACGGCTTTCCTTCACGTTTGGCCCGCGCTTTGGCCTCGTCCGGCGTTTCGGTCTGTTCGGCGATGGCGACGCGCTGCCCGGATTTTATCAGCCGGGCCAGATACCCCTCTGCCGCGTGAACCGGTACGCCGCACATAGCGACCGGCGAGCCCTCATGTTCGCCGCGCGATGTTAGCGCGATATCGAGGATATCAGCGGCAATTTTCGCGTCATCAAAGAACAGCTCAAAGAAATCGCCCATCCGATAGAACAGCAATGACCCGCCAGCCTCGGCCTTAAGCGCAAGGTATTGCTCCATCATCGGAGTTGGCTTCTTGGCGGAGTTTGGGGCGTTTTTTTCGGCCATCTTACCCGCCTAGCGAGGGTCCGAATGATTCGGGAAGGGCGCATCCACATCTTTTCAACGCACTTTGGCCCCTATCATCTGTGTGTGGAGCGGGCTAAGCCATCAATCTGGTGCAATTGATGGGAACTTTGGGGGTTTATCATGGCAGATGAAAACAAGGGCGGCTTCACTAGCCGCGAAGCGCTTTATTATCACGAATCGGGCCGTCCCGGTAAAATTGAGATCGTCGCGACAAAGCCGATGACCACGCAGCGTGACCTTAGTCTTGCATATTCTCCCGGTGTTGCCGTTCCGGTCGAAGCGATCGCCGCAGATCCTGAACTTGCCATGCGCTACACCGCCAAGGCGAACCTTGTTGCAGTGATATCCAACGGCACAGCCATTTTGGGTCTTGGTAATTTGGGCGCATTGGCATCGAAGCCAGTGATGGAGGGCAAGGCCGTCCTGTTCAAACGTTTCGCCGATGTGGATTCTATTGATATTGAGCTAGCGACCGAAGATCCGCAGGCATTCATCGAGGCTGTGGCTTTGATGGAGCCAAGCTTTGGCGGCATCAATCTGGAAGATATCAAGGCGCCGGAATGCTTCATTATCGAAGCAGCTTTGCGCGAACGCATGAACATTCCGATCATGCATGATGATCAGCACGGCACCGCAATTATTACGGCCGCCGGTTTGCTGAACGCCTGTTATCTGACTAACCGTAATATCGCGGATGTTAAGGTCGTCGTGAACGGCGCGGGCGCAGCTGCGATTGCCTGTACCTCTCTAATCAAAGCGATAGGCGTGCGTCACGAGAATGTGATCATGTGTGACCGCAGCGGACCGATTACACCGGGCCGCGACCGTGTCGATCAATGGAAAAGTGCGCATGCGGTTGAGACCGACGCGACAACCTTGGAAGAAGCGCTGAAAGGCGCGGATATCTTCCTAGGTCTTTCGGCGGCTGGCGCGCTTAAGCCGGAATGGGTTGCAGATATGGCGGACAAGCCAATCATTTTTGCAATGGCCAACCCGACCCCAGAAATCATGCCTGATGCGGCCAAAGCCGTTCGCCCAGACGCGATCATCGCCACCGGGCGCAGCGATTTCCCGAACCAAGTTAACAATGTCCTGGGCTTCCCGTTCATTTTTCGCGGCGCGCTTGATGTGCAAGCAACGACGATCAACGAGGAAATGAAGGTCGCTGCGGCTACGGCGATTGCTGAACTTGCGCGTGAGCGTGTGCCAGAAGAAGTGGCGGCGGCTTACGGTGGTAAGAACCAGAAATTCGGGACCGACTATATCATCCCGGCGCCGTTTGATCCGCGTTTGATCGAGGTCGTATCCTCTGCCGTTGCGAAGGCGGCTATGGATTCGGGCGTAGCCAAGAAGCCCATCGATGATTTTGAGGCTTACGGCGTTGGCCTAAGGGCGCGGCTTAATCCGACTACATCGGTCCTGACGGGTGTATATAACGAAGCCAAAAATCACCCCAAGCGGATGGTTTTCGCCGAAGCAGAAGAAGAAGTTGTTCTGCGCGCGGCGATCCAATTCCGCGATTTTGGCTATGGCGAACCGATCCTTGTGGGCCGAACAAAGGCCGTGATGGACAAGCTGCACCAGCTTTCAGTTTCTGATCCCGGCAGTTTCGACATTCAGAACTCCGCCGATAGCTCGCATGTCCCCGCGATGGTGAAATATCTCTACAAACGGCTTCAGCGGCGCGGTTATACCGAGCGCGACGTGCGCCGGATGGTGAACCAAGAACGCAATGTGTTTGCGGCATTGCTCGTTGCGCTTGGGCACGGCGACGGGATGATTTCGGGACTGACCCGTACTTATGCGCAGACAGTGCGTGAGGTGAATCTCGTCCTTGATAAGAAGCCCGACGCGTTGCCGTTTGGTATTCACATGATGATTGGCAAAAACCACACCACGTTCCTTGCCGATACGACCATCAACGAACGGCCAGATTCAGAAGAGCTGGCCTATATTGCGAAAGAAACCGCCGCAGTTGCTCGCCGTATGGGTCATGAACCGCGCGTTGCGTTCCTGTCCTATTCGACCTTTGGTAATCCGTCGGGCCAATGGCTCAGCAATATCCGTGATGCTGTGTCGATCTTGGACCGTGATGGGTGCGACTTTGAGTATGAAGGCGAAATGGCGCCCGATGCTGCGCTCAATCCAAAGGTGATGGGTCTCTATCCGTTTAGCCGGCTTTCGGGGCCTGCTAATGTACTCATCATGCCAGGCCTGCAATCTGCAAACCTGTCGGCGAAACTGCTGCGCGAATTGGGCGCAAACACCACGGTAGGTCCGATGTTGATCGGAATGGAGAAGCCGGTTCAGATCGTTCCGATGACCGCTGCTGCGCCGGACGTGCTTACACTGGCGGTTCTGACCAGCGCGGGGATCGTAGGCTAATTTTTCGGTAAAGCCCGCCTGAAGTTGCGGCCATTGCAGAAAGCTTCACGCCTCCTGCAATGGCGCAGCAACCGATACGATCACCGCCGCCGATAGCGGAAATACCAAACTTCGTGCTCGAACACCGTGCGCGCTTTGCGCTCATAGCGCGTTTCGCTCCAGCCGGACGGGCGGTTTTGCCAGTCGGATGGCCCGCCTGCGACCCATTCAAATTCATCTGTGAAGCGCTGCATCACCATGAGCGCATGCCTGAGATAGACCGCGTGATCTGTGCCAAAACGGAATTCCCCGCCGGGTTTGAGCTTATCAGCGATTAGCTGAACCGGACCGTCATTCATCATCCGGCGTTTTGCGTGGCGCGCTTTCGGCCAGGGGTCAGGATGGAGAAGATAGGCCATCGTCAGTGCGCCATCGGGGATTCGTTGAAGCACACCAAGGGCATCGCCGTGATGCAGGCGGACATTGGCAAGCCGCTGTTCCTCGACATGGCCCAAAGCCTGAGCGACGCCGTTCAGGAATGGTTCCGCGCCGATAAATCCGTGATTGGGCAAGAGGTCTGCGCGGTAGGCAAGGTGTTCGCCGCCGCCAAAGCCGATTTCAAAATGCAGCGGGCAGTTTTCTCCGAACAGTCCCTCAGCCGTAACTGGGTCGTCTTCGGGCACAGCGATTTTTGGCAGCAATTCATCCACCAGTGACTGTTGGCGCGCACGCAGCGGTTTTCCGATGCTGCGTCCGTAAAGCCGGGCCAGGGTGGTGGGGTCGCCTTCCTTATATGCGGTCATGGCAGTGCGCTAATCAGGCGAGGGCGTGCTTGTCCAGACAAAGTATTTTGAAGTCTGGCTTGAGGGTTTGGTCCGCTTGCCTCTATCGCTGCCAGTGATGGAATATTTCTCTGACCTTTTCGCAACGCAACCCGCTTGGGCACAATCGCTACTTGGGCTTTCGGGCTTGGTGATCGCCGCGCTTGTTGTGAATTTCATCCTCAAGAAAGTCATCTTGCGCGCGGCTGCTCCGTATTTGGATCAGAGCTCTGTAACGATTGATAAATCAGCGGCTTGGCTTGCAACGGTCCTACCCTTGCTCATTATTTCGCGCGGGATATGGAGCGTGCCAAACTTGCCTGCGGATATCCGTATGGTGATCGCGAATGTGACACAGGCTTTAATCGTTTTTTCCGTCGCGATGGCTGTCATTAGAGCGCTATCCTACGCCAACGAACTCTATGAGCGGCTGCCGACGTCGAAGAACCGCCCGATTAAGGGCTACGTCCAAGTGGTAAAGATCGTGGTGCTATGCGGCGCGGCAATCATCTTGATCTCGGTCCTGATCGACGAATCGCCGCTTTTGCTGCTGTCTGGCTTGGGAGCAGTGACGGCGGTGTTGTTGTTGGTGTTCAAGGACACGATCCTTAGCCTCGTCGCCAGCGTTCAGTTGACTACCAACGACATGCTGCGCGTGGGGGACTGGATCACTATGCCCAGCATGAGCGCAGATGGCGATGTAATCGACATTTCGCTGCACACGGTAAAAGTGCAAAATTTCGACAAAACGATCACGTCTATCCCCACGCACAGGCTGGTTTCTGACGCGTTTCAAAATTGGCGCGGGATGAGTGAAGCGGGCGGACGGCGGATCAAAAGATCGCTTGTGCTGGATCAGAACACCATTCGGTTTTTAACCGATGAAGAAGTGGTGGATCTCAAGAAATTCAAAATGCTCAAGAACTATCTGGCCACGAAACGCGATGAAATTGCGGAATGGAACGCGCGGGAGCTTACCGGCGAAGATGCGCCGGTTAATTCCAGGCGGCTCACCAATATCGGGACATTGCGTGCCTACATCATCGCCTATCTGCAATGGCATCCGCGCATCGGTGAGGGGTTCACATTGCTGGTGCGGCAATTGGAAGCGGGGCCGCAGGGTCTGCCGATTGAGATATACTGCTTTACCGATACGACTGCGTGGAATGAGTATGAGAGTATTCAGGCCGACATCTTCGATCACATGTTTGCGATTGTACCAGAGTTTGATCTGAAAGTGTTTCAGGAGCCAACGGGCCAGGATTTCGCGCAAGCGTTCAAAGGCTGACCGAAACGAAAAACGCCCGAGGCGATTGGCCCGGGCGTTCTCCAAATTCATAATACAGCGCCAACCGCGGATCAGTGTTGAACCGCAAGCGCGAGAGAAAATTAGGCCGCTTCGACTTCTTCCTGCGGATCGCGCAGCACATAGCCGCGGCCCCAGACAGTCTCGATGTAGTTTTCACCGGCGCATGCATGGCTGAGCTTTTTACGCAGCTTGCAGATAAACACGTCGATGATTTTCAATTCCGGTTCGTCCATCCCGCCATAAAGGTGGTTGAGGAACATTTCCTTGGTCAGCGTGGTGCCTTTGCGCAGCGAAAGCAGTTCAAGCATCGCGTATTCTTTGCCGGTGAGGTGGACGCGGGCGCTGTCGACTTCGACAGTTTTCGCATCGAGGTTCACCGCCAATTTGCCAGTGCGGATAATCGATTGGCTGTGGCCTTTCGAACGGCGCACAACAGCATGAATGCGGGCAACCAGTTCTTCGCGATGGAATGGTTTGGTTACGTAGTCGTCGGCACCAAAGCCGAATGAACGGATCTTGCTGTCCATTTCGGCAATGCCGGAAAGGATCAGGACCGGCGTTTGCACTTTGGCGACGCGCAATTTCTTCAGCACATCATAGCCGTGCATATCCGGCAGGTTCAGGTCGAGCAATATGATGTCGTAATCATACAGCTTACCCAGATCGAGGCCCTCTTCACCCAGATCGGTACCATAGACGTTAAAGCCTTCGGTGGTGAGCATGAGCTCAATGGCTTTGGCCGTAGTCGGCTCATCCTCAATCAGCAAAACTCGCATTAATCGTCCCCTAGTCGTCCCAAATGGTAGACATAATGTGTGGTAACACCTCGGTAAGAGATATTGCCCTCTATTAACCACACAAGGTCTGAACGGAAAAGGTTAATTATGCGTAAACCCAGCTGACTCCACGAGTCGCAGGCACACTACCTACGGGTTTGCCGCAGAGGCGCGGGGTCAATTCAGAGGTTCTCTAGCTTCTTTTGCCGGCGCCTTTGGGCGCTTGAACCGATCCCCACGGCCTCCCGGTATTTGGCGACTGTGCGGCGCGCAAGGTCGAAACCTTCTTCACCTAGGAGGTCGGCGAGTTTCTGGTCTGACAGTACTTTTTTCGGGTCCTCTGCGTCGGTCAGTGCCTTTATCCGCGCCTTGATGGCTTCTGAGGATGCGCCTTCTCCATCACTGGAAGCGACGCCGCTGGAGAAGAAGTATTTCAGTTCAAAGCACCCGCGATCACAGTGCAGATATTTGTTGCTGGTCACCCGGCTGACAGTGCTTTCATGCATGTCGATTTGTTCGGCGACCTCGCGCAAGGTTAGCGGGCGCAGTTCTGAAACACCGCGGCGAAAGAACCCATCTTGCTGTTTCACGATTTCCGCAGCGGTCTTGAGTATCGTTTTTTGCCGCTGGTCGAGCGCGCGTATCAACCAATGCGCATCGGCGAGCTTTTCTTTGAGCCATCCTTGGGCCTCTTCGCCCGGCGACCCGGCATTCAATTCCACATAATAGCTGCGATTGACGATCAGCCGCGGCAGAGTTTCTTCATTGAGGGCAATATCCCAACTGCCTGCATCATTGGCGCTCAACAACACATCGGGGACCACTGCGTCTGATGTGGTGGGGGCAAAAGCAAGGCCAGGTTTGGGGTCAAATTCGCGCAATTCGCGCAGCATGTCGGCAAAGTCTTCATCATCGACATTGCAGAGCCGCTTGAGTTTTGCGACTTCGCCCTTTGCTACCAATTCAAGATTGTCGAGTAGCGCGCGCATACATGGATCGTAGCGGTCTGCCTCGCGGGCCTGAATGATCAAACATTCGGACAGGCTGCGCGCGCCCACGCCGGTAGGATCGCACATCTGAACGACTTCGAGTGCGTCTTCGGTCTGATCAAGAGTGACGCCCAAGTCATAGGCCACATCGCGCAGATCACTGCTCAGATAGCCAGCATCATCGAGCAGCCCAGCAATATGCCGCGCGATGAACGCTTCTCGGGGATTAACGGCAATAGTGCCGATTTGATTATCCAGATGCTCGCCCAATGAAAGCTCTGCGGCGCGCGTGGCATCGATACCGGGAAAGTCGTCTCCGCTTGCGGATTGTCCTGTTCCGCCGCCTGTGCCGCCTGCGCCCCATTCGGCGTCGGACATTCGCGCACCGTCGCCCGTGTCCCGGTCCCGGTCGAGTGCACCGCTGTCGATATCGAGCGGTGCTTCGCTTTCGCCTTGCCCCTGTGCCATCAGCTGATCGGACGTAAATTCCTCTCGCGGGACATCGTCGGGTTCGCCAGCGGGGCCATTATCTTCGCTCGATACGGCGCCTGCTTCCAGAAGCGGGTTGGCTTCTAAAGCATCGCCGATGAAGCTTTCGATTTCGAGATTTGATGCCGCCAGCAGCTTGATCGCCTGCTGCAATTGCGGCGTCATCACCAATTGCTGCGATTGGCGGAGATCCAGTCTTGGTCCGAGCGCCATGGATCAATATCTAGAGCGTAAAGCCCTCACCCAGATAGAGTCGCTTGACGTTTTCGTCCGCGACCAGAGCTTGCGGCGTGCCCGCAAACAGAACTTGCCCGCCATATATAATGCAAGCGCGATCAACGATATCGAGCGTCTCGCGCACATTGTGATCGGTGATAAGCACACCGATGCCGCGGCGTTTCAAATCTTTCACAAGATCGCGAATATCGCTGATCGAAAGTGGATCGATCCCGGCAAAAGGTTCATCGAGCAACATGATTGACGGTTTAGCTGCTAGCGCGCGGGCAATCTCGCAGCGCCGACGTTCACCGCCTGAAAGCGCCATCGCAGGGCTGTCGCGCAGTCTTTCTAAACCGAATTCGCCGAGCAAGCGTTCCAGCTCCTCTGCGCGTGTTGCGGCATCGGGCTCGACCATTTCCAGCACACAATTGATATTTTGCTCGACGGTCATCCCGCGAAAGATGCTGGTTTCTTGCGGCAGATAGCCAAGTCCAAGGATCGCGCGGCGATACATTGGCAGGTTGGTGACATCGTCGCCATCCATCAGGATGCGGCCAGAATCGGGCTTCACCAGACCCATGATCGAATAGAAACAGGTCGTCTTACCCGCGCCATTGGGGCCAAGCAGGCCAAGCACTTCGCCCTTTGCCACCGTCAACGAAATGTCGGTTAGGACCGCGCGTTTATCGTAACTCTTGGCGATCGAGATGACTTCGAGACCGCCATCAGGCAGCGGCGCAGTGGCATCAATTGTGTCGTCGCTCACGGTGTCCAGAGTTTGAGAATCGCTCATGATGACAAGCCTTAGCATTGTCATTCACACATGAAAGGGCAGGATGACCCATTTTGGCAAGATTTTTGCTTTGCACACATTTCGGTGACGCAGAGCGGAAAGGCGTCCTCGTAAAAACGATGCGTTTCCCGCCGTTTGCTCCCGCCCAGTTGCGGTTTGTGCAACAATATTGCGTTTTGGTTACTTCACTTGCAACACACGCCGGTCTTTGAGATACTCACCCCCAAGAAACGAACCGTTGGGGAGCGGATAAATGACCGAGCTATCACAGCCACACGAAGCGGCCGACATGGAAACATCGGGCCGTGCGCGCGATTGGCGCAAATCGATGAGCGACCATGTCGCTTATGCTTTGCTCGTTTACACCGCCTTGCAGATTTTTCTGACGGTGAAGGCGATGAGTGAGGGATTTTCCTCGATCTTCCCCTATGTTGCCTTGGTCGCGTTGGTGGCTGCGATGATCCCGCTATGTCGGTGGTTCGAAAAACGCTGGGCCGACCTCACAGACGAACAAGCCGCCGATTCGGACTATGCCGGGGCATTCCGCCGTGACGCGATTGGGCTTTGGATGCTGGCGATCAGCCTGCCGCTTGCGCTGACCATGATCTTCAAAGCTATTTTCTAAGGAGCAGCCGCAGGCACCGGCTCTTTCTTACCCTTGCTGCGCGCGCTCAATCGCTTCGAGCACAATTTGCCGTGCCTCAGCGCGGTCGCCCCATTTGCCGACCCGCACCCATTTTTCCGCTTCGAGATCTTTGTAATGCGTGAAGAAGTGCTCAATCTGCTGCATGATGATTGAGGGCAGATCCTTGGTTTCACCGACATCCGAATAATACGGAAACGTCGTATCGACCGGTACGCAGATCAGCTTTTCATCACCGCCATGCTCATCTTCGAGATTGAGCACACCGATAGGGCGCGATCTTACCACGCAACCCGGGATGAAAGGTGACCGAGAAATGACCAGCGCGTCGAGCGGATCACCGTCTGGGCTGAGCGTATGCGGGACAAAACCATAATTCGCTGGATAGCGCATTGGCGTGTGCAAAATACGGTCCACGAACAGCGCACCCGATTCTTTATCGAATTCGTACTTCACCGGCTCACCGCCAGTGGGGACTTCGATAATGACATTGAGCTCGTCAGGAGGATTGGAGCCGGTTGGGATCATGTCGATACGCATTTGCAAATTCCTAATTGCGCCTAAAATTTGGTGGCAGGCCCCTCTCCCAAAAGGCGATTGAAGCGCCGATAGCTCGCTCTTGTTATTGCGGCAAGTTCGCGTGTGCCCTAATCGGCCCCAATCGACGGGAAAGCCCGAACTATGGGAACGCTATGAGCAAGAACACACCAAAAGCCATTCGCGGCACTCAGGACATTTTCGGTGCTGATGCGGAAGCGTTCGCATTCGTCGTGGAAACCTTTGAGCGCGTCCGCAAGCTGTACCGTTTCCGTCGCGCAGAATTTCCAGTGTTTGAAAAGACAGAGGTTTTCGCGCGGTCATTGGGCGAGACCACTGATGTCGTTTCGAAAGAAATGTATTCGTTTGAGGATCGCGGAGGGGATTCGCTCACCTTGCGGCCCGAATTCACAGCAGGGATTGCGCGCGCCTTCCTAACCAATGGCTGGCAACAATTCGCCCCGTTGAAGGTCGCGACTCACGGGCCGCTGTTCCGGTATGAGCGCCCGCAAAAAGGCCGCTATCGTCAATTTCACCAGATCGACGCTGAAATTATCGGCGCGGCCGATCCGCAGGCTGACGTGGAACTGCTCGCGATGGCCGATCAGTTGTTGAAAGAACTCGGCATCACGGATGTCACTCTGCACCTCAACACTTTGGGTGATGCGGAGAGCCGCGACGCCTGGCGCGCGGGCCTGGTCGACTATTTCCGCGCAGTCGCAGGGCAGTTGTCCGAAGACTCGCAAGAGCGCTTAGAAAAAAACCCGCTCCGTATTCTCGACAGCAAAGATCGCCGCGATCAGCAATTCCTCGCCGATGCGCCGAAGATCGACCAATTTTTATCAGACGATGCGCGCGCATTTTTCCAGACGGTGACAGAGGGGCTGGATGCGGCCGGCGTCAAATGGGTGCGGGCGGAAAATCTTGTGCGCGGGCTCGATTATTACCGCCACACGGCGTTTGAGTTCATCCCTGATGAGGGTAGCGCTTCGGCTGATGCTTTGGGTAGTCAAAGCACCGTGCTTGGCGGCGGGCGTTATGATGGATTGATGGAATCACTGGGCGGAGCTGCGACACCGGCTGTTGGCTGGGCCGCTGGGATTGAACGGCTGGCAATGTTGGTGGGGGAGCGGGAGCCACCACAATTGGAAGCTATCGTCCTGGTCGAACATGATGACGGCCTCGCCATTGGCAATGAATTGCTGGCCAATCTGCGCGCGGGAGGGATTGTTAGTGACATCGTCGCGTCGGGTTCCGCCAAGAAACGCTATGACAAGGCGGCCAAACAACAGCCTCGTCATATTTTGCGCGTTAATGAGACGGGGTATTATGAGCTTTCGGGTGAGGGCTCTGCTGAGAGAATCGAAGCCGCGATCGCCCGGAATAATCGCTAAAACCCATGCAAATCCCTCCTGAACGCCTTGATCAAATCACCAACCGCTTCGCCGAGCTCGAAGCGCGGATGGCGTCCGGCACGCTTGAGGGCGACGCTTTCGTTCAGGCCAGCCGCGATTACTCCGAGTTGGAGCCGGTGGCGAAAGTGGCGGCAGCGGTAAAGAGCATGCGCGGGGAAATCGCAGGCCTCGAAGAGATGCTCGCCGATCCCGAGATGAAAGCGATGGCGGAAGACGAGCTGAGCGCTATCCGCGCCGCGCTTCCCGAAAAAGAGCGCGCGCTGGCCGTGGCGTTATTGCCCCGCGACAGCGCCGATAACAAACCGGCAATGCTTGAAATTCGCGCTGGCACCGGCGGAGATGAGGCGGCTTTGTTCGCGGGCGATCTTTACCGGATGTATGAACGCTTTGCCGCAGCCAATGGCTGGAAGATCGAACCCGTCAGCATGAATGCTTCTGAAGTTGGCGGTTTCAAAGAGATCGTCGCCAACGTCACGGGAACGGGCGTGTTCGCGAAAATGAAATTTGAAAGCGGCGTCCACCGTGTCCAACGTGTGCCTGTTACCGAAAGCGGCGGGCGCATTCACACATCGGCGGCGACAGTCGCTGTCTTGCCAGAGCCGGATGAGGTTGATGTAACAATCGACCAAAACGATCTGAAAATTGACACTTACCGAGCAAGCGGCGCGGGCGGTCAGCATGTGAACACCACCGACAGTGCGGTGCGGATCACGCATTTACCCTCTGGCCTTGTCGTGATGCAGCAAGATGAGCGCAGCCAGATCAAAAACCGCGCCAAAGCTATGCAAGTCCTGCGCGCACGGCTTTACGAAAAAATGCGCGATGAGGCTCAGGGCGCAGAGGCTGAAGCTCGCAAGGCGATGGTAGGCAGCGGCGACCGATCCGAGCGCATCCGCACTTATAATTTCCCGCAAGGGCGTGTCACCGATCACCGGATTGGCCTGACATTGCATAAGCTTGAAGAAGTCTTGGCTGGGCCGGGCCTGCCCGAATTGATCGATGCTCTGATTGCGGAAGACGAAGGCAAGCGGCTCGCAGCGCTTGCCGATTGATTATGCCGCAATGAGCATCGCCGAAGCCATTCGCGCCGCAACCGCGCGCCTCACAACGACCAGCGACACTGCGCGTCTTGATGCAGAATTGCTGATGGCACATGCGCTTGGCGTCACCCGGACGACTTTGCTGATTGGCTTGGGGCGCGGTGATTGGGCCGTGCCGCCGGAATTTGATCGGTGCGTTGCTCGCCGGGCCTCTCATGAACCCGTGGCATACATTCTGGGTGAGCAGGAATTTTACGGTCACGCCTTTCGCGTGACACCCGATGTTCTCATCCCGCGCTGCGATAGTGAGGCGTTGATCGACGCCGCTTTGCAGGTTGCTCCGGGTGCCAAAAGCGTCCTCGACCTTGGTACAGGGTCCGGTGCGTTGATGATAACCTTGCTGCTAGAGCTGTCGGATGCGCGCGGTGTTGCCACCGATATTTCGGACGCTGCGCTTGCGGTTGCGCGGGGCAATGCTCTGCGTCATCAGCTTGCGGAAACGCAGGCGCGCTTCGTTCAAGGCGATTGGCGTGCGCCGGGGTGGTGCAATGAGCTCGGCGTTTTTGACCTTATCATCTGTAACCCGCCCTATGTCGAAAGTGATGCCGATCTCGGGCCGAATGTGCGTAATTTTGAACCCCATGGCGCGTTATTCGCTGGGCCGGAGGGCCTGGATGATTACCGCATTTTGCTCCCTCAGATCAGAGCGCTCCTGACTGAGAATGGGATCGCTATTTTTGAAATCGGCGCGGCGCAGGGCGATGCTGTAAGCCGGATTGCGCGGGCATCGGGATTTGATGCTGAAATCCGATGCGACCTTGCCCAGCGCCCGCGCCTTGTGGTTCTTCGGTAACGAAACTGCGGCAAAATGCCGCGCTAGGTGCGCAGGGGGGCTTGGCAAACGCTATGCGGCTCGCTACGCCCTATATCAGACCTGTCGGACGGCCCTTTGTGCGGATCGGCGAGGTCAAGCTCCGAATATCCGTTTGTATTGATCGCGTGGGTTTCTCCCTTGGTCTGTCCAGAGCGGGTGCGTTTGAGAATCGATCAAACTCGGGGTCCACTGGCCGGTATGCGCACCATGAAAACGCGCCAGAGCCACGGAATTAGGATAAACTTCCTTTGAATAACAATCGTAATAACACCAACAATCGTCGACGCGGTCGCGGTAATCGTAACAATCAGAGCGGCGGAGGCAATCAGCTTAATCGGATTGACAGCCGCGCACGCGGCAATGCGCCGCAGCTCCTCGACAAGTACAAGAAACTTGCTCAGGACGCGCAGCATAATGGCGACCGGGTTCTGGCCGAGTATTATCTGCAATTTGCCGACCATTATTTCCGCGTAATCGCTGACAATAAAGCGCGCCAAGATGAAGCGCGGGCGAAGCGTAATGAAGGCCGCGATCAGGCGAATGACGATTCTGACGAAGGCGAAGAGGGCGACAACCGCCGCAGCGAAGGCAATCGCGATAATCGCAGCAATAGCCGCAGCGATGGTCGCGGTGAGGGCCGCAATGACAGTCGGCGCGGCGGCAATCGGACACGTGGACGCCGCGACGACCAAGTAGATAGTGATCATAGTGACGGGCCGGGCGAAGGCCGGGTGAGAGGGCCAGTTGAAGGGCAGGCGGGCGTAGAAGGCGAAACTGCCAATTCTTCAGAAGAAACTCCTAAGCCAAAGCGCCGTGCGCGGAAGCCAAAATCCGATGATACTGGCGATGCAGCAGAACAACCGCGCCGCAAGCCTCGCGCCAGCCGCGCCAAGCCCAAAGATCAAGGCGATGGCGCAAGCGAGATCGATTCCTCTGTCCTTCCCCCAGCGATAGGCGGGGATGCCAAAGGCGACGACGATACGCTTGAGGCGGTCGGTTAAGCTGACAATGGCTGGCAATGGCTGGCAATGGCTGGCACATAGACCAGAGAAAAGTGCCGGATCGATGGCCGATCAAGCGATAGCTTCCCAACACTCTGTGTCAGTGATTCTGGTAGGGCTTTGGCACAGGCTGACCGCTTTTGTTCGGGCATGGCCGGCGCTATCGGCGGGGTTGCTTGGCCTGGTAACGGCGCTGGGATACCCACCAATCCATGCATGGTGGATCGCGCTGCCTGCGCTGGCGATGTTCGTTGCACATATCCGCGCGGCCCCAACTAGACGAAGCGCATTTTGGCGCGGCTGGGTCTTTGGCTGGGCGCATTTGACGCTGGCTAACAGTTGGATCGCGACCGCCTTCACCCACCAAGCGAAAATGCCGGAAGTTTTGGGTTGGGCGGCGGTGCCGCTCCTATGCATCTATCTGGCAATCTACCCGGCGCTCGCCGTTCTGGCCGCGCATTCACTGGCGCGCGGTGCGAAACCGTTGGCATTTGGAGCAGTGCTCGCAGCCGCGTGGATCGTGACCGAATGGCTCCGCAGCTGGGTCTTTACCGGCTATCCTTGGCCGCCATTGGGGCTTGTTTTCCTAGGATCGTGGGAGACGCCGGGGATTGCGGCTCTGCTGCCTTGGCTAGGCACATACGCCCTTTCCGGTCTGGCGGTCCTGACCGCAGCTGCGTTCGTTTCGCTGGCGCTGTCAAAGCGCTTTGTTTCGGCTGCGATATTATCTGCCATCGTCGTTTTGGGTATGATTTTACCTCATGGTCTGCCTGTTGGCTCGGGCTTTACAGACATACGCTATACCCTCGTTCAGCCATATATTCCGCAGGATGAAATCAACGACGGCTCGCAATTTGAGGCTCAGTTCCAACGTCTTGCTGAGCCGAGTATGGAAGAGCGCGAGCGTTCTCGCGTCGTGTTATGGCCTGAGGGCACGCTGCCTGATTACCTCGAAAGCGGATACCCTCAGCGTTACTATGATCGCATGACCTTCGCCCAAGATCCCGAAGCCGCATTGAGGCGCATCGGGCAAGTGATCGGTCCGCAATCGACCTTGCTCACTGGCGTAGTCAATCTCAATATCGGCATCCGCGAAGACGGCAGCCAAGGCGCGGTTTCGGCGCGCAATTCGGTTGTTGGGATTAATGGGGAGGGCGAACTCACACACCATTACGCCAAAGCGCATTTGGTCCCTTACGGCGAATATCTACCGCTGGAATGGGCACTTGCCCCGCTGGGGCTGGCGCGCTTATCGGCGGGCGGAATCCCGTATATTCCGGGTCCCGGCCCGCGAACATTGGACCTTGGCGAACATGGCCGCGCCGGGGTGCAGATTTGCTACGAGATCGTTTTTTCTGGCCAAGTCGCTGACCGCAATGATCGACCTGATTACATCTTCAACCCCTCCAATGATGGGTGGTTCGGTGTTTGGGGGCCCCCTCAACACTTGGCACAAGCTCGGTTGCGCGCGATCGAAGAAGGGTTGCCGGTACTGCGTGCGACGACAACGGGGATCAGCGCGGTGATCGATGCCGATGGGATCGTCCTTCAAACCATCGCATCGGGCGAAGCCGACAAGGTTGAAGGCTTCATCCCTTCCGCGCGGTCGCCAACCCTGTTTGCAAAGATGGGCAACGCGCTGCCATTGCTGTGGGCGGCGCTGCTCGCGTTACTTGGTTTGGGCGTGCCAAGATTGCTTGCGCTGCGGGCTGAGCGCCGCTAGGGCTGGCGTAAGACATAAAGGTTTCCTTATATCTACATAAGGCGACCGGATTTTGACGGCGAATGCCGCTGAGGGCGAACGCCCAACGAACCCTTCGAGGAACACACATGCGCAGCGATTATCTCTTCACTTCTGAAAGCGTTTCTGAAGGGCACCCTGATAAGGTTTCCGATCAAATCTCCGACGCTATCGTCGATTTGATGCTTGCCAAAGATCCTGAGGCCCGCGTCGCATGTGAAACGATGACCACGACCCAGCGCGTTGTTCTTTCTGGCGAAATTCGCTGCGCACCGATGTATGACACCACCCGCGAAGACTGGAAGTATAACAGTTATTGGGCACCCGGCGCGCGCGACGAGATTGAAAGCGCTGTGCGCCAGACAGTCGCAGAAATTGGCTATGAACAAACCGGTTTCCACTGGGAAACACTGACTTTCGAAAATCACCTTCACGGCCAGTCTTCGGAAATTGCGCAAGGCGTGGATGCCGGTGATGACGGTTCGAACAAAGACGAGGGCGCGGGCGACCAAGGCATCATGTTTGGTTTTGCCTGCGACGAGACGCCGGACTTGATGCCAGCGACGCTCGATTACAGTCACAAGATCCTCGAGCAGCTCGCGGCGGACCGCAAAGATGGCACCGCACCGTTTCTTGAGCCTGATGCCAAGAGCCAGGTCACTCTGCGTTACGAAAATGGCAAGCCGGTTGCTTGCACTGCCTTGGTCGTCTCAACCCAGCATGCGAAAGGCTATCATGAAGGCGATAAAGAAGCCGAATTGAAAGCCTATGTGAAATCGGTCGTTGGCCGCATTTTGCCAGCCGATTTTATCAGCGATGAAACCGTATGGCATATCAATCCAACCGGAGCCTTTGAGATTGGCGGTCCTGACGGCGATGCTGGTCTTACGGGCCGCAAAATTATCGTCGACACCTATGGCGGTGCTTCGCCGCATGGCGGCGGTGCGTTTAGCGGCAAAGATCCAACCAAGGTCGATCGCAGCGCAGCGTATATTACCCGTTACCTTGCAAAGAATGTCGTCGCCGCTGGCCTTGCCAAGCGCTGCACAATTCAGATCGCTTATGCGATTGGCGTTTCTGAGCCATTGTCGCTGTATGTCGACACACATGGAACATGTGCGGACGGCGTGAATGATGCGAAGCTTGAAGAAGCGATCAATTCTATCGCCAGCCTTGGCGGCCTGACGCCGCGCGGAATTCGCACGCATTTGGGCTTGAATATCCCAATCTACCGCAAGACTGCCGCATACGGTCATTTTGGCCGAAAAGCGGAGGGTGATTTCTTCCCTTGGGAACGCACGGATTTGGTCGAAGAGCTGAAAGCTGCGGTCCGCTAAAGTCAGGCCAAGTCCCAACGACAAATAAAGGGCGCCCCCCGCGAAGGGAGCGCCCTTTTTTGTTGGCTGTGACTACGCTTCGAATTGACCGGCTTTGGAAGCCCATTGTTCTTCGCGGAACCAGTGGCCGACTTTGCGGCCAAATTTGGCGATAGCGTTCATGTTAAAGAAGTGCATGAGGCCGAGCACTATGACCACTATCCCGACCTTGCTGCTAAGGAATTGGATCGCCTCAACCGCGCTTTCGGGCGGGCTGCCAAAACGAAGGGTCAGCAAAATCCATCCCAGATTGAGAAGGTAGAAGCCGACCACCAGCAAATGATTGGTCGATGCGGCGAGCAATTGATCATGCCCAAAACATTCGGTCAGGAAGACGAAGCCATTTTTCGACAAAGTGCGCGCGACCCATACGGTCAATGCGATGCTGATACCCAAATAGGCGAGGTAGGAAATCAGTGCGAACATCTTTAACTCCTGTTATTTCTGTAATTAGTGAAACCGGTAGGTGAGGCTTTCGATCATGCTTATCTCCTCATATTGCGTCAGGTGGAGAGGGTTAGGACTTGCCGCCGCCGGGTAAGAATCGAGCGATGCCTCGGCCCAATTTCATCATCCGAATTAGCGTGGGTTTAGGTAGGCCCTGCACATCAGCATACCAGCCGGTGAGCGTCCCGATAAAATCATGCATCCGGCCAATCCGGTCGCGGACATGGATGGGTACGTCTTCACGTCCGTTAAGGCTCTCGGCCAATTCGCCCATCAGTTGGATCGTCGGATCAAGCTCGCGGCGCTTGCGCTCGGCTGCAATCTTCATCAGCATATCCCACACATCCGTTTCCGCGACGAAGTGATCGCGCCGGTCGCCTTCAACATGGACCCGGCGGACAATAGAATAGGATTGCAACTCTTTCAGCCCGCTTGAGACGTTGGACCGCGCGAGCCCTAATGCCTCACAGATTTCCTCGGCATGCAACGGGCGATCGCTGAGATAAAGCAGCGCGTGGACTTGTGCGACGGAGCGGTTGACGCCCCATTCGGTGCCCATTTCACCCCAATGGAGGATGAAGGCGCGCGCTTCTGGGATGTCTAACAATCGGCTCACGACTCGGCCTCACTTTCTTCATTTCTGTAATTACAGAAATTAATGGAATACGCAAGGAGTTTCGCAAAAGGCGTACTCAGGATCGCCTAAGATTTAGCTGTGCTGGCCTAGCATTGGCGAAGGGTGGTCGAGCGCCAATTCGCCCTCGGAAAAAGTGAAAGGGCTACGCACACCGGGCATTCCGCCGAGATCAACCCGCAATCCGCGCGAAATGACTTGGGGGTCGGCAAAGACCTCGTCCAATTGATTAATCGGACCGGCGGGCACACCATGCTCTTTGCAGGCGCTCAGCAAATCCGCCTTGGTCCATTCCGCCGTCGTCCTGGCAATCTCTGCGTCGAGGGCGGCGGCATGTCCCACCCGCCCGGCATTGGTCGCAAAGCGATCATCGCTCACCAAATCATCGCGGCCAAGCATTTTGGCCATCCGAACATACAGCCTGTCATTCGCAGGGGACAGGATCACATGCCCATCTTGCACTGGGAATACTCCGTAAGGGGCAACCTGTGCATGGGCATTCCCCATCCTTGGCGGGTTATTGCCGGTGGTGAAATGGTAACTGGCCTGATTGGCGAGCAGTGCGACCGAACAATCAAGCAGCGCAATATCAACATGCTGACCGCGCCCTTGCTTGGGCCCGGAGCGCTCCCGTTGGAGCAGCGCCGCCTGAATACCGTTCGCGGCATAGACCCCGGTAGTTAAGTCGGAAATCGAGATGCCCATTTTCACAGGGACGCCCTCTGGCTCTCCAGTGATCGACATAAATCCGCTCATGCCTTGCACGACAAAGTCGTAGCCTGCTTCGTGGGCACGGGGGCCGGTCTGGCCAAATCCGGTGATAGAGCAATAGATGAGCGCAGGATTTTCAGCGCTCAGCGCAGCAAAATCGAGCCCAAACTTCGCAAGACCACCGGTTTTGAAATTCTCAATCAATATATCCGCGTCGCGGGCAAGTTCGCGAACACGGGCAAGGTCGTCCGCCTTACCAAAATCGGCAACAATGCTGCGTTTGCCGCGATTGCAGGCGTGATAATAGGCTGCCTCTTGCCGCATTTCGCCATCAGCACCAACGCGCTCCACCCATGGCGGTCCCCATAAGCGCGTGCCGTCGCCTTCGGGGTTTTCGACCTTGATTACATCGGCGCCTAGGTCAGCGAGGATTTGACCTGCCCACGGCCCCGCCAAAACCCGCGCGAGCTCCAGAACCTTGATCCCGGCGAGCGGTGCGTTGGCATTGCGCGGCTTGTCCAGCCACATCGACTGAGACGTTTTCCCCTCAGGCAGTTTGCAGCGCCACTTCATAATTTGCGCTGGTCTGAGCGGCGATTTCTTCTGCCGTTACGCCGGGAGCAATCTCGATGAGCTGAAACGCAGCGCCATCCGGCCCGCGCCGAAAGACACCCAGATTGGTGATGATCATGTCCACCACACCTGCACCTGTCAGCGGCAAAGAGCATTCGGGGATAAATTTCGGACTGCCATCCTTGGCCGAGTGGTCCATGACGACGATGATTTTCTTGACCCCTGCGACCAGGTCCATCGCGCCGCCCATGCCTTTGATCATTTTGCCCGGGATCATCCAATTGGCGATGTCGCCATTCTGCGAGACTTCCATCGCGCCCAGCACGGTGAGGTCAATATGACCGCCGCGGATCATGGAGAAACTGGTGGCGCTGTCGAAATAGGCGCTGTGCGGCAATTCACTGATCGTTTGCTTGCCTGCATTGATCAGATCGGGATCCACCTCGTCATCATAGGGAAACGGCCCAATGCCCAGCATCCCGTTCTCGCTTTGCAACGTAACCAACATGCCCGCAGGAATGTGGTTGGCAACCAAGGTTGGGATGCCAATGCCAAGATTGACGTAATAGCCATCCTGCAATTCCATTGCGGCGCGCGCAGCCATTTGGTCACGGGTCCAGCCCGCTGTCTCATGTGTCATCGGGTCGAGCTTTCAGGCAGGAGCGGCGTTGGAATGAGAAACCATCCCTCACCAATCAAAGGTTCTAGCGAGGCAGCGTCGCTGGGATTGAGAAGGTAGCCATATAGTTCGTGAAAATCTGATCGCGCGTCACCAGCGATTGCGATCAAGCACGAATTGCGAGCCAGTTCATCGCGCCGTGATTGCTTGCGTTCGTCTTCGCTGCGCATGAGCAACACTTCGTCGATGCCGAGCGGATCGAGCCCGGATTGCGAGAGAGCCACCCGGATATCGTTCATCTTATCAATCGAGCTTCCTGAAATCCATGCGATTATCACGCCTCTTAGGCGCAATTGTGCAAGCCTATCCGCCAATGCTGGCGAGGCGCTGCGCGTATCTATCGGTAACAATTCGCGGTCTTCGGGATCAAGGTCGATCAGGACAGTCGACACGCCTTGTGTGCATTGGGTCCGGTCCGGCTCTAACATCGCAGGGTTGCGCAGGATCGCCGATGTCCGCGCGTCGGAGCGCGCAAACTCAGGAGCGCCAGCATAGGCGAGGAGCGGGTCAAAAAAGGTCCCCCCCGCCACAGCTGGCGGCGCAGCAGGGATTGGAACCACGATTGCCGAAGATGCGCTTGCACTGGTTGCCGCTGGCGGCTGCGTTGGGATTGCGGGTGATGCTGACTGGGCTGGCTGGGCTGGCTGGGGAATCACCAAAGCTGGCTGCGGTGGTGCCGGGTTAGGTACAGAAACAGGTGCAGGAGGCGGCGCAGCAGCCAAGCTTTCGCCACCCGGAGACGCTGGGCTGGCCGTAGCAATTTCCGCAGAGGGCGCTGTATCCGGGAAGGCCGCTTCAAACGCTTCGGTTTCACTCGAAGCCGCGATTGGGGCTGCCGCCGTTTCGCCTTCGACACTGAAAGAGCCGGTTGCGCGGTCGCTGCCACTTTCTGCCAATTCAATCGTTGGCGCGGAGCTTTCGGTCAATTCCGCCGTGCTTGTCTGTTGTTCGATCACCGGGGGAGGTGCTGCGGCTATCTCGGCCTCAGGTCCGGGCGCCGTTCTTCCTGCACCTGCCATCAGGCCGCCTGCGGCAATCGGAAAAGCAGCGACGATGCATCCTTGCAGGGATATGGCGATCCCGCACACTGCGGCCATCTTGAATGCTCGTTGTCGTTCCATATCGAAAATCATGCCTCTTCTCGCTCTCGAACCGTGCGGAACTCAATCTGTTTGTCATACGGCGCACCTAGGACAATGCGGTTGACGAACACGCCCGGCAAATGGATTTCATCTGGCTCAAGCGCGCCCGCCGGTACAATCTCTTCAACTTCTGCGATGCAGACCTTGCCGCATGTGGCCGCGGGTTGATTGAAATTGCGCGCTGTCTTGCGGAAAATGAGGTTGCCGGTTTCATCTGCCTTCCACGCTTTCACAATCGCCAGATCAGCGAATATGCCGCGCTCTAGGATGTATGTCGATGTGACGCCGTCTTGATCGGGAAAGCTTTGATGCTCTTTGCCCTCTGCAACCTGAGTGCCAACGCCGGTTTTGGTGTAAAAACCGGGAATGCCTGCGCCGCCTGCGCGCATCCGTTCGGCCAACGTGCCTTGCGGACAGAATTCTACCTCCAATTCGCCGGACAGGAATTGCCGTTCAAATTCTTTGTTTTCGCCAACGTAAGAACTGATCATCTTAGCCACCTGCTTAGTGCGCAGCAGCTTGCCGATCCCTTCATTGTCGATCCCTGCATTGTTGCTGGCAAAGGTGAGTCCGGTTGCTCCGCTGTCGCGGATTGCGTCGAGCAGCCGTTCTGGAATGCCGCAAAGGCCAAAGCCGCCCGCGGCAATAAGCAAATTATTGGCGATCACACCTTCAAGCGCGGCGGCGGCGTTGGGAAAAATCTTTGACATGGTCGGGGCCTGTTCCTTGCGGTTTGTCAGGTCAAAATTGAACGGCGTTGTCGGCCGCGAAGCCGAATGAACATCCGCGTAATTAGGCGCTACATTGGGCTGTGTCACGCGCCAGAATGATCGCGCCTCGTGCCTTCTCAAAACAAACGGTGACCAGGCCGCGAGACGATATCGGAAAGGCGCGGTCCTGCTCTAAAATTGGGCGATTGCTCAACAAATAATCAGCTTCTGCCGCCTGTATTGCCCAATTCGCCCAATCCGGGCCGTCCGATGCGTTTTATGCATCTATGTATGCGGCATTCGCACTTGCACAAAAACGGCCACTTTCTCATATGTCTGACTGCCTTTTAGGCATCCTCTCCCAAACTATTTAAGCCCGGCCATTGTGCCGGGCTTTTTTTGTCTAACCGAAATTTGCCGATCTAGATTTGGGGCGTTGGCCGTTCTGATGCGCGGCAGGATAGGCTCTTTGCCGGGGGTTTCGCATTCGTGAACATGGCCCCCGCGCAATCCACGGTTTGCAATCATCAGCGCCGCTCCTTAGCTACGGTTCTGAGAGACCTTCTTACACTACACCTACCCAAAGGACCTGTGCATGGCCGACGCCGAAGCTGCCACCCCTGACCGCACCGCGCGACTGCAAGTCGCACCTGCACGGCAGGAGGAATCGGGTCAGGGTATCGCCAGGATGCCGCGCGCCGCTTTTCAGAAACTCGGCATTACCGAAGGGGACGTGGTTGAAATTACCGGCAAACGTTCGACCGCAGCGATCGCGATGGCTGCCTATCAAGAGGATGACACTTTAGATGTCGTACGGCTTGATGGGTTGCAGCGCGGCAATGCGGAGGCCGGCTCAGGCGAGCATGTTGAGATTAAAGTAGCCGAATCGCGCCCAGCGACGCGCGTTGTCTTTGCTCCGGCGCAGCGCGAAATGCGCCTTCAGGGGCCGACACAGGCTCTCAAGCGGAACTTCTTTCGCAAACCGATTGTTGCAGGGGATCTGGTGGCGACCACCGGTCAGCAGCCTGTTCAAAACATGCCATCGGATGTGCGCCAATTGCTACGCGCTCCTGCTTATGCATTGACCCAAATCCGCCTCTCCGTTGCATCGACCAGCCCCAAGGGGATCGTCCATATTGACGAGAATACCGAGGTCGAACTGCGCACTGAATTTGAAGAAGCGAGCGATGGACGCGCGGTCGTCAATTATGACGATGTCGGCGGAATGGGTGACACGATTCAACAGCTGCGCGAGATGGTTGAATTGCCGCTGCGCTATCCTGAATTGTTCACCCGCCTTGGTGTTGATCCGCCTAAGGGCGTGTTGCTGCATGGCCCTCCTGGTACGGGTAAAACCCGGCTCGCGCAGGCCGTGGCAAACGAAAGCGACGCGGAATTCTTCACCATTAACGGTCCAGAGATTATGGGCTCAGGCTATGGCGAAAGCGAAAAACGCCTGCGCGAAGTGTTTGAAGAGGCAACCCGCGCAGCTCCTGCGATTGTCTTTATCGATGAGATAGATTCGATCGCCCCCAAACGTACGCAAGTGCCGGGTGAAGCAGAGAAGCGGCTTGTCGCTCAGTTACTCACCTTGATGGACGGGTTGGAAGCGCGTGCGAACCTTGTCGTGATCGCTGCGACCAATCGCCCCGATGCAATCGACGAGGCATTACGGCGGCCGGGC
The DNA here is from genome assembly GCA_947503155.1 of uncultured Erythrobacter sp. Taxonomy (GTDB): domain Bacteria; phylum Pseudomonadota; class Alphaproteobacteria; order Sphingomonadales; family Sphingomonadaceae; genus Erythrobacter. The sequence continues at coordinate 419,860 of CANNCL010000001.1, read as the reverse complement.
CGGTTCGACCGCGAGATCGTGATCGGCGTCCCCGACCAAAATGGCCGACGTGAAATTCTCGCAATTCACACACGCGGAATGCCGCTCGAAGCCGCCGTTGATCTCGATGAACTGGCGCGAGTCACTCATGGCTTCGTGGGCGCGGACATCGCGGCTCTTGGACGCGAAGCGGCTATTGATTCGGTGCGCCGTATTATGCCGCGCCTCGATCTCGACGCACGCGAAATTCCGGCTGATGTGCTTGAGGATCTCTGCGTCACGCGCGATGATTTCTTCTCTGCTCTTAAACGCATCCAACCATCCGCCATGCGCGAAGTCATGGTGCAGATGCCCAATGTCGGCTGGGACGATATTGGCGGCGTCGGCGATGCTATCGACAAATTGAAAGAGGGCATCGAACTTCCGCTCAAGAACGCTGACGCTTTCCGTAGGCTCGGCATTCGACCGGCCAAAGGCTTCTTGCTCTATGGACCTCCTGGCACTGGCAAAACATTGCTCGCCAAGGCTGTCGCGAAAGAGGCCGATGCAAACTTCATTTCAATGAAGAGCTCCGACCTCCTCTCCAAATGGTATGGCGAGAGCGAACAGCAAATTGCGCGATTATTCCAGCGCGCCCGTGCGGTCGCGCCGTGCGTGTTGTTTATTGACGAGATCGATAGCCTCGTGCCCGCACGCGGATCGGGGCAGGGTGAGCCGCAGGTAACCGGGCGTGTCGTCAATACAATTCTTGCCGAAATGGATGGTCTCGAAGAATTGCAGTCCGTGATCGTGGTTGGCGCAACCAACCGTCCAACCTTGGTCGATCCCGCATTGCTGCGTCCGGGCCGTTTTGATGAGCTGGTTTATGTAGGGACACCGGATACGCCGGGCCGCGAACATATTCTGGGCATTCATACCAAGGATATGCCGCTGGCTAGCGATGTTGATCTCAAAGCCGTTGCCACGAAGACGGACCGGTTTACGGGTGCCGATCTAGAAGACGTGGTCCGGCGCGCGGGTCTGAACGCGCTGCGCCGAATGGGGGCTGATGTTAAGGAAGTCGCCGCTTTGGATTTTGCTGAGGCCTTGAAAGACAGCCGCGCGACGGTGACTGCAAAGATGGAGGCCGAATATCGCAAGATGCGCGGCGAACTGAAAAAGCGGGCAGCAGAAGCGAACCCAATCGGGTTCTTCGCGCCGGATACTTTGGAGCCTACCCGAGCGAAGAAGCACGATTGAGCGGCATATTAGTCTGATGATCGGATGCGGCCGCTCTCGTTAGTGCGCCGCATCCCACGACATGCCCGTTCCGATATCAATCGCGAGTGGGACGTCGAGAGTGACGCTCGGCAGGGCGGCTTCGGCCATTACGCGTTCGATAATAGGCGACGCTGCCGCAACGTCGTTTTCAGGCAATTCAAACACGAGTTCATCGTGGACCTGCAACAACATGCGCACATTATGCAGCCCGGCGTCTTGTAAAGCAGGCAGCATTCTAACCATCGCGCGCTTAATAATATCGGCGCTGGTCCCTTGGATCGGCGCATTGATAGCGGCGCGTTCAGAGCCTTGTCGTTCGGCCTGGTTCTTGGATTTGATCCGTGGGAACCACGTTTTGCGGCCAAACAAAGTCTCCGAATAACCACGCTCACCGACAGTCTCTAGCGTTTCCAATATATACCGCTGGATGCCGGGGAATCGCTGAAAATAGGTGTCGATCATGGCCTGCGCTTCGTCGGGTTCGACCTCTAGGCGCCCTGCGAGGCCCCAGCGCGAAATGCCGTAAAGGATCGCGAAATTGATTGTCTTGGCCTGCGCGCGGGTGTCGCGCGTGACCTCTCCGAACATCTCAGTCGCGGTGCGAGAGTGGATGTCTTCGCCATTGGCGAAGGCTTCTTTCAGGCTGTCGACATTTGCCATGTGTGCGGCGAGCCGCAATTCGATCTGACTGTAATCGGCGGCGAGAATGACATTGCCTGCCTCCGGCACAAATGCCTCACGAATGGTCCGCCCGATAGCGGTGCGGATCGGGATGTTTTGAAGGTTCGGATCGGTGGAAGACAGGCGCCCGGTTTGCGCGCCAACAAGGCTGTAACTGGTATGAACGCGGCCGGTGTTTGGATTGATCTGCGCTTGCAACGCGTCGGTATAGGTTGATTTGAGTTTCGACAGGTGCCGCCATTCGAGCACCTTCTTGGCGATGCCTGTGCCCGTATCTTCTTTGGCGGTGGCGAGCTTCTCAAGCACCGATTGATCGGTTGAATATTGCCCGCTCTTGCCCTTCTTTCCGCCTTTATAGCCCATCTTGTCGAACAGAATTTCGCCGAGTTGTTTGGGGCTGCCGACGGAAAATTCTTGGCCCGCAATGGCGTGGATATCTTTCTCCAACAACGCGGTTTGGGTCGCAAATTCCTCTGACAGCTTCGCCAATCTCGCGCGATCAACTTTGATCCCTTCGCGTTCCATCGCGGCAACTACGGGGATGAGCGGCCGATCGACCCGCTCATAGACTTTGGTCCCACCTTCGCTGGCTAGGCGGGGTTTGAGGTGTTTGAAAAGCCGCCACGTGACATCGGCATCCTCCGCCGCATATTCGGTCGCTTGCGGCAAGAGAACTTCGCCAAAGGGGATCGCTTTCTTGCCTGTCCCGCAGACCTCTTTGAACGACAAGGCTGTGTGGCCCAGATGTCGCTGGGCCAAATCGTCCATTCCGTGCCCGCCGCCAATACCGCTCTCGCCTCGGCCTGCGTCTAGGTCAAAGCTGATGACCATAGTGTCCTCTATCGGACTGACATGGACATCGTGCCGCGCAAGGACGTTGAGATCATATTTGCCATTTTGGAATATCTTGAGAATGCTGTCGTCGGCCAACATGGGTTTGAGCGCGGCTAGAGCGACATCCAGCGCAATCTGCTGCGGTTTTTCAGAAAGCAGATCGGTCCCGCCATGGGCAAGCGGGATGTAACACGCATCATTCGGGCCAAGCGCTAGACTGATGCCGACAAGATCAGCTTGCATCGCATCAAGAGAGGAGGTTTCGGTATCGACCGCAACCAGCCGCGCCGCGGCAGCACGCGCAATCCATTCGTGCAACCGCTCAATCCTCTGCACCGTTTCGTAAGCGCTGCGGTCGACCGGCGGCATGTTGGGGAGCGTTTGGCGATTGCCTTCTGCATCACCTTCGTCTCCCGCTGTGTCGGCCTTTGCCGGGTCAAGGTTATTGGACCGCTCTGGGCTGCCGCTTCCCGATCCAAGCCGTTTCCTCAGCGAAGTGAAGCCATGCTTTTCTAGAAACGCCGCTAGCGGTTCTTCCGGTATTCTCGTGATCCGCATATCGTCAATCGCGACAGGCAAGTCACAATCTTCTTTCAACGTCACCAAAACACGTGACATCTCCGCGTCGCCGCGCCCTTCTAAGAGGCGCTCCTTCAGCTTGGATTTTTTCATTTCCGGCGCCTGGTCTAACGCCGCGGTGAGAGAGCCGTGCTCAGCAATCAGTTTGCTCGCTGTCTTCGGTCCTACACCGTATATTCCGGGAATATTGTCAGCGGTGTCACCCATCAATGCCAACACATCGCCAACCAACTCAGGCTCTACGCCGAACTTCTCTTCGACTTCCGGGATATAGATACGGGCGCTCTTCATCGTGTCGAGCATATCGATCTTGGCGCCGTTCACTTCGCCAATCAGTTGCATCAGATCCTTGTCAGAGGACACGATCGTCACATTCCAACCCTGCCTCTGAGCCTCGCGAGCATAGGACGCGATGATGTCGTCGGCTTCCAATCCTTCTTCTTCGATGCAAGGCAGACTGAACGCGCGGGTCGCGTCACGGATCAAAGGAAATTGCGGGCGCAAATCCTCTGGTGCGGGCGGGCGGTTGGCCTTGTATTCGGGATAAATGTCGTTGCGAAAACTGTGCGAGCTTTTGTCGAGAATGACAGCCAGATGGGTGGGGCCATCAGCTGCATCCAAATCGTCCGCAAGCTTCCACAGCATCGTAGTATAGCCATAGACCGCACCCACCGGCGTCCCCTCGGGATCGGTCAGTGGGGGGAGGCGATGATACGCGCGAAAGATGTAGGACGACCCATCGACGAGATAGAGATGCTGCTTTTCATTGGACATGGCTGACTGCTAGCATTGCAAGGCGAGGTGCGTAAGCCGCTTTGACGGTGAACTGCCTGCCGAAGCGCCAATCGCTAGGCCGCCCGATTTCCCGGCCGAAAAGAGGCGGGAATGTGGCTTAAATATGGCAAGATACGTCAATTTACTTGCAATGACACAATTCGGCCATTATTTAGATCGTGAAGTCGGGGGTCAGAAGCCGGCTTTTGGCGCGGGTCCAAAACCGGATCGCGCTAAATTTACTCGCTGAATAAGGAATTCATTTTATGCGTAAGATCATTCTTGCCGCTGCTGTTGCAACCTCTGCTCTGGGTCTCGCTGCTTGCGGCGAAACCGCTGACGCTGTGAGCGAAACCGGTGATGCCATGGCTGCTGACGCCGGCTCGATTGCCGACGACGCTACTGCTGCCGTTGATGGCGCTGCTGAAGCGACTGGCGAAGCTGTTGAAGGCGCTGCCGACGCAACTGCTGAAGCTGCTGGCGATGCTGCTGAAGGCGTTTCCGACGCTGCAGAAGCTGCTGCTGCTGAAGCTGAAACGATGATGGAAGGCGAATAATTCGCCCCATTGGAATTGTCGCTTAAGTGGCAATTTCGAAAATAGAAAAGGCGGTGCCGCGAGGCGCCGCCTTTTTCTTTGCCTGAATCCCGAATGGCGTAAGGGGTATCAGCCGCCCGTGCGCGGTGCGCTGGTCCAATTGCGGCTTGGGTTTTGGCGGGCGCGTGCATAGAAGCCGTCATATAATGCCCGCGCAATCGAAGCGATCCGCCGCTCTCTGGCGAGACGCGAACCTTGCCCGGTCACATAAATCGCAACCGCAATCGCGCGCCCATCAGGCGATTCGATAATCCCGATGTCGCTCGAAGTGTTGTTGAGAGAACCTGTTTTGTGGCTCACACGCGCTTCGCTTGGCATATTGGCAACGATCCGCCGTCTTCCCGTCGTCGTGCGGCTCATCGAACCGAGCAAAATTTGACGGCTCTGATCCGATAGGAAGTCACCCCGATAAAGCCCTTGGAGCAAACGCACCATTGCGCGCGGGGTTGCAGCATCGCGCGGGTCGATCCAATTCGCGGGATCATATTCCCCGTCATCGCGCACCAGAGTCGCAATATCGCGGTCGATCGAAAAATCATTGATCCCTTGACGTCGAATCCAATCATTCACCGCAGATGGCCCGCCGACCGCGGCGAGAAGCGCGTCTGTCGCCGGATTGCTGGACCGCGTGATCATGATCTCAATCAGGTCAATCGCGGGCATATATTCCCCCTCGCGCACAGGCGCGGCAGGCGAAGAAAATTTCGGTGAACGGACCCGGATGAGCAGCGGAAACTCTGACGTGAGCGAATAATGCCCCTGTTCGACCATCTCCAGATATGTTGCTGCGACTGCAATCTTGCTGGTGGAGGCCATCGGGAACAATTGATCACCCAAGACCATGATCTGTTCGCCGGTTGCTAGATCGACGGCGGCAACGCCAATGCGGCCCTGATCGCCATCAGCAAGCTCCGCGATGCGCTGTTCAAAGCTGTTCGCGTAGATCGCCTCAAATGTTTCTGGCGTCCGGCTTTCGGTGCCAAACGCGCTGTCGAAACTGGCCTGAAGTTCATTGGTTTGCGCCGCCGCCGGGGCGGCCAGCAAAACCGAAAATACAGCCAGAGGGGCAAAGAAGCGAGCGAAGAGGGGGAAGCGATGCATGGGGGTCATCAGCTTGTAATACTCCGAACAGGGTTAGCGGTGACTTAATGAGACTGTCTACGTGATGGCGATTCGCCGCGACAAGCACTCGATTCGCCGCGTGCGATGAACTGTGCGCGGTCCGCGACCGGATTCATTTGACCATAGAATTCTGCGCCGCGGCTCGGTTTCGTCGCATTCAAAGCTGTTGCTTCTACACTCGTCGATCAGGTGCGATCAGAGCAATTTCCAGTCTTGACTGCGACCCTCACTCCGGCAGACATGGCAGCAATCTTTCGAGAACAGGGACCTTTATGACCAGCACACGCCCCACCTTACTCACCGCCTCTGCGGCATCGCGCACATTCCTTTCCGCCATGCTGTTGGGGGGATCGACCCTAGCGCTGGCTCAAACCGCGCCGATTGTGCAGCCCGGTGCGCCGGGACAAGACAGCCGGACCCTGACCGCTGACCAGGCGACCGAGCTTGCCAAGGCGACCTACACTGTTGCCGATGTGCGGTTCATGCAGGGCATGATTGTACACCACCAACAGGCGGTCGACATGTCGCAATTGGTTGCAGACCGCACCAATAACGAAGACGTGGTCACAATATCCGGGCGGATCTTGTCGAGCCAAGCTGACGAGATCGAGTTCATGAATGAGTGGCTCATGACCCGAAACGAGAAGACCGTCATGGTCGGCATGTCCGATCACGCAGGTCATGCAGGAATGGACCATTCCAATCATGCGATGGTCGATCATTCGCAAATGGCTGGCATGGCAAGCCCAGAGCAGATGGCGGCGCTTGCCGCTGCACAAGGGACAGAATTTGACCGGCTTTTCCTAACCTTGATGATCGCGCATCACGAGGGCGCGATAGATATGGTTGAAGAGCTATTGGATTCGGGGGGCAGCGCCGCTGATCCGATCCTATTCCGGTTCATTGGGGATATCGAAAGCGATCAAACATCCGAGATCGATCGGATGAATGAAATGTTGGCGGATATTTCTGAAGATCCCCGCGCCAATTTGGCAGTGGGTTTCGACGATGCGGGCGAGGCGATCATGAACTTGCGCCATGTTGCGTCTCTACGCAAACCAGCGGGCTTCTTCGATCCTGAAAACCCCGCTGATTTGCGCGCCGTTGTACCGCCGCGTGAAGACGAAGAGGGCGAAGGCGAAGAAGCCGCCGAAGAAACAGTGACAGAAGTGACAGAAGTCGCTGATGCGTCGGAAGAGGCGGAGGAAGCAGCGCCCGAACGCGATGATGAGGACGAAGAAAGCCTTACGCAATTCGCTGAGCGCTCTCCGCTGCTCGATTTCGCGAACACCGACATGGCGTTCTTTGGCGACATTATGGTCGCGGGCAATTATCACGGTTTCAACCTCTACCGGCTTGGTGATGACGGCGCGCCAACCTTGGTAAGCTCGGTTGTGTGTCCGGGCGGCCAAGGCGACGTTTCGGTGGTAGGCGACCTATTGGTCATGAGCGTCGAACAGACGCGCGGCCGGATTGATTGCGGTCTTCAAGGTGTGGACGGCGACGTCAGCGAAGAACGTTTCCGCGGGCTTCGTGTGTTCGACATCTCTGATTTGTCATCACCGCGTCAGGTCGGCCAAGTGCAGACATGTCGGGGAAGCCACACCCATTCCATCGTCAGCGTGAATGAAGAGCGTATCATCGTTTACAATTCCGGCACATCGCGGGTGCGCGAAACCGAAGAATTGGAACGCTGCATCGGCAATCCGTCAGATTCGCGCACGGCCTTGTTCAGCATTGATGTGATCGAAATCCCGGTCGCGAACCCGGCGAATTCCCGCATCATCAGCAGCCCCCGTGTCTTTGCCGATAACGAAACAGGCGAGATCGCTGGTCTATGGGAAGGCGGCGACAGCGGCGAGGGTACGCAGCGCACCGCGCAGACGAACCAATGCCATGACATCACAGTCTTTCCGAGCCTGAATTTGGCCGCTGGGGCGTGCTCTGGCAACGGCATCCTGATGGATATTTCCGACCCGATGAATCCGGTGCGGATGGATGCCGTATTCGACAATGGTTTTGCCTATTGGCATTCCGCGACGTTCAACAATGACGGCACCAAGGTGATCTTTACCGATGAATGGGGCGGGGGCGGTCGTCCGCGTTGCAAAGCTTCTGATCCAATGACTTGGGGCGCCAATGCGATTTACGACATTGTTGATGGTCAGCTTGAATTCCGCAGCCATTACAAAATGCCCGCGCCGCAGAGTGAATATGAAAACTGCGTCGCGCATAATGGCTCTATTGTGCCGGTGCCGGGCCGAGATATCTTCGTGCAATCGTGGTATCAGGGCGGGATCAGCCTGATGGATTTCACCGACAGTTCAAACCCGCAAGAGATCGCATTCTTTGATCGTGGGCCGATCAATGATGAGCAACTGGTCGTGGGCGGTTTTTGGTCGTCTTATTGGTATAATGGCCGGATTTATGGGACGGAAATCACGCGCGGCATCGACGTATTTGCGCTTGAACCAAGTGAGTTCCTGACTGCTGCGGAAATTTCAGCAGCAGAGGCAGCGTCCTATGCCAACACCCGCTTCAACCCGCAGACGCAAACCCAGGTCAGCTGGGATGAGAGCGTGATCGAAGAGGCCGAAGCCAGCCGCACTGGCAGCTAAACTTAGCAGGCACTGAAAGCGCTCTCACGCGACAGAGCGCGACACAAAAAGGGGCGAGTTGGCCAATGCCAACCCGCCCCTTTTGCGTATTCGATCAAATCAGCTGTCAGCTGGCCTTCACCGATGCGATCCAATTGTCGACCTGCTTCTCTAGGAGAGAGAGCGGCACTGCGCCGCCGCCCAGAACAGTGTCGTGGAACCCGCGAATGTCGAAGTCCTCGCCCAGCTCTTCCTCTGCCTTGGCGCGAAGTTGCTGAATGCGGATCATGCCGATCTTGTAGGAAGTCGCCTGACCAGGAAGCACGAAGTAACGCTGCACTTCGCTGCGCGCGACAGTTTCGGGGTTGGGTGAGTTTTCGAGGCAATAAGCAACCGCCTCATCCTCGGTCCAGCCCTTGGCGTGGATGCCGGTGTCGACGACCAAACGGATCGCGCGCCACATCTCGCTCTGTAAACGGCCAAAGTCCGAATAGGGGTCTTCATAGCCGCCCATTTCCTTGGCCAATGCCTCGGAATACAGCGCCCAGCCTTCGCCATAGGCAGAGAAGAAAACGCCTTGCGAACGGAACAGCGGAACGCCTTCCAGCTCCTGCGCGATCGAGATCTGCATATGGTGGCCGGGATTGCCTTCGTGATAGGCGATCGCCTCAAGCGGCGGGATCGGCATCGCGCTCATGTCGGAAAGGTGAGCGTAGTAAATGCCGGGGCGCGAGCCGTCGGGCGTACCCGGACGGTAATGCTGCGCAGCGCCATCCTGTTCGCGGAACGATTCGACCCGGCGCACTTCTAGAGGTGCCTTGGGCAGCCTTCCGAAATACTCTGGCAGGCGCTCGGTCAGCGTATCGATATGCAGGGTCGCACGGTCGATATAGTCCTGCGCGCCGGCTTCATCCTGCGAGAAGAAGAATTGCGGATCTTCGCGGGTGAATTCGAAGAACTCTTCCAAAGTCCCTTCGAAGCCCGTCCGCTCGATGATGGCTTCCATCTCGCCGCGAATACGCGCGACTTCTGCAAGGCCAAGGTCGTGGACCTCGTCAGCGGTGAGTTCGGTCGTCGTCATCTGGCCGAGCGAAAATTCGTAAAACGCTTCGCCATTGGGCAGAGTGGTGACGCCCTGCGCGACCTCGTCTGTGTTGGTGCGGTCTTCTACGAACCAGTCATGGACCCGCTGATAGGCTGGAGCGAATTGCTCGACCAATGCAGTGCGGGCTTCCTCGCGCAATTCGTCAGCGCGTTCCTGGGTGATGGTTTCATTCTCGACCAGAGTGGCAAGATGGCCTTCGACTCCGTTCCACATTGCCGAGGGCTCGCCGTCTTCGTCCCCGAACGGCGCGCCGGTGATGAGGCCTTCGGTTTCGGCGATCACCGCATCATAGGAAAAGCGCGGCGGACGAACGCCGGCTTCGGCATTGGCCTGCGCGCGCTCGAGCGACTGGTCAATTGCTGTGGCAATCCCGCCGATGCGAGCGATGAACGCTTCCATGTCGCTTTCGGTTTCGACGACATGCTGACCGAGGAGGAAGCTGGGAAGGAATGCGTGGATGCCCTGCATCTGGTGCAGGATATATTGCTGATCGAGGAACTCGGCGCCTTTTTCGGCTTGTTCCGCATTATACAGCCACAGGTCCCATGACAGCTTCGCATCATCGGACAGCTCGTCATAATCGAAATTGGCTTCCATTTCGCGCGTTGCCTGACGCATCCATTCGAGCTGTTCGAGCTGTGCTTCGACCGAGAGATCGTCGATCTTGTCGTTGTCGGTCTTGCGCCCCAGGAAGGTCTGCGTGATCGGGCTGAATGCGAGTTGTTCTTCGAACTTTTCGTCAAACCAGACGTTGAGACATTCGGTCTGGTTGGTGGTGCATTCAATCGTTGCAACCGGGTTCATAATCGCATCGCAACCGGTCAGCGCGACCGATGCCAGCAGCATTGCAGCAAATTTCGTTTTCATGGGTATGTCCCTCACTCTCAATAAAACTGGGAAACCTACTGCGCCACTCCGCACCGAATGGGAAGACCTGCATTCGGCCAACAAAAAACCCCGAGGGACGAAAGTCCCCCGGGGTCATTTTTGTAAGCGTTGGAACCGAGTGGCTTAGAAGCCGCCCATTCCGCCCATTCCGCCCATGCCGCCCATATCAGGCATTGCAGGGCCACCAGCGCCGTCTTTTTCAGGAGCGTCAGTGATCGCCGCTTCGGTGGTGATAAGCAAGCCAGCAACCGAAGCTGCGTCTTGCAGAGCCACACGAACAACTTTGGTCGGGTCGATAACGCCAGCTGCTACGAGGTTTTCGTATGTGTCTGTCGCTGCGTTGAAGCCCTGCGTTTCGTCGCCTTCGCGCAGAAGATTGCCGGAAACTACCGCGCCATCATGGCCAGCATTTTCAGCGATCTGACGAACAGGTGCGATGATCGCACGGCGGACAATGTCCATGCCGCGGGTCTGATCGTCGTTCTCGCCTTTGAGCCCTTCGAGAGCTTTAGAGGCATAGAGCAACGCAGTACCGCCGCCGGGGACGATGCCTTCTTCGACAGCAGCGCGGGTAGCGTGGAGCGCGTCATCAACACGATCCTTGCGTTCCTTCACTTCGACTTCCGAAGCGCCGCCGACCTTGATCACAGCAACACCGCCAGCGAGTTTCGCCAGACGTTCTTGCAGTTTCTCTTTGTCATAGTCGCTGGTCGTGGCTTCCATTTGAGCCTTGATTTCGCCAACGCGGGCTTGGATGTCGTCTTGAGCGCCAGCACCATCAACGATTGTGGTGTTGTCTTTGTCGATAGTAACGCGCTTGGCTTCGCCGAGCATACCGAGCGTGACATTCTCAAGCTTGATGCCGAGATCTTCGCTGACCATTTCACCCTTGGTGAGGATCGCGATATCTTGCAGCATCGCTTTACGGCGATCACCGAAGCCCGGTGCTTTAACCGCAGCAACCTTAAGGCCGCCGCGCAGCTTGTTGACCACGAGGGTCGCAAGCGCTTCGCCTTCGATGTCTTCAGCAACGATCAGCAGCGGACGGCCGCTTTGCATCGCTGCTTCGAGCACTGGCAGCATAGCTTGCAAGTTCGACAGTTTCGCTTCGTGGATCAGGATGTACGGGTTTTCGAGTTCAACCGTCATCTTGTCAGGGTTGGTGATGAAGTATGGCGACAGATAGCCGCGATCAAACTGCATGCCTTCAACCACGTCGAGTTCAAATTCGAGGCCCTTGGCTTCTTCGACGGTGATCACGCCTTCTTTGCCGACTTTTTCCATGGCTTCAGCGATTTTCTCGCCGACTTCTTTGTCGCCATTGGCAGAGATAACGCCAACTTGTGCAACTTCCGAAGAGCCTGAGACTTCTTTCGAACGGGCGACGAGGTCAGCAACGACCTTGGTAACCGCTGCGTCGATGCCGCGCTTCAGATCCATTGGGTTCATACCAGCGGCAACAGCGGTCATGCCTTCGCGAATGATCGCTTGGCCCAGAACGGTTGCAGTGGTGGTGCCGTCACCGGCGAGGTCGTTGGTCTTCGACGCAACTTCCTTGAGCATTTGCGCGCCCATGTTTTCGAACTTGTCCTTAAGTTCGATTTCTTTGGCGACGGTAACGCCGTCCTTGGTGATGCGCGGTGCGCCAAAGCTTTTGTCGATGACAACATTGCGACCTTTCGGGCCGAGCGTCACTTTGACAGCGTTTGCGAGCGTATCGACGCCCTTAAGGATGCCTTCGCGGGCATCGCGGCCGAACTTTACGTCCTTAGCAGCCATGATTGTTTCTCCTGAAAATTGGTTTGATTAGGTAGCGCGTGGGAAATCGGATCAGCCGATAATCCCCATAATGTCGCTTTCCTTCATGATCAGCAGGTCTTCACCGTCGATCTTAACTTCGGTGCCGCCCCATTTGCCGAACAGGACGCGGTCGCCTGCTTTAACGTCAAGCGCGACGCGAGCGCCGCTATCGTCACGGGCACCTTCGCCAACAGAGACGATTTCGCCTTCGCTTGGCTTTTCCTGTGCGGAATCGGGAATGATAATGCCGCCAGCGGTTTTGGTGTCGGCTTCGATGCGACGGACCAATACGCGGTCGTGCAGCGGACGAAATGCCATAATGGATGACCTTTCTTTAAAGGGTTGATGAGTTGATTGGCACTCTCCTTATAAGAGTGCCAGCGGGTGGCAGATGGTTGTGGGAACTTCGCGAGTCAAGGACCGTTGAGTAAAAAAGAAGCTGTGGCGTCTCATTTGTGAGCGCTGGTGGTCAGCTTGGGTCAGAGCGACTAGATGGCTGGCCAAATTCCGCACCACGCGCCGGACTAGTGGTGCTCTCCAATAAGGCGGTGCGCCAATGGTTTCGCCGCAAACACATGCGAAAGCCTATTCATGAATTTCACTACCGACATCGCCGCATTGACCGTCACGGAACAGGCGTATCTGTGGCTGCGCGGCAATTTGATGGACATCATTGGCGGGATCGCCCTTCTGGTCATCGGCCTGATGCTGGCGGGCTTTGTCTCGCGCGGGGTTTCGAAGGCTCTGACCAAGGCAGACCGGCTGGACGTGAGCGTTGCCAACCTGCTCGCAAGTCTCGTCAAATATGCGTTGTGGGTGGTGGTGCTGGTCACTGTCTTGACTCAGTTCGGGGTGGAGACAACCAGCATTATCGCTGCTTTAGGCGGGGTTGCACTGGCGGTTGGACTCGCGCTCCAAGGCACGCTCAGCAATGTCGCCTCTGGCGTAATGATCCTGGTCCAAAAACCGTTCAAAGTAGGCGAAGCGATCAGCGTCGGTTCGATCACCGCGGTCGTTCAACAAATCGGTCTGTTCACCACTGAACTCAAACAGCCAGACGGCCTGTTTGTGATGATGCCCAATAACGAGCTGTGGAATCAGCCAATCATCAATTTTCACCGGCACCCGATCCGCCGGTTCGAATTGGTCGTGGGCATCGGCTACGGTGACAGTATGGAACAAGCGCGCAGCGAATTGCTGGCCATCGCTGATACGGATGAACGTGTGTTGGATGACCCAGCGCCGCTCGCCTTTGTCAGCTCGTTAAACGATAGTTCGGTTGGGATTGGCCTGCGCGTGTGGTGCCGCACCTCCGATTATCTCGGCCTGTCATGGGCGCTTACAGAAGCGGCGAAGGCCAAGTTTGACGATGCAGGCATAACCATTCCGTTCCCTCAGCGCGAGGTTACATCGCGCCCTGCGGCATAAGTGGTTCTTTAGATATTCTTGTGGTCAGCTCCAACCGATCCCTCGCCATCCAGCGCCACAGCAGCAAAACCGCAGCGAACGACAATCCAGTCGCCAGCCCGATCCACACGCCGATGCCTTCTAATGGAGTGTAAAAGCCGAGCCCGATCGCCATTCCAATGCCCGGCACCCAATAGCTGAAGATCGCAATCCACATGGGCACGCGCGTATCCTGCAATCCGCGCAGCGCGCCCGCTGCGACTGCTTGCACCCCGTCAACCAATTGGAATGCGGCGGCAAGGCCGAGATATTGTAGCGCAAACGCGACCAAGGCCGCGTTCTTGGCGGCTTCGGGATCGACATAGATCGACAAGAGCAAATTGGGCGCAAGCACCATCGCGCCGGCGGTGAAGATCATAAATCCTGTGCCAATAGCCATCGCGGCCCAACCTGCGCGTTTGATCCCGTCACGGTCACCCGCACCGTAGAAATAGCCCACCCGGATTGTCACGGCCTGTCCGACACCAAATGGCACTTGGAATGCAAGCGCCGCGAGTTGCAATGCGACGGTGTGCCCGGCGAGCTCGGCTGCTCCGAACCTGCCCATCATGAATGCTGCTGCGCCGAAAATGCCCGCCTCTGCGCTGACCGTTAGCGCGATGGGCGTGCCGATGCGGACAATCTGCCAGAACCGGCCCCAATCGGGCGCCCAAAGGCGGCCAAACACCCGGTAGCGATGCAGTTTTGGATCGAAGCGGATCGCCAAGACATAAGCAGCCAGAGTGAACAGCGACGTGAGGATTGTCGCGACCGCCGCGCCGGTCAGACCCATCTCTGGCGCTCCGAAATTGCCGAAGATGAAAGCATAATTGGCAAAGGCGTTCACAAAAATGCCGACGCCTGTGATTGCGGTTGCAAAGATGGGCCGGCCCAATGCGGACACGAAATTGCGCAGCACTCCGGCGAGCAACATCGGCACCATCGAAAAGATGATGACATAATTATACTCTGTCGCCAGCGCGATGATCGCTGATTGTTGGCCGGTCGCGCGCATCAGCGGCTCCAGCAACAAACAGATGCCCATTCCCAGCACGCCGGTGATAACTGCAAGCCACAAGGCCATCCGCACCGAACGGCGCACAGGGCGGAGCGATTTTGTGCGCGATCCAAGCGCCTCGGCGATCAGCGGCGCAACCGCACCGGTCAATGCCGTCATCGCCCACAGGACAAGGCCAAACAGCGACACAGCCAGCGCTGATCCCGCGAGCTGTTCATCGCCAAGCCGGGCGATGAAAATCACATCGACCGCATAGGTCAGCATCTGGAGTAAGTTGGCGAGCGCCAGCGGCGTGGCAAGCGCGAGCGTGGCTTTGAATTCCTGCCGCCAGCCGGGTTCACCCGGAATTGCCGTGTCCTGAATCGCAATATCGCGCATCATGTGCTGTCCGTTCGCGCGCGCCGAGATAAGGTTTGGCGAGCCGGCCCGAATAGGGTCGCGGGCGAGCGAAGGGAAGCGGATTCTCGCAAGGAGAGATCAGTCCGCCAGCCGGGATTTGAGTTTTTGCTTTATCAACACGGTGATTATCTTCATAAAACACATAAGGGACAATCCTTGGGGGATTCGGTGCAGACACGCCCACAAAACGATTCAGCTGGAACTTTCGCGTTACCCGAAACGGCCGCGAACCGGGCGGCACGCCTGCTTCCCGGGCCGCATTCCGCTCCGGAACAGGCCGCGATTGAGGCGTCTATCACACCCGCTTCACGCACGAAGAGGGCCACGGCGGCTCGTTTCATGGTTGGGGCAGCGGTCGTGGCCGTTGCTGTCACAATTCCCGATCTGTCCGCTGGCGCTATGGATTCGCCTTATTTGCGGATTGATGTTCGCGAACCAAGCACGGTTCTTGAACAACCTATCTGGAGCCCAGCAGTGGGCGCAACAGCGCCTGTCTATGTTTCGGCAGGGGCAGCAGAGGAGCTTGCTCCGACTTCGCTGACCTTTGCCAACCGGCCGCGTTTCCTTGGTGTTAATCAGATGATGCCGCTTGGGTTTCTGGAGCATGGATCGGAACGTTTCGATCTTGCATTTGCCGGTGTGGAAATGCCTTCGCCGTCTGCATTTACGATTTCCAGAGGGCTTCCTGAGCCGTCACGAGTGGATGTCACCGGGATGGTGCCGGCTTTGCGCGCTCGGCTGATTGATGTGCCGCAGATTACCGATTTGCCCAATTTGGCGCCTAGAATTGCTCCTGATGTTCGGCGGGCCGGATCACCGCTTGCCGCGGGTTCGTCGGTTGAGCGCAGTGTTGCCGTGGCGAACGAATCTGTCGCCGCCGCTTTTGCTGGGACACTCGACGTGTCCGCCGGTGTCCGTGCATCTTTGCCGGTTTCCTCGGCTCAGCAACCAAGCAACCCCGATCCAGTGGCCGATCAAACCGCGCGGGCCGTGCCGCTGTCGACACCAACGCCAAGCGTTAGCGACAGCAGCGCCGCGCAATCAGTATTGGTGACCAAGACGCATCTTGATGCCCGCGTAAACGGTGTGATGACCGGCCGTGTTGATTTTCAGCAATTGAACGGGACGATCGCAATCCGGCTCGGCTCTGTGGTGGATCTCTTGCGGGACCGGTACAGTGCGGCTGAGTTAGACCGGCTTTCGAGTGCTGGTGCCATGAGCGCCTTTGTCACTCTTGCCCAGTTGCAGGCGGCCGGAATCCCGATCAGTTATGACCCAGTCTATGATGAGCTGGAATTTGGCGTGGATTACGATGACGCCCCGCACGCAGCGAAGGTGCAGGTGGAACAGATCGGTGCTCCTTCCATCGGCTCTGATCGAACATTGATGGATCAAATCCCGCGCTGATTGCCTAGACGCGCTTTGCGGAGCGCGCGTCTGGCGTAAATTAATACACAGAAGCAACGAAAAAGGGCGGTGCCATTGCTGACACCGCCCCCCATCTGCGGGCGCTTCAAGACACCCACAACACTCTTCGTCTGCCTGTTACTCTGAATCGTCTTCCGAAACGGGCGCGCCGCTTGCATCAACGGCCAGACCAGCGCGTTCAGCGCCGATTGTGTCAGCCACGTCCGCGCGAACGTTGTCATTGTGTTCGTCAACGGTGCTGACAATTTCGCCATCTTCGTCGAGCAGCAATGCAGGTTCGCCCGAACCGATTGGTGCGAGTTTCACGATCAATGGGCGCGGCGCCAAGAAGTTGCTCGCGCCGTTGCTGCCATCAACCGCAGCGCCAATGCCGCCGCCCAGCAGGATGTTGCCGAAGGTCGAACCGCCAAGACGCGACTGAATCAACACATAGACCGGCTCATAGCCTTCCTTCGTGATGTCGACCCGCGAGTCAGAGCCGCGACGCATTTCCAGTTCGCATGGCGATTCGCAGGTCAGTCCATTTATGAATTCGACAGTCGCCCCGGTTGGATCGGTTTCCGTGGTGTAATCGATATTTGTGCCATTAAGGACGGTGGCGCAGCCACCTGTGCTCAAACCTGCGGCCAGTGCCAGCACGGCAAGTGTTTTTTTCATTCGTTATATGCCCCGTTTGTCGATCCACATCAGATCGGTCGGTTTTCGTAATTCGAAATTCGGGTTCGCCATTGTATAGGAGCGACATGGAACCGCATTCCTTGCATCTTATGGGCAATCGCAGGTTTCTCAATATACCGGTCATCGCCGTAGCCATGAAAAAGGGCGGTGCCATTGCTGACACCGCCCCCCATCTGCGGGCGCTTCAAGACACCCACAAAACTGATCACAAGATTACTTGAGCATGCTCAAGCAGCCTGCTGACCTCAATTACTTGAGTTCAACGGTACCGCCAGCTGCTTCGATCTTGCCTTTGATTTCTTCGGCTTCTGCCTTGTTAACGCCTTCTTTGACGGCCTTAGGCGCGCCTTCAACAAGACCCTTGGCTTCGGTGAGGCCCAGGCCAGTGATGGCGCGGACTTCTTTGATGACCTGGATTTTCTTGCCACCGTCGCCGGTGAGGATGACGTCGAATTCGTCTTTTTCTTCAACAGCTTCTGCTGCAGCAGCAGGGCCAGCAACAGCAACAGCCGCAGCGGCGCTAACGCCCCATGCGTCTTCGAGAGCAGTTGCAAGTTCAGCCGCTTCAAGAACGGTAAGCTTCGAAAGTTCTTCAACAAGCTTGGCAATATCAGCCATGATGTTCACTCCAAATTATTTGCCCAAAATCGGGCGGGACAGGTGGGGTCATCCCAGTGCCCCAATGGTTGTTTCGTCTCTTGCGAGAGCGTCTCTGATTAAGCAGCGTCCTTGGCGGCATATGCGCCGAACACACGGGCCAGCTTGGCGGCGGGGGCGTTGACAACCTGAGCGACCTTGGTCGCTGGGGCGTTAACGAGACCCACAATCTTGCTGCGAAGCTCATCGAGGCTAGGCAGAGCGGCAAGCGCCCGGACACCAGCTTCGTCGAGCACCTGTGTGCCCATAGAACCACCGACGATTTCGAGCTTGTCGTTCGACTTTGCGAACTCAACAGCTGCTTTCGCAGCCGCTACCGGGTCTTGTGACCAAGCAAGCGCGGTTGGGCCGGTCAGAAATTCATCCAGCCCGGTGTAATCGGTGTCTTTAAGGGCGAGCTTGGCGAGACGGTTCTTCGCAACCTTATAAGTCGCACCAGCATCACGCATCTTGCCGCGCAGGTCGGTGGATTGATCCACCGTCATGCCGAGGTTGCGGGTGACAACCACCACACCAACATCGTTCAAGATTGCATTGAGCTGGGCAACCGCATCGGCTTTTTGCAAACGATCCATGCCATACTCCTTCACTAATGGCCGCTCAGATTTGCATCCATGCGACCGGCTCATGTTTCCCAGCGCCGTTCATCGGCGCCAAGACCTCAGTGCCGTTCATCGGCACCAAGACATCCAATGATGGGGAAGGAGGTGGAGCGTATCAGCTCCGATGCGAACGCCGTAAAGGTGTCCGCGAAAATCTCTTATCCCCGTCTAGGCTGGAAATTAAGAAGACCCAATTGTCTTCACCGGCTGTCTTGGACGGCTGGCCGCACGAAGCGACCGAGGCGGGCAGTTAGCCGTTAGCGTTAGAGAGTCAAGCGATTACCGCCATCGCGCATGCTAATGGTTGAGCGCAAGTCCGGTTGACAAGGCCAGCCCGCATCGATCAACTGCTTGTTTTTGGGGGGGGACTTATGAATCTTGGTTGTTTGGGAATGCTCGCTGGCCTCGGCCTCATGTATTTTGGTGGAAGCGGCGTTTATGACTATTTCACGGTAGGAGAGAAACAGTCGATTACGATTGAGGAGTTGATCGAAGGCGGGCCATCTTCGGGATGGTACGAGATTACCGGTGCTGAGTGGAATGAGATGGAAACACTCTATCAGCAGGACGATGAAACCCGGCGTTACAAAGCCGAAAATATGCTGGTTCTTGTCCGCCCTGTGGGCGCGGACAGAAACGAACCTGTCCAAATTTTGTTAAATCAAAACAGCGGTGAGATCGCTTTAAAGCTTTCGACGACAGCAACGTTAGATGCTTTGGTTCAGTCGACTGAAACCTACATGGATAGCGTGCAATCATCGGGCGAACCGATCGATGCCGAACGTCTGCAATCTGCGATCGAAGCCAATGATCGGTTAGCCGAGACCTATGCAGAGCATGAACGTTCTGAACCGATTACAGGGCGCGTATCGACATCAGTGCCAAGCACTTGGAGCCGGGCGGAAGTCTTGCAGACGAGTGGGGGGCAAGTTGCAGAAAACTTCGTAACAATCGATCCAGATTATGAGCCTGATTTCTGGGGTTCTGCCGGCATGTTTGGCGGCGGGCTTGTGTTGCTCATAATTATTGGCGCGTTTTCGATGGCTAGAACCACGGAAGAAATCGAATAGAGTTTTGGGGCGGATCCAGCGCAGGATCCGCCCCAAACATACTGGCTCAATTGCCAGCTGATCCTAAATCGTAGGCGAGCAAGTCGCCCGGCTGGCATTCCAGTTCACGGCAAATCGCGGCGAGAGTGGAAAACCGGATCGCTTTGGCTTTGCCGGTCTTTAGGATCGACAGGTTCGCAAGGGTTAAACCCACCCGTTCCGCCAGTTCGGTCAGCGTCATGCGGCGGTCGTGCAGCAGATCGTCCAGTTTGACCATGATCG
This sequence comes from uncultured Erythrobacter sp., assembly GCA_947503155.1. GTDB lineage: Bacteria > Pseudomonadota > Alphaproteobacteria > Sphingomonadales > Sphingomonadaceae > Erythrobacter. The sequence continues at coordinate 400,086 of CANNCL010000001.1, read as the reverse complement.
TTGCTCCTTCATCATCAGCAGGCATTAGACGGTCCCTTCGAGATCTTCGCGCATCGCCGCGCCATGTTTGAACACACGGGCAAGGATGAAGAGAATGATCACCATCAAGATGCCGGTCAGGTCGAGGCCAGCGTCGATTGTGATATCGGCATTGTCCATCGGTTCTGCCCATTTGGCGAGGAGAAGCCCAAGCCCCGAAAGCGGGATCGCAAGCACCTGAACCACAAGCAACATCCAAGCCATGACATTCAGGCGGTCCGCATTGACAGGGGCAAATGGATCACCGTCGCCCACAGTGGAAATAATCGCGCGCAACCTGCCGCAAAACAGATAGATTAAGGCGATGCAGGCGAAAGCGAGGATGAACACGCCCAGTGCCGGAAACAACGGGAATGTGCCAACCGCATCGCCGAATTCGGACGCGATCTCAGCGTTGATCATGTCCTGTGCGAACAGAATTGCAATGGTAGCGATCAATAGCGCTGCGGCTCCGATAGCCATGAAAATTTGCATTATCACGGTGAGTACTTTGCCGGCCATCAACAGCAGGTCATTAGGCTTCTCGTTCATAGTCTTGTTCCCTATGAAAATTTGCGCGTCAGGCGAGTTCGATCATCGAAACGGTGGTTTCAGCGGTTTGCGCCGAAGCAGGCGGTACCGACACGATCGTGCCAATGGAGGTCAGGGCGATGATCACTGCGGCGGCTGCGGCAAGCGAATTTGCGTAAGTCTGGGTCATATCGTTCTCCTTGATGGGGTTTATTGAATTTCGATAATCCGTATCTAGGTGCGATTCGATTTATTGTCAAACAATAATATTGAAAAACGATAATTTACATATTGTTTTACGGATAGGGTGCACAGATCTTCCTCCCTGCAGATGGGGCAGTGCGCTGTTTTTCCGTGAGAATGTTTGGAGCGGGATGCCGATTAAATGGCGGCGTCATCCCAGATGATAATTTCGTTTGAATTATGCGCACAACCCACGGACAGTTCTTCGCCCGCCGCGGTTTCGCGAGGTTTGGCAAACGGCTCAAACCGCACAGACCAATGGAGCTGCTTGTCGCCGCCCGGTTGGTTTTCATAATGAATGTCGTCGTCAAATTCGATCCGCATCCAATAGAGTACACCGTTCACAGGCCCTCCTTCGGAGGTGAGCGTTGCCACCGACCGGTCCCGCATGGCTATCGGTGTATCGGGCAGGAATTCCATGTCGCTCAACACGCCAGCGGGGCCGCGCTGATATTGCAGGGCGTCTTTGGGGTCGATCAGGGCGTGATAATTGAGCTGTCGTTCGAGCAGCGAGAGATCAAATCCTGCCACATCGCCAATCGGGTCGCCCAAATCACAATGCGCCAGCGCGCCCATGACGGACACTTTGGGCGGCAAGAAAATTGCACCGGGCACGGTCAGCTCTTTGCTCGCATGGGCCATCGCCTGGATCAGCGATTCGCCAATAATGTTTGCGGTGAACAATTCGGACAGAACCGCATCAACCCCGCCGCCCAAATCGCGGTCCCGGTCCAGATCGAGCGAATAGGCGTTCAGAACCGTAATCTTGTCCGCCATGCCGTTCGCGGCGATTATCTCGCGCGCCAGATCGGCCTTGTTCGGGTTCACTTCGCAAGCATAGACATGCTCCGCCCCCGCGCGCACCGCCATCATCGCGAGCAACCCGGTTCCGGTGCCAATATCCAGAATGCGGCGGCCCGGCGCGTGGCGATTAATCATCGCGAGATAGGCGTCATTGCGCGGGCCATCCGCCAGCATCAGCCGGTGATAGGAATGCACCTTGTGCGACAGAAACATCCGCGCGACCGCGAGCATTTCGGGATTGTCTGGATGTTCGGCAAGCCCCTGCTTAGCGAGCGCAATGGCTTGGGCTTCATTGCCATTGTCACGCAAGACGGAGCAGAAAGTGAAGAGTTCCTGCGGGTCATCGAACATCGATTTGGCCATAATTACGTGCGCCTGCGTGTAAATGGTGCTGAGAATTCGGACCGGTTACCGCTCAGCCGAAGATGCGTCAATTTGCCCGCGCGCGCTAAGCGATGCCTAAGTGTAGATACGCGAACCGGCCACCAGAGTGCGAACGGGTTTGACACAGCCAGCCCTAATTCCTACATGCCCGTCACACGCCAGCTTCGAGCCGGACTGATTCATGCGCGGGAATTGGTTCAAGAATGGAAGCGGCGTTTTGTCATATTCGCGACTGTAATCACGCTGCAGCTAGGGCAGCACCCACCGGGTGCGTCTGGGTTGCGGCGCTTTTGCGTCCAATATGACCCGTCCCCGTGTGACGATCATTAGCTAATCAGCGAGCGGATTTTTCCGCGAGCATACAGATAAAGAGGCATATCTCTTCGATGGCAACTAAGGCACCGGCGCAAGCTCCGACCAAGCGTAAAGTCCGCAGCCGCAAGGCTCAGGGCACCGCGAAAAAGCGTATCCGTAAAATCTTTGGCGACATCCATGAAGTCGTCCAGATGCCAAACCTGATCGAAGTCCAGCGTGAGAGCTACGAACAGTTCCTCCGCTCGGACCCTGCGACCGACTATGTTTCGGGCCTTGAAAAGACGCTGCGCAGCGTCTTCCCGATCCGCGATTTCGCCGGCACCGCTGAACTTGATTTCGTGCATTACGTTCTCGAAGAGCCGAAATACGACACGACTGAATGCCGCCAACGCGGCATCACTTACGCCGCACCGATGAAGGTGACGCTGCGTCTGATCGTGTTCGAAGTGGACCAGGAAACCGAAACGCGCTCTGTTCTCGATATCAAGGAGCAAGACGTTTACATGGGCGATATGCCGCTCATGACGGATAACGGCACCTTCATTATCAACGGTACAGAACGTGTCATCGTTTCGCAGATGCACCGGTCGCCGGGCGTTCTGTTTGACCATGACCGCGGCAAAACGCACTCGTCAGGCAAGCTCCTGTTTGCTGCTCGTGTTATTCCGTATCGCGGCAGCTGGCTCGATTTTGAATTTGACGCCAAAGACATCGTCAATGTTCGTATTGACCGTAAGCGTAAGCTGCCGGTCACGGCGCTGCTTTATGCCCTTGGCCTCGATAGCGAAGGCATTTTGCATCACTTCTATGACACCGTCACTTGGGAACGCGCCAAGGATGGGTGGAAAATCCCGTTCGCACCAGAAGCATGGCGCGGCCAAAAGCCGGCCTTCCCGCTGGTCGATGCTGCTACTGGCGAGGAAATCTTTGCCTCAGGTCAGAAAATCAGCCCGCGTGCTGCCAACAAGGCTGCGAAAGATGGCCTAACGCATCTGCTGCTTCCGGTTGAGGAAGTTGTCAGCCGCTACGCTGCCTATGACCTGATCGACGAAAGCACGGGCCGCATCTATGTTGAAGCCGGTGATGAACTGACGCTTGAACATGTCGAAACGTTCGACGCTGCCGGCATTGATACGCTCGAAATGCTCGACATTGACGAGATCAACACCGGGCCGTGGATCCGCAACACGTTGAAGGTCGATAAGGCTGAAAACCGTGATGAAGGTCTGGAGGCCATCTATAAGGTGATGCGTCCGGGCGAGCCGCCAACAAAGGAAACCGCCGATGCGCTGTTCGAAGGCCTGTTCTTCGATGGTGAGCGGTATGACCTTTCGGCAGTTGGCCGCGTCAAACTCAATATGCGTCTGGAGCTTGATGCCGAAGACACCGTGACCACTCTGCGCAAGGAAGACATTCTTGCTGTGGTCAAGGAACTTGTCGGTCTGAAAGACGGCAAGGGCGATGTTGATGACATCGATAACCTCGGCAATCGCCGCGTGCGTTCGGTCGGTGAGTTGCTGGAAAACCAGTACCGCGTCGGTCTGCTGCGCATGGAGCGCGCTGTTAAGGAGCGCATGAGCAGCGTCGATGTTTCGACGGTCATGCCGAACGACCTTATCAATGCGAAGCCTGCGGTTGCTGCGGTGCGTGAATTCTTCGGCTCTTCGCAGCTGTCGCAGTTTATGGATCAAACCAACCCGCTGTCGGAAGTCACACACAAGCGCCGCGTCTCAGCGCTTGGCCCTGGCGGTCTGACCCGGGAACGCGCTGGCTTTGAAGTCCGCGACGTTCACCCAACCCACTATGGCCGTATCTGCCCAATTGAAACGCCGGAAGGCCCGAACATTGGTCTGATCAACTCGCTGGCATCGTTCAGCCGGGTGAACAAATACGGCTTTATCGAAACGCCATACCGCACGGTGAAGGACAATCACGTCACCGGCGATGTGATCTACCTTTCCGCAATGGAAGAGCAAAAGCACACCGTTGCGCAGGCATCGGCAGAGCTAAATGATGATGGCACTTTCGTCGAAGAGCTGATCTCTGCTCGCCAATCGGGTGACAACCTGATGGCGCCGAGTGAAACAGTCACTTTGATGGATGTTTCGCCAAAACAGCTCGTTTCGGTCGCTGCATCGCTCATTCCATTCCTGGAAAACGATGACGCCAACCGCGCGCTTATGGGTTCCAACATGCAGCGCCAAGCGGTGCCGCTTGTTAAGGCTGAGGCACCGTGGGTCGGCACTGGCATGGAAGAAACCGTGGCGCGCGATTCTGGCGCTGCGATTGCTGCCAAGCGTGGCGGGATCGTCGATCAAGTCGACGCAACCCGCATCGTGATCCGCGCAGTTGGCGATATCGAAGCCGGTCAGTCGGGCGTCGATATTTATACGCTGCAGAAATTCCAACGCTCCAACCAGAACACCTGCATTAACCAGCGACCGCTGGTGAAGGTGGGCGAATCGATTGAACCAGGCGATATCATCGCCGATGGTCCTTCGACCGATCTGGGTGAGCTGGCACTGGGCAAGAATAGCCTCGTCGCGTTTATGCCTTGGAATGGCTACAACTATGAGGATAGCATCCTCATTTCCGAGCGTATCGTGAAAGACGACGTCTTCACTTCGATTCACATTGATGAATTTGAAGTGATGGCGCGCGACACGAAGCTTGGACCAGAAGACATCACCCGCGATATTCCCAATGTCGGCGAAGAAGCGCTTCGCAACCTCGACGAAGCGGGCATCGTCTATATCGGTGCAGAAGTGCATCCGGGCGATATTCTGGTTGGTAAGATCACGCCAAAGGGTGAAAGCCCGATGACGCCGGAAGAAAAACTCCTCCGCGCCATCTTTGGCGAGAAGGCCAGCGATGTGCGTGACACGTCACTGCGTTTGCCGCCGGGTGTTGCAGGAACCATCGTCGAAGTCCGGGTGTTCAACCGCCACGGTATTGAGGTTGATGACCGTACCCGTGCGATCCAGAACGAAGAGATTGAACGGCTTCGCAAAGATGCTGCTGATGAACGCGGCATTTTGAACCGTGCGACCTATAATCGCCTGAAAGGGATGCTGCTTGGCCAAACGGCTTCGGCAACACCAAAGGGCGTTAAGAAGGGCGTAGAAATCACTGAGGAAGTGCTCAGCGAGTTGGACCGTCACGAATGGTTCAAGTTTGCGGTTGCCGATGACAATCGTCAGGCGCAGCTTGAGGCAATCAAGTCGCAATATGACGAGAGCGCGGGCATGATCGACGCCAAGTTTGATGATCGCAAAGAGAAACTCGAACGCGGCGACGAACTGGCGCCAGGCGTGCTCAAAATGGTCAAGGTCTTCGTTGCGGTGAAGCGTAAGCTGCAACCGGGCGATAAGATGGCCGGACGCCACGGTAACAAGGGTGTGATTTCGCGCATCCTGCCGGTTGAGGACATGCCGTTCCTCGAAGATGGCACCGCGGTCGATCTGGTGCTGAACCCGCTTGGTGTGCCTTCGCGCATGAATGTGGGTCAGATCTTTGAAACCCACCTTGGCTTTGCGGCTCGCGGATTGGGCATGGATATTGCGGACAAGCTCGAAGAGTGGAAGCTTGCAAATCCAAACGCTGCCGAAGATTACGCCGATGCCAAACCTCCCGAAGCGGTCGTTGCGCGGCTGAAGGATGTTTACGGCGAGCAATATTTCGAAGACCTCGATAGCCGTTCCACAGCAGGGATCGTTGATCTTGCGCAAAACCTCGCCGCGGGTGTCCCAATGGGTACGCCAGTGTTCGATGGCGCGCGTGAGCCGGACGTTTCGGACATGCTGGTTAAGGCCGGCATCGACAGCTCGGGTCAGTCGACCTTGTATGATGGCCGTACTGGCGACGCGTTTGACCGTAAGGTGACCGTGGGCATTATCTACATGCTCAAACTTCACCACTTGGTTGATGATAAGATCCACGCCCGTTCCATCGGTCCATACTCGCTCGTCACTCAGCAGCCGCTGGGTGGTAAAGCGCAGTTCGGTGGACAGCGCTTTGGTGAGATGGAGGTCTGGGCACTGCAAGCTTACGGTGCCGCCTACACCTTGCAGGAAATGCTGACCGTGAAATCGGATGACGTTGTCGGACGGACTAAGGTCTACGAAGCCATCGTTAAGGGCGACGACACGTTCGAGGCAGGCATTCCAGAGAGCTTTAACGTTCTCGTGAAGGAAATGCGCTCGTTGGGCATGAACGTCGAACTCACATCGCTTGGCGATGGGGACGATGACGGTTTCGGCGCGATTGCAGCGGAATAGAGGAGCGGGCGCTGCACCAGCGGCGCCCCTCACCACCCGCTCTTAAGAATTCACCCCCTGAGGGAACTAAGTCATGAATGAACTGACCAAATTCACCAACCAGCTGTCTAAGCCGGAAACCTTCGACCAGATCCAAATCGGGATCGCATCGCCAGAGCGTATTCGCAGCTGGTCATTCGGCGAGATCAAAAAGCCGGAAACCATCAACTATCGTACGTTCAAGCCTGAGCGTGACGGTCTGTTCTGTGCCCGTATCTTTGGCCCGGTCAAAGATTACGAATGCCTGTGCGGCAAGTATAAGCGGATGAAGTATAAAGGCGTCGTCTGCGAAAAATGCGGCGTTGAAGTAACCGTCACCAAGGTGCGCCGTGAGCGGATGGGTCACATTGAGCTTGCTGCTCCTGTGGCGCATATCTGGTATCTGAAATCGCTGCCATCGCGCATCGGTTTGCTGCTCGACATTCAGCTCAAACAGCTGGAACGCATCCTCTATTTCGAAAGCTATGTGGTGATCGAGCCGGGCCTTACCCCGCTTGAGAAATTCCAGCTGCTGACCGAAGACGAGCTGCTCGAAGCGCAAGACGAATATGGCGAAGACGCGTTCTCTGCCGATATCGGTGCAGAGGCCGTTAAGGTCATGCTGATGGATCTCGATCTGGAGCAAGAGCGCGACGATCTGATGGAAGAGTTGGCGGTTACCAAATCGACGCTCAAGCCGAAGAAGATCATCAAGCGTTTGAAGGTCGTGGAAAGCTTTATCGATTCAGGCAACCGCCCTGAATGGATGATCCTCGAAGTGATCCCTGTGATCCCGCCTGAGCTACGCCCATTGGTGCCGCTGGATGGTGGCCGTTTCGCGACGTCGGATCTCAACGATCTGTATCGCCGTGTGATCAACCGTAACAACCGCCTGAAACGCCTGATTGAACTGCGCGCGCCGGACATCATCGTCCGCAATGAAAAGCGTATGTTGCAAGAAGCTGTTGATGCTCTGTTCGACAATGGTCGCCGCGGCCGTGTCATCACGGGTGCGAACAAACGCCCGCTGAAATCACTGAGCGACATGCTCAAGGGTAAGCAGGGCCGTTTCCGTCAGAACTTGCTCGGTAAGCGCGTCGATTATTCCGGTCGTTCGGTCATCGTGACCGGCCCAGAATTGAAACTGCATCAGTGCGGCCTGCCAAAGAAAATGGCGCTCGAACTGTTTAAGCCGTTCATCTACGCACGCCTCGATGCGAAGGGTCTTTCGATGACCCTGAAACAAGCGAAAAAATGGGTCGAGAAAGAGCGCAAGGAAGTCTGGGACATCCTGGATGAAGTGATCCGCGAGCACCCAGTGATGCTGAACCGCGCGCCGACGCTTCACCGTCTTGGAATCCAAGCGTTTGAGCCGGTTCTGATCGAAGGTAAGGCGATCCAGCTTCACCCGCTGGTCTGCTCCGCGTTTAACGCCGACTTTGACGGTGACCAAATGGCCGTCCACGTCCCGCTGAGCTTAGAGGCTCAGTTGGAAGCGCGCGTGCTGATGATGTCGACCAACAACATCCTTTCGCCAGCCAATGGTAAGCCAATCATCGTTCCTTCGCAGGATATGGTGCTGGGTATCTATTACCTATCGATGGAACGTCAGGAAAAGACACCTGAGTACCTCGAAAACGAAGACGGCACTAAGGTCGAGAAACTGCCGCGCTTTACCGATATGGCCGAAGTGCACCAGGCTCTCGAAACGAAAGCCGTTTCGCTTCACTCCAAAATCCTCGCCCGCGTTCCGCAGGCTGATGAAAAAGGTAAAATCGTCCTCACTCGGTTTGAAACAACGCCGGGCCGGATGCTGATCGGGGAATGCTTGCCGAAGAACCACAAGGTTCCTTTCGACATCATCAACCGCTTGCTCACCAAGCGTGAGATCGGTGACGTGATCGACCAAGTCTACCGTCACACCGGTCAAAAGGACACGGTCCTGTTTGCGGATGCGATCATGACGCTTGGTTTCCGCCATGCGTTTAAGGCCGGCATCAGCTTTGGTAAGGATGACATGATCATCCCTGATTCCAAAGTTGGCATGGTTGCCGATACCAAGGCCCAAGTTGCTGATTACGAACAGCAATACCAAGATGGTCTGATCACTCAGCAGGAAAAATACAACAAGGTCATCGACGCTTGGTCCAAGTGCGGTGATCTGGTTGCTGACGCCATGATGGCCGAGATTAAGGCAACGCCGATCGACAAAGACGGCCTCGAAGCGCCGATCAACTCGATCTATATGATGAGCCATTCCGGTGCGCGTGGTTCGCCCGCGCAGATGAAGCAGCTCGCCGGTATGCGCGGTCTGATGGCTAAGCCTTCGGGCGAAATCATCGAAACGCCAATCATCTCGAACTTTAAGGAAGGTCTGACCGTCCTTGAATACTTCAACTCAACCCACGGCGCGCGTAAGGGTCTTGCCGATACCGCGCTTAAGACGGCTAACTCAGGTTACCTGACCCGCCGGCTTGTCGATGTGTCGCAAGATTGCACCATCGTGGTTGAGGACTGCAAGACCGAGAACGCGCTGGAAATGCGCGCCATCGTTCAAGGTGGTTCGGTGATTGCATCGCTGGGTGAGCGTATCTTGGGCCGGACAACTGCCGAAGACATCGTCAACGCGGCAACCGGTGAAGTGATCGTGAAATCGGGCACTTTGATCGACGAGCCAATGGTGGTGGAAATCGAAGCGGCTGAAACTCAGTCTGCCAAGATCCGTTCGCCGCTCGTTTGTGAAGCAGATATGGGCGTTTGCGGCACATGCTACGGCCGTGATCTTGCTCGCGGTACTCCGGTCAATATCGGTGAAGCTGTCGGCGTTATTGCCGCTCAGTCCATCGGTGAACCGGGCACTCAGCTGACAATGCGGACATTCCACATTGGCGGCGCGGCTCAGCTTAACGAAACATCGCACCTTGAATCGATCTCCACTGGTAAGATCGAATTGCGCGGTATGCCGACCATCACCGATAAGAAGGGCCGCATCCTGTCGCTCGCTCGTAGCGGTGAAATTGCGGTTATCGATGCCGAGGGCCGTGAACGTGAAATGCACAAGGTTCCTTATGGTACCGTGCTGATGCTTAAGGACGGCGATAAGGTCACAGAAGGCGATCGTCTCGCCGAATGGGACCCGTTCACCTTGCCGATCATCACCGAGCAATCGGGTATCGTGAAGTATCAAGATCTGCTCGAAGGCACGACGCTGGAAGAGCAAACTGATGACGCAACCGGTATCGCTCAGCGTGTCGTGACCGAGAACCGGGCAACCGGGCGCAAGAAGAAAGAGGAACTGCGTCCGCGCATGACTCTCTTGGGCGAAGGTCAGACAGATGCCGACGAAACCGAAGCGCAGCGTTATATGCTTGCTCCGGGCACGACGCTTTCGGTCGAAGATGGTCAGACGGTTGAAGCGGGTGACATCCTTGCGCGTGCATCGCGTGAGGCGGCCAAGACTCGTGACATCACCGGTGGTCTGCCGCGTGTTGCCGAACTGTTTGAGGCGCGTTTGCCGAAAGACATGTCGGTCATCGCCAAAATCTCGGGCAAGATCGAATTTGTCCGTGAATATAAGGCGAAGCGTAAGATCGCGATTGTCCCTGAGGAAGGGGATGCAGTCGAGTATCTGATCGCCAAGACCAAAGTGATTGACGTGCAAGAAGGCGATTTCGTGAAGAAGGGTGATACCCTTGTTTCCGGTGCGCCGAACCCGCACGACATTCTTGAGGTTATGGGCGTTGAGGCGCTGGCTGAATATCTCGTCAATGAGATTCAGGAAGTGTACCGACTGCAAGGCGTGAAGATCAACGATAAGCACATCGAGGTGATTGTTCGCCAGATGCTGCAGAAAGTTGAAATCACGAAGGGCGGCGACACAACATTGCTTCCAGGCGAGCAGGTCGATTTGGCCGAAATGATGGAATACAATGCCAAGCTAACGAAATCGAAGCAGCCTGCCGAAGGCGTGCCGATCCTGCTCGGGATTACCAAGGCATCGCTGCAAACGCGCAGCTTCATTTCCGCCGCATCGTTCCAAGAAACGACCCGCGTTCTTACTCAGGCTTCGGTCGAAGGTAAGAAAGACACGCTGATCGGTCTGAAGGAAAACGTGATCGTTGGCCGTCTCATCCCTGCCGGAACCGGCGCGGGCATGAACCGGATGCGCGTCACTGCCTCTAGCCGTGATGCTGCGCTGAAAGCTCAGTGGAAGAAGCAACAGGATAAGCTCGCAGCTGCAAATGCAGTTGAAGCAGAGCCTGCCGCCGATCCCGTGTCGAGCGAAGACGCGATGAAAGCCGCAATGGGCGGCGGTGAGGCTCCCGCAGCGGAATAAGCCTCACACTGCCCATTTGGCACTAAAAACCCCGCCAGAAGCGCATGCTTTTGGCGGGGTTTTTTGCGTCTCGTTCATATCGCAGTCGGCCTGCTATCCTCATGCTACAATCGGATCATACAAGGAGGGACGAATGAGAAAATTGATATTGGCCGCTGGTTTCGTCGGGGCTTTGGCTGGAATGGCCGCGCCTATTTTTGCGCAAAACACCGTGGTTGTGACCGGTGCGCGGCAGGACCGTTCATCAGCCAACGCCTATTTCCGGCCTAGCAATAACGGCCCGTCAGCCATCGGCGTCACCCGGCAAGCGGATTACTTTGTGACGCCGCTCTTCGTCAGTTCGGATTCCCGCAACCCCGATGAGCGCATAGAGGAATTGTTCGCGATGCTATCGGCGACCCTGGAGCGCGCCGAAGCAGAGGGGATCACCTTGGTCGCGGGGCAATACACGCTGGAGCCGGTGACGCACGCCAATATGCGCAGCCTGCCGATCATTGGCGGCAATCGTCCTGATACCAGCCGGGTCCAGATATATGCCCGCATCCCGTTGGCGGGGCAGGGGTCTAGCGTTCGCGCAACGGCAGATCGGATCGGTGCGTTTAAAGCAGCGGTTCCCGCAACGGGGCGATCATTCATCGACGCCGGAACAACCGGCCTCGCGATTGACAACCCAGAACAATATCGCGGCGCAGTCGTCCGCCATATTGCCGAGGAATCCAGAAGTTATGCCAGCATGTTCGGCAATGATTACGGGGTGCGTATAGAGGGGCTCGAAGGGGACCTCTATTGGCAGCAAGCCAGCGAAACTGAAGTGTTTCTTTATATCGAACACAGTTTCGTGATCGCGCCGAAATGAAGCAGCTTTAAGCCGGGAGGCGCCACAGTCTCCCGGCTTAAATACTCTAAGTAGCGCTTACTCAGGCGCCACAGAATCGCTCAATACGATGCGAGAGAACGTCGCCTGCGCGTAGTCGCCATTGGCCTTGTCGATTTCCCAATCGCCTGTTCCCGCGCATCCCGCATACCAATTGCCGCCGCCCGTTTGGGTGCTGCATTGGTTGTAAACGCCCGCCTTAAAATACAGCGAATCGCCGCCATAGGCATAGGGATTGTCCATCGCATCGGCCCCGCGAACGAGGCTGCGCGACTGAACCACGGTGCCCAGGCGTTCATTGTGGAACGTCAGATACATCGTGTTGCGGTGGACGTTGATTGTGTAGCTGAATTCCTCGCCAAGTCGGATGCCCGCTTCGCCGGGGTCTTCGGTCGTGTCCCAATTGCCGCCAAAGACCGGAACTGAAAGATCATTTCGATCTGGGTTGTCCTTGGCCAGATTTCGCTCATAATTCCAGAAGACGGTCCCATATTCGTGACCGGGAAATTTCTTATAATAGATTTTGATCGGCTCGTTGCCGTAACCAAAACCGCTGCGTGTATCGTCGAACTTCACCGCGTGGATTTGGCCCACGACAACCGAATAGGCGGCTCTCGCAGTGGGATCGCCGGCATTCACAGCGACATGATCGACCCGCAAGGTGGCCTCCAACCTACCGCCGATAGCGCCGAACATGTCGGAGCTGCGCCGTGCTTCTACCGCGAAATTGTTGCCCGGATCATGGGTCCCGATGCGCGTATTCGATCCCCGGATCATCTGACGCAGCTCGCTGCGCGTGTTCGATGTGTTGGCGGTCGTCGTCGCCTTATTGGGCGATGCAAAAACAAGGTGGCCGTCTTCATTGAGATAGAAGAAGTCGGAATGTTGGTAATTCGCGATCTCTGAAACCGATTTTTCGTCCGGCTTGCGGTCACCGTTTTCATCAATCGGAAGCGTTATTTTCCAATGGCTTAAATCGAATGCCTGCGCAGGCAACACAGTGGCTGTATCTTGCGCCGCTGCGGCACCGATAATGCCCAAAGCACCTGCGGCACCCGCCAAAATTGCATGTCGAAAACGTCTTGTTGTCATTGCTCTGGAATCCCGTCTCTTCCCCGATTTGCCCTTAATCTAACGAGGTGTACCTGAACCGACAATGTCTTGAGGCTCGAAAAACTAGCCAACCGCTATTGCAAGGCATTCGCAATAAAGATATTGAGAGCCCAGAGACATTTGGAGAGAATGAGACATGGCCAATCCCGCGCGTACCGGATCAACGGCACACTTAATTCAGAAACTAGCTGAACCGCGCCGGATTGATGATTTGGATTCGATCGCTGCGCGCTTTGTTTATTCGCTGCGTCTGATCGCCTTGCATGAGCGCGCACGGCGTGACCCGACCCCGGAACTGGCCGTCAGATTGGGTAGCGTGGAAGTGACGGCCAAAGCCCTCATGCTGAGCCAAACGATCGGTGCGACGTGGCCCGAGACTATCCATATCTCGCGGTTTTGCTGTTCGCTTCTCACTCATGACGAACACACAATCGGCACGATGATCGACAGCGCGGCTTACTGTGACCGCGCCGGGTTCGAAGATTCCATCCAAGGCTTTATCCGACCAGAGCGCCGTCACAGATTGTGGGACGCTGTGCTCGCTTTGATCGCTGCAGAGGCGCGAGCGTTAGGTTAGCGATGACCGCGCCGCTCCCGCGAACCTGTTGCTGCGCGCCTGAGCGGAACGGCAAATCGCCAGGCACTTACGAGGTCACATCCAAAGACACATCTTAAGACACACGCACAGACACATTGCGCAGCGCTTGCAGGCCCGCGCGCCGCGCTCTACCGGGTACGCCATGACCACAACACGCTTCGCACCTTCGCCAACTGGCCGACTCCATGTCGGCAATATCCGAACCGCGCTCCACAATTGGATGCTCGCGCAAATTGCTGGCGGGGAATTCATCCTGCGCATCGACGACACCGATGCTGCGCGTTCAAAAGAAGAATATGTCGATGCCATTCGCGCTGACTTGGCGTGGCTTGGGATTGAGGCCGCGCGCGAGGAAAGGCAGTCGACGCGGCTTGATCTCTATCAGTCGGCGTTTGACACTCTGCGCGAAGCCGGGCGGATATATCCTGCCTATGAAACGCAGCAGGAATTGGAGCTGAAGCGCAAAGTCCTTCTCGGGCGCGGCCTTCCGCCGATCTATGATCGCGGCGCGTTGGAAATGAGCGACGAGGAGCGAGCCGCGAAAGAGGCGGAGGGTATTCAGCCGCATTGGCGCTTTAAACTCGACCACGCTGAACAAATTGCTTGGACCGATGGTGTGCGCGGTCCGGCCAAGTTCGATCCAGCGCTGCTTTCTGATCCGGTGATCCGCCGTGCAAATGGTTCGTGGCTCTATATGCTGCCCAGCACGGTCGACGATATCGACATGGGCGTCACTCAGGTTTTGCGCGGTGAGGACCATGTTTCCAACACTGCGGTGCAGATCCAAATGTTCACCGCTTTGGGCGCGACGCCGCCTGAATTTGCGCATGAGGCGCTACTGGTGGGGACAGAAGGCAAGCTTTCCAAGCGGCTCGGGTCGCTGGGCTGCGATTCGTTTCGTGAGCGCGGCATTGAGCCAGAAGCGATCATCGCATTGCTCGCGCGATTGGGCACGTCATTGCCGGTCGAACCGATTGCTGACCGCGCGGCGTTGCTCGAAAGCTTTGACCTTTCGACATTTGGCCGTGCGCCGGCAAAGTTTGACGATGCCGATCTTGACCGAGTGAACACAGCGATTGTTCACGCGATGGAATATGATGCGGTGAAGCCCCGCCTGCCGGACGGGATGGACGAGGCGGGCTGGCACGCGGTTCGGCCCAATATCGCGGCTATTCCCGAGGTCGGTGAATGGTGGCGCTTGGTCACGGGGCCGATAGACAATCTTGAATTTACCGATGAAGATCGCGCCTTTCTTGGGCAAGCGGCAGGCGCACTCTCTGCGGCCTTTGCCAGCGGTGATGCCCCTTGGGCCGCTCTGACGTCCGCCCTAAAAGAAGCGACGGGCCGCAAGGGTAAGGCGCTGTTCTTGCCGCTGCGCCAAGCGCTGACGGGAATGAACCATGGGCCAGATATGGGCGAACTGTTGCCTTTGATTGGCGAAGAAGTAGCCCGCAGACGCTTGGACCGCGTAGCGGGTTAAAATGGGCTCATTCCAATATGAATCCAAACGCCGTTGATTTCTTCACTAAATACCGTACCACTTTGCCTGTTCAATTGGTTAGGCAATATGGGGTATTGGGATGTTTTGCAGCAGCAATCGCGTTGCACCGACTAAGCGCGCAGCGTCTGCATCCGGGGTAGCGACCGCCATTGCGGCGGCAATGTTGGTAACGGGATGCGGCGGAGGCGGGTCGAGTTCGGCCCCGGCGCCCGTTTCTTCACCCTCACCAACCCCCACGCCGACCCCAACGCCAACACCTACGCCAACAACGTCTGCGACATGCAGCGGGTCGGACTTGCTCGATATTGTAGAGGCAACGTCAAACCAGTCGGGCGGCGCGCTGTCCGCGGCCAATGCGATTGACGATGATCTAAGCGCTGATGCCCGGTGGAGTGCATCGACGCTGCCCGCGACCCTGACACTGGATTTGGGCGAACGCCATAGCGTGAAGAATGTCGGTATTGCTTGGCATCTGGGTGATCAGCGAACATCGTCCTTCTCTTTGGAAGTCTCGGATGACGGGACGAATTTCACCGCACTTCAATCCGGCTTGCAATCCGCTGGTGATACGCTGAGTTTTGAGCGTTACGCGGTGCCGGAAACTGCGGCGCGCTTTGTTCGGATATCCGGTTCTGGCACATCAGATGGCAACCCATTTGGGATTGCTGAGGCCGCTTTGTTCGGCTGCCCTCTGGCCGCTGCCTCGCCTTTCAGTGTGCAACCTTTCGATACGTCGGTCTTCGGCCTTGACCCGAGCGCCACGCCGGGGCGCAATTTTGAACTGATCGATTGGGCGCTTGATACGCCAGCAACCGACCCGTCAGACGGATTTGCGCAGCGGACCGGCGAAGGGGATCTCGAAACTTTCTCTGATGAATTTTTCTTCACTGCAAGTGACGGCGGAATGGTGTTTCGTTCAACCATTGCCGGTGCGACAACGTCAGCAAACTCCAGCTTTACCCGATCCGAATTGCGCGAAATGCTGCGTGCGGGCGACAGAAGCATCAGCACACGCGGCGTCAATCGCAACAATTGGTTGCTTGGCTATCAACCCGACCCCGGTGTCACCACAGGCGGGCGCGGCGGTGTTTTAACAGGCACTTTGGCGATCAATCAGGTCTCCACCACCGGCAGCGATTTCCATATTGGCCGGATGGTCTTTGGCCAGATCCACGCATCCAGCGATGAGCCAATTCGGCTCTATTATCGAAAATTCCCAGGTAACACGCGCGGCTATGTCTATTTTGCCCATGAAATCCGCGACGGTGACGACATCTATTTCGTTGTAGTCGGCCCAGAGGATGATGACCGCGATCGGCAGCCTGACGATCAAACCGACCCCCTGAATGGCATCGCTTTAAACGAGGTGTTTTCCTATGAAATCACCAATGCTGGCGCACGTATCGACGTGATCATCCGGCGCGGCGATCAGGATGGCGAGATCATTGGTCACAACTTCGTCGACATGAGCGCCGAGAACAGCGGCTATGACCGGACGGATGAGTGGAATTATTTCAAGGCCGGTGTCTACACCCAAAACAACACGGGCGATGCCGCTGATTTCGACCAAGCGACGTTTTACCGGTTGAATAACACCCACAATTAAAGCGCGCAGACCGGTGGTCCGCGCTTTGGTTGGATACAGGTGCCTGTCGATAGGTATGAAGATTATGGTTGAATTGGTCTAGACATGCTGCATAACCTCCGCAGCGCGGACTGGCATTAGGCTAGGGCTGCACAGAATTTTAGTATTCACGGGGCCGCCTGACAGGCGGATCGGCATTTGGGGAAGATCGATGATTAAGACGGCGCAAGGCCTAGTTGCAAATTCAGCAGCAGGCGCAAACGTATCTGGCGCGGCATCTAAAGTGCGCGCGATGAATTTCCCCCGTCTGTTTATCGGGGCATCAATTTCCAGCATCGCCATGGCCACATTGGCCGCGTCGCCTGCTCACGCGCAGATCGTCATTGTGGACGATACGCCGGTCGACAATCCCGGCGGCCAAACTGTCACATCCGCTGCGGGCGTCACGCAAACCGTGAATAGCGGCGACAATATTGAACTTGAAAACAACACCAATGATGACACGGTCATCACCCTTGGCGGGACACACATCAACAATGATGGCGACGATGAAGACGTCGTAATCTTCGTCGATAACTCAGAAGACGATGTGATCATCAACATCTTGTCGACCGGCGTTCTACAAGGTCTGGACGGGGTAATCTTTTACGAAGGTGATGGCGCGATCATCACCAATGACGGCCTGATCGAAGGCACAGGCGAGGCCACCGAAGCGGTTTTGTATTTTGACCGTGATGCGGATGGCGCGCTGAATTCTGTTACCAATAACGGCACCATTTCCAGCGTCGGCGGTGCCACAATCGGCATCGACACATTGCTGGGCACGGACCCATCATCGGGCACCGTTGGCGACGAAGAGGGCATTACCCGCTTCACGCTGGTCAACACTGGCATGATCACCAATTCCGGCACTGACGGTGATGCCGATGCGCTCCATTTCAATGGCGATCCGGGCAACACTGGCGGCGAAGATCGCGGTTGCCTCGAAGCTGACGGCGCGCGTGTGCTGTGCCAAGTCGAAGTGAGTGTGACCAATAGCGGCACTATTTCTGCGGCTGCCACCAGCACGAACAACGCCGGCATCCGGTCAGAGAGTGACGCGGTTTTGCTCGGCACGATCACCAATGAAGCAGGCGGTATGATCACCGGCGGCAGCAATGCCATCCGTATCAATGGCGCACATGCAGACCATGCTTTGACGATCAACAATGCGGGCACGATCAACGGCCTTGGCGATGCCGGTATTCAAGTCGGCGGCAGCGGCGTTACGATCAACAACCTTGCTGGCGGTGTGATCACTGGCGCTGACGAAGGTATCCGGCTCGACGGTGATACGATCTCGATTGATATCGGACCGAGCAATCTTACCGATGTTGCCGTTGCCGCTGATGACATTGTTATTTCCAATGCCGGGATGATCTCTGGCAGCGTAAATGGCGTTCGCGCGGCGAGCGACGCGGCCAATGCGGCGCTCACCAATTCGGGCACAATCGAAGGGGCTGTCGCGGTCCAACTTGATGCAGGCGGCTCGGTGACAAATACCGGCACAATCACCGGCTCAACTGGTGAAGCAATCCTGTTCACCGGCGATGCCGATGCATCCGTCACTTTGGGCGCGGGCAGCTCGACCACTGGCGACACCAACGCGGTTACATTCCAAGGCGCCGGGGCGAATGTCCTGAACCTTGATCAGACGGCAACCGTTTCAGGTGATCTTCGCGGCAGCACCGCAGCAGGCGCGACCAACACGCTCAATCTGAGCGGTTCTTCTGATGCGCTTAACAATGTTCGGGCGATCAATTTTAGTCAGGTCAATGTGGATGGCGGCGTGTTTGCCCTGTCTTCCTTTGCGACGAATATTGGCGCGGTTTCGCTGAATTCCGGCACGCTCATCGTGAATGCGGGCGGCGTTGGCGCGATCACGGTTGGCGATGGCGGTGTTTTGGGCGGTAACGGCAGCGCGGGTGACACTATTGTTGCCGACGGAGGCACAATCAATCCAGGCAATCTAGGCGACGCGGATGTTTTGAGCCTTGGTTCGCTTACGCTTTCTTCGGGATCAATTTTGGCATTCGATCTGGGCGATCCAGCCGATGGCACGACAAGCGACCGGATCAATGTTGGCGGCGATTTGACGTTGGATGGCACTTTGAACACCACCGATGTCGGCCAATTCGGGATCGGTGTTTACCGGTTGATCGATTACACCGGCACGCTGACGGATAACGGCCTTGATATTGGCACTCTGCCAATGGGCTTTACCTCTGATCAAGCTGCCGTGCAGACCTCGGTTGCGACGCAGATCAACTTGGTAATCTCGTCCGCAGTTCCGATTGGCGATCTTCAATTCTGGGATGGCGCAGACACCGCCGCCGACGACACAATTGATGGCGGCGACGGCAGTTGGAACCTGACAACCACCAATTGGACCAGCGCCGAAGGCGACCGCAATTCTGCGTGGAATGAAAACTTTGCCATTTTCCAAGGCGCGGCGGGCACGGTCACAGTTGACGGCGCGATTGAATTCACCGGCCTGCAATTTGTTACCGACGGCTACACTTTGGCTGCGGGCACCGGGTCGCTCATCATCAGTGAGGCGGAAACCAATGTGCGGGTTGATGAAGGATCGACGGCCACAATCGCTGCGGCGATCACTGGGACAGGTGGCATCAACCAATTGGATGTTGGCACGCTGATCCTGTCTGGTGTGAACACTTACACCGGCAACACCGCAATCAGCGGCACGGTACAGATCGACGGCTCAGTCGCAGGCACGACCAGCGTTGGCGCCGGCGGCACGCTGACCGGCTCTGGCACAGCCACCGGCGCGGTGACCGTTGCCGATGGCGGCACGGTCGCGGCTGGCGGTGTTGGAACGGTGGGCACGCTAACCACTGGCGATTTGGTGCTTTCATCTTTGTCGAACCTCGACTTTGATCTCGACGCTCCGGGCATGATGGGGGGCAGCGACCGTTTGCAGGTCAATGGCGACCTTACGCTCGATGGCACATTGAACATCAACGATGTCGGGAACTTTGGCATCGGTGTGTACCGTTTGATCGACTACACTGGCGCGTTGACTGATAATGGCCTTGTCCTTGGCACGTTGCCAATGGGTGTCGATGCCAGCGCAGGTACGGTGCAGACTTCGGTTGGCGGTCAGGTCAACCTGCTCGTGGCAGAGAACATTCCGGATATTCAGTTCTGGGATGGCGGGGATATTGCCGCGGATGACACAATCGACGGCGGCAATGGCAGCTGGAACCTGACGGATACGAATTGGACCAATGCCGATGGCAGCACAAACGCCCGCTGGAACAGCAATTTCGCTGTCTTTGGCGGCACCGCTGGCACGGTTACGGTTGATGGCGACATCAACTTCACAGGCATCCAATTCATCACGGGTGGTTATGAGATCGCATCGGGTACAGGATCACTGATCATTGATGATGCGTTGACTACGTTCCGCGTTGATCCGGGTCTCACCGCGACGATCTCTGCACCGATTACCGGCGATGGCGGCGTCAACAAAGTGGATAGCGGAACGCTCGTTCTGGACGGCGATCACACCTATACCGGCGGTACTGTTGTTGATGGCGGCTTGTTCGTCGTGAATGGCAGCATCGCTTCTGCTGTCACGGTCAATGAAGGCGGCATGTTGGGCGGGTCTGGCCAAGTTGGCGGTTTGACGATCACTGGCACTGTTGCTCCGGGTAACAGCATCGGCGTGCTGAACGTTGCTGGTGATGTGACCTTTGCATCGACGTCTTCGTTTGAAGTCGAAGTTTTGCCGGATGGCACGTCGGATCTGCTCGCAGCGACCGGCGCGGTAACGATTGACGGCGGGACTGTGAACGTCCTTGCGGGCGGCACGGCGTATAATTTCTCAACCGATTACACCATCCTGACCGCAGGTGGCGGTGTCTCTGGCACGTTTGATGACGTGACCAGCAACCTCGCATTCCTGACGCCAGAGCTGATCTATGGTGACAATTCCGTGATGCTCAATCTGGAACGCAATGATGTTGATTTCGCAGCCATCGGGCAAACACCCAATGAAGTGAATGTTGGCGAAGCGGTTCAGGATCTGGGCAACACGGTGCTTCCTAACCTTATCATCAATCTCGATGCGGCGACTGCGCGCGACGCATTCAATCAGCTATCGGGTGAAGTGCATCCAACAGTTCGCACTGCGATGACCGAAGACATTCGTCTGGTTCGCAACGCGGTGCTGAACCACTTGTCGTCGACTGAGGGCGGTTCCATTTGGGGCCAAGCTTGGGGTTATACCGGCGATATTGATGGCGATTCCAACGCGGCCGGTGTGGGCCGTGATGGGTACGGCATCTTGATCGGCGCAGACGTATCGGTTGGCGAAGGTTCCAGCTTGGGCGTAGCGGTCAATTATTCCTCGACCGATCTGGAACTTGACGAAAGAGCGGGCAGTTCAGCCGCGTTGCTCGGTGCGGGCACGATCGAAACCATCAATGTAACCGCCTATCTCGGCGTCGATCTGGGCAGTATCAATCTGCGCGCGGGCGGCGGTTATGGGTCGAGCGATATTTCGACCAATCGTTCGGTTTCATTCAGCACCTTTGGCGATGTCATCACCGCGAATTACGATGGCTCGGTGACGTACGGCTTCGTCGAAGTCGGCTATCCGGTTGAAATGGGTAGCGGCAGCGTAGAACCGTATGTTGGCCTGTCGTTCAACGAAGCATCGACCGATGAATTCGCCGAAGCCGGCGGACCAGCGGCGCTGCGTTTCGAAGGCGGCATCAACAATTCGAGCACGGCAACCGCTGGCTTGCGTTTTGGTCTGGGCGGCAATTCGACGTTCAATCTGAACGGCAATGTGGGCTATCAACATGGTCTGAATGATCTTGAGCCTACCGCTGTCGCGCGGTTTGCACCGGGCACACGTTTCACCGTTGCCGGTGCGCCGCAATCACGCAGCGCCGGTTTCGCTCAGGTCGAAGCAAGCTTTAGCCTTTCCGACAACGCGACTGTCGGCGTATCTTATGATGGCCTCTACGGCAGTTCGATCCAGGATCACGCAGCGGTCGCACGGATCACGATCGGCTTCTAAACCGCTTAGGCATTGGCCAAAAGAAAGGGGCCCGGCGCTATCCAGCGCCGGGCCCCTTTCTTTTGTGAGCTGTCAGACCGCCTATCAGGCTAGTCGCGATGGTCGTCCAATTCCGCGCCGCTCAATGTTACGACATGCAGCAAATTGGTCGCGCCCGGCGTGCCAAACGGAACGCCCGCCAGAACAATCTGTTTCGACCCCGCTTCGCCAAATCCGTGGCGCAGAGCCATGCGTTTGCCCTTTGCAATCATCTCTTCAAAACTGCCAATGTCCTTAGTCAGCACAGCATGGGCACCCCATAACAGGCCAACGCGCCGCGCAGTGCGTATCGAAGGCGTCAGCACCAGCATCGGCGTTGAAGGACGCTCGCGCGCCACCCGCCGCGCGGTGGAACCAGACGATGTGAACACCGTGATCGCGCTGATCGAGACGGTTTCTGCGATAGTCATACAACTATGCGCCAGCGCATCGGACGTTGTCGCATCGGGCGTCGGATCGAGTAGCCGGATACGTTCCTTATAACCTTCGTCCCGTTCGACCTGAGCGGTGATCCGGTGCATCATGGACACCGATTCCTCTGGCCATTCGCCCGCCGCACTTTCCGCCGAAAGCATCACTGCATCGGCCCCGTCATACACCGCATTGGCCACGTCAGAGACTTCTGCGCGGGTCGGCATCGGGCTTTCGATCATCGATTCCAGCATCTGTGTCGCGACGATCACTGGCTTGCCGGCGATACGGCTGGCGGCAACGATACGTTTTTGCAGCGGCGGAACCTCATGCGGCTCAAGCTCAACACCCAAATCGCCGCGCGCGACCATGATGCTGTCAGACAATTCGATGATCCCATCAAGCCGCCCGATAGCCTGCGGCTTTTCGATCTTAGCGCAAAGCGAGGGCGCGTGACCGCCGGATGCGTGAGCGGCCACCAATTTGCGTGCCTCCGCCATGTCTTCGGGCCGCTGTACAAAACTGAGCGCGATCCAGTCCGCACCTTGCTCCACAGCGAAGGCCAGATCTTTGCGATCCTTTTGCGTTAGCGCCGGGATCGGCACCTCCGCATCGGGCACATTCACGCCCTTACGGTCAGAGATGACCCCGCCAACTTCTGCCGAACAGAAAATACGGTTCTCGTCGGCTTCCTTCACTATCAACCGGATTTTGCCATCATTGATAAGCAAACGTTGCCCGCGTTCCAGAATGCCGAACAATTCAGGATGGGGCAGGCAGACGCGCGTTTCGTCGCCCGGCGCCGGGTCACGGTCGAGCGTGAAGTGGCCCGAATGGCGGATCACCGCTTTGCCGTCTTTGAATGTGCCAACCCGCAGCTTGGGCCCTTGCAGATCGGCAAGGATCGCAATCGGGCGCCCGAATTCTTCTTCCAATGCCCGGATCGCGGTAATCGCAGAGGCGTGATCGGCGTGGTTGCCGTGGCTCATATTGACGCGGAAAGCATCGGCGCCAGCCTTAAACAATTTGCGCAACATGTCCGGCGACCGGCTGGCAGGGCCGATGGTCGCCAAGATTTTGACCTTGCGCCCGCGCGGACCGATTGTGCGGCCCGTTTCCGTTTCAGAGAGTGTGTTTGCGTGTTTTGACATGCTGTTCCTGATCCCGTTTGAACTGCTATGGCACAGCAAAATTGCAACTCAAGGAAAAGCCCGATGAGCCAACACAATGATCCCCTCGACAGTCTCGATGATGCGGTTGCCGCCGCGGCGTTTCGGCGACTGGTTCGGCATTTGCGTCACCGCCACGATGCACAGAATATCGAATTGATGGGGTTAGCGGGTTTTTGCCGCAATTGCCTGTCGGATTGGATCCGTGATGGCGGGTTTGACGGTGATAAAGCCGCCGCGCGCGCATTGATCCACGGTATGCCGATGGAGGAATGGAAGGCGACCAAACAGTCGCCCGCAACACAGGACCAATTGGCCGCGATGGAAGCCAGCATTAAACTCAACCCATCGGAGTAAACAGGTCAGATAAGTAGGGTCAGATCAGATTGCTGCGTTCCAGCTTGAACAGTTCAACTTCGCCGTAATTCTTCGGCAATTTGACCCGGCCGACGGACGTAAATTTGCATTCCGTGCAATCATCCATCAGCAGCGCCGCTGCAAAGCTTTCGGTGCAATAGACCCCGCCAACCGGCGTCACCGGCTCAATCCGGGCTGTGCGATTGACCTCGCCTCCGTACCACAGCCGGTTGCCGGTGATCCGGTCTGTCCCAACCCAGATCGGCCCGTAATGCACGCCGGTTCGCATGCCTGCGACGGCGCCTTCTGGGACTAGACCGGGCGGCAAATGGGCCAGCTCTTCTTGCAATTTCAGTGCGATCGCGGCGGCGACACGCGGTTCGTCGATCACCGCATAGATCGCATCGCCCCAAGTGTTGCGAAATTCCACATGGTCGCCGAAATCATGCAGCACTTTGGCAATCCGGCCCATGATGATGTTCATAAAATCGGGCAGCACGCGTTCACCGATCCGCGAAAACCCCTTGTAATCGGCAAAGATAATGGATCGGATTTCGCGCCGCGTTCCATCACCGACCTTTTCGCGCTGGGGGAATTTGAGATCGCGCGGGACCGGGCCAGCAGCGATTGAAACCGTCTCCCGCCCCAAATCCTGCCACAGCCGCATATCTGCTTTTGTCCCGGCAATGCCGGTCGATGAAAAACTGGCGAATGTATCGGAAACAACCGCGAACTGGACCGCATCACATTTGCGTTTCTGCGAACGCAGGACCGCTAGGCCCATTGCATAAAGGGTGTTGTAAGCGAATTGATTGTCATCGCCGACATAATCGGAAGGCGTCGCAAAACTGATCGAGGCGGCGGCGTCGCGGCAGGCTTCATAGCGCAGCAACCAATCCTCTCCCCCGCACCTCACGCTTTCGGCAATAAAGTCAGTCTCTGCAAAAGGCAGGACGACGTTCAATTCTGCGCCGCGTTCCAGCAAAGCTTCTGCGATGAGAATATCTGCGCCGCAAGCGAGTGGCCCAAAGCCCACCGCAATGTCATGGGCCTCCAATTGGTCGCGAATGCGCCCGGCAAGCGTGACTTCCGCTTCGCTGCCAGTGTTGAACATGTGGCCGCAGAACACCGCGACATTGCCGCTCTTGGCAGTATCCTCGGCGCTGGTTTGCGGGGCTGCCATTTCGCTCATGGCGAAACCATCCGTGGTGGAGGCGTCCAGGCTGACCCCTTTTGAATTGGGTTCTGAATTGGGAAAATCGCTCTTTGTCGTCATTATTGAGGCCCAATCACGAAAATACGGTCGTTGTAAATATAGCCCTCGGTCCCGTCTTCGAGCAGCACCGACCACCACAGGGTGTTTTGCTGATAAGTGGTAAACACATCGCCAACTTGCACGCTGCCGACAATTGCGGTGTCGGCTGAAGGACCGGCTCTGACATTGGTGTAGCCGTCAGGGTCCTGCACCGTCGCGACCAAGAACACCTCTATGATCGCGGGTTGATCTGTGACCGGAGGTGTCTGATCCATTCGCCCATCAAGCTGCGGAATAAAATCGCCATCGGGCTCGCTCACCGGCGGTGGGGCGGGTTCTTGCGGCTCAAAAATATCTTCCATGCCGGGATCGGCAACGAAGGTCTCCGGTTCTTCCAGAGACGCGCCAATCGCCGCCAACACAACCAGCATGATCACCGCGAATATTGTTAACCCGCCGCACCCCAAGGCGATGATCAGCGGCGCACTCATGCCCTTCTTTGGCGCGGCCGCCGGGTTAAAACTCGGTGCCGGTTTAGCCGATGAACTTGCGGCGGCTTTGGTCGCTGGTTTGGGCGCGTCTATCGTTGCCACTGGGGATTCCGGCCCCGAAACAATCTCGCCCTGCGCCTCCGCCTCACGCGGTCCGCACAAAGCGACCAGGCTCTGTTTCACCTTTGACCAACCGCGATGATCCGGCTCTCCGTCCCAATCGCCTATCTCAGCGCATTGGATTTGATTGAATGGCAATGGCGGCATCGTGTCATCAAGCGCAGTTTGAATCAGCTTTTTCTGATTGCGCGCAACATCGGCCTCTGCCCGGACCCATTCCGATTTCGCGGCCGTTGCGGACCACACGACCACGGCCGCCTTGGCCGCGCCGATTTTGGCGGTGATGACATCGCCGTAACTCATATGCGGGGGCAGGTCCGCGTCCCACCACACCTCATACCCCTCGCTCGCAATCATGCGCGCAAGTACGGCGACCTTTTCCTTGTCGTCGCGCGAATAGGAGATGAAAACATCGACCACGGCTGCACCCCTTTCCCCCGCCGCCCAGTTGTTCCGACCCTACAGCATGGCAAAGCCTGTGCAAGCCGGTGGAGAATACGCGCAACTCTGCTTTGCACGCGCGGCGAGAATGGTAAGCATCGCGGCAACACTCAAACCGATTCTCTTGGAGCACCGAAAACATGGCCGAAGCCACCGACACTGATGCCAACGCAACCGATGACCGTCTGCGCCTTTTGATCGAGCGCGTTGAACGGCTGGAAGAAGAGAAAAAGGGCACCGCCGACGATATTCGCGATGTCTATGCCGAAGCAAAAGCGGTCGGTTATGATGCGAAGATTATGCGCCAGATCGTGCGTCTTCGTAAAATGAAGCCTGACGACCGCAGCGAGCAGGAAATGATCCTCGACACGTATAAGAACGCGCTCGGAATGCTTTGAATTACCCGCTCTGTGTGTTATGTGTATAACACAGCAACAAGGGAACGAAATTCATGGCCGAAAACTGGAAAGATGCGAGCGGGATTACCGTCACCACCACACCCACTATTGAGGGGCATCCGATCCAGAAATATCACGGGATCGTTGTTGGAGAGGTCATCCTTGGCGCAAACATTTTCCGCGATTTTCTGGCCGGTATTCGCGACATGGTCGGCGGAAGATCGGGCAGTTACGAACGGATTTTGAAGAAAGCCCGCGATGAAGCAATCGCCGAATTGCAGGCCGAATGCGCATCGCGCGGCGGGAATGCGGTTGTCGGGATTGACCTCGATTACGAAGTGATTGGTGACACTGGATCAATGTTGATGGTGTCGGCAAGCGGGACGGCTGTTTCGGTTTAGGCCGTTCATTCCATCCCCATCGCCAGCGCCGCAATCCCAAGCGCCGTGGCGTTATGCGCGGCGTGGAGCAGGATGGCGGCCCATAGGCCGACGCGCACCCGAATATAGCCAAGCAATCCGCCCAATATCAGCTGCGGCAGCACCAGCGGCAGCAATATGCCAAGCGAGCCTTCGTCAAAATTGGCAAGGTGCACCAGCGCGAAGGCCAAGGTGGAGAGCCAGAAAAAGCCGGGGAACAGCGCCGCGAACCAGCGCATGGGCGGACGGTAGCGAAAGATGATAAGCGCCGCGAACGATCCGGCAAAGGCGGCGAGCAATAGACCAGCCCCCACAAGCGGCGCAGTCGCATTGGTAAGGCCAAACCCAAAAGCGCCCACGCCGACAAGCAGCAGCGCGAAAATATGCCCCGGCCTGCCTGACAGCCAGCTTCTAAAAGCGACCTCCTCCAGCACGGGCGCGCCGACTATAACTGCAAGAATGATGATCGGGGTGAATTCTGCCTCTGCCAGCGCGGTCTTGGGCAATTCCATCCCGGCTGCAATTGCTAGACTAGCAAGCGTAATCAGAACGAACATCGCCGCCATATCGAGCGCATAAATGCGCGCCAACACGGTGAAGGGCGCGCCGCTTTGCGCGCTTACCTCCAGAGACGGGCGCTTTAAAAACGCGGCCAATCGCCGCCATTCGCCGCGCATTGTGGCGGCTGGCGCGGGGCTATTTCCGGGCTGGCTAGCATCACCAATGGCGGTGTTAGCGGTCATCGGGACTTCGGGTTCTGTTACAGGACTTGTCGGCATGTCATTCATCAGTCTAATGCGAAGCCTCTCAATTACAGCTAAAAACGCAAAAAAGAGTTCACTCGGGAAGTACCAATGGCAGGCCATTCCAAATTTAAGAACATCATGCATCGCAAGGGTGCGCAGGACAAGAAACGCTCTAACCTGTTTTCGAAATTTTCGCGCGAGATCACCGTGGCGGCCAAAATGGGCACGCCTGATGTTGATATGAACCCGCGTCTGCGCCTCGCGGTGAACACCGCCAAAGCGCAATCGATGCCGAAGGATAATATCCAGCGCGCCATCGACAAAGCGACTGCGGGGGATGACGAAAATTACGAAGAGGTCCGCTATGAAGGATACGGGCCCGGAGGCAGCGCGATCATCGTCGAGACGCTAACCGACAACCGCAACCGCACCGCCACCGCCGTGCGCACTGCGTTCGCCAAACATGGCGGCAATCTGGGTACAGAAGGCTCGGTTCAGCACGGTTTTGAACGCCTCGGCCTGATCGAATATCCCGGCAGCGCGGGCGACGAAGACACCGTTCTAGAGGCCGCGATGGAAGCGGGGGCGGACGATATCGAAAGTTCTGATGACGGTCACACAATCTGGACCGCCGCCGATGATTTGCATCAGGTCGCGACCGATCTGGAAAAGGCACTGGGCGAAGCGTCCAACGTGAAACTCGCGTGGAAGCCCAACATCACAGTCGATATGGATGAAAAAGGCGCGGTCACTTTGCTCAAACTGATCGATGTGCTCGACGATGATGACGATGTGCAAACCGTCTGGGGCAATTATGAGATCAGCGACGAGATCATGGACAAGCTCGACGCGTAGGCAGCGCAAGGCGTGAGAGTGTTGGAGCTCGCTCTTTTTGCGGCGCTGCTGGCGGCGTTCGGGATCGCGATTGTGTGGAGATTGGGCTGGCGAGTGGGGCTTTGATGTGAGTGTGATCATTCTCGGCCTTGACCCTTCGCTCACCTGCACTGGGTGGGGCGTGATCCGCGCCGATGGCACGCGTTTGTCGCATCTTGCCAATGGGCAATTTCCAACCAGTCCAAAGACGCCGATGGCTCAGCGGCTGGCGGATTTGCACACGGCGATCGCAGCGGTGATCGCGGAGCACAAGCCGGACCGTGCCGCCTGCGAAGAGGTCTTCGTCAATGAAAACCCGCAATCGACGATCAAGCTGGCTCAGGCACGCGGAGCGGTGCTTGCGGCTTGCGGGGGATCTGGATTACCCGTCAACGAACACGCCGCGCGGCTGATAAAGAAAGCGGTCGTTGGCACTGGCGGCGCGGATAAGAAACAGGTTGCCGCAATGGTCAAAGTGCTGTTGCCGGGCACCACAATTGCGGGTGCGGATGCCGCCGATGCTCTGGCCGCCGCCATCGCAGATGCGCATCTGGTGCGCCGCTAACTTTGGGCTAAGCCTTACTCGAACGCTTCGGCTTCTTCGTCCTCAAATCGGTCCCCCCGGCGCAGCGCGAATGCGCCGCGAACGCCTTGGAACACCACGATCAACAAGATGACGCTGATAATCATGCCAGCGCCGATAGCCATGCTGATAAGCTTGCCGATCAGTTCCAACACCATCACTGTGAATGTCGCCGCGCCCCAATACGCGCCTTTGCTCGCGCGCATTCGAAACCCCGTGATGACCGACAGCACAGCCTGAGCCCCGATCACGCTCAAGAGCAGAATGCCATCGGGAGAAGTGTATCCAACAACCCCGCCCGAAATGACCATGCTCAGCACGCACAGCCCGGCATAAACAAAGCAGCCAAGCCCGCCCATATCGGCCGCGCTTTCCGCGCCCATGCGGGTGGTGAGGTCTGGGTTCCAGATAGACATTGTATCCCCTTTAATTTGTGCCCAAAGGAGTGGCACGCGGCGGCGCGGGCCTCAAGGTCCAATCGCGCGCTAAGTTACAGGGATTTACATGGCTATCGACTTCTATGGCATTCCGGGTTGCGACACGGTGAAAAAGGCGCGCAAATGGCTTGATGCCAGCGGCGTCGCTTATACGTTTCACGACTATAAGAAAGAAGGCGCGGATGCGGACAGGCTGACCGCGTGGATCGCGGATAAGGGTGTGGAAATTGTGCTGAATAAACGCGGCACGACATACCGGAAATTGAGCGATGCTGAAAAAGCCGATGCGGCTGACAATGATCGTGCGGTGCCGCTGCTGGTTCAGCACACTTCAATGATTAAACGGCCAGTGGTTGAACATCCCGGCGGTATCCTCGTCGGTTTTAAGGAAGAAGAATGGTCCGCCGCGTTATTGTAAGTCTCGCCCTAGGGGCGCTGTTTGTGGCGGCCCCTGCTGCTGCTGACAGCCATACCGAAGGAGCATCCATCATGGATCGCCCACTGATTATCGCCCATCGCGGCGCATCGGGCGAACGTCCCGAACACACGCTCGCCGCTTATGAATTGGCGATTGAATTGGGCGCGGATTTTATTGAGCCGGATTTGGTGGTGACGAAAGATTTGCACCTCGTCTCGCGCCACGAAAACGAATTGTCCGGCACCACAGACGTTGCCAGCCGCGAGGAATTCGAAGCCCTTCACCGGACTAAGACGATTGACGGACGCCAAGTTGCCGGGTGGTTCGCAGAGGACTTTACACTGGCGGAGCTGCGCACTTTGCGCGCGCGTGAGCGGGTCGGCAATATCCGCCCTGATAGCGCCGCCTATAACGGCCTCTATCAAGTTCCCACTTTTGCCGAAATCGTGCAATTGGTCCGCGTCAAAGAGGCGGAGACAGGCCGCACAATTGGACTCTATCCAGAACTGAAACATCCCACGCTGATCTTAGAGCAGGAGGGGATCGATATGGTCGACCTCATGGTCACGCAGCTGCGGCAATTTGGTTTCGACCGGGCGGATGCGCCGGTATTCGTGCAAGTTTTCGAGGTTGGCCCGCTTCAGCGACTCAATCAACGTGTCGACACACCGCTGGTCCTGCTCATCGCGCCAACTGGCGGCCCCTATGACGAGCCTGATATGCGCTGGGCTGATATGTTGACGCCAACTGGTCTTGGGGAGATTGCCGAATATGCCGACGGCATCGGACCGTGGCTGGGCCATGTTCTCGACACCGACACATTGCAGCCGTCGGCGCTGGTGGCGGATGCCCATGCGGCCGGGTTGCAGGTCCATCCGTGGACCCTGCGCAAAGAAAACGGCTTTTTGCCAGCTTCGTTGCAGGGGGAAGGCGGACCGTCGGGTGACGGCCAATATCTGCGGTTATGGAATGCCGCGATTGCGACTGGCGCGGACGGGTTTTTTACCGATAACACCCGCGAATTGATCGCGCTGATGGACGCAGACAGCGAATAAGATCGCTATTGTGGCACCCATACCGCGCGACCATCCGATTATCGTCTTTGATGGCGTATGCGTGCTCTGCACGGCCAATGCGCGGTTCGTCTTGGAACATGACCGCGTGGGCAGGTTTCGCTTAACCACAATGCAAAGCGAAGTGGGCGCGCAGATCATGCGAGAATGCGGGCTTGATCCGCTGGACCCGGAAAGTTTCGTCCTGCTTGATGCCGCGGATAGGGGTGGGCGCATCTGGATGAACAGCGATGCCGTGCTGCAAATGTGGTCGCAGCTTGGCTGGCCGTGGCGCGCAGGCGCGGTGTTCAAGATTATCCCGCGCGCGCTTCGCGACCCGATCTACCGGCTGATCGCGCGTAATCGCTACAAATGGTTCGGCGTGCGCGAACAATGCTGGGTGCCCACACGGGAGCAAGCTTCGCGCATTCTGTGAGCGCGCCGGTTTAACCAAGATTCACCAATCCAATCTAAGAAGGCCCTAAATTCAATAGGGGCGCCGCTATGAAGTATTGGTTTTTGATTGCTGCTGCTGTTGCGATTGCAGCGTGTAGCCCGGGTGTTTCCAGGGATAATCTTCCCGCTGTGGTGGCGGCCGTGAACAACGGTTCGGCGGATTATCTATTCGAGGATATTCCAGGCGCGGAGGTTTCTGCGCGGGTCGAAAATGGCGATACGCTGGTGCTCAAGGTCACCAATGTTCCGTACGGCACGCGGACTTTTGACCCGAATCCCATTCGCGCGGCGCTCCGTCCAGAAGTCTGCAACGCGGATAGCTGCGGCAAGTTGATCGAACAGGGCGGGAAAGTGCGCCTGGAATTCGTCTCGAACTTTGGCAAAGAACTGCCCGCAATCCAATTCGCGCATTGCGGGTAAATCATGCTCGCCGCGCGCTCAGGATATAATTGAGCGCCTCGTCGTCCGATAGGCACAGCCCCTTGCTGGGCCGCCACGCTATGCCGCGCCGCTCGGTCACTTCGAGGCCGACATCGGATAGCAATGCTTCCAGCTCTTCGGGCGTTACAAACTCGTCCCAGTGGTGCGTCCCCTTGGGCACGTATCCAACCGCTTCCGCCGCTCCGACCAGCAGCAAACGAGAAGCCGCTGTGCGATTGGGGGTGGACAGGACGAGCAGCCCGCCGGGCGCAAGCCGGTCCGCCACGTCTTTCAGGAATGCGGTTTTGTCAGCAACATGCTCGATCACTTCTAAGCATGTGACCAGATCGAATGTGCCAATATCAAGCGATGCGACTTCGCCCGCCATATAGCGAATATCCAGCCCGCCTGCTTTTGAATGCGCCGCCGCCGCAGAGACATTCTCTGCCGCTGCATCAACGCCGGTCACCGCCGCGCCCAGCCGCGACAAAGGCTCGCAAACCAATCCCGCGCCGCAACCAATATCGAGCGCATTTTTGCCTTCTAGCGGGCGAATGCTCAGCCGATCAGCATCGAAATGCGTATCCACACTGCTGCGAATAAATTCCAGCCGCACCGGGTTCACCTGATGCAGGCTCGCCATTTTACCTTTCGGGTTCCACCAATCTTTTGCAAGATCAGCGAAGAACTCCGCCTCTTCAGGACGGATAGTTACGCTATCAGGTGTGGCCGTAGTGTTTGCGTTTCCCATGCACCCCCGTTAGCAGCGCTGCCAAGGACGAACCAGTGTTACCTACCCAGCAAGAGTATGCAGACCTTGGCGCAGGCTAAGCAGAGACCAAAGCAAAGAATTGTCATGAAATTCGGCGGCACGTCGATGGCCGGGACGGAGCGTATTCGCCGCGTCGCCAATATCGTGCGCGCGCAAGCCGCGCCAAACGCGGATGGCGTCGAAAGCGAAGTCGCGGTCGTTGTTAGCGCGATGGCGGGCGAGACCGACCGGCTGATCAATTTCTGCCGCGAGGCCAACGCGCTGCATGACCCGGCCGAATATGACGTGGTCGTTGCCAGCGGCGAACAGGTTACAAGCGGCCTGCTTGCGCTGACCCTGCAATCGCTGGGATGCAAAGCGCGCAGCTGGCTTGGCTGGCAAATGCCGGTGAAGACGGTGGAGGCGCATTCCAAAGCGCGCGTGGCCACAATCGACGCGCCGGAAATGCGCGCCAGTATGGAAAGCGGCGAAATCGCTGTCGTCCCCGGCTTTCAGGGTATTTCAGACGAAGGCCGCATCACGACGTTGGGGCGCGGCGGGTCCGACACGTCTGCGGTTGCCGTTGCGGCGGCGGTTAAGGCGGATCGCTGCGATATCTACACCGATGTTGACGGGGTCTACACCACAGACCCGCGCATCGTGGCCAAAGCCCGCAAACTGAAAGCGGTGACCTATGAAGAGATGCTAGAGCTGGCATCGGTCGGCGCGAAAGTGCTGCAAACGCGCTCTGTCGGCCTTGCGATGAAAGAGGGCGTGCGTATTCAAGTGCTGTCCAGCTTTGTCGGCGATGATGCGGTTTCAGCGGATGAGTTGCCCGGCACATTGATCGTGTCGGATGAAGAAATGGACGAATTGGTGGAGAGTGGCCTGATGGAACGCCAACATGTGACAGGCATTGCGCACGATAAGAACGAAGCGAAAATTATCCTCACCCGCGTACCGGATAAACCCGGCGCGGTGGCCGATATTTTCGCGCCGCTGGCCGATGCGTCGATCAATGTCGATATGATTATTCAGAACGTTGGCCGTGACAAAGGCGAAACCGACGTGACCTTTACTGTGCCTCAGGCGGATCTGGCGCGGGCGCAGGCATTGCTCGATGATCGCGCCAAAGAAATCGGGTTCAACCGTATCATTACCGACAGCCACATCGCCAAAATCAGCGTCGTTGGTGTCGGCATGAAAAGCCATGCCGGTGTTGCCAGCACGATGTTCCGGGCATTGTCGGATCGCGGCATCAATATTCAGGCTATCTCCACCTCAGAGATTAAAGTCAGCGTGTTGATCGACGAAGACGAGACAGAGCTGGCGGTGCGGGTTTTGCACACGGCTTACGGGTTAGATGCGGAGGATTGAGGGACCGCTGCGGGCCACATCATTCCTGCAACAACTCGCCGCGTTATAGGCCGCTTGCTAACTCCTTCTTAACCCTTCTCGCCAAATTGTGAGGCTCTTACCTAGGAGTCGTCCCTAATGGCGCTAAAAGCCCATCTCGCATCTCAACCCGCCTCTTCGCCCCAAACAGGTCCGCATTCTGGCGCGCATCAGATTGAACCGCGCCGCCAATCGCGCCGGACGCTGCTGCTCGAAACAAGCGGCGCTTTAAAAGAAAGCGGTGCGGAGGCGAATGTCACAATCCACAATTTGTCCGCCGCTGGCCTATTGCTCGAAACTGATCTGGGACTTGGCGTAGGAGAGGTGCTGGCGGTCGATCTGCCAAATGTGGGTCCGGTCGGTGCGGAGGTCGTTTGGGAAAGCGGGCATCTGTTCGGCTGTGCATTTCAGCAAGCATTGGGCGAGGCGGCACTGGCGGCGGCGCAGCTCCGCGGGAATGCACCGCATCAAGACACTGGCCCGCTGCAATCCCCACCTCAAAGTTTCGGTAAAGGCTCCGGCGATGTTCTTGGCGTCCGCTTCAATCGGCTCAGGCGGGAACGCGGGCTGACATTGGCGCAAGTCGCCGCCCGACTGGGCGTAAGCAAGCCGACCGTTTGGGCGTGGGAGAAGGGCAAGGCCCGGCCTTTGCCCGAACGGATCACCGCAATTGCCAAGGTTTTGGGCGTAAGCGAAGCCGAGCTCACTGAAAGCGGCGGGCAAGGCGAAGGGCCTGCACTGGTCGAAGATTGCCGCCTGCGCATTGCGTCTGCATATGGAACGAGTCCGAAAAACGTACGTATCATGATCGAGGTCTGAGTCGTTTAACCAGTAATAGCTACGTATAAATCGCCCCCACATTCTGAAAAACATGGTAAACAACACTTAAGGTTGATTCGTTTTTTAGTCACGTAAACATACTTAACTAACTTTATTTATTGCAGTATATCGGAAACTAGGGATTTCTGCGACTGTATTTACTTATTAAGTTAGCTAAACATGATTCTGACCGAAAATGGCTTGACTGAGTGGTCGTCAAAAGCCGGGGGCAATCGGCATGGAAATGTGTTTCAGTGTAGAAGAAGGGCGCGTGTTGCACGGGCTTCTAGAGGATGCGTCGGGCGATATCGTCGTCAGGCTCGATCCCGCGGGGTTCATAGTTCACGCATCGCAAAACGCCGCCGAGCTTGGCATGGACCTATCGTCATTGCTGCTCATGCCGCATATCGCCGATTTCGCAGAGGCTGATCATGTCGCTGAGGTCGCCCGCCATGTGGCGCAGGTTTTCGCGGGTCAGGCGCGGCGCGGCTGGGTTGAATTTCCGGTCCGCATCTGCACCGATCGCTGCGCCAGTAATGATAGCAATAATATTGAGAATCAAATTTGCACCGCAGCCGAATGCCAGCGTTGGTATGCGCTTAGCCTCAAGCCGATCGAGCCCGATGATGGTGCCGCGCAAGGCGCAATCGGCCTGCTTCGTTCGGTTCAGCAAAAACATGCCCTAGAAGGGGAGATCAATATTCGCGCGCAAACCGATCCGCGCACAGGTCTTGCCAATCGGCACACATTCTATGCCTGTCTGCGCCGGGGTATAAACGAAGGCCGCGAACAGGCGATGGCCGTTCTGGCGGTAGACAGCTTGCGCGCCGTGCTGATGCAATATGGCCAGCGCACCGCCGATGAAATTCAGTGGGGCTTTGCAAAATTCCTTGAGACTATGACGGTTAACGCGGCTGGTAGCGGGGCAGGCAACGGGGCAGGCAACGGGGCTGGTCCAGGATATGAATTGGCGCAGCTTGATGGCGAACGCTTTGCCGTGCTCCTGCCTGGAATGTCGGTGAAACAGGCGCGTCTTTGGACGCAGGATGTCCTCAAAACCTTCTCTGGCCTGACCGTCACGTCGTCTCGCCGCGCGCCAGAATTGACGGCCAGTGCCGGGCTTGCTCCGGTGGAGGTCACGGTCGATTGGACCATGCGCCAGGCGGAGCTAGGCCTTGTGATGGCGCGGGCTGGCGGCGGAATGCAGGTCGGCGTGTGTAGCCGCCCGGCTCGTGCAGTAGCCAGCGGAGCAGCCGTTGAACGCGCAATGGGGGAGGCCGTGAGGCGCGCCGAGCAAAGACAGGTTTAACCAGCCGCTGGCTTGGACTCGCGCCGTCCAACCGCTAGGCCGCCTCTATGCCATTCACATCCACAATCATGCTGCTGGGCTCTGGCGAGTTAGGCCGCGAATTCACCATTTCTGCCAAACGCTTAGGCGCAAGGGTCATCGCCTGCGATGCGTATGAAGATGCCCCGGCGATGCAAGTCGCGGACGCCGCCGAAGTGTTTTCGATGCTCGACCCAGATGCTTTGCGCGCCGCCGTGCTTAAACATCGGCCCGATCACATTGTGCCCGAAATTGAGGCGATCCGCACCGAAGTGCTCGCCGATCTGGAGGAGGAGGGCTTTAATGTCGTCCCCTCTGCCCGCGCGGCGCAGCTGACCATGAACCGCGACGCAATCCGCGATCTGGCAGCGCAAGAATTGGGGCTAACAACATCGCGCTATCGCTATGCCGAAACCTTAGCCGAATTGCGCGAAGGCGCCGCCCATGCCGGTTTCCCCTGCGTGATAAAGCCGGTGATGTCATCGTCTGGCAAAGGTCAAAGCAAGGTGGATAGCGAGGGGGAATTAGAAGCCGCTTGGGAATATGCCTGCGCCAATATGCGCGGCGATCGCCGCCGGGTGATCGCCGAAGGGTTTATCGATTTCGATTATGAGATCACATTGCTGACCGTGCGGCACAGAGACGGCTTTTCCTTTTGTCCGCCCATCGGCCACCGTCAGGAACGCGGCGATTATCAGGAAAGCTGGCAGCCTGCCGCTATGTCAGATGGCGCTTTGGCAAAGGCTCAGGCGATGGCCACCAAAGTCGTGGAAGCGCTGGAAGGGAATGGCCGGGGCTGGGGGCTGTTTGGTGTGGAGTTCTTTGTGAAGGGCGATGAGGTGATTTTCTCCGAGCTTTCTCCGCGCCCGCACGATACCGGCATGGTGACATTGATCTCGCAAGACCTCTCCGAATTTGATCTTCACGCCCGCGCGGTGCTCGGAATGCCGATTATGGGCGATGAACCTGCATGTCCGGCGGCATCGGCGGTTGTGCTGGCAGACCGTGACAGCGCGGATTTCGGCTATGAGGGACTGGCAGACGCGCTCGGCCTAAGCCCCAATGTCGATATCCGTATTTTCGGCAAGCCGACCACGCGGCCCTATCGCAGAATGGCGGTCGCTCTGGCCGTCAGCGAAGATACAGATGACGCGCGCGCACTGGCGGCGGAGGCTGCGGGCACGCTGCGCATTGCCTATCGCGACTGATTGATCTTTGGCGGCGCGCCCACTAATCGCAGTGGCTATGAGCACATATTCAAAGAGCGCGCGCCTTATGCAGCGCGGCATCGACTTCCTCGGCTGTGAACATGCGATCCTTTGCGGAGCGATGAGCTGGGTGTCTGAGCGGAACCTTGTCTCTGCGATTTCGAACGCGGGCGGATTTGGTGTGATCGCTTGCGGGGCAATGACGCCCGACCTGCTCGACACGGAAATTGCCGAAACCAAAGCGCGCACCGATAAACCGTTTGGCGTGAACCTGATTACCATGCACCCGCAATTGATCGACCTCATCGCGGTGTGCGCAAAGCATAAGATCACACACGTTGTTCTGGCAGGCGGCATCCCGCCCAAGGGCAGCGTCGAAGCGATCAAGGCATTTGGCGGCAAGGTCATCGTATTTGCGCCAACATTGGCGCTGGCGAAGAAATTGCTGCGTTCGGGCGGCGACGCTTTGGTTATTGAGGGGATGGAGGCAGGCGGTCATATCGGCCCGGTCGCCACCAGCGTGCTGGCACAAGAATTCCTGCCTGAACTCGCTGAAAGCCACATCGTGTTTGTCGCCGGCGGCATTGGCCGGGGCGAATCGATCGCCGGCTATCTAGAGATGGGCGCATGCGGCGTGCAATTGGGCACCCGCTTTGCCTGCGCGACGGAAAGCATTGCGCATCCCGATTTCAAAAAGGCATTTTTCCGCGCAAAGGCCCGCGATGCCGATGCCAGCGTCCAAGTTGACCCGCGTCTGCCGGTGATCCCGGTGCGCGCGTTGAAGAACAAGGGCACCGAAGAATTCACCGCCAAGCAGATCGAAGTGGCTGGGATGCTCGACCGTAAAGAGGTCGATATGATGCAAGCACAATTGCAGATTGAACAATTTTGGGCAGGCGCGCTGCGCCGCGCGGTGATCGACGGAGATATTGAAAACGGATCGATCATGGCTGGTCAATCCGTCGGCATGGTGAAGGAAGAAGAACCGGTCGCCGATATTATCGCTGAGCTGATGGGCCAATGTGAAGCGGCGCTGACAGGCCGGACATAAGGGAAAGATGACCATGTTTCGCATTGCGCTTGCCGCGCTCGCTCTGACCATTCCTGCCGCTGCTGCGGCGCATTCCTTCTGGCTCCAACCCGCAGACTACACGCCAGAGGCGGGCGAGGAATTGCTGGTCGAGTTTAAGGTCGGTGATGTCGGCAGCGGCGACAATGCCGCGAATGATTGGGGGCTTTATTGGGAACGGATCGTATCGCTCCGCCTGTTCGGGCCAGAGGGCGTGACCGATCAGCAAAGCGCAGTGCGCATCACGGGTTCGGGCGAAAATGGGCGCGAAGCAGGTAGCGCGGTAATGGCTGTGCCGGGTCCGGGTACTTATGTGCTCGCGTTTGAAAGTAATCCAAGTTTCAGCGACCTCGAAGCGCAGCGATTTAACCGGTATCTGGAACATGTCGGTCTAACCGCTATCGCCGCCCACCGCGAAGCGCGCGGCCTAACCGGGGTAAGCGGAACCGAAATCTATTCCCGCCGTGCGAAAACCATTTTGCAGGTCGGCGATGTGCATACGCGCAATGCAGCGATGCCGATCGGCCAGACACTAGAGATCGTGCCAACCGAAAACCCATTTTCGATGGGCGAGGGGGAGCAATTGCCGTTGCTCGTTATGTGGCGCGGGGAGCCGCTGGCCGGGGCAAAACTGGAAGCGTCCGCTCTGGATGGCACCGGTGAAATCACCACCTATGTCACGGATGCCGATGGTTCGGTGACGATCCCGGCGCAAAACGGATCGGCGATGCTGTATTCGGTTGTTTGGGGCGTGCCTGCACCGCATGACACGCGAGCGGACTATCTCACAGTGTTTGCCAGCCTGACGGTTCGCCCGCTTTGAACGGCGCCCTAATACTCACACTGGATTGCAGCGATAGGCCGGGGATCACAGCCCAGGTTACCGCATTTCTGTTTGAGCGCGGTTGCAACATCCTCGACGCGCAGCAGTATAATGACCGCGGATCGGATCGGTTCTTTATGCGGGTGTCCTTTGACCCGGCGGGCACATCAGCGGACGATTTGAGAGCGGCTTTTGCCAAGTTTGCGCAGCCGTTTGCGATGGATTGGAAGATCGTATCAGGGGACCGCCGCCGCCGCGTGTTGATCATGGTGAGCAAGGCGGATCATTGCCTCGTCGATCTGCTATATCGGTGCCGCACAGGTGAATTGAATGTGGAGCCGGTTGCGCTGGTTTCGAACCATCCGCGCGATGTCGCTATTCACACCGAAATTGGCGATATTCCGTTCCACCACATTCCCGTTACGGCGCAAACAAAGCCTGAGGCCGAGGCCAAATTGCGCGAGATTGCGGCGGCATGTGATGCCGAACTGATCATCTTGGCGCGGTATATGCAGATATTCTCCGATGAACAATCCGCGCATTTTGCCGGGCGCTGTATCAATATCCATCACAGTTTCTTGCCCGGTTTCAAGGGCGCTCGCCCGTATCATCAGGCGCATGATCGCGGGGTCAAAATCATCGGCGCGACCGCGCATTTTGTGACTGCGGATCTCGATGAAGGGCCGATCATCCATCAAGACGTGGAACGCATTAGCCATACTGACACGCCTAGCGATCTGGTGCGCAAAGGCCGCGATATTGAACGCCGCGTTTTGGCCGAAGCGGTGCGGTTATTTGCGGGTGAACGCGTGCTGATGAACGGCAAGCGGACAGTGATTTTTAGAGGGTAGCTAATATGATTGTCGAACGGCTGGATCACGTAAACATCATCACCGACGATCTCGCACAGACAGCGCGTTTCTATGCTGAATTGCTCGATCTAGAAGAGCGCGATGGTCCGCCGCCGATGAAGCCAGACCAAGTTCGCTGGATGTATGACAGCGGCGGCAATGCGATCCTGCATCTCAATTCAGCGGATTTCCCGCGCCTGTTTGACCGCGATGTCAGCCCCGGTGCCGAAACCGGCGCGATCCATCATGTTGCGCTGCGTTGCGGCGATTTTGACGATGTGAAATCCCGGCTGGATGCGCGCGCGGCTGATTATCAAGTCAATGATGTGCCATCGATCGGTCTGCGGCAGATATTTACCGCAGACCCGAACAATGTGCTGCTGGAACTCAATTTCTTCGCCGCTTGAGCTTTGCTTGAGTTTTAACGCCGCGCGACGTTTCCGGAAGGTTCCATCGCCTTATCTTCATTCGCGCGCTGGATCACATAGGCGCGGATCGCCTCGATCTCTTCGCGGG
Organism: uncultured Erythrobacter sp.; assembly: GCA_947503155.1. Lineage (GTDB taxonomy): Bacteria > Pseudomonadota > Alphaproteobacteria > Sphingomonadales > Sphingomonadaceae > Erythrobacter. Next base: position 359,556 of record CANNCL010000001.1, on the reverse strand, counting down.
ACATCGAATCCGCAAATCCGACCATGCCGTTATCTTTGAGGATACCGTCATGCACCACGGCGGCCCACGATGCGGCATTGCCCAAAGTTCCCGACCGGCGCAGATCCGGCAGCACCGTCGAACCCACCGCAGCAGGCGCATGGCAGACGGAGCAATAGCGCGCATATTTTTCGCCGCCCAATGCAATCACCTCAGCCGAAGCCCGGCTAGGCGGCGGATCGAGCGGCAGCGCCGCCAGTTCCATTTCCGCCGGTAGTTCGCCGTCTGCGCCCAGCTTAAACACCAGCAATCGCGACACATTGCGCACCGGCGCTTTGTCGTCGATCAGCGACCCATCGACCGCCAAAGAATAGGCGCCGCCCCACCCGGCCAGCACAGCGACATATTGCTCGCCATCCACCGTGTAAGTGATCGGAGGCGCAACCACGCCGGTCTGCGCGGCAAAGCTCCATAGTTTCTCGCCAGAGCTCGCATCATAAGCGTTAAACTCGCTGCCTGCGGTCCCTTGGAAAACCAAGCCGCCGCCGGTCGCGAGCAAGCCGCCATTCCATGGGCCGGGGTGTTCCACGGTCCATCGCGGTTCCTGCGCCACAGGGTCCCACGCCACCAACATGCCGCGCAATGTTCCCGCCACTTCGCGGCGAATACCCAGATCCGCTGGCAAATCGCCTGCGGCCAAATCAAAGCCCACGTTAAATCCGCGTGCCCGGTCTGGCTTCCAATTCTCTTCTGGTGCGTACACCATCGCAGCCTCAAACGCCGGGATAAACACGAGGTTTTCTTCCGGGTGATAGGCCATCGGATGCCAATTGTGCCCGCCCAGCGCGCCCGGCGTTACCGTCGCCGGCTGGCCCGTCTTATCAATCCGCGTCTCTGGATTTTCAATCGGGCGGCCATCTTCGCCAATCCCGGTTGCCCAGTTCACCGCCACATAGGGTTCAGCAGAAATGAATTCTCCGGTTGCCCGGTCGATGACATAGAAAAACCCGTTTTTGGGTGCCTGCATCAGAACCTGACGTTCTTCGCCGCCAATTTCCATATCCGCCAGAATGATATGCTGCGTCGCGGTGTAATCCCATGTTTCGCCCGGCGTTGTCTGATAATGCCAGACATATTCGCCGGTGCTGGGCCGGATCGCGACGATGCTGGACAGGTAAAGGTTGTCACCTTCGCCGGTCCCATCTTCGCCCGGCGAACGATAGGCGCGGTTCCACGGCGAACCATTGCCTACGCCGATATAAAGCAGGTCCAAATCGGCGTCATACGCCATCGAATCCCACACGGTGCCGCCGCCGCCAATCGCGTCTGATCCGGCCAACACTTCGGTGTTCCATGTCTCCGCCGCCGCTTGCAGGTATTCTGGGCTTTCGCCGCCCTCATTCCCGTCTGGCACAGTGTAGAAACGCCAAAGTTCCTCGCCATTTGCAACATCATAGGCAGCGACATATCCGCGCACGCCAAATTCCGCGCCGCCATTGCCGATGATGATTTTCCCATCAATCACGCGCGGCGCGCCGGTGACGGTGTAGCTTTGGTCGGGATCGGTGGTCTGCACCGTCCATTGAACCGCGCCGGTATCCCGGTCGAGAGAGATGAGGCGGCCATCCAGCGTGCCCAGAAACAGCGATGTGCCCCAAGTCGCCAGACCCCGGTTCACCACATCGCAGCAGGCCCGCACGGCGGTTTCGCCCGGTACCTCAGGATCGTAATCCCACAGCGGCTCGCCAGTGGCGGCGTTAAATGCCTTCACCTTGCTCCACGCGGTGGTGACATACAATTTGCCGTCCATGACCAACGGCGTCGCTTCTTGCCCCCGGGCCGTGTCCATATCGGCGGACCATGCAAGGCCAAGCTCCGCGACGTTTTCGGTGTTGACCGCGTCCAGCGGAGAGAAGCGCTGTTCGGAATAAGTGCGCCCGTGGGTGATCCAGTTTGCATGGTCTTCGCCCGCACTGGTCAACATGGTGGCGGTGATGCCGTCCCCGTCGCCGAATGCGTTCAAAAATTCCGCTTCATTGCATGATGCAACACCAAGCGCGCTGAGCATCAAAACTGATACTCCCCAAATTGCTTTGTTCATGGATCCCTCACTCTCAGTTGCCATCGTGCCGACGAATGTCGCGATTGTCCATCATCCACTTGCCCATCGGTAAAGGTGGGCGCAGGATGCGCGCAAGAATTTGGTGTGAAGCGCAGGAGCAAAGCCGCAATGTGTGATGAAGCGAAACTCAAAACATGGGCCGCAGACGCGGTGAGCCGCCGCCGGTTTGGCGTTTTGGCAGGAGCCGCCGCAGGAGCCGCAGCAGTGACGGCCTGCGCACCGGGCAGTTCTGGCGAGAGTGACGCGGAGGAGAATCTAAGTTTGGCCGATCTGACCGAACGCCCATTTAACCTCACGGTCGCAGATGGCACCATGGATGGTTTCTTCGTCGCCCCTACCGAGGGCGCGCATCCCGGCGTGATATTTTGGCCCGACATTGCGGGCCTGCGCGAATCCAAACGCAATATGGCGCGGCGGCTGGCGGGCGAAGGATATGCCGTCCTCGTCCTCAACCCCTATTACCGCGATGTAGCGGGCGAACAATTTGCCGATTTCGCTGAATTTATTGGCGCGGACGGATTTGCGCAGGTCGGACCGTGGCGCGGGAAACTGAATGCCGATGCGGTCGGGAGCGATGCGGTTTCAGCAGCAGCGTGGTTGGATGCGCAAGATGCGGTGGATAGCCCGCGCGGTATCGGCACGCAGGGATATTGCATGGGCGGACCGTTTACCGTGTGGAGCGCAGCAGCAGTGCCGGAGCGGATCAAGGCGGCGGCCAGTTTCCACGGCGGCGGCCTCGTGAGCGAAGACGAACCGCTCAGCCCGCACCGCGTATTGGACCGGACGCAGGCCGCGTTCTTAATTGCGGTGGCACGCGATGACGATGCCGCCGCGCCGGAAGTGAAGGGGGCCTTTGCCGAAGCGGCGGAACTGGCCGGACGTCCGGCGACAGTGGAAGTCTATGCGGGCGATCACGGTTGGACCGTGCCCGACAGCCCATCTTATGCAGAAGAAGCGGCGGAACAGGCCTATGCCGATTTGCTGGAGCTGTATGCGGCGAACTTGTAGGCGCCTGGGTCAGGAGGCGGCCAAGCGCGCGCCGCCATTTTAGATTTTCCTACATCAGCCGGCGCGGTTAGATCGGGCGGATGGCCGTGACGGGTCCAAATTTTGCGCCGACAATTTTGCGCCGCGATTCTTGCCCCTAGACTGTGTGTCAGGTGTGTCAGGCGGGCGGTGCAGAAAGGGGGGCAGAAAGGGCGCTCTCACGCGATTTGGAGCGTTCATTCGACAGGCCAAAGCGCCCAAATTTGCGGTAACGCGTCATCCACTTGTCGAGGAACAGGCCCAGCGCGCGTGGTTCAATGCCGAGGTCGGCAAAGGTGAGCGCGCCATCGGAGACGGTGCTGCCGGGCCGCAGCAAGGTCCATTGGTCTTTGCTCATCGGTGTGCCGGGCAGGCTGGCGAACAGGCCGGACAGACTATCGGGCATCGCAATGAAGCGGCGATCACGGCCCTGAGCGGCGGCAATTCGCTGATTGATTTGCATCATGGTCAGCTGTTCTGGTCCGCCGAGTTCGTAAGTGTGGCCGCCATGAGAGGCTGGGTTTTCGAGAGCGACGACAACTGCATCAGCCACGTCATCGACATAGACCAATTGCAGTTTGGCATCAGGGCCGAATACCGGGAGGACAGGCAGCATCTCGATCATGCCGCCGAACATGTTGAGGAAACCGTCGTCTTTGCCGAAAACGATAGAAGGTCGCAGAATGGTGGCAGACGGGAACGCTTCGAGGACGCGTGCTTCGCCCAATGCCTTGCCGCGCGCATATTCCGCGCTGCTGTCTGCATCGGGTCCGATGGCGCTGATTTGGACGAAGGCTTTCGCCCCGTTCGTTTTGGCAATCGCCGCCATTCGGCCGGGCGCTTCGCCCATCAGTTCGGTGAGGTCGCCGGAAAAGCCGCCGACGAGATTCACGACATGGGTTGCGCCATGGAGAGCAGCGGCGAGGCTGTCATCTTTGGTGATGTCGCAATGCGCAAATTGCAGCTGGCCAAGATTGGCGAGCGGTTTCAAAGCAAACCCGCTCGACGGATTACGGCTTGCGATGCGAACACGGGCCCCGCGCGAGAGCAGGCTTTGGACAACGTAATTGCCAACAAAGCCGCCGCCGCCAAAAACGGTGACCAGAGCATCAGACAATGCGTGAGAATTCGATGAGGAGTTGGCCATTGCTCGCATCCCTTAAGAGCATGTTGCGTATGAGATGCGCCATGCGTCAACATGCGCGCCGGGGCAAGAGGGGCGGTTGCGTAGAATTGGCTTGGGTTGTGCCGTTTCCGGCTCCTTTCCCTATTGCGATCCGCAGGCTTACTGGCACTAATGCGGCTAGGAATTGGCGACCGAAATTGCGAAAGACCTCCCCAAATCGCCGGTAAGAAGGCAATCAGTTTCAATGTTCCATTTTCCCCGTCTCGAATTCAGCGAAGAAGCCGGTGCCCTGCGCAAGGACGTACGTGCGTTCCTCGCCTCGGAGCGGGCGACCGGCGGGTTCGTCCCGGCGGCTGATTGCTGGGTCTCTGCCGCTGACCCCGAATTTAGCCGCAAGATGGGGGCACGGGGCTGGCTCGGTATGACATGGCCAAAGGCATATGGCGGGCATAACCGGCCAGTTGCAGATCGGTTTGTGGTCACAGAGGAAATGCTGGCGGCGGGCGCGCCGGTTGCGGCGCACTGGATCGCTGATCGTCAGACTGGCAACCATATCCTGCGTTACGGGACGGAAGAGCAAAGGCTCAGCATCCTCCCCCGGATCGCAGCGGGTGAGTGCTTTACCGCTATCGGAATGAGCGAGCCGCAGGCGGGATCGGACCTCGCCGCGATCCAAACCTCGGCGACGCGCACGGAAACGGGGTGGACGCTGTCAGGCCGCAAAATCTGGTCCACTGGCGCGCATTATTCGCATTACATGATCGTGCTCGCACGCACTTCGCCAGCAGAAGGGCGCAACCGCCAGGTTGGCCTTTCGCAATTCCTGGTCGATCTGTCTCTGCCGGGGATCGACATTTCGGGCATCGAAGACCTTGGCGGAACACCGCATTTCAATGAGACGTTGTTCGAGAATGTGGCGCTTCCGCCGGAGGCTTTGCTGGGCACACAGGGTAATGGCTGGGCGCAATGTATGGGCGAATTGGCACTGGAGCGGTCTGGTCCCGAACGGTTCCTGACCTCGCTGATCGCCCTTGAACACGCCTTGCCATTGATCGCGCGTCATGCCGATGAGCGGCGCGCGGCTGAGACCGGCTCAATCCTCGCCAATCTGCGCGTGCTGCGCCGGATGTCGCTGGGCGTGGCGCAGATGTTGGAGCAAGGCGAAAGCCCCGCGACGGCCGCTGCGGTGGTGAAGGAAATGGGCAACCGGCTGGAGAATGACATCGTTGCCAAATTGCGCGCAATGCTGGCGGGTATTCCCAAAAGCGAATGGCCCGTTGGACTTGAGAGCCTGCTGCGCGAGGCGGTGCTGCACCTGCCGTCCAACACTTTGCGCGGCGGCACGACAGAGATCCTGCGCGGTATAATCGCGCGCGAAATGGGGATGCGGTGATGGAACGCGAAACCCTTACGCTGATTACCGAAGGCTTGGAGCGTATCCTTAGTGATGCACCGCTTGAAGCGATAGACCGGGCCGGGGGGCTGGGCGCTGATGCCGATGCGCTTTGGGCTGCGCTTGCGGAAAATGGCTATCCCAAACTGTGCGCAGCGGAGGCGTATAACGGCTTTGGAGCTGCGCTTGCCGATGGGTTGGAGTTCGCGACGATCACAGCGCGGCACGCCGCTGCGCTGCCTTTGGCTGATACGGTGTTTGCGGCGGGATTGATGTCAGCGGCAGGATGCGAAGCACCCGATATGCGCATCGCAATTGCTGACCCACTCGATCCGGCCTCGCCTGTCCCTCATGCTGCGCAGGCCGGGGCCGTGCTTTTCTTGTCTGATGACCGCCTGATCTGCGCAAAATTGACCCCGGATGATTACACCGTTCTTGCGAAAGCAGAAGACGGCACGGCGCGTTTGCACGGTCCGCCGTCCGACGTGATAGCGGAACACGCGGCACCGCGCTGGCTAACGCCTCAAGCATTCCGCGGGCTCGCAGCATTGTTTCGCGCGGCTCAGATGGCGGGCGCAATGCAATCGGTCCTGTCTATGACGCTGACCTATACTCAGGAGCGCGAGCAATTTGGCCGCCCGCTCGCCAAGTTTCAGGCGATCCAGCACCACCTGTCAGACATTGCGTGCGAGACAGCCGCATCAATCGCGGCGGTCGAAATGGCAGGCGATGCTCTGCGTGCAGACCCCATTTGCGGGTCAGGCGTTTTGGATGAAATCGCCATCGCCAAAACCCGCTGCGGTGAGGCCGCATCGAAGGTCGCTGCCTGCGCACATCAAGCGCATGGCGCGATGGGCTTTACCCGCGAATATGCGCTGGGCCGCTACACAAGACGCCTTTGGCAATGGCAGGATGAATTTGGTTCAGAGACCGAGTGGGCGGCGTTATTAGGGCGCGGCGTGCTGGGCGATGCCGAACCCAGCCTGTGGCCTCGCATCAGCCAACCTCTTTAGGAGACACAAATGTCCGATCCCGTCCTTTATTCCCGCGAAGACAGCGTTGCGACCGTCACGCTCAACCGTGATGAAACGCGCAATTCCCTAACCGATGAAGTGATTGAAGGATTGCTCGATGCGATGGCTATGGCTGAGGGCGATACGTCGATCAGTTGTGTGATCCTGACCGGTGCGGGCAAGGCATTCTCCTCTGGCGGAAATCTGCGTGATATTGGCGCAATGACAGCGGAACAGGCGATGAGCCCGCTCGATATTGAGAATTGGTACAAGACCGGTATTCAGCGGATGCCGTTAATGATGGAAAAACTGACCGTGCCCGTGATCGCGGCAGTGAACGGCCCCGCCATCGGTGCCGGCAATGACTTGGCCACTATGTGCGACATGCGGATCGCATCGAGCAAGGCGCGGTTCGCGGAGAGTTTTCTGAAGGTCGGTATCATACCGGGTGATGGCGGGGCGTGGTTCTTGCCGCGCATTGTTGGCTATGCCCGCGCTGCTGAAATGCTTTACACCGCCGAAGCGATTGATGCGGATAAGGCGCTGGCATGGGGGTTGGTCAGTCAAGTGACGCAGCCCGATGACCTGATGGATGCGGCGCGCGCGCTCGCGGCAAAAGTTGTCTCAAACCCGCCATTCGCGCTTCGCAAGGGCAAGGAGATAATGATCGCGGCGCAGCGAATGGGGCTGGAGGATAGCTTGGCAAAAGCGGCAACCACGCAAGGCGTGTTGCAGCAGATGGAAGACCATCAAGAGGCGGTCCATGCGATTCTAGAGAAACGCAAACCTCAGTTCAAAGGTCGCTAACGCAGAGCTAGCACTGGGTTAGCACTGGGTTAGCACTGGGCTAGCACTGGGCCTCCAAAATCACTGAAAGCGTATCCGCTGCCGCTTCATCGCGCGCGCGGACGGCGCGTTCGGTTTGCTCAAGCAACCTGCAATCATATTGTGTGCCGTTCGCCGTAGTGGCGGTGATAATCTCGGCAAATGCAGCGGTCGGCATAACCCTAGCCCCGCGGCCGAGGAATTGGCTGTGCCAACGTTCGCCACCGCCCACGATCGTGATCAAGGTCTGGCGACCCTCGCCGCCTGCTTCGTCCAGCACGGCAGGGCCGAGTTCTTCGAGCAAAGCGTCTTCGGTGTCGCGGCGAAGGAACAGCGCGGCATAGCGCCTTGCCGCTTCGGGGGCGTTGCCTGCTGCAAGCGCGAGCCGCAACATGGATTCTTGCGCCAAGGGATCACGCCAACCGCGCTGAGCCGCGTATTGGATAGAAAGCGAACTTTCTTCAACTTGCCCTGCCGCAAACTGTGCCTGCGCCAAGATCCGCAAATGTTCAGCCGGAAGCGGACGCCGCTCGATCAAGCGCTCCGCCTCTGCCAGAGCAAATGCCGGATCGTCACCTGCCAATGCACGAGCCGCCACAGGGAACTGAGCCGCGGACCGGAAAAGCTCCGGAACGTTTTCGGCAATAGCCGCGCTGCGCCGTGTCTGGCGATCGAATTGCAGGCCAATTGTGACCACAGCGATGACAACGAGCACAACTCGCCAAATAATCCCCGAAATCATGGCGACACCTCTTGGTTTGCAGTTTCGGGCTTCGGCGCGCCGAACCGAGCAAGAATGAGCAGCGCAAAGCTACCGAAAGCCAACATCGTCATATTGCGCAGCGGGTAATCGGTGATGGATTGCAAAGCGATAGTGAGCAAAATCACCGCACCGCTCCACGCGATCCAGCGATCTTGCGATTTGCGGGCGCGCCAACTGAGCCATACGAGAAGTATGAGCCATGCCGCGATTAACACGGTACCAGGCAAACCTGCCTCAATCGCGACTTCAAGATAGTCATTATGCGCGCGGCCAGCACGGCGCGGGGTCATATTTTCCAACGACTCGTCAACCTGAAACACATCGTCAAAAGTGCCCGTGCCCGAACCGATGGGCCAGTAGCGATCCGCCGAATACACGGCATCTTCCCAAATATAGGCCCGCGCGTCATCCGAATCGTCAAACCGCTCGATCACATCATTCATGCGTCCGGGGGCTGCGAAAAGCGTCAGCGCGAGGGTGCCAGCGATTAGAGCAACGGGCACCAAAACGAACAGAGCTTTGCGGCTTGTGATGCCCTGTTGCGGGCCGGATCGGACGCGCAGGGTGAAAATCATATTGAGGGCAACGAGGCCAATCGGAAGGAATGCCAAGACGAGCGCTGTGCGCGACTTGGTCAGGATGATGGCAACAACCAACAGCAAACATGCGGCGATGCGAATGCCAAGGGTGGCTCTACCAAACTGACTGGGCGCCGGAAGCAAGGCGGCCAATGCAAGCGCGCCAACCAGAAACAGGCCAGCGGAATTGCGATTTGCAAAGCTACCAAACAGCACGCCTGGCATCGGATTTTCGGGGTAGATCACCCCTGTCTCGCTGTTTGAAAGAACCTGAGGAATGCCGATCAAGAAATTCACAAGACCCAGAGCAACGACGACCCAACCCAGCAAAATCAGCTGCGGCCGCTGCGCGCTCCAACCGATACTCAATAGCGCAATCGGTACGATCAACGCGCTCAAAGCAAGAAGCGTCCGGATCGGATCAACGCTCGCGGTTGCCCAGCTTTTCCCGCCGATAAGATCGAAAGATTGAGCCATCAATTCGCGGCCCGGCAACGCTGTCCAGACGCTTTCTGGCAAAGGTATCAGGAAGGCGAGGGGCAGCAAGAGCGACAATCCGATCAGCACGGTCATCGCAGCTGGTGCGGATTTCCAAAAGTCGAAGAAGGCGCGGCGGTGGAATGAAAGCGCGAACAGCGCGGCGATCTGCACGATCAGATTTGCAAGGCCATATTTCGAGCCGCCCCCACCAAACGCCACTGCGAAAACGACAATCGCAGCAATTGCCCAGAATGTGCTGCTGCCACTGGCAAGGCTTTCGATCACATCAAAATGACGCGGATCGGTACGTTGCGGTACACGGCGGTATGAAGGAGCAGGCTCAGCCAAGGACATTTCCTATCAATAGATATATTGCGGACAAAGAAAAAGCGCCCGGCAAAACCGCGCGCTTATTCTTTTCCAAACCAACGTGATGTCGGTCAGACTGCGTCAGACTTAGGTGCCTGGCGACTGGCCATCATCATCACCGCTGCTGACAGCGATTACGCCGGCAATCGCAGCAGCAGCTGCGAGAAGCGCGATGAGGATACCTGGAGTGCCGCGAAGTTCTTCACCATCAGCGGAACGAGCCAAGCCAGGCTGCGAAGCCGAGCTGGTATAAACTGGAGCGCTGTCACTTGCGCGAGTGTTAGCCTGAGCAGCGATTGGCGCGAAGGCCATGCTGGCCGCAGCGGCGGTCACCATCAGACGAGACATCTTGTTGATCATCGAATTAACCTTTTAATTGCACCTGATTACGGGACAATCCCTAGTGCAGTGCAGCAAGCTTGACAACCTTGGGTTACGAAAAAAGGGTAAACGAAGCCTGATTACGGGCGAAATTGTCGAATTTTACCGTGCTAACGCGGTTAGTTTCGTCCGGACTCCCCGCTCTCACCAACATTTTCAGCCTGCGAATCGCCATCCAACCGCGAATCGGCCAGCCGCGTATCGGAGAGAATCAGGTGATACTGATCAATATCCCCCCCTGTCACAATGTGGTCGCCATGCTCTTTGTCGTTATATAACAGCCATGCATGGGCGCCAAAGTCCCCATCCTTTGGGTGCTCCACCCCGATCTGAATCTCGCTGGCGCCCCCCAATGCAGACAACCAGTCTTGACCCGCGATTGCCTGAACCAAACAATCGCTTCGCCAAGGAAGACGGTCAGACAGGCGCGGTAGAACATAGGTGATCCGCGCCAGCGCCGCAGGTGTGATGGTCGTTGTCGGATCAGCCGCACTCTTTGATGCGCGATTGCGTTCGGGAATTGCCTTTGCTGGCAAACGGGCAAAGACGATCCTAGCGCGCACCAATTCCCACAATCCGCGCGCGCAATATCGCGCCAACCAAGCGATGTCTTTCCAACCTGGTTTTTGGCCGGGTGCCGGAATGTGAGGAGATTGCGCCGAATTCATGATGTGCCTATGACTTGCCCGCTCATTGGCACAGGCGCGGCGCCCGTGCAAAACGCCGCATGAGGCAAGCCGAATTAGCTGACAAGGGATGGGACTGACTTAGGTGTCTGCAATCGGAGCCATTTTTGCGGCCAGCGGCGTATGCGGTGATGAAGTTGATGCGATGGCGTCGGTGCTTGGCCAAGTTCCTCATGACCATTGCGCGACATGGATATCTGAGCGCATCGGATTGGCGGCTTGCACGCTGCACACCAATGCCGAATCGCGCGAATGCCCTCAGCCTGATGTTAGCGGCGACGGGCGAATAGCCGCTATCTTCGATGGTCATTTGCTCAATCCGTCCGAAATCGCCGCCGACCTAGAGGCAAGAGGCGTTCGTTTGCGCAGCCGATCAGACGTCGAGATTGCGCGCCGCGCCTATGAAACATGGGGCGAAGATTGCGCCGATAGGTTGCACGGCGAATATTCGCTGGTGATCGCCGATTGCCGTTCTGGACGCTTGTGGGCGACCCGTGATCACATGGGGTTTTTGCCGCTCTATTATAAAGAAGAGTATGGCCGCCTCATCATAGCGTCCGATTTTCGCACGATTTCCGCGCTTAGCGCCGCTCCGCTAGAACCGGATCACCGTTATTTGGCGCAGGTGATTACGAAGCGTTGGTTTCTGCGCGATACGACGCCGTGGAAAGGTGTGAAGCGCCTGACCCGCGCGCATACGCTTAGCTATGATGGCGAAAAGCTTTCGACGCGAAAATATTGGGTGCCGCCGACCGACATTACGATTCGCTACAAAACCGACGCCGAATATGCCGAGCATTACCGGGAGATGTTGTTCGATTGTGTCCGCAGGTCATCCCGCTGCGACCAGCCAGTCGGCATCGCGGTTAGCGGCGGGCTCGATTCGTCCTCGCTCTATTGTGTTGCGGACCGGCTTGAGAAATCCGGACAGTTGCTAGCGCCCGGTTTCAAGGGATATTCGCTTGCTGCGGAAGAAGGGGGCAACGCGTTTGAGCTGCCCTATGCCCGTGCGGTCGCCGAACATATCGGGCGCGAATTGACCGAAGTGCCTTTGTTCGATCCCGATATCAATTGGTACACGCAAGATGCCGCGTGGCATCGCGGTATTCCGATCCCATCAAATGGTGCGATGATGTTGGGGATGGAAAAGCGCGTCGTCGCGGATGGTTCGCGCGTCATGATCAATGGCGGCGGCGGGGATGAATGGTTGCAGGGCAATAGCCAATATTACCGGGAATTTGTGTCAGAGCGCGATTTTGGCGGATATTGGCGCGCGCTGCGCCGTGACAGCCAGGCATTCGGTTGGCCCGCGGCGCTGAAACAGGCATTGCGGCATACTGGCGGTGAAATCATGCCAGAACCCGTCCGCCGAGCAATTCGCAGACATTTGCGAGAGCGGCGCCGGCGCAGCGATCCGCCGCTGAGCTGGTTGTCACCTGAATTGCGCGACGCGATGATAGAGGCGGAGGAGGCTTATGAGGCTGAACTCCCGGAAAACGCGGTTCATTGGTCCAAGCACAATATAGCGACGTCACCATTCGGCGATCTTTCTCATTCGCTGATGCGGCGTCAACGTTCTGCGATCGGTTTCGAATCGCGTCATCCTATGCTCAGCAGGTCATTCATCGAATTTTCGATGCAAACGCCTGCTGAAATCAAACGCAAGGGCAGCGTATCGAAGGCTCTGCACAGGCAGGCGATGGCAGGGATTTTGCCGCCGGTCATACTGGAGCGCAAAAGTAAGGCTAACTTCACTAACACAAAGATTGACGGGCAATTTGCCGATTATGTGCGCGAAAATGCCAATAAGCAGCTCGCGCAATTGTGTGATGTGAAGGCGCTGGCGCCCGTCTTGTCGGTCGATTTTGATGCTCCCGAAGGAGATTATTGGGCTTGGGAAATTTGGGGTCTTTACGCATCCGCAGCATTTTTGTATCAGGATAACTGCGTAACACAGATTAACCCTGCCACTGGGGTGCAACAGGACAGGATCCGAGAATGACTAAGACTATTGAAAAAGCGAAATACGAAGCTCCTAAGCTGACTGTTTTTGGTTCTGTTCGTAACCTGACCGGCGGTAGCGGTACACGTTTCCGTGATGGTGCGGTGACTGACTCACGCTTCTAATTTGTTAGTCTCTGCGTCGCTTAATGGCGGCGCGTTGGACTGCAAAACATAAGGCACCCCAAACGGGGTGCCTTTTTGTTTTTGCGGCGTAAAGCTTTCAAAATGTTGGCCTTTTGGGGGGTTGGCATGGATGCAGCCGGCGCTTTGAATGATGAATTGTGCCGTGAGAATGGACAAGTTGTCAGAGCAGGCTCGGCATTCATGATGGTGCGTTTTGGCGTTTTGACGCGGCTTTGCTGAGCGGCCGGAGCAATCAATTGCCCTGAATAAACGGGGCCATGCCGATTCACCCGAACCCCGCCAGCAAGGTCAGCATTGGCCATGATCGAATCAACGCGAATCGTGTTTTGCTCAGTGGTCTGCGAATCACTTCGAAATATAATTAACGACCGATGCGGCGAAGCGCTTTCACCATGTTTGGCGTGTTGTTACTTGTTTTTACACGTTTCTAGCGGTGCATCGGTTGTTGGGCGTTAGTGTGCGGTGCGAACTGTATCGGTCCGACTCATCGGAAAACTGGCTGTTGGCGGAGGGTGCCGTATGGCGCTAGGGGATCGGCGCAATGGAATTGAAACTCGAACCACCGCGCTCACAAGAGCTATTGCCGACGCAGCCCTATGATCGCTGGGTCTCGCCAGAGGGATATTGTCAGGCAGAGTTTCATAAAGCGGATGCGGGTTTTCTGATCCGTTTCCCGGGCCAAGCCGATTTTTTGATCAAAGAGCCGCAAAACGGTTTTGATTTCGACGTGATCGGCTGGTCAGCGCCCGAATGCGATGACAAGACCGCGATCAACTTGTTTCATAATGCGATTCAACCGATCCTTGGCAATCACACAGGCGGGCTGTTCCTTCATGGCAGCGCAGTTATGGCTGGTTGCGAGGGTTCAGATGCCGAAGCGGTGCCGGGCGCGATCGCCTTTTTGGGGCTGTCGCGCGGGGGAAAGACGACATTGGCTGGATCGTTTGCACTCTCTGGCAACCCGTTCTTGACCGAAGATGTAATCGATTTGCGGTTAAATGATGGGCACTATCTCCTTCAGCCAAAACGGTCGAAACTGAGGCTGTTTGCCGATAGCGCGCGGTATCTGTTTGGGGAGAACACTCCCATCGAAGACGCTGATATGAAGCAAGATGTTGAAGCAGGCAGCACTCTGCCATTTGCCGATCGCGCCGTGCCATTGCAGCAAATCTATGTGCTCGGCACAGATCACAGCGCGCCTTTGTCGATCCGCCGATATTCCATGCAAGAAGCGCTCAGTGCCTTGATGCCGCACGCCTTTATTCTCGATGTGGAGGATAAGCCGCGGCTAAAGGCGCATTTTGCGCGCATGGCTGACCTGTCTCAGGACATTGAGTGCTACTCCCTTGACTTTACCCGCGACTACGCGGAATTGCCGCGTGTTCGGGCCGCAATCTTGGACAATTGTCAGGGCGTTTGACGTTTTTGGAGGCTCTGGCGGACTGCTTTGGGAAAAACCGGATTTGCGCATGCAATTAAGCGATCGTTTCACTGTTTCTGATGATGTTGTCGCCCGCGAAGTGGGCGGCGAGACGGTCTTGCTCGACCTTTCGAGCGGACAGTATTTCGGGCTCGACACAATTGGCGGCCGGATTTGGGAATTGCTGTCAGAGCGCCCGCATCATCTGAGCGAATTGTGCGATCAGATCGAAACCGAATTCGACGCCCCGCGAGAGCGGATCGAAGCGGATTTGATGGCTCTGGCGAAGCAATTGCAGGATCAGGAATTGATCGCCGCTGATGCAGCTTAAGTGTCAAAAAGCTTAGGCCGCGCCGGCCTAGCCAACACTTTCGTCGAAGACACCGTTTGCTGAAAGTTTGAGCACTCTGTCTGCCAGCGCCAGACTTGCTGGCCGGTGGGTAATGATGATGACAGTGCGCCCTTTTAACGAATCGACACAGCTTTCGACGAAGGCCGCCTCGCTTTCGAGGTCATACATGCTGGTCGCTTCATCGAGGATATAGATCGGAGGGTCGCGGAACAGCGCCCTTGCCAGCGCGATCCGTTGCCGCTGTCCGCCCGAAAGGCGCACGCCGTGATCACCAATTTCGGTCTCGAACCCATCCGGCAATGCCGCGATAAAACTGTCCGCCTGGGCCAATCTTGCGGCGTCTTTGACAGCGCGATCCCGGTCGGCTGAGGGTTGGCCAAAGGCGATATTGTCCGCGATGGTTCCGTTAAACAGCAAGGCGCGCTGCGGCACATAGCCAAACTGGCGGCGCAAATCCTGAACCTGAAAATCGCCAATGTCCGTTCCATCGAGCGTCACGGTCCCGGCGCTGGGCCGGTAGAACCGCAGAAGCAGCCGTACGAGAGTGGATTTCCCCACGCCGTTATCACCCGTCAGCGCGATAATTTCGCCAGGAGCAATTTGGAGATTGAGATCCGTGAAAACCGGTGGCCGCGCAGGGTAACCAAATTGCACCTGCTCAAAGCCGATGGCACCGCGAGCCCGCTCCAAACGAATACCGCTCGAATGTCCCGGCTCCGGCTCAAGCGCGAGTACATCCTCCAGCCGCCCCAATGTGCCGCGCGCCATTTGATAGGCGCCATACATATTGGCGAGCGCGCCAGCGGGGCGCGTCAGAAGTGCGGCATAAAGCAGGAATGCGAACAGCTCACTCGGCGAATTGTCCCCTTGCGAAAGCTGTTCACTGCCGACGATTATCACCGCAATCGCCGCCAGCGCCGCGAGCAGCGCAATGACCGGACCGATAGCGGCATTAAGCTGAGCCTGACGAACCGCCAACCGCCGCGAATTTTCGGCGGCTTCTGCGAATTCTGCGCGGTGATGCGCTTCGGTTGCATAGGCTTTGATCGCGGGCAGCATCTCCAGATCGCGCTCTGCAATAGCGATCAGTTCCACTTCTGCGGCGCGAACGTCGGCGGAGACTGTGCGAAGACGCCGACCCGCTAGTTTCATCATTATGAGGAAGACGGGGATGATCAGCGGCACGATCACCGCCATGACCGGGTCAATCCAGAACAGTACAATCGTCGCGCCTAAGGCGGTCAAAATCATCGCTGGCGCGTTGGCGATTGTGTTGGCCAGAAAATCGCTGAGATTGCCGACTTCGTAGGATGTCAGTGCAAGCACATCGCCGCGCCGCGCGGCATCGTGAAAGCCCAATTGCATCATTTGGACATGATTATAAATCCGCTTGCGCAATTCGGTGAGGATCGTGGTCGAGGCGCGCTCAGACAAGATCGCTGCAAGAATGTTGAGCGCCGTGAGGGCGATTAAGGCAGCCACCAACAGCGCCAAAGTCTGCGAAAAATCGATTTGGGTTGAGCCAGCCGCATCCGGCGCGACCACTCCGCCGAGTATTTGCGCGGCCAGCCACGGCACCACCAATGTCGCGGCCGAACTGAGCACGGTTAGCGCGCTGATCAATCCCAATTGCCAGCGGAACCGCCGCGCCCATTCAAGCCAAAATCCGGCGGTCATGACGACACCATGCGGCGAAGCAAGCGCCCTGTCGTTGCCAGCCACAAGCGCACCTGAAGCGCGGCGGTTGGCCAGCCTTTGGCAGAAGGGTATTTTTCGACCAAATGATCGCGCGGCGCCAATCCGCGCGCAGCGATCAGCCGACCTTTCTTGGCCAGACCCTTGGTCTTTCGCAGGTCGAGCCAGAACTGACTCAGGCTGTCAGCGTCGGAAAAATAGGTTTCAAGATCCCGGCTCAGGCGCGCGCCTTCTAGCTTCGCCAGCGGACCTTCGGGCAAGGCAGTGCCCAAGTCTTCCTGCGCCCCGCGCAAAGCCTCAGCCACGAGCGGTCCAGCGCCTTCGCGCGTACAATGCTCGGTTAGGCGGTCCCAATCTTCGCTATCCATGCTCGCGGTCATCAGATCAAAATCAACTGACCAGATCAATCGTTTTGGGCTGGTCAAGCGCCCGTCTTCGGCATCGTAGCCGTGCTGCGCATGCCATTTCTGATTGGTCGCCGCATGCAAAATCATTGTCGCGGTATCTGGCCGAAATGCCGCTTCGCCAAATCGCGGCATTGGCTGCTTTCGCGCGAAGAAATTCTCGATTGGCAAGATAGAGTGCAAGACGGGCCGGTCCGACGGTTCCCAATGCAAATCTATGGAATGGACGAAGAATCCAGCGGCATCGTGCAGCCAGCCTTCCTGATAATACAGCCCGTGCGGATCATCTTTGCGGTACCAGCCGAGCTGCGACAATATTGCGCGTGTTCGCGCTTGATTGTGGGGCCGAACCAACAGATCCGTGTCACCGCGCCGCCGCGTCGCAGGTTCATCGTGGAAGGAGTATGCGAGAGCGGTTCCTTTCATAACAACCGCCTCGATTTCAGCCGTCTGCAATTGCTCTAATACCTTTGCGATGGCGTCGTGATGGGTGGTTTCCCAAAGCACGATTAGGCGCGCCTCTTCCGCAATTCGGCTGAGCAGTGGCTGCGGCCAATCACCCAGATTCCCGGCGTGCTGGTGCAACGCAAGCGGGATCCCATGATATTCGATCCGCGACCATACGCTTTGCCAATTGGCGGCGCTATCTAACGGCCAATTGGCTGCTTTGCCCGCGCGCAGATTGCGCAGGGCTCTAGCCAGAAATCCATCAACTGACGACGTGTCCATCATATGTTTTGCAGTGGCTGATCCGGACCTGTGTGGCGACGAATTTTCGCGCATAATGCGCGGCTTTGTACCGTAATGGGCCAATTGCGCCGCTTTGACCAGAGCCGCGCCAATGCGGCGTGTCTGCGCTCTCGCCAATGGGAGATTAGGTGTTGACCGCAATTAGCCATGCTGCAATGCGAAATGGACTGCTAAATGGCATGTATATTTGAGGGCGGGATCAGTGGCAAAACCACGCAAAGGCATCATTCTTGCGGGGGGATCAGGCACCCGGCTTTACCCCTTGACCAAGGGCGTATCGAAGCAGCTTATGCCGATCTTCGACAAGCCGATGATCTATTATCCGCTTAGCACTCTGATGTTGGCGGGCATTCAGGATATCCTGATCATCACCACACCCGAAGACGCCGCTCAATTTCAGCGCGTTTTGGGTGATGGTTCGGATTTTGGGGTCAACCTCAGCTACGCTCAACAACCAAAGCCAGAAGGGCTCGCGCAAGCGTTTCATATCGGCGCGGATTTCGTCGCTGGCGGGCCGAGCGCTCTGATCCTTGGCGACAATATTTTTTACGGGCACGGCCTGCCGGACCTTCTGAGAAACGCGGATGAACGCGATACAGGATCGACCGTTTTCGCCTATCGTGTGACCGATCCGCAAGCCTTTGGCGTGGTCGAATTTGATGACAGCGGAAAGGCAGTCTCTATCGAAGAGAAGCCGCCTGTGCCCAAATCCAATTATGCCGTGACGGGTCTCTATTTCTATGACGAAACCGTGGTTGACCGGGCGCGCGATCTCGCGCCTTCGCCTCGCGGAGAGCTTGAGATTACCGATCTCAATCGGTTGTATCTGGATGAGGGCGCCATGTCGGTCGAGATAATGGGCCGGGGTTTTGCTTGGCTGGATACCGGGACGCATTCATCCTTGCTCGACGCCGCAACTTATGTGCGGATCACAGAAGAGCGTCAGGGCCTCAAGATTGCATGCCCCGAAGAGATTGCGTGGCATCAGGGTTTCATCAATGATGAGCAGCTTGCAAAGATTGCCGAGCCGCTGCGTAAGTCTGGTTACGGCGAATATTTGCTCAGCTTGCTAGAGCGTCCGGTGCTGCCTTGAACATCATAGAAACCGATATTCCCGGCCCGAAAATTATCGAGCCGCGCGTTTTCGGCGATGCACGCGGGTTCTTTATGGAAACGTGGAGTGAGGCCGGGTTTCGCGATGCTGGACTTGATCTCAATTGGGTGCAGGACAACCATAGCCATTCGCAAAAGGGTGTGCTGCGCGGTCTGCATTTCCAAAATCCGGGCCCTCAGGGCAAATTGGTCCGCGTGTCGCGCGGCGCGGTGTTTGATGTAGCGGTGGATTTGCGCAAATCTTCAGACCATTTTGGTAAATGGACCGGTGTCGAACTTTCAGCCGAAAATCAGCGGATGTTCTGGGTGCCAGAAGGGTTTGCGCACGGTTTCTTGACGCTCAGTGACGACACCGATTTCCTGTATAAATGCACCGCCCCTTATGCGCCGCAATCAGAGCATACACTGGCATGGGATGATCCGGCTGTCGGTATTGATTGGCCCATAAAAGGTCTTGATCCGATCATCTCTGACAAAGACACGGTGGGTCTCGAACTAGCCGATGTGATGGCGTTCTCATGAAGGTATTGATCACCGGAGCTGGCGGACAGCTGGGCGGTGCGCTTCAGCGTCTTGCGCCGCCTTATGCCGATCTGAGTGCTATCGATGTTGACGATGTTGATCTGACCGACGCCGGCATGTTGCTCGCACGGCTCAGTGCGGAGGCGCCCGACGTGCTCATCAACGCCGCCGCCTATACCGCAGTGGACAAGGCCGAAAGCGATGAAGAACTCGCAAGAGCGATCAACGCTGATGCGGTTGCAATCATGGCCCAGGCAATGGAGGGGCAGGGCGGCAAGCTGGTCCATGTCTCCACCGATTTTGTGTTCGATGGCAAATCGTCTCAGCCCTATAAACCGGGCGACGCGCGCGGGCCAATCAGCGTCTATGGCCGCACTAAGGCTGAGGGCGAGGATCACGTGCGGGCGAGCGATATTCTGGTGCGCACGGCTTGGGTTTACGAAGCAGGCGGCGCGAATTTTGTCCGCACCATGATCCGCCTCATGAAGGAGCGTGACGAGATCAGCGTGGTGGCCGATCAGATCGGCTCTCCGACTTGGGCGAGCGGCCTTGCGCGAACAATTTGGGGCCTGATCGAAAAAGACGCCTCAGGTACATTCCACCACAGCGATGCAGGCGAGGTCAGCTGGTATGATTTCGCCGCCGCGATTGCCGAAGAGGCACATACGCTTGGGCTGATCCCCAAAATACCGACAATCAATCCCATTACGACCGCCGAATATCCAACCCCAGCCGCGCGCCCGGCCTATTCGCTGCTCGATTGCAGCGCGACGCGCGCATTGCTTGGCGATACTCCGGTCCCTTGGCGCGCGAACTTGCGCGAAATGCTCAAAGAGGAAGCGGCACTTGGCTAATTTACTCGTCACCGGAGGGGCCGGCTTTATCGGCGGCAACTTCGTCCATTATTGGAACGAACATCATCCCGGCGACCACCTCATCGTGCTGGATGCTCTGACCTATGCCGGCAATGCCTCGACCATTGCCGGCGCGCCGCACGCGGAACTGGTAGAAGGCGACATTCGCGATCAGGAGCTGGTTGAAAAACTGCTGCGCGAACGAGACATTGCGACCATCGTACACTTTGCCGCTGAAAGCCATGTCGACCGGTCAATCACTGGCCCTGATGCATTTATCGACACCAACATCCTTGGCACCAACAGTTTGCTAAAAGCCGCACGTTCGGTGTGGCTAGACGGCGATGGGACAGACCACCGGTTCCACCACATCTCCACCGATGAGGTTTACGGTTCGCTGGGCGATGATGATCCAGCATTTAGCGAGACTACGGCCTATGCGCCCAATTCGCCCTATTCAGCATCAAAGGCCGCGTCTGATCACTTGGTTCGCGCCTACCACCACACATATGGTTTGAACGTCACGACCAGCAATTGTTCGAACAATTATGGTCCCTACCAATATCCAGAAAAGCTGATCCCGCTATTCCTGCTCAATGCTTTGTCAGGCCGCGCGCTGCCGATTTATGGTGACGGGATGAATGTGCGTGATTGGCTGCATGTCGAAGACCATTGCCGCGGCATTGAGGCGTGCCTTGAAAAGGGCGAGCCGGGTGAGACTTACAATATTGGCGGGGGCGCGGAGCTCCCCAATATGGAAGTGATCGACGCGATTTGCCGGGAAGCTGATCTGGCATTTGAAGAGGTTGATGGGCTTGCTGAGCGCTATCCCGATGCACCGGCAGCTAAGGGCAAAAAGAGTGATACGCTAAAGACTTTCGTCACCGACCGTGCGGGTCATGATCGCCGCTATGCGATTGACGAGACTAAGGCGCGCGCTGAGTTGAATTATGCGGCGCAGCGTACGTTTGAAGAAGGTTTGAGGCAAACTTTGCGTTGGTATCTAACCAACGAAGATTGGTGGCGACCGCTGCTGCCTGACGCGAAGTAGCTGCAAGGACGTGGCGCAGGGTTCCAATCCAATCCGGAGACGTGACGAAGGCAAGCTCTTTACGTCACTCCAACAGCGATTCCGCAAACGACGCTTCGCTAAGATTGAGGCCATGATCGAGGGATTGCTTCAGGACGGGCAGACCTTGCGGATCCTCGATGTCGGCGGGCGCGCCGAATATTGGAACATGCTGCCTGCGCATTTGCGCGGGCGCGTGCATCTCACCTTGCTAAATTATGGCGAGGAATTGGCCGCTTATTCACAACAGGTTGAGGGGGGGCTGAACTTTGAAAACGCCTCAGGCAATGCTTGCGCGATGCCAGAATTCGGGGATGGTAGTTTCGATCTGGTCCATTCCAATTCTGTGATCGAACATGTTGGTCTTTACGCCAATATGCAGGATTTTGCGGCGGAGATACGGCGCGTAGCCAAGGCTTATTACGTGCAGACGCCCAATTTCTGGTTCCCGATTGACCCGCATACGGCATTTCCTTTTCTGCATTGGCTGCCCGATCCAATCCGGCTGTTTGCGCATACCCATTTCTCACTTGGATTGGCGAAAAAGTCGGATTTTGCCAGCGCTGTGTCGCGTATGGATAATTGCCGCATGATCAGCCGCCGTTACATGCGCGCGCTGTTTCCGGATGCTGCGCATTCGAGCGAGCGATTTGCGTTGATCTTTGCCAAATCATTGATCGCGGTGCGGGAGGGATAAATGAACGATCTGCCCCCCTTACATATCGGCCTTTTGTGGCATTCTTTTTTGTCAGAGAACCTCGGGGTGGGGGCGCTGACGGTGGCCAATGCCAATTTGATTGGCGCGGCCGTAGAAAAAGCCGGACATAGGCCCATTTTTCACCTTATGGGCGTGCGCGGTGCGTTTGATTACAGCCATGAAATCGCGTTCGAAAACGACTTTGAGAATGTCGGATATAAGGCGCTGGCGAACCCGGTGTCCAACCTGCATCGCCAGCTTAAACGCTGTGATATTGTGTTCGATATTGGCGGCGGCGATAGTTTTTCGGATATTTATGCTGCCCGCCGTTTTTGGCTGATAATCGGGACAAAAATTGCTGCACAGCGCAGCAAAGGCCCCTTGATTCTAAGCCCCCAGACAATCGGCCCTTTTCACACCGGCATTGCCCGGCACGCAGCGGTCGGCGTGATGAACATGGCCAGCCGAATTTTCGCCCGCGATGAAAAATCGCTTTCTGTGCTCGAAACTTTGGGAATGAAGGGCAAATCGGCGCTTACAACAGATGTCGCCTTCGCATTGCCGTTCGAGGCGGCGGCTGACAAACAAAGCCGCGATCTCGCCAAGGGTCCGATCAAAGTCGGCCTGAACATCTCCGCTCTGCTGTATCGCCGCGATATTGCCGCCAGCGATCGGATCAAATTGACGGTGGACTACCCGGCCTTGGTCGACAGCCTGATTGAGCGTGTGGCGAATGAGCCGCGCGCTGAGCTGCACCTTGTTCCGCATGTCTTGGCCGCCGCGACGCCGTATGAGGACGATTACGCGCTTGCCGAAGAATTGAAAAAGCGTGTGCCGAACGCTGTTCTGCCGCCGCGTTTTTCCGGGCCGTCTCAGGCGAAAAGCTATATTGCCGGGCTTGATTTGTTTGCAGGCAGCCGGATGCATTCGACAATTGCTGCGATCTCTTCTGGCACGGCGGTCGTGCCGCTTGGGTATAGCCGCAAGTTCAGCGGCTTGTTCGATTCCCTTGGTTATGGGTGGAACGCTGACCTGACGAGCGAAAGCAATGATGCCGTGCTGACGCGCTTTGACGCAGCGCTGGCCGATTTGCCAAATCTGCGCGCTCAGGCTGTCGCCGCTAACGCCGAAGCCCAGCGAAGATTGGGGAATTACACAGCATTTTTGGACGGCGCGATCGCGGATTTGGTCGCGGGTCATGCTTGATATTGAAGCGATCAAAGCCAACGGATTGTGTTCAGGTTGCGGCCTGTGTGCGGGCATTGGAAAGGGCGCAGAGGGCGCAGAGGGCGCAGAGGGCGCTGAACCCGCAATCGTAATGCGCGATACGGCGGATGGATATCGGCGACCAGAAGCGGTCCGAGCGATTCCGCATAACCAAGCAGCAGTGATCGACGCCGTGTGCCCGGGGGCGAATATTCGCCACGAGCCGGAGAGTTTTGAGGCGGAGTATCATCCTGTTTGGGGCCCGCTTATTACCGCGCGGCTGGGGTGGAGCAGCGATGCTGAGCTTCGCCAGAATGCTTCGTCGGGCGGCGGATTATCGGCGATATTGACTCATCTGCTGGCCACTGGCGAAATCGACTATGTAGTGCAAACTGCGGTCTCTCCAGACTCGCCGGTACGCAACGCGCTAACGATCAGCACCGGCCGCGATGATGTGTTTCATGCAGCAGGATCGCGTTATGCGCCGTCTTCGCCGCTTGAAGATATTGCTTCTCGCTTGAATGCGCCGGGGCGCTTTGCGTTTGTGGGCAAGCCTTGCGACGTTGCTGGCCTGCGCCAACTGGCCCGGCATGACGCGCGGGTGGACGAAAAAGTGCCCTATATGCTCGCCTTTATGTGTGCTGGCGTTCCCAGCTATCGCGGCACATCGGCTTTGCTCGCAGAAATGGGCGTTGAGGATGAAAGCGAGATTGCTGCGTTTCGCTATCGCGGGGACGGCTGGCCCGGATTTGCGACTGCGCAATTGGCGGACGGTCGCAGTTTCAGGATGGATTACGACACAAGCTGGGGCAACATTCTCAACCGTCACCTTCAGTTCCGCTGCAAAATTTGCCCCGACGGTATCGGAGAATTCGCTGACATCGTGTGCGCTGATGGCTGGCACTGCGATGAGAATGGTGAGCCATTATTCGATGAGCAGGAGGGCCGCAGCATCGTTCTGACGCGGACCGCAAAAGGCGAAGCTGCGCTGATGCGCGCGATGGAGAGCGGGGCTATCCTGACCGAGCCTCTTTCTACCGATGCCATAACGCACATGCAGCCATTCCAGGCCAAGCGCAAAGGGTTGGTCCTGCCGCGATTGGCGGCGATGGCAATGGTCGGACGGCAGCGGCCTCGTTTTGAGAATTTGGAGCTGGCGCGCAATACGCGCATGCTCGGCGTGAAAGAAAGCCTGCGCAGTATGCTCGGCACTTTGCGCAGATTGCTGACCCGGCAGAGGGCAGGGTAGAAACGTGGCAAAAGGCCGGTTCTTGAAAGCAAGCTCGACGCTCGGCCTTGGCTATGTGGGTGAGCACGCTTTGCTGTTTCTGCGCGTATTGCTCGTCGCGCGGTTCCTTGGACCCGAATATTTCGGGATCAGCGTCACGTTTTTGCTCGTGGTCAGCACTTTTGCGCTGATCAGTGACCTTGGGATTGAGAAATACCTCATTCAGGCCCGCGATGGCGATGTCGCGTCCGCTATGCCGACAATGGCGACGGTGCTGCTCGCACGAGGGGTGTTGATGGGCGCCGCCATATTTCTGTTTTCGGATTGGATCGCAGGGCAATTTGGCAATCCAGAGCTGGGCTGGTTCTACGCCTGCGCCGCCATCATTCCGGTTATCGAAGGTTTTCGTCACCTCGACCCGCTCGCTCAGCAGCGGCAGATGAATTTTGGTGCCTATGTCAAAATGCAGTTGGGCGGATTGTTGCCGGGGGTTCTTTTGACAGTGGCATTGGCGGTCGCGACTGAGAATTTCGTAGCGATTGCTTTTGGTTGCGTAGCCACCTCGGTCATATCGGTGGCTCTGTCGCATATTCTTGCAAGGACGCCGTATCGGTTGGGGTTTGACAACATAGCAGCGAGAGCCGTTTTTACCTTCGGCTGGCCATTATTACTCAACGGGATTGTGATCTTTCTGGCGACCCAAGGTGACCGCATTGTGATCGGCACGATGGGCGGGATGCTCGACCTTGCTGGCTATGCCGCTGTTGCTGCGTTGACCGGCGGGGCAAGCGTGTTCTTTGCGCGGCTATGCGGCAATCTGTTTTTGCCCCTGCTTTCTGAGGCGCGCGACAATTCAGAGCTGTATAAGGAAAGATGCCGAACAACAGGTGCTGCATGTTTGTTGCTGCTGTCTGGCGTGCTTTTCCCGCTGGCCACGCTGGGTGCGCCGGTGGTTTTCCTGCTCTTTGGGGCGGGTTTCGTGACCCCGCCATTGCTGGTGACATTTCTCTCTATCCTAGCGGCTGCGACGGTGCTGCGCGCATGGTGCGTGGTCATTTCGCTTAGTCGAGGCGGCACCAGCGATATTCTAACGGCGAACATCTTTCGGGTGACGGGCCTCATTGGTGCGTATTTCGCGCTTTCATCAGGCCAGGGCATCGTCTGGGTGGCCGCCTGCATGTGCGCAGGAGATGTCGCGGCGACATTTTTGGCCCTTTTCCAAGTCAGCCGCAGAGCGCCGGCCGCTGCGTCCGCATGTCTAACCTATGGGTTGGTATTTGCAGTTTTGGCGGCCGTACTGATCGCGGTGAATTCCAGCATTGATCCGTTTGCCAACCTGCTGGTGACATTCATCTTGGCGGTCGTCATAAGCGCGCCCGGCGTTATCACTGCTTTGTTGGTCTCCAAGGACTTGCGCGAAAGGTTGAAGGCGCTCTTGGTTATGGCCGCTCAGAAAGTTTACAGACACCAAAGATGACAGACAAACATTCCAATTCGGCAGTCGGCGACGATCTCGGTCTGCAAGCGTATGGCAGCAAGTCGGACGGCTATTTTGCCGGCGTGCGGCGGGACTTTCTGGACTTGCTTTCGCCAAGCGGATCGGCGCGTATTTTGGAGATTGGCTGCGGCGCGGGCGAGACTGGAGCGGCCGCCATCGCGGCTGGTCTTTGCGAAAGCTATCACGGCGTCGAAATCGCGCCGCAAGCCGCAAAGGTTGCCCGTACTCGGCTGACCGAAGTGCTTGAGGGGAATGTTGAGCAGCTTGAATTGCCGTGGGCAGATCAATCATTCGATGCCGTATTGATGAGCGAGGTGTTGGAGCATCTTATCGATCCATGGGCGGTTGTTGAACGGGTCGCCGCTAAGTTGAAGCCGGGCGCTACCGTGCTGGCCAGCTCTCCGAATGTGGCACAGTTTTCTGTGCTCAGCGGGCTGCTAAAGGACCGCTGGGAACTCACCGAAACAGGCGTGATGGACCGCACGCATTTGCGTTGGTTTACCGCCGGTAGCTATCGCCGAATGTTCGAAGAAGCAGGCATACAGGTGGACACTGTCCGCGCGATGGCAGAACCAGGGCCGGGTGCGCGGGCGTTCAATCTGTTGACGCTTGGCCGCTTGCGACACCTGACGGTGCGACAGGTCTGCATCGAAGGGCGCAAGACGTGACGGAAGCGCGTGATCTCATCGCAGATATTCATATCGTCGCGGCGGTCAATGACGAGGAAGTCCTGCAAAACAATCTGATGCGGTCGGCATTGATCGCTGAAGGCCAAGTCGAGCTGAACTGTTATCGCGGCGCGGTAACGGCATCGCAGGCTTACAATGAGGGGATCGATGACACTTCAGCGGGTATCATCGTGTTCGCGCATCAAGACGTGTTTCTGCCGGATAATTGGGGCGAGGCATTGGCCAAGTCCGTCGCTGCCATCGAGGCACATGACCCGGATTGGGCCGTAATCGGGGCGTGGGGCATTGATGATACCGGT
Source organism: uncultured Erythrobacter sp. (assembly GCA_947503155.1). Taxonomy (GTDB): domain Bacteria; phylum Pseudomonadota; class Alphaproteobacteria; order Sphingomonadales; family Sphingomonadaceae; genus Erythrobacter. The sequence goes on along the minus strand of CANNCL010000001.1, from coordinate 332,871 downwards.
GAGTATTCTGGTCATGCATGGTCCTCGGGCCTTAGCCTTAGGCTGGGCGCGCGCTTCGATGCCCCGGTCGAGACCCGTTGTATCGATGAGTTTGTGATTATCCTGCGGCGCGGCAGCGGCCTTCGCTTTGACGAGGCGCTACCGGGCTTTCATCTCTACGCAGCGGACATTGTGCTTTCCGCACGAAAAGCGGGAATGAAGGCCTATGTCGCCGACATCCCCGCAATCCATAACAGCAAGCCCGTTCGCACCTATAGCGGTGGGTACTCCGATGCATGGTTTTACATGCGTCAGAAATGGCAGGACTTTCTGCCTGTGCCGACATTGACGGTTCCGCTTACTCGGTCTGTGTTCCCGTTGCTGCGCGCCCGCTTGCGCTTATGGCGCTCGCTTAAACGCAGGCTCGCCCGGGCAACCAATTCGCAAGTTAATCCGCGCGAATTGGTGCGTGAACTAGACCTTTAGTCGGCTGTTTCAGCGTCAGGGAATAATTGCTCCCGCTGAAACCTTGGGATTGAGCAAGACCTTGGCTTCGGCAACGGTCTCTGGCGCATATGTCGGGCCATCGAAAAGCTCGGAGTAAGCAATCACAGAACCATTCAGGCCGGCCTCGAAATTGTTGCTCTGCGAACTTGCGCCCAAACTGTCACCGATATTATCAGCGATACAATCTCTGACTGTGTTGCCCCCGCCGCTGGTGGCCGTGGTTAGGCCGCTGCTCGCGATGAAGATCGAAGGCGAGTTGTTGGAGCCCTGACCCCATGACATGACGGTGTTGTTTTCGACTAGGCAATCCTTGGCTTGGATCACGGTGATCCCGTGCACCGAAAAATCGATAGCGATGATATTGTTACGGATCACCGCTTCAAAATAGCGCCCGCTATCACCATTGCTGGTCTTCATATCATCGAGGAAGATCGCCTGCATATCGCCGCGTGCATTCCCTTGAAGAATGACATTGCGTTCGATCACGATGTTATCCCAATCCGCCACAGCCGTTGTACTGCCCTGAAGACGCAATGCGTCGACGTGCGGGTTGGCGCTGTCGGTTGCAAGACCAACGGTGTCATGGATAAAATTGTCGCTGATTGTGGTTGGCAATGGGTTGGCTGGCGCCATCGTAACCGCAATCGCATCACCGTAGAAATAGGCGCATTCATTGCCTGTGATAATTGATTGGCCTCCGGGCCGGTCGACCCGGATATTGACGAGACTGTCGCCCCATTCAATTTTGCAATTTGTCACTGTGACGTTGCCAACTGCACCAATCGCGGAACCAGTGGTGTTGATCAGGTCGCGGTTAAGGTTGGGGTAGTTGGAAGACGAAGAATAGTCGCCATTCGGGTCACCCACTTCGCCTCTAACCCAGCAATCGTCGATTGTGATGTCGTCGGCATTGTTCGAACCCTCACCAACAATCGTAAATTTTGCGACGTTTGTGGCTTCGGTTTTTAGATGACGGAATGTCAAACCGCGCGCACCGCGCATGAATTGCACGCGGTCGATCTCGCAATAGTTATCCCATTCGCCGACCTCGCCCAACCGCCCTTTGACGACCAATGGGTTGTTCGACCCATCGCGCAGATCGGCACGCCGGAACGGTGTGCCAAAGCCGCCGGTTATCCCGAGCGTTAAAGTACCGGTGTTCCTGAGAGCGATGGTTTTGCCTGCCAATGTGGCCGAAGATTGCCGTGCGACAAAATCCCATTCGCTTTGGTCGGTTACATCCCAAGTGTCAGGTTCAATGGTAACGTTTATGCTCGAACCGTCATTGAACTCCAATGCGTAAGGCCCCGCATTCAAATCGGCTGCATCACCGGCGGCGCTTGGGTAAAGGCGGCCGCCAGAAACGGTCCAGTGATCGCCAGCATCTCCCGCAATGATCGCACTTGCGGATACAGGCAGACCGGCGCCGAATTGATGGCGAGTGAAGGCACCGATTGTTTCGCTGGTGGATGGACCCGGTCCGGGGCCGCCGGTTGAGCCGCTACTACGCGCTCGGCGGCCGCTGCGCGCATAGCCAAAGCCAAACCCTGCCATTAGGCAAGTCCCACGATGCCAGAAGCGGTCGTTCCGGTGGCGCGAATCGCCTTGCAACGCAGGTCGAGAATGGACCCATCTTGAACATTGGTGAAGGTCACGTCTGCGTCAGATCCAATAGGGCGCAGCACGATAGTCCCACCGGTTCCAACATAAATTGCCTTGGTGAAACTGGCGAGGTCGTTGTTGCTAGGCGTAATCGCGAAGGCATGGCGGGCTGGGGCGACGACACTGTCACTGGCAGAACCGAATGGGTCACTCATAATGAAAATCCTATTTGATGAAAGGAACTAGGACAGTGAACCAAAAAGGTTAGATATAGGAAAGTGTTTTCTCGGTTGAACCAGCCATTTGTTGCGGCGTTTTCATCTATTACCGCGCAAATCCCAATCTCACACACTTACCGCCTCGCTTCATAAATTGCGGCTTTGATTGCTGTGCAAAAAAGTCTAATTGACCTGCGTGGCAACAACCTACCGTCCTGCACCCGCTCCACGTAGAGCTATACGGCCAGTTAGCGCGCAATCGCGCAGCTTGGTGCCGGTCTATTTGGCCGCCACACTAATATATTTGCTCTTCATTCCAGAACAGCTCCACGTCCGCGCGGTTGGTTTGTACCTGCCGCCGTACCGAATTTTCATGTTCCCTGCGACCTTGTACTTGCTTTCTAGCGCAGTCGGCGGACGTTTGCGGTTTGTCTGGCCCGATTTGCTGGTGGCGCTTGCTGCGGCTTGGATTTGGCTCGCTTCCTATATGACGAGCGGCGAAATCTCGACCGCGATGAACCAAGGTGGAGCGCATACTTTGGACATCGCGTTCGCCTATTTCTTGGCACGCGCTGCTATTCAAACGCCCCGAGATCTCCGGCTTTTCTTGGTCCTAGTCGCCCCTGGGATTGCCCTGATGAGCTTGTTCGTGGTGCAAGAGGCAGTCACCCATACACGGGTGCTGCAACGCGTGGCCGCGGACATCACCGGCTCCCCTTACCGCTTGCGCGATGACATTCGGCTTGGCCTGATGCGCGGCACCGGGCCATTTCCTCACCCAATTCTGGCGGGCATTTTTCTGTCCAGTTTCCTGCCCATCTACCTCGCATCCGGGCTGCGCGGTTGGCCGCGTACTTTGGGCATAGCGGCCTCTTTTGGCGGCTTTTTTTCGATGAGTTCCGCCGCTCTACTCGGGCTACTCATGGGCGGCCTGCTATGGTGCTATGACTGGCTCACCGAAAAGATCAGCAATGTGACCTGGAGCATATTCCTGTTTGCATCTGGCATCCTTTTTACCACGGTCGAGATGACGAGTAACTCGGGTTTTTATGGCCTGATGATCCGCTATGCCTCGCTCAATACGACCTCAGCCTATAACCGTGTCTTGATCTGGAATTACGGCACAGAGAATATCGCTCAACACCCTTGGTTTGGCCTCGGTTATGCTGACTGGGTTCGGCCTTCGTGGATGCATTCGGGTTCGTTTGACCATTTCTGGCTGATCATGGCGCTCCGGTTTGGAATTCCGGCGTCGATGCTGCTCATCGGTGCGACCGTCGCGGGAATCATATTGCTGGCGATCAAGTCATCGACATATCGTAAGCAAGATGCGCGATTGATGCGCGGGCTGGCAATTTCGCTGGCCGTATTCGCACTAGGCGCGGTCTCGGTTTCGCTTTGGCTATCGGTGCTCGTCTGGTTTTTTGTCTTGGTGGGTATTTCGGTCAGCCTTGGGGTCAACCTCAAACGAGAGATCCCGCGCACCGCAATACGGCGGGTCGTCTCCTCTCGCGAAGCCCCCGGACAAACCGAGGAAAATCGACTGCTCCCACCGCGCCGCAGGTAATATTCGCGAGCAGCAGCAAGCCCGCCTGACCTCGAAAACTACGCCTTGGACTTGTGGTTCAGTTTAGCGAGCAGGCCGCGCTTAGGGTCATAGCCGTATCTCCAATCTCCGGGCCGCATGGCAAGCGGCCTATTCGCCTTGGCCAACGCTCTAAAACGCGGATGCCAGAGGCCGAGTAAACTGCCGATTGTGTAACGCTGCAACGCGCCAAGCCAGATTAGGATGAAGGCGGAATTCTCCCGCAGAGATGACCAATGTAGCCGAGCAAATTGCATGACGCCTGCGGCGCCGTACAGGGTTCTCATCGGTGATGCGACTTCGCCGTGACCAATGTCATGATGCGCGCGTGCATCGGCTATGCGCCAGAATGTGTGACCGTTCTTGGCCAATCGATAAAAGAAATCGACCTCTTCGCAATATAAGAAATACCGATCATCCAAGCCGCCCGCTTCGTCCCACGCGCTGCGTGTAATGAGGACAAAGCCTCCGCTGAGGACGTCGACTTTTTCATCTGCGTCGAAACTTTGCCCCGGTCGCAAAGCGACATTTGAGCGTCCGACAACTCGGCTGGCCATCTCGCTCAGGGTCGGAATATGCACGGTATTGCCAATGTCAGGCTGATCATTGCGGTCTAGCGTAACGCCTCCCCAAGCGGATGCGTCAGAATGCTTCCGAGCGGCATCGAGCAGCGCATCGACAGCGCCTGATTTGAGTTCAACATCAGGGTTCAACAGTAACAAATTGCGGCCCGAAGCGCGCGCAGCGAGCAGGTTGTTTCCGCCAGCGAAGCCTAGATTTCCTTGACTTGGAATGACGGTGACGCTCGGAAACAGGCTTTCAGTGACTGCTTGAGTTGAGCCATCGCCCTGATCGACCAGAATGGTCTCATAAGTGTGGCGCATACAGGCCGGCGCAATCGATCCAAGACAGCGGGCGATCAGATCAGCAGAATTATAGCCAACGATCAGAATACTGACGTCTGGTTCTTTACCCGGGCCTTCTGAATTGAGGTCATTCACAATCGCTATTACCCCGCTTGGTCAAGACTGACGCGAGCTCATATCGCGCGTCCATGTTGATGCTTTTCCGCGCCATTGGCTACGCCGCACCTCGATACGAACAAGGGCTTTCACACAATAAAACACAAACAGATCCACTGGCGAAGTACCACTGCGTAGCGACCCAAGGAAACCTCCGCCCTTGCTTGCTAATGCGAGATAGGGGCTGGGGTGATCGCGCTTCACATCGGCGTTTCCGATCATCCGGCGCGCTTCAACTTTTACTTGCTGCCGGGCGGTGGCTGGCGGGCGGACAGTTGAGAACACCGGATTGCCATCAATATCGCTTTCCACCAGACGTTTCTGATCGTCCGGGAAACGAGTGTGAATCCAGATGTCATCACCAATAATATCGGGAAATTCTCCAACAATGCTGAGCGCCGGCTCTGACAAGGCGTAGCATCCCGAACCGCCTTTGCCCGCTTTGGCGAAAGGTTGCTGCATCCAAGCGGAGTAATAGGATCGGACAAACCAGTTGCAGTGGCCCAGTTCTAGACGAATGGCGGGCGCAGCGGCCATCACACCATCCTCGGTCATGGCTGCAGCAATGGCGGCCAGTGACCGATAATCACACTCCACATCAGCATCGAGATAGATGCGGGGGAAGTGTTTCGCCTCTGCATTGGCAGCGTTGATCGCCGCGGTCTTTGAGCCGGCTTGGATGTCCAAGACCGTGGCGTGAGGAGCCGCCGCTTTGGCAATGTCGACTGTGCGATCGTCGCAACCATTTGCCGCAACAATAATGTCGAAACTGCCCGTATCCGGCGCCCCTGCAAGCGCAGTTTCTAGGCACCGGCCAATAACGGATTCCTCGTTATGAGCGGGAATGATCAGCGTAAAAGGCAGCGGTTTGCTCAATTGGCTAGTGGTCCATCAGTCTGTTTGAGCCGGCCCATCATAGCAACCATGAGCAACCATTCAGATTGGCTCACCGATTGGCGTTTGAGCCGCCATATTCGTAATAGCTGTACTGATAGCCATAACTTTGGCCCGCTTCCAAAGCGCGGTATTTGGTGAGAATCAAACCAAGGACGTTGCCGCCAGAGCTTCTGAGGCGTTTGACCGCATTACGCGCCTGAGCAAACGGAACTTTGTTGGCTTCGAGAACGAAGATTGTTCCATCCATAAGGCGAGCGAGCAGCGGCGCATCAGCAAGGCCCAAGACTGGGCAAGAATCGAAGATGATGAGCGAGTATTCTTCGCGGTACTTCGCAATGAATTCCGCGATCTCATCTCCCGCCAAAATTTCCGTAGGATTTGGCGGAATGGCACCGATTGGCAGAACTTCGAGATTGTCGTGAACGCCTTTGACGATTGCGTCCTCAAGCTTGGCATGACCCAGCAGCACTTCGATGAGGCCGATCTTAGGGCGTTCCAGTTCGAGCAACCGTGCCACTGACGGACGACGCAAATCGGCGTCAATCAAGAGTGTCTTTCGACCCGAACGCGCAAAGAGCTCAGCCAAGACGACGGCGGTTGTCGATTTACCCTCAGATTCATGGGTGCTGGTCAGTTGCAGGACATTACGGTTGCGTGGGAGCGAGAACTCGATTGCCGCTTTGATCGAGGCATAGGCCTCCATCAAAGATGTAAAGTTGTTCGAGCTTTCCACATCGATGTCTTTTTCGCTGACATGCGGCGTGTGGCCGATGAGTGGCAGATCGATTTTCTGCTCAACTTCATCCAGCGACCGGACGCGGTCGTCGAACATTTCACGCAAGACTGCGAGGCCGGCAGCAAGGCCGATGCCTAGAACCAAAGCGAGCCCTAAATTTTGCAGCAAGCTCGGTGCATAGGGCGATCCGGGAACCAGCGCGCCTTCGATTTTCGTCATAGTGCCGCTGTTTACGTTCGCAGCACTGCTAATCTGGTTGAACCGTTCAAGCAGCGAGCGCAATTGCTGACGCAGGGCCTCAGCTTCACGCTCAAGCACGGTAAGCTGAACCATCTCATCTTGTTCTGCGAGCGAATCGTTCGAGAGCGAGCCCAGTTCGCCTTGAAGCGCCTGCTCTTGATTGCGAGCGACGATATAGGCGTTGCGCACGGTCGCTTTGACGTCGGCGCTGCTGCGTTCAATTTGCGTGTCGAGGATTTCGATTTGCGCAAGCAAGTTGGTGATCTGCGGAAATTCATCGCTGTAACGTTGGCGCAGTTCCGCGAGTTCCGCGAGCTTGCCTGTGCGATCAGTGACGAGTCCTTGAAGGACAGGATTGTTCTGGACCTCTGGCAATTGGGCCGCCGGTAAGTTCTGAATCGACCGCCATTTTTGTTCCGCAGCAATACGGTTCGCACGCGCATCAGCAAAGCGTTGGCTGATGTTGGCGAGACTTGAATTCGTCAGTGTTGTGCCGGCTCCGCCTTCTTCGCCAGTCGACGGTTGGACAATGATGCCGCTGTTGCGGGCATAGGCATTGGTATCCCGCTCGGCTTCTTCTAGCCGTCCGCGAACCACTTCGATCTGATCGCGCAAATATTCGATTGCATATTCATTGCCCTCGATTGAATCGCGGGAATCTGACGAAATAAAGGCGTCTGCATAAGCATTCGCCATTTCGGCGGCCAATGCGGGATTGTCAGAGCGGAAGCCGATCGGGATCACCCAGCTAATATCGGGAACTTCTGCTGTGACACCGCCCACAAGGATTGACGCAGCAATCGAATTCTTGGTTTCTAGCCATTGTTCGTCGGTCATGTCAGGTGACCGGCTTTCGTCGATATTCTGGCCCAGCAAATCGTAACGCTCGCCAAGTTGGCGGTCAGCGACAACGACCTCAGCCAAGCTGCGGCTGCCGATCAGCTCAACCTTCGTCGCAAGATAATCGCCGACTTGGTTGCTGGCGATGCCTTGCTCGACATCCTGACCTTCAAGAATGAACGCACCATAGGGCTCTACACTGACCTTTGCTGTCGCCTGATACATTGGCGTCGCGAGCAAAGTGACGATCAAGCCGACTGTGAGTGCAGCAAGGATTACACCCGCAAACAGCCACCTCTGCCGGAACAGGACGCCGCGGACAGTCGCAAGGCTGATGAGCTGAACACCCTGATTGGGGCGTGCCAGTTCGTTCTCAGGCAGATAGGTTTCAAGCCAAGTGCCACGGCCATCCGGTTCGGACGGGTCAATAATTGAGCGTTCGTTCATTGGTTCAGATTTTTAATTGCTGCTGCTGCTGTTGATCGCAGCAACTCCAAACACGCCAAATGCCGGCAATGCCTGAAGAAGGTTTTGATAGAACACCGACAAACCATCAGTGCCCATCACGAGGCGGTCACCAGGCTGCAAGATCGGGTCGAGCATCGTGCCTTGGCTGATCTGACCATAGTCAAATTTCGCAATCAGTACGCCTTGCGGACTTTCACGGAATACCGCGATTTGCTGTTCGTTGGCGACGTTTGTTGGACCGTCAGCCATGGCGATAGCCGATGACAAGCGTGAGCCCGGTTGGAATGCATAAACACCGGGATCTTCAACCGCGCCTTCGACGGTCACAAGATGCGACGCATATTCGGAAATGTTAATGCTGACCATCGGAGTGCGCAGGCCAGCTGCCAGCAAACGCCGAGCAACATCTTGCTCAAATTGTTTGGTGGTCATCCCTGCTGCAGGGATTGATCCAAGCATCGGAAGCGAAACCGCGCCGTCAACGCCAAGGCGGACATTCTCTACGGAAAGTTCAGGTTCACGGAACACATTCACCGAAACCTTGTCCGATGGCCGCAGCGCATAAGTGGTTGCAGGCACATGGCTATAATTCGCCTGACCCAAATCGGTGCGCGGCTGAGTAGCGGCTGCGCCAATTACTGGTTCAGGTGTCGATGCGCATCCCGCAAGTGCGACAGCAGCTGACATGCTGATCATTCCGAGACGTTTGCTGATAGAGATTTTCAAGGCCACGTGGTCCCCCTTATTTTGCAGGTCTCTTTAAACCGCGCTTCTATGATGTGCAACCGCCTTCCCGCCCTATCGAATGGGCGAACTTGTAAGGTTTTGTTTCGAATTGAGACAGCAATTCGCCTGATCCACCCGCTGGCGAAAGCAAAGAAGTGATGGGCTATCGCGATACGAATGGTGCAATGCGGTATAATCGGCGGTGACGAGCTGACTTGCAGGATATTTCCGAAGCACTATTCAATGGGGCGTGCGCAATTTCCGACCAGTTGCGGCAAATAACCAAGGGATTCGCTTCAGATGCCAGCGGCACCATCAATGCTGAGTTTTGCGGCTGCGGGTTTCTACGCGCTCGTGGTCTTGTCATGCTTCGGCGCTGCGTATGTTTCGCGAGCCGGGCGGCAACAAAGCTGGCATTTCAAGATTTGGGTTGCGGTAGCGGTTTTGTTCGTCGCGCTCATTGTTTCGCGAGTCTTCAATCTTGAAGAAATCTTGCGCGCCGATTTGCGCGAATGGCTGCAATCCGAAGATATGGTTGATGACCGGCGTTCGGTTCAAGGTGTCATTATCGCTGGTACAATAGCCGCCTTCGCCGCAGCGGGTCTGTATGCGGTTTATTGGGTTTCGCGTAGGATAGAAGGGCGGCGCAATATTGCGGTCGCCATTGCGGGCGGAAGCGGCGTTGTTATGCTAATCCTTATCGCTCTTCGCACGATCTCGCTTCATGCGATGGACCAGCTGCTTTACGGCCCGCTCAAATTGAATTGGGTCGGTGATATTGGAGCAAGCGCCGCAGTGATTGCAGCGGCGGTCTATTACGTCTGGCTGATCCGGCAGCCTAGGCCAACAGAGTCAAAATCTACGCGGTCAAAACGACCAAGAATGCGCTAGCTCGCTGCTTTGTCATTTGCAGGTGCATGAATGGCGGCAATGATTTCAGCAATTTGGCGGCTGGCTGTGCCATCCCCGTAAGGGTTGTGGGCATGGGCCATCGCGTCATAGGCTGACTGATCATCAAGCAAGTTGGTGACTTCGCGAACAATGTTGTTCGTATTGGCGCCGACCAGATGCGAGGTGCCCGCAGCTACGCCTTCCGGGCGTTCAGTTGTATCGCGCATGACCAAAACTGGCTTGCCAAGGCTCGGCGCTTCTTCTTGGATGCCGCCAGAATCCGTCAAAACGATCTCAGACGCTTCCATCATTGCGACAAAATTTAGATAATCCAGCGGCTCAATAAGAGCGACATTGTCGATCTCAGAAAGAGCCGGGCGCATGATTTCGGCAACGTTTGGATTGGGATGCATCGGGTAGATGATCGCGACATCATCCCGCCGTGACAGGGTGGTCAGAGCCGAAGCGATCTGCCGCATACCTTCGCCAAAATTCTCGCGGCGATGCGCGGTGACGCAGATGATCCGGCGCCCTTCAAAGCGTTTTTTGAGGTCGGTTACGACCGGGCTGAGGGCGGGGTTGGCGGCGATCTTGGCGCGCGTGTCCAGCAACGCATCAATCACCGTGTTGCCCGTAACGTGGATCACGTCTTGGGGAACATTTTCGCCAAGCAATGCCTCTGCTGCGCCCTGTGTCGGTGCAAAATGCAGATCAGCGACTGCGCCGGTCACTTTACGGTTCACTTCTTCTGGCCACGGAGCATAAATGTCCCCGCTGCGCAGGCCGGCTTCGACATGACCCACCGGAATGCGCCGGAAATAGCAAGCGAGCGTCGCCATCATCGTCGTCAATGTGTCGCCATGCACCAGAACGCGGTCTGGCTTTTCAGTATCCAGCGCCTCGCCAAATCGGGTCACGATCCGCGCGGCAAGCGCATCTAAGCTTTGGCCCGATTGCATCAAATCTAAGTCGATATCGGGTTCAATTCCCGCAAGCTCTAGGACTTGATCCAGCATCTCGCGGTGTTGCGCAGTAACGGCAACTCGCACATCGAAACGCCCGCTTTCGCGCAAGGCGGTGACGACCGGAAACATTTTAATAGCCTCGGGCCGCGTCCCGAAAGTCACGAGTATGCGCGGAAGCGCGCTAGCATCACTCATTTCTTGAGCATGCCGCGCGTATCAAACACCAGCTTGCCCGCCAGATCGGCAGGGGTAAGTTGTTTGAACGCAGTGTGATCGACCAACACGACAACAATCTCCGCTACTGCCAGCGCGTCGTCAAGCCCGGCCAGCACCGCACCCGTTCCAGAGAAACCGGCGGAGAGTTCTTCGGTGAATGGTTCCACGACTAGCACCCGGTCACCCAAATCCGCGCAAAGGCTTTCGGCGATTTCAAGCGCGGGGCTTTCGCGGAAATCGTCAATGTCAGGCTTGAACGCAAGGCCGAGCAAAGCGACTTTGGCATCGGGGGCAGCGCTGATCAGCGCGCGGATACGGTTTTCGGTATGGACAGCCTTGTGGTCGTTCACCTCACGCGCTGTACGCACAAGCCGCGCCGATTTGGGCGCTCCGGCGACCAAGAACCACGGGTCCACCGCGATGCAATGTCCGCCTACGCCGGGGCCGGGTTGCAAAATATTGACGCGTGGGTGGCGGTTGGCGAGCCGAATTACGTCCCACACATCGACACCAATTTCGTCAGCAATCATCGAAAGCTCATTGGCGAATGCAATATTGACGTCGCGAAAGCTGTTTTCGACCAATTTTACGGTCTCTGCGACGCGCGAATTGGTGAGCAGGCAATCGCCCTTCACAAAGCTTCTATAGAGCGCCGCTGCGCTTTCGGCGCAATCGGGCGTCATTCCGCCGACCACACGGTCATTATTGACCAATTCCTGCACAATTTTCCCCGGCAGCACCCGTTCCGGGCAATAGGCGATCGCAATGTCGCCGCCCGTTTCAGCGCCAAATTGGGGCATGATGAGATCAGGGCGCATTCCCGCGATGATCTCAGCGACACGCTCGGTTGTGCCAACCGGAGACGTGCTTTCAACAATGATGCACGCGCCGGGGAGGACATTGGGAGCGATTGAGCGCGCGGCGGCCTCGACGTAGGAAATATCAGGTGCATTGTCCGCGCCCAGCGGCGTCGGGACAGCGATCATGTAATAGTGTGCAGCAGGGACATTCGTGGAAGCGACTAGCCGTTCGGAACTGATCGCTTCGCCCACCAGCCTGTCCAGATCGCGTTCTTCGATATGCACGCCGCCAGCGTTAACCGTCTCAACCACGTGCTGCGAGACATCAACTCCGCAAACATCCCAGCCATAGCTGGCCAGCACCGCCGCCGTTGGCAAGCCGATATAGCCAAGCCCGATGACCGCAATCTGGTGATCAGGGGCGGGCTGTGTCGCTGCGTCCGGCCCAAAGGCGGTGGTTGCATCGAAAGGGGCGTTCATAGTCTCATATTCCTCACGGGCTTTGTCGCGCGAAGATATGGACGTGCAGGGGTAAATATCGCGTTAGGCTAAGTTGTTTTCTTTAACCTTCGCATTTGGGCGAACGTCCCGAGTGCATCAAAGCTCGCCGGTCTCGATAAATGTACCGATCGCTTCGTGCAGTTGCCGCGCAGTGGGCGACAGGGCCGTATCGGGCTTTTCCATCGATAGACCTTTGGCGATAGTGCTGGCTAAGTCGTCCACCGTCATGGCGACCAATACGCCCGGCCTGCCATCTAGGTTGTTTGCGGTCGCCGCCTGATGGTCATTGCGGTGTTCACCTTGATCAAAGCGTCTGGGGAACAGGACTATCGGGGTCGTAAATCGTTGAGCGGTCAGGACGGTTCCGATCCCTGCATGGCTGACAATAAGGCGGCTTTTCTGAACCAATTCTTCGAATTCGGACGGTCCGATTTTTGCGCGGGCAGTCATGTTTAACGGCTGGTAAGTCCCGCGCCCGGTCTGCGCGATGACTTCCATATTGAGGGTCGGGGCGAGCTGATCCATCGCCATTATTAGGCGGTCAAAGCCCAATTGCATTCCGACTGTTACAAGGATCACAGCACGGCTCCGCGATATTTGACACGCGGTTCGTCAGCGACTTCGGGCCATTGGGTCAGGCATTGATGGGCAAAGCGCTTTGATAATTTCCCGCACATGGACAGCTGTTCACCATTGGCAACGCTGTCGATCCAAAGCGTCCGCGCACCGATCATGCGGCCCGCCATGAGACAGAAAAATCCCGGTGCCGCGCCAGTGGAGATCACCACATGCGGGCGATGTTTTACCACGACCCACGCGGCGACAAATGCGCAGAGCGCCGATTTGAAAGGCTTGTTCTGATTGCAGTCGGGTAGGGTCTCCGCCTTCGCGATTCCTCTTTGAAGCGCGATGTCCGCATCGGTTGTGGCGAAGCGCACGTCGTATTCTTCGAGCTTAGGACGCAGCAACATCAGCTGTTCCCAATGGCCGCCTCCCGATGCGACGGCTAGCACTCTGCGGCTTGGGCGGCTTGGGCGGCTGGGGCGGCTCGCGCGGCTGGCGCGGTTGGATTTTGTCATGCTTGATCGCCGCTCCTTTGTGCTGCGTAAGACCTTCGCTGGCCCTATTGCCGATCTCTGCAAACTGTCAATCGGGCTTGCTCTACTATGGTCCTATCGGCACAGAGGCGCGCAAGGGAGACATTGCAATGAGTGAGAAGTCAGGGCCGCTTACTGGTCTAAAAGTCATTGAGTTTGCAGGGATTGGACCGGGGCCTCACGTCGCGATGTTGCTCGCTGACCTTGGCGCGGATGTGGTGCGGATCGACCGGCCGGGCGGCGGGGTTTCAAACCCTGTTGTCGAACGCGCGCGGCACCGCGCCAGCGCCGATCTCAAAACCGCTGAAGGCAAAGCATTTTGTCTCGATGCTGCGGCCAAGGCGGACGTGCTGATCGAGGGGTTTCGCCCCGGCGTGATGGAGCGTTTGGGTCTGGGGCCAAGTGAATTGCTCGCTGTCAATCCGCGGCTCGTCTATGCCCGGATGACCGGCTGGGGACAGGACGGACCGATGGCTCAGGCTGCAGGGCATGACATCAATTACATCGCGATCACTGGCGCTCTATCCGCAGTTGGCAAGGCCGCAGAAACGGCAACACCCCCGCAAAATCTCGTCGGCGATTTTGGCGGCGGGTCAATGTATTGCGCATTTGGCATCATGGCCGCGCTTTATGAGCGAGAGCAATCGGGCAAAGGCCAAGTTGTCGATGCGGCGATTGTCGATGGCGCGACCAGTTTGATGAGCTTCTTTTTCGGTGTCCGTGACAAACCGTTTCTGACCACGCAGCGCGGGAAAGGAATGTTGAGCGGCGCGGCGCATTTCTATCGCTGTTTCGAATGTGCGGACGGCAAAGAAGTGTCTGTCGGCGCGATTGAACCGCAATTCTATGCTGAGCTGCTCGCAAAGTCGGGTGCCCCGGCGGAACTTTCCGAAGCGCAGATGAATCCTGGCAATTGGGACGATTACGCAGACAGATTGGCGGCTTTGTTCAAAACCAAACCCCAGGCAGAATGGACCGCGCTACTCGAAGGGTCGGATGCGTGTTTCGCGCCGGTGCTGGATATTGATGAAGCGCGCGACCATCCGCACATGAAAGCGCGCGGTGCCTATACGCAGCACGAGGGCGAATGGCAGCCCGCGCCTGCGCCGCGCTTTGATCGCACACCGGGATCCATTCGCTCTAGCCAAAATGACGGGGCCGAAGTGGTCGCCGCATGGACGAAGGGGTAGAGCGCGATGGCAGGCAAATTCTTTGACGAGTGGCAGGTTGGCGACCGGATGGAGCATGACATTCGCCGCACGGTGACCGAGACCGACAATCTGTTGTTTTCGACCATGACTCACAACCCGCAGCCGCTGCATCTGGACATCGAGGCCGCCAAAGAAAGCGGATTTGGGCAGATATTGGTGAACTCCACCTTCACATTCGCTTTGCTTGTTGGTCTGTCGGTTGGCGACACCACGCTTGGCACTTTGGTGGCCAATCTTGGTTTCGACAAAGTGGTGACGCCAAAACCTGTGTTTATCGGTGACACTTTGCGGGCGCAGAGCGAGGTGAAGGAATTACGCGAAAGCAAGTCTCGCCCTGAGGCAGGGATTGTCACGTTCACGCACGAATTGCTGAACCAGCGCGATGAAATTGTGTGCCGCTGCGAACGCTCTGCATTGCTAAGCCGGGCTTCTGGGTAAGCTCTATTTGACGAGCGGTCAGTCGCCGGGGCACAATCCGCGGTGAGAGAGACAAGGAGAGAGCCATGCGCAAGCCATGGAATACGGTCGCAACCTCGGGAATCATGGCATCGGCAATGGCCCTTGCGGCTTGTAGCAGCGAGCCTGCATTGGACGCCGTGCAAACGGGCGATGGCACGGACACGGTTGAGCTCGCAGAATTTCCGGATCGCCCGTATTGGGGCGACACTCATCTCCACACGGACAATTCGGTTGATGCGTTCGGCTTTGGCACTCGCCTAGGGCCAGAGGCAGCCTTGCGGTTTGCGCGGGGCGAAGAAGTGACAGCAACGACCGGAGCGCAGGCTCAACTTGCACGCCCGCTCGATTTTCTTGTCATTGCTGATCACTCTGATGCGCTGGGTGCGACCCGCCGCCTGTATGATACGCCGCGCTGGTACGTGAATTGGGTCATCGGTGATGAGACCGTTTTGCGCTGGTATGACATGATGCATGAAAGCCCTGAGCAATCGCAGCGCGCAATCGCTGAGCTGGTCACGGCAGCCGGAGCTGGCACGGCGCCAGAAAGTCTCAGCGATCCAGAGGCCGCGGAGGAGGGAACAAGAGACATCTGGAACGCTCAGTTGGGCCTGCTCGACCGCTACAATGAGCCGGGCACTTTCAGTGCGCTTGCAGGGTTTGAATGGACCCGGATGCCGGGCGGCAACAATCTTCACCGGGTCGTCATGTTCCGAGATGGCAGCGACAGAACCAGCCAAACAATTCCATTCCCCGGCCTGTCCAGCACCGCGGAACAATTGTGGGATTACATGTCGAATTACTCTGACGCGACTGGTGGTCAGGTGCTGGCGATCCCTCACAATTCAAACCTTTCGAACGGCATGATGTTCGAAATGACGATGCCTGATGGGTCGCCTATGACTGCGGAATATGCTGCGAAGCGCGCGGCTGCTGAACCCGTGGTCGAAGTGACGCAGATCAAGGGCGATAGCGAGACTCACCCCTTCCTGTCTCCTAACGACGAAATGGCGGGTTTCGGGGTCGGCGGATGGGAATTGGGCAACCTGACCTTAAGTCAAAAAACCGAACCGGAAATGCTCGCAGGTTCCTACGCGCGCTCAGCTTTGCTGCGCGGGCTGTCGCTTGAGCAGCAATTGGGCGTGAACCCGTACTCATTTGGCATGATCGGCGCGACTGATAGTCATACTTCATTGGCGACCGGAGATGAGGACAATTTCTGGGGCAAGCACACTGGTAACGAACCGGCCAACGAAGAACGCGCGTTAACAGAACAAAACATGGGTACCCGCATCGGGCGGTTCAGCTGGCACTACTTAGCGGGCGGCTATGCGGCGGCATGGGCGCGGGGCAATACGCGCGCGGAAATCTTTGACGCTTTTGCCCGGCGCGAAGTGTACGCAACCACCGGCCCGCGCATGAGCGTGCGGATTTTCGGCGGCTTCGATTTCACTGCTGAGGATTGGGACAATGATTGGGTCCGCGCCGGTTATACGCGCGGCGTGCCAATGGGCGGGGAACTTGCCGATGAAGGCACCGCGCCAACATTCCTCGTAAGCGCTCTCAAAGATCCCGATGGCGCAAACCTCGACCGGGTGCAGATCGTCAAAGGTTGGGTCGACGGATCGGGTGAGACTCAAGAGCGCATCTATGACGTCGTGTGGAGCGATATGGACACGCGCGCCCGCATTGGCGGTCGGGTACCAGCGGTCGGAGACACGGTGAACCGCGCGGATGCGACATACACCAATTCGATCGGTGCGGCTGAATTGCGCACGACGTGGAGCGACCCCGATTATGTGAGCGGGCAAAGCGCATTCTATTATGTCCGCGTGCTGGAAATCCCTACGCCGCGCTGGCCGCTATTCGATGCGGTGCGATTTGGGATTGAATTGTCAGAGGAAGCGCAGGCTGACGCGGTCGCGCAAGAGCGGGCTTACACATCGCCGATCTGGCTCAAACCCGCCGGGTGAAGCTTTGACTATGCCCGGTTGGACCCGAGAGCCGCTCGTCCACTTTTTGGCCCTAGGCGCGATTGTCTATATTGCCCTGACATGGTCGGGCGATCCCGTGGACCCCGCTTCGCGTTCCATCGATGTTAGCGCTCAGGATCAGGCGCAGCTTTCGCTCGCATTCGAGCGGGTTATGGGCCGCGCGCCGACCGATGCCGAACTGGATGCGCGGATCGAGCAATTTGTGCGCGATGAGGTGTTGTACCGCGAAGCTTTGAGGTTAGGCCTCGATCAAGGCGATGCAGTGGTTCGGCAGCGCATGGTCGCAAAAATGGATATGTCGGCCAGTGCCGCTGCGGAGACGGCGGAACCGGGCGAGGCGATCTTGCGAGAATTCTATGAGACCAATCCCGAACGCTACGCTGGACGAACACTGCTTTCGTTCGATCAAGTCTATTTTTCAGAACAGGCGGATGCAGAGGAAAGTTTAGGGCGGGCAGACGTCTCTGGCGAGGCAATCAGCCTACCTGCTGAGGTAAATGGCTCTCCCCTGAGCGATGTTCAAAGCCGCTTTGGCGAGGTTTTTGCCCGCGCTGTCTTCTCGCTAGATGCTGGAGAAGATTGGCAAGGACCGGTCCCTTCTGGTTTTGGCTGGCATCTTGTCAAATTGCGCGAGCGGCAAACAGAAACTGCCTCTTTCGAAGCCGTGCGAGACCGGGTCGAAAACGATTGGCGCAGCGCGGAGATAGCTTCGCGTAAGGACAAAGCTTTCGAAGTCTTGCGCAGCGCTTACCGGATAGAGATAGACCGATGACGAATGCGCTGCGGGCCGTATGCGCGGCGTTGCTGGCATTGCTTTGTGTTCCGGCCAATGCCGATGAATTGCGCCCGGCTATTATTGAATTGACGGAGCGTGAGCCAGGGCGCTGGGTGATAGAATGGAAGCTGCCGGTTGCGGCGACGCGCGGGCAATCGGCTGCCCCAAATGCGCAGCCAGTGTTGCCAGACGCCTGTGAAACGCTGTCCCCGCCAGTTCAACGGGCGGCATCATTGGCACTATTGGGGCGGGCTGAATTGCGCTGTGATGGGGCGATGGCGGGCGAGGTATTTGGCTTAAACGGATTGATCGGCAATTCCGACGCGATTGCTCGCTTCGTACCGCTCGACAGGGGCGTGCAGACTTTTCGGCTAACCGCATCTGCGCCGACAGCGACCATCCTCGCAGAAGCCAGCACGGCGCAGGTGTTGCAAGATTATTTCATTATTGGCGCAGAGCATATCCTGTTCGGCTGGGACCATTTGCTATTTGTGATCGCGCTGGTCTTGCTGGTTCGGGCGCCTTGGCCGGTGGTGAAAGCGGCCACGGCGTTCACGGTCGCGCATTCGATCACGCTTGTTGCAACCACGTTGGGCTATGCCGGTCTGCCCAGCCGCCCAGTCGAAGCACTGATCGCGCTCTCCATCGTTTTCCTCGCGGTCGAAATTGCATTGGTGTTGCGCGAACCAGAGCGGCAGACATTCACGCGGAGATTTCCGTGGCTCGTGGCCTTTGGCTTCGGCCTATTTCACGGTTTCGGTTTTGCAGGCGCATTGTCAGAGATCGGCTTACCGCAAGGCGAGATTGCGATTGCTCTGCTGGCCTTCAACCTCGGGGTGGAGGCAGGCCAATTGCTTGTCATTGCTGGCTTGGCGGCGTCGCTTGCGCTGCTTATCCGCGCTGCGCCAAAGGTTGAAACGCCGGCCATTCGGTTCGCGGGCTATGCGATTGGGGCAACTGGGAGTTTTTGGCTGATCGAACGAGTGATCGGTTAGTCCCCACTTTCGGTTGGCTCCCCGGCGTTCTCTTCTATCGGCTCCCCGGCGTTCTCTTCTATCGGCTCCCCGCCGAGTGCCTGCCAAAGCAATATGCGTGCGCGTTCTGACCTGCCTATTGCTGCCGCAGCGCGTTCGCCGCTGGCGTCGGCGGCACGGCGCGCTTCGAGCACTTCGAGAAAGCTGGCAAGACCCGCGCGGTAACGATCATTGGCAAGGCTCGCGGCGCGTTGCAATTGATCGCGCTCGAGTATCGCGAGCGTGGCCTCATTGTCGGAAGCGGCGATCAAGCCATAGGCGGCTTCGGCGTCGCCTAACGCTTGAAACACTGCGCCGCGATAGACTTGAAACGCGATTCTTTTATTCGCTGCCGCGCCATCAATCTCTGCCTCAAGCCGCCCGAAGTCGAGCAGAGGCCCCGCAATACCTGCGGTCAGCGTCCCAACAATGGAATCCTCATCAAGCAGGTCGCCGGGGTTAAATGCCAGAATACCCAAGACGGCGGATAGGGTAAGCCGAGGAAAACGCGCGCGTGCAGCGGCCGCGAGGTCCGCGTCGCTTGCGGCGAGCTGGGAAGCCGCCGCCACTACATCGGCACGGTTTGCCAAAAGCTGGGATGGCAAGCTGGCTGGCGGTGTCCGAGGGCGAAGCGCGGGGCCTCCTTGATCCAGCGCTGCAAAAACAAATGCGCCGCTCTGTCCGGTAAGGGTGACGAGCCTGCCGACAATCCGCACCCGCTCACTTTCCAATGCCGCAAGCCGAGATTGGGAGGCGCTGGCCGCCGCTTGTGCGCGGACACGGTCGAATCCGGGGGCGATGCCTGCTTCCTCGCGCGCTGATGCCAATTGGGCGAGCTGGCTTGCGGCGCTCACGTCGCTTTCAATCGCGCTTGCTCGCGCTTCTAGGACGCGCCAATCCACGACGCTGCCTGCAATTTCGGCGAGCATGGCATTGCGGACGGCGGACGCAGATGCATTTGCCGCATCGATCCGTGCGATGGCCGCGCGTTCCTGTGCCCGCAAACGCCCAAACAGATCGGCGTCCCAGCTGGCCACGAGATTGGCGCCGTAAGCGATTTGCTCTGTGTTTATGAAGCCCCCTTGCGCCGCTCCATCGCCGAATTGATTGGGGTTGATCCGCGTGCCGGTCGCTGACCCATCTGCGGTGATATTCGGGAGTCGCTCTGCCCCAGAGCGACGTGCATTGGCGCGGGCTGCATCCACTCGGGCAAGCGCTTCGGCAAGGCTTGGCGCATCCGCTAGGGCGCCGCCGGTCAGCTCCAAAAAGGCGATGTCGTCCGTCGGCAGCAATATGTTGAGCGCCGCTCTGGTCGTGCGGTCAGGCTGATAGAAAAACGTGTCAGACAATTCGGGCGCAGGCGTAGCAATCTCGGGCGGAGGCCCTCCGGCGCAAGCGCCTAACGACAGGGTCAGACCCAGCACCAAGGCGCGAAAGGAAAAGCGGGGCATCGCCTTATTCTCCCTCATCCGGTGCGTTTTCGGTCGCAGGAATGAAGGCGTCGACTTGCTGGCCGACGCGAAACGCGTCGCTCTGTGCGTTTTGCGGCAGGGCGTATATCAATTGGAGCACGCGGACATCGACCCGTTCTGCGGCGCTGTTGGTGAGCGAACGCTTGGGCACGACCTGCGGTTCGGCGCGCACGAATGTGGCTTCGACTTGCACCTGCGCCCCGCCGCGCGGGGAAACAATCGCGGCCGCGCCAAGTTCAACGCGGATGGCCTCATTCTCATCGATATCAATCCGCACATGCAATGGGTTGGTCTCGCCCATTTGAATGAATGGCTCCGCATTGCCGCCGCCTTGTGTGGCGACAAATTCACCGGGCCGAATATTGACAGCCAATATCTCCCCGGCAATCGGCGCGCGCACGGTCAAGCGCTCCAATTCTGTCTGAGCGCTAGCGGCCTGTGCCTGAGCTGCGTTTAGCCGCGCCCGTGCCACTGAAAGGCGGCTGGCGGCGGCCTGCGCTTCGCCCTCGGCGCGGATCACTTCGCTACGGCTAACAGCAGCAGGGTCCGTTAGGCCTTCATACAAGGCAAGCTGTTGCTGAGCGGTTGAACGCGCTGTTTGCGCCTCACCAATGGCCGCGCGCGCTTCGCCAATGGCGGCCCTTGCTTCTGTGAGCTGCGCGCGAACGGCGCGGCCATCGACTTGGAACAGGGGCTGCCCCTTTTCCACCCGGTCACCGGGCTCAACCCGCAAATCGGTTACCAGCCCAGAGAGTGCAGAGCCGATATTGATGATCTCGCTTGCGGGCTCAACGATCCCAGCACCAGCGACCCGCGCAGAATCGGCGAGCGCGCCCGTGGCTTTGGCAGGTTGCTGCTCTGGCTCGCTCACTTGCCGGTCGGGCAGGTCACCGAAGATATAGAACCCCGCAAAAATGATCCCGACGACCGCAAGGACCGGCAGGATTTGGCGCGAAAAGCTTATGTTTGAAGGCAAGAGTGACATTGTGTTCTCTGAGTTTCTTCGAGGGGTCTAAGAGCGATTAGTGGTCATCCGGCATCTCTGTGCCGTCATGGGTGATCCGCCCATCCTCCAGCACTAAAATACGGTCTGCGAGGTCGAAAATACGGTTGTCATGCGTAACGATTATGCATGCGCGGTCCGGTGCAACCGCAACTTCGCGCAGCAAGTCCATGACGCGGCGGCCCGAACTCGCATCAAGCGCGGCAGTCGGCTCATCGCAGACGACCAGGCGCGGTTCGTGAACCAAGGCCCGGGCAATCGCGACGCGCTGCTGCTGACCGCCGGATAGTTGATTGGGCAATTTGCTCGCCTGATCGCCGATATTGAGCTTTTCGAGCAATTCGATCGCTTTTTCGCGCGCAGGGCCAATCGCCATCCCTTGAGCGATGAGCGGAACGGCTGCGTTCGCCGCGGCATCAATCGAGGGGATCAAATTGTATTGTTGGAAAATGAAACCGATGTTCTTGAGACGGAAATTGACCAATTCGGTGTCCGAGAGACGATAAATATCGGTCCCAAACACCGTCACATCGCCCTCGGTCGGCCACAGGATACCGCACATTATTGAGATCAGCGTGGTTTTGCCGGACCCGCTTTCTCCGACCACATAGGTCATCTCGCCCGACCTGATATCGGTGTCGATCCCGTGCAAGACGCGGATCACCGATTGCCCGGCTTTAAAGTCGCGCACAATGCCGCGCGCGCAAATGGCGGTTTCGTTTCCGCTCACCGGAACACCGACGCAGGTTCAGTGTTGAGCACGCTGCGCAGCGCAAGCCAGCCCGTGATCGCGAGAATGATAATGACCGCGCCCAAGCTGATGAGCGGGATTTGCCACGGGATATAGAAGCCCTTGAAGAACGGATTGCCTGAGAAACTCCAAAGAAACAAAACCGTCCCCATGATGCCCAGCGCATATCCGACAAACCCGACCAATCCGGCCTGCGCCGCGACCATGCGGACAATTTTGGAATTGGTCACGCCAATGGCTTTTAGCGCTCCGAATTGTTTTATATTGTCGCGAATGAACAGGCTGAATGTGAGGCCGACAATCGCGACCCCGACGACAAAGCCGAGCACAACGGTGATACCGAAATTGGTTGGAATACCGGTGTTCTGGATAATGAAATCGACCCCGGCTTGCGCAAATTCGGCGCGCGTCTCCGCTTTCAGCCCGGTTTGCTCTTCAATCCGCGCGGCAACCTCCTCCGCGCTCAAACCATCCGCGACCCCGGCAAGTACGAATGTCAGGCGGTTGCGTGTGCCCGGGACGTAATTCAATGCTTGGCTGTATTTGGTGTAGAGCACGACTTGGCTGGTGAAGGCAGGGATCGAATCGGCGACCCCGCGAATGACCGCCCTTTGGTCATTGAGCTCAAGCCGTTGACCTATCGGGTCTTGCGCCTCTTCGAACAGGTTTATCACGCCGCCATCATCAATGATAACTGTGTCAGGGCGCGAGAGGACGGACTTCTCGCCCTCAATCAGGCGTTCTGGCAAACCAATCAGCGTCGCATCATCGACCCCAATAATCGCCACACCTTCAAGATCGCCCGATGATGTCCGCACCGACGCCGCGGCGCGCAAATGCGGAACCGCCCATTCCACACCGGGCACCGATCGCACTTCGTCGAGCGCAGTGGAGGGCATGGCATAATTGACTTCGGTCGTCCGGCTAACCGGGTCCATCACCCAAATTTCGGCCTCAGGTGCGTTGTAAACCCCGCTCGCCCCGCGCTCGACCAGATTGACGAAGATCGTCAGCTGCTGCGTGATGAGCAGCGTCGAAAAGGCGATACCGAACAGCAGGCCGTAGAATTTCTGGCTGTCGCCGGTGAGCATCCGGATGGCAATCCATAGCATGGCGGGGGAAACCTTTGATCGCTGCGGAGGGTTGCGGACGGGCGAATTATCGGACAATAATGAACGACATCGTTTAATTGTACGCAACCGTTCAATCTGTCAATGCCGCGGTTCATTGCATTCGAAAAAAGGCGCCCTCCTCTTGAACAACAGCCCGGAAAAGAAAAAGCCGGGCCGGCCATCGGATCAGGCAAAGCGGGATGCCATCGTCGCAGCGGCGTCACGCCGCTTTTTCGATAAAGGGTTCGCCGCCACGTCGATCGAGCAGGTCGCGGCGGATGCATCGGTGTCGAAGGTCACGATCTACAATCATTTCGGCGACAAACGCGCATTGTTCGCGGCGGCGGTGGAACGTGAATGCGAAAAGATGCGCGGATTTTTTAACCTGCAAGAAACCCCTGCTGGATCGATCCGTGAACGTCTGGTCGTTATCGGACAGGCAATGTTCGCTTTTCTTTCGCGGCCCGAAATGATTCAATTTGAGCGCCGGATTGCGGCAGAAACGGAGCATGAACCCGCAATTGGCCTCGCCTTCTTGGAAGCTGGCCCATGGCGGATGAAGGCGGCGTTCAGCCAATTTCTCGCTCATGCTAGCGCATCGGGCGAACTGCATATCCCAGACCCGGATTTGGCCGCCGAACAATTTGTATCGATGTCCAAGGGTATGGGCGATCTGGAGCGGCGATTTGGTTCTTTGCCGAGCGAAGAAGAGAACGCCAAGCGCATAGCCGGGGCGGTTGATGTCTTCCTCTTAGCTTACGCTCCGCGCTGATCGCGCGCGCGTTTAATCGGCGAAAAGCATCACAGAAATCGAAAATTGGCGCTGAGTGTATAGCGACGCATTATCTTGCCATTCACGTGTCCGATCCTACATTGCTTTATGAAATAAGGAATCCGACGCATGAGCGATGAAAACGACCCGAACGAACAGCCCCCCGAAGGGCAAAATCCCTGGGTTAAGACCTTGATGATCTGGGG
Source organism: uncultured Erythrobacter sp. (assembly GCA_947503155.1). Lineage (GTDB taxonomy): Bacteria > Pseudomonadota > Alphaproteobacteria > Sphingomonadales > Sphingomonadaceae > Erythrobacter. Next base: position 308,816 of record CANNCL010000001.1, on the reverse strand, counting down.
CGGCGTCTTTTTGGCGCTGCTTTTGGTGGTTTCGATGTTTGGCGGCGCTAGCCAGCCTGCGGGCGAAGCGATCAATTATTCTGAATTCCGCGACAAGGTCGCCGAGGGTTCTGTAAAAGAGGTCGAGCTAGGCGAAGACCTGATCACCGGCACATTCACTGACAACACCGCGTTTAGCACGGTTCCTGTCCCCTCTGACACGCAGCTCACACCGCTGCTGCAAGAGAACAATGTCGCGTTTACCGGCAAAGAGCGTGAGCAGCCCAACATGCTGCTCTATCTCTTGATCCAATCGCTGCCGTTCATTCTGATCCTCGGCATTGCATTCTTTGCGCTGCGTCAGATGCAGAAAGGCGGCGGGGGCGGCGCTATGGGCTTTGGTAAATCCAAGGCCAAGATGCTGACCGAGCGCCAAGGCAAAGTGACATTTGCAGACGTGGCGGGGATCGACGAAGCGCGCGAAGAGCTAGAAGAAATTGTTGAATTTCTGAAAGACCCGCAGCGTTTCTCAAAGCTGGGTGGACAAATCCCCAAAGGCGCTTTGCTGGTCGGTTCGCCGGGTACTGGTAAGACGCTACTCGCTCGCGCAATTGCGGGTGAGGCGGGTGTGCCGTTCTTCACGATTTCTGGTTCCGACTTTGTTGAAATGTTCGTTGGCGTCGGCGCGAGCCGCGTGCGCGACATGTTTGAGCAAGCCAAGAAGAACAGCCCTTGCATCGTATTCATCGACGAAATCGATGCGGTGGGCCGTTCGCGCGGCCACGGTCTCGGCAATTCCAATGATGAGCGCGAGCAGACGCTCAACCAGTTGCTCGTTGAGATGGATGGTTTTGAGGCCAATGAAGGCATCATCATCATCGCCGCCACCAACCGCCCTGACGTTCTGGACCCCGCGCTGCTGCGTCCGGGCCGGTTTGATCGTCAAGTTGTTGTGCCGATCCCTGATATTGAAGGGCGCGAGAAAATCCTCGGTGTTCACATGAAGAAAGTGCCGCTGGCACCTGACGTGAACCCGCGTACGATCGCGCGCGGCACACCGGGTTTCTCTGGCGCTGATCTGGCAAACCTCGTCAACGAAGCCGCATTGCTGGCCGCACGCCGTAACAAACGCCTTGTCGCGATGCGCGAATTTGAAGACGCCAAAGATAAGGTCATGATGGGCGCGGAACGCCGCTCTATGGTCATGACCGAAGATGAGAAGAAGATGACCGCCTATCATGAGGCTGGCCATGCTTTGGTGAGCATCAATGAACCGGCATCGGACCCGATCCACAAGGCCACAATCATCCCGCGCGGACGCGCTCTGGGGATGGTGATGCGCCTGCCGGAACGGGACAGCTATTCGTATCACCGTGATAAGATGCACGCGAACCTCGCGGTCGCAATGGGCGGACGCGTGGCCGAAGACATCATCTTCGGACACGACAAAGTGTCCAGCGGCGCATCAGGCGATATTCAATATGCGACCGATCTTGCCAACAACATGGTCACCAAATGGGGCATGTCTGAAAAGCTCGGCCCGCTGCAATATGAGCAAAGCCAAGAAGGCTATCTTGGCATGGGCCAATCCGCTCGCACGATGCGCGGAGCCGAAACCAACAAGCTGATCGACAAAGAGATCAGGGACTTGGTTGAGGGCGGCCTTAAACGGGCGACCGATATTCTGACTGAGCAAGAGGATAAGCTCCATTTGCTCGCTCAGGCATTGCTTGAATACGAAACGCTGTCAGGCGATGAAATTGACCAGTTGATGAAAGACGGGACCATTGATCGCCCAGACGAACCACGCGGACCGACACCGGTGAAACCGGCGCAGGGTTCCGCCATTCCAAAAGCGGGCAAGCGTTTTGGCGGGAAGGGCGGAGAAGCCCCTCAGGGCGCCTAGTCCGCTGCACTTTGAATAAAGACGGGCGCTTCGGCTTAGGTCGAAGCGCCCGTTTTCGTTTGATGGTCAAAATGCGCCAATCAGCAGCAGCACCTGCAGGAATGCGAGCAGAGTGAAGACGATGCTGATGAGCAAGCCAGGAAAGCGCCATAGGACCGAAAACCGCGACAAATCATATGCGTATTTGAGATGCTTGTAGATGTGCAACGGCGCAGCAAGTGCGAAGATCACGAACACCCATCCCGCCGCCAATCCCGCCGCATTCGCCAAAGATAGAGCAACAAACAGCAACGACATGAAGCTAAGCGAATACGTCACAAAGACCGCGTGATCATAGGCCTTGAACTGCCTGCGCCAGATAAACAACAATGCGAGCGTTGGCAGGGACAATGGGATCAGCAGCCAGCTGAATTTGTACCCATTCGCTTGCAATTTATAGAGCATCAAGGTGGGGTTCTCGCTCCATTTTTTGGCGATGCCTCCATCGATCCATTCAACACCCGTAGCCTCCATGCTGAAAGCGGCATCGTTGCTAAAATCAAAATTCTCTGAGGTGGCAATTCCTTCGAGAAGTCTGAGGTCGATCTCTCTTTGGGCGCGCTCTGGATCGTCTGCCGGCAAGGCCTCCAATTCTTCGCGCAACCGCTCAAGCTCTTGATCGCCTTGCTCGCGGACGGCTTCGGCTGTTTCTTCGAGGTTTAAGCTGGTCGGTGTGCTTATCCCCACCATCTGAAACACCGCGAACATAGCGAACACGCTGAACAGGAACATCGCCATTGGGCTGACGAATTTCGCCCGCTCACCTTCGACATATCGGCGGGTTAGCTTGCCCGGTTTGAAGACCAGCAAAGGCAGTGTTAGCCAGAATTTCCCGTCGAGATGCAATACGCCGTGAATGAGATCATGGAAGATCGCCGATAACGTCCGGTGGACATGCAATTTCTGGCCGCATTCTGAGCAATAGGCCCCTGGCACCAATGCACCGCAATTGGCACATTCGGCGGGTTCAGACGTGCCCGCTCCGCTTTGTCCGTTTTCTGGTTCGACAGCGCGCCCTGCGAGAGCCCCTTCGATCATCCCGCCGATGCCTTCAGCAATGTCGCTCATCGAATGCCGCCCCTATCTGTGCCGCGCCGCACTATAAGCAAGCCCGTTCGATTGCCAATGGAATGGTCGCTAACCCTTGGCTAGCTTGCGCTCTATTGCGGTCCAAAGCTGCGCAAACGCGCGCGCTGCTGGTGAGCGGGGGGCAAATGCGCCGACAGGTTGCCGGCGGACCGCGCATTGTTCAATTGCGCTGGCGAGCGGAACGACCGGCCAGTTCGGATGAGCTTCGCGGGCTTCTCGATGAAGTGTGCGGCGCATGTCGATCATGGACATTACAGGCAGAATGGGCGGATGCCGCTTGCCGCTGCCGCGCACCGCTTCGACCACTTGATCCAAAGCTCGGGCCGATAACGGCGAAGGGGGAAGCGGAACAATCACCAAATCAGCCGCCCGCATCACTTGCGCGCTGATTTCATTCAGAACCGGCGGGCAGTCAAACAGGATGCGATCATATTCCTTGCCCAATTGGTGCGCGAGCTTAGCCAAGCGTCGTTTCTTGCCAATCCGGTCGAATTGCCGGTCGAGCGTGCGAATGCTCTCGTCCGCAGGAAGCAAGTGCAGGCCAGAAAAAGCGGTCTTTTGGATGAGCTTTGATGGGTCGCGGCCGCGGTCAAACACGCTTGTCGCGGCGCGCTTTGTGTGGGGATCAACGCCCAGCAAAAAACCAGAACCATTGGCGGCATCGAGGTCCCACAAAAGTGTCTCTCGCCGCGAAATTGCCGCGGCGCACCAGGCCAAATTGACCGAGAATGTAGTTTTCCCGACCCCGCCTTTGACACTGTAAATTGCAATCGAAGCCATGATGCTGCGTCGTTCCCAAGAGATTATCTATGCGGCGTGATGGTTACACCGTTAGATTGTGCGCATGATACACCACACCAACGAAAAAGGCCGCCAATTTGGCGGCCTTTTCATTTCGGGACAGCTTGCGTCCCAATCGCGGAGAGGAATTACCCCTCGTAATCGGCGCCGATCGATGTCGAACGGGTCGGTGCGCTTGCGGTGATCCGCAGGGCCTCCGCCGATTGGCTCAGCGAACCGATTTCATCGGCATCATCTTCGTCATCCGGCAGAATTTTCTGAAGACCGGTGACCAGTGATTCTTTCAATTCCTTCGGCTTGACCGTCTGCTCAGCAATCTCGCGCAGAGCGACAACGGGGTTCTTATCCCGGTCTTTATCAATGGTCAGCTCAGCACCGCCAGAGATTTCGCGCGCTCGCTGAGCAGCAAGCAGGACGAGGTCGAAACGGTTCGGAATCTTGTCGACGCAATCTTCAACGGTAACGCGTGCCATCGTGGGCCTCTTAGAAATAGAATGTCTGAAGGAGCGCCGCACCTAGGTATCAGACGCGTGAGAGTCAAGAAAATGCAACCAATAGCCCTTTGGGTGGTTGTAGATCAGTGAAGCATATTTCTAACCACTCGGCTGCGGATGAAACGTCCGCCAATTACCAAGACCCCAGCCCTTTTGAGGTCGCGGTGCATGGTCACCGCTTTATGTTCTATCCGCATGGTGCCGACCGTCTGGCCGCGCTGCTGGATCATATTGAATCAGCGCAGGAGAGCCTTCACGCATTCTATTTCCAGTACGACACTGACGATACGGGAAAAAAGGTCCGAAATGCGTTGATTGCAGCGGCCGAGCGCGGGGTTGATACCTGTCTGTATATTGATTCATTCGGCAGCAATGCGGAGGATGGATTTTTCGATGATCTTGTCGCCGCAGGCGCGCGGTTTGCGCAATTCTCGCCGAGCTTCAACAAGCGCTTCCTCATCCGTAACCATCAGAAAATGGCTATTGCGGACCGCAAAAGTGTAATGAGCGGCGGATTTAACATCGCTGACGAATATTTCGCTTCGCCTGAAGAGAATGGCTGGTGCGATCTGGGTGTGAAGATTGATGGTCCCCTCGTTGATCGCTTTAACGAATGGTTTGCGGAGATTGACGAATGGATCAATTCTGACGGATCAGAATTCCGTAAGGTCAGAGAAATGGTTCGTGACTGGGATTCAGAGGAGGGATCAGTTCAGCTTTTAATGGGCGGGCCGACAACCATTTCCAGCCAGTGGGCGGTGCGTTTTAAGCAAGACCTTGCGCGATCCGATAGATTGGACCTGATCACTGCCTATTTCTCTCCGCCGCGTAGCACGCGCCGGGCGTTGAAGCGGGCCGCAAAGCGCAGCAAACTGAGAATGATACTGGCGTCCAAATCTGATTTTGCGATCACGGTGCTCGCCGCGCGTTTGCATTACCGAAGGCTGGTCAAATCCGGAGCTAAACTGTTCGAATTCCAGCCGACGAAGCTCCATATGAAGCTAATGGTTCTGGACGATATTACGTATTTTGGCAGCGGCAATTTGGACATGCGCTCTGTCCGTCTGAATCTTGAACTGATGATCCGCGTTGAAGATGCTGGGATGGCGGCCAAGATGCGGGAAATGATGGACCATATGGAGCAGTCAAGCCGGCCAGTTGATAAGAGCTGGTTTGCTCAATACGCAAAATGGAGCGACCGGCTGCGCTGGTTTGTCAGCTATTTTATGCTGCGATCTGTTGATTACAATTTTAGCCGTCATTTCGGCCTTGGCCCATCCAACCTTAAAAATGCGCGCCGGATCCCTTCCGAAACCTATTCACCTTCATCCCAGCTCGAATAATCGCGCATATTGGGCGAGGTAAACTTGGTGAACTCGCTCTGGAAATGCAGCGGGACATTGCCGGTTGAACCGTGGCGCTGTTTTGACACGATCAGCGTCGCCCGGTTCTTTTTCTCAAGATAGGTCGCCTCCCACTGGCTGTATTTGTCTTGCACTTCTGGGGAACTGGAACCGTCGGGATTGGGCATATCTGGCCGCACGGCTTCGAGGTAGTAATCCTCGCGGTAGATGAACCAAACCATATCGGCATCTTGCTCAATCGAGCCCGATTCGCGCAGATCCGAAAGCATCGGGCGCTTATCTTCGCGCTGTTCGACCGCACGGCTTAGCTGGGACAGGGCGATCACTGGGCAGCTGAGCTCTTTCGCCAGCGTCTTTAGGCCACGGCTGATCTCTGAGATTTCATTGACACGGTTGTCATTGGCGCGGCCCGAACCTTGCAGCAATTGCAGATAATCGACCACGATCAGCCCGATGTCATGGCGCCGTTTCAGCCGCCGCGCGCGTGTGCGCAGCGCGCCAATCGTCAAAGCCGGCGTATCATCGATAAATAGCGGCAACTCCGCCAAACGCTGGCTGGCAAAGCTGAGTTTCTGAAAATCCTCGCGGGTAAGCTTACCACTGCGAAGCGCTTCGGAAGAAACTTCGGATTGTTCCGCCAAAATACGCGTTGCGAGCTGGTCGGCGCTCATCTCCAGGCTGAAAAATGCGGTGGGTGCGCCATATTGATGCTCGCCGCCATCTTGCTGCCATTTGAGGTGCTCTTCGGCGCAATTGAAGGCGATATTGGTGGCGAGCGACGTTTTGCCCATGCCGGGACGCCCGGCGAGGATGATAAGGTCGGAATCGTGCAGGCCGGCGGTTTTCTGATCGATTGATTCCAGACCTGACGTTTTACCGGACAGACCCCCGCCCGAATTCATGGCGGCCTCAACCATCTTGATCGCTGTGAGAGAGGCGTCGCGGAAGCTTGACGCATCACTGCCGGTCGACGCGCCTTCGGCGACTTTATACAGGTCGGCTTCGGCCTGAGAGATCCGGTCCATCGGATCGGTCTCTTCCGAGGTGTCCATCGCCCCTTCGACCAGGCCGCGTCCGACACTCACAAGTTCCCGCAGCAAGGCGAGATCATAAATCTGTTGCGCCAATTCGCGCGGAGCCAACAGACCCGCACCGTTGGCAGTCAATTGCCCGAGATATTTGGGACCGCCCAACTCTTTCAGCGCTTCATCCGCCTCAAAATGCGGGCGCAATGTAACCGGCGATGCGGTTGCGTTGCGTTCGATCAGCGCCAAAATACGCGCGTAGATGCGCTCATGCAGCGGTTCAAAAAAATGGTGCGGCTGGATCGGGGTTTGCAATTCTTCGATCACGCGGTTGTCGATCAGCACCGCGCCCAGGAATGCCGCCTCCGCCTCTAGGTTGGAGGGCAGTTTGCGCGCAGTGCCATTATCATCGGACACAAGTGTGAGTATTTCAGGTTCGGCCATGTGCGCTCAATGGCCGCGTGACGCCCTTGCTTGCAAGCCTTGCGCGCATGAATAAATTTTTGGCAAAGCCTATAGCGCTGTGGATAGCGGGGATTGCGAAGGTGAGTTCGGGCCTAAACGCTTGAAGTGTGCCCCCCCAATCTGCGAAGGCGACTGTGATCATGGCAAGCCTCCCCCCCGATTCCGCGCATTTGCCGCAAAATTCTCAGCGCGTTGCTCATATTGAGCTCGATGAAGAGACGATTCTGTGGCGCAACGCAGATGTGGAGCAAGAGCGCCGGGTCGCGATATATGATCTGATTGAAGAAAATATCTTCAAACCAGTGCGCAGCGCAGAACGCGGCGCAAAAGGGCCGTACCGCTTGAAATTGGCGGTGCGAGATGGACGTTTGGCAATGGACATTGCCGATGCTGATGAGACTGCGCTGGAAAGCTTGCTGATTGGGCTTGCGCGCTTTCGCCGCCCGATCCGCGAATATTTCGCGATCTGTGACAGTTATTATCAGGCGATTCGAAAGGCGACCCCGGCTGAGATTGAGACAATCGATATGGCCCGGCGGGGCATTCACAACAGCGCAGCGGAATTGCTGGTGGAACGTTTGGAAGGCAAAGTCGAAACCGATTTTGCAACCGCTCGCCGCCTGTTCACGCTGATCTGTGTGCTCCACATTAAGGGTTGAGGCGAGCAAATGGCGCGTCCCAGTCGGAGCCGGAAAAAAAGCACCAGAAGTGGCCGGAAAAAGGGCGGCGGTCTGCGCCGATGGCTTTTTCGCGGCATCGCGCTGATTGCTTTGATTGCAATCGGATTTGCCGTTTGGTTGTGGTGGGACATGCGCAGTTGGCGACCAGATGCCGCGCTCTATCCAGAACAAGGTGCGGTTATTGCGAGCGGTGCGTCGGGCACACGGTTTGAGACGCTTCGCGCGATTGGGGCGGAGTTTGTATATCTCGAACTTGCGCGGACGGGCGCCGCACCTGATCCGGGATTTGCAGAAAGGCTGTCCTCGGCACTGGCTTCGGGGCTTAAAGTCGGGATTGTACAACCGTTCGACCCATGCCTGCGCGCGGACGAACAATCTGCGCGATACACGCGCATGGTGCCGCGCAATGCCGAATTGTTGCCCCCGGCCATTGCTCTGCGGCGCACCGCCACAGGCTGTGACCCTTCGGTCAGCGATGCGGCGGTTGAAAGTGAGCTGATGACATTGGTCAATCAGATCGAATTGCACGCGCAAAAGCCGGTTTTATTGCAATTAGGTGAGGACTTCGAAGATCGCCACCGAACCGCCCGCAGCACTGCGAGAGATTTGTGGCTGATGCGGGACCGGGCGAAACCGGATTATGCGGGCCGTCCGTGGCTGTTATGGAGCGCGAACAGTCAATTGATAAGCGAAGCTTCTGAGGAGCCGATCGAATGGGTGGTGGTGCAACGATGAATATCTCGGCTGAAATGGAAACGGCGTTAATTAAAGCGGCCAAGGATGCTGGCGAACACGCTTATGCGCCCTATTCCGATTATCACGTCGGCGCGGCTTTGTTGTTTGACGACGGGGCAATCATCACCGGCAGCAATGTCGAAAATGCGAGTTATGGTCTTGCGCTATGCGCCGAAACGATTGCTGTATCGCGGGCCTTTGGCGAAGGGCGCAGGGGCGGGCTGACCGCTGTTGCGGTTACCGGCCCATTGGATAAAGGCGATGGCGCGCCGATCACCCCGTGCGGACGGTGCCGCCAGGTGCTGAACGAAATCGCAGGGTTAGGCGGGACTGATCCGCTGGTGCTGTGTGTCGGCAAAGACGAAGTGCGCCGGGTCACTTTGTCAGAATTACTGCCGCACGCTTTTGGTCCTGAGCATCTCAGCGGCCGATCCTAACGGCTTAATTGCCTAGCAAGTCACCCAAAGCGCCGCCCAGATTGCCAACGGGGTTGCTGCGGAAGGTGCGTTCTTCATTGCCGATATAGGAAAAGATGCCGTCTAGCCCTTGATCAGTGACAGACCGGTTGATGCTTTCCCGGTCCAGCCCGGCATTGCGAATGAAGCTGTGCCGCTGCGCAAGACTATCAAACTGGCGATAGACACCCGCGCGGTCGAGCGCGCTGTCCACCAGCGGCTCCAACCGCGAATGCAGCCGATCATTGGCGGAATTGCGCAGATATTGTGTGCCGCCATCTTCTTCGCGGACAATGCCGGGGGCGTCGCTAAAGGACAGATCATTAATCGCATCGCGGAAGATTGGCTTGGCTTCGCCTGCGGCCACGCCTGTCGCATCGTTGATCGAGCGGGTGACCTCGCCAAGCACGCCCAATCGATTGCCTGCATTCATAAGCGAACCGAACAATCCGCCGCTGCGACCGCCGAGATTGCCGACAATCGGCAGGCCGATGCGGATGTCTTCGTCATCATAGAAAGTGCCCGGCACGGCCAGCTTGTCCAGCGCATTGTCACTGGCGCGGCCAAGGATTGATCCGAGACCCAAACTCCGGCCAAGCCCTTGCGCGCTGAGACTGGCAGGCAAAATGGCCATAGCGGCGCTCACGCCAAATCCGGCTAGCAATGTTCGGCGTCCGATAATGCGGCGTGATGTGTCCATGTCCCGTCTCCCTTTGTCCGGCACTATAGCACGAGCGAGGCCGGTCATGCCGGTAAAATCATGTATCGCCAGCCGCCGGATCAGCCGCCCGCTCAGCCTTCTGCTGTCTCCAGCCATTCCACCAGTGCCGCAAGACATTCACGCGCCAACAATTTGCAACGTTCGGGCGACCAACCTTGCTCTGGCTCTGGAAAGTCCGCCAGATCCTTATACGGCATCTCCAGCGTCATGGCGCAGGCGCCGAAACGCTCGGCCACTTGATTGGTGCTGATGCCCAGATTGGCTCTGCCGGTCGGGGGCTTGGGATATCCCAGCTTCGTCTGAAAATCGGGTGTGCGGCGGTCCAAAATTCGCTGATAGCGATAGAATTCCTCGCCATGCGCGTCGGTCCAGCTTGGTATGCCTTCATAACCCGCTAGGAACACTGCCGGGATCGCCTCATCCCCGTGCACGTCCATTGCATAATCGACGCCGGTCTCATCCATTTTGGCGCGTATGGCTAGGACTTCGGGAGATTTGTCAGCGCTTGGCTCGGCCCATTCGCGGTTGAGGTTGGTGCCCACGCCATTGGTGCGCAAATGGCCGCGGCGCGATCCATCTGGGTTGCAATTGGGCACGATGTGCAATCGGCAATGTTTGCGCAATGCGCGCGCAACCGGATCAGTGGGATCGGTTAGGCATTCCAGTGCCCCTTCCATCCACCATTCGGCCTGCGTTTCGCCCGGATGTTGGCGCGCATAGAGCCAGACTTGTTTGCCGCCTTCGCCCATTTGCAACATGTCGATCGGTTGACCATCGAGCGTGGTGGTTAGACGCACCAAATCGACGCCTTCGCTTGCGGCGGCTTCGGAGACAAGATCGTGATGCCGTTCCATCGAATACGGCGCAAAATAAGCAAACCAGCTGACATTTGAGGTTGGCGCATACCGAATTGTCAGGGTGCCGCCTTCTTCGTCCTTGTCATAGGTGCTGGCCGCGCGCGCCCAATATTCGCGGTCTTCTGAAACGCAGGCGTCGTAATTCGGCCAGCCGCCTGGGAATGCGCTTTCGCTCAGCCCGGTGATCTTAAGCTCAACTTCTTCGCCAATCCCGCCGGAAACGCGGAAATGAAACCACTGCGCAAATTCCGCCATGTGGTCTTTGGGAATGGCCAGCCGGGCGCTGCGCCCATCGACGGAGAGTACTTCGATATTCCCGCTGTCAAAGGCAGCGTCGATTGCGATTTGGGTCATATTATTCCTGAAGTTCGTCGACATCGATGGTTATTGTCTCGCCATTGCCACCGGGAAAGCCTGCAAACAAGGCAGCAGCCAAAGTGCGCGCGCTCGCATCCACATCGGAATAGGGCGAATTGATCGAGGTTGGCTGCTGCGCGCGCCCTTCCCATAAGCTCGTGCCGCCCGGGCCGGTAATGCGCACGGACAGTTCGGACAGGACATTGGGGCCGCTGCTCCCTCCGCCCAGATTGATACCGATACCAACGCCGCCTCCGCCACCAAATCCGCCTCTGCCGCCGCCAAGGCCGCCGCCTACACCGACGCTGACGGGGCCACGCGAACTTGCCGCAGCGATAGGATTGCGGCTCGTGCGAATAGTGGCGATGTTCGCAGCCTCAGCTGAGCCAGCTGGCACAACATCATAGCCAAGCCCTGCAAGTTCATCAGCCACAGCGGCGGCAAATGCGTTGCGCGCGGTTTGGTTCTCCATTTCCTCAGGAAATTCGATCGTAATTGTACCCTGTCCCAGTGCAGCGGGTTGTGCGGCCACAAACCGGGTGACCTCAACCGGGCCGGTGTAAGTGCCAGCGCAGGCAGATAGGGCGAGCGCACTTGCTGCAATCAATGCGGGGCGAAACAAACGGGGGGTGATGGGCATGGGGATGATCCTCTCTGATGGGTCACTATAGGCGCAGGCGGCGACGGTGCAAAACGGGGTGCAAAACGGGGTGCAAAACGGGATCGTGCAAAACACGCCTACCTAAAGCACGATCTTCACGCTTTTGCAGGCGTTACCTGTTAAGCGCCGATCATGTCTGAGACGTTAAAACCATCCGTCCTTGTGACCGGCGGGGCCGGTTATATCGGCAGCCACGCTGTTCATGCTCTCAAAGATGCCGGTTGGGGCGCAGTGGTGATCGACAATTTGTCGACGGGATTTCGTTTTGCGGTGCCAGATGATGTGCCGTTTTATGAGGGTGATATTGAGGACGGCGAACTGCTCGCCCGGATATTCGCTGAACAAGGCACCGGCGCGATCATGCATTTTGCAGGCTCCATCATTGTGCCCGAAAGCGTTAGTGATCCGCTTAAATATTACCACAACAACACCGTGCGAAGCCGCGCTTTGATCGAAGCGGCGGTGAAGGCGGGCATCGCGCATTTCATCTTCTCGTCCACTGCCGCGACCTACGGTATCCCTGACGTTTCTCCGGTTAGCGAAGACACGCCGCGTGTCCCGATCAATCCGTATGGCTGGTCGAAATTGATGACGGAACAAATGCTTGCTGACACGGCATTGGCGCATGACATCAATTATTGCGTGCTGCGCTATTTCAATGTCGCCGGGGCCGACCCTCAGGGACGCACAGGGCAATCAACGGCCGGCGCGACGCATTTGATCAAAGTCGCATTGGAAACGGCGCTGGGTAAGCGCGAATCGGTGAGCGTTTTCGGCACAGACTATGACACGCCGGATGGAACCGGGGTGCGCGACTATATCCATGTCAGCGATCTCGCCTCCGCCCATGTCCTTGCGCTGGCGGCGCTCATGGACCAGCCAGAGCGCTGCTTGACCATGAATTGCGGGTATGGCCGGGGTTTCTCGGTGATGGAGGTTCTCGACGCGGTCGACCGGGTCACGAATTTGAAAATTGACCGGCGGATGGAGCCGCGCCGGGCGGGTGATCCGGGGTCGTTGATTTCTGATCCATCGCGCATTCGTTCCACCGTGCCGTGGCAACCGCAGCATGATGATCTCGATGTGATCATTGCTCATGCACTGGCCTGGGAACGAAAGCTCGCTTCGATGTCATCATCAGATCGGGGAAATGGTTGACGTGCGGCGATTCGCCGCTTAGGTGCGCGGCTTGAAATTTGAGGGCCGCAGAACGCCTGTGGCACCTGTTTTATTCCCGGGAAGAAATCATGAAAGTCCGTAACAGCCTTAAGTCGCTGAAGAACCGTCACCGCGATTGCCGCGTGATTCGCCGCCGTGGGCGGACCTATGTCATCAACAAGACCAATCGCCGCTTTAAAGCCCGTCAGGGCTAATCGGTTTGAATGGCCGGCTGCTGTGATGGTGGCCGATGAAAAGCAGCGGCCCGCCTCCATCTTGGAGAGCGGGCCGCAGCTGTTTGAGGAGTGTGCGTTTTGAACGATGCCGTCGCAAGGGCCGCCACCAAAGCGGTGGTGTTCGATATTGGCCGGGTGCTGTTCCATTGGCAGCTGCGCGCATTGTTTGAAAAGATTATCGAAGATGAGGCCGAACTGGATTGGTTCTTGTCGAATGTCGTCACCGAAGAATGGCATTTTCAACACGATCGCGGTGTGACGCTGGGTGAAATGTTGCCGGGGCGAATCGCGGAATTTCCCGATCAGGCGCTGCGGATTGCGGCCTATGCTGCGCGCTTTAATGAAACGGCTGCGTCGCCCGTGGAAGGCGTTCACGAGATCGTGCGGCGCCTGCATGAACGCGGCGTTCCGCTGTTTTGCCTCACCAATTTCGGTGATGAGCTTTTTACGCAGTTTCGCGCGCAACACGCCATCTTTGATGTGTTTGAAGACATTATCGTCTCAGGCACCGAAAAACTCGCCAAACCTGATCCGCGAATCTACGAATTGGTGGAAGCGCGCAGCGGACGGCCCGGCAATGCGCTGTTCTTTACCGATGACAATCCCGGCAATGTCGCCGCCGCAAAAGCGCGCGGCTGGGATGCGCATCTGTTCACCGATGCGGCCGCGTTGGAGCAGCAGCTCAAATCAGCGCAGTTTCTCACATAAAAACCCCCGGTCGCAGCATCTGGGGAACGTGCTGCGCCGGGGGCTTTGAGTGCCCGCCCGCATGGAGAGCGGCGGACGGGGAATTTGGGGTGCGATTTAGTTGCCGTTGCAGCGGGCCAGCTTGTCTTCAGCCAGTGCTTCGCCGTTGGCAGTGAAGTTTGTAATTTCACCAAATTCACGGGCAAGACCGCGGCACACGCGCGATGCGCGCGATGAGCCCTTATTGGCTACGCAGGTGGTGCCTCGGCAATTCCAGGCAACGCCGCCAGCAACCGCGCGGTCATCGTCAGCGGGCTGAGCGAGGGTGGCGGTGTAATAGGCGCCGCCTTGAGCCGCGAGCGGGGCAGAGGAGGTCGCCACGCCAAAGCTAAGACCGGTGTAAATCAGAGCCAGTGCGAAAACGGTGAAGCGGCCAGTGCGGGGGAGGGAGAGGGTCATCACATAGTCCTTATGTTCGTAGGTTTAGTTGGTAATCATGCTTCACAAAGTTTCATATCGAAACCAGTTGCGATTCACTACCTATGCGATTAGGTTGCAGGTTGCAACTAGAAACTTAAATTAATTTCGGGCGCGATTTTGCGATTGGCGGCGAAGGCGTTAGATAGGTTGCAAGGAAAGGACTGATATGGGCGATATTAGAGAACCACTGCGCGAGCTGATTGAATGCGGTCTTCCGCAAGCTCTTGAAGTTATGGGCGAACGCTGGTCATTTATGATCTTGCGCGCCAGCTTTAATGGGCTGAAACACTTTGAGGAGTTTCTGAGCGAGCTTGGAATTGCGCGCAATATTCTCTCAAACCGGCTCGCCAAATTGGTCGATCACGGTATTTTGAAGCGCGAACCATGCGCCGATGACCGCCGTAAAATCGAATATCGCCTGACCAATAAGGGCTTTGACCTGCTGCCTGCGATGATCGCATTGCGCCAATGGGGCCAGAAATACGGCGCGGAATTTGTTTCCGAAGATCCCGTTCTGGTCGATTCGCACGACCGCCTGCCAATCGGTCCGGTTTCGATTTTGGCACATGATGGCCGTGTCCTAAGTCACGAGGACCTGTGGATGGTTCGCAAAGATGACCTTGGCAAGCGCGCCGATGGCTCTGTAGCGAGCACAGGAGCGGGCACAAATACCGGCGACATCGTCGATATCGAAGCCGCCAGAAAAGTCGCCGCCGCCTAATATCTATTCGCTTGCCCTGTTTTTAGGGCGGGCTTTGCAACGCAGGACTGGTTCACCAATGAGCGTTGCCGCTGGCACAGACCTGCTTGATATTCTGCGTTCGACTTTCGGTTTTTCCGAATTTCGCGGGCAGCAAGAAGCGGTCATCACCCGAATCCTCGCAGGTGAAAACACGCTTGCATTGATGCCGACCGGTGCGGGCAAGTCGCTGTGCTATCAGCTTCCCGCGCTTGCCCGGCCTGGTACTGCGATCGTTATCTCCCCGCTGATCGCACTGATGCATGACCAAATTCGAGCGGCCAAAGCGGTGGGCATACGTGCGGCGTCGATGACGTCGGCGGATATGGATAGGGCCGAGACCGCTGACCGGCTGCTGGCGGGCGATCTAGACCTCTTATATGTCGCCCCTGAACGCGCGACAAATTCGAACTTTCAATCCTTGCTGAGCGCGGCTGACATATCGCTGTTTGCGATTGATGAGGCGCATTGTGTTTCGGAATGGGGCCATGACTTTCGCCCTGACTACCGCGGTCTCAGACCGATGCTTGATCATTTCGAGTATGTTCCGCGCCTTGCCTTGACGGCGACCGCGGATGAAACGACGCGCGTGGACATATTGCGCCAATTGGGCATTCCCGATGCTGGCCTGATCAAAGCCGGGTTTGATCGGCCCAATATCAGCTATGCCATTTCAGCGCGGGATAATGTCGGGCGGCAGATCACGGACTTTATTCAAAGCACGCCCGGCGCAGGCATTGTCTATGCGCAAAGCCGCAAGGCGACCGAAGACCTTGCCGAAAAACTGGCCGCTACGGGGCGGCCCGTCGGCGCCTATCATGCCGGATTGCCGCCCGAACAACGCGCCGCGACGCAGGCCGCTTTTGTGCAATCAGAAGACATGGTGATGGTGGCAACCATCGCGTTCGGAATGGGTATCGACAAGCCGGATGTGCGTTTTGTCATCCATGCTGGCCTGCCCAAATCGACAGAAGCGTATTATCAGGAAACCGGGCGCGCGGGCCGCGACGGGGACCCGGCTGAGGCGCAGATGTTTTGGAGCGCGAACGACTTTGCGAAAGCCCGCCAATGGCTGAGCGATGTTGACGAAAGCCGCCTGCCGAGCGAACGGATGCGTTTGAATGCGCTCGCGGGTTTGGTGGAAAGTGCAGGGTGCCGCCGGGCTATATTGCTCAAACATTTCGGTGAAGATCCGCCCCAAACTTGCGGCAATTGCGACAATTGTCTGGAGCCGCCGAAAGTTTTGGACGTGACCGAGATCGCACAAAAATTGCTGAGCGCGGTGTACCGGACGGGGCAAAGTTTCGGAATTGGATATATCGAGAAAGTGCTGCTGGGCCGTGATGATGCCCGCGTGCGTCAACGCGGGCATGATACGCTTTCGGTATTTGGCATTATCGGTGCAGAAGACGCGGCGCTGCTGAGGCCGGTGATGCGCAGCCTGATGGCGAATGCCATGTTGGTGCCCACTGAACATGGTGGTTTGGCGCTGGGCGATGATGCGCCCGACGTGCTGCGCGGGAATAAGGCGGTGGCGATTGCAGAACCGCCCAAGAAGAAAGGTCGCCGTGATCGGAATGGTTCACGGGCGGGGGCCGTGCCTAACCCCGTCGGCGATCCGCTGTTCGACGCGCTGCGTGAAAGGCGCAAGTCCCTCGCCAGCGAACACGGTGTGCCTGCCTATATCATTTTTCACGACAGCGTTCTGCGCGCGATGGCAAGCGAGCGGCCCGCAACCTTGGCCGAATTGGGCGAAATTCAGGGTGTTGGTGCGAAAAAACTCGACACTTGGGGACCAGATTTCTGCGACGTGATCCGGCAGTTTTAGAAACCCCGCGCCCGCCCATCTGCGGCGTTTGCACGGGTGTAGTTGATCCTTATTCGCACCCATGATCCGACTTGAGAGCGCCCGCCGATCCGGGCTGGGCGCACGCGGAATTGCCAAGTAGCTGCCAGAACCGCGCGTCCGATCTGCGAACCTTGCGGGCTTTCACCGATCAGTTCGCAATCTTCGACACGAAAGTCTGGAACAGTGCGGCAGGCGATCAAGGCCGTTGCTGGGCCAGTCGCCGTTGAAAGGTAACCCGCCAACTCCCGACGTGTCGGTTCGCGATACCACCGTGCTGCATAAAGCGGCTCGCCATTGGAGGCTGAACCGACACGCTGGCTGTCGCTACCCGTATTTGACCCACCACCCGTGTCGACAGGGCCATAGGCGCGCCCAGGGGGGCTGGCCGGCGGCGCGGGTGTGCGGGGTTGATCCTCCGGGACGGGCGGCGGAGGAGTGGGCGCTGGGGTGGCGGGCAAAGTAACGGGCGAGATCGCGACGGGCGGAGTGAGAAGTGGCGGAATGGTCGGCGGGACAGGCTGCGGCTCTGGCTCTGGCTGAGGGACTGGTTCTGCTCTCGTTGAGGCTGCTTCTGCGGGCGTTTCTTTCGCCGGCGCAGGATCCTCCGGCCCGAAATCCTGCGCTTCGAATGTTGTGAGGGTTTCCGCCAATTCGCTTTCATCGCGCCAGCCCCATCCGATCGCGAATAAAAGCAGGATCAGCAGTGCTTCGATCGAAATCGCAAAGGCGAGGCCGGTTATGCGCACCCGCCTATCCACGCGCGCATCACGCGCACGAAACCCCGAAGTTGGATCAGCGAGAGCGGGGATGGGCGAGTAAGTGTCTGCCATGGCGGAGCCGATGCACCCGAGATCTTTAGGAAATAAGCGGCGTCACAAACGAATTCGCTCTTCGCGCGATGCTGGTTACAGGATTAGCCGGCCGCCTCCAGCAATTCCTTCGTTTGTTCGGTTGCGGGCATTGCATCATCGGGGCGATAACTGCTGGTCAATTTCTTCGCCAGATCGCGCGTTAGCAAAGCGTTGAGAGCGTTGCCTAGGTTGGGATGCTTTTCGCCAAGCTGCCGCAATGAATCACTGTCCCATTTCACGAAACGCACGCCAAGTGGCGCGACCGTGGTGGCTGTGGTTCTGCGCCTTAGAATATAGGCGACTTCACCCACAAAATTGCCCGAAGGGAGGCGGAATTGACGGTCGCTTTTCTGCACGGAAATTGCGCCTTCCATGATATAGAATAGCTCGCCTGATGGCTCATCTTCGCGCGTTAGAACCGTTCCCTCTGGATCAGTGGCCTTGTGCCATTTGGTCAATTTGAGGACCCTTCGAAATTGGCCCGGCGTCAGCGTTTCAAAAGCATCAAACAATTGCTTTTCGTCATCAGACAATCGCAATCTGGTCCGCTCCAACACTATTTGTGCAAGCACCCAAAGGTTGACGGCGACCATCAGCAAGCTGGTGAAAATTGCATCCCACAAGGGAGGAGAGGTGACGAGGTAGTAATAGGCTATGTAAACGAATGTTGAGACGACGATCATGATGCGCAGCTTCAACTCTTCGCGGATAGCATAGGCCATCAGCAGCAAGGCGGCGCCAAAATATATCAGCCAAGCCGGATCGAATTCCGTCATTTGCGTCCAATCGTTTGCCGGTAAGAAAGCGCCTCGGCAATGTGGATGCGGCCCACTTCGGCTTTGCCTGAAAGATCGGCGATGGTGCGCGCCACACGAAGCATTCGGGTGTAACTGCGCGCGGAAAGCCGCAATTTCTCCGCTGCTCTTTGCATCAGCTCCCGGCCTTCGGGATCAGGAGCAGCGTGGGTTTGCAGCAGATCGCCATCCAATTCTGCGTTAGATCGGATGCCGCGATCAGCAGCCATCGACCGGGCATTCGCGACGCGGCGGGCTACGGTTTCGCTGCCTTCTGCGGGCGGCGGTAGGGTGAGGTCCATTGCGCTGACCGCGGCGACTTCCACATGCAGATCGATCCGGTCGAGCAGCGGCCCTGACAACCGCGCCTGATATTCCGTCTTGCACCGCTCTCCGCGTGCGCAAACATGTCCCAATTCGCCCGCATGGCCGCAGCGGCACGGATTCATGGCCGCGATCAACTGCACCCTTGCGGGGAATGACACATGCGCATTGGCCCGCGCTACATCGACTTGTCCCGTCTCTAGCGGTTGGCGGAGCGAGTCGAGAACCGCGCGCTGAAACTCTGGCAGTTCATCAAGGAATAGGACGCCCAAATGCGCGAGGCTCACTTCGCCCGGACGCACTTTTAAACCGCCGCCAGTTAATGCGGCCATGCTGGCTGAGTGGTGCGGCGCGCGAAACGGACGGGTGCGGCTAATCCGCCCAGATGTCAGCATTCCGGCGACCGATTGCACCATCGACACTTCGAGCGCTTCGGATGGCGTAAGCTCGGGCAGGATACCGGCAAGACAGCTCGCCATCATGCTTTTGCCGGATCCCGGCGGACCAATCATCAACAGGTTGTGCCCGCCCGCCGCCGCGATCTCCAACGCGCGTTTGGCGGTCTCTTGACCCTTTACTTGTTTCAAGTCGGTGACCGCAGGCGCCGCTTCTACATCACCGCGAACAGGTTCGGGTAAAGTCTGCGAACCTTTGAGATGCGCTAACAGGCTGCTGAGGTCGCGCGGGGCCAGTACAGGTATGCCGCTTGCCCAGCGGGCCTCTGACCCTTGATCGGCGGGACAGATCAATCCGGCGTCGGATGTGCTGGCGTGTAAAGCGGCAATCAAGACGCCGGGCGTCGCAACCACGCGGCCATCCAGCGCCAATTCGCCAACGGCGATCCAATCACCCAATTGTTCGGCATCGGTAACACCCATCGCGGCCAGCAAAGCCAGCGCAATCGGCAGATCATAATGCGATCCATCTTTGGGAAGGTCAGCGGGCGAAAGGTTGATGGTGATCCGTTTCGGCGGCAGCGCCAAACCCATTGCCGACAAGGCCGCCTGCACCCGTTCTCGGCTTTCGCTAACAGCCTTATCGGGCAAGCCGACAATGGCAAAACGCGGCAATCCAGACGCGACTTGGCACTGCACTTCGACCTGACGCGCTTCAAGACCCAAATAGGCAACTGTGCGTACCAGCGCTACCAAGGCCCAAATCCCCTTTGCCCAAAAACGGCTCAATTCTGCGATCCGCGTTTGTGCAGGGTTAATAGGAGCTTGTCGAGTACTTAGGGAAGGCTACGCAAGGACTTCGCAAGTATAAACCTTGGCAATTCCTGAACGTAAACTCACGTATCTATCGTGGCATGGAACATACAGCTAAACGCCTCGCCGCATTCTTCGCCGTCATTCAACTGGTCTTCTTCGCCGGTCCTGTATTGGGGCAAGAGACCGGACAGCCATTCGGAAGCAACCGAACCGTTGCGACCGAAAGCTGGGTTGAGGAATGGGATCCGGCGACGGCGCAATGGGTCAAGGTTGCTGGCGGTGATGCGGTTTCGGTGCCGGATGCTCGCCCTCGTTCTGCAACCCGCTATGCTCAACCTGCTGCACCGCATCAGGTTGACGCGATGTTGGCGCAATATGGGCCATTCGTCGTCACCAGCGCGACAAGCGCGGCGATGATGGGTTCAACCGACAGTGCCAGCCCCGCACAATTTGATGCGATGTTGCGCGATTTTCCTGCGCTCGCCACGCTCCAATTGGTAGAAGCACCCGGGACCAGCAATGATATCGCCAATCTCGAAGTGGGCCGCCGTATCCGCGAAGCCGGTATCGCGACCCATGTGCCTAGCGGCGGGTCGGTTCGTTCTGGCGCAGTTGAATTGTTTTTGGCGGGTGAGACGCGGACTATGGAGCAAGGCGCGCAATTCGCGGTTCATTCTTGGCTCGACAATCATGGGCGCGAACCGGCCGATTTTGCAGCCGATCACCCTGCGCACGGCCTCTATATCGACTATTATGTCGAAATGGGCATGAGCGAAGCGCGCGCCCGTGATTTCTACGCCATGACCAATTCTGTTCCGCATTCCAGCGCATTGTGGCTGGGGGCGGGCGACATGCAACCGTGGTTGCGGCCTGAATTTGCGCCTGGCTACACGCCAGAAACGCGCAGCCCCGCATTCCGCATGGCTGCAGCACAGCCGGCCCCGTCGCAGCCGCTGATGACCAATTGGAAATTGGATGTGGAATTGGTCAATGTTCCTGTCATGGATGTGCCCACATTGGATTATGTCGATCTCAGCACGATCACACTCGCTCAGCTCGATCTTGTCAGCATTGGCTAAGACCGAACTCCTTGCTTGACTCAGCCATCCCATTCCAATAGCAGCCCGCGCCTGATCAAAGCGTTTTTGTCTGCATTCAAATCACGACAAAAACATGGTCGCCGCCGCCGAGGCTTTTGTGGTTCCGGGTGCAGCGCCAAACCAGTAAATTGAGGACGAAATGAAGCGGACTTTCCAGCCAAGCAATCTAGTGCGTGCCCGTCGGCACGGTTTCTTCGCGCGCAAAAAGACACCGGGTGGCCGCAAGGTTCTCCGCGCTCGTCGTAGCCGCGGCCGTAAGAAACTCTGCGCGTGATGGTGTTCGCGGCTCAGCTGGGCCGCGAATTTCCTAACTTTGCGATCTGAGCGGCGGGAACACTCGCCACTTTGAAAATGCATTTGCGGGCTCCCTTGCGGGGCCCGTTTCGCGTATCTGCAACTTGATGGCTGAAACCCTTACCAAACGCGCCGACTTTTTGGCTGCTAATAAGGGCCTGCGCAATGCGCGGGCCGGGTTCGTGCTGCTCACTCGCCCCAATGGCGGGCTGGGGGTGCGCTATGGCATCACCGTCACCAAGAAAATCGGCAATGCGGTGGTCCGCAACCGGATGAAGCGGCGCTTTCGTGAATTGTTGCGCGCTGCACTTGCCGATCAAGCGTTGCCGGATCACGATCATGTGGTGATTGGCCGTGCTGGCGGTGTAGAGCGAGATTTCGGCATGATGGCAGTTGAACTCGGCAAAGCTCTGGCGCGAGCCCATGAAGGAAAAGGTGATCCGGCGCGGGGGTACAAAGGGCGAGGGCGAAAGCCGCAGGGAGAGAATCGCACCTCCGATTTCGCTAAAAAGGCCAGCGCATGAAGCATATTTTCATCCTCATCGCGCGCGCTTGGCAGCTCGGCCCCTCTCGCATTTTGCCGCCCACTTGCCGTTATTCGCCGTCTTGCAGCCAATATGCGATTGAGGCGCTCGGCAAATATGGTGCTCTCAAGGGTGGATGGCTCGCGCTAAAGCGTATAGGGCGCTGCAATCCGTGGGGCGGACATGGTCACGACCCAGTTCCTTAGGCCGAATATTTTGGCCAATTTTAGGGGACTGGAAAACCTGACTGTCATGCCCACATAATACACTTACTCCGCGATCACTCATTTGACACTCTCTCGATACTTTAGGGCATAATCTTGGACAATCAGCGCAATCTCCTGCTTGCCGTCGCGCTTTCTGGCTTGCTCATTCTCGGTTGGGATTTTGGGATGCGGTATTTCTACCCGCAACCCGAAGTCACCGCTGAGGCCATAGAAGCCTCGGCGCAGTCTGATGCTGGTCTGACAAGCAATTCGGGCGCTGTTGGCGAAACCCCAGCACCCGGCACACCCGCCGCACCCGGCACGGCTGCCGCCGCGACCCCTGGCACAGGCGAACCTGGCCAAGCAGCAACAGCTCCCGAAGGGCCTGTCGATCTCGAAACCGCGCTTGCCGATGAAAACCGCGTTGCGATTGACGCACCGCGAGTTGCTGGTTCAATCAACCTCGTCGGTGCCCGTGTCGATGACATTGTGTTCAAAGATTACCGCGCGAGCATCGAAGACGATAGCGGACCAGTCCGCTTGTTCGCGCCAGAGCGTACAGACGTCCAGCATTTCGCAGAATTTGGCTTTGTTGTCGGCGGACAGCGTCCGACTGGGCGCGAGTTATGGCAAGCGGATGGCGAGCGGTTAACCGCTGAAACACCGGTCACTCTGACACGCACAGATGCGAACGGCATCACTTACACCATTCGCCTTTCGATCGACGATCAATTCATGATCACAGCCGAACAATCGGCCCAAAACGGCTCAGCTGGCGCCGCCATCATACAGCCCTTTGCGCTGATCAAGCGGACGAGCACCACCGCAACGCCCGATCAATTCATCGCTCACGCCGGCCCAATCGGTGTGTTCGACGGCACGCTAGAAGACCCGCACGCTTATCACGAACTGGCTGAATTGGGCCGCTGGACGCCGGATGGCGCAGCGTCTTGGTTGGGCTTTGCCGACAATTACTGGCTTTCTGCGCTGGCTAAAGGCGAAGGGAGCACCGATGTCGCTACCTTCGAATCGCTTGGCGATGATCTGTTCCGCGCGGTGCTGCGTTATGATCCGCAAACAATCCCCGCTGGCGGCTCGATGACGGAAACCACTCAGCTGTTCGCGGGCGCTAAAGAAAGCGTGATCCTCGATCAGTATGAAGACACCGGCATCACCTATTTCGGCAAGGCGATCAGCTGGGGCTGGTTCGAATGGTTTGAAAAGCCGCTTCTGTGGCTCCTGCGCACGCTCAACAATCTGGTCGGCAATTTCGGTATCGCGATCATCCTGCTGACCTGCATCATTCGCGGATTGCTGTTCCCGATTGCACAAAAGCAATTTTCGTCGATGGCTCAGATGAAAGCCGTGCAGCCGAAAATGAAGGCGATTCAGGAACGGTATAAGGACGATAAGCAGCAGCAGCAGCAAGAGATTATGAAGCTGTATAAGGAGGAGAAGGTCAATCCGCTGGCCGGCTGTCTCCCGTTGATTATCCAAATCCCGATATTCTTTGCGCTGTATAAGGTTTTGATCCTTGCGATCGAGATGCGGCATGAACCGTTCATCGAATTTTGGATCAAAGATTTGTCCGCGCCTGACCCAGCCAAAATCCTGAACGCGTTTGGTTATTTGCCTTACGAAGTTCCGGGTTTCCTTGGGATCGGTATTTTGGCGATCTTGTTGGGTGTCACGATGTGGCTGACCTTTAAACTCAATCCGTCCGCGATGGATCCGATGCAGCAACAGATTTTCAATCTGATGCCGTGGATCTTGATGTTCGTAATGGCGCCATTTGCCGCCGGGCTTCTCCTATACTGGGTTACGTCCAACCTGCTGACGCTTGCTCAGCAAAGCTATCTCTATTCAAAGCATCCGCAATTGCGGGCTGCGGCGCAAAAAGAGAAAGCCGAGGCCGCCGCGAAGAAGGCGCGCGAAGAGCAAGAAGCCAGCGACGAAACAGCTAAGGACGGGGCGTGACGCCAGACGAAGAGCGCGAACTCGAAGAGCGCCAGCAAGAGGAGCGCGAGCAGCTTCGGCGTGAGAAAGCAGCATCCAAGCTGTTTTCGGGCCGGGTGGATTTCTTGCTCTCTGCACCGCAGCTAAAATTCCTGCCGGAACCCAGTGTGCCAGAGATTGCCTTTTGCGGACGCAGCAATGTCGGCAAGAGCTCGCTGCTCAATGCGTTAACCGGACGCAGATCAATCGCGCGCGCTTCGGTGACGCCGGGGCGGACGCAGGAACTGAATTTCTTCGAAGTCGGTGATCCGCTGCAAATGCGGCTGGTTGATATGCCGGGTTATGGGTTTGCAAAAGCGCCAGTGAAGATCGTGGATCGCTGGAAAAAGCTCGTCAAAAGCTATCTGCGCGGGCGTCAGGTGCTGGCGCGCAATCTGGTGCTGGTCGATAGCCGTCATGGCCTAAAAGAGGTCGACCTTGATATGATGAAGATGCTCGACGAGGCCGCTGTTGGTTACCGCATCGTTCTGACTAAGACGGACAAGATCAAGGCCAGCGCTCTAGACAGTGTCGCCAATTCAGTCGCCGACGAAGCGCGCAAACACCCGGCTGCTTTTCCCGAATTGCACCTGACCAGTGCGGAAAAGGGCATGGGGATCGAAGCGTTACGAGCGGCGATTGTCGCCGATGCTTTGGGCGAAGATGCCCCTTGGAATAAGCGCTAAGCTCAGGCTCAGTCTGTTAACCCGCTGCGAGTGCCCGAGTTCGGGCCGCCTCGCGGAAGGATACCAATTTACCGCGCTCTTCGTCCCACAAAGTCAGCACCATTGAACGCACCGCATTGATAGCGGTCAACTGGTTAAAGTTGCTCAATTCCGGATGCGCTTTTAGCACCGCTGGCAGCCGGTAAAACGGGATGCGGCTGGCGAGATGGTGGACATGGTGGATGCCGATATTCCCTGTGAACCAGCGCAGCGGCGCGGGCAGCACCAGATATGAACTGCCGCCCAAGGCCGCGTCATGGAACTCCCAATTGGCTTTGCGTTCCCAAAAGGCATGTTCGAATTGATGCTGCACATAGAACAGCCACACACCGACCGACGCCGCGATTAGCAGCACCGGCAAGAACACCACAGCCGTCGTCCACGCTCCGAACATAAAGCCCAGACCAACCAGGATGATCGCAGTCACAGCGTTAGTGAGCATCGCGCTCATCCAATAAATCACGCCTTCGCGCATCAACCCAATCGGCAATCTATGCCGCAATAAGAAGAGATAGGCAGGGCCTAAGCCCAGCAGCACCGCAGGGTGGCGATAGAGGCGATATAGAAATCTGTGCAACCGGTTCAATTCGCCGAATTCTTCGACCGTCAGCGTATCGACATCGCCGAACCCGCGCGCATCCAGATTGCCCGTATTGGCATGATGCAGCGCATGGGAACGCTGCCAACAATCATAAGGGGTAAGCGTCAGCACACCGATCGCCCGGCCCAACCATTTGTTGGAAGATTTCTTCGCCAGATAGGAACCGTGGCTGCAATCATGCTGAATAATAAAGAGGCGCAGCAACAACATCCCGGCCACCGGCGTTAGCGCAAGCGCAGCGTAATATCCGGCATCCACAGCAAACAGCATCGCTGTAAACAGCAGCGCGAACGGGACAATGGTAATTGCCAATTCCCACAGGCTGCGCGCTAACCGCGGCGAGGTGAAGCGATTCAATTCCCGCGCGAGGACACGCGGATTGGGGCGTTCGCTGGCTGAATTGACTTGCGCATCAGCGTGATCGTCAGGGGAAACAACGTTGGTATGCGTCACACGCACCTCTTTGAAATTGAGATAGGGTATTGAATATAGGGGGAAATCACTGTTGTTCGGGCTTTTAAAATTCTTTCTTGAGGCGTTGGTATAGAATGATGAAGCTTGTGCCTATCAGGCTTCCCAATCTTCGCTGTTAAACCAATCGTCACTCTCTTCGCTATCCTCGATCTTCGAACTTATGATTTGGGCCGTTGGCATTAGGTCAGTTGTGTCCGACGCATTCCACCCCGCTCCGCCAGCATCAGTGCTGCTGTCACCGCTGCTACCGCCTTCAATCGCGCCCTCATCAGTTTCAGGCAGGAACAAGCCAATCACGAACAAGAGCACCAAGATTGCAACGCCAACCAGGCCGATCCAAAAGATGTTATCCCAGATAATATCTTTGAAAAGCCAAATGAAAAAAGATCTCATACAGCTTGCTCCTCGGAGCGCATATTGCGTGTTCTCAGCTTGCCCGCAAGCCGTTCATTCTCGTCATGTTAACTTGCAAACAACAGATCAGGATCGGCAAATGCTTTAAACTCCAGAGCATTGCCTGCCGGATCACGCAGGAACATTGTTGCTTGTTCGCCGGGCTTGCCTTTGAAACGCACTGTTGGCGCGATTACGAATTCGGTGCCTGCATCTTCCAGCTTTTTGGCCAGTTCGCGCCACTCGTCCATGTTCAAGACAAGGCCGAAATGGGGGACGGGAACGCCGTGTCCATCGACATGGGTATTTGCCCGATCTCCAGCGGCATTCGGTGCAAGATGGGTGACGATCTGATGGCCGCGAAAATCGAAATCGATCCATTCCGCGCTGCTGCGCCCTTCGTTGCAGCCAAGCAATTCGCCATAAAATTGGCGCGCCGTCGCCAAGTCATTGACCGGAAAAGCGAGGTGAAATGGGGGGCGGGTCATTCAGAAAGCTCCTCTGAGTCAGAAAACTTGATTGGGCAAGGCCTTGCTTTAATCCGTTCAGGCTCGACAGCCTAACACTGAATACCTAGGAACGGGCAACCCCCAAACACGGGCGCCAGGTGGAGCGAAGCTGAACCATGAAGCTGATTATCGGTAATAAGAATTACTCAAGCTGGTCGCTGCGCGGCTGGCTGGCGGCAAAACAATCGGGGATCGGCTTTGAAGAGATCACGGTCCCGATGCTGGGTGAGCAATGGGAAAACCGTAAGCAAAGCGATGATTTCCAACCTTCCAGCGGCAAAGTCCCGATCCTGTGGGATGGTGACAATGTGATCTGGGATAGTCTCGCGATTATGGAGCACCTTGCGGATAAGGTCGGGCGCGACCGGTTCTGGCCAAAGGATGAGGCTGCGCGCGGGATGGCGCGTTCGATGGTGGCTGAAATGCATTCCTCCTACCCGTCCTTGCGCAGCGACATGCCCATGAATGTGCGGCGGCGTATCCAATTGCAGAACGTATCGGAGCAAACGCGCGCAGATATTGTCCGTATCCTTGGCCTGTGGGCAGAGGCGCGTGCGCGGCACGGCGATGCCGGGCCGTTTTTGTTTGGCACCTTTGGCGCAGCGGACATTTTCTATGCGCCGATCGTGTCGCGGTTCCTCACCTACGGGATCGGCGTTCCCGGCTTTGCGCAAAGTTATATGCAGGCAATCTGGGAACATGCGTGGATGGAGGAATGGATCGGCGCATCCGAAAGCGAAGAATGGGTGATCGAGCAATATGAAACGGTCGGATCATGAGAGCGCTGATCACAGCTTTGTGCGCTATGGCGCTGTTGATGCCTACCCCGGCAAGCGCTTGGGGTTTTTACGCGCATCAGAAAACCGCACAGATTGCGGAGGCGAATGTTTCACCATCAGCGCGCGCGGAAATTCGCAGGTTGATGCGATCAGAAGCGCTGATCGGGACGCCGGAATGCGACCTTTCCACCATTGAAGACGCGAGTGTGTGGCCCGATTGCGTCCGGCGAACCTTTTGGAGATGGGGATACACGGCGTCTTGGCATTACCGCACAACACCCATTTGTGAGGCGTATAATCCGCGCGCAAATTGCTCTGGCGGAAACTGCGTGACCGCACAGATCGAACGCAACCACCGCATTCTCGCTGACGAAAGCCTGCCGGATCATGTTCGGTTGCAAGCCTTGGCATTTATGGTGCATTTCGCGGGCGATATTCACATGCCGCTCCATTCCGGGGACAGGGATGATCGCGGGGGCAATGACCGGGAAACCGATTACGGCATCGTCCCCGGCCTCAACCTGCACTGGATATGGGACGGCCCGCTCGCCGAACGCGCGATCAGCGATCCTGCGGATCCGGTTGTGCGGCAGTACTCGCCCGCCGAACGCGGCGATTTTGGCGGCGGAGTTGCGGCGGATTGGGGCCGCGAAAGCTGGGAGATCAGCCGCAGTTTCATCTATCCAACTGCCTTTGACACCGACGAAGTGTGCGCCGCTGAATTGCCCGACAATACCGCGCTCACACAGGAAGACATTGCGCGCGGCATACCGATTGCAAAGCGGCGCGTGCAGCAAGCTGGGATCAGGATCGCAGAATTGCTCGAAAGCGCTTTTGCGCCGGGGCCCCTGCCAGAGCCTTCGCGATGAGCGCTGCGCTCGATTACGCAAAACGCTTGATCGCGGAATCCAGCGTCACCCCGGCGACAGGGTCGGTTTTCGATGCGATGGAGCAAATGCTCGCACCTTTGGGTTTTGACACCCACCGGTTTTTGCGCGGGGAGGGTGCGAAGGGCAGCGACGAAGCGCCGGTCGAAAACCTGTTCGCGATCCGGCGCGGGCCAGCAGGATCAAAACATCTGGCCTTTGCCGGGCACCTTGATGTGGTGCCGCCGGGGGAGGGTTGGGAGAGCGATCCGTTTGAGCCTACTGAACGCGGCGAATTGCTGTTTGGGCGCGGCGCTGTTGATATGAAGGGGGGCATTGCCGCGATGGTCGCGGCGGTTGCCGACGTGCCGCAGGATGCGGGCACGATCAGTTTCATCATCACCGGCGACGAAGAAGGCCCCGCGCTTCACGGCACACGCGCGCTCATCGACTATATGGATGCAGAGGGCATACGCCCGGACCTATGTCTGGTTGGTGAGCCGACCAGCGTGAACCGGCTGGGCGATATGATGAAGATTGGGCGGCGCGGCTCGGTCAATATTTGGCTGACAGTGGAGGGGACGCAGGGGCACGTCGCCTATCCGCACCTTGCCGATAATCCGATCCCAAAATTGGTGGCGATGCTGGCAGAGCTGGATGCGCTCACGCTCGACACCGGGACTGACTGGTTTCAACCGTCCAACCTAGAGATCACCGATATTGAGGTCGGCAACACCGCCCACAACGTCATCCCGGCTGAGGCCAAAGCGCGTATCTCGATCCGCTTTAACGATGTGCACACGGGCGCGACTTTATCCGAACGCGTGGCCGCGATCGCGGAAAAACATGGCGGGCGAGCATTGCCGATCATCTCCGGCGAACCGTTCCTAACTGCTCCCGGTGCATTCTCTGATATGCTCGCCGCTGCTGTCGAAGCAGAGACGGGGATCAAACCCGAGGCGTCGACAACCGGCGGCACATCCGATGCGCGGTTTCTGCGCAGCGTTTGCCCGGTGATCGAATTTGGTCTGTGCAATGCGACAATGCATAAACGCGATGAAGCGGTGGCCATGCCGGACCTTGATACGCTAGCCCGGATTTACACCCGCGCGGCAATTGGGGCGCTGGCCCTGGATGGAACACACAACAAGGCGTGAGCCGAATGAAAGCCCGAACATGAAAACATGGTTTGCAATTCCGCTGTGGCAGCGCGTTATCGGCGCGCTGATTTTGGGCGTTATCGTCGGGCGTATCTGGGGACCGGACGCAGCAAGCATCAAGATTATCGGCGATGTGTTTATCGGCTTTATCAAGATGCTCGTCGTGCCGCTGATCTTCTTCAGCCTGGTGGCAGGCGTTGCCGCGATTGGTGATCTGCGCAAGCTGGGCAGTGTGGGCGTGCGCGCGCTGTTGTTGTTTGTGGTGAGCGGCCAGATCGCCGTGTGGCTGGGCCTTGGCCTTGGTACATTGCTTGCGCCCGGTTCGGGCGTGGACACCAGCGCGATTGAAATGGGCGCCGTACCAGCGCCGAACGAAACGACGTTTAATGACATGATCCTCGGCATGATCCCGCAAAGTCCTGTGCAGGTTATGGCGGATGTGAATGTGCTCCCGCTCATCGTGTTCTCGCTGCTTATCGGGATCGGCATTCTGATGGCGAAGGAAGAGGGCGAGCCCGTTCTCAAAATCTTCGAAAGCGGCAGCGTCGTGATGCAGAAAGTCACGATGGTCGTGATGGAGCTGACCCCGTTTGGTGTCTTCGCGCTTATGGCTTGGGTCGCGGGCACGCTCGGCCTTGATGCGCTGGCGGCGCTCGGTAAATTGGTGGCGCTCAATTATCTGGGCTGCTTGCTCATCATCTTTGTGATGTATTCTGCGATGATCAAATTCATCGCGAAGCTTCCGGTGATCGACTTCTTCCGCGGCATTATCGACGCGATCGCGGTCAGCTATTCGACCGCGAGTTCCAACGCGACGCTTCCTGTGACTTTGCGCTGTGTTCGCCGGAACTTGGGCGTTTCGAACTCTGTGGCGAGCTTTGTTGTGTCACTAGGCGCGACGATCAATATGAACGGTACGGCGATGTATTTGGGCCTTGCGACATTGTTCGGCGCGCAGATTTTCGGCGTGGATTTGAGCTGGGGCGATTATGTGCTCATTTCGATCCTCGGCACTCTGGGAGCGGTTGGCGCAGCGGGCATTCCGGGCGCGGGCCTGATCATGATGGCGCTGGTGTTTGGCGCGGTTGGCGTTCCGCTGGAAACGATTGCCTTTGTGGCGGGCGTTGACCGGATCATGGACATGATGCGCACCACAACCAATGTGTCGGGCGATGCGGCGGTGGCGACGACTGTCGCGGCGATGACAGGTGAGATTGACCGGGCGGAGATGATTTCTGCGGACGATGTTTGATGAGTTTTCTCTATCCGATCTTAACTGCAATGGTTCTCGTGCCTAGCTCGGCGCAAGCTGAGGATTGCAGGGCGGATCCGAGCAAATTCGATAGAGAACTTCGGCCAATTCGTTCCCCTCGAATTCGCAACAGGTATGAGATGTCCGAGGTACGGATTTTCGAAGGCGTGTGGGTGAATGAGTTCGAAGGGTCTAAATTCATAGAAGGCGTCAGGGGTGCTGAAGATGCTCTAGCCAGTGAAGCGCGTGTTTGGTTGCACATCGACGGGCAGACAGTCAGGCCTTCGGGATTTATCCCAGAAACGCGCCGCGCCTACCGGCTCAAGATTCAGGCTTGCATTGCCCCTGAGCGTGAGGGGTCGGGCGGACGGCAAGGTGGCTATGGACACTTCGGCCAGTCGACCGGCTTCATCGCGGTAAACGAAATTATCGAGTTTGAAGATTTGGGCCCTATTGAACGCTAACGCCCCTTAGGCACTTCCATCACTTTCTTACGAAAACTGCACAAATCCACCTGACCGCAGCGCCAGCATTCCGGCGTGCGCGCTTTGCAGACATAGCGGCCATGCAGGATCAACCAGTGATGCGCATGGAGGCGAAACGGCTGCGGCACGCGCTTTTCCAGCTTTGCCTCGACGTGATCAGGCGTCTTACCCTTGGCCAAACCCGTCCGGTTGCCGACGCGCAGGATGTGTGTGTCGACGGCAAACGTCTCTTGTTTGAACCAGCAATTGAGCACCACGTTCGCCGTCTTGCGCCCCACACCGGGTAGCCGCACGAGGTCTTCGCGGGTGCCGGGCACTTCGCCGCCATATTCGTCGATCAGCAATTGCGACAGCGCGATCACGTTCTTCGCTTTGGAATTGAACAGGCCAATGGTCTTGATGTGCTGGATCAGCCCTTCCAGCCCCAGATCAAGCATTTGCTGCGGCGTCTCAACCTCTGCAAACAGCGCCCGCGTCGCCTTGTTCACGCCGACATCTGTCGCCTGCGCCGACAGCGCCACCGCCACCGTCAATTGATAGGCATTGCCATAATTCAGCTCGGTCTCAGGCTCAGGATTATCCTCTGCCAATCGCCGGAAAAATTCGAATATCTGATCTTTGGTCATTCGCTCGGAGTAGCGCCTGCTTGAGCCGCTTTCCACTCCATCGCGGCGCGCACGCGGTTTTCGACCGTTGGGTGGGTATAGAAAATTGCCTCTTCAAATGCACCCGCCTGAGGGTAGCGATATTCGGCGGTCTTGAGCAGCGCACCGGCCATCGCATCCGGCAGGTTCACCGTCTCATATGAATACTGATCCGCCTCACGTTCTCCGACCCGGATCATCGTGTTGATAAGAGGCTGTGCAAGTGTGGCGAACAGGCCGACGACGAACAGAAAAACCGGTATTCCGCGCACATCATGGATCGCCGCAGTACTGCCAAAGGCGCGGGCGAAGAACGGATAGGTCCGCGCGGTCAGGAAAAACACTGCAATTGCCAATACCGACAACACGCCGATTTGGCGCCACACATGGCTCAGCACATAATGGCCAACCTCATGCCCAGTGACCGCACGCACTTCGTCGAGCGACGCTTCGGTTAGTGCAACGTCCGAAATCGCGATGCGAGCGGATGATCCGATACCAGAAACATTGGCGGTGAAATTGTTCGATTGCCGCGACCCATCAAAGACAAAGATCCGGTCTTCTGGAATGTTCGCCTCTGCCGCCATAGCCAGCACAGCGTCGCGCACTTCGCCTTCGGGAATGGGCTCGTAATCGTTGAACAATGGTTCAATCACCAGCGGCGACAGCAGCAACATTGCTGAGATCGTTATCGCCACCAGACCGCCAGCCCATGCCCACCACGTGCGGCCAGCACGGCGCAGGAGGAAGTAGAGGCCAACAAAGAACAAGCCGCTCAGAACGGTGGAAAGGACCAATTCAATCCCGCCTTGGGCCAAAAAGTCGCCGAGCGGTTGGCTGCTGCGTCCATATTCGGCCTCTCGCCACCAATCGGTGTAGAGCGAATAAGGAAGGGCCAAGAGCGTGCTGACAAGCGTGAAAACCGCCGAAACGAGGAACACTCGCGCATTGGCCCAGCGATCGCTCAGGGTTTGAAAAACGCGGTCCAAAACGCCGCTTTTGACGATCAGCCATGTGACCAGAGCGGATACCACCAATCCGCTAAGGATCAGCCAGTGATTGCCCAATGTATACGCGCGCGAAAGCTCCAAAGCCTCAGGCCCTAATGTGTCGATATAGGCCTGCGTCGCGGCTTGCGGGTTCATTGCCATTGGGTCCCTCAACTCTCTTTTGGTGCTTAGGTTAGCCCCAGCACATCATTCATCGTGTAGCGACCCGGTTCCCGGCCAAGGAGCCATGCGGCTCCACGAACCGCACCGCGCGCAAAGATCATACGGTTTTCGGCGGAGTGCGACAGGGTGATGCGTTCTTCATCGCCCGCCAGAATGACGCTGTGATCGCCGGCAACGCTGCCGCCTCGCAGGGCAGCAAAGCCGATCGCACCGGTTTCGCGCGCGCCCGTGTGACCGTGCCGCCCGCTCTCCATATTGCTCGCCAGATCAATTCCGCGTCCGCGCGCCGCCGCTTCGCCCAACAGTTTTGCCGTGCCAGATGGCGCATCGACCTTATGCCGGTGATGCATTTCCAGAACCTCGATATCCCAGTCCGGTCCCAGCTTTGCCGCCGCCTCTTGCACCAAATGCGCAAGCAGCGTCACGCCCAGCGATGTGTTGCCGGTTTGCAGGACTGGGATCGCGGCAGCGGCGTCATCAATGGCGGCGAAATGCGCGTCCTCTAGGCCGGTCGTGCCGATCAGAATAGGAATGCCAGCCACCTTCGCCGCAGCAAGGTTAGCGGCCAATGCCTGTGGCGCGGAAAAATCGACAATTACGTCGCATTGGCCCACCAAAACTGCCGGATCGCCGCCAATATCAACACCGATGCTCAGCGTGTGTCCGGCTTGCTCGATCGCCTGCGACAGCGCCTGACCCATGCGCCCTTTGTGACCGATCACCGCAAAGTTTGACATTCGTTTCCCTTCGGGGCCGGACTTTATGATCTGCGCTGACTATTCCGCTGGCATATCGCCTAGAATGTGCCGCGCACCGGCCAAACTTAGATGATTGTCATCGTAATAGAGCGGGCTATCTCCTGCAACTATGATGGTCTGATCGTTGCGAGTTAGCCGGTCAATTGGTTCGATGATGTCCACGCCGCGCGCGCGCCATTCGGGGAAGCGTTGAGTGAACCATGCGGTTTTCGTGCGGAATTCGGCCACCGGCAATGTCGGCGCATCATTACCGCGCTGCGCCAGCAATCGCGGGACGGTGGCGGGCTGCGTTGGGATTGGGCCAATCAGAACGACTGTTTTCTCAAGTGCTTGCAACCGGGCAATGGTCTCGCTGAGCAATGCGTCGACATGGGCAAGCCGGTAGGGGTCTTGTTTCCAATAGGCCGCTAGATAAACGGTCTGCAGGGTCTTGGTCTGCGCTATCTCCTCGATCACGCCCGCGTTGAACAGCGCGCAGCGCGGATCACCGATCGGGTCATAACCGGTGACGGGCGGGCAGCTGCCGCGCGTGCGTTGCACGATCGCCGCCCCATTTGCGCCGTAACGTTCGCCCAGCGCCCACGCGATTTCTACCGCATGGCTGTCACCCCAAATGATGGCCGATGGCTCTGCATCGCCGCCCAAAGTGCAATCGGGCGAATGATCTGCGACCCGGTCCGCAACGCAGGCTGCGCGGACAGGGCTGTAATCGGAAGAGGCGCTGGCAAAGCGCAGTGTTTCGGCATCAAACCGCCCCTGCCATCCGCCTTGCGCCATCAATGCTAACGAAACAGCCGCGACGATCCCCATGCCGCCCGCGCTCCAGCGCCAAATGCGTTGTGTGGGAAAGCGTGTTTTGCTGCGGAATGGTTGTTCAATAAACCGCCAACTTGCCCAAGCAACCGCGATCGACCCCGCAATCAGCGCGGCGGAATGCAAACCGGTGAGCTTTTCATCAAGCGTGTAGCGCCAGAACACGATCATTGGCCAATGCCACAGATAGAGCGAATAGCTGATAAGTCCGATCCAAACCGGCCCTTTTAGCGAAAGCATCCGGCCAACCCACGTCCCCGGCGCAGCATGGATCAAAGCCGCCGCCGCCAGCACCGGAACCAGCGCCGCCATGCCGGGAAAAACCGTATGCCGATCGTAAAGCACAGTCGCCGCAATGATCGCCGCGACGGCCCCGCCGCAGAGAATTTCCGCGAGCCAGCGACGCTTAATCGCGGGAACCACACCCAATGCCAGCAGCGACCCAGCAAACATCTCCCACGCCCGTGTCGGCAACATGTAAAAGGCAAATCCGTCGATATCAGCCTGTTTGAAAACCGCCCAAACAAAGCTAACCAATGTGATTGCGACGACCGTTTTTAGCCGCCACGTTGGGATATATCTGGCGATCAAAATGAGCAGGATTGGCAGGCCAATATAGACTTGCTCCTCGACGCCTAGTGACCATGTATGGAGCAGCGGGGTTGTCTCTGAGGAGGCCTGAAAATAGCCGGTCTGGGTAAACAGATAGACATTCGCAAGGAAACCAATCGCCGCCAATGCAGACGGCGCGACCCCGGCAAAATCATGCGGTAAAAATAACAAGCTCGCCGCGATCAGTACGAAACCGATCATCGCTAACAAGGCGGGTAAGATGCGCCGCGCGCGCCGTTCATAGAAAGTCAGGATCGAAAATTCGCCGGCATCCACTTCGCGCACAATTATGCCCGTTATGAGGAAACCGGAAATGACGAAGAAGATATCGACCCCGATAAACCCGCCCGAAAAACCCGGAACTTTGGCGTGGTAAAGCAGCACCGGCAGCACGGCGAGCGCCCGCAACCCGTCAATATCGGGGCGGTATGAATGATCAGAGGATAGGCGCGTAGGGCTGCTCATATTGGCTTGCCACTTAGGGCAATATGGTAAACATTCCGGCCACATGACCAATGACACGCGCAGTATCGTCATTCTTACAGGAGCCGGCATTTCCGCCGAAAGCGGGATCGACACTTTTCGTTCTGCCGGGGGGCTGTGGGAACAACACAAGGTTGAGGATGTCGCGACCCCCGAAGGCTTTGGCCGCGACCCTGAATTGGTGCTGGGCTTTTATGATGCGCGCCGGGCGGCTTTGGCGTCAGTAGAGCCCAATGCGGCCCACCGCGCGCTTGCGCGATTGGCGTCGCAGTATTCCGGCGATGTTTTGTTAGTCACGCAAAATGTCGATGATCTGCATGAACGCGGCGGCTCTAAACAGGTGCTGCACATGCATGGCGAATTGAAGCGCGCTTTATGCCAGTCCTGCGAAATGCGCTCCGCATGGGATGCGCCGATGTTAGGCCGGCCCAAATGCCCCATCTGCCAGTCGCCAAGCCTGCGTCCGGACGTCGTGTGGTTTGGCGAAATGCCCTATCAAATGGAGCGGATCTACGCCGCGCTGAGCACCTGCGATTTGTTTGTGAGCATTGGCACAAGCGGCGCGGTCTATCCGGCGGCGGGTTTTGTGCAGGAGGCGCGGGGGGCAGGCGCGGCGACGTTAGAATTGAATCTAGAGCCGAGCGAGGGAAGCCATTTCTTCGCCGAATCGCGTCACGGGCGAGCGAGCGAATTGGTGCCCGCATGGGTGGACGAGATGCTCGCTAACTGATCAATCAGGAAGGTCGATGGCCCATATTCCAACCGCTAGGCACAGGCTGGCAAAGGCCATTGCGGCCGCGATCAGTTTGAGATTGGTGGGCTTCAAAGGGGATGCCTCATGTGCGTCCAGTCTTGATTGAACGGCGCACCCATTGCGCTGCGCCGCCCAGAAAATGAAAATCCCGATTGCGATAAACAAAGTGGCAATCGCCTTGGGTGCCCAGCTCGGCTCAAGCTTTTCGAACAAAGCGTTGAAGCCAAGCCCAATTCCGACCGTGGCAAGCCCTGTGCGCATCCACCCTGCAAAGGTTCGCTCATTCGCCATGATTGTGCGGTCTTCGGCCCAATCCGTGCGGTCCTCCGCTAGATCGGTCCGGTCCTCGGCGAGCTCATTCGAATTGGATTTATCGGTCATGCTAGGCCCCGCATCCTTTACAGCCGTCATCCTTGCCAATTGTCAGCGTCCGCATCCCGGGCGCCATTCCATCGAGGATATGTAGTTTGCCCCACATCGGTTGACCGAACCGGCTGACCCCGCTGAGCAAAATCCGCACCGCCTGCATTGCGGCGAAACTGCCGGTCCAACCCGCCATCGCGCCCAACATCCCGTCTTCGGCGCATGTGTCGCAATCCTCCGCATCAAAGGCATCGCCAACGAAACAGCGGTAACAGGCATGACCCGGCAAATGCCCGGCGAAGGCTCCGACTTGCCCCTGGAACCGCCCAACAGCGGCGGACAGCAGCGGCACATTGGCGCGCACACAAGCATCGGAGACCGCCAGCCGGGTCGCGAAATTGTCTGTCCCATCAAGGACCAGATCGACACCGTCCAATAAGTCAGCGGCGTTATCTGAAGTGATGCGCGTATCGCTCAGGGTCACGTCCAAAGCGTCGTCAAAATTG
Source organism: uncultured Erythrobacter sp. (assembly GCA_947503155.1). Taxonomy (GTDB): domain Bacteria; phylum Pseudomonadota; class Alphaproteobacteria; order Sphingomonadales; family Sphingomonadaceae; genus Erythrobacter. The sequence goes on along the minus strand of CANNCL010000001.1, from coordinate 271,391 downwards.
GCGAGCCAGCGGCGTGCGCTGGTTGCTTTGCCATGGCCGACATCGCGCGCGGTGAAGATCGTTTGGCGTTGCAAGTTGGAGGCATCGACAACGTCATCATCGACCAGAGTAAATCGCCCAATTCCCGCGCCCGCCAAATATTGCAGAGCGGGCGATCCGATTCCGCCCAGACCGATCACGGCAATATGCTTCCCAGCCAGCGCAACCTGACCCGCACCGCCAATTTCGGGCAGCACGATATGGCGGGCGAAGCGGTCGAGGCGGGTAGGGGAGAGCGGAGAGGGCGCGTCAGTCATAGCTCGTCCTTCGGCGTTTCGCAGGCAATTCGGCGTTCCTGCTTAAACGCGCCGACGCCCCACCACCAAAGCAGCGCGATCACGCCGCCCTTAACCGGGTGAAGCATCGCCAAAGTCATCACAATCGCAATCGGCAGAATGATGGCGAGCGTCGCCATAGCCGATAATCCGAATGTGCCGATGAGCGCGATCACAACAGGTGCCAGCAAATGCCCGGTTACGAAAATCCCGATATAGGCCGGGAAATCATCCGCTTGCTGGACAGACCAATCATGGGCGCAATGGCTGCAATGATCGACTGGCTTGATCCATGCGCGAAACAACGCGCCTTCGCCGCAGCGCGGGCACTTTGCGCGCAGGCCCCGCATAATCGCAGGAAATGCGCCGGTCGGCAGGTCAATCTGAGCGGGAGTAGCGGTCGGAGATACCATACAAAACCTGTTGGCATCCCGCCCACAGCCTGTCGACAGCCTTGTGCGTAAGGCTGTCGACAGAGCTGGGATAGAGTGTTGAGGCGTTGTGGGCGGCGAAGCGTTCGTAAGCCGCGAGAACTTAGCTTTCGAGTTGCCTCAGCAAGCTGCGCACATCGCCGTCCATATCCGCGTCGCGGGTGCGCAAATCTTCGATCAAGCGAACCGCATGGATCACGGTTGAATGATCGCGTCCGCCGAATTTACGGCCGATTTCGGGATAGCTACGCGGCGTGAGCACCTTTGACAGATACATCGCCACCTGACGCGGGCGCACCACGGCGCGCGCGCGGCGCTTTGATGACATTTCGCTGCGGTCGATCCGGTAAAATTGGCAAACCGTGCGCTGAATTTCGTCAATCGTGATCCGCCGGCGATTCGCGGACAGGATATCTGTCAGCTGTTCCTCTGCGAGGTTCAGCGACACTTCTTGGCCGGTTAGTTGAGCGTAAGCGATCAGCTTATTCAGTCCGCCGACCAATTCGCGAACATTGCGCGTAATAGTGCGGGCGAGGAACTCGATGACATCCTCTGGCACCGAAAGCGGCGCAAAACGCTGAAGCTTTGATTCCAAGATTTTCTTGCGCAGTTCAATATCCGCCGCCTGAATATCGGCGACAAGGCCCATTGAAAGACGGCTGAGCAGGCGCGGTTCGACCCCGTCCAATGCTTGCGGAGCGCGATCAGCGGCAAAGACCAGGCGTTTGCCCTCGGCCAGCAGCGCATCGATCGTGTACAGCAATTCTTCCTGAGCCGATGCTTTGCCGATGATGAATTGGATGTCGTCCACGAGCAGCAGATCAAAGCTGCGCAAACGCGCCTTAAATTCCATCATCTGATTGGCTTTGAGCGCTTGGACGAATTCGACCATGAAGCGTTCTGCAGAACAGTAGAAGATGCGAGCGCGCGGATGCGATTGCAGGAATGCGTGGCCGATCGCGTGGAGCAAATGGGTTTTGCCCTGACCCGTCGCGCCTTTCAGATAGAGCGGCGAAAATTGCGGTTGTTCCGTCGCCGCCATACGCTGCGCGGCGTTGCAAGCGAGCACATTTGCCTCACCTGTAATAAACGCCGCAAAGGTCAGCGATGGGTCAAGGCCCACGGAACTGGTGAAACCAGAATCGCCAATAGTGCCCGCCGCAACCGCAATCGCACTGCCGCCATCATTGGCGGGGCGGCGACCATCGTCGAGGCGCAATTCAGGAAGCTGACGGCGGCCGGGATGGACTTGAATATTCACATTGCGCACGTCGCCGCGCACAATTTTCCAAGCCAGCTGAAGCCGCTCATGAAAGCGATCCTTCACCCAATTGGCAGAAAATTCGGTCGGCAGGAACAGGTCCAGCATCCCGTTTTCTTTGTTGATCCCGCCAACCTGAATCGGCTTGATCCACTGGCTATGCAATTGATGACCAAGATCCTTGCGCAGGCCCTGACTGATGTCAGCCCAATCGGCGGCAAGGTTCACGGCTTCGGCATCTTCCATGAGATCGTCATCCGAATTTCCGCGCGTTGTCCGCGTCTTGTTAATCTTGTGCACCATTGCTTCCCCGCTACTCTCTCAACCCCTTCGGAACCTTTGTCCCGAACGGCACTCAAATTTCAGTCTCGACATCACCCAAACTGGAAATCAGGCTGTCTAATTACCCGTAGTCTAAACACCGGCATTCCAAACACCGGCACCCTGACGACAGGCAAAATCCCCCTGAGCCTGCGAAACGATATTTCGCAGGAGATCATCCTGATCAGACTGTATGACCCCCGGGCTGTCCGGCTCCGGGTGAGAGACGAACTAAGAGCCGGAGGGCCTCTAGCGCAAGCAGCGAATTGCAATAAATCTTAAATATTGTTGTTGACTCGTCGCAACCCCGCAGGCGTGCGTTCAAGTCTCTGTTTCAGCAGAATAATCGTGTTTTGAGCCATGCGAATCGTTGAGTTTCCTCAAGTTTCCCGCGATTGACTCCCCCTCATCTGCGACAAATGAAAAGGGCCGCGCCAATTGGCGCAGCCCTTATCCACATCACCGAGTGGTTTGATATGTAAACTAACGTATCAGCCGCAGCAATCTGCTGCCGATTCGGGCCGAATCAAAGTGCGGCGACGCGCTTTGAAAGGCGCGACATTTTGCGCGCGACCGTGTTCTTATGCATCACGCCGCGTGCAACGCCGCGTGCCATTTCAGGTTGAGCATCCTTAAGCGCAGCAGCAGCGGCAGTTTTGTCGCCGGCTTCGCAGGCCGATTCGACCTTTTTCACGAAACCGCGAATGCGGCTGACACGCGCGCCGTTCACTTCGGCTCGGGCGTTGTTGCGACGGATGCGTTTGCGGGCTTGCGGCGAATTGGCCATATCTTTGTCTGTCTCGCGTTTTGTGCTGGCCGCAAATGGCGGTCCGGATGAATCTTAGGTCTATTCGAAAAGGCGCAGGGGAATCACATCCCGCACGCTGGAAAGCGCGCCAAGTAAGCGGGGAACGCGCAAAGGTCAAGAAATCTTAGAGCCGGGCAGACCAGACTGGCCGCATTTGTCGCGGTTACTTTTGACACTTCGGGCAATACCATGTGCTGCGGCCGCCTTGCGCTATCCGGCGAATGGTGCCGCCATCCTCGCGGTGACAGGCTTCTGCGCCGCGTCCATAGACATCAAAACGCGTGGCGAAATATCCCAGCTCTCCGTCCGGCGCGGCATAATCGCGTAAGGATGACCCGCCATCACTGATCGAGGCTTCTAGGACTTCGCGGATCACCGGAACGAGGCGTTCAAACTGGGGCTTCGTGACCTTGCCGCCCGCTTTGAGCGGGTGGATACCGGCCCGCCACAGCGCCTCACACACGTAAATATTACCAAGCCCGGCCACCACCCGCTGATCAAGCAGACACAGTTTAATCGCCTGCACTTTTCCTTTGAGCACGGATTTCAGGTGTAAAGGTGTCAGGTCCGGCCCCAAAGGCTCTGGCCCAAGGCTTGCGAATTGCGGCCACGCGCCCAGCTCATCGGTTTGCACCAGATCAACCGACCCGAATCGCCTCGGATCGCAAAGGGCGAATTGGTGGTCTGCCGTCTCAACAATCATGTGATCGTGTTTGTCGGGTTCTTCTGGGTCGATCCGCCAGCGCCCGCTCATGCCAAGATGGAAAATCAACGTGACGCCCCGGTCGACATGGATCAGGCCATATTTCGCGCGGCGCGACAGGCCGGTCACCTGCGCGCCCGTCATCACCTGCACCAATTCTGGCGGGAAAGGGCGGCGCAGATTGGGGCGATTCAACACGACCCGCTCAATCCGCTGTCCATCAAGGAGCCGCGCGAGGCCGCGCACAGTTGTTTCGACTTCTGGTAATTCAGGCATTCTTGTTTTGCTCGCTAGGGCTCGCGGGCCGGGCCGCCCGCTCCGCGCGTCCCTTCGCCCGTATGGTAATCCGGTAGGCTCCGGGCGGAAGGGTGGAAGGAGCGGATGACCCGGCACAAAGCTAAAGACTCGCTCTAACACTCTATGCGCGCGGGGCAATTCCCTCTAGGGCGCAGCGCATGACTCAAAGCACTCCAAACACCGAAGACACCGTCTCTTTCGGCTATGAACTAGTGGCCCCTGATGAAAAGACCCGCCGCGTCGGCGAGGTTTTCACCAGCGTGGCCAAAAAATACGACATTATGAACGATGCGATGTCGATGGGCATGCACCGGGGATGGAAAGACCGCTTTGTTAAGCGGGTGAAGCCGCAAGCGGGCGAACGCATTCTCGATATGGCCGGCGGGACGGGCGACATTGCCTTCCGCATGTCTGATCGCGGTGCAGACATCACCGTGGCCGATATCAATCAGGACATGCTCGATGTCGGTGCAGAGCGCGCGATGGAGCGCAATGAGACCGAAGACACTGGCAGCCTCGTCTTTACCTGTCAGAATGCCGAGACGGTGAATTTCGCCTCCAACAGTTTTGACGCATATACAATCGTGTTTGGCATTCGAAATGTGACGTTCAAAGACAAGGCGCTTGCCGAAGCGCACCGGGTTTTGCGTCCGGGCGGGCGGTTTTATTGCATGGAATTTTCGACCACTGAATGGTCTGGTTTCAAAGAAATCTATGACATCTATTCGGACAAATTGCTGCCGCGCATGGGTCAGGCGATTGCTGGCGATGCGGAATCCTACCGTTACCTGGTCGAATCCATTCGCAAATTCCCCAAAATGCCGGAATTTGAACGCATGATCCGCGATGCCGGTTTTGTGAACACCAAGGTTGAGAGCATCCTTGGCGGCGCGGTTGCCATTCATTCTGGGTGGAAAATCTAAGCGCGTGACCTCTTCCGTAACGCATCTGTATCGCCTCGCGCGTTGGGGCATCACCCTTGCGCGCCGCCGCGCGCTGGTTGGGATTGAAGAAGACGCCAATGCGCCGGTTCAGGTGAAGCGGCTGGCGCGGCTGGCGCGATTGGCGACCCTTACGGGAAAGAAGGGAACCCGTGATTACGCCGGTGCTTTCCGTGCGATTGGCCCCGCGGCGATTAAACTGGGGCAATCATTGGCGACCCGGCCCGATCTGGTCGGAGAGGAGGCGGCGCATAACCTGCTGAGCCTGCAAGATAATCTGCCGCCAGTGCCGTTCTCTCAAATCGAAGAGCAAATCGCAGCAACTTTCGATCAGCCGCTGGATGCTTTGTTCACAAAGATCGACCCTGTTCCGGTCGGCGCGGCCTCCATCGCGCAGGTCCATAAAGGCGTCACCACCGATGGACGCACAGTTGCGGTCAAAGTGCTGCGCCCGGGTATCCGCGAGAAATTTGCGCAAGATATCGAAACGTATGAATGGGCGGCCGCTCACGTCGAGGCGATGGGCGGTGAAGCGACGCGTCTGCGCCCGCGCCTGACCATCGCCAATTTCAAACGGTGGTCGCATTCAGAGCTCGACCTGCGGCGCGAGGCCGCCTCGGCCAGTGAATTGGCCGAAGATATGTCTGGCGTGGTTGGTTACCGCATTCCAGAGGTCGATTGGGACCGGACCAATGGCCGGGTGCTGACCATTGAATGGGTGGACGGCGTGAAAATCTCGCGCCGCGATGAATTGCTCGCGCGCGGACACGATCTTGATGCGATTGCGGAACGGCTCGTCATCAGTTTCCTGACACAAGCGATCAGCGCGGGTTTCTTCCACGCCGATATGCATCAGGGGAACCTGTTCATCGAAGATGACGGCACGATTGCCGCGATTGATTTTGGAATTATGGGCCGGATTGACCGGCGTGCGCGGCAATGGCTGGCGGAAATCCTCTATGGATTGACGACTGGCAATTACAAACGCGTGGCTGAGATTCATTTTGAGGCGCAATATGTGCCGAGCTACCATTCGGTTGGCGAATTTGCGACGGCTCTGCGCGCGGTTGGCGAACCGATGCGCGGCAAACCGGTGAAGGACCTCAGCGTTGGGCAAATGCTCGATGGTCTGTTCGCGATCACCCGCGATTTCGACATGCAAACACAGCCGCATTTGCTGCTGCTGCAAAAGACGATGGTTATGGTCGAAGGGATCGCGACGCAGCTAAACCCAGAGATCAATATGTGGGACACCTCCGCACCTTATGTGCGCAGCTGGATTCGCGATGAGCTTGGGCCTGAGGCAGCGATCGCGGACCGGATCAAGGAGGATACAGAGACTTTGTTCCGCCTGCCCGGCCTAATCCGCCGCATCGAAGATCAATTCCCTGCAAAGGGCGGCGCACCAGAGGCGGCCCCGCTGCCTGAAATCCCGCTGCTTACGGACAAGCGCAAGGGCGGCGGCGGCTGGCTCGGCTACTTTGTTGCCGGACTTGCTGGCGCAGGCGCGGTGTGGGGCGCGAGTTTCGCAGGGTTGATCTAGGCGATCTAAGCGCCGGTTTTCTCTGGCAACACGCGCGCGCCGATCAGGCCGAAAATACCAAGCAACGCCTCCACCACCATCGGCGGAACGTACCCTTCAAAACTGCCATAAGCCGACAGCGCCACGAGCCGCGTTGCCAAAGTCACAAGCATCAACGCGGCCCCAATGACCAGCGGATCGCTGCGCCGGGACCATGCGCCCCAGATGAAACACGCGCCGCTTACACAAAAGAACGCGGTCATATCGGCGCGGATAGACGTGAGGCCGTGCGCCCCGTCCACCGCGATACCGAAATTCGCCGCCGAAGTGACCGGATCGGTCAGAAACCCAAAGCCCATGTAAACCAGCAGCAACCCGCCCAGCGCCAGACCGATACGCAATGCAATGATCATCAAATTCCCCTCTCGCCCCATCCTACGGGTTGCCCCTTTATGCAGCGCACATGGTCTAAGCACAATCTTAACCATCCTGCCGCAGTGCGTATCTCTGGGCAAAGCTAGGCTTGGCGCGGCTGGGGCAGGGCGCTAGGAAGCGTTTGAAACGTGCGGCGCAGGCTGCTTGTATTAGGAGTGAGACGGGAATGGCGACAGCGGAGCCAAAGGTGTCAGTGCCAAAGGTTTTGTTGGTAGTGGGCGGCGGTATCGCGGCCTACAAATCGTGCGAGCTTGTGCGGTTGATCCGCAAGGGCGGCGGCGATGTCACCTGCGTCCTTACAAAGGGCGGTCAGCAATTCGTCACTCCGATGTCGCTCGCGGCGCTGAGCGAAAATCAAGTTCACACCAGCCTGTTCGATCTCAAAAATGAGGTTGAGATGGGGCATATCGAATTGTCACGCGAAGCTGACCTTGTCGTTGTGTGCCCGGCCACCGCCGATTTAATGGCGAAGATGGCAGCGGGCATTGCCGATGATCTGGCGACCACTTTGATCCTGGCGACGAACAAACCGGTGATGGCGATCCCGGCGATGAATGTGAAGATGTGGGAACACGCCTCTACGCAGCGCAACGTCAAAGAATTGAACGAAGCCGGTGTGACCGTGATGCACCCGGATGAAGGGGCGATGGCTTGCGGCGAATTTGGCTATGGCCGATTGCCGGAACCGAATGCGATTTGGGCCGCGATTGCCGGGCATTTCGGGATCGAAGTCGAAGAACCAGTGCCTGCGTCTATGCCTGCTGCGGCTAATGACGCAGCCAGTAACGGTGTCGAGGTCGAAGCGCTTGAACCTGATAATGAGGGCGCAGAGGACGGCGCCTCCACAGGCGGTCTTGGCGGATTGCTTTCACGCATCATCCCGCGTTCCACGGCCAAACGCAGCGCCGATGACATCGAAGCCGATTTGGAAGCCGATCTGGACGCCGATCTGGATGCGGAACTCGAAGGCGAGGCACCAGAAGACGCCGAGGCCATTGAGGAAGAGGATATCGAATTCAATCCCGACCTCGCCGGATCACCGCTGGCGAGCAAGGGCAGCGGCCGCGCCGCGCCGCCGATGGACCCGGATGCAATCAATCATGAGGTGGATGACCGCAAATCCGCACCTGAAATTATCGAAGATGCCGAGGGCGTGCCTGAGGACGCTACGCCTGAGGAAGAAAAGCCCGCTCCGCGCAAAATTGCCGCGAAGAAGGCCGCATCCGGCAAAGCCGAGGCAATCGAAGCGGATGAAGCCGAAATCGAGGGCATCATTGCCGACGCTTCGCATCAACCGCTTGATGGGCGCCATGTGCTGGTCACCGCTGGACCGACATGGGAATCGATCGATCCCGTGCGCTACATCGCCAATCGGTCGAGCGGGAAACAAGGCTTTGCGATCGCCGCCGCCGCTGCTGCTTTGGGCGCGGATGTGACGTTGGTTGCCGGACCGGTTGCTTTGAAGACGCCGTCTGGGGTCAACCGGGTCGATGTTGAAAGTGCCGAAGAAATGTCCACCGCAGTCAAACGCGCTCTGCCTTGCGATGTGGCGGTTATGGTGGCCGCTGTCGCTGATTGGCGGCCCAAGGAATACCGCGACGACAAGATCAAGAAACGCGGTTCGGCTCCGCCTGCGCTGATGCTGACAGAGAACCCGGATATCCTCACCAACCTTGCGTCTGGTTCGAACCGGCCCGAATTGGTGATCGGTTTTGCGGCAGAGACGGACAGCGTGCTCGATCATGCGAAGAAAAAGCGCAAGCGTAAGGCGTGTGACTGGATTGTCGCCAATGATGTGTCGGGTGATGTGATGGGCGGCGATGACAACCGCGTCCACATCGTAAACGCCGACGGGGTCGAAAGCCTTGATAAGATGCCCAAAAGCGAAGTCGCGATGGCTCTGGTAGAGCGGATCGCAGCCAAGCTAGAAGCGAATGCAGCTGAATGAGCGGGCCTGTTAAAGTAGCAGTGAAGCGCCTGCCGCATGGCGAAGGGTTGGACCTGCCTGCTTATGCGACATCTGGTGCTGCGGGGATGGATGTCGTCAGCGCCGAAGACACGGTGCTGGCCCCCGGCGCGCGCTATCCGGTTGCCACAGGTTTGGCGCTGGCAATCCCGCAAGGCTTCGAAATTCAGGTTCGCCCGCGTTCCGGCCTTGCCTTGAAACACGGGATTACGGTGCCCAACACACCCGGAACAATCGACAGCGATTATCGCGGCGAATTGAAAGTGATCCTGATCAATCACGGTGCGCAAAATTTTGCCATTGCGCGCGGTGACAGGGTGGCTCAGCTGGTGTTGGCCCCTGTGGTGCAGGCGGCTTGGGATGAAGTTAGCGAATTGGACGCGACTGAACGTGGCGCTGGCGGTTTTGGCTCAACCGGCGGCCACGCAAAGCTATAGGCTTAACAAAAAAGGCGGCGCCGTTCCCCGGTGCCGCCCTTTCGTTCCCGTCTAAGGGTAACTTATACTGCGTCTTAGCGTCAGTCGTTATTGCGAATGCTCTTGCCATCTTCGCGGATTGTGATCCGCAAATTCTCACCCGAATTGCCGGGGAAATCGGTGAAGATCGCGTCGACCAGATTGGGCACCAAAGCTTGCAATCGGTTGGAGCGGGATACCGCTTGCGCTTGCCCTTCAAACAGGCGTTCGCCGGTGGCGGTGTTGTCGATCTTCATTTCGATGCCGCTGGTGTAAACGGTGTAGCTGCGCACTTGCGGTCCGGCGAGCCATGGATCGTAAAAGCCGAAAGCGTAATTGCGGCGGAAACCCCGGCCGCGAAAGCCGCCCCAAGGTCCGAAGAACGGATCAGCGGCAATACCGGTTGAGCGGACGCGTTCGCGGCCATCATCAACCTCGTAATCGAAACGCACGAGCAAGGTCGCAGCCTCGGGCGTGGCCGATTCGACATAGCCAAGCTCTGCCATTTCAGCGGCGACCAGATCCGCATAAAGCGCAAATTCGATCCCGCCCGCGAGCGCCGGATCTTCGGCGACCACAGCGAAGCTTTGTCCTTGCGGCGCAGGAAGCTGTGTCTGAAACCGCGAGACATCCGCGTTGAACGACGGAGCACAGGCCGCAAGGCCGATGGAGAGCGCGCCAGCAAGGCCGAGCCTTGAAAGCAGTGATTTGTGTGTTGAACGCGAGGTCATATCGGGATTGGTCATGGCATATCCTCAAGTGAATCGCCAGCGCGCCGTGTGTGGCAGACGCGCTAGCCGGTGCTCCAATGGCGGGCCGCGATTACCCCTCGCGATGCGCTAGACCGAAATTGACGCCCCAAAGAAGCGGCCTATTCGTAGCCTTGCGACTGTCCCTAAAAAGCAACCAACCACTGAGCTAGCACAGCGTAACCATCGGGGCTGAACCGTGCTTGAATAGGGTTGGGCACCGTCTGCATGACCTGCGCGGTACTATGTTAGCCCCGGACCAGCCCCAGCGCTTTGTATGCGGCATCCAGCGTCGGCAAACCGCGTTCACGCGCTTTTGCCGCACCGCGAGCCAAAATAGCGTCCAAAGCCTCGCGGTCCTCTTTCAGTTCAATAAAGCGCGCATTGATAGGCGAGAGTGTCTCCACCAAAACTTCGCCCAGCGCAGGTTTGAACGATCCGAAACCCTGTCCGCCATATTCGCTAAGCACTCCGTCAACGCTTTTGCCGGTCAGCGCGCCAAAGATTGTCACGAGGTTGAGCGCCTCTGCGCGGCCTTCCAAACCCTTGGCTTCGCTGGGCAGCGGTTCGGCGTCGGTCTTGGCTTTCTTGACCTTTTTCATCACCGTATCGGCATCGTCGATCAAATTGATCCGGCTCATTTCTGATGGATCGGATTTGCTCATTTTCGCCTCGCCATTGCGCAGGCTCATAATCCGCGCGGCTTCGGGCGGGATGATGGGTTCTGGCAGGGTGAAGACCGGCTCTTCCTCTGTGGCGAAATCATTGTTGAATTTTTGCGCAATGTCGCGGGCCAGTTCCAAATGCTGTTTCTGATCCTCGCCCACGGGCACATGGGTCGCCTGATAGAGCAGCACGTCGGCGGCTTGCAGCACGGGATAAGTGAACAGCGCGACCGATTGCCCCTCGCGGTTCTTGCCGGCTTTATCCTTCCACTGCGTCATGCGGTTGAGCCATCCCATCCGCGCCGTTCCGCTTAGCAACCATTGCAATTCGGCATGGGCGGGGATTTGCGCCTGATTGAACAGGATCGAACGTTCTGGATCGATCCCGCAAGCGACCAGCGCCGCCGTCATTTCTAGCGTGCCAGCATGAAGCGCAGCGGGCTCATGCGGCTGCGAAATGGCGTGCAAATCAGCTAGGAAGAACAAACACTCGTTTTTATCTGCGCTGCCGCCGTCGGCTATTTGTGCGCTGCCATCTGCATCCAACTCATCCTGCATCCGCACCCAATTGCGGATCGCGCCGAGATAATTGCCGAGATGCAGGTTTCCGGTTGGCTGAATGCCAGAGACGACACGCATGGTTTGGGGTGCTTTCTTTTATCAGGACTTTTTGGTGAGGGCGGTAATGCGCTGACGGTCGATAGCTCCAACCGCAAAGGCAACACCGAAATAGACGATTGCCGCGGCTCCGACCAGAGCGCCGAGTGCGGCCAACCGCGCGAAGATCCCAGCCGCGAACCAGCCGGTTAGCAGGTCGCGAGTGTAGAACAAGGCTGCGCCCATCGCAGCAGCGGCCAGCACTTGGCGGACCAGCCGCAGCATGAGCGCGCCGGGGATGCGATAGAAGCCGCGCCATGCCAGCACGATCATCAGAAATACGACATTGATCCACGCGCCAATAACGCTGGCATAAGCGACCCCGATCACGCCGTAGCGCGATAGGAATATCACGTTGAAGGCGATGAACACGCCGAGCGATATGAACGCCGCCACCACCGGCGTTTTCGTATCAGCGCGCGCGTAGAAATTGGGCACCAGCACCTTGACCAGAACATAAGCGGGCAGGCCCAGAACCAATGTCCCCAGCACTTGTCCGGTGATTGCCGCATCGGCCATGTCAAACTGTCCGCCTTGGAAGATCATCGTCACAAACGCTTCCGCACAAATCGCCAGCGCCACGGCGGCCGGGATGGTGAGCAGCATGGCCAGCTCAATCGCGTCGGATTGGATGCGGTCCGCGCCTTCCTTATTGCCTCCGCCGACAAATTTCGACAGCGTCGGCAGGATCGCGGTCGACAGCGCAATGCCGATAATACCCAGCGGCAATTGATTCAGCCGGTCTGCGTAATTCATATAGCTGACCGAACCGTCCTCAAGTTGGTTGAGGAAGAACAATTGGACCAGAGTGTTGATCTGATACGCGCCGCCGCCAATCGCAGCCGGGAGCGCGATGATCGACAACCGTTTCACCTCCGGCGTGATGCGCGGCCACAGCAATTTGGGCCGAAACCCTTCGACCCGCGCCCAGTAATAAAGCCACGCCAGCTGCATCACACCCGCGCCGGTCACGGCCCAAGCGATACCGTAAGCGACCTGATCTATGCTCGCGCCGGATGTGTCTTTGAACCATTCGCCCGCGAGCAGCGCCCCGATCAGCACGATGTTGAGAATAATCGGAAAGCTTGCCCCCGGTGCGAATCGCGACACGCTGTTCAGCATTCCGGTGAACAGCGTCACGAGGCTGACGAGGATAATGTAAGGGAACATAATCCGCGCGAAATCGACGGCGAGCGGATAGGTTTGCGGATCGACGGGCTTTTCAGACAATAGCCAAATCACGCCCGGCATCGCAATTTCAAATACCGCGACCAACGCGATAAGCACCGGCAGAAACACGCTCAGCACATCATTGCTGAAACTGCGGGCCTCGTCGAGGCCAGCCTGCGGGTCATCATGCCCGTGCAGCCGTTTTGAAAACATCGGCACGAAAGCGGCCGAAAACGCGCCTTCGGCAAACAGACGGCGGAACACATTGGGGATGATGAAGGCCTGAAACCAAGCATCCGTCACCGCATTGGCGCCCAGGACGCGCGAGAAAATCATCTCGCGCGCCATTCCGGCAATACGGCTGAGCAAAGTCAGCCCGCCAATCGTGCCGACATTTTTGAGCAGGCTCATGTCGTTATGCCCGCATCAATCAAAGCTTATGCGTCGCCAGAAGGGGCGCCATTAGGAGCAGTCGGTGCTGCGCCGCCAGCTGCTTCGTCTTGAGCGCGTTTCGCTTGCAATTGCTGCACATACAGCCCGTTAAAGTCGATCGGATCGACCATCAATGGCGGAAAGCCTGCATCGCGCACGGCATCGGCAACAACGCGGCGAGCAAACGGGAACAGAATCCGCGGTGCCTCTGCGAACAGGAACGCATGCGCCTGATCTTCGGGGATATTGCGCAGACCGATCAGGCCGCAATATGCCAGCTCAACCAGATAGGCGGTGCCTTTTTCAGCGGTCGCAGAAACGTTGATTTTCAACTCAACCTCTGTGACCTGATCGCCTTTTGGAACCGCGCCAATATTGAACTGCACATCAACCTGAGGCTGATCGGTCCATTGATAGACGTCTGGCGAATTGGGATTTTCGACCGACAGATCTTTCACATATTGTGTGATGATCCCGGCGGCGGGCTGCGTATCCGTGCCATTCGGACCGGCTGCTGGATTGTCGAGGTTGGTGAGGATGTCGCCTTCGTCGGCCATGGTCGTTTGTCTTTCGCTTAATGCAACTGGGTTGGAGTTAATTTTCGCGCCGGGACGAGGGGGACCACGCACCTGCTTAAAGAGTAACTCTTGAAGGCCGCGCGACTAGCAGGGGTGGCGGGTCCAAGCAATGCTGAGCGCGATTTGCCGTCGGATGGCGGTGTTTTGCGCTGTCTTGCAACCAAATGATCGTTGGCGAATTGAATTTAATGCCTATTTATAGGGGCGAAACGCATCTCGGGCTGTTAATATACGTAACTTCGGTTGCCTACACGCGGCGGTTCTTTACAACTGCGGTGCACGCAAGAATGATAAGGCAGTCCAAATTTTGGGCCCGCCGAAAGGATATCAGGTACTACAGTGATCTTAGAAATCGTCATCCTCGCCATGATCGCGGCCTTTTTGGGCCTGCGCCTCTATTCGGTGCTGGGCCGCCGGGCAGAGCACGAAGAGGACGTAGTGCCGCACCGTTTCGACGCGGGCGAAAATGCGCCATTGGCCGCTCCGCAAGCGGCGCAGCAAACCGCTCCGCAGCGCGCGATTGAACTCGAAGGGGTGATGCCAGCGGTTGAGCGCGGCATTGGCGAAATTTCCAGCGCTGACCGCAATTTCGACCTCACTCAGTTCATGGAAGGGGCCAAGGGCGCCTATGAAATGGTGCTAGAGGCGTATTGGGACGGCGACCGCGACACTCTGCGTGATCTATGTGATGACGATGTGTTCGAAGGGTTTTCTGGCGCGATCGACGCGCGCGAAGACGCCGAACATACGCTGGACAACAAACTGATCCGAGTCGAAGAAACCCGCATCCATTCCGCATCGCTGGACAAGCGTATGGCGCGGATTGCGATCCTGTTCGTCGCTGATATCGCAACGGTAACGCGCGACAAAGACGGCACGGTTGTTGGCGGGTCGCTTGATGATGCGATTGAAAGCCGCGACGTGTGGACCTTCAGCCGCAATATCGGTTCGAACGATCCCAACTGGGTCCTCGACGAAACCGACGAAGGCTGACCTTAAATGTGGGGCGGGTCTTTTGGCGCTCCCCGGAGCCCCCGAAACGCCGTAATCCGGCTTAGCGGGCCGGATACGAAAACCCGCAATCTGCGATCCGTGGTGGGCGGCGCTGCAATCGGCGTCGCGGCACTGTTTTCGCTCAGCGGCTGCACACTCATCCCAGAAGGGTCGCCGCCCGGCCCCATCAACACCGTTCCGCCGCCCGTATCCTCTGCGACAAATGCCGCTTTTGCCGGTGTCGCGCGCGGGCCTAGCGTCGGCGCGCTCGGCCTGACCCGCGATGATGCGGGCACAGCCTTGTCGGGCTTTATCGAATCGTGCCCGCAATTGCTGCGCCGCGACGATGTTAGCGGGCTGGCATACGGCGCCGATTGGCGTGCCTCTTGCGACGCGGCGGTCGGATGGCCCGTCAGCGACGCGCCGCGCTTTTTCCAAACCCATTTCGAAACCGCGCGGATCGGCGATGGCAGCGCCTTTGCGACGGGTTATTTTGAGCCTGAGATCGCCGGATCGCGCACCCGCAGGCCGGGATATGTGCCGGTTTATGCGATGCCCGATGACTTGGTGCGCGCTTGGCCGGCGGACACGCCAGCGTCTGAGCGCACGGGCCGCGCGCCTTTGGGCCGCTATGATCGCAGCGGCAATTTTGAACTCTACCCAGACCGCGCCGCTATCGAAGCGGGCGCATTGGAGGGCCGCGTCCCGGTAATCGCATGGGCAGCGGACCCGGTGGAGTTTTTCTTCCTGCAGATCCAAGGGTCAGGCCGCCTGCGCACCCCAGAAGGCGACGTGATCCGCATCGGATATGCCGGGCAGAACGGGCGCGGCTATACCGGGATTGGCGGGGTCATGCGCGAACGCGGATTGCTGGGCGATGGGCCGGGGCAATATGCCGGGTCAATGCAGGGTATCATGGCCTATATCCGCGAAAATCCGCGTGATGGCGCGGATCTTATGCGGCTCAACAAAAGCTGGATATTCTTTCGCGAGCTAACCGGCGATGGCCCGCTGGGCGCTCTGGGTGTGCCAGTGCGGCGCGGTACGTCGGTTGCGGCTGATCCGGCCTTTGTGCCTCTGGGCGCGCCGGTTTGGCTTGATATGGACCGGGGCGAGGCAGATGGATTGTGGATTGCACAAGACACAGGCGGCGCGATCAAAGGCGCAAATCGTTTCGACACATTCTGGGGTGCGGGCGAAGATGCGCGCCGGATCGCGGGCGGGATGAGCGCGCGCGGCACTGCGCTGCTGCTGCTGCCGAAGGGCACGGTTGAACGCCTGAGTTCCGGTCAATGAGTTAGGCCCGATGAGCTGGGTCCAATGAGCACGCCGCGCGGATTAAGCGCCGAGGAGCAGGCCGCGTGGTCGGCTCTTGCGCAGAGCGTCACGCCAATGGCGGGGCGGGCTGTACCAGGTTCAATACCGGGCGCAGGGGCAAAGGCCGAAATGAAGCGCGCCGCCACTGTGAAGGTTCTACCCAAAGCGCCGCCAAAACCCCCGATCAAGACACCGGCTAAACTCCCACCTGCACGCCGCGCAGCGCCGCCGCCGCCGCCGCCGCCAAAACGTGTGTTCAACTCTCAACTGGATGGGCACTGGAACCGCAAATTGAAAGCGGGACAGATCGCGCCTGACTACACGCTCGATTTGCATGGCCACACACTCGACACCGCTTACATGCGCGTTACGAGCGGGATGGATCAGGCACGCGCAATGGGCGCGCGGGTCGTATTGGTGATTGCGGGTAGGGAGCGGCCTGTTGATCCCGCCGATCGCGGGGATAAACGCGGGGCGATCCGGGCGAAATTGCTCGATTGGCTCGCGGCGAGCCACCACGCAGATGCCATTGCCGCTGTGCGCCGTGCGCATATCCGGCATGGCGGGGACGGCGCGCTGTACTTGGTACTGCGCCGACCGGGTTAGAGCGGGGCCGGTAACGCAAAACGGCGCCGAAGTTCCCCCCGGCGCCGCCTGCTTTCAGCAAGCCTATCGCAAACCGACCTGCCAAAGCGCAGCTCACCAGAAGAGCCACACATTCATCAACCGGCCTGGGATCGCCATGCTGGCAATGCCGGGGATCATCAACGCGCCGAGATAGAGGCTCAGGATCTCTTTACGGTGCCCCTTCATATCGCCGCGGCGCGCAGTCGCGATCAGTTTGTAAGAGGCCCAAAAGGTCATCGGAATGAACAGGTGGATGAAACTAAACCCGCCGCCGGTTTGAATGAAAATTGCTGAGGTCGCCGTGATGAGCATCAATGCGACCCACACTTTGCCAAGTTTCTTGTGCCATTTGGTGCCCTTTGGTGCGAGCAGCAGATAACCGCCCAATGGAATAGCAGGCAGCACCGTGGTTACGTGGATCGCGATTGCCAGATGGCGGATATTGGAATGATCAGGCGCAAAGCCGAGCAAACCTCTGCCAAGCCCATACACCGTCAGCAGCGTCATCGTTGTCGCCGCGATCATCACCAATGCTCGCAGCCGAGGGGAAAGGTCGAAGCTGGGCCTTGCCGGGGCGCTGAGGAAATTTGGAAGCTTGAAACCTGCGGTCAGTTTGGTTGTGAGTGTCGTCATGGGTCTGGTCCTTCTGACTGAGAAAGTGTGTGTTTTTGTTTGCTGAGACCCACAATGCCGCTCGCCCATTCGCCAGCAACCGGTCTTGCGCGGCCCGGTTCTGGGCTGCGTGAATGGGCGCGAAATTCCCGGTTTTCGGGGGCTTCCCGCGCATTTGCCACTTTACGAAGCGCCAATGGGCAGGCATTTCCGAGCAGGATGGAACACAAGGCAACTGAACTGGCGGGCGAAAAACACGCGATGAGCAAGCGCGCAGCGTTTTGGCGTAAGACCCTCACCGATCTGGCGATCATGACGGTGATCGGCGTGTTTCTGGCGGTGATCGGGCCGTTTGGTTCAATTGAGCAGCCGCTCGCGATGCGCCTCATCACATGGCTAATGTTCAGCTATATTGGCTACGCGATCTACTCGCCGATGGGATTTCTGGTGGAACGCGCCCATGCGGCATTAGACCTGCCGCTGGCACCGCTTTGGCTGGCGGCGGCGCTTATCGCGTCTGTGCCGATGACGGCGGTGATTTACATCGTCCAATTTCTGCCGAATTGGCCCAGAACCCCGTCTTTAGAAGCCGCCCTCACGAGCTATTTTTATGTCTTTGTAATTGGCGGCGGAGTGACGCTGTTGTTCAATGTCATCGGTGCGGGGGCATTCGGGACGAAAGCTGAGGCCGATGAGAGGCCGCCGCGTGCCGAGCCGGTTCAACCGGGTGTAACTGATCCACAAGAAGCACCTGCCGAACCCAACCTAGAACCGGCCAATCCGCTTCTCGATCAGCTTCCGGCCGAGCTGGGCAGTGAAATCGTCGCGTTGGAGATGGAGGACCACTATGTCCGCGTTCATACGATGCTGGGTTCGCAGCTCGTTTTGATGCGGCTGCGCGATGCGATGGTGCATGTCGCAGAGATCGAAGGGCGGCAGGTCCACCGCAGCTGGTGGGTCGCGCGCCTCGCGGTGGAAGATGTGAAACGCGAAGGGCGCAATGTTCGGCTGGTGCTGGCCAGCAGCGAGGGCGGCAGTCTTGAGGCTCCGGTTAGCCGCGCACAGGTGAGCGAACTCAAATCCGCCGGTTGGCTGTGACCCCGGTTTGAATTGCGGATGCAAAAAGGCCCCCGGTGATAGCACCGAGGGCCTCTTGCGACCCTGACCCGAAAGTTCCGAATCAGGGTGGGGGGCTTGTTAGCAACCCAAGTTAGACGTCGAAACGGTCGGCATTCATCACCTTGGTCCATGCGGCGACAAAGTCGTTCACGAACTTCGCCTCTGCACCGTTTTCGGCGTAAACTTCGGCCTGAGCGCGCAATTGCGAGTTGGAACCAAAGATCAAATCGGTGCGCGTTGCGGTGTATTTTTGCGCGCCGGTTGCCCGGTCTGTGCCGACATATTCTTCATCACCTGATCCATCGACCGGTGCCCATTTGGTGCCCATATCGAGGAGGTTGGTGAAGAAGTCCGTCGTAAGCTGGCCCACACGGTCGGTGAAGACACCATGCGAGGTTCCCCCGGCATTCGCGCCAAGCGCCCGCATTCCGCCGACCAAAACGGTCATTTCGGAAATCGACAGGCCCATCAGATGCGCGCGGTCGATCAACATGTCTTCGGTCTTCACGCTGGCTTTGGTGCGCAGGTAATTGCGGAACCCATCAGCAAACGGCTCCAGCGCATCGAAGCTCTCGCTATCGGTGTGCTCATCGGCGCAATCGCCGCGCCCGCCAGTGAACGGGACGGTGACGTTGTGACCGGCATCCGCTGCTGCTTTCTCAACAGCCGCCGAACCCGCCAGAACGATCGCATCTGCCATCGACAATTCGCCGCGATGTTCGCCAATCACGCGGAGCACTTTTGCCAGCTCATCGGGATCATTCGCAGCCCAGCCATTTTGCGGAGCCTGAGTGACGCGCGCGCCATTCGCGCCGCCGCGGTGATCGGTGTTGCGATAGGTCGAAGCAGACGCCCATGCCGCTTTGACCAGTTCGCTGACTGAAAGGCCGCTGGAAAGGATCGCGGTTTTGAAACGCGATACTTCTGCGTCCGAAGGCACGGAACCCGCGGGAACAGGGTCCATCCAGATCAGCGTTTCTTCAGGAACTTCTGGCCCGTGATACCGGGCTTTCGGTCCCATATCGCGGTGGCACAATTTGAACCATGCACGCGCAAAAGCGTCATCCAATTGTTCAGGGTTGGCCAAGAACCGCTCCGAAATCTTGCGATATTCCGGGTCCATTTTGAGCGCCATATCGGCGGTGGTCATCATGGTTGGCACCTTCTTTGATGCATCGCGCGCATCAGGGGCCATGTCGGCTTCATCCGGGTTGATCGGCGTCCATTGCTGCGCGCCTGCCGGTGAGTGGACCAGTTCAAAATCATATTTGAACAGGATGCGGAAATAATCGTGGCTCCAACTGGTTGGGTTGTTCGACCATGCGCCTTCGATGCCGGACGTGGTGATGTTGCCCGCTGTGATCTCTTCTTGATCGGTCAGCCAGCCCATCGCTTGGTTTTGAAGCGTTTCGCCTTCTGGAGCGCCGCCAAACGTGTCCGATGGTGCCGCACCGTGGGCCTTACCAAAGGCGTGGCCGCCCGCCGTGAGGGCAACGGTTTCCTCGTCATTCATCGCCATCCGCGCAAAGGTTTCGCGCATGTCGCGCGCGCTCAGCAATGGATCGGCAACGCCGCCGGGCCCTTCTGGATTGACGTAGATCAGACCCATCTGGATCGCGGCCAATGGGTTTTCGAGCGCCATGTCAGAATCGGGCTGAATGCGGGTTTCTGCGCCCGTATCGACCCACAGGCTTTCTGTGCCCCAATAGACATTTTCTGGTTCATAAACGTCGGCGCGGCCGCCGCCGAAGCCAAAGACCGGGCCGCCCATGCTTTCAATCGCGACATTGCCGGCGAGCACCAACAGATCGGCCCAGCTAATGGCTTTGCCGTATTTCTGTTTGATCGGCCAAAGCAGGCGGCGCGCTTTGTCGAGATTGCCATTGTCAGGCCAGCTGTTGAGCGGTGCAAAACGTTGTTGCCCGCTGCCCGCGCCGCCGCGGCCATCGCCTGTGCGGTATGTACCGGCGGCATGCCATGTCATACGGATGAAGAACGGGCCATAATGGCCATAATCGGCAGGCCACCATGGCTGATCATCGGTCATCAGCGCGGTCAGGTCAGCTTTCAGCGCAGAATAATCAATCGTGTTGAAAGCGGCGGGGTAATCAAAATCTTCGCCATAAGGATTGGCGCTTTTGCCTTCCTCAGTCAGAATATCGAGCTGCGTTGCCTCAGGCCACCAATCCTTATTGGTCCGGCCCAACAGTGAGCGTGTTCCCGCATCGCCGCTAAAGGGGCAACCGCCGCTCATTTCGCCTGTCTTCGCATCCATCTTAAATCTCCTAGGGTGTGTGAGGCTCGGAATTAGCCGAGCATGATGACAACAGAATGATACATGCGCACTAATCAGTCCAATCGATTAATACGCGTTTATTGATTGAGTGAGTCGATCACTGGGTTGTTGGCAGGGTGGTTAGCAGACTGGTGGGCAGAGCGGTGAGCGCGTCGTTGATATTGCGCGGGCCTTACCGATCTGCGTTCCAACCTAGCCGCCGATTTGCATTCGGTGCAGCAATTTCTGATCCGCCAGAACCAGCGCCATCATCGCCTCCACCACAGGCGTACCGCGAATGCCGACACAGGGGTCGTGGCGGCCTTTGGTGCGGACCTGCGTCGCCTCGCCCTTGGAATTTATCGAAGGGACCGGCGTCAGAATCGAAGAGGTCGGTTTAAACGCGACACGGCACACAACCGGTTGCCCGGTGGAAATGCCGCCAGCGGTGCCGCCTGCGTGATTGCTGGCATAGTCTGGATTGCCATCTTTGCCCGGAGACATGGCGTCGGCGTTTTGTTCGCCGGTCAGCCGCGCGGCTTCGAAACCGTCGCCTATTTCCATGCCTTTGGTCGCATTGATGCTCATCATCGCCGATGCAAGCTCGCTATCAAGTTTCGCATAGACCGGCGCGCCCCATCCGGCGGGCACTCCGGTTGCCACGCATTCAACCACCGCGCCCAAAGACGATCCGCCCTTGCGTGCATCATCGACCAGTTTTTCCCACCGCGTCGCAGCCCAGCTGTCGGGGCAGAAAAACGGGTTGTTGGCGATTTCATCGGCGTTGATGGCGTCGCGTTCGATCTTGTCGCCGCCCAATTCGCAAACATAGGTGGTCAGCGTCACCTCTGGGATGATCAACCGTGCAACCGCACCGGCCGCAACCCGCGCCGCCGTCTCGCGCGCGCTAGAACGCCCGCCGCCGCGATAATCGCGGATGCCGTATTTCGCGTCATAAGTGTAATCGGCATGGCCGGGCCGGTAACTTTGCGCGATCTCGGAATAGTCTTTGGAGCGTTGATCGGTGTTCTCGATCATCAAATGGATTGGCGTGCCGGTGGTGACCTGATGCCCATCGCCATCGCTGAACACGCCCGACAAGATGCGAACTTGATCGGCCTCTTTACGCTGAGTGGTGTATTTGCTGGTGCCCGGTTTGCGCGCATCCATGAATGGTTGGATGTCCTTTTCGCGCAGGCGCAATCCCGGCGGGCATCCGTCGATAACCACGCCCAGGCCCGGCCCGTGGCTTTCCCCCCATGTCGTAAAGCGCAATGCGCGCCCAAAAGTGTTGAAGCTCATAGGGCGAGCCTTAGCGAATGCACGCGCAGTGTCGAGATTGCGGACAACAACTTTGCGATTTTCCTACACCAGCGTGCGGCAGTATGAGCGGCGGGTGATGAAAACCGGCTCCTTTTCTTTGCGCACCCCATCCGCGGTGCGATTTCCTCGCGCCTGCGGCGCTGCGGGCGCTCGGCCGGGCTTGCGGCCCGCTGTGCGGACCGAGCTTCGCGATCAGGTCGCGAGGTTTGACAGAGAGTTTTCCTTCCCTGGGCAGTGTGTCAGGTGTGTCAGGTGTGCCAAGCCAAGGGCGGGGCTGCGGACAAATGGCAGGACCCGCTGGCATTCACGGCCAAGCTGCGGCAAGAACAAACCATGTTCAAGGAAGCGCACACATGATCGCCAAACTGTCAGGACGGCTCGACGAAACGGGCGAGGATTGGGCCATCATGGATGTGCAGGGCGTGGGCTATCTCGTCCATTGCTCGGCGCGGACATTGGCGGCGCTGGGCGAAGTGGGTGAGGGGTGTACGGTCCACACCGATTTGCAGGTGAGCGAGAACGACATGCGATTGCTCGGCTTTGCCGAAAGCGCAGAGCGTGACTGGTTCCGGTTGCTGACACAGGTTCAGGGCGTGGGCAGCAAGGTTGGCCTTGCGATCCTGTCGGCGCTGTCGACCGGTGAATTGCGCGATGCCTGCGCGGCTGGCGATGCGGCGAGTGTGGCGCGGGCAAACGGCGTAGGGCCGAAACTGGCCGGGCGGATCGTCAACGAGTTGAAGGATAAGGCGGGCGCGTTACCCGGCGGCGGAATGGCCGGCGCGGCGGCGGCGATGCCAGCGGGCGGCGCAAATGCGGATGCCGTGAGCGCTTTGGAGAATCTCGGCTTCAAACCAGCGATTGCGGCGCAGGCCGTCGCTAAGGCGCAAGCGGAACTGGGCGAAGGGGCAGGCGAGGGCGATCTGATCCGGGTTGCGTTGAAGAAGGCTGCTGGGTGATGGTCACGCGCAAGGCATCGTGCCGTTGCGGCGCGCTGAGTGCGACCTGCGAAGGTGAGCCGATAAGGGTGTCGATCTGCCATTGCTTTGCATGTCAGCAACGCAGCGGCTCTCCATTTGGGGAGCAAGCGCGGTTTCCGGCTGACAAGGTCAGCATATCGGGTAATTCGGCGCAGTGGGTGCGAATTGGCGATGGTGGAGGCGAGATACGTTACCACTTTTGCCCGGTATGCGGGTCGACGGTTTGGTATCAAGGCGGGCCGATGTCAGACGCGATTGCCATCCCGGTTGGTCTGTTCTGTGACCCCAGCTTCCCACCACCGCGCCATTCTGTATGGGAGGCTCGCAAGCATCCTTGGTTGCGGATAGACGCAGAGGTTGAGCATATTGACTGACAGGAAAACACCCATGCGTATCGCACTTATCGCCTCGCTACTCGTCCTTGGAGCGCCAGTCGCTGCACAAGACCTGTCCGCGTTCAGCACCGGCCCCGTATTCGAGGATTTCGGCCCGCATGCTCCGGTTGAGGGCGCAAACGATCTGCCGAGCCTCGCGCGCTTCTCCATCGCGTTTGACGTGGCGAAGAAAGCGGATTCGGGCGCGCGCAATCGCGAGTTTGAGAGCGCGGCGCGGTTCATCAATATGCATGTTGCCGCTGGGGTGCCCGCTGATCGGATCAAGATTGCGGTGGTCGTGCATGGCGGCGCGGTGCGTGACCTTGTGGAGAGCGGCGACAATGGATCGGCTGCGATGCTGCGCGCGATGCTCGACTACGGCGTGCGCTTCATAGTGTGCGGCCAAAGCGCGGCGGCCAATGGGGTCAGCGCGGATGAGCTGATCGACGGCGTAGAGATGGAACTATCCGCCATGACCGCCCACGCCTTGCTGCAACAGGACGGCTACACGGTGAACCCGTTTTGACCCGAACACGCGCGCCTTGGATGCTGGAATGGATGGCAAAGGGCCACGATGCAACCTTGCTTGCGCTGAGGTTGCTGACCGGGACTTTTCTGATTTACGGGACGTGGGACAATATTACGTCGGCCGAACGCATGATAGAATTCACCGAATTTCTTCGGCAATTTGGGTTTGCAGCTCCCTCCATATTGGCCCCGCTTTCGGTATGGGCACAGTTTGCTTGCGGCGTGATGCTCGTGCTTGGGTTGCTAACCCGCTGGGCGGGCTTGCTGATCTGTTTCAACTTCATCGTTGCAGTTGTGATGGTGCACTGGGCCGAAGATTTTCGCGGGTGGTGGCCGGCAATAATCTTAGTGGGACTTGGTTTGCACTTTTCGGCGAGCGGCGCAGGTCGTTTCTCAATCGATGCTGCGATCTTGGGAGCCGGGCAGAACGACCATGACTGACCTTGATCCGCCTCTCAGCGCTCCCGACGCCCAACCCGGCGACCCGGATACCGCGCTGCGGCCCAAGTCGCTTGGCGAGTTTATCGGGCAAGAGGCCGCGCGCGACAATTTGCGGGTCTTCATCGAAAGCGCCAAGTCGCGCGGGGAGGCGATGGACCATACGCTGTTCCACGGCCCGCCGGGGCTGGGCAAGACGACGCTGGCGCAGATTGTAGCTAACGAATTGGGCGTAGGTTTCCGCGCCACATCCGGCCCGGTGATCGCAAAAGCGGGCGATCTGGCCGCGCTGCTGACTAACCTTGAACCGCATGATGTGCTGTTCATTGACGAAATTCACAGGCTGAACCCTATCGTCGAAGAAGTGCTGTATCCGGCGATGGAGGACCGTGCGCTCGACATCATGATCGGCGAGGGGCCATCGGCGCGCAGTGTGCGGATCGACTTGCCGCCGTTTACGCTGGTGGGCGCGACGACGCGGCAGGGCAGGCTGACCACGCCTTTGCGCGACCGGTTTGGTATTCCAGTGCGGTTGCAATTCTACACTCATGACGAGTTGGATCTGGTGGTGACCCGCGCGAGTAAGCTGCTTGGCCTCGACATTGATGCATCAGGCGTGCGCGAGATCGCGCGGCGCGCGCGCGGCACGCCAAGGGTCGCAGGCCGCTTGCTGCGCCGGGTGCGCGACTTTGCGCATGTTGCCGGCATTGGCGGGGTGTCTGGCGGGCGCGTCACACGCGCTATGGCTGATGATGCGCTCACCCGGTTGGAGATTGATCGGCTCGGTCTAGACGCCATGGATCGGCGTTATCTCACCATGATTGCAACCACATATAAAGGCGGCCCTGTGGGCGTGGCGGCGCTCGCGGCGGGACTGGCCGAACAGAAAGATACCGTCGAAGAGGTGATCGAACCTTACCTCATCCAATTGGGCCTGTTGGCGCGGACAGAGCGCGGACGGATGCTCAACGATGCGGGGTGGGAGCATTTGGAGATGCAAAGGCCGACTCAGGCAAACATTGCCGGTCAAGCCAGCATGTTTGGTGGCCCGGACGAACCGATAGACTGACAAAACGGCTAACTAAGCGTCCAGTTTCGGTGTCAAAACGGGACAGCGCCCCTGAAATATGGCGGTTTTGTGGGCTTCCGCAGCGTTAGGCGGCCCTAAACGTGGTTAATCGCATTGCCGTGCACCCTTCTTCAATCCCATCAGAGCATTGGAATTGGTGAAGGTGTGGGCGGGCCACATCGAGCCAGACACGCAAACAAGGTTCGAAACTCATGTCGATCAAATTGGCTGTAGCAAAGCTCTCTGCCACCGCTGCTGGTGTCGCCCTCATGACGGGCGGTGCGGTGCGTGTGGCCGAGCCAATGGTGACGGACGATCCGCAGTTCACAACGGCTGCGGACGGCAAATTGGTTGAGACAGCGCCGCTGGCGATTGCTCAGCCGGTCGCTCGGCCGATTGCGGAACCCATTTATGTGAAGACGGATACGCGAGCTCGCGATCTTCCGCCTTTGCCGGAACCTGAGCTTCGCCGTCGCCGGATCGTAGAGCGCACTCTTGAGTGCCAACCTATCGGGCCCGCCGGTGCTCCTGGCGCTGGCGCATACGGAACTGTTGCTGCAACCGCACCGCTGCCCGCCGGTGCGACGCGCGCATATATTGACGCATCCGAATGCCCACCAATCGCGCAAGTCGCTTATGCACCTGCACCGCTTCCCCCGCTTCCGCCCATTCGCGGCGGCGGCGGTTTTGGCGGATCGCCAGTTGTAGTCGGCGGTAGCGGCGGTTTTGGCGGCGGCTTCGGCGGCGGCGGCGGCGGCTTCTTTGGCGGCTTCTTCGGCGGCGGCGGTTCGTCGTCGGGCGATGTGTCGGTTACCACGACCACAACGACTTCGGGCGGTTCTTCGGGCGACATCAGCTCCGGCGGTTCCGGCGGTTCGGGTGGTTCGGGCGGCTCTAGCACGAGCGGCGGCAGCACGAGCACTTCGGGCGGTACGACCGGCGGCGATAACACGTCGGGCGGTATCAATATCGATATCAACATCGACAATTCGACTTCGTCAGGCACGATCTCGTCGACGACTGGCGGTTCGGGCACGATTTCGTCGACCACCGGCGGTTCAGGTACGATTTCCTCGACCACGGGCGGCGTAACCTCGACCTCTTCGACAGGCTCGATCAGTTCTTCGACCGGACAGGTTTCGTCGAGCACTGGCGGGATTTCGAGCACCAGCTCGACCACGTCAGGCAATGTATCGAGCTCAACCGGTCAGGTCAGCAGCTCGACCGGCGCGGTTTCGAGCTCGACCGGTGCGGTTTCGAGTTCGACCGGTGCAGTGTCCAGTTCCACCGGTGCAGTGTCCAGTTCCACTGGCGCGGTTTCAAGCTCGTCTGGCAACGTTTCCAGTTCTTCGGGCAACGTCTCAAGTTCTTCGGGCAACGTGTCCAGCTCTTCGGGCAACGTCTCAAGTTCTTCGGGCAACGTGTCCAGCAGCTCCGGCAATGTCAGCAGCTCAACCGGCGCGGTTTCCAGCACAACGTCTGGCAATGTGTCCAGCTCGTCATCAGGCAATGTTTCTAGCTCTTCGTCCGGGAACGTATCGAGCTCGACTTCGGGCAATGTGTCCAGCTCAAGTTCGACTTCGGGTGGTAACACATCCGGCGGATCGACCGGCGGTTCTACATCGTCGAGCTCGTCCTCGTCTTCGAGCAGCTCATCCAGCTCCAGCTCTTCGGGCGGCAATACGTCGGGCGGCAACACAAGCGGCGGTTCGAGTTCGTCTTCGTCCAGTTCAAGCTCTTCATCGAGCAGCTCTTCGAGCGGCGGCTCAAGCGGCGGCAACACTTCGGGCGGCACCAGCGGTTACCCTGGCACTACGACTGGCGGCGGCAGCGGTGGTTCGTCCAGTTCATCGTCATCGAGCTCATCATCTTCCAGCTCTAGCTCTGGCGGCAACACCTCTTCGGGCGGTGCGACCAGCGGCGGTAGTTCGGGCAATCTGAGCAGCTCTACCAGCTCATCCTCTTCGTCGAGCAGTTCGTCTTCGAGCTCTTCGTCCGGCGGGGCCAGCTCGGGTGGTAACTCCAGCTTTGGCGGTTCGTCGTCTTCGTCCGGGTCCAGCTCTAGCTCTTCGAGCGGTAGCTCAGGCGGTTCATCGAGCTTCGGCGGATCGACTTCGTCTTCGGGTTCGTCCTCTAGCTCCAGCTCTTCGAGCGGCAGCTCGGGCGGTTCGACAAGCTTTGGCGGAACCACCTCCAGCTCGTCGTCGAGCTCAAGCTCTTCATCGAGCAGCTCTTCTGGCGGAACATCGAGCTTTGGCGGCAGCAGCTCTTCATCGGGTTCCTCTTCGGGCAGCTCCAGCTCCTCGGGCGGCACTTCGAGCTTCGGCGGGACAACGTCTTCTTCGAGCTCATCTTCTAGCTCAAGCTCCAGCTCTTCATCGAGCAGCGGCAGCAGCGGCGGCACCGATGTTCCGGCACCGCCAATGATGATCCTGTTCGGCCTAGCCGCAGCAGCGATCTTGGGTCGCCGCAAGTTTGGCGTGAAGTCGGAAGACGAAAAAGCCGCGGCCTAAACGGGCAAGCAAGCGTAAGAAAAAGGGCGGCTCCCATCGCGGGGGCCGCCCTTTTCGCTATTCGGGCAAAGGACTGCTGACCCAGTTCACATCTGCGAGCGGCATGGTCTCACCCAATTCCCAGACATTGGCATAGCCATAACCCACCAAATTGATGAAAGTCGGGATGTTGAGCGCGAGCGGGGCTCGCTTTGTTCGCACCGGGACGACATCGTCGCTGAAATTGTTGTTGCAATAGATGTAGATGGCGCGGCTTTGATCATCGCCGATAACCGCTCGAAGAGAGCTTTCGGTGAAATCAGAAAACGGCAAGTTCACCGCCCCTTCGATATGGCCCGCAGCAAAGGCCGCGGCGGAGCGAGTGTCGAGCAAAAGTGCGCCATCCGCGCCAGCCCTTTCAAAGAAGTCTGGCTTGGGCAACAGGCGGTCTGCGCGTAAAATCGCCACTTCTGCAGTCATCAACTGGAATGCATCATAGTCGATTTGCAGCCGTGCTGCCGGACCATCCGGCTGAGCCTCCTGCGCAAAAACAGGCGTGCAAAGCGTCAAGCAAGAAGCAGCACACAGCGCGGATATGTGTTTCATGGAAACCTCCTATGCGGAAGGTTTGCCGTGCGCCCAATGACTTGTTGGTGAACGCCTATTCGGCGGGCAGAACCGTCTCTAGGCCCGCTTCTTTCCAGCCGATAATTCCGTCCGCCAAATGTATTGCGGGCTCGCCGGTGAATGCAGCCAACCTTTCCGCGGCAATCGCTGAACGGCGACCGGAGCGGCAATACAGAACAACATCCTGAACAGTGCGGGGATCGAGATTGGCCGGGTCGAATTCGTCCAATGGGATGTGCTGCGCACCCGGGATCATCCCCTCAGCCACTTCCTCAGAGGTCCGCACGTCGATCAAACGAAGGTGACCGCTCTCCATGAAAAGCTCAAGCTCTTCATTGGTCAGATCAACAACGGCCATTTCGCCTTGCATATCGCGCGCATTGCCCGGCGCAGAACTCTCTTGAGCCGCCGTCAGTTCAAAGCCGCTCGGCAGCCCGGACGCGCTCTGGTCCTTTCCGCCATCGCTCGGCGCACAAGCAGCAATTGCCAGAGCCAAGCTAGAGGAAAGGACCAGTATCGCGCGGTTCATACCGTCTTTCCTTACGCCGCAAGCTTGCGCAGAACGTAATGGAGGATGCCGCCATTGCGGTAATATTCCATTTCGTTTGCGGTATCGATCCGGCACAATGCGGTGAAGGTGAAACTCGTGCCGTCGGCGCGGGTCGCTTCGATTTCAACATCTTGACCCGGCGTCAGATTAGCCAGTCCTTTGATGCTGAACGTGTCATCCGATGACAGGTTCAATGTGTCACGCGTGTCGCCGTCTTTGAATTGCAGCGGCAGAACACCCATGCCGACCAGGTTGGAACGGTGAATGCGTTCAAAGCTCTCCACCACAACCGCGCGCACGCCCAGCAAGATAGTGCCCTTCGCCGCCCAATCGCGCGACGAACCGGTGCCGTATTCCTTGCCGCCAAACACCATGAGCGGTGTGCCGTTGGCTTTGTGTTTCATCGCCGCGTCGTAAATTGGCATTTGCTCGCCATTATACGTGGTCTCGCCGCCTTCGACGCCGGGGACCATTTCGTTCTTGATGCGGATATTGGCAAATGTGCCGCGCATCATCACGTCATGGTTGCCGCGGCGTGAGCCGTAGGAGTTGAAGTCTTTCTTCGCGACCTGATTGGCGTTGAGGTAGGAACCAGCTGGGCTGTCTTCTTTAATCGCGCCAGCCGGCGAGATGTGATCGGTGGTTACCGAATCGCCAAGGATCGCGAGCGGTTTTGCATCGACAATGTCCTCTACCGGCGCAGGGGTCATATCCATGCCCTCAAAATAAGGCGGATTGGCGATATAGGTCGAACCGGCACGCCATTGGTAGGTGTCGGATGGTTCAACCGTGATTGCCTGCCAATGTTCATCACCGTCATAGACATTGGCATAACGGTTCACGAACATCGAACGGTCGATATTGGCCGCGCGATTTTCGGCGACTTCGGCGTTGGTTGGCCAAAGGTCTGCGAGCATCACGTCATTGCCGTCTTGGTCTTGCCCAAGCGCGGTTGTTGTGATGTCTTTGGTCACCGTGCCCAGCAATGCGTAGGCGACCACAAGCGGAGGCGATGCGAGGAAGTTTGCGCGCACATCTTGCGAGACGCGCCCTTCGAAATTGCGATTGCCCGACAGGACCGACGCGGCGACGATATCGTGGCCGTTGATCGCTTTGCTGATCGGCGCAGCCAGCGGACCGGAATTACCGATACAGGTGGTGCAACCATAGCCAACTAGGTCAAAACCGATGGCGTCCAGATCGCTCTGAAGGCCAGATTTAACGAGGTAGTCTGTCACAACCTGGCTGCCCGGAGCCAGGCTGGTCTTCACCCAAGGTTTTGGCTTCATGCCGCGCTCATTGGCTTTTTTGGCCACCAGACCCGCGGCGATCAACACGTCCGGGTTGGATGTGTTGGTGCAGCTGGTGATGGCTGCGATTACAACGTCGCCGTCGCCAATGTCGTGGTCTTTGCCTTCTACTGGCGTACGCACTGGGCCAGTTTTGTTGTAAACGCTGGCGAGCTCGCCGTTGAACAGCTCGTCCACTTCGGGAAGGATTACGCGGTCTTGCGGGCGTTTTGGACCGGCAAGGCTCGGCACAACCGAAGAAACGTCGAGCGACAATGTGTTTGTAAAGACCGGCTCATGCGCCGGATCGAACCACATGCCTTGCTCTTTGGCATAGGCTTCAACCAGAGCGAGGTTTTCTTCGCTGCGTCCGGTGAGGCGCATGTAATCGATGGTTTTGTCATCAATACCAAAGAAGCCGCAAGTCGCGCCATATTCCGGTGCCATATTGGCGATCGTCGCACGATCAGCGAGCGTGAGCGTCGCAACGCCCGGCCCATAAAATTCAACAAAGCGCCCGACAACACCGACTTCGCGCAGCATTTGCACACATGTCAGAACAAGGTCAGTCGCGGTCACGCCCTCGGCCATCGCGCCGGTTAGTTTAAAGCCAACAACTTCTGGGATCAGCATAGAGATCGGCTGACCCAGCATCGCGGCTTCGGCCTCGATCCCGCCAACGCCCCAACCAAGGACGCCAAGGCCGTTAATCATGGTCGTGTGGCTGTCTGTGCCGACGCAAGTGTCAGGATAAGCGACCAAATCGCCATTGGCGTCTTTGCTCGACCAAATACCTTGCGCAATGTGCTCTAGGTTCACTTGGTGGCAGATGCCGGTGCCAGGAGGGACAGCGGAGAAGTTTTCAAAGCTCTTCGATCCCCATTTCAAGAAGTCGTAACGCTCCGCATTGCGCTCATATTCGAGCGCCATGTTCTGCTCCATCGCCTTTGGATGGCCAAATTCATCAACCATGACCGAGTGATCAATGACGAGGTTCACGGGAACCTGCGGATTGATCTTCTGCGTGTCGCCGCCCAATTCTTTGATCGCATCGCGCATCGCGGCAAGGTCAACAACGCAAGGCACGCCGGTGAAATCTTGGAGTAGGACGCGCGCAGGACGGTATTGAATTTCGTTACCGGTGGACGGGTCCTTCTGCCAATCGACGATCGCTTGGATATGTTCGCGGCCAACGGTGAAGCCTTGATCTTCAAAGCGCAGCAGGTTTTCCAGCAGCACTTTCATCGAATTTGGAAGTTTTGAGATATCACCCAGCTGCTCAGCCGCCTTGGCGAGCGAGTAATAGGCGTAATCTGTACCGTTCACCGAAAGAGTTGAACGAGTGGCGAGCGTGTCCTTGCCGATAGCAGTCATTATGGCTGTGATCCTTGTAAAATGGCCGCGCGTCGTGGGCCCAATGCGCGGGCGGAATATCTGATCCGGCAAGTGCTAGACTGTGCCTCTCAGGTCAAGAGGCGGTCCCGTTTTTGCGAGTCGATTGCGATAGCGAATTGACTGCGGAAAGGGCTGCGCGAAAGCCGCGCTAAGTCGTTACAAGTGTTTACTTCACCTCGCCCGGTCACCTGTGTCAGAAACCCTCCTTGTTGGGGAAATCGAATTGGGGCGCGCATCATGGAACATAATCAAAATAACATGAGCCAAGATATCTTGGCGAAGAAGGCAAGTCTGACCGCTGGCATCATTGGCGCTGTCATGGTCGTGCTTGTGTGCTTCGGTGCCGCCCTTGTATTTTCGAATCCAGCCGGCGCGAAGGCCGGTCAGCAATCGCCAGAAGCCGCCGTTCAAATTAATGTTCAGGCAGACGGCAGCTAGCCACTTCGGGTTGCAGGCAAAGACACGAGCTGCCCCTTTTGTCTTTGTTAGAAGTGGAAATGACCGGGGCAACAACACCACCCCCCGTTGCCCCGGTCATTTTCTATTACTGTGATGACGTTTCAGCCGGCGGTCTGCGTGCTGGCTTTCGCGTGGCCATCCAGCACCCCGTCACGATGAGCGCGGTGCCCAACAATGTCGGCAGCGTGACCGCTTCGCGGAAGAAAGCCCAGCCAAACAGGCTCGCCCATAGAAACCCTGAATATTCAATCGGGACAAGCGCTTGTGCTTCTGCGCGGGCATAGGCCCAAGCAATCGCCATCGCTCCTGTCACGGTGAGCAAGGCAGCGGCGGCAATCGGGAGCAGCGCTTCTTGGACCGGCACAGACCCCATAAATGGCGCGAAGAGCAGCAACACCATGCCGCCAACCCCGCTGTGGAATGTGGCGATCTCCAACGGCCCGGCGAGCTGAGCCTGACGGCGGATCACGATAAAATTATAAGCATAAAGCACCGCCGAAAAAAGCAACGCGGCGATGCCAAGGGCGGTGTCCGCATCCATTTCGCCTGTGCCGA
Organism: uncultured Erythrobacter sp.; assembly: GCA_947503155.1. Classification (GTDB taxonomy): domain Bacteria; phylum Pseudomonadota; class Alphaproteobacteria; order Sphingomonadales; family Sphingomonadaceae; genus Erythrobacter. The sequence continues at coordinate 238,667 of CANNCL010000001.1, read as the reverse complement.
TACGCCCGCCGACAATCACCAAAGTGCCCGAGAACCCCAAAATACTGGCGAAGATTGCTTTGGGTTGAATGACTTCGCCTAGCAGGACGCGGGCCAGGTAGAGCGCAATCAGCGGCGCGATAAAGCTGATCGCGATCGCTTCCGCTAACGGCAACCGGGTGAGCGCGAAAAAGAAACTGAGCGCCATGAACGCAGAAATGATGCCGCGCTCCAGATGCAGTTTTAACACTGCGCGCGTCGGCCAACCGCGCTTTAGCCACAACCAAAACGGGGCGATCATGGATGCACCCATCAAACTGCGCAGGACGGTTGCTGTGTAGGCCCCGGTCACCAGCGCGCCTTCTTTCATAAAGGCATCCATCAAGGACAACAGGCCAACACCCGCCGCCGCCGCCGCAAAAGGCAGCAATCTGGCGGCGGAAGAAGAGGTTGGAGAAGGTGAGGGACCAGGCATTGCCCGCATCCTCTAATGCGCCCGCGCTGCCCCGTCACTGTGCCTTTGCCGATAGGTTGTGCAGTGTTTCGCCGGCATCAGGGCAAGGATTAATCACAGGGTCAGCCGACATGCTTGATAGTGACGATCAAACGGGGATATATTCACACAGATACGGTTCGTGCCGCTTTTGCGGCGCGGCGAACGGAATAGGAAAGCAGTTATGCGCAATTGGGTCAGCACATTTGGGGCCGGAGTAGCCGGAGCCGCACTGATCGCGAGCGGTGCGCTCGCACAGGATGACGGTTCTGCCGCCGCCTCTGCCGCCGCCTCTGCCGAAGCGCCTGCGCCTGCAACTGCGCCCGCGCCGACGGCGGCAACCGCAGATGCCAGTTTCGACGAAGCGTTTCCGCAAATGATCTCCGAAGAAATGGTGCAAGGCGACCTCGCGCCTCCTGGACCGTTGGTGCAGGAATGGAGCACCGATAATGCCGCCTCATTGATTGCGGTTCTCGAAGGGATCGCAGACGAAGGTCTGGACCCTGCTGACTATAATCTCGGCGCGTTGCGGATGGCGGTTTTGGCTGGGCCATCGGATGATCTAAGCGCGCTGGCGTCTAAGAATTTCGTGTGGTTGGTTGAGGATTTCCGCGATGGCCGCACACCTGCCAATGCGCGCGAGCAGTGGTTTGTGGTCGATCCCGACCGTGACCGTTTCCGCACCGGTGATTTGCTGTCAGAGGCGCTGGAGGGCGGCGATGTCGCAGGCACTTTGGCGAAACTGCATCCGACGCATCCAGACTATGCGCGGCTCCGCGAAGAATTGAGCGTCACGCCGGAAAGCGAGACAACGAAACGCAAACTGATCCGCGCCAATATGGACCGCTGGCGGTGGCTGGCGCGTGATTTGGGTACGCAATATTTGATTACGAATGTGCCCGAATATCAGCTGCGCCTGACGGTCGGTGACCGGATCATCAGCACGTATCGGACCATCGTAGGAAAGCCGGGCCGGACCGCGACGCCGCAGCTTGCTGAAATGGTGTCTGGCGTGGTCTTCAACCCGACATGGACCGTGCCGCAATCGATTGTGCAGGGCGAAGGGCTGGGCGAGCGTGTGCTTGGAAATCCCGCTTGGGCGCGGCGCAATGGCTATCGCGGGACGCGCGGCGCCAATGGTTACATCACTGTGGTTCAGCAACCGGGGCCGGGCAATTCGCTGGGCCGGATGAAGTTGGAAATGCCCAATCCCCACGCGATATTCTTCCATGATACGCCGTCACGCGGCTTGTTTGGGAATACCAATCGCGCGTTGTCGCATGGCTGTATCCGCACAGAGCGCGCGCTGGAATTGGCGATCACAATGGCGATCTTAGGCCGGGGCGCTACCCGCGATGAAGCGGTCGAGATTGCCACTTCTGGCGAATACACCAAGGTGCCGATCACGAAGGAAATGCCCGCCTATATCACCTATTTCACGATGGCGACCGACATCGAGGGGGAGCTTCGCACCTTTGACGACATCTATGACCGCGACGCGCCCGTGCTGGCGAGTTTGGACCAACCGCGCGTTCAGAACCGTTCGGGCGAGAGCGATGATGAAGTTATTGTGATTGAGGACGACCCGCGCGATACGGCTTAAGCAATACTCGATTCATCGAGAGCATCGATGACATGCTTGCGGTAAAGTAGCGAAGCGGGAAGCGCGAAGGCTACGATGGGGATCAAAGTTTCGTAGCTGAATGGTCGACCACCGAAGAATGACCACCCCCACACCCAAGACAGCGCAAAAAGTGTTGCTGTAACTGCTGCAAGAATAGCTGCCGCCATACCAATTGGCTGTCTGATTTGTTCACCCAGAAGAAGTGCGACCGGCCAACCGAATATGGCGAGATAAAAAGCGACGATGAATGTCCCAGCTATGGTGCCAAGGCTGATCGCCGCGCCAAGGGCTATGAGCATCAATACAAACTCATCCAGCGATCGGAATTGCAACTCGTTGTCGATGATGGATGCCGCGATCAAAACGACTACCAAGATGAACGTCCCAATGAAACCGGATGCCACACTTGTTGGGAAAAGCGCTGATGTGATCGGTCCGAAACGGTCACTGATATAGGTAAATCCGGGCTGATACTTCACGCCTAAAAAACTCCCGGATTATACCTCTGCATCGCGCTTGGCTCATTCGGCTGTAAAACCGCCAATTGCTGATCGCGGGTGAGCATTTGCCCATCTTCTTGCAAACCAAGACTGTCGGCAAACAGCAACCGCCCGCCAGACAGATTGAGCAGGGCAATCCGAAACTGTTCCTCGCCCAAAGCAAAGCAGCCATTGGAGCGGCCCAACCGTCCCCAGCGATCAATATGTGATGGCTCTGCATAAGCAGCCCGGTGCATCACGATATAGCGGCGCAGGGCGGCATCATTGGTTGAATCCAGCCCGCCAAGACGCACCGAAGTGCCATAGCGCCCCTGATACCATTCCCATGTCACATAGGCACCGCGGCTGGTCGCGTTGGATCCTTCTGTGTTGGAATAATCATTGAGCCAGCCATCATGTTCCGGGTCAGAACCCGTGCCGTGGCTGACGTGGAACGGGTTTACTTCTTCGCGGTCCAGATTGACGAAGTAAAACCGCCGCTGAGCCGAATGCACGCCGAAATCAGCAATCCCGACAATATCGCGCCGCCAGATGGCATCCCCGGCGCGGTCCAATTCGCGTTTGGCAATATCGAACAGCACCCTGTCGCGCGGTGATCCGGCACGCGGCTGCGCGGCGAGTTTCGCCGGCAGGACGGGCAGCGTCAGAGCAGCGCTGGCGGCAATTGTGCCTTTGATAAGATCGCGGCGGTTCATGTCTTCCATACTAATAGCGCAAACTTAGCGTTTGCGTGAACGGGTTTCTACTCAGCTTCGTGGATAGCTTTCGCCGCCATGCCCAATTTGATGACACCGGCCATATGCGCCTTGATCGCGGGGCCGACTTTTGCAAGCTCGGCAAGGCGTGGATCTTGCTCTGCTATCATCTGCGCGATGGCCGGCCCGGTTGGGTGCAGGCGCGAGCGGGCGTTAAAGCCATTGGTCTTTTCATTGCCAGACAGGATCGCCGTGCTCATCAAATTTGCCATGATCGCATAGGGGTATGTTGCGGTTGAATCGGTTAAAGGTGCCGGCGGTATGAGATTGTTACGCTCCATATCATTGTCGAAATTCACCTCTAGGAAAGCGGCGAGAGCGGCGCTGTAGGGGACGAAGGGCGCTTGGGCGAGTTGAAGGGTGATGCGGTCACCTTCAAAGAATGGCCGCGTATTGCCCTTTGCATCGAAGGGAACCGCTCTGGCCGTGCAATCGATGAACAGCGTATTGTGCGGCAATTCCGCCGTAGAATCGCCAAAATGCATAGCGCCCGGCTCCAGCGCGGTGACGCGTTTGCCCCGGTGAACATTCTTGATTGCGGCAAGCAGTGCGACCTCAGCCTCTGAGATCACGGCGAAGTGGAACATTTGCGGTGTTACGCCGGGATCAATCCGCAGCATCGTGCCGCGTTCATCCAGTTTTTCAAACATTTCATCGCCAGTTTCCGACGTGGCGGCGCATTCGACCAGATCGGTTTGGAACTGGATCAGCCCTTCGATCCGGTGATGTGCTGGTTGCAGCAATTTGCGGTTGAACATCCAACTGTCACGTGGCCGCACCCAATCGATTTTCTCAGGCGCAACGCCCGCCTCCAGCAGCCAGACGGCCGTGTCCATCGCGGTTTTGCCCCCGCCGATCACAACATAGTGATCCGGCAAATTGTCCGCTTGCATCCACAGCTCTGGCAGCTTGCCCGGCGCGGCAAAACGTGTGCCTTCGGCAATATCAAAGGCGGGTGTGTGGGTGGATGGAACAGAGGTTTGGAACCACGTCGCATCGACCAATTTGCGCCGCACGGTAAAGTTGTGCTCTTCGCCGGATAGGATGCTGCGGGCGCTATGCGTATCGCCGTCTTGGCCGCGATATTCGGTGAGCGGCAAGTAAGCGACGCGCCCGCTTGGTATCATCCGCTCCGTCATCAATTTGCTGTAATAGGCTAAGATTTCCGCATGTTTGGCGAGCGGATACATGCCCGCATTGTGCCCGTGTTCGTCCACACGGTCTGGGCACATCTCCATCGAATTGACGCCGTAAGTTGCGCTGGGCTGGTGCAGCGCGACGAAGGAATAGGCGTCATTCCAGTGCCCACCTGGTTTTGCATGTTTGTCGACAAAGGTGATGTGGCAATTCGGATCTTCGTCCAGCAGCGTATCGGCAAAGGCCAATCCCACCGCGCCAGCGCCAACGATGAGGTAGTCTGTTTCATGCGCGGTCATAGGTGCGGGTTCCTTGAAGATCGGATGCCAGCCCAGCCGATTGGCTGCGAATCGTAAGGCACGGCGTTGAGTGCGTTGAGTGCGTTGATATCACGGCTTGGCATTTTCATCAGCCATTGCGATCATGGAGCGGGCATGGCGCGCGCCAACTTCGCGTTGATCATCGCCGTAACCGCCGCCCAATGCCGACGCGATCGGCAGGCCGCGTTTGCGCGCTTCGCGAATGACATATCTGTCGCGGTGAACCAAGCCGGCATCTGTGAGTGCCAGCCTGCCCAGTTTGTCATCCACATGCGGGTCGACACCGGCCTGATAGAACACAAAGTCAGGAGCGAAGGCATCAAGGGCGGCAGGCAAGTGCTTGCTCAAGGCCGCCATGTAACCTGCATCATCGAGTCCGTCGGGCAAGGCGATGTCGAGATTTGACCGAGCCTTTCGAACGGGAAAGTTCTTCTCCGCATGAAGAGACAGCGTAAAAATGTCCTCGCGCACCGCCGTCAGGCTGGCGGTGCCGTCGCCTTGATGGACATCGCAATCCACAATCAAGATGCGCCCCGCATCCCCTTGCGCGATCAAGCGGTTGGACGCGACGGCGAGGTCGTTGAACACGCAATATCCCGCGCCGGTATCCGCCAGAGCGTGGTGGCTGCCGGCTGCGCTATTCGCGGCGTAGCCATGCTGAATTGCCAGTTTCGCCGCGAGCCATGTGCCGCCATTGGTGTGGCGCACACGGTCACGAATACGCTGTGTCACGGGGAAGCCGATGCGGCGTTCTTTGTCGCGCGGAACCTCGGCGCGGAACACCTCGTCAACATAGGCTGGGTCATGCACTGCCTCCAGCCATTCGCGCGGGCACGGCTCCGGTGCGTGCTCGGTGATCGCCGCGCCGCTCTGCCTCAGCTCTTCCATTACGAGGTAATATTTGTCGAACTTGAATGTCCCGCGCGCGGGCTGCGGGGCCATGTAATCGGCGTGATGAACGACGTGGAGCAGGGTGAGGCTGCCTTACTCGCCAGCTTCGACAGGCGCGCTATCAGCCAACATCACCAGCTCATCATAGATCGCCTCTTCCTCGCGGCTGGCGGCGTTGCGCCAAGTGGTCGCTGTGTCGGCGTTCACCAATTCACCTTCAGCCGTCACGACCAGCAGATTGGGCGTGCCGGGCAGGTCTTCCAATCCAAAACGCTGAGCGATGGCGATATTATGGCCGTCATCAGTTTGCGGCATTCCGACATTGACGAAGACCAGCTCATATTTGCTCTCAATCAGCGCTGCGAAGCGCTCTGTCTCAAGCCAGCCCGCCAGCGCGCGGCTGTCGTGGCACCAATTTGCGCCCATCACCAACAACACACGTTTGCCGCCCTCAGCAGCGCGCGTCAGCGCGGCATCGACATCTGCTCCGGGGTCTTCGCTAACGGCGTAAGAGCGCGCTTCGGGGTAATCATGCGCGCTATGAGAGACATCGGCGACGGTGGCGCAGCCAACCAGCAACAGTCCGGCGAGCAGTCCAGATGCGATTGCGCGGATCACTCTGCCGCCTCCGCCGAATGCGGATCAAACGCCACGGCATCGCCTGCTTCAATCGCGGCGGCTTTGTCTTCCACAAGCTTCACAATGTGTTCGAGCGTGTCTTCGTCCTCAACCGCGTGAGCTTTCACGCCTGACAGGTAAACCATGTGCTTGCCCGCACCGCCGCCTGTCAGGCCAATGTCGGTTTCACGCGCCTCTCCGGGGCCGTTGACCACACAGCCCAACACGGACAGGCTCATTGGCGTTTTGATATGTTCAAGCCGTTTTTCCAGCGTCTCAACTGTGCGGATCACATCAAACCCTTGGCGAGAACAGCTGGGGCAGGACACCACGCGAACGCCGCGTGTGCGCAGGCCCAGTGACTTCAGCATTTCATAGCCGACCTTCACCTCTTGCTCCGGCTCTGCCGAGAGCGAGACGCGGATAGTATCGCCAATGCCGGCCCACAGCAGCGAACCCATGCCGATCGAGGATTTGACCGTTCCGCCGATTAAGCCGCCAGCTTCTGTGATGCCCAGATGCAGCGGGCAATCCACGGCATCCGCCAGCCCGTGATAGGCGGCCACACCCAGGAACACGTCGCTTGCTTTCACCGCGACTTTGAATTCATGGAAATCGTGATCCTGCAACAGTTTGATATGATCCAGTGCGCTTTCGATCAGCGCCTCTGGACACGGTTCGCCGTATTTCTCCAGCAGGTCTTTTTCCAGCGAGCCTGCGTTCACTCCGATACGGATCGCGCAGCCATTGGCTTTCGCCGCGCGCACGACCTCTGCCACCCGTTGTGCAGAACCGATATTGCCGGGATTGATGCGCAGACAGGCCGCGCCGCCATCGGCCGCTTCCAATGCGCGTTTGTAATGGAAATGAATGTCGGCAACGATGGGAATGCGCGATGCTTTGGTGATTTTGCTAAACGCTGCGGTTGCTTCTTCGGTTGGGCATGACACGCGGATGATGTCCGCGCCGGCATCCTCGCACCGGCGGATCTGGTCGATCGTCGCCACTGCGTCCTCTGTCGGAGTGTTGGTCATCGTCTGCACCGTAATCGGCGCATCGCCGCCAACCGGGACATCGCCAACCATGATCTGACGGCATTTGCGGCGTTCTATCGTGCGCCAAGGACGGACTGCGTTCATCTAACTAACCAGTTTCCTGTAAAACCTGACTTACTCATACGACTATCACCGGATGCTGCATGGCCCGGTGTCAAAAAGCGCCGCTTGCCAAGCGGAGCCTACGCAAAGGGCCGCGCAGCATGATGCTACGCGGCCCATATGGCGATAAAGCTGAGGTTTTGCGACCTAAAACATACGGCCACATCGCCGGCGGATCACCAGCGGATCACCAGCGGATAAGGGGCGGGACAACCAATCGGCCCACAACTGCGCCAATCGCAACCGGCGCAACATGCCACAATCCCACATGCGAGAATGTGTCGAGCGGACAGGTGATGCCGTAAGCCAGCGTGCCAAGTGACCCCGCCGCAAGGCCCGCAAGCCAGCCGGATCGTTCAAGCGATACAGGCGCGCCGCGCCGTAGCCACAGAACCGCCGCGACGAGTACCAAAGCACCAGCAGCCAAAGACGCCGTCGTGCACATGTAAGCGGCGGGATCGTTCAACCCCTCACGCGCGTGATCACCATTGCCCGATAGCAAGTTGATGATCGCGCCCAGCGGCAAGATGCCGAGCATAATCGCGCTCCATAACGGGGCATTGGCGCGCGCACCAACACGCGGCAGGGCGCCGCTAACCAACGCCGCGGTGCTTGCTGCACCCAGCACCAGCAGCAGGCCGTGCGTGATGATGAAATAGCCCGATGCGTCGCCTGTCAGCAGGCCGTCCCACCATTCATGGGCCGCGATCGAAGCCACAGATGCAATGATCGTCGCAAAGGCGATCAAGACCATGCCTTCCACAGGGCGAACCCGCCTAATTGGGGTCAGATCCTCAGTGAGAGAGGCGATAAGATCATCTCTGCTCATCGCGGAATCTGAGGGGTCTTGAGGGAGGTCTGTCATTTCAATCTGCTTTCTCAACCAGAGAGGCCAATTTCTTGAGGCCCCGATGGATATTCACTTTCACTAAGCTTTCGCTCTGCCCGGTTTTTTCTGCGGCTTCGCGGATCGACAATCCGCTGATTTTTACCATTTCGATCACTTCGGCCTGCTTGTCCGGTATCTGTCCGAATAATCGGTCTAAACTGACGCGGGCTAGGACAACTTCTTCTTCGCTGTCTTCTACCGCGTCATCTTCCATCAATTCCTTGCTGTCGTGCTTGTACACTTTGCGCAGGTGGTCGACCCACCGATAACGCGCAATCGCGGCCAGCCACGGCAAGAACGGGCGCGCCGGGTCCCATGTCGCACGTTTCGTGTAAAACGCGATCAGCACATCTTGCACCAGATCATCGATCGAATGCGGCGGCACCCGGCGGCGGAAATATCTTTCCAGCCAAACGCCCACCTCGGTCAGCAACACATTACCGGCGGCTTTATCGCCGTTCTGTGTTGCTGCCATAAGGCGGGCAAGGGTGGGTTCGTCAGCTACCATTGTAGATGCTTACGCAGCTTTCGAGCCGGTGACACGGCCAAGGATCGCATCAAGGCTGAAGAGGCCAGGACCGCGGCTGACAATGATCGCGCCAAGGGCAAGCACGGTGATGTCCCATCCGAAGAAGTGATCCCAGGTTGGGAATACAAACAGTTGAATGACCAACGCCATCACCATCAGCGCAGCAGCGGAAAAGCGGCTGAACAATCCGATCACCAGCAGAACCGGAAACAGGAATTCAGCGTAAGTTGTCAGGGGCACCGCCAGATCCGCCGATAGCGGCAGACCGGTAAACTCATTTTCAAACAGAAAATATTGCGTGTCGTTGATGGTAAACCATGTGCCTTCTTCGACCTTTGTTTTATACGACCGCCAAAAAATTCCAGCAAGCGCAATGCGGGTCAAAAGCAGCGCAATGCTCTCGACCACAGTTCCCGACAACATGCCGGTGATGCGATTCCAAAGTGACATAATTCCGTTCATAATTTCCTCCTCAAAAATCGGGGAAGCGGCCTGCTATTTGCCTGACAGGCCGCCCGCCGCAATATTGTTCGTTTTGTGACTACCGGTTGATCGGGGTCAATGAACCGCGGCCCTTAGGTGTATTGATAGTGGTGCAGCTGCCTTTGTCGACGAGCTTCCATGCATTCCCTTGATAATCGCGGGTCGATGTTCCGGCGCAGCTCGTTCCCGGCCCTGCGGCGCAGTCATTTTGTCCGGCAAGCGATACGCCGTAACATTTCTCTTTGGTGCTTTGCGCAGAGACAGGAGCGGTCGCGAGGCCCGCAGTGATGCTGGCGGTGAGTGCGAGACCGGCGATCCCGGCGATTGACTTGGCTTGCATGACAATTCTCCAAAAACTTGTCTGTTCGGGGCCGGTGTTGTTGGCCGGCTCTATCCCCCCATTCGCACAGCTGAGGCCGGTGGTTACATTTTTGGCAAAAACTTCGCCATTTCCCCGAAAAGGCGCATTTTTGTAACGCGCCCTGCGCTACGCACGAACCCCCTTAAACCGGCGCATATGGTGATCGTGACGCCGCCGCTTGCGCGGGCCAATCCAATTTGAGAAAACCCTGCTAAGGGATGCGATTATGGCAATAGAGTACGATCCGATTGAACCTTTTGGCGGCTTTGGCCTTGGCCTGAGGCGCGCGCATTACGATGACTTTTTGACGCGCGATGTCCCCGTCGATTTCGTCGAAGTGATCAGCGAAAATTACATGATCGAAGGCGGGCGGCAGCTGCGCATTTTAGAAGAGGTGCGCGAAAAGTATCCGGTCATCATCCACGGCGTATCCTTGTCGATTGGATCGGCGGGCGGGCTGGATGCTGAATATCTGGCAAAGTTAAAAAGGCTTGAGCGGCGCATTGATCCGCTCTGGGTGTCAGACCATTTGTGCTGGACCCGAACCAGCGCGCATAATTCGCACGATCTGCTGCCGATGCCGCTAACCGAAGAAGCGTTGCAGGCGGTGTGCGGTAATATCGACCATGCACAAAATGTGCTGGGCCGCGCGATGTTGTTTGAAAACCCATCAAGCTACCTCACTTTTCCAGAAGATGACATTAGCGAATGGGAATTCCTGACCGAGATGACGCGGCGCACGGGATGTTATCTGCTGCTCGACGTGAATAATATTTATGTATCGGCTGCGAACCATGGTTTTTCGGCGGAGGAATATCTGGCGGGCCTGCCGCTCGGCCGGGTGCGCCAAATTCACCTTGCGGGCCATGATCCAGCGACACCGGAACGCGACATCATCATCGACACACATGACCGCGCTGTAAGCGATGGTGTGTGGGCGCTCTATGAGCGGGCGCTGGCGATGTTGCCGCAGCCGGCGGCAACCATGATAGAGCGTGATGACCACATCCCGCCGCTCCCCGAACTGCTAAGCGAATTGGAACGCGCGCGCGGCATTGCGGGTCAGATCGCGGGCGCTGCGTCCGAACCGGTGCAGGTATGACCGCCTCGCTTGCGGAAAGACAAGAGGCGTTTCTGCGCGCGATCCTAGACGAAGGCGCGCCTTTGCCGGATGGCTGGAGCAATCGCCAGACCGCCGGATTGGCCGTGTACCGGGGCAATTACCGATCCGCGCTGATGGGCGCGCTTGCTGAAACCTATGAACGCACGGCGCGCTATGCCGGAGAAAAAGCCTTTCGTCAGGCGAGCATGAACCATGCAATCAAGCATCCGCCATCGGGTTGGACGATTGATGAAGCGGGCGCGGGTTTTGATGAAACCTGCGCGCAGATGTTCACCGGCAATCCCGAAGTTGCTGAGCTGGCTTGGCTTGAATGGACGATGCTTGATTTGGCAACGGCGCCGAATTCCGCGCCGATGACGCCGGAGGATTTTGCGGCGGCGTCTGCGGCATTTGGGGACGAGGATTGGGGCGGGCTGCGCCTTTCATTTCAGCCGCGCGCCGCAGCGCGATTGGTCAGCCACAATCTTACGGCTTTGTGGCAGGCGCTGGGTGAGGAAAACGCGGATCGCCCTGATCCCAAACTTCCTGCACCGCAATCCTGCCTTGTCTGGCGCGAAGGTGAACGGCCGACCTTTATCATAGCCGAAGCCGATCACGCCGACGCTTTCTCCGCTATGCAAGGCGGTGCGACTTACGCCGAATTGATCGGAGTTCTGATCGGAAGTGATACAGAACCCACACAAGATGCGATCCAAGATGCCGCGATGCGGGCGGGCGGGATGCTGGGCCGGTGGCTTCAAGAAGGGATCGTGACCGGCATCAATCCTTGACTTGGCGCGCCGCTCGTTCAGTTTCTGCGGCTAGGGAGATTACCGATGCTGACCGAGACATCAATCGAAGTGCGCAGTGCCAAACCAAGCATAATCATGCGCGCGGTCAAATGGGTGATCAAAAACCGCAAGCCGATTTTCCCGCAACACGAAAGCGATGTCGCAGAGTTTTTGGACAATCGCAAAACGCCGCGTGATGCGCGCCTACCTGAGAAATTTGAAAACAGGTTTCGTGTCGAGCGTTGGCAGGCCGCAGGGCAGGACGTCATCACGCTCCACCCGAAATCGGGACCGGGTGAATGGCATATGCTCTATTTCCATGGCGGCGGGTTTGTCTTGCCGATGGCAAAGGAACATTGGCCGATGCTCGGCGCGATGGTCGATCAATGCAATCTCAGCATCACCGTCCCGCTCTATCATCTCGTGCCAGAGGTGTCCCACGCAGTTCAGGACGATCTCGCGGATGCCGCTTTTGCTAAGCTGGCAGGCGAGCACGATCCGGCGAAAATCATCCTCAACGGGGATAGCGCGGGCGCCCACATGGCGCTTGCCTTGGCGCTGCGATTGGCCAAATCAGGGGGCGCACAGCCGGGAAAATTGGCGTTGTTTGCGCCGTGGCTGGATGTGACCATGGCTGACCCTGCGATGGCCGCGATAGAGCCGCATGACGTCATGTTGAAAATCGGCGCTCTGCGGGTTCTAGGCAAGATTTGGGCGGGTGACCGCGATCCAGCGGGCGGCGAATGCAGCCCGCTCTATGCCTCGCCAGAGGATCTCGCGCTATTGCCGCCGACGCGTATCTGGACCGGCGGGCATGATCTCTTCATCGTCGATTCCCGCAAGTTTGCAGGCACGCTGCGCGGTGCAGGCGTTGATGCCAAACTCTATGAATATGCAGGCGCGCCGCATGTTTTCATGCTGGTTGTGCCTAGCCGCGAATCCAAGGACACGCTCGCATTGTTCCGCGAATTTCTGAACGAATAAAGCGGGCCTAGGCGGAGAAAACTTCGCCGGTCATGCGTTCTGACAATTCCCACAATGCATCGGCGTTTGCCGTGTCGAGGGCATAGCTGCGCACGCCGCCGCTATCGCTTTCATTGTCGATCTCAGCGACATGACAATCTTCGCAATATACCCCGCCTTGCCCTTCTAATTCTGGCGCGGTGGCGGCCCAAATCGATGTCGCGGCCCCTTGCGGAATGGTCTTCCATGCAAAATCGCTGTCGCGCTCTTCTATGCTCTTAACCAGAGCGGCCCGCATTTCTTCGCTCATGTGGCGGCCCAGATTGGTCTGAATACCGCCCGGATGCACGGCATAAGCATGCACGCCGCGATCCGCAAAGCGTTGCTCCAGCCCCACCGAAAACAGCACATTGGCGGTCTTCGATTGGCCGTAGCTGACGAAGGGCTGATATTCGCGCCCATCAAAATTAGGGTCGTCGAAATCGACCGGCGCAAAATGGTGGCCGCGGCTCGACAGATTAACGATCCGCTTGTCTTTGCCCTTTTCCACCAGCGGCATCAGCTGGCTCGTCAGGACGAAATGACCCAGATGGTTGGTGCCAAATTGGCTTTCGAACCCGTCGCTGGTCGTTCCCTTAGGGGTCGCCATGATCCCGGCATTGTTGATCAGCAAGTCGATTTTCTCGAACCGGGCTCGCGCTTCTGATCCGCAGGCGCGCACGCTCTCCAGCGCGCCCAGGTCGCAAATGATTGTGTCAATTTTCTCGCTGCCCGTATCCGCTCGAATGGCCGATGCAGCTTCGTCGAGCTTTGCTTGGTCGCGCCCGGCCAGCACAATATGCGCGCCCTTCGCAGCCATCGCGCGGCCCGTTTCTTGGCCGAGGCCAGAATTGCCGCCGGTGATGAAAACGGTTTTGCCGCCCAAATCTTTGCCCGCCAAAACGTCGTTTGTGGCGCTCTGATTGCCGAAAGTGCTCATTTTCATCTCTCTCAATGCGTTGCAATTCATATGGTGACATCCTGCGCCGATATGCGTTAGCCATGCAAGTTATGAATAGTTCCAAGCTTGCAGCATTTCTTGCCTGCCTCATCGCCATTGTCCCAGTCGCCGCCCATGCGGATACGCATGAGGATGCCGAACCGCGTTGGTCGATTGCCATTCACGGCGGTGCCGGGACGCTGGACCCCGACCGGATGACGCCGGATCAGCGCGCCGCGTATGAGGCGGCGTTGCAAGAGGCGTTGGATGCTGGGTCTGCGATTTTGGCAGAAGGCGGCAGCGCGATGGATGCGGTCCAAGCGGCGATTTTGCCGATGGAGGATAATCCGCTGTTTAATGCGGGCCGCGGGGCGGTGTTCACGTGGGAAGGGCGCAATGAACTTGATGCTTCGATCATGGATGGCCGCGACCGCAGCGCTGGCGCGGTGACGGGAGTGACGACGGTGCGAAATCCGATTTTGCTAGCGGACCGAGTGCGCACAGACAGCCCGCATGTGTTCCTGATGGGCGAAGGCGCAGAGCAATTTGCGGATGAGCAAGGCTTTGAAGTGACCCCGCCCGAATGGTTCGCGACTGAGCGCCGCCGGGAATCGCTGGAACGAATGCGGACACGGAACTTGTCGGCACTGGATGTCGATCACAAGTTTGGGACCGTGGGCGCGGTGGCGCTGGACCAAGACGGCAATATGGCGGCTGGCACGTCGACCGGCGGCATGACCGGCAAGCGCTGGGGCCGGATTGGCGATGCGCCGGTGATTGGCGCGGGAACTTATGCGGATAATCGCAGCTGTGCTGTGTCAGCGACCGGGTGGGGGGAATATTTCATCCGCGTTGGTGTGGCGCAGGAGATTTGCACGCGGTTGCGGTACATAGGGCGACCGGAATATACTGAGTGCCCTCCCCAAAATTCGGATTTTCAGACTATTTTTCAATCCTGTACTCGACGAGGGTTAGCGAGCGAGGACGAAGCCCAGTATGTCGCTGATGTCGTAATGGCTGACGTGGCACAGCTCGGCGGCGACGGCGGCGTGATCCTAGTCACGCCAGAGGGTCATGCGATCTTCAGCTTCAACACCAGCGGCATGTACCGGGGCCGCGCGACCAGCGATGGCGTCAACGAAGTTGCGATCTTCGCAGGCGAATAGGTCCGCCTAATTCTCGCCCAATCTGCATCCCCGCGCCTCAAGAATAGGGCGCATTTCGCGATACGCTGCCGGGGTCCGAGTGAGCGGGATATAAGGGTGCAGATGGTGCACGATGTGGAATTGCATTCCCATCGAACCGATATTGCCCAGCTTGGACCGCCAGCTGCGCGTATTGGTGTAGCGCGACGTATGCGTGCCGGGATGATGCGGCGCCCATGATAGGAAAAACGAAATATATGTGAGCGCGATGTGCATGGGCAGCCACCAGAGCAGCAGCGCCTCTAGCGCATAACCGTTCCACGCCAACGCGCCGAGGATCGCGATAAACGCCAGCCGATACGCCAGCGCTAAAACGATCAGCCCCTCACGGTTGTTGCGCATCAACGACGCGGCGTAGTGATCATTGCGTGCCGCATTGGGTTGGCGGTTTTTGATCGCGTGCCAGATCGCCTGCCATGGGCCATCCGCTTTGCTCGCAATATCAACGTCCAGATCCGGGTCATTGGTGTGCCGGTGGTGATCGAGATGGGTGACACGGAACACCTGAAATGGGGTCACAAGCATCCAAGTCGTCGCGTGCCCGAGCAGTTCATTGAGCCAGCGCAGCCGCGTGCCCGGACGTGCGATAATGTCATGCTGCGCCTCGTGCGTGGGCAGATAAACAAGCGCCATATTGACGGTCGCAATCGGGAACGCTGCCCATAGTGGCAAAAGGCCAGAAAAGACCAGGGGCCAAAGCGACAACCACGCGGCCAAATTGGCAAATGCCCAAATCACCGGGACCCAAGGAAACATCCCTGAATGTTTGCGCGCGATCTTGCGCTCAAGACGCCTAAGCTCTGCGTCTGATGCCTGGGAGAGATCCGCTGGTAGGATGGATGAGGCCGCGTTCATATCCACCGGCCCGTCACTTGCGCAAAAAGGCCCCATGCACCGCCGACGATCAATGCTAAGACTAACGTCGAAAGGCCAAATGGCGCCGCGATCCCCAGCGCCCGCATACCCTGATCCAACAGCGGCACCAAAAAGGCGAAAGCGAATATCAGCGGCAGGCTCGCTGCGATGAATTTGAGTGTGTTTTCCATATTCCCTCCTACCGCGCGCGTCGCCGGGGATGTCAGTAGCAGATTGCCACTAGAACGAAAACACGTCCTGGTTCTGAGCAAAACTGGCGAGGACTTCGCCGACCCGAGCGAGCACCAATTCAGCCGCTGGGTCGATGCCATCCGACTGCCCGCGCATGCGAAAATAGGCAGCGAAGGTGAAGGGGCCGCGATCCGGGGATTCCACGAAGCCGATATCGACATAGAGGCTGCCCATGCCGGGCCATAGTGACGTACCGGTTTTGTCACCTGAGGCCCAATCCTCTGGCAATCCGGCACGTACCCGCTTTGCACCCGTGGCGGTGTCCGCCATCCATTGCCGCAGCACAGCGCGCTGCGCCGCTGGCAAGACATCGCCGAATGCCAGTTTCGCCACAGTCCGCGCCATGGCTGGCGCTGTGGTTGTGTCGCGGATTTCGGCGGATGGGACGTTGTTCAGCCCCGGTTCTGTCCGGTCGAGGCGGCTGACATTATCGCCAATAGAGCGCCAGAACGCCGTCAGCGCCGCCGGTCCGCCGGTTTCCCGCAACAATATATTGGCGGCGGTGTTATCAGAAAATTTCTGCGTGGCTTCGGCCAATTCGCGCAACGTCGCTCCGCTAGCCAATCGATCTGTGGTGAATTGGGAGTAGCCCAGCAAATCGCTCTGCGTCCAAGTGACTGCGCGATCCGCATTGTCTTCGCCGCTGACATCGCGCGCCAACACCATAGCGGCGAGTGAGGTTTTGAAAGAGGAGCAATGGCCAAAACGCTTTGTCTGGTTCAGCCCGATGGATCGGCCTGTATTCACTTCCAGCAATTCGGCGCCCAATGTGCCGCCTGCCTGCGCTTCTATGATGCGCAATGTTGAGACCAACCGTCCCGCTGGGCTTTGGTCAGGCGGAATGCAGCCGCCGACTCCGATAGCGAGGCCCGATGCGAGCGCACCGCCTATGAAGGAGCGCCTGTTAACGCTCATGAGAATTTGTCCGCCTTGCGTTTGCCAAAGCGCATATCGCCTTCCAATTTTGCGCGCAATTGTGCGTAAAATGCTTCGAGAAAGGCCCGCTCATCCCCGGCGCCCGGATCCCAGCCAATTTTGCGGCAGATCGTCGCATGGACCGCCGCCAAAGCGTCCGGTTGAGCCTCTCGCAGCATCCGTTCCAGCGTTTGCAATTCATGCTCGCCGTAAATCACCAATTCTTCGTCGCCGAAATTGTAGCGCGCGCCTGTAATGTGGCTCGATCCTTCGACCGCAGCACCCTGCGTCGAAAGAGCATCGGCCAGTTTCGTGCGCGGCGCATCCACAACCCATGTGCCCGCAATCACGTCGCCCGCGCGCATCGCGTCTTTGTTAAAGAATGGAAACGCCATGAAGATCAGAAACCAAATCATCCCAGCGAAACCGAAACTGCCATTCGCCCCGGTCGGCGCAACCAATAGGAATATCAGCGGCATAAACAGTTCAATATCGCGCAGCAGATTGCGGGCGATAATTGCCTCTGGCGTCAGCCGCCCGCCGCCCCGCGCCGCAACCCGAATGCCCAATGCGCGTTTGCCCAATGTCGCCCCGCGCGGGCCAAGTTCCATTCCGAGGAAATAGCCATAGCGCGCCAAAAACATGGTCAGGATCAAGAGAATTATTACAAATTCCGCCGCGCCAGAAACCGTGTCGTTTGCGGCATTAGCGGCCTCATCGATTACCCCGCCAAGGGCGAAGCCTAAGAACAGCAGGATCGCCAGCAACCCGCCGCCCAAAATCAAGAAATCGAGCACCAATGCGCCAATCCGCGATCCGCGTGTGGCGATAGTGACGGGGACCGCAATCCCCTCTGGTGTGACCAGCATACGCCTGCGTTTGTCGGTCTTGTCGAT
This sequence comes from uncultured Erythrobacter sp., assembly GCA_947503155.1. Classification (GTDB taxonomy): domain Bacteria; phylum Pseudomonadota; class Alphaproteobacteria; order Sphingomonadales; family Sphingomonadaceae; genus Erythrobacter. The sequence continues at coordinate 220,973 of CANNCL010000001.1, read as the reverse complement.
TGACCCAGCCGCGCTCATGCCTCGGCCTCCTCAAGGTCATCGCGCGCAGATTTTGGGAAATAGAGGAAGAAATAAGCGAGCCAGAAAGCGAGGAATGTGCCGCCGATGATGAACCGGCTTTGCGCCCCTTCGACCAATTGGCGCGGGAAAGCCTCCAGCAAGGCGGCAACCACCATCATGATGACCACACCAACCATCACAACCGCGCCGCGTTTCCCGCTGGTCGAGGCGGCCTCTAGCACGGTGCGATCACCGGGGAATGCCATGGAGCGTCCGATATGCAAACCCGCCGCGCCCGATAGCAAAATACCGAACAATTCTGTCGTACCGTGAACGCTGAGCCACGCGGAAAATTCGGTGAGCAGGCCGGCTTCATCAAACAGCCACAGCATCGCGCCCAATAGGGCCATATTGTGCACCAGCAGCATGAGCGAAGGGATGCCAAAGGCAAAGCCGAGCGCAAAAGCGAGAATGCAAACACCGGCATTATTACTGAACAAATAGGCGGCGAAGGTGGAGAGGCCAGCAGCGTTTTGTTCCACATCGAGCGTCGCCAGCAATTCCTCGCGGCTTGCGCCCGGTACACGAGTATCGGCCATGCCAATCGGCACCAAACGGTAGAACCAATCGCTGTCTTGCAAAATGAGCAACCAGCCCACGACCGTGCCCGCAACCATCACAAACAAGGCGATGCAGATGTCGAGCCAGATTTCCCGCACGGCGCGGCTCCATCCGCCAAAGATGAACCCGCGAAACCAGCTGAAGAACCCTTTGCGCGGGCCGTAAACTTGAAACCACGCGCGCTGAACCAGGCTTTCCAAATAGCGCAACGTCGCCGCGTCGAGCGATGTTTCGCGCGCCACCGATAGGCTGGATGCGGCGGTCCGGTACAAGGTCGGCAGCGCCAGCAGATCGTCATCACTGACCCGCCTCAGCCCGCCTTTTTCCATACTGATCACGATCTCTTCGAGCCGCCGCCAATCCTCCTCGCGCTCCAATCGGAACCGGTCGGAACGCAGCGCGGCGCTTTCGATGTCAGCGGGGGCTTCGATCTCTGCGCGGCTGAACCATGATGACAATTTGCGGCTCGGTGTGGCGGTGCTCATCCGATCGCCTCGCTGTTCTTGATCATGAAATATCGGTCGATCAGCTGGTACGAAATATGTTCATACGGCGCCTCAATCACATCGACGCCCATCCGCCGCAATCGTTGCAAGACCACGCTGCGTTGATGCAGCAATGTGTCTGCGGTGACGCTGCGGGCGAGGGTGGCGATATCGCTCGGCTCTTCTTCGATGAAGGTTTCAAGCTCGCTATCGGCAATCGTCACGAACAAAACGACATGTTTGTTGACCAGCCGTCCGATGCTTTCGATCATCAATTCTGCCGCCGTGGCGTCGGTGAAATCAGAGAACAACACGATGAGCGAGCGGCGTTTTAGCTTCGCCGTTAGCGTCGCCAGAGCGAGAGTGAAATTGGGTTCGGCGCTGTCATAATCGAGCGCTGCTGCGGCGCTTTGCAGGCGGTGGAAGGCGCGGCTATCATTGACGAAGGGCGTCATAACTTGCGGCCGCTGAGCAAAGCCAAACAGCGACACCCGGTCCCCGCCTTTAAGCGCGACATAAGAACATGTCAGTGCCGCCGTCACCGCCCGGTCTATGCGCGGCATCCCGTCCACCGGTTCGCACATTGCCTGACCGCAATCGAAAGCGAAGACGATTTGATTGTCACGCTCGCTCTCATTTTCACGCGCGTAAAGATGGTTGTGGCGCGCGCTGGCTTTCCAATCGATCCGGCGGCGATCCATGCCGGCTTCATATTCCGACAGCGATTCAAACTGTGTCCCTTCGCCGCGAATACGCCGCGCGATCAGGCCGGTTTGCGCGTCGCGCATAAAGGTCTGCAATTCCTTTGATCGCACCGGTGACAAATCCGGCCAAATGCGCAATTCCTGATCCAACTCGCGCGAAGTCTGCCGCGCACCAAGACCAAGCGGGCCGCTCCACCGCAGCCAAGCATGCGAGATCGTAGCTGTGCCGCGCCGTTCCGGGCGAACGGTGACGTTGCCGCTATGCGCGCCTGTATCCGGCTCTCGATACAAGGCAACATTCGCTCTACCTGTGGGGGCAAGGCGCGGGTCAAATTCCAGAGCAATTTCCGGTCCGCTAACTATTCCGCGCGCAAAGCGAGCATGGATGTCAATCGGCGCCGGTTGGCCGACCTCTGTATCGGCGGGCACGATCACCTGCCATTCCTCGCATGCCCCCGCCATCCACCCGTCGAGCAGGATCAGCACGGTCAGAGCCGCCGCCGCGACCGGAGCGATCACCCACAATTGCGGGGAAATCGCCGCGATCACCAACGCAATTGGCGCAAAGCCCGCGATGATCCACGCGGCACGCTCGGTTGGGACTAGAGGAAGTGAGATGCGGGGCATCAGCCTATCGCGGTGCCTCGGTTGCTTCGATCAATTCTGCGACCAATGCCTCAACATCGCGCCCTTCAATCTCTGCGGCTGGGCTCAAGGTAAGGCGGTGGCGCAAGACCGGCACGGCCAAGGCTTTCACATCATCTGGAATTGCATAAGCGCGCCCTTCTAAGGCCGCCCGCGCCCGCGCCGCATTGGCGAGCATCACTGCGGCCCGCGGCGATGCGCCCACTGCCAATTCCGAATGTTCGCGGGTCGCGCGCACCAGTCGTACGACATATTGGGTAATCTCATCTGCGACCGTCACATGGTCCAAGGCCGCGCTTGCCGCTGCCAGCATATCGGCATTGGCCACCGCCGTTACGCCCAAATCGGCTGGCCGCTGCGGCCCCTGCCTTGCGCCGTAATTGGCGACGATCCGCGTCTCTTCGGCCTCGCTCGGATATTGCACGAGCAGTTTGAACAAGAACCGGTCCAACTGCGCCTCTGGCAGAGGGTAAACCCCTTGGTTCTCAATCGGGTTTTGCGTCGCCACCACCATAAAGCGCGGCGGCAATTGGTGCGTTTCGCCGTCCAATGTTACGCGGCGTTCCTGCATCGCCTCCAACAAGGCCGCCTGTGTCTTGGGCGGCGTCCGGTTGATTTCGTCCGCCAGCAACAATTCGCAAAAAATCGGCCCACGCGTCAGCGTGAATTCGCTGGTTTGGAAATTGAAGAGGTTCGAACCCAGAATATCGCCCGGCAATAGGTCCGGCGTGAATTGAATGCGCCCGAAATCAAGGCCGAGTGCTGTCGAAAATGCTTGCGCCAAGAAGGTCTTCGCTGTGCCCGGAGCCCCTTCGAGCAGGACATGCCCTTGGCTCACCAATGCCACCAGCAATTGGTCGATCATCGCATCTTGGCCGACAATCGCTTTGGCGACTTCAGCGCGGATCGCATTGGCTAGATTGCGCACTTCGCCCAGCGTCATGCCAATTTCTTGCGGCGGAGCGCCAGTAGGAGCGGCGGCGGGAGCGGCGGCGGGAGGCGCAGCCGGGCTTGCAGGCGCCTGATTTGTTGGATCAGTGGTCATGTGGCGGTGTTCCCTTTGAGCTTTTGCGTCAATTTGGTGTGGAGATCGTTGAGCGCCCGCGCAGCGTCCAAAATGTCAGACGGCTTGCTGGCGCCGCGCAGGCGTTCGGCCCGGCTTGAAAACGGTTCTTCGCCCGGCAGACGGACGGCGATTGCACGGTCGATCGCGTCCGCGTCTGGCCGTATGATCCCCAAAGCGCGGCCCAAACGCCGTTCGGTCAGGCTAACATAGGGTACCGCGAGCAGACCCAGCCGCCGCGCGCGCACAATCAGGCCTGCGCCATTGCTGACGAGCCGCCGTTTGCCAAAGGCGATTTCCTGAGAGGCGGCCACCGCAGGGCCAAATCGCAAAAACGCGCGCCAGCCCACAATCACCATCGCCAGCATCAGGCACAATGTCGCCGCAAGGAATGGCGGCTGAAACGCCAAAGTGAGCAAATTGACCGAACTGCCATAACCATTGAGCGTCATGTCGAATGTGACCGAATTCATATCGCCATATCCCGCCTCTCGCACCAGAGCGATGGCGGCGGCGGCGCGCGTGGCATCGGCGAGGCCGTAATTGTTCATCAAATCGGGTTCCACGACGAACATCGTCCAATGCGAGTTTTCGTAATATTCCGTGCCTGCCTCGCCGACGATATTAAGCGCCAGAATGTGACCGGCGGCATCGGTTATAACAGCCTCGTAAGACGATCCTTCTTCGGCATAATTGATCGCCCTAGTCGGCAATATGCCGGAGCGGTTCAGCCCTTTCCAATTGGCGGTTTCGTCGTCCCCTAATTCTTCGGTCTGGCTGGTGAATTTGAAGGGGGCGGGCAGGTCCTCGGTCCAACTCGCCGCATTTGCCCCGTTCAGCGTCACCCAATCGCTTTGCATCCGGTCTGCATCTTCTTCAGCGACATTGTCTTGGTCCGGCGTACCCGCGTTCCATTTGGGCAGGATCACCAATGTTGGGCCGAGATATTCGCGGTTTTGCAGGATCGTCGCGAATTCTTCTGGGTCGGTGAATTTCGGCGGTGTCAGGATCAGCAAATCTGTCGTTTCCAAACCTTCGCGCCCGCGAGATCGCTCGACATCATAACCTTCCCCTTCGAGCAAGCGGACGAGGCCGGAATAGCCGTTGATGCCATTGGCCGAGGCATGCGCCGATCCGCCGCGCTCCTGCTCTCCGGTGTCGCCAATGCCGATGAAATACAGCATGGCGACAAAGGCGGCGAAACCGACTAGCACCACCGCGAGCATCCCTGCGCGGCTAAACGGTGATGCGCCGCGCGCTTGGCTTGCTGTCACTGCGACCGCGCTCATACGGCGCGCCTCCGCTTCATGCCTTGACCGGTTGCGACAGCGGTATTTTGCGCGCGCCCTTCAATGCGCGCCAACGCAAAATTGGCATAGGCCGACCGAGCGGCTTCCCAATCTGCGCGTTCGAGTGACCGCAATGCGAATAGACTGCGTTCAACCCGCTGCGAAATCGTCGCAAACGCAGATCGCGCCGCATCGGAAAGCGCAGGCAGAGCGGCCAATTCGCGCGCTGTGCTGGAGGGGTCGACCCAATCGGGGCGGGCATCAGAAATCTGACGGACGCTGCGCCGGAGAAGCAAATGGGTCGCCTCATCAAAGCGCCCCTCTGCCGCCAATCGGTCGGCATCTTCTAACAAAGCGGCGCTTTGTGCCTGATCCGGCTGCCATTCCGGCTCGCTTGTGGCCGCGCTGGATTTGCGGCTGCGCCCTGCTAGCGGCCCGATCGTACGGATCAGCAAATACAGCACGAATACGATGACGAGCGCGAGTAAAATCCATTGTAGCACGGGCCATGAAATCCCGAGCAATTGGCCAATTGGAGCAAGCAGATCGCCAAGAAAATCAAAGACAGCCGCTAGAGCTTTCTCGAACCAGCCCGGCTCATAGGGTTCCGGCGGGACAATCTGAATTTCTTCGAATTGAATGTCGCTGTTGTCGCGAATCTCGCGCCAGCTTTCCAGAACATTGGCGGGCGCGTCTTCTGCTGCGCTGTCGCCAGGTGCGACAGAACTTTGAGGAAGTGGAGGATCGGCAGTTGCCCCCGTATCTGCCGGAAAGGTTTGCACAGCGTTCGTCATGCGGCCTCATTGGTGGCACGGCCCAGCGCAGGGCGCAACCACTTCACGGCACAATTCAGCCCTGATTTTTCGGAATAATTTGCCATCGCAATTCGATTGCCCAAACGGGACGCTGGTGATTGGCGATTGCGCACCGGATTTTATCGCAACTCAGCCGCGCTTGCGGCCTTGTGGATAGGTGCCCAGCACGCGCAATTCCTTGGAATGAAACGCGCATTCTTCCAAAGCGCGGTCCACCGCCGGATCGCCCGGCACACCAATAATGTCGGCGTAAAACCGCGTCGCGGAAAAACTGGTGCCGTGCTGATAGCTTTCCAATTTGGTCATATTGACGCCGTTGGTCGCGAAACCGCCCATCGCTTTATACAAAGCCGCCGGGATGTTTTTCACTTCGAAAACGAAGGTCGTCATCGCTGGCTGATCTCGCTCCACCTTCAAGAAGGTTGGCTTATCCGCGAGAATCACAAACCGCGTCATATTATCGTCGCTGTCTTCGACATTTTCTTCGGTGATCTCTAATCCGTAAAGCTCCGCCGCAATCGCCGGAGCAATCGCGCCCAGTTTTGGATCGCCGCGCTCTTTTACATGCGCCGCTGCGCCCGCAGTGTCCGCATAGCTGAGCGGCACAATACCGCGTTTGCGCAAGAATGTTCGCGATTGGCCAAGCGCTTGCGGGTGGCTGTATGCCGCTTCGAACACCGCATTCGGCCCGCGCGGGCCAATGCCCATCAACGCGTGATGGATTGGCATGAAATATTCGCCAACAATCGCAAGGCCGCTTTCGGGCAGCAAGAAATGAATGTCAGCAACCCGGCCATGCTGCGAGTTTTCAATAGGGATGATCGCGTGACCGGCGCGGCCATCCTTCACCGCATCGAGCGCATCTTCAAAACTAAAGCATGGCAGGGGCAACGCATCGGGGCGTGCTTCCATTGCGGCTCTGTGTGAATTGGCGCCGGGCGATCCTTGGAACGCGATGGCGCGCGCGGGATCGTTCGCTGCGGCTTTGCGCAGATCGTCGACAAGGGCTAAAGCGGGTTCGGGAAAGCTATGCATGATCGCGGGTGTTGCTAGAACCCACACGCTTAGGCGGCAAGGGGCCAAAATGTGTTGCTGTGCGAAAGCGAAAGTGAAAGCTTGCAATTCGTGCGCCAATTGGTGATGCGTTTCGCCTTGCACGGGCACGAGGGCGGCATTAAGGGGACGCCAAGATGACAGACACAACCAACCATGACGCAGACCAGGGCTCCGACGCGGGTTCAGGCGATATGTTCAACACCGCAGCAGGCTGGGTGCTATTCGCAGCCGGGCTGGGCCTTGGCCTCTCCATCGTGGCAGGCAAGGTTTTTCACGGCAATGATCCGCAGCGACCAGACACGCTGGGCTATGTGATCGAAGGCGTTGAAGAAGGCGGCGACGAAAAGGTCGAGATGACCATGAGCGAAGCGCTCAATATGGACGGCGTTGATGTTTCCGCTGGCGAGCGTGTGTTTGCGAAATGCGCGGCTTGCCACACGATTGAAGCTGGCGGCGCGAATGGCGTTGGACCGAACCTTCACGGGATCATGGGCGCGAATGTTGGCGGTGTCGCCGGCTATGGCTATTCAACTGCGATGTCGAATTTCGGCGGCCAATGGGGCTGGGACGAAATGAACGAATGGCTGAACAATCCGCGCAGCTATATGGATGGGACGGCGATGGGCTTTGCTGGCATTTCCAGCATCGAGGACCGCGCAGCAGTCGCGCTCTATATGAATGCGAACGGCTCTAACTTGCCTGTTCCAGAATATGTCGCCGTCGCCGCCGAAGAAGACGAAGCGGTCGCTGGCGAAGAAGCAGAAGTTGAAGCGGAACAAGATGCCGCAGAGGCGACATCAGAAGAAACCGCAGCAGCAGAAGCCAGCGAATAAGCTGTTTGTCGGCTTGGGCGGCTTAGTCTTGCCGCCCTTTGAAACCCTGAGCGACAACATACCACTCGGATGAGCCCTTGCGGCTCGCCGGGGGTTTGGCGTGTTTGACGCTGGTGAAGTGTTTCTTGAGCAGGTTTAAGAGTTCCACATCGGTGCCGCCTGCTAGAACCTTGGCAACAAACGCGCCGCCTTTGTCCAAAGTCTCCGTCGCGAACCATGCGCCTGCTTCCACCAGAGCCATTGTCCGCAAGTGATCGGTTTGCTTATGCCCAACCGTGTTCGCGGCCATATCTGACAGGACCAGGTCAGGCGGACCGCCCAACGCCTCTTCCAACGCGGCCGGCGCGCCATCGTCCATGAAATCCATCTCGAATATAGTAACGCCGTCAATGGGTTCCGTCGGTAAGAGGTCGATGCCGACGACTGCAGCCTTTGGCGCTTTGGCGCGCACAACTTGGCTCCATCCGCCCGGCGCAATACCCAGATCGACGATGCGTTTTGAGCCGCGAATGAGGCTAAAGCGTTCGTCCAGCTCTTTCAGCTTATAGGCCGCGCGGCTGCGATAGCCGTCCGCCTTTGCTTGTTTCACATACGGATCGTTAAGCTGCCGCTCCAACCAGCGTACTTGCGAGGCCGTGCGTTTCTTCGCCGTTTTTACGCGGCGGTCGGGATCTTTGCCAGAACGTGACATCGGTTCAGCCGCCTTCCTTGGCTTCGTTTCCGCCTGAGCGGGTTTCATGCAGTGCTTTTAAACTTCGCTCGCTTTGACGCTCCGCTGCCATCAGGCTGCGCAAAATCCCTTCGCGAATACCTCGATCCGCGACGCCCAGCTTTTCCGCCGGCCACAGGTCGAGGATCGATTCCAAAATTGCGCATCCGGCCACCACTAAATCGGCGCGATCCTGCCCAATGCAAGGCAAAGTGCTGCGTTCATCAGGCGACATGACGGATAAATCGGTGCTTATACGGCGCATCGCACGCGAAGGGACGATCAATCCATCGACTGCTTTGCGGTCATAATGCGGCAATTCGAGATGCAGGCTGGCCAATGTTGTGACCGTGCCGCTGGTCCCAAGCAGGCGGATGTCATTGGATTTCGCGGCATCTGCAATTCGCTCTGCAAAGGGGGCGAAACTGTCAGACACGACTTGGCGCATCCGGGCATAGCGGGCGAGGCGAGCCTCGCGTCCGGTTCCCTCGCGCTTAACGGTGTCGGTCAACGAAACCACACCCCAAGGGACGCTCTGCCAATCGATGATGCGGGGCACCCGAGGGCCGTTTTTACCGGTCGGTTCTAACAGGACCAATTCCGTCGAGCCGCCGCCAATGTCGAAGATGACCGCTGGCCCTTCGCCATGTTCCAACAAGATATGACAACCCAGTACCGCCAGCCGGGCCTCTTCTTCCGCACTGATTATGTCGAGTACGATGCCGGTTTCCTGCCGCACCCGTTCGATAAAGGCGGGGCCATTCGCGGCGCGGCGGCAGGCCTCGGTCGCGACAGAGCGCGCAAGGCGAACATTGCGGCGGCGCAATTTGTCGGCGCAGATCATCAATGCGCCCAGCGCGCGGTCCATTGCCTCGTCCGAAAGCCGCCCAGTCGTTGCCAAATCTTCGCCCAGTTTCACAACCCGGCTAAATGCGTCGATGACGGTAAAATCCTTACCCGAAGGGCGCGCAATCAGCAGCCGGCAATTGTTCGTGCCGAGGTCCAATGCCGCATAAGCTTCGCCTTTGCGCGGCGCGCCCATCGGAGTGGTTTTTTGAGCTGACTGACCGTGGTTGGGCTCGCCCTGTTTAGAGCCGCCGCGCGCCTTTTTGGCGCTATTCGGGCCTGATCGTTTGCCTGGCTGGTGGGAGCGCTTGTAGCGAAAATCGGCTACTTTACCGGACTTGCCGCCCCGTTTTTTACCAGCACTTTTCTGTGCGTCCGGCGGAATATTCTCCGCCATAATTTAATCTTTCATCTCACTGATCGCAAATATGACGTCAGCACCTGAATAGGAATCTAACAGGGGGGCGCTGTCAGGGCAAGCAAGCTCGCGCTGTACGGTTCTTTTGCGCGCTTACTTTGCTTGCGCCTTAGAGCTTGTGAGATGGCCGGCACCCACTTTCCCAGTGATAACGGCCATTTGCCAACTTGCCGCTATGCTCTGGCGCGCCTATTTGATCGGTATGACAGATAAAAATCCCGATCACGGGCTCACCGACCGCAAGTTTTACCCCGCAGGCGAGGAAAGCCGGTTCGCCGACGAATCGCCCGAAGTCACACCGCAGACCGAGCATCCCGCTTACAAGCTCGCCTTTCGCGATCATGATTTCCTTCTGCGTGATGAATTGCGTCCGGTCCGGTTTCAGCTTGAGCTGTTAAAGCCAGAAATGCTGCTTGATGAGGCGCGCGTTGGTTCGACTATGGTGATGTACGGATCGGCCCGTATCCCATCACCAGAACAAGCGCAGGCGAAAATCGACGCGGCGAAAGACGGCGACGAATACGAGCAAAAGGTCGCTGCAAATCTGGCGGCAAAGGCGCAATATTACGAAGAGGCGTACAAGCTCGCGCGGCTAGTCTCTGAAAAGGCCATTATCGAAGACGGAAAACGTCAATTCGTCGTCACCACTGGCGGCGGCCCTTCGATTATGGAAGCGGGCAATCGCGGCGCGAGCGATGCGGGCAGCGAGAGTATTGGCCTGAATATCGTCCTACCGCATGAGCAGGCGCCAAACCCCTATGTGACGCCGTATCTGTCGCTCAACTTTCATTATTTCGCGCTGCGTAAAATGCATTTTCTGCTGCGCGCACGCGCGGTGGCTGTGTTCCCGGGCGGGTTCGGGACGTTCGATGAATTCTTCGAGCTGCTTACGCTAATTCAAACCGGCAAAATGAAACCCATTCCGATCCTGTTGTTCGGCAAGGATTTCTGGACCCGCGTCGTCGATTTCGAAGCGATTGCGGAAGAGGGCACGATTGCGAAGAAGGACCTCGACCTGTTCCGCTGGTGCGAAACGGCAGAAGACGCGTGGGCGCATATCTCTGAATTTTATGAACTAGAGGGCTAAACGAAAGCGGCGGTGCTAAGCCGTTTAATCGAGTTTTCGCACCGCAGAATGCCCCAACGGACCGTTGCCTGCGCCAAAACCGGGCGCGGCTTTTATGGCGTGTAACACAAAGTTGCGGCCCAGACGCACGGCATGTTCGAGCGGCTGACCATGCGCGAGCAATGTGGCAATGGCGCTTGAAAGGGTGCAGCCGGTGCCATGCGTGTGCGGCGTGTCGATCCGCGCATGGTCAAATTGTATCGCGCGCTCTGCGCCTTCTGCGCCGGGGACGATCAGCACGTCGATGATCCGTTGATCCGATGTGTGTCCGCCTTTCGCCAGAACAGCCGCGCCTGTCGCCGCGCTCAATTCTTCGGCGGCTTCGGCCAGATGCTGGCTGGTGGTGAGGTTGCGTTCAATCAGATGGCCGAGTTCGGGCAGGTTCGGCGTGATGAGAGTCGCGATTGGAAACAGCATTTCGCGCATCGCGATGATGGCCTGCGGATCGATCAACGCGGCTCCGCTGGTGGAAACCATGACCGGGTCCAGCACGATCGGGACATTCAAGCCGGTTAGAGCTTTGGCAGTGTTTTCGATAATATCGGCGTCATGCAGCATTCCGATCTTCACAGCGTCCACGCCAATATCGCTGATGCACGCAGCGATCTGCTGACCCACAACCGTTCCTGACATAGGCGCGATCGCTTGCACACCGACGGTGTTTTGCGCGGTTACGGTGGTGATCGCGGTCATGGCATAACCGCCGAGCATGGTGATCGTTTTGATATCAGCCTGAATGCCCGCACCGCCTGAGGAATCTGATCCGGCGATGGACAGGATACGCGGGGGACGCTTGGCTTCGGCTTCGCTCATCCTTTGAACTTGCGCTGCGTGCTCGGCGGATATTTGTCATGCAGCGCCGCAGCGCGCACCGGCCGGTCCATCAATTCTCCGCCGCAATTGGGGCAGATATCGTCCGCCCCCTCTGCGCAAGAGGCGCAGAACGTGCATTCAAAGCTGCAAATGAATGCGCCGGATGCCTCTGCCGGCAGGTCGGCGCCGCAGCGTTCGCAATCGGGTCGCATTTCTAGCATCGCGTTTTCCTATTTCAGACTTAGGTCGCCGCGCGCACGGCGTCGCACACACGGTCCACAACGGCTTCGACTTGGCGCGCATCGTCTCCCTCTGCCATCACGCGGATGACAGGCTCTGTGCCAGAAGGGCGGATGACCAAGCGGCCTTTGCCGATCAACTCAGCCTCTGCCTCAGCAATGACCGATTTGACGGTTTCATTTTCCAGCGGTGCGCCGCCTTCGTAACGGACATTCTTGAGCAGCTGCGGCACAGGATCAAACAGATGCAAGATCTCGCTCGCGGGCTTTTGACTGCGCACCAAGCTGGTGAGAACCCGCAGGGCGGCAACCGAACCATCGCCTGTGGTCGCATGATCGAGCAAGATCATGTGCCCCGATTGTTCGCCGCCGATATTAAAGCCGCCTTCTTTCATCCGTTCCAACACATAGCGGTCGCCAACTTTGGTGCGTTCCAAAGTCAGGCCCATTGACGCAAAATACCGCTCCAGACCCAGATTTGACATGACGGTTGCGACAACGCCGCCGCCAGTCAAAGCGCCCTTCTCATGCATCCGCGTCGCGATCAGCGCCATGATCTGATCGCCGTCAACTTTCGCGCCCTTTTCATCGACCACGATCAGCCGGTCGGCATCCCCGTCCAAGGCAATGCCGATATCTGCGCCTTCTTCGACGACTTTCGCCTGTAGCGCTTCGATTGCGGTCGAACCTACGCCGTCATTGATATTGGTGCCGTTGGGATCGACGCCGAGCGTGATAACCTCCGCGCCCAATTCCCAGATGGCGGACGGAGCAACCTGATAAGCGGCTCCGTGCGCGCAATCGACAACGACCTTCAATCCGTCAAAGCTGACTTCATTGGACACCGATTGTTTAAGCGCATGGATATACCGCCCACGCGCATCCTCAATTCGCCGGGCCCGGCCAATCCCCTCGGGCATAGCAAGCTGCGGCTCAACATCGAGCAAAGCCTCTATCTCTGCCTCAACCTCATCCGACAGTTTGAATCCATCAGGGCCGAACAGTTTGATCCCGTTATCGGGGAAAAGATTGTGGCTCGCGGAAATCATAACACCCAAATCTGCGCGCATTTCACGGGTGAGCAGCGCAATGGCGGGTGTCGGCAGCGGGCCGGTCATAATCACATCCATGCCCACGCTGGTAAAGCCCGCGACCAGCGCGCTTTCCATCATATAGCCTGACAGGCGGGTGTCTTTGCCGATCACAACTCTGTGTCGGTGTCCGCCGCGTACAAAATAATTACCCGCCGCTTGCCCCACGCGCATGGCGGTTGCGGCGGTCATCACGCCTGCATTGGTGCGTCCGCGAATACCGTCAGTGCCAAAGAATTTGCGTGTCATGCCTGCTTAAAACCTTGTGAAACCGCGTGTTGATTTGTCAGAGGCTTCTGACGCGGTTAACGCCGGAAGGGAAGAGCGAGCGCCGTCATATGGGACCGAAATGTTGACCAATCCTGAGGAAAGCGGCGAGAGCCAAGCGGGTATACCGCAAATTGAAAGCAGCTTTGAGCTGGTCACGATCCGTTTGCCAGTGATCGCGACCTTTTCTGCGCTGATCTTAGGGCTGGGTTTGGGTGTGCTATTTTCAGGCGCGCAATTGCCCGACTGGCTGCTGTCTTCGGCGGGACTGGTGGGTACGTTATGGCTGCGCGCGTTGCAGATGACGATTATTCCGCTGGTTGCCGCATTGCTGGTTCTGGGCCTTTCGCAAATGGTTCAGGCGGCGCGCGCGGGCGCGGCGGCGCGGCGGTTTTTGGCGCTGGTGTTTGGGGTGCTGATCGCGGGCGGATTGTTCACCGCCTTGGTGTTGCCGTGGCTTCTGACAATCATCCCAATCCCGCAAAGCGCAAGCGGCTTCCTCGCCGAATTGCCAGAAGGTGCGCAGGAAGTTCCGGGCATTCTCGATTTTCTCGCCTCGCTTGTGGCGCCCAATATTATCGCTGCGGCGGCGGAAACGAATATGCTTCCGCTGACCATATTTTTTGCGCTGTTTGCAATTGCGATTACGCGGCTTCCGGCCAGCCAAGGTGAACGGATGCTCGGTTTCTTTCATGCGCTCGCCAATGCGATGCTCTTGATAATCGGTTGGGTGTTGTGGATCGCGCCGGTCGGCGTGTTTGCGCTCGCTTTCGGAGTGGGACTGCGCAGCGGGGGCGGGGCGTTTGCCGCGCTGGCGCATTACATTTTGGTCGTCTCTGCGATGGGCGGATTTATTCTGGTACTGGCTTATGCGCTGGCATGGGCGCTGGGCGGTATGAACCCGCTGCGCTTTGCCAAGGCGATGTTGCCTGCGCAGGCGGTGGCGGTGTCCACGCAAAGCTCGCTCGCCAGCCTCCCCGCAATGCTCGACAGCGCGAGCCGTCTGAAATTGCGTTCCAGCACCAGCGAATTTGTCCTGCCGTTAGCGGTCGCGATTTTCCGTGCGACCAGCCCGGCGATGAATATGGCCGTGGCGCTGTATGTCGCGGCGCTGGCTGGGGTTGAGATAACGCCCGCTTTGGCAATTGCAGGGATATTGGTCGCGTTGATCATTAGCGTGGGATCGGTCAGCCTTCCCGGCTCGATCAGTTTTGTTGTGTCGATCGGCCCGATCGCTTTGGCGATGGGTGTGCCGATAGAGCCGCTGGTGCTGTTGGTGGCGGTGGAGATGATCCCTGACATCATGCGGACATTGGCGAATGTGACGATGAATGTCGCAGTGGTCAGCGCGGTCGATCGCAGCCGGGATTAGCGAAGGCGCCTTAGCGAGTTGCTGGCCCGGCTTGTTCATCCTCTAGCCCGCGTTCAAACACGTCGGATTTGAACAAGGGTTCGCCAAAGATAAAACCGACAAGGTTGGGCCGGCCAATATGGTCGAAAAATGCCGTCAGTGTCAGCAATATCGGCACGGAAAGCAGCGCGCCCGGCACGCCCCAGATCCATGTAAAATACGACAATGCGATTAGGATCATCACCGGGCTCATGGTGAAACGCGCGCCTAAGATCGACGGGGTGAGCACATTCGCCTCCACCGTGTGCAGGGCAATATAGGCCGCCGCAGGGATCAGACCCAGCCATACGGTTTCCGCGGTGCCGATGCCGAACAATCCCAGTAAAGCGGTCATTGCGAGCGGTCCAACATAAGGGATGAAATTTAGGATCGCAGCTAACCCGCCCCACATGATCGGGGCATCCACACCCAGCGCCCACGCGCCCAGCGCAACGATCACTCCGATGCCAGCGTTAATCAGCCCGACTGTGATGATGTAAGCGGCGACGCGGTCCTGAACCTCGCGCATGACACGCGCGGCTTTGACGCTTGATCCGAAACTGGCCCGATCAAATAGCAAATGTCGCCGCAGCCGCACCCGCGCCTCGATCATGAAGAATGCCATCAAGAACATGATCAACACTTCGAGCACCACGCTAGGCGTTGCAAAGGCGATTTCTTCGAGCAGGCTGGGGGTAGCCAGCACCACTTCGCGCGCGCCGCTTTCGCCCATCAATTTAGCAAGCTCTTCATTGGCAATCGCGAGCCACGCAAATTCATCGCGTAATTCGGCAAAGCGCGCGCCGACTTGGCTGGCGATTTCCGGTATCTCATCAAACAGCGCGAGCGCCGGTTGCAGGATCAATGCAAGGGAAAGCAGCAAAATGCCCAGAAAAACCGCCAACGCGCCCAACGAAGCGAGCACATTGGGTAAGCCAAATTTTGCTAACCGGTCCGCCAACGGTGAAAGTAAGATCGTAAGCAGCAATGCTGTCACCAGCGGCAAAAACACCACTGATCCGATCGAAAGCACAAATGGCAGCGCTAGGAACAGGCCAACGCCGATCAGCAGGACAAGCGCAGACATCAGTCGCAATTCTTGTTCAGCCAGCACCAGACGCCGTTGATTGCGGCGCCGAGCGCTTTCGCTGCGGGGGGGATTTTCAGGTGCTTCGCTGTTCATTTTCGGATCAATGCTGTTTGCCTACCGCATTATTGCAGCGCAGCGACGCTTCGCCAAGCGCGCGCCTGTTTAGGCGCGAATTTAGCTCTTGGCTGCGGCAATTCCGTTGCCGGCGGCCACTTGGTCCAATTCGGTCAGGATGGCGCGGTGTGCTACGGCATCTTTGGTCGAACGCTGCGGAATGTCGCCATCCTCCAACATTGACGTCAACGTCGCCCTTGCGCGGCCAACGCGGCTCTTGATTGTGCCGATGGCGCATCCGCAAATCTCCGCCGCTTCTTCGTAAGAGAACCCGCCTGCACCCACGAGCAACAGAGCCTCTCGCCGTTCGGGCGGCAGGGTCAGCAGAGCGCGGTGCATATCGGACAGGTGGATCGGTTCTTCTTGACCAGCCGGGGCGGTCAGAATGCGTTCTGCGACCCCTTCATCATACTCGCCGCGAAACCGGTTGCGGCGCATATCGGTGAGATAGGCGTTGCGCAGGATCACAAAGGTCCAAGCGCGCATGGATGTACCCGGTTCAAACCGCGCCTGTGCCGCCCACGCTTTGAGCATGGTTTCCTGCACCAAATCGTCGGCCATATCCGGACGGCCGCACAGGCCCCGCGCAAAGGCACGCAGATGCGGAACAACCTCGGTCAATTCACGCTTAAAATCCGCCTTTTCAGACGCAGTGCGTTCAGGGGGAGCTGGCTTATCAGCCATTATGATCCGCCCTTATCTGTGGATGCGCCATCGGAAGGCGCGGCGTCGCTTGAATCCAGCTGCGCCAACAAATCCTTGAATGCATCAGGTAGCGGTTCCTCCACTACATCGTCATAGAGTTGCTTTAGGCCGTTCGCCCAAGCCGGCGCTTTTTCGCTGTCATTGTTCTGTGCTTTTCTCATGGACGCCATGTTCCAGTCCCATCTTATCCCGTAATGCGCCGCGCGGCAGGAAAGCCGGGACAACCCAATCGCACTGACCAATCGGACAGAATCGTCCGTGCTGATTTGTTTGGCGGTGCAAAGTGGGAACGATGCAGCGTGTCTTTTGTTCCGTGCGTAGGGATCTAATAATTTTGGTCCTGAAAGTTCGGAGATCAAGCAATTAACGGGCAGACTATCCCCCAAGCTAGCGAATTGACCCCAAGCGAAGATTCTCGTTCGGGCGGGTTCGTGCGCGGATGGCTGCTGAGGTTTCCGCGAGCTTTGCCTGCTGCGCTGTTCCTGATCATCGCCTCGATTACGTTCTTAAGCGTCTATGGGATCGAAAAGACCGCACAGGAACGCAGCCGGGGCGAAGTGCGCGAATATGCCCGATCTATCGCATCGGCGTTGGACCGGCGCGGCAACAGCTTCTCTTCCTATCTGCGTGCGGGCGCGGCGTTGTTTTCGACGACGCAAGAGGTTGATCCGCGAACTTTCTACCAATTTGTCGATGAGCTCCGCCTTGATCAACATTATCGCGGGGCAGAAGGAATCGGCTGGGCCACTGCGCTAGAAAGCGACGAGGTTGATACGTTCTTACAAAGAGTGAGGCTTCGTCAGCCGGGTTTTCCCGATATCCGCCGGGTGGCGCAAGAAGGTGATGACCGCGTCGCGCCGGTCACCTATTTTTCGCCTGATACGAGCCGCAACCGACAGGCTTTAGGCTTCGATATGTATTCCGAGCCAGTCCGTGCAGCGGCGATGGATGAGGCCAAACGGACTGTTTTGCCAACCGCGTCGGGCAAGATTATTCTGGCCAATGAAAGCGTCGCCGAGACGCCCGGTTTCGTTATCTTCATGCCGGTCTACAAACCGGTTCCCGGTTCGGCGGCGCAAGCGCGCGAATTGGCAGGGTTTGTGTTTAGCGCTTTCGATGCTGGCAAATTCCTCGACGCAGCGATTGAGCGCGCGCCGCCCGGCGACTTGGGTGTCAGATTGTATGATGGCGCGGAGCAAGATGCCAATTTGGTCGTATCGCGCTCGCTAGGTGCGGCGGGGACGGATAGATTTGAACAGCCGGTCAAGATTGCCAACCGCGAATTTGTCCTGATCGTCGATTCAACGGGATCAAAGGCGATGGGCACATTGTCTATGGTGACGCTTGTCGCGGGTCTTGCGCTGGCGAGTATGTTGATGTTGGTTTTGCGGTTGCTCGCGAGCCAGGCGATCGAGGATCGCGCGCGGCTGGTGTTCTTTGAAGAGCAGCATTCGATCCGCAACACTCTAAGCCGGGAGCTTAATCACCGGGTCAAGAATGCGCTCGCCAATGTATTGTCGATCCTTTCGCTGACCCGCCGCCGAGCAAGTGATCTCGACAATTTTGCAGACAGCTTAGAAGGCCGCATTCAAGCTTTGTCGGCAACGCATGATTTGCTCGCTGAAGCCGAATGGGGGACTGTGCCGATGAGGGCGGTTATCCAAGCGGAAACGCAGCATTTGGTAGAGGAGCATTCCGCCAATTTGGTTGTCGAAGGGCCCCCGGTTCAACTCGCGCCCAACGATGCCTTGTCATTCGGACTTGCGATCCATGAACTGGCCACCAATGCGGCAACGTTTGGCGCGTTGAGCGCGGCCAATGGCACCGCGCGGATCAGCTGGCACTTAAGCGGCGACGAATTGGCGGTTGTCGAGTGGATTGAAGAAGGCGGACCGGTGGTTTCCGAAACACGCAAGCGGGGCTTTGGAACCGAACTGATCCAGAAGATTGTTGCCCATGAGTTGAAGAACCGCGTCGAGCTGGAATTCCCTCCTACCGGCGTGCGCTGTGTGATGCGCGTGCCTGTTCGGATGCGCGGCGATTTCAAAATCCGCGAGGCTCGGCCGTCTTTCGAATAATTTATCGGTGCTCGTCTGTTTGGTTGGCGCTTAGTCCAGCGGGCGGCTGGACCCAAAGAACAGCGCTTGGCTGATAGCGGCGCGAACGGTCTTTTCCTGGAACGGTTTGGTCACCAGATAGGTCGGCTCAGGCCGGTCACCGGTTAGCAAGCGTTCGGGATAGGCGGTGATGAAAATCACCGGCACGCTGCCGATTGCAAGAATATCGTCAACCGCATCCAATCCCGACGAACCGTCCGCCAATTGGATATCGGCCAAGACCAAGCCCGGCTTACTACCGGCGACCACTTCCAATGCTTGTGTGCGGGTCGCAGCGGTGCCGCAAATGTCGTGTCCCAGCGATGTCACCAGATCTTCAAGCTGCATCGAGATCAACGGCTCATCCTCGATAATCAGCACCGAAGTCGCTTGCTCTTTGTCAATTTCTTGCACCGCTTCTTCAACAAGGCTTTCGACCTGCGCAGCGTCCAATTCCATGATTTGCCCCGCTTGCGCCGCAGTGAAATCCTCCAGCGTGGTGAGGAGCAATGCTTGTCTGTTCAGCGGTGTGATCGCGCCAAGTCGGTTTTGCGCTCCCGCTTCATGCTCGCTCGACGGTTGTTCGCCCGCTTGGTCGGGCCTGTTAGCCACATCCAGATAGGCGCTAGACCAGACTTTGTTGAACGCTTGATAAAGCGCAATGCGCCCGCCGCCGAGTGAGGCTTTGAGATCGGCATCCGCCAATGCGGCCTCTAATGTAGCCCTAACGAACGCGTCCCCGGTGGTTTGTGAGCCGGTTAACGCCCGTGCATAGCGGCGCAAGAATGGAAGATCTGCTGTGATTTGTTGACCCAGTGACATAAATTCCCCCTGCAATTCGCTTTATGAAATAGCGTAAAATAGTGTCTGTCGCGGCCATAGCGGCACAATTTTGATGCGTCGCCCCCGCTGCGGATTTGATCAGGCAAACGCGGTGTTCCCCATTCGACAGAAACAATATCGAAATGGGAAATTACGGCGCAAAACTACCGGATTAAGTCAGCGGCTTTTCATAGATCGCATATTCGCGGTTTACCGAACTTTCGATCGTATCGGCAATGGCGACCATCCCCTGATTATCCTCAAGAACCCAGCCCAGCTCGCCGCGTTCTGATTGCAGTCTGCTGGCGGCATTTTCGCGGATAATGTTGATCATCGAGAATGCCAATTGGCTCGCCATGCGCGAGTTTTGAAATTCTTTCAACACGCCCATGAGCGGCACACGCATATCGGAATCTTTGGGTTTGCGCAGCCAGCGCAGCATGGAAATCCAGCCAAAAGGGAAGAGTTTGCCGTTGATCCGTTTGAGGACGTAATTGATGTCTGGAAATGTCAGCATGAAGGCGACAGGTCGCCCATCAACCTCTGCGATCATACATAGGTCTTCGTGAATGATCGGTCTCAGTTTCACCCCGGTATAGGCGACCTCTGCTGGGGTCAGAGGAACAAAACCCCAATTGTCGGACCACGCATCATTGAGGATATTGAGGATGGTTGCCGCATCTGCGTCCCAATCTTTTTTGCGAACTTGGCGGACATTGATCCGTGTGTTGCGCGCGGCCGATTGGGCAATTCGCTGAACCAGCGGGGGTAAGGGTGCGCTGATGTCGAGATTATAGGTGTAAAGCGTCTTGGCGCGCACAAAGCCTGCCGCCTCTATCCAGCCTGCATAATGCGCCGGATGGTGGCCCATCAGAATTACGGGACTGTGTTCTTGCCCCTTCACCAGCAAGCCGGGCTCTTCCCAAATCGAAAGCGAGATCGGGCCAAGGATGCGGGTCATGCCTTCTGCGCGAAGCCAGTTTTGCGCCGTTTCAATCAATGTGACCGCGATGCTTTCATCTTCGGCATCGAAATATCCGAACATGCCCGTGCCGGGGCCAAACCCCTGATCAGCAGGCATTTCCAAGGCCAGTTCATCAATATGCGCGGAAATCCGTCCTACTGGCCGGCCATCTTTATGGGCGATGAAGAGCTGAGCGCGGGCGTGACCAAAGAATGGGTTTTTGCCTGGGTCGACCAATTCTAACTGTTCGCTGCGCAATTGCGGCACTGAATTTTCGGTCCGCTGTGCAAAGGCACGGCCCAAATCGACAAAGCGCGCGCGCCCCTTCTTGTCTGAGATTTCCTCAATGCTTATTTGGGCATCCATGAAGCGGCCTGCTTTCTTCGTATCATCGGCTGTTTAATGTGTCTGTTTGATCCGTCTGTGTCCTGCTCGGCTCTTGGTTGCAAGTGAGGCGATCACACTCATCAATAGTCCGCGTTTGCCGAAACCGCCTGAGATGCGGTAAGGCGCAAACCACTGAAATCGAAATTTATGACATCCCCATCTGAAACCATGCACCAACCTATCGCCCCCTCCACGTCAAATCGCGCCTCTACGCCGCGCGTAGCAAAGCGCGCGACGCGGGCTGATTTTCAGACGGAAGATGACAAGGATATGCTGCGCGCGGCCCGTGATCTGACGAAGGATCTGGGGGAGGCGCGAGGCCGCATTTATTGGGCAGACATGCTGCTTTCCACATTGGTGGGCTATGCCGGGATTGCGACCGCCATTCTGACGGGTTCTCTGGCTGTTGCTATCGCCGCGGGGATCATCGCTTCGCTCGCGCTTTACCGGTCGTTGATGTTCATCCACGAACTGACCCATATTCGCAAAGGCGCCTTGCCCGGTTTTCGCACCACTTGGAACCTGATGGTCGGCATCCCGATGCTGACGCCCAGTTTCATGTATGAAGGCGTGCATGTGATCCATCATAAGCGCACGCAATATGGCACAATAGAAGACCCGGAATATTTGCCGCTCGCGCTGATGAAGCCGTGGAGCCTGCCATTATTTGTCATTGTCGCTCTGCTTGCGCCGATAGCTTTGATTGTGCGGTTCGGCGTGCTGGTGCCGATCGGCGCAGTGTTTCGGGCGGTTCGGAAATTCACGTGGGAGCGGTTTTCCTCGCTTTCGATCAATCCCGATTTTCGGCGCAAACCGCCGTCCGGCGATTTTGCGAAACGTGTGCTGTGGCAAGAACTGGGCGCGAGCTTTTGGGCGATAACCTTGATCGCCAGCACATTTGTGATTGGCTGGCGGCCGCTGCTGATCGCTCTGGCTATCTTGTCAGTGACTGCATTGCTCAATCAACTGCGCACTTTGGTGGCGCATTTGTGGGAGAATGAGGGCGATCCGATGACGGTAACCGCGCAATTCCTCGACAGCGTCAATGTCCCGCCGCCGGGGCTTGCTGGGGAAATATGGGCACCGGTTGGCCTGCGTTATCACGCTCTGCACCATTTGATGCCGTCGATGCCGTATCACGATCTACCCGAGGCGCATCGCCGGTTGGCGGCTGAGCTTGCACCAAAGGCAGACGGCGATGAGAGCCAAGTGTCGACCTATGACGGGGCCAACCATCCGGGCCTGCTGCATTTGGTCGGCCGGATCGCGCGCAGTACGATGGTGCGCCGCTAGGGCTTCGGCCTTGACCTCAATCTGCTGGTATCAGTTTCGTCCGCGAAGGATCAGGGGCGCGTCCGCCATCGGCGTTGCTGCCGCTTTCCATACTTTGCCTAGTGTTTGTCGGTGCTGTTGATGGAGCGCCAGGCAGTTCAGGTGTGTCAGAGCCGATATCCTCTACTCCTCCTTCGCTACCCTCATCCAAGCCGCCTTCACTCTCATCGTCCAAAGGGATCGCGTCAACGATGTCGGGGGCGCTCTCCGGCTCATTATTGCATGCCGCAAGGCAGAGGCAGAGGGAGAGGGCAAACCTTCCAGAAAAAGCAGCGTATCTCATGATCCGGTTCTCCTGATGATCTAGCCAGCCATAGCGGCCCGCGCTCAATCAAGGAAATGGATCATCGCACAGCGGCGCTCTATCGGCAGGCCATCATCGGCTTCAACCGCCAATTCCCCAGCAAGGCGCGGATGCGCATCCAGCGCAGTGACTTCTTCAAAACCAAGCCTGGCATAGAACGGTGCATTCCAAGGCAGATCGCGAAACGTTGTCAGCGTGAGCGCGCGAAAACCGGAATTGCGCGCATCAATTTGCGCCGCACGGATTAGCCCCGCACCAATCCCGCGCTGTTGGAATTGAGGCAGGACATCCATCTCCCAAATGTGCAATTCGCGCTGCCGGAAGGGTTCGCTCACGAGAAAGCCGGCCATCTCGCCGCCCACATGACTGACGAGGCAATGCCCTTTGCGGATCATCGCCCTCAGTTCGGCGGGCGTCCATGTGTCCTCAGGATCGAAGTCCTTGAGATCGGGGTCAGCCAAAAACAATTCCGCCGCCGCGCGCTCTATCGCTGGCATCGCGTCCGCGTCGTCCACCTTCGCAAGGCGGAGCGACCAATTAGCGGGCTTCATTCCTCGGTCCGGATAAGCACTGTTTCACCAACGAGTAAGAACAAGAAGAACGGCGCCCATGCGGCCAAGAATGGCGGATACCCGCCAAAACTTCCCATTGCGAGGGCGGCATTATCGACCACAAAATAGGCGAACCCCAAGGCCATGCCGATGATCGCGCGGATAAATAATTGGCCTGAGCGCGCGAGGCCAAACGCCGCGATTGACCCGAGCAGCGGCATTAGAAATGCGGAAAGCGGCCCAGAAATGCGATGCCACCATTTGGCGCGCATTTCCGACGTGCGCCGCCCGGCGGCATCTAAGGCATTGATGGTTTCATACAGCTCCCAAAAGCTTTGCCCGTCAGTATCAATTGATTGCAGGTCGATTTGGGCAGGCGTCAGTTTCTCTGCGACGACGACTGGCTCCAATTCCTGTATTTGAACGCCGCCGACTTCGAACCGAACCGGACTTTCCAGCAGCCAACCGGGCGCGGCATAGGTGGCACGCGTCGCGCGAATTTGCTCTGTCACAATGCCGCCGGGGCCGCGTGCGTCCCATGTGACATTGGTAAGTTCAATCGTTTCGCCTGCACCCGTTAGGGATGCGGCGCTGAGGATATTGGTTCCATCGGTCAGATAGACATTGGAGCGTGCGCCAGATGCTTGCGGGATTGGACCGTAATCGGCCGCGTCCCACGCTTTCAAAGAGGCATTGGCGCGGGTCACAACCCTCTCGTTAAAGCCAAAGCTAACCACCGCCAAAACCGCCGCAGTCAGCAGCAACGGCGATAGGACCTGATGCGCCGACAGTCCGGCGGCTTTCATTGCGACAACTTCGCTGTTCTGATTGAGCGTCACCAAGGTTATCAGCGTCGCCAGCAGCACCGAATAGGGCAAAAACCGCGAAATAAGCTGCGGTATCCTAAGCCCGGCATAGCGCAGGATTTCGGCTTGGCCATTGCCATCTGGTTCAAGAATTTTGCCAGAGGACCCCAGCAAATCAAGCGCAAGCAGCACCAGCACCAGCATCACCAGAACGGCAAAGATCCGCACAATAAACAGCTTCGCCAGATAAAGCGTCAGCGTGCGCGAGGGGAAGAAATCAAGCTGCATGAATTGTTCTGCCGTCTATTCCGCCGGAACCTGATCGGCAACCAGCGATGGCGGTTTGCGCCGCGCGAACACTTTGCCGATGCGTTTGGACAGTTTGGCGAACATGGTTTCCAACGCGCCCAAAGCCTGTCCGCCCGGCACATGCGCGGTGCGGTAATACATCCACGCAATCAGCGCGGCGAAGATCACAAACGGCCCCCACAAGGCGACGATCGGATCAATCCGGCCAAGCGTCGCGATGTCCTCCCCATATTGATTGATCTTGTGATAGGCGACGACCATGACGATTGAGACAAACACGCCCAGCGCACTGGTCGATCGTTTGGGCGGGATCGCCAAGGCGACTGCGAGAAGCGGCAAGAGCAGCATCATCACAACCTCAACCATGCGGTAATTGAATGTTGCCTGGCTGGCGTCGCGCTCGGCCTCAGTGCCGCCTGCGCTCCACCCGATCCGCAGCAATTCGGGCAATATATATTCCCGGCTCGCCTCACCTCGGGAACGGAATTGCTCAATCGCAGGCAGGTCTATTGGCAGATCATGGCGACTGAAGGAGAGAACGCGCGGCGTTTCGCTGCCCGTGTCTTGAATGAGGGTCCCTTCGGTCAGGCGCAGGATTATCGTGTCGGGATTGTCTCTGGTCGCCATAAACGACCCTTCGCGTGCGCTGATGGTCAGGACCTGATCGCGTGAGTTGGCGACGCGGGCATAGATCCCGATCAGGCGCTGGCCGTCATCTTCGCTTGCCTCAATCCGCAAGGCCATCCGGTCGGCAAGCGTCGTAAACTCACCCACTTTAATCGATGCGCCAAGTGCGCCGGAACGCAGGTCATATTCCATTTCTTCGTAGTAATACCGGCTGAGCGGTTGGATATAGAACACCAGCGCGACATTGACCGCGACCAGCACCAAGGTGATCGCATAGGGCACCCGCAGCAAGCGCCAATAGGACAGGCCAACCGCGCGCATCGTATCGAGTTCGCTAGAGGTTGCCAATTTTCGGAACGCCAGCAAAATGCCCAAGAGTAGGCCGAGCGGGATCGCGAGACTGGCATATTCCGGGATGAGAGCGCCGAGCATCTTAAACACGACACCAATCGGCCCGCCTTCGACCGCGACGAAATCAAACAGGCGCAGCATTTTTTCGAGCAGCAATAACGATGCTGCAAGCGCAAAAATCCCCAGCATCGGCACGATCACCAACCGGAAAATATAGCGGTCAACGCTGGGAATGAAATTCAGCACGTCTGGTCCGTAGCCATTTGGAGTCCGTTGGTTCGGTGCATTTAAAGCCCTGACATGGCCCTAGCGTGAAATCTTTGCGGCGTCATGCCCTGAGGCGCGGCAATCGGTTGATGCTGCGAAAAACGAGGATTCATCAAAACCTGCTGCCTTCGCCGCCCGGGATGGGAGTGGCATTGTATTGGCTGATCAACGTATTGGCCGATCAACCGCCGTAAAGTTGCCCCGATTGCCCCGATTGCCCCGGTTGCCGCATCGGCATCCTGCGCTTTTAAAAACGCGGCTGATCTAAGCTTTCTCAAGTGTGCATTGGAGCGGGTGCTGGTTTTGTGCCGCAAAATCCATCACCTGGTTCACTTTGGTTTCGGCCACTTCGTATGAAAAGACGCCGCAAATGCCGACGCCCTTTTGATGGACATGCAGCATGACCCGCGTCGCCTGTTCAATATCCATGCTGAAGAACCGTTTCAGCACCATCACCA
The DNA here is from genome assembly GCA_947503155.1 of uncultured Erythrobacter sp. GTDB lineage: Bacteria > Pseudomonadota > Alphaproteobacteria > Sphingomonadales > Sphingomonadaceae > Erythrobacter. The sequence continues at coordinate 195,380 of CANNCL010000001.1, read as the reverse complement.
CAAATTCCATCGGGGTATAGTCGTCGTTCAGCAACAGCACTTTGTACTGGCTCGGCTTCTTTGGCTTGGTCCGCGTCTTGGTCGCAATCCCAATTTCGGTATCGCTACCATCATCTCCGCTATCTTTGTCGCCCTCGCCGCCCTCGTTGCTGCCCTCGTTGCTGTCCTCGTCACCGTCGCCGGCAGCAAGTATCAGCAACAGCGCCGCGTCTGCGGTATCGTCGGTCAAGATCGGGAATGTGTCGGCCATGAGGGTCCATTATGGGATTCGTTTGCGCGGAAGCAAGATGTCTCGTGCGGCATAGCGCGCAAAGCCTTAACGCGCAGCCTATGATAATTAGGTGCAATCAAACGTAAAGAAGCCGGACAGACCACGTTGGGTCTATCCGGCTCCTGCGCTTTCGCGCGCTTTCATAAACCGGGTTAGGGAGAGAGAGGAGAGGCCCGGCTTAGAAATTCGTATGGCTTACGCAGCTTTCGAGAATTTCTCGGTTGCAACGCTAACGCGGTTCGAAATTGGTGCGAACGCATCGTTGTAAAGCTTGACCCAAGCTTCGGTGCGCTGCGAACCAAACGACACAACTGCGTCGAAGTTACGGCGAGCGAGTTCACCTTGAAGCTGAACCAGTTCGGTTGGCGACTTAACAGCGGCAACCTTCTTGGCGTCTTCGGTCACGATGCCGACAACGGTTTTGCCGGTTTCAACGTTTGCACGAACAAGCGTTTGCGCGCCGTCGAAGAAGATTTTGCCGCTTTCGACAACTGCGTCGAGGTTGGCTTTGTTGAATTCACCAGCTTCACCAGCGAAAACGCCAGCTTTCGAATAAGCAGTCTTTGCGCGGGTTTGAACGTCAGCGGCCATTACTTTGGCTTGTGCTGCGAAATCGGTTTTTTCTGCGGTTGCCATGATGGTATCCTTCAGTTTCGTAACAGGGTTAGAATTTACAGATTTAGGAGCTGCCTTAGCGGCGGCCTTTTTGGCCGCTGGCTTTTTGACAGCAGAAGTTTTCTTTGCCGGCGTCTTTTTCGCGGCAGTCTTGCGAGCGGGCGCGGCTTTCTTAGCCGGTGCCTTTTTCGCGGCCGCTTTAGGAGCAGCCTTCTTAGCAGGAGCAGCAACCGCCTTTTTCACGGCAGCGACCTTGGCGGTCGGCTTTGGTGCGTCGGCTTCAACAGCCTTAGCGACTGTCTTGGTGCTTGCAGTTTCTACAGGTGCAGTCTTCGCAGCGGCTTCGGCATAAGCCTTGTCAGCAGCGGCGTCGATTTTAGATTGCGTCTTGGCTTCAGCCATAATGTCCTCGCTTCATGTTGCAGTGCACAAAATAGCGATTGCAGTTGCGAAGTCAAGGTTTTTGTGCAGTGCACAATAATGCGATTAACGTGCGGAAATTCATCGAAAATAACCGGTTTCATCGCCGTGGCGCGCAATTTTTTTTGAACCTAACGGGTCATCACATAGCTTCCCGGAGCATCGCCCAGCACTGTATCCCCGCGCCCGCCCGGCTTGCGCTTCCCGGTCGCAGGCACGCGCTTTGCCGACTGACTTTCTAGCCAGTTCAACCAATGCGGCCACCAACTTCCCGGGTGTTCCTCTGCGCCATCGATAAAGGCGTTAAGCGAGGCAGCGTCGCTATCGCCGGTCCAATATTGATATTTGTTCGAAGCAGGCGGGTTCACCACGCCGGCGATATGGCCAGACCCGGCCAATAGAAATTCCATTGGTCCGGCGAAATGATCGGTGAGCCTCCAAACGCTTTCGGCTGGCGCGATGTGATCTTCGCGGCCGGCTTGCACATAAGAGGGGGTCTTTACCTGCGTCAGATCAATCGCTGTCCCATCCGCTTCGATCGCATCTGGCACGACCAATTTGTTGTCTCGGTAAAGGTCGCGCAGATAATCGTTGTGCCATTTTGACGGCAGATTGGTGACGTCGCCGTTCCAATGGAGCAGATCAAATGCCGGGTAATCTTCGCCAAGCAGGTAATTGTTGACGACATAATTCCAGATCAGGTCTTTGCCGCGCAGCGCGTTGAAGGTTGCCGCAAGATAGCGCCCATCAAGATAGCCATCAGGGGAAAGATTATCGATCATATCAAGGTGCCCATCCTTGATGAAATGCTTCAATTCGCCGCTGCGTTCAAAATCGACCTGAGCGGTGAAGAATGTGGCGCTATTGACCTTGTCTGCTTGCCCGCGTTTCGTCAGCACAGCCAAAGTTGCCGCCAATGTCGTGCCCGCTACGCAGTATCCGATGGCATTCACCGCCGGAACTTTCAGCCGGTCCCTGACGTGATCAATCGCCTCAATCTGACCGCGGATATAATCGTCCCATACAATATCGCCCATCGTTTCATCGGCCGATTTCCAGCTGACGACGAAAACGGTGATGCCTTGATCGACCGCCCATTTGATAAAGCTCTTTTTCGGCGTCAGATCGAGGATATAGAACCGGTTGATCCACGGCGGAAAGATCACCAGCGGCACGTCATAGACGTCTTTGGTGGACGGGCTGTATTGCAACAATTGGAACAGCGGTGTCTCATGCACCACTTTGCCCGGCGTCGCGGCCAGGTTCTCGCCCAGAGTAAAGGCGTTGGGATCGGTGTGGGTCAGCTGACCGCGTTTCAAATCGGTGATGAGGTGCCGCATACCCCGCACGAGGTTTTGGCCGCGCGTTTCCACCGTGCGTTTCATCACCACAGGATTTGTGAGCAGGAAATTGTCTGGGCTCATCGCCTCGGAAAGAGCACCGACCGCGAATTTCAACTGTTTGCGGTGCTCTTTATCGAGACCGTTCATCGAACTTACGGCTTGTTGGAAATAGTCCGTCAGCATCAAATACGTTTGATGGAGCAGCGCAAAAGCGGGTTGCTCGCTCCATGCCGGATCAGAGAAGCGCCGATCTTTGCGCGGTAGGTGCGCGGTGCTTGCTTCCGCGCCGGCTTCTGTTCCGGAATTCGAATTGGCGCCGGAAACAGCACCGGAAACATTGCTGGCGAATTGCTCAAACACGCCCTTCCACAATTGCAACGATTCCTGAGTGAGCTTCGTTTGTGCGTCAAAGCTGCCCTTGGGCAGTTGTTTCATCATGCCTTGCGACATCGTGAGCCACTGCGCCGGGTCGAGCAGGTTTTTACCCTTGGACGCATTTTTCGCCGCCGACGTGGCCTGATGTGTCACAAATTCCAGCCACATTTTCTGCAATTCGCCGCTGGCTTTGGCCCATTCGCCCAAATCGCCAGCTTCGATCCCTTTAGGAAGCAGTCCCGACAATGGGCTTGTTCGGTCTGCGCCGGGGGCGGCGCCGGAAAGCGCGTTTGCGAACATATCCTGCATGGCTTTGCCTTGTTGCTCTAGAAAGGAGGTGGCGTCGGCGATGTTCTCAGCCGCTGCGTTTGAACTTGCTCCATTGCCCGTCTCTTTTCCGTCCGTGCCAGCCATTTTCACGCTATTCCTTGTGCCAATCGAGCATCTCATCACCGAGTTTCGTCCGGCTTCGCTCATTCTCTTGGGGGGTCTAGACCAAACGGCTCTTCACATCGACCGTTATTGCCCTAAACTTACGTGTTGGACGGCGATTACAATGATCGCTCAAGTCAGGCCCGGGATCGAAATGGACGAACAATTTTACCGCATGAAGCGATTGCCCCCCTATGTCATCGCGGAGGTGAACGCGATGCGGCACGAGGCACGGCAGGCTGGGCAAGATATTATCGACCTCGGCATGGGCAACCCCGATCAGCCGCCGCCGCAGCATGTGATCGACAAATTGTGCGAGGTCGCGGCCAAGCCGACGGCGCATGGATATTCGCAATCAAAAGGCATTCCGGGGCTGCGTAAGGCCCAAGCGAATTATTATGAACGGCGATTCGGCGTCGATCTCGACCCTGAAAGTGAAGTTGTCGTGACGATGGGGTCAAAGGAAGGGCTGGGCAGTCTTGCCAATGCAATCACTGCGCCCGGTGACGTGGTGCTTGCACCTAATCCATCCTACCCGATCCACACATTTGGTTTCATCATCGCAGGTGCGACAATCCGCGCGGTGCCAACAACGCCGGACGAAGAATATTGGCGCTCGCTAGAAAGCGCGATGAATTACACTGTGCCGCGGCCCAGTGTGTTGGTGGTGAGTTATCCGTCAAACCCTACCGCTGAAACGGTCGATCTGGCATTCTATGAAAGATTGGTTGCGTGGGCGCGCGAGAATAAGGTCTGGGTCCTGTCAGACCTCGCCTATTCTGAGCTGTATTATGACGGTAATCCGACGCCTTCGATCATGCAGGTTAAGGGCGCGAAAGACGTTGCTGTGGAATTCACCAGCATGAGCAAGACCTATTCAATGGCCGGTTGGCGGATGGGTTTTGCGGTTGGGAACAAGCGGCTGATCGCGGCATTGACCCGGGTGAAATCCTATCTCGATTATGGAGCATTCACACCCATTCAGGCCGCCGCTTGCGCAGCACTAAATGGCCCGCAAGATATCGTTGAATCAAACCGCAATCTCTATCGAAAACGGCGCGATGTTATGGTTGAGGCATTCGGCAGAGCGGGTTGGGATATTCCACCGCCAGCGGCTTCGATGTTTGCTTGGGCGCCGCTCCCACCAGCATTGCTAAAGATGGGTAGTCTTGAATTTTCCAAACAACTGTTGACCGAAGCCCAAGTTGCTGTGGCACCAGGGGTTGGTTACGGCGAAGAAGGCGAAGGCTTTGTTCGTATTGCTATGGTGGAAAATGAGCAGAGGCTAAGGCAAGCCGCCCGAAATGTGAAAAAGTATCTGTCATCTTTGGGAGTCAATAGCCCAGCAGCGTGATACGTAATTTCGCATAGTATATAATTTTTCAAATAGAAGTTGGAGCAAACTCGCAATTAGAGCATTAGTATAGCGAGTTTACGAATTAGAGGAGGGTGGTCATGTCTTCCGCATCCTTGCGGCCGCTGACGGAACGACAGCATGCTGTGATGGAGCGAATCGATCGGCGTGTCCCGATCAAGATGATTGCGCAGGATCTCGGAGTGTCCGAGACTCGCATCAATCAACATATTCGTGCCCTTAAGGATATCTATGAAGCCGAAAATCTCGGGGAGCTTGTGGAGCGCCACCGGGCCGAAAAGGGTGTAGAAAATCCGCAGGCCGATGACGATATTCTAACCGAAAATCAAAGCGATAAAGAGAAGAAGAAGGGCTACAGCGAAACTGCATACAGCAAAAGTCAGGTCCCACAGGACCCGGAAAACGTTGAGGAATTGGGGGGTAACGATCCAGGCAAACTCGTGATGAGCGATGTTTTGCCTTTGGTGGATCAGGCGCCCTGGTTGCGTCCTGGTGAACCGCGGGTCGTGCCCCGGGTGCTCGACGGTGAACACGCTGTTTGGTTCCGCCTCGCGGCGATCGTGGGGATCGCGTTTGGCTTTCTGGCTGCCGTGGTCCTTACTGTTACTGCAGCAATGACGATCAGCGAGGCGCTGGATGGACGCGCGACCGTCCCGGTAAACGAACAAGGCTTCTCCTAACGGGCAAGGTGGAGTTTCAAAGGACCCTTCACATGACCGACCGCATTCTCAACGACGCACACAATCTAAAGAAACTGATCCGCGAAGCCGAGGCGCTTGCCGATGAATCGATGATCGCCTTTGCCCGGCTGAAGCAGGCCATGCTCGCCGCTCGCCAGAACCCAGGCGTAGAAGTTCACATGGGTCAGCGGGCATTGATGCGTCTCAATCAGGCCGAAGCACAAGCTATGTCGATGTCGACCAGCCTGCTTCGAGTTCACGACGAACTCAGCACAATTGCGCGTGAGACAATGGGCGGTGAAGAAGTTCCAACCGAGATTGCCGCTGCGTCAATTGAGCCAATCAGCGAAGCAGTGGCCTAAGCACCCACCAGTTATGCTCGACCTGCTCACTTCCAACTTCCGCTTCATTGCTCAGGATTACGTTGCTTGGGCAATTTGCATTGCCGCATTAATCTGGGGCGGAGGTCCGGAGCGAGCGGTCGCGCTAACCTGGCTCTTGCTGTTTGAAGTTGCAGACGCGATTTATCACGCGGTCTTCGATCAAGGCTATAGTTTGACCGAGGTTGATCTCTTCCATGCGGGACTGGATGGGACCGCGTGCATGATTATGTTCCTGATCGCGCTTAACGCAAATCGCAATTTCACGATGGGCATCGCAGCCATGCAATTGCTCGCTGTGACGGCGCATCTGACGCGCGGTTTGGTCGAGTCTGTGTCACCCGTGGCCTATATCACAATGGTGGTCGGCCCAGGCTGGTTTCAGCTGATACTTCTGGCCGTAGGCTTGACCCGCCACAGTTTTCGCAAACGCAAATATGGCCCCTATCGCGATTGGCGCAACAGCCAATCGCCATTGAGCTTTACTGCGTCTTCGGTAGGTCCCGGCCTATCGTCTGGGGCGTTCGGTAACACGCGGGCATCGTGGCGGGATCACCTCAAATGATTGCGTTTGCACCACGGTCTCAGAAAAGCGGAATGCCAGTTGCGCGGCAGCGCGCGATGGTTGATTTTCTGCGCGCCATGGTGCTCCGGCCGGCGGATGGGTTTGAGCGGTTTCACGTCATCTTTCTGGATCAAGCCCGTGCCTATTTGGGCGATGCCCCTTTGGGTGAGGGAGGCGCAAGGAGCCTATCCGTTCGAATGCGTGAGGTGTTTGGAAAAGCGCTCTCGGTTGATGCGAAGGGTATTATCATCGCTCACAACCATCCGTCGGGCGAATGCCGGCCAAGCCAGCGTGATATTGATGCGACCAGCCGGTTGAACACTATTGCAAAGGCGGTCGATATCGAGCTGCTCGACCATCTCATTATAACACATGACGCCGTCTATTCGATGCGCGCTGGGGGCAAATTATGAACTCAATTGCTGCAACAAACATGTTTCCAGACGGGGATGCGTTGATCCCGCGGTTTTGTGAGGCAGGAGAAGTAACGCTCGATTTGTTTCACCGCGATGGGCGGGTGGATGACCGCTGGCTCGGGTTTCATCCGCGTGAATTTGAACTGCTTTGGCGTTTGGCACAGCAGCCCGGTGTTCCGATGACCCGGAAACAATTGCTGGTCGATGTTTGGCGGATCGATTTCGAACCCGAAACCAACAGCGTCGCGGTTCACGTCGCGCGGGTACGCGGCAAGCTGACCCCGTTTGGCCTCGCATCAATCCTCGCCACCCATCCTGAGGGAGGATATTTCCTCGACGCTCCGCCCGGCCCAAGCGGCTTTCGGTTGGACCCCGGCGTTTAGCGGCTGGACTTGCGACCCGGCTTGCTCCAAATTTGGACCTCGTTTGTAGCAAGGCCATCCAAGGCCATTTGAGAATTTGAGGTAATCCGCATGTCCGAAACCCAATTGATGCCCGGCAATGACCGCATTTCGATCCGTTTGGGCGAAGACGGCGTTGCGCAAGTCCGCTTTACCCGCGGAGACAAAATGAACGCTCTGGACCCAGAGATGTTCACGAGCATTATTGAAGCAGGCAAGGTCCTCGAACAGGCTGAGGGCCTGCGCGTCGTGGTTTTATCAGGCGAGGGGCGCGCCTTTTGTGCTGGGCTCGATACTGCCAGTTTTGGCCGCACACCCAGCGCCGATGAACCCGATCTAACAGAGCGGACCTACGGCAATTCCAACAAGTTTCAGCAAGTCGCCATGCTGTGGCGCAAGCTGCAAGTGCCGGTCATCGCCGCGCTGCACGGCGTGTGTTTTGGCGGCGGACTTCAGATTGCAAGCGGAGCGGATATTCGTATCGCGCATCCCGATACGCGCATGGCGATTATGGAACTGAAATGGGGGCTGGTCCCTGACATGGGTGGCTATGCCCTTTGGCGCGGATTGGTGCGCGATGATGTGCTGCGCGAGCTGGTCTATACCAATCGCGAATTTTCCGGTGCAGAGGCGCTGACGCTCGGTTTGGCGACTTATCTTGATGATGATCCACTTGCCCGTGCGACTGCCATCGCGTCCGACATTGCCAATCGCAACCCGCATGCAATTCGCGGTGCAAAGCGCCTATCGGCTGGTATGCTGGAGCGGGATACCGATGCGATCCTGCTTGAGGAAAGCGTTGAGCAGCACGCGATCATGCGCACGAAAAACCAAATGGAAGCGGTGATGGCAGGTATGCAGAAACGCGCGCCTAAATTCGAAGACGTTTAAGTCCTCATCTCAGCCAAACACTGCAACACATTGAAGGCCGTCAATCACTTGGCGGCCTTCTGTGTCCCACATGCGCAACCGTTCTGAAGAATAGCCAGAATCGGCGTGTTGGCTCGCATTTTCTGCGAGATACCAGCCGCCTTCTGACTGTGTTGCGGCATCAAGCACGTTGAACGACCAATTGATCGAGCTGATCGGTCCGATGCGCTGCATAATCCGCATGGCGCCCGGCGGCATGACGTCGCCCATCAATACCAGCTTGCTGACCGGATCAAGGTCGTGTTCCTCAGTTAAGCGCGCCCAGCGGCGGATCGTGGCTCCGTGATCGGCTTCCTTGGATTGGCCATAGCGGATTTCAAAATTGTTTTGAATGAAGCTAGGCCCCTTACCGGCCATCGCGACACCGCTGCTCTCAGGAGCACCCGGCCAATTTTCCGGCGCATCGGCGGGGCGCAGCGCATTCGCTTCTCGTTCCGCCGCGAACAGCCAGAACGCCGTCAGAGCGACTTTGCCGCCGCTGTGAATTTCGCTTCTGATTTGCGTGACATTGCGCCCTTGCCGAACAATTTCTGCTGACAGCTCAATCTCCTCACCCAGCGGCGCGACAAACCCAACCTGAGCCGCGCGCAGCGGCGGCAGATCGGGAAACGCACGCTTCGCCATTGTAAAGCCAACCAGCGCAGATGCGCCGCCATACATGGTGCGCCCTTGCATCCAGTCGCTGGCACTATCGAGGCGGGCAGGGCCGGGTTTTCCGGTGATCGGTTCTAGCAAGCTGGCAATTGTCATAAACAGTGTTTGCCCAAAGGTGGCGGCCGGGTCCAGACTGACGCTGCGTAAGGTATTCTATTGGATAGGCCGCGCGTCTTCTTTGGCACCGTTCAAAGGCAATAGCGTGAAACCTCCATTGCCTTTGCCGCAACGAATCGCTAGTGCGCCGCTTCCGCCTAGTAACAGGGCGGCTCGGCCCGATGGCGGAGTGGTGACGTAGGGGACTGCAAATCCTCGCACGCCGGTTCGATTCCGGCTCGGGCCTCCACTTTCTAAATTGCGCGGCGGCGGCAAACCATCAGGCCCCGCGCTCTGTGCCGCTTTAGCTCAGGTGGTAGAGCACATCATTCGTAATGATGGGGTCAGAGGTTCGAGTCCTCTAAGCGGCACCACTACTTTCAGCTTTGTTTTCTGCGGCTTTAAGGTGAGAGCGCTTTGGCCTTCGGCCTGGCAGTTTGCCTACTGAACGGGTCTTCCGCCTTATGTGTGCCTTGCCCTTGTTCGGTACGCACCGGGCAGGGCTGCGGCTTTCCCTGATTATTTTTTAGCCGAAGAATTCCACGAGCACCGTATCGAACTGCTGCCACTGGCCTTCGCTGGGTCGCTGGGCGAACATTGCCTCGATATCGTTTTCATGCGGAACAAAGCCACCTGGCAGCTGTACTATCTCGGTCGGACGCGACGCTTGTTTGTCCTGCTCATCATCTGCCACGAACGTTATCGTATCGGATGAATTTTCAGACCCATCGAACCAATCGCCAAAAGTGGTGTCATCATAGCCATTGGCGGTGAGGTAATCGATCACCTCCTGCTCGCTCTGATAGTTCGCATAGCGAATGTTGCCATCGTCATGTATCAGGGCGCGTAGATAGGCAGTGCCGTCTGTCAGCGCGAAGAACACCTCTTGAATGCCGTCGCCGTCATAATCATCAGCACCAAGCACACGGTTGATGTTTTCGATCTCCAGGTCGTTTTGGAACCGGCGCTGGCTGTCATTGTCGCTGCCCGCGACCACATCGCCGCTTTCAACGAGCGGATCGGTATAGATGCCCGCAACCCGCGTTTCACCAGCCCAGCTGTGATCGTCAAAATATACCAGGCCATCTGGCGCAGTGCCAACGGTCGCAAACCGACCGATCGCATCGTTTACGAGAATCTGGTCGATATCGCCGTCGCCGTTCACATCTGCTTCGCCAATGCGTAGCCACGATCCGTCACCGCCGAGTGCATTGCCATCGAAGTCGCGGATGGAGCTCATTGCCGGCTGATATGCGGCCGTATCGGCCGTCTGAAAGTTGACCGACACACCTGTGCCCGGAAGGAGGCGCAAAATTTCATCGTCGAACTGCACAAATTCAACATTGACGAGGCTATCTGTGCCATCTGGTCCAACAAGGTCGAAAGTGCCATTCGGGCGTTGGGTCACGGCATATTCGGAGCGGTTGCCGCTGACTACAGCCGTGTCAACGTTGGCTCCACCGGAATACCCATCGTTTCCTTCTCCTCCGATGAGTATGTCGACTTCGTTGCTTCCGAACAGAAGGTCATCCCCTCCGAATCCGTAGAGTGTGGAGGATCTCAAGCCGCCAAACAGCACATCGAAATCCGCGCTTCCGAATTGTGAAGTCCGTGCCAAGGTGTCTTCACTCGGCGCTTCGACGACATAGTTGGGCTCACGGTCCGCTAAGATGACGACCCACAGCCCACCAAATTCTGCGATGCCGATCGTGTCAAAGTCTGAATTCGCCAAGGCTTCATTGAAACCAGCCTGATCTTGAAGCTGCGCCAGCACGTCGTCAGGAGTGCCGAATTGCGAGGACACTGCAAAAAAACCGTACCGGCTCGGATCGACGTTTTCTCCAAGTAAGCTTTCCAGTGCGCCGCGAAACTGCTGTGTCAACTGGTTGCCGTTTGACCATGCCTCGGCCCAGTCACTGTTGCCCTCGAAGAAAGCGAAGTTGATCGCGCTATCCGTGAAATTGGCGACCAAGTCGTTTGCCTTCCGACTGGCGAACGCAGTTAGCCCGGCATCAAGTTCAAGTAAGCCAGCTGTGCCGCGCTCCGAATTAATCGCTTCACCAACGTGAATCTCAGCGCCTGAAGTTCCATCTCCGGCATAATCACCCAACTCGAGAGTTAAGATTGCGGAGTTACCGAGCGCTAGTGCGCTGCTCTCAAAGAGCTCTGTTACGAGCTCTTCGCGAGTGAGCGATTGAACGGCGTTCGGCTGATAACCGAGATCAATCCCTACGGTTACGAAGTGGGCGTACGCACTACCGGCTGTCCCTTCTCGCAGAGCCTGCAAAGCGTCTGGGTAAGTCTCGAGATACCAAGCCGTATCCAGCGTCACAATTTGAGCTTCATCAATAGAAAGATCGGTATCATCTATCGATTGCTGTGCTTCAGCGTTGTTGTTGGAAAAGTTGTCAAAAATCTCCTCAGCTAAAGACTCAACGACGCGTGACAGCGTAAAGTCATATACGATGTCCACTACGGCACCAACCGCTGCTGAAAAGGCAAACCCACCCTGATCACCTAGCCGACGTCCAAGATTTCTCGCGAATGTGGCTGGGACAAAAATCAGCAGAGTTTCAGCGAGGCTATCAAACAACTGTACAAAGAATGCCTTCGCTTCCTGTCCTTCTTCAGCCTCTGCTACTGCCTCTTGGACATCGTTGAATACGTCGAGCGACGTTTGGATAGGAAGAATCCCGAACAGCTTCTTGTCTTTCAATTCCTTCGCTAACTCAGCAATTTGGTCGGCATCGAGTTTCAATAGTGCGGCGATGAGAGCGTCCCAGGCCGCATCATTCAAAAAGAGCTCTACGGCTCCTTCACCGATGGCATCAAAGAGTTCTGCCCGTGCAACTTCATAGGGATCATCAGTTGATGGATCATCATCAACGGTTGATGGCGCTGGTGTTTCACCCAACGCCTCGACTGATAATCGGTAGCCGCCCAGCTCGCCAGTTCCAGCAGAGCCAATACGAACAAAAAATGTCCCAGTTTCTCTAGCGTCGAATGTGATCGTGGCCTGTTGTCCGCCACCGTCTCTTGAAAGTACTTCGGCGAAAGCGTTTGGGCTCCTAATAGTCATAAATACCGAGGGAAGTTCGGCCAATCCATCGCGAGCCTCGTTCTCCAGCGAGAACTGGTAACTCTGGCCCTCGACCAAATTGATTTCAAAAACGTCTCTGTCGCCAGCGAAATCGATTAAGCCGCCAATCGAGCGGCCAGGTTGCAGAGTTGGGATTCCGTTGATCGAATTGCTATCGCCAGGGAAATCAGCATAATCATCAATTGGTGGGTCTGGCTCTGCAGGATCGTCGGATTGGCCTGCGGTGATGTTGCTGACCGAGAGTTCATAACTGCCCTGATCGGTTGGCTCACCACCTGTTCCGATTCGGATCCAATAGTTACCGCTCACATCAGCGATGAACTCGGTTGATGTAGAGCTTCCAATTCGGCTGACCTGAAGCACATTTGAAAAATCAGACGGATCGCGAACGGTAAAGATACCAAGCGGCAAATCCTGTGCTACAAGGTCGATACGGTAGGTTTGGCCAGCTTCCAGGCTAACCAAAAAGACGTCTTTGTCTCCGTATGTATCATCGGCGTCCGCCTCGCCAATGACGCCAGATATAGCACTACCAACGCTCAGCAACCCCACGCCATTCAGCGTCCCTCCATCACCGGGCTGGTCGGCAAAGTCATCGGCCACTTCGCCAGCCACGGTGATAAAGAAGCCAGTGGCATTGTTGTCTTCGTCGCTTTCGGAGACCGCACCTAAATAATCCGTCACGACGAGTACCGCGTAGATACCCGCATTGAGATCGGTCGGGATCGAAAAGCTTAGCGCTTCAGCGGTATCACTTGAACCTGCGGCTAAGGAAGTCGTGGTGTTTGTCCCAAGAAGCCGAAGCTCGCCATCAACAGAGAGGTAGACAGCGGCGGAACTGGACTGAGCGTCTGCATTACCCAGGTTGGTGATGTCGATCGTAAGATCTACGACGTCGCCAGAATCAAACGCATCCGCAACCGTATCGCCAAAGCTGATGTCCTGAAGCCCAACAGAGACATTAGCGATCGTTAAATCGGCGGCTGCCTCTTCGGATACGGATAGTGTGTAGGCACCGGTTTGACCCGATACTCCAGTTCCAACTCGAACAAAGAAATTGCCTGAGGACGGCGCGGTAAAGGTCAAAGTTGCCGGGTCGCCCTCTGTGCTGAGATCGCCAACTCTATTAAAAGATGAATCCCGGATGGAGAACACAGCATCGGTCAGACCTTCGCTGCCGTCGACGCTGAATGTGTAAGTTCGACCACTAACGAGTGACACGAGGAACGCATCGCGATCGCCAAATGAATCATCATTGGCGTCAGACAACCCAATCCAGCCGCTAATGCTGTCATTTACTCCTAAGGTGCCGACACCATTGATCGTGCCCGCTTCACCCGGTTCGTCAGCGTAATCGTCAGCAAAATTGACGAGAAATGCAGTCCCATTGTTCAGTTCATCCGCTTCATCGACGGCATTCTGGTAGTCTGTGATCACAAGGATCGAATAGATGCCAGCTTCGATATCAGCGGGGACAATGAAGGAGAGGTTCTCATTGAAATCATTCGAGCCAGGATCAAGCGAATTGGTTGAGTTTGTGCCCATCAGCCTGTTCTCGCCATCGACAACCAAATAGACTGCAGACGCACTTGCTGGTGCGCTTCCATCACCTTGGTTGCGAATATCGATGGTCACACTGAACGTGTCACCAGCTCCGAAAATTTGAGACACGGTGTCGCCAAATACGATGTTCTGATTTCCAACTTCAGTGTTGGCTATAATCAAGTCTGGTTGGCCTGCTTCTTCTACAGCGATGAAGAATCCGGTGGCATTGTTGTTTTCATCAGACTCAGCGACATCATTAAGATAATCGGTAATCACTAGGATCGAATAGGTACCAGCGTCCAAGTCCGTCGGAATAGTGAAATTGAGAGTCTCGTTTGTATCCCTAGAGCCGGGATCGAGCGATTGCGTCGTATTGGTGTCCATCAGTTGATTTACGCCGTCGACCACTAGATACACTGCGGCGCGGCTCGACGCCGCCGCTCCGTCTCCCTCGTTTGTGATGTCGATTGTAACGCTGAATGGATCACCAGGATTATAAGCCTGATTGACAGTCTCACCGAAATCTATGTCTTGAGTGCCCACGTCGACATCGGTGATGGTCAGATCAGGGTCACCTCCGTCAACCACGTTGATGAAGAAACCAACCGCGTTGTTATCTTCATCCGATTCTACGACGTCGTTTCGATAGTCAGTGATTACGATCACTGAGTAGAAACCGGCCTCCAAATTTGACGGGAGGTTGAAGCTCAATGTTTCGTTGGTATCTCTAGAACCAGGGGCAAGCGATTGTGTGGTATTTGTGTCCATCAACTGGAGCTGGCCATCTATGGACAGATAAACTGCTGCTCGGCTCGATCCTGCTCCAGCATCGCCCTCATTACGAATATCGATTGTTACGCTGAATGTTTCGCCAGCGATGAAAGTCTCATTGACCACTTCGCCAAAATCGATGTCCTGTGAACCAACGTCAACATCACTGATTACCAAGTCCGGTCCGCTCGCTCGTGGCGAAATAGCGTTTTCAGATGCTTCGAAATAAAGGGGGGCGCCAAAACCCTCACCATAGCCACGAATGTTTGCCGCCAATAAAGCAGATGGCAGAGTGCGTGCAGCGTCTCCGACAGCACTCCCAAAGAAACTGCTGAAATTTGGTGTGATTAAATTAGGTTGAATTCCTGAAAATAAGGTTAGATGAGGCCCGTGTATAGTGCCGTCAACATGGTATTCCTGAACTTCATCAATGCCCTCTGAGCTTGCCCGTGGATGCGTGGAATTTACAAGCCGGTCTTCTCTGTACATTTCCGATCCCCCGCACCGTTAAGAACAAGCAAGTTATCATGGAAAGCTGGCCTTGCAAGCCATGCTGAAAAATCTTTTGTATTCGCTCAATTAGATCCTGCAATCAGCGATTTCATGATAAAATATGGGGCTATAGTTTTTCTGAAGTGTTCTCTCGATCTCTCTTATAGTAGCGATAAGATGCAATTGTATGAGCGCTCTTATTGCTGGGTATTGATTATTTTGACCAGTTCTAACTGCGCCCGAATGGGGTTTCTGGGGGTTGCTATGAAGTTTGGTTTATTTAGGTCTACTGTGACCTTTTCGGGTATACTGTTTGTTTTGGCCGGGTGCTCGCACGTCGATACGGGGCAAGTCGACTATCGCATCGCCGAGCCTCCGGCAAAGCAACGTCTGTCATGCCGTGGTGAGAATTGTGACCCACAGTCTCCAGCTCCTTTGATCCGGCGCTATCTACCTAGCGAGGTAGCAGACGTGCAGCCGATCGCTAATCAAGAATATTACTCGATCAGCCTCGAACAGGCCGCGATGGGGCATCGACTTTTAGAAGGTAGTTTTTTTGGCAGGGAACTTGGATCATCAGTATTTGGAGATACTGCTGAGATTGCAGTTCTTGCTAAAGTTTTCGAATTTGGGGCATCTGCGGACGGAGCGCCTAGCTTTATTGACAATGTCGCAGGTGAAGTAGGTCGAGGCCAGTCAGCCGACGCACAAACAAATGATGCAGAGGATCCTTTATCTGGTCTTCGTTTGATCTACTATTCTGGCGACGTCGAGCCAAGGCAGATGCTAAACTTTAGCAACATTCCGTTGTATACCGTCACTGAATACTCAGGGCGCTCGGTCGGTATACAGATTGTTGTCGTCGAGGTGGATGGAGATAATGGAGCTACTGCCGCCCTATTTACCCGGCTAGCCGAATTCGGGCAGCAAATCAGTCCTGCAAGCGCAAGCGTGCTTCCGCTACTTTCGCAGCTTGGACAGAGTTTTGCATCAGGTGCTTCTGGTGACGATGTCTTGCTCGATTATCGGTTTGTGCTTTCGTCCAGTTCAGCCACCGAAAATGGGGCGCCGCAGCTTACTCCTGGTCGTTATGTTATACGTCGCCAACAGGAACGCCAAGTGCCCATGCAATGGGGGAATATGTGTGTCGATCACAATACCGGCCGCTTGTACCGAAGACTTGGTGACTGGGTTGCTTTGACTGATGATGGGGACAACCCCTCATCCTATCGTCAAACATTTCAAAATGACAATGCCTGCAGCCCTGCAAAGTTGACAGAAAGTAGGTCGGACGGAGGATTAGACCCTAATTTTGAAGAGGTGCGTGACGAGTTCTACATGACATTTCGCGTCGATAACCATGGCAAAAATGCCACTGCCGAGTTCATCGACTATCAGGATTGGACTAATTTCCGCGACCGGATCAGTACTTTGGCAGAAGATCGAACACGGCAGGTAAACGAGTTGTTTGATTCTGCTGATGAGCTGATCGTTGGATATCGCTCACGGCGGTGGCGTAGCGACTTGTCAGGTCAATGGGCCAATGCAGTAAGGGCACTGGGGCAGTATGAGGTTCGCTATGTGTCGGACGCTCAGCTTGATGAAGTCCCTGGTTTTGAGCGCGGTGGCTCGTTGTCGGCCGGTCTGGTGCCATTGGATAAAGTTGAGCTTGAACGTTGCGGAGTTACAGCCTTCGAAGTTCGGGGTGAACGAGATAATGCAAGAAATCGAGCGAGGAGTGCATTGCTATCCTTTTATGATGCTTATCAAAGGGCCAGATCGGACGGCGCGACTGCACTGCCAGGCCCATTTGAAAATGTTGCAACCACCACTAACGCGGAAGGTGAAGGCCCTGTAGTGGAGAATGCCGCTGAGGCAGCTGCGTCGGAAAATACTGAGGAAGTACGATCGCCAGGAGAGCCTGGGTTTCAGCCAGCGGAACGAGCGGCAATTTTAGCAATGGTCTCGCAGTACTTCATCCCATGGTCGTCCGCTGCATCAGAGCAAAACTTTCTAACTGTGGACACCTTCGAAGGTCGCTTCATCGAGGGAAACAATTCTGCCGATTTTGTAAATGCTGCACTAGGCCATGCAGAGCTTCGTAAAAAGGCTGCTCCAGCAATAGATTGCACCGGGCTCGGTCTAGCAATCACGCCAGAAACCAGACGGGCCCAAGCAGCATCTGAACCAGCCGCTTGAGTGGGTCTAGCTTAGGTCGCAAAACGACGTCGCTTCCTACTAAAGCACCTTCAGTAGACAAATGGGAAGGTTGCTCGGCAAGCCACTTTGGGTCGTCAGTGGGGCGGAGGCTCTTTGGCGGCCACAAGGTCTACTAAAAGACTGAATAATATACTACTTCGCTCAGCCTGCCCTTGAATTCGTAATGATGGGGTCAGAGGTTCGAGTCCTCTAAGCGGCACCACCACTTTCAGCAATGAAATCGGAACTTTACGGCTGGAAGCACTTTCCGCTTTGGGACTATTTACCTGCTGTACGGCTCAACGATTTATGGAAGATAGGGTTTTACCAACCCGTCAAACTCCGGCAGATCAATTCAGATGAGCGAACTCGAACTAAACAGGCTGAGAAAAAGGCTTCGTGAACCGTGCAAGATTGGTTGGTCCGAACTGGTCGATCTGCCTGTTTTAGGATTGCACAATTTTCACGCCAAAATTGACACTGGCGCTGCGACATCATCTTTGCACGCTGTAGGCATTCGAATTTTTGAACGCGGCGGCGAAGAATGGGCCAGTTTCTCCATTCCTAAATCGCCACGCCATGATGCCAAGTTTTGTGAAGCCCGGATTGTCGCAAAGCGCAAAATAAAGAGTTCCAACGGGCACAGCGACCAAAGATACGTTATTGAAACGCCAATGAAAATGGGCCCTCTCACTTGGATGGGCCAGCTCACTCTCGCAAATCGTCAATCCATGGCTTTCCCTATCTTAATCGGTCGGCGTGCCTTAAAGCGCGGTTTCCTAGTAGATTGCAGCAAACGCTGGCTATTGGGCGCACCACAGCCTCGCTCCCCCCGCCCGATCCCCCCTCGCCAGAAATAGAAAAGAGATTGTCATGAAAATCGCCATGCTCGCGCGCAATCCGAACCTGTATTCTCATAAGCGGTTAGTTGCCGCTGCCGAAGAGCGGGGGCATGTTTGCGATATTCTCAATACGACGCGATGCACCGTGAACATTGCCAGCCACCGCCCGACAGTGATGTACAAAGGCGAGACGTTGGAAAAATATGATGCCGTGATCCCGCGTATCGGGGCATCGATCACCAATTATGGTCTGGCGGTTCTTCGCCAATTTGAAATGGGCGGTGTTTGGCCGCTCAATGAAAGCGTCGCTATCGGGCGCAGCCGCGACAAATTGCGTTCGACGCAGATTATGGCGAAGCATGGTCTTGGACTTCCGCTCACCGCCTATGCCAATGATCCCAAGCAGGCAGAACAGATCATCAAGGCGGTCAATGGCCCGCCTGTGGTCATCAAACTGCTCGAAGGCACTCAGGGCATTGGTGTTGTTCTGGCCGAAACATTGAAAGGCGGCGTGTCGATTATTGAGGCGTTTCGCGGGGCCAACGTCAATATCATGGTGCAGGAATTCATCAAAGAAGCGGGCGGGGCCGACATTCGCTGTCTGGTCGTTGGCGGCAAAGTCGTCGCGGCGATGAAGCGGCAGGGCGCAGAGGGTGAATTCCGGTCCAACCTGCACCGCGGCGGCAGCGCGCAATTGATCAAAATCACGCCAGAGGAACGGTCAACAGCCGTTCGCGCAGCAAAGGTGATGGGCCTGAATGTGTGCGGTGTGGATTTGCTGCGCGCCAATCATGGGCCGGTGATTATGGAAGTAAACTCTTCCCCCGGTCTTGAAGGAATCGAAAACGCCACCGGAAAAGACGTTGCTGGTCAGATCATTGAGTTCATCGAAGGACATGCAGCCAAAGGTAACGCCAAGACCAAGGGCAACGGTTAGATCACTTCGTCTTCATCTAACAATTGATCGCATGTAATTGCCTCTTCGATCCGTTCCAGTCGTTCGCCTACGGTTTCGAAGGTTCTGACCTCTGCGATATGCAGCAGCGCATCGCCTTGATTGACGATGGGTAGGTTGGAATGCCCGATCACGATGCCATCAACTGGCGAGACGACTTCTTCTTCTCCTTCGCCGAAAATATCGCTGACATAGGCCACGACACCGCCCTGATGCACTTTTGCACCTGATGGCGCGACAAGCCTGCAAATGCCCCCTTTGCTTGATCGAAGCCATACTGTCTTCTTGGCCTGTGCAGACGCGTCACCGCGTTTGCCAAGCCGTTTGGTCTGGATAATTTCGAGCTTTCTCAGCACCCGCAAAATTCCATTGACCCCGGTCAGCGCTGAATATTCGTCAAAGCGCAATGCCTCGCCTGCTTCCATCAAAAGCATATCAACACCAGCATCACGGGCGAACGCTCTAAGCGAACCGGGGCGCAGCTCCGCCTCGATCACGACCGGCGCGCCAAATTCCATCGCCAGTTCCTTCAATTCAGGATTTCCGGACGCGATCCGAATTTGCGGCAAATTGTATCGATGCAAGGCCGCGCTATGGATATCGATCCCGAGCGAGCAACGGCTGATAATCTCGGTGGTGAATATGTTGGCAAGTTGCGATGCGAGAGAGCCGCGCTCTGTTCCAGGGAAAGACCGGTTCAGGTCGCGGCGATCGGGCAAATAGCGGCTGTGAGCAATCAATCCGAACATATTGACCACGGGTACGAAAATCACGGTTCCGCTCATTTTCGCCGGATTGAGTTTTTTCATTGTCCGCCGGATGATCTCGGTGCCGATAATCTCGTCACCATGGATCGCCGCGCTTACAAATATCGTCGGTCCAGCGCGCTTGCCGTGAAATATTTTGACTTCGAGGTTCGCCCGCATGCCAGCTGAAAGATCACTTACGGGAAGGGCGACTTTACCGCGTTGACCCGGCGCAATCACCGCGCCGCCAATTTCAAACGGCTCTGTTTTGCTTTCGGTGTTCATAAATTGGTGCAATTCCCATGAATAGATCGGCGATCCTAATCGTTTTGCGATGGCGCGGCTATTGCCAAACCATTCGAATTCGATTGCAGCGCCCCGCAGCGCCCCGCAGCGCCCCGCAGCGCCCCGCAGCGCCCCGCAGCGCCCCGCAGCGCCCCGCAGCGCCCCGCAGCGGCCCGCCCGTTTCCGATAGGCTTGTTGGGAAAGTTGAATACGCGCGGTTCGGGCGATATTATACGGGCACAGTTTGCTGGTGCTTGACCGCGAAATCGGCGAATATTGCGCGGCGCTCGCACCCTTATTTTGGCGGGGCAGAATGATTGACCATTGCCGGTCTTTGTTTTCACGCCGGAAACAGACTGAGAAAGATATAAAGTGAACGATGCGGGTCTGATTTTTACCGGCGCTAGTTGTGTGTTCTTCATGGCGCTTGTCGGCTGGATCAGCTGGCTGAAAACGCGCGGAACCGCGGCAAGCAAAGATGGCTATTTCCTTGCTGGCCGGGGCTTGGGCGCGACCTTCATCGCGGGGTCTCTGCTGCTGACGAACCTCTCGGCGGAGCAGCTGATTGGGCTGAACGGGTCGGCCTATGGCTACAATATGTCGAGCATGGGGTGGGAAGTCACAGCCGCAATCGCGACCATCGCGATGGCTCTGGTGTTCTTGCCCAAATATCTAGCCGGAGCATTCACCACGCTGCCGGGTTTCTTGAATGACCGGTTCGATTCTACGGTACGGCGAATGTCGGTGGTCTTGTTCATGCTGGGCTATGGTCTCGTGACGATCCCCAGCGTGCTGTATTCGGGGTCGGTCGCGGTTCTGCTGCTGTTCGATATACCCGGTTTGACCGGTCTGGATTACTTCACATCGCTGGTGGTGACCGTAATTGCGATCGGTTTGACCGGTTCGGTTTATGCGATTTTCGGGGGGCTGCGCGCAGTTGCTGTGTCGGACACGCTCAACGGCGCGGGATTGCTTATCATCGGCATTCTGGTGCCGGTTTTTGGATTGATTGCGCTGGGTGATGGTGATTTTGGCGCAGGTTTGGCGCAGCTGGGCGGCGAGCATACTGAAAAGCTCAATGCGATCGGCGATGCTGATGCGCCGACGCCGTTTGGCACTTTGTTCAGCGGGATGGTGATCGCCAATCTGTTTTACTGGTGCACGAACCAATATGTGATTCAGCGGACGCTGGGCGCACAAAGCCTTGCCGAGGGGCAAAAGGGCGTGTTGTTCTCCGGTTTCTTCAAAATCCTTGTGCCGTTCATGATGATGATCCCCGGAGTGATCGCTTTTCACCTTTATGGCCCCGGCCTTGGTACAATTGACGAAGCCTATCCGCGCCTGATCCGTGATGTCCTGCCGGTCTATTTGTCCGGCTTCTTCCTCGCAGTGCTTTTGGGGGCGGTGTTTTCTTCGTTCAATTCGCTGCTCAACAGCGCGGCGACTTTGTTCAGTCTCGACGTCTATGCACCGGCTAAAGAAGGCAGGAGCGGCGGCGCGGTTAGTGATGCGGAATTGGTGCGTGTCGCCAAAATCGCGAGCCTTGTGATCGCGCTGTTTTCCTTTGCTGCGGCCCCGATGCTGTATTTCGCAAAGGACGGCCTGTGGCAGATCATCCGCATTTTCACCGGCTTCTATAACATCCCGACTGTGGTGATTGTGATCGTAGGCTTGTTCACGGCGCGGGTTCCCGCATTGGGCGCGAAGCTGGTGATCGTCTTTCACGTCGTCACATACGGTCTCCTCCGGTTCGTATTCGCTGATGATGTGACGCTGCACTTCCTTCACCAATATGCGATCCTATTCGTGATTGAGGTCGGCATCATGCTGACTTGCGGCTGGTTACGCCCGCGTGAGGAGGCATGGAAATTCACCCGTGATGAAAAAGTCGACCTGACCCCGTGGCCGTTTGCAAGGCCGCTCGCGGTGACTTTGGCGTCATGTGTTGCGGCGACTTACTTGCTGTTCTCGCCGCTGGGCGTGGCATCCGAAACCGGACCGGGCGCGCTATTCGCTGCGCTTTTGGCTGCGATTATTGCCGGGAACATGGCGTTATGGGCGTTAAGCTTACGACGAACCGGTACAAAAGCGCGGCTTGCGACATAAATTCGGTGCAGGCCCGATTGTAAGGGCGCATTGCGGGTCTATCATCTGCGGAAAGGGGGCACTTCTGCAAAAGGTGATCGCGCAAAATGAGATGTTCAAAACGCCCTTATGTCAGCCCTGTTCTGACCCTTTATGGCTCTGTTCGGCAATTGACAGGGGGAAGCGGGACGGTTGGCCGCGATGGCGCGGTCGGTTTTCGTAACACGCCGGGCGGCGGCGGTGCGAGATAGATTGCTTAAGCAATCAGGCTGGCTAGCACCCGCCGCTTGCCTTCAAACGGCCGGCGGCCATGCATCACGGCGAAATTGTCGAGCAGCGCGACGTCACCGGGCTGCCATGCCAGATCATAAGTCAACTCATCCGCGATTTGGATTGCGGGCGCCATATCTGCGCTCATGATCGGAGTGCCATCGCCAAAGGTGATCGCCCGGTTCGGATCGTTGCGGCTATCGGCCCATCCGCGAAACGCTGCGATCAATTGGTTGAAGAAGGTCTTTCGTCCATCCGCCAACACGCGGATCGCATCCAGCGCAGGTGTCGTCGCCCTCAGCGCGCCGTCCTCTTGCCATTCCCAGCTATAGCCAAGATCCGCAAGGCGCGCCTCTGCGCCCGCTTGGTCTGCGGCGCTCAGAGTGCTGCGCCAGCTTCGCCCTTGGCCCGATCCGGCATCGTCTGTGCCCGGCATAACATTGGTGTAGCGCACACCGTGTTCCGCTATCCGAGCAACGAAATCGGGCGCTTGGGCGGTTAGCCGTTCCAGCACCCAATCCGACCGGCACAGCGGCGTCGCGCCGCCGCTGTGCGCGGCAATTTCGCAATAGAAAAACAGCTTTGCGGGATAGAGCGGCGTCTGCGCCATTTCGTGGTGCAGGAAAATCTCGGTCGTGGGCGGGGCTTCGTTGGCGGTGAAGACGCGCGGGGTCACATTGGTGCGCACCGCGTTGGAAAGCGAATCCTCATAAGTAAAACCCGGATCACCGTAAGCGGCTATGGCCGCATCAAATGCCTGCGGGTCCGGCACATCAAATCCGCGAAATAACAGCGCGCCCGCATCACCAAGCGCGGCGTCCACTGCGGCTTTGTTCGTGCCAAGAAACGCAGCGAGATCGCCGCCGCCCGCAATGATGCCGGGAAATTCGCTGTTTGCCATATCAGTCATAGATCGGATGAAATGTCCCAAAGGCGGCCTCTGTAAAGACGCCCGGATCGTTAAAGCGGCGATCCTGATTGAGCGAGGTGATAGCGGCCATTTCAACATTGCTCAGCGCGAAATCATCAATGGCGAGATTTTCGCGCATCCGATCCGGCTTGGAGGTCTTTGGGATGATAGCCGTTCCGCGCTGCACGCCCCAGCGAAGCAGCACTTGCGCCGGTGTCTTACCATGCGCCTGCGCCGCGACCATCACCGCCGCCGAGCCGAGCAAGCTTTCACCGGCATCCGCCATATTGAGTTCAAAATAACTCTGCGCACCCAGCGGCGAGAATGCGGTCACGTCGATCCCATATTCGCCCGCGCATCGGATCAACTTTTCCTGCGTCAAATAAGGGTGCGCTTCGATTTGCAGCATCGCTGGCTTGATCCGCGCATAGGTCATCAAATCATGGATCAATGCGGAATTGTAATTGCAAATGCCGATACGTTTCACGAGGCCCTTATCGACCAGAGCCTCCATCGCCGCCCATGTCTCGTGCAGCGGCACGGCTGCGCGTTTCATCTCTGGGATGGCGTCACTAGGATTGTTCAGCCATTCGGGCGGATACCGCTGCGCGATCGGCACATATTCGAGCGCGATTGGGAAATGGATCAGATACAGATCAAGGCAATCGAGCTGAAGGTCGGCGAGCGATTTGCGGCAGGCCTCTTCGACATGCTGCGCCGCGTGGAATGTGTTCCATAGTTTGGATGTCACCCACAGATCATCGCGCGTCACCAAGCCTTCTGCGATAGCCTGAGCCAGTCCTTCGCCGGTCTCGGCCTCGTTGGCGTAATCGGCGGCGCTGTCGAAATGGCGATACCCTGCGCGCACCGCCTCTATGACGCTGGCGGCTGTGTCTTGCTGAGGGATTTTCCAAAGGCCAAAGCCGATTTGGGGCATGTCTTGGAGCATTCTAATTCTCGTCCTTAAATTGGATGTCCACCGGCTGGCCAGTGGCGATACTTTGCTGCGCCGCCGCGCCCATTGCGACCGACCGGTAACCGTCGCGCGCGGTGATCAGCGGCGGGGTTCCGTTCACCAGCGCATCGTGAAAATGGCGCTGTTGAAAGAATGTCGCGCCGTGGTGATCGCCTGCTTCCAACGCATCTTGCGGGGTGTCGACGGTTTCGATTTGGGCACCAGATTTATCGCGCGGCGACCATGTCACCTCGGCTGCAGGCAATTTCACTTCCAGCTTACCCGCCGGGCCGACAGCGCTGATCTCTTCTTGCTGTTTTGACCCTTCTGCGAACATGCAAAGGTCGAGCACTGCGCGTGCGCCGCCAGCAAAATCAACCAAGACAAAGGCGTTGTCGATAATGTCGGGCACTTCGCCGTTATAGAGCTCATCAAGGTGGTTCACATCTTGCGCGCCGCTGGCAAAGATACGCACGGGTTCGTCGCGCAGAATGTGCCGCATCAAATCAAAAAAGTGACAGCATTTCTCAACCAAAGTCCCGCCCGTATTGCGGTTAAATCGGTTCCAATCGCCAACTTTGGGAAGAAACGGAAAACGGTGTTCGCGGATGGAGAGCATTTTGACATCGCCCGCTTCGCCCGAATGCAGCCGCTGCGTGAAGCGCGTTACGGGCGGCATGTAACGATATTCAAGGCCGATCCAGAACAGTTTTTCATAGTGGTTTGCGGCCAATGCCAAGGCTTCTGCATCGGCGAGGGCGGTGCACATCGGCTTTTCAAGCAGCACCGCCGCGCCTGCCTCCATCACCGGGCGAACCACATCGAAATGCGTGAAATTGGGCGAGGCGATGATGACGGCATCGGGCTTTGCCTCTGCTAGCATCGCATTGCTGTCTTCAAACAGGCGGACCTTTTGCCCCAATGCCAGCGCTTGCTGCGCCGCGGCCTTGAGTGACCCCGCATCGGGATCGGCAATCGCGATCAGATCAGCGCCCGGCACCAGCGCGAGATTGCGCATATGTTCGCGCCCCATCATGCCGCAGCCAATAATGGCGTAGGTTTTCGAAATGCTCATCGTCGGCGCTCATGTGCGCGGGCCGGACGCATAGCAAGCGCGCTCATGCTTTGCGCCAAACGGTGACACTGGCTGGCCCCATCTGCGCATCACCCAAGACGGGTGCGCCCAAACCAAGCGATGCGGTGTCGATGGCGGCGGCAGAGTAGTTGAACGCGAAGATATGCGATCCGGTCCGGCGGATGCGTAGTCCTTCGGGGAGTGGGGTGAGTTTTAAGTCTGCTTCTGCCGCAATTCGACCGATCAAAAGGTCGAGCAAAGACCGATCAGGCCACGCCGCGACGTAGCGATAATTGCCATTAGCAAACACAATTCCGCGCCCATCATTGAGCGCAAATTCAGCGGTAAGCTCGCTCGAAACATCCTCTCGCCAACGCGAAATCGTCCAGCCGCCCTCTTTCTCGGAAACGCCGCTCTCCCAAACACCATCCCGCAGCGATTCAACGCGGGTGACAGTCAAAGGGATCAGCTCGCGCAATTGGCCCGGAGCAAGATCGCCGGGAATGCAGAAACATTCCGTTTTACTGCCAGAGCGCGGGCCGATCAGGACTGGGCAATCGAGCGCCGCCAGCTTGTCCGCGAAAATCCGCGTTGCGATTGGCATGGCCGGGACCAACACCGCTTTATATCCGCGTAGATCGCTATCAGGGCCGACAATATCCACGTCCACACCTTGCCGGCGCAGCGCCGAATACCATTCATAGGCCAGTTCCAGATAGCGAAAGCTGCGCCCTTGAGGCTGTATCCCGCATACCCACGCCGCTTCGTAAGAGAATATGAGCGCGGCCGGCGCTTTGCCTGCCTCTTGCGTCCCGAGCATTGCAATGGCTTCAGCCGCACTGCGCGCCTCATCGGCCGCCTCGGCTTCGCTATTGTCAGGGCGGAGCAATCCGGCATGCATTTGTTCCTGCGCAAATGGGGCCTGACGCCAGCGGAAATAGGCGGTGAACTCGGCTCCATGCGCGAAAGCCTCCAGCGTCCAAAGCGCCACCATTCCCGGTAAAGGCGCAGGGTTAAAACGCGCCCAATTCACTGGCCCGGGCTGCTGCTCCATCACGCCCCAGCGTCCGTTTGAACACCCACGGTAAAGGTCGTGATGAAACGCCGCAATGTCCGGGTGCCCTTGGCGCAAATATGCCTGTTTTTCCTCAGCCGAAAACCAGAATTGCTCCAGGAATCCGAGCGGGTAACTGTCCCACGTC
Source organism: uncultured Erythrobacter sp. (assembly GCA_947503155.1). GTDB lineage: Bacteria > Pseudomonadota > Alphaproteobacteria > Sphingomonadales > Sphingomonadaceae > Erythrobacter. The sequence continues at coordinate 168,995 of CANNCL010000001.1, read as the reverse complement.
GCCACATCCAAATCGCGGCCAACATCGTGGTGGTCGAATTCTGTAAAGAAGCCCATGAAGTTGTGAGTGATGTCGCGGCCGGGCGAATGCTGGCGCAGGATCGCGGTCTGTTCGCGGTTGAAGCTTGCGACTTCGTCAGAAGCGAACCGGCGGTAATCGAGCCAATGTGCGGGGTTTGCTTCGGTGACGGTTAAATGCGGCGGGTCAACTTCTCCAAAAGAGCGATATTCCATGCTCCAAAACACATTGCCCCACGCGGTGTTGAGCGCGCCAATATCGCCGTATCGCGCCTCCAGCCATTCGCGGAACCGCGCGGCGGCGGCATCAGAGAAGCTAAGCACCGTGTCATGGCAGCCATATTCATTGTCGGTTTGCCACGCGGTGATGGCGGGGTGCGCCCCGTAACGCTCTGCCAGGGCCAGCGTTATCCGGCGTGACTGTTCGCGATATCCGGCGTGTGAAAAGCAATAATGCCGCCGCGATCCAAAGCCGCGCGGGCGGCCTTGTTCGTCAATAGCGGCCATGTCAGGCATTTGATCGAACAACCATTTCGGCGGCGTAGCGGTGGGCGTGCACAGCATCACGGTCAGGCCCGCGCCGTGCAATGTGCCGATCGCCCGGTCGAGCCAGCCCCAATCAAACCGGCCCGGCTCTGGCTCAATCCGGCTCCACGCAAACTCGCCAATCCGCACCATTGAAAGGCCGATTTCTGCCATATGGCGGGCATCATCTGCCCACATTTCCTCCGGCCAATGTTCCGGAAAATAGCAACAGCCCAGTTTCACGTGCACCACCCTTTTGTTGAATTATGGTTTGCCCTAACCGCGCATAGTTAGCAGAGCCAGTGTGACGGCATCTCCATTGGTCATTTACACATATAAAAATATCTTTATATGTTGTTCGAATGGTGATCGACGCGCTCTTCAAGGCCTTGGCCGACCCAACGCGGCTGCGCATTGCACGGCTCTTATCGGCTATGGAATTGGCTGTTGGCGAACTCGCGCAAGTTTTGGGGCAAAGCCAACCGCGCGTCTCGCGCCATGTCGGCATTCTTTGCGATGCCGGTCTGGCAGAGCGTCACCGCGAGGGTAGCTGGGTGTTCTTACGCGCCACGAGCGGCGGCGAAGGTGCGGCGCCCATTATCGCAGCGCTCGATCAATTGCTCGCCATTGCGGAGCAGGAGAACCCTCAATTTGCGCAAATATGCGCAGACGACCGGCGTAAACTCGCCGCGATCCGTGAGGCTCGCGAGACGAATGCGGAAGAATATTTCGCTCGTCATGCCAGCGAGTGGGATGATCTGCGCGCGCTGCACATGCCGGATGTGCAAGTAGAACAGCATTTGTCCCGCGCGCTGGCCGAAGCGCCTCTGGGCGCGGTGCTTGATATTGGGACGGGTACGGGCCGCATGGCTGAATTGCTGGTCGAACAGGCGGACCGGATTACTGCGCTCGATAAAAACCTTGAAATGTTGCGGGTTGCTCGGGCGAAATTGCAGCATTTGCCAACCGCGCGAATTGAGCTGGTGCAAGGGGATTTTGCCGATCTGCCTTTTCCCGCTGCGAGCTTTGATACCGTTCTGCTTCATCAAGTGCTGCATTTTGCGCAGGATCCCGCTCTCCCGCTGGCCGAAGCTGCGCGCGTCACTCGCCCCGGCGGGCGGATCGCGATTATCGATTTTGCCGCGCATAACCGCGAAGAATTGCGCGACCGTCATCAACATGCGCGGCTGGGGTTTTCTGACGCGCAGATGCGCGAATTGATGCAGGCATCAGGTTTTGCGCCGGTTGATCCGCTCTCGCTCGATGGCGGGGAGTTGGTTGTGAAAATTTGGATCGGCACGCGCCAAGCTGACACCATCACTGATACGCCCTCGAACAATCCCATAGAAGCGATCCCATGACCCCAACTCTTGACCAGCTTCACGAACATCGCACCGCGGTCGATACGCCGCTTTTTTCTGGCTTGCCCGGTGATTTCTCTGCGAGTTTTGAATTCTTCCCGCCCAAAAGCGAGAAGATGGAGGCGCAATTGTGGGATGCTGTGCAGCAATTGAAACCGCTCGACCCAAGCTTCGTTTCGGTCACTTACGGTGCGGGCGGTTCAACCCGTGAACGCACCCATGCGACCGTGTCGCGGATTATTGCAGAGGCTAATCTGCCCGCCGCCGCGCATTTGACCTGTGTTGGCGCGTCGAAGGCGGAAATTCGCGAAGTGGCCGAGCATTATTGGGAAGCTGGCGTGCGGCATATTGTCGCCCTACGCGGGGATGCGGGCGAACCGGGCGCGCCATTCACACCCCACCCACAAGGCTATGCGACCGCCGCAGATCTGGTGCGCGGCTTGAAGGATATTGCGGATTTTGAAATCTCGGTTGCCGCCTATCCAGAAACGCACCCCGATGCCGATTGCCCGCAATCAGATATCGACAATTTGAAACGCAAACTGGATGCCGGCGCGACCCGCGCAATCAGCCAGTTTTTCTTCTCCGCCGACACATTCTTTCGCTTCCGCGACAAACTTGCGGCGAGCGGTGTGGAGCAGCCTGTTCTGCCCGGAATCCTGCCGGTGACAAATGTGGCGCAAGCGCGCAAATTCGCCGGACTGTGCGGCGCGCAGATACCCGAATGGATGGATGGTTTGTTCGAAGGGCTCGATGAACGCCCAGCCGCGCGTCAGCTCGTCGCCGCAACTGTGGCCGCTGAATTGTGCCGCCGCCTGTATGCTGGCGGTGTGCGTGATCTGCATTTCTATACACTCAACCGGCCCGAACTTGCTTACGCGATCTGCCACATGCTCGGCAAACGACCAGCAGCTACAGGAGGTGCAGCATGACCCCGCGCGAGCAGCTGCAAGCCGCAGCAAAAGAGCGCGTGTTGATCTTTGACGGCGCGTTCGGAACACAGATTCAAGAACGCAAATTGACCGAAGAAGATTACGCCGGAAAGCTTGGCCTGAATGCCGATCAAAAGGGTAACAATGATATCCTCGCGCTCACCCGGCCTGATGTAATCGCGGATATTACGCGCGCTTATCTTGATGCTGGGTCGGATGTTATCTCCACCAACACATTCTCCGCCAACCGCATCAGTCAGGCGGATTATGCCGCCGAGGACCAAGTCGCGGCGATCAATATTGCAAGCGGCAAAATCGCGCGCGAACTGGCGGAGGAATATTCCGCCAAAGACGGCAAACCGCGATTTGTCGCAGGCGCGATTGGGCCGACGAACAAGACCCTTTCGCTGAGCCCCGATGTGGAAGACCCCGGTTACCGCGAAATCAGTTTCGACGAATTGGTTGCGGTTTATAAAGAACAAGCCGCCGCGCTGATTGATGGCGGGGTGGATTTTATCCTGATCGAAACCGTGTTCGACACGCTTAATGCCAAAGCAGGCGTAATGGCGGTTAAGCAGCTGGAGAATGACCTCGGCCGCGAAGTGCCTATTATGATTTCCATGACGCTCACCGATCTGTCGGGCCGCAATCTGTCGGGCCATACGGTAGAGGCATTCTGGTATGCTGTGCGCCACGCCAACCCCATTACTATCGGCCTCAATTGCAGCTTTGGCGCGGATCAATTGCGCCCCCATGTGCAGGTTTTGTCGGCTATCGCTGACACGCTCCTGATGGCGTATCCCAATGCTGGTTTGCCGAATGAGCTGGGCGAATATGACGAAATGCCCGAAACGACTGCGGCGCTGGTAAAACAGTGGGCGGATAAAGGTCAGGTCAATATTTTGGGCGGATGTTGCGGCTCCAGCCCCGGCCATATCAAAGCGATTGCCGATGCTGTTGCCGATGTGACACCCCGTAATGTGCCTAAGCCTGCAACCGAAATGCGGCTCGCTGGGCTAGAAGCGTTTGTGGTTGCCGCCTGAGCCGTGACGAGCAACCGGATCACCATTGTCCCGGCGGCGGCCGATGCGCAGGATAAGCTTGCCCTGATTGGGGCCGCGACTTTCCTTGAAAGTTTCGCAGGTGTGATCGCGGGCGAAGCTTTGCTCAACCATTGCAAAGTGCAGCATTCGCCAGAAACCTATGCGCATCTGCTGGCGCAAGGCGCGAAAGCGTGGAGCGCTGAATTGGGCGGCGCTCCGGTTGGATATGCGCTGATCTGCGAACCCGATCTCGACGCGGCAAGGCCGGGTGATATCGAGCTTAAGCGGATATATCTGCTTTCAAAATTCCACGGCAGCGGCATCGCGAGCGAATTGTTCGATGCGGTTTGGGCCGGGGTGCAGAAATATACCCGGCTGCTGCTGGGGGTGAAAGCCGACAATGAACGGGCAATCGCATTTTACACAAAACTCGGCTTTGAAAAGATCGCCGTCAGGAAATTCAATGTGGGCGGACGGCTATACGATGACCTCGTATTGGCGCGCTCCATTCAATCGGAACAATGATGAACGAGAATAACACAGCACGCTTCATCAACATTGGTGAACGCACCAATGTCACCGGCTCTGCTCGGTTTAAAAAACTGATCATGGCGGATGATTACGCCGCCGCCGTGGAGGTCGCCCGTCAACAGGTCGAAAACGGCGCGCAGGTGATCGACGTCAATATGGACGAAGGGTTGCTCGACGCTGAGCATGCCATGACGACGTTCCTGAAACTGATCGCGGCAGAGCCCGACATTGCGCGCGTCCCGGTTATGGTAGACAGTTCCAAATGGAGCGTGATCGAGGCAGGTTTGAAATGCGTTTCGGGAAAGCCGATTGTGAATTCAATCAGCATGAAAGAAGGCGAAGAACAGTTCCTTGAACAAGCGCGCCTGTGCATGGCGTATGGCGCGGCAGTTGTCGTGATGGCTTTCGATGAAACGGGTCAGGCCGATACCAAACAGCGCAAGATTGAAATCTGCAAACGCGCCTATGACCTGCTCGTTTCAGAAGGCTTCCCGCCTGAAGATATTATCTTTGATCCCAACATCTTTGCTGTTGCCACCGGCATCGAAGAACACGACCGCTATGGCCTCGATTTCCTAGAAGCGGTGCGCGAGATTAAATCGCAATGCCCTTATGCGAAAACCAGCGGCGGCCTATCCAACCTGTCCTTCAGTTTTCGCGGCAATGAAACCGTGCGCCGCGCGATGCATTCGGTGTTTTTGTATCATGCAATCCCGGCTGGGTTGGATATGGCAATCGTCAATGCCGGTCAGCTTGATGTTTACGACACGATCGACCCGGATTTGCGCGACGCCTGCGAAGACGTGATCCTGATGCGCGCTTTGCCAGAGGGCAGCAAACACGAATCCGCGACAGAGCGCCTGATCGCCCTTGCCGAAAGCTACAAAGGCAAATCGGTTGCGGACGAAAAAGCCGCCGAAGAATGGCGCGGCTGGGAGGTCAAGCGCCGCCTCGAACATGCTTTGGTGAAGGGTATCGACGCGCATGTCGTTAGCGACACGGAAGAGGCTCGCGCGGCGCTCGAAGCGTCAGGTGGCCGTCCGATTGAAGTTATCGAAGGCCCGTTGATGGACGGCATGAATGTTGTCGGTGACCTGTTTGGCAGCGGCAAAATGTTCCTGCCTCAAGTGGTCAAATCCGCGCGCGTTATGAAGAAAGCCGTCGCGCATCTTATCCCTTATATCGAAGCCGAGAAGGATCTGCTTCCCGAGGCCGAACGCAAATCCAAGGGCAAGATAATCATGGCCACGGTAAAGGGCGATGTGCACGATATCGGCAAGAATATCGTTGGCGTGGTCTTGCAATGCAATGGCTATGACGTGGTCGATATGGGCGTGATGGTTCCGTGGCAGGACATCATCAAGACCGCGAATGATAACAAAGCGGACATGATTGGCCTGTCGGGTCTTATCACACCGTCACTCGATGAGATGGTGACAGTTGCAGAAGAGATGCAGCTTGCTGAGATGACGATGCCGCTGCTGATCGGCGGCGCGACCACGAGTAAGGTCCACACCGCGCTGAGGATTGATCCCAAATATAAAGGCCCGGTGATCCATGTGCTTGATGCGAGCCGGGCAGTGGGCGTTGCCTCAAAATTGCTATCCGATACTCAGCGCGATGACTTCGTTGGCGAAGTCGCGGATGAATATGTCCATGTCCGTGATGCCCGCGCGGGCAAGGCGGAAAAGCAATTGATGTCGCTCGAAGACGCACGCGCGAATTATTACGATGCCTATTTGTCGGACAAACCCGCGCCGCCGCTTCAGCCCGGTGTGCATGTCTTCAATGATTGGTCGATGGAGGATCTGCGCGACTATATCGATTGGACGCCGTTTTTCCGCGCATGGGAATTGCACGGCAATTACCCTGCGATCCTGCAAGACGATGTGGTCGGTGAAAGCGCGCGCAGTTTGAAAGCGGATGCCGATGCGATGCTGGATCAACTTATTTCAGAAAAATGGCTGACGGCGCGCGGTGTCTGCGGATTGTGGCCTTGCGCCCGTGACGGCGATGACGTGACGATCCACCGGGTCAATCGCGAAGAACATGTCCGGTTGCCGTTCCTGCGCCAGCAGATCAAAAAATCGCGCGACCGCGCCAATATGTGCCTTGCCGATTTCATTGATCCCGATGGCGATTGGATCGGGGGGTTTGCGGTTGGCATTCACGGGATCGACGAACATTCGGCGCGTTTCCAAGCGGACAAGGATGATTATTCTGACATCCTTTTGAAAGCACTTGCGGACCGGTTCGCTGAAGCTTTTGCGGAGCGTTTGCACAAACATGTCCGCACGGATCTGTGGGGTTATGCTCCGGGCGAACAGCTCACCAATAAGGCGCTGATCAAAGAAGAATATCGCGGCATCCGCCCAGCACCCGGCTATCCGGCGTGCCCGGACCATTCGCTAAAGCCAACCTTGTTCGAATTGCTTGATGCGGAAGCGAATGTTGGGCTGAGCCTGACAGAGAGCTTTGCCATGTGGCCGACCGCTGCGGTCAGCGGGTTCTATTTTGGCCATCCAGAATCGCAATATTTTGGGGTGGCGAAGATTGGCCGGGATCAGCTATCGGACTATGCGGAACGCTGCGGCATTGATCTTGCGACAGCCGAGCGCTGGCTGCGGCCCAACCTCTAAAAACCTCTAAAGACGCCCAGTCTTTGAAATGTGCAGCGGAATGTCTCTGCGACCGTACCTAGATTGACATTAACCAATTCGCTTACCGCGAGCTTTTGCTTGCTCCGTGCCAGACAGGCACAGCGCGGGATGAGCCCCGAATAAAACCCCGGATTCGCTGGCCAAACAAACTTAAAGTGTTATTAAGAAATTCGAATCAGATGGGAATACGTGCATCGTAGTTTTCTGAATTCGTTAAGATTGGTTAGGGCTGCCCCATGGGGCAGGAGGGGAAATTGATGACACGCTTTATCGCGGTTGCTTTGGCAATGGGATGCTCTTTTGGCGCATCTCCGGCTCTTGCGCAGGATCTGGTGCACACACCGATCAGCCCTACTTTTGGCGGTAACCCGTTTAATTCCAACCATATTCTTGGCATTGCTAATGCTCAGAACGACACCACCGATCCTGATGCGGTGGATCGCAACAATCAATCGAGCATCTTTGCGCGGCAGCTTGAATCGCGATTGCTTTCGGCGTTGTCATCGCAGATCGTTGATGCGATTTTTGGCGACAATCCGCAGGAACAAGGCACGATCAGCTTTGGTGGTCAGACCATCGAGTTTTTCCGTTCGCTTGACGACGTCACCTTGATTATCCGCAATGACGATACCGGCGAAGAAACCCGGATCGTTATCCCGCTCTTCATTGAGGTGAATTGATGCGGACTTTTGCGAAAATTGGTTTGATTGCGTCGCTGGCCCTTGGGCTGGGTGGTTGCATGAGCCTTGGTCAAGATGGGCGCTCCATGTTGCCGGAGGAAACAAGCCTCGCTTATTTCCCAGAGCATACGCAGACCCAAAACCTGCTTCATCAATTGCCGGGGCCTCAGCGTCAGGTTGCCATCGCAGTTTACGGATTTAGCGATCAGACGGGTCAGTTCCGTCCGACCAATTCTGGGCAGACTTTGTCGCGTGCGGTTACGCAAGGCGCGGGCTCGATCCTCGCCAAGGCGCTTCAGGATGCGGGCAATCGCCAGTGGTTCACCGTGGTGGAGCGCGAGCGGCTCGATAATTTGCTGAAAGAGCGCCAGATCATCGGTGAGATGCGCCGGCGTTACCTCGGTGAAGAACAGATTGATCCCAACGCGCTTCCGGCTTTGTTGTTTGCAGGCGTTCTGCTCGAGGGCGGGATTGTTGGTTATGACACCAACACCGTAACGGGCGGCGCAGGCGCGGCCTTCCTCGGTATTGGTGCCCGCACCGAATATCGCCAAGACACAGTGACTGTTTATTTGCGCGCCGTTTCTGTGCGCACTGGCGAGGTTCTGACCAATGTTCAGGCGTCGAAAACTATCGCCAGCCAAGCCATCGGCGCGAGCGCCTATCGGTTTGTGGCATTCCGCGAATTGCTAGAGGCGGAGTGGGGCATCACATCGAACGAGCCCGATCAGGTTGCTTTGCAGCAAGCCATTGAGAAGGCTGTCTATGGCCTCGTGCTCGAAGGTGTTGATCTGGGCTTGTGGCGGTTTGCCGACATGGAATCGACCGAGGCGCTGATGTCGACATATCGCGCAGAACGCGACGGAATTTACGACGCGCGCGACGTTCAAGAAGCGGTGCAACGCGCGGGTTCTTTGACTGCCCTGACGGTGGTCGAAACAGAAGATGACGAGGATGAGGGGTCTTAGTCTAGAGTTTTGAAGAGAGTGCGCGCCGAATAAAAAATAACGGGCGCGTGTCTTGGGTCGCAACGAAAAACGCACGCAAAGGAGCTGCAACTCCGATGCGTGCAGGGAATTGGTGGCGATAACCTCAGCCCGGCGTTTCTATGCGTCGTGGCATTTTGTGGTCATCGCTTATTTTAGCAGGTGAGACAATTATGAAGAACTACGTATACATCGCAGCATCAACACTGGCCCTAGCGGCTAGCTCTTCAGCATTTGCTCAAAGCAATGACAGCACTGTCACGCAAACCGGTTCCAATAGTGATGTAACAGTCACCCAAGGCGGACCGGATGGCGGCAATGTCTCGGTCGTTGATCAGAGCGCGGATGACAGCGCGGTAATCGTTTCACAAGAAGGCTTTGATCTTGGTCTGCCGGCGGCAACAACCAATGACAGCGACGTAACCCAAGCGGGCAGCGATCAATCGGTCGATGCGACCCAAGTCGGCGATGGCAACAGCTCGTCGATCACGCAAAGCGGCACTCAAATGGAAGTCGTCTCGGTTCAAGGCGGCCTCGGCAACAGCTCGATAGTCAGCCAGGCGGACGTCGACAATTTCGCCGATATTTTCCAAGACGGTGACGATCACAGCTCAACCATCACGCAGTCGGACGAAGATGGGACGATCGATCTCGACCAAACAGGTTTGCGTCAGACCAGCACGATCATTCAGGCTGATGACAACGACACCAATGCGGTGGTTTCGCAGTCCAACGAAGACAACACTTCGACGATCACGCAGAGAGCTTCGAACAGCGATGCATTTGTGACGCAATCGGGCACGATGAACACGTCGACTGTCCTTCAGGGGAACATCTCTGACAATCAAGAAGCTACAATCCTGCAAACCGGTAACGGTAATAGCTCTGATGTTCAGCAAGGGGTCGATGGAACCGGCCCGCTTGATGATGACAATGTCGCGTTCGTTGAACAGTCAGGCGATGACAACATTGCGGTGATCAGTCAGATTAACGAACGGAACTTTGCGGGTATCCTGCAATCCGGCAATGGCAACGAAGCCCGCGTCGAGAGCCAAGGGGTTGGTGTCAGCGCCACCGGCAACGAAGACAATTCGGCCACGATTGAGCAAAGCGGAAACGACAACTTTGCGTCAGTAAATCAGCCGGGCGAAAACAATGTCTATGACGTCCTGCAATCGGGCAATGATAACAGCTCGACCGCCGATCAAAGCGGCCGCAGCGATGGCGGAATGGCATTCGTCACCCAAATCGGTAACGAAAATATGTCCGACATCATTCAAGTCGGTGCAGGTAGCGCAACCGTCAGCAACACGGCGACAGTGGCGCAAACCGGTAACCTCGGCGTTTCTGCGATTTCGCAAGATGGCGAAGACAACACCGCGACGCTTAACCAGCTGCTCGGCAGCTCTGGCGCCGGTTCCTCCATCACTCAGGTCGGCACATTGAATGCCGCGTCGGTCACGCAAGGCGGCGTGATGGATATGTCTAACGTCTCTCAAACCGGCGCGAGCAACTCCGTCACCGTCAACCAAAACGTTGCGCCATGAACTGAATAATCGAGTTCGAGCTGGCTTTGCCGGCTTGAACTTTCCCGGTCAGGGCATTGGCCCTTGATCTTAGAAAATTCGAATTGAACATTTCCACTAAGAGGAACTGAGAATGAAAAAGACAATTCTAACTGGCGCATCCCTGTTGGCGCTCGCGATGGCCGGACCGGCCTTCGCGCAGAGCACGTCGACTGTTGACCAAACCGGCAACGGCAACCTTGCGACCGTTATGCAACAGGAAACCAACTCGTCTGAAATTGAGCAAGTCGGTGACAACAACGTCGCTACTGTCGATCAGCGTGAAAATGTCGGTACCCCGGCCAACTCGTCGGACATCGACCAGACAGCAACCGGTTCAAACACCGCTTCGGTCACCCAATTTGCTGGTTCGAACGGGTCGTTCGTTGACATTACGCAAGACGGCACGTCTGACGGGAACACCGCTACTGCTGACCAGGCGTCTGCGACTGGCAGCACCTCTGAGATTTTCCAAACTAACGTGACAGGTAGTTCTGCAACGACCTTTCAAGGCGGCGGCGTGAATAACGCCGCTGTGATCGTGCAAGGCGATACAACGTCGGTCGGCGGCACCTTGACTAGCGGGTTCGATTCGAACTCGTTCATCCTACAATCAAACGCCGACAACTTCGCTCTCTCTGTACAAGGTGGCGGGGATCAAACGTCGCTTATCGATCAGAATTTTGGGGGCTCCGGCAACTCTGCACAAGTGGTGCAGGGCGCATTTAGCGACGGCAGCAGCAATTCGTTCGTGCAACAGATCGGCGATAACGGCATTGTCGAAGTGGCGCAGAACAGCAGCTTGAATGACGCTTTCGTCGTTCAGGTGAGTGGCGATGGCAACCAAGCATTCGTCGATCAAGGTTTCTTTGCTGGCGGCGACACCAACGCGGCCAATATTTCGCAAGAAGGCGACGGCAACTTCAGCGGTATTGAGCAAAATGCTCTGACGGCTGGTGGCACGAACGCTGCGACTTCTGCGCAAGAGGGCAACAACAACACCAGCTTCATCTTCCAAGAAGGTTCGGGCAACACGGCTGATGTTGCTCAGTTCCAAGATGGCAACAGCTCGAGCGTGTCGCAAAACGGCACTGGCAACACTGCCAATGTCACTCAAGGCACACCGGCGCCGTAAGGCGAATGAATAAATGCTGGGCGGGCCAGGGGGCCTGCCCAGCATCACTAAAAGAGGGGCGTTAGATCCCCAAAAAATACCGAATGAGTCGCAAAGCAAACCATTCGAAGGGCAAGAATATGAAAAAGACCATCCTCACAGGCGCATCGATTTTGGCGCTGACCGTTTCGGCTCCCGCACTTGCGCAGAGCACGTCGACTATCGATCAGACAGGCAGCGACAACGCTGCTGCTGTCGATCAAACTGGTGACGGCAACGATTCCGAAATCGTCCAAGACGGAACAGGCTTGGGCGCTGATGTCGATCAAGACGGCGACAACAACTTGTCCGGCATCCTTCAGGATAGCGACAGCGTTGCCATTGGTGACCCATCTGCAATCGTTGGTCAGGCCGGCAACGGCAACGAATCCAACATTATCCAATCATCGACTGGCGCCTCAACCGGCTTGGTCACGGCGAATGTCGATCAGACAGGAGATGGCAATTTCTCTGGCGTGATCCAAACTGCGACCGCAACAGATGGAGCGGTTGACGCAGATATCGTCCAAGCGAACGGCGCTGAATCGCTTGTTATTCAAGCAAACAGCTCAAGCGGCGGTGCTGCAGCGGCGACAGCAATCGTCACGCAAGATGGTCTCAGCTCTTCTGAAATCAACCAAACGCTTTCGGGCACCAGCAGCAATGGTGTTATCGCCAGCGTCAACCAAACGGGCGACGATCACTCTTCGTTGATCAACCAAGCGGGCACGGGTCGCACTCAGACCGCGACTGTTGATCAAACCGGCATCAACAATGCCTCTGTGATCAATCAGCTGCCTGGCGCTGGCGGAACGGCCACTGTGACTCAAACGGGCACCGATGGCACGTCGACCATCACTCAGGACCGTTTCAGCCTCAACGCGACTCTCAACCAAGGTGGAACTGGCAACAATTCTGACATCCTTCAGGACGGTCCGTTCGGATCAACGGTTACTGTTAATCAGAACGTTGTGAACGCAGGAGGAAACAACGATTCCTTCGTTCAGCAGGGGCCTGAAAATGATGGCGTCGGCATTACCGCCCTGGTCAATCAAGAGGGATCAGACAACGCCTCGACCATTAATCAGGACGGTACCAACAACACATTGTTCCGCACCGTTTTGGCTGATGTGTCGCAATCGGGCGATGGCAACATGTCAGATGTTGATCAAACCAATCCGGGCGAGAATGTCGGCGCTTTCGTTGACCAATCTGGCGACAACAACATCGCGAACATCAATCAGGCCGCGGACGGCGTTGATGGTCAAGGCGACAACAACGAAGCTTTCGTCACGCAGACGGGCTCTGGCAGTACTGGCACCATCGCGCAGACAGGTACAGGTAGCGACAATTCAGCCACTGCGTTGCAGTTCGGGACGAATAGCTTTGCGACAGTCAACCAGACCACTGATGCTTCGGGCGATGACGCCTTCATCTTCCAACAAGGTTCGGCTGACGCCAGCTTTGCAACCATCAACCAAACCGGCAATGGCGGCGGCGTTAGCGATAACGATGCGCTGATTGATCAAGGTGGCGGTACCAACAACAACTCCACGATCAATCAGTCTGGCCTGACTAACCAAGCCGAGAACGTCCAGTTCGGAAGCAACAACACCTCCACGCTAACGCAGACAACCAGAGATAGCTTTGGTCCTCCTGGTATTGGCACAGCATTTGTTGATCAGATCGGTGACGGAAACACATCGACCGCGTTTCAGGGTGGAGACTCTCCGAACTTCCTCGATGTTGAACAAACGGGTGATGGTAACATCAGCACGATCGCCCAGATTCCGGCAGGGGATGACGGAGGCAACAACAATGTCGCCCTGATCCAGACCGGCAACAACAACACCAGTACTATCACCCAGCGTGGCGCCGACAACGACTCGGTCGACGTCCTTCAGCAAGGCAATGGCAACACCAGTGACATCCTTCAGAACGGCGCATTTGGCGCTGGGAGCAACACGATTGATGTTGATCAACTTGCTGACGGAGCAAGCAGCACGATCGATCAGAGCGGGGACAGCAACGCCATCACTGTCGGCCAATTCGACGATGCGCATGTTTCAAGCGTGACTCAATCCGGCACTGGCAACTCGACATTTGTCACACAAGGCACACCGTAAGCATAAGCGGACACGAATAATTCCGGGCGAGCGGGGGGCTCGTCCGGTGTTTCCCTATAGGCCCCCAAGGGCGATAAATGAGCCTCAGGGCCGACTACTAGGAGTTAGAAAACATGAAGAAGACAATTTTTGCAGGGGTATCAATCCTGGCCATGGCAGCAGCAGCGCCCGTATTTGGTCAAGCCGTCACACCTGCTGAATGCGTAGGCGCGGTAGGCAATTGCAGCGTTCTCGATCAGGACGGCGACACTCTTAACGCCGATGTCGATCAAACCGGTGCCGGCAATGTTTCTGACATCGAACAAGATGGTTCGACTTTGGCCGCGATTGTCGATCAGGGCGCAGATGATAACATTTCGAATATCACTCAGGACGCCTCAGGCGTTGGCGCGAACGGTTTCACAGCAACCGTGACCCAAACCGGCGGTGCCGATTCAATCGTCAATCAGACGGGTGCGGGCGCCAACAATACTGGCCTCACGGCAGTGGTTAATCAGGCGGGTGCTAGCGCATCGGACATCGCGCAAACCGCGAATAACGATGATGCCGACAATTTCCTCGCCACGGTCAATCAAACCGGCGACGATCATTCTTCGATCATCACGCAGAGCGATTTTGGCGGCGGCACCAATGACGGCAATATTACCGCGACCGTGACGCAAACCGGTTCGGGCAACAGCTCGGACGTGACGCAGCTAAACCGTCAACAGAATGCAGCCGTCCTCCAGTCTGGCGACGATGCCATTTCAATCGTCTCCCAAATTGGTCGTCAGCAAGTTGCTAACGTTACGCAATCGGGCAATACGAATAGCTCTGATGTCGAACAAGAAGGCCGTCAGCAAACAGCCAATGTGACGCAGACGGGCGATGATGGCATTTCCACCGTGTTTCAGGAAGGCCGCCGTAATCTCGCGACCCTCAACCAAAGCGGTACCGGCAACAATTCTGACATTTCTCAGGATGACTCGGGCGCGATTGGTCAAACCGCAACTGTGACCCAAACCGGTACGTCTAACACGTCTGCTGTGTTCCAAGATGGCCGCAATGCTGGTCCCAATGACGGCAACAATTTCGCGACCGTGACCCAAGACGGTGCGAACGGCTTTGCCACTGTTGAGCAAATTGATCAGGCTCGCGCTGATAACGCCACTATCACTCAGGGTGCCGCCACAGACGGCGCCGATGCTGCGATTGTGCAGACCGGTGATGTTGTCGACGGCGCGCCGGATACGCTCAATGTCGCAACCATCACACAAACCAGCGGGACCAACAGTTTCTCTGGCATTATTCAGGGTGATACAACGGCTCTTGGCGGCGGCGTTGTAACAGGCGCATCAAATGCCAGCGCGACTTCCGAGCAAGCCGGTGACAATCTGAGTTCGCTGATCCTTCAAGGCGGTGATGCGCAAGTCGCATTCGTCACTCAGATCGGCGCAGGCGGTGAAGCTATCGTGGCGCAAGGTGACTTTGGCGGTAATGGCGGCGACGCAGATATTGATCAGTCGGGCACCAATGGTACTGCTGTCATCTTCCAAAACAGCGACGACAGCGTCGCAGCGGTCATCCAAGGCGGCGGCGATGGTAACGTCAGCTTTATCGATCAAGGCTTCGCTGGCAGCGCCGGTATAGGCGCCGATGGCAATATGGCATTGGTCGACCAAGACGGTTCGGACAATGAAAGCAGCATCACTCAAAACGTTGCTGACATTGGCGGTTTGAACGTCGCGGACGTCCTTCAGGACGGCGACGGCAATATCAGCGTGATTGAGCAGGAAGGTTCGACCAATTCTGCAACGGTCATGCAATTCGACGGTAGCTCATCCGATGTCTTCCAAGACGGCACCGGAAACACAACGACAGTGACGCAGGGCACAGCCCCGGCCATCTAAGACGCATGAGATCGCCGGGCGGGCAATGCTCGCCCGGCGTTTCTTACCGAACATACGGCATTTCACGGCGTGTATGTTTCAGGTGACAGTCATAATGGCCCGGCCAATGTGACATGACTTGCGCGAGGCGTTCCGTCCAAGCGGTAACGGACGAGACGCTAAGAACATGAGGCAGGGCGGGCACGATCGCTCGCCAATTCTGCGGTTTTCGAGTATGAAACGAGTATGCACATTATGACATCTGGTTCGGTCAAGCTCTTGCAAGCCTTTGCAGCCTGTTCACTGGCCGTTGGCATCGCGGCGTCACCGCTATCGGCGCAAGCGATTGAGGATATCGAAATTCCTCCTGCTGGCACCGAAAATGTGTTCGTGGATCAGATCGGCAACGGCAATGTTGCCGATGTTGCTCAGGCCAATAACGGACAAACCGCAGAGCTGAGCCAGAATGGCAACGACAATAACGCTAACCTCGATCAGTCGGACGGCGGCACGCATTTTCTGCGCGTGGCCCAGACTGGCGACGATAATGCAGCCACAATTGCGCAAGAAGGGGAAGGGCAAGCAACCGCCATCCTTATGCAGCAAGGCAATGGCAATGCGGCTTCGCTATTTCAGCGTGACAATGGCCTGATCGGAACCGCGGCTGAGGTTGTGCAGTCGGGATCGGACAATTCGCTGGTTTTGATCCAAGATGGTTCGGACAACCAAGCGCGTCTGACGCAAAACGGCGATGCGAATACGATGACCGCGACGCAGCTTAATTCGGGCAACCGCCTTGAATGGGTTCAAGATGGCTCCGGTCTTTCCGATCTGGAAATCACCCAAACGGGCGGCGCAGCGATGCAAATTCTTCAAACCAATACCGGCGGCGGTGACCGCTGACCCGTATGGCGCGCCTGCTTGTTTCCAGACACGCTCTGGCTAGCGCCGCACTGGCAGCCGTAATCCTTGCCGCGCCCGCTGGCGCGGCGGCACAGGACAATCCGAACAATGTTGCACGCGGCGATGCCGCATTCGTTGTGCAAGCGCCGACCCGCGCGGATATCAGCGAAGAGGCCGCCGATGGTCAGGCTCCGCAGGATGCCGCACCGGATGCCGCACCACAGCAAGAGGCCCGCGCTGCACCGGCGCGCGTCGACGCATCCTCCAAAGTCTATTTCCCCGATGCAATCACACCGCAAAGCGTAGCCCGCGCCCGCGCGCAGGCGGCTCAGCAGCAACAGCTTCCCGGCGATCAAGCGCCAGCCAATGCGGCGCTTTCGCAAGTTTCAAACGGTGAACGCGGCGGACAAGATGTCGCCCAACTCACTGAGGGGCAATCTGGCGAAGCACTGGCTCAGCTGTCACAGGCCGAACGCCAAGTGTTGCTAGACGCTGTTGAAGGCACCGATATTTGCGACCGCAGCAGCGATATCCCGGCGCTTCAGGAACTTTGCGCAGGGCGGATCGAAACCCGCTCCGCCGATTTCGCACAGAACACCGGCGGCTCTGCCGAAGACAGTCTGCTTGGCGGCGGGCTCGATAATGCGCGGCTCGCTACGTTGGAGGCGGCCATTTCGCGGCTGGCGCGCAATGCTGGCAATTCGGACGATTTTTCCAACCAAGTCATCGCATCTGTGGCGCTTGGCAATCAGGCGTTAACAAGCGCTCAGGCTACCTCTGCCGAAGGCGACCCAACCAGCGAATTGTCAGAAGAAACGCAGGCTGTTGTCTCCGCAATCGTTCAGCAATTGGGCGGCAATTAGAAAAGAGGCGACAATGCGTAATTTCGTTCAACGATTGGCTTTCCTGACACCTGCATTTGCGATGGTTGCTGGCGGCGGCGCCGCGAGCGCTGGCGGCAATGAACCCGAACGCGCGCTTGCGCTTAATGTCTCAGAAAACGGGGACAGCGTCGAAATTCAACTGATCGCACAATCCGCGGTAACGCAGCAGGTCGATTATCAGATCGAACTGATCGGCAATTCGCGCGCCCGGCACAGCGGGAACACGTCAATTCCGGCAGGCGACCGGCAAATTCTTTCGCGCCTCACCACCAATGTGTCGGACACATGGTGCGCCCGCGTCGAAGTGACAGAAGGCAGCGGCGCAAGTTACACATTGACGGCAGGCGACTGCTCTTAAGGCCGGATCAAACGATCTGCGGTTTTCCCGTGCACAATTATTTTTCCGATGGCACCTGTCCGCGATTGACGCGCCATTTCGCATCCGCAACATAGACCGCGCCTGCCGGAAGTGATTCCGGCGTCTTTCGCGGGAGAGATTGGCTCGGAGCAATCCGAGTTCGGCGCCGAAGGAGCAACCGCCTCGGAAACTCTCAGGCAAATGGACCGCGCAAGGGACAGGCACTCTGGAAAGCGTGACGGCGCGGCGCGATTTGGTCGCATTGCCTGTCACCACCGAAGGGGAAAGCCGGGACGTCTTACGACCCCGCTAAGCTCTCAGGTCCACCCGACAGAGGGGGCAGGAACAGCGCTTCACCTTGGGGCGCAGCAATGCCTGTGCGGGGATAGAGATTTTGAGCAACACCGAAGATCACGAAGACGATATCCCCTTGGATGCACTGCCGCTTGATGCGTGGCACCGGGCCAATGGCGCGCGCATGGTCGAATTTGCCGGTTATGAAATGCCGATCCAATATGCTGGCGAACATGGCGGCATTGTTGCTGAGCACAATTGGACGCGCGAAAGCGCCAGCCTGTTTGATGTTTCCCATATGGGCCAGCTTGGCGTTAGCGGAGCGAATGCGGGCGAGGCGCTAGAGGCTTTGCTGCCCGGCGGTATCATGTCGCTGAAAGAAGGGCGTATGCGCTATTCGATGCTGCTGAACGAAGATGGCGGCATTCTCGATGATCTGATGGTGACCAATGCTGGCGAGCAATATGGCCTTGTCGTCAATGGCGCGTGCAAGTGGGATGATATTGCGCATCTGCACGAACATTTGCCAGAAGATGTGACGCTGACCCATTATGCCGACAATGCTCTATTGGCGTTGCAAGGGCCAAAGGCCGCGGATGTTCTCGGCGCTTTGGTGCCTGCCGCGAGCGAGCTCACATTCATGCGGGCTTGCTATGCCGATTGGGACGGTGTGCCGCTGTGGATTTCGCGCGCGGGATATACTGGCGAAGACGGCTTTGAAATCGCGGTGCCGGGCGAACATGCTGAAAAGCTAGCCGATGCATTGATCGCAGATGACCGCGTTAATCCCGCTGGCCTTGGCGCGCGCGATAGTTTGCGCCTTGAAGCCGGATTGCCGCTTTACGGGCACGACATGACCGACACGGTCGACCCCGTTAGCGCGGATCTGACTTTCGCTTTGACCAAGAAACGCCGCGAAACCGGCGGATGGATGGGACACGAAGCGGTCAGCGCGGTCCTGGCCACAGGCCCGGCTCAGCGCCGCATTGGCCTGTTGCTGGATGGCCGGATGCCCGCGCGCGAAGGCGCCGATGTCTATGCCGGCGATACCAAGATCGGGACCGTGACCAGCGGCGGGTTCTCGCCCACTCTGGGCCGTCCCATCGCGATGGCTATGATCGACGCTGCTCACACCAATGATGGCACCGCGCTTGAATGCGAGGTTCGCGGTAAGCGTCTGCCTGCAAATGTTTCACCCATGCCGTTTGTCCCACACCGCTATTTCCGAGGGAGCTGAATCAATGCCGCGTTACTTTACCGAAGAACATGAATGGATCGATGTCGAAGGCGATAGCGCCACGGTCGGCATCACCGATTATGCGCAAGAACAATTGGGCGACATCGTCTTTGTCGAATTGCCCGATGTTGGCGCGATGCTGGACAAAGGCGGCGATGCGGCCGTGGTCGAAAGCGTGAAAGCCGCCAGCGACGTCTATTCCCCCATTACCGGCGAAGTGACCGAGGCCAATGGCGCGCTCGAAGACGAACCGGCATTGGTCAATAGTTCGGCCGAAGAAGAAGGCTGGTTCTTCCGCCTGACCGTTGGCGATAGAGACGAGCTTGAAGGATTGATGGACGGCAAGGCCTATAAGGCGTTCGTCGATAATCTTTGACGCGCAACTATTCGACTTTTGCTGGCGTAACTCCGCCTAAGATTGCCGCCCAAAAAATTACGCATACTCTTCGGTCTTTCCGAAGGGTTTGGAGACCGTAAAATGCGTTACCTGCCCCTCACCGATACCGACCGCGCGGATATGCTGGAGCGTGTTGGCGCGTCCTCCATTGATGATCTGTTTGTCGATGTGCCTGAACTGGCGCGGCTTGATGGGCCGATCCGTGATCTGCCGATGCATGCCAGCGAAATGGCGGTTGAGCGGCATATGAGCGCGCGGGCGAAAAAGAACCTCGCGGCGGGGGATGCACCGTTCTTTCTGGGCGCAGGGGCGTATCGCCATCATGTCCCGGCCAGCGTGGATACGGTGATCCAGCGCGGCGAATTTTTGACCGCTTATACGCCGTATCAGCCTGAGATTGCTCAGGGTACACTGCAAATGCTGTTTGAATTTCAGACGCAGGTTGCACGGCTTTATGGCTGCGCAGTGGCCAATGCTTCGCTGTATGATGGATCAACGGCGTGTTGGGAGGCGGTTGCAATGGCGGGCCGCGTTACCCGGCGCAAACGCGCGGTGTTGTCGGGCGCGCTGCACCCGCATTACAGCCAGGTCGTCAAAACAATGGCGCAATTCACCGGCGACACTATCGCCGATGCTCAGCCATCGATCCAGACAGAGCCGGACCTAGAGGGGCTGACCAGCCGGATTGATGAAGAGACGGCCTGTGTGGTGGTGCAATATCCCGATATTCTTGGCCGGATCAGCGATCTCAGCAAAGTGGCAGAGGCCGCTCATGCCAAAGGCGCTTTGCTGGTCGTCGTCAACACAGAGCCAGTTGCATTGGGCGCGATTAAGTCGCCTGGCGAAATGGGCGCGGATATCGTAGTAGGCGAGGGGCAGGCGATTGGCGTTGGCCTGCAATTTGGCGGGCCTTATCTCGGCCTGTTTGCGGTTCGCGATCCCAAACATGTGCGCCAAATGCCCGGGCGGCTTTGCGGAGAAACCACGGATGCGGAGGGAAAACGCGGTTTTGTCCTGACATTGTCCACGCGCGAACAACATATTCGCCGGGAAAAGGCGACCTCAAATATCTGCACCAATTCCGGCCTGTGCGCGCTGGCCTTTAGCGTGCATCTGACGTTGCTGGGTGAACAGGGCCTGCGCGAGCTCGCGGCGGAGAACCACCGTTTGGCGTGTCACGCGGCGGACCGTCTGGCGCGTGTGCCGGGCGTGTCCTTGCTCAATGATGCGTTCTTCAACGAATTCACATTGATGTTGAATGGCAAGCCAGCGCGCGAGATCGTGCGGGAATTGGCCGATCGCGGGGTGCTTGGCGGCGTGTCGCTGGGGCGGCTTTATCCCGGTGTTGAGGCGCTGGAACAAGCGCTGCTTGTGGCGGTCACGGAGACCACCACCGAAGAAGATATCGAGACACTGGCGACAGAGATCGAAGCTTTGGTGAAGGAGGCAGGCCAATGAGCGCGCCGAACAAATCCGGCTGGAAGCCCGCCATGAACGCCGCAGCGGACGGGATGCATAATGGTCCCGCCACGACGACTGGCAACCGCGCGCTGATGCTCGAAGAACCGCTTATCTTTGAAATCGGTCATGCGGAAACGACAGGCGTTGATCTGCCTGAAATTGATCCCACCGCGCCGAACCGGCTTGCTGGGCTTTCGCGCGCTGAGCCCATCGGTCTGGTCGGCCTGACCGAGCCAGAGGCGGTGCGTCACTACACCCGCCTAAGCCGCCAAAATTACGGGATCGACCTCGGTTTCTTCCCGCTGGGTTCTTGCACGATGAAGCACAATCCGCGCCTCAATGAAAAACTAGCGCGGCTGCCCGGCTTTGCCGACATCCACCCGCTTGCCCCGCAAAGCACGGTGCAGGGCGCATTGCAGGTCATCCACGAATTGGGCGATTGGCTGTGCAAGCTGACCGGAATGCCATCGGTTGCGATGAGCCCCAAAGCGGGCGCACACGGAGAGCTGTGCGGTATCCTCGCGATCCGCGCCGCGCATACGGCAAACGGCAATCCGCGCGAAGTCGTGCTGGTCCCTGAAAGCGCGCATGGCACCAATCCGGCGACCGCAGCGTTCGCGGGCTATAAGGTCGATAATATTCCCGCGACGCCAGAAGGGCGCGTGGATGTCGATGCTTTGAAAGCGCGCCTTGGTCCCGATGTGGCGGCGGTGATGATCACCAACCCCAACACATGCGGGTTGTTCGAAAAAGACTTTCGCACGATCGCCGATGCCGTCCATGAGGCGGGCGGCTATGTCTATTGCGACGGCGCAAACTTCAACGCCATCGTTGGCCGCGTGCGCCCCGGCGATTTGGGCGTGGATGCGATGCATATCAATCTGCACAAGACGTTTTCCACCCCGCATGGCGGCGGCGGACCCGGCTCTGGCCCGGTGGTCTTTTCAGAAGCTTTGGCACCGTTCGCTCCCCTGCCATTTGTGCGCAAACATGAGGATGGCTCTTACGATCTGGTCGAAGAAGAACAGCGCGAAGTCAGCCGAGGTCAGGCCTTTGGCCGGATGACCGCATTCCACGGCCAAATGGGCATGTTCACCCGCGCGCTCACTTACATGCTCAGCCACGGTGCAGACGGCCTGAAACAAGTCGCCGAAGACGCCGTGCTCAACGCCAATTACATCCTGCGCAGCTTGGAAGACATCTTGCACGCTCCGTTCGCAGATAGCGGACCTTGCATGCATGAGGCCTTGTTTGGCGACAAAGATTTTGGCGGAGGCCTATCAACACTCGATCTGGCAAAGGGCCTGATCGATGAAGGCTATCACCCGATGACGGTTTACTTCCCGCTCGTGGTTCACGGCGCGATGTTGGTGGAACCGACTGAGACAGAGAGCAAGGCAAGCATCGACCAGTTCATCACCGCGTTCCGTTCCGTGACGCAGCGGGCGTTGGAAGGCGACGAGACGCTAAAGCAAGCGCCCTATTATGCGCCGCGCCGCAGGCTCGATGAAACCGCCGCCGCGCGTAAGCCTAAGCTGGCATGGAGCGAACCGGAAGAGTGATCAGGTCCCGGATGGAGGGGCGGGGGGCGCGCTATCTGCCTCTTTATCGGCGCTTTGGCCGGCATCTTTATTGTCAGAGCTGACGATGATCTTGATCTCCTGCAAATTCAGGATCGCGACATAGAAACCGACAACGGCAAGCGAGCTTGATCCCAGAACCGCAAAGGCAGCGCCTTTTGCCCCGTTCCAGTCAATTGCCACATCAAGCAGAACCAGCGCCAAGATGGTTGGAACTGCGCGCACCAAAAAGGCTGTGCCCGCGCGCCCGGCGGAGACAAGCAGCGATTCAAGACTCGCCCCGACCAGTTCCACCGCGCCCGCAATGGCAAGGATGACCATCGCCCAATAGAATGCGCTGAAATCGCCCGGAGCAAGGTTTGCCAGCGCCCAGCGCCCACCGAACAAAGCGATCAGAACCGCGATAATACCCGCAATCACGGCGATGTTAGCCATGCGGCGCGCCATCGTCAGGGCGTTTTCTTTGGCGTGAACCAATTCGGGGAAAATCGCCTTGGATACTGTTTGTGCGAGCGAAACGAGCGCCTGGCCAAGCTGCGCAGCGACACGGAAACCGCCGGCGAGCGCGGCCCCGCCAAATGTGCCGACGAGCAAGATGATGACCTGTTTGCCCGCAATGGTCAGGGTGCCAGACATGTTGGTCGACCAAACGAACCGCCATGCATCGGCATGTTTGGCGGGGATCCGGCGCAGGCTGAGGGCGCTCAGATCAATGCGTTCGATCCGTGCAGCGGCAACCCATAGGGCAATCGCCACGGCCAATTCGGATGCGGCCCAAGCGAGGATGAAGCCCATGACATTGGGCATGAACACAAAAGCCAGCAGCGCGCCTGCGGTGCGGATTGCGGGTTGAACCGCCTCTGCGGCGGTTGCCGTTGCAAATTTAAATCTTAGCCGCAAAAGCCCCGTCGGCGTTGTGCGGATCGCAAGCAAAGACACAGCGCAATAGCCAAAGGTTAGCCACAACAGCTCTGTCGGCAGCGGCAGCCACAATTGCGCGGTGGCGACGACGATTGCCGCGACTGCGGAACCCATAACGATCGACATCATATCAAGCGCGATGGCAAAACCTGTCGCATCGCGCAGGTTTTCAGGGTCTGGCAGAGCATCTGGCCCGTCGCCATTCGCGCCCCAGCGCACGATAAATTGCCATGTCTGAAAATTTGCAAGGCCGGTAATCGCTTGGCCAAGCGCCACGATCAATGCGAAATGGCCGAACCCCTCCAGCCCCAAAGTGTTGGTAGCAAGATACAGGTAAACGAGGCTCATCACCGCGTTGAAACCGCGCCCGCCCAAAAGCCAACCGATATTGGAGAAGAGACGCTTCATGGACGTTTGAAAATTCCGAGTGCGGGATAGGCCCGCTTATTCGGAAGGCTCTCCTTCGCGCCGTTTCAAAATCTTCTCTGTGACATCGAAAGTGCGCTGATTATCAACGTCGATTGCATAATGACCGTCGGACAATTCGACCGGCACCAGCTTAATGCCAAACCGCTTGGAGACCTGTTCGAACAGCTTTTCCTTTGATCCCGACCCAAGCCGAAAACGGATGAGGTTCATCAGGCCGAACGCTTTGATGATGCGGCTGGGGAATTTCACAAATTGCCCGCCGCCGCGCATGATCTCTGCCGCGCCCAGCGCTTTCGCACTGCCGATCCAATACATGTTACAATTGGAAAAGCCGCCATCGTTGAATTCATAGAACTTCTTTTGACCCACCGGATCAGCGGCGATCACGTCTTCTTTACGGGCGAGACCGGCTGCTGCACCTGCTTCTGCGGATAGGCATTTGCCGATAAACTCGCTGTACCCTTCTGGTGTGACGAGGCAGTTGTCAGCGGTTGTAATCAGCAGCGGGAATTCTGCCCCGTCTGCGCCGGAAAACACGCTGTCGACGAGGTTGAACTTGCCTTCTGTGAAAGTCAGCCGTCCTTCTTTGATAAGAGCGGCGATTGTCGGCAAAGCGGCAATTTCGTCCGGCTCATGCGCGACAATGCGGATCGCGCCAATCCGTTCGCAGGCCGCGACTTGTTTCGCCACACGTTCGACCATTGGAATGCCGAGAACGGGGACAACGCATTTTTGCGCCACGCCTGCGCGTTCGGCCAATGGGTCGAGAGCGCCGGAACGTTTCCCGGCCATGATGAGCGCTGTTACTTTTGTATCCTGTGCCATGACTGTCAGCTTTAGCGCCAATCTGGATTCTGCGCAAAGCAAGTAAACGTGCATCTTGTGAAACTTTTTGTCGCAGGCCAAAAGACTGGCAATGCGCATCATCTTTTCACGCAAGGGTTTCGACAGCAGCGCCGGCGGCGGACCGTCACCGATTGTTGAGGTTGCGGGCCGAACTGGCGCCCACCGCCCCATCACTTTGCCGATACCGGACAGCAAGGGCGCATCGCGCACGACCTATGATGATCTGGGGCTGGGCGATCATGCGGCAAAGGCCAGCCGGGGCAAGCTGTCTGGCAAAGATCTCTGTCACAATGACCCGATGTTTCTGGCCGATGGAACATGCGCCTTTGGCCAATGCGGTGCGGCGCAAACACATTTGGAGCGGCAGGGCGTGGGCATTGGCGATGTCTTTGTGTTTTTCGGACTGTTCGCAGAACCGGAAACAGGCGAGCCGCATCACCGCATTTTCGGTTATTTACGCGCTGAAAAGATCAATCATCTGGCGGCCGGGGTGCCCAAGGAATTGCGTGATCTGGACCATCCCCATGCCATCGCAATGCATGCATCAAACGATGCAATCTGGCGCGGGGAAGGGCAGGTGGCTGCGCGCGCTTGTGATGCTCTTCGCCTAACGATACCGGGCGGTCCGCCTAGCATTTGGCACAGGCCCAAATGGCTCAAACATGGCGGGCTGTCCTATCATGACCGCGCGGAAAGATGGCTGCCGGGCGGGCGATTGCAAAGCGTCGCGCGCGGTCAGGAATTCGTCGCAGATATTGGGCGCAGAAAGGCCCCGCGCGATTGGCTGGCGCAGGTGATCGCCCTGATCAAACAGACCTGATCAAAGCGTCTTGATAATCGCAGAGAAGTCGAGCGCGCCATTCTCCTCGGCAAACGCCTCATAAATCTCCTGCGAGTGTTTGCCGAGCGGGGTATTGGCGCCCGCCGTACCAGCGGCCTCCATCGCCAGGCGCAAATCTTTCAGCATCAGCGCCGAAGCAAAGCCGCCTTGGTAATCATTGTCCGACGGGCTTTGCGGGCCAACGCCGGGGACGGGGCAATAGCTGGTCATCGACCAACACTGGCCCGAAGACACACTGGAGATGTCGTAAAATGTCTGCGCGTCCAGCCCGAGTTTATCCGCCATCGAAAACGCTTCTGCGGTGCCGATCATTTGCACCGCCAGCAGCATATTGTTGCAAATTTTCGCCGCCTGTCCGTTCCCGGCATCGCCTGCGTGGATGACGGCTTTGCCCATCGCATTCAGGATCGGTTCTGCGCGCGCAAATGCATCCGGGCTGCCGCCAACCATAAAGGTCAGCGTGCCGCCATTGGCCGCCGCGATCCCGCCAGATACCGGCGCATCGACCATGTCATAGCCAGCGCTGTGCGCCGAAGCGATCACTTCGCGCGCGGTCGCAACATCGATGGTTGAACAATCGAGCAGCACCGCACCGGCAGGCGCCGTGCCGATTACATCGCTTTCATAGACCGATTTCACGATAGCGCCGTTGGGCAACATCGAGACAACCGCCTCTGCATCCGCGCAGGCGTCAGACGCGGCGGTGAATGTGGTGCATCCCGCATCCTTCGCAGCGGCCAAAGCCGCCTCGCTCAGGTCAAATGCGCGCACATCATGGCCCGCTTTCACAAGGTTAGCGGCCATCCCGCCGCCCATATTACCAAGACCGATAAAGGCGATTTTCATGTCATTCTCCTTGCGTGGTTTGTGCGAGGCTCAACGCCCTTTCCACACACCTTCACGCTTCTCAATAAAGGCTGCCATACCCTCTGCCTTGTCCTCACTTGCGGTGAGGATTTGGAAGATGCGGCGTTCCACGATCAGGCCCTGATCCAGCGTCATTTCAAACGCGGAATTGACCATTTCCTTATTCGCAATCGTCGCCATTGGCGGCATTGCCGCGATCGCGGCGGCGGTCTTGATCACTTCTGCGATCAGGTCCGCTTGCGGAACAGCGCGTACGATCAAGTTCGACCGTTCTGCTTCTTCTGCGCCCATCATCCGGCCCGTCAGGCACATTTCCATCGATTTCGATTTGCCAATCGCGCGGGTCAAACGCTGCGATCCGCCCATGCCGGGTGCCACGCCGAGCTTAATTTCGGGTTGGCCGAATTTGGCATTGTCGGACGCGATGATGAAATCGGCCATCATGGCGAGTTCGCACCCGCCGCCCAGCGCAAAGCCGTTCACGGCTGCGATCCACGGCTTGCGCGTCTTCTTCACGATTTCACTGGTCCACGGCGAAAAGAAATCGTCGAGGTAGAAATCCGCCGCGGCCTTGTCTGACATTTCCTTGATGTCCGCGCCCGCCGCAAACGCTTTCTCACCCGAACCGGTCAGGATCGCGCATAGCTGGCTGTCGTCAGCTTGGTATGCGGCGAAGGCTTGGATCAGCTCGTCAAGCACGACCGAGTTCAATGCATTGAGCGCCTTTGGCCGATTGATCGTCAGCAAGGTCACGCCTTTGGCACCCTGCGCATTGGTTTCCACGGTGATTGTTTCAAAGCTCATAGCGGTTTCCATTCCTCATCTGCTGGTAGCGGCGCAAAGATGCTGTCGATCAGATCGTCGCCAACCTCTTGCGGTGTCGCGGGGTCCCATTTGGGATCGTTCGTCTTGTCGGTGATCACGGCGCGCACACCCTCGGCAAAGTCAGGCCGGGTCAGAACGCGTGAGGCGATGCGGTATTCCATCACCATATTATCGGCGAAGGTCGCAAGGTCAGCGCTGTTCGCCAATTGGCGCAGCGCAACTTTGCATGTCTGCGGGCTTTTGGTGCCCAGAGTATCGCGTTCTTTCATGGCCCATTCGTCACCATCTTCGATGGCTGCCTCTAAGCTGGCGAGGATGTCTTCATAATTGTCAGAGGCGAAGTGTTTTGCGATTTTGAGCGCATTCGCCTCTATCCGCGCGTCAGGCGGTGTGCCGACGGGTTCGGACAGAATGCCAGCAATACGGCCCGGACGTTCGATGATGCGGGCTTTCAGATCATCGAGCATTTCGCTGGGCACATAATGCGTCGCAAGGCCGGTCCACAGCGCCTCTGCCCCATCCAGCCGCGCGCCTGTCAGCGCGAGGAATTGTCCGATGCGTCCGCCCATGCGCGACAAATACCAGCCGCCGCCAACATCAGGGAACAGACCAATCCCGGTTTCTGGCATGGCAAAGCGGGTATTTTCGGTCGCCACGCGGAATTTTGCAGGCTGAGAAATGCCAACCCCGCCGCCCATCGTTACGCCGTCCATAAAGGCGACGACAGGTTTGGGAAATGTGAACAGCTGATGGTTCAATTGATATTCGTCATGGAAGAATTTGCGGCCCGAAACCCCGCCATCATTCAGCGCAGAATCGCGCAGGAATGCGATATCACCGCCGGCGCAGAACCCGCGTGTCCCTTCGACATGGTCGATCATGACCGCTTCTACCGCGTCGTCTTTTTCCCACTGCGTCAAAGCCGCGCTCATCGCGTGACACATCGGCATGGTCAGCGCGTGCAGCGCCTTTGGCCGGTTGAGCGAAATATGGCCGATCGGGCCATTCTTGCGGATTAATACGTCGTTTGTAACTGGGGTGGTCATTAATTTGCTTTCGGTTCGATCAGGTCCCAGCGATTGCCAAAGGGATCGCTGAATACGGCCACCATGCCATACGGTTCGCTGCGCGGGGATTCGTCGAATGTCACCCCTGCCGCCATAAACCGCGCGTGACACCCGGTGAAATCATCAGTTTGGAGGAAAAATCCGACGCGCCCGCCGGTTTGGTTGCCGATTGCGGCGGATTGAGCGTCATTCGCGGCTTTTGCAAGCAGTAGCCGCCCGCCGCCTGAGGCTTCCACCACCAACCAGCGTTTTGCGCCGCCCATATCGGTGTCCACGACTAAGGTGAAACCCAGCGCATCAACATAAAATGCGCGCGCAGCATCGTAATCGGGCACCACCAAAGTGGTCATCACAAAAGCGTCGCGGCTCACTGCCTCAGCAAGTCCCGGCCCACGATCATACGCATCACCTGATTGGTGCCTTCTAGGATCGAATGGACCCGCAAATCGCGCCAGAACCGTTCAATCGGATAGTCGCGCAGATAGCCGTAACCGCCGAACAATTGCAGCGCGTCGTTGACGATCTTGCTGCCATTGTCGGTCGCCAATCGTTTTGCCATCGCGGAAAACCGTGATTTGTCCGGTGCGTTTTCGGTGACCTTGACCGCCGCCAGATATAACAGCGCGCGCGCCGCCTCTAAGTCGGTGGCCATATCGGCCAGCATGAATTGCGTGTTCTGAAAATCGGCGATGGGCGTATCAAATTGCTTGCGATCTTTGGTATAGGCGATCGCCTCGTCGAGGCAGCGCTGAGCGCCGCCGAGCGAACACGCCCCGATATTCAAGCGTCCGCCATCCAGACCCATCATGGCAAAGCGGAACCCTTCGCCTTCGCCGCCGACGCGGTTGGCGACCGGCACACGCGCGTCTTCGAAGATCACTTGGGCTGTGGGGGAGGCATTCCAGCCGAGTTTCTTTTCCGGCGCGCCAAAACTGACACCGGGCGTATCCTTGTCGATCACAAGGCAGGTGATGCCTTTGGTCTTGTGTTCGCCCGTGCGAACCATCGTCACATAAACATCGTTCACTCCGCCGCCGGAAATGAACTGTTTGGTGCCGTTCAATACATAGTGATCACCGTCCAAAACGGCATTGGCTTTAAGGCCCGCCGCATCCGACCCGCTGCCCGGTTCGGTCAGGCAATAGCTGGCAATTTTGTCCATGCTGATAAGGTCAGGAAGGTAGCGTTCTTTGATGTCGGCCCCGCCGAATTGGTCGATCATCCAAGCGGCCATATTGTGGATCGAGATAAAGGCGCTGGTGGCAGGGCAGCCATAGGCCATCGCCTCCATAATCAGCGCCGCTTCCAACCGGCCAAGCCCAATCCCGCCCGATTCCTCAGACACATAGATCGCGCCAAAGCCAAGTTCAGCCGTCTGTTTGATCGTATCGATGGGGAAGATATGTTTCTCATCCCATTCCCCGGCATACGGGGTGATCTTGTCGGCGGTGAACCGCTGGGCCATTTCTTGAATGGCGAGCTGGTCTTCGGTGAGGGAGAATTGTCCTTGCATAGCGCCCTATTTAGCCCCTGCGCAGCGATGAGAAAAGGGCATCTTGCCTGCTATGTTTGCTAGGTGCTAATCTGTCGCCGACACGCAAACCCGCAGCAAGGATGTAACCTAAATGCGCCCGCCTGCGTATTATTCGAGTATGATCCAGTCAGCCCCGCGCCTTTTGCTCGTTTACAATGCCGATAGCGGCATCATCAATGCGTTGATGCATGCGGTCCATAAACAGGTCTCTCCTGATACTTATCCGTGTTCGCTATGCGCGATCACCTATGGCGCGGTTTCCATGCATGGCGAATGGCGGCGGTTTTTGGACAGCCTTCAGATGGAAGTCGTGATCCATCACAAGGATGATTTTGAGGAAATCTATCCTGGCCATAATATTCCGCTTCCCGCGATCCTGATTGCTGAGAGGGGCGCGGCTCCGCGTGAACTAGTTCCAGCACAGCAATTGGATATGACGGCGGACACGATGGAATTGATGGAGAGCGTTGAGGAGGGCCTGATCGCTCAAAATTTATGGGCGCCTGCGGCTTTAGTCTAGTAGCGCCAGCGGCCCTAGCTTAGTAGCGCCAGCGGCCCTAGCTTAGTAGCGCCTGCGGCCCTAGCTTAGTAGCGCCTGCGGCCCTAGCTTAGTAGCGCCTGCGGCCCTAGCCTAGTAGCGCCTCGGCCTCGATTTCCACTTTCCATTCTGCGCGGCATAGCCACGCCGCGCCGGCCATAGTCGCCGCTGGTTTCGCTGCGCCAAAATAGCGGGCATGGACGGCGCCCACCGCGTCCTGATCAGCGGGATCGGTCAAAAACATTCGCGTGCGCACGACATCGCTCGCTGATCCGCCCAATTCCTCAATCGCCGCAACAATCAACGCGCAGCAGCGATCCGCCTGTTCCGCGGCGCCGCCCTGTGTGGTTTCCCCGTCTGGTTCTATCGGACCCGTGCCCGCAACGATGATGCGGTTGCCTGTCCGCACGGCGCGGCAAAATCCAAACTGCTCTTCGTATGGGGAACCAGAAGTGGTGCGTTCTTTCATGGCTTATCCTTGTGCTGGCCCATTTGATGATCCGCTAAATCGCTTCGCATAGATCGCCAGCGGATGCCTCTGCGACCTTGGCATATTCGGCGTCACTTGGGGCAAGCCTGCGGATCAGGATGATACCTTTTTGCGATGGCGCGCGCGTTACGTCTGCACCATTTTCGGCACCATTCCCGGCGCTATTGGCGGGCAAGAGGCGTGTTTCCCGCGCCTCGCCATTGCCGCGGATCGTGCGGAAATTGTTGGTCTGCGCATCAAAGAAGGAAAGCGAGGAATAGCCGTCATAGCTCCCCATCTTCACTCTTACGCCGTTTGGCGCTTCTGACAGGTCGAACCGGCAGGCTGAATAGGCCAAGTCTGGCGAAGGACGAACAACGCTCTGCGTCTGAGGCGTCATACGCGGCGCGAGGTTAAAAGCGTGAACCGCCGTGCCCCGTTCGCCCAGCATCGTGTAGGCGCGGTCCATAATGACGCTCGGCGCGTAATTCAAAATCGCGAAATGCGAGGCGATGCCCAGGATGACGGACAAAGCGAGGGGGCCAATCAACCGCTTCATTGTGCCTCTCCTGTGCAGCTGAGCCGCTCAACAGAAGGGGCCTCGATCAGGTCCTCTGGACGATCAAGGACGCCGTCACCGGGCACATATAGCCGGAAAGTCAGGTCGAATGTTCCGCCCGCTTTGCTGGAAATCCAACCCGTCTCTGCGGCCGGTTTGTTAGGGGAAATAATGGCGGACCATGCTCCATCTCCGGCTCCATCTCCGGCTCCATGTCCAGCGCGGCTGGCGTCAAAACTTAGGGCATTGTCGCTGTTATCCGGCAGGAAATTGTCCGAATTGTAGAGCGTGACGGACCACCAATCAGCTGGCATGGCGCCGCCGCTTAGCCGGTATGTGCAATCTTCGCTAAAGGGCTGGCCGCTATCGTCGAGAAGCCGGGTGAAATAGACCGCCTCCGTATTGGCCAGCGCCAACAGGCCGTGGCGGGCGATGCGGGCGCGGAAATAGGGGCTGGCATCTTCTGACCCCATCGCGAAATCACCGTGCCAACCGTTGATCTCAATTGGTCCCCCCGTCCGGCGATCACCGGGCAGCAATCCAGACATCGCCAGCGCGCTATATGCGCCAACACCAATCCCGCCCAAGGCGAACAACAACCAGATTAAAGCGCGCTTCACCCGCTCAACCTTCACTCTGCGCCGCGGCGCAGCGTTTGCGCGGCAGCGGTCCGCCGACAAAATCCTCGCCGATTGCCTCAGAATTCAAAATTTGATCGTCTTGCGAAAGGGTCAAACGGTAGGCCTGCACCCATGTATCCCCTTCGCCTTCCATCGCTAAAGTTACGATGACATCGCCTTCATCCGGGACTGATGCGGTGACGGTGCCGATGGATTCGTAAAAGAGTATTTCGCCGCCGCTTATCTCCATGCGCAGGTCGGATTCGAGCGCGCAGGTGCCCTCCACATAATCCCATATACCGTGGAAACTGGCAGGGATTGTGTCCGCCGTTTCCGCCGTATCCGCCAATTCCGTGTCGCCTGGCGCGGGAACGGCATTTTCGCCTGTCTCGCCTGTTTCGGCTCCCGCTTCTGCGGTGCTCGGTTCTTGGGCTGGTGCGTCCGCTTGTTCCGAACACGCCCCGACGACAAGCAGCAGCGACGTTGTAAAAGCGAATGTGAGGCCAGACGTGAGAGCCAATTTGCGCATGATTATTCCTCTTCGGCCGGCGGCCCTAAAACCCGATCACGAAACAGCGCGGCTGGCCAAGCCAACACCGCCGCGAAAATGATAAGCAACCCCAGCAACATTGCTCGCAAGCCTATCCCTCCAATCGTCAACCCATAGTCGGGATAACAAAGGCGTTTCCGCCATCAGGCGAACCATCGGGCCAGCGCTGCGTGACCTTCTTGTTCTTAGTCCAGAATGACAGCCCCTCGGTCCCATATTGGTCGATATCGCCAAAGCCTGACCGTTTCCATCCGCCAAACGAATGATAGCTGACCGGGACAGGGATCGGCACATTGATGCCGACCATGCCGACATTCACGCGGCTCGCAAATTCGCGCGCGGCGTGGCCATTGCGGGTAAAGATTGCGACACCGTTGCCATATTGATGCTCGCTCGGCAGGCGCACGGCCTCTTCGAAATCCTTGGCGCGCACAATTTGCAGGACGGGTCCGAAAATCTCTTCTTGATAACTCGTCATCTTCGTCGTCACATGATCGATCAGGGTTGGGCCGACAAAAAAGCCGTCCTCATGCCCCTGAAGGCTGAAACCGCGCCCATCGACAACGATTTCGCCGCCTTCTTCTTCGGCTACATTGATCCATTGTTCGATCCGCGCCTTGTGTTCGGGGGTGACGACCGGGCCGTAATGCGCCTCTGGATCGTTGGACACACCGATCCGCAAAGCCGCGATTGCGGGCAACAGTTTTTCGCGCAGACGGTTTGCCGTGTCTTCGCCCACAGGGACAACAACGGGCAAGGCCATGCAGCGTTCGCCAGCCGACCCAAAAGCCGCGCCGGTCAAATCATTCACAACCTGATCAAGGTCCGCATCAGGCATAACAATGCCGTGGTTCTTTGCGCCGCCAAATGCTTGCACGCGTTTGCCGTTCTCTGCGCCGCGATGATAAATGTAATTGGCAATGTCAGAGCTTCCGACGAAGCTGATTGCGGGGATATCGGGATGGTCGAGGATGGCATCGACCATTTCCTTGTCGCCGTGGACGACTTGCAACAATCCTTCTGGTGCGCCGGCCTCTACGAACAATTCCGCCAAACGCACCGGCACGCTGGGGTCGCGTTCGGATGGTTTGAGGATGAACGCATTGCCCGCCGCGATCGCCATGCCGAACATCCACATCGGGATCATTGCCGGGAAATTGAATGGGGTGATCCCCGCGCCAATGCCAAGCGGTTGCCGCATGGAATAGACATCAATGCCGGGGCCAGCGCCTTGCGTGTATTCGCCCTTTAGCACTTGCGGGATGCCGCAAGCATACTCGATCACTTCTAGGCCGCGCTGAACGTCGCCTTTCGCATCATCGACAACTTTGCCGTGCTCGCTCGACAACAGCTCCGCCAGCTCCTGCATATTGGCTTCGATCAGTTCTTTGAATTTGAACATCACGCGGGCGCGTTTTTGCGGGTTGGTCGCGGCCCATTCTGGCTGGACGCTTTTCGCCGTGGCGACCGCCTGTTCAAGCAGCGCCGCATCGCCCAACGCAACCTCAGCCTGAATTTCACCCGTTGAGGGGTTCCAGACCTGCGCCTTGCGTGAAGGAGCCGGGCTGGCAGTGGGCATGAAATGATCGATCTGACGCATGGGGATAGTCTCCTGAAATCTTAGGCCCTCAAATGACGCCGCGAAGCCGAGCGCGCAAGGGGCAGCATCCTCGTTAAATTGGGGATGCGGATGTATGGCTTACTCACAAATGGATTGACCAATGCGGCCCGCCCTTGCAAATGCGGGCCAATATCGCGGGTGTAGCTCAATGGTAGAGCAGCAGCTTCCCAAGCTGACGACGAGGGTTCGATTCCCTTCACCCGCTCCACGCTTTGGCCGCCCGGCTATCCGCGCAAACTCTCCATATCTATGACGAAGCGGTATTTGATATCGCTCGCCTCCATCCGGTCATAAGCGGTTTCAATATCCTGCATCGCGATCACTTCGATATCCGGCAGGATCGAATGCTGCGCGCAGAATTCGAGCATTTCTTGCGTTTCCGCAAGGCCGCCAATGCCGCTTCCGGTGAGCACTTTGCGGCCCAGCAACACGCCGGTATGCACTTCTGGCATCATATCGATCATGCCGACCAAAACTTGCACCCCGTCAATCCGCAGCAAATGCAGATAGGGCGTGACGTCATGGCGAACGGGGATGGTGTTGAGCACCATGTCGAAATAGCCCGCTTTGGCCTTCATCGCGGCTTTGTCGGTGGTGTTGAGGAAATCATGCGCGCCAAGCGCCGCCGCATCGCCGCGTTTGCTTTCGCTGCGGCTCAGCACGGTAACCTCTGCGCCCATCGCGGCGGCGAGTTTGACGCCCATATGGCCTAGCCCGCCAAGCCCGGCGACCGCGACTTTGCTGCCCGGGCCGATTTTCCAAGTGCGCAGCGGCGAATAGGATGTGATCCCCGCGCAAAGCAGCGGCGCGGCCTCTGCCATCGGCATGGCGTCGGGTACGGTCAGCACGAATTCTTCGCGGCACACGATGCGTTCGGAATAACCGCCCATTGTGCGCGTGCCATCGCGGCGATCGGTGCCGTTATAAGTGCCGACCATCCCCTGTTTGCAATATTGTTCGAGGTCCTGTTCGCAATGCCCGCATTCAAGGCAGCTATCGACCATGCAGCCAATCGCCACCCGGTCGCCGATCTTGTGACGGGTGACTTTGTCGCCAACCGCGCTGACCGTGCCGACGATTTCGTGCCCCGGTACGATCGGGTAGTTTGTGAAACCCCAATCATTGCGCGCGGAATGAAGGTCCGAATGGCAGATGCCGCAATGGCTGATCTCGATCAGCACATCGTCTTCGCGCAATCCCCGCCGGGTGATGTCCATTGGGCCGACGCCGCTGGTGGTTGATGTCGCGCCATATGCTTTGGTGGGATATTCGTTGGTAGCAGAGGTCATTGGGAAACCTTTCTTAATGGAGCTGATCGAGCCGAAAGCTCGCAAGCGCGGCCGCGCGTCGGCCGTTAGGCCGCCCCCTCGGAGGCGTCGGCGCAGCCGATTGGCGGGAGAGAAAACAAATTATTTCGGCGGCATTCTGATTGCGCCGTCCAGCCGGAACTGGTGCCCATTGATATAGCTGTTGCGCGCTATCTCGCAGATTAGCGAGGCGAATTCTTCCGGTTCGCCAAGCCGTTTGGGGAACGGGACGCTGGCGTTCAATTGGTCCCACATTTGCGGATTGCGGTCTTTCATGCCCAGCATCAGCGGGGTCGCAAAAATACCCGGCATGACCGAATTGACCCGGATGCCCAGCTGCATCAAATCACGCGCCATCGGCAGAACCAGACCGTTCACTCCCGATTTGCACGAACCGTAGATAACCTGACCGATCTGGCCATCCTGCGCCGCGACGCTGGCGGTGAGGGTGATCGACCCGCGTTCGCCGTCATCATTGACCGGATCGCTATTCGCCATGCCAAGGGCAGAGATACTGGCGACGCGGTAACTGGCGACCAGAATGCCCTCGGCACCGAAGGCGTAATCTTCGGTGGACAGGCGTTTATATCCGCCGGTGGCCTTGTCGAAACCAACCGTCTTGCCGCGCTTGCTCGCCATGGCGCAGTGGATCGTCACGCGCTCTTGGCCGTTCGCCGCGCGGGCCGCGGCAAAGCCTGCCTCTACCGAGGCTTCGTCCATAATATCAACATGGTGGAACGTGCCTCCGATCGCGGCGGCATGTTCTTCGCCGTCCGCATCATTGATGTCGAAAATCGCGACTTTCAGACCTTGCTCGGCCAAAGCCGCCGCGCTCGCCCGGCCCAATCCCGATGCGCCGCCGGTTACGACTGCGGCCATTCCTGCTTCCAGTTTCATGCGTCCTCCTGATGTTCTTCTCGCCGCTATTACTAGGCGGCAATATTGCGCGCCGCCACCTCTCCAATTGTGGGAGAGTGCATGCTAGGGCGGCGTCCATGGATTCCTTCCTCCTTTGCCTCATCCTGACATTCGCCATTGCTGTGGGCGGGCGCGAACAATTGATCATCGCGCAATTTTCAGAAAGCTTGGAGCGTTCATCGCCCTTGCTCGCGACGGGCGTGTTTTGTGCGGTTTTGAGCGCCTGCGTGATGGCCTATGCCGGGGCAAGTATTGCCGCCATTCTGCCGCCGCGCGCCGCCGCTATGCTGGTCGCTTTTGCCTTGGCTGCCGCGGCATTTGAGCTGGCATGGCCGGTAAAAGTCAAACCGATGAAAGAGCCAACGCGGTCCTATATCGCAATCGGCGCGGTGGTCTGCGCCCGGCAGATCGGTGACGCGGCGCGGTTTGTAATCTTCGCCTTCGCGGCGCAGGCTGTGTACCCGACCACCGCTTTGATCGGCGGAGCTATTGGCGGGGCAGCGGCGGCGGGTTTGGGATGGTCGCTGGGCCTGTCACGAATGCAAAAATTCCCACTGCGCATTTACCGTGTGGCTTTGGCCGTTTGCACGTTTCTCGCGGCATTGGTGATCGGATTGGATGCGCGTTACACATTCCTGTGATCGCATTAACCGATCACTGCGATCTGTGATCTTGCCGAAACAAATTGCTGTCTCGCCCATTGATATCAGGAAGACTGAGATAGCGCCCGTTCCCTAAATCGAGGCGCGCAACCCTCTGAAGAAGGAGCATGATGATGCCCAATTCGACCGATAATCCAAACAACCCAAACAACCCAAACAACAATGCCGTCACGCAAATGGTTGCCGAAATCAATGGCCTGCTGGCTGATCATTTCGCGCTGTACGTGAAGACGAAGAACTTTCATTGGCACGTCAAAGGACCGCGTTTCCGCGATCTGCACCTTTTGTTCGATGAACAGGCTTTGGCGATTCAAGGCCAGATCGACGTCATTGGTGAACGCGCCCGCAAGCTGGGCGGTGACACGATCACGTCGGTCGGCATGATCGCACAGCATACGCAAGTGAAGGATCAGGACAGCGCCGCCGTCACTGCACAGGACATGATCACCGAATTGCGCGATGACAATGCCGCAATGGTGAAACGTCTGAAGCAGATGAAGGAAACCGCCGACGCAGCAGGCGACAACGCCACGGATGGTTTGATCGACGATTGGACCGATGCCGCCGAAGAGCGCGTGTGGTTCCTGAACTCGCTGCTCGGCTAATAGCTGCGCAAACACATCCTAGCTCTCAATTAAAAGGCCGCTTAGGCAATCACCCGATTGCTGAGAGCGGCCTTTTTGCTATGCGATCAGGCGATGATAAATGTGACCATGATTTCCGGCGCGGATGACGCCGCCATCGCCAAATGGGCCGCCGATCGGCTGATCCCGAATGCTGGCCGCGAAACAGAGACGATCGCGGTGCCGGGCGGATCGACCCCGTTTCCGATTTTTGAACATCTGGCCCAGAGCGATCTCGATTTCACACGGTTCGCCATTTACCCGACCGATGACAGGGTTGTGCCATCCGATCATCCCGCATCCAACACCGGAAAAATCGCGGCGATCTTTGAACCCACCGGCGCCTATATTGGCGATCTGACACAGGCGGCTTTGGCGCAGAGCCGTTTTGCAGCGGTTAAATTCGATCTCGTCTGGCTGGGCATGGGCGCAGATGGTCATATTGCCTCCTTGTTCCCCAACACTGATCCGCAGGTCGATGATCCAAACGCCATTCGCCGGATCACGCCTGATCCCCTGCCGCCAGAGGCACCGTTTGACCGGGTGACGCTGACCATACCCGCCCTGCTGCGCACGCCGCATTTGATGTTTGTAATCCGGGGCGAGGAAAAGCGCGCCGTGTTCGAAGCCGCCATGCGCGGGGACCATGATTTGCCGGTCGCACGATTGCTAAGGGCGGCGGAAAATCAGAGCGATCTGACGGTCACATGCTTCACATAATAGAGCGCCTCCTGCCCGCGCCGCTCCACCGGGCATTGCTGCCGCTGGCGCATAATATACGCCATCGCTGGCGGCGGTTTCGCGGCACTCGAATAGTGGGCGTCAGCGTCGTTCTGACCAATCTATCGGGCGATGTGCTGTTGCTGCGCCATTCCTACGGCCCTGATGTCTGGGCATTGCCCGGCGGCGGGATTAAGCCGGGCGAAGACATCGCGGAATGCGCGCGCCGCGAAGTGTATGAAGAATTGGGACTGACGATTGCCGCTATAGAAGAAGTGGGCACGATTGAGGAAATTCTGTCAGGATCGCCGCACACCGCGCATTTGTTTGCCGCCACGATCAACGCTCAGCCCGTCCCAGATCGGCGCGAGGTGCTGGAGGCGCGCTTCTTCCCATCGCATTCGCTGCCAGAGCCTTTGGGAGAGGTCACGCGGCGGCGAATTGGCACATGGAAAACGCGCGGCTCACGCAAATAATGCGCGGTGCTAAAGCAGCGAAAGCTGAGCGCTGTCTTTCGCGGGCTCTTCGTCTTCGCCGTGATCTAGGTTCGACAATGTCAGACCCATCAACCGGATCGGCATAGCCAGCGGCAACGCGTCTAAGAGCAATTCGCGGCTGATCCGGGCGAAGGTTTCTTTGTCTTCGACCCAGCCAGAGCCATCTTTTGGTCCCACCGACTTTGACCGCGTCATATTCTGAAAATCGGTGAATTTGACCTTTAGTGTCACCGTCCGCCCGCGCGTTTTGGAATTCTCAATCCGTTCCCACACGATGCCGATAATATCTTCCAGCGTATCGCGCAGCTCGGCCCCGCTGGATTTATCCTCGCTAAAGGTCCTTTCCCCGCCAACCGATTTGCGCACCCGGTGCGCGCGTACCGGGCGCAAGTCGATGCCGCGGGCGGCGCGGTAGAGATAATCGGCGAAGGAACCGAAATTTGCCCGTAGAAATTCAATATCCTTGAGCGCCAGATCCCCGCCGGTTTCGATGCCAAAGCGCTTCATCTTCTCCTCTGCCTTTGGCCCCACACCGTGAAACCGCCGGATCGGCAGGCCCGCGACAAAATCCGCCCCTTCGCCCGGACGGATCACGCAAATTCCATCGGGCTTGTTCTGATCGCTGGCGATCTTGGCCAGGAATTTATTGTAACTCACCCCCGCGCTCGCGGTTAACTGCGTTTTCGCCTTGATCTCTTGCCGGATCAGTTCCGCAATCCGCGTGGCCGAACCAATGCCCAACCGGTCTTCGGTCACATCCAAATAGGCCTCGTCCAAGCTAAGCGGTTCGACATGCGGCGTGTGATGTTCAAACACCGCGCGGATTTGGCGGCTGGCCTCTTTGTAAGCATCAAAACGGTGACGCACGAAAATCAGATCGGGACAACGGCGCCGCGCCGTGACCGAAGGCATCGCGCTTTTGACGCCAAATTTGCGCGCCTCATAACTTGCCGCCGCCACAACGCCGCGCCCGCCAGCGCCGCCGACTGCGACAGGCTTTCCGCGCAATTCAGGATTGTCGCGCTGTTCCACGCTGGCGAAAAATGCATCCATATCGACATGGATAATCTTGCGCAGACCGGGGGAGCTTGCATGCTCGCCATCTGGGCCGTCATCATCGTCAGGGATAGGCGGCGCAGCAGACATAAGAGGCAAAATAGGACTTTTCTGCGCGCGAAGGAAGCTTTGCTGTAGCGTTCCCAGCCGGCGCGCCCTTGGCCGATTTTGTTCCCATGCGAAAAGAAGAGTGGTCATCGGGCGGTGCAATCGGCAAAGGAGCCGCTGTGTCCAATCAGACTTCTCCTTCTGCGCCCTCCAACACAGCCAAATCCCTTGGGGAAACAGAGCTTATTTGGATGATGGCTATGCTTATGGCGCTTCAGGCGTTTGGCATTGATGCGATCCTGCCTGCGCTTGATGAAATGGCGATCGACCTCACGGTTGGCGGCAATGATCGGCAATTTGTGGTCGGGGTGTTTTTGCTCGCCGCTGGTGTCGGCGCGCTTGTGCCGGGCGCTTTGGCGGACCGGTTCGGACGGCGGCCAATCCTGCTTGGGTCGATTGCTGTCTATATTGCGCTGTCGCTGGCCAGCGCGATGGTCAGCACATTTGATCAATTGATCGCGGTGCGCGCGGTGCAGGGTTTCTTTGGCGCAGGGATCGTTGCCCTGCCGCCGGCGATTATTCGCGACCGCGTTGGCGGCGATAAAATGGCCAAGATGATGAGTTTGATCTTCGTCATATTCCTAATGGTGCCGGCCATCGCGCCCAGTATCGGGGAACTGATTTTGCTGGTCGCGGATTGGCGCGCGATCTTTGCCGCGATGGCGTTGCAGGGGATATTTATCGGGACCTGGGTGTATTTTCGCCTGCCCGAAAGCCTGACCGATGATAACCGTCAGAAAATCGTGCCGAGTGTGATCGCCCGCAATATGGGCCGCGCGATCAGCCAACGCAGCGTGGTCGGATATATTCTGGGCAGCAGCCTGGTATTTGGCGCCTTGTTCGGCTTCATCAATTCATCGCAGCAATTGATCACAGAGACATTTGGCGCAGGCGACCTGTTCCCGATTGTGTTCGGCATTTGCGCCGGATCAATGGCGGTGGCGAGCTGGTCCAATTCGCGGATTGTCGAACGTTTCGGCGCGCGCCGGGTCAGCCATACGGCGCTGTTCGCCTTTATCATTGTGGCGGCGATACAGGTGTTTTTCGCGTTCCAACCAGACGAAAATCTGTGGCATTTCGTGCCGCTAATGGCGACCAATATGATGCTGCTCGGCTTTATCGGTAGCAATTTTGGCGCGATTGCGATGAACCCGTTTTTTCAGATCGCCGGCGCGGCAAGCTCTATGCACGGCTTTATCCGCATGACGACGGCGGCGCTGCTCGGCGGGGCGATCGGCTATGCCTATGACGGGACGGCGCAACCGCTGGCGCTGGCTTTGTTGGCGAGCGGGCTGGTGTGTTTGGCGCTGGTCTTGTTCAGCGAAAAGGGCAAATTGTTCGGGCCGCCCGATGCTCAGCTTGGGCCAACCAAAATGCGCAATATGTAAGTGTGTGCAGGGTTTATTCTGAACCGATTTTTCGCCACGCCAGTTCTGCAAATTCGCAAAGCAAAGGCCGCGTGTCGCGCGGGTCGATGATGTCCTCGACGTTAAAGCGTTCTGCGCTGCGGAAAGGCGAGGTCACTTTCGCCAGCCTTGCCTTGATCGCTTCCAATTCCGCCGCCGGGTCATCGGATGCTTCAAGTTCGGATTTGTAGGCGACCTCCAATCCGCCCGCGATAGGCAGACTGCCCCAATCGCCGCTGGGCCAGCAGAACCGGTATTGGTATCGTTCCGCATTGCTCATTGCGCTGCCGGCGATGCCGTAAGCGCGGCGCATGACGATACTGGCAAGCGGGACGGTGGCGCGGTAAATCGCGTTCATCGCTTGCACGCCGTAACGGATCGTGCCCGCCAATTCCGCCTCGCGCCCGATCATAAAGCCAGGGTTGTCGACCAAGTGAACAATCGGCAGGCGGAATTGATCGGCCAATTTGACGAAGCGTTCGACTTTCTCGCTGGTCTTTGCATCCCATGAACCGCCGAGGAAGGACGGGTCGCTCGCCACCACGGCGACGGGGTATCCATCCAGCCGGGCGAGCGCGGTGATCGCCGTGCGGCCCCAGTTTTTGCCGATCTCAAACACGGTGCCGGTATCGAGGATCAAATCCATTGCGCGGCGCATGGAATAAACCTGTTTGGGGTCATGCGGCACTAGGCTGAGCAACGCTTCCTCGCGCCGATCGACCGGGTCGGTTGGTTGTGCGCGGCGGGCGTGCTGTCCGGCATATTCGGGCATGAAACTTAGGAAATGGCGTGCGCGTGCAAAGGCTTCTGCTTCGGATGCGACCTCATCATCGACCACGCCGTTACGGGTGTGAATATCAACCCCGCCTAGCGCTTCTTTGGCGGCCATAGGATCTGCTGGCCCTTCGTAATTCGCGCCCATTGCATCGACCACGGCGGGCCCTGCGGCGAACAATTGCGACAATCCGCGCACCATGACCGAATAATGGCTGGCCACCACGCGCGCCGCGCCTAGACCCGCCGTTGGGCCTAGTGCCAATGCCACAACCGGCACGGTGTCGAGGTTTTGCACCACATCGCCCCAACCGGGCACGGCGGGAATGTAAGTTGCGCCGATCTGCTCCAAAGTCTTGACGCTGCCGCCGCCGCCGGTGCCGTCGATCATGCGGATGATGGGCAGTTTGAGCTCATGCGCCATCGTCTCGGCTTGCACCATTTTGCGCGCAATCCCGGCATCCGCCGCGCCGCCGCGAATGGTGAAATCATCGGCGGTGGCGACCACAGGGCGGCCATTTACGGTGGCTTTGCCGAACAGGAACGGGGCGGGGGTGACGCCGGTCAGATCGCCGTTTTCGTCATAGCTGGCGCTGCCCGCAATCTTGCCAATCTCGCGGAATGATCCCGGATCGCACATCGCCGCTAGCCGCGCGCGCGCATCCATCTTGCCGCGCCCATGCTGCCGCGCAAGCTTATCCGGTCCGCCCATCTGTTCGGCCAGCGCTTCGCGATGGCGCAGTTCTTCGAGTTCGCGTTGCCAGTTTTGGCCCGAGGTCATGAGTTTTTTTCTCCGCACCCCATCCGGGGTGCGATGTCCTCGCGCCTATCGGCGCTGCGGGCGGGCAGTCGCCCTTGCGGTTGCTGCGCAACCGTTTGGTGCTTGTCGCGGTGGCTCATGCCGTCGGCTCCACCACACACAGCACCGCATCGACCTGCACTTGCCCGCCTTCGCTTGCGGCAAGCTCGGTCACAGTCCCATCAAACGGCGCAGTGAGCGCGTGTTCCATCTTCATCGCTTCGAGCACCATGAGGCGTTCGCCTGCTTTGACCGTTTGGCCGTCGGTGACGTCGACCGCGATGACTTTGCCCGGCATCGGCGCGATGATCGCACCGTCTGCTGCGGAGGCGGTGCCGGTGCCGCGTGGTTCATAGTGTTTGAATTGCACCAGTTCACCGCGATGGAGGACCTGTGCAGGATAAGGACCTGCACCGCGATAGGCGACCTCAGTCTGAGTGTCGTTGTCGAGATCAATGTCGTAAGTGTTGCCGCGATCGTCTTCGACAAGCACTCTGTTGCGTGATTCATTATTGAGCCGGAAGCCGATTGTTTCCTGCAATAGCCGGTCGGCTGGTGTGTCGAGACGGCTGAGTTCCTGAATCTCAAACGCGATGTCATCGGCAACCGAAATCGCCATTTCGCGCAATGGTGTCTCAAACTGTGTGAGCGCGGCAAGGTGGCGCTCTACAAATGCCGTATCTAACTTAGCCAACCGGAAATCTTCGTGATCGGCAGCGCGAATGAGGAATGGGAGGTTGGTCTTGAGCGGATAGATTTCGACCCTTTCCAACGCGGTAAGTAATTGAGAAATTGCGTCATCCCGATCCTCCCCCTTCGCAATGATCTTGCCTATCATTGGGTCATAATTGGGTGTCACAGTGTCTTCAAAATCATACCCGAAGTCATATCGGAACGTCCAATAATCCTCCATCGGCGTCGCTGTGATAAGGTGATCAATTCTACCAGTACTCGGCAAAAACCCCTTGGCCGGGTCCTCCGCATAAAGCCGCGCCTCTATCGCGTGGCCGTTGATCGACAGCTCTTCCTGCGCCAGCGGGATCGCCTCACCCGACGCCACGCGCAATTGCC
This sequence comes from uncultured Erythrobacter sp., assembly GCA_947503155.1. Lineage (GTDB taxonomy): Bacteria > Pseudomonadota > Alphaproteobacteria > Sphingomonadales > Sphingomonadaceae > Erythrobacter. The sequence goes on along the minus strand of CANNCL010000001.1, from coordinate 124,806 downwards.
ATTCCACCAGATCAACCCCGGTGATTTCCTCGGTCACGGGATGCTCAACCTGCAAACGCGTGTTCATTTCCATAAAGAAAATGCGGTCCGCCCTCAGCCCTTCTGAGGCGTCAGCGATAAATTCAATCGTGCCTGCGCCTTCGTAATCGACGGCCTTCGCGGCGCGCACGGCGGCGGCGCAAATCTCTGCGCGGGTGGCCTCATCCATGCCGGGGGCAGGGGCCTCTTCGATGACCTTTTGGTGGCGGCGTTGGAGGGAGCAATCGCGTTCGAATAGGTGGACGACATTGCCGTGGCTGTCGCCGAACACTTGCACTTCGATATGGCGCGGCGATGTGATCCATTTCTCCAGCAGAATTTCGTCATTGGAGAAGCTCGCTTTTGCCTCGCGCCGGCAACTGTCGAGATCGGCTGCGAAGTTTTCTGGCGCGTCGACCTTGCGCATCCCCTTGCCGCCGCCGCCTGCGACGGCTTTGATCAGGACCGGATAACCAATCGCATCGGCCTCTGCGGACAACCGCTCCACCGATTGATCCGCACCCAGATAGCCGGGCGTCACGGGCACTCCGGCGGCAATCATGCGGGTCTTGGCGGCGTCTTTCAGGCCCATTGCGCGGATGCTCTCCGGCTTTGGCCCTACCCAGATCAGGCCCGCATCAATCACCTGCTGCGCAAAATCCGCATTCTCAGACAGGAACCCGTATCCGGGGTGGACCGCATCCGCGCCCGTCTCTTTCGCGGCCGCGATAATCTTCGCACCGACAAGGTAGCTTTCGGCGGCTGGCGATGCGCCAATATGCACTGCTTCATCGGCGCTGCGTGTGTGCAAAGCCTTTGCATCAGCGTCCGAATAAACCGCGACGGTTGCCACGCCCATTTCGCGCGCGGTGCGCATGATCCGGCAGGCAATCTCGCCGCGATTGGCGATGAGGAGTTTTGTAATCACGGTAGCGGCGCCGATGCGACTGGACCGTCTGGCGCGCCTAGCTCCTCGCATTCGCTGGGAGGTGCCATGGTGAAGCTGGTATTGCCCACGAGCCACACATCATTGATCCGCTCAAGGCTCAAAGAATTGATCCCGCAATGCGTAATCTCACCATCGACCCAGAATGAATATGGCCCCCAGATATGGGCCATGCCGCCATCGACCTGCACATTCTCGTAGAACATATATTCATCGACATCACCGCTGCTTGCCTCCCACCCGGCAAGGTGGTCGGCGAGCGGCACCACAATTACGCGGCTTGTATTGTTGGGATTGGTGCGGTCGTGGACAAAGATCACGGCGTCTTCGGTCATGGTGGCGGCCAAAGCGGTCTTGTCATCGCTGCGCAGTGCGGCAAAGAAATCGCTTGCTGCGGCCATCACGCGCTGTTCGGGTGTGGCGATACGCCCAACTGGCGGCGAAGCGAGCATCAGGCCCGCAAGTGCGAAATGTATAATCATATGCGGTGGCTACGCCAGCGCGCGGCGCGCTTCAAGCCTAAGGTCTGCCAGAATTAGCCAGAGTCAGGCCGGAAATCCTTGATCCCCCAAGTGATCGGGCCATCGGGGTGTTTTTCGCGGTTGATCGCGGCGGATAGGAATGCGCGCGCGCCATACAGCGCCTTTTCCCAGCGGGGCACATAAGTGCGTGAGTTCCACGCATCGACCCCTCGGTTCCGAACCTTGCGGCCGATTGCGCCATAAATGCGCGCCGCCGACAGGACGGCCCAGCGGCTGCGAAAGGGCAGGCGGGCGGCGCCAACGCGGGCGGCGGCTTCGTGTTTTTCAACCAAAGCAACCAGCCGCGCGGCCATTTCGGCCAGCTCTTGCCGGTGATGGGGTTTGGTGTGTTGGCCCGGTTCGATGTCTTCTTCGACCAGCCACATGATCGGCAGATAACAGCGCCCCGCCGCATCATCCTCGACAATGTCGCGCGCGATGTTCGACAATTGAAATGCGAGGCCCAGATCATTGGCGCGGTCGAGCGTGTCGGTGTCTTTTGAGTCCACGCCCATGATCACCGCCATCATCACGCCCACCGCGCCCGCAACGTGATAGCAATAGCGCATCATATCGGCCTCTTCGCGTGGCCGCCAATCTTCTGCGTCGAGCGCAAATCCCGCAATCACATCCTCTGCCATCGCCGGGGTCAGGCCGCATTCGCGCGCCACCACGCCCAAGGCATCAAAGGCCGGATCACCCGTCGGCGCGCCTTCAAACGCCAGCGCGGTAAGTTTGCGGATCAGCGCAAGCCGGGTTTCAAGATTTGACTGATCGCCCAATTCGCCGCCGAGTTCTTGATTGTCCGCAATGTCATCACACCGGCGGCACCACGCATAAAGCAGCCAAGCCCGTTCGCGCGTTTCGTTTTCAAACAGGCGCGATGCGGCGGAAAAGCTCTGCGAGCCATATTTGATGGTTTTGTGCGCATGATCCACCAAAGCGGCGCGGCGCTCGGCATCTACTGGCTTGCGGTCAGACATTGGTTTGACCCCGTCCTTCGCCTTTGCCATGGCCCCCCGCGCCCTCCACCCTTCCACCCGGATAGTGTCCCGGTAGGCTCTGGGCGGAAGGGTGGAGGGCGCGGGCGGCCACGGCGCGAGCATTAGCGAGCATGATTAGAGATCATCGGCCTTCATCCGAAATATCGGCGTGTGCGGCACGTAAGCGGCCATCTTGTCGAGCAAATCCGGCAGAGTGTCAGACGCGATCAGGATGTTTTGATGCGCGGGGCGGACAAAACCGACCGCTGCCATTTTGGCGTTGAACGCGATCAAATCGTCGTAAAACCCAAAGGCATTGAGCAAACCCACAGGGTCGGAATGATAACCCAATTGCGCCCAGCTCATCGCCTCCCACAATTCGTCCATCGTGCCGACGCCGCCGGGGATGGTGACAAAGCCATCGGACAGGTCGGTAAAACGCTGCTTGCGTTCATGCATACCGGTGACGGTGATCAGCTCATCGCAATTGTGGTTGGCAACCTCGCTGTTCACCAGCGCCTCGGGGATCACGCCGATCACTTCGCCGCCGGCATCCTTAGCGCCATTGGCCACCGCGCCCATCAGGCCGAGCCGCCCGCCGCCATAGACGACGCCGATGCCGCGCTCTGCAAGGCCAGCGCCGACACTGCGGGCGAGTTCGATATAACGCGGGTCTTCGGGCGTGGCCGATCCGCAATAGACGGCTAGTCGTTTCATCTTTTTTCCTGGAGAATTCATCCCCCCGCCTTAACCGCCAAATCTTCCAGTACCAGCCCTGCCGTCGCTTTTGCGCTGCCAATAACGCCGGGAATGCCTGCGCCGGGATGGGTGCCTGCGCCGACGAGGTAGAAGTTTTCGATCTCATCATCGCGGTTGTGGCCGCGCAGATAGGCGCTCTGCCACAATAGCGGCTCTAGGCTGAAGGCGCTGCCCATATAGGCGGCGAGGTCTTGTTGAAAATCCTTCGGCGCATAGCTGAATTTGGTGACGACCCGGTCATGGATGTCGGGGATCAACCGGCGTCCAATTTCGTCGAGCACCATCTTTTCAAGCTGCGGCCCAACCTCGTCCCAATCGACCGGCAATTTGCCCATATGGGCGACCGGAACCAGCGCATAGAATGTGCTTTTACCCGGCGGTGCCATGCTGGGATCGGTGACAGTGGGGTGGTGCAGATAGATCGCGAAATCTTCGGGCAACACGCCGTTGTCAAAAATATCCTCCAGCAATTCCTTATACCGGTTCGCGAACAGGATCATGTGATGGGGAATACCCGGCCATGTCCCCTCAAGCCCAAAATGCACCACGAATAAAGAGGGCGAGAAGCTTTTGCGTTTCAGCGATTTGGCCATCTTTGGCCCGCGCTGAGAATTTGACAGCAAATCCTTGTAAGAATGCATAATATCGCCGTTTGACGCCACCGCATCGAACCGCTGTTTCCAACCGGATTTGGTCTCCACTTCGTCTGCGCGGTTGCCCAATGTGTGGATTTGCACGACCGGATCACCGACGCGCATTGTCCCGCCCAACCGTTCAAAATGGCGCACCATTCCGGCGATTAAACGGTTGGTCCCGCCGCGCGCCCACCACACGCCGCCGTCTTTTTCCAGCTTATGGATCAGCGCATAGATCGAAGAAGTTTTCATCGGATTGCCGCCAACCAGCAGCGAATGAAAACTGAACGCCTCACGCAATTTGGGATGCTCGATATATTTCGACACCACCTGATAGACGCTGCGCCATGCTTGTTCTTTGATGAGCGCCGGGGCGGCTTTCAACATGGTTTTGAAATCGAGGAAAGGGACGGTGCCGAGCTTGAGATAGCCTTCCTCATAAACCCGCGCGGAATATTCGAGGAATTCCTGATACCCGACCACATCGTCCGGGTTGAGCTTGGCGATCTCTGCGTTCAAATCCGCTTCGTCGTTGGAATAATTGAAATTCGTCCCGTCGGGCCAATTGAGCCGGTAAAACGGCATGACCTTCATCAGTTCAACATCATCGGCGATGTCGTGGCCGGTCAATTGCCACAATTCTTCTAAGCATGGCGGATCGGTGATGACGGTGGGACCAGCATCGAATGTGAAGCCGTCTTTCTCCCAGAAATACGCGCGGCCGCCGGGCTTGTTGCGGGCCTCGACTACGGTCGTGTTGATCCCCGCCGATTGCAGCCTCAGCGCCAGCGCCATGCCGCCGAAACCGGCACCGATCACGCATACGGATTTCCCGGTATATTTCTCAGCTAGGACAGGATTGATCCCCTTTTCGCCGCGCAAGGCAGGATTGAGGTCCAGTTTGGCATTCATGCCTTTTTCTCCGTCGGATTTTCGGTTTGCGTATCACGCTTTAGCGGATTTCCGCTTTTGAACATCACCGCAATTGCTTTGTGAATAGGTACGGGCGGCTCTCCCCATAGGACGCGCATCTTATCAAGCGGGCGCGAGCGCGCGGCATAGAACCGTTCAATCAGCCCTTCGCGCAATGTGTAGAAGCGTTGGAAGATTTTGACCCGGCGTTCTGGTTTGGCCGCGAAGAACAAGAAACGGGCGAGCAAACGGTAATATCCAGTCTTGTTCCAATGCCGCCGAGCGCGCGCGGTGAACAGCGCGGCCAGTTGCGGCCCGGTCAGGTCCGCTTCCTGAGCGATCACCAGCGCATTTTCGACCGCGAGGCACATCGTATAGCTTGTGAGCGGATGGACAAACCCGCCGCGCGCGCCTGCGGCTGTGACGCCGGGAATGCCGATTTCTTGCTGATAGGCGGAAAAATCGCCCCCGGTCAGGACGGGCAGAACCCCTGCCTCATGCCCGGCAATGACGTCCTCCTGCCAGCCATGTTCGCGCGTATATTGGTCGATGCGCGATGACAAAGCGCCGCGATCCAGTTTCGGATCATCGGCATAATAAGTGTCCTCAACAAACACGTCATGCGCGCCCAGCGGCAATGTGTAGACGAAGCGGTAGGCGCCGCCATTGCCATACGGCGCGAGCTGATCGACGGTCGCATCCATGATCACTGGCCGTTCCAGCCCGTGCGGTTCGCTGAGGCGTATATGCCGGCCCAAGAACACCTGCCACCCGCCGCATAAATGCTTGCTGGATTGGAAGGACCGGCAATCAATGACCGCGCGGGCGGATAGGCGCTGAGTGCCCCCTGCCTCAGCCCCAGCCCCAGCCTCAGTCCCGGCCTCAGACCCGGCCCCGGTTTCAAATTCAAGATCAACGCCGTGCGCATCAAGGCGCGATGCTTTGCGGCCCAGCATGACGGCGCTTTGCGGCAATTCGCGCATCAGACCTTTGTGAAACTCGCCAGAAGTCATCGAACGATAGCCGGTTTTTAGTGTGCGGCGGTATTTCGGAAATTCAACGTCATAGCCGCTGTCCCATCCGGTTTGGCGAAACCCAGCCAGCAGCGCGCGGCCCGCATCCGATAGGTCGCTGTCGAACCAGCTCCACCGATGATTGCCGCCAATAGTCTTGCCAGATTCGATCAAGGCGATGCGAAATTCCGGGCGCGCGCGGTGCAGCGCAAGCGCGATCAACCCGCCCGCCAGGCCCCCGCCAACAATGGCCACATCGAATTGGGAATCGCTCATCTGACGCCGCCGTAGGGCAGGGCAGGCTGAGGGGCAATATTGCACACAGGGCAACACCTCATGCACATTTTCGATTGCCGTATTCAGGGAAACGAAAGCGCGCTCTGTGAGTAGAGACAGGTATGACTTTACCAAACACCCCCCGTTTCGCCGTGCCCCCCATCGTGCCCCCCATCGTGCCCCCCATCGCGCGCCCTGTTGCCGGATCTGTTGCCCGATCTGCCGCTCTGTCTGCCGCCCTGTCGATTGGCCTGTCCGCGGCGCCAGTATTGGCGTCCGAAAATACACCCTTTGGTGAATTTGATCTGGCGGCGGCAGATGAAGCCGTATCCGCCGAATCCGCAGAGCAGGAGCGAGGCCCGCCGCCCGCTGCGGAAGCGGGCGCGGGATCTGGCGCACAATCTGGTGGCCCTCCTGGTGCTGGGGGTCCGCCGTTCAAACCCGTCTTCGATGAAACATGGGCGACCGTCGGTATCGGAGCAGGTTTGGTCCCAAGCTATTCCGGTTCCGATGATTACCGGGTGTTTCCATTGCCGCTGATCGTGGGCCGTGTGGGCGGGGTTGGGATCAGCCCCAATGGGCCGGGTTTCAATCTCGACCTGTTGTCACAAGGTCCATCATCGGGCCCCTCTCGCGGTCCGGCCAAGACCAGCGTGTCCTTCGGCCCGTCATTCCGGTTTCGCAATGACCGAGTGGACCAAGTTCAAGATGACATTGTGGAATTGGCAGAGCCGCTGGATACGGCCATCGAAGTCGGCGTGAATGGCGGCGTGAGTTTCCCTGGTGTTTTGACGCCGAGAGACCGGTTGAGCGTTTCCGCACAGGTGCGCTGGGACATTTTGGGCGCGCATGATGGGATGCTGATTGAGCCGGGCGTGAGTTATTTCCGCCCCATCGGCACCGGCGCGGCCTTGCAACTCAGCGCCAGTGCCAGTTTCGTCGATGATGATTTTGCCGATTATTATTATTCCGTGACGCCCACGCAAAGCGCCGCGACGGGCCTGCCGCAATTCACCGCCGATGGCGGGCTAAACTCGGTCGGTGCGCTCGGCATCCTGACGATTGATCTGGATAACAATGCGCTAAATGGCGGGTTCAACGTGTACACAATCGCCGGATATTCGCGGCTGGTCGGGGACAGCGCCAACACGCCGTTCACCTCGATCCGGGGCAGCGCCAGCCAATTTATTGGCGGCATCGGGATCGGGTACACGTTTTAATGTGCGCACCCCATCCGGGGTGCGGTGTCCTCGCTCACATGCCCTTCGGGCACGTCGCTGCGGGCGCCCGGTCGAGCTTGCGGACCCTGTGGGGCCGAGCTCCAAAGCTAGGCCAATTGCTCTAAAACCCACGCCTTGGTGGCGGAGCTCGGCCGCGTAGCGACCGCAAGGGCGACCGCCCGCCCGCAGGGCCGTTAGGGCCGAGGAAATCGCCCCCCGGATGGGGTGCGCAATAAAAAAGGCCCGCGCCTTGGTGGCGGAGCTCGGCCGCGTAGCGACCGCAAGGGCGACCGCCCGCCCGCAGGCCCGTTAGGGCCGAGGAAATCGCACGCCGGATGGGGTGCGCGATAAAAAAACCGCGCCTTGGTGGCGGAGCTCGGCCGCGTAGCGACCGCAAGGGCGACCGCCCGCCCGCAGGCCCATTAGGGCCGAGGAAATCGCACCCCGGATGGGGTGCGCAACCAAAAAGCCCGCGCTTTGGCTTCACACCAAAGCGCGGGCCCTCAGTCCCTCATTGCTGAGGTAACTCTTATTCTTCGTCGGCCTCAGGTGCCTCTGCGCCGGCTGCACCTTCTGCCAATTGCGGACGCGGCGCTGGCATTTCTGCCGTGCGGTCGCCGGTCATCAGATAGGTATCGAACCATTCCATCATCCGCAGATTGTAATCATAGCGGCTGGCGGCTTGGCGGTTGCCGTGGCCTTCGCCGGGATACAGCACCAAACGCACAGGCGTATCGGGCTGACGCACGCGCAAGAAGCGGTAAAGCTCCATCGACTGGCTTGGATCGACGCGGGTGTCGTCTTCGCCGTGCATGATCAGGATCGGTGTGGTCGCGCGGTCTGTGTAATAGATCGGCGAAACTTCCAGCATTTTCTGCCAATCATCCCACGGCCAAGCGCGGCTATGGACGTTGTACATTTCATACGGGATGTCGGTCGTGCCAAATTTGCTGGTCTGATCAGAGATACCGACAAACATCACCGATGCGGCATATTCTGCCGAATGATAGGTCGCGCCCCATGCGCTGGCATAGCCGCCATAGGACCCACCGGTGATCCCGGTGCGGCTCGCATCGGTGATGCCGTCTGCGGCCAGAGCGTTTTTCGCATCCACAATATCGCGGAATTCAGGATCAGTGTAATTGCCCTGATGCTGTTTGGAGAAATCCACGCCGTATCCGGTCGAGCCGCGATAATTGGGCAGGAACACGGCATAGCCTTGGCCTGCGGCAACATGGCCCGGCTTTGAATAGGCGGTTTGCCAGCCATTGCTGTCATGCGCCTCTGGCCCGCCATGGACGTTCATGATGGTCGGCGCGCCGCCTTCGGGTACGCCGCCCACGGGCAGGATCAAGACGCCTTCAACCTCTTGGCCATCGGTGGCGGTGAAGGAATAAGCGCGCTGCTCACCAAAGGTGATGTCGGACAGCCATTCATTGTGGTTGGTCCAGCGGTCAAACGAACCCCCAGAACCATTAGCGTTCCACACGAACAATTCGGTCGGGTGCTGCGGCGCATTGGCGGCAACGGCGATCCGGCCACCTGCGGCCTCCACGCGGGTGAGGATCAGCTCGCCCGGGTCGTGTTCTTCGGCAACGCTGCCATCCGCATTATAGATCCGCAGCACCGATTGCACGCCAACATGCACAACCGCAGCAAGCCGCCCATCGGCCAGCCATTCGGCATCAACCGCTGCCTCTGCTGCTCCGCCATTGATGGCGCGGTATTCGCCGGTGACGGTGTCGACCAGATGCAGCGTCGTCGCCGCAGGATCGTTCATATCCACACCCGCGATCAGCGATAATTGCGATCCATCAGGCGAAATTTCGACATCGCCAATCTTGCCCGGCGTTGCCACGATATTGGTGAGTTCGCCGCTGCTAAGGTCGATGATGTTCACGCGCTGTGATGTGTAACTGTCATCCACCAAAGGCGTCGGCGTGGTGGAGATAATCCCCATGCGGCCATCGGAGGCAACGTCAAAACCGCTGACAAAACCAGGGATCGTAATCTCGCGTGGTTCTTCATCTATTTCGGTGCCTACGCTCGCCGCGAACAATCGCGCGGGGCGGAATTCTTCTTCGTAAACGCGGGCGTTAAAGCCGCCCTTTCGCTGAGCCGCGCGTTGTTCGTCTTCGCCGGGACCGGTCAGCATGTAGATCGTGCCGCCATCGGGGCTGAAGTGATAGGAACGAACGCCCGTGTCTTCGACACCGGCCAGCTTCACATAGGTGCCGCCATCGACGGGGATGCCCCAAACGGCGCGGTCGTCATCTTCTGCGGACCAAAGGAATGTGACCATGCGGCCATCAGGCGAGAAAGCGACGCCGCCGGGACTGATGTCATCGGGCAAATATTGGCGCGCGACATCGGGCGCAGTGGCGATGGACAATTCGCTGGTGAAACCGCCATTGTCTTCGCCTTCGGTCACGTCAGGCAGGCTGCCGGTGGTGAAGGCGATGCGGGTGCCGTCGGGCGAGATTGCCACCGCACCGACGCTTTCAATCTTGGCAACGTCTTCTGGTGTCATCGGGCGAGCGGATGCGGTTGCAGCGATCGAAACGGATGCAAGCAGGGCGGCGGAAGTCAGTGTTAGACGGTTCATGTCGTCGAAGAATCCTCTCATCATCGGGATAATGCGTGCATCTCTAACGAACAGCGGAGGAATCGCAAAGTCCGGCGCAAGATTTGCCAACCCCTAGGATAAGGCAAGGGCTTGCCAGTCGGGCAGGGGCGGGTCATCACCCCGGCATTAAGATCGAGCGGAGAATTGTAATGAGTTTGCTGAAAAGAATTGCTGGCGCGGTCACGGCGCTGATCGCGGTCACCGCGTCGCCCGCTGCGGCAGAGACGATATTGATCGAAGCGGGCAGCGTTATCATGGATGCTGACAGCCAACCCACCGGGCCAATGACGATCGTTATTGTCGATGGCGCAATCGAAGGCATCTATGCGCCAGATGCCGCGGCAATCGCGGCCTATGATGCGCAAGGCGCGCAGGTGATCGACCTGTCGGACAAGACCGTTCTGCCCGGCCTGGTCGACCTGCACACGCATTTGTCCGGCGACCCCAGCGGCGATTTTTGGCGCGCGGCCACGACCCCGCCGGAATATTTCACGCTGATCGCGGCTAAGAATGCGCGGATCACGGCGCTTGCGGGTTTCACCACCGTGCGCGACCTTGGATCGCGGACGGATCAAGTGACGCAGATGCTGCGCCTCGCCACCGCAGAGGGGCTCGTCCCCGGACCGCGCGTGATTACGTCTGCGCGGACGATCTCAATCATCGGCGGACACGGCGATACGAACGGATTTACCGAACATGTGAACGATGTGCTGGATAGCGGGTTCACCTGCACCGGCCCGGTTGAATGCGCGGAGAAAGTGCGGCTGGCCTCGCAATATGGCGCAGACCTTATCAAAATCACCGCAACCGGCGGCGTGTTGTCACAGCAAGGGCGCGGGTTGGAGGCGCATTTTTCCGACGCGGAAATGCGCGCGATTGTCGATACGGCGGAAACGCTGGGCCTGCGCGTGGCGGCCCATGCTCACGGTGCGCGCGGGATCGAAGCGGCGGCGCGCGCAGGTGTCCACACGATCGAACACGGCACCTATATTGACGAAGCCGCCGCGCGCGCGATGAACGAGGCGGGCACGACGCTGATCCCGACTTTGATGGCATTTGAGGGCATTCGCCAAAATCTCGGCACGGGTTTCTATTCGCCGGTCGTGGAGAACAAGATCCGCGCCGTGAGCGAATTTGCAGACACCATTGTTCAGCGCGCCCGCGAAAACAATGTGCGCATCGCCTTTGGCACCGATGCAGGCGTGTTCCCGCATGGGCAAAATGCGGGCGAATTCCGCCTGATGGTGGCGGGCGGCATGACCAACCGCGAAGCTTTGGCCGCTGCGACCATAGTTGCGGCGCAGGTTATCGGATTGGAAGGCGAAATTGGCCGCATCGCGCCGGGTTTCTCCGCCGATATTATCGCGGTGGACGGCAATCCGCTGGCGGATGTGACGGTGCTAGAGAATGTCGATTTCACAATGGTTCGCGGACGCGTCATCGAATGATCACGCGGTGCTTGATGGGCGCTCTTGCGGGTAGCGTGCTGCTGAGCGGCACTGCTGCCTATGCGCAGGAGCCAGCCTGTCAGATTGAGCTGGTTGTGCTGGGCGCGGGCCAAGATGCTGGCGCGCCTCAGATCGGCAATGCTGATGACGCCGGACCGCGTTTGCTGCCGTCGTCATTGGGCCTGATCGACCGCGAGTCGGGGGCGCGATATTTGTTCGATGCGACACCCGCGATCACAGAGCAACTGGCGATGCTCGATGCGATTGAGCCGCCGGGTGAAGGGCTGGGGATTGATGGCATCTTCCTGACCCATGCGCATATCGGCCATTATCTGGGGCTGGCCTATCTCGGGCGCGAAGCAGCGGGCGCGAGCGGTGTGCCCGTTTATGCGCTGCCGCGTATGGCTGACTTCCTCCGCAGTAATGGACCGTGGTCGCAACTGGTGGAGCAAGAGAATATCGCGGTAGAAGTTATGACCGCAGACGATTTCACCCCTGTTTCTCCTGCATTCTCCGTCCTTCCTAGCCCCGTTGAACATCGCGATGAATTTTCCGAAACGGCCGCCTATGTGATCTACGCTGGCGAAACAGTCGGGTTATATTTGCCTGACTTGGACAGTTGGGATGCTCTGATCGCACAATCGGGCGAAGATGGTGATTTGGGCAACATCTTGCTGCGTTACGACTACGCTTTTGTGGACGCGACGTTTTGGGACGACAACGAACTGCTCGATGAAAATGGTGTGGGCCGTGACATGAGCGAGATCCCGCATCCTCGCGTCATAGAAACCATGGATATGCTGCAACACTGGCCCGCAGAGAACCGCGCGCGGCTGCATTTCATCCATTACAATCACACCAACCCGATCCGCGATCCAGACAGCGCGGAAAGCCGCGAAGTCACAGAGCGCGGTTTCAATGTTGCTCGGCGCGGGGATCGGCATTGCCTTGATAGCGCCGATTAAAACCCGCCGCCGGTTAAAACCCGCCGCCGATTAAAACCCAAACGCCACGCCGACACGCCCGCCTGTGCTTTCATCGGCGGTTGATCCGGCGACGCTGGCGGAGACATAGACCCGCTCTGCCACGCGCGCCGCGATCGAGCCGGAGAAGCCCTGTTCCCCCTGATAGGTTGATACATTCGCGCTGACGGAAAACGTGCTGTCGGGCACAATCATCGTGCCGCCCATCGCCATCGCCGCCGCGATCCCGCCGCGTGACCGCGTGTCCAGATCCTCCAGCTGAAACGCCAGGCCGGTGATCCGCCCGTCTAAGGCAGAGACGCTGCTCGACAGGCTTTCAAATTGCGCATCGGTGATTGCTTGCATCGCGGTCATGGAAATCCCGACATTGCGCACCGAAGCCGCGCTGGCGACCGATTGCCGGCCCAAAGTCCCCGCCTCATCAATAGTCACAACCTCAACCGGCCCGACCTGCGCCATGGTGCTGGCGTCGATATCGCCGATGCGGATCGCGGTGCCTGCGCCGCCAATGGCGACTTGATTGGCGGCAGTGGTCGCCGCATTCGCGCCCACAGCGGTCGATCCTTGAAAATTCGCCCGCGCCCGCGCACCCAGCGCGGTGGCGTTGGACGCATTGGCCTGCGATGAATTGCCGATGGCGGTTGAGAGCAGCGAATTCGCCTCAGCCTGCTGACCCAGTGCGGTCGAATTCGTGCCGGTTGCGCGCGCGGTCTGACCAAATGCGACACCCTGCGCCCCCGCTTGCGCCGCCGTTCCAAACGCCGCGCTGTTTGCGCCAAACGCATTGGCGGTGCGGCCCAAAGCGGTCGCGCTGTCACCGGTCGCGCTCGCGCTGCGCCCGATGGCCGTGGCAAAGTTTGCATCGGCAATCGCGCCCGCCCCGATTGCGGTGGAATTGTTGGCAAAGGAACGTGCATCCGCGCCAAGTGACGTGGAATTGATCCCCTCCGCCCGTGCCCGCGTGCCAAAGGCGTTGGCGCCGTTTTGGGTGGCGGTGGCGGAAATGCCGATGGCGGCGGCATTTTCGCCAGCGGCCTGCGCGCCTCGCCCAAGCGCAATGGCCCGGTTGCCCGAAGCGCTGCTTGCTTCTCCCAAAGCAACCGCGTCATCACCGCTGGCAATCGCAATCGTGTCGCTGGATGCGATGGAAACATAGGGATTGTCACCCCCGCTGCCCGCAACCACGCCTGCGATGGCAGAGTTTAGCTGGCCGAAAGTCACAGCGTCGGTTGCCGCAGAGCCATTGGCAACATTGGTGATCCGGCGCTGATTGGTGGATGATCCGACGGAGACCGTGTTGTTTTGATCGGCGATGGACCCGTGGCCCAACGCGACGGCATCGGTGACGCCTTGTTCTACGCGTGAAAGTGCGCCCAATGCGGTGCTGCGCGATGCTTGAAAAAGGACTTCTGCATCTGCACCAAGCGCAACCGATTGTTCTGCGTTAGCAATCGCGCCGTTGGCTTGATTGTCACCGTCAATGTCGCCGCCAATTGCTGTGGCCGAATTGCCCACCGCATTTGCGCCGCCGCCAAATGCGGTCGCTCCATAGCCTCCTGCGGCGCTAAGATGTCCGACCGCCGTTGCGCGGGTGCCATTTGCAACGGAGAACCCACCGACGGCGACGCTCGATTCCACTCTGGTGTTCGCTGAGACGCCGATGGCAACCGATTCACGACCATCTGCGAGCGCGTCTGCGCCGATTGCGATTGTATCTTCTCCATTCGATCGCGGCCCGCCATTCAGGCGATCTACGCCGATCGCAATGCCGCGCGTCCCGCTGGAAACAGCGCCGCCGCCCAAGGCGATACTTTCTGTGCCGATAGCATTGGCATTAGCGCCCGATGAATTGACGTCGAGGAACGAAGAGGCGCTTGTCTCCGCAATGGCGCTGTTGAGCTGCGCCACGCTAACCGCGTCAGTTCCATTGATGCCCGCCGCAACATTGGTGATCCGGCGTTGATTGGTGGATGATCCGACGGAGACCGTGTTTGCCTCGGCGCTCAACGAGTCTGCTCCCAGCGCGACGGAATTTTCGGCGGTCGCAGAGGCTCTCGCTCCCAGCGCAGTCGAAGTATCCGAAATCGCCCGAGCAGCCGAACCAATTGCGGTGCTTAACCCACCTGCAGACCGTGCAGAACTGCCGATTGCGGTCCCTTGGTTGGCTTCCGCCCGCGCTGAGGTGCCCAGTGATACTGTGAGCGGAGCGATGGAGGCGGTGCTTTCGCCAATCGCAATCGATTGGTCGCCAACAGCAGCAGCAAACAAGCCAATGCTCACTCCGTTTTCACCGCTGGAATTGGTGGATCTGCCTAACGCAATCGCATCGGCGTCACTTGCGTTAGCCGATGTGCCGATTGCGATGGATTTGAATCGCTCGTGTTCGCTGACCGCCCGATGGCGATGTTATTTTGCCCCATCGCTTGCGCCAATCTGCCAACGGCAACACTGTCTGCGCCGCTAGCGACCGACAAAACGCCGACCGCCGTCGAATTTGTCCCCGTCGCATCGGACGCCGCACCAAGCGCGGTTGCGCCCGCCGCTGTGGCCTGTGCGGATTGACCAAAGGCGCTGGCATTGATGTCGCCCGCATCATCGCCGGCCTGTGCAAATTGTCCCACGGCGGTGCCTCTGTCGGCGGCGGCAGCCGCGCTATCGCCGACGGCCACGCTGAAATCGCCGCTGGCATCGGCATCATTGCCGACCGCTGTCGCATTCGCGCCGTCGGCGCTGGCATCTTCGCCGCATTCCAGGCCGTCATCCGCGGTGCCGGCAATATTGTCTGGGCCATTATCGGTGTTGCACGGGGCGGTCGTATCAGCATGGGCAGGGGCGCTGATGAACAAGGCAGGCAACATCGCTGTCGATGCGAGCAGAAATGCGCTAGACAAGCGCAGACGTGACGAGCCGGTGATATTCATTGTGAAGTTGCCCCTTTGAGTGACGGACACCGATCAAGCGCCCCATGCCTAGGCAATTCTACGTGTGTAAGCGTTTCTTTAAAATAGAGATTCCACATTCTGTGAATTTTAACGTCGATGCGAACGGACCAATACTTAGTTTTTCTCATACGGAGATGATCATTGCCAATTGAACAATCATTCCATTTGAACGGCGCGCTAGCTGTGCGAGCCGCTTTGTCCATCGGCATTGCTCTATGCTTAGTGTCGTGCAGCGAGAGCGCGCCGCAAACAAGCATCACAGAGGCCGCCTCCGATGTGCCTGCGTCGGGCACCGCGACATCAATCCTGAACGCCGGTGTCATGGCGCAGGTCGGCGCGGTTGATGGCGGCTCCGTCAAAATCCTATTCGACCCGCTCTATGATGATCATTTCGGATCGCTGCAGCAATTGCCGCCTGAATTGATTGAGGCGATTGTGAGCGGAGCGCCGCCTTATGACGGGGTGAATGCAGTGTTTGTCAGCCATGCCCATGGCGACCATTTTTCCGCCACTCATCTGACACGGATGCTGGCGTCGCAGCCGCAGATCCAATTGGTCGCGCCGGGGCAGGCGATAGATCGGATGCGCGAGGATGCGAATTGGCAGCCGGGTTTTGAGGACCGGGTCACCGCGATCACGCTAGAGAATGGCGAAGCGGTGCAGGGGATCGAGGTGGCCGGCGCTTATGTCGAAGCGTTTCGTTCGCCTCACGCCGGATGGCCCGGCCGGCACGCGGCCACACATAACATCACATTCCGGGTGTCTGCGGCGAATGAGGATGGGCGCGCATCGGCGCGCATCATGCATTTGGGCGATGCGGACCCGGCGGCGGAACATTTTGCCGCGCTGTCCGAATTTCTATCGGCAAAACGCACGGGCCTCGCGGCGGTGCCATTCTGGTTTTACGGCGAAGACGGTTTGAGCGCGATCATTGACCAAACGCTCAATGCGCAAAGCGCGGTCGCAATCCATGTCCCGGTGAATGCGCCGGGATATTTGGAAGCGGGCGAGCGCCCCTATTTCAGCGGCGTGGGCGACGTGCTTGAAATACCGGCGGCGGAGTGATGGACCGGCGCAATTCGCGCCTTAAGGCACTTGCCCGCTCCATTCGGTTAGCGGCGCGTCTGAGGGGCGGTCTATGACGCTGCGCGCTTGTTGCCATGCGCCATACAGCCACGTTTGTTGAGCCTCGGCATTATCGGGCACGATGATGGGCATGGACTTGCACCCTGCCGCCTTTGCCGCGCCGCGCGCCGCCTGTGTCAGGATGGCAAAGGCGGGCACGTCTTCATCCTTCCAGACCGCAGCAAAGGTGAACAGCGCGGCGTCTTCGGGCGCAAACCAGTGTTTGAGCTTGCGCCCTTCCACATCAATGCCGCTGCCCCACAGCATGAAAGATGTCGCCGGGATCAGGCAGCGAAACTCGCTATTGCGCAAATTGCCGATCCAAAACGGGCTGTCAGGATTGCGGACGGAGGTGATCCGGCGGGCGGGATCATCGGCGGCTGGCGGCGGCATCACGCCCCACAGGCGCGGCGTGATGCGCGGGCTGCGGCGTGCGCCCGGTGGCCGCGGCCCTGCGATGAAGTCACGTCCCGCTGTCACAACCGGCGCGAAATTCATCGGCGCGACATAGCCGCCCGCCCACGGATCATGACCCGCCTGTGCGCCGAGCCTATGCGCCGCATCGGCGGCACTGCAATCAAGGCGGTAGAGATGCGTCAAAAGGGGCGTCTTTCCGGCGGGTAAGCGATGCGCTTGCGTGAATATTCTGTAGCCGTGTAACCAAAGGCTATAAAGTTACGAAACAAACGGGATACACAATACAGAATTGGGCGCATAAATTGGGGCGCCCAAAACTGGACGCTCAAAACTGGGCGCACAAAACTGGGCGCATAGATCAGGGGACCGATCCAAATGGAATTCACACTCAAACGCACCGTGCATGTCATGGCAATCTTGCTCATCGCCGCAGCGGTAACGCAGGCGGTCTATACCGCATTGTATATCGCAGAGGCGAATGTGCCGCGGCAATTGCTGTGGGGATCAGAAGGGTTGATCTTTGTCTTGCTTGCCGCCTTTGCCGGGTCCGCTTTGGCCGATGCGAAACGCTATTCCTTGGGTTTTTCCGCAATCCTTGTCGCGGCCACATTGAACGTGGTGCAAGTGGGTGTGGGCCTGACGATGTTCGGCTCCTTTAGCGAAGCAGCCAGCGCCATTGACGGGTTCAGCCCGGCGATGAGCGGCGTCGTCGCGTTCTCTTTCATGGTCTATAATGCGGCCAAAATCCTGCTCGGCCTTGCGGCTTTGGTGTTCGGCATGGCGAAAATGGCGCAGGGAGCCAAGGCTCTGGGCGGTTTGACCGCATTTGTCGGTGTGATCGCAATGGTCGCCAATGCGGCATCAATGGCGATGGGCCGCGAAGTGTTCGGCGAATTGCCGCTGGCGGGCGGATCGGGCGTTGCCGCCACATTGCTGCTCGCGATCTGCCTGTTTGGCACCGTAAGAGAAGAGTGAAAGAAGACTGAAAGTAGGCTGAAAGAAGACTGGCAAACGCATTTTGCCCGCGACCGGCCCGTGGCGGCTGGACGCGGGCGCATGAACGCCCTAGACCTTGCCCCTATCCCCGGGGAGCGCAGCTGAAGCGCTGAGAGGGGCGGGATAAGCGCCGCCTGACCCGTAGAACCTGAACCGACTAACATCGGCGGAGGGAGTGGGCGGCTGTTCAACAGAAGTCCGCGCTCCGCCCATAGGAGAGACTTCGCATGGCTGACATTAATTCCCCCGTAGAAATTGGCGTAACCACCGGGCCGATCCGGGGCAGCCGCAAGGTCCAAGTCGGCGCGCGCACCGGGTCCGGTATCCAAGTTGCCATGCGCGAAATTGATCTGGAGGGGGGCGAAGACCCTGTCCGCGTTTACGACACGTCCGGCCCGTATACCGACACCAATGTCTCCATCGACATCAATGCCGGACTTGAACAAAAGCGCCGCGATTGGATCATGGCGCGCGGCGATGTCGAAGATTACGATGGCCGAGAGATCAAGCCAGAGGATAACGGCCAACTCGGCCCAGACCGCAGCGGCGGCGTTCCGCAATTCCCGAATGCGATCAAACGCCCCTTGCGCGCCAAATCCGGCCATAATGTCAGCCAGATGCACTATGCCCGCAAAGGCATCATCACGCCCGAAATGGAATATGTCGCAGAACGCGAAAATCTGGGCCGCGAAGTGCCCGAGGGCTACGTCCAAGACGGCCAAAGCTGGGGCGCGTCCATCCCCGATGTCATCACTCCGGAATTTGTCCGCGATGAAGTCGCCCGCGGCCGCGCGATCATCCCCAACAACATCAACCACCCCGAAACCGAACCGATGGCGATCGGGCGCAATTTCCTGGTCAAGATCAACGCCAATATCGGCAACAGCGCGGTGGCATCCGATGTCGCCAATGAAGTCGACAAGATGGTTTGGGCCACACGCTGGGGCGCGGATACGATCATGGATCTGTCCACCGGACGCAACATCCACGACACCCGCGAATGGATCATCCGCAATTCCGCCGTCCCCGTCGGCACCGTGCCGATTTACCAAGCGCTGGAAAAAGTCGGCGGCGTCGCAGAAGACCTCACTTGGGAAGTGTTCCGCGACACTTTGATCGAACAGGCGGAACAAGGCGTCGATTATTTCACCATCCACGCCGGGGTCCGCCTCGCTTACGTGCCGATGGCGGCAAAACGCGTCACCGGCATCGTGTCACGCGGCGGTTCGATCATGGCGAAATGGTGCCTCGCGCATCACAAGGAATCGTTCCTTTACGAACATTTCGATGACATTACCGAGATTATGAAGGCGTATGACATCGCCTATTCGCTGGGCGATGGCCTGCGTCCCGGTTCGATCGCGGACGCCAATGATGAGGCGCAATTCTCCGAACTCTACACCCTTGGCGAGCTGACCCACCGCGCGTGGGAACAAGACGTGCAGGTCATGATCGAAGGGCCGGGCCACGTGCCCATGCACAAGATCAAAGAGAATATGGAAAAACAGCTTGAGGTGTGCGGCGAAGCGCCGTTCTACACGCTTGGGCCATTGGTCACCGACATCGCGCCGGGTTACGACCACATCACGTCGGGCATCGGCGCTGCGCAGATCGGTTGGTACGGCACAGCGATGCTTTGCTACGTCACGCCGAAAGAACACCTCGGCCTGCCGGACCGCGACGATGTGAAAGTCGGCGTGATCACCTATAAATTGGCCGCCCATGCCGCCGATTTGGCGAAGGGGCACCCATCGGCTCAGGTCCGCGATGACGCATTGTCAAAAGCGCGCTTCGAATTCCGCTGGCGCGATCAGTTCAACCTGTCGCTGGACCCAGAAACGGCCGAGCAATATCACGACCAGACATTGCCCGCAGAAGGCGCAAAAACAGCGCATTTCTGCTCTATGTGCGGGCCGAAGTTCTGCTCGATGCAGATCAGCCAAGAGGTCCGCGATTTCGCCGCGAAACAGAACGAAAGCCCCGAAGGGTTCCTAGCCAGCGAAAAACTGGGCGCGGACACCGCAGAGGCAAGCCGTCAGGCCGCGATCAAGGGCATGGAAGAGATGTCGGACAAGTATAAGGATATGGGACAGAAACTGTATCTGCCTGACGAGGGGTGAGAGCCACCATTGTTCGGGTTTGGGAAAAAGAAGACGTCGGCGCTGACGAAATTGGAGAGCGGCCAATGGCGCTGCGCCAGTTGCGATCAAGATCATAGCTGGCCATTTGACCTCGCTGCCTTCGCCCCGGATCAGTGGTCCGGTGGCGGGGCATACGAAGACAACAGCGCGGTCCGGCTCGACGGTGATTTCCTTTCGGAGGATTTCTGCGTTCTTGGCGGTGAGCACTTCGTCATCCGCTGCATACTCCCGATTCCGGTGATTGGCCTGGCTGATAGTTTTGCGTTTGGAGCTTGGTGCACGCTCAGCCGCGAGAATTTCGAAAAGTATATCGATGGATTTGATCACGGCCATTACGCCGACAAAGGTCCATGGACGGGATGGCTGCTCAACCGATTGACTGGCTTTGTGTCCAACAATGATCCACTTGGCTGCTTTGTTGAACTGCAACCCGATCGTCAGCGGCCCAAGCTATGGGTCCAAGACGAAACCCACCCACTCGCCCGCGCGCAAGAAGGCGGTATCACGCCAGACCGCATGATGGAACTGCTCTCACATTACGGCCATGTTCCAAAGGAGTAAGCGTGAATTATGCCAAAACCCGGTGACAAACCCTTCACCGTTCCCTTCGTCGATCGTACCGAAATGCGGTACGAGGCGAAGGAACGCGGCTATGCCCGCGCGGTTATGCCGCTTGGCCCGAACGCCAATCACGTTGATGTGATGTATATGGGCGCCTACACCGTGCTGGCAGAGGCAACCGCGGCAAATCCCGGTATCTCAATCATCGATCCGGCGGTGCATTTCCCCATAGTCAAAGACATCGCCGTCGATTTCCACCGCATGGCCGCCAGCGACGTGACGGCAGAATTCCGCCTGAGCGAAGAGCAAATCGCGGAGATTCTGGCAGATTTGGAACGTAAAGGCAGCGCGGGATATTTGGCTGAAGTGCCGATGTTGGATGCGGACGGGAATGTAGCTGCGACAGGGCGGGTCACCATTAAGCTGCTGTCGCATGATTGGGGTGGGTGATTGAGTTGAGCAAACGGGTCCAATCCGCTGGCCTAGCCGGCGCTGCGCTTGCGGTGCTTGGCGCGTTGGCGGGGTGCACCACAGTCACCGATGCCTCTGATCCGGCAAGCGTGGATTGGACAATGGCGCCTGCGCATTTTGCCGCCGGAGAGGCATCGTCCCCCTCAGTGTATGACCGCAAGGACGCGTCGCGCTGTGTTGGCCGGTGGATGCTGCATGCCGACGCGATCGACGATGGCGCTTTCCCGGCAGAAGCGCACGATGCGTTGCCCGACCTGCTGGACCTGCGCAGCCATCGGCGGTACAGAATTCTTCACCATCGATGTGATGGTCCCGTTCCTAGTGCGCGAAGCATCGGACGAAGCGGAGCTGCTGCTGCGAAAAGCGCTGAAGGGCGATGCGCAAGCGTTCCGACTGTATTTTGAGGCGCTGGGGCGATGTTCGACTATGCCTGAGGCTGTGCGGGATGACGGTGTTGGGGATGGTGAGCGATGATAATGCCCCCCGTTTGATCCATCTTTGATCTCGCTTTTATCAAAGCGTCTAGGAAACTGACTTGCGGGTCCACAGTCTGGCCCTTTCCTACCCCGCCAAAATCTGCCCTAACCTCGCAGATGTTCACTGCCCCACCATCCGCAACAAACCGCCCGCACACCAGCGCGATTTCTGGACGAAATAGGCCAGCGGAGATTTTACCCCTAGACAGTGTGCCAAGTGTGTCAGGAAACGCGCTAAGTCACTCAAAACCCAGAACAACCCCTGTAGGACTCTGCGGAGCACGGTCAGCGCAGCTGACCGCAAGCGTGACCACGCGCCCGCAGGCCCAAAGGGCCGAGGACATCGCACCCCGGATGGGGTGCGCACACAAAGACTCGCTCAAGAACGCGCCAGCTTCGTCAGCACCCGGTCCAGCGATTGCAGGAAACGCGAGCGATCGGCCTTCGAGAATGGAGGAGGGCCGCCGCCGCTTGCGCCGAGGGGGCCGTCCATGCCGGCTCTCAGGTCTTCCATGATCGCGCGGGTTGCGATGGCTCCGCCGATGCTGCCGGCGTCGAACGCATTGCCATTGTGCTTGAGCACACTCGCGCCCGCCTTAAGGCACCGTTCCGCCAGCAGAATGTCAGCGGTGATCACCGCGCATTTGGGGGACACGCGCACGGCCTCTTGCGCAATCCAGTCATCGGCGGCGTCGAAACTGTCATCGACCACAACGCGCTTCACCCGCGGATTGTCGGGGATGCGAAAGGGGGAGTTGCTGACCACGCGCACTTCGGCGGCAAAGCGGGCGGCGACGCGGTACACCTCGTCCTTCACCGGACAGGCATCGGCGTCGATCAGGATGGTGATGGGGCTTGGGGAGGGCGATGGCATTGATGCTCGTTAGGCGACATCGCGCTCAGGGACAAACGGTGCGCAGCACCGCAAGGGCGACCGCCCGCCCGCAGCGCCAAAGACGCGAGGATATCGAGCACCCGGAGGGTGTGCGGGCACAATCAACGCTGCTGAGTAAACCGCACGAGGCTCCAATCATAGCCAAGCTCGCGCACGCGCGCCTCCAGCATGGCCTTCATCGCCGCGTCGGGCCGGGCCTCGCGGGTGAGCATCCACAGATAGCGTCCGCTGGGTTCGCCCACGATCGACCAGGAATATTGGCCATCGGCGTCAGGTTCGCCCCGGTCCAGCACCCAGTAATCGCCGAAGAAGGGACCGAAGAAGCTGACGCGCAGCTTTGCGCCATCTGTGCCCTCGACGATCTTGGCGCGGCCGGTGGATTGCTCAAACTCGCCGTCCAGACCGTCTTTGAAGCACGAATTGACCACGCGGATGGTGGCATCCCCGCTGGTCTCTCGCAGCGAGTAGTCCGCCGTTACCCCCTCGCACCCGGTCTGAAACGGCGCTTCGTAGCGGGCATATTCGTACCAAGTGCCCAGATACGCGCTCAACATAACGGGCCGAGCCGGTTGCGGCACGGCGGTATTGCCGACCGGGCCGGGGGAGCCGACGCAAGCGGGCAGCGCGGCGATGGAGAAGGCCAATAGGAGTGTGCGGAATGTGGTTTGGAGCGGGGTCATGAGGGGCAGTCTAGCGCCTAAAATGCGCTGTGGGAAAGCATTGCTACGGGCTTCCATTTGTGCGGCTTGAACAATAATTAGCATTCTGCGCAATTGTGTGCTAGACAATCATCGCTGACGTCGGAATTTGCGACGGACTTCGAGATTTGACGACCGCCGCTTGCCCTTTGTGCGCCATTCCGATGGCACCAAACCGGCCCCGGCGTAAACCAGACGACGACTTCCTTTCCCCTGAACGATCCTAAGCCTCCGGTATGCATCTGTGTGCTGGCTGTAACCTAAAGCGCCCCGTTCCAGCATGTTGCGGAGCAGGGCAAATACGTTCTCGAAAGGAACATCTCATGGCCAAGACTGGCACAGTTAAATTCTTCAACACCGACAAAGGCTATGGTTTCATCCAGCCTGACGACGGTTCGAACGACAGCTTCGTTCACATCAGCGCCGTGCAAGCTGCTGGCATGCACAGCCTCGATAAAGAACAGCGTCTGAACTATGACGTTGAAGTCGGCCGTAATGGCAAAGAAAGCGCGACGAACCTTTCGTCAGCTGACTAAACCAATCGCATTCGGGGCGCGGCGCATTTGTGCCGCGCCCCTTTGCAACCCGGTGCATCATTGTGCCGCCACGCCGTTCGCCCTCTCCATCTTTCCAGCAGGAGCCTTTCATGGCCCAGACCTATGAGTTTTATGCCGAGCGCGCCGATGCCGCTGCCGCAGCTGCCGAAAAGGCGACATTGGACAATGTCCGTGAACGCGAATTGCGCTCTGAAAAGACATGGCGAGCTTTGGCTGATCAGGCCCGCAAAGTTGCCGAAGATCGCGCCACTGCGGATGCAGAACGCGAAGCGCGCCGCGCCGCAGAAGCGTTAAACGCAGCAGGGTAGCTGACTGCGCGTTAGCGGGGCTTTGCAGCTCCGGCTTTCCTACTCGCCAAAACTGACTTAACAGGCCGCGGATGAGATATACCGCACGGCTACTTATGGTCAAAATGCGCCCTCGACAAATTCGTAATCCACCCCATTTCAATGGGTAGGAAAGCAATTTGAGAGGACACCCCCTTATGCAATTTCAATTCAATTCCGACAGTTCCGTCATGGGCACCGAAAACGTCGCCGAGCGGATCGAGGCGATGGTTCGTG
Source organism: uncultured Erythrobacter sp. (assembly GCA_947503155.1). Classification (GTDB taxonomy): domain Bacteria; phylum Pseudomonadota; class Alphaproteobacteria; order Sphingomonadales; family Sphingomonadaceae; genus Erythrobacter. The sequence goes on along the minus strand of CANNCL010000001.1, from coordinate 100,624 downwards.
AGAAACTGTCGCGCTTTGAAGATCGGCTGACGCGGATCGAAGTGCATGTTTCCGACGTCAACGGCGCAAAGCACGGCGAAGACGATAAACATTGCATGATCGAAGCGCGCCCACGCGGCGGCAAACCGATCGGCGTGACGGGCAAAGCGGACAAGGTTGACGATGCCGCGCGTAAGGCCGCTAACACTCTGGCTCAGCGTTTGGAGCGGCTCTTTGGCAAAGAAAATAAGCACAAACACGAGCCGCGTCCCGACAAAGTGTTGTGATGCGAGGTAGAGTGCGGGCGAGCGTCATCCCCCGTTAAGCGTGGTGGGTAGAGTTTGGCATCTATGCCAGACTCGATCCCTCCGCTTCGCCCGCCTTTCAACACGCCGTTTGCCGCCATCGCGGCGTTGGCATTCATACCGGCATTGGCATCTTGTGCTGTGGCCGAGGCGCAGACCGGCGGCGCCGGGTCTGAAACGGCCGAACGAGCCGGCGAAACAGCCCACGAAACAGCCCGCGAAACGGGCGGACGGCAATGCTTCTTTGCCCGGCAGGTTACGGGTTTTCGCAATATTGATAATGACGACGGAACCGAAAGTGACACGCGAATATTGGTCGATGTTCGGGCCGCCGACACGTTTGAATTTGAGTTGCAACACCGCTGCCCCGAATTGCGGTTCGCGCGCAGCATTGCCTTTGACCAAACCGGGGTGGGGCGGATTTGCGGCGGGTTGGATGTGGATCTGATCGTGCCTGACACAAATCTTGGTCCGCAGCGGTGCCGGGTCACGATGGTCAGGAAACTTGAACCGGGTGAGCCGGGAACGCGCGCGGGCTCGCGTTAGGGCGCTCTGCGCACCTATGCTTGCGTGAAGTCAGCTGAGCCTACTCAGCGTTGCTCAGCGTTGCTCGGCGCTGCTCAGTTCAGCAAGAATGGCCTGTGCTTGCTTCCTAACGCCAAAAAATCCGGCCTTCGCCAAAGGCCATGTTGCGCGGTCCAATTCGGGCAGGATCATGATCGCGTGGTTGCCGCCGATCAGTGGTTGGAGATCGGGCATCAACGCGTCTCTCGTCCACCCGGCGGGGATGTTCGCCAGCGCTATGGTCTCTATCCCGGCTTGTCTCAGCAGACCTGAAAGTTTCTCACTCGTGCCCCATAGGCGCGCATCACAATCAAACGCCGCCGCAGCATCACTGACGCCGTTTGCAACAGCGTCATTCGCGAAGGATTTGGCCCTCAAGCCCACATCGCCGGGCGAGCGCGCCTCAGGCCGGGACGCGCCGATGACCAAAGCGGGCGGGTGCGGCAGGTTCAGCGGCACATGATGCGCCCCGTCATCGTGCAATATCAAAGCGTATGGCTTGTCAGCGAGGCTAGCTGCGATCTCAGCAGCGGGTAAATCGAGCGCTTGGCGGTTATGCTCTTCGGTTTCCTCCAATGCGATTGCTTCGCTTGCAATCCCGTCAGCCGTCAGCGGCCCGTCAGGGTGGTTCGCGGTGTAGCGCGCGATGTTATCCGGGCGAGCAAGATAGGTCTTGCCCTTGGTATGCAGCCCCCCGACCCAGCGCCAAGATAACGTGTTTGACGCCGCATCGCCGTCGACAAGGTGGCGCAGAAAGAAATCTGCACCAAGCTGCCAATCCAGTTTCAGCGTGAAGATCCAGATGCTCGCGAACCACATGCGGGCGTGGTTGTGAAGATAACCGGTTCGCACCAATTCGCGCGCCCAATGGTCAAACGCCGCAATTCCTGTCCTGCCTTCGGTCGCTTCTGAATAAGCGGCAGCAAGGCGGGAATTGGCAGATTTGGCCGCGAATGCAGCATCGCGGCCAGCAACATAGGCGCTCCAGATCGAAGGGCGCTGTTCAAGGTATCCTTTGAAATAGACACGCCAGAAAACCTCCGCGATGAACTTCTCGCTTTGATCAAAACCATGCGTTGCAAGGGCGGCGCCGATGACTTCGCCTTCGCCAAGAAATCCGGCTTTAATCCACGGGGAGAGCTGCGATACATTCGTGCGTGCGCCGTCTGCGGCCACGCCGTCGTCGTAATTGCGTCCATCCGAATAGGCTCGCCCAGCGCGGGGGAGGAACTCCGAAAGTCTGGAAAGGCCAGCGGCGCGCGTTGGTTGGAAATTCATGTAGGGTAGAACCAGAAAAGCCTGCTCCGGTTCCGCAATGGCAACTTTTCCAGCACCAACTGGAAGAGCAATATCGTGATGTGTCCGGGATAGAAATTTCGGAACATCCAACATGCGCGAGCATTCGTATATATGAAGAGACCAAGGCAAGATGCCAAAGTCCGAGAGGCATGTAAGCTTTTCAAACGAAACAAAACACTCAAAGGAAAACCCCCATGAGCACCCCTACATCGACCCTTAAATCAACTCTCGCAGCCGCTCTCACCGGATCCGCCGCTCTGGCGTTGTCCGCATGCGCACCCGAGGCCGACACCAGCGACACAGCGATGACTGAAGAAAGCGCGGCGACCGAAGCCGCGGCAGCTGGCACCATCGTTGAAGTGGCACAGGGCGATGAAGGGTTTTCAACGCTCGTCGCCGCAGTAACGGCGGCTGGCTTAGGCGAAACATTGTCAGGCGAAGGGCCATTCACCGTCTTCGCGCCGACCAATGATGCGTTTGCGAAAATTGACGCAGCGACGCTGACCGAACTGACGACAAACGACACCGAGACGCTGGGAGCGATCCTGACCTATCATGTTGTCGAGGGCGCCGTGGATGCGGCAACTCTTGTTGGCGCAATCGAAGAAGCGGGCGATGCAGGCTTTACTGTTACCACCGTTGGCGGCGGCACATTGACCGCCAGTCTGGTGGAAGGCGCAGTGGTTTTGACCGATGCCAATGGCGGAACATCAACCGTGATCGCCACCGATGTTGAGGCATCGAACGGTCTTGTCCATGTCGTCGATACGGTTTTGATGCCGTAACGCGGCCAAACAGATAGTGAAAATGCAAAGGCGGGCCCTAATCCGGGTCCGCCTTTGTGCGTTTTTATGGGAGTTTCGCTCTCGCCTTCGCGGATGCTAAGGCTGGCACATGCAAACCTCTTTACGAATTCTCACGGCTGCTTTTTTGGCCATCACGGCCGCCGCTTGCGCACAGGAGCCGGGCGAGATTAGCCGCGATACCGCACCCTTCGATGGGATTGCGGAGACAGCAAGCATTTCTCTGATTGGCAACGAACCGTTTTGGGGCATTGATATTGAACCGAGCGGTTCTGACGGGGCGGGCGGTTTTACTGCAATTTATTCGACACCCGAAAACATCGACGGGGCCGCATTCCCCGTAACCCGCTTTGCCGGCAATAATGGCGTCAGTTTTAGCGGGGAACTGGCGGGCGCCGCCGTGCAAATCATGCTTACGCCGGGTGATTGCAACGATACGATGAGCGACCGTTCCTACCCTTACACCGCAACCGCTGAGTTGGGGGACATGGCCCTATCTGGCTGCGGTTACACCAGCGACGAACCCTTTACCGGAGAAGAAATGCCGTGAGCGAAACAGCACATAAGACAGGCGGCTGCCTTTGCGGCCAAATCCGATACACTATGACCGCAGAGCCGCAGGTCTGCGTCACATGCCATTGCAAGAACTGTCAGAAACAGGCGGGAACGGCACTGTCGATCATCATTGGCGTGCCCGAGGATGCGGTTGAAATTACCGGCGAGGTTAAGACCTATAATGATACCGGCGATAGCGGCGCGACCGTGCGGCGGCAGTTTTGCGGGACATGCGGATCACCGGTTTTTACGCGGCTCGAACAACCGGGCATGATGTTCATCAAAGCCGGGTCGCTCGATGACACTTCTGATCTCAACCCTGCATTTCATTGCTACACAAAGAGCAAACAGGATTGGGTGCCGCTGGGCGATATTCCTGGTTTTGAGACTGTTCCGCAGGGGATGTAGCCAAATATTTTCCCGGCATTCTGATCAAAACAGACCGGCTGATCAAAACAGACCGGGAATTTCATATTGTGCGGCGCTCGGTTCTGCGGGTCTCATCATTTCAAACTCGCGCTCGCGCTGTGCAATTCCATCGCTCTTGCCGCTGATCGCGGTGCAATTTCGGCCTGCGAGAAAGTCGAGCGCGGTTGCCACTGATGTTTCATTCGCATCGCCCAGCGGGTTGGAAATGTCATCATTCGCCCGGCACGTATTGGGCACCGCGCTTGCCAGCCCGTTGAAATAATCGCCCTCGTCATCGGCGTTGACCGTTTGGAATGTGACCGCCCGAACACGCAGGTCGCAGGCGTCGAAATCAAACCCAAATTGGCCAACCGGTTTGCCCGAAGTGTTTCCGCCGATCAGGGCCACACTATCCGCGTTCAAATATGGGAGCATTGAATTGATAACCAGCTCGCTCGCAGAGGCGGTGCTGCTGGTGGTGATGAAGGCTATCTTTGTCGCTTGCAAAGCGTTCACTTCGCTCTCGAAAAACTGCGTTGAATTTTGCGATGACTTAGAGGCGCGCAAAGTGGTTTTGCTCCACAATTGGCCGACACGCCCTTCGCCCAGCAAGTCGCCAAAGATTTCGGACACGCTGACCAATCCGCCGCCATTGTAACGGAAATCAATGATGAGCTCGCTCACGCCATTGGAATTGAACAATTGGAACGCATCGCGCAGCTGATCTGCGGCATCATCAATGATAAAGGTGCGTAGGTTCAGATAGCCAACATTCTTGCCGCCATCATTGATGATGAGCGCACCGTAACGATCTGAGATTGGGTCGAGCGAAAAATCGGCTTTGGCGATGCTCGCCTCGATCACTGTTCCGCCAACTTGTGCAAAGCGGATCACGCGGGTCACCCCCGGATCGGACGGGCCGAGCGCGTCGACCACCGCTTGCGGCCCGCCAGCTGCGATCAGCGATTGAATGGTTTGCAGATTGGCGCTCGTGGTTCCGATCGCCAGCAATTCAGTGCCGCGGTCCATTCCGGCCTGAAATCCCGGCGCATTCTCAAATGTTTCGAGCAAGAAGACGCGGTCATTCACTGTGTCGAACGACAAGCGAATGCCGAAACCCGCGCTTGAACCAGAATTGATCAGCGCATTTTCATCGGCAATTGACGTCGCAAAGGTAAAACCCTTGTCGCGCGATTGCGCCCGCGCCGGGGCGACGCGCGCGTCAAGAAAGCTCTGAACAGTTGTGAAATTCGCCGCATTGACCGAATTGTCGAGCAATGATGGGAACAGATACCATTCATTGAGCACATCATTGGCAAACCCGATCTGGTTCGAAATGGCGCATGTGCCGGTCGGTTGACCCGGTGTTCCGCCGCCGCCTGTTGGTGCAGGTGAGCTGGAGCCGCCGCCGCACGCGGCCAAAGATAAAGCAAGCGTTGCAGACAGGGCCGTGCGAGAGGCGAGAGGCAGGTCAATTTTCATGGTGAGGGAAGCGACTCCAGACAAAAACTCGTAACAATTCGCCGTCAGTGCGGGCGCGCGGCAGGGGTCAAACATGCCTCGCGAACCCCTAAACGGCAACCTTTTGCGGTTTGTCCACTGGCCTGAAGATGAATGGCTCTCTGTAATTCCACGTGTTTTTGGCAGTTTTCCTCAGAAACCGGGGCAAATCGCGTGTATCTCCCTCGTTTTGCCCCCGCGTTCCTACTAGCTAACTAGAGATGGAAAGACAGAATCATGACTGATCTGCCTGAATGGCTCGATAAAAAACTGCCCGCTGCGGCACGTCATCCGGGGTTGGCTATCGCCGCTCTGGGCGATGCGAAGACGTTTGGGCGGGGCGGTTTTGCTTTGACCAGCCCGGCTTTCGATGCGGGCGAGCAGCTTGATCCGTGCTTCACCGCTAAGGAAGAAGACGCGGTCGCGCCGCCGCTCGAATGGTCTGCGCCGCCGCCAGGGGCGCAGGAATTGATCGTGATCGTCGAAGATGCGACCGACACCAGCGCAGCCCCGGCGTGCCATTGGGCCGTTTGGGGCCTTGCGGGACAACGCGGTAAATTGCTTGAAGGTGAAGCGCCTCCGCGCGCGGGTAAAAATGCGCAGGGCAATTCCGAATGGCTTTTGCCTGATCCGCCCGTGGGCGAGACGCGCCATTATGTATTTCAAATATTCGCAACCGACTTGCCTTTGACATTGATGCCAGGGGCAAGCCGCGAACAACTGATCTCTTCGATCAAAGGGTTCATCACGGGTTGTGATGTTCTCTACGCCCCGTTCACCGGCATTCCCGCCGATGACGGAGCATTGGACGATGATGATTTCGACTAACCCGCCAATTTAAGGGAGAAGAACCATGGCTGGAAAAACCAATGCACTTCAGAAACCAGTGCAACTTTCGGGTGAACTAGAAGCAGTAATCGGCAAAGGCCCGATGACTCGCGCTCAAGTGACATCGAAAATCTGGGAATATATCAAGGGCAAAGACCTTCAAGATTCGAAGGATCGCCGCCAGATCAACCCAGACGACAAGCTGGCTTCTGTGATCGGCAAAGATCAAATTTCGATGTTCAAGATGACGGCTGCTGTTTCTAAGCACCTCACCTAAGACATTGTCTGCTTAGCGGCCTGCCTAGCTGGCGGGTTTTGCGAAAACACACGGAGCCGGGGACGCGATGCGTCTCCGGCTTTGTTGTGTGCGGTGCTGCTGTTTCTTCGCAGCGGTCTTAGTCTGCTCAAGCAGGCTTTCGGCGTTTCATCGGCACTTCGCCGACCCATAGTGCCAACCATATCAACAGCGGTTGGGCGATCATACGCGGCACATGATAGGCAAGGCCAAGGCCGCCGCCATCGGTGCGCGCCATGTCCATCGCAAAGTGATTGATATTCGCGGGCCAGACACACAGGGCATAGAGCGCAAGCCCGATCCCCGCCGCCTGACGCAGGCGAAGATTGAACGGTTGCAGCAGGCCAATCGCGCCCAAGATTTCGGCAATGCCGGTCCAGTAAACCACCGCTTCGGGGAAGGGGACCATGTCGGGCATGATCGCCAAAAACGGTTCTGGCCGAACGAGGTGAACATACCCGGCATAGCCATAAAAAGCGGCCAATAGGACGCGAAAAGCGGCTCGGATCATGTCAAACTTTCCTTCTGCATCAAGTTATGAGGACTGGGATTGCTGCACCACGTTTCTTGATGCCGGCCTCTTGCGAGGTCCGATGATAGTTCCAATTGTTCGTTTCGCGCGTCCGCGCTATCCTGCATATTCACAGATGGTCCCCTTTACCGCAGCTTTACCGGGAGTTTCCCAGCTCATGCAATATGCCGCCCAAAAACTTTGCGTCTCACTTAACGCCTCTTTCATGGCAATCGCGGTGTGTTTAGCGGGGCCTGTTGCCGCGCAGGATGCGAAAGATGGTGCTCCGCAGCAAGCAGCCGAAGAGACCGCGCCAATTGCCGAAATCGACCCCGCGCTTCAGGCTGCTGAGGCGGCACTGGCGATCTCACCCGTGTTTGATGGACACAATGATGTGCCAATCCAGCTGCGTTCGCGGTTTGACAATCAGATCAACGATTTCGATTTTTCTGACACTAGCGGCACCGGCTCAACGCATCCAGATGGCCGCGTCATGCACACCGACACTGCCCGCCTGACACAAGGGCGCGTGGGTGCGCAATATTGGTCGGTCTATGTGCCCGTCAGCCTGTCCGAACCCGAAGCGGTGCAGATGACTATCGAACAGATCGACGTGATGAAGCGCCTGATTGAGCGCAATCCGCAGGCGCTGCGCTATGCCGAAACCGCCGATGATGTTGAACGCGCGATGGCCGATGGCCGGGTGGCGTCTTTGCTTGGCATGGAAGGGGGGCATTCGATCGGATCAAGCCTCGCGGTGCTGCGCCAAATGTATGCGCTGGGCGCGCGTTATATGACCATCACTCACAGCCGAAACACGCCTTGGGCGGACAGCGCGACCGATGCGCCGGGGCATGGCGGGCTGTCCGACTTTGGTGAGGATGTAGTTCGCGAAATGAACCGCATCGGGATGCTGGTCGACCTCAGCCATGTTAGCGAAGAGGCGATGCTGGACGCATTGAATGTTGCCCGCGCACCGGTGATTTTCAGCCATTCCGGCGTGCGCGCGATCAACGGCCATGCGCGAAATGTGCCGGACAGCGTCCTTGCGCGCTTGCCCGAAAATGGCGGCGTCGTAATGGTCGTCGCGCTTCCCGGTTTCTTGAATGAGGAACGCCGCGAATGGTACGCCGAGCGCGAGGCCGTGCAGGCGCGGCAGCAATCTTTGTATCAGGGACAGCCCGATATGGTGGAATCCGCCATGACGGATTGGGATGCCGCCAATCCAGAGCCGGCGACAATGATCACCCACATGGCCGATCACATCGACCATATCCGCGCGCTTATCGGCGTGGAGCATATCGGCATCGGCGCGGATTTCGACGGTATGCCTTCTGGCCCGGTCGGCTTTGAAGATGTGAGCGGATATCCGCAGCTCTTCGCTGAACTTGCACGGCGCGGATATTCTCAGGTCGAAATGGAGTTAATCGCCAGCCGCAATGCGATCCGCGTCCTGCGTGAGGCGGAACGCTATGCCGCTCGCGTGTCAGACATGCCGCCGATTGAAACATTGCTGCCCAGCGCGAAGGATTGACACGCACAGGCGTCTAAATTCAGCCATAGAGCGCTGGGATAATCCAGATCAGGCTCATCGCGGCCACCGCAAGCAGCAGGCCAAATGCCAGCACATAGCGCATGTAACCTGTTGTCTGAGCGCCGCGAGCGTCTTCGCCATCAATGTGGATGGGATCGTTTGGGTCGGTCATAATTGTTCTCTCGGATGTTCGTTCAATTTATATCCGATTCAACGAGATAACGTGATCAAAGTTCCAATTTTACCCCAGCATCAGGCCATCTCAGTCGCGCAGCAGATCATTGATACCCGTCTTTGACCGCGTTTGTGCATCGACAGTCTTGACGATCACTGCGCAATAAAGCGACGGGCCGGGCGTGCCATCAGGCAGCGGTTTGCCGGGCAAGCTTCCCGGTACAACCACCGCATAGGGCGGCACTTCGCCCATGTGGATTTCGCCCGTCGCACGGTCGACGATCTTGGTCGACGCCCCCAGATACACGCCCATCGACAGCACAGCGCCTTCGCCGACGCGCACGCCTTCTGCGACTTCGCTGCGCGCGCCAATAAAGGCTCCATCGCCAATGATGACCGGTTCCGCCTGAAGCGGTTCGAGCACGCCGCCGATCCCCGCGCCGCCTGAAATATGCACATTCGCGCCGATCTGTGCGCACGATCCCACGGTCGCCCACGTGTCGATCATTGACCCTTCGCCGACATAGGCCCCGATATTGATAAAGCTCGGCATTAACACCGCGCCTTTTCCGATAAAGCTGCCGCGCCGCACGACGGCGCCCGGGACCACGCGGAAACCGGCTTCGCGAAACCGGTTATCGCCCCAACCGGAGAATTTGATCGGAACCTTGTCGAACCCGGCATCCCCTGCGGCGGCGCCTTCCATCACGCGGTTATCGTTAAGGCGGAACGACAAAAGCACCGCCTTTTTCAGCCATTGATGCACGGTCCAACCGCCATTGCCGTCCGGCCCGGCGACACGCGCCTCGCCATTGTCGAGCATGGCGAGTGCTTCAGCCACGGCATGGCGAACCTCGCTACCGGGAGTGATTTCTGCACGGTTTTCCCATGCTTCTTCGATCTGGGCGATGAGGGTGTCGGTCATAAATACTCCGCCTGATGGCTCGCTTGGATACGCCGCCCAGTGCGGGCCGCGTGAGAATGCTCCCGTGCTGCTAGCGAGCATAGCGAAGGGCGGCAAGGGCCAGTGTTTTCTGGCCGCCGCGTTGAGAATCGGCGTCTCCGCAACCAAACTTTAGGGAACTGCTTAGGGGGAAGTGCTCAGAGGGCCGTAAGCGGGTTAACCATAGGCCTGTGGCAGCACGTCGGGGAGGACGCCGTAGAGGACACCTTCATGCCAAAGACCCGCATTCTTGCTACACCAATTGCCCCTAGTCACGCGCCGATCCGATGGCGAGTGGTTGCGGCAGCGGCGGCCTGCGCCGCGTTAAGCGCATGCGGGGGAGGAGGGGCGGGAGCGCAGACAGCGTCATCCTTACCCCCGCCGCCGCCATCCCCGCCTCCTCCCCCTCCGCCGCCGACCAATTTTGACACGGCCGAATTTCGCCGGTCCGACGGCCCGGCCTTTCACGGCGCGGACGCCGCATGGCGCGAAGGGGCGACGGGCGAAGGGGAAATCATCGCAATTATTGATACCGGTATTGATAGCGACAGCCCGGAATTCGCCGGACGTCTCCATCCAAATTCACGCGATGTTGCAGGCGCACGGGGCATCGACCCCGATGATGATCACGGCAACAATGTCGCATTGGTTGCGGCGGGCGGGCGCAATGGCAGCGGCCTCGTGGGCATTGCTTTTGACGCGCAGGTTCTGGCCATTCGCGCGGATCTGCCCGGATCATGCGGGGCCGACACACCGCAGGATGCGACTTTGGGATGCGTGTTCAGCGATCCGATGATTGGAGCAGGGGTGGACCATGCCATCTCCACCGGAGCCGCAGTCATCAATCTGAGTATGGGCGGATCGGCCGCCTCACCGCAATTGCGCAGCGCGGTTGCAAGAGCCGCAGATGCCGGGATCGTCGTGGTTGTATCCGCCGGAAATGGCGGCGACGGCAGCCAGAACGGGATCGACCCGGATCAACCCAGCCCTTTCGCCAGCAGTCTTTTGGAGGCCGGCAATGGCAATGTGATCATTGTCGGTTCGGTCGATGAGACCGGCGCATTTTCGGATTTCAGCAACCGCGCTGGCAGCAATGCGGCATCGTTCATTTCCGCCCGCGGAGAGCGCATTTGCTGCGTCTATGACGATGGCGCGGTCTTTGTGGAAACCGTTGACGGGCAAGAATTTGTGACGCTGTTTTCCGGCACCAGTTTTGCCGCACCGCAAGTATCAGGCGCGGCGGCATTGCTGGCGCAGGCATTCCCCAATTTAACCGGGCAAGAGATCGTTGAAATCCTGCTCGACACGGCCCGTGATGCGGGTGCGAACGGAACAGATACGGTCTTTGGCACCGGCATTCTCGACATTGCTGCGGCATTCGCGCCGCAAGGGACGACAAGCTTAGCGGGCACCAGCAACGCATTGGCGCTGGCCGATGATTTTGCATTGGGATCAGCGGCGATGGGCGACGCATTTTCGAACGCCTCGCTGAGCACGATTGTGACGGATCGGTACGACCGAGCTTACACGCTGGAACTTGGCGAACGCGCGCGCGCCGCGGCCGCGGCACCGAGATTGCGCGGTGCAGTGGAACGGCGCGGCTATTCTCAGGTCGCGGGCAAAGACGGGCTAGCGCTGGCCGTAACAATTGGCGAAGGGCCTCGCGCAGCGGGGCTTGGTTGGTCCGAACAATTGCGGCTTTCTAGTGAGGATGCACATGGCGCGCGGGTGTTAGCCGCGCGGGTCGCTGCGCGGATTGCACCGGATACTCAGATTGGGCTGGCTATATCGCAAAGTGCAGGCGGGCTGAGCGCACAATTGCAGGGCGCGGATCGTCCGGCATTCATGATCGCAACAGAGGCTGGTCAGGGATCAGGCTTCGCCGCAAGCAGCGACATTGCGTTCGCCGCACGGCGCGAAGCGGGGGAATGGGGCGTGACTGTCTCAGCGGAGCGCGGCCGGGCATGGCTGGGCGACAATCGCGGGCCGCGTGACACGTTATTCGGTGTGCGCGAACGGCGCCCCACATCCACCTATGGCATCGCTATGGACCGAAATTGGCGGGGTTTTGATGCCAATTTTGCTGTTTCGTGGCTGTCTGAGGAAGAGACCTTGCTGGGCGCGCATTTCAATCCTGCATTTGGATTGACGGGCGCGGATACTGTGTTTGTCGGCGGACAATTCGCGCGGCGTGTCGGCACGGATTGGCGCATTGGCGCGGCCTACCGCGCCGGATTTACCAATCCGCGCGGCGGCGTGTTGATTGGCGCGGGATCGCAAATTCGGACCCAGAGCTGGTCATTCGATATCACCCGGCGCGGGACAATCTTTCGCGGTGACAATATCGGCTTGCGCATCAGTCAACCGCTGCGCGTTAGCGGCGGCGGCATCAATTTCGACCTGCCGGTCGCCTATGATTATGCCACTGAAAGCCCGATATTTGGCCGGCAAACACTATCGCTGTCACCCGCAGGCCGCGAAGTCATGGGCGAGCTGAATTGGAGCGCGCAAATGCCTTTCGGATATGTCTCGACCAGCGTGTTTTATCGCAGCGAACCGGGCCACTTCCAAAATGCGCAAGATGATATCGGCGCGCTCATTACGCTCAATTCTCGATTTTAGGCGGGCATTCCAGCGGATAGCGCAAATTCATAAGCGCGCGCCACGAGCGGCGTCACCCGGTCGCTCATACCCTTGGCATGAGCGGAGGATGCAGTGCCATCGATAACCCGTTTCTTGATCCCTTGCATAATTCCCGCAAGCCGGAACAAATTATAGGCAAAATACCAATCCATCGGCGGCACCGGATAGCCAGTGCGAGCGACATAACGCTCAACGGCCTGTTCGACCGTAGGAATGCCGAGCGCCGGTAGATCCAGCCCCATCAGCCCGGCGCGCCCATCGGCAGGTTGGAACCAGTTGAGCATCAAATAGCTGAAATCCGCAATCGGATCGCCCAGTGTTGAAAGTTCCCAATCAAGCACCGCGATCACGCGGCTTTCATCCTTATGAAAAATCACATTGTCGAGCCGGTAATCCCCGTGAACGACGCTGCTTTCATGCTGAGGAGGGATCGTTTGCGGCAACCATTCGATCAACCGCTCCATTTGCGGCATGTGTTCGGTTTCAGACAGCTTGTATTGTTTCGTCCAGCGCGCGATTTGCCGGGCACAATAATCGGTCGGTTTGCCGTAATCACCAAGGCCGATTTCATCGGGCTTATTGAGATGCATATCCGCAATCGTATCGATCAGCGCATTATACAATTCTCGGCGTTCTGTTGGCGAGGAATCAGGCAATGCGCCGTTCCAAAGCGACCGGCCATCGGCCATGCTCATCACAAAGAACATAGAACCCAGAACCTCTGGATCTTTGCAAAGACCATAGGTTTTGGGCACCGGAAACCCGGTTGGGTGCAGGCCCGTCATCGCTTTATATTCGCGGTCCACCGCATGGGCAGATGGCAGCAATTTACCAAAGGGCTGACGGCGCAAAACGTAATTCTGGCCGGGCGTTTCAATCTTATAGGTTGGGTTCGATTGCCCGCCCTTAAATTTGGTGTAGCTGATCGGTCCGGTGAACCCTGAAACATTGGCTTCAAACCACGCGGTCAGCTTTGCCAGGTCGAGTTTATCGGCCTCTGGCACTTCGACCGTGCCGACCATTTCCTTGTCGAAATCGATATCCATCAGTCGAACATCACCACGCTGCGCGCGTGGCTCCCTTTGCGCATTTTGTCGAAACCGGCATTCACATCTTCCAACCCAATCCGCTCTGCGATGATTGTGTCCAGATCGAGCAATCCGCGCATGTAGAAATCCACCAGACGCGGCAGATCGACGGGGAAATGGTTCATTCCCATGATCGCGCCCATCAGTTTTTTGCCGCCCAGCAGGTCCATCGCGCCAAGCCCAACTTTGCAATCGAGCGGCATCATACCGAGGATCACAGCCGTGCCGCCGCGCCGCAAGCTGGCCACCGCGAGGTCGGCAGACGCCTGACGGCCCACCGCTTCAATGCCCCAATCGACACCGCCGCCGGAGATTTCCATGATCTGTTTGACCACATCGTCCGCCAGTGCATCAACCGTATGGGTCGCGCCCAATGTCTGAGCCAAAGCGCGTTTTTCAGGAAGCGGATCGGCGGCAATCACCTTGCCAGCGCCCGCTATTTTCGCTGCGTTGATGGTCGCCAGGCCAACGCCGCCGCAGCCCACGACCAAAACGGTTTCGCCCGGCGTCACATTGCAAGCGTTGAAGATCGTGCCCGCGCCAGTTGTAACAGCACAGCCGATCACCGCAGCGCGGTCGAATGGCATATCCTTGTCGATCGAAACGCAGGCATTTTCGTGGATCAGCATCTGCTCAGACAGAGCCGAGAGATTGAGCATCTGATTGACTGGGCCGCCATCCGCCAAAGTCATGCGCGCCGCATCGCCTTTGCCGCGCCTGGTCGCCCCGCCAAGGCACAGCGCCATGCGGCCCGTGACGCAAAATTCGCAGGTTCCGCAAAACGCACTGAGGCAGGAAACCACGTGATCGCCGGGCTTTACCGTTCGCACTTCGGAGCCAACCGCGCGGACAATGCCCGCCGCTTCGTGTCCCGGCACCGCGGGGAGAGGGTGCGGATAATGCCCGTCAATAAAGTGCAGGTCCGAATGGCAAAGCCCGCAAGCCTTGGTGTCGATCAGCACCTCGTGCGGCATGGGATCGGCGACGTGAATGTCGCCGATCTCAAGACCTTCACCTGGGTTTTTCAGGATTGCAGCTTTTGCCATTTTGTCCTCTCCCAAAAGCTCAGCGCCTTAGCGCGTCGCCCCCATGTCGCCCGAGCTGAACCCGCCTGCATCATTGGCAGCCGCGCCGTTTTTGCGCAGTGCGTTTGCGGTTGGGCCTTCTTCTGGAACGTGCTTGCCGAATTCCATGCGAGCGATTGAGCGCGCGTGAACTTCATCGGGGCCATCCGCCAGACGCAGGGTCCGTTGATGCGCGTATGCACTGGCGAGGCCGTAATCGTTCGACACGCCGCCGCCGCCATGCGCTTGGATCGCGTCATCAATGATTTTCAGAGCCATGTTAGGCGCCTGAACTTTGATCATCGCGATTTCTTGCTTGGCCGATTTGTTGCCGACCTTGTCCATCATATCAGCCGCTTTCAGGCAGAGCAGACGGGTCATGTCGATATCAATGCGGGCACGCGCAACGCGCTCTTCCCAAACCGAATGTTTGTAAATCGGCTTACCGAAAGCTTCGCGCTCCTGAAGACGCTTGCACATTTTCGCCAATGCTTCCTCGGCAACGCCAATGGTGCGCATGCAGTGGTGGATGCGGCCAGGCCCGAGGCGCCCTTGCGCGATCTCAAACCCGCGCCCTTCACCCAGCAACATGTTGGTAACGGGGACGCGAACGTCCTTCATTTCCACTTCCATGTGGCCGTGCGGCGCATCGTCATAACCGAACACCGGCAGATGGCGGATGATGTTCACGCCCGGCGCATCATTCGGCATCAACAACATAGATTGCTGAGCATGACGGCCAGCGTTCGGATCTGTCTTACCCATCACGATGGAGACTTTGCAGCGCGGATCGCCGAGGCCCGAAGACCACCATTTGCGGCCATTGATGACATATTCGTCGCCGTCGCGTTCCATCCGGGTTTCGATGTTTGTCGCATCGGACGAAGCGGTAAAAGGCTCTGTCATCAGGAAGGCGGAACGGATTTCGCCGTTCATAATAGGCCGGAGCCATTGTTCCTTTTGCTCAGCGGTGCCGTAGCGGTGGAACACTTCCATATTGCCAGTGTCAGGCGCGGAGCAGTTGAACACTTCCGAAGCCCAGCCAATCCGGCCCATCTCTTCGGCGCACAGCGCATATTCGAGGTTGGTGAGGCCGGGGCCTTCAAATTCAAACGATTCTTCGACGTGGTGATGGCCGTCATTGCGCGGCGGCATGAACAGGTTCCAGATGCCCGCTTCTTTCGCGAGCTTCTTTTTGTCTTCGATGATCTGGATCACTTTCCAGCGATCGCCGGCAGCATCCTGTTCAGCATAGGTGCCCATATTGGGGCGAACATGCGCTTCGATGAAGTCGCGCACGCGGCCTGACCAATAGGCCTGACGCTCTGTGGGTTGGAAATCCATGTCGGGTGTTCCTCTCTAGTCTCTAATTGAAATCGAATCTGTTGGCCGAGACCGTGGCAGAGGCTCTGAGCCGCGCCAAGCTCTCTTTTGAGGGTTACGTTCTTGCGTCTTCTTTCATTGCGGCAATCCGGGGTTTTTCATCGCGGCAATTCGCGCTTCGTGATCGGCGCGGCTAATCGGGAATTTGCCGAGCCAATATCCCGCGATCAGCATGAGGATAATTGTCGCGCCGGCATATAGCATGATCAGATTGTCGATGACCGCTGGCGCGACCGTATCGGGCGTGACGTCAGATGAGAGCGCGGCGAGCGCCAAAAATTGCCCGCTCAAAAAGATGCCAAACCCGGTCGCGCATTTTTGCACCAGCCAATTGCCCGAATAGAATGCGCCTTCTGCCCGCGTTCCGGTGCGCTCCAAATACGCCTCCACAATTTCTGCAATCATAGAAGACGCAGACACCATCACGACAATACCCAAGGCGTTCCCGATTGTGAGGAATGTGAAGACCATCGCCAGCGACACAAATGTTCCCGGTTGCGGCCACACACCCAAGAGCAAGGCGCCATAAGGAATAATCGTCAGCACGACGGAGCCAAGCGCACCGAGCCAAGCGCTTCTTGGTTTGCCAAACCGGTCATGCATTGGCCCGACAATGTTGAACATCAACACGACCGAAAGAAACAGGATGAGCGGATAGATGCTCAGCCCTGTCACACTGTCAGGCAGGCCCGGCAGGCTGGTCGCATCCATGCGCCAGACGAACACATTGAGATAATTGGACAGCGAAAAATTGAGCCCTTGGCTGATATAAGCGGCAAGGCCCCCGACGGCGAAGATCAGGAACGCCTTCTCGCTGAAGGCTTCGATAATTTCGGAAAAACACGCCTTTAAGGAAAATGGCGGCGGTTTGCTGACCGGGATATGGGCGACCAATTTGTGTTGACCCAAAGCCGATCCCACGACGGATATAACCATCAATGCGGACCCGATTATACCAAAGGTCATATAGCCATCGCGGTTCAAGAGGCCGCTTTCGCCGGTAAACAGGAAACCATAGGCGATAATCATCATCAGAATTCCGCCGAGCCACCCCGAAAGATAGCGGAACCGGAACAAAGTCGTGCGTTCAACATAATCAGAAGTGATTTCGGGGAGCAGCGATATGGACGGCACTTCGCAAGCCGACAGCAGCAGGCGGACGACAACACAAATGCCGAAAAGCCCCCAAAATGTCGGCGCTTCGCCTCCGGGCATGGACCACAACATGACCCACGCGAAGGCCAGCGGAACGGGCGCTGCATAAAGCCAAGGAAGCCGCCTGCCCCAGCGCGAATAGGTGCGGTCAGACAGGTTGCCGATAATCGGATCGACCACCGCGTCCACTAACAGCGCGAGCAGTAAGGCAAGGCTGACGAGGCCCGCATCCATGCCGAGGACTTGGCTGTAGTAAAACAGCAGGAAGAACGAAAAACCGGTGTCTTTGACCCCAAACGCCACCGCGCCAAATCCGTGAATCAGCTTAAGCCGCAGCGGGAGTTTTCCTTCGACAAGGCTCACAATATGCCGCCTCGAACAGAGATTATCGCCGCGAATCTTGTCATTCTGGTACTCCCAAACCGTCCCGCGAACCTAAGCCTGCGCGTGGTCACGTCAACGCAAACTCGCTGACGTCCCAACCTGACGTTACGGCAAGCTGGACCGGGCGGGTTGTGCTTGCGGCGCCGATGCAAATCACGATAACGTAAGCGTCAACATACCATCACGAATTGAGAGGTAACGCCGTCATGTCCGAACTGGAAACCTTCCGTAATGAAACGCGCAGCTGGCTGGAGGCGAACTGTCCGGCGGAAATGCGCGAGCCGATCCGCGATGACGATGATGTCTTTTGGGGCGGGCGCAATGCGACCTTCAAAAATGACGCGCAAAAGGCGTGGTTCGAAGTGTGCCGCGACAAAGGATACACCGTGCCTGCATGGCCGAAAGCATATGGCGGCGCAGGTCTGACCGCGCCAGAAGCCAAAGTGCTGCGGCAAGAAATGAGCCGCATCGGCGCGCGCCCTCCTTTGTCGAGCTTTGGCATTTGGATGCTTGGCCCTGCGCTTTTGCAATTCGGGACCGAGGGGCAGAAACAGCGGTTCCTCAATGAAATCGCGCGCGGCGAAATTCGCTGGTGTCAGGGATATTCAGAACCCGGCAGCGGTTCCGATCTCGTTTCCATGCAGACATTCGGCGAAGACAAGGGCGATCACTGGACGGTCAATGGCCAGAAAATCTGGACATCTTACGCCGATGAAGCCGATTGGATTTTCTGTCTCGTCCGCACGGATAAAGACAATAAATACAAAGGCATCACTTTCATGTTGTTCGACATGGCGGGGGGCGGTGTCACAACCAAACCGATTTTGCTGATCAGCGGCAACAGCCCGTTTTGCGAAACCTTCTTTGACGATGTGACAGTGCCCAAATCTTACGGCGAAGACTGCCCCGGATTTGTTGGCGAGATTGGCCGCGGCTGGGATGTGGCAAAATATCTTCTCGGTCACGAACGTGAGATGATTTCGGGCATGGGCGGCGGCGAACGCACGGCTGCTATTGGGACAGCAATGAAGCGTCATTCGGCGAAAACCGGAGACGAGCTGGACCCAGCTTTGCGCGCAGATTTGGCGATGTTTGATGTCGACGCTTTGGCATTCACCGCGATGGCCGAAAAGTTCATGGATGAAATGAAATCGGGCAAGGGCCATCCGGCTCAACCGAACATGATGAAATATGTCGGCACAGAACTGAACAAGCGCCGTCACGAATTGATGATGTCGGTTGGCGGTTCGCGCAGCCTCGAATGGGACAGCGAAGAAACCGGCGGCGGTAAGCCATCGCGCGGCTGGCTACGGACCAAAGCGAATTCGATCGAAGGCGGCACGTCGGAAGTCATGCTGAATGTGATTTCCAAACGCATTCTCGAACTGCCGGGCAGCTAAATTCCAGCATTTGAATTTCACGGGCCGCCACTGAGAATTCAGGGCGGCACGAATGACAATATTTGAAAAAGAGGACGGGATTTCATGCCCCTTTATCACGACGAAGATCAGGCCATGCTGGCCGACACCGCCCGCGGCTTTATGGCCGATGAAGGCAATATCGCGAAACAATTGCGCCACTGGCGCGACCGCGATTGCCCCGACGGTTTTGGCCATGCTTTGTGGAAACAGATGGCCGAAATGGGTTTCACCGGAATGCTGGTGGACGAAGATGATGGCGGTTTGGGCATGGGCCATGTCGAAGCAGGGATCGTGCTCGAAGAGATTGGCCGCAACCTGACGCCGTCGCCGTTTCTGACGTCGTCGGTTCTGGCTGCGACAGCGCTCAAACACGGCTCGAATGATTTGAAAGGGCGGTATTTGCCCGGTCTGATCGCGGGCGACAGCGTGTTCGCAGTGGCGGTGGACGAAACTGCGAAACACCGGCCCAGCCGGATCACCACGCGCGCCGAAAAATCGGGCAATGGTTTCAAACTTACAGGCTCCAAGAGCTTTGTGATTCAAGGTGCCAGCGCAGATATGCTGGTGGTTGCTGCGCGCACCAGCGGCGCGGATGACGATGATGATGGCATTACCCTATTCGCCGTTCCCAAAAATGCCGCGAATATGAGCCATGACGCGCTGCGCCTGGTGGATTCTTCGATGGCGACCCACACTAAATTTGACGGTGTGGACCTCGACGGGGACGCGGTCATCGGCGAAGTTGATGGCGGCCGCGAAGTGCTCAACGCTATGCTGATGGCGGGCCGTATCGGTGCCGCAGCCGAAGGCGTTGGCGTTGCCGGCGGCGCGATGGATATGACGGTCGATTACCTCAAACAGCGAAAACAATTCGGGCAGCTGATTGGCGAATTTCAAGCGCTCCAGCACCGTGCCAGCCACCTTTACTCCGAGGTCGAGATCGCGCGCGCGGTCGTGATCAAGGCTCAGCAATTGCTGGACGCGGGTGCGGAAAGCGCCGAGCTAATGAGCAGCGTCGCCAAAGCCAAGGTCGCCAAAACGGCGGGGCTATCTGTCAAAGAGGGCGTCCAAATGCATGGCGGCATTGGCATGACCGACGAATATGACATTGGCCTGTATATGAAGCGCGACCGCGCGCTTCAGGAATTCTTGGGCGATGCCTATTTTCACGCCAATCGCGTCGCCGAACTGAGCGGATATTAAGGGACATACATCATGGATATCACTTCACTTTTTAGCCTTGAGGGCCGGGTTGCTTTGGTCACGGGCGGTTCGCGCGGCATCGGTAAAATGTTCGTCGAAGGCTTGCTCGCCGCAGGCTGCGCACGTGTTTATATTTCGGCGCGCAAGATTGACCAGATGCAAGAGACGATTGCGGAATTTGGCGAAGATTCTTCCGGCAATGCTCGTGTCATCGGCATCCCCGCCGATCTCAGCCAAATGGACGGCATGATCGCGCTTGCTGACGAGATGAAAGCGCGCGAGGAAAAGCTCGACATTCTCATCAACAATGCAGGCGCCGCTTGGGGGCAACCTTACCTCGAATTTAATGAGGCAGGCTGGCACCGGACGATGGACCTCAATGTCAAAACTCCGTTTTTCCTGACGCAAAAACTGCACGACCTGCTCGTTGCGGGCGGGGCGGGCGATCACCCAGCTAAGGTGATTCATGTGTCGTCCATTGATGGACAGCGGATCAATCCGTGGGAAACCTATGCGTATCAGGCATCGAAAGCGGGCGTTATCCAACTGACCCGCCGCATGGCTGCGCGGTTGATCCAAGACAATATCATCGTGTCTTCCATCGCACCGGGCGCGTTCCCGAGCGAGATGAACAAGGCGGCCAAATCGGCCCCTGATGCGTCTGCTGCGATGATCCCGTCAAAACGGGTTGGGACGGCGGAAGACATGGCGGCTGCTGCGATTTACCTGTGCAGCCGCGCCGGCGACTATGTGGTTGGCGAAACGCTGACCGTGGATGGCGGCGTGGTGAATGCTTCACTGCCGAGTATCTTCAACGATCCGGCTGGCTAATTTTTGCGGCCATGAATGCAAAGATGCCCGCCGGAGCAATCTGGCGGGCTTTTTTGTGCGCGGCCCAATAGCGGCGCCAGTTTGTACAATACTCTTCTGTCCCCCTGTAGGATGTGTGTCCGCGTGACGGCTGCGCCGCGCCTTTAGCGCTCGCCGGAAAAGCACACGGAGGAACGAGTGAAGCGGTATATTTCAGTGTGTTTTGCAATGAGCGTTGCGGCGGCGTCTATTTGCTCTTTTGACGCCTATGCTTTGACCCAAGCGAGCGCGGATGAGGTGGAAACGCCATCCACACCGCCATCCACACCGCCATCCTTACCGGCCACCTCGGATAGCGACGGTGCCGGACGGAGCGCAGCGCTTGCACGCGCGGACGAGATCGCGGTTATCGCATTGGAGATGGCGGATCGCGGGGATATGGCTGGCGCGCTTGGGCTCTACGCAGAAGAGCTCGCGCTGCGACGTCAGGCGTTGGGGGTAAGGCATCCCGTCACGATTGCGGTTCTGGCGGATTATGCATTCGTCATGGACAGTTTGGGCCGGGTTCAAGAGGCTGAGCCGCTCTATGCTGATGCCTTAAGATTGCGGCAAGACGTGTTAGGCGAACGGCATCCTGACACGATCATAAGCCTCGGCGATTATGCCTTTATCCTTCAGGTTTTGGGACGTTCAGCAGAGGCATTGCCGCTCTTCGCCGACGCCGCCCAGATCAGCGCAGAGGTTTTGGGCGAAGGTCATCCCAGCGCCCTGATTGCGCGCGCCAATTATGGCAGGGCGCTCTTCTCCCTTGGCCGCACTGATGAGGCGCAAGCGTCTTTGTCGGACACTTTGCGGACAATGCGCGAGGAGCTGGGAGAGGAGCATCCCCATACTCTTTCGACCTTGGCCTTTTATGCTTCGGCACTCCAATCGTTAAACCGCGCGAGTGAGGCAGAACCTCTTTTTGCTGCGGTGCTGCGCCAGCGCCGCGAAATTTTGGGAGAGCGGCATCCCGATACGATTGGAGCATTAAACAATTATGCCGGCGTGCTGCTCAACCTACAAAGACCAGCGGATGCCGAGCCGTTTATGGCAGAATCTTTGCGATTGAGCCGCGACGTTTTGGGAGAGCGCCATCCGACAACGTTATACGCGCTCAATAATTATGGATTTGTCCTCGAACAATTGAACCGGCGCGCCGAGGCCATCCCAATTTATCAGGAGGTTGTTGAGTTT
The DNA here is from genome assembly GCA_947503155.1 of uncultured Erythrobacter sp. Taxonomy (GTDB): domain Bacteria; phylum Pseudomonadota; class Alphaproteobacteria; order Sphingomonadales; family Sphingomonadaceae; genus Erythrobacter. Next base: position 78,539 of record CANNCL010000001.1, on the reverse strand, counting down.
CAGCGTGAAGTTTTGGGCGATACGCACCCGCTCACATTGGTTGGCCTCAACAATTACGCCGTTACGCTTTCGCATTTGGGCCGAATCCAAGAATCCCTGCCCCTCTATGAAGAATCGGTTCGCATTCACCGCGAGATGTTTGGCGACCGCCATCCGCAAACGATCCGAGTGGTTTCAAATTACACGCAATCTTTGCTCATCAATTCTCAGTCCAGCGAAGCTCTGACCCAGGCGCGTCAAGTTGCTATGACTTTACGCCGGCGCGCCACGGATCTTGCACGCCAAGGCGGCGTTCGCGGATCTGCGCAGCAAAGCCGGGAGCTGAGTGATCGGCAAAGTATTGAAAAGCTGTTTGTCGACACATTGCTCGCCAATCGCGACCTGCCCGGCGTCAACCAAAACCAGATTTTTGCAGAGGCATTTGTGTCGTTTCAATTGGCAAGCGCCACGTCCACATCGCAGGCCGTGCGTGAAGCAGCAGCCGCGCGGTTTGCTTCGGGTCTGGGCTTGCAGGAACTTGTCCAAGAACGTCAGAGGCTAAGCCGAAATTGGGCGACAATCGAAGAAGGTCTGGTCGCGGCACAGGCCGGCACCGATGGAAGCGGTGCGCGCCGGCAATCCATGCGAGAAAGCCTCGTTGCGATTGAAGACCGCGTTGAGGCTATTGATGAGAAGCTGTTGGATGAGGCACCTCAATATTTCGACATTCTGCGCCAACGTGCGGTGCCTTTGGCAAATATGGTGGATGTGCTGGGGGAAGATGAGGCGGTGCTGTTCTTAGTGCCCACGCCGTTTGGGACGCATTCCTTCGCCATCAGCAATCAAGAGCTGAAATGGTCCCGCGCGGTGGTTGATGAAAACTCGATCGGGAATGTGATTGCCGATTTCCGCGCTGGTTTGGAAATTGCGGGCGACGCCGAATATCTGCCGTTATTCGATCTTGAACAGGCACATAACCTGTATCGTGATTTGGTCGCCCCGGTTGAAAGCGTGTTGGAGGGTAAATCGCGTGTCTATGTTGTTGCCGATGGCGCGCTTTCCCGGCTCCCACTGGGCACGCTGATCACGAGCCCGCCTGTGGGGGAGAATTTCACTGACGATCCTGATGTCTTGCGCAATGCCGATTGGCTCGCGGATCGATACGCTTTGGTGCAGCTGCCTTCGCTGCAATCCTTGGTTTTTATCCGCTCTTACGGGATCGAGGGCGGGGCGCAGGAAGAAACGTCATTCGCTGGGTTTGGTGCGCCGGTTTTAGAAGGGCAAGCAACATTGCGCGGCGCGCGTTCTGCGACGCTTGCACCAGTGGATGCGGCGCGGCTTACGGGCTCGCTCAGGGGGGTGTCGGGTATGCCCTTGATGAACCCCGATGCGCTGCGAACTTTGGCGGCGTTACCCGGGACGCGGGGTGAATTGGAGCAAGTGAGAGAAGCACTCGGCGCGCCTGGAAATGCGCTGTATTTGGGCGAACAAATGACCGAGCGCGCGATTAGAGAGGCGGATCTGTCCGGCGTTCGTATCCTGCATCTGGCGACGCATGGTTTCACCAGCGAGGAAAGCGGAGATGCGGCGGAACCCGGCCTTGTCTTTACCCCGCCGGGCGAAGCGCGGGCCGATGATGATGGCTATTTGGCGGCATCTGAAGTGGTTGCGCTCAATCTGGCTTCGGCGCGCTGGGTGATTTTGTCCGCTTGCAACACTGCCTCGCCGTCAGGCGCGCCGGGGGAGACGGGCCTGTCCGGGTTGGCGCAGGCATTTTTCTATGCAGGAGCGGAAAGCTTGCTCGTCAGCCATTGGCCGGTATTCGACACGATTGCTCCGGCTCTGACAGTGGAAGCGTTGAAACGCTCGCAAGCGGGCGAGCCGCGCGCCGAAGCGTTGCAAGCGGCGATGCAAGCAATCCGCAATGATCCCGCTCTGGATGCCGCGCATCCCGCCGTGTGGGCGCCGTTTACGTTGGTGGGCGAGGGGAGGTAGAACGCGCCCCTAATTAATCGCGCCTAGCCCATCAATTCGCGTACAAACGGGATCAGCCCGGTTTGGCGTGTGCGGCGCATACGTTCCGCATCGAGAACCTCGCGCACACGGTCAAAACATTCATCCACATCGTCATTGATGACGACGTAATCATATTCGGCCCAATGGCTGATTTCGGAACGTGCGCGGTCCATACGATCATCGATCACGGCGTCGCTGTCTTGGGCGCGCGCCAGCAGTCGGCGGCGCAGTTCGTCTAGGCTGGGCGGAAGAATAAAGACGCTGACAACGTCCTGTTGGTCTTTTTGATAGAGCTGCTGTGTCCCCTGCCAATCAATGTCGAACAGGAAATCTTGGCCCTCTTTCAATGCCGTACGGATCAGGCCCTTTGGCGTGCCATACCGGTGGTCAAAGACATGCGCCCATTCGTAGAAATCATCTTCTTCGACCATCGCATCGAATTTCTCTTCGGTGACGAAATGGTAGTGGACCCCGTCCACCTCACCCGGCCGCGGCGGGCGCGTGGTGACGGACACGGACAGCTTAATGTCTCCATCTTTCGCCAGCAGCATACGCGACAAAGTCGTCTTACCCGCGCCCGATGGAGAGGATAGGATGAAAAGCAGGCCGCGCCGGTCAAGCTGGCCAGAATGAATTGGTGTTGGTTCGCCCATTGGCGTGCGATGCGCCAAGTCAGGGGGCGAAATCAAGTGCCCAAAGCGGTGAGTGTTTACGAAACTTCGCTATCTTCGCGCGCGATCCGGCGTTGGCGGGCCTTGCCGCGGTCATAGAGCGTCTTTGCCAGCAGCCCGCCCGTTACCATCAACAGGCCGGGGACAGACCGCGTTGCAAGCCTGCTCGCGCCGTATAGGCCAAGTGTGGTGATCAACGTGCGCCCGTCGAGCAGCTCTTGGGCGTCTTCTTCTTGCTCCACACTGGCTTTGGCCACGCGCTTTTCAACAGTCTGTCGGAACAATGTCGACGCGCCGCGCACGACTATGTCTGCGATCAACAGATTGGTGCCGGGATTGTCCGTGGGCAGGGGCAGGTGTGAAGACTGCTTTGTCACAGCGTTACTGCCGCTGCTGGCGCCGGTGTCGCCAGAATTGCCAGAATTGCCGGTGTAATCCGTATCAGAAACGCTGTCAGCCATTGCTCGCTCCTGATTGCAGCCTATTTCTTGCGGCCGAAATCGACCGTTACGACGTTAGAGCCATCTTCATTGCTGGATGCCGCGTCGACCGTTTCGCTGGTTTCGCTGGCACCAAGAGAGGCGTCATTTTCGGCGTCGTCATGCTCTTCTGGTGGCATTTCGTCGCTGGGCGAGGCTTGGAATTGCAGGCCAAAATCCACCGCCGGATCAACGAATGCCGTGATCGCAGCGTATGGGATCTCTAGCTTCGCCGGGATTTGATTGAAGGTCAAACCGACCGAAAACCCATCCTCGCGCACTTCCAATTCCCAAAATTTGTTCTGCAGCACGATCGTCATCTCATCAGGAAAGCGTTCCTTGAGATGCGCGGGGATCGAAACCCCCTGAGCATGCGTCTTGAACGTGATGTAGAAGTGGTGCGTGCCGGGCAGTTCGCTGCCCCCTTGCACAATTTCACCGAGCACGCGGCCAACCACTGCGCGCAGCGCTTCTTGGACGATCTCGTCATACGGGATCAGGCTATCGGGGGTATCTTCTGTCATCGCGCCCGGATTCGTGACCGTGGACGCCGCGCGGGTCAAGCGTTTCATGTGCAATCGCGAGCGTTTATCCCGATCCAGCGCTTGCGCACCGCCTTTGCGCGCGTATAGCCGGGCGTCATGACCAACACGCCAACAGCCCCCCTTAGCAATGCCGCACGCACAGGCAGTGTGACGCGCAAAACCGCCGAAACCAGCATAGAGATCGCCGTAAATCTCGATGGGACCGGCGCCTATGAAGTGTCGACCGGTATCGGCTTTCTCGACCATATGGTTGAGCAATTTTCGAAACATTCTTTGATCGACGTGACAATGCGTGTTTCTGGTGATTTGCATGTGGATCAGCACCACACCACCGAAGATTCAGCGATTGCACTGGGTCAGGCTTTGTCTGATGCGCTCGGCGATAAGGCCGGGATTGGGCGCTATGGCAGCGCCTATTCGCCGATGGATGAAACTTTGAGCCGTGTTGCGCTGGATATTTCCGGGCGACCTTTTGTGGTTTGGAAGGCGGGCTTTACGCAGGAAAAACTGGGCGAATGGGATACGGAGCTGATCGAGCACTGGTTCCATTCGGTTGCGCAAACGGCGGGACTGACGCTGCATATTGAGCTGCTTTACGGTGCCAATAACCACCACATTTGCGAGAGCATTTATAAGGGCTTTGCCCGGGCAATGCGGATCGCGGTGGAACGCGACGCACGCAAAGGCGGCGCGATCCCGAGCACCAAGGGGCAGCTCGGTGGGTGAGACCGTTGCCCTCATCGATTACGGCGCGGGCAATCTCCATTCGGTTCACAATGCGTTGAAGGCGGCCGGCGCGAATGTCGCTGTCACCGCCGATCCCAATGTCGTGCGCGCGGCGGACCGGATTGTGCTGCCGGGTGTTGGTTCTTTCAAAGCATGTGCTCAGGGATTGAACGCAGTACCGGGCATGGTCGAGGCGATGACGGAGCGCGTGCAAGTGGGCGGCGCACCGTTCCTTGGTATTTGCGTCGGGATGCAATTGCTGGCCGGTAGCGGGTTAGAGCATGGCAATACGCCGGGCCTTGGCTGGATATCTGGTCAGGTGCGGCTTATCGAGCCCACTGATCGTGCGATTAAAATCCCCCATATGGGCTGGAATGATGTTGCGCTGCTCCCTCATGCCAAAGACCATGCGGTGATTGAGGGGGGCGAGGCGTATTTCCTTCATTCTTATCACTTCGCTGCCGACAACCCATCTGACATTGCCGCGATGACGGATCACGGCGAAGGGCTTGTCGCAGCCGTTGCGCGCGGCAATATTTTGGGCGTGCAATATCATCCTGAGAAGAGCCAAGCGTATGGATTGGCGACGCTGAAACGTTTTCTGGAGTGGAAAATATGATCGTATTTCCCGCAATCGACCTCAAAGGCGGCGAAGTCGTGCGTCTGGCTGAGGGCGACATGGACCGAGCCACAATTTACGGTGATGACCCGGCCGCTCAAGCGATGATCTTTGCCGAAGCTGGCGCAGAGCATTTGCATGTTGTCGATTTGGACGGCAGTTTTTCCGGCCGCACCGAAAACCGCGAGGCGGTCGAGGCGATCATCGAACAATTCCCCGGCTATGTTCAATTGGGCGGCGGTATCCGTGATGCAGCGGCGGTAGAGGGGTGGTTCAATTTAGGCGTGGCGCGGGTGGTGATGGGCTCTGCTGCGCTGAAAGACCCAGAATTTGTGAAAGAGATGGCCCGCGAATGGGAGGGCGGCATTGTCGTAGCGGTGGATGCCAAAGACGGCATGGTCGCTACCGAAGGCTGGGCAGAGGTCTCCAACGTCCCTGTCCATGACCTTGCCCGCCGGTTCGAAGATGCAGGGGTGGCGTCATTGCTGTTCACCGACATTGGCCGAGACGGTTTGCTGAAGGGCGTGAATATCGACGCCACGGTGGAGCTGGCACAGCGGGTCGATATCCCAGTGATCGCGAGCGGCGGGGTGAAGGGGTTGGACGATATCCATGTCCTGTCGGTCAACGCGCATGAGGGGATCGAAGGCGTGATTACCGGGCGCGCCTTGTATGAAGGGCGGCTGGATTTGGCGGCGGCGATTACGATGGGCGCGCGGGCGTGAACCTTTCCGATGTCGCCTTGATCGCCAGCGTTGCGGTGCTGATTGTAGCGATTGTCGATTGGCGGCGGGGCAAGACTGGCCTGCTGAACCTGCAGCTTACGAAAGAAAAGACACCGGACAAATTTTGGTACGCGATCGTGCTTTATATCAACATCGCCATCGGCTTGCTCTGGCTTTCGGGCATGGGGGGCGAACCTGAAACGCAATGCGGCGGGGCGGATAATCCCTGCGACATCGTTGTAGAGGGGGCAGTGGCATGACCGTCCGCATCCGCGTTATCCCGTGTCTCGATGTCGCCAATGGCCGCGTTGTGAAAGGCGTCAATTTCGTCGATCTCAAAGATGCCGGCGATCCGGTTGAACAGGCGCGCGCCTATGATGCGGCGGGCGCGGATGAGCTGTGTTTTCTGGATATTTCGGCCAGCCATGAAGGGCGCGGGACGCTGCTCGATATAGTTCGGCGCACCGCAGAGGTTTGTTTCATGCCGCTGACTGTGGGCGGCGGGGTGCGCAGTGTGGACGATGCGCGCGCTTTGTTGCTCGCCGGGGCGGACAAGGTCGCGATCAATTCGGCGGCGGTGGCACGGCCTGAACTCGTCAGTGAGATTGCGGCGCAATTTGGCAGCCAATGTGTTGTGGCCAGCGTGGATGCGCGCAGAGTGGTTCCAACCACCGGGGAGGCCGCGCCCAAATGGGAGATTTTCACTCATGGCGGACGCAAACCAACCGGGATCGACGCGGTGGATTATGCCAAACAGGTCGCGATGCTGGGTGCTGGCGAATTGCTGGTCACCAGCATGGACGGCGACGGCACGCAGGCGGGCTATGACCTCGAACTCACGCGAATAATCGCCGATGCAGTGAACATTCCAGTCGTCGCCAGCGGCGGAGTGGGCAATTTGGAGCACCTTGTCCAAGGCGTGCAAGAGGGCCACGCTAGCGCCGTCTTAGCCGCATCAATCTTCCATTTCGGCACATATTCCATCTCTGACGCGCACAAAGCCTTGCGCGATGCTGGCTTGCCCGCGCGCGGCGTGTAGAAGAGGCCCTATGAGCACTTTATCCCGCCTAGAAAAGACGATTGCCGCGCGCAGCAAAGCCTCGCCAGACAGCAGCTATGTCGCCAGCTTGAACGCCAAGGGCACCGGCAAAATGGCGCAGAAAGTCGGCGAAGAGGCGACCGAAGCGGTGATCGCGGCGGTGTCCGGGTCGAACGATGAATTGATCAGCGAAAGCGCGGATTTGATATTCCACCTGATGGTCCTGTTGCAGGCAAAGGGTGTCGCGCTGGACGAAGTGCTCGCCGAACTCGACCGGCGCGAAGGGCTGTCGGGCCTCGATGAAAAAGCCAGCCGGAAGGATACGTAATGCCGATTGATCCAACGCTGCCTTATGATGATGCCAACATCTTCGCCAAAATCCTGCGCGGCGAAATCCCGTCAAACGCCGTGTATGAAGACGACCATGCCTTCGCTTTTGAAGACATCAACCCTCAGGCCGAAATTCACACGCTCGTGATCCCCAAGGGGCGCTATGTCAGCTGGGACGATTTCAGCGCAAAGGCGAGCGATGCAGAAATCGCAGGTTTCATCCGCGCCGTTGGCGAGGTTGCGCGGGCAAAGGGGTTGGTGGAGCCGGGATATCGTTTGATGGCCAATATCGGTGTGCATGGGCATCAAGAAGTGCCGCATTTGCATGTCCATATCTTCGGCGGTCAGCCGCTCGGCCCCATGATCTGTCGGAAATAGCGGCATTTCACCGCATGACGGATTCGTTCTGTCGTCATTCATGCCAAACTCGCAAATGCCGCTGGTATGCAAGAATCCGCTGCGCTAATTGCTGAACCTGATGGTTAAACCTACTCCTCCCGGCGGCGTCTTTGATGGCCCGCGCCACCTTTACGCGGTGCGTGTCTATTATGAGGATACCGACCTGTCCGGCATCACTTATCACGCGAATTATCTGCGCTGGTTTGAACGGGCACGCTCTGATCTTTTGCGGATGCTGAAGATCGATCAACGCGCCGCGATCGAATCCGCAGGGGGCGCCTATGCTGTCTCTGAGATCAACCTCAAATATCTACGTCCGGCAAAGCTTGATGACGATGTCGTGATCGAAACGGTCTGCACAGAATTGGGCGCGGCGAGTTGCCGGATGCACCAGATAGCGCGGCGGGGCGATGAAGCGCTTTGCGAAGCCAAACTGCGCGTCGGCTTCATTTCGCTCGAAGGACGGCCACGCCGGCAGCCTGCCGAATGGCGCGCGGCTTTTACAGAATTTATGACCAAAGAGGACGCATAAGAGTGCCAATTTTGATGATGAGCGCTGCGGCGATTGCCCCCACAAGTCTTGATCCGGTGGAGCTGTTTTTGGCCGCCGATATTGTCGTGCAAGCGGTGATCGTCGGCTTGATCCTCGCGAGTATTTGGACGTGGACGATTATCGTGTCCTTTTCACTGCGCGCCAACGGGCTAAGTGCGAAATCGCGTTCTTACGAAGGTGACTTTTGGGAAACAAAGGACCGCGAAGCCGCGCTCAGCAAGAAAATGCGGAGCCAAATTCCTTCTGCGCGGGTTGCCGGTGCGGGGCTGGATGAATGGCGGCGTTCGACGAAGAATAGCCCGGTTGACCGTGACGCCGCGCGCCAAAGGATCGGTGCGGCAATGGAAAGCCAGGTTGGGCACGAAGCAGACGAGCTTGCCGGGCGGTTGAATTTTCTCGCCACGACCGGATCGGTTGCCCCGTTCGTGGGCCTGTTCGGGACCGTGTGGGGCATCATGAACAGTTTTTTCCAGATCGGGGCGCAGCAAAGCGCCTCTCTCGCGGTGGTTGCGCCGGGCATTGCGGAGGCTCTGTTTGCGACGGCGATTGGGTTGTTCGCCGCTATTCCCGCTGTGATCGCCTATAACCGGTTCAGCAATTCGGTGAACCAATATGAGGCCCGGTTGCAGCGTTTTGCTGACAAGGTTCACGCCGGTTTGAGCCGTGAGTTGGACAAAGCATGAGCCGCGACTGCATTCTAAGCGTGCCAAACGGCTGCGAAGCAGGTGCAAGGGCGCCCGCCCGTCCGCCCTCCCGCCCGCAGCGCCTTAGGCGCGAGGGAAACATGCGCCGGATGACCTGCGGAAAGAAGGCGCTCTAATGGCGATGGGTTTGGCCTCTTCTAACCGCCGACGCGGCCGCACCACGCGCCGTGCCGCTATGGCAGAAATCAATGTCACGCCGCTGGTGGATGTGATGCTCGTGTTGCTGATTATCTTTATGGTCACGGTCACCCTGCCAGCCGTCGGAGTGCCGATCGAATTGCCCGAAAGCCGCGCCAATGCGGTCGAGGAAACGCCGGACCAAGTCACGATCAGCGTCGATGGCGCAGGGCGGATTTATATAGAGAGCGAGCCGGTCACAGCGGGCGCGTTGCCCGATGCTTTGGCTGCGTTAGATCGGGGCGGGGACGGCGAATTGCCGACCATAGTGCTGCGCGGTGATAGGAGCCTTGATTACGGCAGGGTGATGGCGGTCATGGGCGAATTGGGACGCGCGGGCTTCACATCAATTTCGCTGGTCACCGACGGTTCAGTTTCTGCGCCATAGCGGTTAGGGATTATGGCAGATTTCGCGACACAGGCAGGGATGCTAAAAGAAGACAAGGTCGGCCTAGGGGCCGCGATTGTCTTGCATGTCCTGCTGGTCGCGGTGCTTGCGTTGCAAATTGCCTTTGCAACGCCGCGTATGGTCACCCCGCCGCGCATGACGGTCAACCTCGCCACCGAAGTCAGCTTAGAATCCGCAGCGCCTGAGCCGGTGACGGAAAGCCGTGCGGCGATTGCGCCTACTTTGTCTGATGAACCTGCCGCTGAGGCCGATCCGGCGCCAGTTGAAACAACACCGAGCGCAGCAGCGCCGCCTCCGCCCAGGCAAGCCCGGACGCCCGCGCGGACACCCCCGCGAACCACACCGCGAACGCCCGCCCCTGCGCGCGATCGCAGTCGGCCAGATCGCGACCCGAAACCGCCCACTCCGACCCCCTCTCGTAATGCCGGGGGCAGCCGCATTGGCGACAATTTCTTGACCGGTCAGGGCAGTTCTTCGCAAACTGATGAAACGCGCGCACCGGCTGCGACATTTGGCCGGCGGGAACGCGCTGCTCTGTCGTCTGCGATCACGCGCCAATTGCGCCCGCATTGGAACGCACCAACCGGTGTTGATGCTGAAAAACTGATCTCAACGGTTTCTTGGCGGCTCAATCAAGACGGAAGTCTGCGCGGCCGTCCAACATGCCAGAGCGAAGCGAGCAGCATCACAGATTCCAACAGACCGCAGGCTGGGCTTCATTGTGAACGCGCGATCCGCGCGGTTCAGCTTGCAGCACCTTTCAACTTGCCAGAGCAGTTCTATAGTCGTTGGGATGATCTCGAATGGCAATTCGACAGAAGGCTTTGAATATGAAGACGACCTTTTTCCTTCCCTTGTTCGCAGCATTGCTTGCGGGATTGCCCGCTATGGGGGGAACCGCGCTGGCTCAGGATCTGGGCGAACCGTTGGGCGATGGCGGTGCGGTTGAAGATATCGCGATTGAGGGCGCTGAGAATGACGATGACGGCCCGCTGCGCGGCACCGTCACGGATGAAAGCGATTGGGAAGACCTAGGCATTGCCATTCCGGCTTTCGCCACGGACCGCGACCGGCCAACGCCCGCCAATGCCAGCGGCACAGAGGCGCTGGGCCAAGAAATCGCGCGGGTCATCACCGCCAATCTGCGCAATAATGGCCTGTTCAAACCGACCGGCCCCGACAGTTTGCCAAGCCCCAGTTTTCCGCAAATCACCGCGCCCGCTTACAGCAATTGGGGCGGCCGCGGGGCAGAGATGCTGGTCCACGGATATGTCAGCGCGCGCGGCGATGATCGGTTGGTGGTTGGGTGCTATCTTTACGACGTGGCGTTGCAAGATGAATTGATCCGCGAAGGGTGGGTTGTACGCCCAGCCGATTGGCGGCGCGCGGCGCATAAATGCAGCGACCTTATCTATGCACGTCTGACCGGCGAAGATCCGTTTTTCGACAGCCGCATCGCGTATATTGCGGAAACCGGACCGAAAGATAACCGCGTCAAACGCCTCGCTGTGATGGACAGCGACGGGGCCAATCACCGGTTCCTAACACTCGGCAGCGCGACCGCACTGACACCGCGATATTCACCCGATTATTCCAAGATTTTGTACCTGTCTTATGTGGATGGAAATCCGCGCATCTATGTTTACGACATTGGCAGCGGACAACAGACTTTGGTGACCGAAAACACCAGCCCGACGATTGCGCCGCGATGGTCACCTGATGGGCGGCACATCCTCTATTCGATGGCGGTTGCCGGTAACACTGACATTTACCGCGTTCCTGTTGGCGGCGGCCGCAGTACGCGGCTTACTGATACGCCGGGGATCGACATTGGCGGGTCATATTCCCCCGATGGCAACAGGATCGTGTTTGAAAGCGACCGTTCGGGAACACAGCAATGTTATATCATGGACGCCGATGGCACGAATCAGCGCCGCATCACTTTCTTTGGCGGGCGCTGTGCCACGCCGGAATGGAGCCCGCGCGGGGATCAAATTGCCTTCACCCGGATTGCGGGCGATTTTAATATTGCTGTCATGACGCCGTCTGGCAGTAACCTTCGGGTTCTGACAAACGGATGGCAAGATGAGGCGCCAACATGGGCGCCCAACGGACGGATCATTCAATTCTTCCGCACAACCCGTAATGCGGGCCGTTCTTCACTATGGCAGGTCGATTTGACTGGCCGTAACGAACGCCGCCTGCCAACTCCGGTCGATGCATCGGACCCTGCTTGGGGACCGATTAGACCATAGGAACAACGCGCCAATACACCTGAACTTTCACGCGCCGGAGCGATATTGCCCGGCCCAATTCGGAGAGCAAATGCTATGACTTTCTCCTTACCAAAAGCGGCTACAATTGCCGTCCTTACATCCACCATCGCACTGGGTGCGTGTTCGAAAAAGGCGCCAGAGGAATTGCCGCCTCCGCCTGTGACAACGCCGACACCGACCGCGACGCCGACGCCAACCGCTCCGACTGGCCCGATTGTGGGCACGCAGGGACATTTCCAAGACGCAGTTGGGCGGTCTTCGGTCATCTATTTCGATACTGATCGTTTCAATATCGACAGCAGCGACGCTGCGGCCTTGCAGGCACAGGCGCAGTATTTTGCTCGCTTCCCGCAATTGACCTTCACCATTGAAGGCCATGCCGATGAACGCGGCACGCGCGAATACAATCTGGCTTTGGGTGAGCGACGCGCCAATTCTGCGAAGAACTACCTCGTCAGCCTCGGCGTTGCTCCGAACCGCATTCGCACGGTTAGCTACGGTAAAGAGCGTCCTGTTGCGCTGGCTTCCAATCCGGGCGCATGGGCACAGAACCGCCGCGCGGCGAGCATTATCGTCAACTGATTGTAAGAATTCTCCCGCTCGCTCGCCTTTGCGGCGGGCGGGCGGAGATTTTACGCCTCCAAATTAATCGGCGCTTCGGCCTGGACCAGAGCAGGATCATAGGTCTGCGCAGCTGACAAATCTCCTGCTCTCGCAACCAGTGCAAGAGTGACCAGCGCGAGCGCTGAGAACAGGCTGGATATGGTCAATTGTTGGCTCAATTTTCGTCCTGTATTGGTCAAATCTTGCAGTGCCTAATTACGAACTTTCTGCCGCAATGCAACATTTCATATCGAAACTGGTTCTTAAAGCCCTGCAACACCTTTGCAAATGCGGCTATCGGGCGTAGATGGAGCGCGTGACCTCACCGACAAACGACATTTTCATCCATGCCTAAAGCGCGAAGATCCAACGATTGGGGTTTCCCCCGCTGGCGCTCCTATGACAGCTCACGCGAAACCGTGGCTCAGAAGGAGTGCGACCGTCATGGCTGCGGCGAACCCGGCCTGTGCCCCGCGCCCAAATCACCCAACAACCCGGATCGCTGGTTTTTCTGCCAGGCCCATGCGGCAGAATACAATAAGGGTTGGGATTATTTTGAGGGCTTAGACAAAGAGGAAAAGGCGCAGCGCCAAAAGGCGGAGCAGCAGGAAAGCGAGGGTTATACAGAATCCTCGCATTATGGCTGGGCTGAATCTGGCGACGGATCGCGCACAAAGGATGAAATGCGCGCGTTGGAAGTGCTCGGGCTTGAGGCGGATGCCGATTTCGCCGCGATTAAGAAGGCTTACCGGATCAAGGCAAAGGGCGTTCATCCCGATGTAAAGCCGGGCGATGAAGAGGCCGCGCAGGAATTTCAGAAATTGCAGGTTTCCTATGACGTGCTGCGCGCCGCCGAAGACCGGCGCGAATGGCGCGGATGACCGTTCACACACTTTAACGCAGGTATCATGATGAACATTCTTACTTTTGCCGCGAGCAATTCTTCGACGTCTATCAACCGTCAAATCGCCGAATATGCCGCGAGTTTGGCAATTGGCGCCGACATCGAAACGCTCGACATCCATGATTATGAAATGCCGATCTATCGGTCCGACCGCGAGGAGGCCGATGGCATTCCGCAATTGGCACACGATTTCCTTGCGAAGATTGGATCAGCGGATGCGTTGATCATCTCCTTTGCCGAACACAATGGCGCCTATCCTGCGGCGTTCAAGAACCTGTTTGATTGGTGCAGCCGGGTGGGCCGCGAAGTGTGGCAGGGAAAGCCAACGCTCATGCTTGCGACATCTGATGGTGCAGGGGGCGCGGGCCGTGTTCTCGATTTCGCGGTAAACGCCGCGCCGCATTTTGGCGGCAATGTGATCGGGCACTTGTCTGTGCCGCATTTCAGCAAAGTGTTCGACCAAGATGCGGGCAAACTGACCGACGCTGATCTGGAGGGTCAACTGCGTGCTTTGGTTGGCACTCTCACCGCCTAAGTTTTTGACCCTGAAAACCCCGGATTGGCGGCGGTTGAATTGATTTGAGGGTTGGGATTGTCGTTCCACCACGCATTGTCAGTCCATGGGCGGATGTCGATTTCGTGAGTCCAGCAATTGCGCGGCTGCTGCGCCAGATGCCAATAGGTTTCGGCAATTGCGGCAGGATCGGTGACGCCTTCATCGCCTTTTGAAGCTTTGAAAGCGTCAAATTTGTCGCCCAGCAATTTACCCAAAGTGTCCGGTGCATCGACCGAGCCATCGACCACGACATGCGCGACGTGAATACCCTGCGGCCCATATTCCGCATTCAATGTCTGGCACAGCATCCGCCGCCCGCCCATTGCCGCCGCGTGGCTGTGCTGTCCCGCATTGCCGCGCATGGCGGAGGTTGCAGACGTCACGAGAAGCGTCCCGTGTTTGCCAGTCTTCGCACGTTCGGCCATCGCCGGGAACATCGCATGGGCGAGGCGAAACACCCCGTAACAACCCAGCCGCCAGCCCAGCTCAAACGTCCGGTGCGGCGTATCGTGCAATTTGCGGTTCCCGATCTGCGCGCCCAAATTATACAGCGCCCCTTCGATCGGACCGATATCGCGTTCGGTGCGTTCCACCAATTCCTCAATCGCGCCGTCTTCGCTTGCATTAAGCAAAGTGCCTGAGGCGCTGCCGCCGGCATCTTCGATTTGGCCGACCAACCGCGCCAGCCCTTCCTCGTCAGAACGCCGGGCGAGCACCGCATGATACCCGCCCGCGGCAAAGCGCGCCGCTGTGCTGCCGCCAATCCCCGCTCCTGCTCCGATAACGAGGAATACGGGTTTTCTGGTGTCGGTCATAACTAGGCTCTCCCATCTCTAGGCCCAAGAATTTGGGAGAGCCTAGTCGGTGCGTCACACGTGTTCCAGTGCCTGTTCAAAGTCAGCGATCAGATCGTCGGGGTCTTCGATCCCAATGCTGATCCGCACCAGACTGTCGGTGATGCCCAAAGCCGCGCGGCGTTCTGGCGCAACGGACAGATGGGTCATGGATGCCGGGTGGCTGGCGAGCGTCTCTGTCCCGCCAAGGCTGACGGCGAGTTTCGCGATTTGCAAATTGTCGAGGAAGGCAAAGCTCTCCGCCTCGCCGCCTTTCAGGAACACGCTGAACGTGCTGCCTGCGCCCAGGCAATGCCGGTCATAGATGTCCTGTTGGCGTGGGTCTTCGATATGACCGAGATAGCCTAGGCCCGTAACCTTGGGATGATCGCGCAGGAAAGCGCAGACTTTCGCCGCATTCTCACCCGAACGTTGCATCCGCAATTCGACCGTCTCTAGCGAGCGCAGCAGCATCCAAGCGGTGTTCGGATCAACGATCCCGCCCATCGTGTTGCGCAGCGCGCGAACCGGGTCCATCCACTTCTTTGCGCCAGCAATGGAGCCAGCAACAAGGTCCGAATGTCCGCCGACATATTTGGTCAGCGAGTAAGCGACGATATCCGCGCCATGTTCCAGCGGGCGTTGCCACAAGGGGCCAAGGAACGTGTTGTCGATCGCAATCGGGCATCCTTGTTCGCCTTCGGCCCATTTCAGGTTCGCATCGCGCGCCTCTTTCACGGCTTCGATATCGACCAATGCATTGGTCGGGTTGGCCGGGCTTTCAAGGTAGATCATCGCCACCTTGCCGCCGCCATCATCGGCCTGTTTCTTGGCGCGTTTCAGCACGTCGTCCAATTCTTCGCGTGTCGCACCGGCGGGAAAGTCGATGTAAGTCACGCCGAATTTCGCCAGCACCTTGGCAACGAAGCCTTCTGATGCGGCATAGAGCGGGCCGGAATGGACGATCACATCGCCTTGCGACACGTAAGCCATCATCAACACGCAAATCGCGGTCATGCCGGATGAGAATGTCAGCGCGTCCTCTGCTCCGTCCCAAACCGATAGCCGGTCTTCGAGGATCTCTTGGTTCGGTCCGTTGAAGCGCGAATAGACCAGACCTTCTGCGCCGCCGGGGCGTTTGCCGGTGATCCCTTCGAAATGCCGTTTGCCATCGGCGGCGGTGGGGAAGGCGAAGGTCGAGGTGAGGAAGATTGGCGCTTTCAATGACCCTTCGGACAATACCGGATCAAACCCGTGGCCCATCATCAGCGTCGATGGTTTCAATGGGCGGCCATTGATGGTGGTGCGCTCTGGTTTAGGCTTGCGGCGCGGGGTGGGGGCGTCTGGTGCGGAGTTTTGATCTACGGGTCCGTCGGTCATGGCGGGGTCCTTCCTCATGTGCGCTCCCAGGAAGGCAGGAGCCAATTGAGGAACCTTCCGGGCACCCGCTTCTAACCTCCGCAGAAGCGCCTCTCCCCAAAGGCCGTTTGGTGGATTGCGCCTAACGCGGGGTGGTTTCAGTTGCAACCGGTTTTGATCGCTTATGCCTGTGTGCCGCGGTCTGTGATGCGACGTGTGCGGTTCCGTGCTGACACACCTGACACACTGTCTAGGGGCAAAAAACCTCTAGCCAGTATTAGGCCGCCAAATTTCATAAATACCGAGCAAAACGCCGAGAAAAGCAGGTAGAATATAGGGGAGCAATAAATGGTAGGTCATGCGCCCCCGATACACACCTCACATGATGTAGGAAATTCCCCAAACCATCCCCACAATCATCGCAATACCGACCAGATCGAGGACGATCCCCGCGCGCACCAGACGCCCAATCCGCAGGCGGCCCGTGCCCCATGCAATCGCGTTCGGGCCGGTTCCTGCGGGCAGGATAAAGCCCCAGCTTGCCGCAAGCGCCGCCGGCATCGCGATCAGGATCGCATCCTCGCCCAGGCCCAGTGCGGCGGCCAAGCTGGCGACAATGGGGATGATCGCGCTGGCGGTGGCAACATTGCTGGCGAATTCTGTGATCAACACGACCATCGCCGCAATCGCCAGCGCCATCAATATTAGCGGCACCGCATCCAGCGGCAGCAATGCCTCGCCCAGCCATCCGGCCAATCCGCTCGCCTGCATCCCCGCCGCCAGCGCCAATCCGCCGCCAAACATCAGGATCACGCCCCAAGGCGCGCGGTCTGCCTCGCTCCATTTGAGCAAGGGCCGCGATTTTCCATCGGGCCGCGTCCCATCGGGCACGAGGAACAGCGCGATGGCCGCGATCACGGCGATGCTGCCATCGGTCCAACTGTTTTCTGGCAAATAGGGTGAGACCCAGCGGCGGCTCATCCACAACATGAATGTGATGGCAATGATCGGGACGAGGCGTTTCTCCGCGCTCGACCACGGCGATGCGTCATCAATGGAGCGCCGGGCGGCGGCGACATCAAATGGGTGCGCGGCAACCTTTTGCACGCGGGCAATGATGAATGCGGCAAGCGGCACTCCGATCAGCACGACCGGCAAACCATACGCCATCCACAGCGCAAAGCTGATTTCCAGCCCGATCATATCGTTGAGCAATTGCACCGCGATCCCATTGGTGGGGGAGCCGACGATTGTGCCAAGCCCGCCAATCGTCGCGCCAAAAGCGATCCCCATCGGTAGAGCGCCGAACAGGCCTTCTTGCTGAGGCGTTTCGGCATCCGCCGAACCTTGATGCCCAGCCGCCCTCTCCCGCGCACTTCCACCCGGAATTGTATCCTGAAGGGCGGAAGGGCGGGGGAGAGGGCGGGGGAGAGGGTGGTTGGGAAGCGCGGAAGCGCCAATAGACGTACCGCCAGCAAGCACCGCCAGCGCCATTGGCATCATGATCAGCGCCGTCGATGTGTTGGAGATCAGCATCGACAAGATCGCCGCGCTGACCATAAATGCGAGCAGCAATCGGCCCTGTCCGCCATCCGAACCAATCGCTTTCAGGATCGCGAGGCTAAGCCGCCGATGCAGACCGGTTCGCTCTATCGTCAGCGCGATGAATGCGCCGCCAAGCAGCAGGAACAGGATCGGCGCGTAATAAGAGCTGGCGGTGGCTTTTGCGGTCATTACCCCGCCCAAAGGGAGGACGATAAAGGGCAGCAATGCGGTCACCGAAAGCGGCACCGCCTCCGTCATCCACCATGCCGCCATCCAGATTACCAAGCCTGCGACCAGCCATGCTTCGCCGCTCATGCCAGCAGGTGCAGCAGTGAGCGCGGTGAGGGCGAAGACAAGCGGGCCGAGGAACAGGCCAATTTGGCGCGCCGTTATCTGGGGCGTTATCTGGGCTGTTATCTGGGGTGTCATCTGGTAAATCCCCTCACTTCGCGCACTCAAATTGAGCCGCATTCGCGCCGCACCCTGACAACTTCACCGGCAATCGCAAGCTCCTGTCGCGAGTTTTGGACCGGTTGTGATATGCCCACGCTATGAACACCAACCATTCTATCTCACCCGCGCGGCCTGACGATCAACCGGGCCGTGTGGCGCAGACATTAGCGCGCGCCTTTCAGGATGATCCGGCGCTGTCATGGATCATCCCCGATCCGGCGCGCCGCCGCAAAGTGCTGCCGCGTTTCTTCGGTGTGATGGCGGAACAATCGCATCGTCACGGCGAAGTGCTAGCCTCTGCGCAGGGCGAAGCGGCGGCGCTATGGTATCCGCCCGGCCATATTCGTGATGGTTTGCTCGATAGTATTCGCGACAATCTGAGGATGGTCGGCGTCTTTGGCACGGCATTGCCGCGCGGGTTGAAAGTGGCGGATGCCATGTATGCCCGCCACCCTGATCCGCAGAATTTCACCTATTTGCGCTATGTCGGGGTTACGCCAGATGTTCAGGGTAAAGGGTGGGGCGGGGCGATCATCCGCTCCGGTATTGCGCGCGCTGCTGAGAGCGGCACCGGGGTTCTGCTCGAAACCGCGACGCCGGCCAATGTCGCGATTTACACGCGGCTGGGCTTTGAAATTAGCGAAGAATGGAATGTGCCGGACGGTGGTCCCAAATTTTGGACCATGATCCGCCCGGCAGATTGAGTTTATTCGACCTCAGGCGGCGCGTCGGCTGCTGAATAATCGCCGTCGCCATAGATCACCATGCCGCTGCGTATGCCTTGGCGGCGGGCCCGCTCAAGCTTGGTCGCGCGCTCCTGCATCAGGCGCTGGATCGCCAGATTGGGGCGGTTGCGAACCGGCATAGCGTCGGACAATCCGGTGCTGGGAGAGCAAGAGCCGCCGCAAACAATCGACGTTAGCGGGACGAGCAACATTTGGCTTTCGCCGCGCGCCAAATCGGCAAGGTCGCCCTCCAGATCCTTATAGGCGACCTGTTCGGTTTCACTCACCAATTCGCGCACATCGTCGCGGGCATATTGGGTCAGGTGGGCGCGCAAAGTGTCGCTGTCATCGAAATAGAAACGCGCTGCTTCTTGATAGATCGGGCTGACGCGCAGCGCCCCACCCCACCGCTCTACCCCGCGCAGTGAATTTACAAATTCCTCCGCAGATAGCGACAGCAACGCATCAACATTCCCGCCAGTATAGGCCAGCCGTTGGATCGACGGGCCGCCGATTGCGCCGCGCCAAAAGCCGTACATGACTTTGGGATCGTTCCAGTTGGGATAGACGATGCCTTCGCGGATATCGCGCGGCGACAGATCAACCCCGCCGACGGTCACGACCTTAGTATCGTCCAGCGATGCGTCGGCCTCGCTCAGCGGATATTGGCGGGCCAGTGCCTCGATCACGGCGACATTGTGCAAGTTGATCCAGAAAGCGAGCTGTTCATTGCGAGGGATCGCCGTCAGATCAAGTTCGCTGCCGACCCGTTCCAGATCGGCGCGATATTGCGTGATGGCGCTCATGATTTCAGGCGTCAGGTAGGAAAAGGCAACGCGGTTCCCTTCGAGGCGGTAGCGCGATTCGTGCCCGAAGATGCGGCGGGTGCCGGTCATCGGATCCACGCGCGGCGCGCCTTGCCGGATTGATGGCCCCATCGGCACCACAAACCAGCCCAGCGCCTCGTCCCAATGTTCGTAATCGATCCGGTGTTCACGCCGCTGAGCCGCCGGGGTGAATTGGGCAAGCCCTGATGGAGCGCTGCTGACTGAGGGAGCGCGCGTCTGGCTCTGCGTTGGAACTGCGACAGAGGCGCTCTCTGCGGCCAGCGGCGAGGCAAGGCTGGTGGCGGCGAGTGCAGCGGCAACAAACTTCAGGCTAGAACGAGGCTTCATTGAATCTCTCCCACGTCGAAAATATCGCTTCGAAAGAACAGCGTATCACGAAATTTCTGAACCTCAAATAAATGTCCGCCGCACCAACCTGTCAAATCTGCGCGTTATTCAACGGCGTTCTTGTTCGGCGGATCACCGGGCAAATCAATGTTCGAAAAGATCACGCGGCCTGTCCGCTCTTCGCGGCGTTCCATTGTTTCAAGCTTTTGCTGACGCTGAATTAAGAGCTGCGCCATTCCGGGGGAGATTCCGGGACGGCTGCTGCCCAGATAATTCGCCCCGCGCGATCCGCCCGAAAGATCGGCGATGTCCCATTCCCGGATCGAGGCGCGCACCAATGTTGTGCGGCCCAAAATGTCGGTCACTTCCTCATTCGCATATTCGGCGATGTGTGCGCGCACATCGGTTTCGAAATCGGAGAAGTAAAATCGGCGCGTTTCATCATAGAGCGCCGAGATATCGAGCCGGTCGCCATTCTTTTGCGTACCGCGCAGGGAATTTACAAAATTGGTCGCCCCGCCATCCAGCAATGAACTGACATTGGCGCCGGTATAGGCTTCTCGTTCAAGCTCTGGCCCGCCAATTTCGCCGCGCCAAAAACCATAGATGACTTTGGGATTGCGCCAATTGGCGAAGACGATGTTTTCCCGAATGTCGCGCGGGCTCATTGCGACACCTGCGACAGTGATGAATGGGGCGTCATCAAGCGGCACGCCGTCTATTTCGATCGAGCGCGGTTGGCGTACGGGCCAAGCATTGGCGATCTGTTCGACCATCGCGACATTGTGAAGGTTAAGCCAAAAGGCGAGTTGTTCGTTTCGCGGCAAGGACGAAATGTCGAGTGTGTCCGCAACGCTTTCCAGATCGCGGCGATATTCAGTGAGGCTCGCAATGACTTCAGCATCTAGGAACGAAAACCCCACCATCGACCCTTCTAATCGGTAGCGCGAATTGTGCCCTTGGCGCATTCGCGTACCGAGCGGGCGGACAGGGGCAAACGGAACGGACCGATTTGATGGTCCCATCGAAATCACAATATTCTTGAGCGCGAAATCCCAAATATCATAGTCGATCCGGTGCCGGATTGGGGTGGTTGTCGGGGTGAAAATGGCGAAGCGGTTCGCGGCGGCCGACTGCGCACTATTGGTATCGGCAATTGGCGCGGCGCTGGATTGCGCATGGATAGCGGCGGGCGCGGCCATCAGGCCAAGAACGACACAAATTTTAATCCCAATGCTGCGCATGATTATCTCTCTCCCACTGCGAAATGATGCAGCAGAAATAGTGTAAATTCAAGGTGCTGACACGGGTCCACACCGCGCATGAAAAAGCCCGCCAAACCGGGCGGGTTTGACGGGCTTCTAAAGCAAATTTTACCGCCCGATCACGGGCAAACACTTATTCAACTTCGTCATTTTCCGGATCACCCGGCAGCTGAATATTGCTGAAGGTCACAGTGCCCGTGCGCCCTTCGCGGATGATCCGCTGGAATTTCTGCTCACGCTGTTGAAGCAGGCGGGCCATGCTTTGCGGGATGCGGAAACTGTAGGAATTGCCATCCGCAGACGTGACGTTGGAATAGGTCGGTTCGCGCACACCGCCAGCAAGGTCGGCAATGTCGTATTCGTTGACATTGGCGTCGATCTGCGTCGTCGAAGAGAGCAAAGCGGCGGTGTCTTCATTGGCGAATTGAGCCAAATGGGCGCGCAAATCGGTGTCGAAATCGGCAAAGTAGAACGGTGCCACTTCTTCAAACAATTCGGACACGTCCAATGTGTTGCCGCGTTTTTGTGTGCCGCGCAGGGAGTTCACGAAATCGCGTGCGCCCCGGTCGAGCAGGCGCGACACATTGTCGGCATTATACGCCTCGCGCTGAATTGACGGGCCGCCAATTTCGCCGCGCCAAAAGCCATAGATCACACGCGGATCGCTCCAATTGGCAAAGACGATCCGTTCGCGGATGTCGCGCGGCGAAAGGGCGATACCTTCGACTGTGATGAACCGGGCATCATCAAGCGCGACGCCGTCCACCTTAATTTCGCGCGGCTGGCGCACGGGCCAAGCATTGGCAATCTGTTCGATCATCGCAACATTGTGAAGGTTGATCCAATAGGCCAGTTGTTCATTGCGGTTGAGCGCTTGAATATCGACAATATCCGCGGTGCGTTCCAGGTCTTCGCGATATTCGGTAAAGCTGGCGATCACTTCACTATCGAGGAAAGTGAACATGATCCGCGTGCCTTCGAGGCGGTAACGCGAAATGTGCCCATATTGGCGGCGCGTGCCCAGGCCGGGGGTTGGCCGTCCGGCGGTTTCGCGCAGGGAAGGGCCCATCGAAATGACGAGATTGCTCATCGCTTCATCCCAGATCGAATAATCGATCCCGTCGCTATTGGGCGTATCGCTGGGGGTGAATGTCGCGAAGGCCGCATCGGCGGCGGGCGCATTCTGTGCGGCCGCAGGGGCCGAGGCGAGCGCAAGCACGGAAGCCGCGCCGAGCATGAGAGGGGCTAGGGCCTGAAGTCGGATCATTTCTAACAGTCCTTTTCAACTGGGCGGCTTCTAGAGGATGAGCCTTGCAGGTCTGGCCGGTTCAAGCGGCCAAGAGGGGTTTCGATTTGAGGAGCGGGCCGGTTCCTTGGGGGAATACTCTGGCGAATGCCAGAGCTAGGTTCAGACCCGCGCCTCGTAACTCATTGTATAGACCACCTTAGGTTACGTTTGTTCCCGCCAATCGGATGCGGTGTGTTATTTGTCGAATACACCTGCCGTTGGTCGGGGATGAACGACCCGCACCTCGCCTATTCGACTTCACCGCCGTTTGCGGGGTCTGAATCGGAACTCAATTCAACACGAACCGTGCCTATGCGTTCGCGGCCCAGTTCGCGCAATTTCGTACTGCGTTCCTGAAGCATCCGCGCGATGCTGGGCGTCATGCGCATCCCGGGCCTGCCATTGATGGTCACCGGGGTTGTGCTGGGTTCGCGCATTCCGCCTGCCAGATCGGCAATGTCTGGCACGGCGATGGTCGCGGCAACCTGATCGGTGCGTTCGAGGATTTGCGCAACGTCCCGTTCCGCATACCGGGCGAGATGCGCGCGCAGATCATCGCCAAAGTTTGCAAAATAATACGGGGCGGCCTCTTCATAAATTTCGGATGTCAGCAAGAGATCGCCGCGCCGCTGCGTCCCCCTCAGCGAGTTTATGAACTCGCTCGCTCCAAAAATCAGCAGTCTCGATACATTGTCAGCATTATAAGCCTCACGCTGAAGCGATGGCCCCCCGATTGTGCCGCGCCAAAAACCGTAAATCACATTTGGGCTGCGCCAATTGGGATAGACGATCCGGGTGCGGATATCGGATGGACTCAATTTGACGCCATTGACCGTCAGGAAACGCGCCGTGTCCAATGGTTGCCCGTCGATCAGAATTGTCGCCGGTTCGCGGACTGGCCAGTGGATGGCTATCTGTTCAGCGACCGCAACATTGTGGAGGTTGATCCAATAGGCCAGCTGTTCATTGCGCGGCAGAGCGGTGATTTCGATTTGATCGGCGGTTTGTTCAAGATCGCGGCGATAGGCCGTGAAACTTTCAATGATGTCAGCCTCTAGAAAAGAGAACGCCAACCGCGACCCTTCCAACCGGTATGATGATGTGTGGCCCCACAGAATTTGGCTGCCGGTTGTTCGCTGCGGCCTGCTCACGCGGGACCGGGTCGATGGTCCCATAGACAGCACCAGATTGCGCGTCCTTGTGTCCCACCAAGTGTAATCCACTTTCGCGTTGAGCGTTGCGCCGCGCGGGGCAAAACGCTCAAACTGCGCGGCTCCTTGCGGGTTGCTGCTTTGGCCATCATCCGCCGCTGCGCCGTAGCCTGTCTGCAAAAACAAAAAGGCGAGAGCAATCATTGCTCTCGCCCCTAATGTTCGTGTGATGGTTTTCACGGCAAGCCTTACTTGGGCGAAAGTACCATCAGCATCTGCCGTCCTTCTAGGCGCGGGAATGCTTCGATCTTTGCGGTTTCGGACATATCGTCCTGCACTCGCTTAAGCAGGTCCATGCCGAGATGTTGGTGCGCCATTTCGCGGCCGCGGAAGCGGAGCGTGACTTTCACCTTGTCGCCATTATCAATGAACTTGTTCACATTGCGCATCTTCACGTCATAATCATGCGTGTCGATATTGGGGCGCATTTTGACCTCTTTGATGTCTTGGGTCTTTTGTGTTTTGCGCGCGGCATTGGCCTTTTTCTGCGCCTCAAAACGATATTTACCAACATCGAGATATTTGCACACGGGCGGGTCCGCATTGGGGGACACTTCAACGAGATTCAGGCCCTTTTCATTGGCCTGCTCCATCGCTTCGCGGGTGAACATTACGCCAAGATTCTCGCCTTCGTCATCAATGACGCGGACTTTGGGAACTTGGATCAGATTATCAAAACGAGGGCCGCTTTTAACGGGCGGGGCCATCGAGCGCCGAGGTGGACGAGCTATTTGTGTTCTCCTGAGGTGACTTCGAGTCTTTTTCTACGCGCTATGTAGGTATTTCGGCGGCGAAAGACCAGATGGTTCTCAAGCCGCGGCGCGATAAAGCGGAAATGTGACCAATTTGCCCTTTGCCGGCAACACTGCGTCGATAGTGTTTGCGGGGCTGAGCGCTGTGATAATTTCCGCCGAACCTGCGTCCATTCCGCCCGTATATGCGCCAAATGCAGGCAGGATCATGCGGTCGCCATTGCCATCAGATTGGCTGATTACGGCGCATGGGCGGGAGATATGGCGATCTCTTACCGTGACACGCATTTTGGGGTGATAATGCCCGGACATCTCCGCACGGGTTTCGCCGGGCTTCGCTTCATGGCGCAAGATGATGCCGTTCAGCTCCATCTCCTCTGCCACTTCGGCCCCGAATGTTCGGGGCAAATTCTTGTCGTGATTGCCCGTGATCCACACCCAATCCAGCGTCCGCGTCAACGTTTCCAGCATCCCGGCAGCATAGGGATCAAGGCGGCTAGTGCCGGCGTCATCGTGGAAATTGTCGCCTAGGGTGATGACCCGCCGCGCGCCCGTTGCTTTCACATTGTCGGCAATCCGCTCCAGCGTCTCGCGGCTATCATACGGGGGCAGCATTTGCCCGTGCCGCGCATACCAGCTGCCTTTTTCCAAATGCAGATCCGCAACCAACAGCGCACGTTCGCGCGGCCAATACAGGGCGTTTGACTTGGTGAGAATAAACTCCTCTCCAGAAAACTGCATCTCTGCGAAGTTTGAAGGTGCGAACGAAACAGGAACCATGCACTGTGTTTGAGGCCGTCGAACCAATTTGGCAAGAGCGATCGCTTGCCGCGCTTGGCGCAGTTTGATTTGTGTCAATTGCCGTTGACACATCGCTGGTATTGTTGATGGTCTGATGAGCTTAGACGGGGACCGATTGAATGAGTGAATGGGCGGCCAATACGGCTACTGCGCGCGGCTGGTTTGAAAGCCTGCGCGATCAAATCTGCGCGGAGTTCGAAAGCATCGAACGCGAGGCGGGATCTGATGCCAGTTTCGCCTACACACCCTGGTCTCGCACAGAAGAAGGCAATAACGATCCCGGCGGCGGGGTTCAGGGTCTGATGAAAGGCAAAGTGTTCGAAAAGGTCGGCGTGAATGTGTCGACCGTGCGCGGCAGCTTTCCCAAAGAATTCGCCGGCACGGTCAATGGCGCGGATGCCGACAATCCGGGCTTTACCGCGACCGGCATCAGTTTGGTTGCGCATATGCACAACCCGCATGTCCCCGCGGTTCACATGAACACGCGGTTCCTTACTACGGGCAAGGCGTGGTTTGGCGGCGGCGCCGATCTCAATCCGCCGATCCCCAACACCCAAGACACAGAGGAATTTCATGCCGCCATGCGCGCGGCCTGTGCCGCGCATAATCCGACCTATTATGAGAAGTATAAGAAATGGGCGGATGATTATTTCTACATCCCCCACCGCCAGATGCATCGCGGGGTTGGCGGGATTTTCTACGATCATCTGGAATGCGGAAATTCCGATGCCTTTGATCGCAATCTCGCCTTTACGCAGGATGTCGGCAAAGCGTTTCTGTCGGTTTACCCCGCATTGGTCCGCAAACGGATGGGCGCTGAATTTACCGCGGAGGATGAGGCGGCGCTGCTCGAATATCGTGGGCGCTATGCTGAGTTTAATCTGGTTTATGATCGGGGCACGATTTTCGGCCTGAAAACTGGCGGTAATATTGATGCGATTTTGATGAGCCTGCCGCCCCGCGCCACTTGGGGGTAAGCCTCGGATTGTATCGCTCAGAGCTAACCCAGCTTGTTTATCCGATGCCTCGCTGCTGCGAAGGTTGATGCCCGGTATTGCCGTTGCTGCGTGTCCATTTGTTCAGGGCATCGGCCAGACGCTGCATCGAAACCGGTTTTGCCAAATGCGCCTGCATTCCGGCGGCAAGGCAATTTTCGATATCGTCGGCAAAGGCATTCGCGGTGAGCGCCACAACCGGCAGTTCATCCTCTGAGATACCCGATTGGCGCAGGCGTTCGGTTGCTTCCAACCCGCCCAGATTTGGCATTTGCAAATCCATCAGAACCAAACCGTAAGGGCGGCCGAGCACGCGCGCCTCGTGAATCATGCTGACCGCTTCTTCGCCGTCCACCGCACATTCAATCGTCAGGCCCAATTGGCGCATCATATCGGTGATCAATTCGCGGTTGATATCGTAATCCTCGGCCAGCAATATGCGAGCGGTGCTGGAAACAGTGACGGCTGCCTTGGGCGCATCGGACACCTTGCCCATTTCAGCAGGATCGCCGGGCATTGTTCTGGTTGAGGCGCTAGCCTCTACAAGCGGCACGCAAAGCGTGAACACCGATCCTTGGTCAACTTCGCTGCGCAAGGTCAGAGTGCCGCCCATCAATTCCGCAAGCTGCCGGCTGATCGCGAGGCCTAGGCCTGTTCCGCTGGCCAGGTCGGTTGCGTCGGTTTGTTCCTGTGTGAACGGGTCGAATATTCGTTTTTGCAATCCTGATGCGATGCCGGATCCCGTATCTGTCACGGCAAAGCGTAATTCGCTGCATCCTGCTTCCGTTGCTGCCACGCGCGTGGTCAAAGACACGGTGCCTCGGTTGGTAAAGCGCACCGCATTGGACAGCAGATTGCTCAAGATTTGGCGCAGGCGCAGGCCATCAATCTCAATAAAGTCCGGCACATCATCGGTGATGTCGCAAATCAGGGTGATGTCTTTTGCATGCGCGGCGGGTTCAATCATTTGTTTCACGCGACCGGCGAGGTGCCTGATTTCTATGCTTTTCGCATTGATTTGCGTCTTGCCGGCCTCGATTTTGCTGAGGTCTAAAATATCATTCAGCAATGTTTGCAGGCTCTTGCCGGAATCGATAATCAGATCGGTATGACGGCGTTGCTCAGGGTTAAGATCGCTCCGCGCCAGCAATTCTGCAAACCCTAGCAAGCCGTTCATGGGGGTGCGGATTTCGTGGCTCATCCTGGCCAAGAATTGCCCCTTTGAACTGGCCAATGCCTTAGCTGCATCGCGCGCATCACGCAGGTCTTCTTGCATTTCTTCTTCGCCCGTGCGGTCCTTTATCACACCGAACATCGCGGTTGGTGTGCCATCGGCGGCGCATTCGCTGCTCGCGCCGGCATCGACGTAACGCAGCAACCCATCCTTTCCGATGATCCGCGCCCGGAATGTATAGGGCTGGCCGGTTGTGCGGGATCGTTCGATATTCTCGACCACGGCTTCGCGGTCATCCTCGTGATAAAAACTCAATGCATCTTCAAGGCTGGGCGGGGTGCCCGGTTCCATGCCGTGGATCGCATAGGTTGCGTTGGACCAGAACACCTCATTGGTGGCCAGGTTGAGCCGCCAATGGCCAACCCGCGCATGGGCCTCGGTAATATTGAACCAGCGGTTCTTGGCTTCGAGCTCGCGCCGCGACGCCGCATAACGATCGCCCTGCGCGGCGAATTGCGCGCGGACAGACATTTCGCGCAATCCAAACGCCAGTGCAGCCAGACCAAAGATGAGCAGCGCAAACGGAATGGGCAGGGCGCTAAAGATGGGGGAGAATGCATCGATGACGGCAAAGGTGAAAGCAACCAAACCGGAGGCAATAGCCGCAAGTGCAGTAGCCCCTCCAGCGGGCTGAACAGACAAGGGGGCGGTGCGTGACATATTGCAGGATTAACGCAAGGTTGGTTCAAGCCGGATTGCCGAAGGGGTAGGCAATTTGACCCAGTGACTTTCAAGCGGATGCTGGCTTGTCCGGCGCCGTCAAAGCATCCCCATTTTCCCCAAAGCAGACCGGCCGGACCGCACAATTCTTTGCAGAACCAATATCCTGCTTGCCCCGCCGCTCATGCCCCCGCATATTCACCGGCGATGCTGCGCCAATACGAACTTGTTGAACGGGTTAAAACCTACGATCCAGACGCTGATGAGGCGCTGCTTAACCGCGCCTATGTCTATACGGTGCAAAAACACGGCGCGCAGAAACGCGCCAGCGGCGATCCCTATTTCAGCCACCCGATTGAGGTCGCTGGATTGATGACCGATCTTCAGCTGGATCAAGAAACGATCATTACTGCGCTGCTGCATGACACGGTCGAAGACACGCTGGCCACGATAGAGGATATTGAACAGCATTTCGGGCCAGAGGTCGCACGGCTGGTGGACGGCGTGACCAAATTGTCGAAAATCGAAGCGATGCCGGAAAATGAGCGCGCGGCGGAAAATTTGCGCAAATTCTTGCTCGCAATGTCGGAAGATATCCGCGTTCTGTTGGTGAAGCTGGCGGATCGTTTGCACAATATGCGTACGCTGCATTTCATCAAGAAGCCTGAAAAACGCCAGCGGATCGCGCGCGAGACGATGGATATATACGCGCCGTTGGCGGAACGTGTGGGCATGTATGAATATATGCGCGAGATGCAGGCGCTGTCTTTTCGCGAGCTTGAGCCAGAGGCCTACACCACGATCACCAAACGGCTGGAGCAATTGCGCGGCCAAGATGGCGGTCAGGTTGATGCGATTGCGCTAAAGATCAAACAGGCATTGGCCGAAGCGGATATGTCGGTTGAGGTGATGGGGCGGGAGAAACACCCGTTTTCGATCTGGAACAAGATGTCAGAAAGGCATGTCAGTTTCGAACAGGTGACCGACATCATGGCGTTCCGCGTGATCGCGGAGAACGAGGCGGATTGCTACCGTGCGCTCGGCATCCTCCACACGACTTGGCAGTTTTTGCCGGGCAAGTTCAAAGACTATCTCTCGACACCCAAAAACAATGGCTATCGCTCGCTCCACACGTCACTGATGTATGAAAATTCGATGCGGGTAGAGGTGCAAATCCGCACCCGCGAAATGCACAGCCGCAATGAATTCGGGCTGGCGGCGCATTGGGCGTATAAGCAATCGGGCAAGGCTGATGGGCAAGTCGCCTGGCTGCGCGATCTGATCGAGATCGTCGATGCCAGCCATGATGCAGAAGAGCTGCTCGAACATACGCGCCTGGCGGTCTATCAGGACCGGATTTTCGCCTTCACCCCGAAAGGCGCGTTGTTTCAACTGCCCAAGGGATCGACGGCGGTGGACTTTGCCTTTGCCGTCCACACCGATCTGGGCCTCGCCTGTGTCGGGGCTAAGATCAATGGCCGCCACATGCCGCTGCGCACGCAATTGGTGAATGGCGATGTCCTCGAAATTATCAAAGGAGCAGCGGCAGAACCGCAAATGTCGTGGCTGGGTTTTGTCGTGACCGGCAAAGCGCGCGCGGCGATCCGGCGGGCTGTGCGTTTAAAAGAACGCGATGAAATTGCTGAAATCGGATCCAAATTGTTCGATGAAATTGCAATCCGGGTGCCTGCCCGCATCGGCAAAAAGGCAATCCGCGCGGCGGTGGAGCGGCTGGGCCTAGAGGAACCCGATGATCTGATGTTCGCTATCGGCGCGGCCAAGCTAACCGACCGCGAAGTTATGGAAGCGCTTGTTCCTGGATGCACCGCAGAATTTAAGGAAGACGAGGAATGGTCACGGCATGAGCGCGAGATTTCGATCCGCGGTTTGACGCCCGGCGTGGCGTTTGACCTCGCCGAATGTTGCCATCCCGTGCCCGGCGACAGGATCGTTGGTTTGCGGCGCAAAGGGGAGCGCGTGAGCGTCCATGCGATTGATTGCCTAAAGCTGGCAAACGGCGTGGACAATGACTGGCTCGACCTGAATTGGGGCCGCCGGTCGCATGGCGCCGTCGGGCGCATGACTGTGACAATCTATGACCGCCCCGGCACCTTGGCCGAAATGGCGGGTGTCTTTGCGCAGAACAAAATCAACGTCAAAAGCCTGATGCAAACACAGCTCGACCACCCATTCACCACCTATGAAATTGATGCCGAAGTGCAGGATTTGGCGCACCTAACCCGCATCCTCAGCGCCTTGCGCGCCAGCGATGCGGTGGCGCAGGCGGATCGGATTTGAACCGATGGCTGTGATTGGCCTTGATCACATACAGATCGCAATTCCCGAGGGCGGCGAGGGTGAAGCGCGCGCATTCTTCGCCGGCATATTGGGCATGAGCGAAATCGCCAAACCAGCGAATTTGAGCGCAAATGGATGCTGGTTTGAAAGCGGGTCGCTATCCCTGCATATCGGCGTGGACCCCAATTTTCGGCCCGCGCGCAAAGCGCATCCGGCCTTGCTGGTCGATGATATTGCGGCGCTGGAAGATGCGTTGCTGACGAAGGGTCATCCAGTCCGCGCTGATAAGCCGATAGCGGGATATCTGCGGTTTTTTACCGAAGACCCTTTTGGCAATCGTATCGAGATCATGCAGCGCACGGTTTCTGATTAAAGCGGTGAGAGCCTGACCGCGACTGGCTCTTCGGCGACCAAGCCTTCGAGTTTCATCACTTTCTTGCTGATCAATAAAACCCATTCGGACTGTTTCTTCTGCGGGAATACCGAGGTTTTCCACGAAGTGCCGCCAATCTGCGCGGTTACTTTGATCGATCCAAACCCGCGCGAACGTCCAAATTCAAGCCGGTGCAGCGTCGCATGCATGGTCAGCGCCTCTGCGCGCTCTCCTGTAAATACAACAAGGTGGTAGGTGCCGCGATCCCCCTGCCACCGGTTAAGGGGAAGGACGGCGGAGACAGTGTCGCTCAATCCGCAGCCTCAATCGCGCGCACTGGAACAGGGATATTGCAAATATCCGCCCCGCCAGCGGGCACGATGAAGAACGGATCGCGGCGATTGGCGCGCGCTTCGGCATAGGCGGCGAATGTCTCGCCCTCGGTGGAGAGAAATTCGAATTGCGGGCGTTCGCCCTCTGCCAGATCACTAGCGACGCGGATGGTTTGGATCGGCGTGCGCAGATGCGCCTCATCTTCGGTGTAGAAGCCCAATGCGCCGGTTCCGCGCGTCATGGACGACAAATGCTCCATCCCGCTGATGATGCGGCCCACCAATGCGATATTGCGGTCCAGATGGCGCGGCGCGTGGCCGATGACGGTGTAAAGCTCAGCGCCAGAGCCGGTGTCGGGGGAGTAGTTTCGGCCAACGCCGACCATGCCGTAGCAGTGGACGGGCCATGCCCCAACAAGCGAGATTCCAAACGGCCACCCGCGGCCAATGATTGCGCCCTCAGCATATCGATCCTTGATGTAGGCATCGAATGGCGTATCGGGAAGATCGTCGAGATCGAGACCGCCAGCAATTCCTCCATTTCCGAACGCCCGCCCCGCTTGCTCTTCTCCTTCAAAAACCGAGCTTGGATCGGCTAGATAATCTTCCTCTGCCATCACATTCAGCCCCTCGGGCAGCGCCTTGGTCTCCACCTCGCCGCTTTCGGGATTATCATGCCCCGGATCGCCCCATTGGACGACGTAATTGTCCTGCACCCGGTTGACGCTGATCCCGTCATACCACTGCGCACGGGCGAGGGTGCGGATGTTCTCGACCCACCCTTGGCTAAACGGTGCGGGCATCAATTGCAGAATGACCACGCGGCTATTCCCCGCAGCGTCCGGCGCCAATGTCATCACCAGCAAATCGTCCGCCGGGATCGCCGCCCATTCGCTTTGCGGCGCGGAATTGACGATTTCATTGGGTGACGGCGCGCCCTCTGGTTCATCCTGCGCGTATACCGGCACGGACAGTGCAAGCAGGGAGGGGAGCGCGGCTACGGTGGTTAGGAATCGTTTAGTCATTATGACTTGGTGCCACTTCACGACTTGCGCGGCAAGCAGAGGAAAGCTAGAGGCGCAGCCATCACCAGCAATGGTGACGCGGAGACGTGGCAGAGTGGTCGAATGCGCACGCTTGGAAAGCGTGTAAAGGGGCAACTCTTTCGAGGGTTCGAATCCCTCCGTCTCCGCCAACAACCCCCAGCACCAATCTCTGTTTACGCAGGCCGTCCGCAAAGCGGCGGTGTCTGCGGGCTTGAACAGGCCAATCCGTACTTAACTCGACCGTGAAGCACGGTACTGTCAGAGCAAATGCACCTAATTGACGGCTGAGGCGCTTGGGGTAGGGCAGGCCTATGCCCAGACCCAAGAAACCAGCCAGTCCGTTCCGCTATTTCAACTCTTCGCCAGAGATCATCCGGCTTGTCGTGATGATGTACGTCCGGTTCCCACTTTCGCTGCGGAACGTGGAGGATCTGCTGGCTGAGCGCGGGATCGATATTTGCCACGAGACGGTTCGGCTGTGGTGGAACCGGTTCGGTCCACTGTTCGCAGCCGATGTGCAGCGTCAGCGGGCAAACCGGATGCGCGGTTTCAGGCAGTGGAAGTGGCACCTCGATGAGGTGTACGTGAAGATCAACGGTGAGCTACATTACCTGTGGCGCGCGGTGGACCAAGAGGGCGAGATCCTGGAGAGCTACGTCACCAAGACAAGAGACAAGAAGGCTGCGCTACGGTTCATGAGGAAGGCGCTGAAGCGCCACGGCTCGCCTGAGGAGATAACCACCGACGGTCTCACCTCTTACAAAGCTGCGATGCGAGAACTCGGCAACCGGGACAAACAGGTGGTGAGACGCTGGGCAAATAACAAGGTCGAGAACAGCCACCTACCATTCCGACGAAGAGAACGAGCGATGCTCAGATTTCGACAGATGAAGAGCTTACAGAAGTTCGCTTCAGTTCACGCCAACGTCCACAACCACTTCAACGCTCAAAGACATCTCGTAGATAGACAGACCTACAAGACCTCCCGCTCAGCCGCCTTGGCTGAGTGGCAAAACCTTATGGCCTGAACTCACATCGGGTAAGGGATTGCTGCGCAGGTCAGAAACTAGTTGCGATTAGACTGACAGCACCCTCGATATAGCTCGCCCCGTATTCCTGCAAGATCGACTTGGCGAGAGCGCAATATGGGCAATAGCCTTTCGTATAGATTGAAATTTTCGGCGTGATTTTCTCCGAACGGGTTTGCTGCAGGCGCAAAGTGGTTAAATCCACTGCAGCGCCGCAATATTTTCAATCTACTCGTTCGATAATTGATAAGAATGGAGAAGTTTACCGGCATTCTATTCCGGCAAATGAAACAATAGTGTCGGGCTTACGGTGTTTGAAAGCGCCTGGCCTCTGGATCAATTCTCTTCTTTTTCCCGCTTTGCCTGATCCTCGCGCGCATGCATCTGTGCCCACAACTTTTCAGTGCCAGCTTCCATGGATCGGTTCACGTACTGGGACGCAACAAGCCAGCCCTTGATTGGGCGCAGTGGCAAGACACAGCCGACGGACATGACTGGTATGGCAAAGAGAAGAAGGACGGGCACCGAGATCTCGAATGCCACCTGGATCCACACCACCAGGAACATGAGTGGAAAGGCGACGAAACAGAGCGAGAAAAATGCGGGGCCGTCGTCCGGTGATGCAAAGCGGTAGTCCAGTTCGCAGACATCGCATGTATCGCTGATTTTCAGCCATGCCTTGAACATCGCTCCCTTACCGCATCGGGGGCAAAGCCCCCTCCAACCAGACTTGAAAATCCACTTTCGTTTGTTGGTTTCTAGCTCTGTCATTCGGATCGTTCCAATTGTGTTGCGGTTGCCTGTGCAGGTTGATTCAAAGGTTCGGACCGGCGGGTGATGTCTGCTCCACTCAGACAAGCTGGCGAACAAAGTTCTTGACGAAGTCCAACTCATCTCCGGTCAATCCACATGCCAGCGCGTGTTTCTCTGCCTTAGCGCAAGCGGATAGGTCGCCATTCTTCAACGCACAGCCGAGCGCCAGAACTGCGGAAGTCCGTACATCGAAGCTACGCTCGACCAGAGCCGCGTCAACCTCCGCCCCTGAAAGCCCGGCCAAGCGGGCCTCGTCCTCAGCTTTCGACAACGTATCTTCACAGCCGCAGTCGCTGAGTAGCGCTAGTCGGAGTTGGCTGAGAATCCTCTCGTTCGATGGCTCAGCCATGGCAAGCTTCTCCAACGCAGGGGCTCAGAGCATCGGGCAGAAATCGCCTGACGGCTGAAAGGGCGGCGATAGCAACGAGGTTCAGAAGAGCCGCCGTTAGTGAGCCACTCACAAACGAGGCATTCACAACCGACTGTATCCTGAACAATGAGAAGCCCAGATCAGGATCAGTGAGCTTCGAGTAGGTCCATTTCATGACTATTCCATGCTCGCATTGGTGTCGCCGCTCAGTCCAAGTGGCGACACCTAGGTGCGGATTAAAAATTGTAGCTGATGCCAACCAAGGCTTGGTGCTGGTCGTACTGACCGCCGTTATTGCCAAAGTCAGTATAACGGTATTCGAGGCGCGCACTGATCTTGTCGGTCAATGTGCGTTCTGCACCGCCGCCGACAAGCCAGCCGTCGCGGTTGTCCGATGCGCGCGCGGTGCCGGCGTCGGAAACCAATGTAGTGCGAACCCGCGAATTAGCGTAACCACCACGTACATAGGCCAGCGTCTTATCGTTGACGAGGTAGCCGGCGCGTGCAGTCAAGTCGAAGCTGTATCGCGGATCGATCGTGACCGAATTACCCGCGGATTGAGCACGGACTTCGTCATCAACTGCGCCGCTGAAACCAGCCTCTGCGCCGATCACAAAGCGATCATTGATCTTGTAATTGTACCCGGCATAACCGCCGATCACTAAAGCATCACGCGAAACCTCTGCATCAATGGGTTGAGCGTCAATCGTACGATCAGCAATTTCTGCCCTGTTCCAGCCAGCCTGGACACCAACGTAGGGACCATCAAAATTATCGGCCTGAGCGGGCACTGCGATGAAGCCTGCAAAGCTTGCGAGGGCTGTAAGTACTATTTTCGATTTCATTTCTAACTCCATGTCTTGCCCCTGAAGCGGGGTCGGACGCGGAGATAAGCTCATCCAGTTTTCGTGATAATTCGACTTTTGCGAAAGATATTATTCCAATAATTGGAACATTGATTCAATTAATGAAGCGGTTGGCCCGCAGTCTTTCCGCTGTAAAGTCGACAAAAGCCCTAACTTTCGCTGATGCATTCCTGCCCTCGGGATGGACGATATGCACCGGCAAGGGCTCTTCTTCGTATTCTTCCAGCACTGTTTGAAGCTCGCCTGCAACCAGGTCTGACCCGACTTGATAGGAAAGAACTCTAGTGAGTCCCCAACCGGATCGTGCTGCTTCGATAGCAGCGGGGTTTGAATTGCAGAAAAGCCTTGGAGAGACCCGGACAGTTTCCTTCTCCTCGCGACCAAATCGCCAATCCAGCGAAGTCCAGGCGCTCGTCGCCGCAATAATTCGATGCTTTGCCAGATCAGCTGGCCTTACCGGAACCCCCTCCAGCTCGAAGTAATCGGGCGCCCCGCAGACTACACGCCGGACCGACCCCACTTTGATCGCGCTATAGCTGGAATCAGGTAAGTGACCGATCCGAATGGCGACATCCATTCCCTCGTCTACCAAATTGGTCACTCGATCCAGAAACACTAAGCGCCCTGTCACTTCGGGATAGGTGTCCAGAAATTCTGTAACTATCGGCAGTATGTATATCTGGCCAAACAAGACCGATGCCGTAATCGTCAGGCTGCCGGTTGGCTTGGCGAACGAGCCAGATGCGGCTGCTTCCGCTTCCTCGATCGCGGTCAGGATCTGTCGGCAATCTTCGATGTAACGTCCGCCAATCTCGGTCAATTTAACTGATCGCGTGGTGCGCGTAAGCAAGCGTGCACCGACTATGTCTTCCAACCCGGCGACTGCGCGGCTTACTGCTGGCGGGCTCATATGGAGCTGACGTGCAGTCTCCGCAAAACTCCCACTGTCAGCGATGCGAACAAGCACGCGCATGGCATGGATCCGATCCACAATATTCCTCCGCAAACAATTGAGTAATGAAGGATATCGCCGAACCAGCCGCAAACAAGTCCTATTATTCCATTTCTTGAAACACTGAATTCAGAATAATCCCGGTTCTTACAGCAGGTGGATTGCTCCAAATGGTGCCAGCCGGACGAACCGGCCGATATTCAAACAGGAGTGATCCCAATGAAACTCTACCACTTCCCGCTTTCCGGCCATGCCCACCGGGCGCGTCTGTTCCTTTCGCTCATTGATGCGAAGCTTGAAGTCATCGACGTCGATCTAGCCGCAGGGGAGCATAAGCAACCCGACTATCTGAAGCTGAACCGGTTCGGCCAGGTTCCGGTGCTGGTCGATGGTGACACGGTCATCGCAGATTCGAATGCGATCCTTGTATACGCCGCCAAGAAACTGGGTCGCACAGACTGGCTACCAGAGACCCCGGCAGAGGCTGCAGCCATCCAACGCTGGCTGTCCGTAGCCGCCGGCCAGATTGCATTCGGCCCTGCCGCAGCGCGCCTGATCACGGTGTTTGGCGCAGGCTTCGATGCTGATGAAGTGATTGGCCGTGCGCACGGTGTCCTTGCTATCATAGATGCGGAGCTGAAAGGCGGCGAGTGGATCGCCGGCGGACAGAATCCAACCGTCGCCGACGTCGCTCTCTACAGCTACATCGCGAGTGCGCCGGAAGGAAACGTCGATCTCTCTGGCTATTCCGAAGTGAACGCCTGGCTTTCCCGAGTCGAAGCGCTGCCCGGCTTTGTCCCCTTCCAACAGACCCCGGTCGGGCTCGCAGCAGCAGCCTGACACCACTGGCAAGGCGGCGAGCTGCACCCCCTCCCACCGCACCGCCGTCTTGCCTCTCTTATTCTTGGACAAAAAAGCCATGAAAAACTTGATCGACGAAACCGAGCCTAGCCTGTTCCACAAAGGCGAGATCGCAATGCAGCGATCAGTTGGCATGGCCGAGCGGATGGAGCATATCGGCGCTAAGGTTATCCGGGATTTCATGCCCGATCAGCACCGCGACTTTTATGCGCGGTTGCCGTTCATCGTTGTGGCGACCGTCGACGATACCGGCGATGTTTGGCCTACTATGCTTGTAGGACAGCCCGGTTTTATAAGCTCTCCCACACCGACCTCTCTGACAATCAACGCGCAACCACAACCGGCAGATCCTGCCGCAATTGGAGCTCAATCCGGTGCGGCAATAGGAATGTTGGGCATCGAACTCCACACCCGGCGCCGCAATCGGATGAACGGAGAAATCAAGAGCGCCGCAAACGGTTCTTTGGAAGTTGAGGTCGGTCATGCCTTTGGCAACTGTCCGCAATATATTCAGCTGCGTGACTTCGCGTTTTCGCATGATGCCGATCAGCCCAGCTCAGCGTCGGTCGAGGAATCTCGCGAGCTGACCGAGGACGCCCGGGCAATTATTTCGGCTGCGGATACCTTCTTCGTCGCATCTTATGTGGACCGCGATGGCAAGCGACAGGTCGATGCATCGCATAGAGGAGGCAATTCCGGTTTCGTCAGGATCGACGATGGTGGCCTGCTGACGGTCCCGGATTTCTCGGGCAATTTTCACTTCAACACGCTTGGCAATTTCGTTCTTAACCCTAGCGCCGGGTTGCTGTTCGTCGATTTCGAAACGGGCGACATCCTGCAACTCACCGGCACCGCCCGGGTCATTACTGACTCGCACGATATCGCTGACTTCGAGGGCGCAGAGCGGATCTGGAAGTTCCGTCCAAGCCGGGTGGTTTTACGCCGGGGTGCGTCGGCATTGCGGTGGAAGATGCGCGAGAATCCGTTCTCAGCCAAGACATTAAGGACGGGTTCTTGGGGCCAAGCTGCCTCTCAGCTCGCCAAGGATAGCAACAGACACGCCAGCAGAACCGAGGACGCACTGCAGGACAGCCAATTGCTTGCCCTAAACGCCGTTCCCTCGCCAGCACGCGTACAACTGGAGCTCGGATCATGAACTTCAACCTGATACCGATCCCCGCATCCGAAGAACTCGCCATTGGCTATGTTCCGCCGGTTGATAGCAGCAATCGTCATACGATCGGCGAGACGTTTCCCTTTCGTTTGATTGCAGCTCTCTACCTGTTGGTGATGCTGCCTATATTCCAGGTTTCATCGGGTGACCTGTCGCCTGATGCACAACCAGACGCAGCAGAAGCTGCCAAACTTGCAGAAGCATCCTGTGCGGACTGCACCTAGACCCCTCTCCCCCTGCACCAGACAAAGGATTGAATCATGTCACGCCCCCCATTGCCCCCATTCGACGACGCATCCGCCCGCGAGAAAGTCAGGCTGGCCGAAGATGGGTGGAACAGCCGCGATCCGGGCAAGGTGTCACTCGCCTATACAGAGGACACCAAGTGGCGAAATCGCGCCGAATTTCCTGAAGGCCGCGACGAAGCTCGCCAGTTCCTAGAACGGAAATGGGCGAAGGAACTCGATTACCGGCTGATCAAAGAATTGTGGGCCTATAGCGGCAATCGCATCGCCGTTCGCTAT
This sequence comes from uncultured Erythrobacter sp., assembly GCA_947503155.1. Taxonomy (GTDB): domain Bacteria; phylum Pseudomonadota; class Alphaproteobacteria; order Sphingomonadales; family Sphingomonadaceae; genus Erythrobacter. The sequence continues at coordinate 39,896 of CANNCL010000001.1, read as the reverse complement.
GCCTATGAATATCATGACGACAGCGGAAACTGGTTTCGCGCCTACGGCAACGAGAACTGGGAATTTGCAGAGGATGGACTGATGCAAAACCGCCATGCCAGTATCAACGAGCGTCCTATCAAGGAAGAAGAGCGCCTCTTCCATTGGCCTTTGGGTCGCCGGCCCGATGATCATCTGGGGCTATCCGAGCTTGGGCTCTAACCCGCGAGCAAACCTCAGCGCCTTCCCGCACACAAGCCACGGAGTACACGCCATGCGCTTATGTTTTGACTGCCTGCTTAGCGAAGACCCACATTGGGCACACCGCTACCGAATGATTTGGCTCGCCATATTGTTTGGGGGAGGTGGGGCATTCGCCCTTCCATTTGGGCCAATCGCAATCGCTGCGCAGGGGCTTTTCTGCCTTGCGGCGATCAGCTGGTCCGTTTGGCCACTGATCGCGGCAAGGCGCCCGATCCAGACACGTCAGCGAAATGGTGCGCATGCCAAGCAGCAAGACCCTAGCTGTGAATAGCCGTCATCCCTGACGCTTCGCCGCGAAAGGTTCGCGGCGTCTTGCCCGACCACCGTTTGAATGCACGGGTGAAGGAGCTTTGCTCCGAGAATCCGGTCAAGAATGCGACCTCAACCAACGAATGGCGGGTTTCGCCGACGAGCTTGAGGGCTACTTCTCGGCGTGCCTCGTCAACTAGAGATTGATAGCTGTGCCCCATATCCGACAAGCGGCGCTGCAAGGTACGGCTCCCTATGCCCAGATGGCATGCAACATCCTCAAGGCGCGGCACCCCATCGCTCAGGTTGTTCGCAATCTGGATTACCACCTCGCGATCGGTCCGGTCAGGTTCAGTAGTGCGAAGGATTTCCTCCAGATGCTCGCGCAGGAAATTCCAGATATGCTGATCACCTACGCGGTTAGGTCGATCAACATCCTGCTGATGCATAATAATCGCATCGACTTCAGCTCCGTGGGTTACAGGGCATTTGAAGTATTCTTCGAGCGGCTGCACGACGCCTACCGGCAGATGGGTGAACTGGACTCGCTTGGGGTTGAACTCGGATCCGTTTGCATCGCGCCAAAGCGACACGAAGGTCCCCAACGCCGCTTCATTCGACAGTTTGGCGCCATCGTTATCAGGGACCGGTCTACGGTTCATCCACCAACATTCCGAACCTTTGTCCGTCAGCGCGAAGACCGAATAGGAATTATAGAGCCGCGCATAGCGATCAAGACGCTCGAACGAACGCCGAAGAGTTGGCGCCGACTTGATCGTAAGCCCGAGCGGTCCGTAGTCTTCGCAACGCATCGAAGCCGATGTTCGCATGTGGAAGCTGATTTTTGGCCGCTCCTCCTCAGCGAGCGCTTCGAAGAGCGCGTGGTGCTGCCCCACAAGTACGCGGTTTGCGGGATCAGCAAGGGCGCCGCGCGATATGCCGACAGATGCCAAGGCACGATCAGCCGCAGCTGGCCCGACTTGAACGATCGCCTTACGCGCGAAAAGCGTCGAAACTTGTTCCAAAGTGCGTCCTGCCCACCTTCCCGAAACCGGACCTATCCCTCGTTTAGTGCATTTCGCCCAATTTGGCACACAAGGTCAAATTATTGGCAGGCGCGGTCAAGAACCATCGCCCTCGGTTAGCCTAATCCAATCATTGTCAACTCCAAGGCTAATTCCGGCGAGCCACACTAATCGATCTGCTGCACCGGACAACTTACCCAAACCGAGTTGGCAAGTTGAAACACTTGCTGAGGAATAAACGATGAATTGTCCCCCAAGAACTTCGCGCAAGCTCGCAATTGCCTTGCTCGCTTCAATTGCAACCATTGGAATGGCTGCTGGCGGCGTTTCCGCCCAGGAAGAATCCCGCGCTGCCACTGCAACCCAGCCACCGGTAAACGACGGATTGCCAATGCCCGGATTCGAAATCGATCCTGCGACAACCGCCATCGTCATCACTGATCCGCAAAACGACTTTCTTTCACCCGACGGCGTGACATGGGGCGTTGTCGGTGAAAGCATCACCAACAACGGCACTGTCGAAAACCTTGGCGCATTGTTCGAGGTTGCCGATCAAACCGGCATGCCGGTTTTCGTGTCACCCCACTATTATTTCGAACACGATCATCGTTGGCAGTTTGAAGGCACGCTTGAAACGTTGATGCACGCCATCGGAATGTTCGACCGCCCGCATGCTCTCACCCTAGAAGGCTTCGAAGGTTCAGGCGCCGACTGGCTCGAGCAATACAAGCCATACATCAACAACGGCCGCACAGTCGTCACCAGTCCGCACAAAGTGTACGGGCCAGACAGCAACGACCTGGCGCTCCAACTGCGCAAAGCAGGGATTTCCAAAGTCATTCTGGGCGGCATGTCCTCGAACCTTTGCACAGAATCTCACATGCGATCACTAATCGAAGCAGGCTTTGAAGTCATGGTTGTCACCGATGCAACTGCTGGCGCGATCACCGAACATTACAATGGTTACGAATCTTCGCTGGTGAACTTCCGCATGATCGCGAGTGCTGTCGACAACACGGACAACACAGTGAACGCGATCAGGGCCGCCTATCGCAGCAAATAATCCAATCATTTTGATCTTCGGCTGGAGCCCATTGCCCCTCTCCCTCTGCTCCAGCTGATCGGACGGTGGCCGAGAACGCCGCGCGACCCCCAACCACGGCAACTCTGGTCACCGTCCCCCTTCTAAACCCAAACGGAGATAAATCATGCGCACCCTACCAATTGGCTTTGCCCTTGCCATCGCGCTGTCCGCTAGCCTTTCGGCGCCCGCCTATGCCGTAGACGAATACAATGTCACGAATGGCTACACCCTTGATGGAGCCGGCCTCGGCGTTCACGGCGTCGATACCGTTGTGCTTAGCACGATGAATGCTGTCGCACCCGGCGAGGCTAGCCATGCGGTCGTCCATGACGGAGTGGCATATTATTTTGCTTCTGAACTGACGGCTGAACGCTTCAAGTCCGATCCAGAGCGTTACCTACCCCAATATGGCGGCTTCTGCGCCTATGCTGTTGCGCTCGGAAAGAAGCTCGATGGAGATCCGCGTTACTCGGATATCGTCGATGGCAAGCTCTACCTGTTCGTGAATGCCGCTGTTTTCCAGCGCTACCTTGCAGATAAGGAAAACACGCTGCGCACGGCTGAAGAGAAATGGCCGACCATCAAGCACAGCAAGGTCGAAGACCTCTAACCCCCGCCGGCCGGCTGGCTCCCCTTCAGCCAGCCGGCCACTTCAGGACTCCAATTCTCCTTACAATTCAATTCGAGAAAGCCCCCCAATGACATCTTTCACCACCCACACCTTCGAAAGCGCTCCTGAAGCTGCACAGCCGCTGCTGAATGCCGCGAAAGGCGCCTATGGATTCATTCCCAATCTTCTGGGAACTATGGCCGAAGCTCCTGCTCTGCTGGAAGGGTACATGACCCTCGCGGGCATCTTCGACAAAACCAATCTGTCAGAGACCGAACGTCAAATCATCTTGATGACAAACAATAGGCTCAACGGCTGCCAGTACTGCATGGCTGCGCACACTTCGATCTCTCAGGCTGCTGGCGTTCCCGCAGACGTGATCAAATCGCTGCGCACCAATACGCCGATCGCTGATCCAAAACTCGTGGCCCTTCAAACTTTCGCAGCTGTGATCAATGAAACGCGCGGTTGGCCAGAGCCATCAGATGTCGAGCCATTTCTTGCGGCTGGATACACCCGACAGAATGTCCTTGAAGTGATCCTCGGCACCGCCCTCAAGGTCATGTCGAACTACACCAATCATGTCGCAGCGACTGAGCTCGACGCTGCATTTGTCCCGAACGCTTGGACAGCTGACCTCGCCAACGTGGCCTGATGCCTGAACAAGTCTGGCCCGCGGCCTATGCCTCCTTGCTAGAGCAATCCGGATGCGATTTCGCAATTGGCGAAGTATCGTTCGAAGAACAGGGACGCGCACGGGTGATGGGCATCAACAAGGGACTGCTGAGAGTCTATGCAGAACATGGCGCCGGGCGTTTCCTTGGTGCCGAGACGATCGGGCCGTCGGCTGAACACATCGGCCACCTGCTCGCTTGGACCATCCAGACAGGCATGACGGTAGATCAGATCCTGCAAATGCCATTCTACCATCCTGTGCTTGAGGAAGGTGTGCGAACGGCTTTCAGAAACGCTAATCATGTGCTGGGCTTTGTCCCCAGCCCGCCCATGCGCTGCATTGACTGCGGACCGGGCGCATGAGCGCCGGTCGCCTCGCCGAACTCACCGGTCCCTTCAGCAGCCGTCTCAGCTGGCTGTTTGAGAAGTGCGCCGGTGCCCCTCGCTTCGACGGCGAGTTTCCCTCAGATCGAAGTTTTTTCCTCTATTCTAGGAGAATCGCAAATGACCAAATTGTTACGCATCGATGTCAGCGCGAGGGTCTCGCGCTCCCTTATCTCCGCGAGTGGACTAGGCTCAATCAAATCAGGTCAGTCGGCAGCATTCTGACCGCAGGCATTTATCTCATCGCTACAATCACGCTCATAAACAGTGAACAGGTATAATCGTGAAATTCGGGACATTCAGTTTAGCCATGTTCATATCAGTTGCGGCCTGGGGTGGGCTTGTTTTTGCCGCCTTAGATCAAGGTTGGGGACATAGCCCCATTGCGGAAACCGGCGACATAGCGGCGTTTGAATTGGCAGCGAAAGATACTGCGGAACAACGCAACACAGGAAACATCAGTTTCATCCTCATTGAAGATGGAGTGCCAGTGGCTGACTTCCATCTCTCCCAGGAAGAGCCGGTCGACAGCCAAACAGTCTTTCAAGCCGCTTCATTAGGCAAATGGCTTACCGCGTGGGGCGTTATGGCTCTCGTCGAAGATGGTGAGATCGATCTAGACGCACCGGTTTCATCTTACCTCACTCGTTGGCAAATACCTGCTTCCCAGTTTGATGCGTCGAAAGTGACGGTCCGGCGTTTGCTTAGTCACACTGCCGGTTTGACCGACGGACTAGGCTATGACGGGTTCGATGCAGCTCAGCATAGGCAGAATCTTGAAGACTCGTTGACCCAGGCCAAAGACGCATCGCCGGGGAAAGATGGCAGGACTCTTCTTGGAGACGAGCCGGGATCTGGATGGAATTACTCAGGCGGCGGTTACACTCTCTTGCAATTAGTGGTCGAGGAAGTTTCGGGCAAATCATTCTCTCAGTTTATGGATGACCGAGTGTTTATTCCACTGGAGATGAATCGAACCACATTTGATCACGCTGAAGCGCTCGAACGGGGTCTTGCTCAGAACTTTCGGCCTGACGGCTCAACCGAACCATTTCGCTGGTACACCGCGCTTGCTGCCACCTCTCTATTCACAACTTCCGAAGACTTGGTCAGGTTCATAGCTTCGCAGAAGCCGGATGCAAAAAATCCTGTTCTCTCAGCAGAGACGATGGTTTTGCTGCGCACGCCGCACGCCTCTGAAATGGGGGCCGATATATGGGGCCTTGGCGTGATGCTCTACGCGCCCAACAATTCGGGCGACTTCATCATCGGCCATGATGGCAGCAATGAGCCAGCCATCAATTCGGCCGCGCGGCTTGATCCAACCAAAGGCGATGGCATCGTGATTCTGTCGACAGGCAACCCACTGCAAGCGACAGAAATCGCGGGCGAGTGGGTCTTCTGGAAAACTGGGAATGTGGACAGCCTCTCGTTTGCATCTCGGTTGCCGATTGCATTTACGGTGTTTGCAGCTGGCACTGTCGCGATCCTTCTGGGCGGCGCACTGATGATTTGGAGGAGGCGCGGTAATCGTGGAAAGCCAGCTCCGGGCGATGGAAGCGATCTAGCTTAGTGCAGCCAATGTCCGCAATTGGGTCGTTAGTGGAAAGACCGCTTTTGTATGAAAAGCTGAGATAGCTGCGTGTCCGCTTTTACGAAGCCAAGTGCGATTGCCCTATGTCCGTTTCTTGGGTGCGAATCTGACGCTGCATTTGCTGGCTTCCCATGCCGGAAAGTGACGAAAGCCGATCTTAAAAAGACACTGACGTTCGATTGTTGAAGCCAATTTCGAGGGGGACTAGGAAATTGGATCAGTCTGCTAAGCGAAGCAGCCCGCCCTGAACAGTTGCTTGCTTAATCCCTTCTTAGAGCCGAGAGTATGATTCATGGCTGACGAGTTTGAGGCTGTCGGAACCGCCATTGAGGGTGGGCTGATCGCTACAGCGATAGAGGGTAGTGGCAACAACGCTACTTCAGGCGATCCGGGCATTTGCTTGAATTGCGGGGCCACAGTCGCTGTCAACTTTTGCTCCAGTTGTGGTCAGTCTCTGCATGCGCGAAGATCCATCGCTGTATTGTGGCACGACATCTTGCACGGCGTCTTCCATTTTGAGGGTAAATTCTGGCGCACATTGCCATTGCTTGCATGGAAACCGGGCGATCTGACGCGGCGTTATGTGCATGGTGAACGGGCCAAATTTATCTCACCTATGGCGCTGTTTCTATTTTCGGTGTTCATGATGTTTGCGGTCTTTTCGTTCCTAGGTGACCCGTTCTCAAACGATGATATCAGCCTTGCGGATGACGCGGTCGGCACGGGAATTGTTTCTCAAACTGAGGAAATCGAAGATCAGATCAGGGAAAAGACTGGGCAGCTCGATGAGGCGACCGGCGACACTAGGCTACAACTGGAAAGGGAAATATTAGACCTTAAAAAGGGTCGCAACATGCTTGCAAGCTTGACTAGAAACGAGCCGCCCTACCCGGATGTGCATTTGGCTGATGGTGATGCGGAAGTTGGCAATCTTTCCGCAGAAGATCTCGAACAAATTGAAAGCGGGCTGAGGGATATACAGGAAGGCAAGGCGCTAACTGATGGTAGTTTGATAAGCACGGGTTCGTCGACAAATGACGAATGGCTTCGCGGTGTGCTACAGAAAATCACTGCGAACCCTGATCTCCTAATCTATAAACTCAAGGCTAACGGCTACAAATTTGCGTGGCTGCTTATTCCCATTTCGCTACCATTCGTTTGGCTCAGCTTGATCGGTCGACGTGGTTTCCACTTTTACGATCATGCGGTCTTCACGACCTACTCAATCAGTTTTATGTCGCTGCTGTTTATCACATGCGCGATATTGGCAGCGGTTGGGGTGTCAGAATCAGTATGGGCTTCATTGGCGATGTTTTACCCACCCGTTCACATGTATCGCCAGCTACGGCATGCTTATGGCCTCTCTAGAATCGAAGCTCTTTTCCGCTCGGCAGCCCTTATCGCATTCACTTTCATTAGCGCTTTAATTTTCTTTATGATCCTGCTTGCTCTGGGTGTTCTAGGATAGATTGAGACAAGCTGACGTCCGCATTTGGGTCGACAGTTGACTGTCCGATTTTGTCTGAAAGGCGCTGTTAGCGGACCGTCCGATTTCGGGTTTTGGCGAGCGGCTACTCAATGTCCGATTGTGGGGGTGGAAGCGGACATTCCGGTCACTCTTCCAAGAGAGGCAAAAGAAAACTTGCCTCGGTGGGCCCCCAATCCTGTTCTGTCTATTCGCATAAGGCGATTACGCATGCGGCCGCAAACTCCCTGACATTCACCGTGGCCTACCTTCTGCTGGGTGCCTAGCTTGCGGTCAACGGTGCAATTGATAGACTGCCCCCAGACGAGTGGGGCATGCTTTGAATCAGATCACATCGCTGTATGTTCACAAAGTGCTCTCCCATGTTGGGGGAAGCGTAAAAACACGCGATCTGCTAGAGCGCATGGGTGTTCCAGCCGACGGGACAATAGACCCCAAACTGATGGTGGCTGCGGATCAGTTTTATGATTTCTTTGCAATCCTGGCGCAACGCGATCCTGATGGATTGACTTTGCCACTCCGCATCGGCGCCACGATGAAGAGTGATGAGTATGGCGCGTTCGGTCTTGCATGGAAATCTGCGCCAGACCTGCGCGGTTCGTTTGCGAGATCGGCGCGCTATGGCCATGTCCTTGGCAACGCGGAGACCTACAGCCTTGAACAAGGTAATGAAGGTTGGTTCTTCAGTCTGGATAAGTCGGGGAATGCTGGGCCGGGTATGCTTCTTTCAAACGAAGCCAGCATGTCCTCGGTCATGACCATATGCCGGGAGGTCGCCTCCCAGCCCTTTCAACAGCTAGGTGTCTTCTTCAAGCACGGCGCGCGCGGTGATCCCGCTGTTTATGAGAGGCACTTTAACTGCCCTGTTCATTTTAACTCAGTGCGAGATGGATTGCTGGTAAGCGAGGCAAGCCTCGATGTGCCCAACAAGCTCGGTGATGAGACTATCGCTCAATTCTTTGACCAACATCTTGAGGCAGAGCTTGCAAAGCAAGCCGAGCCAGAAAGCCTCGATAAGCGGGTACGTCTGGCCGTTGCAAAAATGCTGAGCGAAGGGGTGCCAACGCTTTCAACCGTCGCGGGATCGCTTGGAGTGAGCGCGCGCACCTTGCAGCGAAGGCTTTCTGCTCAGGACAAGTCATTCCAAAGTCTTGTCGATCAGGCGCGCAGAGAGCTCTCTCAACAGCTATTGCGCGAAACGAGCTACAGCCTCGCGGAGGTTGCCTTTCTCACCGGCTATGCAGAGCAGAGCGGCTTCACGCGTGCGTTCAAGCGCTGGGCCGGTGAAACGCCTCGCTCATATCGCGTCGGCGCTACGTCAAACTGATGACGCCATCTGCACAAACCTTGTCGTGCTAAGGCAAGAGAAGCTGCCGCTCCTGACTTATTCCATGCTTGTCTCCAACAAACAGGAACAAGCATATGACCTCTCAAATCGACAACGTCCCGATCACTCTGGTGATCGGTGCAACCGGAAAGACCGGCAAAAGAGTTGCTGATCGTCTGCTCCAAAAGGGTCAAGGCGTACGCATCGGATCGCGTTCCTCCCTCCCTTCGTTCGACTGGAACAACGAAGCGGGCTGGGATGCTGCGCTCGATGGCGTCTCGAACATCTACATCACTTACTCACCCGATCTAGCAATGCCGGGGGCAAAGGATGCGATCAGCGCTCTGGTCTGGCGCGCCAAGTTAAACGGAGTAAAACGCCTCGTTATTCTGTCTGGTCGCGGCGAGGAGGAAGCGCAGGCTTGCGAACAGATCGTCGCTGACAGCGGTCTTGAATGGACGGTTGTGCGTGCAAGCTGGTTCAGCCAGAATTTCTCCGAAGGCGCTTTCATTGACATGGTGCTTGGCGGAGCAATTACCCTGCCGGCAGGCGACACGCCCGAGCCCTTTGTCGATGTCGATGACATCGCCGATGTCGCGGTCGCTGCGCTTAGTGAAGATGGGCACGATGGTGAGATTTATGAGGTCACTGGCCCACGCTTGATGACGATGGCCGATATTGCAGCAGACCTGTCTGCTGCGACTGACCGCGAAATAGCCTTCGTCGATGTGCCGCATGATGCCTTTATCGAAGGGCTAACCAAATCTGGCGCGCCCAATGATGTCGTGTGGATGCTCGACTATCTGTTCTCGACCGTCCTCGATGGTCGCAATGCACATCTGACTGATGGCATTGACCGAGCGCTTGGCCGTGCTCCCAAGGACTTCGCAGACTACGCCCGTGATGTGGCTGCGACCGGTGCATGGAGGGTTGCGGCATGACAAACTTTGGCACGCGCATAGTTCTAGCCGTATCGGGAGCGATCCTGGTAGGCATCGGCAGTTGGATCATGGCCGCGCCGACAATCTTCCTTGCCACAAGCGAGGTGATTGTCGAGCACGACGCCGGCTTAGTGTCCGAAGTGACAGCGCCAAGCGGAATGCTGGTCATCGTCGGTGCATTGATGATCGTAAGTGGGATCAAAGCGCGCTTGGCGAGCTTTGGCCTTGCTGCGGGTACGGTTGTCTATGGCAGCTATGGCTTCAGCCGTATGGTCAGCCAGTATTTACACGGCACGCCATCGGATTCGCTCGTCGTCGTCATGTATTTCGAGCTTGCCGTTGCCGCGTTCCTGCTCGCACTCACCCTCAAAATTCAAGCTGCAAACCCACTGCAACCGGTAGATGCATTTCACCAGGAGATGACCCAATGACCCGCAGGCAAATATGCACATTGGCATCGGTCACCGCTCTGTTTGTTCTGACGGGGCTGGCCGTTTGGAAGCTCAGTTACGCGTCTGCGGAACCGAGCGGTAGCGCGACAGCGATCTTCACTTCCAGCATCGTGCTGTACCTAATGTATCTCTTCTCCGTCTCGTCGGGGCGCAACAAGAAATAGTCAGCGGGGCCGTCGTGGTGATTGCATCCAAGGCATGCTGACGCACGAAGGTAGCCCCTCAGTTCTTCCTCCTCATACTCAAGGACACCCGAACCATGACATATGACTGGCCTCTCTACTTCTGCCTCTTCCTCGCGCTATGGAGTGCTATTATCGGAGGCGTCTTCTCGGCATTCTCGGAGTTCATTATGTCGGCTCTGCTGAAGACAGAACCCGCAAGTGGCATTGAGGCGATGCAGCACATCAATCGCGATGTGATCAAGACCCAGTTCGTAGCTGGCATCCTCTCCATAACGGTCTTTTCAGGGCTCTTTGCGCTCTACAGCCTCGCGGTATTTGAAGGTGCAGCGCTGGTCACACTGATCCTAGCCAGTATGGTTTACCTCCCCAGTGTTTTTCTGACGACGATGCTTGGCAATGTGCCGATGAACAACCGGCTCGACAGTGCCGATCAAACCAGTGCCGAAGCGCAGAACTACTGGATGGAGTATGGCGCGAAGTGGACCCGGCTCAATCACTTCCGTTCTTTCGGCAGCATCCTCACCTCCGGGCTCTACATCATCGCCGCCGTCACACTTATCACAAGCGGACAGGTGTAATCATGAGATATGCAGCGTTAAGTGCGTCCACAATTCTGGCGATCGTGGTTTGGGGCAGCTTGGTTTTTACCGCCCTCGACCAAGGTTGGGGGAAGAGTTCCATTGCGGAAAAAGGAGACCTATCCGCGTTTGAATTGGCAGCGAGGGAAATCGCTGAGCAAGACAATCAAGGCAATGTCAGCTTCATCCTGATCGAGAGCGGAGCGCCAGCGGCAGACTTTCATCTGTCAAAAGGTGAAGAAGTGAACGCCCAAAGCGTTTTCCAAGTCGCATCTCTGGGCAAATGGGCCACAACATGGGGTGTAATGGCGCTTGTCGAAGATGGTCAGGTGGACCTTGATGCACCGGTTTCAGACTACATCACACGATGGCAGTTGCCGACTTCCGAGTTCGATGCATCCGGTGTCACAGTGCGGCGTTTGCTGAGCCACACGGCAGGTCTGACCGACGGTCTTGGTTATGATGGATTTGCGACAGCACAAGACCGTCAGACTCCTGAAGCTTCGCTGACGCAGGCCGCAGACACCTCGCCGGGCAAGGATGGCCGGACGATTCTGGGCGCGGAGCCGGGTTCAGGCTTCTCCTATTCAGGTGGTGGATACACTATGCTGCAGCTGCTGATCGAAGAGGTCTCAGGCACAACATTTCCTGCCTATATGCGCGACCGAGTTTTTGCCCCTTTGGATATGGCGAGAACCTCCTTTGACCATGACGAGGCGATCGTTTTTGGACTGGCTGAAAACTTCGGAACCGGAGGCACGACTGAGCCATTTGGTTGGTACACTGCACTTGCTGCAACGTCTCTTTTTACAACCTCTGAAGATCTCGCGAAGTTTGTTGCAGCACAGGCCCCGGATGCAGCGAACCCGGTTCTGTCACAAAACACATTGGCGCTTATCCGCACACCCCACGCCTCAGAAATGGGGGCAGACATCTGGGGGCTCGGAACAATGCTTTATGCGCCCAACAATTCCGGAGATTTCATAATCGGTCATGATGGTAGCAACGAACCGGCTATCAACACCTCAGCGCGGCTTGATCCGTCGACAGGCGATGGAATCGTCATCCTTTCTACCGGCAACCCAATGCTTGCTACGCGACTCGCGGGCGAGTGGGTTTTCTGGAAGACCAGTAATGTTGACACTCTCACCTTTGCATCGCGACTGCCCATGGCTCTCATAGTCTTTGCAGGCGGAACCTTATTGATCCTGATTGGCGCATGCTTTGCCATTTGGCGACGAGCGCGTGCGGCATCACGTCTGAAAAAGGCAGGCTAGTCCTATGTCTCAGGGACACGGTGGAGCATCAAGTATCTTACCCGCGAATTACACCCGACTCACCGCTCTGCGCGACCTCATTATGGTTGCCTCAGTGCTAGTCATCGTTAAGCAGTCACTGCTCCCGATCTCTCAGCTTTATGCAGGTCCGGCCTCAACTTTGAGTGCGATGGTCGTGGGTACCATCCTTTTGCGCCGCAGGGGATCGGGTTGGAGCGACCTTGGCCTTCGTTGGCCGGAAAGCTGGCCCAAGACGCTTGGGCTGACACTCCTCACAATGGCCTTCTTCCTAGTCTGCACCCAGCTCATGGTTGTGGTCGCTGATTTTTTCTTCGAGGACATTGGGACCAGCGATCGTTTCTCCCATATCGAAGGCAATCTGCCAGCCTATTTGCTCATCATGGTGCTTGTGTGGACGCACGGCTCCTTCTTCGAAGAGCTGTTGTTCCGCGCATTCATCATCAACCACGCGAGTGAGGCTCTTGGCGGCGGACTTCGGTCAGACATTGTCGCCTTGATCATCTCATCGGCGTTCTTCGGTTATCGGCACGCTTACTATCAAGGGTGGCATGGCGCGCTTGTCACGGGCGCTGCGGGATTTGCATTCGGCGTTTTCTACCTTTGGTTCGGGCGGCGCAATATCATGCCGCTGATCTTTGCCCATGGCGCCTTCAATACGCTGGGCCAGACGTTCCGCTATCTCGGCATCGAGGATTAGAGGCGGGTGCAAGAGTGCTGGAACATCGCTGGTTGGCACGAATTGGCAAAACTGTGGCGGCGTCTGGCAATAAGCTCCCAACCCTTTGCCCTACTCCTGATTGCAAGACATCAATCGGAGAAAACAACATGACCCAATTAGCTCTATTGGAAGTCGAGAATGAGACAGCGAAAACGGCTCAAAGCCGCCACTCTGGCCCAATTTCAGGCAAGTCCATATCGATCGGAACAGGCTTTAAGGCGTCAAGCTTTAAGCATGCCATGTTCGATGGGCTGATGGACCCGCTCGTCATGGTCGACCACTACCTAATGGGCGAACCCACCTTCGGCGCTCATCCGCATGCGGGCATGTCGGCAGTAACAGTGCTGTTCGAAGACAGCTGTGGGGTTTTCAACAACCGCGATTCTCTTGGCAACGACATTAATCTCGGAGCCGGTGATCTCTATTGGCTCAAAGCCGGAAGCGGAGCGGTGCACGATGAAAAGCCGTTACACGGCGCATTGGCTCATGGGCTTCAGATGTTTGTGAACCTACCCGCTCATATGAAGCATGACGATCCTGAAGCGCTCCACGTCAAAGCGAGAGAAATGCCCGTGATTGAAGGCAATGGCGCAAGAGCACGCCTTGTGTCGGGTGAGAGTAACGGTGTTATCGGGGCTATCTCTCCTGCGTTACCGCTGACGATCCTCGATGTAAAAATCGATGAAGGTGGTCGTTTCGAGCACACTGTCGTTTCTGGTCACTGCCAATGGATCCTTGCAGTCGACAGGCCTATCGAAGTGACTGTTGGCAATCAGCCTGTGACACTCCCCGCATGTGAAGCCTTGGCGATCAGTGCGCGGCAAAATCCAGTAACTCTGACTTTGCGCACAAGCGTTGAGAGCCATGCAGTGATCGTAACAGGTGAACCGATCGCAGAGCCCTTTGTTCAGCGCGGCCCCTTCGTGATGAGCAACGAGGCCGAGATTGCAGAAATTGAAGCAGCCTATCGCGCAGGGCGTTTAGGTAAGCTAAGCGGCTAGCGAAAAGTGGATGCGAGGTTGGGGCTTGACCGAGCGTCACCTTCGCGTCCGAAACTGGGTCGTTAGCAGACAGTCTGTTTTTGGCTGAAAAGCTCTGATAGCTGACTGTCCGGTTTCAGGAGGCAGCGAGCGACGGCTGTATGTCCGATTTTGGGGTGGGAAAGAGTGGGAAAGAGACGGTCCTCTTTCGGCCCACTTTCAGTCAATTAACATAGTGGCGGTTATTAAGCACTGCGGGCGCTGCTTGCGATGACTGAGAGCAACTTGACTTAATTCTGTATAACGCAGACTAAATGTGAAACGGCAGGTGCAGCCGTAAAGAAATCCGTGGGGGCGGGTATAAGAATGTCAAATAACACGTTGGTTAAACGCGGAAAATTTTGGCGTACCGCACAAAATCGAGCTTTTTCAAGACGTCCGCGCTCCGCATTAGTTGCAGGATCATTGATTGCAATTGGCATCGCGACAGCGCCGCCGGCAAAGGCTGCTGGCCCGTTGGACATATGTACCGCGGGAGATCAGCAGGTGCTTGCCGTTCTCAACTCAGACATTCAGGAGGCGAGCCTTGCAGCAGAGGAAATTCTTGCCTCCCCTGCATCAGACTTGCTTGCAGGTGATCGTGCGCTCGAGCAGCTTGAACTGCCTGATGCCGGGGTGCGTGCCGAAGCAATTCAACCTGACGTTTTGGCAGCATACTGCGCCGCTGCGGGGGAGGCTATGCGGGTCGCTCGATCAGGTAGCGGCAACCGCGCTCAATCCTATTTGCTAACCGCGCTTGCTCAGGCGGGCCTTGCTGGTCGGGCTGACCTTGAAGCGCGAATTGCCTACCGGCTGGCTTTGACTTCGCGAGATCTCCCGGTTCGCCCGAACGCGCGTTCTGCGCGCCGATCGCTGTCCGATGATATCGAGCCAATTCAAGTCGCTGCGTCTGCAGAGGCTGATGCCGATGACATTTGCGCCGCGCTGTTGCAGACCAGGCTTGATGAGCAGTCGAACTGGGCCGCATCGCGCCTCGCTTTGCAATGTGCATCGCAGCGCGGCGGCGGTGCGCAGGATCCCGAGATCACAGCGCTTGCGCAATTGCAGAACTCACGCGCCACGCTGGCCGAGGCGGAGCGGCGACCGGAGGCGCACGATTATTTGCTGAGAGAAGCCGGTTCGGCTGCGCTTGACGGGTTGGAAGCCACCAACTTTATCTCGAACGCAGCAATCCGGTTCGATCTGACTGCCCGATTGCTGGAATCCATTCTTGAAGCAGGACAGTTTGCCGATCCGCGCGCAGGCATCGCGCTGGCGTCGCTTGCCGATGGAATGGCGAACGACATGGGCGAAAATGCGCGGGTACACGCGCTTCAGGGCCGGGCGCTTTTGGCTGCTGGCGATACCGAGCAGGCCGCCGCGCAGTTACGAACTGCGACGTTTTACGAAAGCCAACGCGCACAGCCGCTCAGGCTGGCTGACTGGTTCTTGCTCTTGGCAGAAGCCGAGCCGGAGAACCGCGATGACCATGTCATGCAGGCATTTCGCGCACTTGAGGCCATCCGGCCACTGCTGCCAACGATTGATCAGGTGACAGAAGAATCGCTGTTCAGCCTGCGCATCCAACCGGT
Source organism: uncultured Erythrobacter sp. (assembly GCA_947503155.1). Classification (GTDB taxonomy): domain Bacteria; phylum Pseudomonadota; class Alphaproteobacteria; order Sphingomonadales; family Sphingomonadaceae; genus Erythrobacter. Next base: position 24,436 of record CANNCL010000001.1, on the reverse strand, counting down.
TTTCAGCGCCGCGGTGGATGTGCAGCTTGCTCAAGCTGGTGATGATGCAGGCCGGGTGTTGCTGGCGCAGCGGATTGTTGAGAGCTTCCGCCAAGCGGAAATTCAATCCGTCTTTGGCGCCGATTGCGTGCCGCCGCGCATTCCGGTCAGCCCAGAGGATCTGAATGACGGAGAAATCCTGTTCTATCCAATACTTTTGGAGGACCGAATCGAGGTGCTCTACGCTGCCAAGATCGCCGGTCAGCCAACGCCGCAATATCAGCGCTTTACGGTTAGCGAAGGGGCTGATCTTGAGCGGATTGAATCGCTGGTGAAGCTCGTCGTTTATGAGCTTGGCTACGGGGTTGATGACACTTGGGAACAGCCGGCAGCAGAGCTGTACCAGATGCTTTTCGCACCAATCGAAGAGCTGCTCGATGATGATGCGACGCTGGTGATTATTCCTGACGGTATTTTGCGCCGCCTGCCCTTCGCCGCGCTGCGTGACGGTGACGGTAGAATGCTGATTGAGCGGACGGCAGTAACTGTTGCGCCTTCTCTTGCCTACACGCAGCCGGGGACGCTTAACGATAGCGGCACCAATGTTGTCGCCGCTTCGCTTTCAAAGGAAGTGGACCTGCCTGCTGGTCGGTTCACCGCGCTTGCTGCAACAGCATCAGAAGCGCGAATGGCGGCCGGGCTTGGCGATCCGGCAAACGAATTGGGCGTTCTGCTCGAAGACTTCAGCCGTGAAGAGCTGGAACTCGTCTTTGCCGAGCAGCAGATTGACGTGCTGCATCTTGCGACCCACGCCTCTTTCAACGGACGTAGTGATCGCAGTTTCATCGTCGCAGAGAACGGAGCGATCTTGCTCAGCGAGCTGCGTGAGTTGATTGGCCGGTCGCTGTCGCGCGGTGAATTGATTTCGCTCATCGTTTTGAGCGCATGCGAAACCGCTTTGGGAGATGATAAGGCTTCGATGGGCCTTGCTGGCGCAGCGGTGCAAGCAGGCAGTGAAAGCGCAATCGCCTCGCTCTGGGAAGTGAACGACACCGGCACTGCAGCGCTGATGCGCAAATTTTATCAATTCTACGCCCAAGGGCAGGGAAAAGCCGAGGCGCTGCGCAATGCGCAATTGAGCATGATCGCAGATGGAGGTGAGTCAGCTGACCCGGGCGTCTGGGCGGCATTCACGTTGCTGGGGGCGTGGCGGTGAGGCGGGAATTGGAGTGCGAAGATACAATCATGAAATCCGAACCGATCTCAGAAATAGCAAGACCTCGAGGCAATAAATCAATGGTTGAGCGCACTGCGCGCCGCCTCTTGTTGGGCCTTTCGATGACAGCGCTTGCGACCTCGCAAGCCCAGGCGCAGACAACGACAAGTATCGTTGCCGATACAGATCCGGGTTTCGACACCTCCACGACGGTGACAACCAGCGGGTCAACGACTGAAATTTCCGGTGGCGAGGCCGAAGGCGGAAATCTGTTCCATTCGTTTTCCGACTTCGATTTGTCGCAAGGCGACATTGCGATGTGGGTTCGAGGTGCGGCCGATGCTGGCAGCATTCTCAACATCATCAACCGGGTGCGCAGCGGCGATCCTTCGCAGATCGATGGCACTCTTTCTGTTGCCGATATGCCCAATGCCGATTTCTGGTTCATCAACCCGGCAGGCGTGATCTTCGGCTCTGGCGCATCGGTAAATGTGGCGAACGCCGCCTATTTCAGCACGGCGCAAGAATTGCAGTTCGGCAGCGGCCCGTCGTTCTCGACGATCACTCCTGACGGCTCCACCTTCTCCAGCGCCAATCCAGTCGCATTCGGCTTTCTGGGTGGGCAAGGTGATATTTCGGTTACGAATTCGCGCACCGGCACCTTTGCTGGAGGGGCGACGTCTTCGTTGACACTGGCGGGCGCGAATATCTCGCTTTCTGGATCATCGTTTTCAACTGGTGCGGATCTTAGCCTGATCGCTGTCGGCGGCGATGCGGTTACAATGGATGTAACCGTTCCACCTGTTCTAACAGGCGATGGACGGATCGACTTTTTGCCATCGGCTGATCTCATCACCGATAACCTCAGCCTAACCGCATCTACCATCACGTTCGACAGTTCGCGCACGATTTCAACGGGTTATGGCACGACAATAGTGACCGCAAACGACGTGCTTTTGTCCAATGGCGGCTCGATCGTGCGCCGGAACACGCCTGTCGCCTCTGGCGGGATTTCCATCACTGCTGACCGTTTGGACCTCAGCACTAGAAGCTTTATCCGCACTTCGACGGATGCGACTACAACGCAAGATGCAGGCCCGATTACCATCGATGTCGGCAATCTGTTCATGTCGGACGCGATCATTTCGTCCCGCACATCTGACATTGGATTGCCCGGTGACATCAATATCGTGGCGGACAATGCACGGCTTGAAGGTGGCTCCGGAATTGAGAGTATCGCATCGACCGGTGGAAGCGGATCGGGCAATGTAACCGTCGACGTGGCTGGCACTCTGGAAATTGCCGAAAGCTCTTATATCTCGGCGTCGACCTTTGGCTTTCTCGATGCAGGCCTAGTCCTTGTTCGAGCCGATGAACTGATCCTCGACAGCGGTACGATTGAATCAAACGGTTTTGAAGGCAGCGGCAATGCCGGTGATATTCGGATCGAAGCCGGCGCGATGAGCATGGCCAATGGATCGCGGGTGGCAACAGGCACGCTGGCTGATGGCAATGGTGGCGCGGTCACTATCCTTGCAGACAATCTGTTCGTCGATAGGTCTTTCATTCAGTCCTCCACGGCAAACGATTCAACCGGCGATGCGGGCAGCGTCACAATCGATATCGTGGGCGAGCTGAGGACACAGGACAGCTTGATCAGCGCCGCTACGACGGGGGCAGGCATTGCCGGCGCTGTTAATGTGCGGGCTGATCGGTTCGTCATGACTGGCGGCCGCCTGCAATCGTCGACTTCAACCGATGCTGATGCGGGCACGGTAGATGTGGTCGCAGATACAATTGAGCTCAGCAATTCTGCATCGATCAATTCTGAGGCACGCGGCAGGTTCGATGGGGCCAGCGGTAATGCGGGCGTCGTCAATATCACCGCCGCCACCTCGCTATCTTTGGACAGCAGGGCCGAAATCAGCGCCTTTACCGATGGCGCTGGCGACGCCGGGGTCGTCAATATCACTGCATCGCTGTTGTCGCTCAATGATATCTCTAGGATCAGAACATCCACCGAAGGGGCGGGCCGTGCAGGGCTAGTCAACGTGCTGGTGGATGAGGCGATATTCACCAACAATGGCGGCATTTTCTCAGCCGCCGAAGCCGGTTCAACGGGCGATGCCGGGGCGGTGAATTTCGAGGCCCGTTCACGGATTGTGCTCGAAGGGTCTTCCTTCGTTCAGACATTTAGCGATGGCGAAGGTAGCGCCGGTTTTGTCCGCATCACAGCACCCAATGTTGAAATTCGCGATGGGTCGACCATCAATTCCTTCACCAGCGGTGCAGGTGATGCAGGGCGGGTTGAGTTTAACGTCTCCGACACTCTGACGCTGGATAACGGTTTCATCGAAAGCTCGACCCGTGGATCGGGCCAAGGTGGTGTGATCGATATAAACGCGGGCCGGATCAACATGACCGGACCGAGTTCTGGCGTGGATTCGATCACATTCGGAGCGGGCGATGCGGGCACGGTGAATATCAACGCGGGCACCTTGTTCATTGACGACGGTGGCGGCTTTACGACCTCCAGCTTGGTCAACGATATGGGTGACCTTTCGCCGCGCGGAAACGGCGGAACGATCAACGTCACCGTTGATGAATTGATCATGCCCTTTGGCAATATCCTATCGCGTACCAATTCGGTTGGCGATGCGGGCTCAATCAACATCCGCGCTGGTTTCATCGATATGCAGGGTGGCGGCGTGCAAACCGACACATTCGCATCGGGCGATGCTGGCGAAATCAGAGTTGAGGCCGACAATGCCAATCTCGGTGGCTTCATCAACTTCACCTCTCAAACCATTAATTCAGCCGCAACTGGCATCGCGACCGGTAATGCTGGGACCATTACAGTCGAGATTGCTGATCAGCTGACGATGAGCGGAAACGCTGCGTTTCTGGTTGCCGCGGGCGGTCCGGGCAATGCGGGCGATATTGCCATCAACGCAGGCACGATCACGGGCAACGCTTCGATCAATTCGGCCAGTCTCATCGACGGCGATGGCGGCAATATTGCAATAACCGCCGACACTATCGACGTTGAAAACTTCTTCGTAAACGCCAGCACAGAGGGCGCTGGCGATGCGGGCAATGTATCCATTACCGCTTTCGAAACGCTGACCATGCGCGGTGGGCGCGCCGCGTCGAGTACATCGGGCGCAGGCAATGCGGGCAGCGTGACGATTAACGCTGGCAATGCGAGCATCACGGACAATGCCGACATCAACTCTGGCGCATTCTTAGGCGCAACAGGCAATGCGGGCAGTGTCATTATCAATGTGGCTGAGGATCTGGTGCTGGCAGACCTGCTGATGCAGGCGTCGACATTCTCATCGGGCGATGCCGGTAGTGTTGAAATCAACGCGCGCGATTTGACGATTGAGAACAGCCGTATTGAGAGCCTGACGGGGATCGCAGATGGCGCCAGCGGCAATGCAGGCGATGTCTCGATTGACGTACGCAATCTGACGATCCTTGGCTTCTCGCAAATCTCCTCGCGCACCGATTTCCGCTCCACCGGTAATGCAGGCAACGTCAATATCTCGGTAGAAGAAGCGTTTGTCACAACTAGTGACGTGTCGATCGGGGCTGAAGCAGAGACCGCAGGTAACGCGGGCCTCGTAGACATCTCGGCCGGCCTGCTCGACATGGCTGGCGGAGTGATCACCTCTTCCACCGATGGGTCCGGCGATGCGGGCGGTGTCCGCATTAGGGGCGGGGACGCCAACCTGCGCGAAAATGCGCGCATAGAATCTTCGGCAGAATTTGGCTCAACGGGCAATGCGGGCAACGTCATCGTCGATTTGACGGGCCAGCTCACGTTGACCGACACCAGCGCAATCGAGGCCACCACCACGGGCTCTGGCAATGCGGGCAATGTCGATGTGACGGCAGCGCGGATCGAAGCCTCTAATGGGTCCCGCATTTCCTCCGCGACGAACGCTTCGGGCGATGCAGGTTCGGTCTTTGTCACCGCGACCGAGTTTCTTGGATTGCAAAGCGGCGCGAGCATTTCGGCCACGACCTTTGCGACTGGCAACGCCGGATCGGTCACCGTTTCGGCGGGCAATGTGGAATTGGCTGATGGTGCGATTGACTCGTCAACTTTGAGCGAAGGCAATGCGGGCAGCGTCTCGCTCATCGCCGACAATCTGCTGCTCACCGGCGGATCATCGATATTGTCGCTCGCCGATTTCGGCGCGACTGGCAACGCTGGCAGCGTCCTTATCAATGTAGCGGATCAGTTCTTGAGCTTCGGCCTTGCAAGGATTGGGGCGAATACCGAAGGACCCGGTGATGCGGGCACAGTCGATATTGAAGCCGGATTGCTGCACATCACAGGCGGCGCCATCAGCACATCCACCTCTGGATCTGGCTCTGCGGGCGACGTGACCGTTACCGCCGATGACATCATCCTCGCGACCGATCCTGACATTGTTAACACATTCATCCGCGATGACTTCGCCTCTATCGTGTCGACAGCGCGCTTTGGTTCGACCGGCGCTGCTGGCAGTGTGAGTGTAACCGCGAACAATTCGATCCGGATTGAGAATGGCAGCATCATTGCAGCTGAGACGTTTGGTTTCGGCGATGCGGGCAACGTCTTCGTCACCGCGCCGCGGCTCATCATGCCGGGCGGCCTGATCAGCTCCACGACATTTGCTCAAGGTAACAGCGGCAGCATTCGTGTCGAGGTGGATGAAGCCATCTTGAGCGGCGGCGATATCGCCACCAATGCTCAGCCTTTCGATGGGAGCGCGGCCAACGCAGGCGACATAACGATCATAGCGACCAACCTGCTCGATATGTCGAACGGGTCTGAATTGATTTCCGATACGACCGCATTGGGCAACGCAGGAACCATATTGGTCGAAACCGGGGTGCTGAGGCTGGGCAGTGGGCAGATTTCCACCTCATCGCTGTCCGATTTCGAAGGCGGTGACAGCGGCAGCGTCATCATCAACGCGACCAATGCCGAAATTCTCGCCGATGGTGTGATTCAATCGGTCACGCGCAATACGGGCAATGCAGGCTCAGTCACGCTCAACATCGCAGAGACGCTGTCGCTGCTGTCTGAATCGGCAGTGATCTCTTCCGAAAGCAACAGCGACTTTGCCTTTGGTCCCGATTTTGTCGGCGGCAATGCGGGCTCTGTTGAATTGAACGTCGGCACATTGTTAATGCAGCAGGGCCGCATCACAACATCGACCGGCGGCGATCCGGCAGAGCGCACTGGGGATGCAGGAGCGGTCACCATCCGCGGTGACAATCTTCAGATTACGGGCGGCAATATATCTTCAAATACGACCACCGCTGGCAATGCGGGATCGGTTTCTCTCATCGCGGACACGGTCCTGATCCAAGACGCTTCGCTGGAATCCCTGTCTGAATTTGGGTCGGGCGATGCGGGTGAGATTTCTGTCATCGGCGATGATGTTGTTTTGCGTGATGCGACGATCAACACACTTACAGCGACATCCGGCGCTGGCGGCATCATCACTCTGGATGCGGCAAGGCTCTTGGTTGACAACAGTTCGATCCTTTCGCTGACTAGGGGAGCAGGCGATGGCGGATCGATCCTTGTCACTGCAGATGAGTTCATCGGACAAAACGCCAATTTTGAATCCTCCGCATTTGCAGAAGGCAATGCGGGATCAATTGTCATTGATGCAGGCATAACCAATCTCGCCCAAAGCAACATTTCGGCATTTTCCGTGAGCGAGGGCAATGCCGGAACTGTGCAGATTATCTCTGATGAGCTGAACACACAGGACACCTTCATCCGCTCATTCGCTGCGGCTCAAGGCGATGCTGGCTCAGTTATCATCGACGTCGGAATGATGGACATGATCGGCGGAGGGATTGAGGTCTCTCTCACGCCCGGAGCCACTGGCGCGGGCGGCACAGTCACCATTGATGCCGCCACCATAGACCTGTCCGCTCGCGCATTCATCGTGTCGCAAACGCAAGCTGTCAGCGATGCTGGATCGGTTGCGATCACGGCAAGTGAGCGGTTCACCCTCGACGATGCCGACGTGTCAGTCGCGACCAACAATGATGGCAGGGCCGGTTCCGTCACCATTGATGCGCCAGTGATCGAGCTGCTTCGCGGTAACGTAAACTCATTTTCGGTCGGCGCAGGGGACGCAGGGACGGTCGACATCACCGGTGGTGAGCTGTTGATTGAAGACGTGTCCGTGACCACTGCGACGGGTCGCGGCGGCGGTGATGCGGGTGCGGTGACGATTGATGTGGCGCGTTTGGTGCAAACTGGCGGTTCCATCTCAAGCTTTACTTTGGGCGAAGGCAATGCCGGCAATGTGTTTATCAGAGCTGGCAATGCTGATCTGTCTGGAACTGCGGACATCAACTCCGAAACCCGCTCCAGCACAATCGGAGGCAATGCAGGCACGGTAGAGCTGGACATTGCAGGCACTCTGTCGATTGCTGACGACGCGAATGTCTCAGCGGCGACGCTAGGCACAGGCAATGCTGGAAATGTAATCATCGGTGCGGACAGACTTGAAATGTCCGGCGGCGAAATCACCTCTACGACGATAGGATCAGGTAACGCTGGCTCCGTAACATTGGCGATCAATTCAGGTGTGTTGTCAGGAGCCGCCTCGATCAATTCAACCGCTGATGTAGGCTCAACCGGGGATGCGGGCGCGGTTTCGGTTGTCGTCTCCGGAGACCTCACCGTCGACAATTTCGCGTCGATCGATTCCTCCACGCGCAGTGTTGGTGCAGGCGGCGATGTTTTGGTTGAAGCTGCGGATCTGGCCCTACTTCAGGAAGCGCGGCTAAACTCATCCACGTTTGGCGAAGGCGACGCGGGCAGCCTCACGGTCAGAGCGCGCAATCTTGATATGCAAGGCGATGCCGAAATCGTGTCGGAATCGGCGGTGTTTGAAGGCGTTTTGGCCACAGGCAATGCCGGAGCGGTTTTGGTCGAGGTGGATGAGAACATCCGCATGTCTGATGCTGCTCTGATCGGGGCCAGTACCTTTGGCAGCGGCGATGGCGGCACAATTACCGTCACCGCAGGCGGGTTGATCGAAATGTTCGACAATTCCTCGATAGATTCCGAGGCCGCGATTGATATCAGCGTTGCCGATCCTGCGCTGATCACAGGCGGCAATGCTGGCACCATCACTATCACTTCGGACCGGTTGGTAACGCGCGGAAACGCAGGCATCTCGGCAACCACCCGAGATGATGGCAATGCTGGGTCCGTGGTCGTGAATGCGAATTCAGCGGAATTGCTTGAAGCCAGCGCTGTCCAATCGCGCACATTCGGCGCAGGCGATGCAGGGTCGGTCGAACTGAACATTGGTGACTTGCTGGTCGATGGCGCGTCGATCAATTCCTCAACAGCGGGCGGCGGTAATGCCGGGACCGTCTCGATCAATTCCGACACGCTGAACCTAGTCGGTGCAGACATCGCCTCTTCTACCGATGGAGCAGGCGACGCCGGTAGCGTTCTGATCAACACTGGCCAATTCGTCCTGTCTCAAGGCGTCATTTCCACTACCACCACAGGTGACGGCGATGCGGGTGTTGTCCGCATAACCGCCGATGGAATTACGCTTTCCAACGATGTCTCTGTGGAATCCTCGACCTCTGGCGCTGGCAATGCTGGCCTTGTCGAACTGATCGCGGACGACATTACAATTTCCGATATCGCCAATGTTTCTTCCTCGACCGTGGGCGAAGGCAATGCTGGCTCTGTATCGGTGAACGGCGCGCGCATCACTTTGTCGGGTGCTTCTGGCTTCCGCTCGACCACAGAAGGAACCGGCGATGCAGGCTCTGTTTTGGTCAATGCGACCGAAAGTCTGACGATCAATGACATCGCTTCGATCACAGCAGCGACAGTGGGCGACGGGGATGCGGGTTCGGTGGATGTGACCACTGGCCGACTGGTCATGACTGGCGGGCAAATCAATTCAAGCACGTCCGCTGCTGGCCAAGGCGGCACAGTCAATGTCACCGCGAATTCCGCTGAATTATCGGGTGCCAGCGTCATTGGTTCAGAATCGACAGGTTCCGCGACAGGCGATGCGGGCGCGGTCTTCGTCAACATCACTGAAACGCTCGACATGTCGGGCGAGGCTCGCATTCTGGCCGCGGGCTTTAACGAAGGTGATGCAGGCGATGTCACGGTCAACGCCGCTGATATCACCATGAGCGGCGGCACGCAGATCAACGCGCAAATGGACGTGAATACGACCGGAACCGCGGGCACAGTCACGATCAACACCGACAATATCAGCATCAGTGACAACGCATTCGTAGCATCGAGCACTGGCGGTTCAGGCGATGCGGGCAGCGTTGCAATCAACGCGGCAGGGCGGGTCGATATTTCATCGGGAGGCAGTGTAACTGCGTCCACCACCTCATCGGGCAATGCGGGCAGCGTTTTGATTGATGGGGGTGTGGTCGCGATCAGGGCTGGCTCAGTATCATCCTCCACCTCCGCTGAAGGCAATGCCGGGCTGGTGCGCATCATCGCCGATGAATTGTCGCTCAGCGAAGGCGCTTCGGTAACATCGCAGTCGGACATTATCGGCAATGCAGGTTCGGTTGTGATCGACGCGGGCACAGCCGTGTTTGCGGACAATCAGATTTCGTCATCGACTGGCGGGATCGGCAATGCCGGTTCGGTCACTTTGAATATCGACGAACTGACAGCGGAACGCTCGCGCATATCCTCATCCACAACCGGATCGGGGAACGCCGGTTCGGTCATAGTCAACGCAGGTCAATTTGACGCGGCTGAGGTCGAAATTTCGTCAGACACCAGCAGCGCAGGCAATGCGGGTTCGGTTTCCGTCAATGGCGACAGGCTTTCTCTGATCGATTCCACAATCGTGACGACCACTTCGGGCACAGGTCAGGGCGGTTCGATCAATTTGGATGTCGATGACCTAAGCATCATCCGGAGCAACTTGCTCAATGTCTCCGCAATCGGCGGAAGCGGCGATTCCGGCGACATCACCATTGATGCGGGCAACCTCTTCACTCTTGGCGCGGACATCACAACCCGGACGGAAACCAGCGGCGATGCGGGCGCGATTGCGATCACAGCTGACAACGCTGAATTCACAGAGTTTTCCTTCGTTTCGACCGAAGCTGGCATCGGAACGACCGGTCAGGCCGGTTCACTTTCGATAGATGTAGCGGGCAGGCTGGGAATCACGCAGAGCTTCGTTGCAGCCAACACATTCGGCGCGGGCAATGCTGGTCTGTTAACGATCAGCGCAGATGAGCTTGTTGTCGACAGCAGTGAGATATCGTCCGCTACCAGCAGCGAAGGCTCTGCGGGCAACATCAGCTTGTCTGCACGCACAGCGAATTTCCAGTTCTCGACCGTTCGATCGAACGCTCTGGAATTATCAACGGGCAACGCGGGCAGCGTAGACGTCACCACGACTGAAGGCCTGACAGCAGGCGAAACCACATTCGCCGCATCGACGCAGGGTGAAGGCGACGCTGGCAGTGTCACGATTGCCGCAGGCACGCTCGATATGCTCGGCGGCGCGGTTACGTCCTTTACCAGCACCAATGGTGCCGCAGGCGATGTGTCGATCACATCGGATAGCTTCGCCACTTTCGTTGGCACATCTGTGGATTCGCGCACGCAAGATGGCTCCACAGGCGACGCAGGCAGCGTCAGCGTCTTTGCAACCAATCAAGTCGGGATATTTGAAGGCGCCACAGTTAACGCATCGACAGCGGGCGCAGGCGATGCAGGCAATGTCAGCGTCACTTCTGGCCGGATTTCGCTCAGCGACGGTGAAGTGTCCTCTTCCACCACGTCGACAGGTAATGCGGGCAATGTTGTCATCACAACGGGCGCGCCGGGCACAGTTGGCTCTGGCGGGATGGGTCTGTTTGGCTTCTCGACCATTGGAACGACTTCTGCCGACGGGGCTACTGGCAACGCTGGCAGCGTGACGATTGACCTGTCTGGCAACTTGTTCATCGCCGATATTTCAACGATTGCCGCCTCGACTGAGGGGCCGGGCAATGCCGGAACCGTCAGCATCAATGTGGACCGTTATCTGCAAACTGGCGGCACCGTTTCATCCAGCACATCGGGTGATGGTGCGGCGGGTGAGGTGACCGTCACCGCACGCCGCGATGCGCGTCTGTTTGGCGAAGCGGAGATTACCTCCTCTACGACTGGGGCAGGCAACGCAGGCAACGTTGTTCTTGAAGCGGATTCAATTCTGCTGGCCGATGTATCCTCGGTCACATCGGAAGGCATTATCGGCAACGCCGGATCGGTCACGGTCCGCGCACGTTTCCTTGAAACCGAAGGCAGCCGGATCAGTTCGATCACGAGAGGGTCCGGCAATGCCGGAGCCATTCTGGTCGAAGCCGATGATGCGATCTTGAGGGGTGCTATTTCCTCCAGCGCCGAACTCGACACCACCGGAAATGCTGGCGCTGTTACAGTGCGCGTCACCGACCGGCTCGACGTGTTGGAAGGCACTATTATCGCCGACACTTTGGGGGCTGGCGATGCGGGCACCGTCACGGTTAGTGCCGATATCCTGAACACCGACTTTGCCGTCATCAGCTCTGCGGCGGGCGCATCGGGCAATGCTGGCAACGTGATCGTTACTGCGCGTGAGGCGACCTTTACGGGCGACACCTCAATCGATTCCGTCGCGCGGTTCGACTCCTCGGGCGATGCGGGCGATGTCATCGTTACAGCGACCGATTTCCTGATCATGCGCGACAACGCCACGATCTCCGCTACCGCTGAATCCAGCGGCGAGGGTGGATCGGTCCTCGTCAACGCTGGCATGATCGACATGATCAGCGGCTCGATCATTTCTGATACTGTGTTTGACGGCAATGCGGGCGGTGTTGAAGTCAACGCGCAAAGCATTTCGATGGCCGAGAATGCCCGCATCAGCTCAATCGCCTTTGGCGCCGGCTCCGGTAGCGCAGGCTCGGTTGTCATAAATGTCGAAGGCGAGTTGCTGATGACCGACGAGCCATTGATCAGCGCGTTGACACAAGGCACAGGCGATGCAGGTTCGGTGACTATCAATGCCGGATCGGTGTTGATGGTGGATAGCAACAACGGCTTTAGCGCGATTACATCATCTTCGTCCTCCACTGGCAATGCTGGCACAGTAACGGTGATTGCTGATGAGGTTGTGGTCAACGACGGCCTGATCGCAACGACAGCTAGTGGTGAGGGCAACGCGGGATCGGTCGTCGTTGTGGCAGACAGAGTTGCCGTGGGTCTGGGCGATCAGATCGGCGCGATCCGTTCGAACACCAGCGGTGCAGGCAACGCTGGCACAGTGTCGGTCACGGCAGACCTTCTCGAAATAGATCGAGGCCTTATTCAATCGAATGCCAACTCCGGTTCAACGGGTGATGCTGGTTCCGTTACCGTCGACGTCGGTGAACTTCGGATGCTGAACGGCGCGATTTCGTCCACCGCCCGCTCGAACAGCGCTGGCGAGGCAGGAGACGTGATTGTTCGCGCCGGCTCAGCAACGCTTTCCGGGTCTTCGTCGATCAACTCCGATGCTGAAGAAGTCTCGTTGGGCAATGCAGGCAATGTAACCGTAGACGTGCTCGGCACACTTTCCATCGCAGACACGGCGCAGATTTCGGCCTCGACTAGCTCCGTTGGAAACGCAGGCTCCATCGGTGTCACCGCCAGCCAGCTCAACATGAGTGGCGGCGAAATCAGCTCTCTCACAAGCAACGCTGGCAACGCCGGAACAGTGACAGTCATCGCCGATGGCGCAACCCTGAACGGCAACAGCCGCATCACTTCGGGCGCGGAGCTTGGCTCCACTGGCAGCGCTGGCGGCGTGCAACTGCGTATTGCGGACACGCTTTCGATTGCTGACGATGTGATCGTTTCGGCTTCGACACAGGGCACAGGTTCGGCGGGTCTTGTCGATGTGGAGGCAAGAAACTTGCTTCTTTCGGGCGGTGAGTTCAGCTCAAGCACATCGTCAGATGGCGATGCGGGCGATGTTCTGATCCTCGTCGAAAATGCCGAAATTTCCGGAACAGGGGCGATAACGTCCGCGGCGTTGGAAGGCGCAACAGGGGGCGCAGGAGACGTTACCGTAACTGCTGCCGGTCAGCTCACCATGGCGGATCAGGCGTCAATTTCAGCGGCAACAGCAGGCACGGGCAACGCAGGCACTGTTCAGGTGACGGCTCAATCGATTGCGATGACAGGCGGCGAAATCGCGTCGTCAACCTTGTCTTCGGGTAACGCAGGCAACGTGACCGTCAGTGTTGATACCGCGCAGATTTCCGGCACCAGTTCGATCAATTCCGCCGCGCTTGAGGGCGCGATCGGCAATGCGGGCGATGTTCAGGTCAGCGCGCTGACTTCCTTGTCGCTAGCCGACACGGCGAATATCTCTGCCTCAACGCAAGGTCCCGGTTCTGCGGGCCTGGTAGGGGTTGATACACCTGATCTGGTGATGGCTGGGGGCGAGATTTCGTCCTCCACCAGCGGCTCGGGCGATGCCGGCGACATTACGATTTCGGCCAGCAATGCAGACCTGTCGGGCACAGCCTCGATCAGTTCCGCTTCGCTCGCCGGGGCAAGCGGCAATGCAGGCGATGTTAGCGTGACTGCGACGCAAACGTTGTCGATGGCGGACACAGCCTCGATCTCTGCTGCGACTGCAGGCACCGGCAATGCGGGCACGGTAGAAGTGTCTGCGGCGATCATTTCTGCCACAGGCGGCTCCATCGCTTCATCGACCAGCGATGAAGGCAATGCAGGTGCGGTGACGGTGACGGCGGATGAGATCGCGCTGAGCGGCACCAGCTCGATCAACTCAGCCGCGCTTGAAGGCGCGACCGGCAATGCAGGCGATGTCGTGGTGGTTGGCGGCGCTATCGTGTCGCTGGATGATACAGCCTCGATCGCCGCTTCAACACAGGGTCCGGGCAATGCGGGAACCGTCGATGTGTCCGCCGATGCCGTGTTGTTGTTGGGCGGTGAGGTCAGTTCTTCGACTTCGGGCAGCGGCAATGCCGGTTTGGTGAGCGTTGAGGCCCGCCAGGAATTGATCACCGATGGAACGGGCCAGATTACATCTTCTACTGCTGGAGCAGGTGCGGCGGGCGATGTGAATATCACGGCACCTATCGCGATTATTGCCGGCAACTCGCAAATAGCGTCTCAATCTCTCGGCGAACAATCCGGCGATGCGGGGACGGTAACCGTTCAGGTCGCTGATACGCTAACCGTCGTTGAAGAAGGTGAGATATCGGCCTTGACCCGAGGGGCAGGTCAAGCGGGGTCGGTCGATGTTGAAGCAACTAACATCAATATGTTCGGCGGCACGATCAATTCGCTAACGGAGGGAACTGGCAACGCTGGATCGGTGTCTATCGCAGCGGTCACGATTGAAGCGACGGGCGGTGAGATTACGTCGCTTACATCGGCTGAAGGCAATGCTGGTGACGTCACAGTGACCGCGTTCGATGCCATTTTGGACGGCGCAGTGTCCATCAACTCCGAGGCAGCTGAGGGATCAACCGGCGCTGCGGGCGATGTGTCGGTAGCAATCGGCAATCGCCTTGTGCTCGCCAATGGTGCGCAGATCATCGCTGAGACAGCAGGATCAGGCGACGCCGGTAGCGTCGGCGTTGGCGCCAACTCACTCATCATTCAGGGCGGAGCGATTTCCAGTTCTACTCTGGGTGCGGGCAACGCGGGCGACGTAACGATTGCCGCAAACAATGCGACCATTTCGCAGGCTGACAACCTGGCTCCGGGTCAGGATTCTGTGGGGCTAGGCTTTATCCTCTCTTCCGCTTTGCCCAACTCAACCGGCAATGCGGGTGACGTGTCTGTAACGATTGCCGACACGCTAACCCTATTGGATGGCGGCGTTATATCCGCTTCATCCAGCGGCACTGGTGATGCAGGTCTGGTCGACGTTATCGCCAACCGGATTGATATGTCCGGCGGTTCGATCAGCTCATTTACCGGAGCAACGGGTGACGCAGGATTGGTCACGGTTCTGGCCGACACAATCGTGATGACGGGCGGCAGGATCGATTCCGCATCGGACAGCGCAGAAGAGGGGGCCGGTGATGCAGGCGGCGTCTTGATTGCCGCGCGAACGGCATCGATTGGCCGTGTTGCCGAGGTGGATTCCCGGGCACGCAGCGGCAATGCTGGCGACGTAATCTTCCGTATTACCGAAGACCTGACGGTGAGTGATTTTGCTGAAATTTCGGCAGCGACCGATGGTGCCGGGACAGCGGGCAACGTGAATATTGAAGCCGGACGTTTGATAATGGGCGGCGGCGAGATCAACAGTCTGAGCACTGCCAGCGGAGACGCGGGCCTCGTGACCGTGCTGGTCGATGCCTTAATTTTGACCGGCGGCAACATCAACTCCGCATCGACCAGCGCAGCGGCAGATGCCGGTGATGCTGGCGGCGTGACGATCTTTACCCAAACAGCCACATTGTCGGGTGATGCCTCAATCGATTCCCAAGGCGTCACAGGCAATGCCGGTGATGTTCTTGTTCAGGTGGAAGGCCCACTGACGCTGGCCGATTCCAGTGAGATTTCGGCGGCCACGACGGGCAGCGGGCAAGCTGGATCGGTCAATATTATTGCTGATCAACTGCTTATGACGGGCGGTGAGATCGACAGCTTCACCTCGGGTTCTGGCAATGCGGGATTGGTGCTCATCACGGTTGATGAGTTGACTATGAGCGGTGGCCGGATCGATTCTGCATCTGAAAGCGCAGCGGACGATGCAGGCGATGCGGGCAACGTCATCATCATTTCCGACACTGCTGATTTGAGCGGCACGGCAGCCATCGATTCTCGCGGTATCACCGGCAATGCAGGCGATGTCTCATTGCTGATCGCAAATGAGCTTAACATTTCTGGCGCCGCCGAAGTGTCTGCCGCAACAACCGGATCGGGTGATGCAGGTGCGGTGACGATCACCGTGCCCGTGCTCAATATGAGTGGCGGCACGATCAACAGTTCGACCAATGGAGCCGGTGATGCAGGAACCGTGACCGTGGCGGTTGCAGACCTAAATATGACTGGCGGCCGAATCAGTTCAGCATCGAGCGATGACCGTTTCCAGACCGCGACCGCTTCGACCGGTCCGGTGGCGGCAGCTGCTATTGATGCTGGAGACGCTGGCGACGTGTTTGTCAGTGCCAATACCGGGCAGTTGAGCGGCAATGCGTCAATCGATTCCGTCGGAGAGACAGGCAATGCTGGCAATGTGACTGTGGAAATCGGCGGCACGCTTACCCTAACCGATAACGCTCAGATCGCGGCCTCAACCAGCGGCTCCGGCGATGCTGGCGTGGTCAGCGTGCAAAGCGATATTCTGGAAATGTCAGGCGGCCAGATCGCCTCTTCAACAACGGGCAGCGGTCAGGCGGGCCTGGTCGATGTCGATGCACGCGAGCTGATTATGACGGCTGGCCAGATTACGTCTTCGACCAGTTCGTCAGGCGATGCAGGCGATGTAAGCGTTACAGCGCAAAGCGGCACATTGTCTGGCTCGGCCTCAATCAATTCACGCGGGTTTGAAGCATCATCGGGAGATGCTGGCCGGGTCACAGTCACTATCGATGGCGACCTTCTGCTTGATACCGGCGCTGAAATCTCCACCGCTGCCCAAGGGGCGGGCAATGCAGGCGATATTGTTATCGCAGCAACACAGCTTTTGCTCGACAATCGAAGCAGCGTTTCTTCGACAGCGGCGGGAACTGCTTCGGCCGGTGCTATCTCGATCTTTGGCGACTTCATTCGGATCGACAATGGCAGTCAGATTACCACCAATTCGGAGAACGGTCCGGCAGGCGACATCTTACTCACATTGCCTGATGACGGGTTCCTCGGGCTTTCAGGAACCGATCCGGGGGTCATTACCACCAGCTCTGGCGCGGATAGCGGCGGCCGGATTATTATCTCGAACCCGTTCCTAATCCTGTCTGAAGGCGGCAGCATTCTCGCGCTGGGCGAACAGGGCGGAGCGAATGTTCAAATCCAATCCAGTTTCTTCATCCGCTCCAGCGACACGATAAACCTGTTGTCGGTCAATGGATCGCTGGTGTTGGATAGTCAGATCGGGGATCAGATCACGGGGACCGAACCGGTCGATCTGGGTTTCCTTGATGCATCTGGCATCCTGAGCGGGCAGTGCGCGGTTTCTTCGTCAGGCCGGACAAGCCGCTTCACCAGCCAGATCACCGGTCCATACAGCCTGTCTGCACCGGCGACCGACGAGGTGATCGAGATAGATGATGATACATTGGCGGCCATGGCGAAACTCCCAACTCTGGCAGCGTGTTCATGAAAAATATGATGGTTTTCGGCCGGCTTTCGGCAATCGTTCTGCTTGGCTGCGGCGCAGCGGCGCAGGCGCAGGAGGTATCGCCCGATAACCCGATATCTGAGCGAACGGGACGAACCGCAAATCAGGCCACGCCTGAATTCGCCGACGAGGTTGAATTTGAACGACCACCCGTCGATGTGCCCGCGATTGCACCTGTCGCAGGCTCGGTCCGGCTGGCTGGCGTAGCAGTGAGCGAGAATATCGCCGCATTCGCAGTCCCATTGAAGAGATGGCAACCGGCCGCAGAGGAAGGCGCTTCGATTGCACTCCTGCATGACGAAGGCGAACTTCTGGATGGCGCTTGGGCTGAGCGCCAGTTTGCGAGCAATTCCATGATCGGCGAAGCGGTTCCGCTCGACCGGATTGTGGCGTTGGTTCAGCTCATCAACCGCGCTTATATCGAAAACGGTTACATTAATTCCGGCGTTCTTATTGATGGTGCGCCGCCAGCTGATGGCGGGATGCTCAACCTCAGGCTTGTCTATGGCCAATTAGTCAATGCCGATGGCGAAGCGCGGCCAGATATCGCATTTGGCCCAGTGGGCCGCAATCGGCTGAGCGATGGATTTATAGTCAACCGAATGCCATCGGCTCGCAGCACTCCGCTTAATGTGATTGATATTGAGCGTGAATTCAGGCTGCTGGCGGAGAATGCGGCGATTGAAACCCTGTCGGCAAATCTGATCCCCGGTGCCCGTCCCGGCGAAGCAAGGCTTTTGCTGGAAATCGATCCGACTCCGATATTCGACGCCTATGTAAACATTGCCAACAGCCGCTCGCCGTCAATAGGCGGAGAACGCGTCAGTGTTGGCGGTTCACTGCGCAACGCTTTGCGACCGGGCGATATTCTAAGCGTGGAGACAGGAGCTACTGGTGGGCGGCAAGATCTTATCGCAGGCTACGAAACGCCTTTTATAGGGACAAGGACTGTGCTGCGCCTTCGGGGCGGTTTCAACAACGCTGCGGTGATTGATCCTGAGCTGCTGCCACTCGATATCACAGCAGAAGATTGGCAGATTGAAGGCGGGTTTGGTTACCGGTTGGTCGAAAGCCCCCTAACCCCTCGTGGTGCTGGCGAAGGGTGGCAGGCCGCGCGCACCGTCTCGGTTGGCGTCAGCGTTGCGCATCGCCAGTCCGATACCACACTGCTTGGCAGGCCGTTTTCCTTTAGCCCCGGAGCGGTGAACGGGCGATCTGAATACACCGCTGTGCGATTGACCGGTGACTTGATCGAACGCGGCATCAGCACAGTCTTAGCGGTCAATCTTACCGCTACGCAGGGTATTGAAGGCACTCGTTCTGTGCTGCCCAATCTGATTTCACCCGATGAGGATTTTCGCGCGTTCAGGGCTCAGGTCAGTTACGCCCGGCGTCTCAATGACAGCGGTTTGGAACTGCGCGCACGAATTTCCGGGCAATATGCAGACGGTATCCTGTTTTCGGGCGAACGCTTTGCCGCCGGCGGCGCGCAGACGGTGCGTGGGTATCGCGAAACGCTCGTATTGGCTGATACCGGGATCAACGCATCGGTAGAACTGGCGCGCACTTTCAGCCTGTCAGGCGATTCCGGTTCGCGCAGCGATATTGATCTGGGGCGGTTTTCCGGGAGCGTATTCGTAGACGGTGCCATTCTGGGCAATCGAGAAGGTCCGCCAGCAACTCCCAACGACATTGCCAGTGTCGGGGTGGGGCTCAATTGGATACCCTCGCGCGCGTTCGAAGCCAGATTGACCTACGCAGAAGCTTTGATTGACGTCCCGCTGACCGGAAGTCGCGATTTGCAGGACCGAGGATTCAGCTTTCGGATAATTGTACGGCCGCTTGAGTTATTCAGACGCTAGATCATTCGATCGTTGTCAAAACAAGAATTGAGCGTTGGCCCAAATGCCGATGACGGCACTGTCAAAGCAAATGCACTGGTTAGAGGAATGTGCGGGATAGCTTGGGCATGGCAATTCCCAGGTCTCGCAATCCAGCCAGCCCGTTTCGCTATTTCAACTCATGGCCTGAACTCACATAGGGAAAGGGTTAGCTGCGCCGACCTGAGACGAGTTGCGATTAGACTGACAGCACCGCCAACAACCCCCAGCACCAATCTCTGTTTACGCAGGCGCGCCCGCAAAGCGGCGGTGTCTGCGGGTTTGAACAGGCCAATCCGTACTCAGTTCCATCGTGAAGCAGGACACTGTCAGAGTAAATGCACCGGCTAGCAGAACACGCGTGATCGGGTAGGGCCGGGCAATGTCCAGACCCAAGAAACCAGCCAGCCCGTTCCGCTATTTCAACTCGTCGCCGGAGATCATCCGCCTGGTTGTGATGATGTATGTCCGGTTTCCGCTGAGCCTGCGGAATGTTGAGGATCTGCTTGCCGAGCGCGGGATTGATATTTGCCACGAGACGGTGCGGCATTGGTGGAACCGATTTGGTCCGCTCTTTGCTGCCGATGTTCAGCGCCAGCGAGTAAGCCGGATGCGTGGTTTTCGGCAATGGAAGTGGCACCTCGACGAGGTCTACGTAAAGATCAACGGCGAGCTGCACTACTTGTGGCGAGCGGTCGACCAAGAGGGCGAGATCTTGGAAAGCTACGTCACCAAGACACGAGATAAGAAGGCTGCTCTACGCTTCATGAGGAAGGCGCTGAAGCGACACGGCTCGCCAGCGGAGATCACCACAGATGGGCTGCGTTCTTACAAGGCCGCAATGGATGAGCTCGGAAATACCGACAAGCAGGAGGTCGGGCGCTGGGCCAACAACCGAGCGGAGAACAGCCATTTACCGTTCCGTCGAAGAGAGCGGGCGATGATCAGATTTCGACAGATGAAATCGCTACAGAAGTTCGCTTCCGTCCACGCCAACGTCCACAACCACTTCAACTCCCAACGTCACCTAGTCGATCGCGAAACCTACAAGACCTCCCGCTCAGTCGCCTTGGCTGAGTGGCAAAACCTTATGGCCTGAACTCACATCGGGTAAGGGATAGCCGCGCCGGTCAGAGACAAGTTGCGATTAGACTGACAGCACCCAAGCCAGCGGCTGCAAGCGACCCAATTGCAGCCTCTAAGGCCAACTTCATTCTCATGTGGAGGAAAATTTCGCTGCCGCCGCCATGATGGATGCCGTTATGCCGGCTTCAGCGGCTGAGTGACCTGCGCCATCGACTATCTGCAATTCTGCTTCTGGCCATTGTTTGTGAATTTCCCATGCCGTCACCATTGGCGTGACAAGATCGTGTCGCCCTTGGATCATGATTGTGGGAATATGCCGGATCTTGTCGATGCCACCGAGTATGTGATCGTCGGAGTCCATGAAGCTTCCATGCTGAAAATAGTGGCAAGACGTCCGCCCCATCGCGAGGGCAAAATCATCGGTCAGATTTTCCGCGTACTCCGGATTGGGAACAAGCGTCATGATTGCAAATTCCCATAGGCACCATGCGCGGCACGCAGCCAGCTTCAGCGCTTCATCATCTCCGGTGACACGGCGGTAAAATGCGCCAACCATGTCATGTCTTTCTTCTTTCGGTATCACCGCTTCAAAGGCTTCCCAATAGTCGGGATAGACCGCCTTGGGTCCCTCTTGCATCGCCCAGCGCATTTCCTTTTTCCGGTCGAGGAATAGCCCTCTAAGGATCAATTCTGTCACTCTAGCAGGATGGGATTGCGCATAGGCCAATGCCAATGTGCTGCCCCACGATCCGCCGCAGACCTGCCACGCATCAATTCTCAGAGACGAGCGAATTTTCTCCATATCGCCGACAAGATGCCAAGTCGTATTGGCTTCTAACGAGGCATGCGGCGTGCTCTTGCCGCAGCCTCTCTGATCGAAATGGACAATCCGGTAAATTTCGGGGTCAAAAAGTTGGCGCGTTGCCGGAGAATTGCCTGCCCCAGGCCCGCCATGCAGATACACGACGGGCTTGCCGTCTGGATTGCCGGCCTGTTCAACAAACACCCTATGGCCGTCACCAACATCCAGAAACGTCGTTTCATACGGTTCGATGGGTGGAAATAGCTCGGTCATGTCAGATCCTTCTGTCCGCGTGCCTAAGTAAGCTCAGATGCCTGCTCAAACGGTCGCCATACGGGCACCCGCCAACAACAGAGCACCGCCAGCTACGCGGTTGATCAGCCGGACAATCCATTCTTTGACGCGCCCACTGGTCAACCGGTCCCCGGCATAGGCGTATAGACTGTATGCGATCAGATCGAGCACGACTGTGGTCCCGCCCATGAGGAGCATTTGGAGAACGATGGGCCTTGAGGCATCGAGAAACTGAGGGAGTATCGCTGCAAAATATAGCAGCGCCTTTGGGTTCGCAAACTCCACCAAAAAGCCTTTGCCAAATAGCGAGGAGGCGGATTGCAACTTGCCTGTCGGGAATCGAATGCCGCCAGTTTTGCTGAAAATGGCCGATAGTCCAAGATAGACCAGATAGGCGACGCCCACCCATTTTATGACATTAAAAATGAACGTCGATGCGATCAGCAATGATGCAATGCCCAACGCGGAGAGAATGAAATAGACCGCATTGGCAGACGCTACGCCCAAAGTTCCGTAGGCCGCGCGCTTGTGGCCATTACCCGCTCCTTGCGCTGCTATCGCGATTGCAGCAGGCCCCGGAACAAAGATCACCACGGCGGTGGTGAAAAAGAAAATGAGATAGATTCCGAGTTCCATAGAAACCCTCCTATTGCTGAATTCTGTATTGCCATATATGGATATGGCTGAACGTTATTCTGCTACAAGGAATTTAGAGCTTATGGATAAAGATACGAATCACGTTCAGCAGAAACGGGTTCCGGACCTAATTATCGATGATACTGACCGAAAGTTGTTAAGCGCGCTGTCTGAGGACTCGTCGCAATCCTATTCTGACCTCGGGGCAATAGTGCACCTTTCAGCGCCGGCAGTCCACGAACGGGTGAAGAAAATGAAAGCCGCAGGTGTGATTACCAAAGCCACCATCGATCTGGATGGTGCTAAGATTGGGCGTCCGTTTCTAGCCTTTATCCATGTAAACTATACCGGCGCGGCTGCCCGAGAAAACTTTGCCAAGCTGCATGAAGATGCAGATGTTGAGGAAATTCACAGTGTCGCTGGAGACTCATGCCTTTTGATCAAGGCCCGATGCACAGATGCACCTGCCCTTGATAGGCTCTTGGTGCGAATGCGCGAATTTGGCGAAGTCACCAACACAAAGAGCCACATCGTCTTGACTACATTGCTCGAACGCGGGCCGCAGGCTGAATTGGGCTAGGGTTTTTGGATATGGTGAACCTTGCTCTTTTCCCGACGGCGATCGGTGATTGTTGCATTGCGTGGCGCGGCGATAAGGTCGTCGCAGCCTCTTTGCCTGAAGAGACACCTGCCGCGACGACGGCCCGCATTGTCAAACGAACCGGCGCAGAAAGAGCTAACCCGCCACCGGCCATTGACCGCGCTATTCAATCAATCGCGGCGCTGTTTGACGGTGAAAAAGTAGATTTGTCATTTGTCGCCTGCGACCTTGGTGAAGTCGATGCGTTCACAGCGAAGGTCTACGCTATCACGCGCGCGATCCCAGTTGGCGAGACGCTCACTTACGGAGATGTTGCCCTGCAACTCGGGAACAAGCTCTTTGCTCAAAGGGTGGGACAGGTTCTCGGGCGCAACCCTATCCCCATCATAGTTCCTTGCCACCGTGTTGTTGGTGCGAATGGCAAACTTACCGGCTTTTCAGCGCCAGGCGGCGTAGAAACCAAATTCAAGATGCTCGAAATTGAAGGGGCTCAATTTGGTGGGGCTCCAACCTTGTTTGGTGATCTTCCACTAGCGGTTAAACCACAGAAGTGACCGCTTCCACCCCCACTACCAGCCATTCAAACCTAAGTTGTTTTCAGTCCGCTTTTGGCAAGGGGCAACCAGTTCCTAGCGTCCGCAATTGGGCACTGTCAGAGCAAATGCACCGGTTAGCGGAACGTGCCTGATCGGGTAGGGCGGTGCGATGCCCAGACCTCGCAAACCAGCCAGTCCGTTTCGCTATTTCAACTCATCACCTGAGATCATCCGCCTGGTCGTGATGATGTACGTCCGGTTTCCACTTTCGCTGCGGAACGTGGAGGACCTGCTGGCCGAGCGCGGGATTGATATTTGCCACGAGACGGTGGGCCACTGGTGGAACAGGTTCGGCCCGTTGTTTGCAGCCGATGTGCAGCGCCAACGAGTGAGCAGGATGCGCGGTTTCCGGCAGTGGAAATGGCACCTCGACGAGGTCTACGTGAAGATCAACGGCGAGCTGCACTACCTATGGCGCGCGGTCGATCAGGAGGGCGAGATCTTGGAAAGCTACGTCACCAAGACACGAGACAAGAAGGCTGCGCTACGGTTCATGAAGAAGGCGCTCAAGCGCCACGGTTCGCCCGCTGAGATCACCACCGACGGTCTCACCTCGTACAAAGCTGCGATGCGAGAGCTTGGTAACACCGGCAAACAGGAGGTGGGTCGCTGGGCCAACAACCGGGCGGAAAACAGCCACCTGCCGTTCCGACGAAGAGAGCGGGCGATGCTGCGTTTTCGAAGAATGAAATCGCTACAGAAGTTCGCTTCCGTCCATGCCAACGTCCACAACCACTTCAACTCCCAACGTCACCTCGTCGACAGAGAAACCTACAAGACCTTCCGCTCAGTCGCCTTGGCTGAGTGGCAAAACCTTATGGCCTGAACTGCAGCTGGGTAAGGGATAGCTGCGCCAGCCAGAGACTAGTTGCGATTAGACTGACAGCACCGGCGTGGGAGTAGCCGAGGCTGGCCCCTTCAAAGAGCAGGGCAATTTTTGGCTAGGCGGTGTTTGGCAGCAGGGCTG